>NZ_JAUCGQ010000001.1:1033460-2797359 GCF_030362835.1 Cellulomonas alba
GACGAACGACGGCGCCGAGACGTGACTTCACCCTCACGGCTCGGCGCCGTCGTTCGTCTCCGGGCGTCGTGCCGGCGCGCGCGGCGCCCGGAGTCCCGGCCGCCGGGCGCGTCGGGCGTCGTGCCGGCGCGCGCGGCGCCCGGAGTCCCGGCCGCCGGCTGAGCCCGGGCGTCAGCCGCGCGCGTCGATGAACGCGAACACCGCGTCCGCGAGCAGCTGCACCGCGATCGCCGCCAGCAGCAGACCGGCGATCCGGCTCACCAGCGTCGTCCCCGACTCGCCGAGCACACGGTGCACGACGCTCGCGAACCGCATAGCCAGGTAGAGGCAGAGGTGCACCGCGATGACCGCGAGCAGGATCGCGAACCAGTCGGAGAACCCGCCGTCGCCCTGCTTGACGAACACCATCGTCGCGACGATCGCGCCCGGGCCGGCGAGCAGCGGCGTGCCGAGCGGCACCATCGCGACGTTCACCGAGGTCGACGCGCTGGGACGCGGCTCCTCGGCCTTGCCCGTCAGCAGCTCCATCGCGATGAACAGCAGCAGCAGACCACCGGCGGCCTGCAGCGCGGGCAGCGAGATGTGCAGGTAGTTGAGCAGCGACTGGCCGAACAGCGCGAAGGCCACGATGACGCCGAACGCCACCAGGATCGCCTGCCGGGCCGCGCGGTTGCGCTGCCGGGCCGTCATCGCCGAGGTCAGGCCGAGGAAGATCGGCACCGTCCCGGGGGGGTCCATGATCACGAACAGGGTGACGAAGACCGACGTGAACAGCCGGACGTCGAGCACCTCGCTCACGGACGGACCACCTCCAGGAAGCCTTGCGCCTCGATCTCGGCCAGGACGGCCGGGTCGGTAAGATTCTCCCCCAGCCGGTTGGCCTTCCCGGACCCGTGGTAGTCGCTCGAGCCGGTGACCAGCAGCCCGAGGCGTGCGGCGATGCCGGTGAGCCGCGCCACCTGCTCGGGTCCGTGGTCGCGGTGGTGGACCTCGAGCCCCGCGAGACCGGCGTCGGCGAGCTCGTCGAACACCGCGTCGGCGACGACGCGCCCGCGTGCGTCGGCGCCCGGGTGCGCGAACACCGGGACCCCGCCCGCGGCCCGGATCGCCCGGACGGCGTCGGCGGCGGCGGGCGCGTAGTGCGGCACGTGGTACGGGCCGTCGGCGCGCAGGAGCCGCGCGAACGCGGCGTCGCGATCCGGCACGACGCCGCGCGCGACGAGCGCGTCCGCGATGTGGGGCCGTCCGACGACCACCGCCCCCGCCGCCTGGCCGAGCACGTCGTCCCACGTCACGGGGTAGTCGACCGCGAGCCGCTCGGTGATCGCCTCGGCGCGGTGCAGGCGCGCGTCGCGCGTCCGGTCCAGCTCGGTGACCAGCGCCGGGTGCTGCGGGTCCTGGAGGTAGGACAGCAGGTGGATCGAGATGCCGCTCGACCGCGCCGACACCTCCGTGCCGCGCACCAGTGCCACGCCGGCCGACGCGACCGCCGCTGCGGCCGCCGACCAGCCGGCCGTCGTGTCGTGGTCCGTCAGCGCCACGACGTCCAGCCCCGCCCGGCCCGCGGCGGCGACGACGCCGGCCGGTGCGTCCGTGCCGTCCGACGCGGACGAGTGGGCGTGGAGGTCGATGCGCACCCGGTCAACGTAGCGGTGCCGGCCGACCGGCCCGGCGGAGGCGTCCGCGGCCGGTGCGAGGATGGCGGGATGACGGAGACACCGGACACGCCCGAGACCAGCCAGCCGCTCGCTGACCGCGGGAGCAACCGCTCGCAGCGTCCCTCGTCCGGCGAGTTCCTCCGGTTCGTGACGTCCGGCTGGGCGGAGCGCCCGGCGTCGGACGTGGTCCGCGGCCCGGCCGCCGACTTCACGTCCGCGCGCCGCTCGCGGCTCTCCGCCCAGTTCCCCGGCCAGCGGCTCGTGGTCCCCGCGGGCACGTTCAGGACGCGCTCGAACGACACCGACTACCGGTTCCGCCCGCACAGCGCGTTCGCGCACCTCACAGGGCTCGGCGTCGAGCAGGAGCCCGACGCGGTCCTCGTGCTGCACCCGGTCGAGGACGGCACGGGCGACGAGGGCAGCGGCCACCGCGCGGTGCTCTACATCCGTCCGCTCGCGGGCCGCGACACCGACGAGTTCTTCTCCGACTCGCGCTACGGCGAGTTCTGGGTCGGCGCCCGCCCGACGCTCGAGGACCTCGAGACGCTCACGGGGATCCGGACGCGCCACCTCGACGACCTGCGCGACGGGGTCGCGAAGGACGTCGGCGCGGACGGCGTGCAGGTGCTCGTCGTGCCGGGCGTCGACGAGGCCGTCGAGGCGGCGGTCGACGAGATCCGTGCGACCGAGGCCGCCGGTGGGCGCGACGAGAAGCTGGCCGAGGCGCTCTCGGAGCTGCGGCTGGTCAAGGACGCGTACGAGGTCGAGCAGCTGCGCCTCGCGGTCGACACGACGATCGACGGCTTCGCGCGCGTGGTCCGCGCGCTGCCCGACGCGACGCGCCACCCGCGCGGCGAGCGCGTCGTCGAGGGCACGTTCATCGGCCACGCCCGGCAGGAGGGCAACGCGGTCGGCTACGAGACGATCGCCGCGGCCGGCGAGCACGCGACGACGCTGCACTGGATCGACAACGACGGCGCCGTGCGCACGGGTGACCTGCTGCTGCTCGACGCCGGCGTCGAGGTCGACTCGCTGTACACGGCCGACGTGACGCGCACGCTGCCCGTCGACGGGCGGTTCACCGAGCCGCAGCGGCGCGTCTACCAGGCGGTGCTCGACGCGGCCGACGCGGCGTTCGCGGCCGCGGTGCCGGGCGCGCTGTTCCGCGACGTGCACGCCGCAGCGATGGACGTCATCGCGCACCGGCTCGCCGACTGGGGCCTCCTGCCCGTCACCGCCGAGGAGTCGCTCGAGCCCGAGAACCAGCACCACCGGCGGTGGATGGTGCACGGCACGAGCCACCACCTGGGCATCGACGTCCACGACTGCGCGCTCGCCCGCAAGGAGCTCTACCTCGACGCGGTGCTCGAGCCCGGCATGGTGTTCACGATCGAACCGGGCCTCTACTTCAAGTCGGACGACCTGCTCGTGCCCGAGGAGCTGCGCGGCATCGGCGTGCGGATCGAGGACGACGTGCTCGTCACGGCCGACGGGAACGAGAACCTCTCGGCGGCACTGCCGCGCGACCCCGACGCGGTCGAGGCGTGGATGGCGGGGCTGCTGGGCGGCTGACGCGGCGGGCGCAGTCCGAGCGGCGCGTGCCTCAGGGCTGCGAGGGCGGCCAGCCCGGGTCCGACGGGTCGGCGGGCGGTCGCGGGCTCGGCGGGGCCTGCGCCGGAGGAGCCGGCGGTCCGGGCGGCGCCGACCCTGGCGATCCCTGCGACGGCCAGCCCTGCGTCGGCAGCGTCTGCGCCGGCGGGGTGACGGACGTCGTCGGCGCGGGCGGCCAGCCGCCCGCGACCGCTCCGCGGCCCTGCAGCAGCGCGCGCGCCTTGTGCGCCTGCTCCGGCAGGCACAGCAGCGTGTACGACGACGCGACGATCTGGCTCGTCGACGTGAAGTCCCGGCGGCGCCGCGTGAACGAGTAGGCGAGCACCGAGAACAGCAGGCCGAACGCGCCGCCGAAGAGGATCGCCGGGATCAGCGGCGCCTCACCGGCGGTCGAGAAGAGCGAGAGCAGCAGCCCGACGAACAGGCCGAACCACGCGCCGCCGATGAAGCCCGACGCCGCGGCGCGCGGGTACGACATCCGCCCCGTCACGCGCTCGACCATCCGCAGGTCGGTGCCGACGATCGTCACGAGCTGCACCGGGAACTGCTGCTCGGCGAGGTGGTCGACCGCCTGCTGCGCCTCCATGTAGGTGCCGAACGCCGCGACCGTCTCGCCCTGCGGCGGGGTGGGGATGCGCGGGACGCGGGGTTGGCCGCCGAACGACATGCCGCGATCCTCCCCCACCGCGCGGCGGCGCGCCACGCCCGCCGCCGGGCCGCCTGCGGCCGGGCAGGTCCGTGGCGCCGGGCTAGGCTTTCGGACGTGAGCAGCGTCGGGACCAGGGTGTTCGTCGCGCGTCTCGCCGGGACCATCGTGTTCGACCCGCTGGGCGACCAGGTGGGTCGCGTGCGCGACGTCGTCGTGCTCGTGCGACCCAAGGGGGCTCCGCGGGCCGTGGGGCTCGTGGTCGAGGTCGCCGGCCGGCGTCGCGTGTTCCTGCCGCTCACCCGCGTGACGTCGATCGACGGCGGTCAGGTCATCTCGACGGGCCTGGTGAACATGCGCCGGTTCGAGCAGCGCGCGTTCGAGACGCTCGCGGTCGGCGAGCTGCTGGACCGGACCGTCGAGCTCGTCGACGGGAGCGGCGCCGCCACGATCGAGGACGTCGGCATCGAGCTGCAGCGCTCGGGCGACTGGCTCGTGACGAAGCTGTTCGTGCGCCGCCGGACGGGTGGCAAGGGCGGTCTGCTGCGCCGCCGCGGCGAGACGCTGCTGGTCGGCGTCGACGAGGTCGCCGGCCTCGGGCGCGCCGCCGAGCAGCAGGGCGCGGACCTGCTCCTCGCGCAGTACGAGGACCTGCGCCCGGCCGACCTCGCGGACGTCCTGCACGACCTCGGCACCCGGCGCCGGCTCGAGGTCGCGACGGCGCTCGACAACGAGCGCCTCGCCGACGTCCTCGAGGAGCTGCCCGAGGACGACCAGGTGGCGATCCTCCAGGGCCTCGAGCTGACCCGCGCCGCCGACGTGCTCGAGGCGATGCAGCCGGACGACGCGGCCGACCTGCTGGGCGAGCTGCCCGACGAGCAGGCAGCCGAGCTCCTCGAGCTGATGGAGCCCGAGGACGCCGACGACGTGCGCCGTCTGCTCGCGTACGAGGACAACACCGCGGGCGGCCTCATGACGACCGAGCCGGTGATCCTCGGCCCCGAGACGTCGATCGCGTCCGCGCTCGCCCACGTGCGGCGCCAGGACCTCACGCCCGCTCTCGCGTCGATGGTGTTCGTCGCGCGCCCGCCGCTCGAGACGCCGACCGGCCGGTTCATCGGCGTCGTGCACCTCCAGCGCATGCTGCGCGAGCCGCCGCACGAGTCGATCGGCACGATCGTCGACACCGACATCGAGGCGCTGCCGGCCGACGCCCCGCTGCTCTCCGTGACCCGCCGGCTCGCGACGTACAACCTGCTCGCGCTTCCCGTGGTCGACGCCGAGCGCCGGCTGCTCGGCGTCGTCTCGGTCGACGACGTGCTCGACCACCTGCTGCCCGAGGACTGGCGCGAGGTCGACGAGGGCGACGAGGTCGCCGCGGAGCCGACCGGGACACGCCGTGCCTGACCGCCGGCTCGACACCCCGCGCACCGCCCGCCGCAGCTGGCGGCCCGCCGTCGACCAGGACGCGGTCGGCCGCGGCGCCGAGGCGTTCGCGCGGTTCATGGGAACCGGCAAGTTCCTGCTCTACATGTCGGCGTTCGTGGTCGTGTGGGTGCTGATCAACGCCTTCGCGCTGTTCGGCCTGCACTGGGACCCGTACCCGTTCATCCTGCTCAACCTGTTCTTCTCGGTGCAGGCGTCGTACGCGGCGCCGCTGATCCTGCTCGCGCAGAACCGGCAGGACGACCGGGACCGCGTCGCGCTCGAGCAGGACCGCCAGCAGGCCGAGCGGAACCTCGCCGACACCGAGTTCCTCGCGCGTGAGATGGCGTCTTTGCGCATCGCCGTCTCGGAGGTGGCGACCCGCGACTTCGTCCGCTCCGAGCTGCGCAACCTGCTCGAGGACCTCACCGAGCTGACCGAGGAGCTTGCCGAGGACGACGACGAGCGCGACGCCGACGACGCACTGGCCACGGGCGACGCCGATGACCCCGCGCGCCGGGCGGCCGAGCGCGAGGCGGCGGAGGCCAAGGCCCGCAAGCGGGCGGCTCGCGAGGCGGACCGCAAGCGCGAGGCGCGCGCCGAGCAGGAGCGCAAGCGCGAGGCGCGCGCGGAGCAGGAGCGCAAGCGCGAGGCGCGCGCCGAGCACGACCGTAAGCGCGAGGCGCGCGCGGAGCAGGAGCGCAAGCGCGAGGCACGGGCGGAGCAGGACCGCGCGCGGTCCTGACCGTCGTCGGGCGGCCGCCAGGCGATCGTCATGAGGACGACGTCCCGACGGGGCGCCCTCGCGACCGACCTACGATGAGCGGCATGCCACAGCCTGCCCTGGTCGACGCCGTCCGCACCGCTCTCGCCGGCGTGCTCGACCCGGAGATCCGCCGGCCGATCACGGAGCTCGACATGGTCAGCTCGGTCGAGGTCGACGACGACGGGCGCGCGCGCGTCGGCATCCTGCTCACGACACCCGGCTGCCCGCTCAAGGAGACGCTGACGTCGTCGGTCTCGGGCGCGGTCGCGGCGGTCGAGGGCGTGACGTCGGTCGCGGTCGATCTCGGCGTGATGTCGGCCGACCAGCGCCAGGCGCTGCGCAGCAAGCTCCGCGGGGGCGCGGGCGAGCCCGTCATCCCGTTCGCGCAGCCGCAGTCGCTGACGAAGGTCGTCGCCGTCGCGTCCGGCAAGGGCGGCGTCGGCAAGTCGTCCGTGACGGCGAACCTCGCGGTCGCGATGGCGGCGGACGGGCTGTCGGTCGGCGTGGTCGACGCCGACATCTACGGCTTCTCGATCCCGCGCATGCTCGGCGTCGACCGTCCGCCGACCAAGGTCGACGACATGCTGCTGCCGCCGATCGCGCACGGCGTCAAGGTCGTCTCGATCGGGCAGTTCGTGCCGCCGGGCCAGCCCGTCGTGTGGCGGGGGCCGATGCTGCACCGCGCGCTGCAGCAGTTCCTCGCGGACGTCTTCTGGGGTGACCTCGACGTGCTGCTGCTGGACCTTCCGCCCGGGACCGGCGACATCGCGATCTCGGTGGCGCAGCTGCTGCCCGGCTCGGAGATCATCGTCGTGACGACCCCGCAGGTCGCGGCCGCGGAGGTCGCGGAGCGGGCCGGCTCGGTCGCCGTGCAGACCCGGCAGCGCGTGATCGGGGTCGTCGAGAACATGTCGTGGCTCGAGCAGCCCGACGGCTCGCGGCTCGAGCTCTTCGGCTCGGGCGGCGGCGAGCGCGTGGCCGAGAACCTGTCGCGGCTGACCGGCGGGCAGGTGCCGCTGCTCGGTCAGGTGCCGCTCGACGTCACGCTGCGCGAGGCCGGCGACACCGGCACGCCAGTGGTGCTCGCCGAGCCCGACTCCCCCGGCGCGGTCGCGCTGCGCGGGGTGGCACGGTCGATCGCGTCGCGCCGGCGCGGCCTCGCAGGGAAGGCGCTCGGGCTGACGCCCGTCGGCCGCTGACCTCCCGCCCGTCGCGGAGCGTGGGTGCACGCGTCGTCTCGCGTCGCCACTGGCGGTCGAGCGCGGGTGCGCTCAGAGCTCGTACTCGACCACCAGCGGCGCGTGGTCCGAGAACCGCTCGGCGTACGACGGCGCGCGGTCGACGACCGCCGTGCGCGCCGCGGCCGCGAGCTCATCGGTCGCGATCTGGTAGTCGATGCGCCACCCGGCGTCGCTGTCGAACGCCTGGCCGCGCCACGACCACCACGTGTACGGCCCAGGACCCGCACCGCCGAGCTCGCGGCCGACGTCGTGCCACCCGAGCTCGCCGAACCACCGGTCGAGGTAGGCGCGCTCCTCGGGCAGGAAGCCCGCCGACCTGAGGTTGCCCTTCCAGTTCTTCAGGTCGACCTCGCGGTGCGCGATGTTGACGTCGCCGGCGGCGACCGCGAGGCCGCCCGCTGAGGACAGCGCGCCGAGCCGCCTCGTCACGTGGCCGAGGAACGCGTGCTTCTCGTCCATCGAGGGCGCGCCGGCCGTGGCCGAGTGGACGTAGGTCGACGCCGCGGTGAGCGTGCGGCCGTCGGACAGCTCGAGATCCGCCTCGACCCAGCGGCCCGTGTCGCCCGTGATGCCGGTGCCCAGCCCGATGCGGACGGCACTCATCGGCAGCCGCGACGCGATCGCGACGCCCGCGCGGCCCTTGGCCTCGGCTGCCTCGTGCGCCAGGTGCCACTCGCCCGGGTCGAGGTGGTCCGCCAGGATCTCGTCCGTCGCGCGGACCTCCTGGAGCAGCAGCACGTCGGGCTGGCGCTTCTCGATCCACGCGCCCATGCCGCGGCGGAACGCGGCCCGGATGCCGTTGACGTTGACGGTGGCGATCGTGATCACGACGGACAACCTCTCACGGCCGGAGCGGTGCACCACACCGGGCGGTGGACGTCCCTTTCGTCCCGAGACACCCGCCCGCCCGTAGCCTCGTTCTCGTGCGGCAGCTGCTCCGACGGCACCGATGGCGGATCGTCGCCTCGCTCACCATGGTCCTCGCGGTCACGGTCGGCGAAGTTGCCGTGCCCTACGTGATCGGCCGGGCCCTCGACGGCTACCTGGCAGGCTCGTACACGTGGTTGATCGTCCTCGCCGGCATCGGCTTGGCCACGATGCTGATCGCCACTGCTCGGCGTCTGCACGACGTGCGCCTGTACGGCAGGATCTACGAGGAGCTCGGAGCGTCCACGCTCGCGCGCGACGTCGGGCTGTCGGCCAGCACGGCGCGTCTCAACATGCTGCGCGAGGTGGTCGACTTCCTCGAGTTCACGCTCCCCGACGTGGTCGCCAACCTCGCCGCGTTCGTCGGGACGTTGATCTTCCTGGCCGGCTTGAGCGTCCCAGTGTTCACGGCCGCGCTCGCCATGGCCGGTGTCATCGGCGTCGTCTACGCGACGTCGACGGGTCGGACCTTGCGCTTCAACCGCGCCTACAACGACGAGTACGAGCGCCAGGTCGACGTCCTGCGCCGCAACGATCCCGTTCTCGCGCGGAACCACATCAGAGCGCTGAACCGCTGGAACATCAGGCTGTCCGATGTCGACACGGTCAACCTCGCGCTCTCGATGACGCTGATGGTCGCGCTGCAGGTCTTCGCGATCGTCAGCTCCACGCGCGCGCACCTGGAATCCGGGATCGTGCTCTCCGTCCTCCTGTACGTCTTCGACTTCTCCTGGTCCGCGTCGATGCTCCCCGACTCGTGGCAGCAGTACCTTCGACTGCGCGACATCACCGCTCGGCTGCGCGACCTGGGAACGGGGGCGCAAGAGCCAACGGCCTGACGCTGTGTGCTGGTGTTGTGTCTCGTCCACGATCACGGTGGCGATGGTCAGCACGCGGGCCATCCAACCCCACGGCACCGACACGGCCCGCCCGAAGAGCGCCGCCGGTGAGGCATCTCACGGCGATGTCGCGCCCGCTCCTACGGTGGGCGGGTGCGCTCGTCCCTCCGCATCGAGATCTTCCCGGCCGACCTGGACGCGACCGTCGAGTTCTGGACGCGCGCGCTCGGCTTCGCCGTCGAACGCGACGAGCGCCGGACAGCGTGGCCGTACGCCGCGCTGCGTCGCGGCGACGCGCTCGTCGGTGCCGCACAACGCGACCGGAAGCCGACCGCTCCGCGCCGCCCACCGGTCGGCGTCGAGATCGTCCTGGAGGTCGACGACCTCGAGGCCGCCCGGGAACGCCTCGACGAGGCCGGCGTCACTCCCGACGACGACGTGACGGACCAGCCGTGGGGCCTGCGCGACTTCCGCGTCGTCGACCCCGACGGGTACTACGTCCGCGTCACCACGCGCTGACACCGGGCCGGACGTACGGCGGGCGTGCCGGTGAGCCCGAGGACCACCGGAACGCCCGCGCGGCCGTCCGTCGACGAGCTACGCCGACTGCCGCTCCGCCGCCTCGACCACGTTGCTCAGCAGCATCGCGCGCGTCATCGGCCCGACACCGCCCGGGTTGGGCGAGACCCACGCCGCGACCTCGCGCACGCCGAGGTCGACGTCGCCGACGACGCGGTTCTTGCCCGTCGCCGGGTCGACCGCGCGCGAGACGCCGACGTCGACGACGACGGCACCCGGCTTGACCATGTCGGCCGTGACGATCGACGGCACGCCGGCGGCGGCCACGATCACGTCGGCGTCCCGGGTCAGGGCCGCGAGATCCTTCGTGCCCGTGTGCGTCAGCGTGACCGTCGCGTTGAGCTCGCGACGCGTGAGGATCAGGCCGATCGAGCGCCCGACCGTCACGCCGCGCCCGACGACCACGACGTTCGCGCCCGCGAGCGAGATGCTGTGCCGCTGGATCAGCTCGATGATGCCGTGCGGCGTGCACGGCAGCGGCGAGTCGATCGGCTCGTTGACGCGGAGCACGAGGCGGCCGAGGTTCGTCGGGTGCAGGCCGTCCGCGTCCTTCGCCGGGTCGACGAGCTCGAGCACGCGGTTCGCGTCGATGCCCTTCGGCAGGGGCAGCTGGACGATGAAGCCGGTGCAGTCCGGGTTCTCGTTGAGCCGGTGCACGGCCGCCTCGATCTCGTCCTGCGTCGCCGTCGCGGGCAGGTCCTCGCGGATCGACGCGATGCCGACCTCGGCGCAGTCGCGGTGCTTGCCCGCGACGTACCACTGCGAGCCCGGGTCGTCGCCGACGAGCAGCGTGCCGAGGCCGGGGACGACCCCGCGCGCCGCGAGTGCGGCGACGCGCTGGGTCAGCTCCGTCTTGATCTGGGCCGCCGTGGCGGTCCCGTCGAGCAGCTGGGCCGTCATGCGGGCGCCTCAGTACTGCTGGAGGTCGGCGTAGAGCGGGAACGACTCCGTCAGCTTCGTCACCCGGGCGCGCAACGCGTCGACGTCCGTCGAGGAGCCGTTGACCAGCGCGTTCGCGATGATGTCGGCGACCTCGGTGAACTCGACGTCGCCGAAGCCGCGGGTCGCGAGCGCGGGCGTGCCGATGCGCAGGCCCGACGTGACGCGGGGCGGCCGCGGGTCGAACGGCACCGCGTTGCGGTTCACCGTGATGCCTGCGGCGTGCAGGAGGTCCTCGGCCTGCTGGCCGTCGAGGTCGCTGTGGCGCAGGTCGACGAGCGCGAGGTGCACGTCGGTGCCGCCCGTCAGGACCGAGACGCCGGCTGCCGCGACGTCGGCCGCCGAGAGGCGCTCGGCGATGATGCGCGCGCCGTCGAGCGTGCGCTGCTGGCGCGCCTTGAAGTCGTCGGACGCGGCGACCTTGAACGCGACGGCCTTGGCGGCGATCACGTGCATCAGCGGGCCGCCCTGCTGACCCGGGAAGACGGCCGAGTCGATCTTCTTGGCGTACTCCTCCTTGCTCAGGATGAAGCCCGAGCGGGGGCCGCCGATCGTCTTGTGCACGGTCGAGGAGACGACGTCGGAGTGCGGCACCGGGGACGGGTGCAGGCCCGCGGCGACCAGACCGGCGAAGTGCGCCATGTCGACCCAGAGCTTGGCGCCGACCTCGTCGGCGATCTCGCGGAACGCGGCGAAGTCGAGGTGGCGCGGGTACGCGGACCAGCCGCCGATGATGACGTCGGGCCGGTGCTCGAGCGCCGCCTTGCGGACCGCCTCGGGCTCGATGCGGAAGGTCTGCGGGTCGACGCCGTACGCCGCGACGTCGTAGAGCTTGCCGGAGAAGTTGATCTTCATGCCGTGCGTCAGGTGGCCGCCGTGCGCGAGCTCGAGGCCGAGGATCTTGTCGCCCGCGTTGATGAGCGCGTGCAGCACGGCCGCGTTGGCCGTCGCGCCCGAGTGCGGCTGGACGTTCGCGTGCTCGGCGCCGAACAGGTCCTTCGCGCGCTGGATCGCGATGTTCTCGGCGATGTCGACCTGCTCGCAGCCGCCGTAGTAGCGGCGGCCGGGGTAGCCCTCGGCGTACTTGTTCGTCAGGACCGAGCCCTGCGCCTGCAGGACGGCCCGCGGCACGAAGTTCTCGGACGCGATCATCTCGAGCGTGCCCTGCTGGCGGGCCAGCTCGCCGTCGAGGACGGCGGCGATCTCGGGGTCGAGGTCGGCCAGGTTCTGGTCGAGGATCGGGGTGCTGTCGGCGCTCATCGGGGCTCCTTGGCTCAGCGGCATCAGCGGACGGATGACGATGCGACGCGCGAACCCGGCACGCGGACGGGCACGCACACACGCGGTGTGGTGACCGTGGGCCCAGGCGTCCGACCCGAAGTCTGCTGCTGCGTCGCTCCCCGGTGGTTCCCCACCCTGGCGCCAGTCGCGACGCGCACAGCCTACCAACCGGCGGCGCCGGTCCGGCCCGGATCTGCCGCTCCTGGGTCCGGGCCGCTGCGTCCCGGCCGCGCCGTCCGTGCGGAGGGTCGAGCACGGCGGGCCGACGCCACGCTCGGGAGGTCGCATCCGACTCGACTCTCCGCACCGACGGTCAGCGGCGCTCGCGATCTCCCGGCGGGTTCCTTCCGCGGGTGGGGGTTGCAGGGGCCGTCTGCAAGGCGTACGGTCGTATTCAACCTCAAGGTTGATTACGAAGAAGGCGGCCCCCCGTGGACCTCGAGCCCGACGACGACCAGCTCGACCGCGCGTTCCTCGCGCTGGCCGACCCGGTGCGTCGGCGGATCGTGGCCCGGCTCTCGAGGGGTCCCGCCACCGTCAACGAGCTCGCCGCACCGCACGCGATGTCGCTGCAGGCGGTGTCCAAGCACATCCACGTGCTGGAGCAGGCGGGCCTCGTCACCCGCACGCGCGACGCCCAGCGTCGGCCCGTGCACCTCGCCCCCGAGGCGCTCGAACGCCTCACCGCCTGGATCGACCGCTACCGGCTGATCCACGAGCGGCGCTTCCGCACCCTCGACGCGCTGCTCACCCCGCCGCAGGAGCAGGAACCATGACGAACCCCGTGCACATCGACGCCCCTGCCGGCGTCCCGTTCATCGACATCACGCGCGAGTTCGACGCGCCGGTCTCGCGCGTCTTCGAGGCCCACGCGCGGCCCGAGCTCGTCGCCCGGTGGCTCGGCTTCGACATCGAGATCGGCGAGTGGGACTTCGTCTCGGGCGGCCGCTGGCGGTTCGACGACGTCGACGAGGGCCGGCGCTACGCCTTCCGCGGCATGTTCCACACGGTCCGCACCGACGAGATCGCGATCCAGACGTTCGAGTACGAGGGCTTCCAGGACGTCGTCGCGATCGAGACCCTGCGCTTCACCGACCTCGGCGACGGCCGCACCCGCCTCGACATCCACTCGGTGTACCCGACCCTCGAGGCCCGCGACGGCATGGTCGAGAGCGGCATGGAGCGCGGCGTCACGCAGGGCTACGAGAAGCTCGACCGCGTGCTCGCCCCCCAGGTCGCCGAGCACGCCTGAACCCCATCCCGACCCCACCCGCACACGAAGGAGCACGACCATGGGCATCGTCCACCCGTTCCTCTGGTACTCCGACACCGCGCTCGAGGCCGCCGAGTTCTACGTCTCGGTGTTCCCGAACAGCCGGATCGTCAACGTCGTCCAGGCGCCCGCCGACATGCCGGACGTCAAGAAGGGCGACCCGTTCGTCGTCGAGTTCGAGCTCGACGGGCAGCGCGTCGAGGCCATCTCGGCCGGGCCCTCCCTGAAGCTGAACGCCGCGTTCTCGTTCGTCGTCGACTGCGAGGACCAGGCGGAGATCGACCGCTACTGGGACGCGCTGCTGGCGGACGGCGGCAAGGAGGTGGCGTGCGGCTGGCTCGAGGACCGCTTCGGCCTCTCCTGGCAGATCGTGCCGCGCAAGCTGCAGGAGCTGACGCTGAGCAAGGACGCCGACCCCGAGGGCGCGGCGCGTGCGACGGCGGCCATGCTGCAGATGGTCAAGCTCGACATCGCACAGCTCGAGGCGGCCTACCGGGGCGAGTGACGGGCAGGGACGGCGATGGCTCGGGACGCGAGCCGCGACATCCGGTCCGTGGAAGTCACCCCTCCCCGCGCCGGTAGCCGATAGCGTCCCGGGCGACCGGTCCACAGCCAGCACCCAGCAAGGAGACCCGGATGACCGAGCAGGACCCGACCGCCCAGCCGCCCGCGGCGCCCGCCGCGCCGCAGTACGCCGGCCCGCCTTCGGCCCCGCAGTACGGCGGCCCGCCGGCTGCCCCGCAGTACGGCGCACCGCCCAGCGCACCCCAGTACGTCGCGCAGGCCCAGCCGGTCCCGGCGCCCGAGCGGCCGGCCACCATCACGCGCGCCGTCCAGCTGATGTACGTCGGCGCGGCGCTCAGCGTCGTCGGGGTCGTCATCGCGTGGGCGAGCAAGAGCCAGATCCGCGACAAGGTCGCGAGCGCCAGCACGAGCACGACGCTGAGCGCGAGCGACCTCGACGCGCTCGTCAACGTCACGCTGGCGATCGCGACCGTCAGCGCGCTGGTCGGCGTCGGCCTGTGGATCTGGATGGCGGTGAAGAACGGTGCCGGGCGGCCGTGGGCCCGCATCGTCGCCACCGTGCTGGGCGGCCTTAACGTGGCGTCGACCCTGTCGATGCTCCCGCGCAGCGCCGGCGCGTCCGTCGGGCTGTCGATCGTGTCCCTGGCGCTCGCCGTCGTGATCCTCGTGCTCCTGTGGCGGCCCGCGTCGTCCGAGTACTACCGCGCCAGCGAGGCCGCGCGCCGCGCCTGACGTCGCCCGCAGGGTGGGTCGACCGTCACCGGTCGGCCCACCCTGTCGCACGTCCGGCGACCGCGCCGTTCGCGGCCGCCGTTCAGGTGATGTCCCAGAGGTGCCGGTAGAACGCGGCCCGCTCGTCGTCGGGCTCGACGCCGTACGCCTCGACCACCGCGTCCTCGTACCCCGGCCCGTAGTTCCACACGGTGTTCCGCGCCGCGACGGCGAGGTCCGCCCACCGGTCCGCGACGCCCAGCGCGCCCAGGTCGACGTGCCCGCTCCACCGGCCCTCGTCGTCCAGCAGCGTGTTCGGCGCGCACGCGTCGCCGTGGCAGACCACGAGCAGGTCGACGGGCGGCGCCGCGGGGAGCGCGTCGAGCGCCGCCTCGCGCCGGTCGAGCTCGGCCTCCAGAGCCGCGTCGAGCCGGCCGGACGCCCGTCGCTCGGCCGTGCGCTGACGCGCCGCCTCGACCCGCGCGCCGACGCCCCAGTCGAACGGGCAGCCGTCGGCCGGGAGCGCGTCGTGCATCGCGCGCAGACCCGCGCCGATCGCCCGCGCTGCGGTGCGGGGCTCGGCGAGCCACCGCTCGTCGACCGCGGACCTCCCGGCGAGGGCGCGCGTGACGATCCAGGCGCCCTCGTCGTCGGAGCCCTGGTCGAGGAGCGCGGGAACCGGCGTCCACCGGCCCGCCCACGCGAGCCGCCGGGCCTCCGCGTCGAGGTCGAGACCGCTGCGCGCCGGGGCCCACTTGAGGTAGGAGTCGGACAGCCGGAACGTCAGGCCGCCGAGCTCGTTGCGCCAGACGACGTCCGGCGCCGCGCCGACGAGCGCCCGGACGGCGCGCGGAACGGCGACGGGCCCCGGCGGGCGCCCCGACAGGAAGGCGGGTCGCTCCGCTGGGTCAGCCGTCGGCACCGGCGCGCTCGTCGGCCTCGTCCACGCCCGCCAGGTCGTCGGCGACGTCGGGGCCGAGCAGCTTGCGCAGGTACGCGTACGTGAGGTCGCCGGCGTGCTGGTCGTGCTGGTGCTCGTAGCCGTGCTTGGCGTAGAAGCTGAGGTTCTGCAGCGAGTCGCGCCCGGTGAACACCCAGACCTCCTCGATGCCGTCGGGCAGGTAGGGCAGGATCGCCGCGAGCAGCGCCGTGCCGACGCCGCGGCCCTGGAGGTCCGGCGCGACCGCGAACCGGCCGAGCGTCGCCTTGGTCCCTTCGACGAGCACGCGGATCGACCCCACGAGCCGGTGGCCCGCCCAGGCGCCGAGCGTGATCACGCCGTCCGCCCGCAGGTCGGCCTTCAGCTCGCCGAGCGTCTGCGTGAGCGGCGGGATGTTCGGGTCGCCGTACTGCTGGGCCTCCGTGACGAACGCGGCACGGCGCAGCGTGAGCAGCTCGCCTGCGGCGTCGAGGGGGACAGGTCGGATGTCGAGGTCGTCCTGCGGCATGCGCCCATCGTCTCAGCCGTCGCTGCGGGCGCACTACTCTCGGGCTTCGTGTCCCACGACTCGGAAGCCGTCACCCACTGGGTCCTGACCCTCTCGTGCCCCGACCGGCCCGGCATCGTCGCCGCCGTCGCGGGGCTGCTCGCCGACCACGGCGGGAACATCACCGAGTCGCAGCAGTTCGGGGACGAGCTCTCCGGCCTGTTCTTCATGCGCGTGCAGGTCACCGCCGCCGCGTCGCGCGAGGTGCTCGAGGGCGCGCTCGGCGAGCTCGCCGGGCGGTTCGACATGGACTGGTCGCTCGACGTGGCGGGCCGCCCGGTCCGGACCCTCGTCATGGGCTCCACCGCGGCGCACTGCCTCAACGACCTCGCGTTCCGCCAGCGCTCCGAGAACCTGCCGATCGACATCGTCGCCGTCGTCTCGAACCACACCGCGCTCGAGCCGCTCGCGCAGTTCTACGGCATCCCGTTCCACCACGTGCCGGTCACGTCGACGACGAAGGCCGCCGCCGAGGCGCGCCTCCTCGAGCTGGTGGCCGAGCTCGACGTCGAGCTCGTGGTGCTCGCGCGGTACATGCAGATCCTGTCCGACGACCTGTGCCGCGAGCTCGCCGGCCGCGTCATCAACATCCACCACTCGTTCCTGCCGTCGTTCAAGGGCGCCCGCCCGTACGCGCAGGCGCACGACCGGGGCGTCAAGCTGATCGGCGCGACCGCGCACTACGTGACGGGCGACCTCGACGAGGGCCCGATCATCGAGCAGGACGTCGAGCGCGTGGACCACACGCGCGGCGTCGAGGACCTCGTGGCGCTGGGCCAGGACGTCGAGCGGCGCGCCCTGGCGCGGGCCGTGCGGTGGCACGCGGAGCACCGCGTGCTCCTGGACGGCCGGCGCACGATCGTCTTCCGCTGACGGGCTGCCGCGAGGCACCCGTACGGAGGACGCGCGCGAGGCCGGGCGCTCGTTACGGTCGGCGCAGCCCCGCTCCGAGGAGGACTCCGTGACCGCGCGTCGCATCGCCGCAGCCCTCGCCGGGCTCGCGCTCGTCCTGGCCCCCGTCGTCGTGTCCGCACCGGCGCAGGCGAGCGCGACGCGCGCCTGCGCGGCCCACATGACGGTGGCCCACCCGCACCACTACGGCACGACGCAGGTGGTGGTCACGAAGCTGGCGAAGGGTGCCAAGGTCACGACGGTCGCGCACTACAAGTCGACGAGCACGAAGAAGACGGCGACCGCGACCTCGGCCGGCAAGGCGACGACGACGTACCGCGTCGCGTCCGCCACGTACGGGCGGAAGGTGCCCGTCACGGTCACGGCGGTGAAGGGCAGCACGCACTGGTCGTGCAGCACGTCCTTCACGCCGCTCGGCTGACCCGCCGGTCAGCGGCTGGGCCGGTCCGCGCCAGCTCCGTCACTGCCTGAGCGCTGGAGGCGGGACGGCCCGCGCCACCGGCCCGGGGCGGCGCACCCGCCGACGGGTCAGCGTCCCGAGCGGAGCTCCTCGACTCGCTCCGCCGCACCCTGCGCCGCGTCGTCGTCGATCTCGACGAGCTTGTCCCGCGACGTCGCGCCGCTGACGAGCGTCACGTGCCGGCGCCGCACGCCGAGCGCGTCCGCGAGCGCGGCGAGCGCCGCCTCGGTCGCCGCGCCGTCGACCGCCCGCGCGCTCACGGCGACGACCAACCGGTCGCCGTGGCTCCCGCCCACGCGGGTGCGCGACGCACCGGGCCGGACCCGGATCGCGACGCGCACCGCGGGCCGACCCGTGCCGAGGTCGCCGTCAGGCCAGCCCGAGCGCGCGCACCGCCTCGCGCTCGTCGACCAGCTCCTCCACCGAGGCGTCGATCCGCCCGCGCGAGAACCCGTCGAGCTCGAGGCCCTGGACGATCTGCCACGCCCCGCCGTCGGAGGTCACCGGGAACGACGACACGAGGCCCTCGGGCACGCCGTACGACCCGTCGGAGACGACGCCGGCCGAGGTCCAGTCCCCTGCCGGCGTGCCGTCGACCCACGTGCGGACGTGGTCGATCGCCGCGTTCGCGGCCGACGCCGCCGACGACGCGCCGCGGGCCTCGATGATCTGCGCACCGCGCTTGGCAACCGTCGGGATGAAGGTGTCGCGCACCCACGCGTCGTCGCCCACGACCTCGAGCGCGGGCCGGCCGCCGACCGTCGCGTGGAGCAGGTCGGGGTACTGCGTCGCCGAGTGGTTGCCCCAGATCGTCACGCGCGCGATGTCCGTGACCGGCGCGCCGGTCCGGGCGGCGAGCTGCCCGACGGCGCGGTTGTGGTCGAGGCGCGTCATCGCCGTGAACCGGTCCTTCGGCACGTCGGGTGCCGCCGCGGCCGCGATGAACGCGTTCGTGTTGGCGGGGTTGCCGACGACGAGCACCCGCACGTCCTGGGCAGCGCCCGCGTTGATCGCCGCGCCCTGCGGGCCGAAGATGCCGCCGTTGGCGCTCAGCAGGTCGCCGCGCTCCATGCCTGCGGTGCGCGGACGCGCGCCGACCAGCAGGGCCACGTTCGTGCCGGCGAACGCCTCGGTCGCGTCGTCGTGGATGTCGATGCCCGCGAGCAGCGGGAACGCGCAGTCGTCGAGCTCGAGCGCGACGCCCTCGGCCGCCTTGACCGCCTGCGGCACCTCGAGCAGGTGCAGTCGCACGGGCGTGTCCGGTCCGAGCAGCTGTCCCGACGCGATGCGGAACAGCAGCGCGTAGCCGATCTGGCCGGCGGCGCCGGTGACGGTCACGTGGACGGGCGAGGCTGCGGGCACGGGAGCTCCTTCGATCGACCGGCTGGGCTACCGGCAACCTACTCCGCGGGTGCCGCCGCCGCGGGAGCACACGGTCCCTTGCGGGCGCGCCACGCGATCGCCGTTGCCCGGTCCGCTCCGACGTCGCCAGACTCTGCCTGATCGACCCGCAGCCCGCGCGGGTCGCCTGACCTCAGGAGCGCCGATGACGACGTCCGCCCGCCGCCGATGGTGGGTCGCCGGGCTCGCGGCGCTCGTGGCGGTGGCGGGGATCGTCGTCGGCGCCGGGCTCCTCCGGCACTCGCCGGATCGCGTCGTGCCGCTCGAGCAGGTCACCGACTTCGACGCCGCCTCGCCGGGCATCGAGATGTACGTCCACGTCCCGGCCGGCCTGCAGGCGCACCCCGCGGTGCTCGTCGCGATCCACTACTGCGGCGGCTCGGCGCAGGCGTTCGCGAGCCGGACGGACTTCGCGGACCTCGCCGACCGCTACCGCTTCGTCGTCGTGTACCCCTCGGCGACGCGACCGGGGCACTGCTTCGACGTCTCGTCGCCCCCGGCGATGCTGCACGAGGGCGGCAGCGACCCGACGAGCATCGCGCACATGGTCCGCTGGGTCCACGCGCACTACGGGAGCGACCCCGCGCGCGTGTTCGTCACCGGTCTCTCGTCGGGCGCGATGGAGACCGAGGTGCTGCTCGCCGACTACCCCGACGTGTTCGCGGCGGGCGCCGCGTTCGCCGGCGTGCCGGCCGGCTGCTTCGCGTCCGACCAGCCCCCTCCGCTCGACCTGCGGTCCGCGGACTACTCCCCCCGCTGCGCGGCCGGCGAGCTGACGCGGACGGCGAGCCAGTGGGGCGACGTCGTGCGCGCCGCCTACCCCGGCTGGTCCGGCAAGCGGCCGCGCGTCCAGCTGTGGCACGGCACCGCCGACACCACCCTCGCGTACGCGAACCTCGGGGCGGCGGTCGCGCAGTGGACCGACGTCCTCGGCGTCGCCGCGACGCCCGCGAGCACCGACACGCCCGCACCCGGCCGCACCCGCACGCGCTACGGCACGACGGGCGACCAGGCGACGGTCGAGGCGAACAGCGAGGACGGCGTCACGCACGACATCCACGTCGACGCCGCGGCTGCCGTCCACTTCTTCGGGCTCGACCGGTAGCCGGCAGCGTTCGCCGCCGACCCGCGGCGCGGGGGGCCGCTCGCCGCGCCGCCCAGGCGAAAGTTCCGGGTCGCGGCGAATCCTTTTGCGCGAGGGACAACCGATTGCCGCCCCTCGGCCGCGTCGTCAGGCTCGGCGCACCGGTCCTCGCGCCGGTCCACCGACGCCGACGAAGGGCCCCCGATGACCACGCCATCCCTCCGCCGCCGCGTGGTCGCCGCCGGTGCGGCGCTCGCCGCGGGGCTCGCCGGACTCGCCGCCGCGGTGCTGGGCGCGGCGCCCGCGCAGGCCGCCTCGCTCACGCAGGTCACGAGCTTCGGCGCCAACCCCGGCGGCATCGGCATGTACCTCTACGTGCCGGACAACGTGCCGGCGAACGCACCCGTGCTCGTGGCGATCCACTACTGCACCGGCACCGCCCAGGCGTTCTACCAGAACACGCCGTACGCGACGCTCGCGAACCAGTACGGCTACATCGTCGTGTACCCCGACGCGAGCCGGCCCGGCCAGTGCTTCGACGTCTCGTCGACCCCCGCCATGACGCACGACGGCGGCAGCGACCCGACGAGCATCGCGAACATGGTCCGGTACGTGCAGCAGCACTACTCGACCGACCGGAGCCGCGTGTTCGTCACGGGCCTCTCGTCCGGCGCGATGATGACCGAGCTGCTCCTCGCCGACTACCCCGACCTCTTCGCCGCGGGCTCGGCCTACGCCGGCGTGCCCGCGACGTGCTTCTCGACGGGCGGCGCCGCGCCGGGTTCGACGGGCCAGGCCGGCTGGAACAGCTCGTGCTCGGGCGGCACGCTCACACGGACCGCGCAGCAGTGGGGCGACCTCGCACGCGCCGCGTACCCCGGTTGGTCGGGCACGCGGCCGCGCGTCCAGCTGTGGCACGGGACGGCCGACACGACGCTGAGCTACGTCAACCTCGGCGAGGCGGTCAAGCAGTGGACCAACGTGCTGGGCGTCGGCCAGACGCCGGCGTCGACCGAGCAGCTCTCGGGCGGGATCACACGGACGCGCTACGGCGCCACGGGCGGCCAGGCGCCCGTCGAGGCGAACAGCGAGCAGGGGGTCACGCACAACATCGCGATCGACGCCGCCGCGACGCTGCGGTTCTTCGGGCTCGACCAGCGGCCGACACCGCCGGTCACCACGCCGCCCGTCACCACACCACCCGTGACGACCCCGCCGGTCACGACCCTGCCCGTGACGACACCTCCCGTCACGACCCCGCCCGCCTCGGGCGCCGCGTGCACGGTCACCTACCAGGTGAACCAGTGGAACACGGGCTTCACCGCGAACCTGACGATCGCCAACACGTCGTCGCAGACCGTCAACGGCTGGCGGCTGACGTTCACGTTCCCCTCGGGCCAGACCGTCACGCAGGCGTGGAGCTCGACGGCGAGCCAGTCGGGTGGCGCGGTCACGCTCACCAACGCGGCGTGGAACGCGACGATCGCGCCGGGAGCGAGCCAGGCGATCGGGTTCAACGCGTCGTACTCCGGCACGAACACGCGCCCGGCGTCGTTCGCCCTCAACGGGACGGCCTGCGCCGTCGCCTGACCCCGGGACGCGACGCGCCACGGGGAGAGGCGGGCCGCGTGCACGACCCCGGGAAGCCGCGCGGCGTCCGCCCCCTCCGGGGCGGGCGCCGCGCGGCGGTCGGGCGCGCGCCGCGAGGCGCGGCGGGACCGGCCCCGCACCCTCTCCGCGCGGCGACCCCGACGGCGACGCGCTCGACGAGGCGCGTGGACGCGCGACGCTGCTGGTCAGCGCCTTGTGGCAGGCTGGCGCGCGGGCCACGATGGGGCCCGGCCGAGTGGCCACGACGTCGAGGGGGCCGTCCGTTGCACAGACCTGTCCGGGTGCTCGCCGCCGCGGCGCTCCTGCTCGTCGCGCCCGGGTTGCTGGCCGGGTGCACGTCGACGTCGTCGGCGTCGGACCCCGGCACGTCCACCACCGCGCCGACGACCGCCGAGCCGCGGGCCGCCGCCCAGCCGTCCGCCACCGGCTCGCCGGCCCCCGGCGCCTCGCCGGTCCGCTCGCCGTCCGCCGCCCTGGCCCCGGGGGCGTTCGACGTGGTCCGCGACTTCGGCCCGAACCCCGGCGGCATCGGCATGTACCTCGACGTCCCCGAGCACCTGCCGAAGCACGCGCCGGTGCTCGTGGCGATCCACGGCTGCACCGACAACGCGCAGCACTTCCACGACGTCACCGAGTACTCGATGCTCGCGGAGCAGCACGGCTTCCTCGTCGTCTACCCGGACGCGGACCGGCCCGGACGCTGCTTCGACGTGTCGTCGTCGGCAGCGCTGCGCCACGACGGCGGGAGCGACCCGACGAGCATCGCGAACATGGTCCGCTGGGTGCTCGCGCACTACTCGACGGACCCGCACCGGGTGTTCGTCACCGGCTACTCGTCGGGCGCGATGACGACCGAGGTGCTGCTCGCCGACTACCCCGACCTGTTCGCCGCGGGATCGGCGTTCGCGGGCGTCCCCGCGGGCTGCTTCGCGACGGACGCGCCCCCGCCCGGGCCGAACGGCAGCGCGGACTACTCCGTGCCGTGCTCGCTCGGCGAGCTCACGCGCAGCGCGAAGGCGTGGGGCGACGAGGCGCGCGCCGCCTACCCCGGCTACCACGGGCACCGGCCGCGCGTCCAGCTCTGGCACGGCACGGCCGACCCGGTGCTCGGCTACCCGAACCTGCGCGAGGCCGTGAAGCAGTGGACGGACGTGCTCGGCGTCAGCGCGACGCCCGTGCGCCACGACACCCCGACCGCGGGGACGACGCGGACGCGCTACGGCTCGTCGGGAGACCGGCCCGCGGTCGAGGCGAACAGCCTGGCGGACGTCACGCACCAGATCCCGTTCGACTACGACGCCGTCATGCGGTTCTTCGGCCTCGGGGACTGACGCCCCGGGCGAGCAGGTCCCAGGACGCGGAACGGCGCCCGCCCCGGAGGGGACGGACGCCGTTCGTCGCGCGGGCTCAGGCGAGCGCGGCCGCCAGGTTCTCGTCGAGCGCGCCGAGGAACTGCTCGGTCGTCAGCCACGCCTGCTCCGGGCCGACGAGGAGCGCGAGGTCCTTCGTCATCTTGCCGCTCTCGACGGTCTCGATGACGACGCGCTCGAGCGTCTCGGCGAACTCGACGACCTCGGGGGTCGAGTCGAGCTTGCCGCGGTGCTTGAGGCCGCCCGTCCACGCGAAGATCGACGCGATCGGGTTCGTCGACGTCGGCTTGCCGGCCTGGTGCTGGCGGTAGTGGCGCGTGACCGTGCCGTGCGCCGCCTCGGCCTCGACGGTCTTGCCGTCCGGCGTCACGAGCACCGAGGTCATGAGTCCGAGCGAGCCGAAGCCCTGCGCGACGGTGTCCGACTGCACGTCACCGTCGTAGTTCTTGCACGCCCAGACGTAGCCGCCCTCCCACTTGAGTGCCGAGGCGACCATGTCGTCGATCAGGCGGTGCTCGTAGGTGAGGCCCGCGGCCGTGAAGGCGTCGGCGTACTCGGCGTCGAAGACCTCCTGGAAGAGGTCCTTGAAGCGGCCGTCGTAGGCCTTGAGGATCGTGTTCTTGGTCGACAGGTACACCGGGAAGCCGCGGTCCAGGCCGTACGCGAACGACGCGCGCGCGAAGTCGCGGATCGACTCGTCGAAGTTGTACATCCCCATCGCGACGCCGCCGCCCTCGGGGTACGTGACGACCTCCTGCTGGATCGGCTCGGAGCCGTCCGCGGGCGTGAACGTCAGGGTCAGTGTGCCCGCACCCGGCACGACGAAGTCGGTGGCGCGGTACTGGTCGCCGAACGCGTGGCGGCCGATGACGATCGGCTTGTTCCAGCCCGGCACGAGACGCGGGATGTTGGAGATGACGATGGGCTCACGGAAGACGACGCCGCCGAGGATGTTGCGGATCGTGCCGTTCGGCGACTTCCACATCTTCTTGAGGCCGAACTCCTCGACGCGGGCCTCGTCGGGCGTGATCGTGGCGCACTTGACGCCGACGCCGTGCTCCTTGATCGCGTGCGCCGCGTCGATCGTCACCTGGTCGTCGGTCGCGTCGCGGTTCTCGATCGACAGGTCGTAGTACCGCAGGTCGACGTCGAGGTACGGGTGGATCAGGCGGTCCTTGATGAACTGCCAGATGATGCGCGTCATCTCGTCGCCGTCGATCTCGACGACCGGGCCGACGACCTTGATCTTCGCCATGCGGGCTTCTCCTGTGGTGGGGCCTTGCAGCCGGGGGATGGCCCAAGATTACTCGACGTCGAGAGACTTTGGCCGTGACCAGGCGTGCGACCTGCGTCTCGGGCCGGCCGGGTCCAGCACCTGCACAGCCGGAGTCTCGTGCCCCGCGGGGCGCGGACTGGCATGCTGGCGGGGACACGGGCCGCCCGAGGCCGGTCAGCACATGCCCGGGCCGCTCTCACACGACACACGACAGGATCGCCATGTCGCACGACACCCCCCAGCCCACCGGGCCCGACGACGCCGTCGAGCCCGACACGACCCCGGCCGAGCCGGTCGCGCAGGCCGCCGCGGAGCCCGCGGCGGAGCCGGTCGCAGCCGAGCCGGTCGCGGCGGCGCCCGCCGAGCCGACCGCGCCCACCGACGCCCCGGCGTTCGCGCCGCCGGCGGGCGAGCCGAGCATCGGCGACTACTTCGCCCCCCAGGACGACGAGGCCGACGCCTACTACGTCCCGGCCGGCACGGGCGTCGTCGCGACCCCCAGCCTGATCGCGCGGCTCGGCGCCGAGGCGTTCGGTGCGTTCTTCCTGGTCCTCGCGGGTGTCGGCGTCGCGCTGTACGCCAGCGTCGGCTCGCTCGGCGGCGGCACGCTCGCGGTCGGCCTCGCGTTCGGTCTCGCCGTGCTCGCCGGCATCGCCGCGGTGGGCCACGTGTCGGGCGGCCACTTCAACCCGGCGGTGACGCTGGGCGCGGCGCTCGGTGGCCGCACGCCGTGGCGCGACGTGCTCCCCTACTGGCTCGCCCAGGTGATCGGCGGCGCGGTCGGCGCGGCCGTGCTGTTCGTCGCGATCCCGAAGACGCTGCCCCCGCTGATCTCGCAGAAGGAGGGCGACACCGCGCGCGACTTCTTCGACGGCGTCTCGAACGGCTTCGGCCCGCACTCGCCACTGCACACGGCGTCGTCCGGCGCGACGTCGTTCCCGCTCGTGACCGCGCTGCTCGTCGAGGTCGTCGTGACCGCGATCTTCGTCGGCGTGATCCTCGGCGTCACCGACCGTCGCGCGTCGAAGGGCCAGGCGCCGGTCGCCATCGGCCTCGCGCTCGCGATCTTGATCCTCGTCGCGATCCCCGTGACGAACGCGTCGCTGAACCCGGCGCGCTCGACCGCCACCGCGATCTTCGCGAACACGTGGGCGCTCAAGCAGCTGTGGCTGTTCTGGGTCGCGCCGCTGGTCGGTGGCGCGATCGCGGGCCTCGTGTACCGCGCGTTCGCCGCCGAGCCCGTGGAGGACAACCTGCTCGAGGAGGACGACCTCTACGTCACGGACGAGGACGTGGTGGTGGTCGACGAGCGCTGAGGCGTCGCCTCCGCTCCGCGCACCCGCAGGGGCGTCCGGCATCGGCCGGGCGCCCCTGCGTCGTCGGTGGGGCCGTCGGTGGGACTGTCGGTGGGCCCGGCGACACTGGTGGGGACGCGGACGGCCGGGCGTCCGCGACGCAAGGTCCGGGACGGGCACGGAGGCGTCATGGCCGCGAGGTGGACGGACGACGTCGCCGCGCCGCCGAGCGTGGCCGTCGCGCCCGAGCTGTCTCCGCCCGCCGGCGGCGTCCTTCCGGTGGTGGCGCACCTGCCGGGCACGCTGCTCGAGGAGCTGCGCGACCGGCTGCGTCGGACCAGGTGGCCCCGGGAGGTGCCGGGCACGGGGTGGACGCGCGGCACGCCGGTCGCCGCGCTGCGGCCGCTCGTCGAGCGCTGGGCCACGACGTACTCGTGGCGGGCGGTCGAGCGTCGCCTCGACGCGGTCCCGCAGGTCGTCACCCTGGTCGACGGCCAGCGCGTGCACGCGCTCCACGCGCGATCGCACGAGCCGGACGCGCTCCCGCTGCTGCTGACGCACGGCTGGCCGGGGTCGACGCTCGACGTGCTCGACCTGCTCGGACCGCTGACCGACCCGGTCGCGCACGGCGGCCGGGCGTCGGACGCGTTCCACGTCGTGGCGCCGTCACTGCCGGGCGCCGGCTTCTCGGCGCCGCTCGCGGGTCCCGGCTGGGACCACGTCCGGATCGCGCGGGCGTGGGTCGTCGTCATGGCACGGCTCGGCTACGAGCGGTTCGGCGCCGCCGGCGGCGACACCGGCTCGGTCGTCTCCCCGCTCGTGGGCCGCGTCGCGCCCGACCGCGTGGTCGGCGTGCACGTGCACGCGTCGCTCGACCTGCCTGCGCTCACCGACCAGGACGAGCGGGCGCTGACCGGGTCCGAGCGCGACCGCGTCGCGTGGGGCCGGTCCCGCGCCGCGGTCGACGGCGGGTACGCCGCGGTCCACGCCACCCGGCCGCACACCATCGGCGCAGCGCTGGCGGACTCCCCGGTCGGCCAGCTCGCGTGGGTGCTCGACAAGGTCCACGACTGGACCGACCCCGCTCACCCCGACCCGCTCGGCGGCGTCGACCCCGACGCGCTGCTCGACCTCGCGACGTTGGTGTGGGCCACGGGGACCGCCGCCACGTCGGCGAACCTCTACCTCGAGAACCGCGTCGCGCCCGCGGTCGCGCTGCCGCGGAGCGACGTGCCGACCGGCGTCGCGCTGTTCCCGACGGACCCGTCGGTCCGCCTGGTGGTCTCGCGCGAGCACCGGATCACGCGCTGGACCGAGCTCGACCGCGGCGGCCACTTCGCCGCGTGGGAGGCGCCAGACCTGCTGGTCGACGAGCTGCGGGCGTTCTTCCGGTCGGTGCGCTGACGCGGGGGCTCCTCGGCGCTCGCGCGCCGGCCCGCCCGACCGCGCGGCGTCAGGCGGTCGGCAGGATCGCGCCCAGCGCCGCGAGCGCGAGCGCGAAGAAGGTGAGCACCGCGACGTCCAGCGGCTTGGCCCGCGCCGCGATGGCGACCGGCCCGGGCGAGGGGAGCGCCGCGCGGACCACGGCGCACGCCGCCGCGAGCGCCGCGAGCGTCCAGGCACCGACCTGCGTGCCCGCCACGAGCGCGACCACCATCGACACGACCACGCCGGCGCTCGTCCACCACAGCGAGGCGTTCCGCGACGCGTGCAGCGACGCGCGCGCGATCGCCCGGGGGTCGAGCGCGCGCTGCTCGGGAGGGACGGGAGTGCCGCCCGTCCGCGGATGTGCCATGACGCCGCAGACTACCGTTGCGCGGGTGACCGACCCGCGCCCCGTCCGCGACGTCCTGGTGGTGGGTGCGGGCCTCGCGGCGACGCAGACCGTCGCCGCGCTGCGCGAGCGCGGGTTCGGCGGGCGCGTCAGCGTGCTGGGTGCCGAGGGGATCGCGCCGTACGACCGGCCACCGCTGTCGAAGCACCTGCTCGACCGGCGGACGCCCACGTGGCTCGCTGACGAGGTCGGCGCGGACCTGCTCGCGCTCGCGGACGAGGTCGCGCTCGACGAGCCGGCACGCGGGCTCGCGGTCGACGGCGAGGCGGCGCGCGTCGCGACCGACACCGGGGAGCGCACCGCCGACGCGGTGGTGATCGCCACCGGCGCGCGGGCCGTGCGGCCCGCCGGCTGGGACGGCGCGCTGACGCTGCACACGGCGGCGGATGCCGCGCTGCTGCGCGAGCGGCTCGTGCCGGGAGCTCGGCTCGTGATCGTGGGCGCCGGCTGGATCGGTGCCGAGGTCGCCGGCGTCGCCGCGGCCGCAGGCGTGGACGTCACGGTGCTCGAGGCGCTCGACGGGCCGCTCGCCGGCGCGCTCGGCGCGGTCGGTGCGCTGACCCGTGGTTGGTACGACGCTGCCGGGGTGCGGCTGCTGACCGGGACGCGCGCGGGCGAGGTCCGGGCCGACGGCGTCACGCTGGCGGACGGCACGCGGCTCGCCGCGGACGCGGTGCTGGTCGCCGTCGGCGCGCGGCCCGCGACCGCGTGGCTCGGGGACGCGCTCCCCCGCGAGCCCGACGGCTCGCTGCGCGTCGACGAGGGCTACGGCGTCATCGGCGCGCCCCGCGCGGTGCGGGCCGCGGGCGACGTCGCCCTGCGCCGGTCGCGCCGCCACGGCTGGGTCCCCGGCGGGCACTGGGACGGCGCGCTGCGCGGGCCGTCGCAGCTCGTCGCCGACCTGCTGGGGCTGCCCGACGACGACGCCTCCGCAGACGTCGCGCCGTACGTGTTCTCGACGCAGCTCGGGCACGAGCTGGCGCTGTTCGGCCTGCCGGGCGCCGGCTCGGACGTCGCCCTCCGCGGCGACCCGCGCGGCGACGAGGGCTGGGGCGCGCTCTGGTTCCGGCCCGGGTCGGACGAGCTCGAGGCCGTGCTCACGGTCGACCGGCCCCGCGACGTCGGGTCCGCGCGCCGGCTGTTCGCCGGCGCCACGCTGCCGCGCCTCGACCGTGCCGCGGCCGCCGACCTTGCCCGCGGCTTGCGCGACGCGGTGCTGGCCTGACGCGCGCGTGGGCCGCCAGACGCACGTCGGCCGCCGGCGCACGGGGCGACGGCGGCCGACGGTCGTGTCGGTGGCTCAGTGCGCGAAGTGGCGGGTACCCGTCAGGTAGAGCGCGACACCCGCCGCGGCGCACGCGGCGATCGTCTCGTCGTCCCGCACCGAACCGCCCGGCTGGACGATGGCGCGCACGCCGGCCTCGATCAGCACCGCCGGCCCGTCACCGAACGGGAAGAACGCGTCGGACGCCGCGACCGACCCGCGCGCCCGGTCCGCGCCGTCCGCGTTCGCGCGCTCGACCGCGAGGCGGCACGAGTCCACGCGGTTGACCTGGCCCATGCCGACGCCGACGGACGCACCGTCGTGCGCGAGCAGGATCGCGTTCGACTTCACGGCCCGCACCGCGCGCCACGCGAACACGAGGTCGGCCAGGGTCGCGTCGTCGACGGCCTCGCCCGTCGCCAGCGTCCACGTCGTGACGTCGTCGCCGGGGGCGTCGACGAGGTCCGTGCGCTGCACGAGCAGCCCGCCCGAGACCGCGCGCTGCTCGAGTGCGGCGCCCTCGACCGGCGCGGCGACCAGCAGGCGCACGTTCTTCTTGCGGGTGAGGATCTCGAGCGCCTCGGCCTCGAACTCCGGCGCGACGACAACCTCGGTGAACACCTCCGCGATCTGCGCGGCGGCCGCGGCCGTGATCGCCACGTTGGACGCGATGACGCCGCCGAACGCCGAGACCGGGTCGCACGCGTGCGCCTTGGCGTGCGCCTGCGCGACGTCGTCGGCGACCGCGATGCCGCACGGGTTGGCGTGCTTGATGATCGCGACGGTCGGCCGGCCCTGGTGGTCGTGCGCCGCGCGCCACGCGGCGTCCGCGTCGACGTAGTTGTTGTAGCTCATCTCCTTGCCGTGCAGCTGTTGCGCCCCGGCGAGGCCGCGGCCCGCGGCGCCGTCGACCGTGAGGTAGAGCGCCGCCGGCTGGTGCGGGTTCTCGCCGTACCGCAGGGCCGCGCCGCGCTGCCACGTGGCGCCGGTGAAGGCCGGGAAGCCCGACTCGGCGGCCGTCTCGTCCGGCGCGTAGACGGACGAGAACCAGCTCGCCACCGCGACGTCGTACGCCGCGGTGTGCGCGAACGCGTCGGCCGCGAGGCGACGGCGCTGCGTGAGCGTGAACCCGCCCTCGCCGACCGCCGCGACGACCTCGTCGTACCGTGCGGGGTCGACCACGACCGCGACGCTCGGGTGGTTCTTGGCCGCGGCGCGCACCATCGACGGGCCGCCGATGTCGATCTGCTCGACGCACTCGTCCGGCGCAGCACCGGACGCGACCGTCGCGGTGAACGGGTACAGGTTGACGACGACGAGCTCGAACGGCGCGATGTCGAGGTCCGCGAGCTGCTGGACGTGGTCCTCGCGGCGCGTGTCGGCGAGCAGCCCGGCGTGCACCCGCGGGTGCAGCGTCTTGACGCGGCCGTCGAGGCACTCGGGGAAGCCGGTGAGCTGCTCGACCGGCGTCACGGGCACACCCGCCGCGGCGATCGTCTTGGCGGTCGAGCCGGTCGAGACGAGCTCGACGCCCGCGGCGTGCAGCGCGGTGGCGAGCTCGGCGAGGCCGGTCTTGTCGTAGACGCTGACGAGCGCGCGGCGGACGGCGCGGCGGGTCTCGGGGGCGCCCGGGTCGGCGACGGCGGGGAGCGGGGACAGGTCGTGGGACATGGCGTCCTTCCAGGGGTGCGTGCGTCGGGTCAGGTGCGGGACCAGGTCCTGCGTCGACCCAGCACCCAGGCGGACGGTGCACGGTCTGCTTCTCGGCCGCTCCCTGGTGGTCTGTTCCACCTCGAGTCGCCAGTCACGGCCGCGCCCATGCTATCGCGGCGCCAGGCTCAGGCGGCCGGGCGGAGGACCAGCCCCACGCCGGTCGCCGCCGCGGCGATCGTGACGTCGAAGAGGCGGTCCGCGTCGGTGGTGACGCCGTGCAGGTGCCCGAACAGCTCGGTCGACACGGCGCCGACGAGCGCGTCGAAGAGCACGACCGACCGCACGACGCCCTCCTCGGCGTCCGTGCCCGGGGCTGCCCGGCCGTCGTCGGCCAGCGACCCCGCGAACTCGAGGACCGCGGGCGAGACGAGCCCGCGCACGTCGGCCGGGGGGACGAGCGGCGCGAGGTCCCCGTCCGCCGCCGCGGCGACGATCACCCGGCCGAGCACACCCCACACGCGCGTCGCGTGGCTGACGGTGTCCTGCGGCGCGACGTACCCCGGCACCGGCGTGCCGTAGGCGAGCTCGTACGCGTGGCGGTGCTCGGTGGCCCACGCGCGGAAGGCGCGGGCGACGGCGATCCACGTCTCCCCCGCGGACGCCCCCGCGGCGCGCGCCCGCGCGAACGCCGTCTCGCACGCGGCACCCCCGTCGTCGAACGCCTCGATCAGCAGCAGCGTGAGCAGCGCGTCGCGCGAGTCGACATACCGGTACACCGCCGACGACGCGACGCCGAGCTCGCGCGCCACGCCGCGGAGCGACAGCTGAGCAGCGCCCACCTCGGCGACCTGGCGGCGGGCTGCCGCGAGCAGGTCGGCCGTGAAGGTCGCGCGCGCCCGCTCGCGGGCCGAGCCGGCAGATGGGGGGACGGGGGCTGCGGTCACGGGTGCATCGTCGTCCATGCGAGCACCGATCCGCAATGTGAGCGGTGCTCTTGACACGTCGGGGCGGTCGCGAGCATCGTTCTCTTTCGAGAGCACCGCTCTCTCGTCGACCCGAAGGAGCACTCCGATGCCACGTCACGTCGTCCTGGGCAAGGGGCCGCTGGGCACCGCGCTGGCCCACCACCTGTCCGATCACGGGCAGGACGTGCTCGTCGTCTCCCGCTCCGGCGCGCCGGCCGGCATGCGCGACGTCCCGCCGGGCGGCGTCGCCCACACCGCGGTCGACGCGTCAGACCCGGTGGCGCTGACCGCTGCCGTTCGCGGCGCCGAGGTCGTCTACAACTGCGCGAGCCCGCGCTACGACCGGTGGCCGGCCCTGTGGCCGGCGCTGAACGCGGCGGCACTCGACGCCGCGGAGGCGACCGGCGCGGTGCTGGTCGCCGCGGGCAACCTGTACGCGTACGGCCGCCCCGACGGGCCGATGACGGAGTCGACGCCGACCGCACCGGCCGAGCGCAAGGGCGCGGTGCGTGCCGCCGTCTGGGACGAGGCGCTGCGCCGCCACCGCGCGGGTCGGGTCCGCGTCACCGAGGTCCGCGGCTCCGACTACGTCGGCCCCGGCGCCGTCGGTCCCGCACACGCCGGTGAGCGCCTGGTCCGGCCACTGCTGCAGGGACGCCCGCTGCGGCCGATCGGCGACCCCGACGTGCCGCACTCGTGGACGTACCTGCCCGACTTCGCCGCCGCGCTGGCGGCCGCGGGCCGGACGGCCCAGGCGTGGGGCTCGCCGTGGATCGCGCCGACCGGTGGGCCGCTGACGTTCCGCGAGCTGGCCACCCGGCTGGCCGACGCCGCGGGCGTCGACGTGCCGACGATCGCGCCGGTGCCGACGGCGGTCCTCGCCGCGATCGGGCTGGCGTCGGGACCGGTGCGCGAGGTGCGCCGCATGACCTTCCAGTTCGACGCGCCGTTCGTCGTCGACTCGACCGGGTCGCAGCGGGTGCTCGGCGTGGACCCGACGCCGTGGGAACGCATCGCGGCGCAGACCGTGGCGTGGGGTCGCGGGCTCGAGCCGGCCGCGGGCCGGCGATGAGGGCGGGTCGGTGCAGGTGGTGACGCCGGCACCGGCGCCGCCTCAGCCGCCGAGGCGGACCTTGCGCCCGTCGAGCGTGTAGCCGTCGCGGGCCACCCGGCCCACGACGTCGACCAGGAGCCCGCGCTCGACGAGCTTGATCCGCTCGTGCAGCGTCGCCTCGTCGTCCCCGTCCTCGACGGCGACCGTGACCTGCGCGACGATCGGGCCGTCGTCGACCCCCGCGTCGACGAGGATCACCGAGCAACCCGTGACCTTGACCCCGTACGCCAGCGCGTCGCGCACGCCGTGCGCGCCGGGGAACGACGGCAGCAGCGCCGGGTGGGTGTTCAGCACGCGACCGCCGAACCGCGCCAGGAACGGCGCCCCGACGAGCTTCATGAACCCGGCAGCCACCACGAGGTCAGGCGAGAAGACGGCGACCGCGGCGGTCAGCGCCTCGTCCCACGCGGTGCGGTCGGGGAAGTCCTGGAGGCTGACGACCGCGGTCGGCACGCCGGCCTCGCGTGCGAGCTCGAGCGCCCGGATGCCCGGGCGGTCGGAGACGACGCCGACCACGCGCGCGCCGAACGCCGGGTCGTCGTGCGCCGCGAGCAGCGCCGCCAGGTTCGAGCCGGTGCCGCTGACGAGCACCACCAGGCGGCCGCCGGAGCGGGTGGGCGGGGTCGGGGGGGTCGTCACGAGGCCGCACCCTACCCGCGCCGACGCTGTCGGCGGCGTGGGCGACAATGCGGGGGTGAGCAACCCGTACGCGCCGCCGGAGGACAGGCCTCGCCCGCCCCAGGGCGAGCCTGCAGGTGGCGGCGCGGGCGACGCGCAGGCCCCGGTCGGGCCCGACGGCCGGCCACTGCCCGACGGCGCACCGGACCCGCGCGGGCTGCCGGTCGCGCCCCCGGCTCACGCGCCCCGGCCGGAGGGGCCGCCCGCCTGGGGCGCCGCGCACGGCGCCCGACCGGGCGATCCGGGCGGCGCAGGTGCGGCCGGTCCGGGTCCCGGTGCCCCGGACGCGGCCGCGACGGCACGCGTCACGCGGCTCGCCGGCACGTTCGGGATGCTCGTCGTCGCGTCGCTCCTGGTCGGCACCCTGCGGCTGCCGTGGCGGCTCGCCGCGATCGGCTTCGGGGTGCTCGCGATCGTCTGGGGGGTACGCGCGCTGACGACGGCCGCGCGGTCGGGCTTCCGCGGCGGTCTTCCCGTGATGCTCGGCATCGGCGTGCTCGTCGCGGGTGGGTGGGTGCTCCTGAACCTCGTCTCGCTCGTGAGCTGGGACGCGTTGCGCGCGAACCAGGAGTGCTCCGCGCAGGCGCTGACCCAGACGGCGCACCAGGAGTGCGAGCAGCAGTTCCGCCAGGACCAGCAGAAGCAGTTCAAGCGACCCTGACGCGTCAGCGTCGGGTGCGGACCGCGAACGGCGACGCGGGCGGCCGCGACGCGGTCCTGCTCTGGCCGGGCTCGCCGGGCAGAGGCTTGCCGGGCCGGGCCGCGCCAGGCACGTCGGGTGCGCCCGTCGGCTCGGCGGCCGCCTGCCCCTCGTCGGTCGGCGCGGGGTCCGCGTCGCGCGGCTCGAGGCCCTGGTCGCCGTCGTCCGGCTGGGGGTCGACCGCGCCCCGAGCCGGCGTGGCGTCGTCGGCCTCGGCCCCGACGGGGACGGCGACCACGGGCGCCTCCGCGACGACCCCACGCGCGCGAACCCGCACCCGCGGCTCCTCGCCGTCGACACCGCGCACCGCGCGCAGCACGCCGGAGCGCACCGCGCCGTCCGTCGGTACCGCGACGAGCGCCGCGCCCAGCAGCACCCCGGCGCCGGTGTACAGCCCGACGAGCCACGCCTGCGCGCCGACCTCCGCGAGCCGCCCGGGACCGGCCGAGCCGCTCGCCGCGGCGACGAGGACGAGCACGAGCACGGCGGTCGTCAGGCCGGCCGTCGCGACGGCCGCGACCACCGTGGTCCACCGCGTGCTCCGGAGCCGGCGGTGCACGTACCAGCCGGCGAGCGCGCCGACGAGCACGAGCACCACGGGCACGGCGCGGGCCGCTCCCCCGGCGAAGTCGGCCGTCGGCAGCGCGCCGAGCATCGGTACGGCGGGCATCGGGCCGACCGCCACCTCGCCGGGCGCGAAGTGCGTCCCCGCGCCGACGTGGAAGCCCGGCCCGGCGAGCCATGCGAGGGCCCAGACCACGAGGTTCGGCAGGTACGCGAGCTCCGCCGCGGCGAACACGAAGCCCCCGATGCCGTCGACGCCGATGCCGCGCACGACGTCGCCGATCGTCGCCCGTCCCGCCACGATCCAGAGCAGCGTGAGGGCCGCCGCCGCGAGCAGCAGCAGCGCCGCGGCGAGCAGCCCCGCGGCCGCGCCGCACCGCACGGCGGGGGTGAGGCGCGACCACACCGGGCGGGAGGTCTCGCGCCACGACGGAGCGTCGGGTCGGCGCAGCAGGCCCCCGCCGAGCCCGAGCACCGCGACGACCACAGCGCCCGCGACCGCGCGCGCGAGGTCGGCCGGAGCCACCACCCCCGCGACGAGCGCCACCGACAGCCCGTAGGACGCGACGCCGGCGACGAACCCGGACGCGGTGGGGCTGCCCGACCGGCGCGCGGACGCGTAGCACGCGAACACCGCGAGCCCCGTGACGCCCAGCGGCACGAGCCCGATCGTCACGCCGGACACGTGCAGCGGCACACCGTGACCCGCGAGCCAGAGCGCCGCGCCCACACGCACGGCGCGCACCCAGCCGACGTCCGCGTTCGACGGGTCGGCCGACGTCGCGACGAACGCCGCGATCGCGGGCAGCACGAGCACGAGCAGCGAGAGCAGCGCCGCCTGGAGCGCCGTCAGCGCGCCGACGGCCCAGTGCGGGGCGCCGTCGAGCGCGCTGGTGAAGAAGGGTGACGTCGAGACCGGCCGCCTGCCGCGGGCGCGTGGCTCGCGTGCGCCGTCCCGCGAGGCGGGGCGGGTGCGGGTGTCGGCGGCGGTCACCGTGCCATCGTCGCCGCCGACGGCGCAGGTCCGGCCGAGGCTGGCCCGGCGCGTCGGCGACCGGTGGACGTCACAGCGCCCGAACCACGGGACGCCGACGGCCCGGCCACCCCGCGGGGCGACCGGGCCGTCGAAGCCGTCGAGGCGGTGATCAGGAGAGCAGCGCGCGCGCCAGCTCGGCGGTCTCGGACGGCGTCTTGCCGACCTTCACGCCCGCGGCCTCGAGGGCCTCCTTCTTGGCCTGCGCGGTGCCGGACGAGCCGGAGACGATCGCGCCGGCGTGGCCCATCGTCTTGCCCTCGGGCGCGGTGAAGCCGGCGACGTAGCCGACGACGGGCTTCGTCACGTGCTCCTTGATGAACGCCGCCGCCCGCTCCTCGGCGTCGCCGCCGATCTCGCCGATCATCACGATGACGTCCGTCTCGGGGTCCGCCTCGAACGCGGCGAGCGCGTCGATGTGCGTCGTGCCGATGATCGGGTCGCCGCCGATGCCGACCGCCGACGAGAACCCGAAGTCCCGCAGCTCGTACATCATCTGGTAGGTCAGCGTGCCCGACTTCGACACGAGGCCGACGCGGCCGGGACCCGTGATGTCCGCGGGGATGATGCCGACGTTCGACTTCCCGGGGCTGATCAGGCCGGGGCAGTTCGGGCCGATCAGCCGCACGCCCTTCTCCTGCGCGTACGCGAAGAACTCGGCGGTGTCCTTGACGGGCACGCCCTCGGTGATGATGACGACGAGCGGGATGCCCGCGTCGACGGCCTCGACGACGGCGCCCTTGGTGTGGGCCGGCGGCACGAAGACGACCGACACGTCGGCGCCCGTCTTCTCGATGGCCTCGGCGACGGAGCCGAACACCGGCACCTCGACAGTGCCGTCGTCGGCCGGAAAGCCGACGGTCGTGCCCGCCTTGCGCGGGTTCACGCCGCCCACGATGTTCGTGCCCGACGCGAGCATGCGCGTCGTGTGCTTGGTGCCCTCGGAGCCGGTCATGCCCTGGACGATGACCTTGGAGTCCGCGGTCAGGAAGATCGCCATGTGTGTCTGCTTCTCTCTACGTCGGGCGGGCTCAGGCGGCGGCGTTCGCGAGCTCGGCGGCCTTGTCCGCGCCGCCGTCCATCGTGTCGGCGAGCGTGACGAGCGGGTGGCCGGCCTCCGCGAGGATGCGGCGGCCCTCGACCACGTTGTTGCCGTCGAGGCGGACGACGAGCGGCTTGCTCGCCTCGTCACCGAGGATCTCGAGCGCCGCGACGATGCCGTTGGCGACCGCGTCGCAGGCCGTGATGCCGCCGAAGACGTTGACGAACACCGACTTGACCTGCGGGTCCGTGAGGATGATGTCGAGACCCGCGGCCATCACCTCGGCCGAGGCGCCGCCGCCGATGTCGAGGAAGTTCGCGGGCTTGACGCCGCCGTGCGCCTCGCCGGCGTACGCCACGACGTCGAGCGTGCTCATGACGAGCCCCGCGCCGTTGCCGATGATGCCGACCTCGCCGTCGAGCTTGACGTAGTTGAGGTCCTTCTCCTTGGCGCGCGCCTCGAGCGGGTCGGCCGCGGCCTTGTCCTCGAGCTCGGTGTGGTCCGCGTGGCGGAAGTCCGCGTTGGCGTCGAGCGTGACCTTTCCGTCGAGCGCGACGACCTCGCCGTCCTCCGTGAGGACCAGCGGGTTCACCTCGACGAGCGTGGCGTCCTCCTCGCGGTAGACGTCCCACAGCGTGACGAGGACCGCCGCGACCTTGGCGGCGACCTCGGGGCTGGTCTTCGTCGGGAAGCCCGCCGCCTCGACGATCTCGTTCGCCTTCGCCTCGTCGATGCCCGTGCGCGGGTCGACGGCGACGCGGGCCAGGGCCTCGGGGCGCTCGACGGCGAGCTGCTCGATCTCCATGCCGCCCTCGACGCTCGCCATCGCGAGGTAGCGCCGCTCGGCGCGGTCGAGCAGGAGGCTGAAGTAGAACTCCTGGGCGATCTTGGCGCCCGCCGCGATCATCACGCGGTGGACCGTGTGGCCCTTGATGTCCATGCCGAGGATCTCGCCGGCCTTCTCGGCCGCCTCGTCCGCGGTCTTGGCGAGCTTGACGCCGCCCGCCTTGCCGCGCCCGCCGGTCTTGACCTGGGCCTTCACGACGACGACGCCGGGCTGACCGCCGAGCAGCTGCTCGGCGCCTGCGCGGGCCTCGTCGGGCGTGGTCGCGACCACGCCACCGAGCACGGGCACGCCGTGCTTCTCGAAGATGTCACGTGCCTGGTACTCGAACAGGTCCACCTGGTCCGGTTCCCCTCTTGTCGACCGGCGCAGCGCAGTCTCGGTGTGGCCGCGGCGCCGCGTCGATGGTAGTCGCCGAGCCGAGATCTCTTCACATCGAGAGATATGGCCTGCGACACCTGCGACCGGGTCCGCGCGGCGGCGGTGTCAACATCGGTTGACACGGGGTGGGCCGTCAATCTATGTTGACGGCATGTCCGAACAGCTGATGGCCGCCGCGGCGGCCGAGAACCCGGCGGACGGCCTGCGCGCCGTCCGATCGCTCCGGGCGCTGGCCGACCGGCTCGAGGAGCTGCACGTGCAGCGTGCTCGGCGCCTCGGCTGGTCCTGGCAGCAGCTCGCCGAGGCGCTCGGCGTCACGAAGCAGGCCGTCCACAAGAAGTACGGGAAGAGGTACTGACGATGTTCGAGCGATTCACGCACGATGCCCGTGCGGCCGTCACGTACGCCGAGGCCCAGGCGCAGGTCGACGGGGCCGACCACGTCGGCACGGAGCGGGTCCTCCTCGGCATGACCATCGAGCCGTCCTCCGTCGCGGCGCGCGCGCTGGCGGAGCTCGGCGTCGACCGCGACCGGGTCGTGGCCGCGGTGCGGGCGCTGCCGAGCGACAGCATCGACGCCGAGGCGCTCGCCGGGCTCGGCATCGACCTCGAGGCGGTCCGCACGAGCGCGGAGCGGACTTTCGGCGAGGGAGCGCTCGACGACCTCGCGCCGCGGGCCGGGCGCCGGCGCAAGCCCCTCGCGCACGTGCCTTTCGACCCGAGCTCGAAGAAGCTGCTCGAGCTCGCGCTCCGCGAGGCCATCCGGGTGCGGCACAACCGCATCGACTCGGGCCACCTGCTGCTGGCCGTGACGCGGATGCCCGACTGCGGCGCCTACCGCGCGCTCTGGGACACCGGGGTCAGCGCCGAGGCCGTCCGGGGCGCCGTCGAGCGGGTCTGGGCGGCCGCCGCCTGACTGTGACCGGCCGGCGGGCGTCGGCCCACTCCCGCCGCGGACGCGAGTGGGCCGACGCCCGCCGGGCACGATCGCCCTCCCGCACCGGACGTGTCAGGAGACCGACATCGTCGCGAACGCGTCCTTGAGCATCTCGGCGTACGGACCGATGCCCGCCATCGACGGGTGGGTGCGGTCGGAGTGCAGCCACGACGGGTGGGGCGTGACGATCGAGCGCCAGTCCAGCACGCGCGAGTTCGGGTAGCCGGCGCTGAGCTTGACGAGCTCGTGGTTGGCGGACCCCACCCAGTAGCTGATGCCGACGACGTTCACGAACACGACCTGACGGTCCGGCCCGATGATCGACATCACCTGCGCGAGCGCGTCCTGCGAGCCCGCGAACTGGAAGCCGCCGTTGGTGCCGAAGGCGAGCACCACGACGGGTCGCAGCCGCCCCGCGTCCGCCGCGGCCTGCACGACCTTCGGGGCGTCGACCCACTTGCGGATCGGCTTCGCGTCGATCGCGATGCCCGGGATCTCGTGCAGCACGGCGGGCGCGGCCGCCGAGAGCACCGAGTCGCCGAACGCGATGACGTCGCCGCCCTCCACCGCGCGGCCTGCCGGATGCCCCGTCGGGGCGCCTGTCGAGCCGGCCGCGGGCGCGCTCGCGCCGCCCGTGGGGCCGGCGCCCGGGTGGGACGCGTGCGCGGTCGGCGGCGGCGTGGTGTGGGTCGTCGGTGCGGGCTGCTGGCCGGCCTGCTCGATGGCGCGCTCGCCCGCCGCGATCGCCTCCTCGGCGGACGACGTGCCGGGAACCGTGGCGAGCGCGACGACAGCGCCGACCGCGACGGCCGCGACCGCGCCACCGGCGAGCCGCGGCGGGCGCGCACCGCTCCGCAACGACGCCGCCGCGTCGCGCGCGACCGCCCGGAAGCCGCGCCGTCGGACCGGTGTCTCGACCCAGCGGTACGACGCGGCAGCGAGCGCGAACGTCAGGCCGACGGCGAGCGCGGTGCCGAACCACCACGTGCCGGAGCCGGTGGGCGCCACGATCACCGCGCCGACGATCAGCAGCACCGGCCAGTGCCAGAGATAGAGCCCGTACGACCGCTCGCCGACCCAGACGACCGGCCGGGCCTCGAGCACGCGCACGTACCCGGGGACGCCGACGGCGCAGCCCGCGACCGCGACCAGGGCGAGCCCCGCGGCGAGCAGCAGCCCGCCGCGGAAGGTCCACGGGCTCTCGGCCGGCATCACGAGCGCGAGCACCGTGAGGCCCGCGAGGGCCGCGGCCGGCAGCCACGGCGCCCGGCCGACGTGGCGCGCCGTGTGCCGTCCGGACCGCCACGCGAACGCGCCGGCGACGCCGATCAGCAGGCCGGCGGCGTGCGTGTCCGTCCCGTAGTAGACACGCGTCGCCGCGTCCGGTCCGCCGTAGAGCACCGTCATCCACACCGCCGACGTGAGCGCGAGCCCCAGCGCGGCGAGCGCCCGCGCGCGCCACGAGCGCAGCGCGACCAGCAGCACCACGAGCGCCACCGGCCACACGAGGTAGAACTGCTCCTCGATCGCGAGCGACCAGAACGGCTGGAACAGCTGCGGCTGCCGCTGCGCGAAGTAGTCGGTGCCCGCGGCGACCTCGACCCAGTTGGTGAGGAACGTCGCGGCGCCGAGCACCTGGCGCCGCGTGCCGACCAGCAGGTCGGCACTGACGAGCCGCGCCGCGATCAACGACACCGCGACGACGACCGCGAGCGCGGGCAGGAGCCGCCGCGCGCGGCGCGCCCAGAACTGCGGCAGCGACAGCCGGCCGCTGCGGTCGGCCTCGCGGAGCAGCAGCGTCGTGATGAGGAACCCGCTGACGACGAAGAAGACGTCGACGCCCACGAACCCGCCGGGCACCCACGTGGGGTTCACGTGGTACGCGATGACGGCGAGCACCGCCCACGCGCGCAGGCCGTCCAGGCCGCGGATCCGTCCGTGCGTCCGGTCGTCCGCCGCACGCCCGGCAGGCGCGACAACCGGATCGGCACCCGCGCCGTTCACCCAGGCGCCGGGCCCCGTGCCCGGGTAGCCCGCCATACCCGCGCGGGCGCTTCGCCCGTCGACGTCCGCCACGCGCACCTCCGCTCGTCCGCCGAGCACCCTCCCTCACGGTACGAACGCGCGCGCGGTCCTCCGTGCCGACATACCGATAACGGAACAACCCGGCAGACGGGTTGGGACGGCTACAGCTTGGTGACGGGCGAGAACCGTAGCAAGAGCCGCTTCTGCCCCTCGGTGCCGAAGTCGACCTTCGCCACGGCGTTCGGCCCCGCGCCCTCGAGAGCGACGACGGTGCCGAGCCCGTACGCGTCGTGCGTGACGCGGTCGCCGATCGCGAGCTGCGGGATGGCGCCCTCCGCTCGGGGCGTCGCCGACCCGAACGTCGCACCGGTCTTGGGCAGCTCCGGCCGCTTCTCGCGCTCCGCGCCGCGGGACCCCCCGCCGCGCTGCCCGCCGCCCGACCAGCCCGAACCGATCGCGCGCCCGCCGCCGGTGCCGAAGCCCGAGCCCCAGCCGCCGCGCAGCTGCGAGGTGGACGACTCGCGGCGTCGCCAGTCGACGAGCTCGTCCGGCAGGTCGTCGAGGAACCGGCTCGGTGGGAACTCGTTCGGCACGCCCCACGCGGTCCGGACCGCGGCGCGCGAGATGTAGAGCCGCTCGCGCGCCCGCGTCAGGCCGACGTACGCGAGGCGACGCTCCTCGGCGAGCTGGTCGACGTCGGACAGCGAGCGCAGGTGCGGGAACGTGCCGTCCTCCATGCCGGTGAGGAACACGACCGGGAACTCGAGGCCCTTCGCGGTGTGCAGCGTCATCAAGGTGATGACGCCGGGCTCCGGCTTGTCGTCCGTGTCCTCGTCGCCGCCGTCGGGCGCGGGGATCTGGTCGGAGTCCGCGACGAGCGAGACCCGCTCGAGGAAGTCGGCGAGGTCGCCGTCGGGGTCGCTCTGCTCGAACTCGCTCGCCACCGCGTGCAGCTCGGCGAGGTTCTCGACGCGCGACGCGTCCTGCGGGTCCTCGCTGCCGCGCAGCTCCGCGAGGTAGCCGGAGCGGTCGAGCACCGCGCCGAGCACCTCGGCCGGGCCTGCGCCCGAGCCGGCGAGGTCGCGCAGCGCCGCCATCATCTCCGCGAAGCCGCGCAGGCCCACGACCGCCCGGGTGCCCAGGCCGGGCACCTCGTCGAGCCGCTCGAGCGCCGCGCCGAACGAGATGCGCTCGCGCTCGGCGAAGCTCGCGACCATCGCCTCCGAGCGGTCCCCCAGCCCGCGCTTCGGCACGTTGAGGATGCGCCGCACGTTGACGTCGTCGTCCGGGTTGGCGATCGCGCGCAGGTACGCGACGGCGTCCTTGATCTCCTTGCGCTCGTAGAACCGCGTGCCGCCGACGACCTTGTACGGCAGGCCGACGCGGATCAGCACCTCCTCGAGCGCACGCGACTGCGCGTTGGCACGGTAGAAGATCGCGACGTCGCCCGGGCGCACGCCGGCGCTGTCGCCGAGGCGGTCGATCTCCTCCGCGACGAACCGCGCCTCCTCGTGCTCGGTGTCCGCGACGTACGCGACGATCTGCGCACCGGCGCCCGAGTCGGTCCACAGCCGCTTCGGCTTGCGACCGGGGTTGCGGCTGATCACCGCGTTGGCGGCCGAGAGGATCGTCTGCGTCGAGCGGTAGTTCTGCTCGAGCAGGATCGTCGTCGCGTCGGGGTAGTCGGCCTCGAACTCGAGGATGTTGCGGATCGAGGCACCGCGGAACGCGTAGATCGACTGGTCCGCGTCGCCGACCACGGTGAGATCGCCGCGTGGCAGCTCGTCGCTGCCCGGACCGACCAGCTCGCGGACCAGCACGTACTGCGCGTGGTTGGTGTCCTGGTACTCGTCGACCAGCACGTGACGGAACCGGCGCCGGTAGTGCTCCGCGACGGCCGGGAACGCCTGCAGCAGGTGGACCGTCGTCATGATCAGGTCGTCGAAGTCGAGCGCCTGCGCCTGGCGCAACCGCTGCTGGTAGCGCGTGTAGACCTGCGCGAGCGCGGTGTCGAAGTCGTTCGAGCCGCTGCCGGACGTCGCGGCGAACGCCTCGGGATCCACCAGCTCGTCCTTGAGCGCCGAGATCTTCGCCGCGAGCGCCTTGGCCGGGTACCGCTTGGGGTCGAGGTCAAGCTCGCGCGCCACGAGCGTCAGGAGGCGCTGCGAGTCGGCCGCGTCGTAGATGGAGAACGACGAGCGCAGCCCGAGCGTCTGCGCCTCGCGCCGGAGGATGCGCACGCACGCGGAGTGGAACGTCGAGACCCACATGCGACCGGCCGCAGGCCCGACGAGGTTCTCGACGCGCTCGCGCATCTCGGCCGCGGCCTTGTTGGTGAACGTGATGGCCAGGATCTCGCCCGCGCGGGCACGGTGCGTGGCGAGCAGGTAGCCGATGCGGTGCGTCAGCACGCGCGTCTTGCCCGACCCGGCGCCCGCGACGATGAGCAGCGGGCCGCCCTGGTGCACGACCGCCTCGCGCTGCTCCGGGTTGAGCCCCTCGAGCAGCGCCGCGGCGCGCGCCTCGGCGGCAGCGCGGCGCTCCTCGAGCGCGGCGTCCGGCTCGGCCTCGTCACCGCGCGGCGGGACGACGGCGGGCAGGCTCGACGGCTCGGACGAGCGCGCGGCCCGGCTCCCCGGGGCGTTCGGCGGCACTCTGGACGGGACGGGCAGCGACAGGTTCTCGAACAACGACGTCATGGCACCGCCCAGCCTAGGCGCCGCCACCGACACTCCGGCCGCTCCGCCCAGGCCCGCTCGGACCCGCGTCGGCGACGGGCTCCCGACGACGGCGTGCGAGGGCGCGAGGTGCTGCGTTGTGGGCCGTCAGCGCCAGATGGCGGCGACCGCGACGTTGACGACCGTCAGCCCGAGGATCGCGCCGGCGAGCCCGCGCGTCACCTTCTCGGGCCGGCGGGTGCCGTAGACGATCAGGCCCGTGACGACGAGCGCGATGACGAGCTTGACGGCGATCTTCGCGTTGTTCGGGTCGCGCAGCTCGTCGCTCGCCTGGGCGAGGCCGACCATCGCGATGCCCGTGACGAGCGCGGTCAGGATGCCGTGGAGCGCACCCTTCGGCAGGCGAGCCTCTCGCAGCGTCACGATCGTGCCGCCGAGCACGATGGCCCAGCCCACGAGGTGCAGGAACAGCAGGATGTCGTACGCGAGCCTCATGGCGAGGATCGTAGCCGCCAGAGCGCTTTGCTGACGAACCGTCAGAAACGTCAGAGCAGCCGACGCGCGGCGGCCCAACGCGTCAGCTCGTGGCGCGACGAGAGCTGCAGCTTGCGCAGCACCGCGGACACGTGGGTCTCGACCGTCTTGATCGAGATGAACAGCTCGGAGGCGACCTCGCGGTAGGAGTAGCCGCGCGCGATCAGGCGCATCACCTCGCGCTCGCGCGCCGACAGGCGGTCGAGCTCGTCGTCCCCGGTCGCCACGTCGCCCGCCGCGGTGCCGAACGCATCGAGCACGAAGCCCGCGAGCCGAGGCGAGAACACGGCGTCCCCGCCCGCCACGCGGAGCACTGCGTCGGAGAGCGCGGGGCCGTCGATGGCCTTCGTGACGTAGCCGCGGGCGCCCGCGCGGATCACGGCGACGACGTCCTCCGCGGCGTCCGAGACCGAGAGCGCGAGGAAGCGCACGTCGGAGCCGACGTCGGTGCACAGCCGCAGCACCTCGGCGCCTCCGCCGCCGTCGCCGCCCGGCAGGTGCACGTCGAGCAGCACCACCGGCGGGCGCAGCTCGTGCACGACGCGGACGGCGGACTCCACCGAGTCGGCCTCGCCGACCACGCGGACGCGGGCGTCGAGCGACGCGCGCACGCCGGTGCGGAACATGTGGTGGTCGTCGACGAGCACCACGTCGACGACCTGCTGGTCCTGCGTCACGCGTCCTCCTGGGTCGTGGTGGTGGTCGGCGTCTCGGCGGGCGGCGTCTCGGCGGCCGGCGTCGAAGGGGACCCCGGCGCGGCGCGGCACGGCACGACGAGGTGCACCTCGGTGCCGCGCTCCGGCGAGCTCGTCACGGTCGCGGTGCCTCCTCGACGGCGCACGCGCCCGATGATCGACTCGCGGACGCCGAACCGGTCCGGGCCGACGGCGTCGACGTCGAAGCCGTCGCCGTGGTCGCGGACGAACACCTCGACCTGGTCCGGACCCACCTCGAGGTAGAGCGAGACGGGCGCCCGGCCGTGCACCACGGCGTTGACGAGCGCCTCGCGCGTCGCCTGCAGCAGGGCCCCGGTGTCCGCGTCGGGAACACGGTCGCCCACCACCACCGCGTCGACCGCGACCGCGCCGCCGTCGCGGCCCGTGCGGGAGTCCTCCACCTCGGCCACGAGAGCGCGCAGCGCCGCCGCGAGCGACGTGCCCGGCGCCGGGCGGTCGTCGTACAGCCACTCGCGCAGCTCGCGCTCCTGGGCCCGCGCCATGCGCGCGACCTCGGTCGGCTGGTCGGCGTGCGCGCGGATCAGCGCGAGCGTCTGGAGCACCGAGTCGTGCAGGTGGGCCGCGATGTCGGCGCGCTCCGACTCGCGCGCCCGAGCCGCTCGCTCGTCCCCCAGCTCGTTCACGAGCCGCAGCCACCACGGCGCGAGCACGAGCGCGACGCCCGCGAGCATCGCGAGCGCCGCGACCACGGACTGCACGAGCGTCGCGGCGTCGACCCCGCGGCCGGCGGCCTGCCCGACGAGCAGCAGGAGCCCGACGCCGGCGAGCACGATGCCGCCCAGCACGCGCAGCAGCCCGACGGGGGTGCGTCCACCGGCCCGGTCGCGCAGCCGGCCGCGGGCGGTCGCGTCGAGCTGGCTCCACGCCAGCGCGAGGCCCGCCAGCAGCACGAGCACCGGCAGCACCCAGCCGACGCCGACGTCGACGCCCGACCGCGCCGCCACGAGCACCGCCGCCACCGCGACGAGCAGCACCCCGACGGCGACGTCGGTCACGGGCCAGCGCCGCACGGGAGCGTCGGGCTGCCGGCGCGCGAGGCGGCTGAGCGCGCTCGGACGGCTCTCGTGCGCCGCGTCCGCGGGGTCGCCCGACGGGACGCACACCCACCAGAACAGGTAGAGCACCGGGCCGGCGCCGCCGAGCGGCGTCAGGATCACGAACGCCGCGCGGACCAGCGGCACCGGCACCGCGAGGTGCGCGGCCACGCCGGCGGCGACACCGCCGAACCAGCGGCCGCGGGTCGGCCGCCGCAGCGGCAGCCGCGTCCGCACCCCGGGCACGGTGGGGGCACCGGGCGGCGGGCCGGGAACGGGCCAGGACGCGGTCACGCAGCGATCGTCACACGTCGGAGCGCCCGCGGATGCCGATCTCGGCCGCGAGGACGTCCGTTCAGGGGTCGGTTCAGGGGCGGCACCGGACCGCGGGGGCACGGGTTCAGGGTCGGTTCAGGGTCGGCTCCCGATGCGCCCGGGCCGAGCCGGCCGCGACGATCGAGCCATGGAGACACCACCCCCCGCACCGCAGCAGCCCGCTGCGCCGCAGCAGACCGGCTTCTACGCCGGCATCCGACGGCTCGGCCTGTGGCGCTCCGACGACCACTGGTTCGGTGGGGTCGCCGGCGGCATCGCCGAACGGCTCGGCGTCGACGTCCTGATCGTCCGCGGCATCTTCGTGGTGACCGTGCTGCTGGGCGGCGTCGGCCTCCTGGCCTACGGCATCGGCTGGATGCTGCTGCCGCACCGGCGCGACGGTCGCATCCTCCTCGAGGAGGTCATCAGCGGCCGGTTCGACTACGCCTTCCTCGGAGCGCTCGCTTTCACGATCGTGGGTCTGAGCCGTGGCGGCGGCTGGCTGCTCGGCTGGCCGGGCATGCCGGACGGACTGCGCGCCGTCGGCGGCCTGCTCTGGCTCGGCCTGTTCGCCGTGGTGATCGCCGTGGTCGTGGCGGCCGTCGCCGCGAACCGCTCGGACCACGCTGCCCGGCAGGCGGGCCCGCCGCCCGCCTCGTCGCCGTGGACCGCGCCGCAGCCCCCGAACCCGGCGCCGGCCGCGGCACCCTGGGCGGCGACCTCGGGCGCACCCGTGCAGCCTGAGCCCCACCGCGACGCGCCGTACGCGTCGGCCACGTACCCCGCCGCGGCGGCGGCCGGCTGGAGCGCGTCCACCGCGACGGCACCGCCGCCGCCGACCCCGACGGGGTACGCACCTGCCTACGCGGCGTACCCGAGCCGGCCCGCGCCGGCGCCCGCACCGGTTCCCGTGCCGACCGTCGCCACCAAGCCGCGCAAGCCGCGACCGTCGGGCCCCGGCGTGGCCACCACCGGCGCGGTCGTCGCGCTGTCGTTGCTGACGCTCGCCGGCCTGCTCGTCGCGAACCGCGCCGGCGACTTCCGCGGGCCGATCGTGCTCACCGCGCTCGGCGTCGCCATCGTCCTCGCGGGCCTCGGCATCGTCGTCTCCGGGCTGCGCGGCCGCACGAGCGGCGTGCTCGGGTTCCTCGCGATCGTCGGCCTGATCCTGTCGGTGCCGCTCGGCGTCGCCGCACGCAGCGACTGGGCCACCGGCGGCGACCACCACGCGGTGGCGCTCGACGTGACGCCCGTGACGCGGGCGCAGGCCGAACGCGGCTGGAGCTTCGCGTTCGGCGACTCGACGGTCGACCTGACGGACGTCCCGCTGACCGACGAGACGCTGACCGTCCCGGTCGCGCTCGGCGCGGGCAACCTCAGGATCGTGGTCCCGGCGAGCGGTGCGGCCGTCGACGCCGACGTCCGCGTGGGCGCGGGCACCATCACCTGGGACGTCGGCGACGGCTCGCCCGTCCAGGTGAGCGGCGGCCACCTCGACAGGTCCTTCTCGTCGCTCTCGGGCGCCGAGACCCACCGGATCCACCTCCGCATCTCGGCAGGCGCCGGCGACGTGGTGATCGAGCAGGAGCACTCATGACCGACGAACCGACCACCCCCGTCCCCTCGACCGACCCGTCGGACGAGCCGACCCGCGTCCTTCCCGCGGCCGAGCCGGTCGACGCCGAGCCGGCCGACTCCGAGCCGGCCGCCGCGACGGAGGCCGCACCCGTGGAGCCCGACGACGCGGCAGTGACGTCGATCGCGGATCCGGCCGCCGGGGCGGGCGCCTCCGTCGTCGAGCCGTTCGACGGCGGGGCGCGCGTCGAGCCGGCCGACGACGAGCCGACCGCCGTCCTCGATCCCGTGACGACGGCCGACCGGCCGCGACCCGGCGGTTCCGCGAGCGAGCAGTCCACGCAGCCGGCGGGCACGTCCTCGCAGCCTGCGGCGTCCACCGCACCGCTCCCGGCGTCGTCGCCGGCGTTCACGGCGCCGGTCCTCGCCGAGCCGGTACCGGCACCCGCCGCACCCGCACCCGAACCCGCACCCGCACCCGCGCAGCCCGCGGCCACCGCGGCCTGGCCGGCGCCCGGCGAGCCGCAGGCGCCCCCCGCCGCCCCGCGGCTGCGCGTCGGCACCGTGGTGTGGGGCCTCGTGCTCGCCGTGCTGGGCATCGGTGTGCTCGCCTGGGCGGCCGGCGCGAACGTCGACGGCCAGCTCGCCCTGATCGTGCTGATCGGCGGCGCGGGCGCCGCGCTGCTGATCGGCTCGCTGATCTCCGGGCTCCGCGCGTCTCGGCGCTGAGGTCCGCAGACCACGAGGCCCGGCGCACCGCGGGGGTGCGTCGGGCCTCGTCGGTGTCCGGGGCTCAGGCTCCGGGCTGGTCGCGCTCGGGCTCGGCGACCGGGTCCGGCGGCGCGGCGTGCGCGCCCGCGGAGCGGTCGGCCGCGTCCGCAGCGCTCGTGTCGGCGGCCGGCGTCGCGGCAGGAGCCGACGCCGCGCCGCCTCCGAGCGAGCTCACACCCGGCTCCGCCGCTCCGGGCTGCGCCGCGGCGGGCTCAGCGGGAGGTTGCGCGGCAGCAGGCGCCGCGGCTGCGGCGGCGGGCGCCGTCGGAGCGGGTGAGGCCGCCGGAGCAGGAGCTGCCGGCGCAGCAGCCGCAGCCGCGGGCGCCGCGGCCGCCGCAGGCGGAGCAGCGGCACGGTCGGCCGCGGCCCGGTCGGCGGCGGCACGTTCAGCCGCAGCTCGCTCGGCGGCGGCACGCTCGGCGGCAGCGTTCTCGGCCGCCGCCCGGTCAGACGCCGCGCGGTCGTCCGCGGCGGTCCGGTCCGTGACGACCGGCGCTGCGCCCACGGGTCCCACCCCGTCGACCGCGGCCCGGTGGAAGATCGAGCCGCTGCGGTGCAGAGCCCAGCCGAGCAGGAGGAGCACGATGCCGGTGCCGACCACGAGGAGCGCGACGCCGAACGCGACGACCGAGGTGTAGAGCGACGCCCGGAGGAACGACGCGTTCATGACCGTCGTCCGCGTGGGGTCGTCCTGCGGCAGCTGCGCGTAGGTCTTGCCGCCCGACGCCTTGAGCGCGTGGTGCTCGATCGCGTCCGCCTGCGCCCACGCCTCCCACGGCGTGTCGACGAGACCGCCGGCGAAGTGCGCCGCGTCGTCGGACACCGTGATCTGCTCGTTGCGCAGGTTGCTCGCCACGAGGCCCCACGTGACGCCGCCGGCGACGATGTAGATGAGACCGAAGATGATCGTCAGGACTCCGACGACCCGGACCACGCCGGACCTGTCGCCGCTTGCCTTCGCCATGTCGCTCGTTCCTTCCGCCCGGTGGTGACAGACCCGGGAAGGCCCGGGCCCCGTTGCCGTGCCGCGTGAAACCGCGAGTTGCGCCGCGAGATGCGTCGTCGCACGTCGACTGTAGCGAGGAATGCGCATTTCATCCCGTTGGGTCCCGGGCGCGCCCGACGTCACCGCCGCAGGTCAGACGGCCCGGACCCCTTGGCGAGCCGGACATACCGGAGCACACTGGGCGGCGTCCGCGGTGGCCACTCGCCGCCCGGGGCACCGTCGCCCCGGGCAGCCAGCAGGCGCCGCGGCCGGACCCTCGGCGACGGCGCCGAGGGGCGAGATCTCTGGGAGCGCTTCCATGACACCTCACCTCCGAAGGAGCGTGGCCCCCGCCGCGGCACTGGCCACGGTCGTCGGCTCGTTCCTGCTGGCCACGCCGGCCTCCGCGACGTCGCACGAGCCCGCCCCGGACCGGCTGTTCGTCAACGTGGCGGGTACCGCGGGGTCCGCCGCGGCCAAGCTGACCGGGCAGGCACGGTCCGACGCCCTGACGATCGCCGGCCAGGCGTACGGCACGTGGATCACCACGGGCGACGCGAGCAAGGCCGCGGCCAACGCGAAGGCCGTCGTCAAGGCGGCCCGCAAGGACCACTCCGTGCCGCTGCTCGTGCTCTACAACATCCCGTTCCGCGACTGCGCGCAGTACTCGGCGGGCGGAGCGACAAGCACCGCCGAGTACGAGGCCTGGATCGACGCTATCGCCAAGGCCATCGGCAACGAGAAGGCGATCGTCGCGCTCGAGCCGGACAGCCTGGGCATCATCCCGTTCAACACCGACATCAACGGCAACGCCGAGTGGTGCAAGCCCTCGGACGCCGACCCGGCGACCGCGGTCTCGGACCGCTACGAGCAGCTGACCCACGCCGTGAAGGCCCTGAAGGCGCACAAGAACACCAAGGTCTACCTCGACGGCACGCACAGCGGCTGGCTGGGCGTCGGAGACATCACCGACCGCCTGATGAAGGCGGACGTCGCCGAGGCCGACGGCTTCTTCCTCAACGCGTCGAACTACGAGTCGCAGTTCCGCATCACCGAGTACTCCCGGTGGATCTCCCAGTGCCTCGACCTCTCCACGCGGGTCTCCTGGTGGCAGCCCGCATGGTGCGCGAGCCAGTACTACCCGGCGACGGCGAGCGACGAGTCGACGTGGCACCTGACCGACGAGAAGTACGCGGCCGACTACGCGAGCGCGGGCATCGCGCCCGACCCGAGCGTGATGAAGAAGTCGATCATCGACACGAGCCGCAACGGCCAGGGCTCGTGGACGCCGCCCGCCGGCAACGGCTGGCCGGACCCGCAGGTCTGGTGCAACCCGCCGGACCGCGGCCTCGGCGTGCTGCCGACGCTCTCGACCGGCGACTCGCTCATCGACGGCTTCGTGTGGATCAAGGTGCCGGGCGAGTCGGACGGTCAGTGCGACCGCGGCACGGGGTCGGCGGTCGACCCCGCACGCGGCGTCGCGGACCCCGCGGCCGGGGCGTGGTTCGCCGACATGGCGCGCGAGCTCGTCGCGAACGCGGCGCAGCCGATCCCGGCGCCGACGTGCACCGTCAAGGCGAGCACCACGCAGCTGCGCGGGGCGTTCGTCAGCGCGATCACGGTGAAGAACACCGGCGCGACGGCCGTCCCGGCGTGGCGCCTGCAGTACGCGCTCGACGGCACACAGCGGATCACGGGGCTGCGCGGCGGCGCCGCGATCACGCAGCACGGCCAGTACGTGACCGCCCGCGGCGTCGGGCGCGACACGACGATCCGGCCCGGGCACAGCGTGACGTTCGGCTACGTCGGCGTCGGGACGGCACCGACGACAGCGCTGTACCTGCTCGACGGCAAGGCGTGCGCGGCGTGAGCCGCCGCGTCTGACCCGGCATGACGAAGGGCCGGCTCGCGGGGACGGGCCGGCCCTTCGTCGTGCGTGCGATCAGAGCGAGCGCTGGGCGTGCTCGACGCGGGCGAGCGCCTGCGCGTGCACCTTCTTCTCGAGGATGAACGACATCACCGGCACCACGCCCGCAGCGGCCATCGTCGCCAGCCGGCCGAACCGCCAGCGCATCACGGACCACAGGTCGAACACGCTGACCAGGTACACGATGTAGACCCAGCCGTGCGCGTACGGGATCCACTCGATGTACCGCAGCACGTCGTGCGGGATGTGCACGACGTACTTGAGGATCACCTCGACGCAGAGCGCGAGCAGCAGCGTGCCCGTGATCCACGCCATCGCGCGGTACCGCTGGGTGGCGCCCGTCGCGCGGCGCACGAACCGTGCGACCTCCGGTGCGGCGGCGGGCTGGGTGGTCTCGCTCATGGGTTCCGTCCTCCTCGGCAGGGCGAGACTAGCGAGGAAACCCGTGCGTCCCGGACTCCAGCGGCTGTGATCTCGGCCGTAGCCTGGCCGCGTGGCGCTCGCGTGGTCGACGGACGTGTCGGCGGCAGACTGGCTCGTCGCCGCGTCCCGGCCGTTCACCCCGCCGTGGCCGGCCGCGTTCCGCGTCATCACGCTCGGACCGCCGGGCTACGCGGCGTACGCGCGCGTGCGGTTCATCCCTGACCCCGTCCGGCCGGGCCAGGAGGAGGCCGACACCGAGCTCGCCGAGGACCATCCGTCGGACCTCACGCAGGTCGAGCGCGCGCTCGGTGTGCTGGCGCGGTTCACCACGACGCCGGACGACGCGTGGTTCTGCGCGTGGGAGGGCTACTCCGACACCGTGATCCCGCGCGTGGTGCTCGAGGCATCGATGGTCGACCTCGCCGTGCGTCGCTACGGCCTGCTCCGCGGCGCGCTCGCCGACGTCGACGGATGGTCGGCGGCGATCGGCGCGAGCCGGCCGGCGTGCCCGCCGGCGCTCGTCTGGCCCGCCGACCGCAGCTGGTGCCTCGCCGCCGACACCGACCCGCACTACGGAGGCGTGGCCGGGTCCGCCGCCGCGATCGAGGCGCTGCTCGCGGAGCCTGGGCTCGACGCCGTCCGCGCCGACCCGGACGCACCGCAGCCGGCCTACGGCTCCGTCGACCCGCCACCCGCGCCCGACGCGAGCGGCAGCGTCACTCCCACTCGATGGTGCCCGGTGGCTTGCTCGTCACGTCCAGCACGACGCGGTTGACCTCGGGCACCTCGTTGGTGATGCGCGTCGAGATCGTCGCGAGCACGTCGTACGGCAGGCGCGTCCAGTCGGCCGTCATCGCGTCCTCGGACGAGACCGGCCGCAGCACGATCGGGTGGCCGTACGTGCGGCCGTCGCCCTGGACGCCGACCGAGCGGACGTCCGCGAGGAGCACGACCGGGCACTGCCAGATGTCGCGGTCGAGGCCGGCCTTCGTCAGCTCGTCGCGGGCGATCAGGTCGGCAGCGCGCAGCACGTCGAGGCGCTCCTGCGTCACCTCGCCGATGATCCGGATGCCGAGGCCCGGGCCCGGGAACGGCTGGCGCCAGACGATCGGCTCGGGGACGCCGAGCTCGAGGCCGACGGCGCGCACCTCGTCCTTGAACAGCGCGCGCAGCGGCTCGACGAGCTGGAACTGCAGGTCGTCGGGCAGGCCGCCGACGTTGTGGTGGCTCTTGATGTTGGCCGCCCCCTCGCCGCCGCCGGACTCGACGACGTCGGGGTAGAGCGTGCCCTGGACGAGGAACTTCACCTCGGTGCCGTGCTCGCCGGCGTCGGCGACCACCTCGCGCGCCGCGTCCTCGAACACGCGGATGAACTCGCGGCCGATGATCTTGCGCTTCGTCTCGGGGTCGGTGTGGCCCGCGAGCGCGTGCAGGAACCGCTCGCGCGCGTCGACGACCTTGAGCTGCACACCGGTCGCGGCGACGAAGTCCTTCTCGACCTGCTCGGCCTCGCCGCTGCGCAGCAGGCCGTGGTCGACGAAGACGCACGTGAGCTGGTCGCCGACGGCACGCTGCACGAGCGCGGCCGCGACGGACGAGTCGACCCCGCCCGACAGCGCGCAGATCACGCGAGCGTCGCCGACCTGGGCGCGGATCCGCTCGACCTGCTCCGCGATGACGTTCCCGGGGTTCCAGTCGGGCGCGAGGCCCGCACCCTCGTAGAGGAAGTTCTCGAGCGCCTTCTGCCCGAGCGGCGAGTGCTTGACCTCGGGGTGCCACTGCACGCCGTACAGCCGGCGGCTGCGGTCCTCGAACGCCGCGACCGGGCTGCCGGCGCTCGTCGCGAGCACCTCGAAGCCCTCGGGCGCGGCGTGCACGGCGTCGCCGTGGCTCATCCAGACGGTCTGGCTCTCGGGGCTGCCCGCGAGGACCGTGCCCGCCTCGTTGACCTCGACCGAGGTGCCGCCGTACTCGCGCTGGCCGGTCTGCGCGACCGTGCCGCCGAGCGCGCGGGCCATCGCCTGGAAGCCGTAGCAGATGCCCAGCACCGGCACGCCCGCCTCGAACAGCGCGGGGTCGACGAACGGCGCACCGTCGGCGTACACCGAGGACGGGCCGCCGGACAGGATGATCGCCGCGGGGTCCTTCGCGAGCAGGTCCGCGACGGACGCGGTGTGCGGCACGATCTCCGAGTACACGCTCGCCTCGCGCACGCGACGGGCGATCAGCTGGGCGTACTGGGCGCCGAAGTCGACGACGAGGACCGGGCGGTGGGCAGCGGGCGGCTGCGGCGTCTGGGTCACGCGTCCAGGGTAGTGCGGCGCGCGCCTTCCCCTCATCGGCGACCGGCCTGCGAGCAACGAGCCTGCGGCCCCCTCGCGGGCCTCGCGCGTCGACTCGTCCGGGCCCGCACGCGGGGGCCGTCGCGGATCGCTCACGAGCACTGATCGGATCGCTCACGAGCACTGATAAGGCTTACGCCGGTGTCAGTACTGCCACGTAACGTTGCCGCGTGCGTTCGCTCCCCCTCGACGACCCCGGCACCCCGCCGCTGACCGGCCCCATCGCGTACCTCGCGTGGCTCGCCCGGTTGCAGTGGGGTGTCCTGAGCGTCGCCGTGCTGCTCGGCATCCTGCGGTTCGGGTGCCAGGCCGCGCTGCCCTATCTCCAGGGTGCGGGCATCGACGCGGCGATCGACCACGGCTGGGGCCCGGCGCTCTGGCGGGCTGCGGCCGCGCTCGCGGTGCTCGGCGTGATCGCGGCGGCAGGGAGCGCCGTCGGTCACCGCTACGACATCACGTGCTGGCTGCGCGCGTCGCTCACGTCGTCGGAGCTCGTCGGGCGCGCAGTGTCGCGGTCGGGCCACGCCATCACGGCCGAGCTCCCGACCGGTGAGGTCGTCTCGGCGGTCGCGAACGACGCGCTGCGGGTCGGCGAGCTGTACGCGCAGCTCGCGCAGTTCATCGGCAGCCTCGTCGCCTACGTGTTCGCCGCCGTGCTCATGCTGCGCATCTCGGTGCCGCTCGGCCTCGTGGTCGTGCTCGGCCTCCCGGTCGTCGCGCTCGCGCTCGGCCTGCTGGTCAAGCCGATCCAGCGCCGGCAGGCCGCGCAGCGCGAGGCGTCGGGCCGCCTGACGACGCTCGGCGCCGACACCGTGTCCGGCCTCCGCATCCTGCGCGGCATCGGCGGCGAGGGCGTGTTCAACGCCCGGTACCGCGAGCAGTCGCAGCGCGTCCGGGCCAAGGGCGTCGAGGTCGCGTACACGCAGTCGTGGCTCGACGCGCTCCAGGTCCTGCTGCCTGGTGCGTTCGTCGTGGTGCTCGTCTGGCTGGGCGCGCACATGGCGATCGACGGCCAGATCACCCCGGGCCAGCTCGTCACGACCTACGGCTACGCCGCGTTCCTCGGCTGGCCGGTGCAGAACGCGACCATGATGCTGCAGGCCGCGACGCGCGCCCACGTCGGGGCGGGCAAGGTCGTCAACGTCCTGCGCGTGGTGCCGGCGACGGGCGCGACGCCCGGCACCGCCGAGACCCCCGCCTCGGGCGCCGTGCTGGTCGACGAGGTCTCGGGCGTCCGGGTCGAGCCGGGCCGGGTGATCGCGCTGGTGAGCGCCGACCCCGACGAGTCCGCCGCGATCGCGACGCGCCTCGGCCGGTTCGACGACGACGCCGAGGCGGCGACGCCAGTGACGCTCGGCGGCGTCCGGCTCGCCGACCTCGACAAGGACCAGGTGCGGCGCCGGATCGTCGTCGCCGAGGCGACGCCCCACCTCTTCTCGGGCCTGCTGCGCGCCGAGCTCGACGTGCACGACGCGGCCGACGAGGAGCGCGTGCTCCGCGCGATCGGCCTGGCCGACGCGCAGGACGTGCTCGACTCGGTGCCGGGCGGCCTGGGCGGCGAGCTGCCCGAGAAGGGCAGGTCGCTCTCGGGCGGCCAGCGCCAGCGCGTCGCCCTCGCGCGCGCTCTGCTGACGGACCCGGAGATCCTCGTGCTCGTCGAGCCGACCAGCGCGGTCGACGCCCACACCGAGGCGCGGATCGCGGCCCGGCTCGCCGACGCGCGGCGCGGGCGCACGACGCTCGTCGTCACCGCGTCGCCGCTCGTGCTCGACCACGTCGACGAGGTGCAGCTCGTCGAGGACGGCCGCCTCGTGGCGCGCGGCGGTCACGCCGAGCTGCTGGACGGTGCGGCCGGCCCGGCCGTGACCGAGAGCTACCGCCGCGTCGTCGGGCGTCAGCTCCAGGACGACGAAGCCGTGACAGAAGGTGCCCGATGAAGCTCCCGATCGCCGACCCGGCGACCGCGCGCCGCTACGCGGGCGGCCTGCTGCGCACGCACCGCGCGCCGCTCGTGCTGATCGCCGCGCTGCACACGCTCGCGGCCGTCGCGGGCCTCGCGGGCCCGTGGCTGCTCGGCCGGCTGGTCGACGCGGTCGTCGACGGCACGACCGCGGGCTACGTCGACCGGCTGATCGCGCTGGGCGCGGTCTGCGTGCTCGCCCAGACGGTGCTGATCCGGTTCGCGCAGCGCGCGTCGATGGTGTTCGGCGAGCGCGTGTTCGCCGACCTCCGCGAGGAGTTCATCGAGACCGTCACGTCGCTGCCGCTGTCGACCGTCGAGCGCGCGGGCACGGGCGACCTCGTCGCCCGCACGACGAACGACGTCAACCGCCTGCAGCACGCGGTGCGGTTCGGCGTGCCGCGTGTGATCGTCGCGGTCGTCCAGATCACGCTCGTGGTCGTCGCCGCCCTGCTGCTGTCGCCGCTCGTGGCGGTGGCGATGTTCGTCGGCGTGCCGACGATGCTGCTGGCCGTCCGGTGGTACCTCAAGCGCGCGACGCCCGGGTACCAGCGCGAGTCCGCCGCGTACGCGACGGTGAACGGCACCATCACGGAGTCGGTCGAGGGCGCCCGCACCGTCGACGCGCTGCGGCTCGGCCCGCGCCGGCTCGCTCGCGTGCGCGCCGACCTGCACGAGGCGTTCCTGGCGGAGAAGTACACGCTGGGGCTGCGCTGCGTGCTGTTCCCGGCCATCGACCTGACGTTCGTGCTCGGTCCCGTCGCGGTGCTGCTCTGGGGCGGCTACCTCGCGGCGAACGGGCACGTCACCTACGGCGTCGTCACGACGATCGTCATGTACGCGTACCAGGTGACGGGTCCCGTGTGGGAGCTGATCTTCTGGGTCGACGAGATCCAGGTCGCCGCCGTGTCGCTCGCGCGCATCGTCGGGGTCCGGCTGGTCGAGACCGACCGCGAGGCCGGCGACGGCGAGCCGCGCGACGAGCGGATCGAGGCCCGGTCGCTCCGGTACGCGTACCGCGAGGGGCACGACGTGCTGCACGGGATCGACCTCGATCTCGCGCCGGGCGAGCGGCTCGCCGTCGTCGGCCCGTCGGGAGCCGGGAAGTCGACGCTCGGGCGCATGCTCGCCGGCGTGCACCCGCCGACCGGCGGGACCGTGACGGTCGGTGACGTGCCGCTCGTCGAGCTGCCGCTCGAGGAGCTGCGCGGGCACGTCGCGCTCGTCACGCAGGAGCACCACGTGTTCGTCGGCTCGGTCGCGGACAACCTGCGGCTGGCCGACGAGGACGCGGACGAGGACCACCTGCGCCGCGCGCTCGAGGCCGTCGACGCGTGGGACTGGGTCGCCGCGCTGCCGGAGGGGCTGGCCACGGAGGTCGGCTCGGGAGGCGCGCCGCTCACCCCCGCGCAGGCCCAGCAGATCGCGCTCGCCCGGCTGGTGCTGCTCGACCCGCACACGCTCGTGCTCGACGAGGCGACGTCGCTGCTCGACCCGCGCGCGGCGCGGCACCTCGAGCGGTCGCTCTCGGCGGTGCTCGAGGGCCGCACGGTCGTCGCGATCGCGCACCGGCTGCACACCGCGCACGACGCTGACCGCGTGGCGGTGGTCGACGCCGGGCGCATCACCGAGATCGGCCCGCACGACGAGCTCGTCGCCGCGGGTGGCGACTACGCCGCGCTGTGGCACAGCTGGCAGCACGAGTGAGAGAGCCGATCGCCCTGCGAGGGGGCGCCGTCCTGCCGGACGACGCCCTCTCGTGGCGTTTCTCGCGGTCGAGCGGGCCGGGCGGCCAGTCCGTCAACACCGCCGACTCGCGCGTCGAGCTCTCGGTCGACGTCTCCGCCGTGCTGTGGGCGACGCAGGCGCAGGAGCAGCGCGTCCGCGAGCGGCTCGCGCACCGGCTGCACGGCGACGTGCTCACCGTCGCGGCGTCCGAGCACCGCTCGCAGCTGCGCAACCGCGAGGCGGCGGTGCTCCGCGTCGTCGCCCTGCTCGACGAGGCGCTCGCTCCCCCGGGGCCGCCGCGACGCGCGACGCGCCCGAGCCGCGCCTCGCGCGAGCGGCGGGCGGCGTCCGAGCGGCAGCGGCGCGCGGTCAAGGAGCTGCGGCGGCGCCCGACGCTCGGCTGACTCCCGCGTACGCCGACGCCAATCGCGAGCGCGGCCTGCGCGCGAGCTGCAAGCGCGCACGGGCGACCGCCGTCGTGCACTGCACACCGCGCACGATGCAGGCCGCGTGACGGGTGCCGACGGCGCCACGCCAACGAGCGCGGATTTCCGGGCGAGCTCCTCGTTGCCGAGGACGCAGCAGCGCGCCGCAGCCGGAACAACGACCAGCCTGGTCGACTCGCGTCGTTCACGCCGGACGCCGATGGACGCCGCACGGCGCGCCCTGCTCTACAGTGGCTCGCCGCCCGCACGAGACCAGGAGCCGCCGCCAGTGCATCGACGCCCCACCCTCCGAACGATCGTCGTCGGCGTCGCGGTCGCGCTCGGTGTCACGCTCGCCGCGCCCGCCCAGGCCGACGAGGCGCCCGCGACGGCGACCATCTCGGGCACCCTCGTCGGGACGACGGGACACGGGTTCCCGACGTTCGAACAGGTCATCGCCGAAGACCTCACGGGTGAGCCCGTCGCGTACGACTTCACAGCTGAGGACGGCACCTTCGCACTCGACGTTCCCGTGGGAACGCCCGTGCATGTGCTGGCTCGACCGCTGTCCTGGTACGAGCCCGGCTACTACACCGGCGACGGGTTGCCGACGACCGTACACATGGAGAACGCGGCGACGGTGGAATCGCCCGCGGCCATCGGCGCCGTCGAGCTGGGGCTGTATCCGGAGATCAGCGGCAAGCTGGTCGGCGACGACGGCGGGTACGCGGGAGGGATCAAGGTCGAGGTCGACGACGCCGCCACCGGCGAGTACGTCGGTGGCGGGTTCTCGGACAACGACGGCAACTTCACCGTGCCCGGACGGACCGATCGCCCTGTGCGCCTGAAGGTCGCACCGCTCGACTGGTATGTCGACGGGTACTACACGGAGCCGGGCTCGCTCGCCTCCAGCGACACGGCCGACGGCGCGGTGATCGTCGCGCCCGCGGCCGTCGGCAGCATCACGCTCGTGTCCCGGCCCACGATCACCGGACGGGTCCTCTCAGACGGCGCGCCCGTCGCAGGTGAGTACGTCGTGGCGACGCCTGCGAAGGACGGGATCGACGGCGGCAACGTCTCCACCGCGACGACCGCCGCCGACGGCACGTATCGCCTGCGGAACCTCGACGCGGGAACGCCGTACATCGTCCAGTTCCGAGGACTGCCGACCACCGTCCTCCCCGGGTGGTACGCGGGACCAGACCACGACTTGAGCCGGCAAGGCGGCGGCTACGTTCCTGTGACGGCTCCTGCCTCCGGGATCGACGCGAGCACGCCCGCTCCGGCATCGATCTCGGGCGTCATCTCCCTGGGCGTCGACGCGAGATTCGACCGGCTGTACGTCAGGGCGACAGAGGTGGGCGGCGCCCGTCCGGAGTACGAACCGGGCAGCCCCGTCGACGCGCGCGGCCGGTTCTCCATCCCGTGGGTGTGGCCCGGCGTCCGGTACCAGCTGTGCTTCACCACGTCGGGTCAGGCGTATGGGCTCGTCGCAGGCTGCGTCGGCCAACCCGGCCAGCCCTTGGTCGAAGACGGCGCGGCGATCCCCGTCACCGCGCCGGCCACAGCCGTGACGGCGACCGTCCTCGGCGTCGGGCCGCCGGTGGACAGCCCGCCGGGCCTGACGGGCGGGTCGCAGGTGGGTCGGACGATGACCATCGGCGAAGGCGGCTTCGCGTGGGTCGACGTGACCTACCACTACCAGTGGCTTCGCTCGGGTCGACCCATTGCCGGTGCCACCGGCCGGCGCTACACGCCCAGCGCAACGGACGTCGGTGCCCTCCTCTCCGTGCGGGTCGCGTCCGAGATGGTCGGCCGCGTCGCCACGTCGTTCGTCGTCACGGCGGCAGCCCCGGTCGTCCGGGGCGCCCCACCGGTCCTCGTCTCCCGGCCTGCCATCACGGGCAAGCCGACCGTCGGGCAGCGACTCACCGCGACGCCGGGCACGTGGTCGCTCGGTGGTCTGACGTACGCCTACCAATGGCTTCGTGACGGCTCGCCGATCCCGCACGCGGCGGGTGCGTCGTACACCGTCACGCTCGGCGACCTCGGAAGGCACCTCACGGTCCGGATCACCACCGCCCGCGCCGGGTACACGGCGACGGCGGCCACGAGCGCGGCGCTCGTTCCCAAGGTCCCCGCGATCGTCAAGCTCACGCTCGCCCACCGCACGATCGGCCGTCACGAGCACCCCCACGCAACGGTGCGCGTCACCGCCCCGTACGGGCTCGCCGTGCGTGGCACCGTCACCCTCCGTTTCGGGAACTGGAAGAGGACCGTGGCGGTCGTGGGCGGCCGCACCGTGTCGTTCACGACGCCGACGTGGGACCGCGGCACGTACGCGATGTACGCCACGTTCCGTCCGAGCTCGAGCGCACCCAAGCTCGCCACCAAGACGACTCGCGCATATCTGACGGTCCGCTGAACCTTCCGGCCCAGGCCTGAGCCGGCTTCGAGCTCCCCGACTTCGTGGCGGGGAGGTCGAGCGCGGGGCGTCACATCGCACCGTTCACCGGCGCGTTGGCCGCACGCCACTGACCAGGCGTATCGTCGGCCGCGGCATGCGGCCCGGTCGGCGGGCGCGCGGCGAACGGAGGGAGGCCCCCATGAGCGGCGAGCCCCCCAGTAGTACCCGCCCCGCGTCCTGACCTGCCCCTTTCCGCGCGGCGCAGGTCCCGTCCTGCCCGTCGTGCTCGCACGACCCGGAAACCCCGGAGCGCACCATGCCTCGTCGCGCTGTCACGCCTCCCCCCGCCACCGTGCCCGACGTCGCCGTCGCGACGACGCCCGCCGTCGCGCGTCCCTCGACCGCCGCGCGCCCGTCCACCGGCGCCGCCGCGGCCCGCGCCGCCGCGCGCGCCGCGTCCGTCCGGATGTCGCGCCTGCACCTGGCCCGCCTCGCGCTCGCGCGTCAGCAGGCCGACCGCCCCGCGGCCGACGCACCGTCACAGCCCACGTCCGACGACGCGCGGTCGAGCCTCATCGACTCGGGCGTCTACTGCGAGGGCCACCGCGTCGCCGCGCCGGGCGACCTCACCGGCACGTACACCGCGCTGCGCGACAACGCCGGAGCGATGGCGTGGATCGGCCTCTACCGCCCGCGTCCCGGCGAGCTGCTGAGCCTGGCCGAGGAGTTCGACCTGCACGAGCTCGCGGTCGAGGACGCGATCCAGGCGCACCAGCGCCCGAAGATCGAGCGCTACGGCAGGACGCTGTTCGTCGTGCTGCACGCCGCGCGCTACGTCGACTCCGCCGAGGAGGTCGAGTTCGGGGAGCTGCACGTGTTCGTCGGGCCGGACTTCGTGGTGACGGTCCGGCACGCCGAGTCGCCCGACCTGGCCGACGTGCGACGACGCCTCGAGGACGACGTCGAGCTCCTGGCGCGCGGGCCGGAGGCCGTGCTGTACGCGATCCTCGACGCGGTCGTCGACGGGTACGGGCCGGTCGTCGCGGGCCTCGAGAACGACATCGACGAGATCGAGTCCGAGGTGTTCCGCGGGGACCCCGCCGTGTCGCGGCGCATCTACGAGCTGTCGCGCGAGGTCGTCGACTTCCAGCGGGCCGTGCGGCCGCTCGGCGCGATCCTCGCCGCGCTGGGTGCGGGGTTCACCAAGTACGGCGTCGACGAGGAGCAGCAGAAGTACCTGCGCGACGTGGCGGACCACGTCACGGAGGTCGACGAGCGCGTCGAGTCGTTCCGCACCGCGCTGCGCGACATCCTCACCGTCAACGCGACGCTCGTCGCGCAGCGGCAGAACGAGGAGATGAAGGCGCTCTCGGAGGCGAGCAACGCGCAGAACGAGGAGGTCAAGAAGATCTCCGCCTGGGCGGCCATCCTCTTCGCGCCGACGCTGATCGGCACGGTCTACGGCATGAACTTCGACAGCATGCCCGAGCTGCACTGGGCGTTCGGCTACCCGTTCGCGCTGGTGCTGATGGGTGCCGTGAGCGTCACGCTGTACCTGGTGTTCCGCCGGCGGCGCTGGATCTGACGCGCGAGGGGGGCTCGGCGGCGTCGGCTGCCCCGGCGGTGGCGGGTCCGCGCCCGGGGCCGGCATCGGCCGCGGCAACGGGCGAGTCCGTCGGCAGCCGCCCCGCGCCCCGCGTCCCGCGCGCCTCGTCACGCACGACGCGCAGCCAGAGCACGATCGCGAACACGCCGAACACCCACCACTGCGCGGCGTAGAGCAGGTTCTGCAGGTTCAGCCCGGTGCCGGGCCGGTCGGCGGGCGGCACGACGTCGAGGTCCGGGTCCTGCGCGGGGCTGCTGCTCGCGAGCTGCACGTACCCCGTGTAGATCGGGCCGCCCCACGAGTTCAGCAGCTCGGCGGAGCTGATCGCGTCGGTGCGGCCGTCGGCGGTCCCCTCGCCCGCAGCCTCGGAGGCCTCGAGGAACCCGGTCACGTCGACCTGGCCGGCCGGTGGGGCGCCCGCCTCCGCGGGCGAGGCGACCCAGCCGCGCACCACGGGCAGCACCGCGCCGCCGGACGTCCGCAGCGGCGTGAGCACCAGGTACCCGGTGCGGCCGTCGTGCGGCCGGTGCGTGACGAGCAGCTGGCCCGCGGCGTCGTAGGTCCCCGTGGCCGCGACCTTGCGGCCGGCCATCTCGCCCGTGAACGACTGCTGCGGCCGCAGCACGTCCGCGAGCGCGGCGGCGGGTGCGCCCTCGAGCCGCTCGGTGCGGCGCTCCTCGGCCGCCGCACCGCGCACGTGCGCGCGGTCGAGCTGCCACGCGCCGAGCCGTCCGCACACCGCGGCGGCGAGCAGCAGCAGCACGAGGACGCCGAGCATGCGCGGCCGGACGGCGGCGCGCAGCATCGTCGTGGGCTCGCGCAGCGGCCGGCTCGCCCACGGGTCGGCGGCGGGCTCCGGCTGGGTCACGCTCCACGGTAACCCGTGGCGGCGGCGCCGACGGCCGACCGGACCCATGTCAGGCCGCTGACCTGCGACGCCGTCGCCCGCCGGCCACGAGACGTTCGTCTCCTCCCGGCGCGTGACCCCCTGCGCCCGCGCCGCGTTTGCGGTTGTATGGCACGTGGCGGCGTCGCCGCGGGACCTTCGTCCCCGACGCGGCACGGGCGTCCCGCAAGGCTGACACGGGTCCGGCGTCCACGCCGGAGGATGGGGAGCAGCATGAGCACGCAGACGTCGGCCGCGACGGCCTGGCGGACGGGGTCGGGAACGGCCCTCGACTCGGAGACCGTGGCCCGGATCGACAAGTGGTGGCGCGCCGCCAACTACCTGTCGGTCGGCCAGATCTACCTCATCAGCAACCCGCTGCTGCGGTCGCCGCTCACGCGCGACGACGTGAAGCCGCGCCTGCTGGGCCACTGGGGCACCACGCCCGGGCTCAACTTCCTGTACGCGCACCTGAACCGCGCGATCTCCGAGCGCGAGCAGTCGACCATCTACCTGACCGGCCCCGGCCACGGCGGCCCGGGCCTCGTCGCGAGCGCCTACCTCGACGGCACGTACTCCGAGGTGTACTCGACGATCACCGAGGACGCCGAGGGGCTGCGCCGGCTGTTCCGGCAGTTCTCGTTCCCGGGCGGCATCCCGTCGCACGTCGCGCCCGAGACGCCCGGCTCGATCCACGAGGGCGGCGAGCTGGGCTACGCGCTGTCGCACGCCTACGGCGCCGCTTTCGACAACCCGGACCTGCTGGTCGCCGCGGTCGTGGGCGACGGCGAGGCGGAGACCGGTCCGCTCGCCACGAGCTGGCACTCGAACAAGTTCGTCAACGCCGAGAAGGACGGCGTCGTCCTGCCGATCCTGCATCTCAACGGCTACAAGATCGCGAACCCGACGGTGCTCGCCCGCATCCCGGACGACGAGCTCGAGTCCCTCATGGTCGGCTACGGCCACAAGCCGCACACGTTCGTGGCGGGCTTCGACGACGAGAGCCACGAGGACATCCACCGGCGGTTCGCGACGCTGCTCGACGAGGTGCTCGACGAGATCGCCGAGATCAAGCGGCGCGCGCACGAGGGCGACGAGAGCCGCCCGGCCTGGCCGATGATCATCTTCCGCACGCCGAAGGGCTGGACGGGCCCCGACTACATCGACGGCAAGAAGACGACCGGCTCGTGGCGCGCCCATCAGGTGCCGCTGGCCAACGCGCGCGACACCCCGGAGCACCTCGACGTGCTGCGGACGTGGCTCGAGTCGTACCGCGCGAACGAGCTCTTCGACGAGGACGGCCGGCTGCACGACGACATCCGAGCGCTCGCGCCGCAGGGCGAGCTGCGCATGAGCGACAACCCGCACGCCAACGGCGGCCTGCTGCTCAAGGACCTCCGCCTGCCCGACTTCCGCAAGTACGCGGTCGACGTTCCGACGCCGGGCGGCTCGATCAGCGAGGCGCCGCGCGTGCTGGGCACGTGGCTCACGGACGTCATCCGCCAGAACCCGGACAACTTCCGGATCTTCGGGCCCGACGAGACGGCGTCGAACCGTCTGCAGGCCGTGTTCGAGACGACCGACAAGCAGTGGAACGCGCTGTTCGAGGGTCCCGAGGTCGACGAGCACCTGGCCCGCGCGGGCCGCGTGCTCGAGATGCTGAGCGAGCACCAGTGCCAGGGCTGGCTCGAGGGCTACCTGCTGACGGGCCGCCACGGCCTGTTCAACTGCTACGAGGCGTTCATCCACATCATCGACTCGATGTTCAACCAGCACGCCAAGTGGCTCAAGGTCACGAACGACATCCCGTGGCGCCGGCCGATCGCGAGCCTCAACTACCTGCTGTCGAGCCACGTGTGGCGCCAGGACCACAACGGGTTCAGCCACCAGGACCCCGGCTTCGTCGACCACGTGATCAACAAGAAGGCCGAGGTCGTCCGGGTCTACTTCCCGCCGGACGCGAACACGCTGCTCTCGACGTACGACCACTGCCTGCGCAGCCGGCAGTACGTCAACGTCGTCGTCTCCGGCAAGCAGCCCGCGCCGAACTTCCTGACGATGGACCAGGCGATCGCGCACTGCACGCGCGGCCTGGGCATCTGGGAGTGGGCCGGCACGGAGAAGCCCGGCGAGAAGCCCGACGTCGTGCTGGCCGCGGCGGGGGACGTGCCGACGCTCGAGGTGCTCGCGGCCGCCGACATCCTGCGGCGGGAGATCCCGGAGCTCAAGGTCCGCGTCATCAACGTCGTCGACCTGATGCGCCTGCAGGACGAGACCGAGCACCCGCACGGTCTCGACGACCGGGAGTTCGACGGGCTGTTCACGAACGACCGGCCCGTGATCTTCGCCTACCACGGCTACCCGTGGCTCATCCACCGCCTCACGTACCGCCGCAACGGGCACGCGAACATCCACGTGCGCGGGTACAAGGAGGAGGGCACCACGACGACGCCGTTCGACATGGTCATGCTCAACGACCTCGACCGGTTCCACCTCGTGATCGACGTGATCGACCGCGTGCCGAGCCTCGGGACGGCCTTCGCCGGCCTGCGGCAGCGGATGCAGGACAAGCGCATCGAGGCCCGCCAGTACACGCGGGCGCACGGCGACGACCTGCCCGAGGTGCGCGACTGGGTCTGGCCGGACGCGCAGGACCAGTCGGACTCGGGCCAGGTCGAGGCGACCATCTCGACGGGCGGTGACAACGAGTAGCCATGGCCCGCTCGATCTACCTGACCTCGCCCGAGGGCGACAGCGGCAAGTCCGTCGTCGCCCTCGGGCTGGTCGACCTCTTGTCCCACACCATCAAGCGGGTCGGCGTGTTCCGGCCCGTCGCGCGGTCCACCGACGTGCGCGACTACGTGCTCGAGCTGCTGCTCGAGCACGACGGCGTCGACCTGGCCTACGAGGACTGCATCGGCGCCACGTACCAGGAGGTCCTCGACGACACCGACGCGGCGCTCTCGCAGATCGTCGCGCGGTACCACGAGGTCGCGCGCCAGTGCGACGCCGTGGTGGTGGTCGGCACGGACTACACCGACGTCGCGGGTCCCACCGAGCTCGCGTTCAACGGGCGCATCGCCGCCAACCTCGACGCGCCCGTCGTCGTCGTGGTCAACGGTTCGGGGCGCTCCCCGTCGGCCGTGACGCAGGTGGCGGAGGTCGTCATCGCCGAGATGGCGGCCCAGCACGCGCAGGTCGTCGCCGTCGTCTCGAACCGGTGCTCGCGAGCGCGGGTCGAGGCGATGCGCGACGCGCTGACCGAGGGCACCGGCCTGCCGGCCTGGGCGATCCCCGAGGACTCGCTGCTCACGGCGCCCACCGTGCGCCAGCTCGCGGACGCGACGGGCGGCGAGCTCATCGCAGGCGACGCCGACCTCTTGACGCGCGAGGTGCTCGACGTGCTCGTCGGCGCGATGTCGGTCGAGCACCTGATCGACCGGCTGGCCGACGGCGCCGTCGTCATCACCCCCGGCGACCGGTACGACGTGCTGCTCGCGCTGCTGATGGCGCACCAGGCCGACGGGTTCCCGTCGCTCTCGGGCATCATCCTCAACGGCGGCTTCCGGCCGCCGGACGCGATCGGCCGGCTCGTCACCGGGCTCGGCCTGCGGCTGCCGATCATCGCGACCGAGCTCGGCACGTTCCGTTCCGCGAGCGCGGCGGCCGCGACGCGCGGGCACATCGCGCGCGAGTCGCAGCGCAAGGTCGACACCGCGCTGTCGCTGTTCGAGAAGCACGTCGACGGGGCCGCGATGCTCGCCGCGCTCGACGTGGCCCGGCCGGCCGTCGTCACGCCGCTGATGTTCGAGCACCAGCTGCTCGAGCGCGCACGCGGCGACCTGCGGCACATCGTGCTGCCCGAGGGCACCGACGACCGCGTGCTGCGCGCCGCGTCGACCCTCCTGCAGCGCGGCGTCGCCCGGCTGACGATCCTCGGCGACGAGGCCGCGATCCGCACCCGCGCCACCGAGCTGGGCCTCGACCTCTCGCACGCCGCCGTGGTCGACCCGCACGACCCGGCCTACGTCGAGCGGTTCGCGGAGGAGTACACGCGGATCCGCGCGCACAAGGGCATGACCGTGGAGCGCGCGCGGGAGATCGTCCCGTCGGTGTCGTACTTCGGCACGATGATGGTCCACCTCGGCCTGGCCGACGGGATGGTCTCGGGCGCCGCTCACACCACGGCGCACACCATCAAGCCGTCGTTCGAGATCATCAAGACGCGCCCCGAGGTGGGCAGCGTGTCGAGCTGCTTCCTGATGTGCCTCGAGGACCGCGTGCTGGTCTACGCGGACTGCGCCGTGATCCCGGACCCGACCGCCGAGCAGCTCGCGGACATCGCGATCTCGTCGGCGGAGACCGCGGCGCAGTTCGGCATCGAGCCGCGCATCGCGATGCTCTCGTACTCGACCGGCGAGTCCGGCTCGGGCGCGGACGTCGACAAGGTGCGCGCCGCGACGGCGCTCGTGCGCGAGCGTCGCCCCGACCTGTCGGTCGACGGCCCGCTCCAGTACGACGCCGCGGTCGACGCGTCGGTCGCACGCACCAAGCTGCCGGACTCGGACGTCGCCGGCCGCGCCACGGTGTTCGTCTTCCCCGACCTGAACACCGGCAACAACACCTACAAGGCCGTGCAGCGCTCGGCGGGCGCCGTCGCGGTCGGCCCCGTGCTGCAGGGCCTGCGGAAGCCGGTCAACGACCTGTCGCGCGGCGCGCTCGTGCAGGACATCGTCAACACGGTCGCGATCACCGCGATCCAGGCGCAGGTGCCCGTGCCCGTGCCCGAAGGCAGCGCGACAGGCACAGGTACGGAGGAGTCCCGATGACGTCGAGCGGCACGGTCCTGGTGGTCAACTCGGGGTCCTCGTCGATCAAGTACCAGCTCGTCGACCCCGTGCTGGGCGACGCCGTCGCCTCGGGGCTCGTCGAGCGCATCGGCGAGGAGACGGGCGCCATCCGTCACACGTTCGGGGACGTCAAGGTCGAGCGCGACGAACCCGTGCCGGACCACGGCGCGGGGCTGCGCGCGGTGCTCGCCCTGTTCGGCGAGGTCGGGCCGCACCTCGAGGACGCGAACGTCATCGCCGTCGGGCACCGGGTGGTGCAGGGCGGCGACCAGTTCTCCGGGCCGGTGCTCGTGGACGCCGACGTCGTGCGCAAGATCGACGAGCTGTCTCCGCTCGCGCCGCTGCACAACCCGCCGAACCTCGCGGGCATCCGCGTGGCGCGCGAGCTGCTGCCCGACGTCCCGCACGTCGCGGTGTTCGACACGGCGTTCTTCCACACGCTCCCCGACGCCGCCGCGACCTACGCGATCGACCGGGACGTCGCGCGCGAGCACAAGGTGCGTCGCTACGGCGCCCACGGCACGTCGCACCACTTCGTCTCGCGCGAGACGGCGCGCGTGCTCGGGCGACGCGTCGAGGACGTCAACCAGATCGTGCTGCACCTCGGCAACGGCGCGTCCGCGTCGGCGATCCGCGGCGGCGTCGCGGTCGACACGTCGATGGGTCTGACGCCGCTCGAGGGGCTCGTCATGGGCACCCGCTCGGGCGACATCGACCCCGCCGTGCTCATCCACCTCCAGCGCAACGCGGGCCTGTCGGTCGACGACGTCGACGACCTGCTCAACCGCCGGTCCGGGCTCAAGGGCCTGGCGGGCGAGAACGACCTGCGCAACGTGCACGCGCTGGCGGACGACGGGAACGCCGACGCGCGGCTGGCGCTCGACGTCTACGCCCACCGGCTGAAGAAGTACATCGGCGCGTACCACGCGGTCCTCGGCCGGCTCGACGCGATCACGTTCACCGCGGGCGTCGGCGAGAACGACGACATCGTGCGCGCCATGGCGTGCGCGGGGCTCGAGGCGCTCGGCATCGCCGTCGACCCGCACCGCAACGCGGGCCGCAAGAAGGAGCCCACGATCATCTCGCCGGACTGGACGAGCACGGTCGTGCTCGTCGTGCCGACGAACGAGGAGCTCGCGATCGCGCGGCAGGCGGTCGAGGTGGCCGAGGCCGCGGGGCTGCCCGGCACGAGCGACGAGTCCGATCCCGCGCCCGCGAGCGCGGGCCACGCCTGAGGCGGCCGGCGCGCGCGCCACCCGGAGCCGCCCGGGCAGCGGCCAGCGCACGCCAGCGCACCGCCCGCCACCCGCCGGCCGCTGGTGGCTCGCTGAACACATGATCAGACGGATGATCGGACGGCGCGCCGCGTCGGACACCGCGCGACGTCCGACCACAGGCGCGGCCATCGCTCGAGACGAACACCGTGAGGCGCCCGACCACGCCGGCGGCCATCGCTCGCGCGGCCCACGGGCCGGGCGCCCGCTGGCTCACCATCCGCCGCGCGCAACGCGCGGCGCGTCAGGACAGGCCCGCGCGCCGCATCCCCTTGAGCGCGTTGGTGAACACCGCGGTCCAGGCCTCGGCGGGCAGCTCGTAGAGCCGGCCGAGGCCCGCGCCCCCGAGCCCCGGCAGGGCGCGGACGCCGAACGCGCCGCGCTGCACGGCCACGGTCTGCTGCTCGGTCACGGCCCACAGGCCCTCGCGCCCGTTGCGCGCCCCGACGCCCGACACGCCCCAGCCGCTCTGCGGCGCGGCGATCGTGCCCCACGTGGCCGCGTAGCCCTCGTTGACGTTGACGGAGCCGGCGCGCACGCGGGCCGCGAGCGCGCGGCCGCGGGCGGTGTCGCGGGTCCAGACACTCGCGTTGAGCCCGGCGTCGGTGTCGTTCATCGCCGCGACCGCCTCGTCGTCGGACGCGACGCGGTAGATCGAGACGACCGGACCGAACGTCTCCTCGCGGAACACGCGCGCGTCGGCCGTCACGCCGTCGAGGATCGTGGGCTCGTAGAACAGCGGCCCGAGGTCCGTGCGGTGCACGCCCCCCGCGAGCACCGTCGCGCCGTGCGTCAGCGCGTCCTCGACGTGCTCGACGACCTTGGCGAGCTGCGCCGTCGTCGTCAGCGAGCCGACGTCCGCGCGGTAGTCGAGCCCGGCGCCGATCCGGAGCGCGCGCGTCCGCCGCACGAAGGCCTCGACGAACGCGTCGGCGACGTCCTCGTGCACGTAGATCCGCTCGATCGAGACGCAGACCTGGCCCGTCCCGGCGAAGCACGCGCGCACCGCGCCCTCGGCGACGACCTCGACGTCGACGTCCTCCGCGACGTACATGGGGTTCTTGCCACCGAGCTCGAGCGTCGCGCCGATGAGCCGCCGCCCGGCCTGAGCGCCGACGACCCGGCCCGTCGCGGTCGAGCCGGTGAAGACCACGTGGTCCACGTTGTCGACCACGGCGGCGCCGATCTCGCCGTCGCCGACGACGACCTGCACGAGCCCCGCGGGCATGCCGGCGGCCTCGAGCTGCTCGACGGCCCACAGCGCGGTCAGCGTGCCCTGCGTGTCGGGCTTCACGATCACGGCGTTGCCGGCGGCGAGCGCGGGCACCGCGTCGCCGAGCGTCAGCAGCAGCGGGAAGTTCCACGGCGCGACGACGCCGACGACGCCCACGGGGTGGCGCAGCACCGTCGCGCCGGTGAGCACCGGGAGCAGGCCACGGACGCGGCGCGGCGCGAGGTAGGCGGCCGCCTTGCGGCCGTAGTGGCGGGTCGCGAGCGCGATGCCGACGACCTCCTCGTACGCCGCGGCCCGCGACTTGCCGTTCTCGAGCTGGATGAGGTCGAGGACGTCGGACTGGTGCTCGAGCACGAGGTCGTGCAGGCGCAGCAGCACCTCGGCGCGCTCGCGTACCGGGCGGGCCGCCCACAACCGCTGCGCGGCACGCGCGCGCCGCGCAGCCTGCGCCACGTCGTCCGGCGTCGACTGCGGCACGGCCGCGATGGGGCCGCCGGTGTACGGCGCGTGCGTCGTCCTGGTCGTGGCGGCCGGGCCGGCGGCGACGCGCTGCAGCAGCGAGCGGACGTCGTCCGGCTCGAGCACGTACGTGGCCAGCGGGTCGGTCTCGGGGTCGTGCAGCTCTGCGTGCCCGGGGTCGTGCGCCATGGCGCCAGGCTACGTCCGCCACCCGGGTGCGCCGCGCAGGCGCGGGGCGAAGGGCGCGGGGGGCGCGGGCCGGCGCGCCGACGCCGCCGGACCTGCAGCCAGAGCCCGGCGGCGTCGCCGCTGGTCAGAGGCCGAGCGTCGACCTCACGGACGAGTGGAGCAGCGCGACGACCGCGGCCCGCGCCTCGGGCGCCGCGCCGGCGACGAGTGCGGCGTCCGCCATGGCGCGGCACTGCTCGGCCGTGTGGTGCCGCAGCGCGTACCGCACGGCCGGCACCGCGCCGGCCGACATCGACAGGCTCGTGACGCCGAGCCCGACGAGCACCAGCGCGAGCACCGGGTCGGACGCGGACTCCCCGCAGACGCCGACGGGCTTGCCGAGCTCGAGCCCCGCTCGCGCGGTGGCGGCCACGAGGTCGAGCACGGCGGGCTGCCACGGGTCGAGCAGGTCGGCGAGCTCGCCGCGCAGCCGGTCGGTGGCCATCGCGTACTGCGCGAGGTCGTTGGTGCCGAGCGAGACGAAGTCGACCTCCGCGAGGATCTCCCGGGCACGCAGCGCGGCCGCGGGCACCTCGACCATGACGCCGACCTGCGCGAGCCCCTGCGCCCGCGCGCGGGCCGCGAAGTCGCGCGCCTCGGCGGGTGTCGCGATCATCGGCGCCATGACCCACGGCCGTGCGCCGGTCGCCTGCTGCGCCGCGGCGAGCGCCGCGAGCTGGGTGTCGATCAGGTCGGGGTTGGTCCGGACCAGGCGGAAGCCGCGGACGCCGAGCGCAGGGTTCTCCTCGTCGGGCTGCGTCGCGAACGCGAGCGGCTTGTCGGCACCCGCGTCGAGCGTCCGGACCACGACCTTGCGGTCGCCGAGCGCCCGCAGCGTTCGCTCGTAGACCTCGGTCTGCTCCTCGACGGTGGGTGCGGTCGTGCGCTCGAGGAAGAGCACCTCGGTGCGGAACAGGCCGACGCCCTCGACCGCGGTCGGCCCGACACGTTCCGCGTCCTCGGCCGTGCCGATGTTGGCGAGCAGCGCCACGAGGTGCCCGTCGGACGTGCCGCCGGGCGCGGTGTCCGCGGCGAGCGTGCGCTCCACCTCGGCGCGGGCCACGAGCGCCGCCCGCTGCTCGTCGTCCGGGTCGGTCGTGACCGTGCCGTCCGCGGCGTCGACCGCGACGACCGTCCCGTCCGCGAGGTCGGTGACCCCGGAGACGCGGACGACGCACGGGAGCCCGAGCTGGCCCGCGATGATCGCGGTGTGCCCGGTGGGGCCGCCGAGCTCGGTCACGATCGCCAGCACGTGCCGCAGGTCGAGCGCCGCGGTGTCGGCGGGCGCGAGGTCCCGCGCCACCACCACGGACGGCTCGGTCAGCTCGGGCACGCCGGGTGCGGGCAGGTCCAGCACGCGGGCCACGACGCGGTCGCGCACCGAGCGGAGGTCGGTGACCCGTTCGGCGAGGTACCCGCCGGCCCGCTCGAACATCGTCGCGAACATCGTCACGACACCGTCGACCGCGGACACGACGGGCTCCCCCGCGTCGACCTTGGCGAGCACCTGCGCGCGCAGCGCACGGTCGTCGGCCATCTGCGCGGTCGCTGCGAGCACGTCGGCGACGGTGCCGGACGCGCGGCCGGCCTGGTCACGCAGACCCACCGCGACGTCGGTGAACGCCTGCTCGACGCGGGTGTGCGCGGTCGCCGCGTCCGCGGGCACGCCGTCGACGAGCAGCGGCGCGTCGGCCGCGACGTGCGGCGCGGGCCGCACCTGCGCGACGGGTCCGACGACGCCCCGCCGGCCGACGCCGACGCCCCGCAGGACGGTCGGCGACTGCACGGCGGGCGTCACGGCGTCGCCCCCGCGGCCGGAGCGCCCGCCTCGGGCGCGTCCAGGTCGGTCGCGAGCAGCGTGACGAGCTCGTCGAGCACGCGGTCCGCGTCGGGGCCGTCGGCCGCGAGCGTGACGGCCTCGCCGTGCGGGACGCCGAGCCCCATGACGAACAGGATGCTGCCCGCGTCGACGGGCTCGCCGCCCTCGCGGGCGATCGTGACGGGCACGCCGCTCTCGGCGACGGCCTGCGTGAAGATCATCGCGGGACGGGCGTGCAGCCCGACCCGGGACGCGACGGTGACGGTGCGCTGAGCCATCGGAAAGCTCCGTTCGAGAAGGGGAGGCGGGGACGGCCGGCGTCAGACGGTGGCGCCGACGAGCTCTGCACGCTCGTCCGCTGCCTCCTCGGCCTGGACGATCGGGTTGGGCTTGGCGCTCTTCAGCGCGATCACGATGGCGGCCATGACGACCATGCCGACCGCGACGGCGACGAGGAACAGCCACCAATTGGTGATCAACGGCAGCACCCAGATGCCGCCGTGCGGGGCGCGCTGCGCCGAGCCGAACGCCATCACCAGCGAGCCGGCGACGGACGAGCCGACGACCGACGAGACGATGACGCGCCACGGGTCGGCGGCCGCGAACGGGATCGCGCCCTCGGAGATGAACGACAGCCCGAGCAGCCACGCGGCCTTGCCGTTCTCGCGCTCGGCGTGCGTGAACAGGTGCTTGCGGACCACGGTCGCGAGCGCCATCGCGAGCGGCGCCACCATGCCGGCGGCCATGACCGCCGCCATGATCCGGTACTGCACCGCGTCCTGAGCGAGGCCCGTGGTTGCGAGACCGGTGATGGCGAACGTGTACGCGACCTTGTTGATCGGGCCGCCGAGGTCGAAGCCCATCATCGCCCCGAGCAGCGCGCCGAGGAGGATGAGGTTCGAGCCGGACAGGCCGTTGAGCCAGCTGCTCAGACCCTTCATCGCGGCGGCGATCGGCTGCCCGATGAGCACGAACATGACGATCCCGACGACGAGTGAGGACAGCAGCGGGATCACCACGACCGGCATCACGCCGCGCACCCCCTTCGGTACCCGCCAGCGGCTGATCCAGAGCGCCACGAAGCCCGCGAGGAAGCCGGTGACGAGGCCGCCGAGGAAGCCGGCGCCGATCGCGACGGACACCGCGCCGCCCACGAAGCCGGGCACGAGGCCGGGCCGGTCGGCGATGGCGTAGGCGATGAAGCCGGACAGCACCGGCACGAGGAACGCGAAGGCCGCGTTGCCGGTCTGGAACGTGACTGCCGCCCAGTCCTTGAGCGAGCCCGCGTCGAAGCTGTTGAGGAGGTGGTCGAGCGGCACCTTCGTCACGTCGACGACGCCGGTCTTGCCCCACGCGATCTGCGCGAGCATGAAGCTGATCGCGATCAGGATCCCGCCCGCGGCGACGAACGGGATCATGTACGAGACGCCCGTCATCAGCCACTGGCGGATCCGGGTCCCGACCGACGCGTTCGAGTCGACCTTGGTCGCCGGTCCGCCGGACGCGGCCGCGGGCGCCGCGGCGGCGTCGGCCGGCGTCCAGCTCTCGACGGCGGCGACGGCGGCGGCGACCACACCCGGCGCGTCGTGCACGGCCTTCTTGACGCCCACGTCGACGAACGGCTTGCCGGCGAAGCGCTCCTTGTCGCGGACCTCGAGGTCGGCGGCGTAGATGACGCCGTCCGCGTCGGCGATCACCGCCGGGTCGAGCGGCACGGAACCTGCGGCGCCCTGCGTCTCGACGACCACCTGGTGCCCGGCGGCCGCACCGGCCTGCTCGAGCGCCTCGGCGGCCATGTACGTATGGGCGATGCCCGTCGGGCACGAGGAGACGGCGACGAACTTCATGACGGGACGACCTCTCGCGTGACGATGTCGGCCACGGTGGCGGCATCGGGGGCGTCCTTCAGCGACTGGCGGAAGGACTCGTGGACGAGGCGCCGCGCGAGGGCGGCCAGGATCTGCAGGTGCGCGGATTCGCCGCTGTCGGGCGCCGCGATGAGGAAGACGAGCGTGGCCGGCCCGTCGGGGGCGCCGAAGTCCACGCCCGCCGGGACCTTGCCGACCGCGAGGCTCGGCTCGGTCACGTGCGCCGACCGCGCGTGCGGCAGACCGATCCCGCCGGGCATGCCGGTCGCCATCTGCGCCTCGCGAGCGCGGACGTCGGCGTGGAAGCCGTCGGCGTCGGTGACGCGGCCGGCGGCCACGAGCAGGTCGATGAGGCGACGCGTCACGGCGTCGCGGTCGGTGGCGTCGACGGCGACGTCGACGAGGTCGGCCGTGATGAGGGGGGAGGACACGTCAGAGCTCCTTCAGTGCGAGGTCGTGATCGGGTTCGGCGACCACCCGGACTGCTTCCGGGTGGATGTCGTGGGGCCCGGGCACCGCGGTGCCCGGCAGGAGGACGGCCGCGCGGCCGAACGCGACGGCTCGCTGGAGCCGTCCGGCCGGGTCGCCGCCCGCGAGCAGGAAGCCGGCGAGGGTCGTGTCCCCGGCGCCGACGGTCGAGACGGGCACGAGCGGGTCGCCGCCCGCCCACCAGGTGTGGTCGTGCGTGACGAGGAGCGCACCGTGCGCGCCCAGGCTCAGCAGCACCGCGCGGTTGCCCGCGTCGATCACCCAGCGCGCGGCGTCGACCGCGTCGCCGACCGTCACGAGGTCCCGGCCGACGATCTCGGCAAGCTCCTCGTCGTTCGGCTTGACGAGCGTGACGCCGCCCGAGCGGACCGCGCGGGCCAGCGGCTCGCCCGACGTGTCGAGCCCGAACGGGACGCCGTACCGGCCGGCGAGCCCCGCGACGCGGACGAACAGCGACGCCGGGGCGCCGACCGGCAGGCTGCCGGCGGCGACGAGCGCGTCGGGACGTCGGCGGAGCTGGTCCTCGACGGCGGCGACCAGCGCGTCGACCTCGGCGGCGGACAGCTCGGGCCCGGGCGCGTTGACCTTGGTGGTCGCGCCGCCGTGCTCGACGAGCGTGAGGTTGGTGCGCACGTCGCCGGCGACGGGGACCGCGACGGCGGCGACCCCCCGCTCGCCGAGCAGCTCGACGAGCCGTGCGCCGTCCGCGCCGCCTGACGGCAGGACCGCGACGGTGGCCGCGCCGTGCCGCACGAGCACGCGGGAGACGTTGATGCCCTTGCCGCCGGGGTGCACGTGCGACGCGGTCGCGCGGTTGACCTCGCCGAGCACCAGCTCGTCGACCTCGAGCGCGCGGTCGAGGCTCGGGTTCGGCGTCAGCGTGACGATCATGCGCGCACCACCCGCGGTCCCGCGGCCTCGAGCTCCTCGACCAGCTCCGGCTCCGCCCCGGTGTCCGTCACGACCGTGTCGATCGCCGAGACGGGCGCGACGTGCGCGAAGTCGACGCGGCCGAGCTTGGTGTGGTCGGCCAGGACCACGGTCCGGCGCGCGCTCTCGACGAGCGCGCGCTTGACGGCGGCCTCGGCGAGGTCCGGCGTCGTCAGGCCGCGCTCGGGGCTCAGCCCGTTGGTGCCGAGGAAGGCGACGTCGGCGTGGATGTCCGCGAGCGCGGCGAGCGCCCACGAGCCGACCGCGGCGAGCGTGCGGCCGCGGACCGTGCCACCGACGAGGTGCAGCGTGATGTTGCCCCGCGTCGCGAGCACCGTCGCGACGGGGAGCGCGTGCGTGACGACGGTGAGCTCGCGGTCGGTCGGCAGCAGCTCGGCGAGGCGGACCGTGGTGGTGCCGGCGTCGAGGATGACGGCGCCCGACTCAGGCAGCTCGTCGAGCGCCGCCTTCGCGATGCGCTCCTTCTCTCCCGCCAGCACGCTCTCGCGCGCCGCGATGCCGGGCTCGAAACCGAGCCGCTCGACGGGGATCGCGCCGCCGTGCACGCGCCGCACGAGCCCGTGCCGTTCGAGGGCCGTGAGGTCGCGGCGGATCGTCTCGGGCGTGACGTCGAGCTGCTCGGCGAGCGAGGCGACGTCGACGCGACCGATCTCGCGGGCGCGCTCGAGGATCTGCTGGTGCCTCTCGGGTGCGTACACGGCTGCTCCGCTGTGCCGGTGGGCGGTCCGTCCGACTCGCCCTGGTTCCGCAAGAGTGCGCGCCGCCACACGGCAATGTCAAGAGATTCGGACATATTCAAACCTGAACAAACGTCCGGATCCCCACATCTGTCCCGCTCCCGACCCGGGCAGCGCAGAAGAACGGGCGCCCGGCCCTGTCCGACTCGGACAAGACCGGGCGCCCGTGGGAGTCCCTGCGGCGCGTCAGTGCGGCTGGTACGGCGAGACGACGACCTCGACCCGCTGGAACTCCTTGAGGTCCGAGTAGCCGGTCGTGGCCATCGCGCGGCGCAGCGCCCCGATGAGGTTGAGCGTGCCGTCGGCGGTGTGGCCCGGGCCGAACAGGATCTGCTCGAGCGAGCCCGCGGTGCCGACCTCGACCCGCTCGCCGCGCGGCAGCTTCGGGTGGTGCGCCTCCGGGCCCCAGTGCCAGCCGCGGCCCGGCGCCTCGGTCGCGCGCGCGAGCGCCGCCCCGAGCATCACCGCGTCCGCGCCGCACGCGACCGCCTTGACGAGGTCGCCCGAGTGCCCGACGCCGCCGTCGGCGATCACGTGCACGTAGCGACCGCCGGACTCGTCGAGGTAGTCGCGCCGCGCCGCCGCGACGTCCGCGACCGCGGTCGCCATCGGCGCGTGGATGCCCAGGGAGACGCGCGTGGTGTGCGCCGCTCCCCCGCCGAAGCCGACGAGCACACCCGCGGCACCCGTGCGCATGAGGTGCAGCGCGGCCGTGTAGGTCGAGGCGCCGCCGACGATCACCGGGACGTCGAGCTCGTAGATGAACCGCTTGAGGTTGAGCGGCTCGGCGCGTCCCGAGACGTGCTCGGCCGAGACCGTGGTGCCGCGGATGACGAACAGGTCGACACCCGCGTCGACCACGGTGCGCCAGTGCTCCTGCGTCCGCTGCGGCGAGAGCGCGCCGGCGACGGTGACCCCCGCCGCGCGGACCTCCTTGAGACGCGCCGTGATGAGCTCGGGCTGGATCGGCGCGGCGTAGATCTCCTGCATGCGCGCCGTGGCGCGCGCCGGGTCGAGCGCGGCGATCTCGGCGAGCAGCGGCGTGGGGTCCTCGTACCGCGTCCACAGGCCCTCGAGGTCGAGCACGCCGAGGCCGCCCGCCTCGCCGAGCGCGACCGCCGTCGCGGGGCTCATCACCGAGTCCATGGGCGCCGCGAGCACCGGCAGGTCGAAGTGGTACGCGTCGATCTGCCAGCCGACCGACACCTCCTCGGGGTCGCGCGTGCGGCGCGACGGGACGACCGCGACGTCGTCGAAGGAGTACGCGCGGCGGCCGCTCTTGCCGCGCCCGATCTCGATGTCGTTGCTCACCGGCCCAGGCTACCGGGGCGGCCCGCCCCGACCCCGTCGCCGTCTGCCCCGCGGCCACCGCCATCTCGGACGCCTCCGGCGCGGGCTCACCGGGCGTGTCGGTGCCCGGTGCCATGCTGCGGGCAACGGAGGAGGCGAGCACGACCGCCGGGCACGACGGGCGGCACGACCGCCAGCAGGACGAGGAGGTGCGGGACGCCGATGAGCTGGACGGACGGGCCGCTGCTGGGGTTCGACACCGAGACCACCGGCGTCGACGTCGACTCGGACCGGATCGTCACGGCCGCGCTCGTCCGGCGCGACGCGACAGGCACGCACGTGCGCACCTGGCTCATCGACCCGGGCGTCGAGATCCCCGAGGCCGCCGCCGCGATCCACGGCGTCAGCACCGCGCACGCGCGCGAGCACGGCGTGCCGCCGCGCGAGGCGCTCGACGAGATCGCCGCGCTCATCGTCGACGCCATGCGCGCCGGCGTACCCGTCGTCGCGTACAACGCCGCGTTCGACCTCTGCCTGCTCGACGCCGAGCTCCGTCGGCACCGGCTGCCCACCATCCCCGACCGCCTCGGCAGCGCGGCGTTCCCGGTCATCGACCCGCTCGTGCTCGACCGCGCCGAGGACCGGTTCCGCCCCGGCAAGCGCAAGCTGGTCAACCTCTGCGAGCACTACAGCGTCGTCGAGTCGGGCTCGCTGCACAGCGCCGACGTCGACGTCGTGGCGACGCTCGACGTGCTGGAGCGGATCCTGGGCGCGTTCCCGCACCTGGCCGACGAGGACCTCGACTCGCTGCACCGCTACCAGGTGACGGCGCACCGGGCGTGGGCGGAGGGCTTCAACGCCTGGCGCGCCGAGCGCGGCCTCGAGGGTCCCGGCGCGATCGGCTACTGGCCTGCACGGGAGCCCGTCGGCACGCTCTGGTGAGCTGCCCCCACGGCGTGCCCCGCTCATCTCACTCGTGAGTTGCTCGCGAGACCCCATTCGGGCAAAGCGCGGAGAAGCGGCCTTCGTCACGGTGCGCGCATCTCATCTGTGAGTTACCGTGCCTCCGTGACGACCACGACCACGACTCCCGACCAGGGCCCCGCCACCACCACCGGCGCGGTCCCCACGGTCACCGGCGCCTTCCCGACGGTCGGCGAGCAGCTCGCCCACGTCGGCTCCCTCGTCCGCGCGGCCCGGCAGCACCGCGGCCTCACGCAGGCGCAGCTCGCCGAGCGGCTCGGCACGAGCCAGAGCGCGGTGCACCGCATCGAGCAGGGCGCGCAGAACGTCAGCTTCGACATGCTGACGCGCATCGGCGCCGCGCTCGACTCGCCGATCGTCACGCTCGGCGCGCCCCAGCACACGCACCTGCGCGTGCACGGCGGCCTGCAGCTCTCCGGGCGCCTCGACGTCAACACCAGCAAGAACGGCGCCGTGGCGCTGCTGTGCGCGAGCCTGCTCAACCGCGGCACCACGCGGCTGCGCAACGTCGCGCGCATCGTCGAGGTCGACCGCATCGTCGACGTGCTGCGCTCGATCGGCGTCCGCGCCACGTGGTCGACGGACGGCCGCGACCTCGAGATCGTCGCGCCCCGCCGCCTCGACCTCGGCGGGATCGACGCCGACGCCGCACGCCGCACGCGTTCGATCATCATGTTCCTCGGCCCGCTGCTGGGCCTCGAGGACACGTTCGAGCTCCCGTACGCGGGCGGCTGCGACCTGGGCACGCGCACGGTCGAGCCGCACATGATCGCGCTCCGCCCGTTCGGCCTGTCCGTCACCGCGACGGCCGGCAACTACCACGCGGTCGTCACGGACCCGGGCCGTCGCGACCTCACCGTGGTCCTCACGGAGCGCGGCGACACCGTCACCGAGAACGCGATCATGGCGGCCGCCCGCCGCGACGGCGTCACGACCATCCGCAACGCGAGCCCGAACTACATGGTCCAGGACCTGTGCTTCTACCTCGAGCTGCTCGGCGTCCGCGTCGACGGCATCGGCACCACCACGCTGCGCGTGCACGGCCTGCCCGAGATCGACGCCGACGTCGAGTACTCGGTGTCGGAGGACCCGGTCGAGGCGATGAGCCTCCTGACCGCCGGCATCGTCACGGGGTCGGAGATCACCGTCGGCCGCGTGCCGATCGAGTTCATGGAGATCGAGCTCGCGACGCTCGCCGAGATGGGCCTGCGCTACACGCTGTCCGAGGAGTACGCCGCTCGGAACGGCCGGACGCGGCTCGTCGACGTCACGGTGCACCCGAGCGAGCTGCGCGCGCCGATCGACAAGATCCACCCGCTGCCGTTCCCGGGCCTGAACATCGACAACCTGCCGTTCTTCGCGGTCATCGCCGCGTGCGCGACGGGCGAGACGCTGATCCACGACTGGGTCTACGAGGGCCGCGCCATCCACCTCACCGACCTCACGCGGCTCGGCGCCGACGTGCGGCTCGCGGACGCGCACCGGCTGTTCGTCAGCGGACCGACCCGCTGGTCGGGTGCCGAGGTGTCGTGCCCGCCCGCGCTGCGGCCGGCCGTCGTCATCCTGCTCGCGATGCTCGCGGCGAAGGGCACGTCCGTGCTCCGCAACGTCGACATCATCGCGCGCGGCTACGAGCAGCTGCAGGAGCGCCTGGTCGAGCTCGGCGCGCACATCGAGACGTTCCGCGACTGACGCCGCCTGACGCGCCGCAGACGAAGGGCCGGCCACCTCAGCGGGTGGCCGGCCCATCGGCATCCTGAGCGGCGCTCAGCGCGCCGTGTAGTTCGGCGCCTCGACGGTCATCTGGATGTCGTGCGGGTGCGACTCCTTGAGCGACGCCTGCGTGATCCGGATGAACTGCCCGCGCGCCTGCAGCTCGGGCACCGTGCGCGCACCGACGTAGAACATCGACTGGCGCAGGCCGCCGACCAGCTGGTGCGCGACCGCCGCGAGGGGTCCGCGGTACGCGACGCGACCCTCGATGCCCTCGGGCACGAGCTGCGAGTCGTCCGCGACCTCGGCCTGGAAGTACCGGTCCTTCGAGTACGACTTCTTGCCGCGCGAGCTCATGGCGCCCAGCGAGCCCATGCCGCGGTACGACTTGTACTGCTTGCCGTTGACGAAGATCAGGTCGCCCGGCGCCTCGTCGCAGCCGGCGAGCAGCGAGCCGACCATCACGGACTCGGCGCCGGCGACGAGCGCCTTCGCGATGTCGCCCGAGTACTGCAGGCCACCGTCGGCGATGACGGGCACGCCGGCGGGGCGCGCGGCGAGCGACGCCTCGTACACCGCGGTGACCTGCGGGGCGCCGACGCCGGTCACGATGCGCGTCGTGCAGATCGAGCCCGGCCCGACGCCGACCTTGACCGCGTCGGCGCCGACGTCGACGAACGCCTGCGCGCCCTCGCGCGTCGCGACGTTCCCGCCGATCACCTGGACGTGCCGCGTCGCGGGGTCCGACTTGAGCCGCGCCACCATCTCGAGCAGCAGCCGGACGTGGCCGTGGGCCGTGTCCGCGACGAGCACGTCGACGCCCGCCTCGACGAGCGTCGTCGCGCGCTCCCACGCGTCGCCGAAGTAGCCGATCGCGGCGCCGACGCGCAGCCGGCCCTCGTCGTCCTTCGTCGCGAGCGGGTACTGCTCCGACTTCACGAAGTCCTTGACCGTGATGAGCCCGCGGAGGTGTCCGGCGGCGTCGACGAGCGGCAGCTTCTCGATCTTGTGCTTCGCGAGCAGCGCGGCGGCCTCGTCGCGCGGGATGCCCACGGGCGCGGTGACGAGCGGCATCGGCGTCATGACCTCGCGCACGCGCTTGGTGTCGAAGTCCGCGCCGGGCACGAACCGCAGGTCGCGGTTCGTGATGATGCCGAGCAGCACGCCGCGCTCGTCGACGACGGGCAGGCCCGAGACGCGGTACTGGCCGCACAGGGCGTCGAGCTCGGCGAGCGTCGCCTCGGGGCTCACGGTCACCGGGTCGGTCACCATGCCCGACTCGGACCGCTTCACCACGTCCACCTGGTGCGCCTGGTCGGCGATCGAGAGGTTGCGGTGCAGCACGCCGATGCCGCCCTGGCGGGCCATGGCGATGGCCATGCGCGCCTCGGTGACGGTGTCCATCGCCGCGCTCACGAGCGGGGTGCGGAGCGAGATCTCGCGAGTCAGCCGCGAGGTCGTGTCGACCTCGTTCGGCACGACGTCGGTCTCGCCGGGCAGCAGCAGGACGTCGTCGTAGGTGAGTCCGAGTCGGGAGAACGGGTCGTGGGGGGCGGCCGGGCCGAGATCCGTCATCGCGTCAGGATACGCGGCGCGAGCGTGGCTCCCGCGGGACGTCCATCACCGACGGGCATCGTCTCGCGGGGCGATCAGCCGCCGCGACGGCGAACCGCGACGCCGAACCGGGACGCAGGAGCGAGGCGACCGCGGACCGGCCGGACCACGCCCCGCGCGTCAGCGGATCAGCCCCCGCCGCAGCCCGATGGCCACGGCCTGCGCGCGGTCCTTCGCGCCGAGCTTGCGGAACAGCCGACGGGCGTGCGTCTTGACCGTGTCCTCGGAGAGGAACAGCTCGGCGCCGATCTGCGCGTTCGACCGCCCGTAGCTCATGCCGACCAGCACCTCGACCTCGCGCTTGGTGAGCGGCGCGATGTGCGGCAGCGCGGGCGCGGCCTCGTCGGTCCGCTCGGCCACGGCGACCGCGACCGACTCGCCCTGCTCGGCCGGCGGCACGGGGTGCGGGACCTCGACGGCGGTGGCGCGCAGCCCCGGGAGCACGGGGCTCGCGAGCACGTGCGCCGCGACCGCCGACATCTCGGGCCGACCGACGTCGGGCGCGAGGAACCCGCGGGCGCCCAGCGCGAGCGCCCGGTCGAGCGCGACGGCGTCGTCGGGAGCGGCGAGCAGCACGACCGCCGCCGACGGGGCGACGGCACGCAGCCGGCGGATCGCCTCGATCGAGCCCGGAGCGGGCAGGTGGGCGTCGAGCAGCACGAGGGTCGGCGGCATCCGACGCGCGAGCGAGAGGAGCTCGTCCACCGTCGACGCTGCGCGCACGGGACCGAGCGTGGGCACCCCGACCGCGGTGACGACGAGACGCTCGCGCACCGCTGCCGAGCCGTGACAGACCACGACCCCCGACATCGATCCTCCCCTCGAGCCGGGGCAGTCCCCCGGCTACCTGGGTTCTATCGGCCGCCAAGGTGCGCGACGTTAGTCATCCACCCGTTCGGCCGCTTGCGCTTCGTCCGATGACGCGCCTTGTGGGTGGAATGCCCACCCCCGAATCACCCGTCGGCCGCGTGCGGCTCGGCCACGGCGAGCACCTCGTGGACCAGTCCGGGGAACGACCGCGCCCGGTGCACGGACCGTCCGAGCGGCAGACCGGCTGCCGCGGCGTCGGGCAGCATGACGAACTGCGGCAGGTCGGCGCGGTCCGCGGCGAGGCGCTCGACCACGGCGAGGTCGGCGTCGGTGCGCTCTCCGACCAGCACGGTCGCGCGGGCGCGCGTCATCGTCGCGAGCTCGACCCCGTGGTGCGGCGCGAGCGGGCCGCCGACGATCCGCGCGTCGACGCCGTGCGACGCGAGCGCGGCGGCCACCGCGTGCGCGACCACCGGCCGCGGCTGACCCGTCGGCACGAGCACCAGCACGACCGGACGCCCCGCGGGGTGCCGCGTGCCGACGGCGTACGACGCCCGCAGCGCCGCGAGCGCGGCCGATCGCAGCGTCGAGGCGGCGTCGACCCCGGGCAGGTCGACGACGGTGCGCCGCGCGAGCGCGACCGTCGCGGGCTCCACGAGCTCCGTCCACCAGGGCACCACGTCGTCGTGCGGCTGGCCCGGGCCGAGCGCGAGCAGCCGCACGCACCGGTGCTCGTCGCCCGCGAGGGCGGCGTCGACCAGCGCGGTCGGCGTCGGCTCCGGCCCCGTCCAGGCCGCGACGGCGGAGTCGCCGCTCTCGACGTCGGTGGCGAGCGCGATACGCGCGGCCTCGGCGGGTGCGACGCCCTCGAGCGTCAGCCGGCGCATGACGAGCAGACGCTCGACGTCGTGCGCGGTGTACCGCCGGTGCGCCCCCGCGAGGTGCTCGGACGGGCCGAGCCCGTACCGCCGGTCCCACGTCCGCAGCGTCGCCGGGGCGACGCCGAGCCGCCGAGCGACGGCGGCGACGGCGAGCGCGGGCGCAGGCACGACCGCGTCGGGACGGGTGGTCATGACGCGATTGTGCCAGGCACACGGCGCGTTCTCGGCGCGATCCGCGCGGCGAGGACGCTCGCGAACCCGCCGTGCCGTGCACAACGCGGCGCGATGTCCCCCGATCGTGGCCAGATTGCGACACGGTCTTGAACCACTTCTGAAGCGGTTGTAACGTGACGTCGCATCACCCGCCGAGGCAAGCAGGCGGGCCAGCCCGAGCCCCTGGCAACGCCGCCCCGCGTCGTTGCCGGACGACCGAGGAGGACCACATGGCGGAGATCTCGCGACTTCCCGGACCGGTGATGGACCTGTGGGAATGGCAGTTCGAGGGCGCATGCCGCGACGCCGACCAGGACCTGTTCTTCCACCCGGAGGGCGAGCGAGGCTCGGCACGCCGGCGCCGCGCCGAGGCGGCCAAGGCGATCTGCGCGACCTGCCCCGTGATCAAGGAGTGCCGCGAGCAGTCCCTCGCGGTGCGTGAGCCGTACGGCGTGTGGGGCGGCCTCTCCGAGGACGAGCGCGCCGCGATCCTCGCGCGTCAGTCCCGCCGGCGCTCCGAGCTCGCGGTCTGAGCTCGCGCAACCGACCCCGCGCGGCGCGGCCGCGTACGACGAAGCCCCGCCGGACCAGGTCCGACGGGGCTTCGTGCTGCCTGGTGCGCGTCAGCCGCGCACCGCAGGGATCACTTGACGACGACCGCGAGGATGTCGCGCGCCGAGAGGATGAGGTACTCCTCGCCGGAGTACTTGACCTCGGTGCCGCCGTACTTGCTGTAGATCACCTTGTCGCCGACGGCCACGTCGAGCGGCACACGGTTGCCCTTGTCGTCGATCCGGCCCGGACCCACCGCGAGGACCTCGCCCTCCTGGGGCTTCTCCTTCGCGCTGTCCGGGATGACGAGACCCGACGCCGTCGTGGTCTCGGCCTCGAGGGCCTTGACGACGATGCGGTCCTCGAGCGGCTTGATGGAGACCGACACAGCGGACCTCCCCTTCGCATGTGAGTTCGTCTGTCTGGGGACGCGCCGTGGTCCGCCGTCGTCGCGGGTGCCGGGGACCGGGCGCCGCTGGCAGCCTCAGGTCGAGAGTGCCAGCTCCTCAACTCTAGGAACGGGTTAGCACTCGGTCAAGGCGAGTGCCAACCGTGCGCCCGGGGCGAACGAGATCGCAGGCGACCCGGCACCGCTTTCCGGCTCCCACCGGCCGGGTCACGGCCCCGACCACCTCGCGGGCGGCACGCGCCGTGCGAGGATCGCGCCATGGACCCGGCCGGCATCGCCCCGCTGCTCAGCCCGCAGGGCTGGGCCCTGCTGGCCGCGCTGCCGCCCTACGACGAGTCCCGCGCGATGGCCCTCTCCGAGCGCCTGCGCGACGAGGGGCTCGACCCTGAGCTCGTCGCAGCCGCGCTGACCCAGTCGCGGCTGCGCTCGCGCGCGCGGGCGAAGTTCGGCGACTTCGCCGACGGCATGCTCTTCACCGCGGCCGGCCTCGAGCAGGCGACGCGGCTGACGGTCGCGGCGCACCACGCGCGGCGGTACCGCGACGCCGGCGCGACGCGCGTGGCCGACCTCACGTGCGGCATCGGCGCGGACGCGATGGCGTTCGCGGGCGTCGGTCTCGGCGTGCTCGCGGTCGACCTCGACGAGACGACGGCGGCGGTCGCGACGGTCAACCTGCGGCACTTCCCCGAGGTCGACGTGCGGCACGGCGACGGGCTCGCGACCGACCTCGGGGGCGTCGACGCGCTGTTCGCCGACCCGGCCCGCCGGACGTCGGGCGGTTCGCGCGTGTTCGACCCGGCCGCGTACGCGCCCCCGCTCGACGCGGTGCTCGCGCTGCGCCAGCGCATCCCGGCGCTCGGCCTCAAGCTCGGCCCGGGCCTGCCGCACGGCGCGGTGCCCGACGACGCGCAGGCGCAGTGGGTGAGCGTCGACGGCGAGGTCGTCGAGGTCGGGCTGTGGTTCGGTCCGCTCGCGCCCGAGGGGCCCGGACGCTCGGCGCTCGTGCTGGCGGGCAGCCACGCGCACGTCGTCGCACCGGGGCCGGACGGTCCCGCGCACGCGCACGTCCGGCCCGTCGGCGGCTACCTGTACGAGCCCGACGGCGCCGTGATCCGCGCCGGCCTGGTCGGCGACGTGGCCGAGCGGGTGCGCGGCGGCCTCGTCGACCCCACGATCGCCTACGTGACGTCCGACCATCGCAGCGACCTGCCCGAGGCGAGCGCCTACCGGGTGCTCGACACCCTCCCGTTCGGCCTCAAGCGCCTGCGCGCCTACCTGCGCGAGCGCGGCGTGGGGCGCCTGACGATCAAGAAGCGCGGCACCGCCGTGGTGCCCGAGCAGCTGCGCCGCCAGCTCGACCTGCGCGGGGACGCGGAGGCGACGATCGTCCTGACGCGCGTGGCCGGCGCGCAGACCGTGCTCGTCGTGGAGCCGCTCTGATGGCCGCGCCCGTCGCGCTGCCGTTCGCGCGGTCCGAGCGGTCGACCGTCGGGGTCGAGTGGGAGATCGCGCTCGTCGACGCCGACTCGGGCGACCTGCGGCAGGCGGCCCAGACGGTGCTCGCCGCCGTCGAGCCGAGCCGTGGCCCCGGCCACCCGAACATCACGCAGGAGCTCCTGCTCAACACCGTCGAGATCAGCTCCGGCAAGTGCACGACCGTCGCCGAGGCGGGCCGCGACCTGCAGGCGGCGCTCGACGAGATCCGCCGCGTCGCCGAGCCGCTGCGCATCGAGCTGATGTGCGCGGGCACGCACCCGTTCGCGCAGTGGACCCAGCAGAAGGTCACCGACAAGGAGCGGTACGCGACGCTCATCGACCGGACGCAGTGGTGGGGCCGGCAGATGCTGATCTACGGCGTGCACGTGCACGTCGGCATCGAGGACCGCGCCAAGGTCCTGCCGATCGCGCGCGCGATGCTGACCGTGTTCGCGCACCTGCAGTCGCTGTCCGCGTCCTCGCCGTTCTGGGGCGGCGCGGACACCGGCTACGCGTCGAACCGCGCGCTGCTGTTCCAGCAGCTGCCCACCGCGGGTCTGCCGTACCAGTTCGAACGCTGGGAGCAGCTCGAGCAGTACGTCGGCGACATGCTGCACACCGGCGTCATCGACCAGTTCGACGAGGTGCGCTGGGACATCCGGCCGTCGCCGCGGTTCGGCACCCTCGAGATGCGGGTCGCCGACGGCGCGCCGAGCCTGCTCGAGGTCATGGCGATCTCGGCCCTCACGCACTGCTTCGTCGAGCACTTCTCGTCGATGCTCGACCGCGGCGAGACGCTCCCGACGCTGCCACCGTGGTTCGTGCAGGAGAACAAGTGGCGCTCCGCGCGGTACGGCATGGACGCGATCGTCATCACGGACGCCGCGGGTGACGAGGAGCTCGTCACGGACTCGGTGACGCGCTGGCTGACGGAGCTCGCGCCCGTGGCGGAGCGGCTCGGGTGCGCCGCCGAGCTCGACGCGGTGCGCGTGATCCTGCGCCGCGGAGCGTCGTACCAGCGGCAGCGCGCCGTGGCCCGCCGCAACGCCGGCCAGCTCGACGCCGTGGTCGCGTCGCTCGTGGCGGAGATGGAAGCCGGCCGGCCGCTCTGAGGCGCCGCTCAGGGCGCAGACGGCCAGGTGCCGCTTGCAGCGCCGGACTCGAGCCCAGGTCCCGCACCGTCCAGCGGATCGGGCTCGAGCCGGCGCCACGTGTGCAGGACGTGGTCGGCCACGGCGCCGAAGCGGTCGGCGTCTCGGCCGGCGTAGACGCCGAAGACGAACGCCCACCCGGCGTGGTCGACGTGGGTGTCGACCAGCCGCCCACCGCTCGGCAGCAGCCAGGAGATGCGCGTCCCGCTGCCGATCGGCCCCACGTAGGGCGAAACGCGGTCGTGTCACCCCTGACCCGGCGTCTAGCGTCGCCGCATGGCCGAGACCCCGTTCGACGACCCCGTGGTCGCCGCGCTGTACGACCCGCTCGACGACGACCGCTCCGACCTTGACGCGTACGTCGCGATCGTCGAGGAGCTGGGGGCGCGGTCCGTGCTCGATGTGGGGTGCGGCACGGGCTCGCTCGCGCTGATGCTCGCGGCCCGCGGCCTCGACGTCGTGGGTGTCGACCCGGCCGGCGCGATGCTCGACGTGGCGCGCGCCAAGCCCGGGGCGGACGCGGTGACGTGGTGGCACGGCGACGCGGAGACGCTGCCTCCCCTGCAAGCGGACGTCGCGACCATGACGGGCAACGTCGCGCAGGTGTTCCTGACCGACGATGCGTGGCTGCGCACGCTGCGCGGCATCCGAGGCGCGCTGCGGCCCGGCGGGTGGCTCGTGTTCGAGTCGCGCGAGCCGTCGGCGCGCGCGTGGGAGCGGTGGGACCGCGCGTCGACGTGGTCGAGCACCGAGGTCGCCGGCGTCGGCACCGTCGAGTCGTGGGTCGAGGTCGTGGCGGTCGACGGTCCGCTCGTCACGTACCGCGACACGATGCTGCTGCCCGACGGGCAGCGGATCGACTCCGACGACACCCTCCGGTTCCGCACCCGCGCGGAGCTCGTGGCGTCGCTGGCCGACGCGGGGTTCACGGTCGCCGAGGTCCGCGACGCGCCGGACCGGCCGGGGCTCGAGCTCGTGCTGATCGCGGGCCGGGACTGACGCGCCGCAGCGCTGCGCGGTACCCGCGTGAACGCAGGTCGGAGCACCGGGACGTCGTTCGACGAGCGGCGGCGCCCACCCTCGCTTACGGTCTCCTCTATCGGAGAGGGCCCCGACCTGTCAAGGAGTTCTTGTGACTGCTTCCGGAATCATCAGCGCGATCATCATCGGTCTCGTCATCGGCATCCTGGGCCGGCTCGTCGTCCCCGGGCGTCAGCGGATCGGCATCGTCGTCACGATCATCGTCGGCATCGTGGCGGCGCTCATCGGCACGTGGATCGCGTCGGCGATGAACGTGTCCGACACGAACGGCATCGACTGGATCGAGCTCATCATCCAGGTCGTCCTCGCGGCCATCGGGGTCGCGCTCGTCAGCGGCACCGGCCGCCGGCGTCGCGTGCTCTGACGCGAGTCGCGGCTGGTTCACCCCGCCGCTGCGAGCACCGCACCGAGCCCGTACAGATCCGGAACCGCCCAGGTCGCCCTCTCGGCCTGGGCGGTTCCGCGTCCCCGGCGGTCGACCCACACCGCGCGGATGCCGAGCGCGGCCGCGCCGTCGACGTCGCTCGACACGGAGTCGCCCACGTGGACCACGTCGGCCGCCTCGAGGCCCAGCAGGTCGAGCGCCAGCAGGAACGGCCTCGCGTCCGGCTTGTAGGCGCGCGCCTGCTGGCTCGTCACGCGCCGCGGCAGGTCGAGGCCGGCGCGGTCGATCGACGCCTCGAGGTCGGCGTCGTCCACGTCCGAGACGACGCAGACGGGCAGGTCCCTGCGCCGCAGCTCGGCGAGCAGCGCGACGGCGTCGTCGTACGCGCGCGGCTCGGCCCAGCGCGCGACCTGCCGCGCGTGCAGCGGGTCGACGTCGAGCGGCGACCCGAGCTCCCGCAGCGTCATGGCGAGCGACTCGCGCGCGAGGGCCCGCTGCGTCCGGAACGACGCGCCCGTCGACTCGGCGCACAGCGCGCGCCACGCGGCCGTCCACACCCGCGCGACGACCTCCGCCGGCGCGTGCACGGAGGCCCCGACGTCGGCGCAGAGGGCCGCGACCGTGTGGTCGTCGTCCTCGACGACCGTCCCGTAGAAGTCGAGCAGGACGCCGCGGACGGCCACGTCAGACGAGGACCTGCGTCAGCGGCATCGAGGAGTCGACGGGCAGGTCGAGCGACGACGGCGGCATCCCGCGCCGCACGACGGCCGAGCCGAGCGCCGCGATCATCGCGCCGTTGTCCGTGCAGTAGCGGATCGGCGGGATCCGGAGCGTGACGCCGGCCTCGGCGCAGCGCTTCGCGGCCATGTCGCGCAGCTGCGAGTTGGCGGAGAACCCGCCACCGACCACGAGCGTGTCGACGCCGTGGCGCGCGCACGCGGCGAGCGTCTTGGCGGTGAGCACGTCGGCGACGGCCTCGGCGAACGACGCGGCGACGTCGTTCAGCGGGATCTCCTGGCCCGCGTCCTGGCGCGCCTCGACCCACCGCGCCACGGCCGTCTTGAGGCCGGAGAACGAGAAGTCCGTCGCGTGGCGCGCCTGGTCCTTGGGCGCGGTGAGCCCGCGCGGGAAGCGGATCGCGTTCGGGTCGCCCTCGCGGGCGAGGCGGTCGATGTGCGGGCCGCCCGGGTAGGGCAGGCCGAGCAGGCGGCCGACCTTGTCGAACGCCTCCCCCGCCGCGTCGTCGAGCGTCGAGCCCAGCTCGGTGACGTTCACGGTGTCGTCGATCAGCAGCAGCGACGAGTGACCGCCCGAGACGACGAGCGCCATGACGCGCTCGGGGAACGGTCCGTCGACGAGCTCGTCGACCACCGCGTGGCCGATCACGTGGTTGACCCCGTACAGCGGTTTGCCCAGCCCCACGGCGAGCGCCTTCGCGGCGGACGCGCCGACGGTCAGCGGGCCGACGAGCCCGGGGCCGGCCGTCACGGCGACGGCGTCGACGTCGTCGAGGCTCACCTCGGCCGTCGCGAGCGCGCGCTCGATCGTCGGGACCATGGCGTCGAGGTGGGCGCGCGACGCGATCTCGGGGATGATCCCGCCGAACCGTGCGTGCTCGTCGACCGAGCTCGCGACGGCGTCGACCAGCAGCTCGTGGCCGCGCACGAGCGCGACGCCCGTCTCGTCGCACGAGGTCTCGATCCCCAGGACCAGAGGCTGTCCGTCGCTCGCAGGCATGCGCCCAGGATAGGTGGCGGCCCGCTCGGTCCCGGCCTGTGAGCAGCCTCACCGGACCCCCGGGATGAAACCCAAGTAGTTGATGCTTCAATGAAGTTATGACGACCGACACCACGATCCTCGACGGGCTCGACTTCGACGCGGCCCCCTACGCGGTCAGCGACGAGGTCGCCGACCTGCTGTTCCGGGAGGCGCGCACGATCGGCGCGTTCACCGACCAGCCCGTCACCGACGAGGAGCTCGCCGCCGTCTACGACCTGCTCAAGTGGGGTCCGACGGCCATGAACATCACGCCGCTGCGGCTGCTCGTCGTCCGCACGCCCGAGGCCCGCGAGCGCCTCGCGAAGCACGTCAACGACGGCAACCGCGACCGCGTGCTCGCCGCGCCGGTGACGCTGATCGTCGCCGCCGACCCGCGCTTCCACGACCACCTGCCGGTGCTCGCACCGCACCGCGCCGAGATGGCCGGCTGGTTCGAGGGCCAGGCGGAGACGCGCGAGGACATGGCGCGCATGAACACGCTCATCCAGCTCGGCTACCTCATCGTCGCGCTGCGCGCCGCGGGGCTCGACGCGGGCCCGATGGCCGGCCTCGACCTCGCCGCCGTCGACGCCGAGTTCCTCGCCGAGAAGGGCTGGAGGTCGCAGCTCATCGTCAACGTCGGCCACCGCGACGGCGTGGGCACGCACCACGCGCGCGCCCGCCGACTCGACTACGGCCAGGTCTCGCTGACCGTCTGACGAGCCGCTCGGCACCACGGCACGCAGTGCCGCGGACGAAGGCCGCGACCCCTGCTCGGGTCGCGGCCTTCGCCGTACCCCGGGACGGCCGGGGCATGGGGTGGTGCGTCAGGCGCCGGTCGCCACCGGCCGGTCGGGGTCGTTCGACCACTGCGACCACGACCCGGGGTACAGCGCCGCCTCGACGCCGATCGACGCGAGCGCCGCGACCTCGTGCGCCGCGGTGACGCCCGAGCCGCAGTAGACCGCGACGGGCGCACCCGCCTCGGCCCGCAGCGCGCGGAACCGGTCCCGCAACGCGGCGGCCGGCAGGAAGGTACCGTCCCCGCCGAGGTTGCCCGTGGTCGGCGCCGACACGGCACCCGGGATGTGGCCCGCCTGCGGGTCGACCGGCTCGACCTCGCCGGCGAACCGCTCGGCGGCCCGCGCGTCCAGCAGCGTCCCGTCCCAGTCGGCGGCGGCGTCGGCGTCGATCGTGGGGAGCGCGCCCGGCCGCAGCACGACGTCACCGGGCTCGGGCGTCACCGAGCCCGCCTCGACCGAGCACCCGGCTGCGGTCCACGCCGCGAGGCCGCCGTCGAGCAGCCGCACGTCCGGCACGCCCGCCCAGCGGAGCAGCCACCAGGCGCGCGCCGCCGACGTCCCGCCGACCGCGTCGTAGACGACCACCGCCCGGTCCTCGCGCACGCCCCACCGCCGCGCGGCTGCCTCGAGGGCGGCGACGGGCGGCAGCGGGTGGCGGCCCTCGGCCGCGCTCGGCGCCGAGGCGAGCTCGGTGTCGAGGTCGACGTACACCGCACCCGGCACGTGCGCCGCGAGGTACTGCTCGTGGCCGTCGGTCCGCCCGAGCGCCCAGCGGACGTCCAGCAGCACGGGAGGCTCGTCGGACGCGAGCTCGGCGGCGAGGGCCGTGGCGTCGACGAGCACGGCGGCGCGCAGCGCGTCGGTGCCGGTCTGCGTGCCGGTCTGCGCGCCGGCCGGCGTGCCGGTCTGCGCGCCGGTCGGCGGGGACGTCGTCATGCCATCTCCTGGGGGGTCGGGGTCGGGTCGCGCAGGTCGAGCCGCATGGTCCACGCGTCGGCGTTCTCGGGCTGGTAGTAGCCGCGGCGCAGCCCGAGCTGCTGGAAGCCCGTCCGCCGGTAGAGGCGCAGCGCGGGCTCGTTGTCGACGCGGACCTCGAGCAGCACCGCACCCGCGCCGAGCGCGCGCGCCCGGTCCACGAGGGCGTCGATCATCAGCCGGCCGAGCCCGCGCCCCTGGTGCGCGACGTCCGTGCCGATCGTCATGACCTGCGCGTCGTAGCCGTCGAACCACAACCCGGCGTAGCCGACCAGCCGGCCGTCGACGACCGCCCCGAGGTACCACCGGCCCGTGCCGACGATCTCCTCGGCGAGCGACTCGCGCGACCACGCGCCGGCGCCGAACAGCTCGCCCTCCATGCGGACGAGGTCCGGCAGGTCGGCGTGGGTGAGCGGGCGCAGCGTCGTGGTCATGCGGTCAGGTCCGTCGTCACCGGTCAGCCCAGGACGCGCTTGCTCCCCGCCGACGGCACGGCGTCGGGCCGGCGCAGGTAGAGGGGCGCGGTGTCGAGCTCCTCGCCCGCGGACCGGCGCGCGACCGCCAGCCGCGCGAGCTCGGCGGGGTCGGGCACGATGACGGAGCCGTCGGCCTCGAGCCCGGCGAACGCGTCCGGGTAGAGCGCCGCGCCGCGCCCGACGACGACCGTGCGACCCGGACCGTCCAGCGCCGCCACCGCGTCGGCCGCGGGTCCGACGCGCGGCGCGTCGAGCACCGTCACGGCTCCCGGCCCGTCGACGCGGTAGAGCGCCGAGTACACCTCGCGACGGCGCGCGTCGGTCGCGACGAGGACGCGCGTGCCCGCGGGCAGCGTGCGGGACGCCGCGGCGGCGAGCGCGTCGAGGCTCGGCACGCCGAGCGCGGGGATGCCGAGCGCGAGCGCGAGCGTGCGGGCCGTGACGAGCCCGACGCGCAGTCCCGTGAACGGCGCGGGCCCGGTGCCGGCGACGACGGCGGTCAGCGCGCGCCGGTCGACGTCCGCGTCCGCGAGCACGCCCTCGACCATGGGGGCGAGCAGCTCGGCGTGGTGGCGGTCCTCGTCCACCGCGCGGGCTGCGAGGACGGCGCCGGCGTCGTCGACCAGTGCGACGGCGACGGCGGCGGACGTGTCGAGGGCGAGGACGGGCACGGGGTCAGCCTGCCACGCCGTCGCGGACCTGCTCCCGCCCGGCGCCCTCCACGGGGGCCGCGGGCAGCGGCACGCCCGCCCAGCGGTCGCCCACGGCGCGCACGGTGACCACCCGCTCGCCCGCGTCGGCGTCCTCGGCGGCCGCGTCGCCTCCGCGCGGGCGCGCGATCGTGACCTCGAGCCGGTCGGCCGCGAGGGCCTCGACCCAGCCCTCGCCCCACTCGACGACCGTGACGGACTCGTCGAGCGACGAGTCGAGGTCGAGCGCGTCGACCTCGTCGAGCGAGCCGAGCCGGTACGCGTCCACGTGGACCAGCGCGGGCCCGCGGGACCCGTCGCCGCGTGGCAGCGGCGGGTGCTCGCGCGCGATGATGAACGTCGGCGACGCGACCTGGCCGCGGACGTGGAGGCCCACGCCGATGCCCTGCGTCAGCGTCGTCTTGCCCGCGCCGAGGTCACCCGTGAGCACCACGAGGTCGCCGGCGCGCAGCACACCCGCGAGCGCGAGGCCGAACGCCCGCGTCGCCTCGGCGTCGGGCAGGCGCACCGTGGCGGTCGCTCCGGTGGTCGTCGTCTCGTCCGTCATGCGTGCTGCCCGACCTCGTCCCGCTCCAGGGCCGCGGCGTCCGCGGCGGTGTCCACGTGCACGCGCGGCACGCGCGCGCCGATCCTTGTCACGATCTCGTAGGAGATCGTCCCCGCGACGTCCGCCCAGTCCTGCGCGGTCGGGCCGCCGTCGGCGCCCGTCCCGAACAGCTCGACGCGGTCGCCAGCGACGTCGGCCGCGGCGGGTCCGAGGTCGAGCACCACCTGGTCCATGCAGACCCGGCCCGCGATCGCCGTGCGGCGACCCCCGACGAGCACGGGCGCACCGGGCACGTCCTGGGTGCCCGAGACGTGACGCGGGATGCCGTCGGCGTAGCCGAGGGGCACGACGCCGAGCACCGTGCTCCGCGGCGTCACGTACTGGTGCGCGTAGCTGACGCCGTGGCCCGCCGGGACGGGCTTGACCGTCGCGAGCTCGGCCTCGACCGTCATCGCGGGCACGAGGCCGTACGCGTCCGGGCCGCCGAGCTGCGGGACGGGCGAGAGGCCGTACACCGCGATGCCGGGCCGGACGAGGTCCCAGTGCAGGTCGGGCGCCGTCAGCGTCGCCGCCGAGTTCGCCAGGTGCCGCACCTCGAGGCGCGCGCCCGCGGACTCGACCTTGCGGACGGCGGACGCGAAGACCGCGGCCTGCGCGTGCACCGTCGGGTGCGCGGGCTCGTCGGCGAACGCGAGGTGCGACCACAGGCCGACCAGCTCGGCGGCGCCCTCGGCGTCCGCGCGCAGCGCCGTCGGCAGCAGGTCGTCGAGCTGCGCGGGCGTCAGGCCGTTGCGGCCGAGGCCGGTGTCGACCTCGAGGTGCACCCGCGCGGTCCGGCCCGCCGCGCGGGCCGCCGCCACCACCTCGTCCAGGGCCCACGGCGCGGCCACCGACACGTCGACGTCGGCCTCGACCGCCTCGCGCAGCGGCGCGCCCGGGGCGTACAGCCACGTGAGGACGCGGGGCGCGGTGACGCCCGCGGCGCGCAGCGCGAGGGCCTCGGGCACCTGCGCGACGCCGAGCCAGGTCGCGCCACCCTCGACCGCCGCACAGGCGCTCGGCACGAGCCCGTGCCCGTACGCGTCGGCCTTCACGACGGCCATGACCTGGGCGGTCGGCGCGTGCTCGACGAGGCTCGCGACGTTGCCGCGGATGGCCGCGAGGTCGACGACCGCGCGGGCGGGGTAGCCGTTCACGCGTCCCAGTCTCGCACCGGCCGGGCCGCCGCCCGCACGCCCGCCGCCGGCGCGACGCGCCGACCGGTCACCGTCACTCCTCCCGGACCACGACGTCCGCGCGCGCGGCGGTCGCCGCCACGAGCCGCGCGTTCGCCTCGTCCGGGCCGTGCGACCACGCGTGCGCGGCGTCCGGCGCCTTGCCGAACCGCACGTGCCGCGCCACGAGCCGCTCGAGGCGCACGCCGTCGTCGGGTGCGACGAACCACGCCTCGTCGAGCAGCCCCGCGACCGGCGCGAACCCGGCCGCGTCGAGCAGCAGGTAGTTCCCCTCGGTGACGACGAGCGGCACGTCGGGCGGCACCGCGATCGCGCCGGCCACGCCGTTGCGCAGGTCGCGGCGGTACTCGGGCGCGTACACGGTCTCGCCGGGCACGGGCTCGCGCAGCCGGCGCAGGAGCGCGACGAAGCCCGCCGCGTCGAACGTGTCGGGTGCGCCCTTGCGGTGCGCGCGGCCGAGGCGCTCGAGCTCGCTCTGCGCGAGGTGGAACCCGTCCATCGGCACCGCGACGGCACGCCCCGGGAAGGCGGCCACGACCGCGGCAGACAGCGTCGACTTGCCGGCGCCCGGGGAGCCCGCGATGCCGAGCACGCGCCGCCCGCCGCGCGCGAGCAGCCCCTCGACGCGGGCGACGAGCTCGGGGTCGAGCGGGCGCGTCTCGACGTCCGCCGGCGTCTCGGCCTCGGTTCCTCTCGTCACGACCGGCCCGCCAGCAGCGCGGCGACGGTGGCCGGGAGCGCCTGCGCGACGGCACGCGCCGCCACCGGACCCCCGGGGTTCGCGCGGTCCGCCGCATGGCCGTGCACGAGCGCGGCACCGGCCGCGAGGGCGGCGGGCAGCGTCGGGTCGTCGTGCACGTCGGCGTCGCGGGCCGCCAGCATCGCGCCCAGCAGGCCCGCGAGCACGTCGCCCGCGCCCGCCGTCGCGAGCCACGGCGGCGCCTCCGCCTGCGCGTACGCGACGCCGTGCGGACCCACCACCACGGTGACCGCGCCCTTGAGCAGCACGGTCGCCCCCGTGAGCTCGTGCGCCCGCCGGGCCCAGCGCAGCGGCTCGGCCTCGACCGCCTCGCGTGGTACGCGGTCGTCGCGGCCGCCCCGCTCGCCGAGCAGCCGCGCCAGCTCGCCGGCGTGCGGCGTCAGGACCACGTGCGGCCCGACGTGCGCGGGCAGGAGGTCGAGCGCGCCCGCGTCGACCACGGCGGGCTCGCCGCGGTGCACGATGCCGTCGAACGCGTGCTCGACCCGGCGGCGCTGCGCGGCGTCCTCGGGCGACACGCCGGGTCCGAGCGTCCACGCCTGCACGCGGCCGGTGCCCGTCACCACCTCGGGCCGGCGAGCCACGACGAGGTCGGCGACGTCGCCGAGGTACCGCACCATCCCGACGCCGGCGAGCACCGCGGCGGTCGTCACGAGCACCGCGGCACCCGGGTAGGCGCGCGTCCCGGCGACGACACCCAGCACGCCGCGCGTGTACTTGTGCGCGTCGGGCGGCGGCACCGGCCAGAGGCCGGCGACGTCCGCGGGCTCGAGCCGCACCACGGCGGGCTGAGCGTCGAGCGGCAGGCCGAGGTCCACGACCTCGACCCGTCCCGCGGCTGCCGCGGCGGGCGGCAGCAGCAGCGCGGGCTTCGCGCCGCCGAACGTCACCGTCACGTCCGCGTCGAGCACCGGGCCGGCGCGCGTCCCGTCGTCCACGCCCACGCCCGACGGCAGGTCGACCGCGACGACGAACGGCCCACCGCCGCCCGCGCGGCGCTCGCCGAGCAGCGTGACGAGCTCACCGGCAGCGCCGCGCACGCCGCCGCCACGCGCGCCGATGCCGAGCAGCCCGTCGACGACGAGGTCGGCGTCGCCGACCACGTCCGCGACCGCGCCGACGCCACCCGGCTCGGCACCGAGCAGGACGGTCCGCCCGCCGGCCCGCACGAGCGCCGCGAGCCCCGACTCGTGCACCCGCTCGGCGGCGAGCACCGCGTCCACCCGGACGCCGCGCCCGGCCAGCAGCGCGCCGGCGAACAGCGCGTCACCCCCGTTGTTCCCCGCCCCGACCAGCACCGCGACCCGCGAGCCGGCCACGCGCCCGCGCAGCGCCCGCAGCTCGCGCGCCGCGACACCGGCGAGCGCGAACGACGCCCGTTCCATGAGCGGCACGCCCGACGCGAGCAGCGGTTCCTCGGCGGCTCGGACCTGCGCCGACGTCCACGACAGAAGCACGGGACTCATCCTCCCCGTATCGCAGGTAGCGTGCCGAGCATGCGCTTCGGACTCTTCATCCCCCAGGGCTGGCGGCAGGACCTCACCGGCATCGACCCTCGCGACCACTGGTCCGTCATGAAGGACCTCGTCCAGCACGCCGACCGCGGCGACGCGTGGGAGTCGGCCTGGGTGTACGACCACTTCCACTCCGTGCCCGAGCCCAACGGCGAGGCGGTGCACGAGGCGTGGAGCCTGATGAACGCCTTCGCCGCGGTGACCGACCGCGTCCGGCTCGGCCAGATGTGCACGTGCATGGCGTACCGCAACCCCGCCTACCTCGCGAAGGTCGCGACGACCGCGGACATCGTGTCGGGCGGCCGCATCGAGATGGGCATCGGCGCCGGCTGGTACGAGCACGAGTGGCGCGCCTACGGGTACGGCTTCCCGCGCGCGGGCGAGCGGATCGCGATGCTCGACGAGGGCGTGCAGATCTTCAAGCAGCTCTGGACCAACGGCGTCGCGACCTTCGAGGGCGAGCACTACCGGGTCGACGGCGCGCAGCTGTCGCCGCTCCCCCTGCAGGTGGACGGTCCGCCGCTCTGGATCGCGGGCGGCGGCGAGAAGAAGACGCTGCGGATCGCGGCCGAGCACGCGGCGTACACGAACTTCGGGGGCTCGCCCGACGAGTTCTCGCACAAGTCGCAGGTGCTGCGCGAGCACTGCCGCGCCATCGGACGCGACGTCGACGAGATCGTCCGCTCGGCCAACTACAACGTGGTGATCGGCGAGACGCAGGCCGACGTCGACGACAAGATCGCCTGGGTCGAGGAGCACTACGCGCTCACGGTGCCGGACAAGGCGGCGAGCGTCGGCGAGGAGTTCCGGAGCGGCTACCTCGTCGGCACGGTCGAGCAGATCGTCGAGAAGCTCCAGCACATGCAGACGCTCGGCCTGGGGTACGCGATCGGCTTCTTCGCCGACGCCGCGTACGACCGCACGAGCATCGAGCTGTTCGAGAGCCGGGTGATCCCCGAGCTGCGCTGACGGGCTCAAGGCGCGCCCGCCTGACGTCGATGGACAGACGTGTCATGGCAGTCGTCCTGGTCGAGCCCCGCAGTCGCAGCCCGGCCGGAGGACTCCGTGCGGCTCTGGCAGGCAGCGGCGCGCGACCTGGGCGAGCACGCCCTGGCGCTGCAGCTCGACGAGGCCTGCCCGTCTGACCTGGACGGCCGGTCCAGCTGGACGGGACGCTCGTACGACCTGATCCAGCTGGGCCGGTCGGCGCAGGCGCGGGACGAGCTGCTCCGCGCCGGCGCCACGCCGCCGTCCGGCTCCGACCTCACAGCGCGGGACGTCGTCCTCGCGGCCGCCTGTGCGGCGTGCGGCGACGACGGAGCGTGGCACTGGCTGCTCGCCGCCGCGGCCCGGATCGACGGCGGCGCGTGGCTGGCCGCCCTCGTGGGCGCTGTCGCGGACCAGCGCGGCGAGCTCGCGACGGCCGACAGCGCCTGGGTCGCCGCCCGCGGCAGCGGGGCGCACGGCCGGACGGCGCGGGTGCGGGCGGGGGTCGCGATCGTGGCGTCCCGTCGTCGCGACGACCCGCAGGACGTCGGCCGCCTCGTGCTCGACGTGGTCGGCGCCGCCATCGCGGCCGACCTCGAGCGCCGACCGGGCGTGGCCGTCGCGATCGCCCAGGGCCTCCTCGAACGCGGGGACGTGGCGGGCGCACGGCTGGTCCTCCGCACGACGCTGATGCTCGTGCCTTCATCCGCCGAGGTACGCGCAGCACTGGGGGCGGTCCCCGCGCGGCGTCCGGTCACGGTCGTCGCGGTCGCCACGGCGCTCGCCGCGGTGCTGATCGGCGGCCTGATCGCGCTCACCACCGTCGTGCCCGCCCCCGGCGTCCGCGTGATCGGCATCGTCGCGGTCTCCCTCGGCGGCGCGCTGTGGGCGCGCCGCGTCCCGTTGCCCGGCATGACGGCGGCCGAGAGCGCGGTGTGGCGCGACGTGCGCGGCCTCGTGTGGGACGAGCAGGAGCAGAGGCTCGTACCGCCGGGCAACCGGAACGGCGGTTGGTACGGCATCGCGGCGATCGCGGGCCTGGCGGCCGGCACGGCGCTGGTCGCACCCGCCCTCGCGGCACTCTCCGCACTCGCCGGGTCCGGGTTCGCCGCATGGGCGGACTCGGGCTCGGCGGGGTTCGCGTACCTGGCGGGGGCGGCGCTCGGCACGGCCGGCGGCGTGCTGCTCGTCCGGTGGGCGATCCGGGCACGCCGCCGTTCGAGGGCCCGGCGCGAGCTGTCGGCCCGTGCGCAGTCCCGCGCGCGCGAGGGCGCCTCGTGCCGGTGCTGGTCCGACGCGTGGCTGCGTGGCTGGCTCGCCGAGGAGACGGCCGCGCAGCACCTGGCCGATGCCCAGGCCCTGGCCGTGATCCCCGGCTCCCAGGTGCGGCGCTGCCCGAGCACGGGCACGCTCTGGCTCGTCGGGCCTCTCGCGGCCGACGGGCTCTGGCTCGCGCTCCGCGGCGACGCCCCGCGGGCCGCGCCCCAGCCCGACCAGCAGGGTGACGGCTTCTACCTCTGACCGGGCGTCAGTCCCGCTCGGCCACCACGACGGCCGACGCGATACCCGCGTCGTGCGAGATCGACAGGTGGAACCGGCTGACCCCGAGCGCGTCGGCGCGCGCCTTGACGGTGCCGATCACCTCGACGACCGGCTGCGCGCCCGCGACACGCCGCACGGTCGCGTCCTGCCACGACATGCCGGGCGGGGCGCCGAGCGCCTTCGCGATCGCCTCCTTCGCCGCGAACCGCGCCGCGAGCGACGTCTCGGGCATGTGCCGCTCCTCGTCGGTGAAGAGCCGTTCGCGCAGCGCCGGGACCCGGTGCAGGGTCGCGACGAACCGAGCGACGTCGACGACGTCGATGCCGACCCCGACGATCACGCGCGCTCCCCCGTGGCCGCGTCGCGCAGGCCGGCAGCCGCGGGCAGACCCACGGTGTCGCGCTCCTCGACGAGGTGACGCCAGCGGCCCCACTTCGCCTCGAGCGCGGCGTCGAGGTCGACGTCCAGCCGCTGCGCGACGAGCAGCAGGTGCGCCAGCACGTCCGCCAGCTCGGCCTCGAGCGCGCCGGGCTCGGCGGCGTGCCGGGACCGCCCGCTCGACGCGAGGTACGCCTGCACCAGCTCGCCGACCTCCTCGGAGAGCTTGAGCACGAGCCAGTCGTCGGTGCGCTCGATGCCGTGCAGGCGCGCGTAGACGCGCGAGATCGCCTCGACCTGCGCCTGCGCGGCGGCGAGCTCCACCGGTGGGCTACTCGACCGTGACGGACTTCGCGAGGTTGCGCGGCTGGTCGACGTCGAGGCCCTTGGCCGTCGCGAGCTCGCACGCGAACACCTGCAGCGGCACGACGGCCAGCAGCGGCGCGAGCAGCGTGGGAGCCTGCGGCACCGAGAACACCTCGTCGGCGTACGGCCGCACCGCCTCGTCGCCGTCCTCGGCGATGACGATGGTCCGCGCGCCGCGCGCCCGGATCTCCTGGATGTTCGAGACGACCTTCGAGTGCAGCGAGTCGCGCCCGCGCGGCGACGGCACGACGACGAACACCGCCTGGCCCGGCTCGATGAGCGCGATCGGCCCGTGCTTGAGCTCGCCTGCGGCGAAGCCCTCCGCGTGGATGTACGCGAGCTCCTTGAGCTTGAGCGCGCCCTCCATCGCCACGGGGTAGCCGACGTGCCGGCCGAGGAAGAGCACCGACTGCGCGTCGGCCATCCAGCGCGCGATCTCGCGGACGCGGCCGGAGCGGTCGATGACCTGCTGGATCTTGTCGGGCATCGCGCGGAGCTCGTCGAGGATCGTCTTGATCTCGTCCGGGAACTTGTTGCCACGCAGCTGCGCGAGGTACAGGCCGAGCAGGTACGCGGCCGTGATCTGCGCGAGGAACGCCTTCGTCGACGCCACCGCGATCTCCGGGCCCGCGTGCGTGTAGAGCACGGCGTCCGACTCGCGAGGGATGGTCGAGCCGTGCGTGTTGACGATCGCGAGCGTCTTGGCGCCCTGCTCGCGCGCGTGCCGCACGGCCATGAGCGTGTCCATCGTCTCGCCCGACTGCGAGACGGCGACCACGAGGGTGCGCGGCCCGACCACCGGGTCGCGGTAGCGGAACTCGTGCGCCAGCTCGACCTCGACCGGGATGCGGCACCAGTGCTCGATCGCGTACTTGGCGACCTGACCGGCGTACGCCGCGGTCCCGCACGCGATGACGACGATCTTGTCGATCGACCGCAGCACCGACTCGTCGATGCGGATCTCGTCGAGCACGAGGCGGCCCGCGGCGTCCGTGCGGCCCAGCAGGGTGTCCGCGACCGCGTGCGGCTGGTCGTGGATCTCCTTGTCCATGAAGGAGCGGAAGCCGCCCTTCTCGGCGGCCGCCGCGTCCCAGTCGACCGTGTAGCGCCGCGCCTGCACGGGCTTGCCGTCGAAGTCGGTGACGTCGACCGAGCCCGGCGTGATCGTCACGACCTGGTCCTGGCCGAGCTCGAGCGCGTCCCGCGTGTGCGCGATGAACGCCGCGACGTCGGAGCCGAGGAAGTTCTCGCCGTCGCCGAGACCGACCACGAGCGGCGAGTCGTGCCGCGCGCCGACGACCGCGTCCGGCCGGTCCGCGTGGACCGCGAGCAGCGTGAACGTGCCGTGCAGCGTACGCGCGACCTCGGTCAGGGCCTCCGTCAGGTCGCCCGTGCGGTCGTAGGCCCGCGCGACGAGGTGCGCGACGACCTCCGTGTCGGTCTCGGACGCGAACTCGACGCCGTCGGCCAGCAGGTCGGCCTTGAGCTGCGCGAAGTTCTCGACGATGCCGTTGTGGATCACCGCGAGGCGGCCGGCGACGTGCGGGTGCGCGTTGACGTCGGTGGGACCGCCGTGCGTCGCCCACCGGGTGTGACCGATCGCGGCGGTCGCGGGATCGAGCGGGTGGGAGTCGAGCTCCTCGACCAGGTTGGCGAGCTTGCCGGCCTTCTTCGCGGTCTCGAGCCGGCCGTCGGGGGTGACCAGCGCCACGCCCGCGGAGTCGTAGCCGCGGTACTCGAGACGCCGCAGGCCTTCGAGCGCGACGTCCAACGGGCGTTCGCTGGGCGCCGCAGGGCCGACGTAGCCGACGATTCCACACATGGCAGAGGAGTCTACCTAGCGGATTCCGGGCACCCGGGGGCGCGTCGCGCGGCTGACGACGCCCGGTGCCCCGGGCGCACGGGCGGCGCTGCGGCGGCGACCACCGCCCCGCGACCGGCAGAATCGTCCCGTGCCCTCGTCCCCCGTCCCGGCCACGCCGTACGTCGACCTGGACCGCGAGGCGTGGACCCGGCTCTCCGCGTCGACGCCGCTGCCGCTGACCGACGCCGACGTCGACCGCCTCGCCGGCCTCGGCGACCCGATCGACCTCGCCGAGGTCGACGCGATCTACCGGCCGATCTCGCGGCTTCTCGACCTGTACATCGAGGCGACCCGCGGCCTGCACGGCGCGTCGAGCACGTTCCTGCGCGAGGACATCGAGCCCACGCCGTTCGTCATCGGCGTCGCGGGCTCGGTCGCGGTGGGCAAGTCGACGACGGCGCGCCTGCTGCGCGAGCTCGTGGCCCGCTGGCCCGCGACGCCGCGCGTCGAGCTCGTGACGACCGACGGGTTCCTCTACCCCAACGCCGAGCTCGAGCGGCGCGGGCTGATGGAGCGCAAGGGCTTCCCGGAGTCCTACGACCGGCGCGCCCTGCTGCGGTTCGTCTCGCAGGTCAAGGCGGGCCGGGCCGAGGTCCGCGCCCCCGTGTACGACCACGTGACGTACGACATCGTGCCGGGCGCCGAGACCGTAGTGCACCGGCCCGACGTGCTGATCGTCGAGGGCCTCAACGTCCTGCAGCCGGCGCGGCCCGCGACGGGCTCCCACAGCAGCCTCGCGGTCAGCGACTTCTTCGACTTCTCGATCTACGTCGACGCGCGCGAGCCCGACGTGCGCGACTGGTACGTCGACCGGTTCCTGCGCCTGCGCGCGACCGCGTTCCAGCGCCCCGAGTCGTACTTCCACCGGTACGCCGACCTCACGGACGAGCAGGCCGTCGCGCGCGCGGAGCAGATCTGGGACTCGATCAACGCGCCGAACCTCGAGCAGAACATCCTGCCGACGCGCAGCCGCGCGACGCTCGTGCTCACCAAGGGCCGCGACCACGCCGTCGAGCGCGTCCGCCTGCGCAAGCTGTAGCCGCCTCGCGCGCTCGACGGCCGCCGCTCAGCGCGCTGCGACGAGCTGGACCGGGTACGTCGCGGTGTCGGTCGCCTCGAGCGCGCCCACAGCGCGGACGACCGCAGGCACGGGCACGCCGCACCGGCTCGTCGGCGTGGCGACGCGGATCGCCTGGCCGAGCACGTCGACGAGCCACAGCTGGATGGCGTCGGGGTGCGGCTCGCAGGCCTCGTCGCTCGCCGTCGCCGACTCCGCGGTGGTGTGGCCGAGCGCGCGCAGCAAGGGCTTCAGGTCGCCCTCGCGCCGGGTCGCAGTGACGGACGTCCACGTGCCCTGCGCGTCGCGGAGCGCGCCGCCCGGCGTGCACTCGAGCACCGCGACGGGCGTGAAGCCGTCGGGCACCGTGCCGGCCGGCGGGGCGTCGGCGTGGGCGGGTGCAGCCGTCATGGTGGCCTCGGCACCCGCGGCGCTCTCCGCCAGCCCGAGAGCCGCGAGCACCTGCGGCGCTCGGCAGTCGGCGTCGTCGGCGACCACGGCCGAGGGCGCGGAGACGGCGACCACGCGGGGGGCGCAACCGGCGAGCCCGGCGCCCGCCGTCAGCAGGGCCACCGCCCCGACCCCGACCGCGACCCCTCTGCCCCGCCGGTACCGCTCGTCCCGCATGCCGCGACCCCCTGCCCACCCGTCCCCGCGCGCGGCGGAACGGCCCGGCCCGGGCTCACCGTGAGAGGGGGGCCGACCTCGGCATCGACCACCTCGAGGATAAGCAGCCCGTCACGACGGTGCATGCCGCTGTGACCGGATCGTTAGGCGTCGGGGCCGGATCGTGAGCCGTCCGTGACCGGCGGACGCTCGCGCGCCCCGAACCGCGCCCGGATGGCGGGCCAGTGCCGCAGCACGGTGTCGACGAGGAGGCCCATCAGGATGCCCGCGACCACCCCGACGCCCACCGCGACGAACGGGTGGTTCTTCAGCCAGGCGCCCGCGCTGATGCCGATGAGTGCCCCGTACAGGGCCCACACGACGGCCGCGCAGGCGGTCAGCCCGACGAACCGGCGGCGGGGGTACCTGAGCGCGCCGGCCGTCATGTTGACCGCGACCCGGCCGACCGGGATGTAGCGCGCCGCGAAGATGAACGACGCGCCCCGGTTCTCGAGCGCACGCTCCGCCCAGTCGACCGCGGCCTTCGCCCTCGCGCCCTGCAGGAAGCGGTTCTCGTGCACGTGGATGCGCGTGCCGATCGTGTACGCGATCTGGTCGCCCGTGAAGGCGCCGGCGGCGGCGACGAGCACGACGAGCGCGAGGTTCGGGCTGCCCGTCGACACCGACAGCGCCGCGAGCGCGATGACGATCGACTCGCTCGGCAGCGGCGGGAAGAACCCGTCGATCGTCGTGAAGACGTAGAGCACGACGAAGATCCAGGGCGAGCTCCCCAGGGCGAGCGCCCAGTGCTCCACGGCTCATCAACTCCTCGTCGGCGGTCCTGCCACGGTAGACGGCGAGGGGCGCGTCCCGGCATCGGGGTAGCCCCCGGTCTTACCCCAGCGAGAACCCCAGGGCGGCGGCCGCCGACTCGGGGGTCGGCTCCATGGCCCAGCGCGCGCCGATCGCGTCCGTCGCGGCGAGCGACCGCGGCTCGGCGCGGTCGAGGTAGAGCGTGCCGGCGAGGTGGTCGGTCTCGTGCTGGACGATGCGCGCGGCCCAGCCCGTGAGCACCTCGTCGAGCGCCGCACCTGTCTCGTCGTGACCGGTGAGCCGCACGCGGCGATGGCGCGCCGTGACGGCGGTGTAGCCCGGCACGCTGAGGCAACCCTCGTAGAACGCGACGCGCTCGTCGCCGACGCCCTCGTAGCCCGGGTTCACGAGCACGCGGAACGGCAGGGGCTCGCGCTCCCGGACCACCGCGGCGTCGGTCGAGCCCATGCCCGGGTCCTCGACGACGGCCAGCGCCAGCGGGATGCCGATCTGCGGGGCGGCGAGCCCGACCCCCGGCGCCGCGTGCATGGTGGCGCGCATGACGCGAAGCAGCGCGGCCAGCTCGGCGTCGTCGAGCTGCGCGTCGAACGGCGTGGCGACGCCACGCAGCACCGGGTGCCCGGCGTGGACGATCGGCGCGACGCCGCGGTCGTCGGCGGACTCGACCACGGCGAGCGCGAGGTCACGCAGCGTCCGGTCGGCGCTCGCCGCGCGGGGGCGTCGGATCACGCGTCGAGACCCAGGCGGTCCGACACGACGGCCGCGAGCTCGTGCGCGACGCGGTCGGCGTCGTCCTGCGTGCCCGCCTCGACCATCACGCGCACGAGCGGCTCGGTGCCCGACGGACGCAGCAGCACGCGACCCCTGTCGCCGAGCGCGACCTCCGCGGCGTGCACCGCGTCGAGGAGCGCCTCGTCGGCGGCGGCGCGCGCCTTGTCGACACCCTTGACGTTGACGAGCGTCTGCGGCAGGCGCTGCACGACCCCCGCGAGCTCGGTCAGCGACGCGCCGGTCGCGGCGACGCGGGACGCGAGCTGGAGCGCCGTGAGGATGCCGTCGCCCGTCGTGGCGTGCGCGGCGAGGATGATGTGGCCGGACTGCTCGCCCCCGAGCGAGTACCCACCCGCGCGCATCGCCTCGAGGACGTAGCGGTCGCCGACCGCGGTCTCGACGGTCGCGATGCCGGCGTCGCGCATCGCGAGGCGCAGGCCGAGGTTGCTCATGACGGTCGTGACGAGCGTGTCGTGCGCCAGCGAGCCGGCGTCGCGCTCCGCGAGCGCGAGGACGCCCATGATCTGGTCGCCGTCGACGAGCGCCCCGGTCGCGTCCACCGCGAGGCACCGGTCGGCGTCGCCGTCGAACGCGACACCGAGGTCGGCGCCCGACGCGACGACAGCGGCCTGGAGCTGCTCCGGGTGCGTCGAGCCGCACTTCTCGTTGATGTTCCGCCCGTCGGGCGAGGCGTTGATGACGACGACGTCGGCGCCGGCCTCGCGCAGCGCGGCGGGTCCGACCTCGCTCGCGGCGCCGTTGGCGCAGTCGACCGCGATGCGCAGCCCGTCGAGCCGCGTCCGGAGGGTGCCGATGAGGTGCTCGACGTACGCGTCACCCGCGCGGCCGGTGTCGACGCGGATGTGGCCCACGGAGCCGCCGAGCGGCCGGTCCCACGCATCGCCGAGCAGCTGCTCGATCGCGTCCTCGAGCTCGTCGTCGAGCTTGTGGCCGCCCCGCGCCAGGAACTTGACGCCGTTGTCGGGCATCGGGTTGTGCGACGCCGAGAGGACGACACCGAGGTCGACGTCCATCGCGCCGGTCAGGAAGGCGACCGCCGGCGTCGGCAGCACGCCGACGTTGTTCACGTCGACCCCCGCCGACGCGAGCCCCGCTGCGACGGCCGCCGCCAGGAACTCGCCCGACACGCGCGAGTCGCGGCCCACCACGGCGCGCGGCCGGTGCCCCTCGAACGCGCCCCTCGTGGCGAGCACACGGGCGGCCGCGACCGCGAGGTCGAGCGCCAGCTCCGCCGTGACGTCCTTGTTGGCGAGCCCGCGCACGCCGTCGGTCCCGAACAGTCGGCCCATGTGTCAGCCCCTTCGCCGGCCCCGGACGCCCGGGGTCCACCTTCGCCAGATATGCCGACGGCCCCGTTGGTCCGCTGGACCGACGGGGCCGCCGGGAGAAGCGCGAAAGATCAGCGCTTGGAGTACTGCGGGGCCTTGCGGGCCTTCTTGAGACCGGCCTTCTTGCGCTCGACCACGCGGGCGTCGCGGGTCAGGAAGCCGGCCTTCTTCAGCGCCGGACGGTTGTGCTCGGCGTCGATCGCGTTGAGCGCACGGGCGATGCCCAGGCGCAGCGCGCCGGCCTGGCCCGAGACGCCGCCGCCGTTGATGCGCGCGACGACGTCGAAGCGACCCTCGACGTCCACGAGCTTCAGCGGGGAGTTCACGAGCTGCTGGTGCACCTTGTTCGGGAAGTAGTCCTCGAGGGTGCGGCCGTTGATCTTCCACTGGCCGGTGCCGGGCACCAGGCGGACGCGAGCGACCGCCTCCTTGCGGCGACCGAGCGCCTGGCCCGGGGCGGTCAGCGACTGACCGCGGCCCGCGGGCGCCGTCGTCTCGCTGGTGTAGCTGGTCGGGGTCTCGTCACCCTCGAGGTCGATGTCGACCGTCGTCTCTGCCACGTGCTGTTCCTGTCGTCTCTACGCGCGAGGCTCAGGCCTGCTGCGCGACCTGGGTGATCTCGAAGGGCTTCGGCTGCTGGGCCGCGTGCGGGTGCTCCGCGCCGCGGTAGACCTTGAGCTTGCCGAGCTGCTGGCTGCCGAGCGAGCTCTTGGGGAGCATGCCGCGGACGGCCTTCTCGATAGCCCGCTCGGGGTGCTTCTCGAGGAGCTCCGAGTACGCCGTGGCGCGCAGACCGCCCGGGTAGCCGGAGTGGCGGTACGCGAGCTTGGTCTCGCGCTTGTTGCCGGTGAGGGCGACCTTCTCCGCGTTGATGACGATGACGAAGTCACCGCCGTCGACGTGCGGCGCGAAGGTGGCCTTGTGCTTGCCGCGCAGCAGCGTGGCCACATGAGTGGCCAGGCGGCCCAGGACGACATCGGTCGCGTCGATGACGTACCAGGTCCGCTCGACGTCGCCGGGCTTCGGGGTGTACGTGCGCACGGTCGTAGCCTTCGTTTCGTGTTGCGGTCGCGGCGGTGCCCGTAGTGCACGGGTCCGCCGATGAATGGCGTGGTGGCGCATCCGTGACCGGCGAGTGGGACACCATGTCGACCACAGCGGCGGGTGCTGAGTACACCGGCACGCGTGCGGGGACGCACAACGACACACCAGGGTAGCGGCCGGGCGGGACGAGGGTCAAAACCGCGGGACGTGACCTTGCGCGCCCTGGCCGCGCAGACCCACGCCGTCGCCGTCGCCCGCGCGGGGCCGCGGCCGGCGGGGCGTCACGCCCGCGCGGCCCGGGCGACGTCCCACACGGCCTCGCGGGTCTCGACGACGGTGCCGTCGTCCCGGACCACCAGGAACCGGTCGAACGTCCGCGTGAACCACCGGTCGTGCGTCACCGCGAGGACGGTCCCCTCGAACGCGGCGAGCCCGCGCTCGAGCGCCTCGGCGGAGTGCAGGTCGAGGTTGTCGGTCGGCTCGTCGAGCAGCAGCAGCGTGGCGCCGCCGAGCTCGAGCAGCAGGATCTGGAACCGCGCCTGCTGCCCGCCCGACAACGTCTCGTAGGCCTGCTGCGCGGCGTCGACGAGCTCGTAGCGGTCGAGCGCGCGGCTCGCCTCGTCACGCGGCAGGCCACGGCGGTGCGCGTCGCCCCGGTGCAGGATCTCGAGCAGGGTGCGCCCGACGAGCTCGGGGTGCGCGTGGTTCTGCGCGAACCAGCCGGGTCGGACGCGCGAGCCGAGCACGGCGCTGCCGGTGTGGGCCACCGGGTCGACGGCGACGTCCCCCGCGGGCTCGTGCTCGGGCCCGGGATCGGTGCCGCCCGCGGCGAGCAGGCGCAGGAGGTGCGACTTGCCCGTGCCGTTGGCACCGAGCAGCGCGACCCGCTCGCCGAACCACACCTCGACGTCGAACGGCCGCAGGAGACCCGTGAGCTCGAGAGCCGAGGCGACCACGGCGCGCTTGGCCGTCCGCCCGCCGCGCAGCCGGACCTGCACCGCCTGGTCGCGCGCCAGCAGCGTCGGCGGCCCGACCTCCTCGAACTTGCGCAGCCGCGTCACGGCCGCCTGGTAGCGGCTCGACATCCCGTCGTTGAAGGTCGCTCGCTGCTTGAGCGCCACGACGAGCTCGCGGAGCTTGACGTGCTCCTCCTCCCAGCGGCGCAGCAGCTCCTCGAGGCGCGCGCGCCGGTCCTCGCGCGCCTGCCCGTAGGTGGCGAACCCTCCGCCGTGCACCCACGCGGTCGCGCCCGCCGGTCCGGGCTCGAGCGTGACGACGTGGGTCGCGACGCGCGCGAGGAGCTCGCGGTCGTGGCTGACGAACAGCATGGTGCGCCCGCTCGCCACGAGGCGGTCCTCGAGCCAGCGCTTCGTCGGGACGTCGAGCGCGTTGTCGGGCTCGTCCAGCAGCAGCACCTCGGTCGGTCCGCGCAGCAGGGCCTCGAGGACGAGCCGCTTCTGCTCGCCGCCCGAGAGGCGGCGGACGTCGCGGTGCTGGGCGCGCTCGAAGTCCTCGCCGAGCACCGCCTGCGTGATCCGGTCCCACGCGAGCTCGGCGTCGTAGCCACCGACGTCGGCCCAGTCCGCGAGCGCCTGCGCGTACCGGAGCTGGGCGGGCTCGTCGTCGACCTCCATGATCCCGAGCTCGGCCTCGGCCAGCTCGCGGGCCGCGGCCGCCACGGCCGGGTCGGCGAGCGACGCGAGCAGGTCGCGCACGCTGCGGTCGTCGTCGACCCGTCCGATGTCCTGGCGCATGACGCCGAGGCCGCCCGAGCGCGTCACTCCGCCGATCGGTGCGGGCTCGTCCCCCGCGACGATCCGCAGCAGCGTCGACTTGCCGGCGCCGTTCGGCCCGACGAGCGCGACGCGCTGCCCGTCGCCCACGCGGAACGAGACGTCGCGGAGCAGGGGCCGACCGTCGGGCAGCGTGACGCCGATGCCGGCGACGTCGAGGTGGGCCATGTGGACAGTCTCGACGGCCGGCTGCGCACCGCACCAGCGCAATCGTTGCGCCCAGTTGCGCGTTTGCTGCAAGAAACGAACAGATCGTAGAAACACCCGGTCTACTGCTTGTGAGTTCGCGAACGATGCCCCTAATGTCGGCTTCGCTCTGCCAGGGGGTGCCCGAAGGGCGGCGACGGAGCCGCCCGCCCGAGACAGAAACGAGTCAACGATGACTGGTCCGCTCCCGGCCCGACGCCGCGCGCGTCTGGCCTCCCCCGTCCCCTCCGCGCGCAGACTCGTCGGCGGGCTCGCAGCCGTCGGGCTCGCCGCCGGCACGCTCGTCGCCGGCGCCACGCTCGCGTCCGCCGCGCCGGCGGCCCCCACCCCGGCGACCCGCGCGGGTCTCGACCCTGCGACCGTCGCAGGCCGGGGGGCAGACCTCGGGTTCACCGAGCTCGAGGCCGAGAACGCCACGACGACGGGCACCGTCCTCGCGCCGAGCCGCGACGCGTACACCCTCGCGTCCGAGGCGTCGGGCCGCTCCGCCGTGACCCTCGCGCCCGGGCAGTACGTCGAGCTCCGCCTGCCGGCCGCGGCGAACGCGATCACCGTGCGCTACTCCATCCCCGACGCACCCGCCGGTGGCGGCATCACGTCGCCCCTCGTCGTCAAGGCGCCGGGCGGGCCCGACCGGACCGTCACGCTGACGTCGCAGTACTCGTGGCTCTACAACGCGTACCCGTTCAGCAACGACCCGCGCCTCACCACGTCGATCCAGCCGGACTGGTGGACCACCGAGTGCGGCTGCGTCCCGGGCACGACCACGACGTTCGCCGCCCCGTTCCGGCCGTTCCACTTCTACGACGAGCAGCGCGTGCTGCTGGGCCGGACGGTCAAGGCCGGCCAGACCATCCGCCTCACGGCACCCCAGGGCGCGGCACCGACGACGATCGACGTGGTCGACACACAGGTGGTCGGCGCGCCGAAGGTCGACCTCGTCGCCTCGAACGTGCTGCTGTTCGGCGCCGACCCGACGGGCCGTCGCGACTCGGCCGGCGCGTTCGACAAGGCGATCGCGTTCGCGCAGAAGCACCACCTCAAGGTCTACGTGCCGCCGGGCACGTACCAGGTGAACCGGCACGTCGTCGTCGACCACGTGACGATCGAGGGCGCCGGCTCGTGGTGGACGGTCATCAAGGGCCGCGAGGTCGCGCTCGCGACGCCCGCCGCCGACGGGTCCGTGCACACCGGCGTGGGGTTCTACGGCAAGGACGCGAGCGTCGGCGGCAGCCACGACGTGCACCTGTCGGGCTTCGCGATCGAGGGCGACGTCCGCGAGCGCGTCGACACCGACCAGGTGAACGGCATCGGCGGCGCGCTCTCCGACTCGACCGTCGACGGTCTGTACGTCCACCACACGAAGGTCGGCGTCTGGATCGACGGCCCCGCGACGAACCTGCAGATCCGCAACACGCAGATCGCCGACCAGATCGCCGACGGCGTCAACTTCCACACCGGCGTGACGAGCTCCTCGGTGCGCAACACGTTCGTCCGGAACACGGGAGACGACGCGCTCGCGATGTGGTCCGACAAGGTCGAGGACGTCGGCAACTCGTTCGACCACGTGACGGTCCAGACGCCGACCCTCGCCAACGCCGTCGCGTTCTACGGCGGCACCGACAACACGCTGTCGAACAGCCTGCTCGCCGACACCCAGCGCGAGGGTTCGACCATCCACGCCGGCTCGAGGTTCGGCGCCGAGGCGTTCACGGGCCACCTCTGGATCACCGACAACACCACGGTCCGCGGCGGGAACCTCGACCTGAACTGGAACATCGGGCTCGGCGCGCTGTGGATCTACGCGCTCGAGCGGACGATCGACGCCGACATCCAGGTGACGGGCGACCACTTCCTCGACAGCACCTACAACGCGCTGATGCTCGTGTCCGACTACGGCGTCAAGGACCTGTACACGATCTCGGACGTGCACTTCGCGCACGACCGTGTGGACGGCACCGGGACGTCGGTGCTCAGCGCGCGCGTCGCGGGATCGGCGACGTTCGAGGACGTCGACGCGCGGAACGTCGGAGCCGTCGGCATCAACAGCTGCGGGTCGTTCCACTTCACGCCCGCGGGCTCCGAGTTCTCGGTCGTCGACCTCGGCGGCAACGACAGCTCAGGGACGAACACGACGGGCCCCTGGCTCGCGCCGTGGGAGCTGCCGAACACCATCACGTGCGACGACCGGCCCGCCCGCGTCGCACCGCCGTCGCCGACGCCCTGGATCGGCTGACGCCGCGAGCCGCGGCCGGTGCCCGTCGGGGACTTCGGGCACCGGCCGCCCCCTCCTGCGGTGGCTCGAGAGCCGCACGAGGGACGTCGGCCCGCCCCCCTGGCGTGGCCGCCGCGCAGGTGCGAGGGTCGGTCGCATGAGCGATGACACCACCGGCACGAGTCCCGATCCCGAGAGCGGCGCCGAGGGCGACAACGACCAGCTGACGCTGGACGACACCCTGCTCGAGCGCGGGGTCGACGACCTGCTCGACGAGGGCTACTCGCCGCCCGAGCGCCCGCGGTCGAACCACTACGGCGAGACGTCGTGGGAGGAGCAGCACCGCGAGACGATCGACCAGCGCATCGGCCAGGAGGAGCCCGAGGTCTGGGAGCAGCGGCCGCGCGTCAGCGGCGACCGCGAGGAGCTCCGGGCGGGTCGCCTGGTGGCCGACGACGACGCGGTCGAGGCGGGCGGCACCGACGAGTTCGCGATCGACGCGGGGGTGTCGGGCGGCGCCGCCTCGGCCGAGGAGGCCGCGGTGCACCTCGTCGAGGAGGAGTACGTCGACGACACGCGCTACCGGGACGACGAGGACGAGTAGCCCGTTCGTCAGCCGGGCCGCCGGAGCACGGCGCGCGCTGCGGCCGTCACGCGGCGCGTGATCTCGTCGAGCGTCGGCGTCCGCACGGACCACCGCTGCCAGTGCAGCGGGACGTCGAGCCAGCGCTCCGTGTCGAGGTCGACGAGCTCCCCCGCGTCGGCGCGGCGCTGCGCGTCCTGCTCCGGCACCATCCCCCACCCGAGCCCGGCGGCCACCAGCGCGACGAAGGCCGCAGTCGAGGGCACGTGGTGGACGGCGGCGGCCGCGACCGCCCGCTCGCCCTCGTCGCCCGCCACGAGCGCCGCGTACCGGTGCTGCAGCAGGTCGTCGGGCGCGAACGCCACGACCGGTGCGTGGACCAGGCTCGCCGCGGCGACGCCCGACGCGAACCACCGCTCGCGGAACGCGGGGGCTGCCATCGCCCGGTAGCGCATCGCGCCGAGGGGTTGCGAGCGGCAGCCCTGCACCGGCTCGGCGTCGGCCGTGACGGCGGCGATCACCGCGCCCGAGCGCAGCAGCTCGGCCGTCGCGTCCTGGTCGGCACGACGGACGTCGACCACGATCGCCGGCGGCAGGTCCGCGAGCGCCGCCGGGAACCAGGTGGCGAGCGAGTCGGCGTTCACCGCGAGCGCGATCCGGTGGCGGACGTCGGCGAACCCCGGTGGCGTCGGGTCGAGGGCCGCCCACGCGTCCTGCGTCAGGAGGCCGACCTGGCCCGCCAGCCGCACGAGGACCGTGCCGGCGGCGGTGGCGCGGACCGGCCGGGAGCGCACGACGAGCACCTGGCCGACAGCCTGCTCGAGCGCGCGCACCCGCTGGCTCACCGCGGACGGCGTGACGGCCAGGCGCGCGGCGGCGCGTTCGAACGTGCCCTCGTCGACGACGGCCGCGAGCGCGGCGAGCTGGTCCGGCGGGAACGAGTTCATGAAGCAACGCTACAGATGCCGAACAATCCTTCATTGGCCTTCATGTTCCGCCTTGCCTAGGGTCTGGGCGTGCCCTCCGCCCTCGCCGGCCTGCTCGCCGGGCTCTCCCTGATCGTCGCGATCGGCGCCCAGAACGCGTTCGTGCTGCGGCAGGGCGTGCGTCGCGAGCACGTCGGTGCGGTCGTCGCGGTCTGCGTGGCCGCCGACCTGCTGCTCATCGGCGCGGGCACCGCCGGGCTGGGCGCACTGGTCCACCGCCATCCCGCGGCGCTGACCGCCGCGCGGTACGGCGGGGCCGCGTTCCTCGCGACGCTCGCCGTCCTGGCGATCCTGCGCGTGCGGCGGCCGGAGCGGCTCGACCCCGCGGCGAGCGGGCCGGCGCGGCTCGCCCCCGTGCTCGGCACGTGCCTCGCGCTCACGTTCCTCAACCCGCACGTGTACCTCGACACCGTCGTCCTGCTCGGCAGCCTCGCGGGCCAGCGGACCCAGCCCTGGGCGTTCGCCGCCGGCGCGGGCACGGCCAGCGTGCTGTGGTTCACGGCGCTCGGGTTCGGCGCCGGGCTGCTGCGGCCCGTGTTCGCGCGGCCGCGCGCGTGGCAGGTGCTCGACGTCGCGGTCGCGGCGGTGATGGCGACGTTGGCCGTGGTCCTCGTCGTCTGATCGAGGCGTCACTCGCAGCCGCACTCGGCGGCGCGCGCGGCGGCCACCGCGAGAGGCGACGGGTCGACGTCGTGCGAGGCCCGGCGAGCGCGCGTCTGCTCCGCCCGTCGGGCGAGCTCGTCGTCCGACGGGTAGCCCACCTCCTCGAGCGTCAGCCCGTGCGGCGCCACGACGTGTGCCGCGGCGTCCCGCCGCCCGGCGACGAGCAGCTCGACCGGCCACGAGACAGGACGGCGTCCCTCGCCCACGGCGAGGCTCGCGCCGACCAGCGACCGGACCATGGAGTGGCAGAAGGCATCGGCCTGGACGCGGGCCACCACGAGCCCCGCGTCGGGCCCGTCGGCGGCACGGGTCCACCCGAAGAGCTCGAGCGTCCGGATCGTCGTCGCGCCCTCGCGCGGCTTGCAGTAGGCCGCGAAGTCGTGGCGCCCGACCAGCCCGCGCGCGGCCTCGTCCATCGCCGCGACGTCGAGCGGGCGGCGGTGCCACAGCACCGCGGTCCGGGTGAGCGGGTCGCGCGCGGCCGGGTCGTCGCAGATCCGGTACGCGTACCGGCGGCGCAGCGCCGAGAAGCGCGCGTCGAAGCCGTCGGGCGCGACCGCCACGCGGTGCACCACGAGGTCCGGCGGCAGGACCCCCGCCAGGCGCGTCACGAGTGCGTCCGTCGCGCTCCGCGCAGTGCGCCCGCGCGTCGCGTCGAGCACCGCCGCCGGCACGTCGACGTGCGCCACCTGACCGCGCGCGTGGACCCCGGCGTCGGTGCGCCCCGCCACCGTCACGCGCGGGTCCGGCACGCCGTGCGCCGCGGTCCGCAGCACGGTCGCGAGCGCGTCCTCGAGCAGGCCCTGCACCGTGCGCAGCCCGGGCTGTCGCGCCCAGCCCGCGAACGCGGAGCCGTCGTACGCGAGGTCGAGCCGCAGGCGGACGGGGTTCTCGTCGCTCGGCGGCTCGCTCGTCACACGCACACGCTAGCCGCCCGCTCACGCCGCTCGGCGTCCGGCGTCCCGCGCCCGCTGCACGCCCAGTTCTCCGTCGAGAACGCCTCGGCGGTTCCAGACCCGCCAGGGCGCGTCGTTACTACCGCCCACCGCGGCCGCTCGGCGTGCGGCGTCCTGCCCCGCCTGCGGCCCGGTGCGCCAGTACCGTGACCCCATGCCGGGCGAACCGTTCACGCTCGCGGTCGACTGCGGGGGCAGCGGCCTCAAGGCGTCGGTCCTCGACGCCGGCGGCACGATGCACGCCCCGCGCGTGCGCATCCCCACGCCGTACCCGCTCCCGCCGACGCGGCTCGTCGACGCGGTCGCCGACCTCGCCGCCGGGCTGCCACCCGCGCACCGCGCGACCGTCGGCATGCCGGGCATGATCCGTCACGGCGTGGTCGTGGCGACGCCGCACTATGTGACGCGGTCCGGCCCGCGCAGCGCGGTCGACGCCGGGCTCGGCGCCGCGTGGGCGGGCTGCGACATCCGCGCGATGCTCGAGGAGCGCCTCGGCGTCCCGACGCTCGTCCTCAACGACGCCGAGGTGCACGGCGCGGGCGTCGTCTCCGGCACCGGGGTCGAGCTGGTGCTGACGCTCGGCACGGGCCTCGGCTCGGCCCTCTTCGACGGCGGCACGCTCGCACCGCACCTCGAGTGGTCGCACGCGCCGGTGCGGTGGGGCGTGACGTACGACGCCTACATCGGCCAGCCGGAGCGCGCCCGGCTGGGAGACGGCCTGTGGTCCCGCCGCGTGCGCCGCGTGGTCGACGGGCTGCGACCCGTCGTCCACTGGGACCGCCTCTACCTCGGCGGAGGCAACGCGCGTCGGATCACGCCGCCCGTGCTCGACCGGCTCGGCGACGACGTGGTCGTCGTGCCGAACGAGGCCGGCATCGTCGGCGGCGTGCGCGCCTGGTCGCTCCGCTGACGCGCACCGCCCTCACCGCACCCGACCCCGTCCGCGGGCCCGCCCACGCCCTCAGCGCGCCGAGACCTCCGCGTGCACCTCGAGCAGCACGCGCGTGAACCGCACCGGCTGGGTCAGGTTCACCAGGTGCGTCGCGCCCGGCACCACGACGAGCCGCCCGTCCCGGCACGCCGCGAGGAACCGCCGCTCCTCGCCGCGGAAGTGGTCGAACCGGCCGTTGACGAGCCACACCGGAGCCTGCACCGCGCGCAGGTCGGCGACCGGGTCCTCACGCGCCATCGCACGCAGCACGCCGGTCGTGGCCTCGAGCGCGTAGCCGCCTGCCGCGAGGTCGCGGGCGCCGGCGGCGGGGATCGTGTGCGCGACGAACCAGTCGTTGACGGCCGCGCCGTGGTCCGCGAACCCCTCGAGCACCGCCGCGGCGCGGGACCACGCGGCGACGACGAGCCGGTGCGGCCGGGTCGAGCACGCGGCAGCGACGAGCCCGGCGACCTGGTCCGGCCGTCGCGCGGCGTGCGCGATCGCGACGTACGCCCCGAGCGACACCCCGACGACCAGCGCCGACCCGCCGAGCTCGTCGACCGCGCGCTCGATCGTGGCGACGCCGTCGTCGACGGTGAACGTCCCACCGACGCGCGCGCCGTGACCGGGCAGGTCGACGGCGAGCGCCGGGATGCCCAGGCGCTCGAGCGCGGCGAGCTGGCGTCGCCACATCGTGCGCGACGCGCGCAGCCCGTGCACCAGCACCACGGGAACGTCCACCAGCGGACGCTACCGCCGGCCTGACGCTCCGGGCGTGCGAGGCAACGACGAAGGCCCGGACCCTCGCGGGGTCCGGGCCTTCGTCGTCAGGCGGTGCGTCAGGCCTTGTCGGCCTCGTCGGCGGCAGCCTCGTCGCCGGCCTCGGCGGCGGGCGCCTCGGCCTCGGCGGGGGTCTCCTCGCTCGCGGCCTCGTCGGCCTCGACGACCGGCGTCTCCTCGGCGGGGGCCTCGACCGGCGCCTCGGCGGCGGCCTTCTTCGGCGCCGCCTTCGCGGCGGTCTTCGTCGCCTCGCGGACGACGGCCTGCTTCGGCGAGAGCGGCTCGAGCACGAGCTCGATCACGGCCATCGGCGCGTTGTCACCCTTGCGGGGGCCGATCTTGGTGATGCGCGTGTAGCCACCCTGACGCTCGGCGACCGCAGGCGCGATCTCCGTGAACAGCTGGTGCACGACACCCTTGTCCTTGACGACCGTCATGACGCGACGACGCGCGTGCAGGTCGCCACGCTTGGCGAACGTGATGAGACGCTCGGCGAGCGGGCGAAGGCGCTTGGCCTTCGCCTCGGTGGTCGTGATGCGCTTGTTCTCGAACAGCTGCGTCGCGAGGTTCGCGAGGATCAGCCGCTCGTGCGCCGGTCCGCCACCGAGCCGGGGACCCTTGGTGGGCGTAGGCATTGTGTGTCTCCTTGAGTTCCAGTGATGGGCTGCGCACCGCCGCTAGGCGGCGCGCTCCCCGGCGTCAGAAGTTCTCGTCCTCGACGAAGTCGCCCTCGTCGTCGCCGTAGTAACCGGCCGACGAGTCGAAGTCGAGCGTGCCGTCCTTGAGCGTGAGCCCCAGCTCGGCCAGCTTCTCCTTGACCTCGGTGATGGACTTCTGACCGAAGTTGCGGATGTCCATGAGGTCGGCCTCGCTGCGCGCCACGAGCTCACCCACGGTGTGGATGCCCTCACGCTTGAGGCAGTTGTACGAGCGGATCGTCAGCTGCAGGTCCTCGATCGGCAGCGCCAGGTCCGCCGCGAGCGCGGCGTCCGTCGGCGACGGGCCGATCTCGATGCCCTCGGCCTCGACGTTCAGCTCACGCGCGAGCCCGAAGAGCTCCACGAGCGTCTTGCCGGCCGACGCGAGCGCGTCACGCGGGCTGATCGCGAGCTTCGTCTCGACGTCGACGATGAGCTTGTCGAAGTCCGTGCGCTGCTCGACACGCGTCGCCTCGACCTTGTAGGTCACCTTGAGGACCGGCGAGTAGATCGAGTCGACCGGGATCCGGCCGATCTCCGCGTCGAACGACTTGTTCTGCGCCGCCGACACGTAGCCACGGCCGCGCTCGACGGTCAGCTCGATCTCGAGCTTGCCCTTGTCGTTCAGCGTGGCCAGGTGCAGGTCGGTGTTGTGCACCTCGACACCGGCCGGCGGCACGATGTCCGCCGCGGTGACCTCACCCGCACCCTGCTTGCGCAGGTACATCACGACCGGCTCGTCGTTCTCCGAGGAGACGACGAGCTGCTTGATGTTGAGGATGATCTCGGTGACGTCCTCCTTGACACCCGGCACGGTCGAGAACTCGTGCAGCACGCCGTCGATCCGGATGGACGTGACAGCGGCACCGGGGATGGAGGACAGGAGCGTCCGACGCAGCGAGTTGCCGAGCGTGTAGCCGAAGCCGGGCTCGAGCGGCTCGATGGAGAACCGCGACCGGTTCTCCGAGATGACCTCTTCGGTCAGGGTGGGGCGCTGTGCGATGAGCACGGTGGGGTTCCTCTCAGCGGGCGTCCGCCATATGACGCTCCGCAGTACTGCCGACTGGACGTGCCTCGGTCCGCACGCCCAGCAACGCTGATGTCCCCGGGGACCACGAGGGTCCCCGGGGAACGAGGGTCAGACGCGGCGACGCTTCGGCGGACGGCAGCCGTTGTGCGCCTGGGGCGTCACGTCCTGGATCGAGCCGACCTCGAGGCCGGTCGCCTGCAGCGAGCGGATCGCCGTCTCGCGGCCCGAGCCCGGGCCCTTCACGAAGACGTCGACCTTCTTCATGCCGTGCTCCTGGGCACGACGCGCGGCGGCCTCGGCGGCGAGCTGCGCGGCGAACGGCGTCGACTTGCGCGAGCCCTTGAAGCCCACCTGGCCCGACGACGCCCAGGCGATCACGGCGCCCGACGGGTCGGTGATGGACACGATGGTGTTGTTGAACGTGCTCTTGATGTGCGCCTGGCCGTGGGAGACGTTCTTCTTCTCCTTGCGGCGCGGCTTGCGCACGCTGGCACGAGTCTTGGGAGGCATCTGCTTCTCTTCTTTCGTCTACGGGTCGAGGTGCCGGGGGCAGGGTCGCCCGCGCCGGCAGGGGGCTACTTGCGCCCGGCCTTCTTCTTGCCGGCCACGGTGCGCTTCGGGCCCTTGCGGGTACGCGCGTTGGTCTTGGTGCGCTGGCCGCGCACCGGGAGACCACGGCGGTGCCGCAGACCCTCGTAGCAGCCGATCTCGACCTTGCGACGGATGTCGGCAGCGACCTCGCGGCGGAGGTCACCCTCGAGCTTGTAGCTCGCCTCGAGGTAGTCGCGGAGCGCGACGAGCTCGGTGTCGCCGAGGTCCTTCACGCGGATGTCGCCGCTGATGCCGGTGGCCTTCAGGGTCTCGAGCGCGCGCGTGCGGCCGACCCCGTAGATGTAGGTGAGCGCGATCTCCAGCCGCTTCTCGCGGGGGAGGTCGACGCCGATGAGACGTGCCATGTGCCTGGTGGCTCCTGTACTGATCGGAGGTCTGCCGCACCGTCCTCCCGCGGTCCTGCGGGCCCCGGCCTCCGAGCCGGGGGTTCGACGGCGGTCACGGCTGGGCCGGACCGTCGAAGTGGCGGTGCGCTTGCAGCCCGCGGTGCGGGCCTGGGTGGGAGGCGTCAGTCTCCCGGGTGGTGCTGGTGGCTGCTCAGCCCTGGCGCTGCTTGTGGCGCAGGTTCTCGCAGATCACCTGGACGCGACCGTGCCGGCGGATCACCTTGCACTTGTCGCAGATCTTCTTGACGCTCGGCTTGACCTTCATGGTCTCCTCCGCCGCCGCTTCCCGGGCGAGCCCGGCGTGACGGCGTGTCGTGGTGGTTACTTGTACCGGTAGACGATCCGGCCGCGGGACAGGTCGTACGGGCTCAGCTCGACGACCACACGGTCCTCAGGGAGGATCCGGATGTAGTGCTGTCGCATCTTGCCCGAGATGTGGGCGAGCACCTTGTGCCCGTTCGTGAGCTCCACGCGGAACATCGCGTTCGGCAGAGCCTCGACAACGCTGCCCTCGATCTCGATGACGCCGTCCTTCTTGGCCATGTCCTCCGCTAACTGTCGGTCGAATCGGCCCACGACCGACCCGCGCCCCCCGGCACAGCCGGGCGGTCGACTCGTTCGTGGAGAGTGCCGCACCACGCCCTGACACCGTGCGACTCGGAGCATGACGCTCGTCGCCACCGGCAGCACCGGACGCTGGACACAGACACCCAACGGGCAATCTTACGTCATCGGCGCCGCACGACGAAACGCCCGCAGCGGTGACGCCCGCGACGCCCGTCGACGTCCCCGCAGGTCGCGGCGGCCGACCGGCGAACGTCGTCCGCCGGGTGACGAGCGCCACGGCGCGGGTGCACCACCCCCAGCGGGGCGCCCGTGCGCGTCGCGCGAGGTCGCGGCGGCCTATCAGTCGAGCGGAGCGATCTCCACGCCCAGCTCGGCGAGCCGCTCGGCGCCGCCGTCGTGCGCGGTCAGCACCCAGATGCCGCCCTCGAGGATCGCGACGGAGTGCTCCCAGTGCGCCGCACGCGAGCCGTCCTGCGTCACGACCGTCCAGTCGTCGTCCAGCACGTCGGTGAACCGCGCGCCGCGCACGACCATCGGCTCGATCGCGACGCACATCCCCGGCTGGATCCTCGGCCCGCGGTCGCGCGCGCGGTAGTTGAGGACGTCCGGCGGCTGGTGCATCGCGGTCCCGATGCCGTGACCCACGTACTCCTCGACGATGCCGTACCGCTCGCCGCCGTTCTCCCCCGCCGCCTGCGCGGCGTCCACGACCTCCTCGACCGCGTGGCCGACGACGCCGAGCCGGTCGCCGCCGGCGAGCGCGGCGATGCCGGCCCACAGGGCGCGCTCGGTCGTCGCCGCAAGCGCCGCGTCACCCGCATCCCCGCCGTCGAGCACGACCGTCACGGCCGAGTCGCCGTGCCATCCGTCGACGATCGCGCCGCAGTCGACCGACACCACGTCGCCCGCCTCGAGCACGCGCGGCCCGGGGATCCCGTGCACGACCTCGTCGTTGACCGACACGCACAGCGTCGCGGGGTAGCCCTCGTAGCCGAGGAACGACGGGGTCGCGCCGTGCGCGCGGATCACGCGCGCCGCGAGCGCGTCGAGGTCACCGGTCGTCACGCCGGCACGGGCCGCCGCGCGGACCTCGTCGAGCGCCGCCGCCACGACGAGCCCGGCGCGCCGCATGAGGCGCACCTGGTCGGGCGTCTTGAGCTCGATCCGCTCCCTGCCGAACATCGCCTCAGCGCGGACCGATGGCGTCGAGGAGGCGCTGCGTGACCTCGTCGACCTGACCGATGCCGTCGACCTGGACGAGCAGCCCGCGGTCGGCGTAGAGCGCCGAGACGGGCGCGGTCTGCTCGGCGTAGACGTCGAGGCGGTGCCGGATGACGTCCTCCGTGTCGTCGGCGCGGCCCTCGATCTGCGCGCGCTTGAGCAGGCGCTCGGTGACCGCGTCGACGTCGGCCGTGATCTCGACCGCGAGGTCCACCCGGTGCTCGGCGCCGAGGATCTCGTCGAGCGCGGCGACCTGTGCCGGGTTGCGCGGGTAGCCGTCGAGCAGGAAGCCCTCGGCCGCGTCCTGCTGCGCCAGGCGGTCGCGGACGAGCTCGTTCGTCAGCTCGTCGGAGACCAGGCGACCCGAGGCGGTCACCTCCTGGACCTTCTTGCCGAGCTCGGTGCCGTTCTTGATGTTCGACCGGAAGATGTCGCCCGTCGAGATGGCCGGCACACCGAGCTTCTCGGCCAGGCGCGCGGCCTGGGTGCCCTTGCCCGCTCCGGGCGGGCCGAGCAGCACGAGGCGCGCGCTCACCGCAGGAACCCTTCGTAGTGCCGCTGCTGCAGCTGCGACTCGATCTGCTTGACGGTCTCGAGGCCGACGCCCACGACGATGAGGATCGACGAGCCACCGAACGGGATGTTCTGCGTGACGTTGAGCGCCACGAACGCGAGCGTCGGGATCAGCGCGACGATCGCGAGGTAGATCGAGCCGGGCGCGGTGATGCGCGTGATCACGTAGTCGAGGTACTCGGCGGTCGGACGCCCGGCACGGATGCCGGGGATGAAGCCGCCGTACTTCTTCATGTTGTCGGCGACCTCGTCCGGGTTGAACGTGATGGCCGTGTAGAAGTAGCAGAAGAAGATGATCAGCAGGACGTACAGCGCGAGGTGGAGCGGCGCGCTCTGCGGCACGAGGTTCCGGCTCAGCCACTGCACCCAGTCGGCCGACTGGTCGGCGAACTGCGCGATCAGCCCCGGGATCGCCAGCAGCGACGACGCGAAGATGATCGGGATGACGCCCGCCATGTTGATCTTGATGGGGATGTAGGTGCTCGAGCCGCCGTACATGCGGCGACCGACCATGCGCTTCGCGTACTGCACGGGCACGCGGCGCTGCGACTGCTCGACGAAGACGACCGCACCGATGACGAGCACGATGATCGCCAGCACGACGATGAACTTGCCGGCGCCGCCGCTGCCGCCCGCGATCGACCACATGGCCTGCGGGAAGTTCGCCGCGATCGACGTGAAGATGAGGAGCGACATGCCGTTGCCGACGCCGCGCTCGGTGATGAGCTCGCCGAGCCACATGATGAGGCCGGTGCCCGCGGTCATCGTGATGACCATGACGAGGAGCGTCGTCCACGAGTCGTTGGGGATGACGTCGTACTGGCAGCCGGAGAACAGCTGACCGCTGCGCGCGACGGCGATGATCGTCGTCGACTGCAGGATCGCGAGGCCGATCGTCAGGTACCGCGTGTACTGCGTCAGCTTCGCGGTGCCGGACTGGCCCTCCTGGTGGAGCGCCTCGAACTTGGGGATCACCACGCGCAGGAGCTGGATGATGATGCTCGCCGTGATGTACGGCATGATCCCGAGCGAGAACACCGACAGCTTCAGGAGCGCGCCGCCGCTGAAGAGGTTGACGATGCCGAGCAGGTCGTTGTTGCCCGCCTGGTCGATGCACTTCTGGACGTTCGGGTAGCTCACGCCCGGCGTCGGCAGGAACGAGCCGATGCGGAACACGACCATGATGCCGATCGTGAAGAGCAGCTTTCGCCGCAGGTCGGGCGTGCGGAACGCCCGAACGAATGCACTGAGCACCTGTCGTCCTCCTGCTGAGTTGGGCCGTCCCTCGGCCCCGTTGCCGTCGTTGAGCGGGACGGACCGCCGGGACAGACTACCCTCCGAATGGCCCAGCGCCGTCCCTGCCCGCACTACGGACCCCACGGGCGCATGCGCCACAGCGCCTCGGCGGCCGTGAGCCGGCCCCCAGCGGGCCGCCCCCGGGATCAGAGGCAGCGGCACCGGCCCTTACGAGCGCGGCGAACGACGAAGCGGGCGGCCCCGGGATCTCTCCCGGGACCGCCCGCTTCGAGCTGTCGTCCGTGCGGACGTCGGCTGGTGTCAGTCCTGCGCGACGCTTCCGCCGGCGGCGACGATCTTCTCCTTGGCCGACGCCGAGTAGGCGTCCACGGCCACGGCGACCTTGACGGAGATCTCGCCGGTGCCGAGCACCTTGACGGGCTGGCCCTTGCGGACCGCACCCTTCGCGACGAGGTCGGCGACGGTCACGTCGCCACCGTCCGGGTACAGCGCCGACAGGCGGTCGAGGTTGACCACCTGGTACTCGACGCGGAACGGGTTCTTGAAGCCGCGCAGCTTCGGCAGGCGCATGTGCAGCGGCATCTGGCCACCCTCGAACCGGTCCGGCACCTGGTAGCGGGCCTTGGTGCCCTTGGTGCCACGACCGGCCGTCTTGCCCTTCGACGCCTCACCGCGACCGACACGGGTCTTCGCGGTCTTGGCGCCGGGGGCCGGACGCAGGTGGTGGATCTTCAGCGTGCCGCCGGCACCCGGCTGAGCGGCCTCGGCCGCAGCCTTCGCCGCCGCCTCGGACACGGTCTTCTTCGCCGGCGCCTTCTTCTCGGCAGCCTTCGGCTTCTCCTCGGCGGCGGCCTCGGCCTTCGCCTTGGACGTGCGAGCAGGAGCCTTGGCGGGCTTCTCGTCCGCCGCGGCCTCGGCCTTGGCGGCCTTGCTCGTCGCCTTCGGAGCGGCCTCGGCCGCGTCCGCCTTCTTCGCGGGCGCCTTCTTGGCGGCGGCCTTGGGGGCCTTCGCCTCCTCGGTCACCTCGGGCTTCTCGTCAGCCATGGTCACTCGACCTCCTCGACCGCGACCAGGTGGCGCACGGTCTGGACCATGCCGCGGATCTCCGGACGGTCCTCCTTGACGACGACGTCGCCGATCCGCTTCAGGCCCAGCGTGCGCAGCGTGTCGCGCTGGTTCTGCTTGCCACCGATGCCGGAACGCTTCTGCGTCACCTTGAGACGGGCCATCACGCACCCACCTTCTCGGACTTCTCCGCAGCGGCGGCACGACCGGCAGCCTGCGCGCGCAGCAGCGGCGCGGGCACGACGTGCTCGAGCGGCAGACCACGGCGCGCGGCCACGGCCTCAGGCTGCTCGAGGTTGCGCAGTGCCTGGACCGTCGCGTGCACGATGTTGATGGAGTTGGACGAGCCGAGCGACTTGCTCAGCACGTCGTGGATGCCGGCGCACTCGAGCACCGCGCGCACCGGACCACCGGCGATCACGCCGGTACCGGGGGACGCGGGGCGCAGGTACACGACGCCGGCAGCGGCCTCACCCTGGACGGGGTGCGGGATGGTGCCCTGGATGCGCGGGATGCGGAAGAAGTTCTTCTTCGCCTCCTCGACACCCTTGGCGATCGCCGCGGGCACCTCCTTGGCCTTGCCGTAGCCGACGCCGACCGTGCCGTCACCGTCGCCCACCACGACGAGCGCGGTGAAGCTGAAGCGACGGCCGCCCTTGACGACCTTCGCGACACGGTTGATCGTCACGACGCGCTCGACGAAGGCGCTCTTCTCTGCGGCGTCCTGGCGACGACCGCCGTCACGACGACCGCCGTCACGGCGCTCGCCGCCGGTGCCCTGAGCACCGGTGTTGCTGCGTGCAGGAGCAGCCATCAGTGAGTCCTCTTCTTCCGGTTCGTCGTCGTCACAGCGCCAGGCCGCTCTCGCGAGCGCCGTCGGCAACCGCGGCCACGCGGCCGTGGTACTTGTTGCCGCCGCGGTCGAACACGACCGCCTCGACGCCCTTGGCCTTCGCGCGCTCGGCGACGAGCTCGCCGACCTTGCGGGCCTTCGCGGTCTTGTCGCCCTCGGCGGTGCGCAGCGCGGCCTCGAGGGTCGACGCGGACGCCACCGTCTGGCCGATCGCGTCGTCCACGACCTGCGCCGTGATGTGCCGCGCGGAGCGGGTCACGACGAGACGGGGACGGGCAGCCGTGCCCACGACCTTCTTGCGCAGGCGGAGGTGACGACGCTTGCGCGAGATCGCCTTGCCCTTGCCCTTGATGCTGATCGCCATGGCCTACTTACCAGCCTTTCCGACCTTGCGGCGCACGTTCTCGCCCGCGTAGCGCACACCCTTGCCCTTGTACGGCTCGGGCTTGCGGATCTTGCGGATGTTCGCGGCGACCTCGCCGACCTGCTGCTTGTCGATGCCCTGCACCGAGAAGCGCGTCGGGGCCTCGACCACGAACGTGATGCCCTCGGGCGGGGTGACCAGCACCGGGTGGCTGAAACCGAGGGCGAACTCGAGGTCCGAGCCCTTGGCCGTCACGCGGTAACCGGTGCCGACGATCTCGAGCTTCTTGACGTAGCCCTCGGTCACCCCGGTGACGAGGTTCGCGAGCAGCGTGCGGGTCAGGCCGTGCAGCGAGCGCGACAGGCGCTCGTCATCCGGACGCGACACCACGAGGGCGCCGGCGTCGTTGCGCTCGACCTGGATCGGCGCGGCAACCGTGTGCGCGAGGGTGCCCTTGGGGCCCTTCACCGTCACGACCGCACCATCGATGTTGACGTCCACGCCGGCCGGGACCGGGACGGGGATTCTGCCGATTCGAGACATGGCTTCTCTCCTTCCGGTCTCGTTACCAGACGTAGGCGAGGACTTCCCCACCCACGCCCTTCTTGGCGGCCTGCTTGTCGGTGAGGAGGCCGGACGACGTGGACAGGATCGCCACGCCCAGGCCGCCGAGCACCTTCGGCAGGTTGGTCGACTTGGCGTACACGCGCAGGCCCGGCTTGGACACGCGCTTCACGCCGGCGAGCGCACGCTCGCGGTTGGGGCCGTACTTCAGCGTCACGACGAGGTTCTTGCCCACCTGGGCGTCCTCGACGGTCCAGCTCGCGATGTAGCCCTCGGCCTTGAGGATCTCCGCGATGCTCGACTTGAGCTTCGAGAACGGGATGGTCACCTCGTCGTGGTGCGCCGAGTTCGCGTTGCGCAGACGCGTCAGGAAGTCTGCGATCGGGTCGGTCATGGTCATGGGGGCTTCAGCCCTCTCTCGCCGGGGTATCCCGACCCGCCTTCGCGGGCCGGGACCTACCGACGTCGGTGGAACTAGTTACCAGCTGCTCTTGGTGACGCCGGGGAGCTCGCCACGGTGGGCCATCTCCCGCACGCAGATCCGGCACAGGCCGAACTTGCGGTACACCGAGTGCGGACGCCCGCAGCGCTGGCAGCGCGTGTAGGCACGCACCGCGAACTTCTGCTTGCCGGCGGCCTTGTTGACCAGGGCGGTCTTCGCCATGTCAGTTCTCCTTGAACGGGAAGCCGAGCGCCTTGAGGAGCGCGCGGCCCTCGTCGTCCGTCTCGGCCGTCGTCACGACGGTGATGTCCATGCCACGGACGCGGTCGATCCGGTCCTGGTCGATCTCGTGGAAGACCGACTGCTCCGTGAGGCCGAACGTGTAGTTGCCGTGCCCGTCGAACTGCTTCGGCGACAGCCCGCGGAAGTCGCGGATGCGCGGCAGGGCGGTCGAGACCAGGCGGTCCAGGAACTCCCAGGCGCGGTCGCCGCGCAGCGTCACGTGGGCGCCGATCGGCATGCCCTCGCGCAGCTTGAACTGCGCGATGGACTTGCGGGCCTTGGTGACCTGGGGCTTCTGGCCCGTGATCTGCGTGAGGTCGCGGATCGCGCCCTCGATCAGCTTCGAGTCCTTGGCGGCGTCGCCCACACCCATGTTCACGACGACCTTGACGAGCCGCGCGACCTGGTTGATGTTCTCGTGGGCGAACTCCGTGAAGAGCGCCGGCTTGATCTCGTCGTTGTACTGCTTCTTGAGCCGCGGGGTCTCCGGGGCGACGATCGTGTCGCTCATCAGATGTCCTTCCCGGAACGCTTGGCGACGCGGACGCGGACCGTCCGGGTGCGGCCGTCACGCTCGACCTGCTCGGTGCGGTAACCGACCCGGGTGCCCTTCTTGGTCTCCGGGTCGACCAGCATCACGTTGCTGATGTGGATCGGGGCCTCGACGGTCTCGATGCCGCCGGTGCGGGTGCCGCGGGCCGTCTGGCCGGCCTTGACGTGCTTCTGCACGCGCTGGACGCCCTCGACCACGACACGCTGCGACTCGGTGAGCACCGCGAGGACGCGGCCCTGCTGGCCCTTGTCGCGGCCCGAGATGACGACCACGAGGTCGCCCTTCTTGATCTTCGCCATGGTCAGAGCACCTCCGGAGCCAGCGAGATGATCTTCATGAACTTCTTGTCACGCAGCTCGCGGCCGACGGGACCGAAGATGCGGGTGCCGCGGGGCTCCCCGTCGTTCTTGAGGATCACGGCGGCGTTCTCGTCGAACTTGATGTACGAGCCGTCCGGACGACGGCGCTCCTTGACCGTGCGCACGACGACGGCCTTGACGACGTCGCCCTTCTTGACGTTGCCACCGGGGATCGCGTCCTTGACGGTGGCGACGATGACGTCGCCGATACCGGCGTAGCGACGGCCGGAGCCACCGAGAACGCGGATGCAGAGGATCTCCTTGGCACCCGTGTTGTCGGCGACGCGCAGCCGCGTCTCCTGCTGGATCATCTACCTACTCCTGTCGTCTGGCGGGTTCTGCGAGCCGGAGCTCGCAGCCTGGCCGAACGGATAGTTGCCGTGATGCACACGTCGCGGCGGGTCCGGTCTCCCTCGCCCGCCGCCCGTGGGCAACTGGGGGTGGTGCTGGTTACTTGGCCTTCTCGAGGATCTCCACGACGCGCCACCGCTTGGTCGCGGACAGCGGGCGGGTCTCCATGATCAGGACGAGGTCGCCGATGCCCGCCGAGTTCTGCTCGTCGTGCGCCTTGACCTTGCTCGTGCGTCGCAGGACCTTGCCGTAGAGCGGGTGCTTGACCCGGTCCTCGACCTCGACCACGACGGTCTTCTGCATCTTGTCGCTCACGACGTAGCCGCGGCGCGTCTTGCGGTACGCGCGGTGCTCCGCCGTGGCGGTGGTGTGCTTCTCAGTCATCTCTGCCTCACTCGCTCGCGGTCGGCGCGGTACGGATGCCGAGCTCGCGCTCACGCAGGATCGTGTAGATCCGCGCGATGTCGCGGCGGACGGCCTTGAGCCGACCGTGGCTCTCGAGCTGGCCGGTGGCCGACTGGAAGCGGAGGTTGAACAGCTCCTCCTTGGCCTTCTTCAGCTCGGCGACAAGCTTGTCGTCGTCGAAGGCGTCCAGCTCGGTCGGAGCGAGCTCCTTGGTGCCGATAGCCATCAGTTACCACCCTCGCGAACCACGAAACGGGTCTTCATCGGGAGCTTGTGCTGCGCGCGGCGCATGGCCTCACGCGCGAGCGGCTCCGGGACGCCGGCGAGCTCGAACATCACTCGGCCCGGCTTGACGTTGGCGATCCACCACTCGGGCGAGCCCTTGCCGGAACCCATGCGGGTCTCGGCGGGCTTCTTCGTGAGGGGACGGTCCGGGTAGATGTTGATCCAGACCTTCCCACCACGCTTGATGTGGCGGGTCATGGCGATACGCGCAGCCTCGATCTGACGGTTCGTGACGTAGGCGGGCTCGAGGGCCTGGATGCCGTAGTCACCGAACGAGATCGTCGTGCCACCGGTCGCGGCGCCGGAGCGCCCCGGGTGGTGCTGCTTGCGGTGCTTGAGTCGGCGGGGGATCAGCACGGCTCAGGCCTCCGTTCCGGTCTCAGGGGTCGCCTCGGGGTTCGCCTCGACGGCCTCAGCAGCGGGAGCGGACTCGCGCTCGCGACGCTGGCCACCGCGGGGACCACGGTCGCCCCGGTCGCCACGGTCGGTGCGAGGACCACGCGACGGACGCGGAGCCTGGGTCGCCTGCTCGCGGGCGAACTCCTTCTCCGTCATGTCGCCCTTGTAGACCCACACCTTGACGCCGATGCGCCCGAAGGTGGTGCGAGCCTCGAAGAACCCGTAGTCGATGTTGGCGCGGAGCGTGTGCAGCGGCACGCGACCCTCGCGGTAGAACTCCGTGCGGCTCATCTCCGCACCGCCGAGGCGGCCCGAGACCTGCACACGGATGCCCTTGGCGCCGGCGCGCTGCGCCGACTGGATGCCCTTGCGCATGGCGCGACGGAACGACACGCGGCTCGCGAGCTGCTCGGCGATGCCCTGGGCGACCAGCTGAGCCTCGATCTCGGCGTTCTTCACCTCGAGGATGTTCAGCTGGACCTGCTTGCCCGTGAGCTTCTCGAGCTCGCCGCGGATGCGATCGGCCTCGGCGCCGCGGCGGCCGATCACGATGCCCGGACGCGCGGTGTGGATGTCCACACGGACGCGGTCACGCGTGCGCTCGATCTCGACCTTCGCGATGCCCGCGCGCTCCAGACCCGTGCTCATGAGCTTGCGGATCTGGACGTCCTCGCGGACGTAGTCGCGGTAGCGCTGGCCCGGCTTCGTCGAGTCAGCGAACCAGCGCGAGCGGTGGTCCGTCGTGATGCCCAGGCGGTACCCGAGCGGGTTGACCTTCTGTCCCACTAGCGGGTCCCTCCCTTGGAGTTGGCCGCGTCACGTGCAGCGACGACGACCGTGATGTGGCTCGTGCGCTTGAGGATCCGGCCCGCGCGACCCTGCGCACGGGGACGGAACCGCTTGAGCGTCGGGCCCTCGTCGACGAAGACCTCCGAGATGTAGAGGTCCGCCGGGTCGAGGCGCTCGTTGTTGCGCTTGGCACCCTCGGTCGCGTTCGCGATCGCGGACTGCACCGTCTTGAGCACCGGCTCGGCGGCCGCCTGCGGCGCGAACTTCAGCACCGCCACGGCCTCGTCGGCCCGCTTGCCACGGATGAGGTCCACGACGCGCCGGGCCTTCTGGGGCGTGACGCGGACGAACCGCGCCTTCGCCTTGGCTTCCATTGCTGTCTCCTGTCTCTGCCGTCAGAGCGTCACCTGGCTGACCGAGGTCAGCGGCGACGGCCCTTCCGGTCGTCCTTCTCGTGGCCGCGGAACGTCCGGGTCGGAGCGAACTCGCCGAGCTTGTGCCCGACCATCGACTCCGTCACGAACACCGGGGTGTGCTTGCGCCCGTCGTGGACGGCGAACGTGTGCCCGAGGAAGTCCGGCGTGATGACCGAACGGCGGGACCACGTCTTGATGACGTTCTTGGTACCGGCCTCGTTCTGCACGTCGACCTTCTTCTGCAGGTGGCCGTCGACGAACGGGCCCTTCTTGAGGCTGCGAGGCATTCTCTCGGGCTCCTATCAGCGCTTCTTGCCAGTACGCCGACGGCGCACGATGAGCTTGTCGCTCGGCTTGTTCGGACGGCGGGTGCGGCCCTCAGGCTGACCCCACGGGCTGACCGGGTGGCGACCACCTGAGGTCTTGCCCTCACCACCACCGTGCGGGTGGTCGATCGGGTTCATGGCGACACCACGGACGGTCGGGCGCTTGCCCTTCCAGCGCATGCGGCCGGCCTTGCCCCAGTTGATGTTCGACTGCTCGGCGTTGCCGACCTCGCCGATCGTCGCGCGGCAGCGCAGGTCGACGTTGCGGATCTCGCCGGACGGCATGCGCAGCTGCGCATACGGGCCGTCCTTCGCGACGAGCTGCACCGAGGTGCCGGCCGAGCGCGCGATCTTCGCACCGCCGCCGGGCCGCAGCTCGATGGCGTGGATGACCGTACCGGTCGGGATGTTGCGCAGCGGCAGGTTGTTGCCGGGCTTGATGTCGGCGCCGGGACCGGCCTCGATCACGTCGCCCTGCGACAGCTTGTTCGGCGCGATGATGTAGCGCTTCTCGCCGTCCGCGTAGTGCAGGAGCGCGATGCGCGCCGTGCGGTTCGGGTCGTACTCGATGTGCGCGACCTTCGCCGGCACGCCGTCCTTGTCGTGACGACGGAAGTCGATCACGCGGTAGGCGCGCTTGTGACCGCCACCGTGGTGGCGGGCAGTCACGCGGCCCGAGGAGTTGCGGCCACCCGACTTGGTCAGCGGGCGGACCAGCGACTTCTCCGGCGTGGAGCGCGTGATCTCGACGAAGTCGGCCACGCTCGAGCCACGGCGGCCCGGCGTCGTCGGCTTGTACTTACGGATTCCCATGAGTCCTCAGTCCTTCCGGGCCGCTCAGCCGACCGGTCCGCCGAAGATGTCGATCGTGCCCTCGCGGAGGGTGACGATCGCACGCTTCGTGTCCTTGCGACGGCCGACGCCGAACCGGGTACGACGGGCCTTGCCCTGACGGTTCGCAGTGTTGACCGAGTCGACCTTGACGCCGAAGACCTGCTCGACGGCGATCTTGATCTCGGTCTTGTTGGCACGGGGGTCGACGAGGAACGTGTACTTGCCCTCGTCGAGCAGGCCGTAGCTCTTCTCCGAGACGACCGGCGCGATCAGGATGTCGCGCGGGTCCTTACCGACGGCGGTCACTTCGTCTCCTCCTGCGCCTCGGACTCGGTCGCGGTGGCCTTGGCGCCCTTGGCGGGGCCGGCGAGGAACGCGTCGAGCGCGCCCTGCGTGAAGACCACGTCGTCCGAGACGAGGACGTCGTACGTGTTGAGCTGGTCGGTGACGAGCAGGTGGACCCGCTCGACGTTCCGCAGCGACTTCCACGTGATCTCGTCCGAGCGCTCGACCACGACGAGCACGTGACGGCGCACCGAGAGGTTGTCGAGCACCGCGAGGGCGGCCTTCGTCGACGGCGCCTGGCCCGGGGCGAAGCCCGAGACGACGTGCACGCGACCCGCGCGAGCGCGGTCCGAGAGAGCACCGCGGAGCGCCGCGGCCTTCATCTTCTTCGGGGTCTTCTGCGTGTAGTCACGCGGCTGCGGACCGTGGACCGTGCCACCACCCGCGAACTGCGGGGCGCGGGTCGAGCCCTGACGGGCGCGGCCGGTGCCCTTCTGCTTGTACGGCTTCTTGCCGCCACCACGGACCTCACCACGGGTCTTCGTGTCGTGGGTGCCCTGGCGGGCCGCAGCGAGCTGCGCGACGACGACCTGGTGGATCAGCGGGACGTTCGTCTGCACGTCGAAGACGTCGGCGGGCAGCTCGGCCTGGCCGGCCTTCTTGCCCGCGGCGTCGAGGACGTCGACGGTCAGCGTGTCGCTCATGGAGGTCACGCACCCTTCACAGCGGTACGCACGACGACGACGCCGTTCTTGGGGCCGGGGACGGCGCCCTTGACGAGCAGGAAGCCCCGCTCCGCGTCGACCGCGTGCACGGTCAGGTTCTGGGTGGTCTGACGGGCGTTGCCCATCCGACCGGCCATCCGCAGGCCCTTGAAGACTCGCGACGGCGTCGACGCGCCACCGATCGAGCCCGGCTTGCGGTGGTTGCGGTGCGAACCGTGGGAGGCGCTGACGCCGGCGAAGCCGTGACGCTTCATGACACCGGCGGTGCCCTTGCCCTTGGTCGTACCGATGACGTCGACGAGCTGGCCTGCCTCGAAGACGTCGGCGCCGAGCTCCTGGCCGAGCGTGAACTCGGCGGCGTTCGGCGTGCGGATCTCGGCCACGTGCCGGCGCGGCGTCACGCCGGCCTTCTCGAAGTGGCCCTTGAGCGGCTTGGTGACCTTGCGGGGGTCGATCTGGCCGTGGGCCAGCTGGACCGCTGCGTAGCCGTCAGCCTCAGCGGAGCGGACCTGCGTGACGACGTTGGTGCCGACCGCGACCACGGTGACGGGCACGAGACGACCGTTGTCGTCCCACACCTGCGTCATGCCGAGCTTCGTGCCGAGCACCGCCGTGACGGGGCGCGCGTTCTGCTGGGTTGCCATGAAAGATCAGTCCTTCCCAGCGATCAGAGCTTGATCTCGATGTTCACGTCCGCGGGCAGGTCGAGACGCATAAGCGAGTCGACGGCCTTCGGCGTGGGGTCGATGATGTCGATGAGCCGCTTGTGCGTCCGCATCTCGAAGTGCTCGCGGCTGTCCTTGTACTTGTGGGGCGACCGGATGACGCAGAAGACGTTCTTCTCCGTCGGCAGCGGCACCGGACCCACGACCGACGCACCAGCGCGAGTCACCGTGTCGACGATCTTGCGCGCCGAGCTGTCGATGACCTCGTGGTCGTAGGACTTGAGCCGGATGCGGATCTTCTGTCCCGCCATGGCGTCGTCTACTTCTCTCTCTTCGAACCGGTCCGTCCGACCCCCGCACTCGGGCGTGTCGCAATCCGCGACGCACCTCTGCACTGCGTACCGTGAGGCACGAGGTCGGTGGTTGTAGTCGAGCCACCACCTCCGGGTCGACCCCGGGGTCCGGCAGCTCTCCACGTTTCCCAGCCCAGCCGCGGCGCGCGCGTGCGCACACCCACGACGGGCAACCTGAACAGTGTGCCAGACGGGACCCCGATCCTCCAATTCCCTGCCGGCGTGCGATGGCCCACACCGGGCCCGACGGACGAGGAGGGCCGGTGCTCGCCCGGACCGGGCGGGAGGCGCGCGGTGCCGTGGCACGGGTCGCTCGACCGCTTCACCGGGGGTGACGGCGGGGGGCGTCCGCACGCAGCTCTGGCGCGACTGCCGAGGTCGACCCCGTCAGGGCAGCCCGTCGAGCACCGTCAGCAGCCGCTCGTACGTCTCCGGGTCGAGCTGCTCGGCCGGCGTGCACCGTGCGTCGAGCGCCCCGATCGGCTCGCCGGCCCGGGTGCGCCCGGCGGACAGGTCGCCCTCCGCCTGGCCGGAAGCCTCGTGCTCGAACCGCGGTGCCATGTCATCCCCTTCGCCGACCGCGGGAAACTAGCACGAACCGGACGGCGCGCGAGTCGCCCGTCCCGGTGATGCCGACGACGAGACGGTTCGTCGTCGCGACCGGTCGCGACCGGTTGTGCAGACGACGCAGGGCCCGGATGCCGAAGCATCCGGGCCCTGCGCTCAGCGATCAGCCCCGAGGGGCGGGGATCACTTGAGGATCTTGATGACCCGGCCCGAGCCGACGGTGCGGCCACCCTCGCGGATGGCGAAGCCGAGGCCCTCCTCCATCGCGATGGGCTGGATGAGCTGGACGTGGATCTCGGTGTTGTCACCGGGCATGACCATCTCGGTGCCCTCGGGCAGCGTGATGACGCCGGTCACGTCCGTCGTCCGGAAGTAGAACTGCGGACGGTAGTTGCCGTAGAACGGGTTGTGACGGCCGCCCTCGTCCTTGGCCAGGATGTAGACCTGGCCCTCGAACTCGGTGTGCGGCGTGATCGAACCCGGCTTCACGACGACCTGGCCGCGCTCCACCTCCTCGCGCTTCGTGCCGCGGAGGAGCAGACCGACGTTCTCGCCGGCCTCGGCGTAGTCGAGGAGCTTGCGGAACATCTCGACGCCGGTGACCGTCGTCTTGATCGCCTTCTCCTTGATGCCGACGATCTCGACCTCCTCGTTCACCTTGAGGCGGCCACGCTCGACACGACCCGTCACGACGGTGCCGCGACCGGTGATCGTGAAGACGTCCTCGATCGGCATGAGGAACGGCTTGTCGATGTCACGCACCGGGTCCGGCACGTTCTCGTCCACCGCGTCCAGCAGGTCCTCGACCGACTTGACCCAGACCGGGTCGCCCTCGAGCGCCTTGAGGCCCGAGACGCGGACGACCGGGACGTTGTCCCCGTCGAAGCCCTGCGCCGAGAGCAGCTCGCGGACCTCGACCTCGACGAGCTCGAGGATCTCCTCGTCGTCGACGACGTCGGCCTTGTTGAGCGCCACGAGCAGGTAGGGCACGCCGACCTGACGGGCGAGCAGCACGTGCTCACGCGTCTGGGCCATCGGGCCGTCCGTCGCGGCGACCACGAGGATGGCGCCGTCCATCTGCGCCGCACCCGTGATCATGTTCTTGATGTAGTCGGCGTGACCCGGAGCGTCGACGTGCGCGTAGTGGCGCTTCTCCGTCTGGTACTCGACGTGCGCGATGTTGATCGTGATACCGCGCTGCTTCTCCTCCGGCGCCTTGTCGATCTCGTCGAACGGCGTGAAGGGGTTCAGGTCCGGGTACTTGTCGTGCAGCACCTTCGAGATCGCGGCGGTCAGCGTCGTCTTGCCGTGGTCGACGTGACCGATGGTCCCGATGTTGACGTGCGGCTTCGTCCGCTCGAACTTCGCCTTGCCCACTGGGTGTCCTCCTTGGGACTTGGTAGAGAGTGCCCGTCTGCGGCTACCGGGAGGGTAGACGCGAGGCGCGCGGTCCTACTGGTCGGGTTGTGTGATGGAACTACAGGTTTCGACCTGTGGGACTACTCGCCCCGGGTCTTCTTGATGATCTCCTCGGCAACGTTCCGAGGAACCTCGGCGTAGCTGTCGAACTGCATCGAGTACACCGCGCGACCCTGGGTCTTCGACCGCAGGTCACCGACGTACCCGAACATCTCCGAGAGGGGCACCTGGGCGCGAATCACCTTCACGCCCGTCGCGTCCTCCATCGACTGGATCATGCCGCGGCGCGAGTTGAGGTCGCCGATGACATCACCCATGTAGTCCTCGGGGGTACGCACCTCGACCGCCATGATCGGCTCGAGCAGAGCCGGGTCGGCCTTGCGTGCGGCCTCCTTGAGGACCATCGAGCCGGCGATCTTGAACGCCATCTCGGAGGAGTCGACCTCGTGGTAGGCACCGTCGATCAGCGTCGCCTTGACGCCGACCATCGGGAAGCCCGCGAGGACACCCTGCTGCATCGCGTTCTGGATGCCCGCGTCGACCGACGGGATGTACTCGCGCGGGATGCGGCCACCCGTGACCGCGTTCTCGAACTCGTACAGCTCGCCCTCGGCCGGGTCGAGCGGCTCGAAGGTCACCTGGACCTTCGCGTACTGACCCGAGCCACCGGTCTGCTTCTTGTGCACGTACTCGACCTTGTCCACCTTGCGGCGGATGGTCTCGCGGTACGCGACCTGCGGCTTGCCGACGTTGGCCTCGACCTTGAACTCGCGACGCATGCGGTCCACGAGGATGTCGAGGTGGAGCTCGCCCATGCCGCCGATGACGGTCTGGCCGGTCTCCTCGTCGAGCTTGACGCGGAACGTCGGGTCCTCCTCGGCGAGCTTCTGGATCGCCGTGGAGAGCTTCTCCTGGTCGCCCTTGGTCTTGGGCTCGATCGCCACGTCGATGACGGGCTCGGGGAACGTCATCGACTCGAGGATCACCGGCGACGTCGGGTCCGTCAGGGTGTCACCGGTGGTGACGTCCTTCAGGCCGATGAACGCGTAGATATGACCCGCGGTCGCCTCCTGGACCGGGTTCTCCTTGTTGGAGTGCATCTGGAAGAGCTTCCCGATGCGCTCCTTCTTGCCCTTGGTCGAGTTGAGCACCTGGGCGCCCTGCTCCACCTTGCCGGAGTACACGCGGACGTAGGTCAGCTTGCCGAAGAACGGGTGCGCGGCGACCTTGAACGCGAGCGCCGAGAACGGCTCCGTCGCGTCGGGGTGGCGCTCGATCATGACCGACTCGTCCTTGACGTCGTGGCCCTCGACGGCCGGCACGTCGACGGGCGACGGCAGGTAGTCGATGACGGCGTCGAGCATCGGCTGCACGCCCTTGTTCTTGAACGCCGAGCCGCAGAGGACCGGGTAGGCCTCCGAGGCGATCGTGAGCTTGCGGATGCCGCCCTTGATCTCCTCGACCGTGAGCTCCTCGCCGCCGAGGAACTTCTCGAGCAGCGCGTCGTCGGTCTCGGCGACGGCCTCGAGGAGCTCGGCGCGGTACTGCTCCGCCTTCTCGACCAGGTCGGCCGGGATCTCCTCGATCTCGTACTTCTCGCCGAGGGCCGTCTCGCCGCGCCACACGAGGGCGCGCTGCTCGACGAGGTCCACGACGCCGATGAAGTCGTTCTCGGAGCCGATCGGGAGCTGGATGACCAGCGGCTTGGCCTTCAGGCGGTCGATGATCGTCTTGACCGTGAAGTAGAAGTCGGCACCGAGCTTGTCCATCTTGTTGACGAAGCAGATGCGCGGCACGTCGTACTTGTCGGCCTGGCGCCACACCGTCTCGGACTGGGGCTCGACGCCCTCCTTGCCGTCGAACACGGCGACGGCACCGTCGAGGACGCGCAGCGAGCGCTCGACCTCGACCGTGAAGTCGACGTGCCCGGGGGTGTCGATGATGTTGATCTGGTTGTTCTTCCAGTAGCAGGTCGTCGCGGCGGACGTGATCGTGATGCCGCGCTCCTGCTCCTGCTCCATCCAGTCCATCGTCGAGGCACCGTCGTGCGTCTCGCCGATCTTGTAGTTGACGCCCGTGTAGAACAGGATCCGCTCGGTCGTCGTGGTCTTGCCGGCATCGATGTGCGCCATGATGCCGATGTTGCGGACCTTCGTGAGGTCGGTCAGCACGTCGAGTGCCACGTGAATTGCCCCTTGTTCTGTGGGAAGGCTAGGTGGCCGGTCGCCGGTCGCACGCGGCCCGACCCAGGGCCGGGCCGCGTGCGTCTCGGATCACCAGCGGTAGTGCGCGAAGGCCCGGTTGGACTCGGCCATCTTGTGCATGTCCTCACGACGCTTCACCGCGGCACCGAGGCCGTTCGAGGCGTCGAGGATCTCGTTCATGAGGCGCTCGGTCATGGTCTTCTCGCGGCGAGCGCGCGAGTAGTCCGTGAGCCAGCGCAGGGCCAGCGTCGTCGCGCGCACGGGGCGCACCTCGACCGGGACCTGGTAGGTGGCACCACCGACGCGGCGCGATCGGACCTCGAGCGAGGGACGCACGTTGTCGAGCGCGCGCTTGAGCACGACGACCGGGTCCTGCTGGGTCTTCTCGCGGACGCCCTCGAGCGCGCCGTAGACGATCGACTCCGCGACGGTCTTCTTGCCGTCGAGGAGGATCTTGTTGATGAGCTGCGTGACGACCGGCGACCCGTAGACCGGGTCGACGATGAGTGCACGCTTCGGGGCGGGACCCTTACGAGGCATCGGTTCAGCCCTTCTTCGCGCCGTAGCGGCTGCGCGCCTGCTTGCGGTTCTTCACGCCCTGCGTGTCGAGCGCGCCGCGCACGATCTTGTAGCGGACACCGGGGAGGTCCTTCACACGACCGCCGCGGACGAGCACGATCGAGTGCTCCTGCAGGTTGTGGCCGACGCCCGGGATGTAGGCCGTGACCTCGACACCCGACGACAGGCGCACACGGGCGACCTTGCGGAGGGCGGAGTTCGGCTTCTTCGGGGTGGTGGTGTACACGCGCGTGCACACACCGCGACGCTGGGGGCTGCCCTTGAGGGCAGGCGTCTTCGACTTGTTCGTCTTCGCCTGCCGGCCCTTGCGGACCAGCTGCTGGATCGTAGGCACTACGTCTCCGTCTGGTAGATGAGCTCTGGTCGACCGGACCCCGTCACCCAGGACGGCCGGCATGGTGCGGATCGTCGCCCGTCGCGCGACTACCCCGCTGGTCTCGAGTCCCGCTTCGACCCCCGCGCCCGGGCGTGTCGCCCGGGTCCCCGCGCGACGAGATCCGCTGAACGATCGGATCGTGTGGCGCGGCGGTCCCGGAGACCGTCCTGTACCGCTGCCCGCCGACCTGGTTCAGGCCGGCGGATCGCGAGCACGCGCAAGGGCCCGACAGAGCGGGCACGGCCTCCAAGGCTACCGGGCGGTCCGCACCCGGTCAAAGCCGCAGGCGCGGGCTCCCCCCAGGGCGAACAGCACCACCCCGGGAGACGCGGGAGGGCCCGCCGGTCCGGAGACCGGCGGGCCCTCCGCGAGAGAGGTCCGACCTCAGCGGTAGTCGCCGAAGTCGATGTCCTCGAGCGGGATCGCCTCGCCCGAGCCGAGGCCCAGGGCGGGGAAGTCGATCTCGTCGTAGCCGAAGGTCGGGTACAGCTCGGCCTTGGCCTCCTCGGTCGGCTCGACCTCGATGTTCCGGTAGCGGGCCAGGCCCGTGCCGGCGGGGATGAGCTTGCCGAGGATGACGTTCTCCTTGAGGCCGAGCAGCGGGTCGGACCGACCCGACATCGCGGCCTCGGTGAGCACGCGGGTCGTCTCCTGGAACGACGCCGCCGACAGCCACGAGTCCGTGGCCAGCGACGCCTTGGTGATGCCCATCAGCTCGGGACGACCCGACGCCGGGGTGCCACCCTCCGCGACAGCGCCGCGGTTGGCGTCCTCGAAGCGACCGCGCTCGGCGAGCTCGCCGGGCAGCAGGTCGGTCGATCCGGAGTCGAGCACCGTCACGCGACGGAGCATCTGGCGGACGATGACCTCGATGTGCTTGTCGTGGATGTCCACGCCCTGCGAGCGGTAGACCTCCTGCACCTCGTCGACCAGGTGCTTCTGCGTGGCACGGGGGCCCAGGATGCGCAGCACCTTCTTCGGGTCGACGGCGCCCTGGACGAGCTGCGTGCCGACCGCGACGTGGTCGCCGTCTCCGACGAGCAGGCGCGAGCGCTTGGTGATCGGGTAGGCGATCTCCTCCGAGCCGTCGTCCGGCGTGAGGACGATGCGACGCGAACGGTCGCCCTCCTCGATCGCCACGCGACCCGAGAACTCCGCGATCGGCGCCTCACCCTTGGGGGTACGGGCCTCGAACAGCTCCTGGACACGCGGCAGACCCTGCGTGATGTCGTCGGCCGACGCCACACCACCGGTGTGGAAGGTACGCATCGTCAGCTGCGTGCCGGGCTCACCGATCGACTGGGCCGCGATGATGCCGACGGCCTCGCCGATGTCGACGAGCTTGCCGGTCGCGAGCGAACGGCCGTAGCACTTGGCGCACGTGCCGACGCGCGACTCGCAGGTGAGGACCGAACGGACCTTGAGCGAGTCGACGCCCGCCTCGATCAGCCGGTCGAGCAGCACGTCGCCGACGTCGTCACCGGCGTGGCCGATGACCTCGCCGTCGACCTCGACATCGGTCGCCAGCGTGCGCGAGTAGACGCTCGTGGAGACCTTGTCGTGCTGGCGCAGCGTGCCGTCCGAGCCCTTGATGCCGATCGGCAGCGTGAGGCCGCGCTCGGTGCCGCAGTCCTCCTCGCGGACGATGACGTCCTGCGAGACGTCCACCAGACGACGCGTCAGGTAGCCCGAGTCGGCGGTCCGCAGAGCGGTGTCCGCCAGACCCTTGCGGGCGCCGTGCGTCGCGATGAAGTACTCGAGGACGGACAGGCCCTCGCGGTAGTTCGCCTTGATCGGGCGCGGGATGATCTCGCCCTTCGGGTTGGCGACCAGACCACGCATGCCCGCGATCTGGCGGACCTGCATCCAGTTACCACGCGCACCCGAGCCGACCATGCGGAACACCGTGTTGCGGGCCGGGAAGTTGGCGCGCATGACCTCGGCGACCTTCTCCGTGGCCTGCGTCCAGATGTCGATGAGCTCCTGGCGACGCTCGTCGTCGGTGATGAGGCCCTTGTCGTACTGGCCCTGCACCTTGGCGGCCTTCGCCTCGTGCTCCTCGAGGATCTGCTTCTTCTCGCTCGGGGTCGCGACGTCCGAGATGGAGATCGTGACGCCCGAACGCGTGGCCCAGCGGAAACCCGCCTCCTTGAGCGCGTCGAGGGACGCCGCGACGGCGACCTTCGGGTAGCGCTCGGCGAGGTCGTTGACGATGACCGACAGCCGCTTCTTGTCGACGACGCCGTTCTCGTACGGGTAGTCGACGGGCAACAGCTCGTTGAAGAGCGCACGGCCCAGCGTCGTCGGGAACGCCTTGCCGGGCTCCCAGCCCTCGGGCGCGCCCGCGGCCGGCAGCACGAACTCGTCGTCCATGCGGATCGCGACCTCGGCGTTCAGGTCCAGTGTGCCCTTGTCGAACGCGAGGATCGCCTCGGACACCGAGCTGAACGCACGACCGGCGCCCTCGGCGTCCGGACGGTCGCTCGTCAGGTGGAACAGACCGATGATCATGTCCTGCGAAGGCATGGTCACCGGGCGGCCGTCCGACGGCTTGAGGATGTTGTTGCTCGACAGCATGAGGATGCGGGCCTCGGCCTGCGCCTCCGCCGAGAGCGGCAGGTGGACGGCCATCTGGTCACCGTCGAAGTCCGCGTTGAACGCGGCGCAGACGAGCGGGTGCAGGTGGATCGCCTTGCCCTCGACGAGCTGGGGCTCGAACGCCTGGATGCCGAGACGGTGCAGCGTGGGCGCACGGTTCAGCAGCACCGGGTGCTCGGTGATGACCTCCTCGAGCACGTCCCACACGACCGGGCGCGCGCGCTCGACCATGCGCTTGGCCGACTTGATGTTCTGCGCGTGGTTGAGGTCCACGAGCCGCTTCATCACGAACGGCTTGAAGAGCTCGAGCGCCATCTGCTTGGGCAGACCGCACTGGTGCAGCTTGAGCTGCGGGCCGACGACGATCACCGAACGGCCCGAGTAGTCGACGCGCTTGCCGAGCAGGTTCTGGCGGAAACGCCCCTGCTTGCCCTTGAGCATGTCGGAGATCGACTTGAGCGGGCGGTTGCCCGGGCCCGTCACCGGACGGCCGCGGCGGCCGTTGTCGAACAGCGAGTCGACGGCCTCCTGGAGCATCCGCTTCTCGTTGTTGACGATGATCTCCGGCGCGCCCAGGTCCAGGAGCCGCTTGAGGCGGTTGTTCCGGTTGATGACGCGGCGGTACAGGTCGTTGAGGTCCGACGTGGCGAAACGGCCACCGTCGAGCTGGACCATCGGGCGCAGGTCCGGCGGGATGACCGGGACCGCGTCGAGGACCATGCCCGTCGGCGAGTTGTTCGTCGTGAGGAACGCGTTGACGACCTTCAGACGCTTGAGGGCGCGCGTCTTGCGCTGGCCCTTGCCCGTCTTGATGATCTCGCGCAGCGACTCCGACTCGGCGTCGAGGTCGAACGCCTCGAGGCGCTTCTGGATCGCCGCGGCGCCCATCGAGCCCTCGAAGTAGTTGCCGTAGCGGTCCTGCAGCTGGCGGTAGAGCAGCTCGTCGCCCTCGAGGTCCGCGACCTTGAGGTTCTTGAACCGGTCCCACACCTGGTCGAGGCGGTCGAGGTCGGCGTCCGCGCGCTTGCGCAGCTGCGCCATCTCGCGCTCGGCCGAGTCGCGGACCTTGCGGCGCGCGTCGGCCTTGGCACCCTCGGCCTCGAGCTCGGCCAGGTCGGCCTCGAGCTTCTGGGCGCGGTTGTTGATGTCGTTGTCGCGGCGGTCCGAGATCTCCTTGCGCTCCAGGTCGATCTCGTTCTGGAGGTTCGGGAGGTCCTCGTGGCGGCCCTCCTCGTCGACCCACGTGATCATGTAGGCCGCGAAGTAGATGACCTTCTCGAGGTCCTTGGGCGCGAGGTCGAGCAGGTAGCCGAGGCGCGACGGCACACCCTTGAAGAACCAGATGTGCGTGACGGGCGCGGCCAGCTCGATGTGGCCCATGCGCTCACGGCGGACCTTCGAGCGCGTCACCTCGACGCCGCAGCGCTCGCAGATGATGCCCTTGAAGCGCACGCGCTTGTACTTGCCGCAGTAGCACTCCCAGTCCCGGGTGGGACCGAAGATCTTCTCGCAGAAGAGACCGTCCTTCTCCGGCTTCAGGGTCCGGTAGTTGATGGTCTCGGGCTTCTTCACCTCACCGTGCGACCAGGCACGGATGTCGTCGGCCGTGGCCAGGCCGATACGCAGCTCGTCGAAGACGTTGACGTCGAGCAAGGGGTCCTACTTCCTTCGCTTGCCGGGTCCGGTGCGGACGTCCGGCGGACGGAAATCGTGCAAGGGGGTGCGGGCGCCCGACGCCGGCCCTGTGCGGTACCGGCGCCGGGGCTCGGCGTCAGATCTCTTCGATGCTGCTGGCGTTCGGGCGCCGCGACAGGTCGATGCCCAGCTCCTCCGCCGCGCGGTAGACCTCGTCGTCGTTGTCCTTCATGTCGATGGACACGCCGTCCGACGAGAGCACCTCGACGTTCAGGCAGAGCGACTGCATCTCCTTGAGCAGAACCTTGAACGACTCCGGGATGCCCGAGTCGGGGATGTTCTCGCCCTTGACGATCGCCTCGTACACCTTGACGCGGCCGGGCACGTCGTCGGACTTGATGGTGAGGAGCTCCTGCAGCGTGTAGGCAGCGCCGTACGCCTCGAGGGCCCATACCTCCATCTCGCCGAAACGCTGGCCACCGAACTGCGCCTTACCACCCAGCGGCTGCTGCGTGATCATCGAGTACGGACCGGTCGAGCGCGCGTGGATCTTGTCGTCGACCAGGTGGTGCAGCTTCAGGATGTACATGTAGCCGACGGCCACCGGGTCCGGGAACGGCTCGCCGGAGCGGCCGTCGAACAGCCGCGCCTTGCCGTCGGAACCGACCATGCGGTCGCCGTCGCGGTTCGGCAGAGTCGACCCGAGCAGGCCCGTCAGGGTCTCCTCCGGCACGCCGTCGAACACCGGCGTCGCGACCGGGTTGCCGGCTGCGGAGGACGCGGCGACGGCCGGGACGCCGTCGCGCCAGGCGACGTCACCCTCGGCCAGCGAGATGTCCCAGCCCTGCTTCGCGACCCAGCCGAGGTGCGTCTCGAGCACCTGGCCGACGTTCATACGGCCGGGGACGCCGAGCGGGTTGAGCACGACGTCGACCGCCGTGCCGTCCTCCAGGAACGGCATGTCCTCGACCGGGAGGATCTTGGAGATGACGCCCTTGTTGCCGTGACGACCGGCGAGCTTGTCGCCGTCCGTGATCTTGCGGCGCTGCGCGATGTACACGCGGACCAGCTCGTTGACGCCCGCCGGCAGCTCGTCGCCGTCGTCGCGGCTGAACGTGCGCACCTCGATGACCGTGCCGGACTCGCCGTGGGGCACCTTGAGCGACGTGTCACGGACCTCGCGCGCCTTCTCGCCGAAGATCGCGCGGAGCAGGCGCTCCTCGGGGGTCAGCTCGGTCTCGCCCTTCGGGGTGACCTTGCCGACGAGGATGTCGCCCGCCGCGACCTCGGCACCGATGCGGATGATGCCGCGCTCGTCCAGGTCCGCGAGGACCTCCTCGGAGACGTTCGGGATGTCCCGCGTGATCTCCTCGGGGCCGAGCTTGGTGTCGCGCGCGTCGACCTCGTGCTCCTCGATGTGGATCGAGGAGAGGACGTCGTCCTGCACGAGGCGCTGCGACAGGATGATCGCGTCCTCGTAGTTGTGGCCCTCCCACGACATGAACGCGACGAGCAGGTTACGGCCGAGCGCGAGCTCGCCCTCGTCCGTCGCCGGGCCGTCGGCGAGCACCGAGCCGACCTCGACGCGGGCGCCCTGCTCGACCAGCACGCGCTGGTTGTAGCTCGTGCCCTGGTTCGAGCGGCGGAACTTCTGCACGCGGTACGTCGACGTGGTCGCATCGTCGTTGGCGACGACGATCAGGTCCGCCGACACCTCGGTGACGACACCCGGCTTCGTCGCGACGATGACGTCGCCCGCGTCGACCGCCGCGCGACGCTCCATGCCGGTGCCGACGAGCGGCGCCTCGGAGCGGACCAGCGGCACGGCCTGGCGCTGCATGTTCGCGCCCATGAGGGCACGGTTCGCGTCGTCGTGCTCGAGGAACGGGATGAGGGCCGTCGCGACCGACACCATCTGGCGCGGCGAGACGTCCATGTAGTCCACCACCTCGCCGGGGACGTACTCGATCTCGCCGCCCTTGACGCGGACGAGGACGCGGTCCTCGGCGAACTTGCCGGTCGACGTCAGCGGCGCGTTGGCCTGCGCGATGACGTGGCGGTCCTCGTCGTCGGCCGTGAGGTAGTGGACCTCGTCCGACACCTTGCCGTTGTTGACCTTGCGGTACGGCGTCTCGACGAAGCCGAACGGGTTGATCCGCCCGTACGACGCGAGCGAGCCGATGAGGCCGATGTTCGGGCCCTCGGGGGTCTCGATCGGGCACATGCGGCCGTAGTGCGAGGTGTGGACGTCACGGACCTCCATGCCGGCGCGGTCGCGCGACAGACCACCCGGGCCGAGGGCCGACAGACGACGCTTGTGCGTCAGGCCCGCGAGCGGGTTGTTCTGGTCCATGAACTGCGACAGCTGGCTCGTCCCGAAGAACTCCTTGATGGAGGCCACGACGGGGCGGATGTTGATGAGCGTCTGCGGCGTGATGGCCTCGACGTCCTGCGTCGTCATGCGCTCGCGCACGACGCGCTCCATGCGCGACAGACCGGTGCGGACCTGGTTCTGGATGAGCTCGCCGACCGCGCGGATGCGGCGGTTGCCGAAGTGGTCGATGTCGTCGGTCTCGACGCGGACGTCGATCGCCTCGCCGGCACGCGAGCCCGGCAGCGTGACGACGTCGGTGTGCAGCGCGGCGAGGTACTTGATCGTCGCGACGACGTCCGAGAGCGACAGGACCGAGTCCGCGAGCGGCGCGTCCTGGCCGAGCTTCTTGTTCAGCTTGTAGCGGCCGACCTTCGCGAGGTCGTAGCGCTTCGGGTTGAAGTAGAAGTTCTCGATGAGCGCGCGGCCGGCCTCGACCGTCGGCGGCTCGCCGGGACGGATCTTGCGGTAGAGGTCGAGGAGCGCCTCGTCCTGCGTCTGGACGTGGTCCTTCTCGAGCGTGTCGATGACGGCCGGGTAGGCGGCGAACTCCTCGCGGATCTCGCCCTCGGTCATGCCGAGCGCCTTGAGCAGGACGGTCGCGTTCTGCTTGCGCTTGCGGTCCACGCGGACACCGACGTTGTCGCGCTTGTCGATCTCGAACTCGAGCCAGGCGCCGCGGCTCGGGATGACCTTGGCCGTGAGGATGTCCTTGTCGGACGTCTTGTCGGCGATGCGCTCGAAGTAGACCCCGGGGCTGCGGACGAGCTGGCTGACGACGACGCGCTCGGTGCCGTTGATGATGAACGTGCCGCGCTCCGTCATGAGCGGGAAGTCGCCCATGAACACCGTCTGGCTCTTGATCTCGCCCGTCGTGTAGTTCACGAACTCCGCCGTGACGAACAGCGGCGCGGCGTAGGTGAAGTCCTTCTCCTTGCACTCGTCCGCCGTGTACTTCGGCGGCTCGAAGCGATGCTCACGGAAGGACAGGGACATGGAGCCGCCGAAGTCCTCGATCGGGGAGATCTCCTCGAAGATCTCCTCGAGGCCCGCGGTCTCCGGGACGTCCGTCCGGCCGTTCTCGAGGGCGGCGGCCACGCGGGCCTGCCAGCGCTCGTTGCCGAGCAGCCAGTCGAAGCTCTCGGTCTGCAGACCGAGCAGGTCGGGGACCTCGAGCGGCTCGTGGATCTTGGCGAAGGAGATGCGGCGGGATGCGGTGCGGTTCGCGATGGCGTCGGCGGACGGAGCAGAAGGGGTGCGCGAGGCAGCCAAGAGGGGTCCTTCCCTGCGGATCGAGTGCACGCTGCGCATGGCTCGGCGATGCGCAACCCCCCGGCCGCGGAGCAGCACTCGTCGCGCACGTACGACGAGGACCGACTCGGGTTATACGGGATCGCGGGCACAAGCCAGCGCAAAGCGCTAGCATACTCGACCGGGACGACGAAGTCCACCCAGCCAGGGCACCCCGATGCACGCCAGGCGACACTGCCCGGAACTCGGGGACCTGCTCGAACGGGCCTTCGCCCGCACGGCGACGACGCTGTCGCCGGCGCCATGGTGACACACGGCACGCCCGTGGGGAAACCGTCCGTCCCCCGACGGGCGTACGCCTCGGGCCGCCCTCCCGGCGACGGCACGGCGAAGGGCCGCACCCCGCGGGGATGCGGCCCTTCGTCCGTGCAGGTCCCGGCGCGTCAGCGCCGGGCGGGGCTCACTTGAGCGTGACCGTCGCGCCGGCGCCCTCGAGCTGCGCCTTCGCCTTCTCGGCCGCCTCCTTGTTGACGCCCTCCAGGACCGCCTTCGGCGCCTCGTCGACGAGGTCCTTGGCCTCCTTGAGGCCGAGCGACGTGAGCGCGCGCACCTCCTTGATGACCTGGATCTTCTTGTCGCCGGCGGCCTCGAGGACGACGTCGAACGAGTCCTTCTCCTCCTCGGCCTCGGCCTCGGCGCCCGCGCCACCCGCGGCGGGGGCGGCGGCGACCGCGACGGGCGCGGCGGCGGTGACCTCGAAGACCTCCTCGAAGGCCTTCACGAACTCGGAGAGCTCGATGAGGGTGAGGCCCTTGAACTGCTCGATGAGCTCGTCGGTGCTGAGCTTCGCCATGATCGGCGTTCCTTTCGTCTGGTGCCCGGTCGGCCCGGTGGCCGCCGAAGCAGATGTGGGGGTGTGCGCGACGCGTGACCAGGAGGTCAGGCGGCCACGCCTTCCGACTCCTGCTTCTGACGCAGGGCATCGATGACACGGGCGGCCTGGGCGGTGTTCGCGGTGAAGACGTAGGCAGCCTGGTAGAGCTTGGCCTTCATCGCGCCGGCCGCCTTGGCCAGGAGCACCTCGCGGGACTCGAGGTCCGCGAGCTTGGTGACCTCCGCGGCGGTCAGGGCGCGTCCGTCGAGGACACCGCCCTTGATGACCAGCGCGGGGTTCGCCTTGGCGAAGTCACGCAGACCCTTCGCGGCCTCGACCGGGTCGCCGGTGACGAAGGCGATCGCCGACGGGCCCGCAAGCGCGTCGTCGAGGCCCGTCAGTCCGGCGTCCTTGGCCGCGATCGCGGTCAGCGTGTTCTTCACCACGGCGTAGGTTGCGTTGCCGCCGAGCGCCTTGCGCAGCGTCTTGAGCTGCGCGACGGTGAGCCCGCGGTACTCGGTCAGCACGGCCGCGTTCGACGCACGGAACTTGTCCGTGAGCTCCGCGACGGCGGCTGCCTTGTCCGGCCTCGCCATGGCAATCCTTCCGGTGGTGGTGCCACCGGTCTCCCCCACCAACGACAAGAGCCCCGCGCAGGCGCGGGGCTCGTCAGGCGCGGTCCGACGTGCGGACCTGCTGGGAACTCTCACCTGCGCTGGCCTCCGCGTGCTGCGGGACTTCGGCGGGTCCGGCGTCCGGGGGACGTCCAGACCAGCGACCGGCGGTCTTGGGCGCCTCAACGGTACGTGATGCACCCGGCAGCGACCAAATCCGGTCGGGGTCGTGCGGGCCTGCGGCCGGTCCGACCTGGCCTCCGCGTCGGTGCGCGCGGGTCCGAGCGGGTGGGCGGGTGCTAGAGCGGCGCGCCGAGCGTGACCAGCGGGACGCGCTCGCCCGACTCCTCGGCACGCTCCGCCGTCGCCGTCGCGAGCGCCTCGGCCACCGGGGTCCCGGCCCGCAGCAGCGCGTGGGTGCGGGTCATCACCTGGCGGGCGGTCTCGTCGGGCAGCGGCGCAGCGGCCGCCACCACGCAGCCGACGCCGGTGCGCAGCAGCACGCTCGCGAAGCCGAGCGCCTCGCCGCCGGCGCGGATGCTCGCGCGGCCGATCTCGCAGCTCGAGAGCAGCACGAGCTCCGGGACGTCGCCGCCCGTGTCCAGCTCGTGCGCGAACAGCGGCCCGTCCGCGAGACGCACCGAGGAGAACAGCGGGTTGTCCGGCTCGTGCCGGCCGTGCGCCGCGAGGTGCACGACGCCCGGGGACGACAGCGCCTGCGTGACGCGCTCGACCGTCGCGTCGCCGCCCACCATGGCGCGCGCGCCCGGCCAGAGCGCGGCCACGCCGCGCACCTCGTCCTCCGCGTGCTTCAGACCCGGACCCGCGGCCGCGACGACCTCGGCGGGCGCCCGCGAGGCGGTGCCCGCGTGCTCGAGCCAGTGCTGCACCGACGGCGCCACGACGGTCGGCCTCCCGACGCGCGGCGTGAGCATCGCCCACGGCAGCGCCGCGAGCCAGCCCGACGCGACCACGACGAGCTCGCCGGACGGCGCCACGACGTCACGCAACCGGCCCTCGAGGCCGTCCAGCCCCCGCGCCAACGAGCGCAGCGCGGCGTCCCGCAGCGGGGCGGGCACGAGCGGGTTCGCCGTCACCTCGAGGTCCGCGTGCGTCCGGCGCACGAGCTCGACGACCTCGTCGACCGCGCCCAGGCCGACCAGACGGCTGCCCCGCTCGTCGACCACCACCGCGAGGAGCCGACCCTGGTGCTCGAGGACGTCGACGAGCGTCGTCTGCGGGCGACGCGCCAGCGCGGTGCGCAGCTCGTCGACGTCGCTCGTGCGGTCACCGCTCGCCCGGCCCTTCTCGTGCCAGGACCGCGCCAGGATGGCGTGCTTCAGTCGCTGCTCGTCGCGCTGCGCGCGCAGCCGGTCGCGCGCCGTCGCGGCGGGGGTGTCGCGATGCTTCTCGACGAGGCTGCGCAGGTCGGTGAGCAGCTGCGCCGACTCGGGGTCGCTGGGCGGGTTGACGCGCGGCGTGCCGCCGATCACCGACCGCGCGCGCTCGGCGGCGTCGAGCACCGCGCCCGAGCGCCCCGTCGCGAGCGCGATGTCGACGTCGAGGTCGGCGAGCGCGACGCCGTGGACCGCGCCGGCCGTGCGCAGGTCGAGCGAGCCGAACCGCGAGCGGTGCAGGGCGAGGTCGCGCTGGCCGGCCCGGACGTGCCGCGCCGCGCGTGACCGCTGGTGGGCCGCGAGGGCGAGCATCGCGCGGATGCGTCGGCCGTAGAGCCGCAGCCCGATCGGGTCCCCCGCGCGCACCGGCCCGAGCGCCTCGAGGACCGCGGCCGGGTCGGCGAGCCGGCCCTGCGCGAGCTGCGCCTCGAGCCGCACGTAGCCGGCCGCGAGCGCCCAGGACTCGCGGCCGCCGGCCCGCGCACCGGCCTCGACGCGCGCCGCGCGCCGCGCGAGCGCGGCCCACTCGCGGTCGCGCGGCGCCGAGCCTGCCATCGCGAGCGCGCGAGCCTCCGCCTGCAGCGCGAGCTGCTCGGCACGGAGCACCCACGCGTCGTCGCCGCGCCGCTTGAACCGCGCCCGCGCCGCGGCGACGAGCGGCAGCGCCGCAGCCGGCTCGCCGCGCAGCAGCGCGCACTCGGCGCGGCCCAGCTCGCACTCCGCGACGTCGCGCGGCAGGTGCTGCGCCGCGAACACCTCGGCCGCCTCGGCGAACGTCTGGTCCGCGACGCCGATCAGGCCCGCCTCGAGCAGCACGCGCGCGCGGTCGAGGATCTGCGTCGGCCACGCGGGGCCCGGCAGGCTCCCCGCGGCGGCCTCCATGCGCTCGAGCGCCTCGGGGAGGCGGCCCGCCACGAAGTTCCAGTAGCCGAGGTTGTGGTTGGCCTTGAACACGAGCCGAGCGAAGCCCGCGGCGCGCGCGCGGCGCGCGCATTCGAGCGAGTCGCTGCGCGCACGCGGCAGGTCGCGCAGGTCCGCGTGGAGCACGCCGCGGTTGAGCAGCGCGCGGCACGCGTCGATCGGCTCGGCGTCGTCGATGAGCCGCACCGCGTCGTCGAGGCGCGCGAGCGCCTCGTCGCTGCGCCCGGCCCGGACCGCGAGGAACCCGCGCAGGCCCGCGACCGCCGGCGCGAGGCCCGGCCAGCCCGTCTCCGCGTCGGCGGCACCTGCGGCGAGCATCGCGTCGAGCCGGTCGAGCGACGCCTCCGGCCCGGTACGCGTCTCGGCCTCGCTGCGCGCGAGCTCGATGAGCGCACGGCCGCGCAGCCGCACCACGTCAGGTGACTCGTCGAGCTGGTCGAGCACCTGCAGCACGGGTCGCAGCCGGCGCCTCGCCTGCTGCGACCTGCCCTCGGCGTTGTCGTCCTCCGCGCGCTGGACCTGGTCGATCAGCGCGCCAAGAGCGGGCGGCCCCGCCGCCGGGCCGCCCGTCTGCGTCATCGGCGGCTACAGCTCGATCTGCGGCGTGACGATGGGCACCGTCGGGTCCGACGGCCGGCGCAGCACGAGCCGTGCCGGTCCGCGCTCGACGTCCGCGAACGAGAACCGGCCGTCCGCGTCCGACTGCGTCGTCGTGACGTCGCCGCCCTGGTGCAGCTCGACGGAGATCTCACCCGCCGGCGCGGCCCAGCCGTCGACCCGCACGCGACCGCCCTCGGGGTGGACCGAGATCATGACGGTCAGCACGTCGGTCGTGAACGTGATGGTGCCGGCCTCGATGCTCGTCTCGTCGGCGCGGACCGCGAGCGCGGGCTCCCCGACGAGGTGCAGCTCGGCGATCTCGGCGTGCAGGGCCTCCATGGTGAGCGCGAGCCCGATCCGGTCGACGAGGCCGGGCGGCACGGGGTCGGTCGCCTCGACCAGCGCGGCGAGGCGCCCCAGGATCGCGCGGTCCTCGGCGTCGATGCCGCCGGCCGCCACGAGAGCGAGCTCGCGGTCCTCGGCGGCGGTCACGAGAGGCTCCAGGCGGGGTCCGCGGCGAGCGCGACGCGGAGCTTGGCGAGGCAGCGGCCGCGGGTCGGGCCGATGCTCCCGACGGGCATGCCGAGCGCCCGCGAGACGACCGCGTAGTCCGGGCGGTCGACCATCGCGACGAGGCCCAGCAGGCGGCGGCACCGGTCGGAGAGCTCGCCCACGTGACCCCAGAGCACGCGGTCCCGCTCGTCACGCACCGCGACGGCGTCGGGCAGGTCGTCGGCGGGGGTCGTCAGCCAGTCGGTGGCGTGCTCGTCCGAGTCCTGCCGTACCTGCTCGTCGCGCGAGCGGCGGACGGCGCGCCACGCTGCGCGCTTCGCCGTCACGAGCATCCACTGGAGAGTGGCCCGGGGGTCGCGGATCGACTCGATGTCGCGGACCAGCGTGAGCCACACGTTCTGCACGATGTCCTGCGCCAGCTCGGAGTCGGCGCCCTGCGCCCGCACCGTGTGCCAGAGCAGAGGCGTCATGACCTGCACGAGCGCGGCGAGCGGACCGCGATCGCCGTCGCGGTACGCGAGGACGGCCCGCGCTGCCTGGTCGGCGAGGCCCTCCCCCTGGTCGCGGAGCGCGGTGTCCACCGGCTCCACGAGATCGTCACTCATCATGGACCCCTCACAGGCCTGTCTCGGAGGAAGGCCGTCCCCAACCCTAGGGCGGCCCAGACAACCCGGACAAGGAACACCTCGGCCAGGTCTAGTCCCTAGGAGCCGCAGCACCCGCGCGCAGATACACCTCCGCACGCCGGATTCAGATTCACCCGCTCGGACGTATCAGGGCGTGCTGGGATCTCTCTTGGACACGCAAACCGGACGCTCGACGAGGAGACACGCGCCATGGCCGACAGCAACTCCCCGCAAGACGGCGGCATCAGCCGCGACCGCATCCGCGAGACGAAGCGCGGTATCGAGGACTCGCTCCTCGCGCGGCCGGGGGTCGTAGGCGTCGACATCGGCGAGAAGTGGTCGGACGGATCGCCGACCGGGCGGCAGTCCATCGTCGTGCACGTGCAGCGCAAGGGCGACCACGTGCCGGCGCACGAGCGCATCCCCGAGAGCATCGACGGCGTGCCGACGGACGTCGTCGAGCACCGGGTGCGCCTCCTGGTGGCCCAGGCCGACGCTGGCGACGCCACCTCGACCGAGCCCGCCGGCGCCGGCCGTTACCGCCCGCTCGCCGGCGGCACGAGCTTCGGCCCGGCGTCACCGGTGACGGTGCCCGTGGACGGGCAGGCGCAGCTCCGAAGCGTCAACGGCACGCTCGGCCTCCTCGTCACCGACCTGCTCTCGGGCCGCACGCTGGGGCTGACGAACTGGCACGTCGCGGCCGGCGACGGCCTCGAGGACCCCGGCAGCACGTGGGTCCAGCCCGCCCTGGCCGACGGTGGCAACGCGTCGCGCGACCGCGTCGGGGCTCTCGTGCGCGGTGCGCTGACTGATCGGATGGACGCGGCCGTCGTGGCGCTCGCACCCGGGACGCCGTGGCTGCCGGGCATCGTCGAGATCGGCCTCGTCACGGGCGCGGCCGCGGCGCAGGAGGGCACGGAGGTTCGCAAGCGCGGACGCACCACCGGCCTCACGCACGGCAAGGTGGTCTCCACCGACTTCAGCACGTCGGTCGACTTCGGGCCGGGCACGGGGTGGCGGACGCTGCGCGACCAGGTTCGCGTCGAGCCGCTGGACGGCGACGGCCCCTTCTCGTCCGAGGGCGACTCGGGTTCGGCGGTCGTCGACGAGCAGGGACGCGTGGTCGCCCTGCTCTGGGCCGGCGAGGACGACGGCAGCTACTCGGTCGCGAGCCCGATCGCCGGCGTGCTCGACGCGCTCGGCGTGACCGTCGCGACGTCGGCCTCCGCCGCGGCGCTCGCCGCGCGACGCGGACGGCGCAGCTCGGCCGGCACGGGGAGGCAGGCGTCCGCGTCGGCCGCTCGGACGGGCGGCCGCCGACGTGCGGCCGGGGCGCGCGACGGGCGGGGCGGACGAGCCGCGGCTGCCGGGCGGCGGCAGGCGCCGCAGGCGGGGCACGGCCACGCGGGCCGTTCCGGTGCGGAGGCGCAGCCGTTCACGGAGCCCTTCACCGAGCCGTTCACCGAGCCGTTCACCGAGCCCTTCACGGAGCCCTTCACGGAGCCGTTCACCGAGGCGCTCACGACCAACCCGTTCACCGAGCCGTTGCCGTTCACCGAACCCTTCACGGAGCCGTTCACCGAACCGTTCACGGAGCCCTTCACCGAACCGTTCACCGAGGCGCTCGGAGCCAACCCGTTCACCGAACCCTTCACGGAGCCCTTCACCGAACCCTTCACGGAACCCTTCACCGGGCCCTTCACGGAGGCGCTCGGAGCCAACCCGTTCACGGAACCCTTCACGGAACCCTTCACCGAACCGTTCACCGAACCGTTCACGGAGCCCTTCACCGAACCGTTCACCGAGCCGTTCACCGAGGCGCTCAGAGCCAACCCCTTCACTGAGCCGTTCACCGAGCCCTTCACGGAACCGTTCACCGAACCCTTCACCGAGCCGTTCACCGAGCCCTTCACCGAGGCGCTCCACCAGTCGCGCCACGCGTCGGGCGCCGCCGGTCGCGGGAGCGCGGCCGCGCGCGCATGGGCCGCGGGCTTCGCCGCGGCGCGTCGTCAGGCGCAGGCCCAGGCCCTGCGCCGCGCGTACTGGGCGGGCTACCTGGCGGCGCGCCGGCGCTACGGGTCCGGCGGGCGCTGAGCCGGGCGGAAGGACGAGGGTCGTCATGTCGGTCGAGATCGAGTCGGGCGGGGTCGTCGCACGCGGTGCGTCGACCACCGGCCGGCACGCGGCTGCGGCGCTGACGCTCGTCCCCGATCTCGCGGCCCCGCCTGCCGCGCCGCCCCGGCACGTCGCGCCCGCGACGGACGGGGGCCACGAGCTGGTTCGCGAGCTCGAGGCGGCCGTCGACCGCCTGCACGACGAGGGCCCGACGCCTGGTGCACGCGCCGATCTCGACGGCCTGCTCGGCGCGTGGGCCGACGCCCTGATGCGCGTCCACCGCTCGCGGCTCACGGCACTGACGCCCGTCGCGCCCTTGCCGTGGGTGCTCGTCGAGCCGCTGCCCGGCTGGCTCGAGTACCTTCCCGCGGACGCGGGCCCGGCGTGGGCGGTGCGGGCGCATCCTGGCGTGCGCCGGGCGGTCGAGCTCACGCGCTCGACGTGGTCGGCGGCGCAGTGGGTCCACGGCGACCCGACGGGCGACGAGGTCGTCGTCGTGGAGACGAGCCACGGCCCGCGCGCCGAGCTGAGCGCGGCGGCCGGTCGCGGCGACCCGCGCTGGGACGTCGCGGCGGCGCTCGACTGGCTGGCAGTCGCGCTCGGACCGGCGCTCGACCCTGCGTGGCGCATCGACCCCGGCGCCCGGTTCCTGGCCGCCTACCGCGACCTCGGCGGCGACGCGACGCCGAGCCGTGCGATGGCGGTGGCCCGCACCCTGCTGACGGCCGTCGAGTGGAGCGCGCAGCTCGCGGTGGCGCAGGAGCCGGACGACGACGAGCGGGCGTGGCTGGCCGGTCTGTGGACGCGACCCCTCGAGCTGATCGGGGCGGTGCGCCCGCTGTCGTCCGCCCGCTCGCGCTGACGCCACCGGAACGAGCCCGAGACGGGACGAGCCCCTCACCGCCGAGGCGGGAAGGGGCTCGTCGTCGCTGCGGGGACCGCGTCAGGCGGCGTCGTCCTCGACCGTCAGGTTCCGGGTCTTGTTCTGGTCGAACAGGATGCCGGGGCCGTTCGTCGTGGAGATCGTGGCCTTCGCGATGTAGCGGCCCTTCGACGCGGCCGGCTTGAGACGAAGGATCTCGTCGAGCGCGGCGGCGTAGTTCTCCACCAGCTGGACGTCGGAGAACGACGTCTTGCCGATGATGAAGTGCAGGTTCGCGTGGCGGTCGACGCGGAACTCGATGCGGCCACCCTTGATGTCGGACACGGCCTTGGCCACGTCCATCGTCACGGTGCCCGTCTTCGGGTTCGGCATGAGGCCGCGGGGACCGAGGACCTTGCCGAGACGGCCGACCTTGCCCATGAGGTCCGGGGTCGCGACGGCGGCGTCGAAGTCCGTCCAGCCGCCGGCCACCTTCTCGATGAGCTCGTCGCCGCCGACCTCGTCCGCACCCGCGGCGCGGGCCTGCTCGGCGCGCTCGCCGTTGGCGAAGACGATGACGCGGGCGGTCTTGCCCGTGCCGTGCGGGAGGTTGACGGTGCCGCGGACCATCTGGTCCGCCTTGCGCGGGTCGACACCGAGACGGAAGACGACCTCGACGGTCGCCGGGTACTTGGTGGTCGACGTCTCCTGCGCGAGGCGCACGGCCTCGAGCGGGCTGTAGAGCTTGCCGGCCTCGATCTTCTCGGCCGCGGCGCGGTACGCCTTGCTGTGCTTTGCCATCTGCTTGTTCTCCTGTTCAGCAGTCGTGGTCGAACGGGCCGCACACGGGCCCTGCCACTGGGTGGTGCGGGGAGGTCAGGCCTCGACCTTGATCCCCATCGACCGGGCGGTGCCGGCGATGATCTTCTCCGCGGCGTCGAGGTCGTTCGCGTTGAGGTCCTCGAGCTTGGTGCTCGCGATCTCGCGGACCTGCTCCTTGGTGAGCGTCGCGACCTTGACGGTGTGCGGCGTGGGCGAGCCCTTGGCGACGCCCGCGGCCTTCTTGATGAGCTCGGCGGCCGGCGGCGTCTTCGTGATGAAGGTGAACGAGCGGTCCTCGTACACCGTGATCTCGACGGGGATGACGTTGCCGCGCTGGGCCTCGGTCGCCGCGTTGTACGCCTTGCAGAACTCCATGATGTTCACGCCGTGCTGACCCAGCGCGGGGCCGATCGGCGGGGCGGGCGTCGCGGCGCCGGCCTTGATCTGGAGCTTGATGAGGCCGGTGACCTTCTTCTTGGGGGGCATGAGCCTCCCCCTTCCTTGGTTCGTGGGCCGACGCCGTGGGCGATGACCCGGTTGCAGTGGCCGCCGCACGAGCGACGGCCGAGGGAACCGTTCGTCAGATCTTGGCGACCTGGCTGAACGAGAGCTCGACCGGGGTCTCCCGGCCGAAGATCGAGACGAGCACCTTCAGCTTCTGGTTCTCGGCGTTGATCTCGGAGATCGTCGCCGGGAGCGTGTCGAACGGGCCGTCGGTGACCGTGACCGACTCGCCGACCGTGAAGTCGACCTTGACCGCCGTGGTGCTCTTGGCCGCCGCCGCCGTGGGCGCGGCCTTCGGGGCGATCGCGGGCGCGAGCATCGAGAAGACCTCGTCCAGCGTGAGCGGGACGGGCTGGTGCGTGTGGCCCACGAAGCCGGTGACGCCCGGCGTGTGCCGGACCGCGCCCCACGACTCGTCGGTGAGGTCCATGCGGACGAGGACGTAGCCCGGGATCCGGACGCGCTTGACGACCTTGCGCTGCGCGTTCTTGATCTCGACGACCTCCTCCATGGGGACCTCCACCTCGTAGATGAAGTCCTCCATGTTGAGGCTCTGCGTGCGGTTCTCGAGGTTCGCCTTCACGCGGTTCTCGTAGCCGGCGTACGAGTGGATGACGTACCACTCGCCGGGCTGGGAGCGCAGGCGCGCCTTGAACGCCTCGACCGGGTCCTCGTCGACGTCGGGCTCGGAGTCCGCAGCGTCCTGCGGCTCGACGGCGTCCTCGAGCGCGACCTCGGCCTGCTCGGCCTGCTCGTCCTGCGCGTCGTCGGCGACGGTCTGCTCGTCCTCGACTGCCTCGACCGAGGTCAGGGCGTCCTCGAGCTCCGCCTCGGCGCCCGTGGTGGGCTCCTGCGACTCCTGCGACACGTGCGAACCTGCTTTCTCCTGCGATGTGCGCTGCACCGGCGTGGGCGTCTCTCGCCGCACGGCCGGGGGTGGCGGCCCGCCGGCCGCGGCTAGGTCAGCCGAAGACCCAGAACGTCAGCTTGCCGACCCCCAGGTCGACGACCGTGACGAAGGCCATGATGACCGCGACGAACACGAGCACGACGCCCGTGTAGGTGACGAGCTCCGACCGGGTCGGCCGCACGACCTTCTTCAGCTCGGCGACGACCTGACGCCAGAACAGCGCGATGCGTGCGAACAGGCCCCGGCGGGCCGGCGCCTTGCGGGCCGTCCTGGCCGACGACGTGCGCGACGCCGAGTCCCCGGCGTCGGACGCCGCAGTCGGTGCTGTCTCGCTCACGTCATGCCCCTACGTCTCGTCGTGGCCACCGGCACCCGGACGGGTGCCGACGTGCGCAGGGCAGACAGGACTCGAACCTGCAACCTGCGGTTTTGGAGACCGCTGCGCTACCAATTGCGCCACTGCCCTACGGCGGTGCGGTCGCCACGAGCGCCGTCTCGAGCCCGCTCGCGGGCACGGCACATCATGACGGACGTCAACCGCCGGGGGTTCACTGTACGCGACGACGAGCGTCGGGTCGAACCGCCCGCACCGACCCTATCCCGCGCCGGGTCCCGCGCCTGTCCGCGGGCCGGCCACCTCCCGACGGGCCGCACCAGCCGACTCCGTGGACGAGGGCGCCGGGCTCGCCGCAGCGGGCGCCCGCGGGACGAAAGGCGGTTCGGCCGACGCGTGACCTCTGCCACTATGGACGCCGTGAGCGAGCCCACGTCGCAGTCCTCCGCCGCCCCCCGTCCGCGTGTGTCTGCACGCCTCGCCGCGATCGCCGAGTCGGCGACGCTCGCGGTCGACGCGAAGGCCAAGGCGCTCAAGGCCGCCGGCCGCCCGGTGATCGGGTTCGGCGCGGGCGAGCCGGACTTCCCGACGCCGGACTACATCGTCGAGGCAGCGGTCGCTGCCGCGAAGGACCCCGCGAACCACCGGTACACGCCGGCCGCGGGCCTGCCTGCGCTGCGCGACGCCATCGCGGCCAAGACGCTGCGCGACTCGGGGTACGAGGTGAGCGGCTCGTCGGTGCTCGTGACGAACGGCGGGAAGCAGGCCGTCTTCCAGGCGTTCGCGGCGGTCGTGGACCCGGGCGACGAGGTGCTGCTGCCCGCGCCGTACTGGACGACCTACCCGGAGGCGATCCGCCTCGCGGGCGGCGAGCCCGTGGAGGTGTTCGCGGGCGCCGACCAGGGCTACCTCGTGACGGTCGAGCAGCTCGAGGCGGCGCGCACGCCGCGCACCAAGGCCCTGCTGTTCTGCTCGCCGTCCAACCCGACCGGCGCCGTGTACTCCGCGGAGCAGACCGCCGAGATCGGGCGATGGGCGCTCGAGCACGGCATCTGGGTCATCACGGACGAGATCTACGAGCACCTGACGTACGACGGCGCGGCGTTCACGCCGATCGTCCGCGTCGTGCCCGAGCTCGCCGACACGTCCATCGTGCTCAACGGCGTCGCCAAGACGTACGCCATGACGGGCTGGCGCGTCGGCTGGATGATCGGCCCGTCGGACGTCATCAAGGCCGCCACCAACCTGCAGTCCCACCTGACGTCGAACGTGGCGAACGTGTCGCAGCGCGCGGCGCTCGCCGCCGTGAGCGGCGACCTGTCCGCCGTCGACGAGATGCGGACCGCGTTCGACCGCCGGCGGCGCACGATCGTCGACATGCTCGGCGCGATCGACGGCGTGGACATCCCGGTGCCGCAGGGCGCCTTCTACGCGTACCCGTCGGTCGAGCGGCTGCTGGGCCGCACCGTCCGGGGCGTCACGCCGCGGACGTCCGCCGAGCTCGCGAGCCTGATCCTCGACGAGGTCGAGGTCGCCGTCGTGCCGGGCGAGGCGTTCGGGCCCAGCGGCTTCCTGCGGTTCTCGTACGCGCTCGCCGACGCCGACCTCGTCGAGGGCGTCGGCCGCGTCCAGAAGCTGCTCGCCGAAGCCGAGTGACGTGACGGGTCTCGCCGTCGAGGTCGCGGGCCTTCGCCGCTCCTACGGCGAGACCCGCGCGGTCGACGGCGTGGACCTGGCGGTCGCCGCGGGCGAGTGCGTCGCGGTGCTCGGGCCCAACGGCGCGGGCAAGACGACCACCGTCGAGATCCTCGAGGGGTTCCGGCGGCGCGACGCCGGGGACGTCCGTGTGCTCGGCGTCGACCCCGCGTCCGGCGGCCGCGACTGGCGCTCGCGGCTCGGCATCGTGCTGCAGTCGGACGACGAGCGCCTCGACGCGACCGTGACCGAGCTCGTGCACCACTTCGCCCGGTACTACGCGGACCCGCGCGACCCCGAGGAGCTCATCGACGCCGTCGGGCTGCGCGCCAAGGCGGGCGCCCGCGGCCGCGCGCTCTCCGGCGGTCAGCGCCGCCGGCTCGACGTCGCGCTCGGCATCGTCGGCCGCCCCGAGCTGGTGTTCCTCGACGAGCCGACGACCGGCTTCGACCCCGAGGCGCGGCGGGCGTTCTGGGACCTCGTCGACGGGCTGCGCGCCGACGGGACGACCGTGCTGCTGACCACGCACTACCTCGAGGAGGCCGAGCGCCTCGCCGACCGGGTCGTCGTCGTGGACCACGGCCGGGTGGTCGCCGAGGGACCGCCCGCGACCCTCGGCGGACGGGCGGCGCGCCGCGCGGTCGTGCACTGGGACGAAGACGGTGCGCCGCGTCAGGAGCGGACCGAGACGCCCACGGCGGCCGTCGCAGCGCTGGCCGCGCGGTTCGGCGGCGAGGTGCCGGGGCTGCGCGTGCAGCGACCGACGCTCGAGGACGTCTACCTCGGACTCGTCGGCGCGGACGCGCAGGAGGAGCCATGAGCCGGGCCGACGTCGCGGGGGCCGAGCGGACGCGGCCGGCGCTGCCGGGCACGGTCCGGCTGGCGGGTGCGCGCGTCGGCTACGAGCTGCGCGCCTACTTCCGCGAGCGCGACGCGGTCGTCTTCATCTTCGCGTACCCGGTGATCATGCTGGCGATCTTCGCGTCGGTGTTCGGCAAGGACGACGCCACCGTCGGGCCGGGCGTCCCGTTCACGCAGTACTTCCTGCCGGGCATGATCGCGACCGGCGTCATGCTCTCGAGCTTCCAGAACATCGCCACGTCCATCGCCGTCGAGCGCGACCAGGGCTCGCTCAAACGGCTGCGCGGCACACCTCTCCCGTCGGCGTCGTACTTCCTCGGCAAGGTCGGGCAGGTGCTCGTCGCGACGTTGCTGCAGACGGGTCTGCTGCTGGCGGCCGCCGGGCTGCTGTTCGGCGTCGACCTGCCGACCAGCGCGGAAGCGTGGCTGACGTTCTCGTGGGTGTTCGTGCTCGGCATCGCCGCCGGGACGCTCGCGGGCGTCGCCTTCTCGTCGGTGCCGCGGACCTCGCGCTCGGCGACCGCCGTCGTCGTGCCGATCGTGCTCGTCCTCCAGTTCATCTCCGGCGTCTTCTTCGTGTTCAACGACCTGCCCTCCTGGATGCAGGCGATCGCATCGGTCTTCCCCCTCAAGTGGCTCGCTCAGGGCATGCGGTCGGTGTTCCTGCCGGCCGGCGCGGAAGCGTTCGAGGTGAGCGGCTCCTGGCAGCACGGGCTGACGGCGGTCGTGCTGGTGGTCTGGTCGGTCGCGTCGCTGCTCGTGGCGGTCCGCACGTTCCGGTGGCTGCGCCGCGACGAGTCCTGAGAGGGGTCTCATCGAACCGTCGGCGAGCCGTCGGCGGGTCCGCGCGATACTGGCGGCCATGTCACGCAGCGCTGCGCGAGGGGCCCACGTCCGTGGGTTCGCCGACGCGCGCTCCGTGCGCCACGAGGACGTCGCCCGCGACGGCTGGCGGGGCACGCGCATGACGGTCCGCGCCCGCATCATCGCCGCGGTCGTGGCGCTCAGCGCGGTGACCGTGATGACGGCCGGGGCGACCGCGTTCCTGTTGCAGGTGCGCGAGGCGGACGCCGCGACCGACAGCTCGCTGGCGCGCGCGGTGCTCGGCCTGCGCACGGTCGAGGACCGCGCGGACCCGACCACCGGGCAGCCGTTCCAGACGGTGGACCGCCTGCTCAACGAGGCGGTCCGCAGCCGGGTGCCGGGACCGCACGAGGGCATCGTCACGCTGCTCAACGGACGGCTCAGCTGGGGTCCGGCCACGGAGACGCGGTCGCTGCCGCTGGGGGACGACAAGCCCCTCCTGGCGAACCTCGCCCGGCTGCCCACGAGAGGTCCCGTCGTCACCGCGACCGTGCGGACACCCGTGACGCAGTACCGGTACGTCGCGGTCCCTGTGCACGTCGCGAGCGACCCCGGCTCGACCGGGCTGTTCGTCGTGGCGTTCGACCGGTCGGCCCAGGTGCGCGCGCTGCGTGGCACGTTCGTCACGTACTCGCTGGTCGGGCTCGGCGCTCTCGTGGTGATCGGTGCGGTCGCCTGGCTGCTCGTCGGACGCCTGCTGCGGCCCGTCCGGCTGCTCGGCGACACGGCACGCCGCATCACCGAGTCCGACCTGTCCGAGCGGATCGAGGTGACCGGCGCGGACGACCTCTCGGAGCTCGGCCGCACGTTCAACGCGATGCTCGACCGGCTCGAGCGCGCCTTCTCGTCGCAGCGCGAGCTGCTCGACGACGTCAGCCACGAGCTGCGCACACCGCTGACGATCGTGCGGGGGCACCTCGAGCTCGTCGACCCGGACGACGCGGAGGACGTGCGGTCGACGCAGGCGCTCTCGCTCGACGAGCTCGACCGGATGCAGCGGCTCGTCGACGACCTGATGACGCTCGCGACCGCCGACCGGCCCGACTTCGTCCGGCTCGCGCCCGTCGACATCGGGCGCCTCACGGACGACGTGCACGACAAGGCACGCGGGCTGGGCGACCGCCGGTGGCTCGTCGCCGCGCGCGCCGACGTCACCGCGCAGGTCGACGCGCAGCGCGTCACGCAGGCATGGCTGCAGCTGCTCGCCAACGCGCAGCGTTACTCGACGCCCGGATCGATCGTGCGGCTCGGCAGCGAGGTGCGCGACGAGCGGCTGCTGCTCTGGGTGCGCGACGAGGGGACGGGCGTGCCGCCCGAGGAGGTCGACCGCATCTTCGCCCGGTTCCACCGGGGCCGGGCGGACAGGTCGGCGCACGGCGCGGGCCTCGGGCTGCCGATCGTCGCCGCGATCGCACGCGCGCACCACGGCCGGGTGTTCCTCGAGCAGCCGCCCGACGGCAGCCAGCCGGGCGTCGTGTTCGTGCTCGACCTTCCGTTGGTCGACCCCGCAACCGACGCGGAGCCCGACCCGGACACCGACACCGACCCCTCCGACCTCGAGCTCGCGGAGCGCCGATGACCCACATCCTGATCGCCGAGGACGAGGAGCGGATCGCCGCCTTCGTGTCCAAGGGCCTGCGCGCCGCGGGCTACGAGACGAGCGCGACGACGAGCGGCGAGGTCGCGCTGACGCGCGTGCTCGGCGGCGGCGTGCAGCTCCTCGTGCTCGACCTCGGCCTGCCCGACGTCGACGGGTTCGACGTGCTGCGCCGCCTGCGTGAGGCCGGGTCGACCGTTCCCGTCGTCGTGCTGACAGCGCGATCCTCGGTCACCGACACCGTGGCGGGGCTCGAGCAGGGCGCGGACGACTACATGTCGAAGCCGTTCCGGTTCGAGGAGCTGCTGGCCCGTGTCCGGCTCCGCCTGCGCGCGCCGACCGCCAGCCCCGAGGAGCCGAACGTGCTGCGCCACGGCCCGCTCGCGCTCGACCTGCGCACGCGGCGGATCAAGGTCGGCGAGCGCGAGGTCGACCTGTCGGCGCGCGAGTTCGCGCTCACCGAGACGTTCCTGCGCAACCCGGGCGAGGTGCTGACACGCGAGCGGCTGCTCTCGGAGGTCTGGGGCTTCGACTTCGACCCCGGCTCGAACGTGGTCGACGTGTACGTGCGGTACCTGCGGCGGAAGATCGGGCCCGAGCACTTCGACACCGTGCGCGGGGTGGGCTACCGGCTGATCGACGTGACCGACCGGGCGGCCGTCCGGAGCTGACCGGGGTGCGGCTCGGGGAGCGGCGGCCCGGGCCGCGTCGGGGCCGGGTGGGCGCGGCGGCCTGGCACACTGGCCGCGTGCGCGACCTGGCCCTTCTGCCCAAGGCGCACCTCCACCTGCACTTCACCGGCTCGATGCGCGTCGCGACGCTCGCCGACCTGGCCGCCGAGCACCGGCTGCGCCTGCCGGACGCGCTGCTCGACGCCAACCCGCTGCAGGTGCCGGCCGACGAGCGGGGCTGGTTCCGCTTCCAGCGGCTGTACGACGCCGCGCGTGCCTGCGTGCGCAGCGAGGCCGACATGCGGCGGATCGTCGACGAGGCCGCCCAGGACGACGCCGCCGAGGGCTCGGGCCGGCTCGAGATCCAGGTCGACCCGACCTCGTACGCGCCGTTCGTCGGCGGGATCACGCCCGCGATCGAGATCGTGCTCGACGCCGCGCGGCTCGCCACGGCGCGGACCGGCGTGGACGTCGGCGTGATCGTCGCGGCCTCGCGCATGCGGCACCCGCTGGAGGCCCGGACGCTCGCGCGGCTGGCGGCGCGCCACGCAGGTGACGGGCCGGGCGAGGTCGTGGGCTTCGGGCTCTCGAACGACGAGCGGCGCGGCGAGACCAGCGAGTTCGCGCCGGCGTTCGCGATCGCGCGGCGTGCGGGCCTCGCGTCGGTGCCGCACGGCGGCGAGCTGCTCGGTCCGGCGCACGTCGAGGACGTCGTCCAGCACCTGCGGCCGGACCGGCTCGGCCACGGCGTCCGGTCGGCGGAGGACCCACGCGTCCTCGAGCGCGTCGTCGAGGAGCAGATCGCGCTCGAGGTCTGCCCGGCGTCGAACGTCTCGCTCGGGGTCTACGCGTCGGCGTCGGACGTTCCGCTGCGCGAGCTCGTGCAGGCGGGTGCGCGTGTCGCGCTCGGCGCCGACGACCCGCTGCTGTTCCGGTCGCGGCTCGCGGCGCAGTACGAGATCGCGCGGGCCGCGCACGGGTTCACCGACGACGAGCTCGCGGACCTCGCGCGCGCGTCTATCCGCGCGTCCCGGGCGTCCGAGTCCGTGCGGTCGCGGCTGCTCGCCGGCGTGGACGCGTGGCTCGCGGCGCCGGACGCCGCGGAGGTCGCGACGGCTGGCTGACCGTCGCGGAGGTCGCTCGCCACGCCGGCTGACCGGCTTCGCCGCCAGCGGCGGCCGGCTGACCGTCCGGGAGGGCTCAGAGGCTGAGCCCGACGAGCACCGGCTCGGGCTCGAGCGTGATGCCGAACCGCGTCTGGACCGCGCCCCGGATCTCGCGCGCGAGCGCGACGACGTCCGCAGCGGTGGCGCCGCCGCGGTTCGTCAGCGCGAGCGTGTGCTTCGTCGAGAGCTGCGCCGGCCCGGCGCCGAACCCCCGCGAGAACCCCGCCTGCTCGATGAGCCACGCCGCGCTGCTCTTGACCCGGCCGTCGGTGGCGGCGAAGCGCGGCGCGCCGGCGGGCAGCAGCGCCGCGGCATCGGTGTCGAGGACCGGGTTGGTGAAGAACGAGCCGGCGCTCCACGTGTCGTGGTCGGCGGCGTCGAGCAGCATGCCCTTGCGCGCGCGGAGCTCGAGCACCGCGGCTCGGACGTCGAGGATCGGCGCGCGCTCCCCCACCTCGACGCCCAGCGTGCGCGCGAGCTCGGGGTAGACGACCGCGCGGGTGTGCGTGCCCTGGCGCAGCTGCAGCGTCACGTCGAGCACGACGTAGCGCGGGGTCGGCGACCACGGCGCGCGGGGGTCCGACTCGTCGGCGACGTGCATCGAGCGCTTGAGCATCGACGTCCGGTAGCCGAACTTCAGGTCGACCAGCGGCAGCGTGCGGACGCGCGCCCGGCCGCGGTCCCACACCCGGACCGTCGCGATGCTCTGCGCCACCTCCTGGCCGTAGGCGCCGACGTTCTGCACGGGCGTCGCGCCGGTCGAGCCGGGGATGCCCGACAGCGCCTCGAGCCCGACGAGCCGGTGCGTCACGGCCTCCTCGACCACGGCGTCCCACGGCGTGCCGGCGGGGACCGTGTAGGTGACGCCGGCACAGGCCGAGTGGTCGGGGACGTCGATGCTGCTGCGGACGTCGCGCACGACGACGCCGTCGAAGCCCGCGTCGGCCACGAGCAGGTTGGAGCCGCCGCCGACGACGAGCAACGGCTCGCCGGCCTCGTCGGCCGTGCGCACGGCGTCGATGAGCTCGGCCTCGGTGCTCGTCTCGACATACCTCGCCGCGGGACCGCCGACGCGGAACGTGGTCAGGTCGGCGAGCGCCGGGACGGCGGTGGTGGTGGGCTGCACGCTCCCAGGCTAGACGGCGCGCCCGGCGCGGTCGTCGGCGACGGCGCTGGCCGGGTCCTCCCCCACGGCGCGTCGGTCGGCGTCGCCCGGCACCGCTCCGGCCGTGGCGTCCCGGGGCGGTGCCGCCGCGTTGACCACGAGCAGCCCGAGGAGCACGGGGATCGTGATGGCGAGCAGCGCGTGCCGGTAGCCGACGTGCTGCGCGAGCAGCCCGAGCAGCGGCGGACCAGCGAGGAACGCGCTGTACCCGATCGTCGACACGACGCTGACGCGCGCCGCGGCCCGCAGCGGGTCGTCGGACGCGGCGCTCATGCCGACCGGGAATCCGAGTGCCGCACCGGCGCCCCAGGCGAGCACGCCGACGAGCGCGACGGGGAGCACCGACGAGAGCCCGAACGTCAGCAGACCGACGAGCGCGAGGCCCGCGCAGAGCCGCAGCACCGCGACGCGTCCGAATCGGTCGAGCAGGCTCGTGCCGAACCAGCGCATCGTCGTCATGGCCGTGACGAACAGGCCGAACGTGAGTGCGCCGACCGCGTGGTCGACGTCGAAGCCGTCGACGACCGCCAGGCTCACCCAGTCGTTGGCCGCCCCCTCGGTCAGCGCGGCGGCGAGCACGACGAGGCCGATGAGCAGCGTGCGCGGCTCGAGCCACGCCGCGAGCGCGCCTCGCGCACCGCGGGGCGCGTCGGCGACGGCCGGGGCCGCCGTGGCGTCGATCTCGCCGTCGCGCGCCGACGGGGCCACGTGCGCCGCGTGGGGGCCCGAGGTCTCGGCGAGGAAGTGCCGCACGGCGAACGCGACCGCGACGAGCGAGAGCCCGACTGCGATCGGGATGTGCACGACGACCGGGACGTGCAGGCCGGCGGCGAGCGCCGCGATGCCCGCGGCGGCGACGGTGCCGAACGAGAAGCCGGCGTGGTACCGCGGCATGACGGTGCGGCCGAGACGCTGCTCGACCGACGCGCCCTCCAGGTTCATCGCGGCGTCCCAGATGCCGGTGCCGACGCCGAACACCGCCAGGCCGAGCCCGACGACGACCACCTGGTCGACCGCCACTCCGACGGAGGCGATCGTGAGGCCCACGGCGTTCACCACGGCGAACAGCAGCACGGCTCGACGGGTGCCGAGCCGCTCGGCGGCGATGCCCGCCAGGGGCAGCGCCAGCAGCGAGCCGACGGAGCCGACGAGCAGCAGGATGCCCATCTTGTCGGGCGAGTAGCCGAGACCGTCGCGGATCGCGGGCAGCCGCGACGCCCAGCTCGCGAAGTTGAACCCGCTGAGCACGAAGACGACGAACACCGCCGCGGAGGCGCGGCGCACGAGCACCTCGCGGTCGGTGGCCATCAGGGTCTCCCTCGGTGTTGTCGTCCCAGCATGGTCCAGGCGAGTGGTCAAATCGATTCGATCTGCGACGTCGAGGCGGATCGAATCGATTTGAGGAACGAGAGATTCTCGACCAGGGCGCCCCATCCCGTCAACCGCGACGGCCGGCCCGCCCGCCGCGCGGCCCGCGCCTCCTAGAATCCCCGCAGGCCGCACGGGGCGGCCGCACGGAGGTGGGACCCCTGTCGTCGAACCGACCGACCCTGGCCGACGTCGCCGCGGCCGCAGGAGTGTCCGTCTCCACGGCGTCGCTCGCGTTCTCTGGCGCGGGTCCGATCGCGCAGGCCACCCGCGAGCGCGTGCTCGCGGCGGCGCAGGAGCTCAGCTACTCCGGGCCGAACCCGCTCGGACGCCAGCTGCGCCGCGGGCGGGCCGGGATCGTGGGGGTCGTGATCGGCGACGCGCTGCGCCGCGCGTTCCGCGAGCCGGTCTCGGCGCAGGTTCTCGACGGCCTGGTCGGCTCGCTGGGCCCCCTCGACCTCGGCGTCCTGCTGATCCCCGGCACGTCCGACCCGTCCGGCAACCCCGTCGACCCGCTGATCGAGTCCGCCGCGATGGACGTCGCGGTCCTGATGTGGGGCGGCACCGACGCCGACCCGAAGCTCGCCGCGCTGCGGCGCCGCGGCATCCCGACGGTCGTGCTCGAGGGCCTGCCCATGGACGGCGTCGCGAGCGTCGGCATCGCCGACCGGCGGGGCATGACGGAGCTGACGCGCCACGTCCTCGAGCTCGGCCACACGCGCATCGCCACCGTCACGCTGCCGTTCAACGCCGAGCGCGGCGACGGCCTGGTCGATCCCGACACGCACCCGCTCGACTGGGAGATCACGCGCCGTCGACTCGCGGGCATCCTCGACGCGGGCGTCCGTCCGGTCGCCGTCTACGAGACGCCCGCCTCGCTCGTCGAGCACGGCCGGACCGCGGGGCTCGCGCTCCTCGGCTCGCCCGACCGCCCGACCGCCGTCATCGCGCAGTCCGACCTGCTCGCGGCCGGCGTGGTGCTCGCCGCGCGCGAGCTCGGCCTCCGCGTGCCGCAGGACGTCTCGATCGCGGGCTTCGACGGGCTCGAGCTCCCGTGGGTCGCCCCGGACGTGCTGACCACCGTGGTCCAGCCGCTCGAGGACAAGGGCGTCGCGATCGGCCAGGCGGTCGCGACGCTGCTGGCCGGCGAGGTACCGCACGCGGTGGAGCTCCCGGTCGCGCTGCGCGTCGGGACCACCACGGGGCCCGTCCCGGCCTGACGGGCGGACGCGGTTCGTCCCGACAGTGACCTGCGGGCCCGGGCTGCGACGAGTGCGGCTCAGCCGAGCCGGACGACCGCCTGCGCCTTGCCGAGCACGCGCGCGCCCTCGAACGAGACCGTCAGGTCGATCCGTGCCGTCCCGGCCTCGGCGTCCAGCGCCCCGACCGTCGCGACGACCTCGACGTCGGCCGCACCCGGGTCCGGCACGGCGATCGGCCGCGTGAACCGCACCTGGTAGTCGACGACCCTGCCCGGGTCGCCGGCCCAGTCCGCGACGACGGACGACGCGGCGCCCATGGTCCACATCCCGTGCGCGATGACGCCCGGGAGGCCGACGCTCTGGGCGAAGCGGTCGTTCCAGTGGATCGGGTTGAAGTCGCCGGACGCACCGGCGTACCGGACGAGCCGCGAACGGTCGACGGTGACCGTGCGGCGCGCGACCTCCTGGCCGACCGCGAGAGCGGTGCCCTCGGGGGCGGTCGTCACGAGTCCTCCGGGCGGACGGCGAGCGTCGAGACGACGGTCGAGACGGGTGCGCCCTCGGCATCGGCGATCTCGACGCGCGTGGTGACCATGGCGAGGCCCGCGCGCTCGGAGATGGCGTCGACGTGGAGCACGCTCACCAGGAGGTCGCCCGCGTGGATCGGGCGGTGGTGCGAGAACCGCTCGTCGGCGTGCACGACGCGCGAGAAGTCGATGCCCGCGGCGGGGTCCGCGACGTACTGCTGCTCGGCGCGCTGCGCGACGACCACGGCGAACGTCGGCGGCGCGATCACGTCGGGGTACCCGAGCGATCGCGCCGCGTCAGCGTCCGTGTGTGCGGGGTGCGAGGCACCGACGGCCTCGGCGAACTCCCGCAGCTTCTCGCGCCCGACCTCGTAGGGCGCAGTGGGCGGGTAGACCCGCCCGGCGAATCCCTTGTCGACGGGCACGCGAGGTCAGCGGGTCTCGCGGTGCAGCGTGTGCTTGTTCTCGCGGGGGCAGAACTTCTTCATCTCGAGCCGGTCGGGGTCGTTCCGACGGTTCTTCTTCGTGATGTAGTTCCGCTCCTTGCACTCCGTGCAGGCGAGCGTGATCTTCGGGCGGACGTCCGCGCTCTTGCTGGCCATGGTCTTGCCACCTCTCGCGCCCCGACGGGCGCCGTGATCTCGTCAGGGCGCGCCGGCCGACGCGCCACTCTTCGCTGCTGGTAGCGGGAGCGGGATTCGAACCCGCGACACCACGATTATGAGCCGTGTGCTCTAACCACCTGAGCTATCCCGCCAAGGTCGTGCGCCCGGGGCCGTGCTGATGCACGACCCCGAACACACCACAGAGCCCCGAAAGGGAATCGAACCCTTGACCTTCTCCTTACCATGGAGACGCTCTGCCGACTGAGCTATCGGGGCAGCGCGAGCAAGGTTACACGGGCCCCCGGGGTGCCGCGAAATCCGCCCGCGGCCTGCCACGGCGACCGCGCCGGGCCGCGCTCGACGACTGCTGCGAGCCCGCGATCCGAAACGCTTCGGCTCGTCGCCGCCCCGATCGGGCCCGTGCGACGCTCCCCGGCATGCCCGCACTCCACCGCCTGCGTGGCGCCGCCCTCGTGGCCGTCGCCGCGTCCCTCGCCCTGACCGCGTGCTCGGCGCACCCGAGCGGCAGCGGCGCGCCACACCTGACGCCCACGCTCGCGGCGTCCGCCGACGCCCTGAGCTGGCCCACCGCGATCGACCCCAGCCAGGCAGACGGCCCGTTCTACGTCGTGTGGACCCAGGTCGAGGAGGGCAGCGGCGGCACCAAGGTGCTCCAGCCCGAGGTCGACCGCCTCGCCTCGCTCGGCTACCACACCGTGCCGTGGGACCCCGCCTGCCAGGAGCACGCCGCCGAGCAGCTCACGACGCTCACCAGCTACAAGAAGCCCGTCGGCATCGGCGTCGCGTTCGAGACCGCGCGCGACGCGGGCGTCTTCACCACGCTCGACCAGGGCAAGGGCCGCACGGTCGCCGTGACCGAGGGGACGTACACCTGCACGAAGTGATCGCGCACCGAAGTGATCCGCACCGACGACGAAGGCCCCGGACGAGATCGTCCGGGGCCTTCGTCGTGCGGTGGCGGGTGAGGGATTCGAACCCCCGTAGGCGTTGCCAGCTGATTTACAGTCAGCCCCCTTTGGCCACTCGGGTAACCCGCCGGGGCGCTGCTCGTGGGTGTCGGGACGCCGGAGCGACCCGCCCCCGGAGCGGCGTGCCGTGGAAGGATAGCAACTCCGGACCAGTGGTCGCGAAACTCGAGGGAGGACGCAGGCATGGCGAGCGAGTCGTCGTTCGACGTCGTCAGCAAGGTCGACAAGCAGGAGGTCGACAACGCGCTGAACCAGGCCGCGAAGGAGATCGCCCAGCGGTACGACTTCAAGGGCGTGGGCGCCTCGATCGCCTGGAGCGGCGAGAAGGTGCTGATGGTGGCGAACTCCTCCGAGCGCGTCCTCGCGGTGCTCGACGTGTTCCAGAGCAAGCTCATCAAGCGCGGCATCTCGCTCAAGTCGCTCGACACCGGCGACGGCGAGCCGCGTCCCTCCGGCAAGGAGTACCGGCTCGAGGCGTCGATCAAGGAGGGCCTGTCCTCCGAGGTCGCCAAGCAGCTCGGCAAGATCGTGCGCGACGAGGGGCCGAAGGGCGTCAAGACGCAGATCCAGGGCGACGAGCTCCGCGTCTCGGCGAAGAGCCGCGACGACCTGCAGGCCGTGATCGCTCTGCTCAAGGGGTCGGACGTCGACGCCGCGCTGCAGTTCGTGAACTACCGCTGACCGCCGGTCCGACTGCGTACGCCCGCTACCTCCCCAGGAGCACCGCGATGCCGGTGCCAACCGCGGAGGAGGCCCAGAGCAGGCCCGCCAAGAAGGCGAGGTCCGGGCCGCGTGACACGCGTCCTGGCGTCGCGGACGTCCGCGCCTTGGTGACGGCAGACGCGCGGGCATGCTCGATGCGGGTAGCGGCCGTGGCGGGGTCGGGGTCGCCTGCGAGAAGCGGTGAGCTCTGCCGGCGGACAGGGAGCAGCACGGCATCACCCTGGACGCGGATCACGAGCGCCGAGCCGTCTGCGACGACGCGCTCGACCTGACTCCACGGCACGAGCTCGTCCGTGATCGGCCCCGCGACCCACAGGCCGGCAGGAGCGAGGCGCAGCCTCGGCCGGATGGCACTGACCCACGCGTGCCCGACGAGGGCGACACCGGCGAGCGGCACGAGATGGCGGAACGCGAGCGCCTCACCGAGCCACCGGACGACGGGAACGATCGCAGCCGGGCCGACCAAGAACGGCACCGCAATCGGGGTGCGTCGGACGGCACCTGCGCCAGCCCGCGCGATCACGTCCCATCTCTGGGCCAGGCGGGAGCGCTGCGCGATCGGTGCGCCGCGTGCGGTCAGCACGGGCGGCGCGTCCGTCGTCGCCGGCACCGACGGCAGAGCGTCGCCCGCGAACGGCGGCGGGTCTGCGCGGCGGCGGTCGTCGGCCGCGGCCGGCTGCCGCCACCACCTCCGGAGCAGCCACGGGTCGCGCGCGGGCGACGCGCTGCGCCACCATCGGCCGTCGACGCGCACCAACGGGCGGTCGCCGTAGGCGCTGAGCCCCACGACCAGGACCTCGGCCCCTGCTGGGACCACGACGAGCTCGTCCTCGTCGTCCGGGTCGTCGACCAGTGCGTTCGCAGCGGCGAGCAGCTCGCCGTCGGTGGCGTTCGCCAAGTCGCCCGGCAGGTCGAGCGGGGGCTCGCCTTCGTCGGTTGCGACGAGATCGGCTGGCGCCAGGACATCGAGGAGTGCGAGCGTCGGACCGCCCGGACCGGCGAGCACCGGCAACCAGCCTGGCCCCTCGCCTGCGTACGCCTTCGCCGACGGCCCGCCGTCACGGAGCAGCGCGGTCGCGGCGCGGCGGCGGCGGACCTCGGCGCCGAGCGCCGTCCCTCCGAGCGCGAGGCCGATCGCGAGCAGGGCCACGGCGCCAGTCGGGTCGAAGACGTTCTGGAGGTCCTCGGCGCGCACGCCAGTAGGCGAGTAGCGCACGGTCACCCGGTCGCCGACCTCGTACGAACGCACGTCCGTCGGGATGTGCACCCGGCGGCCCTCCACCTCGACGGTCGCCCTCGACGCGTCGTCGTCGACCGCGACGACGGTGCCGTCGCCGACGGACGCTGAAGCGCGGAACGCGCGCGTCGCCGCGTCGTCGTGCGCCCACAGGCCGACGCCGAGCGTGGCGGTCACCAGGCACACGCCCGCGAAGCCAAGGACCGACGATCGTGGGCGCAGCATCGCCGCGCGGGTCGACTCGTCGACGTCCGGCACGACAACCGGCCAGCGACGCGCAGCGATGCGCTGCGTCGCAGCGCCCACGAGCTCGATCAGGCCCAGCACAAGGCATCCGATCGCCACCGCGGCGTACGCGGGTCCGATCCCGCCGCTGTACGGGTCGATCGAGCAGAGCGCCGAGCCGAGGGCCGCGATCCACACGCCGGTGCGCGGCCGGACCAGGAGCACGGCGACGGACGCGATGACGAGCCCGATCGCGGCCGAGTCGAGCGCGCCACCGAGGCCGCGCGCGTCGACGTCCGTCCACGTGTCGTCGGACCAGGTCGTGACCGCCGAGGCGACGCAGACCGCGACCATCACGAGGGCCAGGCCGGGTCGGAGCGCGGCGAGCGGGAGGCGACGACGCCAAGCCAGGGCCTCAGCGGCGCTGAGGGCGGTGGGCAGCACGCCGGAGAGGGTACGGCCCCGCGCAGGCTCGTTCGCCACGTAATCCGAGCGCGGCTGGCGCGGCACCGACCTCGGCTCAGTAGCGGGTGATGCCGCCCTGCTGCTGCGCCATGCCCTCGAGGCGCGCGATGCGGTCCGCCATCGGCGGGTGCGTCGCGAACAGGCGGGCCGCGCCGCCGGCCTTGAACGGGCTCGCGATCATCAGGTGCGACACGTTCTCGAGCTTCTGGTCCCGGGGCAGCGGACGCGCCTGCGTGCCGGCCTCGAGCTTGCGGAGCGCCGAGGCGAGCGCGAGCGGGTCGCCCGTCAGGGTGGCGCCGTCCTCGTCGGCGTCGTACTCGCGCGTGCGGCTGATGCCGAGCTGGATCATGGTGGCGGCCAGCGGGGCCAGCAGCAGGAGCAGCAGGCCCGCGATCGGGTTGCCGCCGTCACGGCGGTCGCCGCCGCCGAAGAAGAGCGCGAACTGCGCGAGCGACGTGATGACACCCGCGATCGCCGCGGCGATCGAGGACGTCAGGATGTCGCGGTTGTAGACGTGCTGGAGCTCGTGGCCCAGGACACCGCGGAGCTCGCGCTCGTCGAGCATCTGCAGGATGCCGGCGGTGCAGCAGACGGCCGCGTGCTCGGGGTTGCGGCCCGTGGCGAACGCGTTCGGCGCCATCGTCGGCGACACGTACAGGCGCGGCATCGGCTGCTTCGCCTTGGTCGAGAGCTCGCGCACGATCCGGTACATCGCGGGCTGCTCCGCCTCGCTGACCGGGACCGCGCGCATCGACCGGATCGCGATCTTGTCGCTGTTCCAGTAGCTGACGAACGTCATCACCAGGCCGAGGGCCGTGAAGAACAGCAGGAACTTGGGCGTGCCGCCGCCGAGGATCCAGCCGAGGCCGAGCAGCACGGCCCACATGAAGCCGAACAGCGCCGCAGTCTTCAAGCCGTTGTAGTGCCGGTGCCCCATCGGGGTCCTTCCTCTCGAGGTCTCACCCAGCGAACGCACGCCGGACCCGCGGCGTTCCCGTGACGAACGACACACGGGCGCCGTGCCCAGCGTGGCACAGCGCCCGTGTGTCGGTGTCGGGTGGCGTCAGAGCGTGGTCGAGCCGCGCCCCAGCGAGATCTCGACCATCTCCTCGCGCGGCACGACCTTGATGCGCTCGCGGCCGTGCGGCTCGCCGAGGCCGCGCTCGTACGCGTCGAGCAGCTCCCAGCCGGACCAGTCGATGACGTCGACGCCGCGCTGGGTGAGGAACTCGAGGATCGCCTGCGGGTCGCGGTCGGTCGCGGAGTAGAACGCCTCGCCGCCCGCCTCGACGTCCTCCGCGAGGTGGCGGATGGTCTCGGAGGCGTCGGACTTGGTGTGGCCGATGAGACCGACCGGCCCGCGCTTGATCCAGCCCGTCGCGTACACGCCGGGCAGGTGCTCGCCGTCGACGTCGATGACGCGGCCCTCGCGGTTGGGGATCACGCCGGCGACGTCGTCGAACGGGATGTCGACGAGCGGCGAGCCGAAGTAGCCCACCGCGCGGTACACGGCGGTGACGTCCCAGTCCTGGAACTGGCCGGTGCCCGTCACGTTCCCGTCGCCGTTGAGCGCCGTGCGCTCGGTGCGGATGCCGACGACCTGGCCGTCCTCGCCGAGGATCTCGGTGGGCTTGTGCAGGAAGTGGAGGTGGATGCGGCGGCTCGCCGTGTTGTCCTCGGGCTCCTTGAGCGTCCAGTCCGTCAGGGTCTTGACGACCTGCTTGGTCTGGTTGCTCGAGTGGATCGCGGCCATCGAGCCCTCGTCGAACTCGAAGTCCTCCGGGTACACGATGACGTCGACGTCCGGCACGTGGCCGAGCTCGCGCAGCTCGAGCGGCGAGAACTTGACCTGCGCCGGGCCGCGGCGCGCGAACACGTGCACGTCCGTGACCGGGCTTGCCTTGAGGATCTCGTAGACGTTCGCCGGCACCTCGGTCGGAAGCAGGTCGTCCGCGTGCTTGGCGAGGATGCGCGCCACGTCGAGCGCGACGTTGCCCGCGCCGAGGACGGCCACGACCTGGTCGTCGAGCGGCCACGTGCGCGGGACGTCGGGGTGGCCGTCGTACCAGCTGACGAAGTCGGCCGCGCCGTACGAGCCCTCGAGCTCGATGCCGGGCACGGGAAGCGCGGCGTCGCGGATCGCACCCGTCGAGAAGATGACGGCGTCGTAGAACTGGCGCAGGTCGTCGAGCTTGAGGTCCGTGCCGTAGTCGACGTTCGCGAGCAGGCGGATGTCGCCCCGCTCGAGCACCTTGTGCAGCGCCACGATGATCTGCTTGATGCGCGGGTGGTCCGGCGCGACGCCGTAGCGCACGAGGCCGAAGGGCGCGGGCAGGCGCTCGAACAGGTCGATGCTCACGTCGAGGCCGGTCTTGGACAGGATGTCCGAGGCGTAGATGCCGGCCGGTCCGGCGCCGACGACGGCGACGCGCAGGGTCGGGGTGCTCACGAATCGGGGCCTTCCGGTCGGGGTAGCCCTCGCGGGGACGTCACGGCGGAGGGCTGGGCTCGGCGCCAGTGTAGGACGCCGCCCAGCAGGCGGACTCCCCACCCGCCAGCATGCGGACAGCTGGCGCAGGGGTGTCAGCGCGCGTCCTTACAGTCGCGGGCGTGGAGCGACGCGTGGCCGACGGCCGGACGAGTGACGTGCCGACGCCGGTGACGGCGCCCGAGGCCACCCGCCCGACGCGCGCCGGGCTCGCGGCCGGGCTCGGCGCGTTCCTCATCTGGGGCGTCCTGCCGCTGTACTTCCCGCTGCTCGAGCCCGCCGGGCCGCTCGAGATCATCGCGCACCGCGTGGTCTGGTCGCTCGCGTTCTGCCTGCTGCTGCTGGTCGTGACGCGCACGTGGGGCTCGTTCGTCGCGGTGCTGCGTCGCCCGCGCACCGTCGCGGTGCTCGGGCTCGCGGCGGTGCTGCTCGCCGTGAACTGGCTGGTCTACGTGTACGGCGTGCTCAGCGACCACGTGGTCGACGCGGCGCTCGGGTACTTCGTCAACCCGCTCGTGACGGTGGCGCTGGCCGTGCTCGTGCTGCGCGAGCGGCTGCGCCGGGTGCAGTGGGTCGCGCTCGGGTTCGGCGCCGCGGCGGTCGTCGTCATCACCGTGGGATACGGGCGGCTGCCGTGGATCGCCCTCGTGCTCGCGGCGTCGTTCGGCACGTACGGGCTGATCAAGAACCGCGTCGGTCGCGCGGTGCCGGCGCTGCCCGGCTTCGCGGTCGAGACGGTGGTGCTCGCACCGCTCGCGCTCGGCTACCTGCTGGTGCTGGCCGCGCAGGGCTCGGGCACGTTCGGCGCGCACGGCTCGTGGAACGCGGTGGCGCTCGCGTCGGCCGGTGTCGTGACGACCGTGCCGCTGCTGCTGTTCAACTCCGCGGCGCGCCGGCTGCCGCTGTCGGTCGTCGGCCTCATCCAGTACGTGACGCCGGTGCTGCAGTTCGTCATCGGCGTGACGGTCGGCCACGAGCGGATGCCGGTGGCGCGGTGGGCGGGGTTCGGGCTGGTCTGGGTCGCGCTGGTGATCCTCACCGTCGACGCCCTGAGCACCGCGCGGCGCGGACGCGTGCAGGCGCCCGCCGAAAGGACGGACGCCGCCGTCAGCGCGTGACGAGCGCGTCGACCACGACGACCGTCACGTTGTCCCGTGCGCCCGCGGCCAGCGCCGCCGCGACGAGCCGGTCCGCGGCCGCCTGCGCGTCCGGCTCGGCCTTCAGCTCGGCCTCGATGCGCGCGTCCGGCAGCGCGTCGGTCAGCCCGTCCGAGCACACCAGGATCCTGTCGCCGGGGCTCACCGGCAGCCACTGCAGGTCCGGGTCGACGTCGAACGCGCCGCCGCCGAGCACGCGCGTCACGACGTTGCGCCGCGGGTGGTGCGCGGCCTCGTCGGCCGGCAGCAGGCCGCGCGCCACGAGCTCCGCGACCTCGGAGTGGTCGGTGGTGACCTGCTCGAGGACCGCACCCGCCATCCGGTAGGTGCGCGAGTCGCCGACGTTGAGCACGAGCCAGCACGGCACGCCCTCGTGCTCCGTCAGCACGACGCCGGTGAGCGTCGTCCCCGGGCGTCGGCCGCGCCCGTGCGGGATGCCACGCACCGCCGTGTGCGCGAGACGGATCGCGGCGCGGACGTCGGACTCGTCGGGCTCGACGCCCTCCGCGAGGGCCGCGACCACGTCGACCGCCGTCGCGCTCGCGACCTCGCCCGACTCGTGGCCGCCCATGCCGTCGGCCACGACGAACAGCCGGCCCGACGCCCAGGACGCGTCCTCGTTGTCGGCGCGGCCACCCGTGTCCGTCGCGACGCCCACCGCGGTGGTGACCGTCATCGCGCGTCGTCCTGACCGGCGCGCGACGCCGTCGCGGGCGCGGGCAGCGGGCGGGTCATCGGTGTCCTCGTGTGTCTGCAAGGAGCGTCCGCCTGGCGGGCGTGCCTCGGCGAGTCGTCGGTCAGCATAGCCAGGACGGACCGTCCCGCCCGCCGCCGGAGGTAGGGTGCCGCGGGTCGCGGGAGGTGGTCGGGTGGACGGGGCTCGACGGCGGCGCGCCGCCGGGTCGGCGGTCGTCGCGGCGGTCGTGGCGTGCGGGGCACTCGCTCCCCCGGCGGCAGCGGCGACCCCGCCCGTGCCGGCCGGGCTCTGGTACGTCGAGGCGCAGCAGCTGGACGCCGCGCACGACCGCTCGCGCGGGGCCGGCGTCACGGTCGGCGTCGTCGACGGGCCGCTCGACCCGGACGCGCCCGACCTGCGCGGCGCCGACGTCACGGTGCACGAGCCCTCGTTCTGCGCCACGACGGCGGGCGGCACGACGTGGGCGCCCGCCACGTCGGCGAGCCCGGCGGCGCAGCACGGAACCGGCATGGCGTCGCTCGTGGTCGGCACGGGGGCGGCGGCGGACGGCGGCGGGGTGCGGGGCGTCGCACCGGACGCGCGGGTGATCGCGTACGCGGTGCTGACGCGGCCCGACGCCGGGAGCGCGGTGAGCGCGCAGTGCCCGCCGTTCGCGGGCGAGACGCGCGGCTGGCTCGAGGGCGCGGTCGACCAGGCGATCGCCGACGGCGTGGGCGTGCTGAGCGTCTCGCTGACGGAGTCGGCGGCCGAGCCCGCGGTGATCGCGCGGGCGCTGCACGCGGGCATCGTCGTGGTCGCGGCGGGTGCGCACGACGGCGGGACCGCGCAGCAGCCACCCGCGTCGCTCGGTGGCGTGCTCGCCGTCGAGTCGATCGGCCGCGACGGGCGCCCGGCGCCGGACGCGGTGATCGACGCACACACCGTGCTCGCACCGGGCGAGGACGTGCTCCAGCCCGCGCCCGACCTGACGTCGACGACGCTCGAGAGCGGCTCGTCGACCGCGACGGCGTTCGTCGCCGGGGCGCTCGCCCTCGTGCGGTCCGCCTACCCGCAGGCGACCGCGAGCCAGGTGCTCCAGGCCGTGGCCCGGACGTCGGACCGCGCGGGCTCTGCCGTCGGGCTCGGGACCATCGACGTGACGCGGCTGCTCGCCACCGACCCGACCGCGCTCCCCGACGTCAACCCCTTCCTGGGCGCCGGCACGTCACCGAGCGCGCACGACGTCGAGGCTCCGCCTGCTACGTCGGCCGCACCCACCACGGGCGAGGACGCCGGTGGTGCGCGCCCGGAGCAGACGCTCAGCGCGTCGAGCGGCGTGGTCCAGCCCGCCGGCGGCATCCGCGGGATCGGGTGGCCCCTCGCCGGGCTCGCCGGCGTGCTCGTGGTGCTCGTGGCGGGCGCTGCCGCCGTGCGGGGCCGGTCGCGGCGCTGACGGCCGCCGGCTGCTCAGCGCGCTTCGACGCGTGCCGTGCGCTCGCCGAACCGCACGGCCCAGCCCGCGCCGATCACCGCGCGCGCACCCGGCGGCAGGGTGGCACGCGAGCCGTCCGGGCGGACGAGGACCGTGCCGTTCGTCGAGCCGCGGTCGAGCACCCACAGCTGCCCGTCGCCGTCCGGCCCGAACGCCAGGTGGACCTTGGACACCGAGCGGTCCGGGTCCTCGATCGCGACGAGGTGCGTGACGCCCGCCTGCGCGGCCGGGTTGCGGCCGACCAGGCCGTCGCCCGTGACGTCGACGACCTCGCCGGTGTCGAAGGCGAGCCGCAGGGTCGTGGGGTGCGGTGCCGTCGAGGCTGCGGCGCGGGCGACGGGGGTCGCGAGGGCGCGGTCGATCGAGCGCAGGCGGGTGTGCTCGAGGTCGCCGAGGTCGGCGCTGCGGGGGGCGCGCGCAGCCGGAGCGGCCGGGGGTGGCGCGAAGCCGGGGGGCGGCTCGATCAGGCCAGGGCCGGGGGGCGGCACCACCGGGGTCATGCCGGTGTACGGGTTCGGGACGTCGGCGGTGTCGTTCGGGCGCAGCGCCGCGACGGGGAACGCGGGGACGACCGGAGCGACCGGGACGACCGGGGAGACCGGGACGACCGGCACCGAGACGGCCCCGGCGGACCGGACCGCCGACGTGACGGCGGTCTCGTCGGAGGCCGGAGCAGCCGGCGCAGCACGGTCGAGAGGAGCGGCAGCCCGGTCGAGGGGCGCAGCAGGAGCAACCCCGCCGGCAGCAGCCGACGGGTGGGCGGCGTCGGACGCGTCGACCCCCTCACGCGGCGTGGGCGGGGCGTCGGGCACGACGACCCGGACGGCCACCGTGGCGGGCATCCGCTCCGCGCGGTCCCGCCGCGCGGCGGGCGGTGCCGGCGGACCGACGACCCGCGCGACGGCGGACGCGTAGGAGTCCGCCACGTCCGCGGGCACCGCGCCCCTCACCGCGTCCGCGCGCAGCACGAGCGTGCCTGCCGCCTTGTCGTGCCAGCCGCGCTGCGCGACGCCCTTGTCCCATGCACCCGAGGCGGCGACGACCCATGCGCCGACGCCGCACGCGAGCGAGCCGAGGCCGATCACGAGCTGCCGCAGCAGGATGCGCGCGAGCCCGGCGGGTCGACCGGTCGTCGCCGACACGGTGCGGATGCGCAGCAGGGCGCTGCCGAGCGTCGCGCCCGTCGTCGCCTCCGCGATCCACTGCCCGATGCCGAACGCGAGCGCCGCGCCGTCGGCGACGACCACGGCGGTCAGCCCCGGCTCGGAGCCGGGCCGGGCGGCGGCGGTGCGCGCGACGGCGAAGGCGACGGCTGCGACCGTGGTGACCGCGACCACGTCGAGCGTGAACGCTCCGACCCGGACCCCGACCGGTGCGACGGCTCCGGGCGCGACCGCGAGCCCCGAGCCCGCGACGTCCGTCTGCGCAGCTCTGCCCACGTCCGACCTCCCGTCCACGCCGCGTCGCACTCAGCGACGCGCGGCCATGGTGCCAGACGGTCCGCCTCGCGGACGGGGCGGTCGCGCGCGCCGCGTCGGCTTCACCCGGCGCCGGTCGACGGCGGCAGCCAGGCGTCAGGACGCGCGGTCGACCAGCGCGTCGGCGAACGAGACGAGCGCGTCCTTCACAGGCCCGGCGGGCAACGGCGCGAGCTCGGCGATCGCCTCGTGCGCGAGAGCGACCGCGCGGGACCGCGTCTGCTCGACCGCGGCGTCCTCGCGCAGGGCGGCGACGGCCTCGCCGAGCGCGTCGTCGCCGGACAGGTCGCCGTCGAGCAGCTCGACGAGCGCGCGGTCCTGCGAGGTGCCGGACGCCGAGGCGGCACGCGCGCGCAGCAGCAGCGCCGGCATGGTCGGCACCCCCTCGCGCAGGTCGGTGCCCGGCGTCTTGCCCGTCACGGCGCCTTCCGACGTGAGGTCGATGACGTCGTCGGCGAGCTGGAACGCCACGCCGATCCGCTCGCCGAACGCCGTCACGGTGCTGACGACGTCGGGCGCGCAGCCCGCGAACATCGCGCCGAACCGCGCGGACGTCGCGATCAGGGAGCCTGTCTTGTCCGCGAGCACCTGCAGGTAGTGCGCCACCGGGTTCTCGCCGTCGCGCGGGCCGACCGTCTCGTGCAGCTGGCCGAGGCAGAGGCGCTCGAACGTCGCGGCCTGGATCCGCACGGCCTGCGGCCCGAGCCCCGCGACCGTGGTCGACGCGCGCGCGAACAGCAGGTCGCCCGTGAGGATCGCGACCGAGTTGCCCCACACCTCGTGCGCGGCGGGCGCGCCGCGGCGCACGGGCGCGGAGTCCATCACGTCGTCGTGGTAGAGCGTCGCGAGGTGCGTCAGCTCGACGACGACCGCGGCGTCCACGACCTCGCGACGTGCGCCGTCCCCGAGCTCCGCCGTCAGCAGCGTCAGCAGGGGCCGGAGCCGCTTGCCTCCTGCGTTGACGAGGTGACGGGACGCGTCGTCGGCCAGCGGGTCGGCATGCGTCACCGCGTCGCGCAGGCGCTCCTCGACGAGGGCGAGCCGCGCGGTGAGGCGGTCCGCCAGCACGGGGTCGGCCAGCGGGATCGCGGTCGTCGACGTCACGGGACCGAACCTATCTGCTCGTGCGCACGCGCCCGAACGCGGCCGGACTCCTGGCGGGACCCGGCCGCGCGCGCGTCAGGGGAGGAAGTGCGCGACGTGGGAGATGGCGGACACGATGCCCGACGGCGCCACACCGAGGATCGCGGTGATGGCCACGCAGACCGTGATGGCGATGAGCGCCGGTCCCTCGGACCGCACGACCGTGGTCGTGACGCCGTGCGCCACCTCCGCGCCCTCGAGCACCGCGAGCGCCTCGTCCGGCCGCGTCACGACGGCGACCTGGCCGACCGGCTCCATCTCGGCGACCGTCCCGTCGCTGCCGATGACGACCGGCACGGGCGGCACGTACGCCGCGGTGCTCGCGCCGCCGCCGTCGCCCACGAGGACGTCGCGCTCACCGGACGGGCCGGTGAAGAACATCAGCACGATGATCCGGACGTAGAAGAACGCCGCCGCCGACGAGGCCAGCACACCGATGAGCGCGAGCGGCCAGTCGCCGCCGGCCACCGCGGCCGAGAACACGCCGAACTTCCCCGCGAAGCCCGCGGTGAGCGGGATGCCCGCGAACGACAGCAGGAAGAACGCGAACGCGAGCGCGAGGACCGGGTGGCGCCGGCCGAGGCCGGCCCACTGCGACAGGTGCGTCGCCTCGCCGAGGATCTCGTCGGCCGACTTCTCCCGCACGAGCCACACGATGCCGAACGACCCGACGGTCGCCGCGCCGTACACGAGCAGGTAGAACAGCACGGCGGTGATGCCGGCCTGGTCGAGCGACACGATGCCCGTGAGGATGAAGCCCGCGTGCGCGATGGACGAGTACGCGAGGATCCGCTTCATGTCCGTCTGGACGAGCGCGATGCCCGTGCCGACGACCATCGTCGCGATCGCGACGACCCACATCAGCACCTGCAGGTCCCACTGCAGGTCGGGGAAGACGGTGTAGACGACCCGGAGCAGCGCACCGAACGCCGCGACCTTGGTGCACGCCGCCATGAAGCCCGTGATCGGCGTCGGGGCGCCCTGGTAGACGTCGGGCGTCCACGTGTGGAACGGCACCGCGCCGACCTTGAACAGCAGCCCCGCGAGGATCAGCACCGAGCCGACGAGCAGCAGCGCGTCGAGGTCGGAGGGCGTCTGGACGGCCGACGCGATCTCGGCGTACGAGAGCGAGCCGCAGTACCCGTAGACCAGCACGATGCCGAACAGGAACAGCGCGGACGCGAACGCGCCGAGCAGGAAGTACTTCATCGACGCCTCCTGCGAGAGGAGGCGGCGCCGGCGGGCCATGCCGGTGAGCAGGTACAGCGGCAGCGACAGCACCTCGAGCGCGACGAACAGCGTCAGGAGGTCGCCCGCCGCCGGGAAGATCAGCATGCCGCCCGTCGCGAAGAGCACGAGCGGGTACACCTCGGTCTGGCGCAGTCCGAGCCGACGGGAGAGCTGCTCGTAGTCGGAGCCGGGCACCGACGCCGCGGACGGCGCGAACGCGTCCTCACCGGTCGCGGTGCGGTCCGCGATGATCAGGATCGACAGCAGCGCGAGCAGCGCGATCGTGCCCTGCAGCACGAGCGTCGGACCGTCGACGAGCACCGAGCCGCCCAGCACCTTGGTGCCGCCGTCGTCCTTGACGCCGCCCCAGAGCAGCGCGACCGCGAGGATCGCGCCGGCCGTGGCGGCGAGCGCGAGCACGAGCTGGACCGTGCGGCGCAGGCGCGCCGGCACGAAGGCCTCGACCAGCACGGCGACCACGGCCGCACCGAGCACGACGACGATCGGGCTCAGCGCGCCCCACTGGACGTCGGGAGCGGAGAAGTCGCTCACTGGTGGCTCCCTTCGGCGTTCGCCGGCACGTCCTGCACGCCGACCTGCTGCAACGTCTGGTGCGCCGGCGGGCGCACGAGGTCGAGCGCGGGTCCGGGGAAGAACCCGAACGCGATCATGAGCGCGAGCAGCGGCGCGACGGCCCACTTCTCCCGCAGCCGCAGGTCCGGCACCGCGACGAGCTCCTCGCGCGGCGGACCCGTGAAGACCCGCTGGTACGTCCAGAGCACGTAGATCGCCGCGAGGATGACGCCCGTCGTCGCGACGATCGACGCCGCGGGGTGCCGCGCGAACGTGCCCACCAGCACCAGGAACTCGCTGACGAACGTCGACAGGCCGGGCAGCGACAGCGCCGACAGGCCCGAGACGAGCCAGAAGCCGGCGAGCACCGGGACGACCTTCTGCAGGCCGCCGAAGTCCGCGATCTGCTGCGAGCCGCGGCGCGCGACGAGGAACCCGGTGACGAGGAACAGCGCACCCGTCGACAGCCCGTGGTTGACCATGTAGAACGACGAGCCGGCGATCGACGTCGACGTGAACGCGAAGATGCCGAGGACGATGAAGCCGAAGTGCGACACCGAGGTGTAGGCGATGAGCCGCATCAGGTCCTTCTGCCCGATCGCCAGCAGCGCGCCGTAGATCACGGACACGACGGCCAGCACGATGATCACCGGCGCCGCCCAGCGGGACGCGCTCGGGAACAGCGGCAGGCAGAGCGTCAGCATGCCGAACGTGCCGACCTTGTCGAGCACACCCACGAGCAGCGTCGACGTGCCCGCGGGGGCCTGCTCCGCGGCGTCCGGGAGCCACGTGTGCACCGGGAACATCGGCGCCTTGATGGCGAACGCGAGGAAGAACGCGAGGAACAGCCACTTCTCCGTCGCCGAGCCGAGGTGCACGCCCGTGAGCGTCGAGGTGAGGAACCCGTCAGGACCGCCGGGACCCTCGATGTACAGGAAGATCACCGCGACGAGCATGATCAGGCCGCCCGCGAGGCCGAACAGCAGGAACTTCACCGCCGCGTACCGCCGCTGCGCCCCGCCGAACCCGCCGATCAGGAAGTAGACGGGGATCAGCATCGCCTCGAACAGGACGTAGAACAGGAACACGTCCCGCGCGGCGAAGACCGCGACGATGAAGGCCTCGAGCAGCAGGATCAGCGCGAGGTACTTGCGCAGCGCGTCGGTCGGCGCCTCGGTCGAGCGCTGCTCGCGCCACGCGGCGAGCACCACGAGCGGCACGAGCACGACCGACATGAGGATCAGCGCCAGCCCGACCCCGTCGACCCCGACGGCGTACGAGACGCCGAACGCCGGGATCCAGTGGTGGGTCTCGCCGAGCTGGTAGACGTCCGCCTTCGACGTGTCGAACGCGATCGCGGCGGCCACGCCGAGCGCGAGGACCGCGAGGGAGAAGCCGAGCGCGACGGATCGCGCGTGCCGGCGGGCTCCGGCGGGCAGCGCCCACAGCACCGCGGCGCCGACGACCGGCAGCACGATGAGGGCGGTGAGCCAGTGGGAGGAGGTCGACATCGGTTCGGGATCTCCCTCAGCTCTGGACGGCCAGGACGACGACGACGAGGACGACGAGCCCGACCAGCATCGACGCGGCGTACGACCGGACGAACCCGGTCTGGATCTTGCGGGTGACCTCGCCGATGCCGACCGGCAACCGGCTGATGCCGACGACCGTGCCGTCGACGCCCGCGCGGTCCGCGTAGACCAGTGACCGCGTCAGGTGCTTGCCCGGCTCGACGAGGAGGCCGTTGTTGACCGAGTCCTGGTAGAGGTCGACGCGGGCGGCACGCGTCAGCAGCGTGCCGACCGGCGGGACGACGGGGACCGTCGAGATCGCGTACCGGCGCCACGCGAGCACCAGGCCGACGACGACGGCCGCCAGCGTGAGCGCGATGAGCACCCACGTCGGCAGGACCGGGTCGCCCTCGGTGTGGCCCGTCACCGGCTCGAGCCAGTCGACGAAGCGGCTCCCCGAGGCGAGGATCATGCCGGCGAAGACGGAGCCGAACGCGAGCACGATCATCGGCCACGTCATGAGCCGCGGCGCCTCGTGCGGGTGCTGGTCGCCGCCGTCGCGCTTCTTCGACCAGCGCTTCTGGCCCTCGAACGTCATGAAGAACAGGCGCGACATGTAGAACGCCGTGATGCCCGCTCCGATCAGCGCCACGCCGCCGAACACCCAGGCCCGCCAGTCCTCGCCGTTCTGCGGCACGAACGCGGCCTCGATGATCTTGTCCTTCGAGAAGTAGCCCGAGAACGGCGGGATGCCGAGGATCGCGAGCCAGCCGGCCATGAACGTGAAGTACGTGATCTTCATGTACCGGCCGAGGCCGCCGAAGTTGCGCATGTCCACCTGGTCGTCCATGCCGTGCATGACGGACCCGGCGCCGAGGAACATGCCCGCCTTGAAGAAGCCGTGCGTCACGAGGTGGAAGATCGCGAACACGTAGCCGATCGGGCCGAGGCCGGCGGCGAGGATCATGTAGCCGATCTGGGACATCGTGGAGGCGGCGAGCGCCTTCTTGATGTCGTCCTTCGCGCAGCCGACGATCGCCCCGAAGAGGAGCGTGATCGCACCGACGACGACCACGACGAGCTGCGCGTCGGGCGCGGCGTTGAAGATCGGCGCCGACCGGACGATGAGGTAGACGCCCGCCGTGACCATGGTCGCGGCGTGGATGAGCGCCGAGACCGGGGTCGGGCCCGCCATCGCGTCACCGAGCCAGGACTGCAGCGGGAACTGCGCCGACTTGCCGCACGCGGCGAGCAGCAGCATGAGGCCGATCGCCGTGGCCACGCCCTCGCTCGGGTGCGCGTTCAGCACGGTCGCGAAGCTGACGCTCCCGAAGTGGGAGAACATCAGCCCGAGCGCGATCACCAGGCCCACGTCGCCGACGCGGTTCGCCACGAACGCCTTCTTCGCGGCGACCGCGTAGGGCGTGTTGTGGTTCCAGAACCCGATGAGCAGGTACGACGCGAGGCCCACGCCCTCCCACCCGAAGAACAGCAGCAGGTAGCTGTTCGCGAGCACGAGCGTGAGCATCGCCGCGACGAACAGGTTGAGGTAGGCGAAGAACCGGCGCCGGTCCGTGTCGTGCTCCATGTACGCCACGGAGTAGACGTGGATCAGCGTGCCGACGAACGTCACGAGCAGCACGAACGTCATCGACAGCGGGTCGACGCGGATCCCCGCGTGCAGGTCGAACGCGCCCGCGTTGATCCAGTCGCCGAGGTTGACGTCGATGACGCGCTGGTCGGACGGGCGGCCCAGCATCGCGAGGAACACGGCGGCGGCGGCCACGAACGACGCCCCCGAAGCGAGCACGCCGAGCCAGTGGCCCCAGCGGTCGGTCCGGCGGCCGAGGAGCAGCAGGACGGCGGCGGACAGCAGCGGGACGACGATCAGCGCCGGTGCCAGCGCGTAGACCCCGGCACCGGAGAGGTCCGTGTCGCCGGCAGGGCCGATGGCCGCCGCCGGGACCGTGTGGAGGGCCGCAGCGAACGCGGTCAGGGTGTGCACGGGCCGCCCCTCAGCTCTTGAGCAGGTTCACGTCGTCGACCGAGGCCGACTTGCGGGTACGGAAGATCGCGATGATCACGGCGAGGCCGACGACGACCTCGGCGGCGGCGACGACCATGACGAAGAAGGCGAGCACCTGGCCCGTGAGGTTGCCGTGCATCCGCGAGAACGTGACGAGCGCGAGGTTCGACGCGTTGAGCATGAGCTCGACGCCCATGAACACGATGATCGCGTTGCGCCGCAGCAGCACCGTCGTCGCGCCGAGCGAGAACAGGATCGCGGACAGCACCAGGTAGTTGACGAGGCTCATCCCTGCTCCTCCTGGGCCGGCTTGTCGGTGGCCGCGCCGGGGACCGGGGCGCCCACGTCCGGGCGTGCGTGCGGCGGCGGGTTCTCGTCGGAGCCCGGCGTCTCGACCGCCTCGGTGGTCGTGGCGAGCGCGGTCGAGCCCTCGCCGCCCGCCCACTCCCCCGCGAGCACGCGCTCGATGCGCGCGGCGTACTCGCGCTCGTCGGCCTGCTGCCCGCGCACGCGCAGCACGCGCGGCACCGAGTGCTCGAGGGGCCGGCCGTCGGGTCCGAGCGCGGGGACGTCCATCGCGTTGTGCCGCGCGTACACGCCCGGCGCCGGCAGCGGGGTCAGCACCGCACCCGCCTTGACGCGCGCGTCGGCCAGCTCGCGCTGACCCACGCGCGGCGTGAGGCGCCGGCGGTGCGTGAGCACCAGTGCACCGAGCGCCGCGGTGACGAGCAGCGCGCCGACCGCCTCGAACGCGAACACGTAGCTGCCGAACACGAGGCGCGCGAGGCCCTCGGGGTTCGACGGGTCGTTCGCGCTGTCGAGGCCGGTCGCCGGCGGGAACGTCGCCCGGCCCACGACGCCCGCGAGGACCACCGCGAGGCCGATGCCCGCGAGGAGCCCGATCCAGCGCTGGCCGCGGATCGTCTCGACGAGCGAGTCCGACTGGTCGACGCCGACCAGCATCAGCACGAAGAGGAACAGCATCATGATCGCGCCCGTGTAGACGACGACCTGGACGACGCCGAGGAACACCGCGTCCTGCGCGACGTACATGAACGCGAGGCAGATCATCACGAGGATCACCGCGAGCGCCGCGTGCACGGCCTTGCGGGCGAGCAGCAGGCCGAGCGCGGCGAGCACCATGATCGGCGCGAGCACCCAGAACAGGATCGCCTCGCCCGTCGACGCCTGGCCCGCGTGCAGCGTCGCCAGCACGGGGCCGGCGGCGAGCGCGCTCATCGCAGCCCTCGCAGACCCTGCTTCGTCGCGGCGGCGACGGTCTCCGCCATGACGGCGGCAGCCGGCCCGGGCACGTTGGCCGCGTCGACCCCGGCGCCGCCGGGCAGCGTCGGGTCGTCCGGCCGGTGCTCGCGCACCCAGTCGACCTGGTCCGGCGTCGGGCCGGTGACCTCGCCGCGGTAGTACTCGGTGTCGGTCGTGCCCTCGACCATCGGGTGCGGCGCGGCGAGCATGCCCTCGCGCAGCGGGGCGAGCAGGTCCTGCTTCTCGTAGATCATCCCGGCGCGCGTCGGACCGGCGAGCTCGTAGTCGTTCGTCATCGTGAGCGCGCGCGTCGGGCACGCCTCGATGCAGAGCCCGCAGAAGATGCAGCGCAGGTAGTTGATCTGGTAGACGCGGCCGTACCGCTCGCCGGGCGAGTGCTGCTCGTCAGGCGTGTTGTCCGCGCCCTCGACGTAGATCGCGTCGGCCGGGCAGGCCCACGCGCACAGCTCGCAGCCGATGCACTTCTCGAGCCCGTCGGCGTACCGGTTGAGCTGGTGTCGGCCGTGGTAACGCGGCTTGGTCGGCACCTTCTCCGACGGGTACTCCTCGGTGACCGTCGGCCGGAACATGTTCGAGATCGTCACGCCGAACCCGCCGACGGGTGCGAACCAGCTCGCGACCTTCCCGCGGGTCGGGATCTGCGAGCGGAACGTCGGCGGCTCGTACGGCGCGACGTCGCGCTCCTTGCGGGGGACGGGCGTGCGGTCCGCCGGCGTCGCGGGCCGGGCCGGGCGGGCCTGCTGGCCCTGCGGCTTGCCGCCGCTCGTCGGGCGGGCCTGCGGCTTGCCGCCGCTCGCGGGGCGGGCGGGCCGCTTCGGCCGGTCGCCGGGCGTGGGGCTGTCAGCCACCGTGCACCTCCGGGGTGGTGGGGTCGGAACCGGCGGTGGCGCCCGCGGCGGCCGCGGCGCGCTCCTTGCGCGGCGACGGCGGGAGCGTCTGGCCGGGCATCGGCGGGACGGGGTAGCCCGCCGCGAACGGGTCGATCACCTCGGGGCCGCGCCGCGGCTTCGTCGCCGCGACCTTCTTCTCGGGGACGAAGAACGCGGCGATCGCGACCACGGCGACGACGCCCGCGAGCACGAACAGCGTCGTCCGCACGTTCAGGTCGCTGAACTGCCGCAGACCCTGCACCGCGGCGACGATCACGAGCCACCCGAGCGCGAACGGGATCAGCACCTTCCAGCCGAACTTCATGAACTGGTCGTAGCGGAACCGCAGCAGCGTGCCGCGCACCCACACGAACACGAACATGAAGAACCAGAGCTTGGCGAGGAACCAGAGGATCGGCCACCAGCCGTGGTTGAACATCCCGTCGTTGATCGTCGAGATGGGCCACGGGGCGCGCCAGCCGCCGAGGAACAGCGTCGTCGCGACGGCCGAGACGTTGAGCATGTTGATGTACTCGGCGAGGAAGAACCACGCGAACTTCATCGACGAGTACTCGGTCGTGTAGCCGCCGACGAGCTCGCCCTCGGCCTCGGGGAGGTCGAACGGCAGGCGGTTCGTCTCGCCGATCATCGACACGACGTAGATGACGAAGGCCGGCAGCAGCGGGATGAACCACCACAGCGTCTTCTGCGACGACACGATCTCGGACGTCGACATCGACCCCGCGAGGATGAACACCGTGACGAGGCTGAGGCCCATGGAGAGCTCGTAGCTGATGACCTGCGCCGTCGACCGGACCGAGCCGAGCAGCGGGTACGTCGAGTTCGACGACCAGCCGCCGAGCACGATGCCGTACACGCCGACGGACGCGCACGCCAGGATGTAGAGCACCGCGACCGGGAAGTCCGTGAGCTGCAGCGGGGTGTGGTGCCCGCCGATCCAGACCGCGGGCCCGAACGGGATGACCGCGAACACGAGCAGCGAGCAGAACACCGCGATCATCGGCGCCGCGACGTAGACGAGCTTGTCCGCCGCCTTGACCGTCATGTCCTCCTTGAACAGGAGCTTCATGGCGTCGGCGAGCGACTGGAGCAGACCGAACGGGCCGTGCACGTTGGGGCCGGGCCGCACCTGCATGCGCGCGACGACCTTGCGCTCGAACCAGATCGCGATCAGCACGCTGACCAGCAGGAACACGAGGATCGCGACGGCCTTGACCAGCCAGACCCAGAAGACGTCGTCGGAGAAGTCGGCCCCGGTCTGCGCCGTGGTCGAGCTCGCGGCGAGCAGCGCGATCATGCGCCGGCCTCCTCGTCGGTCGGGCGGTCGGTGAGCGCGATCGCGCCCGCCGGCGCGGCCGCGATGCGGACCAGGTCGCCCGCGTCGGCGTGCAGCGCGTCACGGACGGCGCTGCCGGGGCTGTTCGTCGGGAGCCAGACCACCAGGTCCGGCATGTCGACGACGACCGCGGGCAGCGTGATCGAGCCCGCGTCGGTCGAGACGACGACCCCGCCGCCCGGCGCGACGCCGAGCGCCGCGGCCGTGCCGGCCGAGACACGCGCGGCGGGACGCTTGGCGGTGCCCGCCATGAACGGCTCGCCCTCCTGCAGGCGGCCACCGTCGAGCAGCAGGTGCCAGGTCGCGAGCACGGCCTGCCCGGGCGCGACGGCCGGCGGCTCGGCGGCGTCCGCCGCCGGGGCCTCGACGCGCACGCCGTCCCAGCCGCCGAGCTGGTCGAGCTCGCCGTGCACGGCCGCGAGGCTCGTCAGGCCCAGCTCGACGCCGAGCTCGTCGGCGAGCCGGTCGAGCACGCGGTGGTCGGAGAGCTGGTGCGAGACGAGCGCCGGCGGGAACGGCCGCGGACGGCCCTCCCACGTGACGAACGTGCCGCCCTTCTCGACCGGCGGGGCCACGGGCAGCACGACGTCGGCACGGTCGGTGACCTCGGAGCGGCGGACCTCGAGCGAGACGAGGAACGGCACGCGGTCCAGCGCCTCGCGCGCGATCGCCGGGTCCGGCAGGTCGGCGGGATCGAGGCCGCCCACGACGAGCGCCCCGAGCGTGCCCGCGCGAGCCGCGGCGAGGATCTCGGTCGCCGAGCGGCCCGGCTCCGCGGGCAGGTGCTCGACGCCCCACACGGCCGCGACGTCGACGCGTGCCGACGAGTCGGCGACGGGCCGGCCGCCCGGCAGCAGCGACGGCAGCGTGCCGGCCTCGACCGACCCGCGCTCACCGGCCCGGCGGGGCACCCATGCGAGGCGCGCACCCGTGCGGGCCGCGAGCCGCAGCGCCGCCGAGTACGCCCCCGGGGACGCGGCGAGCCGCTCCCCCACGAGGATCACGGCGCCGTCGAGCGCGAGCGCCTCGGCCGCGGCCGCGAGCTGGGCGGTGTCGCCACCCGGCACGACCGCGTCCAGCACCTCGGCCTCGGTGCCCGGCGCCGCGGCGACGAGCGTGCCGTCGAGGCGCTGCACGCCGCGCGAGGCGAAGGGCGCGACGGCGTAGACGCGCAGCCTCGTGTGCTGCACGGCGGAACGCAGCCGCAGGAACAGGACGCCGCCCTCCTCCTCGGGCTCGAGGCCCGCGAGGAGCACCGCCGGCGCGGCGTCGAGGTCGGCGAACGTCACCTCGAGCGTGCGGCCGGCGACGTGGTGGCCGAGGAACTGCTCCTCCTCGGCGCTGTGCGGGCGCGCGCGGTGGTCGACGTCGTTGGTGCCGAGCGCCACACGCGCGAACTTGCCGTACGCGTACGCGTCCTCGAGCGTCAGTCGGCCGCCGGGCAGCACCGCCGCGCCGCGCGCGGTCTCGCGCGGGTCGCTCGGGGCGAGCGCCTCGCGCAGGCCGTGCGCCGCGTGCTCGAGCGCCTCGACCCAGCTCGCCGGCTCGAGCTCGCCCCGGGTGCCGTCGGCGCGGCGCGTGCGGACCAGCGGCGTCGTGATGCGGTCGGGCGCGGTCTGCCAGTGGAAGCCGAACCGGTCCTTGTCGGTGATCCACTCCTGGTTCACCGCGGGGTCCTCGCCCGCCAGCCGGCGCAGCACCACGCCGCGGCGGTGGTCGACGCGGATCGCCGAGCCCTGCGAGTCGTGCTCCGCGACGCCCGGCGTCGACACGAGGTCGAACGGGCGCGAGCGGAACCGGTACGCGGCGCTCGTCAGCGCGCCGACCGGGCAGATCTGGACCGTGTTGCCCGAGAAGTACGACGCGAACGGCCGCCCGCTCGTGTCCTCGACCGCGGCACCGACGGGCTCCTCGCCCGCGAAGTCGAGCACCGCCGGGTCGAACCGGCCGATCTGCTGGAGCGCGCCGCGCTTCTGCAGGTCGATCCAGACGTCGCCCGCGACCTCCTCGGAGAACCGCGTGCAGCGCTGGCACAGGATGCAGCGCTCGCGGTCGAGCAGGATCTGCGTCGAGATCGCGATGGGCTTGGGGAACGTCCGCTTGACGTCGACGAATCGGCTGGTGGCGCGTCCGTTGGACATCGCCTGGTTCTGCAGCGGGCACTCGCCGCCCTTGTCGCACACCGGGCAGTCGAGCGGGTGGTTGATGAGCAGCAGCTCCATGACGCCGTGCTGCGCCTTGTCGGCCTCGGCGGAGGTGTGCTGCGTCTTGACCTGCATGCCGGGCGTCGCCTCGAGCGTGCAGGAGGCCTGCGGCTTCGGCATCTTCGCGAGGTTGCCGTCGCGGCCCGGCGCCCACACCTCGACGAGGCACTGGCGGCAGGCGCCGGCCGGCGCGAGGAGCGGGTGGTCGCAGAACCGCGGGATCTGGATGCCGACGTGCTCGGCGGCGCGGATGACGAGAGTCCCCTTCGGCACCGTCGTCTCGACGCCGTCGATCGTGAACGTGACCGTGTCGGCCGGCACGGGAGCCGTCTCGGCCGCGGGCGCGGGCACCAGCGGCGTGCCGGTGGCTCGCGGCGTCGTGATCGTCATCAGTGCACCCCTGCGAGGGTCTTGTGCGAGCGCGGCGTGTACGCGAACAGGGCGCTGCGCTCGGGCGGGAACAGGACGTCGGCGGGCGTGTGGGTGCCCGCCTCGAACTCCTCGCGGAAGTACTGGATCGCGCTGGTGATCGGGCTGGTCGCACCGTCGCCGAGCGCGCAGAACGCGCGGCCGAGGATGTTGTCGCACAGGTCGAGCAGCAGGTCGATGTCCTGCGACGTTCCCTGTCCGGCCTCGATGCGCTGGAGCACCTGCAGCAGCCAGAACGTGCCCTCGCGGCACGGCGTGCACTTGCCGCACGACTCGTGCTTGTAGAACTCCGTCCACCGGGTCACCGCGCGGACCACCGAGGTCGTCTCGTCGAAGATCTGCAGCGCGCGCGTGCCGAGCATCGATCCCGCGGCGCCCACCGACTCGTAGTCGAGCGGCACGTCGAGGTGCTCGGCGGTGAAGATCGGCGTCGACGACCCGCCCGGCGTCCAGAACTTGAGCTGGTGGCCCTCGCGGACGCCGCCCGCCATGTCGAGCAGCTCGCGCAGCGTGATGCCGAGCGGCGCCTCGTACTGGCCGGGACGCGTCACGTGCCCGGAGAGCGAGAACAGGCCGTGACCCGTCGAGCGCTCGGTGCCCATCTGCTTGAACCAGTCGGCGCCGCCCAGGACGATGCCCGGCACCGAGGCGATCGACTCGACGTTGTTGACGACCGTCGGGCGCGCGTACAGGCCCGCGACCGCGGGGAACGGCGGCTTGAGGCGCGGCTGGCCGCGCAGGCCCTCGAGCGAGTCGAGGAGCGCGGTCTCCTCGCCGCAGATGTACGCGCCGGCGCCCGCGTGCAACGTGATCTCGAGGTCGAAGCCGCTGCCCAGGATGTCCGTGCCGAGGTAGCCCTTCGCGTAGGCCTCCTCGATCGCGCGGAGCAGGCGGCGGTACACGTGCAGCACCTCGCCGCGCACGTAGATGAACGCGTGCTTGCAGCCGATCGCGTACGACGTGATGATCACGCCCTCGATCAGGTGCTGCGGGCTCGCCATCATCAGCGGGATGTCCTTGCACGTGCCCGGCTCGGACTCGTCGGCGTTGACCACGAGGTAGCGCGGGCCGCCGTCCGGCGCGGGCAGGAAGCTCCACTTGAGGCCGGTCGGGAACCCGGCGCCGCCGCGGCCGCGCAGGCCGGAGTCCTTGACCATCGTCAGCACGTCGGCCGCCTGCATGCCGAGCGCGCGGCGCAGCCCGCGGTAGCCGCCGGCCTGCTCGTAGGCGCCCAGCGTCCAGGCGCGGTCGTCGTCCCAGTGCGCGCTGAGCACGGGTGCGAGGTCCGTCATCACGCCTCCTTCGACGGGTCGGACTTCGTGCGGGTGGTGGCGCGCTTCGCCGCGCCCGAACCGGAGTCGCCGGGCCGCTCGGCGCTGCTCTGCTCCTCGCCGACCTGCGGGGCGTGCGCCTCGGCACCGGCCGTCGCGGACGTGCCGTGGTCGCTTCCCTCGCCGGCCGAGCCCTCCTCGCCCGGGAACGGCGGGGCCTCCCAGCCGTTCTCGCGGGCCAGCACCGTGCCGCGCATCGTCGGCACGCCGCCGCTTGGGCCCTCGTCGGCGCGGCCGTCCGAGAAGCCCGCGAGAACCCGCGACATCTCCGTGAACGTGACGACCGTGTCCGCGCCGCGCGTGGGGTGCACGGGCTTGCCGGCGGTGATGTCGTCGACCAGCTGGACCGCCGACTCCGGCGTCTGCTGGTCGAAGAACTCCCAGTTGACCATCACGACCGGCGCGTAGTCGCAGGCGGCGTTGCACTCGACGCGCTCGAGGGTGATCTTGCCGTCCTCGGTCGTCTCGTCGTGGCCGACGCAGAGGTGGTCGGAGAGCTCCTCCCAGATCGCGTCGCCGCCCATGATCGCGCACAGCGTGTTGGTGCAGACGCCGACCGTGTAGTCGCCGTTGGGGTGCCGCTTGTACTGCGTGTAGAACGTCGCGACCGCGCTGACCTCGGCGGTCGTCAGGCCGAGCGCCTGCGCGCAGAACGCGATGCCGCGCGGGCTCACGTACCCGTCGACCGACTGCACGAGGTGCAGCATCGGCAGCAGCGCCGAGCGCTCCTGCGGGTAGCGCGCCATGATCTGGCGCGACTCGACGGCGAGGCGCTCGCGCGTCGCGTCGTCGTAGCCCGTCCGGTGGGTCTGGCCCGGCTTCCTGCCCTGCGCCGGATGGTCCACGTGCTCGATCGTCATCAGCGGTCCACCCCTCCGAGCACCGGGTCGATCGAGGCCACCGAGACGACGACGTCGGCCACCTGGCCGCCCTCGCAGAGGATGGAGGTGGCCTGCAGGTTGTTGAACGACGGGTCGCGGAAATGCGCCCGGTAGGGGCGGGTGCCGCCGTCGGAGACCAGGTGGACGCCGAGCTCACCGCGCGGGTGCTCGACCGTCTGCCACACCTGGCCCGCCGGCACACGGAAGCCCTCCGTGACCAGCTTGAAGTGGTGGATCAGGGCCTCCATCGAGGTGCCCATGATCTCGCGGATGTGGTCGAGCGAGTTGCCCATGCCGTCGGTGCCGATCGCGAGCTGCGCGGGCCACGCGATCTTCTTGTCGGCGACCATCACCGGGCCCGGGTTCGCGTCGAGGCGGTCGAGCGCCTGCTCGACGATGCGGATCGACTGGTAGATCTCCTCGAGCCGCACCACGAGCCGGCCCCAGGAGTCGCCGCTCGTCGCGGTCGGCACGTCGAACTCGTACGTCTCGTACCCGCTGTACGGGAACGCCTTGCGCACGTCGTACGGCAGGCCGGTGCAGCGGAGCATCGGGCCCGTGATGCCGAGGGCCATGCAGCCCGCGAGGCCGAGGTAGCCGACGTCCTTGAGGCGCAGGTGCAGGATCGGGTTCGCCAGCATGATGTCCTCGAGCTGGCGCATGTAGCCCTTGACCAGCTCGAGCGCCTTGCGCGTCTCGGCGACGGTGCCCGGGGGCACGTCCTGGGCGACGCCGCCGGGGCGGATGTAGGCGTGGTTCATGCGCAGGCCCGAGATCAGCTCGAAGATCTTGAGGATCTCCTCGCGGGCCGTGAAGCCGACCGTCATGATCGTCGTCGCGCCCAGCTCGTTGCCGCCGGTCGCGATGCACACCAGGTGCGACGTGATGCGGTTGAGCTCCATCATCAGCACGCGGATCACGGACGCCCGCTCGGGGATGTCGTCCGTGACGCCGAGCAGCTTCTCGACGCCGAGGCAGAACGCCGCCTCCTGGAACAGCGGCGCGACGTAGTCCATGCGCGTGCAGAACGTGACGCCCTGCGTCCAGGTGCGGAACTCCATGTTCTTCTCGATGCCGGTGTGCAGGTAGCCGATGCCGGCGCGGGCCTCGGTCACCGTCTCGCCGTCGATCTCGAGCATCAGCCGGAGCACGCCGTGCGTCGACGGGTGCTGCGGTCCCATGTTGACGACGATGCGCTCCTCGCCGAGGCGCGCCGCCTCCTCGGCGATCTGGGACCAGTCGCCGCCGTTGGCCTCGAACGTCGGGACGCCCTGGGTCTGCTCGTCGACGAGGTGACCGGTGGCGTGCAGCGTGCTCATGAGTACGACCTCCGCTGGTCCGCGGGCGGGATGGTGGCGCCCTTGTACTCGACCGGGATGCCGCCGAGCGGGTAGTCCTTGCGCTGCGGGTGGCCCGGCCAGTCGTCCGGCATCTCGATCCGCGCCAGGCCGGGGTGCCCGTCGAAGACGATGCCGAAGAAGTCGAACGTCTCGCGCTCGTGCCAGTCGTGGCCCGGGTACACGCCGGTCGTCGACGGGATGTGCGGGTCGTCGTCGCTCACCGCGACCTCGAACCGCAGCCGACGCCCGTGCGTCACGGACGTCACGTGGTAGACGGCGTGGAGCTCGCGCCCCTGCTCGTGCGGGTAGTGCGCGCCGCTGACGCCGAGCCCGAGCTCGAACCGCAGGTCCGGGTCGTCGCGCAGCGCCTGCGCGACCTCGACGACGTGCTCGCGCGCCACGTGCAGCGTCAGCTCGTCGCGGTCGACGACGACCGACTCGATCGCGTTCGCGAAGCCGGTGCCCGACGCGTCGAGCAGCTCGGTCAGCACGTCGACGACCTCGTCGAACCAGCCGCCGTACGGCCGCTCGCTCGGCCCCGGCATGACGACCGGCACCACGAGGCCGCCGTAGCCCGAGGTGTCGCCGCTGCCGTGGGCGCCGAACATGCCGTGCCGGACGTCGACCACCTCGAGCGGCGTGCGCGCGGGCTGCGCGGGGACGTTCTGCCCGCCGGCCTCGAGCGCCGCGGCGGACGTCGACTGGGCGGCCGCAGCCTCGGGTGTCGCGCCCGCGCCCGGCTTGGCGGCCTGCGCCGCGTCCGCCTGGACGGGCGTGCCCACCGCGGTCGCCGGCTCGTCGCGCGTCGCGTCCTTCGGGTTCTCGACCGGCGCGTGCGGCGTGCCGACGTCGTCCTTCTTGGCGTCGTCGCTCATCGCAGCAGCCCCGTCATGTGGCTCGTCGGCGTGGCCTCGAGCGCGGCCGCCTCGGCCTTGGCGGCGATCTCGCGACGGTCGGCGCCGAGCGGCTCGTTCTGGATCTGGTCGTGCAGCGTGAGGATCGCGTTGATGAGCATCTCGGGCCGCGGCGGGCAGCCCGGCAGGTAGATGTCGACGGGCACGATGTGGTCGACGCCCTGCACGATCGCGTAGTTGTTGAACATGCCGCCGCTGCTCGCGCAGACGCCCATCGAGAGCACCCACTTGGGCTCCGACATCTGGTCGTAGACCTGCCGGACGACGGGCGCCATCTTCTGGCTGACGCGACCCGCGACGATCATCAGGTCGGCCTGCCGCGGCGAGGCGCGGAAGACCTCCATGCCGAACCGCGAGAGGTCGAACCGGGGCGCGCCCGCGGCCATCATCTCGATCGCGCAGCACGCGAGGCCGAACGTCACCGGCCAGAGCGAGCCCTTGCGGAAGTAGCCGACGAGGTCCTCGATCGTCGTCAGCAGGAACCCTGAGGGTGCCGCCTCTTCGAGACCCATGTCAGGCCTCCTTCCGGTTGGTACGACAGCTGGTCACGGGGGCGGCGGCGCGCGGTGCCACGCAGGTCAGTCCCACTCGAAGCCGCCGCGGCGCCACTCGTACACGAACGGCACGGTGATGAGCAGGAGGAAGCCGAGCATCGCGACGAGCCCGAACATGGCGAGCGTCCCGAAGCTCACGGCCCACGGGTAGAGGAAGACGACCTCGATGTCGAAGACGATGAACGTCATCGCCACGAGGTAGTACTTGATCGGGAAGCGACCGCCGCCCACCGCGTGCGGGGTCGGCTGGATGCCGCACTCGTACGCCTCGAGCTTCGCGCGGTTGTAGCGCTTCGGGCCGAGGATCACGCTCGTCGACAGGCCACCCACGGCCATGAGCGCGGCGAGCGCCATCATGACGAGCAGCGGCACGTACGGGTTCGTCATCGAGTCCTCCTCGACGCTGAGGGGCGGGGGTTCATGCTGCGGGCGCGATCCGGGCCAGTCCGGCGATGACGCGGTCGATCGCGTCCCCGCCCCGTGGCTCGTAGCAGTCCGACAGGAGCTTGAGCGTGAACTTCATGATCAGCGGCCGCGGCAGGCCGTAGCGGGTGCAGATCCGCATGACCTCGGGGTGCTCGATCAGCCGGACGAACAGGCGGCCGAGCGTGTAGTACCCGCCGAGGTCGTCCTTCATGCGGCGCTGGTACGTCGCGAACGCGCGCTCGCGGCCGGCGGCGGTGCCCCGCGCGAGGCCCTGCGCGATGGCGTCGGACGCGACGCGACCCGCCTGCAGGCCGTACGCGATGCCCTCACCGTTGAACGGGCTGACCATGCCGGCCGCGTCGCCCGCGAGCATGACGCCGTCGCCGTAGAGCGGGCCGCGGTTGAACCCCATCGGCAGCGCCGCGCCGCGCACCGGGCCGACCTGGTTCTCCGGCGTGAACTCCCACTCGGCGGGGGCGTTGCGCATCCAGGCGGCGAACAGCTTCTTGTAGTCGACGTGCGTCGCCGCGGCCGTCGAGGCGACGGAGCCGAGGCCCACGTTCGCCGTGCCGTCGCCCAGCGCGAAGATCCAGCCGTAGCCCGGCATGAGGTTGCTGCGGCCCGGCGCGCCGTCCCACAGCTCGAGGTGGCTCTCCATCCACGCGTCGTCGTGGCGCGGGGTGCGGAAGTACGTGCGGACGGCGACGCCCATCGGCCGGTCGTCGCGCTTCGTCCGGCCGAGGCCGGTGGCGAGCCTGGCCGAGACGCCGTCGGCCGCGACCACGACCGGTGCGCGGTACGTCGCCTGCTCGCCGTCGGCCGTCCGGGCCGTGACGCCGACGACCCGACCCGTGCGCTCGTCGCGCACCGGCCCGGTGACCGTCGTGCGCTCCTGCAGCTTGGCGCCCGCGGCGCGCGCGTGGTCGGCGAGCAGGTGGTCGAGGCCCTGCCGCGCCTTGGCCAGGCCGAACGACGGATAGCTCGAGATCTCCGGCCACGCGAGCTCGAGGCGGTGGCCGCCGCCGAGCACCCGCAGGCCCTTGTTGCGGATCCAGCCGTCCTGCTCGCGGAGCGGCACGCCCATCCGAACGAGCTCGGCGACCGCGCGCGGCGTCAGACCGTCGCCGCAGACCTTGTCGCGCGGGAACTCGGCCTTCTCGAGGAGGAGGACGTCGAGGCCCGCGGCGGCGCAGTGGTAGGCGGCGCTGGACCCTGTCGGACCCGCGCCCACGACGATGACGTCGGCGTCATCCATCGTTGATCCCACCACCAGTGGCTCCCACTTGTGACGTTGTTCACGTGCAACCTTGGCGAGTGTAACCACGGCTCAGAGGGCTGTCTGCGAAGGCTTTCCTTACCTCGCGACGGCGGGTGAAGAACGCGTCGTGAGCAGGCCCATCATTCCGCGCCAACCGGCGTGACGCAGCGGGGCGACCGCGAGTTTCTTCACCCGCGTCGAGCGGCGCGCGTGGGCCGGGTCAGGCGTCCTCGGCCCGCCGGCGGCGCCGCGCGGCGGCGAGCAGCAGGGCGCCGACGAGCGTGACGCCGAACGCGGTGCCGACCTCGCGCGCCGCGGCAGCGCCGGTCGACGCGAGGCCACCCGGAGCGCCGGGGCCCGGGTGCGCCGGCGAGGTGGGGCCACCGGCGGGCGCCGGGGTGCCGCCGGGCGGCGGGGTGGTGGGCGGGGGCGGGGTCGGGTCCACCTCGACGAGCGAGACCGAGTCGAGCACGCTCGCGGCCTGCAGGAGCCCGGACGACCCGGCCGTCGCCACGTACGTGACGACGAGCGGGACGCGCGTCGCGCCGCCCGGCGCGAGCACCGGCCCGTCCCACGTCGAGCCGCCGCCGAGCGTGCGGCCGTCGACGGTCAGCCGCAGGTCGCCCGCGAACGAGCCGTCGTGCGCGCCGATGCCGGCCGGGGCACGCAGCTCGACGCGGGCCGTGGTGGTCGAGGCGTTCCGCACCCAGAGCGACGCGGCGACCACGTCTCCGGGGACCAGGTGCGTGGGCGTGCCGAACAGCGCGCCCGCGAGGGTGGTGCCCCAGGTGGCGCCGTCGGGCGAGAGCTCGATGCCGCTCGAGGCCGACGCCGAGGACGGCTGCGCGGCGACGGAAACGGTGGTGACGACCAGGGCGGCGGCGATCGTGACCAGCACGGCCCAGGCTCGCCGGGCGCGGGTCACGGTGCCGCCGTGGCGTGCGCGGGGACGGGCTCGGGCGCGGCGCTCGGCTCGGGGGTGTCGGACCGTCCGTCCGCGGCGGCGGGGACTCGGGGCTCGGCCGGTTCGGCACCGGTGGCGCGGGGCCCGGGCTCCGTCGGCCCGTCGGCGTCGTCGCCGGCCGCGGCAGTCCCGGCCGCAGCGCGGCGGCGTCGGTCGCGGACGGCCCCCGCCAGCAGGAACGCGCCGTAGCCGAGCAGGGACCCGGCGACCGCGCGCGTCACCCACGTCGGTCGGTTCGCGCCGACCCACGTGTTGAGGTAGCCGAGGTACGGCGCGTGGTAGACGACGACCCCGCGGATCTGGACCGGCAGCACCGGCGGGTCCGCCACGCCGTTCGCGTCGCCCCGGACGACGATCACGCGCTCGCCCGCTCCGCTCGCGCCGATGCCGACGACGCGGTGCGTCACGACGCCGGGCAGGCCCGAGCGCCGCTGGTACGTCACGACGTCACCGACGCGGATGTCCTCGACCGGCGTCGGCCGCGTGACGACGAGCGTCCCGGGCGGCATCGACGGCCGCATGCTGCCGGTCAGGACCGTGTAGGGCGTCGCGCCGAGCAGGAGAGGCACGACGATCATCACGAGCGCGACCAGGGCGATCGTGACGAGCGCGAACGCCGAGAGGGCGGACGCCGCGGCGCTGAGCCACGAGACGTCCGGTGCGGGCCGCCGCTGGTCGTCGCTCATGAGCAGTTGAGGTACGCGAAGATGAACGAGGCGCCCTGCAGCCCGGCGCCGCCCGACTCCGCCGACGTCCAGACCGTGCTGCCGAACGTCAGCTTCGTGACGAGCGTCGCCGTCATCGCCCCCTGGGTCGAGCCGACCTGGCCGGGCGAGACCGCCGTGCCGCTCGTGTAGGGATCGATCGTCCCGACGACGGTCGAGCCCGAGCGCACGACGAGCGAGTAGGTCCGCGTCGCGCCGGTCGGGACGGTGCTCGGGTCGGTGAAGCTGAGCTTGACGTTCAGCAGGCCGCTCTCGCTGCACGTCGGGGTCGGAGGGACCGGCACCGTGGCCGCGGTCGCCGTCGCCGACGCGGTGGCGCTCGCGGACCACCACGCGGCGGCGCCGCCGGCTCCGACGACGAGGGCCACTGCCGCCGACACCGCCGCGACGACGAGGCCACCGCGACCGAGGGCACGACCGGGGACCCGGGCACGGTGCGTGCCGGGGCGCCGCGCTCGTGCGTCGCGCATCGGGTCCCTCAGGTGGTCGAGCGGTTCTCGCCGGTGACCGGGACGGTCACGGTGACGGTCTTGCCCTGGCTGGTGCTCGGCGCCGACGCACCGAGCGTCACGGCGACGCAGTGCTGCGCCGTGGCGGAGGCCGCCTGCAGCGTCGCCTGCGTCCACGGGAGCGTCAGGGCGGTGCCGCCGCAGGTCGCCGACGGGTAGACGACGGCGGTCATCGAGGCGGCCAGGCCGCCGGCGAACGTCGGCGCACCGAGCGTGTAGACCCAGCGCGACGTCGTGCCTGCCGACGCGGCCACGGCGAGGACGCCGGTCCGCGTCTGCCCCGGGTACATGCCAGTCGTGTCGAGCGGCGTCGACCAGGTCGCGGTGACGCCGAACGTGCCCGACGCGATGTTCCCGCCCGCCGCGAGCGCCGCCGACGAGGACCACGCGCCGTAGGCCGCCGTGCCACCGAGGACGGTGAGCACGACGGCCGACGCGGCGATCAGGCGGCCCCGCACGGTCGGGGGAGGGTCAGTTCTGCGTCAGGGTGACGGAGCCGTCGGCGATCGCGGCGGACACCGTCTGCGCGGTCAGGTTCGAGACCGTGCTCGGCAGCGTGATCGTCACGGTCACCGGGACGTCGAACGTCGTCGCGGCGGAGTCCGTCGACGTGACGGCGACCGACGTGGTGCCCGTCGGCGTGACGGTGCCGTTGCCGGCCTTGTTCGTCACCGTGCCGAGCGCGGTCGTGATCTGGAGGCTCGAGGCCAGCGCGCCGGACAGGGTCGGCGACACGTAGGCGGCGGTCGCGGTCAGGTGGTCACCGAGGGCGGTGACGGTGAAGACGTCCGTGATCTTGATGCTGTCGCCGGGCACGAGCTTCGACGTGCCGGGCGCGAAGCCCGTCGCGCCGCTCGCCCAGCCCCACGTGCCCTGCGTCTTGCTCGCGATGGTCAGCGTGCCGGAGCTGATGGTGGTGTTGGCCCCGAGGTTCTTCGAGTCGCTCCAGTTGGCGAGCGTGCCCGCGCCGCCGAGGAGCAGCGCCACACCGGCGCCGATCGCGAGGGCGCCCTTCGTCGTCTTGCGCATGATCGTGCCTTCCGTGAGGTGGCCGGTGAGACCACCGGGTACCTCGGAAGTCGTCGGTCAGGCGCACGGAGTGAAGGCGTCGCTCAGCCGTTCATCCGTTCTTGGACGCGCGTCCGGGTGCTGGCACCCAGCGCGGCTCGGACACCGGGCACCGAACTCGGGAGAACCGGACAGCGTCGCGGCTGGGCCGAACGGGTGACCTCAGGCCGGTCGAGTGGCGCGGTGCAGGGCGACCACCCCGCCCGTCAGGTTCCGGAACGCGACCTTGTCCCAGCCGGCGCGCTTGATCATCAGGCCGAGCTCGCGCTGCTCGGGCCACTCGCGGATCGACTCCGCGAGGTACACGTAGGCGTCGGGCTCCTTGGAGACGGCGCGCGCGACGGGTGGCAGGGCCCGCATCAGGTAGTTCTGGTAGACGACGCGGAACGGCCCCCACGTGGGGCGCGAGAACTCGCAGACCACCAGCCGGCCGCCGGGCCTCGTCACGCGCAGCAGCTCGCCGAGCGCCGCGGGGGTGTCCGCGACGTTGCGGAGCCCGAACGACATCGTCACCGCGTCGAAGCTCTCGTCGGCGAACGGGAGGTGCAGCGCGTCGCCCGCGACGAACGGCAGGTCCGGACGGCGCGCCTTGCCGACGCCGAGCATGCCGAGCGACAGGTCGCACGGGACGACCCGGACGCCGGAGTCGGCGAGCGGCTCGGCCGACGTGCCGGTCCCCGCCGCGAGGTCGAGCACGGTCTCGCCCGGCTGCGCGCCGAGCGCGGCGAGTGTCGCCTTGCGCCACTGGCGGTCCTGCCCGAGGGAGATCACGTCGTTCGTCACGTCGTAGCGCCTGGCGACCGCGTCGAACATGCGGGCGACGTCCTGGGGCTGCTTGTCGAGTTCGGCGCGCGGCATGCGCCCATGGTCGCAGGTCGCCGCCGCGCGTCGCGCACGCCGGCCGCCGCCGCGAGCGGGCGGCCCGAGGGTGGGGCCGCGTGCCGCACGCGCCGGACCGCGGGCGGCCGAGCCGACCGGTGTGACGCACGGATCGCGTCGCCCGGGACGCCCGTCGACGTGCGGCGACCAGCACGGACGTACGCTGGGCGGCGATGAGCACGCAGCCCGCCGCGCCCACAGGTGCGGCACCCCAGCCGCTCGTCGTCCGGACGGTCGCGCTCGACACCCTCGGCGCACCCGGTGGCGACGCCGACCCCGCCGACCTGCTGTCGCTCCTGCCGGCGGGCGCCCCGCTCGCGTGGGTACGTCGCGGCGACGGGCTGGTGGCGTGGGGCGAGGCGCTGCGGTTCGAGGTCACGGGAGCCACCCGGTTCGAGGACGCCGAGCGCGCGTGGCAGGGCGTGCTCGCACACGCGATCGTGCGCGACGAGGTGCGGGTGCCGGGCACCGGACCGGTCGCGTTCGGCTCGTTCGCGTTCGACGACGACTCCCTCGCCGGCGGCGTGGTGGTCGTCCCGCGCGTGGTCGTGGGACGGCGCGGACCGCACTGCTGGCTGACGACGATCACGCCCGACGCGCAGCTGGGCCCCGCGCCGACGCTCGCGGACGTCGTGGGTGCGCGCACGGCCCCCGTCCCGCCGGGCGAGGTCGAGTACCGCGACGGTGCGGTGTCCGCGGACGGGTGGCGCGACGTGGTCGCGCAGGGGGTCGCGGCGATCCGTGCCGGCGAGGTCGACAAGGTCGTGCTCGCCCGCGACGTCCTCGCGCGGACGCAGCGCCCGCTCGACGCGCGGTGGGCGCTGCACCGGTTGGCCGCCGACTACCCGCAGTGCTGGACGTTCAGCGTCGACGGCCTGGTCGGCGCGACGCCCGAGCTGCTGGTGCGCTCCGAGAAGGGCCTCGTGCAGTCGCGCGTGCTCGCCGGGACGATCCGCCGGACCGGCGACGACGACGCCGACGTCGCCCGCGCCGCGATCCTCGCCCGCTCGTCGAAGGACCTCGAGGAGCACGAGTACGCGGTGCAGTCCGTGGCGCACGCGCTCGAGCCGTTCTGCTCGTCGACCAACGTGCCGGACGTGCCGTTCGTGCTGCACCTGCCGAACGTGCTGCACCTCGCGTCCGACGTCACCGGCGTGCTCGCCGCGCCGGCGGGGTCTGCAGCCGGGGGCTCCGCGGGATCCGCGCAGCATCCGTCCTCGCTCGCGCTGGCCGCGGCGCTGCACCCGACGGCGGCGGTGTGCGGGACGCCGACCGTGGCCGCGCGCGACCTGATCCGGCGCATCGAGGGCATGGACCGGGGTCGCTACGCCGGGCCCGTCGGCTGGTTCGGCGCCGACGGTGACGGCGAGTGGGGCATCGCGCTCCGCTCGGGGGCGATCGACCCCGACGACTCGCGGCGCGTGCGCCTGTTCGCCGGCTGCGGCATCGTCGCCGCGTCCGACCCGGCCGCCGAGCTCGCCGAGTCGCAGGCGAAGCTGGTGCCGATGCGTCACGCGCTGGCCGGCACGCCGGACTGAGACCGCGACGGGTCGACGATCCGGGCGCGCGGCTGTCGTCCCGGGCCGTGCCGACATATGCGCTCGTGCGAGTCGGTACGGTCCGACGGTGAATGACCGTCCCGGAACCGGAATCGACGTCGCGCGTGAGTACTTCCACGCGGTGGTCGGGCGGGTCGTCGACCGTGCATGCCCCGGCGTCGGATACGCAGCGGCGAGGGTCGGGCCCGGATCCGACGTCCTCGGCCTGGACGACACGGTGTCGCGCGACCACGACTGGGGACTGCGGCTCCAGGTCTTCACCGACGCGGGCGCCGTCGACGACGTCCGGCGCGCGCTGGAGCGCGACCTGCCCGAGACGTTCCTCGGACTCCCGACCCGCATCCAGTACTCGGGGTCGGACCGGGCGTCGCTCGGGATCGACGTCGCCACGGTGGGCTCCTTCGCGCGACGACGACTCGGGTTCGACCCGCGCGCCGGGATGACGGACGCCCAGTGGCTGTCGGTCACGGGCCAGGCAGCCCTGGAGGTCGTCGCGGGCGAGGTGTTCGCCGACGGCCCCGGCGACCTCACCCAGCTGCGTGACGTGCTGACGTGGTACCCGGACGACATCTGGCGGTACGTCGTCGCCTGCGGCTGGCACCGGATCCACCAGGAGCTCCCGCTCATGGGGAGAGCCGGCGACCGAGGGGACGAGCTGGGGTCGCGAGTCATCGCGGCACGACTCACCGACGCCGCCGTCCACCTGGCCTTCACGCTCTCCCGCCGGTGGGCGCCCTACTCGAAGTGGCGCGGAACGGCGTTCCGCGCACTGCCCGTGGCATCGCGGATCGACGACCATCTGCGGCGGGCGCTCGGCGCGACGTCGTGGGTCGAGCGGGGCGACGGGCTGCGGTCGGCGCTGGAAGAGCTCGCCCGACTTCAGGCCGACGCCGGACTCCCGTCCTGCGAGGAGCCGATCGTCCCCTTCTGGGACCGGCCGTACCTCTCGGTCGAGCCCACGCTCGTGCCCGCGATCCACGCCTCGATCACCGACCCCGCGGCACAGGGGCTGCCCCGTGGCCTGGGGAGCATCGAGCAGCGCACCGACAACGTCGACATCCTGGTCGACGCCCACCGCAGGATCGCCGTCGTGACCGTCTGAGCGAACCGGACGCCGTCGAGCGGACGGCGCCCAGGCACGACGACGCCCGGTCGGGACGGATGGGGATGGTCCGTCCCGACCGGGCGGTCGGGTTCGCGGTCGCTGCATCGACCGCGGTGCGGGCTGCAGGGTGCCCGCACGGGTGCCGAGCCGCGCGGGTTCGTCCGCGCCGCTCGGACGTCGTCAGCCCTGGCCGGTGCCCGAGCCGCCCTGGCGCTGCTGCTGCTGCTGCTGGAACCACTGCCACAGCTGGTCGGGGGTCATGCCGTTGAGGCCGCCCTGGCCCGAGCCGTCGCCCGGCTGGCCGTTGCCCTGGCCGGAGCCGTCGCCCTGGCCCTGCTGGCCGTTACCGTTGCCCTGCCCCTGCTGCCCGTTGCCGTCGCCCGGGCCCTGCTGGCCGTTGCCGTTGCCGCCCTGGCTCGGGGTCTCCTGGCGGACGGCGAGGGTCACGTCGACGTCGCTGGTCTTGCCGTCGCGGACGATCGTGAGCTTCGCCTTCGCGTCGGCGGGGTACGAGCGGACGAACGCGGTGAGCGAGTCGGCGCCGGCGGTCGGGTTGCCGTCGATCGCGACGATGACGTCGTTCGCCTTGACGCCCGCCTTCGCGGCCGGGGAGCCGGCCGTGACGTCGTGCACCAGGGCGCCGCGGCGCGTGACGCCGTCCGCCGTGGCGGTGCCGTCCGTGAGCGAGACGCCGAGGAACGCGTGCTTCGCGGAGCCCGAGGCGACGAGCTGCTGGGCGATGTTCTGCACGAGGTTCACGGGGATGGCGAAGCCGAGGCCGATCGAGCCCGACGCGGACGACGTGGTGGCGATCGACGAGTTGATGCCGATGATCCGGCCCTGCGCGTCGAACAGCGGCCCGCCGGAGTTGCCGGGGTTGATGGCAGCGTCGATCTGGATCGCGTTCGTGACGGTCGACGAGCCGCTGCCGTCCTCGGCGGTGGTCGTGACCGGCCGGTTCACGGCCGAGACGATGCCCGTCGTCACCGTGTTGGCGAGGCCGAGCGGGTTGCCGACGGCCATGACGGGCTGGCCGACCGTGACCTTCGACGAGTCTCCGAACTCGGCGGCCTGCAGGTTCGACGGGGCGTTCTCGAGCTCGACGACCGCGAGGTCCGTGGTCGCGTCGGTGCCGACGACCTTGCCCTTGAGCAGGCGACCGTCGGTGAGCGTGACCTCCACGTCGCCCTGCGCGCCGTTGACGACGTGGTTGTTCGTGACCACGTGGCCCTTGTCGTCCACGATCACGCCCGAGCCCTGCGCGGTGCCCTGGCTCGTCGTGACGGTGATCGCCACGACCGACGCCTTGACCGCGTTCGCGACGGCCTCCCAGTTCGGGTCCTCGTTCGTCGAGCCCGACACCGGGACCGCGCCGTTGTTCGAGCCGCCGAGCGTCGCCATCGACGCCGGGTTGCCGAACGCCGACGTCGAGCCGTGGCCGTCGTCGAGCGCGTGGGTGATGCCGCCTGCGGCGAGCGCGCCGACGATCGCGGCGACGGCCGCGGCGGACGCGACCGGGACCCAGACGCGGCGCTTGCGCGGCGCGGGCGCGGCGCCGGCGTCGGCGACCTGGCCGTCGCCCGCGGCCGTCGGGGCGTACGCGACGGGCGTCGGCTGGCCGGGCTGCGGCGCCGGCTGGCCGGGCTGCGAGGCGGGGTAGCCCGGCTGCGCCGGGTGGCCGTGCTGCGGCGCGCCGTAGCCGAACGGCGCCTGCGCCGTGTGCTGCGGGTACGGCTGCGACTGCTGCGCCGGCGGCACGAAGGGCGGTGTGGCGGCGGACGCCTGCGGCGCGGGCGTGGCCTGCGCCGGCGGCGGCGGGACCGGCGTGCCGGCGCCGTACTGCGGCGCGGCGATCGGCTGCGTGTGCTCGAGCGGGAGCTGCGGCGCGTCGTCGGTGGCCGGCAGCGGCTGCGTCTCGTCGGCGGGTCGCGGCGGGACGGGGGCGGCCTGCTCGTCGGCCGGGCCCTGGCCCTGGTCGGGGGTGCTGGTCATGGGGTGTGCCTCCTTGTCGGCCTCCATGGAAGCCGCCCGTGCTGGAGGGACGCTCCGACCAACCTGGGAATCGGCTAGGAGTTCCTCAGGAGACGGGTCAGCGCAGCGCCCGCGCGACGGCGGACCCGACCTCGGCTGCCAGCCGCTCGCCGAGCGGCCGGCGCCCGGCGCGGTCGACCCGCACCTCGACCAGGCTCAGCCCGGTCCCGGGCGACGCGAGCGCCGGCGCGAGCGCCTCGACGTCCGTCACGCGCGTGTGCCGCACGCCGTACGCCGCGCACAACGCCGCGAGATCGACCCCGTGCGCCGTGCCGAAGACGCGCTCGAAGTGCGCGCCACGCGCGGGCTCACCGGGCTCGAGCGTCGCGAAGATCGACCCGCCGTCGTCGTTCGCGACGACGAGCTGCAGGTCGACGCGCGGCTCGAGCGGGCCGCGCAGCAGCCCGCCGACGTCGTGCAGGAACGTCAGGTCGCCGAGGAACGCGCGGGTGCGGCGGTCCGGCAGCCCGAGCGCGACGCCCGCCGCGGTCGACACCGTGCCGTCGATCCCCGCGAGCCCGCGGTTGGCGAGCACGAGCGGCGGAGCGTCCCAGCGGGCCAGGAGGTCCAGGTCGCGCACGGGGTTCGACGAGCCCACGACGAGCGCGTCCTGCGGCCTGCTGGCCTCCGCGACCGCGGCGGCGAGCGCCGGCCCGCTGACGCGCTGGCCCCCACGGGACCGCGGTCCGCCGACGGGCGCCGCGAGCACCGCGTCGATCGCCTCGGCCGCTGCCGCGTCGGCGGCGAGCCACGCCTCGAGCCAGCCGTCCGGCCCGCGCAGGCGCCCGGAGCGCATCCGGGCGGGCGGCTCGAGCAGCACCTCGTCGGCGCTCCGTGCCGCGTCGACCCACGCCGCCCCCCGCGGCGCCACCACGACGACCTCGACGTCGTCCCGCGCGAGCAGCCGCTGGACGGGCCGCGACAGCGTCGGCCGCCCGAGCACGACCACGCGTCGCACCGCGCCGCCGAGCCGGTCGTCGGCGAGGAGCAGCCGGTACGCCGCGATCGCGTCCGGGCCTCCGCGGGCGCCGGACGACGGCTCCGCGAGCAGCGGCCACGCGTTCGCCTCCGCGACCCGCCGCGCGACCGGTCCCGCTCCGTCGCCCGCGACGACGACCGTCGGCCGCCCGCCACGTCGGCGCGCCGCGGGGGTGGTCGCAGCGGCGCGGGCGGCCTCGAGCACCGCGGGCACCGCACCCGTCGACGGCCCGCCCGGCGCGGGCCGTCCCCCGACCAGCGCCAGCCCCGCGGCGGACGGCTCCGGCCAGGGCGCGTCGCCCGGGACGAGCGGCTCGCGGAACGCGAGGTCGACGTGCACCGGCCCGGGGTCGCCCGTCCGCGCGCCGGTCGCCGCCGCCACCGCTCGTGCCGCCGCGTGGCGGGCGTCGCGCGGCTCGGACGGCAGGCCGACGGGAGCGGGAAGGTCGAGCGTCAGGCGCACGGCGGTGGCGAACATGCCGGGCTGCTGCGTGGTCTGGTTGGCGCCGGTGCCGCGCAGCTCGTGCGGCCGGTCGGCGGTGAGCAGCAGCAGCGGGACGCCCGCGTGGTGTGCCTCGAGCACCGCGGGGTGGAGGTTCGCCACGGCCGTGCCCGAGGTGGTGACGACCGGCACCGGGCGCCCGGTCGACCGCGCGAGCCCGAGCGCGAGGAACGCCGCCGAGCGCTCGTCGACGCGCACGTGCAGCCGGATCGACGGGGCACCCGCGGGCCGCGCGCCGTCGGGCAGCGACGCGTCGGCGAACGCGTACGCCAGCGGCGCCGACCGCGAGCCCGGGGCGAGCACGGCGTCCTCGACGCCGAGCGCAGCGAGCGCCTGCACGAGCACCCGCGCGGCGGTCGTCGCGGGCGTGGGATCGAGCGCCGGCCCCGGAGCCGGAGCGGTCCGGCCGGTCGCGTCGTCGCGCGCGTCAGCGGGCACGTCGGGCGAGGTCATCCCGCCATCATGCCCGAGCGACGAGCCCCCTCGAGGGTCGGCCCGTGCGGGACGAGACGCGGGTCGCACCTCCCCCGGACGGGTCGCTGCCGTCCGCGCGGGCCCGGGACGGATGCCCGCGCCGCGGCCCGCGGCCCGGATCGCTGACGCGCCGAGCGGACGGCCGTCCCGTCCGCGTCAGGCTCGCGCCCGGACCTCCTCGACGCGCCGCCGCCACCGCGCCGTGAGCGCCTCGTCGGCCGCGTGCGCCGCGAGCAGCGCCGGGTCGGGCTCGGGCCGTCGCACCGGGATGGCGCCGTCGACCGGCAGCAGCGGCTCGGCGACCACGTCGGCGGTGAACAGCTGCGCGGTGGCGAGGCCGCACGCGTACGGCAGCTCGGGCAGCGCGGCCGCGAGCGCGACGCCGGCGGCCAGCCCGACGGACGACTCGAGCGCGGACGACACCACCACGGGGAGCGCGATCCGCTCGGCCAGCTCGAGGCACGCGCGCACGCCGCCGAGCGGCTGCACCTTGAGCACGACGACGTCCGCCGCCTCGGCCCGCGCCACCGCGTACGGGTCCTCGGCGCGCCGGATCGACTCGTCGGCGGCGATCGGCACCTGCGTGCGCCGCCGGAGGGCGGCGAGGTCCTCGACGGTCGGCACGGGCTGCTCGGCGTACTCGAGGCCGCCCGCCGCCCGGTCGAGCAGCGCGAGCCGGACGACGGCGGTGCCGACGTCCCAGCCGGCGTTCGCGTCGACGCGGATGCGGCCGCCCGGTCCCAGCGCGTCACGCACCGCCTCGAGCCGGGCGATCTCGTCGGCCACCGTCTGCCCCGGCTCTGCCACCTTGACCTTGGCGGTCCTGCAGCCGGCGCTCGCGAGCACGATGCCGTGCGCCGTCGCGGGGTCGACCGCGGGCACCGTGACGTTGACCGGCACCCGGTCGCGCACCGGCTCCGGCCAGCCGACGTCGGCGGCCTCGCGCGCGGCGCGCCACCACGCCGCGGACTCGGCCGCGTCGTAGTCCCAGAACGGGCTGAACTCGCCCCAGCCGGCGTCGCCCTGCAGCAGGACGCCGTCGCGCACGGTCAGGCCGCGGAACCTGGTCGTGAGGGGGATCGACCACGCGTGCACCTCGCCAGGCTAGCCACGTCGCGGACCTAGGGTGGAGGTCGTGACGAGCGAGCTGCCGCGGAAGGTGTCCGACACGTTCGACCCGGCGCGGTGGCGCACCGTCGACGGCTTCGACGACCTGACGGACCTCACGTACCACCGCGGCGTCGACCGCTCGGGCCACGAGCCGCGCGACCTCCCGGTGGTCCGGGTCGCGTTCGACCGCCCCGACGTCCGCAACGCCTTCCGCCCGCACACCGTCGACGAGCTCTCCCGCGTCCTCGAGCACGCGCGGACCACGTCGACCGTCGGCACCGTGCTGCTCACCGGCAACGGACCGAGCCCGAAGGACGGCGTGTGGGCGTTCTGCAGCGGCGGCGACCAGCGGATCCGCGGCCGTGACGGCTACCGCTACGCCGAGGGCGAGACCGCCGAGGGCATCGACCCGGCGCGCGCGGGCCGCCTGCACATCCTCGAGGTGCAGCGCCTGATCCGGACGATGCCGAAGGTCGTCGTCGCACTCGTCAACGGCTGGGCCGCGGGCGGCGGGCACAGCCTGCACGTCGTCGCGGACCTCACCATCGCGAGCCGTGAGCACGCGCGCTTCATGCAGACGGACGCGAACGTCGGGTCGTTCGACGGCGGCTACGGCTCGGCGCTCCTGGCGCGGCAGGTCGGGCAGAAGCGGGCGCGCGAGATCTTCTTCCTCGCGCGCGAGTACTCCGCCGAGCAGGCGCTCGCGTGGGGCGCGGTCAACGACGTCGTCGCGCACGACCAGCTCGAGGAGGCCGGCCTCGAGTACGCGCGGATCGTCGCGACCAAGTCCCCGCAGGCGATCCGCATGCTGAAGTTCGCCTTCAACCTCGCGGACGACGGGCTCGCGGGCCAGCAGGTGTTCGCGGGCGAGGCGACGCGGCTCGCGTACATGACGGACGAGGCCGTCGAGGGACGCGACGCGTTCCTGCAGCGGCGCGACCCGGACTGGTCCGGCTTCCCGTACGCGTACTGAGCCTCGTCCGGCCGGTCTCAGGGCGGCCGAGGCGCCTCAGCGCGGGGTGAACATGCGCGTGACGGCTTCGATCAGCGCGCCGAGCGCGACGGACCCGCCGATCACGAGCACGCCCAGCACGAGCGCGGAGGCGACCACCGCGACGCGCGAGGCGCGGCGGTCGGGAACGTCCTGCGAGCCGAGCGGCGAGGTGGTGGCCATGCGTCCACGCTCGCGCGCGGGCGGCGCCGACCGCGTCGGCCACCGGTCTCGTCACGACCGGACGTCGGTGCACCCCAGGGTTGACCCGCGTCAGCCCGCAGGACGACCCCGGAGGTCGGGCACGCCCCGACGTCCGGCGGCGACCGCGGCCACCGTCAGCCGACGCTGACCGACGACGTCCCCTTCGGCACGAGCTCGACCCACGTGTTCCCCGGCGCGAGCAGCGCGGGCGAGCCGTCGGCGAGGAACAGCCGCATCGGCGCGTCCAGCGAGGTCTTCTTCCACGTCACCGGGATCGTGCGGCCGCCCGTCGCGATCATGCCCGTGCCCGAGCCGACGAGGTCGTACGTCGGGACCGGCGCACCGCCCTGCGCCTTGAACCTCGTGTTCGGGTGGTTCGCGACGATCGAGACGACGTTCGTCGCCGCGAGGCGCTTGCCGGACCGCGAGTAGGATGCGACCTTGCCCTCCGATCGCAGCCACTTGTCGTGCTCGGCGTCCCACGTCCAGCGCGGCTGCGAGAGCGGTGTCAGGTGGAAGGCGAGGTGCGTCGCGGCCGTGCCCCCGGCCACGGCGGCGGACTGCGCGGCGGTCCGGGCGAACAGGAACTGCGGCTGCGGCGGCTTGCTGTGGGCGGCGTCGGCGTGCTTCCACCACGTCGCGGGCGAGCCGTACACGTTGTGCGGCGCGGCGCGGTCGTGCGTGCGGTACATGCCCGGTGCGCCCGCGTCGTTGCTGAACAGCTGCTCGCCCGACCGCTGCACCTGCGCGACGATCCCCGCCTGGCCGCCCGAGAACGCGAGCAGGCCGTGCGTGGGCGCGGAGATCGCGGGGTCCATGGGCCGCACCGAGCGGATCGGCCCGACCTCCTTCGGGGTCTTCGACTGGAACATGGCCGCGAGCCGCGGCACGCCGAAGTCGACGATCTCCTCCCACACGATGTCGGCGCTCTCGAGGCCGGTCTGCGGGCGCGCCATCGCGGTGTTCTCGATCTTGACCGTGATCACCGGGCGGTCCGCGACCTTGCTGGTGGCGACGCCCGTGAGCGGCCACGTCACCGGGACGTCGGGCGTGGGCGCGCCCGCTTTGGTGGGTGCGACGCTCGGGCCGACCGTCACCGGGGCGCCCGTCGGGGGCGGGGTGGTGCCGCCCGCGCTGCACGCCGCGAGGGCCAGGAGCCCCGTCGCCGCGACGGCCGCGATCCACCGCTTGTCCATGCCGACACCCCTCCGTGCCCCGAGCCCGGCGGCGCGTGGTGCGCCGCCGGCAGAACTGTGCGCGCCGACGCGTGCGGACCAGGGTCGCACGGCCGGCGAGCCCCTCAGCGCGCCTTCACCGAACCCGACGCGGACGGGACCAGCTCCACCCAGGTGTTGCCGGGCGCGAGCGTCGCGGGCTGCCCGTCGTCGGTCGTCAGCACCACCGGCTCGTCGTCCGAGGCCTTCGACCACTTCACGCCGATCGTCCGGCCGCCGGTCGACAGCGTGCCGCGGCCCGAGCCGGACAGGACCGTGGCGGGCACGGGGTTGCCGGCGGGGTCGACCGCGCCCGAGTCGACGAGCCTGACATTGAGGGTCACGACGTTGGTCGCGGCGAGCCGCTTGCCGGAGCGCACGACGGCCGGCGTGGTGAACTCCGACCGCAGCCACGTCGACGACCGGGCGTCCCACGTCCACGTCGGGTGCGAGTAGCCCGACATCACCACGGCGATCTTCCTCGCGGCCGTGCCGTCGGTGACCGCCGTCGCCTGGTCGGCCGTCCGCGCGAACGCGAACTGCTGCGGCGGCGGGTCGCTGTGCTTGCCGTCGGCGTGCGCGAACCAGACCGACGGCTTGCCGTACAGGTTGTGCGGCGCCGGCCCGACGCCCGACTTCCGGTAGAAGCCGGGGCTGCCCGCGTCGTTGATGAACGTCTGCAGCGGCGAGGACCGGACCATCGCGACGAACCGCGGCTGGCCGCCCGAGAAGGCGATGAGGCCCTGGAGCGGGCCGGCGATCAACGGGTCCATCGGTCGCACCGACCGCACCGGCCCGACCTCCGCAGGCACCTTCGACTGGAAGACCGCCGCGTAGCGCGTGATGCCGCCCTCCACGACCTCCTCCCAGACGAGGTCGGCCTGGTCGAGGCCGGTCTGCGGGCGGGCGTCGAGCGAGTTCTCGATCTTGACGGCGAGCGCGGGGCGGTCCGCCGGGTCGGTGGCGACGACCCCCGTCAGCGGCCAGCGCGGCTGCACGACCGGCGTGGGCGGCGACACCTTGGCCGGCTGCACCTGCGCCGCCTGCGTCACGGGCGGGCCCGGCGGCGTGGTGGGGCCGCCACCCCCGCTGCAGGCCGCGAGCGCCAGGACGGTGCCGCCGGCCAGCGTGACGAGGAGGCTGCGGCGACGACGGGTCGCGTGCGGGGTCACGGACGGCTCCTTCGGACGGGCTCCGCGACGACCGGAGCGCGCGCCACTGTACGGGTCGCGCCCGTGCGGCGGCGGGAGGCCCGGCCGCTGGGACCGCGTGCCGGTCCCGCGTCCGGTGCGGGGCCGGCGGCCGCTAACGTAGCCGCAGCCCGTGGGAACCCGGAGGTGAGCCCGTGCTGGTCTTCGTCCAGATCCCGTGCCTCGACGAGGAGGCGACGCTGGCGCTCGTCCTCGCAGGCATCCCGCGGGAGATCCCGGGCGTGGGCGCGGTCGAGGTGCTCGTCGTCGACGACGGGTCGACCGACCGCACCGTGGAGGTCGCGCGCGCCCACGGCGTCACGCACGTGCTGCGGCACACCCGGACCATGGGGCTCGCGCGCTCGTTCCGGGACGGCGTCGACTACGCGCTGCGACACGGGGCGGACGTCGTCGTGAACACCGACGGCGACAACCAGTACCCGCAGGAGCGGATCGGCGACCTGGTGCGGCCGATCCTCGACGGCACGGCCGACATCGTCGTCGGCGACCGGCAGACGCGCACGATCGCGCACTTCTCGCCGTTCAAGCGGCTGATGCAGCGCGTCGGCAGCCGGGTCGTCAGCATCGCCGCCGACACCGAGCTGCCCGACGCCGCGAGCGGGTTCCGTGCCTACTCGCGCGCCGCGCTGCTGCGGCTCAACGTCGTCACCGAGTTCTCGTACTGCATGGAGACGATCATCCAGGCGGGTCACAAGCGCCTGCGGATCACGAGCGTGCCGGTCACGACGAACGCCAAGACGCGCGAGTCGCGGCTGTTCCGCAACATCTGGCACCACATGTTCAAGTCGGCGTCCGCGATCGTGCGCAGCTACCTGATGTACAAGCCGCGGTTCGTCTTCGCGACGCTCGCCGTCGTCTGCGGTGTGCTGGGCCTCGTGCCGTTCGTGCGGTTCCTCGGCAAGTGGGTGACGGGCGGCGACACCGCCGGGAACATCCAGTCGCTCGTGTTCGGCACCGTGCTGCTGGTCGGCGCGCTGCTCTCGGTGGCGCTCGGCGTGATCAGCGACCTGCTGCGGACCAACCGCGCGCTGCTCGAGGAGCAGCTCGAGCGGATCAAGGAGCTGCAGTACGGGCCCGCGCGAGACGCGGCGGGGCACCGCGTGGTGGCCGGGGAGCGCACGGACGACGCGGTCCGCGCGGGCGACGCGGGGGCGGCGGAGCGAGCGGGCGACGCGGGGGCGGCGGAGCGAGCGGGCGGCACGGCGACGGAGCGAGCGGGCGAGCGGTCGGAGGTCCCACCGGCGCCGCGCGCACCCGCCGGGCCGGCGCCGGCGCCCGACCGCCGATGACGCCTCCCCCGCGCGTGCTGGGGTTCGGCACGTACGAGGCTGACCGCCATCCCCGCGTCCGCGTCCTGCTCGACGGGCTCGCGGCGCGCGGGTACCGCGTCGCGGAGTGCGACGTGCCGCTCGGGCTCACGACCGCGGACCGGGTCGCGATGCTCCGTCGGCCGTGGCGCCTGCCACTGCTCGGGCTCCGGCTCGCGCGGGCCTGGGCGGCGCTGACGGCCCGGGCCGTGCGGCTGCGCGGCGACCGGCGGCCGGACGTCGTGCTCGTCGGCTACCTCGGCCACTTCGACGTGCTGCTCGCGCGCGCCCTCTTCCCGCGCACCACGGTCGTGCTCGACCACCTGGTGTTCGCCGCGGACACGGCCGCCGACCGCGGGGTCCGCGGCGTGCGCGGACGGCTGCTCGGCGCGCTCGACCGGGCCGCGCTGCGGTCGGCGGACGTCGTGGTGGTCGACACCGACGAGCACGCGGCGCTCGTGCCCGACGCGCTGCGCGCGCGCGTCGTCGTGGTCCCGGTCGGGGCGTCCGGTGAGTGGTTCGCGGCCGCCGAGCCGGGCCGCCCTGCCTCCCCGCGGCTGTCGGTCGTCTTCTTCGGGCTCATGACGCCGCTGCAGGGGGCACCGGTCGTGGCCCGCGCGCTGCGCGAGCTGGGCGGCGCGGTCGACGCGACCGTCGTCGGGGACGGCCAGGACTCCGCGGCCGTCGCGGAGGCGCTCGCCGGCGTGCCGCGCGTGCGCCGGCTGCCGTGGGTCGAGCCGGCCGAGCTGCCCACGCTCGTCGCGGCGCACGACGTGTGCCTCGGCGTGTTCGGCACCGGGCCGAAGGCGCTGCGCGTCGTGCCGAACAAGGCTTTCCAGGGCGCCGCCGCGGGCTGCGCGGTCGTGACGAGCGACACCCCGCCGCAGCGGCGCGTGCTCGGCGACGGCGCGGTCCTCGTGCCGCCCGGTGACGCGGCGGCGCTCGCCGAGACCCTGCGCGGCCTCGCCGCGGACCCGGCCCGCGTCGCCGACCTCCGCGTCGCGGCCGTCCGCGCCGCGGAGCAGTTCACCGCGCAGGCGGTCACGCGCGCGCTCGACGTGCGGCTCCGCGAGGCGCTCGCGTGAGCCGGGTGCTCGCCGCGCTGCGCTCGACGCCCGTGCGCGTCGCGTTCCTCGTGGTGGCGCTGGCGCTCGCGGTCGTCGCGGTCGCGCGGTCCTGGGACGACGTCGTCGCGGCGCTCGGACGCATCGACGCGTGGACCGTCGTGGCGGCCGTCGCGCTCAGCGCGCTCTACGTCGGCGGCACGCTCCTGTCGTGGCGCGCCGTGCTCGCCGACCTCGGGTCGCCGCTGCCGCTGCGGGACGCGTCGCCGCTCTTCGTCGTCAGCCAGCTCGGCAAGTACGTGCCCGGCGGGGTGTGGAACGTGGTCGCGGCGGCCGAGCTGGGCGCGGGGCACCGGATCCCGCGCCGCCGCTCGGCGTCCGCGATGGCGGTGGCGGTGCTCGTCTCGCTCGTGACCGGCGGCGTCGTCGCGCTGGTCGCCGTGGGCCTCGCGCCGACCGCCCGCCACTCGTACGCATGGGTCGTCGCGCTCGTGCCGCTGCTCGTGGCGCTGCTCGTCCCGGCGGTGCTGAACCGGCTGCTGGCGTGGGCGCTGCGCGTCGCCCGGCGCGAGCCGCTCGAGCACCCGCTCACGACCCGCGGGACGGGCGTGGCGGTCGGCTGGTCGCTCGTCGCGTGGCTCGCGGCGGGGGCCCAGGTGTTCGTCCTCGCGACGGCTGTCGGGATGCCCGCGAGCGCGCGCACGTTCGCCCTGTGCGTCGGCGGGTACGCGCTGGCGTGGGTCGTCGGCTTCCTCGTCGTCGTCGCGCCGGCCGGCCTCGGGGCGCGCGAGGTGGTGCTCGGCGCGGTGCTCGCGGGGCAGCTCGACCGCGGGTCGGTGATCACGGTGGTGCTGCTGAGCCGCATCGCGATGACGGTGGTCGACGTCGCGGCGGGGCTCGCCGGGCTGGCGACACTCCGCCGCGGGACCGTGCGGGCCGAGCGGGCCGAGCGCTGACGCGGCCGGCAGGCGCCGCGCGACCGCTCGGGTGGTCCGCGACGCCGGGCGACCGCTCGGGTGATCCGCGACGCCGGGCGACCGCTCGGGGTGATCAACGAGCGGGATCGCGCAACCGGAGCGCGCGATCGCACGCTCCGACGGAGCGATCTGGCCCCGATTGCGCGATCTCGCCCGGTTGCGCGATCTCGCCCGGTTGCGGGATCTCGCCCGGTTGCGGGATCGCGTTATCGGAGCGCGCGATCGCACGCTCCGACGGAGCGATCTGGCCCCCGTTGCGCGATCTCGCCCCGTTGCGCGGTCTCGCCGTCGGGACCCCTTTCCGCTTCGGGGGGCCCGGGGCTGCCGCCTAGGCTGGGCGGGTGAGCCGGACGCTGCGTGACGTGCCCGCGCGTGCCGACCTGCTGCTCCCGGCGCTCGAGGCGGCGCTCGACGGGTCCGGGCCGGCGGTGTCCCCGGTAGGACCCCACACCCACGCGGCGGGCAGCGACCGCGACGTCCCCGACGGGACCGCGCTCGTGGTGCGGACGTCCGGGTCGACGGGCGAGCCGCGCGAGGTCGTGCTCGCCGCGGACGCGCTGCGCGCGTCGGGCACCGCGACCGAGCGACGGCTCGCCGGGGCCGGCCGGTGGCTGCTCGCTCTCCCCGCCGAGCACGTGGCGGGTGCCCAGGTGCTCGTCCGGTCGGTGCTCGCCGGGACGACGCCCGTCGTCCTGCCCGACGGACCGTTCCGCGCGCCCACCTTCACGGCCGCGGTGGCAGCGCTGACGCACGACGGCCCGCGCTACACGTCGCTCGTGCCGACGCAGCTCGTCCGGCTGCTCGACGACGCGGCCGCGACCGACGCGCTGCGCGGCCTCGACGCGGTGCTCGTCGGTGGGGCGGCGTCCGCGCCCGACCTGCTGGTCCGGGCGCGCGCGGCCGGCGTCCCGGTCGTCACGACGTACGGCATGTCCGAGACCTGCGGCGGGTGCGTCTACGACGGCGTCCCGCTCGACGGCGTGGTCCCCCGGCTCGACGCGGACGGTCGGATCCTGCTCGCCGGGCCCGTGCTCGCGACCGGCTACCTCGGCCGCCCCGACCTCGATGCGACCGCGTTCGCGCAGGTGCACGGGGTCAGGCACCTCGTCACGAACGACCTCGGGCGGCTCGACGGCGGTGTCCTCACGGTGCTCGGCCGCGCCGATGACGTCATCCTCACCGGCGCCACGAACGTCGCGCCCGCGACCGTCGAAGCGCTGCTCGCCGCGCTGCCCGGGGTCGCCGAGGCGTGCGTGGTCGGGGTGCCGGACGACGAGTGGGGCCAGCTCGTGGTGGGCGTCGTCGTCCCCCGAGCCGGGTCGGCGGCGCCCGACCTCGACGCGGTGCGCGCGGTCGTCGCGGAGCGCCTCGGTACGGCGCACGCGCCGCGCCGCCTGGTGGTCGTCGACTCCCTGCCGCTGCGCGGACCGGGCAAGATCGACCGACGCGCCGTCGCCGCGTTGGCGGCGGCAGCGACGGACAGCAGCGTGACGAACGACCGACGCGTCGGCGCCCCGCCGGCGGCCGGCCCCGAGAGGAGCCCCGCGTGACGACCCCTTCGGAGTGGATGGCGGGCGCCCGCCCCCGCACGCTGCCGGCCGCCGCGGCGCCGGTGCTCGTCGGCACGGGCGCAGCGGCGCAGGTGGGCGGCGCGCAGCTCGGCCGCGCGCTCCTCGCTCTGGGCGTGGCGCTCGCGTTGCAGGTCGGCGTCAACTTCGCGAACGACTACTCCGACGGCATCCGGGGCACCGACGTCGACCGGGTCGGGCCGATGCGGCTGACGGCCAGCGGCGCCGCCCGCCCGGGCCAGGTCAAGGCGGCCGCGTTCGCGGCGTTCGGCGTCGCCGGGCTCCTCGGTCTCTGGCTCGTCGTCCTGTCCGGGCAGTACTGGCTGCTCGCGGTCGGCGCGCTGTGCATCCTCGCCGCCTGGTACTACACGGGCGGCCGGAACCCGTACGGGTACCGCGGGCTGGGCGAGGTGGGCGTGTTCGTGTTCTTCGGGCTCGTCGCCGTGCTCGGCACGACCTACACGCAGGCCGGCGAGCTGCCGTGGACGGCGTGGGTCGGCGCCGTGGCCGTCGGGCTGCTCGCGTGCGCGCTGCTCATGGTGAACAACCTGCGTGACGTGCCCACCGACGCGCTCGCCGGCAAGCGCACGCTCGCGGTGCGGCTCGGCGAGCAGCGCGCGCGGCGGCTGTACGGGTTCCTCGTCGTGGCGCCCATCGCACTCGGCATGGCGTGCGCGGTCGAGGCGATCTGGTCGCTGCTCGTCACGATCCTGCTGCTGCCCGCCGTGATCCTCGCGGTGATCGTGCAGCTCGGGGCGCGCGGCCGCGCCCTGGTGCCGGTGCTCGCGACGACCGGGCTGCTCGAGCTCGCGTTCGGCTTCCTGCTGGGCCTCGGCCTGGCGCTGGGCTGACCCGTGGCGGCCAGGGACGTGGCGGGCAGCGACGGGGCGGCCTGGGACGTCGCGGCGCTCGACCTCGACGCGTACCTCGCGCGGATCGGGGCGCAGCGGCCGTCGGCGCCCGACCTCGCGGCGCTGACGCACGTGCACCGCGCGCACGCGCTGACCGTCCCCTTCGAGAACCTCGACGTGCTGCTCGGCCGCGGCGTGAGCGTCGCGCTGCCCGACGTCCAGGCGAAGCTGGTCGTCGCACGCCGCGGCGGGTACTGCTACGAGCACGGCCTGCTGCTCTCGGCGGCGCTGTCGGCGCTCGGCTTCGCCGTGACGCGCCGGCTCGCCCGGATCGGCGACCCCGAGGTCGTGGCCCGCGGGCGGTCGCACCTCGTGACGCTCGTCGAGCTCGACGGCCGGGCCTGGCTCGCGGACACGGGGTTCGGCTCGGGGCTGCTCGAGCCCGTCCCGCTCGTCGACGGCCTCGTGACGGAGCAGGGCGGCTGGGCGTTCCGGACGGTGCTGGGGCTCGACGGCGGCTGGCGGCTGCAGGAGCGGTCGCACGAGGGCTCGTGGTCGACGCACTACACCGTGCCTGACGAGCAGACCTTCCCCGTCGACGTCGAGCACGCGAACCACGTGACGTCGACGAGCCCGCACTCGCGCTTCGTCGGCCAGGTCGTGGTCCAGCGCAAGGACGACGAGCGGGCGCGGCTCCTCGTCGGGAACCGGTACACCGTCCTGACGCCCGACGCGCCGCCCGAGCACCGGGTCGTCGCACCGGAGGAGCTGGGCGGGCTGCTCGCCGAGCTCGGGCTCCTGCTCACGCCGGACGAGATCGCGGTGCTGGTGGCGCTCCCGCCGCGCGACGCCTGAGGCCGGCGGGTCAGAGCTCGTCGCCGGGGGCGCGGCCCGCCGTGCCGTTCGGCCGCGTCGTCGTCTCGGTGCCGGGCTCGGGCGCGTCGGCGTCGGGCGTGCCCGCCGCCGGGGCGGTGCCGGACGCGTCCTCGGCGCCGGGTGCCGCGTCCGCGACGTCCGACGCCCGCGCGGCCTCGTCGGCGGCGTCCTCGAGGTCCGCCTGCTCGCGCGCCTTGCCCGTCAGCTCGGCCCTGCCGCCGAGCGCCTTGCGCCGCTCGGCGGCCTCCGCGAGCTGGCTCGCGGCGGCGTCACGCCACCGGCCCAGCAGCACGTACGACAGGCCCCACGCCACGAGGGCCGCGACGACCACCAGCAGGAACGAGCGCATGCCCACCAGGTAGAGGACGCCGAGGCAGACGGCGAACAGACCGAGCCGGAGGAGGGAGTAGACCGCGAGACGCACGGCCACAGGGTAGGCGCCGCGGCCGTGCGTCCCGAAAGCGCGGGACGCCGCCGCGCAGGCGCCCGGCGCTCGCCCGGCGGCTCTGCGCGGCCCGGCTTACGCTGGCCGCATGATCCGGGTCGTCGCGACGCTGCTCCTGGTCGGTCTCGTCGTGTACTGCATCGTCGACGTGCTGCGCAGCGACAAGGACGAGCGGCTCGGCGTCCCGTCGTTCCTCTGGGTGCTGCTCGTGGTGCTGCTGCCGTTCTTCGGCAGCATCGCGTGGCTCGTGGTCAGCGCCGCGCAGCGTTCGGGCCGCGCGCAGAACGTGCCGCGCGTGCGACCCCGCCGGTCGGGCGACGCCGGCCCTGCTCCGCGCCCCGTCGCCCCGGACGACGATCCCGAGTTCCTGCGCAGCCTCGAGCGGTTCCGCCGCCAGGGCGGCGCGAACGAGGGCGGCTCGGCCGCCTGACGCGCGCGTTCGGCCGGCCCGACCCGTCGCGGGCCGTAGGTTGTGCGCCATGACGACGCTCGAGGACGCGCTCGCCGGGCTCCAGCTCTGGCCGCACCACGTGGAGACCATCCGCCGCACCGCCGAGCACCTCGAGGCGCAGCCCGACGTCGTGGCCCTGCTGCTCGGCGGCTCGCTCGCGCACGGGTTCGCGATCGAGGGCTCCGACGTCGACATCGTCATCGTCGTCACCGAGGAGGAGTTCGCGCGGCGCGAGGCGTCGACGTCGTTGACGTTCCTCTCGCACGACCTCGCGACGTACGAGGGCGGGTACGTCGACGGGAAGTACGTGTCGCTCGAGTTCCTCCGCGACGTGGCGGACCGCGCCGGCGACGCGACCCGCTGGGGCTACGACAACGCCCGCATCGTGTTCACGCGCGACCCCGAGCTCGCCGACCTCCTCGCGCGCGTGGTCCGCTACCCCGCCGAGCGCGTCGCCGAGCGGCGGGAGCGCTTCGTCGCGCAGCTGCTCGCGTGGCGCTGGTACCACGACCAGGGGTTCCAGAAGGGCGACCCGTACCTGCAGGGGATCTCGCTGAACCGGGTCGTCCTGTTCGCGTGCCGGCTGGTGCTCGTCGAGAACGCGATGCTGTACCCGTTCCACAAGTGGGCGGTCCGCGTCACCGCCGGCGCGCCGAACCGGCCGGCCGCGCTGATGGACGACATCGCGGCGCTGTACGGCGACCCGACGCCGGCGCGCGTCGAGGCGCTCGTCAGCGGGCTGCTCGCGCACTACGGCATCGACGAGGCCGCGGCCGACCGCACGTGGGGCGCGTACTTCGTGCGCGACACCGAGCTGTCGTGGCGCGCCGGTCCCCCGCCGGTCGACGACCTCTGACGCCCCCGCCGCGCGGCCGCGCGACCCCGGGCACGCGCCGGGTCAGATGCCCGAGTAGCTGTGCTTGCCCGTGACGACCAGGTTGATGACCGTGAAGTTCATCAGCACGACCGCGTAGCCGACGTAGACGAAGTACGCCGCCTTGCGGCCCGTCCAGCCGCGGGTCGTGCGCGCGTGCAGGTACGCGGCGTAGACGACCCACGCGACGAACGTGCCGATCTCCTTGGGGTCCCAGCCCCAGTACCGGCCCCACGCGTGCTCGGCCCAGATCGAGCCGGCGATGAGCGTGAACGTCCAGAGCACGAAGCCGACCGCGTTGAGCCGGAACGAGAGAGCCTCGAGGTCGCGCGCCGTCGGGACCTGGTCGAGCCAGCCGAACCGGCGGCCCGTGATGCGCCACCCGGTCAGCGCGCGGCGCAGCCCGTCGACCGAGCGCCACGGCGTCACGAGGTGCGAGCGGCCCGTCTCGCGCGCGTCGCGCATCACCTGCAGCACCGCGGCGGCGAAGCCCACCGTGAAGATGCCGGTCGCCGTGATCGCGACGCCGACGTGGATGACGAGCCAGTAGCTCTTCAGCGCGGGCTGCGTCGCCTCCGCCTGGACGTACAGCTTGTTGAGCGCCAACACGAGCGCGAGCACCGCGAACGCCATGACCACGACGCCGAGGAACGCGATGACGCGGCGGCGCTGCACGATCGCGAGCGCGGTTGTCGCGACGAAGACGCCGACCAGCGTGAACTCGTACATGTTCGCCGTCGGCCACCGGCCGGCCGCGACACCGCGCAGCACGATGCCGGCGAGCAGCAGCGCGATGCCGAGGTACGTGGTCGAGCGTGCGATGCCCTCGGCCTTCGCCGAGCGACCCGCGGCGGCCTGTGCGGACGAGCCGGCGATCGCCGACGTGGTCGGCGAGCCCGGCCGTGCGCCGACGTCCGCCGCGACGCGCGCCCCGCCGGACGCGGCACCGGCAGCGCTCGCGCCGACCCCGGCACCGACCGCGACCCGGTCCTGCGCCTCGACGTCCGCCCTGTCGTCCGCGACGGCGGCGTCATCGGCGACCTGCGCGCGTCCGGCCGCCGCGACGGCGGACCGACGGCCGGCACGGTCGGCGATGCGGGCGAGGTCCACGGCGTACGCGACCAGCGCGATCGTGAAGGCCGTCGCGGCTGCCCAGACGAGCAGGGTGCTGAGGTTCCCGGTGCTCATGTGCGCTCTCCTGGTCGGGGTCGTGCGTCGGGTGCTGCGTCGGGCCGTCCGTCACGCCGTGCGGCGGTGCGGGCGCCCGGGCGTGCGACCGGTCGTGGCGCGCGCGCCGGGGCCGGTCGCGCGGCCGGCTGGGGGGTCTGCCGTCCGGCGGCCGGTGGGGCCGCGGGTGGCGGTCCCGCTGCGGGCCCCTGACCGAGCACCGCCTCGAGCGTGCGGTCGAGCTCCCCCTGGAGCCCGACGTCGTCGCCGCGCGCCAGCCCGGCCGCGGTGACCACTGTAGGGCCGCCGTCGGCGCCGGGCACCGCGCGGACGAACAGCCGACGGCGCGGCGCGAACAGCGACGCGGCGAGCCCTGCCAGCGCGCAGATCGCGAAGACGAGCACCCAGCCGAGCGTCGGGTCGTGGCGCAGGTCGAGAGCGGCGTACCGGTCGAGCCCGTGGAACGTCACGGCACCGAGCCCGTCGGGCAGCTGCACCGTCTGGCCGGGCTTGAGGTAGAGCGTGACGGGCTGCCCGGAGGCGTCGACCGACTGCTTCATGCGCGCCTCGTCGAGCTCGTACACGTTCTGCGGCACGCCGGTGTCGAGGCCGAGGTTGCCGTGCCACACCGAGAGCACGAGCAGCGGGTCCTTGGGCTGCGGGTCGATCGACCGGTACGCCCCGATGGGCAGCTTCTGCGCGGTCGGCAGCAGGAAGCCGACGAGCCCGACCTGGTCCTGCGTGCCGCTGACGTCGGGGACCTTGACGACGCCCTTGGACGTGTAGACGTTGTCCTGCGGCAGGAACGGCACCGAGCCGCTGAACGCGAGCTTGCCCGACGCGTCCGTGACGTCGATCTGCGGCGCGTACCCGTTGCCCTGCAGGTAGACGTGCGCGCCGCCGGCGTCGAGCGGGTGGTTGACCTTGATCGTCTTCTGCTCGGGCCGCGCGCCCGGGTTCGTCAGCGTGACGTGGGCCGTGAAGTCCCGGGCCTCGAGCGTCGTCGAGTCGAACCGCGAGTCGAGGCCGTCGAGCGAGAGCGTGAACGGCACGAGCGTGCTCGCGCGGAAGAGCGTGCCCTGCTCGAACGTGTCGTACTCGGTGACGGCGTTCGCGAAGCCGTGGCCCTGCACGACGATCGCCTGGCCGCGGTAGTGCAGCATCTGGCCGCTCGCGATCGACACGAGCAGCCCGACGAGCGCCAGGTGGAACAGCAGGTTGCCCGTCTCGCGCAGGTAGCCGCGCTCGGCCGAGACGGACCAGGTGCCCGCGCCCTCGTCGTGCACGTCGACCCGGTAGGTCCGCACGAACGGCAGCCAGGCCCACCCGCGCCGCAGGTGCGCCGCGGCGGCGGTCGCGACCTGCTCGGGCGGCTCGGTCGACGTGCCGCCGCCCTGCGCCGGGAAGCGGTCGAGGCGGCGCGGCGTGCGCGGCGGCCGACCGCGGACGCCGCCGAGGTGCACCTTCGTCCGCGGCAGGATGCAGCCCACCAGCGAGACGAACAGCAGCAGGTAGATCGCCGAGAACCAGAACGACGAGTAGACGTTGAACATCTGCAGCCGGTCGAGCCACGGGCCGGAGGTCGGGTGGTTCGACAGGTAGGTGGCGACCTTCGCGGGGTCCTGCGCGCGCTGCGGCAGCACCGCGCCGGGCACGGCAGCGACCGCGAGCAGCATGAGCAGGAGCAGCGCGACCCGCATGCTCGTGAGCTGCCGCCACGCCCAGCGGAGCCAGCCCACGAACCCGATCGCCGGGACGGCGACCGGGGCGGACGGCGCGAGCGGCTCGGACGGTGCCGCCGTGGCGTCCGCGGGCGGAACGGTCTCGGTCTGCGCGGCCGACGTCCGATCGGTCTCCGCGAACGCGTCCTGGAGCCCCTCGGGGCGGTAGCGCGCCATCAGACCACCGGCCGGAACGAGTCGGAGCCCGTCAGGAGCTGCTGCAGCCAGGCCGCCCAGTCGCCCCACACGCCGGTGACGAGCGCGAGGCCGAGCACGACGAGCAGCGCCCCGCCGAGCCGCATGATCGCGAGCCGGTGCCGCCGCAGGAACGCCATCATCCGCGCGGACGACTCGACGCCGAGCGCGACGAGCAGGAACGGCAGCCCGAGCCCGAGGCAGAACACGACCGCGAGGAGCGCGCCCCGGCCGGCCGAGCCGCCGTCGAGCGACAGCGTGAGGATAGCCGCGAGCGTCGGGCCGATGCACGGCGTCCAGCCGAGCCCGAACGTGACGCCGAGCAGAGGCGCGCCCCACAGGCCGGCGCGCGGTGCGAGGTGCAGGCGCTTCTCGCGCTGCAGGAACGGGACGAAGCCGAGGAACGCGAGGCCCATCAGGATCACGACCACGCCGAGCACGCGCTCGATCACGTCCTGGTGCTCGACCAGCGCGCCGCCGATCGACCCCGCGAGCACGCCGTACGCCACGAACACGGCGGTGAACCCGAGCACGAACAGCCCGACGCCGAGCAGGACGCGCACCCGCGCGGGGTCACGCGTCGCGACCGCCGTGCCGCCGCCGCGGCCGCGGCCCGACCGGCTCCCGGCGGCGCCCGTCATGCCGCCGAGGAACCCGAGGTAGCCCGGGACGAGCGGCAGCACGCACGGCGACGCGAAGCTCACGACGCCCGCGAGGAGCGCGACGGGGACGGCCAGCAGCAGCGACCCGGAGGCCGCCGTCGAGCCGAAGGCGTTCCCGACGTCCGCGAGCGCCGCGCCGCCCGTCACTGCGCGGCCTCGCCCACGAGGCCGTCGAGGATCGAGCTCACGGTCGACGGGTCGGCGAGCCCGAGGATGCGCGCCGCGACGTCGCCCTGCTTGTCGAGGAACACGGTGGTCGGCACGGCGTTCACGGGCACGGTCCCCTGCAGGGCCGCGATCGCCGCCCCGCTCGTGTCGGCGATCGACGGGTACGGGATCGCGAACCGGCTCTGGAACGCCTGCGCGGCCCCCTGGGCGTCGGTGCCGTTGACGCCGACGAACTCGACGCCCTTGCTCTTGTACTCCGTCGCCGCCTTCGCCAGGTCCGGCGCCTCGGCGCGGCACGGCGGGCAGTTGGCGTACCACGTGTTGACGACGACGACCTTGCCGCGCCAGTCGGCGACGTCGACCTTGGTGCCCTCGAAGTCGGTGCCGCTCAGCGCGACCGGGCCCTTGCGGTCGCCGACCGGCCACGTCTTGGTCGAGCCGTCGCCCGACGTGTAGCCCTGGTTGACGACGTCCGCCGGGTTGCCGGCCTTGTGGCTCGTGGTCGTCGCGCAGCCCGCGAGCGCGAGCACGGCGACGAGCACCGGCGCGGCGGCGCGCAGCACGCGACGGCCCACGTCAGGCCCCCGCCACGGTCGCGGCGCCCGGCAGCAGCGCGGCGGCCGGCTCGGAGTAGCCGAGGCCGACGAGCGCGTCGTCCTCGAACCGCAGGCTCGTCAGCGACGCGAGCGAGCACTGCCGCTTGCGCGGGTCGTGCCACAGCCGACGGTTCTCGAGCGCGAGGCGCGTGACCCACACCGGCAGCTGGTGGCTGACGAGCACGGCCTCGTGGCCCGCCGCCTGGACGCGCGCCGCGTCGACCGCGGCGAGCATGCGCGCGACCTGCTCCTGGTAGGGCTCGCCCCACGACGGGCGGAACGGGTTGCGCAGGTAGGGCCAGTGGCGGACGTGGCGCAGCGAGCCGTCGCCGACGCCGAACTTCATGCCCTGGAAGTGGTTCTCCGCCTCGAGCAGGCGCTCGTCGGTGCCGACCGGGAGCCCGAACGCGGCCGCGATGGGCGCCGCCGTCTCCTGCGCGCGCTGCAGCGGTGAGGCGATCACGGCGACGACGTCGCGCCGCGGCGAGCCCGTCTCGTCCTCGCCGGCGAGGTGCGTCGCGACCCTCTCGGCCATGGCGACGCCCCGCTCCGAGAGGCGGTACCCGGGCAGCCGCCCGTACAGCAGGCCCTCGGGGTTGTGCACCTCGCCGTGGCGCAGCAGGTGGATCGTGGTCGCGACCATGGGCCCAGTCTCGCAAACGCTCCTGTGCGTCCCGGACGGAACAGGCGGCTACGCGTCGTGACCCGCGCCACCCGGCGCGGTGCCGGCGACCGCGGACTCGGCGGCGTCGACCGCGTCGCACGCCTCTGCGGCCACGGCGCACGCGCCCGTCGTCAGGTGTGTGCGCACGGCGTCCATCGCGTCGCCGAGCGCGGCGAACTGCGCAGGCGTCAGCACGTCGACGAGGTGGTCGCGCACGGACTGCACGTGGATCGGCGCCGCCTCGACGAGCACGCGCCAGCCCTGCTCCGTCATCGTGCAGTTCACGCCGCGCGCGTCCGACGCGCACTGCGCGCGCCCGACGAGCCCGCGCTCCTCCATGCGGCGGATCGTGTGCGTGAGGCGGCTGCGGGAGTGCGCGACGCCGTCGGCGAGCTCGGACATCCGCATGGTGCGGCCGGGCACCTCGGACAGGCGGACCAGCACCTCGTACTCGTGCGACGACAGGCCCGTGCGAACCGCGAGCTCGTGGTCGAGCGCGGCGAGCAGCAGCGCGGTGCCACCGCGGAACGCGCGCCAGTGCACCTGCTGCTCGGCGTCGAGCCACCCGCCGGGCGGCGTGGGCTCGGTGGCCGTCGCCGTGGTCGCGGTGTCGACCTGCGTCGTCGTCATGACGTCTCCTCCCCCGTCCGGCCGGCGCTGTGGCGCGCGCTGCGCTCTCGCAGATGGTGCCTGGTTCCCGGGTGTCCGTGTGCTGATGTGCACAGTGTCGCGGTGTTGCGTGTCGTCGGCGAGTGTAGTACAACTTTGAACTATCGCGGTGGTTGACGCTTCAACGAGTGCTCCCCGGAGCGCTCGGGACGAGTGCCGGCCCGACCGCACCGCCCACCGCACGAACCGACTCCCGGAGGCATCCGATGACCGCCACCACCAGCACCGCCCTTCCCGCCGGCCTGACCACCGGCACGTACGCGATCGACGGCTCGCACACCGACGCCGCCTTCACCGTCCGCCACGCGGGCATCTCCAAGGTCCGCGGCACCGTCGCGGTCACCGAGGGCACCATCACGGTCGGCGAGGACCTCGCGTCGTCGTCCGTCTCCGTGGTCCTCGACCCCGCCACCGTCTCGACCGGCGACGCCAACCGCGACGGCCACCTCAAGAGCGGCGACTTCTTCGACGTCGAGAAGTTCGGCCAGTGGACGTTCGTCTCGACCGAGGTCCGCGAGGACGGCGGCGACTACGTGATCGCCGGCGACCTGACGATCCACGGCGTGACGCAGAACGTTGAGCTCGCGACCGAGTTCGCCGGCACGGCCGTCGACCCGTTCGGCAACGCGCGTGCGGGCTTCGAGGCGTCCGTGACGATCTCGCGCAAGGACTTCGGCCTGACCTGGAACGCGGCCCTCGAGGCCGGCGGCGTCCTCGTCTCGGACAAGGTCGTCATCACGCTCGACGTCTCGGCCATCAAGCAGGCCTGACGCCGCGCCGGCTCGGCCGGACGACCGCGCGGGCACGACCCGCGACCGCCGCAGGGGCGGGACGCGCACCACGAGTGTGCGTCCCGCCCCTGCGTCGTCCCCGCCCCCGCCCGAGCAGGCCCCGGAGTCAGGCGCCGGTGGCGCGGCGGTGGTCGTGGAACGCGAGGATCTGGAGCTCGCTCGCCACGTCGACGGCGCGGACGTCGACGTGCGGTGGGACGCGCAGCGACCGCGGCGCGAACGTGAGGATGCCGACCACGCCCGCCTCGACCAGCGCGTCGCACACCTCCTGCGCGGCGGCCGCGGGCGTGGCGATGAGCCCGATCGACGCGTCGGTCGCCGCGACGATCGCGCGCAGCTCGTCGAGCGGCCGGACGACGAGGCCCGCCACGGTGGTGCCGACGACGGCCGGGTCGGCGTCCACGAGCCCGACGACGCCGAAGCCCCGGTCGGCGAACCCGCTGTAGTTCGCGAGGGCGTGGCCGAGGTTGCCGATGCCGACGATGACGACGCGCCGCTGCGTCGTCAGCCCCAGGGCCACCTCGACCTGCGACGACAGGTGCTCGACGTCGTACCCGACGCCGCGGCGACCGTACGAGCCGAGCCACGAGAGGTCCTTGCGCAGCTGCGCCGACCCGACGCCGGCGCGGTCCGCGAGCTCGTCGGACGACGTCGTCACGACGCCCTCCGCGGCGAGCGCGTGCAGCGCGCGGAGGTACCCCGGCAGGCGGGCGACGGTCGCCGGCGGGATGCCGCGCCGGGCGCTCGCGCGCGCCGCGACGGGCTCGCGCTCGGGCGAGCTCCCTGCCATCGGCTGCGTGTCCACGTCGACCCCCACCGTCGGACCCGGCGCACCGGGCACCCGCACAGGCTAGGGGCTCACCCGGGGCGCGGCGAGACTCCGGCGCAGGCGCGCCGCGTCGATCCGCCAGTAGCCCTGCCGGACCCCGTCGACCTCGACCACGGGCACCAGCTCGGAGAGGTCCGCGCGCAGGTCGGCGTCCACCAGGTCGTCGACGTCGAGCTCGGTCCACGTGGCGCCCGACTCGGCGCACACCTGCTCCACGACCAGCCGGGCGTCGTCGCAGAGGTGGCACCCGGCGCGGCCGTAGAGCAGCACGCGCGGCACGTGGTCCGTCATGCGCACCACGGTAGGCGACCATGGTGCGCATGCCCGGCTCACAGCGACCTCACATGGTTGCCCAGGGCTCGCTCAGAACCCGTCCCTACAGTGGCGGTATGTCCGAGCCGTTCGACGCCCGCCCGGTGTCCCTCGTGCCGGACACCGTCACCGCCGCCTTCTTCGACGTCGACAACACGATCGTCCGCGGCGCGAGCTCGTTCCACATGGCGCGCGGCCTGCATCGCCGCGGCTTCTTCAAGGCGCGCGACATCGCCCGGTTCGCGGTCCACACCGCGCGCTACGTGACGATGGGCGAGAACGCCGAGGCGATCGACCGGCTGCGCGAGCGCGCGCTCGAGCTGATCAGCGGGCACTCGGTGGACGACGTCACCGCGGTCGCCGAGCAGGTCTACGACGAGGTGCTGCACGACCGCATCTACCCCGGCACGAAGGCGCTGCTCGACGCGCACGTCGCGGCGGGCCACCAGGTGTGGCTCGTGACGGCCTCGCCGGTCGAGATCGGCGACCTGCTGGCGCGCCGCCTCGGTGCCACCGGCTGCATCGGCACGTGCGCCGAGCACCGCGCGGGCGTCTACACCGGCCGCCTCGTGGGCGACCTGATGCACGGCCGCGCCAAGGCGGACGCGGTGCGCACGCTCGCGGCACGCGAGGGCGTCGACCTCGGGCGGTCGTACGCGTACGGCGACTCGGCCAACGACGTCGCGATCCTCTCGGCCGTCGGCCACCCGGTCGCGATCAACCCCGATGGGCACCTGCGACGGCACGCACGCGCCGCGGGCTGGACGACGCACGAGTTCCGCGACCGGCGCCGCACCGCGCGGCGCGGCGCGTCCGTGGCGAGCGCCGCCGGCCTCGCGTGGGGCCTGGGCCTCGCGGCCCGAGCAGCGCGCCGCGCGTACCGCGGACCGGCCGCGGACGTCTGAGCGCAACGGGACCGCGGAGCACCGGAGCCGCGCTGCGACACTGGACGCATGGCCCCCACCGTGCGCCCCGCCGAGCCCGACGACGTCGCCGCGCTGGCGGAGCTGGCCGCGCTGACGTTCCCGCTCGCGTGCCCGCCCGGCTCGACGCCCGCCGACCAGCAGGCGTTCATCGCGCGGCACCTCTCGTCCGAGCGGTTCGCCGACTACCTCGCCGACGACGCACGCACCGTGCTCGTGGCCGCGCTCGACGACGAGCTCGTCGGCTACACGATGCTCGTGGCCGGCGAGCCTGGCGACGACGAGGTCCGCGCCGCGCTGCGCATCCGGCCGACCGTCGAGCTCAGCAAGTGCTACGTCCACCCCGGGCACCACGGCGCGGGGGTGTCGCACGCGCTGATGACGGCGTCGATCGATGCCGGCCGGGCCGGTGGCGCGCTCGGCATGTGGCTCGGCGTCAACCAGCTCAACGCGCGCGCCCAGGCGTTCTACGCCCGCAGCGGGTTCGAGCGCGTGGGCGTCAAGCACTTCGTGGTGGGCAGCCGGCTCGAGGACGACTTCGTCTACGAGCGCGCGCTGTAGACGGAGAAGGCGCCGGGAACACGTCGGGCCCGGCAGGTGCCGGGCCCGAGCGGGTCACTTCTTGTTGCGACGCTGGTGACGCGTCTTGCGAAGCAGCTTGCGGTGCTTCTTCTTGGCCATCCGCTTGCGGCGCTTCTTGATGACGGAGCCCATAGGTCTCACTCGCTTTCCTGGGAGGCGCCGGCGGCGGCCGGGCCATGGGTGGTCGATCGGCGCGCGGCACGATCGTCCACGCACGGGAAAGTCCGAGCACATACCTTACGCGATCACGGGCACCCGCCGCCCGGACCCTGTCGACGTCGCCGCCGACGCCGCGTCAGGAGGAGAGGCGGCCGCGGTCCTCGGGCTGCTCGGCGACCGTGACGTTCGTCGCGAGGTAGTGGTCCAGCGCGTCCTGCGGGACGCGGAACGAGCGGCCGACGCGGACCGCGGGCAGCTCCCCGGCGTGCAGGAGCCGGTACACGGTCATCTTCGACACGCGCATGACGTCCGCGACCTCGAGCACCGTGAGGTAGCGGGTACGACCCGGCTGGTCGGCCATCGTTCTTCCTTCTTCGTCCGGCGACGCGTCGGACCCGCGCACCCGCCCGACGGATGCAGGGGAAACCCTAGTGGCGGGTGGGGCTGCTGTGAAAGTGGTGAACTCCTGGGACGACCAGTCGGGCGACCGCCGCGCGGGTGACGAAGCGGCTGGTCAGTCCAGCTCCGGGTCCAGCCCGAGCGACGGGAACGCCGCCGCGCGCGTGGCCCGGACCGCGCGGTCGAGGTCGTCGCCCGGGTCGTAGCCCGCCGACCACGCGCGCACCGCGGGCGTCGTGCCGTCGGACATCGTCGCCGGCCCCGAGCGGCCGTACCGGTCGCGCACGAACGTGCGCCACGACTCGGGCACGGGGGTCGCGGGGTCGACCGGCCGGTGCGCGGCGATCGCGACGAGGTGCGTCCACACACGGGGCACGACGTCGAGCACGGCGTATCCCCCGCCGCCGAGCGCCACCCACCGCCCGCCGGCCAGCTCGTGCGCGAGCCCGTGCAGCCGCTCGGCCGCGAGGCGCAGCCCGTCGACCGAGACGCGCAGGTCGGTGAGCGGGTCGAGCGCGTGCGCGTCGCAGCCGTGCTGCGTGACGAGGACGTCGGGCTCGAACGCGCGCAGCACCGCAGGCACGACGGCGTCGATCGCCCGCAGCCAGCCCGTGTCGCCCGTGCCCGACGGCAGCGCGATGTTGACGGCCGAGCCCTCGGCCCGCGGGCCGCCCGTCTCGTTCGAGAACCCGGTGCCCGGGAACAGGTGCCGCCCCGTCTCGTGCAGCGACACCGTGAGCACCCGCGGGTCGTCCCAGAACACGGCCTGCACGCCGTCGCCGTGGTGCGCGTCGACGTCGACGTACGCCACGCGCCGGGCACCGGCGTCGAGGAGCGCGTGGATCGCGATCGCCGCGTCGTTGTAGACGCAGAAGCCCGAGGCCGCGCCCGGCATGGCGTGGTGCAGGCCGCCCGCGACGTTGACCGCGTGCTCGACCTCGCCGCGCCACACCGCGAGCGCCGCGTCGACCGAGCCGGACGCGACCCGCGCAGCGGCCTCGTGCATGTGCGGGAACACCGGGTCGTCGTCGGTGCCGAGGCCGCGCGCCGGGTCGGGCGTCCCTCGCTCGGACGCTGCTCGGACGGCCGCGACGTAGTCGGCGTCGTGCACGGTGAGCAGCAGCTCGTCCGACGCCGGCTCGGCGCCCACGAGGCGGGCGCCGTCGAGCACGCCGAGCGACTCCGCCAGCCGGATCGTCAGGTCCAGGCGCTCGCTCGTCATCGGGTGGCCGTGGCCGAAGTCGTAGCTCAGCATCTCGGGCGCCCACACCACGTGCACGCGCGGGTCCGGCCTGTCCGTCATGCCGACACCGTCGCACCGGCGCGCGGCGTGTGTCGAACGGTGTCCGCGGCGGCCCTGAGCCCGCGACCTGCCCGGCGACCGGGCCGGTCGCATGCCACAGTGGGCCCGTCGGCGACGGGAGGTGGCATGGCGGGCGGGTTCCGGGGCGTGACGTGGGGGGCGCGCGAGTTCGTCGACCGCGTCGCCCGACGGTCCCCGGCCCGGCTGGCGCTCGGGGTGTTCGGCTCCGTCATCGCCGTGGTCACCGCGCTCCTCGCCGCACCGTGGGCCACGACGAGCGGCCACTCGGCCCCGTTCGTGGACACGCTCTTCACCGCGACGTCCGCGACGACCGTCACGGGGCTCACCGTCGTGCCGACCGGCACGTACTGGTCCACGTACGGGCTCGTCGTGATCCTCGTGGCGATCAAGGTCGGCGGCCTCGGCGTCATGACGCTGGCGTCGCTGCTCGGCCTCGCGGTGTCGCGCCGGCTGGGGCTGACCCAGAAGCTGCTCGTCTCGTCCGAGACGAAGGTGACGCGGCTCGGCGAGGTCGGCTCGCTCGTGCGGACCGTGATCGTCGCGTCGACCGCGCTCGAGGTGACCATCGCGGTGGTGCTGTTCCCGCGGTTCCTGATCGACGGCGAGGGCGCGGGGACGGCCGCGTGGCACTCGGTGTTCTACGCCGTCTCGGCGTTCAACAACGCCGGCTTCGTGCCGACCGAGCAGGGGCTCGTGCCGTACGGGTCCGACTGGTGGGTGCTGCTGCCGATCACCGTCGGCGTGTTCATCGGGTCGCTGGGCTTCCCGGTGATCCTCAACGTCGCGCGGCGGCTGCGCCAGCCTCGCCGCTGGTCGCTGCACTCGAAGCTGACGATCGCCACGAGCCTCGCGCTCGCCGCGGCGGGCGTGGTGCTGATCGGGGCGCTCGAGTGGAACAACACGTTCCGCGGGCTGTCGCCGTCCGGGCACGTGATCGCGTCGCTGTTCGCCGGCGTCATGCCGCGCTCGGGCGGCCTGTCGACCGTCGACGTCGGCCAGATGCACCAGACGACGTGGCTCGTGCAGGACTCGCTCATGTTCGTCGGTGGCGGCTCGGCGTCGACCGCGGGCGGCATCAAGGTGACGACGCTCGCCGTCATGCTGCTCGCGATCGTGGCCGAGGGACGCGGCGACCGGGACGTCGAGGCGTTCGGCAAGCGCATCCCGCGCGACATCCTGCAGGTCGCGATCGCCGTCTCGTTGATCTCCGCGACGTTCGTGCTGATCTGCTCGCTGCTGCTGCTCGGCATGACGGACCTCGGGCTCGACCGCGTGCTGTTCGAGACGATCTCGGCGTTCGGCACGTGCGGCCTGTCCACCGGCATCACGCCGCACCTGCCCACCGGCGCCAAGTACGTGCTCGTCGTGCTCATGTTCATCGGCCGGACCGGCACGATCACGGTTGCGGCGGCCCTCGCGCTGCGCAACCGTCGACGGGTCATCCGGCTCCCGGAAGAGAGGCCGATCATTGGCTGAACGCACGCAGGACGTCCCGGCCGGCGGCCCGCGGTCGCCCCGGAAGCCCGACGCGACCCTCGTCATCGGGCTCGGGCGGTTCGGGTCCTCGATCGCGGGCACGCTCGAGCGGCTCGGGCAGGACGTGCTCGCGGTCGAGAAGGACCCCGACCTCGTGGCGCAGTGGTCGGGGCGCGTCGCCCTCGTCGAGGCCGACGCGACGAACCCCGACGCGCTCGACCAGCTCGGGGCACGGGAGTTCCCGGTGGCCGTGGTGGGCGTCGGCTCGGCGCTCGAGGCGTCGGTGCTGATCACCGGGAACCTCGTCGACATCGGCATCCCGCAGATCTGGGCGAAGGCGATCTCCGGGGAGCACGCGCGGATCCTCCAGCGGATCGGCGCGCACCACGTGGTGCTGCCCGAGGCCGACGCGGGTGCGCGGGTCGCGCACCTCGTCTCCGGCAAGCTGCTCGACTACATCGAGGTCGAGGACGGGTTCACGGTCGTCAAGATGCGCCCGCCGAAGGAGACGCAGGGGTTCACCATCGCGCAGTCGAAGATCCGGACCCGCTACGGCGTCACGGTGATCGGCGTGAAGAGCCCGGGGCGCGACTTCGTGTTCGCGACACCCGACACGCGCATCTCGGCGAACGACCTGGTCATCGTCTCGGGTCACGCCGACCTGCTGGAGCGGTTCGCGGCCCGGCCCTGAGCCCCGACCCGGCGCGACGGCGGCTCAGCCCCGGGACACCGCGTCGGCCGCGAGCACGAGGTAGACGGCGGCCGTCCACGTGTAGGCGCGGTCGCGCAGCCCCGCGCCCGTGCGGGCGTCGAAGTTCTCCGCGAAGCCGGACCGCTCGCACAGCGCGCGGAACCTCGCGCTCACGGTGTCGGCGAGGTCGGTGAACCCGCTGACGCGCAGCCCGTCCTCGATGAGTGCGGTCGAGGGGGCCCAGATCGGGCCGCGCCAGTAGCCGTCGTCCTCGTAGTGCGGCGAGTCGACCGGCTCGGTCGCCGGGCCGAACTCGGTGAGGTGGCGTTCGACCCGCGCGGCGAGGGCGGCCCGGACGTCGTCGGGCAGGCGCTCACCGAGCACCAGAGGGAGCAGGTTGAGCAGGCTCGTGGCGGTGCTCGCGCGGCCCGAGAGCGCGCCGACCGCGACGAGCTCGGTGCCGGTCCACAGCTCGTCCACCAGCGCGTGGAGCAGCGCGTCGCGCTCCGCGCGCCAGGCGGCCGAGGCGAGCCCGAGCTCGTCGGACAGGTCCGCGAGCACCTCGAGCTGGAGCACGAGGAACGCCGCGAGGTCGGGCGACTCGATGACGCGGTCGACGTCGAACGTCGTGGAGTTGTCCCATCCGCTGTCGTTGCCGTGCTGGTAGTAGGGCAGCGCGTGGCCGGCCACGCGGCGACGCTCCAGCCAGAAGGTCGACCAGCGGGCGAGGCGCCCGTGGATCTCGCGGAGCTGCGCGTCGGTCAGCGCGCGGCTCGCGCGGGCCCGCAGGTGACGCAGCGCCCAGCCGTGGATCGGCGGCTTGACGAAGTTGTAGAGCACCTCGGAGTGCGTGATCGAGTCGGGCAGCGCGCCCGTCGCGTCCTGGTGGTCGAACGGCGCGAGGAACTGGTCGAGCGCGGCGTCGGGCTGGCCGGCCGCGAGCGCGAGCGCGTTGAAGCAGTGGTCCCAGCTCCAGAGCTTGTCCATCCAGTGCATCGACATGAGGACCGACTCGCGCGCGGCGAGCCCCTCGGGCGCGGCCGTCGCCGACCACAGCACGTAGGCCGCGAGGTCCGCCGCCGGGGTCGCCGCCGACCGCCACGGCGCGACCGCGTCGAGGTAGTCGGTGAACGTGCGGGCCACCGCGGCGACCGTCTCGTCGAACGTGCCGAGCGGCACGAACGGCTCGGCGGCGGCGTCGATCTCCTCGACGACGGCCTCCCACGACGGCTCGCCCGCCCCGAGCGTCACGGCGCGGTCCGCGACGCCGAGCGCCTCGCTGCCGTCGACCTCGAGCCGACCCGTGAGCATCGTGACGCGGTAGCGCCGGCCCGTCTCGTACGACGTGAACACCGCGGAACCGTCGACGGGGTCGACGTACAGGTACGTGCCGGTGAACGGGGTGAGGCCGCCCGCGGCGTCGACGAGCCGCAGCGCGAGGGCCGTGCCCCGCAGCCGCAGCGCGCGCAGCCCGGCGAACACCGCCTCGACCGCGGCGTGACCCGCGCGCCACGTGAACCGCGCGGCGTCGGCGTGCCACTCGACGGGCGCCGAGCCGGCGACCGGCTCGCAGCGCAGCACCGCGTGCATGCCGTTGCGGTGCGACACGAGGTGCACGTCGTCGTGGCGCGTGTGCAGCCCGACGACCGGCGACAGGTCGAGCCACGACCCGCGCACCGAGAACGGCACGTCGCGGACGTCGAAGGTGGGCAGCGCGAACGGGGGTGAGGGCGTCATCCGGGCTTTCTCTCAGTCCTTCACGGCGCCGGCGGTCACGCCGGCGGCCACGTACTTCTGCGCGACGACCAGCAGGATCGCCGCGGGGATCGAGGCCAGGACGGCGGTCGCCATCATCGGGCCCCACTCCTGGTTCTGGGAGCCGATGTAGTCGTAGATGCCCATCGTGATCGGGCGCAGGTCGCCCCCGCCGCGGTTGAGCGTCGACGCGAACAGGAAGTCGGACCACGCCCACAGGAACGCGAACAGGGCGACGGTCACGGCGGCGTTGCGCGACACCGGCAGCACGACCGACCGGAACGTGCGCCACTGCGACGCCCCGTCGATCTGTGCCGCCTGGAGGAGCTCGCGCGGGATGCCCGTCATGAACGCGGCGAACAGCATGACCGCGAACGGCACGGCGATCGTCGAGTCGGCGAGGATCAGCCCCGGCACCGTGTCGAGGATCCCGAGGTTCGTGTAGATCGTGTAGAACCCCAGGGCCATGACGACGGCCGGGACCATCTGCGCCACGATCAGCAGGAAGCTGAGCGTCCGCCGTCCCGGCAGGACCAGCTTGGACAGCGCGAACGCCGCGGGCGCCGCGATCAGCAGCGTGACGACGACCGTGCCGATGCCCACGACCATGCTCGTGCCGAGGTACGGCAGCTGGTCGTGCAGGACGACGCGGTAGTGGTCGAGCGTGAAGTCCTTCGGGTACAGGTCCCCGTCGCGGATCGAGCCGCGGGCGGTGAGCGAGACGTTCACCATCCAGTAGACGGGGAACAGCATCAGGGCGGTGAGGACCACGCCGACCGTGGTCTTCCACCACGTGCGGCGCACGCGGTGCTCGGTCAGGGCAGCCATCTCAGTCCTCCTGGCGGCGCTGGACGAACAGGTACACGAAGCCCATGAGCAGCGCCACGAGCAGGAGGATCGTGCCGACGACGGACGCCTCGGAGTACTTGATGACCGCCGAGCTGCCCTTGCCGAAGGCCATCGCGTACGCCCACGTCGCGAGCGTCTGGGACGTCCCGGTCCCGAACGTCATGATCCAGATGATGTCGACGACCTTGAGCGTGTAGACGAAGCCCAGCAGCAGCGTGATCGCGGTGACCGGCCGTAGCAGCGGGAACGTGATCGTCCAGAACTGCTTCCACGCACCCGCGCCGTCGAGCGAGGCCGCCTCGTACAGCTCGCCCGGGATGTTCTGCAGCCCCGAGTAGAGGACGACGAGGTTGAACGGGATGCCGAGCCAGATGTTGGCGATCGTCACGGACATCAGCGCGTGGTCGGCGTTGAGCCACCAGACCGGGTCGATGCCGACGACCCCGAGGAAGCGGTTGATGATGCCGGAGTCGGCGTCCATCATCCACTGCCACGTGGTCGCCGAGACGATGATCGGCAGCAGCCACGGCACGAGGAAGAGGCCGCGGAGCACGGTCGACAGCGGGAACGCCCGGCGGAAGAACTCGGCGAGCGCGAGCCCGATCGCGTACTGGAAGACCAGCGAGACGACCACGAAGATCGCGGTCTGCCGCACGGTCGGCCAGAACTGCGGCGAGCTGATGACCTCGCGATAGATGTCGAGTCCGGCGTACGGCGCCTTGCCCGTGACGAACGTCGCGCGCGTGAACCGGTGCAGGCTCATCGAGACGTTCGTCCAGAGCGGGTACGCGTAGAACACGGCGAGGTACGCGAGCAGCGGCGCGGCGAAGGCCAGGCCTGCCCACGTCGTCGGGCGCACGCGGCCGCGCCGACGCGGCGGGGTCGTCAGGCGCGACGGACCCGCCGCCGCGGCGTGCGGCGCGGCGGCGGGCACGGGCCCTGATGTCGGGGTTCCCACGGATGTCACCGATCGTCTCCTTGCGGGGGCGTGGCGGCCCGTTGCGGTGCGGGCCGCCACGCCGTCGTGCGTCAGCCCTGGGCGGCCTGGGTGAACGCGTCCTTGACCTTGGACGCGTCGCCCGCGGCGTTGAGGGCGCCCTGCAGGGCGGTCGACAGGTTCGCCGACGTCGCCGTGTAGTCCGCGCCGAGGTCGGTGGTGCGGCCCTGCGCCGCCTCGATCGCGGCGGCCCACGGCTTCCACACCGGGTCGGACGCGATCTGCTGGGCGCGCAGGTCCTTGTTCGCGGCGAAGTAGCCGAGCTGCGTCGCGGTCTTCACCTGGTTGTCCGCACCGACGAGGCAGTTGATCACCTGCTTGGCGAGGGCGTAGTGCGCGGCGCTGTCCTTGTTCTGCAGCGGCGCGAGGACGAACTCACCACCGGTCGGGACGGGAGCGGCGCCGCCGTCCTTGCCCGGCAGGGCGACCGCGACGGCCTTGAAGTCCGTGAGCTTGGCCGCGGCCTGCGCGAACCACGAGCCGTTCTCGGCGAACGCGTACTTGCCCGTCAGGAACAGGTCCCACGACGCCGACTGGTTGTCGGTGATGGCCGACTTGGGGGCGTAGCCCTTGCCGATCCAGTCGGAGACGAGCTGGCCGGCGGCGACCGCCTGGTCGGAGCCGATGTCCTTAAGGTTCGCACCCGCGCCCCAGAACCACGGGAGGAACTGGAAGACGCCCTCCTCGCCGGTGATGCCCGAGAACGTGATGCCCTTGTCGCCCGCCTGCTTGACCTTGGCGAGCGCGGCGTTGAGGCCGTCCCAGCTCGTGATGCTCGCCGGGTCGACACCGTCCTTGGTGAGGATGGCCTCGTTGTAGTACAGGCCGAGGGTGTTCGCCCCGATCGGGACGCCGTAGGCGGTGCCGTCCACCGTGCCGGGGCCGGCCAGGTTGGCGTCGAAGCCGCTCGTGTCGATGCCGACGTCGGACGCCGGGGCCAGCAGCCCCGACGACGCCGCATCCGGCACGGCCGGGTTGTCGAGCATGATCACGTCGGGTGCGTTGCCCGCCTTCACCGCGGTCGTGAGGTTGTTGAGCAGGTCGGCCGTCGCGGCCGTGGTCCGCTTGAGCGTGACGCCCGACGGCGCGCACGTCTGGAGGTACTTCGCCCAGTCCGAGCTGTCGTCGTACTGCGGGTACGGGTCCCAGACGTTGACCGTGCTGAGCGTCGAGCCCGAGCCGGACGTGCCCGTGTCGGTGGTCGAGCCGCTCGTGCCGTTGCTGCTGCAGGCCGCGAGGACGGTGACGAGAGCCGCCGCGGCTGCGAGGCCGGTCACCCGCTGGGTGCTGGAGGTGCTGAACACAGGAGGTTCCTCTCTGAATCGTGCTGTGTCGTGCCGGGGAGCTGCATGTCCTGACGAAGGGCGCCGAGCTTGCGAACCGATTCGACAGCCCTGGTGCGGCGAGGTGCCGGGTGGGGATGGCCGTCAGCGGCGGCGGTGGCGCGTGCTGCCTCGGTCGCTGATGACCGGTGGGACGAACCGGACGACGGGCGGACCGGCGTCCGGAGAGCGGGTGATGCGGCGCACGAGCTGGGCGACCGCGTGTCGACCGAGGTCGTCGGCCGCCGACTCGACGGCCGTGAACGGCAGCGAGAACTCCTCGCCGAAGTCGCGCGAGTAGAGGCTGACGACGCTCAGGTCGTCCGGCACGCCCACGCCGCGGTCGCGCAGGATGGTCGGCAGCGCGGCGACCGTGGCGTCGTTGTGCACGATCAGGCCCGTCGCGGCGGGGTGGGCGTCGAGGATCGCCTCGACGCTGCGCCGGATCGCCGGCTGCCGCGACTCGCCGTAGTACGCGTGGATCTGCAGGCCGTAGCGCGCCGCGCGCTCGATCGCGCCGTCGCGGAACCGCCAGACGTACGAGCCGCCACGCTCGACGACGTGGTGCGGCGGCGAGATCAGCACGATCTCGCGGTGCCCGAGCGCCTGCAGGTGGTCGACGAGCATGCGCGCGGCCTCGCCGAAGTCGAGGTCGACGATGTCGAGCCCGGCCGTGTCCGACGGGAGCCCGATGAGCGCCGCCGGCTTGCGGACCGCCCGCAGGGACGGCAGCCGGGGGTCGGCCGCCGTGACGTCGAGCAGCACGATCCCGTCGACCATGTCCGAGTCCGCGATGCGGTGCACCGCCTTCGGACCGTCCGGGTCGGTGACCATGAGGATGTCGTAGCCGAGCTCACGCGCCGCCTGCGAGACCGGGAGGACGTACTGGAGCATCGCGGGCGCGAACTCGTCGGCGTGGAACTCGAGCATGAGGCCCAGCACCATCGTCTCCGCGGTCTTGAGCGCGCGGGCACCGGCGTTCGGGGTGAAGCCGAGCTCCGCGATCGCCCGCTCGATCCGGGCACGCGTCTCCTCCGAGATCGCACGCTTGCCGGACAGCGCGTACGACACCGTGCTGCGGGAGACCCCCGCGTGCTTGGCGACGTCGCCGATCGTGCTCATGCCGTGCTCCGCTTCATCGTCGAACCGGTTCGAAAGCCCTGCGTTTTCCCGACGGCGGCGTCGGGGGTGGGTGGACGACGAGTCTCGGGACTCGCGTCCGGGACGAGTGTGAGCGCTCACACGACGCGGCGTCAAGGCCCCGGGCGAACCATCTCTCTGGTGCTGGGCGAACCTCGGCGCGACCGTCAGCCCCAGTCGCCGCCGGCGTGGTCGACGACGGTCATGTCGCCCGTCGTCGGGCGGTCGCCGGTCGGGCCGTAGAGCAGGCGCACGATGCCGTTCGGCGACGCGGCAGGCGGTTCGAGCAGCCGCACGCGCGCGGGCGCGGCCCCGTCGGGGAGCACCTTCTTGCCCTCCCCGAGCACGACGGGGTGCACCCACAGCGTGAGGACGTCGTACAGCTCCTCCGCGAGCAGCGTCTGCACGAGGTCGACGCTGCCGATCACGTGCACGTGCTCGTGCCGCTCGCGCAGCGCGCCCACCTCGGCGGCGAGGTCCGGCCCGAGCGCCGTCGAGCCGGGCCAGCCGAGGGCGGGGGTACCGCGGCTCGCGACGTACTTCGGCACCGCGTTGAACAGGCGGCCGATCGTGTCGTCCTGGTGCGGCCAGTACGCCGCGAAGATGTCGTAGGTCCGGCGGCCGAGCAGCAGGGCGTCGAGGCCGGCCATCCCGTCGAGCACCCACTGACCGGCGACGTCGTCGATCAGCGGCGCCTGCCAGCCGCCCCACGGGAACGCGCCGGACGCGTCCTCCTCGGGGCCGCCGGGCGCCTGGGCGACGCCGTCGAGCGTGGTGAACAGGTCGATGTGCACGCGTCCCACGGCGGGGCCTCCTCGCAGCGCGTCGGGCGGACCCGTCGAGCCTAGCCAGGCACCCCGACCGCGCCCCCGGGCGCGCGGCCCGGGTGCGCGGCCTGCGTCAGATGCCGTCGGCGACGCGGCGGTACACCGCGTTCCAGCGCAGCTCGTTCTCGACGCCGCGGCGGGTGCTGTCCGCGTCGATCGTGACGAGCTCGGTGCGCGTCATGCGAGCCAGGTCCTCGAACGCCTCGACGCCCACCGCCGTCGACATCACGGTGTGGTGCGCCGCACCCGCGAGCAGCCACCCCGACGCCGACGTCGCGAAGTCCGGCTTCGGCGACCACACGGCGTGCGCGACGGGCAGCCTCGGCAGCGACTGCGGCGCCGCCACCACGTCGACCTCGTTCGCGACGAGGCGGAACCGGTCGCGCATGTCGCTGAGCGCGACGACGACGCCCGGGCCGGCGTCGGCCTCGAACACGAGGCGGACCGGGTCCTCGCGGTCGCCGATGCCGAGCGGGTGGATCTCGAGGCGGGGGCGGCCGGTGGTCAGCGTGGGGCAGATCTCGAGCATGTGCGCGCCGAGGATCAGCTCCGAGCCGGGCGTCAGGTCGTAGGTGTAGTCCTCCATCAGTGACGCGCCGCCGGGCAGGCCGTGGCCCATCACCTTGGCGGTCCGCACGAGCACTGCCGTCTTCCAGTCGCCCTCGGCGCCGAACCCGTACCCGTCGGCCATCAGGCGCTGCACCGCGAGGCCGGGCAGCTGGCGCAGGCCGCCGAGGTCCTCGAAGTTGGTGGTGAAGGCCGTGAAACCGCCGCCCTCGAGGAACGAGCGCAGGCCGAGCTCGATGCGCGCACCGTAGCGCAGCGACTCGTGGCGGTCGCCGTCGCGGCGCAGCTCGGGCACGACGTCGTAGAGGTCCTCGTACTCGGCGACGAGCGCGTCGACGTCGGCGTCGGACGCCGCGTCGACGGCCGCGACCAGGTCGTTGACGCCCCACGTGTTGACCGAGACGCCGAACCGGACCTCGGCCTCGGTCTTGTCGCCCTCGGTCACCGCGACGTTGCGCATGTTGTCGCCGAAGCGCGCGAGCCGCATCGCGCCCATCGCCGCGCGACCGGCCGCGGCGCGGACCCACGTGCCGACCTGCTGCTGGACCCGCGGGTCGGTGGTGTGCCCGGCGACGACCTTCCGCGGCACGTCCATCCGGCTCAGGATGTAGCCGAACTCCCGGTCGCCGTGCGCGGCCTGGTTGAGGTTCATGAAGTCCATGTCGATCGTCGACCACGGGAGCTCGACGTTCGCCTGGGTGTGCAGCTGGAGCAGCGGCTTCGTCAGCACGTCGAGGCCACGGATCCACATCTTCGCCGGGCTGAACGTGTGCATCCACGCGACCACGCCGAGGCACGCGTCGTCCGCTCCCGCGTCGAGCACCGCCCGGCGGATGGCGTCGGAGTCCGTCAGGACCGGCTTCCAGACGATGCGCACCGGGACGTCGGGCGCGGCGTCGAGCGCGGCCGCGACCGCCTGCGACTGCTGCGCGACCTGCGCGAGGACGTCCTCGCCGTAGAGGCCCTGGCTCCCTGTGAGGAACCAGATCTCCTTGCCGTCGAACGGGTTCTGCATGCTCGTCACTCCTCCTCGCCCGGCTCCGCCGGGTTGTGGCTGCTCTGGTGGCCCTGGCCGGGCTGACCGGGCTGGCCGTACACGTTCTGGTACCGCGCGTACAGCGCGTCGATGTCGCGCTGGTCGATGGGCAGGGGGTCGCCGAGCTGGCGCGCGACGTGGACCGTGCGCGCCACCTCCTCGACCATCACCGCGGCCTTGACGGCGGCGGTCGCGTCGCGGCCGATGGTGAACGGGCCGTGGTTGCGCATGAGGACCGCGGGGCTGCGCGAGCCGCGCAGGGTCTCGACGATGCCGCGGCCGATCGAGTCGTCGCCGATCAGCGCGAACGGCCCGACCGGGATGTCGCCGCCGAACTCGTCGGCCATCATCGTCAGCACGCACGGCACGGGCTCGGCGCGCGCGGCCCACGCGGTCGCATACGTCGAGTGCGTGTGCACGACGCCGCCGACGTCGGGCATGTTCCGGTAGACGTACGCGTGCGCCGCGGTGTCGGACGACGGCGACCGGTCCCCCTCGACGAGGTTGCCGTCGAGGTCGCACACGACCATCGCCTCGGGCGTCAGCTCGTCGTACGTGACGCCCGACGGCTTGATGACGAGCAGGTCGGCGCCGCCGGCGACGCGCACGCGCTGCGACACGTTGCCCGCGGTCCAGACGACGAGCCCCCACCGGGGCAGCTCGGCGTGCAGGCGCGCGACGAGCTCGCGCGCGCGGCGCACGTCGTCCGCGGCCTCGGGCGGGATGCCGCCGGGCGCCTCGGGCGCTGGCGTGGTGGTCATGGTGCGGGTCCTGTCTGTCGAGATGGTCGGCCGGTGGCGCGTGCGGGACAAGTCCCCGGCGTGGGGCCGCCCGGCCGTCGTCGGTAGCAGCGGCGCCCCCGGGGGTGTCTGCCTAGGTGGCGTCCACCGCCGCACGCTCGATCGCGAGACCGGCGACGTACCGGTCGAGGTAGGCCGTGAAGCCCGCGACGTCCTCGGCCGCCGGCGCGGTGACCTCGACCGCGGCGTCTGAGAAGACGTGGGACGCGAGGTACCCGGCGAGGTCCTGGTCGGCGGCGGCGTCCAGGTAGGCGGCGAGCACCGCGATGCCCCACGCGCCGCCCTCGCTCGCGGCGTCGCCGACGGCGACGGGCACGCCGAGCGCCGCGGCGAGGAACCGCTGCGCGACGCCGCGCGTGCGGAACATGCCGCCGTGGGCCACGAGCTCGTCGACCTGCGCGCCCTCCTGCGTCAGGACGCGCATGCCGAGGCTCAGCGCGGCGAACGCGGCGTAGACCTGCGCGCGCACGAAGTTGGCGAGGGTCAGCCGGCTGTCGGGAGTGCGCACGACGAGGGGCCGGCCCTCGGCCAGCCCGGTGACGGGCTCGCCGGACAGCGTGTTGTACGCGAGCAGGCCGCCCGCGTCGGCATCGCCCTCGACCGCCTCGCCCAGCAGCGCGGCGAACACCTCGTCGCCGCCCGTCGGGTGCCCGAGCACGGTGGCGAACCGGCCGAACAGGTCCGCCCACGCGCCGAGCTCGCTCGCACCGTTGTTGCAGTGCACCATCGCGACCGGGTCGCCCGCGGGCGTCGTGACGACGTCGATCTCGGGGTGCACCTGCGAGAGCGCGCGCTCGAGGACGACCATCGCGAAGATGCTCGTGCCGACGCTGACGTTGCCCGTGCGCGGCAGGACGGCGTTCGTCGCGACCATGCCGGTGCCCGCGTCGCCCTCGGGCGGGCACACCGCCGCGCCGGCGCGCAGCGTGCCGCTGGGGTCGAGCAGCCGCGCGCCCTCGTCGGTGAGCCGACCCGCGTCCTGGCCGGCCCGGAGGACCTCGGGGAGCAGGTCGCCGAGGCGCAGCGCCGTGCCGCGGGCCGCGAGCAGCGCGTCGGTCGTGGCCAGCATCGCGGCGTCGTACGTGCCGGTCGCCGGGTCGATCGGGAACATGCCGGACGCGTCGCCGACGCCGAGCACCTGGCGACCGGTGAGCCGCTCGTGGACGTAGCCCGCGAGCGTCGTCAGGTGCGCGATGCGTGCGACGTGCGGCTCGTCGTCGATCACGGCCTGGTACAGGTGCGCGATCGACCAGCGCAGCGGGACGTTGAAGCCGAGCCGGTCGGTGAGCTCCTGCGCCGCGGGGCCGGTCGACGTGTTGCGCCACGTCCGGAACGGCACGAGCAGCTCGCCGGCGGCGTCGAACGCGAGGTAGCCGTGCATCATCGCCGAGACGCCGAGCGCCCGGACCGCGGTCAGCCGCACGCCGTGCCGGCGCTCGACGTCCGCGCGCAGGTCGGCGACGGCCGCCTGCAGGCCGCTCCACACCTCGTCGAGGCCGTACGTCCAGCGGCCGTCGACGAGGCGGTTCTCCCACGCGTGGCCGCCCGTCGCGAGCACCTGGGCGTCCGGGTCGATCAGACAGGCCTTGATGCGCGTCGAGCCGAGCTCGATGCCGAGCACCGCGCGGCCGGCGGCGACGGCGTCGCGGCCGCTGCTCTCGCTGCGAGCCTGGTCCGCCATCAGGTCCTCCTCGACCGTCCGCCGCCACGCACCGAGGTGCGGGCGCGCCGCGTCGACGTGCCGGCGCGGTGCTGCGATGTTAGCGCTAACAAATGCAGAGGTGTCAATCGCGGGGCGGACCGCGGCCGGCACCCCGTCACGCCCGTGGCCCCGCCGTGCTCGCGCGGACGACGAGCGTCGGCTCGATGAGACGCGCGCCCACCGCCGCGCCCCCGATCGCCTCGGTGAGCGCCGTCAGCGCCTGCCGGCCGACCGCCGCGAACGGCTGGCTCACGGTGGTCAGGGACGGGACGAAGAACGCCGCACCCGCGATGTCGTCGAAGCCCGCGACCGAGACGTCGTCGGGGACGCGCACGCCCCGCTCCCACAGCGCGCGCAGCACGCCGAGCGCGAGCTGGTCGTTGGCCGCGAAGACCGCAGTCGGCCCGTCCCCCGCGCGCACCGCGTCGGCGATCCGCTGCCCCGCGTCGTAGCCCGCCTGCGCCGACCAGTCGCAGCGCACGACGTGCCCGGGCTCGACGCCGCGGTCGCGCAGCGCCTCGCTCCAGCCCCGCTCCCGCTCGCGCGCGTCGAACCAGTCGGCCGGGCCGGCCAGGTGCAGCACGTCACGATGGCCGAGGTCGAGCAGGTGGTCGGTGACGAGCCGGCCGCCGAGCCGCTGGTCGACCGCGACCGAGACGGTGCCGGGCCGCAGGTGGTCGTCGTCCAGCGCGGCGATCATGACGACCGGCAGGTCGGTGCGCACGCCTTCGACGGCCGTCGCGACGTCGTCCTGCGGCGCGATCACCACGATGCCGTCGACGCCCTGCACCATGAAGTGGTCGAGCGCGTCGAGCAGCCGCTCGGCCTCGAACGTGTGCACCGACGCGAGCGAGACGAAGTACCCGCGCTCGCGCGCCGCCTCCTCGAGCGCCACGACCGTGCTGGTCGGGCCGTACAGCGCCGAGCTCGTGGTCAGCACGCCGATGGTCGCCGAGCGTCGCGTCACGAGGGCGCGGGCCGCGCTGTTGCGCCGGTACCCGAGGCGGGAGATCGCGTCGCGCACGCGCTCGGCCGTCTCCGGCCGCACGTTCGGGTGGTCGTTCAGCACGCGGGACACCGTCTGGTGCGACACCCCCGCGAGCTCCGCGACGTCGGCCATGGAGGGCGCGCGGCGCCGCTCGGCGGCGTGGGCCTCGACGCTCACGGCTGTGCTCCCGTCGGGGGTATCGGTGACGCACCGGGCGGCGCGGACCGGCGCAGGCGCCGGAAACGTATCACCGCAGCCTAGGGCGCTCCTCGCGTCAGCCGGGGTCAGGACGAGTACGCCGCGCCGAGCTCCCGCGAGCGGTCGCGCGCCGCCTGCGCCGCGGCGACCACGCCCGCGCGGACGCCGTGGGCGTCGAGCTCACGGACCGCGGCGACCGTCGTGCCGCCCGGCGACGAGACGCGCTCCCGGAGCACCACCGGGTGGTCGCCCGACTCGGCTGCCAGCGCCGCCGAGCCCTCGACCGTCGCGACCGCGAGCCGCGTGGCGAGGTCGCGGCTGAGCCCGAGCAGCACGCCCGCCTCGGCCATCGCGTCGATCAGGTAGAACGCGTACGCGGGGCCGGAGCCCGAGATCGCGGTGACGGCGTCGAGGTCCTTCTCGTCCACCCGCACGACGAGGCCGGTGCTGTCCAGGATGCGCTCGACGAGCACCAGGTGGCCGGGCTCGGTGGCGGTGCCGCGCGCGATCGCGCTCGCGCCCTTGCCGATCACGGCGGGGGTGTTGGGCATGACGCGCACGACGGGCGTGCCCGCGGCGAGGCGGGACTCGTAGAACGAGAGCGGCAGGCCGGCGGCGACGCTGACGACGAGCGCGCCCGTGCGCAGCCGGTCGCGGACGTCGGCGAGCACCGACCCGACGACGTTGGGCTTCACCGCGATGAGCACGACGTCGGCGCGCGCGGCCGCCTCGGCGTTCGACGCGCCCGTGCGCACGCCGTACCGGCTCGCGAGCTCGTTCGCCCGGACCGCGGCGCTCTCGGTGACCTCCACCCGCTCGGGCGTCCAGCCGCCGCCGAGCAGCGCGGACAGCAGCGTCTCGCCCATCACGCCGCCACCGAGCACGGCGACGTACGGGGCGGTCGTGTCGTCGGTCATGGCGGTCCTCTCGCGCGGCGTGCGGTGCGCCGGAAGCCTACCGACGGACGGTGACGGCGAGGCACGGGTGGGTCAGCGGTTGCCGCCGCCGGAGAACCCGCCCGGGAAGCTGCCGCCACTGAAGCCCCCCGCGGGGAAGCTCCCGCCGGGGAAGCTGCCGCCGAACGTCGGGCCGCCGGTGCCGCCGAGCCCCGAGAGCCCGGTGCGCGACGACGAGCTCGAGCTCGACGCGATCTGCGCCCGGAGGTCCGCGAGCACCACCTCGTCGCCCGCCTTCAGGCCCGAGGTGATCTCGGTGCGGTCGGTGCCGACGGCGCCGCGTTCGACGGTGACCGTCGTCGGCGTGCCGTCGCGCAGCACCTCGACCGTGGCCGTGCTGCCGTCGACGTGCACCGCCGAGGTCGGCACCGTGAGCACCTGGGAGGCGCCCGCGACCGCGATCTCCACCTGGGCCGAGGCGCCGTCGTAGAGGGCCCGGCCGGTCGGGTCGAGCGCGATCTCGACGGTGTACGCCGGGTCGGAGGTGCTCGAGACGTCGAGCACGCCGATGCTCGTGACCGTGCCGGTCAGCGTGCCCTGGGTGCTCGCCGTCGTCGCGGTCACCGCCTGGCCGACCTTCACGATGTCGATCTTGGTGAGCGGCACCTGCGTGCTGACCGTGTAGCCGTCCGCGCCGATGATCGTGACGACCGCCGACGTGGACGACGCGCTCACCGACTGGTCGGGCTTCAGACCGACCGACGCCACCCGGCCCGGCACGGGACTCGTCAGCGTGGCGAGGTCGAGCCTGCTCGCCGCGACGGTGACCTTCGCCTCGGCCGTCCTGATCGCCGCACGGTCGGCCAGGATCGTCGCCGCCGACGCCACGGACGAGCCGCCGGTCGGGTTCGAGCCGCCCGCGCCGCCGGTCGGGTTCGAGCCGGTGGACGTCGTGGCCGCGGCGAGCACGATCGTCGGCGACCCGGTCGACGAGGCCGCGGTGGTCGTCGCTCCGGTCGAGGGCCTCGTGCCCGTCGAGGAGCCCGTGCCCGTCGAGGGCTTCGTGCCCGTCGAGGAGCCCTGCGACGCCCGCTGGAGCGCCTGCTCGTACGCCGAGACCGCCTTGTCGAGCGCCGTCGCCAGGTCGGAGACCTTCGACTGCGCGTCGTTCGTCGCCTGCTGCGCGGTCTGCGTCGCCGAGACCGCCTTCTGGCACGCGGCCAGCGCCATCGCGACGCCGTCCGTCGTCGAGCTCCCGGACGACGTGTCGCCGGACCCGTCGGAGTCATCCGCGGTCGGTGAGACGCTCGGCGCGGGGTCGGACGAGTCGCCCGAGCCCGAGCCGGGCGACACGTCGTCGCCCGTCACGGCCAGCAGGTCGGTGCACGCCGTCTGCGCGTCGGCCACCGCCTGCGTGCTCGCGGCCAGCGCCTTGTCGGCCGCGTCGGCCTGAGCGAGCAGCGCGCTCTGCGCCGCCTTGACCGCCGCGAGCGCCTTGGCGACCGCCGGGCTCGTGGTGGTCGAGCCGGAGCCCGACGGGGTCGAGCCGGTGCCGTTCGAGCCCGAGCCGTTCGAGCCGGTGGAGCCCGAGGGGCCCGCCCCCGCGCCGTTCGAGCGCGAGCCCGTCGACCCGTTCGAGCCCGACGGGAAGGAGCCGTTCGACGAGCCCGACCGGTCCGTGCCGGTGGAGTCGGTGCTCGACGAGCTCGAGCTGGTCTGCGACGCGAGGTCGTCACTGAGCTGCTGCTGGGCCGTCGCGAGGGCGGACTTCGCAGCGTCGACCGCGTCGTCGAGGTCGCTCGTGTCGAGCGTCGCGAGCACCTGGCCGGCCGTGACGATCTGGCCGACGGTGACCTTGACGCTCCTGACCGTGCCGCCGACCGAGAACGCCATGTCGCGCCGGGTCGCCGACGCGATCGTGCCGACCGTGTCGACCTTCTGCTCGACCGACGCGCGCTCGACCGTCGCGGTGCGGTACCGGTCGGCGTCGTCGTGCGACGCCGCGAGCGCGACGCCGCTGCCCGCGGCGACGAGCACGACGGCACCCACTGTGGTCAGCGCGACGACGCGACGGCGGCGCGCCCGGCGACGAGCCGACGCCGAGCCCGGCTTGCCCTGGCCCTGGGCCTTGCGGGTGCGGGGCTCAGGCATTCGTCGATCCCTCGCCCGTGCCCTGGCCCGGGCGCCCGAAGCCGCGGCCGCCGAAGCCCGTGCTGCAGCTGCCGTCGACCTTGTCGGACAGGGTGATGGACGTCGCGGTCACCGCGCCGCTGTCGTCCGCCTTGCCGCGCGCGACCGCGCACAGCCCGACCTTGACGGCCGACGCGTCGGACCTCGCGGTCGTCGTGTAGGTCGTCGAGGCGTCGACCGCGACCTGCTTCGGTGCGGTCGTCGGCGTCGAGCCGCCCGTGCCGAGCTGCAGCGCGTCGACCGTGATGGTCGAGCCGCTGACGGCCGTCACCTTGCCGCTCGTGAAGCCGCCGAAGCCGCCCGGGAACCTGCCCGCGCCGGGGCCGCCGGTCGGTCGCTCACCGTTGGCACCCCGCTGGCCGCCGCCCGGGAGGTCCGTCGGCGCGCCCGACGGGCGCTGGCCGTCGCGGCCGCCGGGGAAGCCGCCGCGCCCGCCGCCGAAGCCGCCGGTGCACGTGCCGTCCGACCCGGCCGGCGTGATCGTCACGCGCGTCACCGCGCCGGACGACGAGGACGACGCGTCCGCGCCCTGGCCGACGGCGACGGCCGTGACGCACGCGCCGACCTTGACGTCGGCGAGCGTGCCCGTCGTGGTCCGCTCGAACGTGGTCGAGCCGGTCCAGGTGACCGAGGTCTGGCCGTCGGTGCCGCGGACCTGCGCGACCGTGCCGGTGACGGCCGCGATCTCGCCGGTCACCGCGCCGCCGCCGGGCGCGAGGCCCGGGCCGTCGCCCGCGGCGCCCTCCGACCCGTTGCCCGGGCCACCGGCCTGGGCGCTCGGCGCGGCCGAGGGCTGGTCGCCGCCCGACCCGGACGACGACCCCTGGCAGCCGGCGAGCAGGACGACAGCCGCGGTGGCGAGGATCGCCGGGGCCGCGGCGAGGCGCAGACGGGTGTTCACAGGTGTTCTCCTCGGGGATGCGCGCACGCGGATCACTCCGCCCGCAGCGCGTCGATGGGGGCGAGCCGCGCGGCCCGCGTGGCGGGGTAGACCCCGAAGACGAGGCCGATCGCGATCGCGATGACGACCGAGCCGCCCACGGCGACGCCCGAGACGACGACCGACGAGCCGAGCGCGCTGGGCAGCGCCTTGGCGGCGACGACGCCGACGACGGCACCGAGCAGGCCGCCGGTCAGCCCGAGCACCGACGCCTCGACCAGGAACTGCCGGCGGATCGCCCACGGCGGCGCGCCCAGCGCCTTGCGCAGCCCGATCTCGCGCGTCCGCTCGGTGACCGAGACGAGCATGATGTTCATGACCCCGATGCCACCGACCAGCAGCGACAGCGCCGCGATGCCGGTGAGCAGGATCGTCAGCGTCTTGTAGACCGACGTCGCGGTCGAGACGAGCGCGTCCTGGCTGCTGATCGTGAAGTCGGCGCTCGACGAGTCCGTGATGCCGTGCAGGTTCAGCAGGAGGGTGGTCGCCTCGGCGTCGGCCGCCGCGAGCTGGTCGGTCGACGCGGCCTGGAGGTAGATCGTGCTGACGGCGTTGCGGTCCGAGCCGCCCACGAGCTGGTTCGCGGCCGTCGACATCGGCACGATCGCGGTGTCGTCGAGGTCGTTGTCGCCGCTCGAGCCCTCCGGCTTCAGGACGCCGACCACCTGGAAGTCCGTGCCGCTGATCGTCACCGTCTGACCGGTGACGAACGTGGTGCCGAACAGCTCCTTGGCGGTCTCGGGCCCGAGCACGATGACGTTCGCGCGGCTCGTCTCGTCCGCCGCGGTGAGGAACCGACCCTGGGCCACGGTCCTGCCGCGCACGTCGAGCCAGCTCGTCGTGGTGCCGACCACCGTCGTCGTCCAGTTCGTGCTCCCCGCGTCGATCTCGGTCGACGTCGACTTCTCGGCCGCCACGCCCGCGACGTCCGGGGCGTTGGTCTTCGACGCGAGCGCGTCGGCGTCGGCGCGCGTGAGCGTGGTGCGGGAGCCGAAGCCGCCGCGGATGCCCTCGGCAGACGTCGACGACCCGGGCCGGACGATCAGCAGGTTCGACCCGAGCGAGGAGATCTGCTTCGAGACGTCCTGCTGCGTGCCCAGGCCGAGGCCCACGGTGAGGATCACTGCCGCGATGCCGATGAGGATGCCGAGCACGGTCAGCGTCGAGCGCAGGGCGTGCGAGCGGACGGCGTGCCACCCGGTGCGCAGGGTCTCGAGCCAGGTCACCGGATCACCTCGTCGGACTGGATGAGGCCGTCCATGACGCGCACCACCCGCTCGGCGCGCCGCGCGACGTCGGCCTCGTGCGTGATCAGGACGATCGTGCTGCCCGCGGTGTGCAGGTCGTCCAGGAGCGACAGCACGTCGGCCGTCGACACCGAGTCGAGGTTGCCGGTGGGCTCGTCGGCCAGCACGAGCGCCGGCTCCCCGACGAGCGCGCGGGCCACGGCGACGCGCTGCTGCTGGCCTCCCGACAGCTCGCCGGGGCGGTTCCGCGCCCGGTCCGCGAGGCCGACCCGGTCGAGCGCCTCGAGAGCCCGGCGGCGGCGCTCGGCCGCCGGCACGTGCCCGTAGACGAGCGGCAGCTCGACGTTGCGCCACGCGGGCAGCGACGGCAGCAGGTTGAACTGCTGGAACACGAAGCCGATGCGGCGGTTCCGGATCTCCGCGAGGTCGATCTCGTCGAGCTCGCCGACGTCCTCGCCCGCCAGCCGGTACGTGCCCGTCGTCAGCGTGTCCAGGCAGCCGAGGAGGTTCATCAGCGTCGACTTGCCCGACCCCGAGGGGCCCATGATCGCGACGTACTCGCCGACGCCGATGCGGAGGTCGACGCCGCGCAGGGCCTGGAACTCGACGGTGCCGGTGCGGTACGTCTTCGTCACGCCCTCGAGCTCGATCACGGGCTCGGCCGGGGCCGACGCCCAGCGATCGGGCGCGTAGGTCAGCTCAGCCACGACCGCCGCCCTGGGTGCCGCCGGGCAGGTTGCCGCCGAAGCCGCCCTCGGGCAGGCGCCCGCCGCCCGGGCGTTCGCCGCCGGGGAACGTCCCCCCGAAGCCTCCCTCACCGCGCTGGCCGCGCTGGCTGCCGGACCCCGACCCGCCGCCCGGGGTGAACGTCACGAGGACGACCGAGTCGCCCTCGGTCAGGCCCGACGTGATCTCGGTCATCTGGTTCGCGGTCTCGCCGGTCTTCACGGCGACCTTGGTCTGCTTGCCCTCCGCGTCGACCTTCGTCACGTAGCTGACGCCGTCCGTGCCGGTGCTCACCGCGAGGCTCGGCACCGCGAGGACGCCCGTGCGCTTGGAGTAGATGACCTTCACGTCCGCGGACTCGCCGTCGTGCAGGGTGCTCTGGCCCGGCGTCACCGCGATCGTCACGGGGTACGAGGCGACGCCCGACGAGCTCGTCGAGAGCAGGCCGATCGCGCTCACCGTGCCGTACACCGTGCCCGCGACGTCGTCGATCGCGATCTCGGCCTGGTCGCCGACCTTGACGTTCGCGACCTCCGAGTCGGACACCGTGGCGTCGACGTCCCACGAGTCGGTGCCGACGATCACGAACTGCGCGCTCGACGAGCTCGAGCTGGACGAGCTGGACGACGAGCTCGGGAAGCTCGAGCTCCCGTTGCTGCTGCCGTTGCTGCCGTTGCTCCCGTTGCCGCTCGAGCCGGTCACGGCGTCGCCGACCGCCAGGTTGACGGACGTCAGCAGCCCCGACACCGGCGCCGTCAGCGTGGCCGCGCGGTAGTCGTCCTCGGCGGTGTCGACCGCGGCCTGCGCCACGTCGACCTGCGACCGCGCCGCCGCGACTCGCGAGACGGACGCGTCGCTCCCGTCGCTCGCGTCCCGCGCGTCCGACCACGTCGCCTCCGCGCTCGCGAGGTCAGCCTTGGCGGAGAGCAGGTCGGCCTTGAGCTGCAGCGTGTCGACCTTGGCCAGCACGTCGCCCTTCGTGACCTGCGTGCCCTGCGTCACGGGCACCGACGTGACCGTGCCACTGACCGCGAAGCTCACGTCCTCCTCGACGCTGGGCGAGACCGTGCCCGTCGAGCTGACGGTCTTCTGCATGGTCGTCGTGCTGGCCTGGACGGTGCGCGTGACGGGCGCCGCGGCGCTCGCCTCGTCCCCCCGGAAGCCGAACCACCAGACCCCGACCCCGGCCAGCGCGAGGACGACGACGGCCGTGGCCACCTTCGCCCAGGGGTTGGTCCGTCTCCAGACGCGACGCATGGTCTCCCTCGTTCACCTCAGCGGGGGCGACGTGCCCCGGGGCGGCCAGTGCGACCGACGGACGCGAAGGTAGGGAGACGGGCTGGGGCGATCGTCAGCCGAGACTGTGGCGAGGCTGTGAGGGCAGGTCAGACGGTGAGCAGGCCGTCGACGACGAGCCCCTCGACCGCAGGCAGGACCTCGGCGGCGACCTCGTGCGCGGGTCGCTCGAGCAGCGCGCCGAGCGCCGCGACGATCTGCCCGACGGTCAGCTCGCCGTCGCACGCGCCGACGAGCGCGGCGAGCGCCGTGCCCGCCTGGACCGTCCGGCCGAACCCGCCGCCCTGCCGCAGCAGGATGATCTGCGGGTCGACGTCGCCCGGCGTCAGGTACCGCTCCTCGGTGACGTCCGGCGCGACCACGAGCCGCAGGTCGGCGAGGTCTCGCGTGGCCAGCGCGGCCCGCGCGCGCACCGACGCCTCGATCGACGGACCGAGCGGCTGCTGCACCGTGCCCGTCACCTCCTCGAGCCGCGCCCAGCCGAGGCCGTCGTCGACGAGCGTCACGATGCCGAACCCGATCGCCTCGACGTCGCGCGACGCGAAGTCGTCGAGCCACGCGTCGTAGCTCGTCCGCCAGGCCTCGCGGTCGCGGTCAGGCGTCGTGCCGCCGTCCCGGATCCACGTCTCGGCGTACTGCGCGGGGTCCTGCAGCTCGCGCTGGACCACCCAGCCGGACAGCCCCGACTCGGCGAGCCACTCCCCGACGCGCTCGTCCCAGCGCTCGCCGCGGCGGACCTCCCAGTTGCCGAGCAGCTGCGCGACGCCCCCCGGTGCCAGGACCGCGCGGACGCCGGTGACCAGCTCGCGCACGATCGCGTCGCCCGTGCGGCCCGCGTCGCGGTACTCGTACGTCGGGACGTCCGGGTCGCGCGGCGTGATGACGAACGGCGGGTTGCTGACGACGAGGTCGAACCGCTCGCCCGCGACGGGGTCGAGCATCGAGCCGAGCCGGAGGTCGAGGCGCGCGGGGGCGGTGGGTGCGGCCGGGCCGGCCGGCGGGTGCGCGGCGCCGTCGGTGCGGTCGGACGCAGCGAGGTGCGTCGGGCTCTCGGTCCCCTGGCCCTCGGCGCGGACACCGGCGAGCGCGGCGTTGAACCGCGCGAACGCGAGCGCGCGGTGCGAGATGTCGGTGGCCGTCACGCGCCCGGCGTGGAGCAGCGCGTGCAGCGACTGGATGCCGCACCCCGTGCCGAGGTCGAGGGCGCGCGCGACGGGCCGGCGCACCGTCACCTGGGCGAGCGTCGTCGACGCGCCGCCGACGCCGAGCACGTGGTCGGTGCGCAGCGCGCGGCCGGTGGCCAGCTCGCCGAGGTCCGACGCGATCCACCAGTCGACCTCGCGCGTCTCTCCGCCGGGGTCGACGGCGTCCAGCGCGGTGTACGGACGCAGGTCGACGAGCGCGTGCACCTCGTCGTCCGCCGCCGTCCCGGAGCTCGCGACGAGCCCGAGTCGCGCGGCGCCGGCGACGCCGACCGTCGGCAGCGCGCGCTCGAGAGCCCGACGGCGCACCGGCGCGCCCAGCACGAACGCCCGGATCAGCGCCGCGGCGGGCTCGTCGCTCGACGCCGTCGCGCGCAGCGCGGGCACCTGCTCCTCCCGGTGCAGCGCGTCGGACGCGACGGGACCGAGCAGCTCGTCCACGCCGGTGACGGTGAAGCCGGCGGCCGCGAGGTCGGCCCGCAGCGCGTCGACGAGGGCGGGCTCGGTGCGAGGCGTGTCCACCGGGCCATCCTCGCGGACTGCACAGGTCGCGCGCCGCCCGGGGTCGCGTCCACGAGGCCCCCGAACCGTCCGTGCGGAGGAACGGCCGACACGCCGTCCGCAGGCGCCTGCCCTCCGGCGTGTCGCCGCGTGGTCCGCACCGACGGTTCCGCACCCGCAGTGGCCGCTGCTGATGCCCCCGTCACAGGTCGGGTCAGAGCGCCAGCAGCCAGCCGATCGCCGCCGTCAGCAGCGCTCGGTGGTCGGGGGACTCGAAGGAGCGGACGTCGTGGCCGAGCGCGTCGTACAGCACGCGGCCCGGCCCCGGCGCGACCCAGACGACCGGGTGCGCGCCCGCGGACACCGGCCGGTCGGACGCCTCGTCGGCGGTGACGTCGGCGAGCACGAGCGGCCGGACGCCGGGGTCGACCTCGAGGTCCGCGTACCGCTCGTCGACGACCGCGAGCGGACCGAGGCCCGCGGTGACCGGGTGCGGGTCGCCGGCGACGCGGAGCACGGCCGGTCCGAGCGGCGGGTGCCACGAGCGATCCTCGACCCACCGGCCGCCGACCTCGCGCGCCCACCGCGGGTCGTCCCGGAAGGCCATCGCCGACTGGTGCACGGCGAGCACCGGGACGCCCTCGGCGACCCAGTCCGCGCGCCGGTCGTGGAACCCGCGCCACGCGTCGTCGTCGCCGTCGAACTCCGCGTCCCGGCGGCCGTCGCCCGCGACGACGACCAGCAGACCCGGCGCGTCGAGCCCGCCGAGCGCGTCGGGCCGTGTGCCCCGGACGTCGACCGGCAGCCCGACGTCCGCGAGCAGGGCCGCGAGCGCGTGCGACGTCGCGGCGACGTCGTGCCACGGGTCGGCGTACCGGCCCTGGCCGACGAGGACGAGGGCGGCATCGGTGACGGGCGCCATCGCGCCAGCGTGCCACGCGGCCGGCGCAATCCCCTGGCGTCCCGGTCGCGCACCCTGCTCGACTGCCCGCGTGAGGATGCACGCCGACGAGCTCGACCTCCCGACGGACCTCGTGGCGCGCCTGGTCGCCGAGCAGCTGCCGCGGTGGGCCGGGCTGCCGGTGCGGCGGGTGGCGTCGAGCGGCACCGACAACGCGATGTTCCGGCTCGGCGACCGCATGGTCGTCCGGCTGCCGCGCATCCACTGGGCGGCCGGCACCGTGGACCACGAGGTGCGGTGGCTGCCGCTCGTCGCGGGTCGCCTGCCGGTCGAGACGCCGCGAGTCCTCGCGACGGGCAACCCGTCCGACGACTACCCGTGGTCGTGGTCCGTGCTGACGTGGCTCGACGGGGTGAACCCGCGGATCGACGCGCTCGACGACCCCGACGCGCTGGCCCGCGAGCTGGTCACGCTCGTCCGCGCGATCCGCGCGCTCGAGCTCCCGGACGGCGAGCCGAAGGACCAGCCGCTGAGCGGTCGGGACGACCAGGTCCGCCGCGACCTGGCGGCGCTGGCCGACGACGTCGACATCGCGACCCTCGCGGCCATCTGGGACGAGGCCCTCGCGCACGCCGAGTGGGACGGCACCCGCACGTGGGTGCACCACGACCTCGCGCCCGGGAACCTGCTGCTGCGCGACGGCCGGCTCAGCGGGCTGATCGACTTCGCCGGCATCGGCCTCGGCGACGCGGCCTCCGACCTCGGGGTGGCGTGGAACCTGCTGCCGGCGGGCGCGCGGGCCACGCTGCGCGACGGGCTCGGCGTCGACGACGCCACCTGGGTGCGCGGCCGCGCGCGGGCGCTCGCGCAGGCGCTCGTCCAGCTGCCGTACTACCGGGACACGAACCCGGTGCTCGCCGCGAACGCGTGGCGCGTGCTGCGCGAGGTCCTGGCGGACGCGCGACACGCCTGACGGCCCCGCGCGGCCGGGCGCGGGCGGCGATCGGTCTGCTGGACGCCGCGCGATCCGGGTGCGCCGTACCGAACGTGCGGCCGGCGCGGCGACACGCCGATCTCGCGGCCTCCGCACGCGGCGTGTCGGCCGCTCGCCCGCACACCTGGCACGGCTCGCGGTCGGCACCGCCCCGTCCCGGACAGGACGAGGCCCCGGTCCTCCGCGGAGAACCGGGGCCTCGTCGTCCGAGCGCTCAGTGCGTGAGCGCGGGAGCCGCCTCGGGCTCGTCGACGCCGTCGCGGTCGACGCGCGCCGCCCGCAGGCGGGACGCCACCACCGCGCCGAACGCGATGAGCGCCGCGACGATCGCGATCGCCAGGCGCGCCGGCTGGTTGGCGCCCGAGCCCACCGAGATCGCCACCACGGCCGGCGCGATGAGCACCGACACGAGGTTCATGACCTTGATGAGCGGGTTGATCGCCGGGCCGGCGGTGTCCTTGAACGGGTCGCCGACGGTGTCGCCGATGACCGCCGCGTCGTGCGCCGCGGAGCCCTTCCCGCCGAAGTTGCCGTCCTCGACGATCTTCTTCGCGTTGTCCCACGCGCCGCCCGAGTTCGCAAGGAACACGGCCATGAGCACGCCCGCGGCGATGGCGCCCGCGAGGAACCCGGCGAGCGGGCCGACGCCGAGGCCGAAGCCGACCGCGATCGGGGCGAACGCCGCGAGCAGACCCGGCGTCGCGAGCTCGCGCAGCGAGTCACGCGTGCAGATGTCGACGACCTTGCCGTACTCAGGGCGGACCTCGCCGGTCATGATGCCCGGGAAGTCGCGGAACTGGCGGCGCACCTCGAACACGATGGCGCCGGCCGCCCGGGTCACCGCGTCGATCGCGAGGCCCGAGAACAGGAACACGACCGCCGCGCCGAGGATCACGCCGACGAGGGTCACCGGCGAGATGACCTCGTACCGCGTCATGGCGGCGACGATGTCGCTGCCGACGTGCACGCCGGGCTTGGCGAGCGCGATCGACACCGCGTCGGCGTACGAGCCGAACAGCGCGGTCGCGGCGAGCACGGCCGTCGCGATCGCGATGCCCTTCGTCACGGCCTTCGTGGTGTTGCCGACGGCGTCGAGGTCCGTGAGGATCTGCGCGCCCTCGGGCGTCACGTCGCCGGACATCTCGGCGATGCCCTGCGCGTTGTCGCTGACGGGCCCGAACGTGTCCATCGCGACGATGACGCCGACGGTCGTGAGCAGGCCGCAGCCCGCGAGCGCGACCAGGAACAGCGACAGCGCGATCGACCCGCCGGCGATGAGGAACAGCGCGCAGATCGCCGCGGCGATGATGCCCGCGGTGTAGACGGCCGACTCGAAGCCGACGCCGATGCCCGACAGGACGACCGTCGCGGCACCGGTGCGGGTCGTCGCGGCGACGTGCAGCGTCGGCTTGCTCGTCGTCCCCGTGAAGTAGCCGGTGACCCAGAGGATGACGCCCGCGAGGACGACGCCGATCGCGACGGCCGCCGACGCGATGAGCCGCGGGTCGCCGGCGTGCTCCGTGAGCTTCGCGGTGCCGTCGGTGAACGCCGCGAACGTGTCGGGCAGGTACACGAACGCCACGACCGCGGCGAGCACGACGCCGATGACGGCCGCGACGTAGAACCCGCGGTTGATCGCCGCGAGACCGCTCTCCTGGCCGCGCACGCGCGTGGTGAACACGCCGATGACCGCGACGAGCGCGCCGATCGACGTCACGAGGAGCGGGAACACGAGGCCCTTCTCGCCGAACGCCGCACGGCCGAGGATCAGCGCCGCGACGAGCGTCACGGCGTACGACTCGAACAGGTCGGCGGCCATGCCGGCGCAGTCGCCGACGTTGTCGCCCACGTTGTCCGCGATGGTCGCCGCGTTGCGCGGGTCGTCCTCGGGGATGTGCTGCTCGACCTTGCCGACGAGGTCGGCGCCCACGTCGGCCGCCTTGGTGAAGATGCCGCCGCCGACGCGCATGAACATCGCGAGCAGCGCCGCGCCGAAGCCGAAGCCCTCGAGCACGGAGGGCGCGTCACCCTTGTAGATCAGGACGACCGCCGCCGCGCCGAGCAGGCCCAGCCCGACCACGGACATGCCGACGACGCCGCCGGTGCGGAACGCGATGCGCGCGCCCTCGGCGCGGCCGTTCTCCTGCGACGCGGCCGCGGCCACGCGCAGGTTGGCCCGCGTCGCGAGCCACATGCCCAGGAAGCCGATCGACGCCGAGAACACGGCGCCGACCAGGAAGAAGATGGACCGTCCCACCTTGATGCCCGCATCACCGGGCAGCAGGAACAGCAGCGCGCAGACGACGACCGCGAACAGCGCGAGCGTCCGGAACTGCCGGTTGAGGTACGCGCTCGCGCCCTCCTGGACGGCCTGCGCGATGTCGCGCATGGACTGGGTGCCTTCACCGGCTGCGAGCACCTGACGGCGCAGCACGGCTGCCACGAGCAGGGCGGCGATTGCCACGGCCGCGATGACACCGACGATCGTGAGGCTCGTGGAACCGAGCTCGACCATGCATTCCTCCTCGGAGTGCGGCGCGCTCTCCCCTGATCGCGCCCGGATCCGGTTGGCCCCGTTGCCCGCCGGACCCGCAGAGTCTAGCCAGGCGCTGTGACGCATCTGACACCGGCCGACCAACGTCTGCCGACCGCCGTACGTCTTCATGTCAGGGGGCGCGCAGGGGGCGCCCCCTGCGACGACGACGAGGGTGCCCCAGCCCGGCTGGGGCAGATGCTCGCGGACGGTGCCCACGCGTGACGCGCCACGCTCGCGGAGGGCACCGCCGGCGCGTCCTGACGACCGCGTCGGGCGGCGGTATCCACGCGGGCGGGACCGGCTCCTGACCGACGAACGGCCCGCGAGGGGTGGGTGGGAGGGACCCTCTCCTCGCGGTTCGGACGCCGGGCTCGCGCCGGTGGCCGGACGGCGAGGGCGAACCGATGCAACGGTTCGCCCTCGTCGCGCGTCTGGGCTCGTAGGGAGCCCTGTGACGAGACGATGGAGCCGTGCCGCCGAACCAGCCCGACACCCTCGAGGTGCTCGCCCGCGAGCGCGGGCGCGCGCTGTTCGGCTACGCGCTCCTGCTGAGCGGGGACCCGCGGCAGGCCGAGGACCTGGTGCAGGACGCGTTCGTGCGGGTGTTCGCGCGCACGCGCACCGGCTTCGCGCCGGACGCGGCCGAGGCGTACGTCCGGCGCGCCATCCTGACCATCCACCTCGACGTGCTGCGCCGACGCCAGCGCTGGAGCGGGCTGCGGCACCTGGTGCAGCACGACGAGCGGTCCCGCGAGGCGACGCCCGATCCCGCGGCGGCGGTGACGGCCGGCGTCGACGTGCGCGCGGCGCTCGACCGGCTCGCGCCGCAGGAGCGGGTCGCGATCGTGCTGCGCCACGTCGAGGACCTCACCGTGCCCGAGGTCGCGGACCGCATGGGCCTCGCGACGGGCACCGTCAAGCGGTACCTGTCCACGGCCACGCACAAGCTCGAGTCCCTGCTCGGACCACTGCCCGACGACGCCGGGCCCGCCGTCACGTTCGGCACCCACCCCGCCACGAAGCCGCTCGACACCCGGAGGTCGTCATGAACCACCCGACGCCCGACCCGCACGGCAACCCGCTGAGCCACGCGCTCGACGACGCCGCCGGCTGGCCCGAGTCGCTCGGCTACGACGTGCCGGTGACGACGATCCGGCGTCGCGTGCGCCGGCGTCGGACCGCGCGGCGGGCCGCCCTCAGCGGCGGAGCCTGCGTGCTCGCGGCCGGGGTCGTGGTCGCGGCGCCGGCCGTGTGGGGCGCCGTCACGACCGGCCACGGCGGTCGGGTCGCGGCCGGCTCGACGTCCGGCGGGTCGACGGCGTCCGACTCGCTCGGCGGCGGCGTGGCTCCGCTGCCGAACGGGTCCGAGGCGCAGGGCGACGACGGCGCGGGCGGCGACTGGCCGGCCCAGTTCGACCGGTGCGGCAAGCCCCTCGCCGACCCGCCGGACCCGACCGAGCTCACGCTGCGGGGCGCGACGGTCGCCGCGGACGGCACCTGGCAGGCGACGACCGTCGCGCGCCGGGACGACGGGATGCACGCCGAGGTCGTCGGCACCGACGTCTCGCTCGTGCGTGACGGCGTCGTCGTCGCGGTCCAGGAGGGTGCGCAGGTCCAGCAGCCCGAGGGCCCGACGACCGCCTCTCCGCACCGGCCGGGCATCTACGGCACGATCTCCACGCCGGTGACCGCGCACCTCGCCTCGTGCGCGCAGTACCCGGTCGGCCACGGGTCGCCCGTCGTCGAGCCGGGCACGTACGAGCTGGTCGTCGTGCAGACGCTCGCGATGACGGGCGACGGGGGCGACTGGACGCAGCACGCCGTGGCGCGCTCGACCGTCACCGTGCCGGCCGCGGGCTGAGGGGGCGAGCCATCGTGCGCGGGGTCTGGGACGCCGCCGGCTCACGGGACGGGCGGGCCGGGCGGCACGCGCCCGCGGCGGGGGCCGGCTCGCCCGGCACGACCGTGACGCGGGGCGGTCGCGCCGGGGTCGCCGTCGCCGCGGTCCTCGTGCTCGCCGCCACGAGCGCGTGCGCGGGAGCCCGAGGCTCGTCCGGCGGCGCGTTCCCCGACCTGCCGAGCGCGTACCACCGGTGGTGCGGGCGCGCGATCGACGAGCTGATCCCCCACTGGGCGCCCGAGCTGCTCCCCGGACGCGGGGCGCCGACGCTCACGATCGACGCGCCCGCCGACCTGCCGGCCGACGCGCCGTGGCGCCTGCGGACCACGCTCGACGTCCCGGTCGCGCCGTCGGGCACGGACTCGCGGACCAGCACGGCAGACGGCGACGGGACCGGGTCGACCGCCGGACCCGGCGACACCCCGGGCGGCGGCACCTCCAGCCCGGTCCCGGGTCCGGCGCCCGACCCGCTGACCGCGATCGTCTACGGGACCGACGTCTCGCTGCTGCGGGACGGGCGCGTGGTCGCGGTGCGTGCCGGTCGCGCGGCGCCCACCGTCGCGGAGGCCACCTCGCCGGAGAACCGCGGCGACTACGCCGCCGTCGCCCTGCCCTTCTCGGAGGACGTCGAGGGCCGGTTCGTGGCGTGCGACGGTCACACGCTCGGTGGGGCGTACGACCTCGTCGTCACCGACACGATCGCGCTCGAGCCGTGGGCGACCAGCGACGTCGGCGTCGCGGTGCCGACCGGGGGGACGCCCACCGAACCCGCGCCCGACGCCTGGCCGACGGACGGCCAGGCGCTCGTCACCGTCGTCGGGGCGAGCGTGCCGGTGCAGGTGGCGACGGGTCCCGGCGGCTCACCCAGGCCGCTCGGCACGGCCACGGCGGAGCCGGCGCCGGCGCCCACGGGCACCGACCCGGCCGCGTGCGGCGCACCGGTCGCGGGTCTCCGCGCGCTCGCCGCCGCCCCCGCGCCGATCGCGGTCGACCTGACCACCCGCGCCCTCCCCGATGCGCGCCGCGGCGAGCCGTACTCGTTCGGCCAGCGCCTCACGAACGACGGGACCACGCACCTCGACGAGCTGACGGGCCACCCGCTGGTGCTCGTCACGCGGGACGGGCGCGTGGTGGGCGGGCCCGGCGAGGCGAGCGACGCCATCGGCCTCGGCGTCCAGCTCGACCCCGGCACGTCGACGCAGTCCCCCGGCCTCGCTGCCTCGACGCTGCTGCGCGCGTGCGTCCCGGACCAGGCGGCGACGGTCGGCGACCCGCTGCCACCGGGCACGTACGACGTCTGGACGGTGTGGACGTTCACGCCCGCGGCGATCGGACCGCCGATGCGCGTCCCGGAGACACCCGCCGCCCACGCCGCGGCCGAGGGCGCAGGGACGTCCCGCGGGTCGACCGGCGCGGGGACCGTGGCGGGCAGCTCCGGGGCGTCGAGCTCGTCGGGCGGGGGGAGCAGCGGCGGCGCCTCCGACCTGCCCCGCGGGACGGCGCCGGGATCCGTCGACCCCACGGGGCCGGACGCACCCGTCAGCTCGCCCGCCTCGTTCGTCGCGGTCGGCGGTCCGTGGCCGCTGACGATCGGCTGACGCACCGCGACCCGGCCGGGTCGCCACGCCGACCGCCGCGGGTCCGCAGCGCGGTCAGCCGTGCCGGCGTCGCCGGATGACGTCACGGATCGGCGGCACGAGCACGCCCGTCGCGGCCAGGTCGGCGCGCGTGCGGACGCGGTTGCGCCACACGCCGAGCACGCCGACCACCCACGGCACCAGCAGCACCGAGAACGCGACGCGGAAGGCGTCGAGCGAGTACGTCGTCGTGCCGGGCGGCGACACCACCTGCAGCACCACGCCGATCGCGAGCACCGAGAGGATCGTCGACGCGAACCCGCCGACGTTGACGAACCCGCTGGCCGTGCCGATCCGGTGCGCGTCGGAGAACGTGCGCGCGTAGTCCATCCCGACGAGCGACACCGGGCCGCCGACGCCCAGCACGATGACGACGAGCACGAGCTGCCACAGGGGCCGCGGCGTGTCGAACGCGAGCACGCTGACCCACGCGAGCAGCGACGCAGTGGCCGAGCCGAGCACGATCCAGCTGCGTCGCAGCGGGTGCCGCGCCGTGAGCCGGCCGATGATCGGGCCGGTCGTCATCGCGGTCAGCGTGAGGGCGGTGAGCAGCAGGCTCGCCTCGGCGGTGCTGCGCCGCTGGGCCGTCACGAAGAACGGCACGCCCCACAGCATCGTGACGACGTTGGCCGAGAAGGGCGTCAGGAAGTGGCTCCAGAACCCGAGCCGCACGCCCGACGGCGTCGTCGCGAGCCGCACGTCGTGCCAGAACGGCTCGCGCCGCCCGAGGTCGGCCGAGCGTGCGGGCGAGCGGAGCAGCACGCCACCGACGACGGCCGTCGCGAGGCCGACGCCCGCGAGCGTCGCGAACGTCGCCGTCCAGCCGTGGTGGTGCAGCAGCCAGGCGACCGGGATCGCGGACGCGAGCTGGCCGCTCTGCCCGATCAGGCCGGTGACCTGCACCATCACGGGGACGCTGCGCGGCGGGAACCACTCGGCGACGAGGCGGCAGGCGCCGATGAAGACGGGCGCGTCACCCGCGCCGATCAGCACGCGCGCCACGAGGGCCACCGGGACGCTGTGCGCCGTCGCGAGCACGAGCTGGCCGGTCGCCATCAGCACCGCACCGCCCGTGAGCATCGCGCGCGGGCCGAGGCGGTCGATCAGCTGACCCGCCGGGATCTGCATCGCCGCGTACGCGGTCAGCTGCACGACCGAGAACAGCGCGAGGCCCGTGGCCGCGAGGTCGAACCGGGCGACGGCCTCGACGCCCGCGACGCCGAGCGCGGTCCGGTGCGTCACCGCGACGAAGTAGACGAGGACCGCCGCTGACCACACCACCCAGGCGGCGCGGGTCGGCCGGGGCTCGGTCGCGGATCGCATCGGTGCCATTCTCCCGCGCCGCGGGGTGGGCTCCGACCACCCGGCGCGGTCGTGCCCCAACCTGGGGGCGGCGTCGTTCGTCATAGAGGTAGCGGCCACCGGGCCGGCGAGGAAGCGGGGACCGATGGGCTGGGAGCAGGCGCTCGACGCGCTCGTGCGCGACCGCGGCGCGGCGCTCGTCGGGCACGCCTACCTGCTCACCGGTGACGTCCGCGAGGCCGAGGACCTGGTGCAGGACGCGCTGGTCCGGGTGTTCTCGCGCGGGAGGCCCGTCACCGAGATCCGGTCGGCCGAGGCGTACGTGCGCCGCGCGATCCACACGATCTACCTCGACGGCTTCCGCCGCCGCCGGCACTGGGCCACCATCCGGCACCTCGCGGCGGTCGACGAGCGCGCGCACGTGCTGCCGCCCGAGCTCGCCGTGGGCGACCGGCTGGTGCTCGCCGAGGCCCTCGCGACGCTGTCGCCACGCCAGCGCGCGTGCGTCGTGCTGCACCACGTCGAGGACCTGCCGGTCGACGAGATCGCGCTGCTGCTCGACCTCAGCGCAGGGGCGGTCAAGCGGTACCTGTCGGACGGGCGGGCCGCGCTGCGGGCCGCGCTCGTCGGCACGGACGTGGGCCCGCCGCAGCAGCGCACCCGCTCCGCCCTGGCGGACCGCGACGCGCCCGGCCGTCGCCGGATCGACCCCGACGACGAGGCCGACGCCGTCCACGAAGAGACCATCGAGCTGATCCCCCGGAGGACACGATGACCGACGACCTCGACGACCTGCTCGCCGACCTCGCCGCGGCAGCGACGCGCGCCGCCGCGCACGGGACGCTCGGCGGCGAGGCTCCCGCGGCCGTGCACCGCATCACGGCGCGGGTGCGCCGCCGCCGCGCCGTGCGCCACACGGGCCAGGGCGTCGCCGTCGCGTGCGCCGCCGGCGCCCTCGTCGCGGGCGGCGCGCAGGTGCGCGGCGCGATGCACGCGCCCCCGACCGCCGGGCCCGCGCAGACCGGCAGCGACGTGGACGACCTGCGGATCGACACGTTCGCGCCGGCGCCGTCGGACCCGGGGACGGCGGCCGACGACGGGCCCCGGACGGACGGCCCGGCGACGACGGTCCCGCCGGGGGCGCTCGCCTCCGCGGTCGCCTCGGCGAAGGCCGACGCGGAGGCGCAGGACAGGGCGGCCGCCGAGGAGCGGGCGCGGGTCGAGCGCGAGCTGCGTCTCGGGCTGGGCGACCCCGCCGCCGCGATCTTCCGCTGCGGCGAGCCGGTGCACACGACGATCCACTCACGCCCGGACGCGAACGGCCTGCTGCTGGCGGCGGACGACGACCTCACCGCGCAGGTGACGGGCATCGCGCAGCTGACGTGGCACGCCGAGCTTCCCACCGCGGCGCGCTACGCGATCGTCGGCACGGACGGCACGGTCGTCGCGCGGCTCGTCGAGGACGACGCGACCCGCACGCGCGTCGACGGCACGCGACCCGAGCAGACCTACCGGCTCGCCGGCGGTGTGCACGTCGTGGGGTGCGAGGGCAAACCCGACGTGACGCCGGGCGAGAAGGTCGTCGCGTGGCCGTACGTGAGCGCCGACGTCTACAAGGACGCGTCCAGCACGACCGGCACCCCGGTGGTCGCCATCGCCGAGCCGCGCGAGATCACGGTCCCGTAGCGCGGGCTCCGGTCCGGACCGCGAGTTTCCGTCAGGACCGCGAGTTCCACCGTGATCCGTGAGTCCTGTCTCACGGGCTCGTGCTCGATCTCACGGACTCGGCGCGGTCTCACGGAGTCGACGTCGGCGGACCTCCCGGCACCGACCGGGAGGCTTGTGCTCGAGCCCACCGGATCGGCTCGTGCCTACCCGGTCGCCGCACGCTCACCGGAGCGGCCCGCGCCTACCCGGTCGCCGCACGCTCACCGGATCGGCTCGTGCCTGCCCGGTCGCCGCACGCTCACCGGAGCGGCCCGCGCCTACCCGGTCGGCGCACGCTCACCGGATCGGCCCGTGCCTACCCGGTCGCCGCACGCTCACCGAGCCGCCTCCCGCGCCCGCACCGCCGCGAGCGCGTGCCGGTACTCGGTCGTGGTGCCGTCCGGGCGAGCCTCCTGCAGCACGTGGTCCTCGACGCCGATCCCGGCGAGCACGGCGGTCAGGTCCGCGACGTCGGCCGGCGTCAGCACGGTCGGGTCGACCGTCGTGCGCACCTGCACGTCGAGCGGCGGCCCGTCGAGCGGCCGCGCGGCCGCGGTGTCGAGCAGCAGCCGCAGCGAGGTGAACGCGGCGTCGGCGGTGGTCGTCGCACCGCCGACGCGCGTGATCTCGCGGTAGAGCCGCGCCGGTGCCTTGACGTCGAACCCGACCCAGTCGACGTACGGCAGCACGGCCGCGAGCCGGTTCGGGTAGGCACCCGACGTGTGCAGCCCGACGAGGAACCCGGCGTCGCGCACCGCGCGGCACGCGTCGGCCAGCGCCGCCTGACGGGTCGGCTCGCCGCCCGAGAACACGACGCCGTCGAGCAGCCCGTGCCGGCGCGCGAGCAGCGCCGTCACGTCCGACCACGGCAGGACGCCCGGCGTGCGCGGGTCGAGGATCGCCTGGTTGTGGCAGTACGTGCACCGCCACGGGCACCCCTGCAGGAACACCGTCGCCACGAGGCGGCCGGGCCAGTCGCACGTCGACATCGGCGTCAGGCCCGCGATCTCGAGCGTGTCCGGCGACCGGTCCGCCCAGCCGAGGTCGACCGGCGCCGGGCCCCGCCGTCGGTGCGGAGGATGCGACCCGACGAGCACGCTCCGAGCGTCCGCCGCGTCGGCCGACACAGCGTCCTCCGCACCGACGGTCGCCGCCGCGCAGCCCGGCGCGCTCATGCGCCGACCCCCGCGCCGGCCAGTGCGGCGGGTTCCTGGAAGTGCACCCGCTCGGCGTGCTCGCCCTTCTTCCCGATGTTGAACGAGCTCACCGGCCGGTGGTAGCCCATGACGCGCGTCCACACCTCGCACGGCGAGCCGCAGTCGGGGCACGTCGGGTGCTCGCCCGCGAGGTAGCCGTGCCGCTGGCAGATCGAGAACGTCGGCGTCACGGTCAGGTACGGCAGGCGGAACCGCGTCAGCGCGCGGCGCACCAGCTCGCGGCACGCGTCGGGCGACGACAGCCGCTCCGACATGTACAGGTGCAGGACCGTGCCGCCCGTGTACCGCGTCTGCAGCTCGTCCTGCCGCTCGAGCGCCTCGAACGGGTCGTCGGTGAACCCGACCGGCAGCTGCGAGGAGTTCGTGTAGTACGGCTGGTCGTCGGTGCCGGCCTGCAGGATGCCGGGGAACCGCACGCGGTCCTCCTTGGCGAACCGGTACGTCGTGCCCTCGGCGGGCGTGGCCTCCAGGTTGTAGAGGTGGCCGGTCGCCTCCTGGAACTCGACCATCCGTCCGCGCACATGGTCGAGCAGGCGGACCGACAGTGCGTGCCCACGCGGGTGCGTCAGGTCGTACGCGTTTCCGCTGAAGTTGCGGACCATCTCGTTGAGGCCGTTGACGCCGATGGTCGAGAAGTGGTTCTCGAGCGTGCCGAGGTAGCGGCGGGTGTACGGGAACAGCCCCTCGTCGATGTACCGCTGGATGACGGTCCGCTTGAGCTCGAGCGACGTCCGCGCGAGCGTCAGCAGCCGGTCGAGCGCCGCGTACAGGCCCGCCTCGTCGCCCGCGTAGAGGTAGCCGAGGCGCGCGCAGTTGACGGTCACGACGCCGAGCGAGCCCGTCTGCTCGGCCGAGCCGAACAGGCCGTTGCCGCGCTTGAGGAGCTCGCGGAGGTCGAGCTGCAGCCGGCAGCACATGCTGCGGACGTCGCCGGGGTTCATGTCCGAGTTCAGGAAGTTCTGGAAGTACGGCAGGCCGTACTTGGCGGTCATCGCGAACAGCGCGTCGGCGTTCGGGCTGTGCCAGTCGAAGTCGCGCGTGATGTTGTACGTCGGGATCGGGAACGTGAACACGCGGCCGCTCGCGTCGCCGGTCGTCATGATCTCGATGTACGCGCGGTTGATGAGGTCCATCTCCGGCTGCAGGTCGCCGTAGGTGAAGCCGCACGGCTCGTCGGCCACGACCGGGACCTCGTCCTTGAGGTCGTCCGGGCACGTCCAGTCGAACGTGAGGTTCGTGAACGGCGTCTGCGTGCCCCACCGGCTCGGCACGTTGAGGTTGTAGACGAGCTCCTGGATGCCCTGGCGGACCTGCTCGTACGTGAGCTCGTCGAGGCGGACGAACGGCGCCATGTACGTGTCGAAGCTGCTGAACGCCTGCGCGCCCGCCCACTCGTTCTGCATCGTGCCGAGGAAGTTGACGATCTGGCCGATCGCCGAGCCGAAGTGCTTCGGCGGGCACGCGTCCACCTTGCCCGGCACGCCGTTGAGCCCCTCGGCGAGGAACCGCCGCAGCGACCAGCCCGCGCAGTAGCCCGACAGCATGTCGAGGTCGTGGATGTGCAGGTCGCCTTCGCGGTGCGCGCGCCCGACCTCGGGCGGGTACACGTGGCTCAGCCAGTAGTTCGCGACGACCTTGCCCGCCGTGTTGAGGATGAGCCCGCCGAGCGAGTACCCCTGGTTCGCGTTCGCGTTGACGCGCCAGTCGCGGCGGTCGAGGTACTCGTCGATCGACGAACCGACGTCGACGACAACAGGCTCGGGCATGGGGTTGCTCCTCGTCACGCTCGCTCGGCCCCGACCACCAGATGTTGTGGTCGGCCGGCCGTTGGTGGGCCAGATGTGGCAGTTCTATGCCCTGGTCCGACCGGCGAGCGGGACGTTCGTCCCGGCGGTCGTGGCGGTGGTCGGCCAGCCCTCGGGGCGCGGGCGACTCGGTGGGGGAAGTCCGCGGCGTGTCGCTGCGCGGCGCCCGTCGGCACCGTCTCAGCGGACGACGAACCGCACCCGCTCCCCGGGCCGCAGCTGCGCGAGCCAGTGCAGGTCCGGCCGGCGCACGACGGCGAGCACGGGGTACCCGCCCGTCACCGGGTGGTCGATGCCGAACACGATCGGCCGCCCGTCCGGCGGCACCTGCACGGCACCCGGCACGAGGCCCGCCGGGGGCAGCTCCGCGTGCTCGCGCTCCGGCACGCGACGCAGGGGCGTGCCGTCGAGCCGCAGCGCGACGCGGTTCGTCGCAGGCGTGACGAGCCACGGCCCGGACCGGTCGAGCGCCTCGAGGCCCCCCTCGACCCACGCGGCGTGCGGACCGGGCGCGAGGTGCAGGACCACCTCGGAGGCCCAGTCGCGTACGGGCGCGACGTCGACCGGCGGGAGGTCGGCGGGCGCCGGGCCGACCGGCAGCGCGTCACCCGCGGCCAGCGGCGCCGGCCCGATGCCCGCGAGCTGGTCAGCCGACCGCGAGCCCAGCACCGGCACCACGTCGAGGCCGCCCCGCACCGCCAGGTACACCCGCAGCCCGCGCGACGCGGTGCCGACGTGGAGCACCTGCCCGGCCGCGAGCTCGATGGGCGCGTGCCGGCCGACCGGGTGCCCGTCCACGTCGGCCGCGCCGGGTGCGCCGGCCAGCGCGACGGTGACCGGCCGATCGGCGCGCACGCGCAGTCCGCCGAGGAGCACCTCGAGGCCGGCTGCGCCCTCCGCGTTGCCGACGAGCCGGTTCGCGAGCGCGAGCGCCTCGGCGTCTGCCGCACCCGCCCGGCCGACGCCGACGTGCGCCCAGCCCGCGCGGCCGAGGTCCTCGACGAGCGTGAGCGTGCCCGGGTCGAGGACGGTGAGGGCGCGGGTGCGGCCGAGGGCCGGCGGCGCTGCGCGCTCGGGCGCGTCGGGGTCGGGGTCGGGGTCCAGGTCCGCGTCCCGCGGCCCGGCAGGGTCCGCGGCCGGCACCCCTCGGAACCGGACGCGCGTGCCGGGCGTCAGCAGCGCGGGCGGGTCGCGGTCCACGTCGAACAGCGCGACGTCGCAGGTACCGAGCAGCCGCCAACCGCCCGGCGTGGCCGCGGAGTACACGGCGCTGAAGCGGTCGGCGATCGCGACCGCTCCCGCCGGTACCCGCTCGCGCGGGCTCTCCCGCCTGGGGACGTGCAGCGCGGGGTCGAGCCCGACGAGGTACGCGAACCCCGGCATGAACCCGCCGAACGCGACGGTGTACTCCGCGGCCGCGTGCCGGCGGACGACCTCGTCGCGCGTGAGCCCGGTCAGCCCCGCCACCTCGTCGAGGTCGGGCCCGTCGTACCGGACCGGCAGCGTGACGAGCTCGGACGCGGCGGGCTCACCCGCGGACCGCGTGCCGACGGTGGCACCCGCGAGCGCCGCCACCTCGCCTTCGACGTCCCGCACGAGCGTCTCGAGATCGGCGCCGGCCGCGACGCGGAGCAGCACGGACGCCGCGGCGGGCACCTGGTCGACGACCCCCGCGAGGGCGCCCGCGCGGCGCGCGGACCGGAGCGCGGCGTCGACGTCGCGGACGGCGGTCAGGTCGGGCAGCGTGACGAGGACGGCGTCGTCCCCGAACGCCGCGACCGACCACGCGTCAGCGGTCATGCGAAGGCGCCCACCTCGAGCCCTGCGGCGGTCAGCGCCTGCCGGACGCCCTGGGCGAGCGCCACGGCGCCTGGCGTGTCCGAGTGGACGCACAGCGTGTCGACGTCGAGCGCGACGCGAGACCCGTCGACAGCCGTCACCTCGCCGCGCGCTGCCATCGCGACGACCCGTGCCGCGACCTCGTCGGGGTCGGTGACGAGCGCGCCGGGATCGCTCCGTGCGCTGAGCGCGCCGTCCGGCCGGTAGCCGCGGTCGGCGAACCCCTCGGCCACTGCTCGCCAACCACGCTCGTGCGCGAGCCGCAGCACGGCCGAGCCCGGCAGCCCGACGACGGGCAGCGCGCCGACGTCCGCGACACCGTCGAGAACGGCGACGGCCTGCTCCTCGTCACGCGCGACGACGTTGTAGAGCGCGCCGTGCGGCTTCATGTAGGCGACCCGGCCACCGGCCTCCCGGGCGATCCCGACCAGCGCGGCGACCTGCTCGGCCACCTGCGCGCGCAGCACGTGAGGGGCGACGGCGAGCGACCGGCGCCCGAAGTGCTCGCGGTCCACATACGACGGGTGCGCCCCGATCGCGACACCGCGCTCGACGGCGGCACGGCACACCGCGGCCATCGTCCGCTCGTCGCCGGCGTGTCCGCCGCACGCGACGTTCGCGCTCGTCACGACGTCCAGCAACCGGGCGTCGAGCCCGGGCTCGCCCGGCCGCCACGGGTCGAGGCCCTCGCCGAGGTCGCAGTTCAGGTCGATGCGGGTGCGCACCCTCGCATCCTGCCGGACGGCACGTCGGGGGACGCTGCCGGTCGCACGCTCGCATCCTCGGAGGCGCGCGTTCCGGGACGCCACGCACCAGGTGCGACCATGGGCCGGTGGCGGGGACCGGGGAGCTGCTCGACGTGCTCCTGGCGGGCGGTCGCCGCGCGGACCGCGCCACGCACGTGCGCGTCCTGCCCGAGCGTGCGGGCGAGCACGCGGACTGGCCCACCTGGGCCGACACCGACCTCGTCCACGGCTACCGCGAGCTCGGCGTCGAGCGCCCGTGGCGCCACCAGGTCGAGGCCGCCGACGCGGCGTGGGCCGGCCGGCACGCGGTGCTGGCGACGTCGACCGGTTCGGGCAAGTCGCTCGCGTTCTGGCTGCCTGCGCTCACGGCGGTGCGGGCGGCGAGCGCGTCGGGCGTGCTCGCACCCGGCCGCGTCGAGACCGTCGCGCGCCGCGCCTCGACCCTGTACCTGTGCCCGACCAAGGCGCTGGCCGCCGACCAGCTGGCCGCTCTCGACCGGCTCGTCGGCGCCGCGCGGACGCGCGACGTGCGAGTGGCCACCTGCGACGGCGACACGTCGCTGGACGAGCGGCGGTGGGTCCAGGAGCACGCACAGGTGGTGCTGACGAACCCCGACTTCGTCCACTTCGCGCTCCTGCCGCAGCACCGCCGGTGGTCGCGGCTGCTCGGGTCGCTGCGGTACGTCGTCGTCGACGAGTGCCACGCGTTCCGTGGCGTGTTCGGGGCGCACGTCGGTCTCGTGCTGCGGCGACTGCGGCGGATCGCCGAGTCGTACGGCTCGTCGCCGGTCTTCCTGCTGGCGTCGGCGACGACGTCGGACCCGGCCGAGAGCGCCGCGCGGCTGGTCGGCGTCGACCCCGACGACGTCGTCGCAGTGACCGCCGACGCGTCGCCCGCGGGCCGGAAGACGTTCGTGCTGTGGCAGCCGCCCGAGCTGCCGGGTCGCGAGGCGCCGTGGTCGGCGCTCGTGGACGACGACCCGTGGGCGACCCCCGTGCCGGTCCCCGCGGCGGCGACGACGGCCGGTGACGCCGAGCGCACCGCACCGCCGTCGCCGGACGACGTGTGGCGGGTCGACACCGATCCTGCTCCTGCTGCACCCGAGGGGCGGATCGTCGCCGAACCCGACGAGCTGCCGCGCCGCACCGCCACCGCCGAGGTCGCCGACCTGCTGGCCGATCTCGCCGCGGCGGGGGCCCGGACGCTCGCGTTCACGCGCTCGCGGCGCGGCGCGGAGTCGGTCGCCGCCTCTGCCCAACGAGCGCTCGACGAGGTCGACCCGGAGCTCGCCCGGACCGTCCGCGCCTACCGCGGGGGCTACCTGCCCGAGGAGCGCCGGGAGCTGGAGCGCGCGATCCGTTCCGGCGACCTGCGCGGCCTCGCGACGACCAACGCGCTCGAGCTCGGTGTCGACATCTCCGGGCTCGACGCCGTGCTGATCGCCGGCTGGCCCGGGACGCGAGTGTCGCTGTGGCAGCAGGCGGGACGCGCCGGGCGCGCGGGTGCCGAGGGGCTGGTCGCGCTCGTCGCCCGGGAGGACCCCCTCGACACGTTCCTCGTGCACCACCCCGAGGCGATCCTCGACGCGCCCGTCGAGGCGACGGTGTTCGACGCGACCAACCCGTACGTGCTCGCCCCGCACCTGTGCGCGGCCGCTGCCGAGCTGCCGCTGCGCGCCGAGGAGCTCGCGACGTTCGGCCCGCAGACGGGCGAGCTCCTCGCGGAGCTCGTCGAGCGCGGGGCCCTGCGCCGCCGCCCGTCGGGCTGGTACTGGACCCACGCCGAGCCCGCGACGCGCCTCACCGACCTGCGCGGCACCGGCGGCGACCCCGTGCGCGTCGTCGAGTCCGCCACTGGCCGGCTGCTCGGCACCGTCGACGCCGGGTCCGCCGACTCGACCGTGCACGACGGTGCGGTCTACGTGCACCAGGGCCTCGCCTTCGTGGTCGACGACCTGCGACTCGCAGACGGGGTCGCGCTCGTGACCCGCCGCGACGTGGACTACGGCACGTGGGCCCGGTGGGTGACGTCGACCGACATCGTCTCGGTCGACGAGCAGGTCGCCTGGGGTCCGCTCACGTGGGGCTTCGGCCACGTGGACGTGACGACCCAGGTGCTCTCCTACCAGCGGCGCCGCCTGCCCGACCTCCAGGTGCTCGGCTCGACCGACCTCGACCTCCCCGCCCGGACCTTGCGCACGACCGCCGTCTGGTGGACCGCTCCGGCCGAGGTCCTCGCCGCGGCGGGCGTCACCGTCGAGGCGGTCCCGGGCGCACTGCACGCCGCGGAGCACGCCTCCATCGGCCTCCTCCCGCTGCTCGCGACCTGCGACCGGTGGGACCTCGGCGGCCTGTCCACCGCGATGCACGCCGACACCGAGCAGCCGACCGTGTTCGTGCACGACGCGTTCCCCGGCGGCGCCGGCTTCGCCGAGCGGGGCTTCCGCCTCGGCGCGACGTGGCTGCGCGCGACCCGCGACGCGATCGCTGCGTGCCGCTGCTCGACCGGCTGCCCGGCGTGCGTGCAGTCGCCGAAGTGCGGCAACGGCAACGACCCGCTCGACAAGGCGGCCGCGATCCGACTGCTCGACGTGGTCCTGACGCACGCGGACGGCTGACGCGCGGCCGGCTCGGCCTCCGCGCACCCTGGGCGCGCGCGACGCCGGCCCGTGGCCACGGCCTACCGGTTCAGCCGCCGCTCGCCGGCGGGGGTGCGACGCGGCCCGCCGGTGCAGCCGCCGTTCGCCGGGGGGCGACGCGGCCGACCGGTTCAGCCGCCGTTCGCCGGGGGGCGACGCGGCCGACCGGTTCAGCCGCCGCTCGCGGCGCGCGGGCCGGCGCGCGCCTCCGCGGTCGCGTCGCCGGCAACCGCGTGCACGACGGCCCTCACGCGCAGCGACCCGCCCGGTCCGGGCAGGCAGCCGGACACCGACGCGCGGTTCGCGGCCGCCGACCGGCGTGCGATCGCACACGCCGGGCCCAGCGCACCGTCCGACGCGCGCAGCTCGGCCGCGCCGGCGAGCGCCGCCAGGTCCGCGGCACCCTGTGCCCGCTCGTGCGCACGTTGGGCGCCCAGGAGCAGCCCCGTCGCGGCCGCGACGACCAGCACGGCGGCCACCAGCGCCAGGACGAGCACGGTCCCGGACCCGCGTTCGCCGTCGCGCGCGGCCGCGTCTCGCACCCCCGGGACCCGTCCCGCGCTCGGGGGCGCCGCGATCACGGCTCCTCCTTCCCGACGGCGGTCCCCCCGACGCGCAGGGGCGCCACCCACGGACCGAGCGACACCCCGGCCGACACCCGCACCGTCGTCCACTCGCCGGCCCGCGCGATCTCGACCGCAGCGCCGGCGCCCGCGACCCTCGCGGCGGTCGACCGCACGGTTCCGTCGTCCGAGCCGAGCGCGGCCTCCCGGGCGCCGGCGCGCGCGGCCGCCTCGCAGCGCAGCTCGGTGACGCCCGCCGCGGCGAGCGACGCCAGCAGCGCGATCAGCAGCACGACGACGGGCAGGCCGACCGCGAGCTCGGCGGTGACGCTGCCCTGCTCGACGCTGCCGTGCTCGACGTCGGCACCGTCGCGCGCGGAGCTCATCCCTGCAGCGCCTTGCGAATGATCGCGGTGAGCAGCCCACGCACGAGGTCGCTCTTCAGCAGCACGACGAGCAGACCGGCGAACCCCACCGCGGCGAGCGTCGCGATGGCGTACTCGGCCGTCGCCATGCCCGCGTCGCGCGAGGCGGCGGCCACGCGTCGCCCCTCGCGGGCGACCACGGCCGCGGTCCGCGGCCGGACGGCGCGCCATCCCCGCGAGCGTCTCGTCCCCGCGCCGGACCCGGGCACCGCGCGGCCGAGCACCTGCCCGGGCCGGCCCAGCAGGACAGGCGCGAGTTCCGTGCTCGGACGCGAGTTCGGCGTGCGACACCGCAGAGCTCGCCAGTGCACACCGAACAGTTCCGCAGGCAGTCCCTTCCTCGGTTCGCCCGCCTCGTGCTGGACCTGCTCCGCACCGAGCGGTGCGACGACGATCGACGACATCACGGCCTCCTGTCCGCCCGACGGTCGGGCGCCGCTCCCAGGCTCGTGACCGCGCAGCGTCGCGAGGTCGCACGTGCACCGATCCGTGGACGGCCACCTGCGCGACCGGGCTGTGGGCGGCTCGCGGCGACCCGTGGCGCGCGGCGCGGGGCGCGCGGCGCGCGGCGCGTGGCGCGCAGAGCTCGTCGCCGCAACGCGCGGCGCGTGCTCGGGTCATCCGAACAACCCGCGGGCAAGTCCGACCATCATCGGCACGAGCCCGACCAGCAGGAACGCCGGCAGGAAGCACAGCCCCAGCGGGAGCACGAGCCGGACGCCGAGCGCCCCCGCCGCGCTCCGCAGCTGCGCGCGTCGACCGCGGCGACGTTGCTCGGCGCACGCCCGCAGCGCGGGTCCTGGCGCGGCGCCCGCCGTCCAGCTGGGCGCGAGCGTCTCGGCGACGGCTGCCAGCTCGGCGGGCGCCCCGGCCCAGGCCGTACGCCACGACGCGCCGACGAGCAGCGCGCCGCCCGCGGCAGCCAGAGCCCGCCCGTGACGCCCGCCGATCGCGGCGCCCACCACCGTGAGCGCTCGCGGCAACGCGACGCCGGACGCGACGGCGACGTCGAGCAGGTCGAGGACGAGGACGACGTCGGTCTCGGCGACCGGCTCGGTGACCGGATCGCGGCGTCGCCCCCCGCGGCCGCGCCGCCCGGTCCAGGGGACCACGGCCCCGACGGCCGCCGCGACCAGCAGCAGCCTCACCGCCCCGCCCCCGCCGCCGCGGCCCGCACCAGCCGACGCGTCCAGCGTCGTCCCGCGACGGTCAGCGCCAGGCCCGCCGCGCCAGCCCACGTGCCGAGGCCACCGCCGAGCAGCACGCGGACGGGATCGACGCCCAGCGCGACGCCGAGCACGAGGCCGAGCGCCGGGAGCCACGCCAGCAGCCGGGCGGTCGCCTGCGGCCCCGCGAGCGCGGCGTGCAGGTCAGCGGCCGCTTCTTCGTCGAGCGCGACGGAACCCGCGATGCGCTCGAGCACCGGCGCCAACGGCGCGCCGAGCTCTGCAGCCACCTCGACCGCCGCGACGGCGGCGCGCACGCGGGCCGCCGTCGCAGTGTCAGCGCGGACCACCGCGGCGGTAGGGGTGCGGACCACCGCGGCGGTGTGCGCGCGGCCGACGCCTGCCGTCGGCCCGCCGGCCGCGCGGGCGGTGGACGCAGCTACACGCCACCGTCGAGCGCGTCGAGCGCCGCCGCACCGCTCGAGCAGCAGTCGCTCGAGCGCCGCACGTCCGTCAGGACGCGCGCCGAGCACCTGCTCCCACGCCGCGGGCGGGTCCGCGCCCGCCCGCAGCTGCGCGGCCGCCGCGTGCAAGGCGCCCGCGAGGTCGCGCGACACGACAGGCGCCGGAGCGTCGCCATCGCCGGCGCCGCCGGGCGGCAGCCGGGCGCGCGGACTCGTCGCGGCGAGCGCGGCCATTCCCGAGCTGAGCCCGACGATCCAGGCGGCGCCGGAGCTCGGAGCCGGCATCACGACCCCGCGGGCCGCTCGGCGAGCCGCACCAGCGCGTCGTAGGCGTCGTGGCGCACTGTCGTGCCGCGCGCGTCGCACACGAGCGCCGTCGCCACCTCGAGGCGACCGCCCGCAGCCCGCCGCACGACGCCCGCCTCGGCGACGTACCGGCGTCCGCCCTCGCGCCGTACGTGCAGCACCACGTCCAACGCGCTCGCGGCCTGGGCGGCGAGCGCGTCCTGCGTCAGGCCAGCCAGCGCACCGAGGGCCTCGAGGCGTGCCGGCACGTCCGCGGCGGTGTTGGCGTGCAACGTCGCGAAGCCGCCGTCGTGGCCCGTGTTGAGCGCCCCGAGCACGTCACGTACCTCAGGACCGCGGCACTCGCCGAGCACGATCCGGTCGGGCCGCATCCGCAGCGCCTGCCGCACCAGATCGGTGAGGTCCACCCGGCCGGCGCCCTCGACGTTCGCGCTGCGCGCGAGCAATCGCACCACGTGCGGGTGCTCGGGCCGGAGCTCCTCGGACTCCTCGATCACGACGACCCGCTCGTCCCGCGGCACCACGCCCACGAGCGCGGCGAGCAGCGTGGTCTTCCCCGCACCCGTGGAGCCGGACACGAGGATCGTGGCGCGCGCTCGCACGAGCGCCGTGAGCAGGACCTCGAGCCCGGGCGCGAGCGTGCCCGACGCGGTGAGCGCCGCGAGGGCGAAGGCTCGACGACGCACCGTCCGCAGGCTGAGCAGCGTGCACACGCCGGCCAGCGGCGGGAGCACGGCGTGCAGTCGGGTGCCGTCCGCGAGCCGAGCGTCGACGACCGGCGCGGCATCGTCGAGCCGCTGGCCGGCGGAGGCCGCCAGCCGCACGGCGAGCGCGCGCACGTCGGCGCCCGTGCCGAGCCGCACCGGCGCGTGCGTCAGCCGGCCCGCCCGGTCCACCCAGACGTCGTCCGGGCCGTTGACCAGCACGTCGGTCACGTCGGGGTCGTCCAGGAACGGCTGCAGCGGCCCCGCCCCCCACACGTCGTCGCGCACCCGGCCGACGAGCAGCGCCAGGCCTTGCGCGCCGAGCACCAGACCGGCCTCGCGCGCGGTCTCGGCCACCGTGACGGCGAGGGCCTCGTCCGGAGGCGCGGGTCTGCCGGCGACGCGGTGCCGCACCAGCTCGACGACGGCGGCCGCGGCCTCCTCGCCGGTCACGCCGTCACGCCCACGTGGCGCAGCAGCCGATCGGCGACGCGTGCGAGCGGCCGTCGGACCACCAGACCGACCCGTTCGACGTCGGCCGCGGTTCCCCGGACCTCCGGCAGCGAGGCCGAGACGCGCACGCCCATCGCCTGCGCCAGCTCGCCGGCACTCATCCCACCCGGCGCCGGACCACGTGCCACGACCACCACCTCCCGGCCTCGCGCCTCCCACTCGTCGCGGGCCGCGATACCGCACGCGACCCCGCGGACGTCCCGCGGTACGACGAGCACGACGACATCCGGATCGACCCGCGCGGCGGCGCCGCGCCCGAGATCGGCCACGACGGACCCCGCCACCGCACCGAGCGCGCGCAGGACGTCCGTGACGACGTCGGGATCCTGCTCTCGCGCGGAGCGCCCGGCGGCGAGCACGGCGCAGCGCCCCCACCGGGGCAGCGCCGCGACCAGGTCGTCACCGGGCACGTCCCCCCGCGCTCCCGCGAGATCGGGCCAGCGCACGCCGGGCACGTCCTCGAGCCCGAGCAGCAGGTCGATGCCCCCCGCGCCGTGGTCGAGGTCCACCAGGACCGTCGCGTCGTCCCGGGCGAGCCGGGCGGCGAGCACCGCCGCCAACGTCGACGCGCCGGCTCCCCCGCGAGCCCCGGCCACCCCGACGAGCGGCGCTCGCTCTGCAGGTGGCGACCCGGCTCCGACGCCTCGCGCGTTCCACGCCGCCGAACCGCGCGGCCTCGTGGTCTCCAGGTCGAGCAGGCTCACGGTCCCCCGCATCCGCGCCGGACGCCCGGCGGCAGGCGCCGCCCGCTGCGACACCCGAGACGACCGTGACCCGCGGTCGCCGGTCGGCGCCGCCGCAGGCCGAGAACCGTGGATGCCCCGGACGCTCGCGGGGCTGTGGGCGGCTCGGCGGCGGTCGCCGGACCGCCGGCCACCCGCGCCCGCCCTCCGCCTGCCCGAGCCGTCGCTGTCGGACCGCCGCGCTAGGGTCGCGGCCATGTCCTCGTCCACGTCGTCGGGTGCCGCCGACGCCGCTGCCACGCCTGCGCAGGGCGCGCGCACGGCCGCGTTCTTCGACCTGGACAAGACGATCATCGCCACCTCGTCGGCGGCGGCCTTCTCGCGGCCGTTCCTCGCCGAGGGCCTGCTCACGCGACGGGCGATGCTCCGCACCGCCTATGCCCAGGCGCTCTATCTCGCCGGCTCCGCCGACGCGGATCGCACCGAGCGCCTGCGCGTCCAGCTGTCGCGCATGGTCGCCGGCTGGGACGTGGGCGTGGTCAGCCAGGTGGTGGCCCAGACCCTGCACGAGTCCATCGACCCGACCGTGTACGCCGAGGCCGTCGCGCTGATCGAGGAGCATCACGCGGCGGGGCGCGACGTCGTGGTGGTGTCGGCGTCAGCGAGCGAGATCGTCGAGCCGATCGCCGCGGTGCTCGGCGCCGACCACGTGATCGCGACGCGCATGACGGTCGAGGCCGGTCGGTACACGGGCGAGATCGAGTTCTACGCGTACGGCGAGAACAAGGCGCGCGCGATCCGGGAGCTCGCGGCCGAGCGCGGGTACGACCTCCACGCGAGCTACGCCTACTCGGACTCGATCACGGACGCGCCGATGCTGATGGCGGTCGGGCACGCGTTCGCCGTCAACGCCGACCGGACCCTGCGTCAGCTCGCCGCCGAGCGCGGATGGGGAGCGCTCCGGTTCGAGCGGCCCGTGTCGCTCTTCGGCTTCGCGCCTGTCCCCGCGAGAGCCGTGACGGTGGGCCTGGTCGTCGCCGGCGCCGCGGCGATCGTCCTCGCCTGGTACGTGCGGCATCGCCGTCGGACCGGCCCCCGGTGAGCCCTGCCGGACCGTTGCCCCGCACACCGACCTCGCTCAGATGACGGACGGTCGTCCCGCGATGCGAACGGCCCGCTGCGCCCACCTGGAGCGTCACTGGCCGCCCTTGGCCGACTCCGCGGCGGCGGGGTACGAAAGGGAGCACAACAGCATGACCGCGAGGGCACCCACGCGCAGGAGAGCCCACCTATGGGCGGGTCGACCGGGCTTGTCCCGGAGCGTACCGAGACGTTGCACGCCTGATCACCCTCGCAGGTCGGCGTTCGGCGACGGCGTCCCCCGGGGCGCCGTCGTTCGTGTGGGCGGAGTCCGCCCGGGCGGCGACGCTCGTGTCGGCAGCGTCGCGCGGGGCGGCAGCGTCGCGCGGGGCGGCAGTGTTGCGCGGAGCGGCAGCGTCGCGCGGGGCGGCAGCACTCGTGTCGGCAGCACGCCCCGGTCAGCCGTCGACCCCGCACGCGCTGGCAGCGCGGCATGACGGCGGGGTCGCCGCAGCCAGACCCGCTCGCTCCGGTCACCGAGCTGCCCGGAGTCCGCGACGCCGTCGAGCGCGCGCGCTCCGCGTGCGAGGAGCTCCGGTGGCACGAGGCCTTCCGCCGGCGTGCCCGCGAGGTGCGCGCCGAGGCCGGGCTGCAGACCGCACGGCACAGCGCCGCCGTCGACGGTGCGCGCCTCACGTCCGCGCGGGTCCGCGCGCTCGCGACCACGCCGCCGAACGCGCCCGACGCGCGGACCGACGCCCACCCGGGTGGGCGCCACGAGCAGCGCGACGACGCCGGTCACCGCACCGAACAGACCACCGCCCCCGCAGACGAGCTCGTCGCGCACGGAGCCGTCCGGGCGGCCGCCCTCGTCGACTCGCTCGCCCCCGAGCTCGGCGCGCGGTCCGCGCCGCAGCTCCCGCCGTTCGGCCAGCTCCTGGCCCGCCTGCACGCCGCCGTCGGCGCCGACTGGCTCCCGCCCGCGGAGCTCGGCCGTCCGCGCACCGCCGACGGGCCGCTCGACCTCCGCGGCCTCGGGCCGGCGCCGACGCCCGACGAGGTCGGCGCGCGGCTCGCGCTGCTCGCTGATGTCGTCGCGCGGACGGACGCACCGGCCCTCGTCGTCGCGGCGGTCGTGCACGGCGAGCTCCTCGCGCTCCGGCCGTTCCGGGCCGGCAACGGCATCGTCGCGCGGGCCGCTGCCCGCCTGCTCGTCACGTCCCGGGGCCTCGACCCGACCGGCAGCGTCGTCCCCGAGGCGGCGTGGTCGCCGAACCCGCACGTCTACGTCGCGGCCGCCGCGCGCTTCGCGACCGGCGAGCCCGAGGGCGTCGCCGGCTGGGTTGCGGGCTGCGCCGACGCCCTCGTCACCGGCGCGGCCCGCGCCCGCGTGATCGCGGACGCCGTGCTGGCCGGTCGCCTCCCCGCGGACTAGAGGCCGACGGCGAGACCCTGCGTCAGCCCCACGAGCCGCGCTCGTACTGCGGCTGCCACCCGGTCACGGCGGCCGGCGCCACGTCCGATCCCGGCTCCAGGACGTCCAGCGCGCCGAGGGCGACCCCCAGCTCGTGCGCCGCGCGCAGCGGCCAGAACGGGTCGCGCAGCGCCACGCGTCCGACGAGCACCGCGTCGGCGGACCCGTCGTCGAGCACGCCCTGCGCCTGCTGCGGGTCGGTGACGAGCCCGACCGCCGCGACAGGCAGCCCGGACGCAGCGCGCACCGTCCGCGCGAGCGGCACCTGGTACGACGGCCCGGTCGGCACGTGCGCGGGCAGCAGGCCGCCGCTCGACACGTCGACCAGGTCGACGCCGAGCGCGCCGAGCTGCTTCGCCACGGCCCCGACGGCCTCGGCGTCGAGCCCGCCCTCGAGCCAGTCGGTCGCGGAGACGCGCACGAACAGCGGGCGGTCGGCAGGCCACGCCTCGCGCACCGCCGCGGTGACCTCGAGCAGCAGCCGCGCGCGGTTCTCGGGCGACCCCCCGTAGCGGTCGTCGCGCTGGTTGGAGAGCGGCGAGAGGAACTGGTGCAGCAGGTAGCCGTGCGCGGCGTGCAGCTCGACGACGTCGAACCCGGCCTCCACCGCCCGGCGCGCGGCCGCGGCGAACGCGGCGGGCAGCGCCTCGACCTCGTCCGTCGTGAGCGCGACCGGCTCGGCGTACCCCGGGAACGCCAGCGCGGACGGGGCTACGGTGCTCCACCCGCCCGCGCCGACCGGCACGGTGCCATGGCCCGCCGAGAAGGGCCGGTAGGTCGACGCCTTGCGCCCGGCGTGAGCGAGCTGCACGCCGACGTGCGTGCCACGCGCGTGGACGAAGTCCGTGATCCGGCGCCACGCCGCGACCTGCTCGTCGTTCCACAGCCCGGTGTCCTGCGGCGAGATCCGGCCCTCCGGCACGACGGCCGTGGCCTCGGCGAGCAGCAGCCCGAAACCGCCGGAGGCGCGCGCCCCGAGGTGCACCAGGTGCCAGTCGGTGGGCACGCCGTCGACGGCGGAGTACTGGCACATCGGCGCGAGCCAGGCGCGGTTCGCGAAAGTCGTGCCACGGAGGGTCAGGGGATCGAAGAGCGACGTCACCTCCGGCCCAACCGGGCGGTGCCGCCGGCTGTTCCGGTTCGGCCTTTCGTCCCACTCTGGGCCCGCGCCGACCCGGGACCCTGTTCCTCGTGCTGAGCATCCCCGAGGCCGTCGACACGCACGCCGACGCGGCCGCGCACAAGGTCGACCTGCTGCGCAACCCCGCGCTCTTCCTGGTCCGGACCATGCTGGCCGGCGCCTTCATCGGCATCGGCGTGCTCGTCATGGTCGAGGTCGGCGGCCCGCTCGCCGCCGCGGGCTCCCCGTTCACGCCGCTGGCACAGGGTCTCGTGTTCGGCATCGCGCTGACGATCGTCGTCGTCGCCGGGGCGGAGCTCGCGACCTCCGCGATGATGATCCTGACGCAGGGCGCGATCCGCGGCGCGATCGGCTGGGCGCGTGCCGCGGTGACGCTGCTCGCGTGCATGGCGGGCAACCTGCTCGGCGCGGTCGTCTTCGCGGCGCTCGTGCACGCGTCGGGCGTCGTGGCGCCGGGCACCCCGGCCGGCACCCAGCTCGCCGCGATGATCGAGCACAAGGCGCACGCGACGACGGGCCAGCTGTTCGTGCGCGGCATCCTGTGCAACCTGCTGGTCTGCCTCGCGATCTGGTGCGGCGCGCGGCTGCGGAGCGAGTCGGCGCGGATCATCCTCGTGTTCTCGTGCGTGCTCGTGTTCATCGCGTCGGGGTTCGAGCACTCGATCGCGAACATGACGACGTTCTCGCTGGGGCTGATGGACGGCCTCCCCGGCGCGACCATCGGCGAGTTCGCGCGCAACGTGGCGGCCGTCGGGCTCGGCAACATCGTCGGCGGCGGCCTGCTGGTCGGCGCCGCGTACGCCTACCGCGGGCGCGTGACGAACGACGACGCGCCCGCCCCTGGCACCCAGGCCGACGACGCGCAGATCGCGGCGTTGCAGGCCGCCGCGCGCCGTGCCACGGCCTCGCGCACCCCGGACGTCCCGGCCCTGGCGCCGGCGGACCTCGCGCCGCAGACCCCGTCGTCGTGGGCGACGACCTCCGCGGCACCCGCGACCACCGCGCACTGACCGCGCCGTCGACGAGCCGCCCCCGGCGCGCTCGCGCACTGACAGCCCGCCGACGCACCCCCACCACGCGGTCCGTACCGCAACCACGCGCGCCCGCGGCGCACTGACTCGGGCAGACGGGCCCGGGCGGCCGTGGTCACCCGACCGGGCCTGCCACGCGCGCGCCGCCCGGCGGTGCCGGACGCCCGGCAATACGGTGGCGGGCAACCCCCGAGCACCGAGGAGACGCGATGAGCACCTCCGACCCGAGCGGCGACCGACGCACGCCGGGCGCGACGCCCGACGACGCCGCCCCCACCGAGACCAGCCCCACCGAGACGACGCCCACCGAGGCGCCCCCCACGGAGACGATCTCCGCCGACGCGGCCCCGGACGCGACACCCGCGGACACCACGCCCGCTGACCCGACCCCCGCGGGAACGACGTCCCCGCAGACCGCCGCCGCGGCGGACAGCCCGGCGGCGGACCCGGCCGCCGTCGAGGGCGCCACGACCGACGCTGCCCGGACGGCGTCCGCGGACGCACCGAGCACCCGCCCGTTCGGCAGCCCCACCCCCGCGGCCCAGGCGCGCGCCGCGGCCCCCCGGGTCGCGGCGGACCCCGGCCGGCACGCCACCGCGCGCCCCACGCCGGTGCCCCCCGAGCCGGCGGCCGGCGCCGCGGCCGGAGCGTTCGGCGCCCACCAGCGATTCGCCGCCTCCGCGCCGGACGCGAGCCCGGACCCGGTCGGCGGCCCCGCCACCGCGCCGCTGCCGCCGACGCACGGCGGCCCCCCGGTCGCACCACCGCCGCCCGAGCCGGGCCGCCCGTTCGACACCGCGGCGGCACCGATCACACCGGAGCCGCCGGTGGAGGACCCGAGCCTGTTCCCCGCGCCGAACGCACCGCGCTCGCCGAGTGCGGGCTCGCACATCCTCGGCGTCATCGTCGGCCTGATCCTCGGCCCGGTCGCCGTCGCGGGCGTTCTGCTCGGGCAGTCGCGCATCCTGGTCGTCCAGGCCGACCACTGGGACGCGAGCCTCGACGTGCTCGGCATCGTGCTGGTCAGCGTCGGGCTGCTGCTCCTGGCCTGCGTGCTGCTGCTCGGCGCGTGGACCGCGGCGGTGCCGATCACGGCGGGCATCGTGCTGAGCGCGCTCGGCGGCTTCTACCTCTACGCGCCGGGGATCGCGCGCCGCGAGACGCTCCGCGTCCTGACGAGCGAGGGCTGGCACACGCAGGTCACGCAGGTGACGGTGGTCGGGACGTCGGGCACGCTGCTCGTCGCCGGCTTCATGCTGCTCGTCGGCGGCCTCGTGATCGCGGGCGCCCGTCGGCACGGCATCCACCTCGGCGAGTTCCGCGAGCGCAACCGCGCCTGACGCCGCACGCCTGTCGGGGCCCGGTCGCCGCTCGGCACCGGGCCCCGACGCCGTCCGCGGGACGGTCGGGGCGGTCGACGCGGTCGCCGTCACCCTCGAACCTCCGCCGGCGGCTAGAGTTCCGACGCCGGTCCTCCAGCCCGGCCTGCATCGACGTCGCTGCACAGGAGGTCGTTCGTGACCGACGCTGTTCCCGCCGAGACCGCCGCCGGCGGGCTCGAGAACCTCCTCTCGGAGGACCGCCGCTTCCCCCCGACGCTCGAGTTCGCCGAGCAGGCGAACGCGCACGGCGACCTGTACGCGTGGGCCGCGGCCGACCGCCCCGACTTCTGGGCCGACCAGGCCCGCGAGCTGCTCACGTGGAGCACGCCGTTCACGCAGGTGCTCGACTGGTCGAACGCACCGTTCGCGCGCTGGTTCGCCGACGGCACGCTCAACGCGGCGTACAACGCGGTCGACCGCCATGTCGAGGCGGGCCGCGGCGACCGCGTCGCGCTGCACTTCGAGGGCGAGGGCGGCGACACCCGCACCCTCACGTACGCGGACCTGCAGCGCGAGGTGGCCAAGGCCGCGAACGCGCTCGTCGCGCTCGGCGTGGGCACGGGCGACCGGGTCGCCATCTACCTGCCGATGATCCCCGAGGCCGTCGTCGCGATGCTCGCGTGCGCCCGGATCGGCGCGCCGCACTCCGTCGTCTTCGGCGGTTTCTCCGCCGAGGCGCTGCACGCGCGGATCCTCGACGCCGAGGCGAAGCTCGTCGTCACGGCCGACGGCGGCTTCCGCCGCGGGGCGCCGAGCGCGCTGAAGCCGGCGGTCGACGAGGCGCTCGGCAAGAGCGAGACGACCGTCGAGCACGTGCTCGTCGTCAAGCGCACGGGCCAGGACGTCGCGTGGACCGAGGGCCGCGACGTGTGGTGGTCCGACGCCGTCGACGGCGCGTCCGACCAGCACGAGCCGGTCGCGCTCGAGGCCGAGCACCCGCTGTTCATCCTGTACACGTCGGGCACGACCGGGAAGCCGAAGGGCATCTTCCACACCACGGGCGGCTACCTGACGCAGGCGGCGTACACCCACCTCAACGTCTTCGACCTCAAGCCGGAGACCGACGTGTACTGGTGCACGGCGGACATCGGCTGGGTGACGGGCCACTCGTACGTCGTGTACGGCCCGCTGGTGAACGGCGCGACCCAGGTGATCTACGAGGGCACGCCGGACACGCCGCACCGTGGCCGCTGGTGGGAGATCGTCCAGAAGTACAAGGTCTCGATCCTGTACACCGCGCCGACCGCGATCCGCACCTGCATGAAGTGGGGCGAGGAGATCCCGGCGCAGTTCGACCTCTCGTCGCTGCGCGTCCTGGGCAGCGTCGGCGAGCCCATCAACCCCGAGGCGTGGATGTGGTACCGCCGCGTCATCGGTGGCGACAAGGCGCCCATCGTCGACACGTGGTGGCAGACCGAGACCGGCGCGATCATGATCAGCCCGCTGCCCGGCGTCACCGAGACGAAGCCGGGCTCGGCGCAGGTGCCGCTGCCCGGCATCGCCGCCGACGTGGTCGACGACGACGCGCACCCCGTCCCGAACGGCTCGGGCGGCTACCTGGTCCTGACCGAGCCGTGGCCGTCGATGCTGCGCGGCATCTGGGGCGACCCGGACCGGTACGTCGACACGTACTGGTCGCGCTTCAAGGGCCTCTACTTCGCGGGCGACGGCGCCAAGAAGGACGCGGACGGCGACATCTGGCTGCTCGGGCGCGTGGACGACGTGATGAACGTGTCGGGCCACCGCCTGTCGACCACCGAGATCGAGTCGGCCCTCGTCTCGCACCCGTGGGTCGCCGAGGCGGCCGTCGTGGGCGCGTCCGACGACACGACGGGCCAGGCGGTCGTCGCGTTCGTCATCCTGCGCGGCGACGCCGCCGGCGGCGACAAGTCGGCCGACGAGGTGCAGACCGAGCTGCGCAACCACGTGGCGAAGGAGATCGGCCCGATCGCCAAGCCGCGCCAGATCCTCGTGGTTCCGGAGCTGCCCAAGACGCGGTCCGGCAAGATCATGCGCCGCCTGCTGCGCGATGTGGCCGAGCACCGCCAGGTGGGGGACGCGACGACGCTCGCGGACTCATCGGTCATGGACCTGATCGCCCAGGGGCTGGCGGCGCCGGCCGCTTCCGCGGAGGACTGAGCTCCACCTTCGAAGGCCGGGCCCGACGTCGACGTCGGGCCCGGCCTTCGTCGTCGGGGCGAACCGTTTCGCCGCCTGCTGGCCCCGCCACCCTCCTGTTTGGCTCGGGGTCGCACCCGCCCCTCGCCCGGCCGGCGGCGCGGGGGGTGGGTGCATCCATCGGGCTCGAACTTTCTTTATTCAACTCAGGAACGAGGGCGTCCCATGAGATCCCGCAAGCTCCTCATCCCCGCGGCGGCGGTCGCCGCGGGCGCTCTGGCGGCGGCGGGCGCCGCGCTGTCGACCGCCGCGCAGGCGGCGGCCGCGCCGGTCGGCCTGCACGTCTCGGGGACGCAGCTGCTCGAGCGCAACGGCACGCCGTTCGTCGAGCGCGGCGTCAGCCATGCCCACACCTGGTACACGTCCCAGACGCCGACCGCCATCCCCGCGATCCGCGCCGCGGGCGCCAACGCGCTGCGCGTGGTGCTGTCCGACGGCCACCGCTGGACGAAGAACGACGCAGCCGACGTGGCGAACGTCGTGAGCCTCTGCAAGGCCAACCACCTGATCTGCGTGCTGGAGGACCACGACACGACGGGCTACGGCGAGGAGAGCGCCGCCTCGAGCCTCGACACGGCCGCGGACTACTGGATCTCGCTCGCCTCGGTGCTCAAGGGCCAGGAGGACTACGTCCAGATCAACATCGGCAACGAGCCGTTCGGCAACAACGACACGGCGAACGCGAGCTGGGCGTCGTCGACCATCGCCGCGATCAAGAAGCTGCGTGCGGCCGGGTTCCACCACAACCTCGTGGTGGACGGGCCCGCGTGGGGCCAGGACTGGAAGAACCTCATGCGCGACCAGGCCGCGAGCGTCGAGGCCGCCGACCCCGACGCCAACGTGCTGTTCTCGATCCACATGTACGACGTGTACTCGTCGGCGTCGACCATCACCGGCTACCTCGACGCGTTCAAGGCGGCGGGGCTGCCGCTGATGATCGGCGAGCTCGGCTGGCGCGCGACCTCGTCGAACGTCGACACGGACACCGCCATGGCGGAGGCCGTCAAGCGCGGGATCGGCTACCTCGGGTGGTCCTGGTCCGGCAACACCGACCCGATCCTCGACATGACGACGAGCTTCGACCCCGCGAGGTTGACCGCCTGGGGCACGCGCATCTTCTCGGGCGCGAACGGGATCGTCGCGACGGCCAGGACGGCGACGATCTACGGCGGCTCGACCCCGCCGCCCACGACACCGCCTCCGACGACCCCGCCGCCGACCACCCCGCCCGTCACGCCCACACCCACGCCCACCCTCACGACGCCGCCCTCGACGGGCGCGTGCACCAGCACCTTCACGGTCGCGGGCAGCTGGCCCGGCGGCTTCCAGGCGACCGTCACGGTCACGGCCGGCAGCAAGCCGGTGAGCGGTTGGAGGACGACGTTCGCGCTCCCGTCCGGCACGACCGTGCAGAACGGGTGGTCGGGCACGTTCTCGTCGTCGGGGCGGGACGTCACCGTGTCGAACGCCGCGTGGAACGGCTCGCTCGGCGCGAGCGCGAGCACCGACTACGGGTTCATCGGCACGGGCACCGCGCCCACCGGCACGACCGCCGTGGCCTGCTCCGCGAGCTGACGCGGCAGCGGCGCGGCACGTCGGCCCGGTTCGGCGACTCCCCCGAGCCGGGCCGGCGGGTCGTCCGGCGCGCGCCTCAGAGCCCCAGCGCGCGCCGGAGGTTGCGCACGGCCTCCCGGCCCGCGCGGTTCGCGCCGATGGTCGACGCGCTCGGCCCGTAGCCGACGAGCTGGATGCGCGGGTCCGCGACCACCCGCGTGCCGTCCATGACGATCCCGCCGCCGGTCCCCCGCAGGTGCAGCGGCGCGAGGTGGTCGAGCGACGCGCGGAAGCCGGTGCACCACAGGATCGTGCGCGCCTCGACGAACCCCGGGCCGTCGACCCACCCGCCGAGCCGCGCCGTGCCGACCGCGGTGGCGCCCTGCTCGGACGAGCCCACCGCCGCAGCGACGTCGCCGGCCGCGACGGGCGCCGGGACGGGGACGGGCGCCGGGTCGTCCCACACCACGCCCTCCGCGACGATCCGCGTGAACATCGGCCGCGCGCGGAGCACGCCCGCCTCGATCGCCTCGCGGTACGCGTCCGTGAGCGGCAGCCCGGTCACGGAGACGACGCTCTCCGGCGCGAGCCCGGCCCGCGTCCGCTCGTCGACGCGCGCGACCGCCTCGCGGCCGATCTCCGGCGAGAACTCCTCGTCGCGCCACGTCGGCGGACGCCGCGTCACCCAGGTCGTCGTCGTCACCCGGGCGAGCTGCATCGTCAGCTGGACGGCCGACGTGCCCCCGCCCACGACCACCACGTGCCCGTCCGCCAGCTCCTCGGCGGACCGGAAGTCGTGCGTGTGCAGCTGCCGGCCGCGGAAGGCCGACCGGCCGGGGTACGCGGGCCAGAACGGCTTCTGCCAGGTGCCGGACGCGTTGACCAGGCCCCGCGCGCGCCACGTCACGGGCGCGTCGGCCCGGCCGACGAGCTCCGACCGGAGGAGCAGCCGACCCGCCGAGTCGTCCGTCACCCGCGCGACGCGCACCGGCCGCTGGACGCGCAGGCCGAACGCCTCCTCGTACTGGGCGTAGTAGTACGGGACGGCGCGGTTCGCCGGCTCGGCCGGGTCCGGCGTCAGCAGCGGCATGCCCGGCAGGTCGTGCACCGCGTGCGCGTCGGCCATCGTCAGGCTGTCCCACCGGTGCTGCCACGCGCCGCCGGCCTGCGGGTTGTCGTCCAGCACGACGAACGTCGCGCGCGCGTCCTGCCACCCGCGGTCTCCGACCGCGACGAGACCCGAGCGGACCAGGTGGTACGCCGCCGAGAGCCCCGCCTGCCCCGCGCCGATCACCACGACGTCGACGTCGACCGGCTCGTCCGCGGTCGACGCGGCCCGCGCGGCGGCACGTCGCTCACGACGCGTCCCCGCACCCTCGTCCGGGGTCTGCGCGCGGGTCTCCATGACCCGGCCACGGTACCCGCGGGCCACGACGCGCACCCCGGGGCGATCAGCCGTCGGAGCGCCCGGTGCTCACCAGGCGGGCACCCGCGGGCTCGACGCGCGCCGGGTGGCTCGCCCGCCGGGCCGCAACCCTCGCAGGCAGCCACCCGGTCGCCGCTCACGCACCGCGGGTCGCAGGTGGTAAGGATGAGCCCATGCCGGTGCAGGTCAGCGCGGTGCGCGGTCCCCTCCCCACCGCGGTCGCCGACGAGGTGCGCGCCGTCGCCGCCCGCGCGGCCGTCGCCGACGGGGTCGCCCCGCTCTCCGAGCAGCCGCTGCTCTGGCTCAGCGACCCCGACGCGGTCGTCGTCCACCTGCTCGCACGCGACGACGACGGCGCCCTCGTCGGCTACGCGCAGGTCGACGTCGCGCTCGACGCGCAGGCCACCGCGGAGCTCCTCGTCGCGCCGGACGCGCGCCGCCACGGCACGGGCGGCCGGCTGCTGGCGGAGGCGCGCTCGTTCGCCGCGGCGGTCCACGGCCGGCCGCTGCACGTCTGGGCGCACGGCGACCTCGAGCCGGCACGCGCCATGACGACGGCGGCCGGCGGCGTCGTCACGCGCGAGCTCTGGCGCATGCGGCTGTCCGGTGCGCACACCGATGCGCCACCGCGCCGCCCGTTCCCTGCGGGCGTCACCGTCCGCACGTTCGTCCCCGGCCAGGACGAGGACGCGTGGCGCCGCGTCAACGCGCGCGCGTTCGCCCGCCACCCCGAGCAGGGCCGCATCTCCGACGCCGACCTGCGCGCGCGCGAGCGCGAGCCGTGGTTCGACCCGGCGGGCTTCCTGCTCGCGGAGCGCGACCGCGTGCTGCTCGGGTTCGTCTGGACCAAGGTGCACCCCGCGGGCGAGCACGGGCCGGAGCCGGTCGGCGAGCTGTACGTCGTCGGGGTCGATCCGGACGCCCAGGGGCTCGGGCTCGGAGGTGCGCTGACCGCCGCGGGCATCGACCACCTGCGCTCCCGCGGGCCGGCCGACGTGATCCTCTACACCGACGCCGACAACGCCGTCGCGGTGCACACGTACGAGCGGCACGGGTTCGCCGTCGAGGCGGTGGACCGGATGTTCACGTTCGATACCGCCGGTTCACGATCCGATGACACCATGGGCGGATGACCGACGCGCCCACCCTCGACCCGTCGCTCGCCGCCCACATCGCCGAGCACCTCGACGCCGCCGCTCCCGGCGCGCAGGCCGCCGCCGTCGAGCTCGCGCCGCTGCCCGACGACCGGTTCCTCGACCGTGAGCTGAGCTGGCTCGCGTTCAACCAGCGGGTGCTCGAGCTGGCGGAGCGCGACGACCTGCCGCTGCTCGAGCGCGTGCGGTTCCTGGCGATCTTCGCGTCCAACCTCGACGAGTTCTTCATGGTGCGGGTCGCCGGCCTGAAGCGCCGCATCGCGACGGGCATCGCCGTGACGGCGGCGTCGGGCATGAGCCCGCGGCAGGTGCTCGACTCCATCAGCGACAAGGCGCACGAGCTGGCGGACCGGCACGCGCGCGTGTTCGCCGACAAGGTGCAGCCCGCGCTCGCCGACGAGGGCATCACGCTCGTCCGCTGGGACGACCTCGGCGAGTCGGAGCAGGACCGCCTGCGCAAGTTCTTCCGCCGGCAGATCTTCCCGGTCCTGACGCCGCTCGCGGTCGACCCCGCGCACCCGTTCCCGTACATCTCGGGGCTCTCGCTCAATCTCGCGGTCGTGGTCGTGAACCCCGCGACGGGCAAGGAGCACTTCGCGCGCGTCAAGGTGCCACCGCTGCTGCCGCGCTTCATCGCCGTCGACGCGCGCGGCCGCCCGAGCGCCCCGGACGCCGGCGCCGCGGCTCTCGAGAAGGGCCCGATGTCGTTCGTGCCCGTCGAGGACGTCATCGCCGAGCACCTCGACCACCTCTTCCCCGGCATGGAGGTGCGCGAGCACCACACCTTCCGCGTCACGCGCAACGAGGACGTGGAGGTCGAGGAGGACGACGCCGAGAACCTGCTGCAGGCGATGGAGAAGGAGCTGCTGCGCCGCCGGTTCGGCCCTCCGGTGCGGCTCGAGCTCGCGCACGGCATCAGCCCGCGCATCCGCAGCCTGCTTGTTCGTGAGCTCGGCATGGCGGAGGAGGAGGTCTACGAGCTGCCCGCGCCGCTCGACCAGACCGGTCTCAACGTGATCGCCGACCTCGACCGGCCCGAGCTCCAGTACCCGCGGTTCGTGCCGACGACGCCGCGCCAGCTCGCCGAGGTCGAGTCGGCGACGCCGTCCGACGTGTTCGCGCGCATCCGCGAGCGCGACGTGCTCGTGCACCACCCGTACGACTCGTTCTCGACGAGCGTCCAGACGTTCCTCGAGCAGGCGGCGGCCGACCCGCAGGTGCTCGCCATCAAGCAGACGCTGTACCGGACCTCGGGCGACTCGCCGATCGTCGACGCGCTGATCGATGCGGCCGAGGCGGGCAAGCAGGTCCTGGCGCTCGTCGAGATCAAGGCGCGGTTCGACGAGCAGAACAACATCTCGTGGGCCCGCAAGCTCGAGCAGGCGGGCGTCCACGTCGTCTACGGCATCGTCGGCCTCAAGACGCACTGCAAGCTGAGCCTCGTGGTCCGCCAGGAGCAGGACGGCCTCCGCCGGTACAGCCACGTGGGCACGGGCAACTACCACCCGAAGACCGCGCGCCTCTACACGGACCTCGGCCTGCTGACGGCCGACCCCGAGGTGGGGCAGGACCTGACCCGCCTCTTCAACCAGCTGTCGGGCTACGCGCCCAAGTCGCGGTTCCACCGGCTGCTGGTCGCGCCGCGCAGCGTCCGCACCGGCCTGGTCGAGCGCATCGACCGCGAGGCCGCCGCGGCCCGCGAGGGCCAGCCCGCGTGGATCAAGATCAAGGTCAACTCGATGGTCGACGAGGCGACGATCGACGCGCTGTACCGTGCGTCGCAGGCGGGCGTCCCGGTCGACCTCGTGATCCGCGGCATCTGCGCGCTGCGCCCGGGGGTCCCGGGACTGTCGGAGAACATCCGCGTCCGCTCGATCCTCGGGCGGTTCCTCGAGCACTCGCGGATCTTCGCCTTCGCGAACTCGACGCCGCTGCCCGAGGCCGGCTTCGAGGGCCCCGAGGTCTACATCGGCTCGGCGGACCTGATGCACCGGAACCTCGACCGCCGCGTCGAGGCGCTCGTGCGGGTCGCCGACCCCGACCAGGTCGCCGAGCTCGTCGAGCTCATCGACTTCTCGGTCGACGACGGCACGTCGTCGTGGCACCTCGAGAGCGACGGCACGTGGGTCGGCCACCACGACGGGCCCGCGGGTCCGCTGATCGACCTGCAGGCGGCCCTCATCACGCGGCAGCGCCGGCGTCCGGGCTCGGGCCGGTGAGCCCTGCTCGTCCGCGGTCGGTCGTCGAGGCCGCCGGCGCGCTCGTGTGGCGCGTGCGTCTGGGCCGGCTCCAGGTCGCCCTCGTGCACCGGCCGCGGTACCGCGACTGGTCCTGGCCGAAGGGGAAGCTCGACCCCGGCGAGACGACGCTCGCGGCCGCGACGCGCGAGGTGGCCGAGGAGACGGGCCACGACGTGGTGCTCGGCATCCCGCTGCCCGGCCTCGAGTACCCGCTGTCCGACGGTCGGCTCAAGCGCGTGCACTACTGGGCCGCGCAGGTGGCGGGACGACCCGACGCCGCGGCGCTCCGGGCCCGCCCGCCCGTGCCGCGCGCGTCCCGCGCCGAGATCGACGCGGTGCGCTGGTTCGACGTCGACGCCGCCGCGCACAAGCTGAGCCGGAGCGCGGACCGCGCGCCGCTCGACGCGCTCGTCCACGCGCACGCCAAGCAGCGCCTCGACACCCGCGCCGTCGTGGTCCTCCGCCACGGCACCGCGCGTCGGCGCGCCACCTGGCGGGGCGCCGAGCCCGACCGGCCGCTCGTCGCGGCGGGCCTGCGGCAGTCGCAGGCGGTCGTGCCCGTGCTCTCGGCGTTCGGCGTCACGAACGTGGTGACGAGCCCGTGGCAGCGCTGCGTCGAGACCGTGGCGCCGTACGCGGAGGTCGCCCAGGTCGACCCCGTGATGTCGGACGCGCTGACCGAAGAGACCCACGCGGACTCGCCGGAGAAGGTGACGTTCGAGGTGATGCGGCTGCTCGCCGAGCCCGCGGACTCCGTGCTCTCGACGCACCGGCCGGTGCTGCCGACGGTGCTCGACGTGCTCGCGCGGCACGCGCGCAAGTCGGTCACGGCGGCGCTGCCGACCGAGGACCCGTACCTGCACCCCGGGGCCGTGCTCGTGGCGCACGTCGCGCAGCGGCAGACCGGTCCCCGGGTGGTCGCGGTCGAGCGGCACCTGGACGACTGACCCGGGTCGGGCCACGGGCGACGGCGGCTCTGCGGGTGCCGCACCGCGGCGTCAGCCGCGCTCGGGCGGGGTGAGCCTCGGGCGGGGTGAGCCGACGACCGGCCCGCGTCAGCCCAGGATCGGGTGCAGCAGCAGGTAGGCGAGGCCGGCGACGAGCGCCGCGGCCGGGATCGTCAGCACCCACGCGGTGGCGATGTTCTTGGCGACGCCCCACCGCACGGCCGAGGCACGCTTCGTGGCGCCGACGCCCATGATGGCCGAGCTCACGACGTGCGTGGTCGACACCGGTGCGTGGACGGCGAACGCGCTGACGTACAGCACGGTGGCCGACACCGACTCGGCGATGAACCCGCGCGCGGGGTCGACCTCGATGATGCGCCGGCCGAGCGTGCGCATGATGCGCCAGCCGCCGGAGTACGTGCCGAGCGAGATCGCCGTCGCCGCGGCGACCTTGACCCACAGCGGGATCTGCCCGTTCTTCTCCGCCCAGCCGACCGACACGAGCGCCAGGTAGATGACGCCCATCGTCTTCTGCGCATCCTGCAGGCCGTGGCCCAGCGCCATCGCCGAGGCCGACACCGTCTGCGCGAGCCGGAACCGGCGGAAGGTGCGCGCGGGGTTCGTGTTCCGCACCAGCCACAGCACGCCGACCATGATGAAGAAGGCCAGCGTGAAGCCGACGGCAGGTGAGACCACCATCGGGATGACGACCTTCTCCCACACCGACTTCCAGTAGACGGCGAGACCGCCGACCAGGCCCGCGCCCACGAGCCCGCCGATCAGCGAGTGCGTCGACGACGAGGGCAGCCCGAACCACCAGGTGATGAGGTTCCAGCAGATCGCTCCCAGGAGCGCCGCGAGGATCACGACGAGCGCCGTGCGGTTGTTCGCGTCGGTCAGGTCGATGATCGAGTTCGCGATCGTCTGCGCGACGCTCGTGCCGAGCAGGGCGCCGACGAAGTTCATGACCGCGGCGATGACGAGCGCGACACGCGGCGTCAGGGCGCGGGTGGAGACAGAGGTCGCGATCGCGTTGGCCGCGTCGTGAAACCCGTTGGTGTAGTCGAAGCCGAGGGCAAGGGCCACCACGGCGACGACGAGCGCGGCTTCCACGAGTGCTCAGGACTCCTTGAGCGCGATCGTCTCGACGGTGTTGGCCACCTTCTCGAAGGCGTCGGCCGCCTCCTCGAGCTTCTCGACGATCTCCTTGAGCTTCATGAGCAGGATCGGGTCGGCGACCTCGTCGAACAGCTGCGCGAGGAGCTTGCGGTAGGACTTGTCGGCCTGGTTCTCGAGGCGGTTGACCTCGACCCAGTACTCCTTGAGCGAGTCCATCGAGCGCAGGCGCGGCATGGCCTCGGCGGTGAGCTCGGCCGCGCGCTGGAGCACCTGCACCTGGTCGGAGATCCGCGTGGGCAGCTCGTCGACCTTGTAGAGGACGATCAGGTCGGCGGCCTCGTCCATGAAGTCCATGCAGTCGTCGAGGCTCGACGCGAGGTTGTAGATGTCGTCGCGGTCGAACGGCGTGATGAACGTCTGGTTCAGCCGGCGCATGATCTCGTGCGTCGCGTCGTCGGCGAGGTGCTCGGCGTCGGCGATGCGCTTGCCGATCTCCTTGCGCTCGGGACGGGCGGCGCCGAGCATCTCGCCCAGCAGGTTCGCTCCGGTGACCAGGTGCTGCGCCGATGCGGCGAGAAGGTCGAAGAAGGTGGTGTCGCGCGGTGTCAGGCGCAGGCGCACGGCAGGCTCCGGTACGAGGTCGGGGGGACGGACTCAGGCTAGGCGACGGGGCGGCGATTGCCTAACGGCCGTCGACGCCCACATGGCCCCATGGTGACAGCCTCGTGACCGGCATGGACCAGGACCGAAGGACGTGTCCGCGGCGCGGCGTGGCGCGAAGCTGGACGAACGACCAGCAAACCTCGCGCGCCGAGCGGCCGAGCCGCCGGCCCGTGTGACGCGGTGCGCCGACCGGGTGAGGCGACGCCGGGCCGGGAGCGCCTCTCGGCGCGTGGCCGCTCTGGGCGGCTGAAGTTGGAGCCCGGGGCTACCGCGGCCCGGCGTCGCGACCACTGTAACCCGCGACCCCCGCGCGCGATTCCGCCGGACGGGTCGATCGGCAGGATCGGCACACGGCCGGCCGACCGGTGGCGCGCAGGCACCCGCCGGCCGCCCGGACGGGCGACGCGTCAGTCGAGGCGGTCGGCCCGCCAGAGGGTCGCGGCGTGCTCCAGCTCCTCGGCGGTGCGCAGCAGCGACGCGGCGCCGCGCGTGAGCCGGCTCGCGCCCGACGGGTCGACGACGTCGAGGTGGTCGGCGTCGAACGCCGCCCCCGCGGCGAGCACGCGGCAGAACGCGGCCGCACGCTCGAGCGCGACCGCGAGGTCGCCCGTGTAGACGCCGGAGAGCACCGCGTCCGCGACCTCGCGCACCTCGGTCGGGCCGGGCGCGTCGGCGACGCCCGCCACGACGTCGTGCACCGGGACGGCGCCGCGGCCGAGCCGGTAGCGGTCGGCGACCGTCGCGGGGTCGCGGCGCACCCACTCGCGCAGCACGTAGAGCCGCCACAGCGCGCCCGGCAGCGTGTTCGGCGGGCTGTCCGACCAGAGCCCGGCGACGACGTCGAGGCCCTCGGTCTCCACGAGCGCGACGAGGCGCTCCACGACCGCGGGGTCCTCGGTCGCGCGGCCTCGGCGCACGAGCGCACCCGCCGTGGTGTGCGCGACCTCACCGCGCAGCGCGGGGTCGAGCGCGCCGGGGATCTGCTCGGCCTCCTGCGGGTCGAGCATCGCGGGCCGGCGGGGGCGGCGCGGTTCGGGGCTGGTCATCCCTCCGATCGTGCCACCCCGGTCCGACGCCCGGCCCGAGGCACCGGCGATCGGGCCTGCGCGCGTCGCGCACGCTCCGAAATGCGACGGCGCCGCAGCCGGGCCACAGTGAGGAACGTCTCCCCCGTGCACGCCGGGGCAACTGGAGGTGTCGACCATGTCGGACGTGTCAGCAGCGCGCGGACCAGCCGTCACGCACGGTGGGCGGTCCGCCAACCATCGCAAGGCGATCGCGCTGTCCATCGCCGCCGCGGTCGGCGGCTTCCTGTTCGGGTTCGACAGCTCCGTGATCAACGGCGCCGTCGGCGCGATCACGGACCACTTCAGCCTCAGCTCGGCACTGTCGGGCTTCGTGGTGGCCGTCGCCCTCCTCGGCTCGGCGCTCGGCGCGTGGCTGGCCGGCAAGGTCGCCGACCGCTGGGGCCGCACGCGCACCATGCTGCTCGGCGCGATCATGTTCTTCGCGTCGTCGATCCTGACGGGCCTCTCGTGGAGCGTCGCCGACATGATCCTGTGGCGGATCATGTCCGGCATCGGCATCGGCATCGCGTCGGTGATGGCGCCGGCGTACATCGCCGAGATCTCGCCCGCCTCGATCCGCGGCCGCCTCGGCTCGGTCCAGCAGCTCGCGATCACGATCGGCATCTTCGTCGCCCTGCTGTCCGACCAGCTGCTGCAGAACGCCGCGGGCGACCCCGCCAACGACCTCTGGTGGGGCATGGAGGCGTGGCGCTGGATGTTCTTCGTCGGCGCCGTCCCGGCCGCCGTCTACGGGATCATCGCGCTCTCCATCCCGGAGACGCCGCGCTACCTGGCCAGCGTCGGCAAGGACGAGGACGCGCTCGTCGTGCTCAACGAGACGCTGAGCGCCGAGGAGAACCCCGACACCCACCTGGCCCAGATCAAGAAGCGCATCGCCGACGACCGCGAGAACGCGAAGCACGCGAGCCTGCGCGGGCCACGGTTCGGGCTGCTGCCGGTGGTGTGGGTCGGCATCCTGCTGTCGGTCTTCCAGCAGTTCGTCGGGATCAACGTGATCTTCTACTACTCCACGACGCTGTGGCAGGCGGTCGGCTTCAGCAAGGACGACTCGTTCACCTACTCGACGATCACGTCGGTGACGAACGTGCTGGTCACCTTCATCGCGATCGCGCTGGTGGACAAGGTCGGGCGACGCCCGCTGCTGCTGATCGGCTCCGTCGGGATGGCGCTCTCGCTGGGCACGGTCGCGCTGGCGTTCACCCAGTCGACGGGCTCCGGCGACAACGTCACGCTGCCGGACCCGTGGGGCGTCATCGCCCTGGTGGCCGCGAACCTGTTCGTCGTCTTCTTCGGCGCGACGTGGGGCCCGCTGGTCTGGGTGCTGCTCGGCGAGATGTTCCCGAACCGCATCCGCGCGGCGGCCCTCGGCGTCGCGGCGTCGGCGCAGTGGATCGCGAACTTCGTCATCTCGGAGACGTTCCCGCCGCTGCTCGACCACTTCGGCGCCGCCATCCCGTACCTGATGTACACGATCTTCGCGGTGCTCTCGTTCTTCTTCACGCTGTGGAAGGTCCCCGAGACGCGCGGCGTGGAGCTCGAGGACATGGAGGAGGTCAAGGCGCCCGAGCGGCGGACGCCGACGCGCACTTGAGCTCGTGAGACCTGCCGGAGGGGATCAGACTCCCGACCCGCCGGCCGACGACGCCCGCTCCCGCCACCCGGGGGCGGGCGTCGTCGTGCGCGCCGACAGTCCTGCAAGTTGCCTCGCACAGCAGTTGCGTGCGGCAACAGATGTGTCGTACAGTCGTTGCATCAGGCAACAACTAGGAGCGGCGATGTTCACCACCGGCACGTCCAGCGAGCAGGCCGTGCTGCGCTCGCTCGAGGCGATCGTCCGGGCGATGCGCGAGGCCGCGTTCCTCGTCTCGCGCGACCTCCCGTGCTCGCGGGGGTCGATCCCTGCGGTGCGGCTGCTCTCGCTGAACGGCCCGCTCCAGGTCGGCGAGCTCGCCGACCTGCTGCACGTCGACACGTCGGTCGCGTCGCGCCAGGTCGGGCAGCTCGTCGACGACGGCTACGCCGAGCGGGTCGAGGACCCGCACGACCGTCGGGTCCGGCGGCTGCGGCTCACGCCGGCCGGCGAGGTCCTCGCCGCGCACCTGCACGAGGTCGTCGAGCTCCGCATGCAGGAGCTGTTCGCCGACTGGACGCCCGACGAGGTCGACGAGGCCGCGCGCTCGCTCGACCGCGTGGCGCGCTCGGTCCAGGCGCTCACCCGCGCCGGCGCCCGCCACCCCGCCTGACCACCCCGCACCACTGCCCGCCGACGCTGCCGGGCCGCACCCACGAGTCCGCACGAGTCAAGAAGGCACCCCATGACCAGCACCTCCGAGGCCGTCGACCCGGCCACCGTCGCCCCCGTGCCCGAGCCGGCCACCCCGGACCGGCCGGGGGCCGCCATGACGCACCGCGAGGTGCTCGAGGCCCTGTCCGGGATCCTCCTCGGCATGTTCGTCTCGATGCTCGCCACGAGCGTCGTCTCGAGCTCGCTGCCGAAGATCATCGCCGACCTGCACGGCAAGCAGTCCGCGTTCACCTGGGTGGTCACCGCGACGCTGCTGACCACGACGATCTCGACGCCCGTCTGGGGCAAGCTCGCCGACCTCGTCAACCGCAAGCTGCTCGTCCAGCTCGCGCTCGTCATCACCGTCGTGTCCTCGGCGCTCGCCGGGCTCTCGCACACGACCGGCATGCTCATCGGCATGCGCGCCCTGCAGGGCATCGGCGCGGGCGGCCTCACCGCGCTCGGCACGATCCTGCTGGCGGACATCATCAGCCCGCGCGAGCGCGGCCGGTACATGGGCTACATGGGCGCCGTCATGGGCATCTCGATGGTCGGCGGACCGCTGCTCGGCGGCTTCCTCACGGACTCCGCGCTCGGCTGGCGCTGGAACTTCTTCGTCGGCCTGCCGTTCGCGATCGCCGCGATCGTGGTGCTGCAGCGCACGCTGCACCTGCCGCCGCTCACGCGCCGCGTCGTCAAGATCGACTACCTCGGTGCCGCGCTGATCTCGGTGGGCGTCGCGCTCCTGCTGCTCTGGGTCACGTTCGCCGGCGACAAGTTCGCGTGGGGCTCGTGGCAGACGGCCGCGATGGTCGGCGGCGCGCTCGTCGTGCTCGCCGTCGCGGTGTGGGTCGAGCACCGCGCGGCCGAGCCGATCATCCCGATGCACCTGTTCAAGAACCGCACGCTCGTCCTCGCGGTGATCGCGTCGGTCGCGGTCGGCATCGCGATGTTCGGCACCTCGGTGTTCATCGGCCAGTACATGCAGCTCGCGCGAGGCAAGACCCCGACCCAGTCGGGCCTGCTGACGATCCCGATGATCGCCGGACTGCTCATCGCGTCGACCGTCTCGGGCCGGATCATCACCCGCACCGGGCGCTACAAGACGTTCATGATCGCCGGCGCGACGCTGCTGACGATCGGCCTCGGCCTGATGGGCACGATCCACGCGTCGACGAACTTCGTGCTCGTCGCGCTGTACATGGTGATCCTCGGCTCGGGCGTCGGCATGCTCATGCAGAACCTCGTGCTCGCCGTGCAGAACACGCTCGACGTCAAGGACATCGGCACGGGCTCGGCGACGGTCGCGTTCTTCCGGACGCTGGGCGGCGCGATCGGCGTCTCGGCGCTCGGAGCGGTGCTGTCCCACCGGTCGGTCCACTTCATCACCGAGGGCCTGACGAAGCTGCACGTGCAGGCGGCCGGGGTCTCGGGCGGCCAGCTGCCGGACCTCGCGACGCTTCCGGCGCCGATCCGCGGCGTCGTCGAGTGGGCGATGGGCGAGTCGATCGCGGACCTGTTCCTGATCGCGACGCCGATCGCGCTCGTCTCGCTCGTGGCGGTGCTCTTCCTCCAGGAGGTGCCGCTCGGGCGCCGGTCCGGCATCCAGCAGGCTGCGGACGCCGCCAGCACGGTCGACGAGCGCGAGCTCGTCGACGCCTGACGCGAGGTCAGGGCTTCGCGTCGATGCGGTGGAGCTCGGCGACCAGGTCGGCGTTGAGCCGCGCGAGCTGGTCGGAGAGCTCCGCCACGTCGGCCGCGGGCCACTCGGCGAGCGCGCGGCGCACGAACTCGCGGCGAGCGTCGCGAGCCTCCTCGAGGCGGCGGTGCCCCTCGTCGGTCAGCTCGAGGAGCTGGCCGCGGTAGTCGTCGGGGTCGGGCCGGCGCGAGACGAGGCCCATCGTCCCGAGGCGGGCCAGCTGGCGGGACATCGTGCCGCGGCCGACGCCGATCGAGGCGGCCAGGTCGCTCGCGCGCAGCGCAGGACGTGCGGCGATCAGCGCGAGCAACGTGTAGGCCGACGGCTCGAGGTCGGGGTGGACGCGGCGCGCGAGCGCCGAGGACGAGGCGTGGGCGCGCCGGAGCAGCAGGCCCAGCTCGCGCTCCAGCGCGACGAACGTCTCATCCACCACGGGCACATCTTGACCGATCCGGAGACCCCCGGAATCACCCGTGGCGGGCACCCCCACACCCGGATGGGTGCCAGCACCCGGGACAGATCGGTCAGAGGCCCCAAGTCGCCCGACGCCGCGCCACCTGCGCGATCGCCTTGGCGCGGTCACCCCCCAGCCGCGGCGGCAGCAGCCGGAACAGCGCGGGGACGTCGTGCCGCTGGACGACGAGCGCGTCCTCGGAGCGGACCGGCCCGCGGAGCTCCAGCTCGCCGTGCACGACGATCACCGCACGCACGCTCGCGCCCGCGCACGCCGCGGCCAGCAGCATGCCCTGGACGCGCTCGGCCTCGAGGCGCGCGTCGCGCAAGTACGTGGCGGGCAGGCCGTCGACGGACATCGCGCGGCCCTCGACGACGACGTGCTGGCCGGCGTGGAACCGCTCGGTGACGGTGTAGATGCCGGCCGGGCCGATGAGCAGGTGCGCGACCCGGTTGCCCTGACGGCCGAGCGGCACGCCGTGCAGCACGTGCCAGTCCTCGTCCGTCAGCCGGTCGAGCCGCGCGCGGACCGTGCTGCCGCGCTCGCGGCGCAGCGCGAGCTCGTCCGGGCCCTCGTCGGGCGCCCCGAGCCAGCCGCGCAGCGCGGCCTCGTCCTCCTGGGACAGCGCGGCACCGGGCCCGGGCACCGGAAGCACGAGCTCGGTGACGTCGTTGCGGAGGAACTCCTGCGCGGCCTTGCGCAGGCTCCCCTCGAGCTCGGGGTCCTCGACGACGACCTCGCCGGACTGCAGGTCGACCGAGCCGACGCGCGCCCCGGTCCCTTGCGTGACGAAGAGGCGGTCGGCGCCGTAGCGCCGCCAGCGACGAACAGTCAGGACCTCCTCCACGTGAGGCATTATCGGCACCGCGGCGCGGTGACTTCAGCGGTGTCGACCATCCGGACGCGTCCCGCCGGGGCGGGTTCACCCCGGCGGGACCGAACTCCTGGTCAGGCGCCCGCAGATCCCTCGTCAGGCTCGAACGACAGGCTGACCGAGTTCATGCAGTAGCGGTCGCCGGTCGGCGTCTGGGGCGCGTCGTCGAAGACGTGACCCAGGTGGGACCCGCAGCGCGCGCACCGGACCTCGGTGCGCACCATGCCCAGGGTCCGGTCGGTCAGGAGCTCGACGCGGTCGCCCGCGAGCGGCGAGAAGAAGCTCGGCCACCCGCAGTGCGAGTCGAACTTGGTGTCCGAGCGGAACAGCTCGTTGCCGCACGCGCGACAGCGGTAGACGCCGACGCGCTTCTCGTCCAGCAGCGCACCCGTCCACGGCCGCTCCGTGCCGGCCTTCCGGAGCACGGCGAACTCGCGCGGCTCCAGCTCGAGCGCCCACTGCTCGTCGGACTTCGTCACCTCGTAGGCCATGAGGCCCTCCTTCGTCTCGATGCGTGCCGCGGGGACGGGCGACGGCCCGCGCGCCCGGGGCACGGCGACCGTTCCAACACTCGACACGTCCGACCCGTTCCCGACGCGCCGGGCGTCGCTCTGACCTGGAATGTCGCTTGCGCAGGGGTCGGCGTCCTACCCTCGATCCGCACGCGCCGCACGGCACGTCGCCTCGACAGCACCGCCGAGCACCCCGTGAGGACCCGCGTGCCAGCAGCCCGCAGCCGCCGCCGGTGGTCCCCGACGCGCTACTTCGTCGTGGTCAGCGTCGTCGCGATGCTCGCGCTCGGGGCCGCCCTCATCTGGGTCGCGTCGAGCGTCATGGGGCAGCAGTCGCTGCGCGACGGCACGTCGTCGGCGACGTCCGTGCAGTCGTTCGCGGTCGGCCCGCTGCCCGCCGAGGCGTTCGGCACCGAGGTCCTCACGCCCGAGCAGACCGACGCGGTGCGCGACTCGACGTCGCGGTTCTCGTCGCGCCTCGTCGACCTGCGCCTCTGGAACACCGACGGCCTGCTCATGTACTCGGGCAACGACGACGCGACGACGGGCTTCCCGGACGGAGCGCGGTTCGACGCGGTCAAGCGCACGGGCGAGCCCGAGGCGCGCGTGATCACCGACGTGCGCGGCGTGAAGAGCCCGCAGTCGGGGGCGCGCGGCACGCAGCGCGAGGTGCTCGACGTCTACGTTCCGGTGCGGGTGCGCGACACCGCCGGTGCGCAGCCCGACAGCGGCCTCGGGCCCGACACGGTGATCGGCGTGGCCGAGGTGATGCTCGACCACGAGGAGTCGGCGAACGCGCTGCAGCACGCGGTCCGCACGGTCGCGCTCGTCGTGGGCGGCGGGCTGCTGCTGCTCTGGCTCCTGCTGTTCCGCGCGGTGCGCACGACGTCGAACCGCCTGCAGGCCACCGCGATGGAGAACGCGCGGCTCGCGCTGCTCGACTCGCTGACGGGCCTGCCGAACCGCCGGCTGCTCAACGACCGGATGCGGCACGCGATCGAGGAGGCCGAGGCCGACGGCACGAGCGTCGGTCTCGTGCTGCTCGACATCGACCGGTTCAAGGACATCAACGACTCGCTCGGCCACGACCGCGGCGACGAGCTGCTCGAGCAGGTCGCCGCACGGCTGCGGAGCGCGCTGCGCGAGGACGACATCGTGGCCCGCCTCGGCGGCGACGAGTTCGCGATCCTGCTGCCCGACGTGCGGACGGTGCAGAACGCCGCGCGGCTCGCCGAGCGGGTGCGCACGCTGTTCGTGCCGCCGTTCACGCTCGGCGAGATGCCGCTGCACGTCGACACGTCGATCGGCGTCGCGTGCCTGCCGGACCACGCGTCCGACGCGTCGTCGCTCATGCGGATGGCCGACGTCGCCATGTACGCCGCGAAGCACCACCGCACGGGCATCGCGGTGTACTCGGCCGACGAGGACGACTCGTCGCCGTCGCGCCTCGTGCTGCTCGGCGACCTGCACCGGGCGCTCGACCTCGGGCCCGACGAGCCGCCGCAGCTCGCGCTGCACTACCAGCCGAAGATCGACCTCGAGACGGGCCGGACCGTCGGCCACGAGGCGCTCATGCGCTGGAACCACCCCACGCGCGGCATGCTCATGCCCGGCACGTTCATCACGCTCGCCGAGCAGTCGGGTCTCATCCACGACGTCACGAAGTTCGCGCTGCGCGAGTGCGTCGGGCAGCTCGCGCGGTGGCGCGAGCAGGGCAGCGCGGCTCCCGTGGCCGTCAACCTCTCGGCGCACGACGTCGCGACCGCCACCGTGGTGGACGTGATCGAGGAGCTGCTCGCGCAGCACGGCGTCCCGGCGGAGCTGCTCGAGGTCGAGATCACCGAGACCGCGCTCGTGGCGGACCGCTCCCGCGTCGTGCCCGTGCTCGAGCGGCTCGGCGAGCTCGGCGTGCGCGTCGCGATCGACGACTTCGGCATCGGCAACACGTCGATCTCCCAGCTGCGTGACCTGCCGGTCGACGCGCTGAAGATCGACCGGCTGTTCGTCGCCGACCTCGCCGAGGGCGGCCGCGACAGCTCCGAGGTCGTCGTCCAGGCCATGGTCGACCTCGCGCACTCGTTCGAGCTCCGCGTGATCGCCGAGGGCGTCGAGGACCGGCCGACGGCCGACATCCTGCGCCGGCTCGGCGTCGACGAGGCGCAGGGCTTCCTGTACGCCGCGGCGCTGCCGGCCGACGAGGTGCGGCCGACGCGCAACGTCCCGCAGCCGCGTCGCGGCTCCCCGGCCCGGCGCTCGACCGGCGCGACCGCGGTCGCCGTCGCCCCCGCGGTCGGCACCGATCTCGCCGTCGAGCTGGACGAACCGGACCACGGACCGGATTCACCCGCCGACCCGCTGCGCGCACCGGCGGACGGCCCGCCGGCCGCCACGAACGGGAAGCCGCAGGTCAGGCGGGCCGACGACCGCGGCCGCCGGTCTGCACCCGGCCCGGCGCGTCGCCGCCGGAGCGACCCACCGCAAGGCTGATCCGGTGCACACTCTTCAGGTCGCACCGCTTCGTGCCGATTCACGACGTCATGCCGGGGTCTCTCGGCTCGAGAGCCACCCGGAGGAGGCAGCACCGTGATGGACGACCTGCTGCAGGAGATGATCGACCCGACCCCCGAGCCGGGTGACCGGCCGCGGCGGCGCCGACTGATCGCGACCATCGCGATCGTGGGCCTGGCGATCGTCGGCATCACGTCGCTCACCACGGGCGCGCTCTTCACCGACCGCGAGCAGACCGACGACGGCTTCAAGACCGGCACGGTCGACCTGACGACTGGCCAGCTGAAATTCACGACCACGGCGGGCAACATGCTGCCGGGCGACACCACGTACTCGGCGATCGACGTGAAGAACGCGGGCAGCCTCAACCTCCGCTACGCGGTCGAGTACAGCGCGTCCAACGACCCGGCGGCCGCGGGCATCGACACCGGCGTCGAGATGTCGGGCACGACCGGCCTGCCGGACGACGCCGGCACGGGCACCGAGATCGGCGGCGACCTCACCGACGTGCTGCACCTGTCGGTGTACGCCGTGGGGAGCCAGAGCGACTGCGCCGCGCCCGCCGCCAGCGACCGCATCTACCCCGCCGACACCAGCGCGGCCCCGGCCCTCACGGCCGGCTCGGGCAACCCGCTGGTCGGCAACAAGTCCGAGGGCCAGGACGCCAAGGCCGGGGCGATCGCCGCCGACCGCGTGCTCGGTGCGGGCGACGCCGAGGTGCTGTGCTTCGTCACCACCATGGACATCGACGCCGGCAACAAGTACCAGGACAGCGGCGCCCACCTGACGCTCGACTTCTACGCCGAGCAGACGGCCAACAACAGCTGATCGGATGACCACAGCCCCCGGCCACTCGGAGCCCTTCGTCGAACGACGAGCACCCCGGGCGACCGTCGACCCGCGTGCGCGCCGTGCCGGCAGGCCGGCGCGCACGCCCGTGCCGCCGCGGCCGTGGTGGCGGCGGGCCGTCTCGGCGGCGCTCTGGACCGTCGTCGCCGTGGGAGCGCTCGCGTACGGGATCTCGCTCGCCGTGCCGCTGTGGTTCCAGGTGCACGACGAGCGGCTGCTGGTCGTGACGTCGGGCTCGATGGCGCCGTACTTCGACGCGGGTGACGCGGTCGTCATGCACTCGGTCGACGACGCGTCCGACCTCAAGGAGGGGCAGGTCGTCTCGTTCTGGCCAGTGGGCTCGAGCCGGCTCGTGACGCACCGCATCGTGCACCTCGTGAAGCTGCCCGTCATGCACGCGGACGGCACCGGCAAGAGCGTGCCGACCCTCGACGCCGCGGGTCGGCCGAAGCTCAACCCGTACATCATCACCAAGGGCGACGCGAACTCGTCGACCGACCCGGACGCGACGCCCGTCACGCGCGTGCGCGGCGTGGTGCTCGACGTGCACCACCGCTGGGGATTCGTGCTCGACTGGGCGAGCTCGCCGGGCGGACGTGCGGTGATGCTCGTGCCGCCGCTGGTCGCGCTCGCAGCGCTCGAGCTGATGGCGCTCGCGTCCGACCGTCGCCGGCGGCGCGCCAAGCCGACGGCGCGCCCGGAGGACCGGAGCATCGATGCGTACCTGCTCGGATGAGCAGTGGCCGAAGGACCGGCCCGCGTACGCTCGCGCCATGACGTCGGGAGCCGGTGCGGCGCGCACCGAGCGGGCCACGTGGGTCCGGCTCGGCGCCGCCCTGCTGATCGGCGTCGCCGCGCTCGTCGTCCCGGCCGTCGTGCCGCACCCCGGGCACACCGGGGCGGTCTACACCGACCGCGAGCAGACCTCGGCCGACTTCCATGCCGGTCCGACCGACGCCCCGACGGACGCCGCCACCGACACCCCGACCGACGCGCCCTCGACCGCGCCGACGGACGGCGCGACGACCGCGCCGGCGAGCCTCGCGAACCTGGCCGGGCTCGCCGCCCAGGGTGACGCACGCGGCCAGGGGCACGGAGCCGGGCACGGAGCCGGGCACGGTGCCGCGCACGGGTCCGCCGGGCACGCGTCCGAGGGGCGCGTGCCCGGCGGGCAGCCGTCAGGCGCGCACGCCGCGAGCGACCAGTAGCGTCCCGTCCGGGTCGTACCGCAGCGACAGCTCGCGCAGCCGCCGCGCACCCTCCGGCGAGAACACGCGGTCGGCCCACTCGGGGCCTGCGCCCGCGGTGAAGTTCGGCAGGCCGCCCGCGATGGCCCACGGCGTTAGGCCGTCGAGCACGCGGCGCGCGTCCGGCGCCACGATCTCGGCCGTCTCGGGGATCTGGATGCCCACCGTGAACACCGAGAAGGCGGCGTGCCGGTGCGGGAACGCCGCAGGTGCGCCGCGCTCCTCGCGGACCGCGCCACCGAGCTGGCGGACCTCGACCATGAGCTGCGCGGTCCGCGCCTGCGGCCCGACGAGCTCGACGAGCCGGTCAGCCGCCGCGAGGTCGAAGCCGCCGAGGAGCGCGTGGTCCTCGTGCACCGGCACGGGCTCGACGGGGTCGGTGTGGATCGCGCCGAGCGCCGCGTACGGCAGCACCTGGACGGTGTCGAGGAAGGGCGTCGCCGCCGAGCGCATTGCCGCGAGCAGCTCCTCCCCCTCGGACGGGTCTGCGGTCCACGCGTAGCGGAGGCAGATCGCGGCCCGGTCGCGCAGCGGCTCCGGGACCATCGGCATGTCCGGCAGCCGCATCACGGCGACCGACGTCGTGCCGGCCTCGGGCAGCAACGTGCACCAGACGGCCCACGTGCGCAGCACCGCGGACGCGTCTGCGAGGTCGAACCACACCTGGCCGCCGTAGACCGTCGGCTGCTCCACGAGGTCGATCTCGACCGCCGTGACGATGCCGAGCGTGCCCTTGCCGCCGCGCAGCCCCCAGAACAGGTCGGGGTTCTCGACGGCCGACGCGCGGCGGAGCTCGCCGTCACCGGTGACGACGTCGAACGACCGGACCGAGTCGGCCGAGAGACCGTAGGTGCGCGCCAGCGGGCCGAGGCCGCCGCCGGTGAGGAAGCCGACGACGCCGACGTCCGGCGACGAGCCGCACAGGCCGCCCAGCCCGTGGGGCGCGGCGGCCTCGAGGACCGCCTCCCACTTCACGCCCGCGCCCACGCGGGCCCAGCGGCCGGCGGGGTGCACCTCGAGCTCGGTGAGCGCCGCGGTGCTGACCAGGATCGTCCCGGCCATCGACTCGCCGGCGCCGTGGCCCGTGCTCTGCACGCCGACGCGGATGCCGAACGCGCCGGCCAGGCGGAGGGTGGTCGCCACGTCGCGCGCGTCGCGCGCCTCGACGACCGCGAGCGGCATGACGGGCCGCGTGAGGTTGAACGTCCCGGTCAGCCGCTGGTAGTCGGCGGTGCCGGGGAGGTACGTGCCCGGGACGGCGTCGGCCACGGCACGCACGGCGGCCTCGGTGGCCCGGCTGTCGTCGGAGACGTCGGGCAGGGTGATGGTGCTCATCGATCGTCCTTGTCGTCCGGCACGGGGTTGCCGTGCCCGTCTTGAGCGGTACGCCGATCGGCGCACGGGCAAAAGGTGACCGGTTTGTCAGCGTCTGATACGTGCGGGCGCGGAGAAGTTTCGGCGGACCTGCCCGCGAGCGGGCTCGCGGGCGCCGGTGCGGGGCCGCGTCAGGCCGTCGGGGACGCCGGGAGGTCGATCGTGAACGTGGTGCCCTCGCCGACCGCCGACGTGATGTCGAGCGTCCCCCGGTGGGCATCGACCACCGCCTTCGTGATCGACAGCCCGAGGCCCACGCCAGGGATCGCGCGCCGCGTGGCCGTCGTCGCGCGGAAGAACCGCGTCGTCAGCCGCGTGAGCTCGTCGGGCGGGATCCCGATGCCCGTGTCGGCGACCGCGAGGCGAGCGCCGCCGGTGGGCACCGCCTCGACGCGCACGCGGACCGTGCCGCCGCGCGGCGTGAACTTGAGCGCGTTGGAGATCAGGTTGTCGACGGCCTGGCCGAGCCGGCCGACGTCACCCTGGATCGGCGCCGGCTCGACCGCCAGCTCGAGCGCGACCCCGGCGGCCTCGGCGTTCGGCGTCGCCGCCGCGACGGCCGTGCGCGCCACGTCGGCGAGGTCCGTCGGGGCGGGCGTGATCGCGAACGTGCCGGCGTCGACCTGGGCGGTCAGGAGCAGGTCGCCGACCAGCCGGAGCTGGCGCCGTGCGTTGCGCTCGATGATGCCGAGGTACTCGCGCTGCTCGTCGGTCAGCGGGTCGGTGCCGTCCTGCATCAGCTCGAGGTAGCCGAGCACCGACGTCAGCGGCGTGCGCAGCTCGTGGCTCACGAGGCTGACGAACTCGTCCTTGAGGCGAGCCGCCTCGCGCTCCTCGGTGACGTCGGTCGCGACGATCACGTACCCCGCGGGCTCGCCCGTGACGTCGTACCGCAGCGTCACGGCGAGGCGCGCGAGCGTGTGGCTGCCGTCGGCGCGCACGACCGTCCAGTCCCGCATCGGCGCGTTGCCCGCCACGACGGCCGCGACGTACGCGTCGTAGTCCGCCTCGTCCGCGAGCGCGAAGTCCCGGACGTGCAGGTGCCCGACGACGTCGCCCTGCGCGTACCCGAGCATCCGCTCGGCACCGGCGTTGAACACCTCGACGAGCCCGTCGGAGTCCGCCGCGATGATCGCCTGCTCGGTCGCCGAGTCGATCACGGACACGAGCTGGTCGCGGACGACCTTGCGGTTGGCCGCGACGCTCGCGAGCTCCCAGGCGTCCGCGCGCATGCGCTCGAGCATGCGCTGCTCGTTCGCGTGGAGCGCGGCGATCGCCTCGGTCCGGCGGCGCAGGCGCTCGGTGACCTCATGGATCGACAGCGCGATGACCACGGCGATCAGGGCGACGTAGCCGCTGCGCACGACGATCGCGCTCGTCAGCTCCAGGTCGGGGTTGAAGATCACCGGCACCAGGATCACGCCGATGACGCCGAGGGCCACGATGACGACCCCGCGCCTGCCGCGCTGCGACGCGAGGGCGACGACGGGCATGAACACGAGCGACGTGTACATCGACGCCGTGTTCCCGGTCCCCGCGCGCAGGAAGCCGACGGCCACGATCTCGAGCACGGGCAGGACGTCCTGCGCGGCCTCGGGCCAGCGGTCCCACGGGGCGAACCGGGCCAGCAGCAGCGCGCCCAGCACGACGACGGCCGCGGCGATGACGCACCCCGCCGTCACCACGTCGACGCCGGGCAGCGGCAGGGCGAGGAGCCCGAGGCCGAACACGGCGGTGAACGGGAGCTGGCGCGAGACGACCGACGCGTCCGGCCCGAGCAGCGCTGCGAGCCACCCGGGGAGCGCGCCGCCGGCCCGCTCGTCGCGGAGGTCGCCGACGGACCCGGACGACGGTGCCGTCACGGGTGGCCGCCGGGCAGGACGCGCTCGAGAACGGCCAGGAACTCGGAGCTCGTGTACGGCTTCGGCAGCACCGCGTCCGCGACGGGGTAGTCGTGCTCGTCGAGCACGGAGGTCACGACGACCGGGACGCCGGGCAGCCGCTCGCGCAGGACGGTGATGAGCTCCCAGCCGCCCATGCCCGGCAGCCGGAGGTCGACGAACGCCACGTCGACCGCGAGGTCGCCGCCGAGCGCCGCCTCCGCGCTCGTCACCTCGACCACCTCGCACCCCGCGCGGTGCAGGTGCGTCGCGAGCAGCGCGAGCTCGTCGGGCTCGTCGTCGACCACCAGCACGCGCGTCACCACAGCCCCCGCGCCACCAGCAGCACCGCGGTCACGGCGAGCGCGACGAGCGCGATCGTCACGAGCCGGCGCTCGCTGCGGCGGTTCTGCGCGATCTCGTCGGCGAGCGCGTCGGGCGTCAGCGTGGCCCAGTGACGCGCGTCCGCATCGGTGCTCATCCCATCACCCGTCCCGTCTTCTCCGTCTTGTCCCAGACCGCGGCCTGGCCGCGCCACTGCTTGACGTACGCGTCGAGCGTGATCGCGCACAGCACCGGACCGAAGCCCACCACGTAGAGGCCCAGTCGCGACAGCCATCGCCCGCCCGGGAGCACCTCGACCCAGCGGACGAGGAAGGCGAGGACCATCGCGATCACCGACCACGAGTACAGCGCGAGCGTGAGGACGCGCAGGCCCGACTCGGTGAGCTCGAGCCCGAACCAGCCCGGCACGGTGCGCGTCAGCAGGTCGGGGTGCGCGGCCGACAGCATGACGAGCAGCGCCCCCGCGCCCGGGAACAGCAGCCCCTCGAACCAGGACCGCCGCGCCGTGTCGCGGTCGAGCAGCAGGGTCGTCGTCGTGACGAACGCGTAGGCGGCGAGCGCGACCCACCACAGGCCCTGGAACGTGTCGTGCGCGGTCGACGGCGACGCGAAGTACAGCCCCACGAGCCCGACCGTCGCGAGCGTCATCGCGACCGGGAGCAGGTACACCGAGAACCAGATGAGCCCGAACGACACCGACCCGAGCCGGTGCTCGCGCCGACGCCGGAACCAGACGTGCCGGAACACGCGCGTGATCTGCACGTTGCCGCGGGCCCAGCGCACGCGCTGCTTCCACAGCGCGCGCACCGAGTCGGGCTCCTCGGCGAGCACGACGGCGTCGCCGTCGAACACGACGCTCCGGCCGTCGAGCTGCGTGAGGAACGTGGTGAACGTGTCCTCGGCGAGCGTCGTCGTGTCGATCGCGCCACCGACGGCCTCGAGGTTCGCGCGCGAGTGCAGCTGGGCGCCGCCCGCGAGGCACGCCATCGCGCCCAGCACGTTCTGCGCGCGCCGCGCCGCCGCCTGCGCCGTCACGTACTCGTAGCCGATGAACCGCGACACCGGCCCGGGACGCGCGCTGCCCTCGCGGATGAACGCGGTGACGGCGCCGACGTCCGGGTCGGCCAGGTGGCGCGTCATGCGTCGCAGCGAGTCGGGCCGGTAGATCACGTCGGCGTCCATGATCAGCAACGCCTCCATCCAGTCGTCCGCGAGCGCGTGCCGGATGCCGTGGTTCAGGGTGTGCGCCTTGCCCTGGCCGCCCTGGTCGCGGCGCAGGTGCACGACCCGGCCCGGGTACTGCGCGGCCTTGCCGCCCACCACCGTCGGGGTGTCGTCGGTGCTCGCGTCGTCGACCACGTAGACGCGCAGCCGCTCGGCCGGGTACTCGAGCGCCATGAGCCGGTCGATCGACGCCCCCAGCACGGCGGCCTCGTTCCACGCGGGCACCACGACGACCACGCGCGGCAGGTGCGGCGCGGCCTTGCCGAGGTGGTTGCGGAACGCGTGCACGGGCACGAGGAGGTACTGCCCGACGCCGACCAGCACGGGGATCACGGCGACGAGCACGAGCATGACGAGCACGACGACGAGTGCGTCGTGCCAGCCGCTCACGGCGCGTCCGTCGTCGGGGCTGCCGAGCCCGGCGTGCCCGGAGCCGTCGAGGCACCTGCCGTGCGCAGCCACGCGTAGCGCCCGACGGCGGCGGCGGCGTGGGCGTCGGTCGATGCCACGAGCCCGACGCCCGCGGCGCGCAGCCGCGCGACGACGCGCGGACCGGGGCAGCGCCACTTCTCGTTGACCTCGACGGGCGTGCCGGTGGCCACCGCCGCCTGCGCCAGCGCGTCGAGCAGGTCGTCCGGCACGTCGTCCTCGGACAGGTGCACCTTGGGCAGCAGCGAGAACGGGTGCGCGACCTGCGCGCGACCGACGCGGTGCATGGCGCGGACGGTCGCGGTGACGAGCAGCTCGACGACGTCGGCCGGCGCCAGACCGCCCTCGAGCACCGCCCGCGGCGAGAGCGGCCCGTCGGGGCCGGGCAGCTGGTGGTCGGCGAGCAGGACCCGGTCCGGGCCGCCCGGCGCGCCCAGCGACGCCAGCACCTCGGGCGGCGCGTCGACCGTGCCGGCCGCGTCGAGGATCTTCGCCTCGACGCCCGTCAGGACCGTGAGGCCCTCGGTGCGCGGCAGCGCGGCCACCGCGGCGAGGAAGTCGGGGACGTACGTCGTGCCGATCCGCACGTGGTCGACGAACCGCACGGTGTCGAGCCCCGCGGCGACGGCGGCGGCCAGGTTCTCGGCCGGGCTCGACGTCCCGTCGTCGGAGAACGTCGAGTGGACGTGGTGGTCGCCGGTGAGCGGGACCGCGCTCCCGGCGGGCCCCGACGGCGCTGCGGGTCCGGCCATCGCGTCAGCCCGGGAGGATCTCGTCGACCGGCAGGAACACGTCCTCGAGGTAGCGGACGTTCGCGATCTCGCGGAAGTCGACGCGGGCTGGGATCGGCCGCCCGAGCACCGCGTCGAGGGTCAGGGACGGCATGTCGACGCCCGACGCGATCGTCAGCGGCATCGCACCCGGGAACCGCGGGTTGACCTCGAGCAGCGCGGGCTCCCCCGCCGCGTCGCGCTTGAGCTGCACGTTGGCCACCGTCGTCAGCCCGATCGCCCGCGCGACCGCCGACGCGGCCTCGATCAGTCCCTCGTCGTGGACCGTGACCCCCGCCACCGCGACACCCGAGTCGACGCGCAGCCGCGCGCGGGGCACGGCCGCCACCACGTCGCCGTCGAGGTTCGCGAGCACGTCGACCGAGAACTCGTCGCCGGGCAGGAGCTCCTGCACCAGCAGGTCCTCGTCGTCGTGGACCGCGTCGAGCTCGACCTGCGTCATGACGACGCGCACGCCGCGCGAGCCGGCTCCGCGGCGCGGCTTGACGATCACCGGGAAGTCCCAGCCGCTCACGGCCTGCGGCGTGCCCAGCAGCTCGGTGCGCGGGACGCGGACCGTCCGCTCGCACGCGCGGGCGAGCGTCAGCTTGTCGAGCGCGGTCTCGAGCGTGCGCAGCTCGGGCGAGGCCAGGCGGGTGCCGGCCTCGGCCAGGCGCTCGCGCTGGGCGGCGAGTCGCGGCAGCTCGACGTCGACCGTCGGGAACAGCACGTCGATCGCGTCGTCGCGGCACATCGCGGCGACGACGTCCACGAAGTCGTCCGCACGGCCCGCCGGTACCAGACGGCGGCGCTCGGGCGGGACGAGGTAGATCGCCGACGCCCAGCGGTCCATGTCGGCCGCGAACACCTCGACGTCGTCGCGGCGGGCGAGCGAGCGGATGACGGCGACCCCCGCCGGGCCACCCGCCCCCGTGACGAGCACGCGCGTCATGCCTCCACCTGCCCCTCCGCCGCCGGCTCGGCCACGGCGATGCCGCCGCGGCTCCCGATCATCGCGGCGATCCGCACGGCCTCGAGCGGCTCGGCGTACCGCCCGGTCCCGAACCGCGCCCAGTACCGCGCGGTCGCGCGCACGAGGTCGGGCTCCATGTAGTCGCGGTGCGACTGCGACGCGAACGCCGCGAGCATGCGCAGCTTCGTGTCGACGAAGCCCTCGACCGGCACGAACGTGTCGGGTCGGAACTCGACCGTGGCCGACGGGCTCTGGTAGCAGGCGAGCGACGGCACGCGGCGCGCGGCCACGTCGACGGCCTGCCGGACGGCCCGGTGGTCCTGGTGGCGGTCGTGCTCCGAGTGCGTGTAGACGATCGTCGGACGGACCTCGGCGATCGTCTGCTCGATGGCGGTGATGACGCCGTCGGCCGGGTTCAGCCGCGTGTCGGGGAAGTCGAAGAGGTAGAGCCGCGCCCCGATCACGGCGGCCGACGCGAGCGCCTCGTGCCGCCGCTCGTTCTCGTCGCCGCCCACCGCGCCGCCGGACAGCGTGAGGATCACGACGGTGTCGCCGGCCGCGCGGTGCGACGCGAGCGTGGCGCCGACGCCGATCTCGACGTCGTCCGGGTGGGCGCCGACGGCCAGCACGACCTCGGCGGACGCGTCCGCCGCCTCGCGCCGCTGCCGGCCGACGGCCGCGAGCGCCGGGATCTTCTCCAGCAGGGTCGCCGCCGCGACGGGCTTGACGAGGAACTCGTCGGCGTCGCGGCGCAGCGCCTCGACCGCGTAGTCGACGCTCGCGAACGCCGTCATGACGGCGACGGGCACGCCCGGCGCGCGGACGCGGAGCTCGCCGAGCAGCTCGAGCCCGCTCATGCCGGGCATCTGGATGTCGGTCAGCACCACGTCGAACGTGCTGCGGCCGACCTCCTCGAGCGCGCTCATCGGGTCGTGCACCACCGTGACGGCCATGCCGCCGCGGCGCGCGAGCACCGTCTGCACGAACTGCGCCGTGTCGCGGTCGTCCTCGACGACGAGCACGCTGGCCTGGTCCCCCGTCATGCCCACCTCCCCGGGACACGCTAACGGCGGCGTCCGGCGGTCGCCCGGGGACGGCTCGACGCGTCGGGAATAGCCACCGGGGGCACCCGGTTGCAGCGGTCGGTACATGCAAACGCATGAACCCCAGCCAGGCGGCACAGAGCGAGGACACCATGCAGTACGGCATCTTCAGCGTCGGCGACGTCACCACCGACCCGACCACCGGGCACACGCCGGACGACACCGAGCGCGTGCGCAACATCCTGACGATCGCGCGCCACGCCGACGAGGCCGGCCTCGACGTCTTCGCCACCGGCGAGCACCACAACCCGCCGTTCGTGCCCTCGTCGCCGACCACGATGCTCGGCTACCTCGCGGGCCTGACGACGCACATCACGCTGTCGACCGCCACCACGCTCATCACGACGAACGACCCGGTGCGCATCGCCGAGGAGTACGCGATGCTCCAGGTGATCGCCGACGGCCGGATGGACCTGATGATGGGCCGCGGCAACACCGGACCGGTGTACCCGTGGTTCGGGCAGGACATCCGCCAGGGCATCCCGCTCGCGATCGAGAACTACGCGCTGCTGCGCCGGCTGTGGACCGAGGACGTCGTCGACTGGACCGGCAAGTTCCGCACGCCCCTCCAGGGCTTCACCTCGACGCCGCGCCCGCTCGACGGCGTGCCGCCGTTCGTCTGGCACGGCTCGATCCGCTCGCCCGAGATCGCCGAGCAGGCCGCGTTCTACGGCGACGGGTTCCTGCACAACGCGATCTTCTGGCCCATGGAGCACACGGCCGCGATGGTGAACTTCTACCGCCAGCGGTTCGAGCACTACGGCCATGGTTCGGCCGACCAGGCGATCGTCGGGCTCGGCGGCCAGGTCTTCATGCGGAAGGACTCGCAGAAGGCGTGGGACGAGTTCCGCCCGTACTTCGACAACGCGCCCGTCTACGGGCACGGCCCGTCGATGGAGGACTTCACGCGCGAGACGCCGCTGACCGTCGGGTCGCCCCAGCAGGTGATCGACCGGTACGCGTCGTTCCGTGAGCAGGTCGGCGACTACCAGCGCCAGCTGTTCCTGCTGGACCACGCCGGGCTGCCGCTCAAGACCGTGCTCGAGCAGATCGACCTGCTGGCGACCGAGGTCGTGCCGGTGCTGCGCGCGGAGGCCGACAAGGCCCGCCCGGCGCACGTGCCCGCCGACCCGCCGTCGCACGCCGAGCGCGTCGCCGCGGCCCGCGCCGCGGGCGAGGTGCACGAGCAGAAGCCGGCCGCGGCCGACCACTGGACCGGGAAGACGGCAGAGGACGACCTCGCGGCCGCCGACGCCGCCACCCGCTGAGTGACCACGCACAGGAGTCAGGGAGAGACTGGGACCATGAGCGAGCGTTCGATCGTCGTGCTGTCGGCCGGCATCTCGCAGCCGAGCTCGACCCGCCTGCTGGCCGACCGGCTCCGCGACGCCACCGTCAGCGAGCTGGCGGCCCGCGGCATCACCGCACAGGTCGAGACCGTGGAGCTGCGCGACCTCGCGCACGCGGTCGTCGACATGACGCTGACCGGGTTCGCGAGCGGCGACCTGGCACGCGTCATCGAGAAGGTCGAGGCCGCCGACGGCATCATCGCCGTCACGCCGATCTTCACGGCGTCGTACGCGGGCCTGTTCAAGTCGTTCGTCGACATCCTCGGCAAGGACGCGCTCGTCGGGCGGCCCGTGCTGCTCGGTGCGACCGGCGGCACCACGCGCCACTCGCTGACGCTCGACTATGCGCTGCGCCCGCTGTTCACCTACCTGCGGGCCGACGTCGCCACGACGTCCGTGTTCGCGGCGACCGACGACTGGGCGTCCGACGACGAGGTGAACCCGCTGCCCGCGCGCATCCGCCGTGCCGGCCGCGAGCTCGCCGAGATGGTCGCGGACCGCGAGCCGTCCGCGCCGACCGGCCTGTTCGACGCCGTGCCGTCGTTCGACCAGCTGCTCGGCGGGGCCTGAGGGGGTCCGGCGGTGGTGCTTCCCCTGCACGCCACCGCCGGCGTCCGGCGCGTCCTCAACCCCGTCCTCGGGGCGTTCGCGGACGACGTGCCGCCGCTCGTCGCGCTGCACCACGTCGGGCGGACGTCCGGCCGCCGGTACCGCACGCCCGTGCTCGCGTTCCGCACGCCGCGCGGCGTCGTCGTCGCGCTGACCTACGGGCCGGGCGTGCAATGGCTGCGCAACGTCGAGGCGGCGGGGGGCGCCCGGATGGTGCGGGCGCGGCGCGTGCTCGTGCTCGCCGACCCGGTGCGCCTCCACGGCGCGCAGGGTGCGGCGCTCGTGCCCGGCTGGACGCGCTCCGCGCTCCGGCTGCTGCGGGTCGACGAGTTCGTCGAGCTCGCGGTGGTGCGCGACGCGCGCGCCTGACGCGTTCCGTACGATCGCGAGCAGGCGCGGGCACCGAGCCCGCCTCGCCTGCGGAGGGACCATGACCTGCGCGAACGCGGGAGGCTGACCGTGGCTCGCCCGCCCCGGATCCGCCCGTCCACGAGCCACGCCGTCGGCATGCGGCTCGCGCGCGCCGCACGTGCGCTGATCGCCCCGCTGCCCGCGCGTCCGGTCGAGGCGCCACCCGCGCCGCCCGCGATCCCCGACGACCTCGTGCCGCTGCTGCGCGAGCTCGGCGGCGCGCTCCTCTCGTCGGGGCAGTCCGTGGTGGACATCGAGGACGCGCTCGACGTCATCGCGCAGGCCTACGGAGCCGCGCAGGTGCGCACGCTCGTGTTCCCCACCGGCGTCTTCATCCGCGTCGAGACCGCCGACGGGGGGCGCAGCGACTTCACCGGCCCCCGCTCGGCAGAGAACCTGCCGCTGCACCAGATCGGCGAGCTCGACCGGCTCGTCGGCGAGCTCGCGTTCCACCGCGTGGAGCTGGCCGACGCCCGCGCCCGGCTGCGCGAGATCCTCGCGATGCCGCCCCGGTTCGGCCCGCTCCTGCAGATCCTCGGGCACGCGATCCTCACGCTCGGGTTCGGCCTCGTGCTCTACCCGGTGCCCGCCGCGATCCCGGTGTACGTCGGCGTCGGCGCGGGCATCGGCCTGCTGCGGGCGCTCGCCGGGCGGTGGCCGACGCTCGGCACGGCGCTGCCCGTCGTCGCGTCCTTCCTGGTCGGGGTGCTCGCGATCACCTGGTTCGCGCCGCTCATCGGCGGGGACACCGTGCGGCTGCTCGCGCCGCCGCTGATCAGCTTCCTCCCCGGCGCGGTGCTCACCGTCGCGGCGATGGAGCTGACGAGCAACCAGGTCGTCGCCGGCGCGTCCCGCCTGGTCTACGGGCTCGCGCAGCTGCTGCTGCTCGCGTTCGGCGTGGTGGCGGCGGTGACGGTCGCCGGCCCGTTCACCGCCGAGCACGACGTCGCGACGCTGGGGCGCGGCGCGGCGTGGGTCGGCGTGCTGCTCGTCGCGGTCGGGCACCGGTTCTTCTCGTCGCCGCCGCGCGGCACGTTCTGGTGGCTGCTGCTCGCGCTCTACGCCGCGTACGTCGCGCAGGCCGTCGGCGCCGTGCTGCTGTCGCCGCAGCTGTCGGGGTTCCTCGGCGGCCTCGTGATCGTGCCGGTCGCACAGCTGATCGCGGGTCGGCGGTCGGGTCCGCCCGCGCTCGTGACGATGCTGCCCGCGTTCTGGCTGCTCGTGCCGGGTGCGCTCGGGTTCCGGTCGATCTCGGAGATCGCGACCGGATCGTCGCTCGGCATCCAGGACCTCGTGGCGACCGCGCTGTCGCTGTTCTCGATCGCGCTCGGCGTGCTCGTCGGGACGGCGCTGACGCGCGACGCCAGGTACGTCGGGCGGGTCGTGGCACGCGCCGTGCAGCCCGGCGCCGGCGACGACGGCACGGCCGGGGACGCCGCGCTCGCGCCGGCCGAGCCGCCCGCGCGCACCGGTGCGACGCCCGCGGTGTCGATGCGGACGGGGCCGATCGCGGTCGCGCCGCTGCTCCGCGGCGAGGCCGGCGCGGAGGGCCCCGAGCACGGCGCGGCGCCCGACGGCGGGCACGTCACGCGCTGAGGTGCCGGACCTGGTCCCAGACCGACGCCCAGCTGCCGCGCGGCCCGTCGCAGACGAGGACCACGTGGCCCTGCTCCTCGTTGTCGACGCCCACCCCGTTGTCGACGCGGCCCGCCTCGCGGCAGCCCTGCGCCCACGCGGGCGCGGTCGCGTACCCGACGAGCACCACGGGGCCGGTCGACTTCCCGTCCGGCGGCCCCCAGTCACCGAAGCCGTTGTGGCCGCTGTAGACGGGCACCGACGTGCCGTAGAACTCGAGCGCGCCGGCCTCGCCGTAGTTCTGCGTGACGACGAGCGCCGCGTGGTTGTCGTCCACGACGCGGTTGACGAGCGCGACCTCGCGCGGCCAGCCGACCGTCTCCGCCTGGTCCTCGCCGAGGCCCGAGTAGAACGTGTCGCCGAACGCGCGCACCGGGAGCACCGGCACGAACGCGGGCCACACGACGACGGCCGCGAGCGCCGCCACGAGCCCCGCCGCCAGCAGCCAGCGCGGTGACCGCCGCTGCGCGAGGCTCACCGACCCGGCGGCGACGAGCAGCGGCAGCGACCCCGTGAGGTAGTACGCCTTGCCGCCCGTCAGGAAGTACGCGCCGACGAGCAGCAGGAACGCCCACGCGAACGGCCTCGCCCGCTCGAGGTCCGGCGCGCGGAACAGCCGCACCAGCCCGTACACCCAGAGCGCCGTCGTCACCGGGCTGAGCAGCACCAGCGCGAGCACCACGAAGTTGACCCGCTCGCCGACGGTCAGGTACTCCGCGCGGATGTCGCCCGCGAGCGTCAGCTGCGGCCAGCCGTGCTGCGCCTGCCAGACGAAGTTCGGCACCCACAGCACGGCCGCGAGCGCGGCGCCACCCCACGCCCACGGCGACCGCAGGTGGTGCCGCACGGCCGGCACGAGCGCGATGCCGACCGCGAGCGCGCCGAGCAGGAACGCGACCAGGTGCTTGTTCTCGAGCCCGACGCCGCCGATCGCACCGACGAGGAGCCAGAGCCGCGGCCGGTCGCGCACGAGGGCGCGCGCGGCGACGTAGCAGACCGCGGTGCCGAACAGCGCGTCGAACGTCGCGGTCGTGACGAAGTGCCCGAGCGCCATCGTCACCGCGCCGGTCCCCACGGCCACCGCGGTCAGGGTCTGCGCGCCGGTGCCGCCGCCGAGCTCGCGCGCCGTGAGGGCCGCGAGCAGCACGACGCCCGCCATCGCGAGCGCCGCGGGCAGGTGCAGCCACCACACGGAGCCGGGCGCGAGCGTCGCCATGACGTGCGCGACGAGCGGCGTGAACGCCGGCTGGTCGGGGTACCCCCACGCGAGGTGCGCCCCCGCCGCGACGAAGTAGAGCTCGTCGCGGTGCGGGCCGTACCGGCCGGCGAGCGCGAGCAGCAGCAGCAGGAGCCCGCCGACGACGGCGAGCACGGAGGGCCAGGCGACGGCCGGGCGCGACGCCTCGCGCACCGACGGCGCCCCGCCCACGGCGGTGGCGACCACGAGCGGAGCGTAGCGACGGGCGACGACACGCGTCAGTGTCGATGGGCCGTCCACGGACGCCGCCCCGGCCTGCCACGCCGCGGCCGGCCGGGCCGGGCCGTCAACCGATCCGACGGATGCCGGAGCCCCAGCCGAGCAGCACGCGACCCTCGGCCCACCCGAAGTTGACGCCGTCCGGCACCGCCGACACCCACGCGACGTGGCCGTCGGAGGGGTCGAGCGCGACGACGTCGAGCGGGTCCTCCTGGTTGGCGAGCGGCATGGCGAGCGCGAGCAGGTGGCGACCGTCCGTGGCGAGGCCCGACGTGCTGCGCCCGTCGTCGGTGTCGTAGCTCCAGCGCGTCCGGCCGGTGCGGCCGTCGAGCGCGGCGACCCCCGTCGTCGTCACGACGTAGACGGTGCCGCGCAGCACGGTGGCGCCGCCGAGGACGCCGCCCGAGTCGACCGACGACACCCAGCGCACGTCACCCGTCGCGGCGTCCAGGCCGACGATCGTGCCGGTGTCGGTGAGCAGCAGCCCGGGCAGGCTGCCGTCGTCGGCACGCGTGTCGACGGCCCGGCCGTCGGCACTCCTGACGCCGACCGGTCCGAGGAAGGTGGCGCGCGTCGCGGCCGCGTCCGCGGGGGCCGTGCCCGGCGGGTCGAGGCCGGCCGGCATCGTCGTCAGCCACAGGCGGGCGCCGTCGGGCGAGGTCACGGCGCTGAGCCAGCGCCCGTCCGTCGCGACGAGCGTGCCGTCGGCGACCGCGAACCGGGTGGCCCACGCGGTGCCGTCCTCGACCACGGCCTGCCCCGCCGCCACCCACACGTGCGCGGGCCCGTTGCTGCGGTCGTGGTCCGTCGGCGCGGCCGCGGTGCTCGCCCACACCCGCCGCCCGGTCGCGAGGTCGACGGCCCAGACGTCCGCGCCACCCCGGTCGAGCCCGCGCGCGAGGACCGCGGTGCCGCCGTCGGGCGGCGCGGTCGCGCCGGCACGCACGGGTGACGCCTGCGCACCGACCGCCTCGGCCGCGTCCACCTCGAACGACCGGACGGTGCGACCCGTCGCGGCGTCGAGCACGAACAGGCGCGACGTCGTCGCCGGCCCGACGACCGCGCTGCCGTCGATCGCCCCCGCGGTCCCGACGTCGATGCTCGACAGGCACACCACGAGGCGCGGCGGGACCGCCGCGGACTGCACGGGCGCGCACACGACGAGGTAGACAGGCAGGACCGCGACGCCCCGACGGATGTCCGGCTGCTCGACGCGCGTGCGCCACTGCTCGTGCCCGGAGCGGAGGTCGATGCCGACCACGTCGACCGCGCCGTTCTCGGCGAGCGACGGGCCGACGAGCCGGGTGCCGATCACCGTGCCGCGGTCGACGGCCTGCGCGACCACCCCGTCGCCCGTCCACCGCGTCGAGACCGGCGGCCGGACGGGGTCGACGAAGCCGGGGACGGCCGCGTAGCGGGCGTCGACGTGGCGTTCGTGCAGGTCGACGCCGTACTGCACGGCGCCCGCGGCGAGCGCGAGCGCGACGGGGACCGGCCACCAGCGGCGCAGCGCACGGCGCACGTGGGCGGGCGGCACCGACCGGCGTGCGCGAGCGGCGGGCGAGGGCTCGAGCCCGGGGTCGGGCGGCGCGCTCGCGGCGGCGGCCGGCGCCGCGCGGGCGTCGGCCTCGACGAGCTCGACGGCCTGCATGCGCCGACCGGCACCGCCGTCCCTCGCCATGGCGTCAGTATCGGTCCGCGGCGCGCAGCACGACGGCACCGTCGGTCGTGTACCCGACGAGCACCCGACCCACGGGCGAGACGCGGAACACGCCGCCCGGCAGGGTCGCCGTCCAGAGCGGGACACCGTCGCCGAGCCGGTACGCGCCGAGCGCCGAGTCGATGCCCGGCGTCGTCGGCGTCTGCACCACGAGCAGCGCGCGGCCGTCGCTCGTGGGCGCGTCCACGCTGGTGCCGGGCGGCGCGGCGTGCCGCCACACCACGCGACCCGTGCGCCCGTCGACCGCCGCGATGCCGTCGAACGTCTGGACGTACGCGCGGCCGCCGAGCACCACGGCCGTGCGGTACGCGGCCAGCTGGGCGTCCCACAGCAGCGCGCCCGTCGCGAGGTCCCACGCGCGCAGCGTCGGGCGCGTCGTCAGCTGGAGGTCGTCGAGGCTGCCGTCGTCGACCTGCGCGACCACGGCCCGGCCCAGGAGCCGGCGGTCGGCGCGGCCCGGCCGGACCAGCAGCGAGCCCGCGGCCCCCGGCACGCCGGTCGGGAGCAGCACGCCGTCGCCGGTCGCGTCGACGTCCCACGCGCCGCGGCCCGCCGGGCCGTGCGCCATCGCGCCGCCGTGGGTGAGCACCGTGACGGCGCCGTCCGGCCCGGACAGCGCGACGGCGTCGCCGAGCGGCCGCACGCCGAACAGGACGTTGCCTCCCGACGCGTCCGCGCCGAGCCGTCCGGGCGTCGTCCACGTCCAGCGCGGGGCGCCGGTCGTGAGGTCGGTCGCGGTGAGCTCGGCGTGGGCGTCGGGCTGGACGTCGGCCGTCACGAGCAGGTCGCCGACCACGCCGAACGCGTCCGGAGGCCGGACGTCGCGCTTCGCCCGGACCGCGCCCGTGCGCGCGTCGAGCAGCAGGAGCTCGCCGTGCGTCGCGGGCCGCAGCGTCAAGGGCGGGTCGCTCGTGTCCCAGCTGACGACGCCGTCCGTGAGCAGGCACGCGACCGCCGCGACGTCGTGCGCCGGTTCCCCGGACGGCACGCCGCGGCACGACCCGGTGCGCCCCGTCAGGTCACCCTGCACGGCCTCGGCGCGCACCTCGTCGGGCCCGGAGACGGCACGCCTCCACACGTGCCGGCCCGTCGCGTCGTCGAGCGCGACGACCGCGCGCGACCCGTCCCGTCCCTTGAGCACGCCGATCGACAGGGCACCCGCGTGCACGCCCGTGGTCAGCACGGCGGTCTCGCCGCGCGTGGGGCGCCACGCGATGCCGAGCGGCCGCGCGACCGGGAGCACGGTCCCCGGTGCCTCGCCGCGTCGCGCGTCCGCCGCCCGACCGCGGGCGCTGACCACGGCCTGCGCGACCGCGAGCGCGAGCACCACCACGCCGGCGACGACCAGCCACCAGCGGCGCGGCCGCGTGCGCGGCGTGGACGGCGGCGGCGGCGAGTCACCGCCCGGCCGGGCCTCCGGCACGTCGTCGAGCTCGACCGCCGCCATCGCCGGCCGGCGTGCCGCCCTCACGGCGCCACCCGGGCCGCGTACCCCGGCCCGACCACGACGAGGTCGCGCGCAAGCACGCGCAGGTCGCCCGGCAGCAGGGGTGCGCGCCACTCGACCCGGCCGTCGGACGCGCGCAGCGCCACGAGGACGGCGTCGCCGCCACCCTCCTCCACGGCGAGCACGCGGCGGCCGTCCGACGCGAGCGCGGTCACGACGCCGCCCGCGTCGGCGCGCGCGACCCAGTCCGTCGAGCCGTCCCGGCCGTCGAGCGCCGCGACGCCCCGGGGCGTCACCACGACGACGCGCCCACCGAGCACGAGCGACCCGGGCGGCTCCGCCTGCAGCGAGGACACCCAGCGACGCGCACCGGTCGACGCGTCGGCCCCGGTCGTCCTGCCCGCCGCGCTCGACACCACGAGGTCCGGCAGCGAGCCGTCGTCCACGAGGGGCGCCACCCCGCGGCCGGGCAGCACGACCTCGCCGCCGCGCGGGCGGACGACGACGGTCGCGGGGTCCGAGCCGCCCGAGCCCGGCGCGGCACCCGTCTCGAGCCACACCCCGCCGCTCGCGTCGACCGACCAGCCGAGCAGCGGGCGCGTCGTCGGCCGGCGGGCGGCCCCGGTCGAGCTGAGCACCGTCGCCGTGCCCGAGCCGTCGACCAGCACCACCTGACGCCCCACCACGACGAGCCGCAGGAACGGCTCGCCCGTCGCGATGACGGACGGCACGGCCGAGCGGTAGCGCCACCGCACGTCGCCGGTGACGAGGTCCTCCCCGACCACGTGCGTCCGCGCGTCCGCGCCGGCCTCCGCGAGCACCACCAGGCCGGGCAGCACCACGAACGCGGGCGTCGGGCTCGTGGGCCGGTCGACCACGCGGCGGCCCGTCGCGGCGTCGAGCACCACCAGGTGGCCGTGCCGGGCAGGGCGCGTCACGAAGAGCTGGCCGTCGGAGAACGCGGCGACCTGGTCCGTCGTCACGCACGCGACCTGCTCGGGCGCCGACGGCGTGCCACCCCGCGAGGACGCGGGCGGCGGCACGACCGCGCACGCCGCCGTCGCCCGCGGCGCCTCCGTCCGTGCCCGCAGGGCGTCGGGTCCGTCCATCTGCACCGCCCAGCGGCGCCGGCCGTCGGCGAGGTCGTACCCGACCACGTCCCGCGAGCCGTCCCTCGACGTCAGGATGCCGACCGCGAGGCCGGCCGCCACGACGCGCTGCCCGATGACGACGGCGCCCAGCCCGTCGGACCGCCACACCACGGACGGCGCGGCGTCGACCCGTTGGACGGCGCCCGCGATGCGTGCGAGGCGAGCGTCGACCGTGCGCTCGTGCGCGTCGACCGCCGCCTGCGTGCCCGCGAGCGCGGCCACGACGACGGCGGCGACGGCGATCCAGCGCCCGCCGTGCCGACCCGGGCCGGCCGCCCGGCCGGAGCCACCCTCGGCGGGGAACGCGTCCGGCCGGTCCGCCCCGGCCCGCGAGGCGGCGCGTGGCGCGACGCCCGGGGTCTCCTCGACCTCGACCCGCGTCATCGCCACGGCCCGCGCCACGCGTCACTCCCGCGTGCCGAGCACCTCGAGCCCCGCGTCGTCGTAGACGAGGAGCTGCCGTCCGGCCTGCTGCAACGCGCTCGTGCCCGGGGGGAGCCGCGTCGACCACACCCGGTCACCGTCGGGCGCGTACGCCGTGATGGTCGCCGAGCCGTCGTTCGCGCCGAGCTCGGCGACGAGCAGGTGCCGACCGTCGGAGAGCGGCCCGGCGAGCGTCGCGCCCGCGGCCGGCGGGGTGGCCGCGACCGTCACGCCCGAGCGGCCGTCGAGCACCACCAGCGCGCCGCCTGCGAGCAGCGCGACGCGACCGTGCAGCACGACGGCGCGGCTCTGCGGGGCGATCCGCGCCTGCCAGCGCGTCGAGCCGGTGCGCGAGTCGGAGGCGCGCAGCCGCTCGCCGTCCGACGTCAGCACGAGCCCCGGCAGGCTTCCGTCGTCGGCCGCGGTCCGCACGGGCGCGCCACCGATCGACACGTCGGCCGCGCCGGGCCGGACGAGCTGCGTCGTGACGCCGCTGAGCCCGAGCACCGCCGTGGAGCCGTTCACCGACCACGAGTAGACCCGCGCGATCGCGTCGTGCACGACCGAGCCGTCGGCGCCGAGCACCACGACCTGTCCACCGGGCAGGGCCACGCCGACCGCGCTGCCGAGTGCGAACAGCTGGAACGTCAGGTGCTGGCCGAGCCCCACCTGGTCGCCCGTCGCGGTCGGCGTCTGCCACGACCAGCGGCGCGCGCCCGTCGCGAGGTCCTCCGCCTCGACGGCCCGGTGCTGGTTCGCCGCCGACGACCCGAGCACCAGGAGCGACCCGGTGGCCGCGAACGCGCTCGCGAGGGGTGCCTGCCGGTCCACCACGCGGGCGCCGGAGGCGTCGAGCACGATGATGCGACCGTGCTTGGCGGCGCGCAGCTGCAGCACGAGCTCGCCGCCGGTCTGCACGCTGACGCCGTCGGTGACGTAGCACGCGACGCGGGCCGGCTGCACCCCCGCGACGGCGGTGCACGACCCCGGCTGCACCACGTCGTCGCCGCCCTCGGCGCGCTGGTGGTCCGGGCCGTTGACCGGGTACGACCACAGGTTCTCGCCGGTCGCGACGTCGAGCGCGTGCACCGTCCGCGAGCCGTCCTGAGCCGTCACGACGCCGACCGCCACGTCGCCGAGCCGCACGGCGGAGGTGACGAACCGCCGCTGCGCGTCGTCCATGCGCCACACCGGACGCAGCGTCGAGTCGGCCCGCGCGACGGCGCCCGGCACCGCCGCGGCGCGCGCGTCCTGCCGCCGCTCGTGCGCGCCGACCGCGAGCTGCGCGACGACCAGGCCGGTCGCCGCGACCGCCGCCGCGGCGAGCCACCACCACCGCCGCGGACCGTGCCCGGCGTGGGCCGTCGGCGCGGCGTCCCCGTCGGCGAGCGTGTCGTGGCCGCCCCTCGGCGCCGTGCGGACGCGCTCCAGCACCACGGCGGGCTCTTCCTGGAGCTCCACCGTCTGCATGCCCGGTCGGGCGGCCACCACGCCAGTATCCGTCCCCCGCGGGTGTCCCACCGATCGGCGTCACCCGGACGGTGCACGGGAGGGCCCGCGGCGACCGCGAGCGCTCCCGTGCCCCGCCCCGGACGGGTCGACGCCCGTCAGCGCACCGGCACGGCCACGACCTCGCCGACCGGGCCGGACAGCACGTGGGTCGACACGTAGACCTTGCCGCGGTGCCACTCGACGCCCGCGGGCTGCGGCAGCGTGACGAACGGCGAGACGACGCCCTTCGTGCTGATCGAGACGACGTCACCCGCGAAGAGCTCGGCCGCGAACACCGTGCCGTTCGGCGCGACCGCGATGCCCGTCGCACCTGCCAGACCCGTCGCGAGCAGCCTCACGTGGCCGGTGCGCGGGTTCACCTTGTAGACGGACCCGACGGCACCGAACGAGCCGTCCTCGGGACCACCCGGCAGCGACGAGACGTAGAGCCAGCCGTCGGGGCCGACCTCGACGTCGGTCGGCACGGCCTCGAGCAGGTACGTCGAGCCCGCGACGCACGCCGGCAGCCCGAACGCCGCGGCGACGTCCGCCGTCACCGTCACGGCCTTGGGCGGCAGGACGGCGACCGTGCTGACGTGCCCGCGCCGGTCGACGCGCAGCACGTCGTTGCCGCCCGCGTCCGCCACGTACGTGTACCTCCCGACGGTCACCGAGCCGTACCCGTGCGAGTCCACGCCGCCGGTGTACTGGAAGCCCGGGGGCACCGTGCAGCCCGCGGGAAGGTGGGTGAACCCGTAGGTCGTCGAGCCGTCGGGGTTGTGCGCCGCGTCGTACGCGAGCAGGTCGGCGACCTGCGTGACGGTGCCGTCGGGTGCGCGCCGCTTGAGCACCGACGACGTGACCGACTCCTCGTCGCCCACGCGCTCGGCCCAGGTGACGGCGCCGCGGTGCACCGAGACCGCCGCGAGATCGGTCCCGTTCGGCCCGACGAGGTCGGTCGCGACGCCGCCGGGCGCGACCTTCGTCAGGGTGCCGCTGAAGTCCTGGCCGATGTACAGCGTGCCGCCGCGTCCGACGTCGAACGTGAGGGGGCCGAGCAGGCCGGAGGCCTTCGTCACGGGCGTGCCGGCGACGGGGGCGTGCGCGTGCTTGGCGTGGTGCACCTTCACGTGACGCCAGCCGGACGCGAGCGAGTGCTGGTCGAGCCCGTGGTGACGGGGGTGCGACGCGGCGTGCGCCGACGCGGGGACCGACCCCGCGACGAGCAGACCGGCCGAGACGGCGGCGACAGCGGCCAAGGACGTGATGCGCGACATGCTTCCTCCTCGTCGAGGCGAGCCGTCCGCGGTGCTGCGGGGTCCGCAGCGCCATCTGCCTGGCGGACGAAGTGCCCGGATCGGGCGAGAGCGACCCTACGAGCGGCGGTCGCGGGGTGTCCACGGCCCTGGCGCCCGTGTGCGCCGGCGCGGCTGCAGGTCGGTGCCCGCGCCAAGGTGCCCGCGCCGAGGTGCCCGCGACGGTCGCCGGGCGGACGATCGGAGGTGACGAGTGATCAGGAGGCCCGCCATGACCGAGAACGCGATGGACGCGCAGCGCCAGCACAGCACCGACCCCGCCGAGGGCGCGGACCCCGACGACGTGACGACGGGCCAGCCGGACCCGCGCGAGCACACCGAGCAGCACGCCGAGGGCGACGACGACTGAGCGCGAGGGCGCGCCCGCCGATTCCGGCGCACCGCGTCGGACCGGTGGGCGATGATGACGCCCGACGCCGACGCGGGACGCGCCGGTCACAGGCGGGCCGCGGCGACCCGCCGGGCGCGGCGGAAGGCCGACGCCACCGCGCCGCACCGCACGAGAGGCACCGCATGGACCGGATCACCACCTGGCTGGGAGGACTGGACGGGCCGGTCGTCTACGCGGTGATCGGCCTGCTCGTGTTCTGCGAGGACGCGCTCTTCTTCGGGTTCGTGCTCCCCGCCGAGACGGCCGTGGTGCTCGGCGGCGTGCTCGCGAGCCAGGGCAAGGTGTCCGTCGCGCTGCTCGCTGTCGTCGTGGTGGTCGCGGCGATCGTGGGCGACAGCGTCGGCTACGAGGTCGGGCGCAAGCTCGGGCCGTCGATCCTCGAGGTCCGGCCCCTGCGCCCGCACCGCGAGCGCGTCGGCAAGGCGCAGGAGTTCATGCAGCGGCGCGGCGGCTGGGCGGTGTTCCTCGGGCGGTTCGTCGCGTTCTTCCGCGCGATGATGCCCGCGCTGGCCGGCATCTCGCGCATGCCGTACCGGCGGTTCCTGCCGTTCAACGCCCTCGGCGGGCTCGTGTGGGGCGTCGGCTTCGTGCTGCTCGGCTACTTCGCAGGGACCGCGTACAAGACGGTCGAGCGCGAGGTGGGGACCGCGGCGGCCGTGGTGCTCGCGGTGGTGGTCGTCGCGACGCTCGTCGTGTGGCACCTCCGGCGGCGGCGAGCCGAGCGGCTCGAGGAGAGCGCGGCCGAGGCGGCGGATCGTCGCGACGGGCCGGCGGCCGACGCGCCGGCCGTGCCGGACGCGCCTCGCGTCGACGGCCCCCGCGGCTGACGAGCGCTCGACCGGACGCTCGACGCCCGCGTCAGGCAGCCACCGCACCCGCCCGGCCGCGGTCGGCGCGCCCCGCCCGCACCATCAGCGCCGCCGCCGCGACCTGGAGCGCCACCACGAGCGCCGTCAGCAACGCCAGCGCGTGCGTCGCCAGCGCGCCCGACAGCCCGCCGCCCGCGACCGCCGCGACGCCCTGCACCGCCGCGAACCAGCCGTACGCCGTCGCCCGGCGCCCCGGCCCGACGAGCTCCGCGACCCGCGCCTTGACCGTCGAGTCGAGCAGACCGCCCGCGAGCCCCCACACGCCGACGCCGACCAGCACGGGCGCCAGCGACCCCCCGAACACGAGCGGCGGGACGACCGCCACGAGCACGGGCACCACCAGCACCACGCGCGATCCCCACCGGTCGTGCAGCGCGCCCACCACGAGCGCGCCGATCGCGGCCGCGAGCATCGCGCCGGCGTAGACGACCGGGACGACCGCCGTCTCGACCAACTCGCTGTCGACCAGGTGGTACGAGATCACCGCGAACGTCGCGAGGCCGGCCGTCGAGGCCGCCGCGCCCCCCGCGAAGAGCCAGAACCCGCGCGGCAGCTCGCGTGCGGGCGCGAGCCAACGCGCCCGCACGCCCCGGTCCACGGCGGCCTGGGCGTCGGCGGCCGGCTCGTCGTCCGGCGCGCGCCGGCGCATGACGAACAGCAGCACCATCGCCGCCGCGCCCGGCAGCGCCAGCACCGCGAACGCCGGCTCGAGCGCGCCGGTCAGCGCCACGACGGCCGCCACGAGCAGCGGCCCGGCGAACGCGCCGAGCTGGTCGAGCGCCTTGTGGATGCCGAACCCCCGGCCGAGCCCGACGTGCTCCGCCGCACGCGCCAGCAGCACGGACTTCGACGGGCTGCGCACGGCCTTGCCGACCCGCTCCGCGAGCACGAGCGCGCACGCGACGACCGCGCCGGCCGCCCCGAGCGACGGCGTCACGGCGAGCAGCGGGACGGCGACCGCGGTGAGCGCGTACCCCGCCACCGTCGTCGGCCAGTACCGCCCCGAGCGGTCGGCGCGTGCACCGAACGGCAGCCGCAGCACGAGCGCGGCGGCCTCCCCCACGCCGGTGACGAGGCCCGCGACGACGAGCGGCACGCCGAGCTGCTGGAGCAACGGGCCCGTGATGGACCGTGCGCCCTCGTAGACCATGTCGGCCGCGAGCGACACGATGCCCAGGCCGAGCACGATCCGCCACGCGGACCGCGCGTCGACCTGGGCGCCGGCGTTCGGGTGGGTCGTCACGCCGCCGACGCTACGTCCCCGCACCGGCCGGGGCGCGCAGCGCGAGGCAGCCCGGACGGCCCGGGGCGGCGTCACGGCGCGGCAGGTGCGACGGTGCGCAGGTCATCGCGCGCATGAGCCCCGCATGAGAGGTCCCGGGTTCGGCGCGCCGTCCGCGCCGAGAAGTGCCACGGTGTCGCCATGAACGGCGCGGACGTCACCAGGACGGCAAGGCGTGTCAACGACCACCCGGCGCTCGTGGTGCTGGCGCGGCTCGGGTACGTCGCGAGCGGTGTGCTGCACGTCGTCCTCGGCATCCTCGCGCTGCAGATCGCGTGGTCGAGCTCGTCGAAGAGCGCCGACCAGTCGGGGGCGTTCACGACGCTCGGCGACCAGCCGCTCGGCGCGGTCACCCTCTGGGTCGTCGCCGTCGGCTTCGCCGGCCTCGCCGTCTGGCAGGCCACCGAGGCGATCGGCACGTGGGGCGGCGCGGGCGACCGCGTCAAGGCCGGGAGCAAGGCGGTGCTCTACGCGGTCCTCGCGTGGACCGCCGCGAAGTTCGCCATGGGGACGCCGAGCTCGAGCTCGCAGCAGAGCCGCGACTTCACCAGCACGCTCATGTCCAAGCCGGGCGGCCGGATCGCGGTCGCGGTCGTCGGGCTCGTGATCGTCGGCGTCGCCGTCTACCACGTGTATAAGGGCTGGGCGCGCAAGTTCCTGGGCGACCTCCGCGAGAACCCCGGGCGGTTCGTGACGGCGGCAGGGCGGCTCGGCTACGTCGCCAAGGGCATCGCGCTCGGCATCCTCGGCGTGCTGTTCGTCGTGGCCGCGATGAAGGCGCGCCCCGAGAAGGCCGGCGGCCTCGACACGGCGCTGCGCACGCTGCGCGGCGAGCCCCTCGGTGCGGTGCTGCTGACGATCGTCGCGGCGGGGTTCCTGGCGTACGGCGTCTACTCGTTCGCCCGCGCTCGCTACACCCGCACCTGACGCCGGCTGCGGTCCCGCCGTCGACGGACGCGTGTCGCTCGCCGCGGTCAGCCGTCGCCCGGCGCCACGCGGACGCGCAGCGCTCCCGGCCGCACGCGCGCCTCGAGCTCGCGGAACTCGCCGATCGGGTCGCCGTCGAGCTGCGTGGCCGTCGGCGTACCCGACCGCACGCGCACGGCAGCCGCCTGGTGGCGGTCGAGGTGCCGGTGGCCCTCGCCGGAGGTCGCGACCGTCCACAGCGCGCGCACCCACCCGCGCACGCCGCGCGGCGCGACGACGGCGACGTCGAGCAGCCCGTCGTCGAGCCGCGCGTCGGGCATCAGCTCGAGCCCGCCCTGCAGGCGCCCGCTGTTCCCGATGACGACGGCTCGCGCCGACCGCCGCACCACCGGACCGCCCGCCACCTGCACGCGAGCGGTGAACCCGCCGCCGACGAGCGCACGCAGGCCGCCGACGATGTAGGCCGGCCACCCGACGGCCGCCTTCAGGCGCTCGTCGGTGCGGTCCATCATCTCGGCGTCGAGCCCCATGCCGGCCATGACGAGGAACACCTGCTCCTCGCCGCCGTCGACCCGCAGCGCCCCGACGTCGAGCCGGGTGTCGCGGCCCGTGAGCGCGACCTCCGTCGCCGCGGCCAGGTCGTCGGTGCCGAGGTCGAGCGCGCGCGCCAGCAGGTTGCCCGTGCCCGCCGGCAGCAGGCCGAGAACGGCGTCCGACCCGGCGAGGACCTCGCCGACGGCGCGCACGGTCCCGTCCCCGCCGAGCGCGCACACCAGGTCGGCGCCCTGCGCGAGCGCGTCGCGCGCCTGGCCGCCGCCCGGGTCCTCCTCGGTCGTCTCGAACCACAGCGGCGCCTCGAGGCCGCGCGCGGCGCAGACGTCCTCGACCACGCGCCGGGCCTTCGCGACGTCCTCGAGCTTCGCGGGGTTGGCGACCACCGCGACCCGCGTCATCGGGCGCCCTCGACGGCGCTGCCGTCCACAGCCGGGCCTCGGACGCCCGCGCCCGCGGTCGCGTCGCTCGCGGCCGCCTCGCCCGTCGCGGCGGGCGTCCGTCGCAGCCAGTTCCAGCCGAGCACCGCGCACGTCAGTCCGTTCAGCACGCCCACGACCACGTCGGACGGGTGGTGCATGCCGCGGTAGAGCCGCGCGTACACCACGAGCAGGGGCACCGCGAGGAGCACCACCGTGAGCAGCACGCGCAGCCACGTGCGCTCGATGCGCTGCGCCATCAGGGCGAGCGTCACGTACAGCGCGGTCGAGGCGCCGGCGTGCCCGCTCGGATAGCTCGACGTCGGCGGCGCGTCGTCGAGCCGCTGGACGTCGGGCCGCGTCCGCCCCACGACCAGCGCGGACAGCATGAAGACGATCGACTGCACCGAGATGGCGATCACCGGCACGAGCGCGTACCACCACTGCCGCGTGCGCCACAGGACGGCCAGCGCGACGACGGCGCACACGCCGATGATCACCGGGGTGTTGCCGACCTCGGTCCACACGGCCGTCAGCGAGTTGAGCGTGGCGGTGCGCTGCTCGACGAACCACCGGTTCACCGCGAGCTCGCGCTTGCCGAAGTCCGCCAGCGGTCCGGTCAGCAGCAGCCCGACGCCGACGATCAGCGTCCAGAGGACCACGGCCGGCACCGCGACCCGCAGCCCCAGGTCACGTCGCACCTCGTGCCCGTCAGGTCTCGAGGGGTCGTCCACCCAGCGATCGAGGTCAAGCAGCGTCACGGTCCCTCACTCCGTCCTCCCGAAGCTCGTCGTGCTCCGCGAGCCCGACGGCGAAACCCTGTCCGGATGTCCTCTCAGCCGCACGCGGAGTCGCGCACGGTCAGTCACGACGACGCTCCCGGGTCTGCCGGCGCGCGCCAGTGCTTGTACGCGAGGGCCGACGCGAGCACGAACCCGACCCCGAACAGCACACCCGCCGTGACGTCCGTCGGAAAGTGCACGCCGAGCAGGACCCGGTCCAGCGACGTGAGGCTGGTCAGCACCACCGCACCGGCGACGGCCGCCACCTTGGACGCCCGCGAGCGCAGCAGCGGCCACACCATGACGACGAGCGTCGTGGTGACAGCGGCCGTGTTGGCGGCGTGCCCCGACGGGAACGAGTAGCCGCGCGCCGTCTCGACGGGCTGCTCGATCACCGGCCGCGCGCGTCGCGCGAGCTCCTTGACGACGTTCGACAGCCCCCAGGCCGCGAGCATCGTGGCGATCGCCCACCACGCGCGCGTCGCCTGCCCCGTCCGCCACCAGAAGACGAGCGCCCCGACCACGCCGAGCCCGACCACGTGCGTCGGCAGGAACACCCACTGCCAGTCGACGAGCGCGCGCAGCAGCGCGGGGTGCGCCGCCGCGAACGTGCTGCCCGCGGCGACGGCGTGCTGGTCGAGCGACGCGAGCGGCGTCCACCGGCCCCGCACGAGCACGGCGATCACGACGACGGCGGCACCGGTCGCGACACCGGTCAGCACCGCCCCGCCGAGGCGCCGCAGGCGGCTCGGGGTCAGCGGTGGCCGCGCCAGACCGCGCGGGGAGGCGTCGGGACGACGCAGCACCGGGCGACTCATCGGGCCAAGGTGCCACAGGGCCGACGGTCCGGCGCGTCGTGGACACAAGGTCACCCGCTCCGCCCCCCACGACCCGGGGCACCGGGTGAAACTGGACCCGCGACCAAAAGGTGCGTATCGGACATCGACGTGGCCGCCTCCTGGACCGGCGTGCGTTACCGACCGGTAGCGACGGAGCCGGACCGACCGGCACCCCGACGGCCCGACGCGGGCCCGACCTCGAAAGGCACCACCATGTCCTCGACCGCCCTGCGCCCCGCCGCGCGGAGCACGGCCACGACGCCCGAGCTCTCGGACAACACCCTCCCCGTCGAGTACCCGACGCCCGCCCCCACGGCGCCGCGGACGCTCGCCGACCGCGGCGCCGCCGCCGTCGACCAGCTGGCCCACGTGCTGACGCGGCACTCGATCACCGCGCTGCGCGTCGCGCTGGGCCTCGTGTTCCTCGGCTTCGGGATCCTCAAGTTCTTCCCCGGCGTCAGCCCCGCGCAGGAGCTCGTGCAGCGCACGATCGGCGCACTGACCCTCCACCACGTGGGCCCCGGCCCGGCGCTGCTCGCGACCGCGATCATGGAGACCGTCATCGGGCTCACCCTGGTCACGGGCCGGTTCCTGCGGTCCGGGCTCGTGCTGCTCGCGATGGCGCTGGTCGGCATCATGTCGCCGCTCGTGCTCTTCTTCCACGAGCTGTTCCCCGCGGGCGGCCCGACGCTGACGGCGCAGTACGTGCTCAAGGACCTCGTGCTCGCGGCCGCCGGCGCGGTGATCGGCGCGGCGGCGCTCGGCGCGCGTCTGCGGCTGCCGCAGGACTGACCGTCGTGCGAGCGCCCGGCGCCGGCTGACCGCCGGGCCGGGCGCTCGCACGTGCGTCAGGGCGTGACGGCCAGCGCCTGGCCGGCGGCCGTGAGCCGCCAGTCCGGGTTCGACGCCGCGAACAGCGCCGGGTCGATCACCTGGTGCGCGGTCACCCAGTCGATCAGCAGCTGACGGATCTCCTGCTGGCGGTTGACCAGCACGGGGGCCGTCGCGACCCCGGGGAAGTTGCCGCCGCCGGACTGCCGGTAGTTGTTGATGGCGACGACGAACTGCTGGTCGTCGGCCACCGGGGCGCCTCCGTAGGCGAGGCCGACGATGCGGCTGCCGACCGGCTTCGTGAGGTCGATGTCGTAGGTGAGCGGCTGGTCGAGCCCCGCCATGACGTCGTAGTTGTAGTCGGGCGTCCCGGTCGGCGCCGTCGACGTCACCGCGTTGGTGAGGTCCGACGACGCATACGTGCCCGGCCCCGCGACGGGCTTGAAGTACTCCGCCGACTTCTCGAGGTACGCCTTGACCTGCGCGCCGCTGAGCCGGATGGCCAGCAGCGTGTTGTCGTAGATGTACAGCCCGGCGACGTCACGCACCGAGACCTGTCCGGCCGGGATCGCCGCGTCGCGGTTGAACGGCGCCGCGATCGAGAGCACCGGCAGCTGCGCGTCGGCACCCGTCAGGTCCGCCTTCACGGACTCGGCCTGCACGTGGTTGATGAAGTCGAGCGCCGCGGTGTCCTCGTAGCGCGCCGTCGCGGCGGACATCGGCTCCTTCGACGTGCCGATCACGCCGTCGACGTACTCCACGACCTTCGCCTGGTCGTCGGCCAGGAGCTTCACGATCCTCGGGTCCTCGGGGACCGTGTTCGCATTGAGCAGCTTCGAGCTGACGCCCTGCACCGACCAGCGCCCGCGCGCGAACGAGAGGTTCACGTCGAACACCGACAGCCGCATGCCCCAGCGCAGCGGCTCCGACAGCACGACGGGCTTGCCGGTGGCCTGGTTCGTCACCACGCGCTGCGCGATCTCCTGGTGCGCGTGGCCGACGAGGATCGCGTCGATGCCCGGTACCTGCTGCGCGACGAGCGACGCGGCGTTCTCGGGGAACGGGAGGGCGTCGCCGTACGACGACGAGGTGTCGGCGCCCGAGTGCGCGGAGACGATCACCACATCGGCGCCGCGCGCGCGCATCTCGGGCACGTACCGCCGCGCCTGCTCGACGAGGCCGTCGAAGCGCATCTTGCCCTGGACGTTGGCCTTGTCCCAGATCGCGATGCCGGGGTTCGTCAGGCCGAGGATGCCGACGTGGATCGGCGGCCCCTGCGGGGGCTTGACCGTCTTGATCACGTACGGCGCGAAGGCCGGCCGACCGGTGGCCTCGTCGATCGCGTTCGCGCCGAGGAGCGGGAAGTCGAGCTGCTTCTGGAAGGTGCGCAGCAGCGGGATGCCGTAGTTGAACTCGTGGTTGCCGAGCGCGGCGGCGTCGTAGCCGATCGCGTTCATCGCGGCCGCCATCGGGTGCTCGACGGTCTTCGAGATCGGCTCGACCTTCGCGAAGTAGTACGCGAGCGACGTGCCCTGGATCGTGTCGCCCGCGTCGAGGAGCAGCGTGTTGCGCTCACCGCGGTCGGCGCGGACCTGGTCGACGAGCGTCGAGATCTTGGCGAGGCCCACGTCGTTGTGCGCGCTGTCGTCGTACTCGGCGTTCTTGAAGTAGTCCCAGTTCTCGGCGTTGCCGTGCAGGTCGGTCGTGCCCATGACCGTCAGGGTGTAGCTGCGCGGTCCCTTGTCGGCGCCGTGCCCGGCCCCGGCGGTGGCCGGCGATGCGAGCGTGACCGCGAGCGCGGCGGCCGTGGTGACGACCCCCGCTCGCAGCCAGCGGCGGTGGGGGGAGCTGTTGCTCATGCCCGAGTCCTCCTGTGGTTCGGCTGTGCACCGGTTGTGCACCGCCGCGCACGGTACCCAGATCGGGTGACACGGGCATTCCGGACGGGCGACGAGCGGGCGAACGTCGGGCGCCCGCAGCGGGGCGCCCTGCTCCGACGACGCTGCTAGCGTCCAAGGAAGGAGGCGCGGCCCGAGGCGCGCCCCGCCGCACCCCGGAGGCGGCCATGCGACACCGCAGCAGGCTCGCGATCACGGCTGCGATCGCGCTCGTCGTCCTGACGGGCTGCTCGTCGGGCGGTGGCGATTCCGGGACGCCGGCTCCGCCCGCGGCGACGTCCGCGCCGGCGGCCCGCCCGGAGCGGACCGCAGGCGACCTGTCGTCCCCCGGCACCGCGGCCTGCCAGGCGGCGCGCTCGTCCGTCGCGCGGGACACCGCGACGCAGTGGTCGCAGGTGACCGGCGCGCAGCACCAGAGCCCCGACTCGGCCGCGGTCGCCGCGGCGGCCACGTCGTTCGCGATGTACTGGCAGACCGTCCTCGCCGAGCAGCCCGCCGCGAGCGGCTGCTTCACCGACGTCACGCAGGCGGTCGACGACCTCGCCCGGGCGGCGCAGCGCGGCGGCCGGATCGACGACGAGGTCGCGGCGGTGGACGCGGCCGTCTCGTCGCTGGCGGGCTCGTGAGCCGTCCCGCCGCGACCGCCCTCGTGCCGGGCGCCCGCGGGAGTCAGACCTGGTGGCCCAGCTTGTACTCGCCCTGCTTCCAGCTCGGCAGCTCGTCGGCCGCGTCGCCCGGCCGCGTGTACGAGAACCCGTCGGCGCCGATCGTCACCTCGAGCTCGCGCGCCTCGGTGCGCTCGAGCACCGGCTGCGGGTTCCCGTCGAGGTCGAGCACGAGCGACGCCTCCGTGTACCAGGACGGCACCACGGGGTTGCCCCACCAGTCGCGGCGCTGGTTGTCGTGCACGTCCCACGTGACCACCGGGTTGTCGGGGTCGCCGGTGTAGTAGTCCTGCGTGTAGATCTCGACGCGGTGGCCGTCGGGGTCGCGGAGGTACAGGTAGAACGCGTTCGAGACGCCGTGCCGGCCCGGTCCGCGCTCGATCCGGTCGGACAGGCGCAGCGCGCCGAGCCGGTCGCAGATCGCGAGCACGTCGTGCTTCTCGTGGGTCGCGAACGCGACGTGGTGCAGCCGTGGCCCGTTGCCGCCCGTCAGCGCGACGTCGTGCACCGTCGGCTTGCGGCGCAGCCACGCGGCGTACGTGGTGCCCCCCTCGTCCTGGATGTCCTCGGTGACGCGGAACCCCAGGTCCTCGAGGTACCGGACGCCGCGCGGCACGTCGGGCGTCACCTGGTTGACGTGGTCGAGGCGCATGAGCGGGCCGGGGGGCTGCAGGTCGTAGCGCCACGACAGCCGATCGACGTGCTCGACGTCGTGGAAGAACTCGTACGGGAAACCGAGCGGGTCCTGGACCCGAACGGAGTCGCCGACGCCCGCGGTGAAGCCCTCGCGCCGGCGGTCGACGCGGCACCCGAGCTCGTCGTAGAACGCGACGGCACGGTCGAGGTCCGCCGGGGTGCGCACGCGGAACGAGAGCGCCGCGGCGGCGGCGACCGGGCCCTGCCGGAGGACCAGGTTGTGGTGGATGAACTCGTCGAACGTGCGCAGGTGGACGGTCCGCACGTCCTCCGCCGTCACGACGAGGCCCAGCACGTCGACGTAGAAGTGCCGCGACGCCGCGAGGTCCGTGACGACCAGCTCGACCGAGGCCGCTCGCAGCACGTCGGGCGGCGGCGCGGACGGCGTGGGCAGCGGGTCGGCGGCGCGGATCGGGTCCTGCGCCGTGACGCGCGGCTCGGTGCCGTCGGGGGTGAGGGGGGTCGCGCTCACGTCAGCCTCCTCGCTGCCGGACGGTGGTCGGCGCTCATCGTGGGTCCGGGTCGTCGAGGTCGGTCGGCTCGTGCGGGTCCGCCCGGCCGAACGTCGGGTTGTGCGCGCCGCCGAGCGTGATGTGCACGGCCTGCTGGTGCGTGTAGAAGTCGATCGAGCGGTACCCGCCCTCGTGGCCGAGGCCCGACGCCTTGACGCCGCCGAACGGGGTGCGCAGGTCGCGCACGTTGTTGCTGTTCAGCCAGACCATCCCCGCGTCGACCGCCTGCGCGAACGTGTGCGCGCGCCGCAGGTCGTTGGTCCACACGTACGCGGCGAGCCCGTACCGCACGCCGTTGGCGAGCGCGAGGGCCTCCTCCTCGGTGTCGAACGGCGTGATGGCGACGACCGGCCCGAAGATCTCCTCCTGGAAGATCCGCGCCTCGGGGGGCACGTCCGCGAACACGGTCGGCGCGACGTAGCTGCCCGTCGGGAAGCCGTCCGGTCGGCCGCCGCCGGCCACGAGGCGCCCCTCCGACCGGCCGATCTCGATGTACCGCATGACCTTCGCGTAGTGCTCGGGGTGGACGAGCGCGCCCACCTCGGTCCGCGGGTCGTGCGGCGGCCCGACGACCACGCGCCGTGCCTGGGCGGCGTAGCGGTCGACGAACTCGTCATAGACGGGCCGCTCGACGAGGATCCGGCTGCCCGCCGTGCAGCGCTCCCCGTTGAGCGAGAACACCCCGAAGATCGTGGCGTCGATGGCGGCCGCCAGGTCGGCGTCGGCGAACACGACGGCCGGCGACTTGCCGCCGAGCTCCATCGAGAGGCCCTTCAGGTGCGGCGCGGCGTTGGCGAAGATCAGCTGGCCCGTGCGGCTCTCCCCCGTGAACGAGATCAGCGGCACGTGCGGGTGCCGCACCAAGGCGTCGCCCGCGTCCTCGCCGAGCCCGTTCACCAGGTTGAAGACGCCGGTCGGGACGCCGGCCTCGTCGAGGATCCCCGCCCACAGGGACGCCGACAGCGGCGTGAACTCGGCCGGCTTGAGCACCACGGTGTTGCCCGTCGCGAGGGCCGGCGCGAGCTTCCAGGACTCGAGCATGAACGGGGTGTTCCACGGCGTGATCAGACCGGCGACGCCGATCGGCTTGCGGTTGACGTAGTTGAGCTGACGGCCCGGCACCTTGAACGCGTCGTCGGCCTGCGCCACGACCAGGTCGGCGAAGAAGCGGAAGTTCTCGGCCGCGCGGCGCGCCTGCCCGAGCGCCTGCGTGATCGGAAGGCCGGTGTCGAACGTCTCGAGCTCGGCGAGCCGGGAGTCGCTGGCCTCGACGAGGTCCGCGACGCGGTGGAGCACGCGCGAGCGCTCGCGCGGCAGGAGGCGCGGCCACGGGCCGTCGTCGAACGCCCGGCGCGCGGCGGCGACGGCCCGGTCGACGTCCGCCGTGGCGCCGGCGGCGGCGTGCACGTACGGCTCGTTCGTCACCGGGTCGAGGACCTCGAACGTGCCGCCGTCGACCGAGTCGACCGCTCGGCCGTCGATGTGGTGCTGGATGCGCTCGGGCAGGTCGGGCGGCCGCGGGTGGCCGGTTCGCTCGGCAGGCGTCTCGCTCATGCTCACCTCTCGGTCCTCACCTCTCGCTCCTCGGGGGCGACGTCCGGCGCGAGTCGCGCCGCTTCGCGCGAGCCCCAGGCCTCGGCGCGCTGCGTGTCGTCGACCGTGGGCAGCGAGCCGAGCGCCGGGTCGAAGGCGTGCCGGCCCTGGACCACGGTCGTGACGAGCCGCCCGGACGTGGGCGCCCCCGGGGCAAGCGGTGCGTCCACCTCCACCTCGACGACCTGGCCCGGGACGACGACCGACGAGCCGGCCGGCGTGCCGGTCAGGAGCACGTCGCCCGGCTCGAGCGTCAGGTGCTGCGACAGGTCGGCCACGAGCTGCGCGAGCGGGAACAGCAGGTCCGCGGTCGTGCCGTCCTGCCGCAGCTCGCCGTCGACCCACGCGCGCACCCGGATCGCGTGCGGCTCGACGGCGCGGGCGTCGATGAGCGCAGGTCCGAGCGGCGTGAACCCGTCACCGCCCTTGGACCGCACGTTCGAGCCGCGGTCGAGCGCGCGCAGGTCGTAGAGCCCGAGGTCGTCGGCGGCCGTCACCCAGCCGACGTGCGCCCAGGCGTCGTCGAGCCTCACCCGGCGGGCCGCGGTGCCGATGACGAGCGCGATCTCGCCCTCGAACGCGAGCAGCTCGGTGCCCGCGGGCCGCTCGACGGTGCCGCCCGACGCCGCGACCGAGCTCGACGGCTTGAAGAAGTACGACGGCTGCGCGGGGCGTCGGCCCCGCTGGTCGGCGCGCGACGCGTAGCTGAGGTGGACCGCGACGACCTTGCCGGGACGGCTCGGCAGCGCCGCGAACCGCGGGTCCGGCTCGGTGCTGGTGTCGTCAGCCATGGCTGCTCGCACGGACGATCTCCTCCTGGTACGGCGCGACGACGTCGGGCGAGACCCGCAGGTCGAGCAGCAGGAACGGCCGCTCCGGCGCCGGGCGCGCGGCCCAGTCCGCGAGCGCGTCGAGGTCGTCGAGCGTGCGGACCGTGACGCCGCGCGCGCCGACGGCCGTCGCGAGGCCCGCGAAGTCGACGTCGGGGATGAGCATCGGCTCGCGCACGAGCCCCTGGCGCCCGTAGACGTGGATCTCGGCGCCGTACGCGGCGTCGTTCCACACGACGGCGAGCCCGCGCCCGCGCGCGACGCGCACCGCCGACTCGAGGTCAGCCAGCGCCATCAGGCCGCCGCCGTCCCCCGTGCTGAGCACGACGGTCGCGTCGGGCCGGGCGAGCGCCGCCCCGAGCACGCTCGGAAACCCGAGGCCGATCGCCTGGAAGGCGGTGCCGAGCATGATCATCCGGTCGGGCGACGCGACCGGCCAGTACATGTTCGCCCAGGCGATGAAGTGGCCGCCGTCGGAGACGACGACGCGGTCCGCCGGCAGCAGCTCGGCGATGCGCGCGGCCGCCGAACGGGGGTCGAGGCGCCCGTCGGGAGCGATCCCCGTGCCCGGCTCGTACCGCCGCGCGGCGGTGACGTCGACCGCGTCGCGCCACCCGCTCGGCGGTGCGCCGTCCCGCGCGCGCAGCTCCGCCAGCACGGCGTCGGCGACGGTGGCGGCGTCACCGCGCACGAAACCGCCGACGTGCGGGTGGGTCGCCGCGGGTGCGACGTCGACCTGGAACACGCGCGTGCCGGGGGCGAAGAGGTCGCCGAACCGCATCGTGAACTGGTTGAGCGACGCACCGACGACGACCGCGACGTCGGCCTCGCGCACCACCTCCATCGCTCCCTGCGCGCCGAAACCGCCCGCCACGCCGAGGTCGAACTCGGGGCGCGGGAACAGGCCGCGGCCGAGCGCGGTCGTCACGGTCAGCGCGCCGGTCGCGTCGGCGATCGCACCGAGCGTGGCGCCCGCGCCGGCGAGCCACGCACCGCGCCCGGCGACCAGCAGGGGCCGCCGCGCCGCGCCGAGCGCCGCCGCGAGGTCGCGCACGCTCGCCTCCGCGAACGGCCCGCGCGGCGCGAGCGGCCCGGGCAGCCGCGGCTCGGGGACGGCGGGCACCGGGCCGGCGTCGACGGTCGCGACGTCGTACGGGATCGCCAGCACCGCGGGCACCCGGTAGGTCAGCGCGTGCTCGACGGCGATGAGCGTCGTCGCCGCAGCGTCGGTGCGCCCCACGGTGTACGTCCGCGCGCCGACGGCCGACGCCATCGCGATCTGGTCGACGTCCCACGGCCGCGGGCCCGACGTCGGCTCGTCGCCCACCACGAGCACGAGCGGCACGTGCGCCTGCACCGCCTCGGCGAGCGCGGTGAGCGTGTTCGTGAAGCCGGCGCCGTACGTCGCCGTGGCGGCCGCGAGGCGTCCGGACGCGCGGTGGAACGCGTCCGCCGCGGCGACCGCGCCCGCCTCGTGACGCACCGGCGTGAACGTCGCGGTGGTCTGCCGCGCCAGGGCGTCGAGGAAGTACGCGTTGCCGTTGCCCATCACGCCGAACACGTGGTCGACGTGCCCGGCGAGCGTCGTTGCTGCGTGGGCGGAGACCGAGGTCATCCTGGCACCTCCGGCGGCAGCCTATGCCCGCCGTATACGATCCGCTCGAGAGAGGTCGACGCGTTCGACCCAGCTGCGCCGCCCCTCGCCATGGCTTCGACAGAGCAGTCGGAGGGGTGTCATGCAGTTCCACCACCACGGGTACGTCTCGGGCGATCCCCGGGTCCAGCCCGCCGCCGGCGTCGGGATCGACCGGCCCGACGAGCTCCCCGACGAGGTCGACGTCCTCGTCGTCGGCACCGGGCCGGCGGGCATGATCACCGCGGCGCAGCTCTCGCAGTTCCCCGACGTCGTGACGCGCGTCGTCGACCGGCGCCCGGGCCGGCTCGCGGTCGGCCAGGCGGACGGCATCCAGCCGCGCAGCGTCGAGACGTTCCAGGCGTTCGGCTTCGCGGGGCGGATCGCCGAGGAGGCCTACCGCGTCACGCAGGTCTGCTTCTGGCACCCCGACCCGGCCGACCCGTCGCGCATCGTGCGCGGCGAGCGCACGCTCGACGACCCGACGGGCATCAGCGAGCTGCCGCACCTGATGGTGAACCAGGCCCGCGTGCTCGACTACTTCGCCGAGTTCATGGCGAACGCGCCGACGCGGATGCGCCCCGACTACGGCTGGGACTTCCGCGACCTGACGGTCGACGACCACGGCGACCACCCCGTCACCGTGCACCTCGTGCGGACGGCGGGCGACGACGCCGGGGCGGAGAAGGCCGTCCGCGCGCGGTACGTGGTCGGCGCGGACGGCGCGCACAGCCGGGTGCGTGAGTCGATCGGCTGCACCGCGGTGGGCCAGAGCGCGCTCCACGCGTGGGGCGTCATGGACGTGCTGGCCGTGACCGACTTCCCCGACATCCGCACCAAGTGCGCGATCCAGTCCGGCTCGGGCGGGAGCATCCTGCTCATCCCGCGCGAGGGCGGCCACCTGTTCCGCATGTACGTCGATCTCGGGGAGGTGCTCCCCGAGAACCACGCGACGCTCCGCGGCACGACGATCGAGGCGATCATCGCCCGCGCGAACGCGATCCTGCACCCGTACTCGCTCGACGTCCGGGACGTCGCCTGGCACAGCGTCTACGAGGTCGCGCACCGGCTCACCGACCGGTTCGACGACGTGCCGCTCGACCAGGTCGGCATCCGCACGCCCCGCGTCTTCATCGAGGGCGACGCGTGCCATACGCACAGCGCCAAGGCCGGCCAGGGCATGAACGTGTCGATGCAGGACGGGTTCAACCTGGCCTGGAAGCTCGGCTACGTGCTGACGGGCCGCAGCCCCGAGTCGCTGCTCGCGACGTACTCGCGCGAGCGGCAGGTGATCGCGCAGGACCTCATCGACTTCGACCGCGAGTGGTCGGCGCTCATGGCGAAGAAGCCGGACGAGCTCGCGGACCCGGCCGAGCTCACCGAGTTCTACGTGCGGACCACGGAGTTCCTCTTCGGGTTCATGACGCAGTACCCGCCGTCCATGCTCGTCGCCGAGCCGGTGCACCAGGACCTGGCCGCGGGGTTCCCGATCGGCAAGCGGTTCAAGTCGGCCCCGGTGGTGCGAGTCGCCGACGGGAGCCCGCTGCAGCTCGGCCACCAGCACCGGGCCGACGGCCGCTGGCGCGTGTACGCGTTCGCCGACCGGCCGGCGGCGGGCGAGCAGTCGACGCTGTCCGCGTGGGCCGACTGGATGGCGACCTCGCCCGACTCGCCCGTGCTCGCGCACACGCCCGAGGGCGACGACCGCGACAGCCTGCTCGACGTCAAGGTCGTCTACCAGCAGCGCAGCGACGCGCTCGACCTGGGCGCCGTGCCCCCGCTGTTCCTGCCGCGCACCGGCCCGTTCGCGCTCGTCGACTACGAGAAGGCGTTCGCGACCGACCCGGCCGACGACATCTTCGAGCGGCGCGGCATCGACCGGGGCGGGTGCGTCGTCGTCGTGCGGCCCGACCAGTACGTCGCGGGCGTGTTCCCGCTCGACGGCACCCACGAGCTCGCGGCCTTCTTCCGGCAGCACCTGCTGGTGCGGGTCCGGGAGCCGGTCGGCTGACGCGACCGCCTACGCCGCGTCGTGCGCGAGCCGCGCCGGCGTGTCGTCGTCGAACTCGGCGAAGAACCCCGCGACGCGGTCGGTCAGCTCCCCCATGCCGTCGCACGCGAAGAGGATCGGCTGGTAGTGGCTGATGTCGTACGCGAGCGTCGCCATCTGGTGGAAGTCGACCGGCCGGATGTCCGCGTCGCGGAACTCCTCGATCTCGCCGTACGACGAGAGCAACCCGGCGCCGTACGCGCGCAGCTCGCCGTGCTCGTACATGACCCCGAACTCGATGGTGAACCAGAACACGTCGGCCACGTACTGCAGCCCCTCGGGCGTCTCGGAGCGCCGCGCGGCCTCTCCGGCACGCCGCTTGACCTCGGCGATCGCCGGGTTCGCGAGCAGATTGCAGTGCCCCACCACCTCGTGGATGATGTCCGGCTCCGGCGTGTAGAGCGGCTGCGACGCGTGCCTCAGGTACTGCGTCGAGTGGAACACCCCGTCGGCGAGCGAGCCGTAGAACACGTCGAGCGGCACGAGCCCCGCCGCCGGGTGCAGCCGGAAGCCGCTCAAGGGACCGAGCCCCGCGCTGACCTCGTCGAGCTGCGGCACGTGGTCCGTCGGCAGGTTGAGCGCCTCCTTGCCGTCGAGGTAGCCGCGAATCGCGAGCCGCTCGTGCTTCGGCGCGAGCTCGCGGCACACGATGCGCCAGATCTCGTTCTCGCCGTCGGTGTACTCGACGCGCGGCACGGGGTCACCCGGCTGCCAGACCAGCGCCGGGCCCGCGATCTCCTCGCGCCGTCGGCGGTACCCCTGGTCGTTCGCGCCCGGGTGGTCGGGCGCCAGGTGCACGGTGACCTTGCCTGCCTCGTCCGCGGTGACGGGGGCGTAGAGCTGACCCTCCTCGAACATGCCCTCCGTTCTACGCCTGCCGCGTGCGCGCCGCACCACCTCGGTACGGACGGCCGCGGCATCGAAGTGGCGTCAGGGCGATGACGGAACGGCAACATCGCAGGTGGCGGGGGTCGTCGACCTCCTACGGTGCGGCCATGTCGATGCGGACGCAGTCGTGGAGCACCCGGTGGCGCAGCGCCGCCGTCGCCCTCGTGATGGTGCTCGGTGGGGGTGCGACGCTCGCGACGAGCTCGGCGCCGCGGTGCCCCGACTTTCCCGAGGGCGCAGCGAGCGAGTTCTTCCGGCCGCCCAGCTCGCTCGAGGGCTGGTCGCGTGATGCGACCCCGTCGACCTTCCGCGCCGTCGGGTTCGACGTCGAACGGACCACGGTCCACTTCTCCACGTGCGTCCGCGCCGAGACGGAGAAGGTGCCCGTCATGGTGCGGCTCGAGATGGCGGGCGAGTCGACCGGCGCCGTGCCGCAGGCGTGGCTCAGCGCCATGACCGTGACGGACGGGCATGGTCGCACCTGGTCGCCGGTCTCGGTCTTCACGCGCGGTGCGGGTCCGGCGTACGCGGACAGCGGCTACACCCTGCCGGCCCGCTCCGAGGCGTCGTTCATGCTGCCTGTCGACGTCGAGGCGCCGGTCCGGCTGCACCTCGGGGAGCTCGGTGGCGTCTCGCGGCCCGAGCTGTCGCTCGACGCGCAGGGCCCGCGGGAGCAGCGGCCGTGAACCGCGCCGCGGACGCCCGCCGCGCGGTGCGCGGCGACCTCCTCCTGCACCCCGTCGCGCTCGTCAGCCTCGCGGTGCTCCTCGTCAACGACCACCTGCTCAAGCAGGCGGCACCCGGCTGGGTGACCGGCAAGCTCTCGGACGTCGCAGGGCTCGCGTTCTTCCCGTTCCTCCTGCTGGCGGTCCGCGAGGTCGTGACCGCGCGGCCACCCACGCGGCGTGCCGCTGCCGTGGTCGCCGCGGTCACGGGGGCGGCCTTCGCGGCGATCAAGCTCTCTACGCCTGCGCGCTCGCTGTACGCGGGCGTGATGGGCGTCTTGCGCTTCCCGGCGGACGCCCTCGTCGGTGGCGCGCAGTCACCCCTGGCGGTCGCGGTCCAGCCGGACGCGACCGACGTCGTCGCCGTCGTCGCGTGCTTCGTCGCGGTCCTCGCCATCGCCGCCCGGCGGCCCGGTCTACCAGGGGGGTTGGAGCTCGCGCCGATCCCGGGGCCGTCGGAGTGAAATCGCACGTCGAACGCCTGCGGCGCGGCACGTCCGGTCCCTACCCTCGGACGAGACTCGGGGAAGGGACGGCCCATGGTGGGAGCCGGTCGGCGGCGGCGCGGCGCGGCGACGACCCTGGCGGCTGCGGTCGCGCTGAGCGCCGCGACGGTGGTGGCGCCGCCCGCGACGGCGGACGACCCGGCCTGGACGATCATCGCCGGCACGTTCCTCGACGACTCCGGCGCGCCGACTGGCTTCGTCCGGGACGACACGGGCGGGCTTGTGCCGAGTGCGTGGGTCGGCGCCTCGGAGGTGTCGTGCACGACGGGTGAGCCGGACCCACTGGGCCATTTCGCGTTCACCGACGTCGGGAGCGACGGGCGGTTCGTGCTCCGCGTCGTCCCCGGCGGCTGTTACGACGTGTCCGGTAGCTGGCGCTCGGTCGGGCAAGACCCGCTCCCCCTGCGACGCGTTCCGGCGGGTACCACCGCGCTCGAGCTGCGGGCTCGGGCGTGGAGCTGGTCGGAGGTGCTCGACTCGCAGGTCGCGTACCAGGGCCGGCTCGGACTGCAGGTCCAGAGCGGTCCGCTCTCGGGCGACACGCTGCCGGTGGTCGGCGGGGGCTCCGGGTGACCGTCGCCGGCTGGTCGGCCACCGCGACCGTGGACAGCACGGGCCGGGCGTGGGTCCGGCTGCCGGCATCGATCCGTCCGGGCGCCCACGCCGTCACGATGGCCTACTCGGGCACCGCGATCACGCTTCCGTCGACCACGACGCAGTCGATCGGGGTCCGCCGCGTCGCCCCGACGGTGCGGACCACCGCGTCGGGTGTCGCGTACCGCGGCTACGCCACCGTGCATGTGTCCGTCTCCGCGAAGCTCCCGGCGAGCGGGCGGGTCGCCCTCTACGCGGGGTACTACAAGGTCGGCTCGGCGACGCTGCGGAAGTCCCACGGGCACTGGGTGGCGACGATCCACACGCGGCGCATCCTGAGCACCGGGACGCTCGCACTGCGCTACGGCGGCAACCACGACGTCGCTCCGGTGCTGCACAAGGTCGGCACGGTGAAGCGCACGCGCTGATCGTGTCCGACGGGGCTGCCAAGGTGGGCGTGTGAAGGCCGACCTGAAGAAGGAGGTCCCGACCTACACCGCGCCGCGCGGCCGGTTCGAGGTCGTGACAGTGGCGCCCGCGCAGTTCCTGATGGTCGACGGGCACGGCGACCCGAACACGTCGTCCGCGTACGCCGATGCGCTCGCGGCGCTCTACCCGCTCGCGTACGCGCTGAAGTTCCTCAGCAAGACCGAGCTCGGCCGCGACTACGTCGTCATGCCGCTCGAGGGGCTGTGGTGGTCCGAGCAGATGGACGCGTTCGCCCGCGCCCGCGACAAGTCGCGGTGGGACTGGACGCTGCTGAACCTCGTCCCCGGCTGGCTCACCGCCGGCCACGTCGATCTCGCACGGGCGGACGTCGCGCGCAAGCGCGGTCCGGCGTCGCTCCCACCCGTGCGGTTCGAGCGGTACGACGAGGGGCTGAGCGTGCAGACGCTCCACGTCGGCTCGTACGACGACGAGGCACCTGTGCTCGCGGCGATGCACGCCTGGATCGCCGACCAGGGCATGCGCCTGCTGGGCAAGCACCACGAGATCTACCTGAGCAACCCGCGCCGCGTCGCCCCCGAGCGGCTCCGGACGATCCTCCGACAGCCGGTGATGCGGGCCGACTGACCCGCGCCAGGGCTTGATAGGCAAGTTCGCACTTGCCTATCATCGAGCCGTGACCGACGTCTTCCACGCCCTGGACGACGCGACCCGACGCCTGGTGCTCGACGAGCTCGCCGCCCGGGACGGCCAGACGCTGTTCGAGCTCTGCACCACGCTCACCATGCGCCACGGGGTCGGCTCGTCCCGCCAGGCGATCTCCCAGCACCTCGCCGTGCTGGAGGAGGCCGGCCTCGTCCACACCGAGCGGCGCGGCCGCACCAAGCTCCACCACTTCGACCCGACACCGCTGGCGGCCATCGCGGAGCGTTGGCCCACGACCGGAGAGGCGCACCCATGAGGATCGAGCTGACGAGCATCTACGTCGACGACCAGCGCGCCGCCCTGGCGTTCTACACCGACGTCCTGGGCTTCACGAAGCACCACGACATCCCGCTGGGCGACGACTTCTGGCTGACGGTCGTCTCGCGCGACGCGCCCGACGGGCCGGAGCTCCTGCTGGAGCCCGCCGGGCACCCCGCGGTCACGCCGTACCGGGACGCGCTCGTGGCGGACGGCATCCCGCTGGCCCAGTTCGCGGTCGACGACGTCGACGCCGAGTACGAGCGGCTCACCGCGCTCGGCGTGACGTTCACGCAGCCGCCGACGGACATCGGGCCGGCGGTGGTGGCGGTGCTCGACGACACGTGCGGGAACCTCGTCCAGCTGATCGCGACGAAGGCCGCGGACCCCGCCCGACCGGGAGAGACAGGGGAAAACCCCTGGTTCGCCGGGCATCTCGTGGCGGGACACTCTCCTCGTCGGCGAGGTCGGACCTCCGGCGGCCCACCTGCTCGCGCCGCGAGACGGGGGAGGTCGCCATGGAAGCAGCAACGAGCCGTCGACCCCGGTCGACGGCCGCAGGCGTGCGGGCACGGACGGCGGCGTCGGCGGTCGGTCTGATCGCCCTGCTGTCCGGGTGCTTCGGATCGACCGGGACGGCCGAGCCGACCCCGTCGTCGGCGGCGCACTCGGTCCACCACCTGCGCGTCGTGCACGTCGACAGCGACTACACGCTCGACCCCACGACGTCGTGGTTCGCGGACGCCTTGGCGCAGCGTTCGGGCGGCCTCTTGGAGGCAAACTTCGCGTTCGACTGCTGCGGCGACGGGCCGGACATCGAGCAGCAGGCGATCCACGACGTCGCGTCCGGCGCCGTCGACCTCGGGTGGGTCGGCGTCCGAGCGCTCCACAAGGCGGGCACGAGCGCGTTCGACCCGTTGATCGCGCCCATGGTCATCGGGTCGTACCAGGGCATGAAAGACGCCCTCGCGGACGAGGACGTCACGCGAGGGATGCTGGCGTCGTTGGAGCCGGTCGGCGTGACGGGCCTGGGCGTGGTACCTGGTTCGATCCGCTTCCCGCTCTCGACAGGCGTGACGCTCACCGATCCCGCCAGATGGGCGGGCCTGCCGTTCTACAGCTTCGAGTCGGTCGTCGGCACCCAGTCGCTGGCCGCTCTCGGGGTGACGGCGCAGAACCTGGGCTTCGGGGACCGTGACGAGGCGTTCGAGGCCGGGAGGCTCAAGGCCCAGGACAACTCACTGCTGTACCAGTCGACGCACACCGAGCAGGTCCAGCAGGCCGTGGTCAACGTTCCGCTGTGGGCCCGCATCTCGGTCGTCATCGCCTCGCCGCAGCTCGCGCTGTCGGACGAGGAAAAGGCGTGGATCGCGGGTGCGGTCGCGGACACCGTGGCGCGTACGCCGGAGCTCGCCGACCTCGACCGCGACGCGGTGGAGATGGGCTGCCGTGCGTCCAGCGTGTTCGTCACCTCGACGGCGGCGCAGCTCGCGGAGTTCAGGCAACGGTTCGCGCCGGTCGTGGACGCCATCGGTCGGGAGACCGGCAACGAGCAGGCGCTGGAGCGCGTCCGGTCGGCAGCGGGGCAGGGCGCCGTCGAGGACGGCTCGTTGGGGTGCGCCGGCACGGGGACGCCGTCGTCCACGCACGGCGGCTGACGGACCAGGTCAGCCGCGGCCGAACCCGGCATCACGCGCCTTGATGATCGCCTCCGCCCGGCCGGCCGCGTGCAGCTTGGCGTAGATCCCGGAGACGACGTTGCGGACCGTCTTGTTCGACAGGTAGAGCTCGCGCGCGATCGCGTCGTTGGACCGGCCGAGGGCGAGCAGCTCGAGCACCTGCTGCTCGCGGGCGCTCAGGCCCGGGAGAGTCGGGGCGGACCGGTCGGGGCCGTCGGTGGACGCGCCGGCGAACAGTGCGGCCACCCGGCCCGCCAGGCTCGCGCCGAAAACCATCCCGCCCGTGTGCGCGGCCCGCACGGCCGTGCGCACCTCGTCCGCGCCGGAGCCCTTGAGCAGGTACCCCGACGCACCGGCGCGGATGGCCGAGAGGACCGTCTCGTCCTCCTCGTTCATGGTGAGCATGACGACGTGGACGTCCGGGTGCTGCGCGACGAGCTGCCGGGTGGCCTCGATGCCGTCGAGCCTCGGCATCTGGATGTCCATCACCACGACGTCCGGGGCCGAGTCGGCAACGACCCGCAGCGCCTCGACGCCGTCGCTCGCTGTGCCGACGACGTCCATCCCGTCGAGCGCCCCGAGCAGCGCGACGAGCCCGTCGCGCACGATCTGGTGGTCGTCGACCACGACGACGCGGATTGGTGCGCTCACCGCAGTACCTCCTCGGCGACGGCGGACCGCAGGGGAAGCCAAGCGCGGACGTGGGTGCCGCCGCCTGGCGGGCACGTGATCTCGGTGCGACCGCCGAGCTCCTCGGCGCGCTCGCGCACCGACAGCAGACCGACGCCGACCTGCCGGTCCGGGTCGATCCCTCGGCCGTCGTCCGCTACCTCCACCACGAGCCCGCCGTCCTCCGTGCCGAGCCGGACCACGCACCGGCGGGCCGCAGCGTGGCGGGTCGCGTTCGTCAGCGCCTCCGCGGCGATGCGGTAGGCGGCGACCTCGACCGCGGCCGGCAGCGCGGGCAGCCCGTCGGCATGCAGCTCGGCCGTGTACGGCTGCTGCTCCGTGAGCTGGGCGAGCGCGCCGACCAGCCCGCGATCGTCGAGCACCGGCGGTCGCAGGTCGTGCGCGAGCCGGCGCACGTCGGCGACGACGTCGCGGACGTCGGACGTCGCCGCCTCGAGCTGGAGCCGTGCTGCGGCCGGATCGCGCTCGGCGAGCAGCCGCGCCGACTCGAGCCGGAACGCCACGCCCGCCAGCGCGGGCCCGAGCCCGTCGTGCAGGTCGCGGCGGATCCGGCGGCGCTCCTCCTCGCGGGCCAGCACCATCCGTTCGCGGCCGAGCTGCAGCTCGTCGGCCATGCGGCTGGCCCGCGCCGCGGTCGCTGCCTGCCGGACGAGGTCGCCGAGCAGCTCCTCGTCACGCCGGGAGAGCCGGCTGCGCAGCCCGCGGGCCGGCAGCACGAGCCGACCGATGGGCGCATCCCGGTAGGTGATCGGGAGGGTCCGCGTCTGCGCCGGGCGCGAGCCGTACCCGGCGACGAGCCGCTCGCCCGCCGGCCGGTCGACCTCGACGCTGACGAAGGAGATGCCGAAGACGTCCGCGACGGACCGCGTCACGGCGGCGAGCTGGTCCGCGGCGTCGTCGGTGGTCTCGAGGGTCGACGCCAGGCCCGCGATCGCGCCGTACGGGTCGGCCCGACGCCCGAGCATCACGCGGCGGACCAGCCGGCCGAGCTGGAGGCGCAGCGGCCCATACAGGAGCGCGGTGAGCACGAGCACGACGAGCACCACCTGCCGCTGATCGAGCGCGTCCCCGAGCAGCCCGGTCAGCCCCGCGAGCACCGCGAGGTCGGCCACGACGATGACGAGCGAGAGCGCGCCGTACACGGCCGTGCGCGCCAGGAGGTCGTCCACCGGCACGAGACCCGGCCGGACGATGCCGACCGTCATCGCGGTCGCCGGTACGAGCACGACGACCAGCAGCATCGCGCTCTGCACCGCTGCGAGGTCCGACACGAGGGTCAGCGGCAGCAGGACCGCCATCACCAGCACCGACCACGCGAGCCACCGCAGCCGGTCGCGCTCGACGCCGCTGCTCCGCCGGTACCGCACGACCACCGAGGCCATGGCGACGAGGAAGCCGGCGGCCTGCACGGCGAGGCCGACGGGCGCGACGCGCGCCGCGGCCGTGGCGTCGATCGGCAGCGTCCACGCGTCGAGGTGGACGTCGTCGGGCAGCGGCACCGCGGCGGCTCCGGCCCCCATCGGGCTGACGAGCACGCCGACGCCGGCGGCCAGCATCGCCCCGAGCGCGACGCGGCACGCGCGGCCCCACCCACCGGGGAGGAACCGTCCCGTCGGGAAGATCATGAGGAGCACCGCGACCGCAGCGGGCAGGAACGCGCCCGCCCGGTTGAGCACCCACAGGGCGGCGTCCGCACCCAGAAGCGCGTCGTCCGGCCGTACCGAGAACCCGACGTAGGACTGACTCAGCGCGTCGAGCGACCAGAAGAGACCGAGCGCGGCCAGCGCGCCACCGGTCCGCTGCCGGGGGTCGTGGCGGAGCACGACCACTGCCAGCACCGTGAGCGCCACGCCGAGCGCCGCGTACGGCCAACCGGGGCCGCCGGCCAGGCTCTGACCGGGACCGCCTGCCAGCGCCTGGAGGTCCAGCGCGGCCGAGGCCGCGAGCGCGACGACGGCGGCGGCCGCCATGACGACGCCGGCCGTCCGCGCCAGGCGTCGCGCGTGCTCGCTCGTCACGCGCACATTGTGGTGCCGATCCGCCGCGAGTCGGGACGGACCGGCACCACACGCGCCGGGTGAGATCGTCACCGCTGCGCGAGCGCGCGGTACCGGCGGTCGCCGAACGTGAGCCCGAGGCCGGTGACGACGAGCCAGACCGCACCGGTGACGCCCGCCATGTACTCCATCGGCGAGATTCCCAGCACGAGCGTCAGTCCGCCGAGCACGAGGCCGACGAGGCCGAGCCACCGGGCCACCACGCCGCGGCGCGAGGCGGCGAACAGGCCGACGCCCGCCAGGCCCGCGAGCGTCCACAGCCACGGCACCGTGCCGATCCAGTGGTTGTACATCGCGGCGCTCGCGTCGTCGACGACGTCGCCCTGCAGCAGCGGCACCATGAACTCGGTGTCGAGCGCGCTCCCGAGGATCGAGACGACGGCCGTGCCGACGAGCCCGGCCGCGGCGACGAGCGGCACGAGGCTGTCCGTCATCGCCGCGCGCAGCCGGCGGTGCAGACCCGCGGCGAACACGATCATGGGCAGCGCGCCGATCACGGTGACGCTGTGGAACGCGAGCATCACGGGCGCCTTGTCGACGAGCGCCGCGGCGACGCCGTCGGTGCTGCCGCCGTGCTCGGGGCGGTACACGACGTCGACGGCGGACGACAGCGCGATGGTCGCGATACCGGCGAGGCCGGACGCCGCACCGGCGGCCGCCCACACGCGGGGCGCCCGGCGGGGCGGGGGTGCGGTCTCGTCGTGGACGTCGGAACGCGCGGGGTTGGTGGTGGTGATGCTGGTCATCGTGGGTGTCCTCTCAGGGCTGTCCGGTTCGACGACCTGACGGTGCCGGGCCGGTTGTCCCGGCCGACAGGGACAACGCGGCAGTCGTCGTCCCGTGCCGTGTCCCGAACCACGCGGAGGGTCGGGCGCGCCACCACCGGCATCGCGGTCGCGGTGGTGCAAGATGCACGCCGTCTGACGTCTGACCTGCTCCGAGCCCCGGGCGTCCCAACGACCACCTGAGAGGGATCCGCCGTGGGTTCTGTCGTCCTGATCGTCCTGCTGCTCGTCGCCGGTGTCGGCGTGCTCGTCGGCGGCCGCAAGGCCACCGGCCAGAACCGGTGGTACGTCCGCGGTGCGGGGACCGCGCTGCTCGTGCTCGCGGCGAGCGTGCTCGTCGCGGCGTCGTACTACTCGCAGGACGCGGGCGAGGCGCGGGTGCTCCGCTCGTTCACGGGCCAGCTGGTCGGCCAGACGACGACGCAGGGTGCGCACTGGAAGGCGCCGTGGGTGTCGGCGATCAACTACGACATCCGCAACAACACGGTCACGTACATCGGCGACGGCAAGCAGGGCGACCACTCCGGTGGCTCGGCGACCGGCGAGCAGATCACGTTCCAGGACAAGGACGGCGTCACGGGCAACCTCGACGTCGTCGTGCGCTACTCGATCCGCGGCGAGGCGGTGCTCGAGATCTACAAGGAGTTCAAGACGCAGGAGTCGTTCGTCTCGAAGGTCGTGACGAACGACGTCCGGTCGATCGCGCGGAACATCCCGGCGGGCTACTCGACGATCGAGGTCTACAACAACCGCGCCAAGCTCGAGGCCGACATCCAGCAGGCACTCGAGGACCGCTGGGCGGAGAACGGCCTGGTCGTCGACCGCGTCACGCTGCAGGAGATCCGGTACAGCGACGACGTCAAGCAGCGGTTCGACGACGCCCAGGCCGCCCGCATCGCGGTCGAGAAGGCCGAGGCCGAGCAGCAGCAGGCGGCCGTCGAGGCGGCGACCAAGAAGATCGAGGCCCAGGGCACCGCCGACGCGAACGCCGTGCTCTCCAAGTCGCTGACGCCGCAGGTCCTGCAGCAGCGCTACATCGACGCGCTCACCAAGGCCTCGACGGTCTACGTGGTGCCGCAGGGGTCCACGCCGATGGTCGGCGTCGGCCCCGGCGCGCTGACGGCCCCCGCCCCCGCCACCACCTCCGGGGCGAAGTAGCGGCTCGGACGCCGTCGCCGGCGACGTCCCGTGCGGTTCGCTGCCGCATGTCGTGATCCGAGCACCTCGACCGTCATCGAGGCATGTCGACCGTTCTTCGCAGCCCGCGCTGGTCCACGACGGCACTCTTCCTCGTCAGCGGCCTCTCGTTCGGGGGGTTCCTCGTCCGGGCGCCCTCCCTCAAGGTCCAGCACGGCCTGGGCGACACGGCCTTCGGGCTGCTCAGCGTGCTGTTCGGCGTCGTCGCGATCGCGACGATGCGCGCCATCGCTCCGCTGTTGCGGCGGCTCGGCTCGGCGGCCGTCGCGCGCGTCGCCGTCGTGGCGCTGCCACTCACGGTGGTCGTCCTGGGCGCGGTACCCAGCACGGCGGCCTATGTCGCGGCGATCGCGCTCGTGGCGGCGGCGAACGGCGCGCTCGACGCCTCGATGAACGCGACGGCGGTCGCGACCGAGCAGCGCCTCGGACGGCCGATCCTCAGCGGGTGCCACGCCGCGTGGAGCGTCGGCACCACCGTGGCGATGCTCGCCGGCGCCGCCACGCTGGGCGCGCGCGTCCCGACGGCCGCCCACCTCAGCGCCGCGGCTATGGTCACCGTCCCGATCGGGATCGTCGCGGGGCGACGGCTGGTCGCCGACACCTCGTCGCACGGCTCCGCGGCCGGGACACCCGCGCCCGCGTGGACGCCCGCGCTGCTGCGCGTCGGGCTCGTGGGCACCGTGCTGATGGTCGCCGAGGGCGCGGCGCTCGGGTGGAGCGCCGTCCTGCTGCACGAGGTGCGCGGGGCGTCGCTCGCGCTCGGCGCGACGGCGGCGACGGCGTTCACCGCGGCGCAGACCGCCGTGCGGCTGGTCGGGGACAGAGGCCGCGCCGCGTGGGGTGATGCACGGCTGTTCCGGGTCGGGGCGGTCGTCGGAGCAGCGGGTCTGGGCGCCGCCGCGCTCGTCCCTGACCCGCGGGCCGCCATCGCCGGCTTCGCGCTGCTCGGCCTCGGCGGCGCGACGCTCGTGCCGATCGCGTACGCCGAGACAGGTCGCCAGGACCCGAGCGGTCAGTCCGCCGCGCGGCTCTCGCCGTTCGTCTACGGCGGCGTGCTTGCCGGACCTGCTGCGATCGGCCTCGCGGCGGGCGTCGTCGGTCTGGCGCCGGCGATCGCGCTCGTCGCTCCCCTGCTCGCGGCCACGGCGGCGGTCTTCCCCGGCGCCTCCACCGTGACCGCCGCGTCGCGCGCGACCAGCGTGGCCACCGCACCCGAGGTCTGACCTCGGCGCGACAGGCGGCGCGACCGACGCCAGCATGGCCGGATGCCGCACGACTACTTCGGCGAGTCCGTCGCCGCGACCTACGACGACCACCTGGGCGCGAAGTCCGACCCCGCGGAGCTGACGCACACGGTCGACCTGCTCGCGGAGCTGGCGGGCGACGGCGCCGCGCTCGAGCTGGCGATCGGCACGGGTCGCGTCGCCGTCCCGCTGCACGCGCGCGGCGTGCCGGTGCACGGCGTCGACCTGTCCGAGGCGATGCTCGCGCGGCTGCGGTCGAAGCCGGGCGCGGCCGACATCGGCGTCACCGTCGGCGATATGGCGCACGTCCGGGTGGCCGGCACGTTCCGCCTCGTGTACCTCGTGTTCAACACGCTCATGAACCTCACCGACCAGGGCGAGCAGGTCGCGTGCTTCGAGACCGCAGCCGCCCATCTCGAGCCGGGCGGCGCGTTCGTCGTGGAGGTCATGGTCCCCGAGCTGCAGCGGCTGCCGCAGGGCGAGCGGTTCCGCCCCTTCGACGTCAGCGACGGCCACCTCGGCTTCGACGAGTACGACGTGGTCAACCAGGGGCTCGTGTCCCACCACTGGACCGTCCGCGACGACGGCGTGCACGTGGGCGCGATCCCGTTCCGGTACGTGTGGCCGGCGGAGCTGGACCTGATGGCACGCATCTCCGGCCTGCGGCTGAGCGACCGCTGGGCGGGCTGGGACCGCTCACCGTTCACCGCCGAGAGCCGCAGCCACGTGTCGGTCTGGGTCAAGGCGGAGACGCCGACGTAGCGCGCGGGCGGTCGTCGTCAGCCCGAGAGGGCCGCCTTGACCAGCTGCGAGACCTTGCGCCCGTCGGCCGCGGTGCCTGCCTTGCCGGTCACGTACTTCATCACCGCACCCATGTCGCGCACGGTCGTCGCACCGACGTGCTCGATGCCTTCCCGGACCAGCGCCGCGAGCTCGTCGTCCGAGAGCTGCGCCGGCAGGTACGAGCCGATCAGGTCCGCCTCGGCGGTCTCGGTCTGCGCACGCTCGTCCGCACCGGCGTCGGTGTAGATCTGCGCGCTCTCGCGCCGCTTCTTGACCTCGCGCGCGAGCACCTTCTGCACGTCGTCCTCGGTGAGATCGCGCTCCACCGGGCCGGACTTCGCCTCGCCGCGCACGGCAGCGATGGCCTGCCGCAGCGTGCCGACCCGGACGCTGTCGCGCGCCTTCATCGCGGTGGTGAGGTCGGTCTCCAGCTTCGTCATCGTCTCGCTCATGGTTCCCAGCGTGCCGCACGTCGGGGCAGCCGACGACGCGCCCGCCGGACCGCCGCGCGGGTCAGCCCGCGCGCTCGACCCGTGCGAGCCAGTCGAGCACGAGCGCACGCACGACGTCCGGCTGCTCGTGCGGGAGCGCGTGGCCCGCACCGTCCAGGACGGCCAGCGACGCGTGCGCGTACCGGCCCAGCAGGTCCGCCGCGGCCTCGTACCCGACGGTCGAGTCGAGCCGGCCGGCCACGATCAGCGTCGGGCCGTCGTACGGGCTCTCGTCGCGCGCCGCGAGCTGCCACCGCTCGCCGATCCGCGCCGACGCCGACCAGTCGGCGAGAGCCGCTCCCGGTGCGACGAACCGCTCGTGACGCTCGAGCATCTCCGGCGTCTGGACGACGAAGTACCTCCGGAAGCTCACGTCGCCGAGGTCGCCCGAGCCCTCGACGACCTGATGCTCGGGAACCGCACCAGGAGCCGGGAGCAGCGGGCAGACGAGGGCGAGACCGCGAACCTGCGCAGGCTCGGTCGCCGCCATGGCGCGCGCGTAGTAGGCACCGGCCGAGTGGCCCATCAGGACGTACGGCTGGCCATCCGTGACCGCGCGCGCGAAGTCGATCAGCGTCTCGAGCACGTCGTCCGCGCTCCGGATCGAGTCGGGTGCGGCCGTGCGGCCCATGCCCGGGAGGTCCGGGTAGATCCGCCGCCATCCGCCGGCGGTGTCGAAGCTCGGCTCGAAGCACGCCTCCACCTCGCGGTGGTCGACCCCGGCACCGTGCAGCACGATCACCGGCGCGCCGTCTCCATGCTCGGCGAAGTGCACCGTGGTGCGCCCCGCCCGCAGTTCCATGCGCCGGCCTCTACTGGCCGCCGGGTCGGTTCGCGTCCTCGTCGACCGACGTCGGCTCGAGCAGACCGTGACGCTCCGCGTGCGCATGCGCGGCCGCGAGCGCCTCGAGCCGCCGGCGCAGCGGGATGCCGCGCACCCCCGCCGTGACGACCCCGTCCGGATGGCGCGTGTACGTCACCGAGCCGCCCAGCTCCTTCAGCCGGACGGTGAGGGTCAGCACGCGCTCGCGCCCGGGCCTGACTCGCAGCAGCACGCGGAGCACCGCCCGCGCCAGCGCGAGCCCGGCACCGCACGCGACCGCGAGCGGCACGGCGACGAGCACGTCGAAGACGCCCGCGACGACCCGGTCGGCGACCGCCGTCCCGCCTTGCTGCGCGACCGCGCCCGCCATCCCGGCGACGCCGACACCCGCGGCGACCCACACCACCCAGTCCGTGTGCCAGGGGCGGTTCAGCCACCGACCCCGGAGCGAGCTGTCCACCACGTTGCCCTCCCTCGGATGTGGCGCCCACCTTCCTCGCCGCTCGCACGCCCGGCAACGCCCGCTGCGGGTGAACGAGCCGCCGAGATGCAGCGTCGCCGTCCGTTCGCAGCGGCCGGTGGACAGGCCCGGATCATCCCGCTCTGTGATGGTTCGGCGAGATGTATCTGGAGGTGGCCCGGCTGCTCCACACTGGTGCGAGGGGGTGGGTCATGTCCCACGACACAGAGCTGGTCCTGCACGTCTCCCCCGGCACCGACGAGTGGGGGACGGCCGACGACGATCGTTGGCGCGCCGACCTCGCCGAGCTCCACCGTCTCCTGGCCCGCGAGCTCCCCGACGAGACGCAGGAGCCGACGCAGGCCGACGGCACGCGGGGCATCGAGCTCGCTCAGGTGCTCGTCGACCTGGGCAGCGCCGGCGTGATCACCGCGGCCGTCGAGGTCGTCAAGGCGTGGATCGCCGCGCGGCCGGGCCGGCGGTCGGTCAAGGCGACCGTCACCGAGCACGGCGCGGTCGTGCGGGAGGTGCTCGTCGAGTCGGACGGGCTGGGAGCCGCCGAGCTGGGCCAGGTCGCCGCCGCGTTCGGCCCGCAGGCCGGTCAGGCCGGTCAGGCCGATCGGTCGCCCGGCGCGTAGGGAGCGGGAGAGCTCATGGGCGCCCGGGCACTGCTGATCGGCAACTGGGACTACGGCCACCCCGACGGGGGGATGGCGGCGTTGCGCGGCCCCCGCCACGACGTGGCCCACCTGAAGGAGGCCCTGACCCACCCGACGCTCGGCATGTTCAAGGACGGGGAGATCGACGTCCGGGAGAACCTCACGGCGGACGCGCTCTCGGACGCGCTGTCGGAGACGATCGCGGCCAGCAGGCCCGGCGACCTCCTGCTCATCTACTACTCCGGGCACGGCGAGCGGCTCGGCGCCAGCCAGCAGCTCGGGCTGCTGGGCGTCGACGTCCCGTACGAGCGGCGCCTCAACCGCGCCCTGCCCGCGGACATGCTGCGCAGCTGGCTGGAGGAGGCGCGGGCGAGCTCGAAGGTCATCGTGCTCGACTGCTGCTACTCGGGGCAGTTCCGCGGCGACATCGTGGACGACGACGTCCTGGCCACGTTCGGCACCGGCACGGTCGTGCTGGCGAGCGGCGGCAACCAGGTCGTCCCGGACGAGGGCGAGCAGGACGGCCCGAGCGCGTTCACCAAGGCTCTCGCGACGGTGCTCGTCGACCCGTCGCTCCCGGGCAGCGACGGCATCCTCACGGCGGAGGACGTCTACGCCGCGCTCGACGGCTTCGTGCCGCGGCTGCAGCCCCGGCCGCATCGCAACCTGGACGCGCAGGGCCGCATCGGCCTGGCGCGGCGGCCCGGTGCGGCGCGCGAGGACGGCCAGATCGAGGTCCGCGGCTGGCCGGACGACCTTCGCGTCGTGCCGGTCGACCTCACGCTCAAGCGCTCGACCGTGGTCGCCTCGTGGGACCGTGACGAGAACGGCCGGATCACGACGGACGAGCGGGACGTCACCGCGCTCGACGGCACGCGGCTGGCCGCGATTCGTCGGCTGTGCGAGCTCGCCGACGCCGTGATGCGCGCCAAGGACTACGGCGAGCCCTCGTGGCAGCGGCGGGCCCGCGGAGCCCTCGAGACGGCCGGGGCGAACCTGTTCGAGGCCGCGCTGCCGCGGGCCGTCCAGCGCCTCCTGGCGGAGGCCGACGACGAGGTGGTCGTGCAGCTCAACCTCACGTTCGAGCCGCCGTGGGCGCAGCTGTCCGAGTTCCCGTGGGAGTTCCTCAACGTCCCTGCCGAGCTGGGCGTGGAGCACGCCGGTCTGGCGCAGCGGCGGCTGGTCGTGTCCCGCTCCGGCCCCCCGCAGCGGCTCGCGGCCCGGGAGCCGGACATCGTGGACGTGGCCGTGGTGAGCAGCGTCGCGCCCCGGTACGCGCGCATGCCGAAGCGGCTCGGCGCGGAGCTCGTCGCGATGCCGAAGATCCGCACGCTGGCGACGCCCGACGACCGGCCGGCCACCTGGGCGCAGCTTCTCGAAGCCGTCGACCAGAAGCCCGACTGCCTCGTCGTCTGCGCGCCGCTGCTGCGCGTCGACGACCACCCGCCGACCGCCAAGCTCGGGTTCGGCGGCGGCCCCGAGACGGACTGGCGGACGGCGGAGTCGCTCGCCGACGAGCTCCGCCGGGCACGAGGGCTGCGCGCCGTGGTGCTCGCGTCGGTCGCCGCCGAGGCCGGCCTGGACGCCATCCGTGCGGCGCCGATGGTGGCCTCCGTGCTCAACGCCGAGCTCGGCGTCCCGGTCGTCTTCATCTGCCACACGCCGGGGCTCGAGGCCTACGTCGACGACAGCGACCCGCACGAGCTGAAGACGTTCATCGGGCTCCTGCTGGCGGCGCTCGCGAGCGGCAAGGACCTGGTGCGCAGCGTGTGGTTCGCCCGCGACCGGGTGCTGCGGTACATCCCGGCCGAGCTGCAGCCGACGTTCGGCGTCCCCGGGTTCTTCCTCTCGCCGGCGTCGCAGGCGCGGGCCTCGGTGCACGCCGAGCGGTCGCTGCCGAAGTTCGCCGGCATCGGCGGCCCCGGGAAGGCGGAGCCCCGATGAGCGAGCGCGAGGCGACCGTCGCGCGGGCGCGCGTCGAGCTCGCGCGCGCCCTCGTCGGGCCGGGCGCGACGGAGCGAGAGATCGGCGAGGCGGAGAAGCAGCTGCACCGTGCGCTCGACGTCGCGAGCGCGAGCGACGGGCAGCACGACGGCCACCCCTCCGGCGCCCCGGCCGAGTGGGAGGTGCTCGCGGAGCTCGCGGAGATCGCGCACCTGCGCGGCGCGGCCCAGGCCGAGGTGGACCGGCTCGTGCAGGCGGTGCTGGTGGCCCCCGCCGGGCCGGCGACGACGATGGCCGAGCAGGTCGTCCAGCTGCTCGAGAGCTCGAGCGACGGGGCGCTCGTCGAAGGTCTCCCGCCCGCACTGCGCTCGGGGCTCTGGGCCGCCGCGCACGACCAGCGCCAGCCGGACGCGGTGGTCCAGCTCGCCGCGCGGCTCGCCCTCGCACGCGGCAACGTCGCTGCCGCGGGTGAGGTGAGCCGGCAGCGCGACTCGGTCGCGTCGGCGGACACCGAGCTGCGCGCGGTGAGCGTCGTCGCGGGCGTCCTGGCCGACCTCGCCGCGGGCGACGTCGAGGCGGCCGACGCGAAGCTCGGCGAGGTCCGGCACCTCGAGCGCGAGGCATCGGTGGTTCTCGCCACCGCACTGCTGCACTACGCGCGCGGCGAGCTGGAGGAGGCGCGGCGCGTCGCGGAGGCGTGGCCCGGCTCGGGGGACGTCGGCACCGTGGCGGTGATCGCCCTGCTGCGGGAGGCGGCGCAGGAGGTGGACGCGTCGGCCACGTTCACGGCGGCGCGCACGGCGGCGACCCGGACCGCCCGGCACGATCCCTCCGCGGGTGAGCCACTCCTGCTGCGCGCCCAGGTGATGCTGGAGGGCGGCGAGGAGCTCGAGCTGGGCCGCGAGCTCCTGACCACCGCGGTGTCCCGCACCGGCCCCCAGCTCGACGAGCTCCCGTGGTGGCGCGTCCAGGCCAGGGCGCGCGACGACGACCGGTACACGTACTTCCGGGCGGAGGTCGCCGCCGCACGGGGCCGCCCGGACGAGCTCCGCGGCTGGGCCGAGCGCTACCGGGCGACCACGCTCACGACGTACGCGCAGGACGGGCGGCTGCGCGAGCTCTGGGCCGGCGCCGTCGACGACGAGCAGCGCTCGACGGAGCTGCTGCGTGAGGCCGCCGCCGACTACCGCCGCGCGAACGACATGCCGGCAGCCGTCCGGTGCCTGCGCGCCGCGCGCGCCCGCGAGCCGGCGCCCGACCTCGAGTCAGGCCTCGACCTGGCGGAGGCGCTGTGGGGCTCGTCGTTCGACGGGCAGACCGAGCGCGGCCGTGACCTCGTCGCGGAGGGGCTCGGCCTCCTGGGCGAGCTCGAGGGACGGCACGGGCCCGACACCGCGGGCCGGGCGTGCCTCCTGTGGGGTCTGCTGCTGTCGCGGTCCGACGCCCTGCTCGCACTCGAGCAGCCCCTGGGCGCCGGCCACCGCTGGCGTCCGCTGCCGCACCTGCTGCTCGCCGCGATGCTCGACACCACCTCGTCGTACCGGTGGGCGCACCTGGCCTGGGCGCTGACCGACGCCGACCTGCGTCGCCCGGCCGCGTGGTCCGCGCGCCGAGGGCTCGACCTGCGGCCCGACGACGACTGGGTGATCCAGACGTGCGTCGTCACCGAGGCGAACTGGCAGGGAGTGCTTCCCGACGACCTGCGTGACTGGGTGGAGAAGACGGCGCCCGGCGTTGCCGGAGCCGGCTGGGCGGCGGCCATCCTGGGCTACGACCTGCTGATGCGCGGCCTGCCGCAGGACGCAGCGGCCCTCCTGCCACGCATGGACCTCGAGGAGTGGTGGTCCCACGAGATCCGGACGCTGTCGCTCGCCCTCGCGGCCTCGCCCGCCGAGGCGTCCGGCGAGCTGCGCGACCTCGTGGAGGAGGCGCTGAGCAGCGGCAACCAGCTGGACGCCGCCTGGTACGCGCTGCTCGTCGACCGCGAGCGCGCCCGTGAGCTCGCCGCCGCGGCCGACGACGGCGACCCGCGCCCCGCCGCCGAGTCCAGGCTCGCCGCGATCGAGGTCGTGCTGTCCGACGGCGCGGCGGGGGCCGACCGGTACGCGGCGTCGGTCCGTCGCGCGCGCCGCCCCTCGCACCTCTACCAGGAGAGCGAGGCCGCGCTGCCCCTCCTCGAGCGCGCCCAGGACGACGAGAGCACGCGCACCGTCCTGCGCCAGCTGACGGAGCTCACGGCCGCACTCGCGCGGGACGTCGAGCATGCGCCGGCGCTCACGGCGGAGCTGGAGTCGCAGGAGGCGCAGTGCGAGGACGCGGAGCTGCTCCGACTGGTCCGGCACCTGCTCCGCCACGTCGACGGCGACCCGTCTCCCGGGGACGAGCTGCCCACGCTGCCCTACCTTCCCGGCGCGGCGTCGGCCGAGGCGGCCTGGGTCGCCTACCTCGCGGCCCGGGCCTGAGGACGGGCCTCGCGCGCCGGCGAGCCGCCACGAGGGGTCCGGGCGGCCGATCTGGTGCGGCCGGCCGGCCCGGCCCGGTGCGGGTGGGGCCGGCCGCCGCGACGCTCAGGGGATCAGCACGACCGCCCCACGCAGGCCGCCCTGCGCGACCGTGCGGTACGCGTCCGCCGCCTCGGCCAGCGGGAACATCGCCGCCACGCGCGCAGTGATCGCACCGTCGGTCGCGAGGAGTGCCAGCTCCGCGAGCTGCGACCCGTCACCGACGACGTGCACGGTGTCGACCCGGATCTCGCGCTCGGAGGCCGGCGTGCCGGGCCCCGTGACCGCGACGAAGACGCCGCCGTCGCGCACCGCGTCCAGCGCGGGGGCGCCGAGCACGGCCGTGTCGAGCACGGCGTCGAGCGCCCCGCCGCCGGCCGCCGCGCGGAGCGCCTCGGCGAGGTCCGCGTCGTCATCGTCGGGCCGCATGGCGAGGCGGCCGCCCGCGCCCTCGACGAACCCTCGGTCGGTCTCCCGCGCGACGCCGACGACCTCGAGACCGCGCAGCCGAGCGAGCTCGAGCGCGAACCCGCCGACGCCGCCCGCCGCCCCGGTGACGCCGAGGGTCGCCCCCGTCGGCAGGTCCAGGAGATCGAGCGCCTGTCGAGCGGTCAGCGCGTTGAGCGAGAGCGCGGCAGCCTGCGCCGCGGCCAGACCGCCCGGCCGGCGACCGACGGCGCGCGCCGGCAGGACCACGCTCGACGCATGCGTGCCGACGAAGGTGTCGAACCAGTCGGACAGGCCGAGCACCGGGTCGCCCGGAGCGAGGTCGACCACGTCGGGCCCGACCTCCTCGACCACGCCGGCGACGCCCCAGCCCGGGGTGTACGACGGCGCGTCCGGGAGCAGCGCGGCGAGCGTGCCGTCGTGGACCCAGACGTCGGCGGGGTGGACGGGCGCCGCCTCGACGCGCACGCGGACCTGACCGAGTCCCGGGCGCTCCGGTTCCCGCTCGACGAGCTCGGCGACGCCCCAGGCGGGGATGGTGAGGACGGTCATGGGACTCTCCTTCGGGGTGATCCGGGTGACGGCCCCCATCCTGATCAGGATGGTTCCTGTTGGGAAGTAGGTACCTTTTGGTGCCCAAGCGCTACTGTCGGTTCCCAGGCATCGCACCGGTGCCGGCTGGAGGGCCCGTATGACCACCACTGCGACCGCTCCCGCGCCGAGCGCTTCCGGCGTGTACGACGCGTTCGACCCCAACTGCCCGACCCGCCAGCTTCTCGACGAGCTGTCCGACAAGTGGGTCTGCCTGGTCCTCGTCGCGCTCGCCGCGGGGCCCCTGCGGCACGGCGAACTGCGACGGCGCATCCGCGGCGTGAGCCAGAAGATGCTCACGCAGACGCTGCGGGCCCTCGAGCGCGACGGGATCGTCGAGCGCACCATCACGCCGTCCGTTCCGGTGCGCGTCGACTACGAGCTCACGCCGCTCGGGCAGTCGCTCACGTCCGTCGTCGATGCGGTCAAGGTCTGGGCCGAGGCGCACATGGACCAGGTCGACGCCGCGCGCGAGGACTACGACACCCGCGCCTGACGCGAGGGCGGCTCGCGTGTCGGTGCTCGGGAGGAGGCTGGGGGCTGCCGACGAAGGGGGCAGCGATGGACGACGACGCACGTCGCGCGGGTGCCGAGGTGTTCGACCGGTGGACCGCGCTGTGGAACCGGGAGCCGGTGAGTCCCGACGAGCTGCTCGCACCCGACCTCACGCTGCGGTACGCGCAGGCCGGGAGCGAGCCGTTCGACGACGTCCGCACGCCCGCGCAGCTGGTGGCGCTCGTCGACGCATGGCACGCAGGCCGCGGCGGCACGCTGGAGTTCGCGGCGGAGGGGACGCCCGTGGTCGACGTGGCCCCGGACGACGGAGGCGTCACCGGCTTGGTGGCGCGCCCGTACCTCGTGACGCACACGCCGACCGGCGGCACGCCCACGTCGCGAAGCGGTGTCGACGCGCTCCGCGTGGAGCGCGGCCGCATCGCCGAGGTGTGGTCGGTGTCGTCCGGTGCCCAGGGGCGCGTGTTCTACCGCTGACGGCGGCGAGCGCACACCGACCGCTATCCCCCGGCCGTCGCGTCGCGCTCCTCCGGGAAGTCGCGGAGCCCGCGGAGCACCGCGCGGACGAAGGGGAGGAACCCCTCGGGTCCCGTGGCCCTGTCCTTCAGGTGGACGGTCGTCACGTCGCTGCGCTCGAAGACCTCGCGGACGATTTCGAGCCGGGTCTGCAGATCGAGCCCGGCGCCCATGATGACGTGGTCGACGCGTGGTTCCGTCGAGAAGGCGCGTCGGACGTCCGTGAGCCCGGTCCCACCGAGCAGCCGCACGTCGCTCATGTCGAGGTGACGCTCAGCGTCTTCCACGACGATCTCGGTCCGGCCGAGCAGGAGCACGGTCGCCCGGGCGCTCTCGCTCACGTTGGTGTCCACCGACATCTGGCCCACGGTCCTCGGACTGGGAGCCACGAGGCAAGGCCGGTCATCGGCACCGCCCACCGAGGCGCCACGTCGAGGCGAGCCTGCCGGAGGGGCTTGTGAGCACGCGGGGTGCGCCATCGCGTCATCGCGCGGGCCGGCGCGCGCGACCGGAAACCGGTGGTGGCACGCGTGGAGCGAGGCGGGCCGGCCCGAGCCTCACGCGCCACAGGATGTCAGCTCGTCGTCGTGGCCAGCGCCTCGCGGATGACGCCCACCACCTCCGCCGGGTGCGCGAACATCACCAGGTGTGAGGAGTCGACCTCGGTGACCTTCATGTGCGCGCGCTCGTACCCGAAGCGGATGACGTCAGGATTGATCACGTGGTCTGACGACGAGACGACGCCCCAGGCAGGCTTCGACTTCCACGCGGCGACGCCGGCCGGCTCTCCGAACGCCACCTGGGCCAGCGGACGTTGCGACACCGCCAGGAGGCGGCTCACGGCGGGGTCCACGTCCGGGGCGAAGATCTCCGGGAACCGGGCCACGTCGACCGACACGTCGATGCCGGCCTCGCCGGTCCCGTCGAGGGCGAACGGAGCGAAGACCAGCGCCTCGACGAGCGGCGAGTCCGGGAACCGTCCTTGGAGCTCTGCGATGGTCTCGCCCTGGTCCAGTGCGTAGCCGGCGAGGTAGACGAGACCGACGACGTTCTCCTCGACCCCCGCGACGGTGATGACCGCTCCTCCGTAGGAGTGTGCGACGAGGAGCACCGGCCCGTCGATCCGGCGGACGACCGAGGCGATGTAGGCGGCGTCGGTGACGAGGCCGCGATTCGGCCCCGCGGCGACCACCACCTGGACGCCGTCGTCGAGCAACGCACTCGTGACGGGGCCGAAGCTGCCCCCGTCCGCGAACGCGCCGTGGACCATGACGACCGTGGGCCTGCTTGACATGTTCACTCCTTCGACGGCGCCGGCAGGGTGCGTTTCGGCCCCCTGCCTCGGGAAGGGAGCCGACGGGTTTCCGAGCTCCTCGTTCGTGAACCTAGGGAGTGGCCGTGGAGAACGAGTGACCGATGAGTGCATCGGCGCCCTCCACGTTGCCCACGCGCGCCGCTGGTACGTGTCGGCGCCCGTGAGCACGACCGCGCGACCAGTGCGACAGCCCCCTGGTGGCTGCTCGCGACGAGCGCCTAGAGTGCTGCATCCGCCGCACCAGCGAACCATCCCCACCCGCGTCACGGGCTCGTCCGTCAGGACCCGCGAGGGGTTGTCGACATGGCAGCAACGCCCGGTCTCCAGAGCTCCCACCGTCGGGGACGCGTACCCGCGCCCGTCGGGGCGCTCCGCATCCAGCTCCTCGGTCCGCTGCGCCTCTGGCGCGGCAGCGCCGAGCTCGACCCCGGACCGCACCAGCAGGCCTACCTCCTGGCCCTGCTGCTGGCGCGCGCGGGGCGGCCGACCTCGGTCAACGAGCTGATCGACGCGATCTGGGGCGACGAAGCGCCCGCCAGTGCCCTCAACGTCATTCACAAGTACGTCGGCCTGCTGCGCCGCGTCCTCGAGCCGCACCTCGCCGCCCGCGAGACCGGCGCCTACCTGGTGGGCCACAACGCCGGCTACCTGTGCGCCGCGCCGCCCGAGGTTCTCGACCTGGCGCGGTTCCGGCAGCTCGTCGACGGCGCCCGGACCGCACGTTCGCACGGTGACGCCCTCGGTTCGTTCGCCCAGTACCTCGACGCGCTCACCCTCTGGAGCGGACCGGCGGGGGACGGGCTGACGCACACGATGGCCACGGCGCCGATCTTCGCCAGCCTGGACGACGAGTACCTGCAGACCTGCGTGGACGCGACCGAGGTCGCCCTGTCGGTGGGAAGACCGGACCGCGTGCTCCCGGCGCTGCACCTCGCCGCCAGGATGGCGCCGCTGCACGAGCCGGTGCAGGCCAGCCTGATGACGTCGCTCGGGCGTGCGGGCCACCAGGCGGAGGCCCTGGCGGTGTTCGACAGGGTGCGCAGGCGGCTGATCGACGACCTGGGGATCGATGCGGGACCTGCGCTGCAGGAGGCGCACCTGCAGGTCGTCCGGTCGCCGGCGCTGTCTGCGCGCGTCCCGCACGCGGCCCGGAACGAACCCTCCCGGGCTACCGAGCAGGACTCGCCCGCCGCCCCGTCCGCGGACCGCCTGGTCGGCCGGGACGAGGAGCTCGCCGTGCTGCAGCGGGCCATCGCGCCGGCGCTCACTGACGGGTCGGCCGTTCTCCTGCTCGAAGGCGAGCCCGGAGTGGGGAAGAGCTGCCTCCTGAAGGCGACCGCCGACCATGCTCGGGGCGAGGACGCTCTCGTGGTCTGGGGGCACGGTCTCGCCGGTGAAGGAGCGCCCACGATGTGGCCGTGGGTCGAGGCGGCAGCGGGCCTCGTCGGAGCGATGTCGGCCGAGCGCCGGACCGAGTGGTCGTCGCGCGACCTGGGCTACCTCCTCGGCTCGAAGGGCGACCCCTCGACGCCGCCTCCGATCCCGGACAGCAAGGCCCGGTTCCGGCTCCTGGAGGAGCTGGTGGCGTTGATCGCGGAGTCCGCCGCCGCGCGGCCGGTGGTCGTCGTCTTCGACGACCTGCACTGGGCCGATCCGAGCTCCTTGCAGCTGCTCGCCGACGTGATCGGCCGTCTGCCGCCGCGGACGGCGGTGGTCGGAGCCTTCCGCAGCCTCGGCCCGACCCCGAGCCTGGAGCTGTCCCGCGCTCTCGCCGCGGCGAGCCGCGCCGCCGGCCACCGGAGAGTCCGTGTCGGACCTCTCGACCCAGCGGGTGTGGCCGAGCTGATCGGCGCGGAGACCGGTGTCTCGCCCACGGCCGAGGCGGCGAGACTGGTGCACGCGCGTACCTCGGGCAACCCCTTCTTCGTCCGGGAGCTGGCGAGATGGCTGATGGCCGGCGGCACGGTCACCCAGGAGACCGTGCTCACCGGCGGAGTGCCCGTGACGGTCCGCGACGTGGTGCGCGACCGAATGGCCACGCTCGACCGCGAGTCGCAGGACCTGCTCGGGCTCGCGTCGCTGGTGGGGCGCACGGTCGAGCTCGAGCTGCTCGCCCGCGCGGCCTCGCTGGACATCTCGACCTGTCTCGAACGGCTGGAACCCGCACGCGCGCTCGGTCTGATGGGACCGGTCGCCGCTGACCCGTTCTCGTACGTGTTCACCCACGACCTCGTTCGCGAGGCCATCTCGGAGGCGCTGCCGCGCGGTCGCGCCGGGACGCTCCACGGCCGCATCGCGAACGCCATCGAGGAGGTCGGACTCAGCGACGAGTCGGCCGCGGAGCGCGTCGCTCATCACCTGTGGGCGTCAGGGCCGGTCGCAGATCCGAGTCGCACGGTCGCGGCGCTGGTGCGTGCCGGTGCGCGCGCCAGGTCGAAGACGGCGTTGGACGCCGCCGAGCGACACCTCGCGTCGGCGGTCGAAATGGCGCGTCGATCGTCTCTCCTCGAGCAGGAGCTCGATGCGCTCTCGCAGCTGATCGCCGTCGTCGGGATGCGCTCGATGTACGGGACGGCGTCGGTGCGGCTGCTGGAGAGAGCCGAGCAGGTCGCGCGGGATCTCGGCCGCGAGCGCGAAGCGGCCGGGTTCCTCTTCTCCCGGTGGACGGCGCACGCCCAGGGGCTCGAGCTGCGGAGCAGCGGCCCGCTGGCACGACGGCTGCTCGAGCAGGGTGCCGGCGCGTCCGATCCCCTCGTCCGCGCGTACGGCGAGGCCGCGTGGGGGATCCATCAGTGGCACCTGGGCGCCATCGGCGAGTCGTACCGACGCATGAGCGCGATGAGGATCACGGTCCGACCGGAGGACCGTGCGCCGGACCTCGACCCGGTCCACGACGCGTTGCAGCTCCTCACCGCGGGAACCTTCGCGGAGATCTCGGCCTACCACGGCGACACCGCGCAGGCCCACGAGATCCTGGACCGCCTGAAGCAGACGGCCGGCGACGACCCCTACGCGCTCACGGTGGCGACCGCGATGGCCGCCCGGACGGCTGCGGTCGTCGGTGACCCGGAGTGGGCGCTCACCTCGGCCGAGAGCGGGATCTCGGTCGACCCGCACTTCTCCTTCGACTTCCTCGGCACCTACCTGAGACTGGCGAGGCACTGGGCGTTGGCGATGCGCGGCGTTGCCCCCGCTTCGGCCTCCGACGCGGCGGAAGAGCTGGTGCGCACGAATCTGTCGAACCCGACCCGCTCGTGCGTCTCCACGTGGTGGGCTCTGGTCGCCGAGATGCGGATCGCCGCCGGCGACCTGGACGCGGCGGCGGCCGCCCTCGATCACGCCGACGCGTGCCTCGAACGTCATGAGCAGCGGACCGGCGAGGGTCTGGTGGTCCTGGTGAGGGCGTACCTGGCTCGAGCGGCGGCCGATCCCGCCGCTGCTGCGAGCCTGGCCCGGTCGGCCGCCGCCCTCTCCCGCCGGCGCGGTGCGCACCTCTTCGCGCGGCGTGCCGACCTGTTGCTGGCTGACCTCGCGACGGCGGGACGACTCGGCTGAGAGCGGGTCTGAGCGGCGGTCCGGGCGCACGGGGAAGCACGGGCTGAACCTGGCGGCCGCGAGGGGATCCGGCACCCCGGTGGACGCGCGTCCGGCCGACCGGCACGCGGACCTCGGCGCTCGATCGCCCGCGCCGACCGAGACCCCACGCGCCCGTCCTGGCCCGGGTACGGGCCGAGCGGCTAGCGTGCCGGAGGTGACTGACGACGTCCGCAACATCAGGACGGCGCTCGACGCCGTCGCACACCACTGGCAGCCGCACCGTCTGACGAGCGTCAACGACTACGACGTCAAGGTCGCCAAGCTGCACGGCGAGTTCGTGTGGCACTCGCACCCCGACACCGACGAGCTGTTCCTCGTGGTGGAGGGCACGCTGACGATCCAGCTCCGCGACCGCGACGTCGTCCTCGGCCCCTCGGACGTGTTCGTCGTCCCCCGGGGCGTCGAGCACTGCCCGCGCGCGGACGACGAAGTCTCGATCGTCCTCGTCGAGCCCCGCGGAACCGTTAACACCGGCGACGCCGGCGGCGACCGGACGGAGCCCCTGCGCGAGCTGCCCTGAGCGGCGCCTTCCGCTCGCCCGCTGCGCCGCCCACGGCCGCTCCCGTGGCTGCGTTCGGTGAGCCCGTGTCGGACGGAGGCGTTTACCCGATGCGTGCCAGCCGCTCACCCAGGCTCAGGAGCACGCCGTCGGTACACACCAGGTAGCCGTCGTCGCCGTGCGGCAGCGCGCTTGACCACTCGACCTTTCCGTCGCCCGGACCGAGCGCGACGACCTTTCCGGTCGCAGGTCGCGGACTGTCGCCCTCAGACTCGCCATCGCCGCCGGAGACGTGCACGAGCACGTGAACACCGTCGGTCAGCAGCTGGGACACCTCACGGCCCACGTCGGTGCGCCACAGGAGCCGACCGGTGCGCCCATCCAGCGCGACCACTCCGGTGACGAACGACGCGTACACGACGTGGTCACGCACGAGAACCTCGAGCGTCGGATACGGAGCCTGCCAACGCAGCTTCCCCGTGCGCGCGTCGTACGCGGCGAGGTTCTCGTCCTGCGTGAACGCGACTCCGGGCAGCGAGCCGTCGTCCGCGACGAGGCTGCGGTCCGTACCCGCAACGTCGACGTCGCGTCCGGGACCAGCGATGACGGTCGTCGTGGCTCGACCGCCGGCGGACACGGTGGTGACGTGCGCCGCCCGGCCAGCAAGCTCAGGTTGCAGGGACATCAGCGACTGCGCCGGTGCAAGCTCCGTCCCGTCGAGCAGGTTGAGCCGGCGAAGGCTGGCCGTCGAGTCCACGACGACGACCTCTCCGGCAGCGATGAACACCGCCCCGAACGGGTTGGAGTCGTCACGGCTCCCGCCGATGGGGGTCGTCCAGGCGGGCGTCCCGTCGAGCAGATGGTGGGCGTGAGCCTCGCCCCGGCCCTTTCCCTCGTCGCTCGCGAACACCACAAGACCGTCGGCGGCATCGAACGACGTCGCACCCGACACCTGCCAGGTGGCCACTCGATCCCCCGTCGCGCCGTCCAGCACGGTGACCTCGCCAGGAACGGACCCGCCGCCCTCGGGATAGTCGGATACCACGCACACGACCCGCGTCGGTGTCGCGCCGCTCGTGTGGTTCTCCGGGCTGCACCGAGCGATCGTGCCGGCATTCGTGAGCAGCGTGCGCCACAGCGTCTTGCCGGTGGTGACGTCGACCAGACGCACCGCCAAGACGTCGACGCTCTCGACCGCAAGGACGGCCCGACCCACCGGTCGCGGGTCCATCTGGAGGTTCGGGTCGGACTCCCACAGTGCACGTAGCGGCGGATGCACGGGCGTGACGAAGCCCGGCAAGCCGTCGAAACGGTGCTCGCGATGCCGCTCGACGGACGCTAGCCCCTGCTGGAGCGCCACGAGCACGGCGAGCCCTGCGACGGGCACCAGGAGCCAACGACGGCTCAGACGGGCTCGGCCCGCGCGGAGCGGCGCCGCTGGTACGGCCGCAGTTCCTGTGGTGTGCGGCTCGTCGTCCTCGATGAGCTCGACCTCGCGCATCGAGACCATCACCGGAGTATGCCCGCGCGACGTATCGGCGGTGGTCGATTCTGACCTCGGACCACGCGCGCACGAACGTCAGGTGCCTCGACGCACCCGGGACCGGACGCAGAACGACCCCCGGCGGGTGCCGGGGGTCGTTCTGCCGGGGCGTCGACTCAGGCGTTCCCGTCCAGGGCGCCGGCAGCCTCCAGGCGCGCGAGCGTGGCATCCCAGCCGTGCGTCGGGTACGCGGTCGCGAACGACTCGAGCTCGGCGCGGATCCGCTTCGCGTGACCGGCCGCGGAGTTCGCCGCGATCGCGTCGACGAACGCCTGCGACGCGGTGCGCAGGTTCGGGTTCTTGCCCGTGGCGGCATCGCGCACGTACGCGTTGGCACCCTGGCCGGCGGGGATGAGGAACGTGGTGACGCCCACGCCCTGAGCGGAGTTCGAGGAGCTCGTGCTCACGCGTGCGCGGGAGGACGTCTTGGAATCGCCAGCCATGGCGGTGTCCCTTCGGGAGCAGGGGGGTTGGGGTGTTCGCCCCACCGAATCGGCGGGCGCGGGACGGAACATTAGGGGTCGGAACCCGCTGATTCCCAGCACGCTCCGCGCGTCGCCCGGTGTGTCGCGGAACGTGGCTCCGAGGACCTGGCGGCGCGGCCGCGCCCGGGCGTCGCGCGGGTCGATCCGGCCCTTCGTACGACCATGAGGAAGAGGCCGGAGCTTGCCGAGCCAGAGCGGACTGGGCTCGGGGCAGAAGGGCCTGCTACTCGACGTTCGCGCGTCGTGCCGTAGCCTCGACACCGCGATCGAGGGCCAACGGCCGGCGCGAATCACACGGGAGTTGTCCCGAGGATTCTCCCGGTTATTGTCCCCATCCGTCGGGCCTCTAGCTCAACTGGCAGAGCAGCGGACTTTTAATCCGCGGGTTGTGGGTTCGATCCCCACGGGGCCCACCGAGCACGACGAGACCGCGGCGTCCGGTCACTCCCAGACCCGCGCCACCCGCGCGAACGTCTGCGGGTCGCTGTGCACCGGCACGACGCAGAGCAGGTGCCCACCGGGCGAGCGCATCGTGAACGCGTCCTTCCACCGCCCGACCGACACGGCACCGAGCGCCGTCAGCCGCGCCACCTCGGCGGCGAGGTCGTCGGTCTCGATGTCGACGTGGTACCGCGGCGCGTCGTCGCCGACCGCCTGGACGACGGTGAAGAAGTCGGGAACCGCGCCGACGAGGGCGGTGAACTGGGTCTCGTCCGGAGGCGAGTACGTCGAGGTGCCGAGCGCACCGGCCCAGAACCCGACCTCGCCCTCCGCGTGCTCCGCGGGCGTGTCGAAGAGGATCCCGACCAGGCGGCTGCGATGCATGGCGGCGACCATACCGGCACGATCCGGGCCGGCGGGAGGGCGATGTGTATCGATTCACACGCCCCCGTACGCGTTGCCCGCGTCACACCGGTCCCATACGTTCGCGGCCACATCCCCACACATTCCGGGGTGTGAACGGCACGACTTGTTAGCGCTAACAGCGCCGCACCGACGCCGTGGTCGGTTCGACGAGGAGCGTCCCCATCGGGGCGATCCGCCTGGCTCACCCCGCGCATCGCCGGCGTCCGCGGGGCGGGTCCAGCCGTCCGGCACACCAGCCCCAGCCACTCGAAGGAACGCCATGAGATCACTCACCCCCCGGCGCAGGCGCGCCACGTCGGCGGTCGGCATCGTCGCCGCCGCGACGCTCGCCGCCACCGCGACCGCAACCCTGCTGGCCGGCCCGGCGCAGGCCGCGAGCACGCTCGGTGCGCAGGCCGCCACGTCCGGCCGCTACTTCGGCACGGCCGTCGCGGCCGGCCGGCTCGGCGACAGCACGTACGTGTCGATCCTCGACCGCGAGTTCAACGCGATCACGCCCGAGAACGAGATGAAGTGGGACGCCACGGAGCCGTCGCGCAACTCGTTCAGCTTCGGTTCGGCCGACCAGATCGTGTCGCACGCCCAGTCGCACGGGCAGCGCATGCGCGGCCACACGCTGGTGTGGCACAACCAGCTGCCCAGCTGGGTCTCGTCGATCAACGACGCGAACACCCTGCGCAGCGTCATGGACAACCACATCACGCAGGTGATGTCGCACTTCAAGGGCAAGATCTACGCCTGGGACGTCGTGAACGAGGCGTTCGCCGACGGGTCGACGCAGCACCGCAGCTCCGTCTTCCAGAACGTCCTCGGCAACGGCTTCATCGAGGAGGCGTTCCGCACCGCGCGCAACGCCGACCCGTCGGCGAAGCTCTGCTACAACGACTACAACATCGAGGACTGGAACGCCGCGAAGACGCAGGGCGTCTACTCGATGGTCCGGGACTTCAAGTCCCGCGGCGTGCCGATCGACTGCGTCGGGTTCCAGTCGCACTTCGGCACGGGCGGCCCGCCGTCGACGTTCCAGACCACGCTGTCGAACTTCGCCGCGCTCGGCGTCGACGTGCAGCTCACGGAGCTCGACATCGCGCAGGCGTCGAGCACCAACTACTCCAACACGGTCCGCGCGTGCATGAACGTGTCGCGCTGCACCGGCATCACCGTGTGGGGCATCCGGGACAGCGACTCGTGGCGCAGCAGCGAGAACCCGCTGCTGTTCAGCTCGAACGGCAGCAAGAAGTCGGCGTACGACGCGGTGCTCTCCGCCCTCGGCGGCGGCACGCCCGTGCCGACGACGCCCCCGGCGACCACGCCTCCGCCGACCGGTGGCACCGGCTCGACCGGACCGCTGCGCGGCCTGGGCTCGAACCGGTGCCTCGACGTGGTCGGCGCGAGCCAGTCCGACGGCGCGGCCCTGCAGCTGTACGACTGCTGGAACGGCACCAACCAGCAGTGGACCTCGACGTCGAGCAACCAGCTGACGGTCTACGGCAACAAGTGCCTCGACGTGCCGAACCACGCCACCGCGGCCGGCACCAAGGTCCAGATCTGGACCTGCAGCGGCGGGGCGAACCAGCAGTGGCGCCTGAACTCCGACGGCTCGGTCGTGGGCGTCGAGTCGGGGCTGTGCCTCGACGTCGCGAACAAGGCCACCGCCAACGGCAGCGCCGTGCAGATCTGGACCTGCAACGGCGGCACCAACCAGAAGTGGTCCCGTAGCTGACCCGAGAGGAGCTCGTCATGCCCAGAACACGTTCCACCCGCAGACGCCTGCTGGCGGCGCTCGTCGCCGCACTGGTCGCCCTGGCGGTCACGCTCCTCGCGAACCCCGCGCAGGCCGCGTCCACCGGCCAGATCAAGGGAGTCGGCTCCGGTCGCTGCCTCGACGTGGCCGGGGCGAGCCAGAGCGACGGCGCCGCGCTGCAGCTCTACGACTGCTGGAACGGCACCAACCAGCAGTGGACCTCGACGTCGAGCAACCAGCTCACGGTCTACGGCAACAAGTGCCTCGACGTGCCGAACCACGCCACCGCCGCCGGCACCAAGGTCCAGATCTGGACCTGCAGCGGCGGCGCCAACCAGCAGTGGCGTATCAACTCCAACGGCTCGATCGTCGGAGTCGAGTCGGGGCTCTGCCTCGACGTCGCCAACAAGGCCACCGCCAACGGCAGCGCGATCCAGATCTGGACGTGCAACGGCGGCACGAACCAGCAGTGGACGGGCCTGTCCGGCGGCGGCACCACGCCTCCGCCCACGACGACCCCGCCGCCCACCGGCGGCACGTGCTCGCTGCCGTCGTCGTACCGGTGGTCGTCGACCGGGGCGCTCGCGCAGCCGGCGAACGGCTGGGTGTCGCTCAAGGACTTCACGAACGTCGTCTACAACGGCAAGCACCTGGTCTACGCGTCGGACGTGAACGGCTCGTCGTACGGGTCGATGGCGTTCGCCCCGTTCACCAACTGGTCCGACATGGGCTCGGCACAGCAGATCGGCATGAGCCAGGCGGCGGTCGCACCGACGCTGTTCTACTTCGCGCCGAAGAACATCTGGGTGCTCGCCTACCAGTGGGGCGCGTGGCCGTTCATCTACCGGACGTCCAGCGACCCGACGAACCCCAACGGGTGGTCGTCCCCGCAGGCACTGTTCACCGGGAGCATCTCGGGGTCCAGCACCGGTCCGATCGACCAGACGCTGATCGGTGACGGCCAGAACATGTACCTCTTCTTCGCCGGCGACAACGGGAAGATCTACCGGGCGAGCATGCCGATCGGGAACTTCCCGGGCAGCTTCGGCTCGTCCTACACGACCGTCATGAGCGACTCGACGAACAACCTGTTCGAGGCCGTGCAGGTGTACAAGGTCCAGGGCCAGAACCAGTACCTGATGATCGTCGAGGCGCAGGGTGCGAACGGGCGCTACTTCCGCTCGTTCACGGCGTCGAGCCTGAGCGGGTCGTGGACCCCGCAGGCGGCCAGCGAGAGCAACCCGTTCGCGGGCAAGGCGAACAGCGGCGCGAGCTGGACGAACGACATCAGCCACGGTGACCTCGTCCGGAACAACCCCGACCAGACGATGACCATCGACCCGTGCAACCTGCAGCTGCTCTACCAGGGCAAGTCGCCGAACGCGGGCGGCTCGTACGACCAGCTGCCCTGGCGGCCGGGCGTGCTGACGCTCCAGCACTGACACGTCGGCCGCCGCGGACCGCACCACGGCCGCGGCGACCGAACAGGAAGGACGCTCGAAACGAGGAGCCCCCGGCCGTCGCCGTCGGGGGCTCCTCGCGTCCCGGGCGTGACGCAGGCGCGTCAGCCGACTGCCGCCCGCGCGGCGGCCCCTGCCCCCTCGATGCGGTCCCGCAGGCCGACGTGGTCCGCGGCGTCGAGCTCCTCGTCGCCCTTGAACAGGTTCGGCGTCCCGACGCCGGTCTCGATGAACGCCTTCAGGCTCGTGCGGACGTAGGTGCTCCACGCGTTCGAGCACGCGTCGTAGCACTCGACGTCCGGGTCGAGACCGGCGTGCGTGAACGTGACGTGCGTGCCCGCGTCGTCGGCCGCGATGTCGAACCGGATGGTCGTGCCGACCCACTCCTGCCTGTCGCTGACGAACGCGAGGTAGCCGCCGGTGACGAGCCACTCGACGAGACGGCCCGGCTCGAGGGCGGTGACGCGCTGGCCGCTGTAGTGGAGGCCCGGCACGAGGTAGACGAACTCGTCCCCGACCGCCGTCGTGGTGCCGGTGATGCGGCCCCACCAGCCGCTGACGTCGTTGACGGCGTCGTACGCGGCCTGCGGCGAGGCGTCGACGGTGATGGTGGTGGTGAAGTCGGCGGACATGGCGCGCTCCCTGCTCGTAGCCAACTTGCGTGATGCAAGCGACGGTAGCGACCATGACTTGCATCACGCAAGGGGTAAGGTCGGCGGCATGCTCGGCAAGACGTACGACACGCAGGTCTGCTCGATCGCCCGGTCGCTCGAGCTCGTCGGCGAGCGCTGGAGCCTGCTCATCGTCCGTGACGCGCTGTTCGCGGGCGTCACGCGCTTCGCCGACTTCCAGCACAACCTCGGCATCGCGTCGAACGTGCTCGCCTCGCGGCTGGAGTCGTTCGTCGCGAGCGGCGTGATGGAGCGCGCCGACGACGCCGACTACGTGCTGACGGAGAAGGGTCGCGCGCTCGCGGTCGCACTCATGGCGCTCACGGAGTGGGGCGACGCGTGGGCCACGGACGCCGAGCCGCCGATCCTGTACGCGCACGCCGGGTGCGGCGGCGCCGTGCACGTCGGAGCGGCGTGCGACCTGCACGGCCCTGTCCCGGCCGACGACGTGGTCGCGCGCGTCGGGCCCGGGATGCCCGCGGAGTACCTCGCGGACCGACGGGGACGGCGCGGCTGACCCGTTGCCGTCGCGGGCCGCTGCGCCACGGTGGGTGCGTGCCGTGGCGCAGCGGCCCGCATCCCGCGCTGCGTTGACGCCCCGGCGGCGCGCGGAGAACACTCCGGAAGATGCACCCGGACGGTGACGACGACGTCCCGAGCCCGGGCTACGCGGAGCTCCTGAGCCTCGCGCAGCGCGAGGCGACCGCCTGGCTCGAGGCGATGCCCTCGGACCCGATCCCGCCGCTGGACGACGCGACGAGCGTCAAGGACGCGCTCGGCCGCGAGCTGCCCGAGCGAGGCGCCGACCCGGTCGAGGTGGTCGAGCGGCTCGCGCGGGCGGTGCGGCCCGGGCTGCTGACCAGCCAGTCGCCGCGGTTCTACGGCTGGGTGATCGGCGGCACGTACCCCGTGGCCCTCGCGGCCGACTGGCTCACCGGCGCGTGGGACCAGAACGGCGGCATGCGCTACGCGAGCCCGAGCACCACCGCTGTCGAGGACCTGGCGAGCGCCTGGCTGCTGGACGTTCTCGGGCTGCCGGCGCACGCGGGCGTCGGCTTCACCACGGGCGCGACGACCGCGAACCTCGTCGGCCTCGCGGCCGCCCGCGAGCGCGTCCTGCAGCGCGCCGGGTGGGACGTCAACCGCGACGGGCTCCACGGCGGCCCGCGCGTCCGGTGGATCGCGGGCGCCGAGCGGCACACGTCGGTCGACCTCGCGGCGCGGTACCTCGGGCTCGGGGCCGCGGCGCTCGTGCCGGCCGACGACCAGGGGCGCATCGACGTCGACGCGCTCGCCGACGCGCTCGACGCGAGCGACGGGCCGACGATCGTCGCGCTCCAGGCCGGGAACGTGCACTCCGGGGCTTTCGACGACGTGGGCGCGGCCATCGCGGTCGCGCACGAGCACGGCGCGTGGGTGCACGTGGACGGCGCGTTCGGGCTGTGGGCCGCAGCCTCGCCGCGTCGGCACCACCTGCTCCAGGGCTACGAGGCGGCGGACTCGTGGGCGACCGACGCGCACAAGACGCTCAACGTGCCGTACGACTGCGGCGTCGCGGTGATCGCGGACGCGGCCGCGGCGCACACCGCCCTCGGCGTCCGGGCGAGCTACCTCGTCGCGGCCGAGGGGGCGGCCGACCCGCACGAGACCGTCCCCGAGATGTCGCGGCGGTCGCGGGGCGTGCCGGTGTGGGCGGTGCTCGCGTGGCTCGGGCGATCCGGCGTGGCGGCGCTGATCGACCGGCTGTGCGACGGGGCGACCGCGCTCGCCGACGGGCTGCGCGACATCCCGGGCGCACGCGTCGTCAACGACGTCGTGTTCACGCAGGTGTGCGCGACGTTCGGCGACCGGACCGTGCAGGTCGCCGAACGGCTGCGGGACGACGGCCAGGCCTACGCGTACCCGTCGCACTGGCAGGGCCAGGACGTGGTGCGGTTCTCGGTGAGCAACTGGGCGACCGACCAGGCCGCGGTCAAGGCGACCGTCGACGCGGTGGGCCGGGCGGCGCGCGACGTGGGCGTGGGCGGCTGACGACGCCGCCGACTCCCACGTGGACGGCTGAGGACCGCCGCGCCCGCCACGGCTCCGGCCACCCACCCGCTGCTCGGGCCACGATGGGCGGATGACGACCTGGCGGCTCGGCGACCCGCTCCCCTGGCTCCCCGCGCGGGCCGGCCGGACCGCGCCGCGCCTGCGCGTCATCGTCGACAACGACTTCTCGGGCGACCCCGACGGTCTCGTCCAGCTGGCTCACCACGTGCTCTCGCCGTCGGTCGACGTCCGCGCGGTGATCGGCTCGCGCCCCGCGCCCGAGCCGCAGCACGAGGGCACCGACCAGGCGGCCGCGGCCGTCGCGCGCGCCCGCGAGCTGCTGGCCGTCATGGGCGTCGAGGCCGCCGGCCGGCTCGTCACGGGATCGGCCGTGACGATGCGGGACGCGACGAGCCCGCTGCCGTCCGACGGCGCGCGCCGGATCGTCGCCGAGGCGATGCGCGACGACGTCGACACGCCGCTGTTCGTCGCGTGCGGCGCGGGGCTCACCTCGATCGCGTCGGCGCTGCTGATCCAGCCGGCGATCGCCGACCGGCTGACGCTCGTGTGGATCGGCGGCGCCGAGCACCCCGGCCTCGCCGCGGCGCCGCACGGTGCGCCGGCTGTCGAGTACAACCAGTCGATCGACCCGGTCGCCGCGCAGGTCGTGTTCGACTCCGCCCTGCCGCTGTGGCAGGTGCCGCGCGACCGGTACCGGCAGTGCCTCGTCTCGGACGCCGAGCTGCGTCGGCGCGTCGGGTCACAGGGCACGGTCGGCGCGTTCCTGCACGATGCGATCGCCGCCCTCGTCGAGGCCCGCCGGCGCGACGGAGAGCTGCTCGCCGAAACCTACGCGCTCGGCGACTCGCCGCTCGTGCTGCTCACCGCGCTCCAGTCGTACTTCGACCGCGACGACGCCGCGAACGCGTTCGTGACGATGCCGCGGCCCCGACTCGACGCCGTCGGCCGGTACGTGCCGAACCCCGACGGCGCCGCGATCCGGGTGTACACGCGGATCGAGACGCGGCTGATGTTCGAGGACCTGTTCGCGAAGCTCGCCGACCTCGCGGAGTGGCAGGCGGCCGCCCCGCGCAGCTGAGGGCCCCTTGGGTCGTTGGTCCCTGACCTCCGCCGAGGACGCACGCACACTTGCTGGACACTTGTCCAGTTTCAGGAGCTCCCGTGCGCCTTCGTCCCGTCGCCGCTGCCGTCGCGCTGTCCGTGGCCGGCACGCTCCTCGTCGCCTCACCGTCCCAAGCCGCCTCGCGTGTCTCCGCCCTCACGCTGCTCGACCAGCTGAAGGTGAGCGCCGAGTCGAGCTCGGGCTACGCCCGCACGAAGTTCGGCGGATGGGTCGACGCGAACCACGACGGCCAGGACACGCGCGCCGAGGTGCTCATCTCCGAGTCCCGCTCCACGGTCACCTTCACGTCGTCCACGCACCGCACCGTCAAGACCGGCCGGTGGGTCTCCGGGTACGACCGCAAGACGTTCACCGCCGCGTCGAAGCTCGACATCGACCACATGGTGCCGCTCGCCGAGGCGTGGGGCTCGGGCGCCAAGACGTGGAGCGCGAGCACGCGCAAGGCGTACGCGAACGACCTCGGCTACGCGAGCTCGCTCGTGGCCGTCTCGGCGGCGTCGAACCGCTCGAAGTCCGACCGCGACCCGGCACGGTGGCTGCCGCCGAGCAAGGCGTACCGCTGCGCCTACGTCAGCAGCTGGGTCGCGGTGAAGTGGCGCTGGTCGCTGAACGTCGACAAGGCCGAGAAGGCCGCCGCGACCGCGACCCTGAAGGGCTGCTCCACCAGCTCGCGGCTCGTCGCGAAGCCGGCGAAGGCGACGATCGTCCGCGCCGCCACGAGCTCGACGGCCCCGCCGTCCCGGCTGGACCCCCGGTTCGCCACCTGCACCGCCGCGACGGCCGCCGGCTACGGCCCGTACGTGCAGGGCCGGGACCCGGAGTACGCCTGGTACATCGACCGCGACCATGACGGCGTCGTCTGCGAGTAGTCCCGACCACCTGGTCGCGCGCTCCCGTCCCGCACCGCACGATGGTGGCGACGGGAGGACGCCGATGACCGAGAGCACGCCCCGCACGCCGGTGACCTACGAGACCTGCGCGAGCGTCGTGGGCCCCTTCTTCCACGGCACCCGGTTCACGCTGGGCGTCGGCGAGGAGCTCGTGCCGGGTCGTGGCTCCAACTACCAAGCCGGTCGCGTCTCGAACCACCTGTACTTCGCGGCTCTCGTCGAGACCGCTGCGTGGGGTGCGGAGCTCGCGAGCGCGCTCGCCGGGAGCGAGGGCCGGGGCCACGTGTACGTCGTCGCGCCACTGGGCCCGTTCGAGGACGACCCGAACGTCACCGACAAGCGCTTCCCGGGCAACCCGACGCAGTCGTACCGCACGCGCGACCCGCTGCGCGTCGTCGGCGAGGTCGACGACTGGCCCGGGCACGACCCCGCCGTGCTGCAGAGCATGCTCGATCACCTCGCGCAGCTGCGCGAGCAGGGCCTCGACGTGATCGAGGACTGAGCCGCCTCACCCGGACGTGTACTTACCGGCTGCGGCGCCGGTTCCTAGCGTCGCCCTCGTGAACCGCGGCGCTCCGCGGAGCCACTGGTCGAGCCGGAAGGTCGGTCGCCGGCTCGCGCTCGACGTCGCCCTGTGGGCCGTCGTAGCGGTGCTGGCGCTCGTGGTGCTCGCGCTCCTGTGGGGGCCGCCGCCACCCGCTCCAGCCGGCCTCGTCCCCTAGGACCGCGGGCGGCCCGTCACGCGGCGCGGCGACGGAGGGCCCAGAAGCAGAGCGCGACGGCGACCGCGGCGAGCGCGACGACGATCCCGGCCTCGATCCACTGCAGCGTCCAGAACCGGCTCCCCGGCTGGTAGGTGACGACCGAGTGCAGGTTCTTGCCGGCGACCCAGTCGAGGCACTTCTCCGGCGACTGGGACCGGCTGCAGTACGTCGGGTCGGCGATCCCGTCGAACGCCTTGCCGGACGGCAGCGTGGTCGTGCTGCCGAGGATCCACGCGCCCGGGATGTGCGGCTCGATCCAGACGCGGATGTGACCGTCGCTCTGCAGGCCGATGCCCGCGCCCTTGGTGGGATCGAGCGGGACGCTCCGGCTCAGCGGCGTCACCAGGTGCGCGCGGATCCAGGTGGGCATCGCCATCTGCACGGCCGCCACCGCTGCGAGGGTCACCGCCATGGCCGGCACGGTCCGCCGCAGCAGGATGCCCGCCAGCACGCCGACCGCGAACGCGAGCAGCGCGTCAGCGACCGGCACGACGCCGCGCGAGCCGAACATCAGCGGCTCCATGCGCCCGGAGACGCCGTCGACGCGCGCCGACGACCACGTGACGACGAGCGCGACGACGCCGGCCGCGAGCGCGGTCGCGGCGCCGAGCAGCGCGAGCTTGACCGAGAGCCAGCGCGCGCGGGACACGCTCTGGGTCCACACGAGCCGGAACGTGCCCGTCTCGAGCTCACGCCCGACGAGCGGCGCGCCCCAGAACGCGCCGATCAGCGCCGGCGCGAGGTAGGCGACGCCCACCGCCAGCACACGCACGGGACCCGTGAACCCCGCCCGCGCCTGCGCGAGGAACGCGTCGGTGAGGTCGGAGCAGGTGGCGCCGGTGCAGGTCGCGAGGCCGGACGCGCGGTAGAGCGAGGCGATGTGCGCACCCGCGAAGGCGAGCGCGACGGCGAGCGCGACGAGGATCCCGAGCGTGATCCACGCCTGCGTGCGGAACTGGCGCCAGGTCAGCCAGGTCATCGGGACACCTCCACGGTCAGGTCGTGCGCGTCGACGACGTCCTGCGTCATGTAGGCGAGGACGAGCTCTTCGAGGTCGAGCGGCTCGACGGCCCACTCGGGGTCGAGCACGGGGACGGACGACCGGACGACGAACGTGCTCTGCCGGTCCGTGTGGCCCGACCGGACGACCGACGTCCCGGCGGGCGCCTCGTCGTGCGGGCGGCGGCGGCCCGTCACGCGCTGGTGCGTCGCGAGCAGCTCGTCGACCTCGCCGCTGACCTGGACGTGCGAGGCGGCGAGCAGCACGAGGTGGTCGCACACGCGCTCGAGGTCGGTGACGAGGTGCGAGGACAGCACGACCGTCGCGCCCTGCTCGGCCACGAACTCCATGAGGCCGCCGAGGAACTCGCGGCGCGCGAGGGGGTCGAGGCTGGCGACCGGCTCGTCGAGCAGCAGCAGCTCGGGACGCTTGCCCATCGCGAGCGTCAGGGCGAGCTGCGCGCGCTGACCGCCGGACAGGCGGCCGGCCTTCTGGTCGGGGTCGAGCCCGAGCCGTGCGACGCGCGCCTCTGCGAGGCCCGCGTCCCAGCGGGCGTTGAGGTGCGCGCCGAGCCGCAGGTGGTCGCGGATCGTCAGCCCGGAGTACGTCGGCGTGTCCTGGGCGACGAACCCGACGCGCGCGAGCTGCTCGGGGCCCGACGACGGCCGGCCGCCGAGCACGGTGGCGGTCCCGCTCGTCGGCTCGAGCAGCCCGGCGAGCAGCTGCAGCAGCGTCGACTTGCCGGCGCCGTTGGGTCCGACGAGCCCGACCACGCGGCCCGCAGGGATGTCGAGCGTGCACGCGTCGAGCGCGGTGCGCCGCCCGTAGCGCTTGGTCAGCGCGTCAGTCCGGATCGCGGTCGTCATGACGTCCTCCCGACGGCGGCCCGGACCGTGTCGCGAAACAGCGCCTCGATGCCCTCCTCGTCCAGGCCGGCCTCGCGGGCGCGGTCGAGCCAGGCGGCGAGCTCGTCGCGCAGCGGGCCCTGCGCGGCGAGGGTGGACTCCCCGAAGGTGCGGACGACGAACGTGCCGACGCCCTGCCGCGCCTCGACCAGCCCCTCGTACTCGAGCTCGCGGTACGCCTTCGAGACCGTGTTCGGGTTGATCGCGAGGGTCGCCACCACGTCCTTGACCGTCGGGAGCTGGTCGCCGACGGCGAGGATCCCGAGGCGCAGCGCGTGGCGCACCTGCTGCACGAGCTGGAGGTAGGGACTCACGCCCGAGCGGGCGTCGAGGTGGAACTCGATCATCGGAGTCTCATTTCACTAGGTCACTAGTAGATTGATACTCCGATCGCGCCGCGTCAACCCCTGCTGCGAGATCGGCGAGCGCGGCCGAGACTGGGACACGATCCCGAATCGATCCGAGGAGGCACCGTGCCCACCGTCCCCACCGTCACGCTGAACAACGGCGTCGAGATCCCCCAGCTCGGCTTCGGCGTCTTCCAGGTCCCGCCGCCGGAGACGAAGGAGGCCACGCTCACCGCGCTCGAGGTGGGCTACCGGCACATCGACACGGCGCAGATGTACGGCAACGAGAAGGGCGTCGGCGACGCCCTCGCCGAGTCGGGACTCGCCCGCGACGAGGTCTTCGTCACGAGCAAGCTCAACAACGGCTTCCTCGACCGGCAGAGCGCGCTCGACGCGTTCGACCGCACGCTCGAGGCGCTCGGCTCCGATCACGTCGACCTGTTCCTGATCCACTGGCCGCTGCCCACCGTCGCGGACTACGTGGACCGCTGGCGCACGATGGAGGAGATCTACGCCTCGGGCCGCGCGCGGTCCGTCGGCGTCTCGAACTTCCAGCCGTCCCACCTGCGCCGCCTCGCCGCCGAGACGACCGTGACCCCGGCCGTCAACCAGGTCGAGGTGCACCCCTACCTGCGGCAGGACGAGATCCGCGCGTTCGACGCCGAGCACGGCATCGCGACCGAGGCGTGGTCGCCGATCGCGCAGGGCAAGGTGCTCGACGACCCGGTGATCGCGCGCGTCGCGGAGTCGCTCGACCGCACGCCCGCCCAGGTGGTGCTCCGCTGGCACGTGCAGCGCGGCGACATCGTGTTCCCCAAGTCGGTGACGCGCAGCCGCGTCGAGGAGAACTTCGCGCTGTTCGACTTCGAGCTCTCGGAGACCGACATGGCCTCGATCGACGCGCTGAACCGCGACGAGCGCACCGGGCCGGACCCGGACACGTTCGCGTACGTGCCGCGCTGACCCTCCGGCGTCAGACGGGTGACGCGTCGAGGCTGTGGCGCGGCGGGTCGGCCGCCCACAGCCTCGACGACACCTCCTCGACGAGTTCCTCGAGCGCGGGCTCGTCGCCCCGCCACTGGTCGACGATCTCGCGCAGCAGCCGACGCTCGTTGTCCCACATGGCGTGCGCGACCTCGTCGCCCGCGGCCGTCGGGGTCACCACGCCGCCGGGTGCGAGGGCGACGAGCCCGCGCTCCGCGAGGTGCTCCGCGGCCGCCTCGACCCGCTCGCGCGGCAGCGCCGACGCCTCGGTCATGGCGTCGACCGACCGCGAGCGCTCGGCGCTCACCCGGCTGAGCATCCAGCACTGGCCCGGCGTCAGCCCGGTGTCGAGGTTCCGGGTCAGCACCCCGTAGGCGCGCATCGGGTCCTCGCGGCCGACCTCCTGCCACAGCAGCAGGCGCAGCTCCTCGTACGACGTGCGGCTGCTCGGCAGCGCGTACGCCGTGCCCGCGCCGGGGTGGTCCGCGGCGGTCCGCAGCCGCACCTCGGGGATGAACCACGCGAGCACGAACGCGAGCGCCCCGACCGGCACCGCGTACAGGAAGATCGTGTGGATCGCGTCCGAGTAGCCGTCGAGGAACCAGTCCTGGACCGCGGGCGGGCACGCCGCCAGCGCCTGGGACGACGCGCTGAGCGCCTCGGGCGCACACGCTCCGGTCGCGCCGGCGGGCGGCGCCGCGGCCAGCGCACTCGTCAGGTGCGACGAGAAGAGCGACCCGAACACCGCGACGCCGACGCAGCTGCCGATGGTGCGGAAGAACGTCGCGCCGCTCGTGCCGGTGCCGAGGTCGCGGTACTCGACCGCGTTCTGCACCGCCAGGACGAGCACCTGCATGACCATGCCGAGCCCGAGACCCAGCACGAACATCGAGAGGCCCGCCTGGAGCGACGTGGTGTCGCGGCCCATCAGCGACAGCAGGTAGAGCCCGACGGTGAAGACCGCCGAGCCGACGATCGGGAACACCTTGTACCGACCCGTGCGGCTGATGATCTGCCCGCTCGCGATGGACGTCAGCAGCAGTCCGACCATCATCGGGATCATCTGCAGGCCGGAGCCCGTGGGGCTCGCCCCCTGCACCTGCTGCAGGTACAGCGGCAGGTACGTGATCGACCCGAACATCGCGAAGCCGACCACGAACCCGACGATCGCCGTCGTGACGAACACCCGGTTGCGGAACAGCCGCAGCGGCATGACGGGCTCGGGCACGCGCGCCTCGACGAGAGCGAACGCCACGATCGCCCCGACCGCCAGCAGGCACAGCCCGATGACCTGCGCGGACCCCCACTCCCACGTGGACCCGCCGAGGCTCGTGACGAGCACGATGCAGGTCGCGATCGTCGCGAGCAGCGTGATGCCGGCGTAGTCGATGCGCGGCGAACGCCCGGACCGCGTCGCGGGCAGCACGGCGGCGACCACCACGAGCGCGACGGCGCCGATCGGCAGGTTCACGTAGAACACCCAGCGCCAGCTGAGGTGGTCGACGAAGAACCCGCCGAGCAGCGGACCGGCGACGCTCGACAGCCCGAACACCGCACCGAACGCGCCCTGGTAGCGGCCGCGGTCCCGCGGCGGCACGACGTCGCCGATGATCGCCTGCGACAGCACCATGAGCCCGCCGCCGCCGACGCCCTGCAGCGCGCGCCACGCGATCAGCTGGGCCATCGTCTGCGACGTCCCGGCGAGGGCGGAGCCGGCCAGGAAGATCACGATGCACGCGAGGAAGAGCGGCTTCCGCCCGAACTGGTCGCCGAGCTTCCCCCACAGCGGTGTGGTCGCGGTCGACGCGAGCATGTAGGCCGTCACGACCCACGACAGGTGCTCCGCCCCGCCGAGGTCCTTGACGATCGTCGGCAGCGCGGTCGCCACGATCGTCTGGTCGAGCGCCGCGAGCAGCATCGCGAGCATCAGGCCGGCGAAGATCGTCCAGATCGTGCGTGACGAGAGGTGCTGCTGGCTCGGCGCCTCCGCGAGCGCAGTGCCCGTGCTCCGCTCGGCCATCGCGCCCTCCCGCTGCTCGGGGGAATCGTCTGCCCGGCGTCGGCGGCCCGCAAACGGGAGGCCGTCCGGCCGCGCGTTACGCCGTGACGACGTCCCGTCGCCGGAACCGGTCGACCCCGAGCCAGACGAGCACCGCCGCAACCGCCGCCAGCACGACGACGGGCGTCCACGAGAACGGCTCGGCGGGCTGCGCCGGCGTCGCCGCGAACGGCAGCGCGTCCAGCAACCAGTCGGGCAGCCGCAGCGCGGGCCCGACGACGACCACGACCCACATCGCGCCGACGACGGCCCAGGTCGCGGCGACCGCGACGCGCGGCGCCCAGCCGAAGAGGACGACCGCGACGCCGACCACCACCATGACGGCCGGCCAGTACGCCAGCGCCGCGAGCGCGAGCGAGCCCACCTGGCCCGCGGACCCGGTCGACGCGCCGTACGACCACCCGAGCAGCGCGCCCGAGACGACGAGCAGCGCCGCCGACCCGACGGCCGGGATCACGAGCCGGTCGAGCGCCCACCGCGCGCGCGGCACGGCACCCGCGAGCTGGAGCTCCGCCATGCCCGCGGCCTCGTCGGTGCGCAGCGCGAGCGCGGTCTGCACGGCGAACACGCTCACCACGAGCGCGATGATCTCGACGAGCAGCGCGACGAGGTCGTCGACACCCGTGCCACCGATCACGTCGGTCATCGTCGAGCTCGCGTCGTCCAGCAGGTCCGTCATCGCGTCGACCACCGAGCCGAACAGCACCGCGCTGAGCAGCACCGCGACCGACCAGCCGATGATCGGTCCGCGCTGCAGCCGCAGCGAGAGGCCCAGCGGCCGCGTCCACCGCTCGGGTGCGCGCGCCGGGCCGGGTCGGTCGGCCACGAGGCCCGCGCCGAGGTCGCGCCGGACCTCGAGCCGCAGCGCGACGAGGTGCAGCACGACCGTCAGCCCGAGCAGCAGCGCGAGCACCCACCACCGGTTCGCGCCCCACGGCTGCATCTCCTGGCCCCAGCCGATCGGCGACACCCACGTGAGCCGCCCGTCGCCGAGGTCGCCGAGCATGCGCAGCACGTAGAACGCGCCGATCACGGCCGCGCCGATCATGTTCGCGCCACGCGACGTCGTGGCCACCTGGTTCGCCACCGCGGCGACGCCGAGCGCGACCGCGCCGACACCCGCGATCGACGCGCCCAGCACCAGCGACCCCGTGACGCCCGCACCGTCCGGGTCGAGCTCGAGCAGGATCGACGCGACCGCCACGCCGACGCCGCACGCGAGGCACAGGGCGGCGTTCACCAGCCACGCCGCCGTCGAGTACGCGTGGATGCCGAGCATGTGCGCGCGCAGCAGCTCGGTGCGCCCGAGCTCCTCGTCGGCCCGGCCGCTGCGCGTCACGAGGAACGCGACGCCGAGCATCAGGCACAGCGCGCAGGTCATCCAGATCTTCGTCCAGACCGCGCCGCCCATCGTGTTCGGTGCCGCCTCCAGGCCGGTCAGCGCCTTGATCGCGGGTGTGTCGCTGACGCGGGCGAAGTCGTCGAGCGACTGCTGCGTGTCGAAGATCGAGCGGTAGTAGACGGCGACGTACGCGAACAGCCCGACGACGACGTACAACCACGTCACGAGGCGGACGCGGTTGCGGCGCACCACGAGCCGCAGCGCGGCACCGATCCCCGCGAACGGGTCGGCGGGCCGCCGGGCCTGCGAGGCAGCGTCGGGCGTCGGTGCGGGTGCGGGTGCGGCCGGCCGGGTCGAGACGGCGGTCATGACCGCGCCCCCTCCCGGTCCGCTGCCGTGGCACGCCGCTCGGCCGCCGCGAGGTCGTCGCCGTAGTGCCGCAGGAACAGCTCCTCGAGCGACGGCGGGTTCGCGACGAGCGACCGCGGCTGGAGGGCCGCCACCGCCGCGAGCACCGAGGGCAGCTCGGCCTCGTCGACCGCGAACGTGACGTGGTCGTCCTGCTGGTGCAGGTCGTGGACGCCCGCGAGCGCCGCGAGCCGGTCCGCGCCGGCGTCGACCGCGACGGTCACCTGCGACCGCGTCAGGTGGCGCAGCTCCGCGATCGTGCCGGACTCGACCGCCGCGCCCTCGCGGATGATCGTGACGCGGTCCGCGAGCTTCTCCACCTCGGCGAAGATGTGGCTCGACAGCAGCACCGAGCGCCCCTCCGCCTTGACCTCGCGCACCGCGTCGGTGAAGACGGCCTCCATGAGCGGGTCGAGGCCGGAGGTGGGCTCGTCGAGCACCAGCAGGTCGGCACGGGACGCGAGCGCCGCGACGAGCGCGACCTTCTGCCGGTTGCCCTTCGAGTACGTGCGCGCCTTCTTCGTCGGGTCGAGCTCGAACCGCTCGAGCATCGCTGCGCGCCGCGCCGGCTCGAGGGGCGCCGACAGCCGGGCGAGGATGTCGATCGCCTCGCCGCCCGTGAGGTTCGGCCACAGGTTCACGTCGCTCGGCACGTACGCGATCGAGCGGTGCAGCCGCACCGCGTCGACCCACGGGTCGCCGCCCAGCACGGTCGCGCGGCCGCCGTCCGCGTGCAGCAGGCCGAGCAGGATGCGGATGGTCGTCGACTTGCCCGAGCCGTTCGGCCCGAGGAACCCGACCACCTCGCCGGTCGGCACGGCGAGGTCCAGCCCGCGCAGCGCCTGGACGACGCCGAACCGCTTGGTGAGGCCGTCGACCTCGATGGCGAGACCCATGGGGAGGCTCCGTTCGAAGCAGGTCAGGACGCGGACGCGCCCTGGTCGTCGTGCGGCTCGGCCAGGAACCGCACGTAGTCGTCGAGGATCGAGCGGTCCGCGAGGTACCCCTCGGTGGCGAGCTCGAGGATCGGCAGGATGACGTCGCTGCCGGCGTCGCCGAGCGTCGCGACGAACTCGTCCGGCGTCGCGGGGCTCGTCACGAGGAACTGCACGAGCAACGCCCCCATCGTCTGGTACGTGAGGTAGCGGAGCCGCGCCTCCTCGTCCCGCGAGGGCCGGACCAGCCCGGACTCGACGCCCCGCGCCATGACGTCGCGCATGTCGTCGGTCAGCCGGTCGAGGAAGCGCCGCGCTCCCGGCCCTCCGGCGCCGACGGCGCGGATCAGGTAGACGAGGATCGTCGGCGAGCTCGTCGGCTGCGTGAGCTCCGTGAGCAGGTGCGCGGACGGCGCGTCGACGGCGTTCGTCTTGATGTCGCGGTAACGCCGCAGCACCTCGGCGTCGCACTCCTCGCGCAACGCCTCCTTCGAGCCGAAGTGGTGCGTGATCAGCCCGGGCGAGACCTCCGCGTGCGCCGCGATCGTCCGGAACGACGCACCGAACCCCGACTGCGCGAAGCACTCGATCGCCGCGTCGCGGATCCGGGCCCGCGCGGTCAGGTCGACCACCTCTCGCGCTATACGCACGTACAACAGGCTATACACGCGACCAGTCCGCGACAAGCGGCTGCCCGGACCGTGATCGACCGAGCCGCCGCGCGGGGCCGGCCTGGCCCGAGGCCCGGGCGGGCCGGAAGGTCCCGGGCCCCCCGGACGGCCCGCCGGTACGTTCCCGGCATGGACCTCGCCGACCTCCAGGCGCGCGTGCGCATCGCGCTGACGAGCACCCTCGTCGACGAGTGGACGCTCTTCGCGCCGACCGCCGGCACCAGCCGACCCAGCGCGCGGAGCGTCGCCTTCCACCTCGGCTGGTACCTGCGCCAGACGATCCCCCGCGACTGGGACGTCGACAGCGCCTACGACCGCAGCGGCATGCTGCTCGAGGAGTCGGTCCGCTTCGAGGCGCGCCAGGTCCCCGACCTGATCGCGCACCACCGTGGCCTGCTCGGCCCGGAGCACAACCTGCTGCTCGCCCACGTCTTCGCGGCCGAGGCCGACGAGGACCAGCCCCGCGACCTGACCGCTACGGCCGCGCTGCAGCACCGGTTCGGCTATCGGTACGCGCTGCTGCTCGACCTCCGCCTGGACGTCGCGGGCAGCGACGCGACCGTCGCGCCGCACTGGCACTGGTCGACGCTCGAGTCGGACGCGGTGACGCCCGGTCCGGTGCCGGTCTACACGGACTCCGCGCTCGACGAGCTCAGACGGCGGGCACGGCGCTGAGCCGGTCGCGGCGCCCGACGGCCGCCTGCGCGGGCGCCGTCGCGCCCGTTCGTCGCACCGCGAGGTACGTGACCGCCAGGGAGTAGACGTCGAGCGCCTTGTCGTACGACTGGTAGTCGGTCAGGTCGCGGTGCGTGAACGCCTGGAGCACCGACTTGTCGATCCCGTCGACGACGAGGGACGCCAGGATCGCCGGCAGCGGGAACCGTCCGATGAGCAGCGGGTCCACGAGCCGCGCCCGCACGACGAGCGCGACGACGGCCAGGTCCGCGCCAGACGCGTGCGCCATGCGGGGAGGCTAGCCGTCGGTGCGCCACCCGCACCGCCGGGCCGCGCGCTGCCACGATCGAGCCGTGTCGCGCGTCGAGCGGTGGGAGCACGCGGTCGAGTGGCCGTTGGTCGTGGCGGCATTCGCGTTCCTGACGGCGTACGCGATCCCGATCGTCGACCCGGAGGTCGACCCCGCCGTGCGTGACGTCTGCACCACGGTGTTGACCGTCACGTGGATCGCGTTCGCGCTGGACTACGCGGTACGCCTCGTCCTCAGCGACCGACGGTGGGCGTTCGTCCGCAGCAACGTCCTCGACCTCGCCGTCATCGCCCTGCCCGTGCTCCGGCCGCTGCGCCTGCTGCGGCTGATCGCGCTCGTCGCGGTCCTCAACCGCGCGGGCGCCAACAGCCTCCGTGGCCGCGTGGTGACCTACGTGATCGGCGCGACGACCCTGCTCGTGGTCTGCGGTGCGCTCGCCGTGACGGAGGCCGAACGGGGCCACCCGGGCGCCACCATCGAGGACGTCGGCGACGGCCTGTGGTGGGCCGCCACGACGATCACGACCGTCGGCTACGGCGACCGCTATCCGGTGACCACGACCGGTCGGTTCGTCGCGGCCGCGCTGATGATCAGCGGGATAGCGCTGCTCGGCGTCGTGACCGCGACGCTCGCGTCGTGGCTCGTCGAGCGCGTGACGGAGGCGGGCGAGCAGGAACGCGCCGCGACCCACGCCCAGGTCTCGGCGCTGCACGACGAGGTGCTGCTGCTTCGCGCGGAGCTCGCCGCGCTGCGCACGTCCGGCCGGACGGACGACGACCCCGCCTGACGTCGGCGGACCGATGCCCGCTTGAGTCCGCCGGGCGTGTCCGGAACGTTCCGGACCTGCCGGTTCGACCGATCGGTGCCACGCTTTCCACGACGCGCCCGCCAGGCAGCGACGGACGATCGCCTCGATGAGGAGGAGACATGTCCACGGTCGAATCACGCGTCGGTGTGGCGGCGGCCCCGCCGGTGCCGGGCGCGCACATCGCCGACCCGGCCCCGCTCGGGCTCGCGGCGTTCGCGCTGACGACGTTCGTGCTGAGCCTGGTGAACGCCGGCATCATCCCGGTGTCCGTCGAGCCCGTCGTGTTTGGGCTCGCGCTCGCCTACGGCGGGGTCGGACAGCTGATCGCGGGCCTGTGGGAGTTCGCCAAGGGCAACACGTTCGGCGCCACCGCGTTCGTCTCGTACGGCGGGTTCTGGCTCGCGTACTGGTACCTGACCGGCCACACCGATCTGTCGAAGGCCGGCGCCGACCTGCACACGGGCGTCGGCGCCTTCCTGCTGGCGTGGGGGATCTTCACGTTGTACATGGCGATCGGGGCGCTCCGCACGAACGTCGCCACGTTCGTGGTGTTCGCGCTGCTGACGATCACCTTCTTCCTGCTGGCGTTCGGCGACTTCGGGCCGAACGAGACGCTCACCAAGGTCGGCGGCTGGTTCGGCCTCGCGACCGCCGTCGCCGCCTGGTACACGTCCTTCGCCGGCGTCACGGCGTTCACGTTCAAGCGGACGATCCTGCCGGTCCGGCCCCTCGCCCCGGTCGCGGCCCCGGTCGCCGTGGTCGCGCGATGAGCGAGGAGACCCTGTCCAACCTGCTCCACGAGGGCAGGCGGTTCCCGCCGCCGGCTGAGCTCGCGGAGCACGCGAACGTCACGGCAGAGGCCTACGCCCGGGCCGAAGCGGACCGCCTGGGCTTCTGGGCGGACGCCGCGCAGCGCATCACGTGGGCCGAGCCGTTCACGCAGGTGCTCGACTGGTCGGACGCACCGTTCGCCCAGTGGTACGTCGGCGGCAAGCTCAACGCGGCCTACAACTGCGTCGACCGGCACGTCGAGTCCGGGCACGGCGACCAGGTCGCCTTCTACTGGGAGGGCGAGCCGGGCGACACGCGCACGGTCACGTACGCGCAGCTCAAGGACGACGTCTGCCGCGCGGCGAACGCCTTGGTGGAGCTCGGGGTCAAGACGGGCGACCGGATCGCGATCTACATGCCGATGATTCCGGAGACGGTCGTCGCGATGCTCGCGTGCGCCCGGCTCGGCGCGCCGCACACGGTCGTCTTCGGCGGGTTCTCGGCGAAGGCGCTCTCCGACCGCATCCTCGACTGCGGCGTCGAGGTCGTCATCACGGCGGACGGCGGCTACCGGCGTGGCGCCGCGGCGGCGCTCAAGCCCGCCGTCGACGAGGCGCTCGAGTCGTGCCCGGCGGTCCGCTCGGTGCTCGTCGTGCGCCGCACGGGCCAGGACACCCCGTGGACCGCGGGGCGCGACGTCTGGTGGCACGACCTCGTCGACCGTCAGAGCCCCGACCACACGCCCGAGGCTTTCGACGCCGAGCACCCGCTGTACGTCATGTACTCGAGCGGCACCACGGGCAAGCCCAAGGGCATCCTGCACACGACGGGCGGCTATCTGGTCGGCGTCACGTGGACGCACTGGGCGGTGTTCGACATCAAGCCCGACACGGACGTCTACTGGACCGCGGCCGACATCGGCTGGGTCACCGGCCACTCGTACATCGTCTACGGCCCGCTCGCGAACCGGACCACGTCGATCATGTACGAGGGCACCCCGGACACCCCGCACAAGGGCCGCTGGTGGGAGATCATCCAGAAGTACAAGGCCACCATCTTGTACACGGCGCCCACGACGATCCGGACGTTCATGAAGTGGGGCGCCGACGTCCCCGCCGAGTTCGACCTGACGAGCCTGCGGCTGCTCGGCTCGGTGGGCGAGCCCATCAACCCCGAGGCGTACATCTGGTACCGCGACACCATCGGCGGCGGCCGCATCCCGGTGATGGACACGTGGTGGCAGACCGAGACGGGCATGCACATGATCAGCCCGCTGCCGGGTGTCACGGCCGGTAAGCCGGGGTCCGCGATGCGCGCGCTGCCGGGCGTCTCGGCCGACGTGGTCGACGACGCCGGCCACTCGGTGCCGAACGGCGCGGGCGGCTACCTGGTGCTCACCGAGCCGTGGCCCGCGATGCTGCGGACACTGTGGGGCGACCCGGACCGCTACCGCGACACCTACTGGTCGCGGTTCCCGGGGCTGTACTTCGCGGGTGACGGCGCCAAGAAGGACGAGGACGGCGACATCTGGCTGCTGGGTCGCATCGACGACGTCATGAACGTGTCGGGCCACCGGCTGTCGACCACGGAGATCGAGTCGGCGCTGGTCTCGCACCCGAAGGTGGCCGAGGCCGCCGTGGTGGGCGCGACCGACCCGACGACGGGGCAGGCGATCGAGGCGTTCGTCATCCTGCGCGGCAGCGCGGGCGACGGCGGCGCCGACGTGGTCAAGGAGCTGCGCGACCACGTGGCGAAGGAGATCGGCCCGATCGCGAAGCCGCGCTCGATCCTCGTGGTCGCGGAGCTGCCCAAGACGCGCTCGGGCAAGATCATGCGCCGGCTGCTGCGCGACGTCGCGGAGCACCGGCCGCCGGGCGACGCGACCACCCTGGCGGACTCGTCCGTGATGGACCTCATCGCCGAAGGGCTGGCCACGAGCACCCAGGCGGGCGCCGAGGAGGACTGACCCGTCCGGTGCGTGGACCGCGGACGCTCACCGTGCGACTGTCGTGGTGGGCGTCCGCGCACGTCAGGGTCGACGACCTGGACGCCCGTCCGGGATCGATACCGATCCGTGACCTGAAAGTTACTTGGTAGTAAGACTCTCGGTACCCACGACACACAGGTGTGCTACCCAAGGGCCACCTGGGACCCGCATGAGGTCCGGACATCAAGGAAGAGGCTCCGCATGACCCGAACTGCTCGTCGTCGCCTGCTGGTGACGACCACCGGCCTCGCGGCCGCGGCGCTCGTGCTCACCGGCTGCTCGGGCAACAGCTCGAGCAACGGCACCAGCACCGGCGGGAGCGGCAGCAAGACGCCGCTGATCATCGGCACGACCGACAAGATCACGTCGATCGACCCGGCGGGCTCGTACGACAACGGCTCGTTCGCCGTCATGAACCAGATCTACGCGTTCCTGCTCAACACCCCGTACGGCAGCCCCGACCCCAAGCCCGAGCTCGCGGAGTCGGCGTCGTTCACGAGCCCGACCGAGTACACGGTGAAGCTGAAGCCGGGCCTGAAGTTCTCGAACGGCCACGACCTGACGTCGTCCGACGTGAAGTTCACGTTCGACCGCCAGCTCAAGATCAACGACCCGAACGGCCCCGCGTCGCTGCTCTACAACCTCGACAGCGTCAGCGCGCCCGACCCGACCACGGTCGTCTTCAAGCTCAAGGCCGCGAACGACCAGATCTTCCCGCAGGTCCTCTCGAGCCCGGTCGGCCCGATCGTCGACGAGGAGGTCTTCTCGCCGGACAAGGTCACCGCGGACGACGACATCGTCAAGGGCGGCGCCTTCGAGGGCCCGTACACGATCACGTCGTACAAGGTGAACGAGCTCATCGCCTACAAGGCCAACCCGAACTACCAGGGCCTGCTCGGCGCGCCGAAGTCGTCGATCGTCAACGTCAAGTACTACGCCGACGCCTCGAACCTCAAGCTCGACGTGCAGCAGGGCAACATCGACGTCGCGTTCCACAGCCTGACGGCCACGGACATCGCCGACCTGCGCAAGGACAAGAACGTCAAGGTCGTCGAGGGCCCCGGCGGCTCGATCCGCTACATCGTGTTCAACTTCAACTCGATGCCGTACGGCGCCAAGACGCCCGAGGCCGACCCGGCCAAGGCGCTCGCCGTGCGCCAGGCGGCCGCTGACCTGATCGACCGCCAGGCCATCACCGAGAACGTCTACCACGGCACGTGGAAGCCGCTCTACAGCCCGATCGCGGCCGGCCTCACGGGCCAGGAGGACGTCTTCAAGACGCTCTACGGCGACGGCAACGGCGGCCCGGACGCGGCGAAGGCGAAGGCGACGCTCCAGGCCGCCGGCGTGACGACCCCGGTCAAGCTGAGCCTGCAGTACAACACCGACCACTACGGCCCGTCGGGCAGCGACGAGTACGCGCAGATCAAGGCGCAGCTCGAGAAGGACGGCCTGTTCCAGGTCAACCTCGCCTCGACCGAGTACACGCAGTACTCGAAGGACCGCGTCAAGGACGTGTACCCCGCCTACCAGCTCGGCTGGTACCCGGACTACTCGGACGCTGACAACTACCTGTCGCCGTTCTTCGTCAAGGACAACTTCCTGGCGAACCACTACGACAACAAGCAGGTCCAGGACCTGATCACCAAGGAGGCGACGACGTCCGACCCGACGGAGCGCGCCGACGTCATCAAGCAGATCCAGGAGCTCGAGGCGAAGGACATCTCGACCCTGCCGTACATGCAGGGCAACGAGGTCGCGGTGACGCGTGCCAACGTCTCGGGCGCCGACACGACGCTCGACGCGTCGTTCAAGTTCCGCTACGGGGCTCTCTCGAAGAGCTGACGCGGTGACCTCCGGGCGGTCCCGCTCGCGCCACACGCGCGGGCGGGGCCGCTCGGCGCACGTACGCACCTCGCGGCAGACTCACCGCATCCTTCGCACGACAGGCAGCTCATGACCTCCACCACGCAAGGCGCGCCGACGGACGTCGCGCCCGGCGACCCGTCCGCAGGCGACCGCCGGGCCGGCGCCCCCACCGCCCCCGCGCGAGGCCGGAGCAGCAGCAAGCTCGGCCGCTACCTGCTGATCCGCTTCCTGCTCATCTTCCCGACGATCTTCATCCTCGTGACGACGGTCTTCTGGCTGATGCGCGCGACGGGCGACCCGATCACCGCCGCGCTCGGCGGACGCCTCACGCCGGACCAGCTCGCGGAGCGCGTCCACCAGGCCGGCTACGACCGGCCGATCCTCACGCAGTACCTCGAGTACCTCGGCAACATCGTGCACGGCGACTTCGGCACGACCATCTCGGACAACCAGCCGGTCACGCACGTGCTGCTGACGTACGGCGCCGCGACCCTCGAGCTCGCGGTCTACTCGCTGATCGTCGCGTTCGCGCTCGGCATCCCGCTCGGCCGCATCGCCGCGGCCCGCCGCGACCGCGGGGCGGACGCCACGCTGCGCGTCTCCGCGATCCTCGCGTACGCGACGCCCGTGTTCTTCGCCGGCATCCTGCTCAAGCTCATCTTCTCGGTGTGGCTGAACGTGCTGCCCGTCGCGGGCCGCGCGTCGACCGGCACCGAGATCCAGCTGCAGACCAGCGGCGCCCAGACCGGCATCTACATCGTCGACGCGATCAGCACGGGCGACCCGGCCGCGGTGCAGGACGTGCTGCGGCACGCCGTGCTGCCGGCCGTCACGCTCGGCCTGCTGTTCGCCGGCGTGTTCCTGCGCCTCGTGCGGACCAACGTCATCGGCACGCTCGGCACCGGCTACGTCGAGGCGGCGCGCTCGCGCGGCGTCTCCGAGCGGCGGCTGCTGCGCAAGCACGCGTGGCGGCCCGCGCTCGTCCCGATCATCACCGTCATCGGCCTCCAGGTCGCGCTGCTGCTCGGCGGCGCGGTGCTCACCGAGACGACCTTCGAGTGGAAGGGCCTCGGGTTCCAGCTGGTGCACTACCTGCTCGCCCGCGACTTCGTCGCGGTGCAGGGCATGGTGGCGCTCCTCGCCGTGATCGTCGCCGTGACGAACTTCGTCGTCGACGTCATCGCGGCCCTCGTCGACCCGCGGATCAGGTACTGACATGACGACCACCACCGTGACCGTCCCGCGGCCCGCGCGGCCCAGCCTCTGGCGTCGCCTGCCGGTCGTCCACCAGCTGCGCGCGAGCGTCGGCCTCCAGCGCGGCATGCTCGTCACCGGCCTCGTGCTGACGGGCGTGTTCGTGCTCGTCGCGGCGTTCGCGCCGCTGCTCGCGCCCTACGGCTTCAACCAGCTCAGCGCCGACGGCCAGGCCTTCGGCGCGCAGCAGCCGCCGTCCGCCCAGCACTGGCTCGGCACCACCGTCGGCGGGTACGACGTGCTCTCCCGCACGATCTTCGGTGCGCGCACCGCGTTCCTCGTCATCGTCGCGGGCGTGCTGCTGTCGATCTTCATCGGCATCGCGATCGGCCTGCTGTCCGGGTACTTCGGCGGCTGGATCGACCGCGTGCTCGTGGTGCTCGCGGACGCGATCTACGCGTTCCCGTCGCTCCTGCTCGCGATCCTCGCGGCGATCGTCATCTCCGGCGGCCAGTCGTCGATGTGGGGCGGCATCATGGCGGCGGCGATCTCGATCACCGTCGTGTTCATCCCGCAGTACTTCCGGGTGATCCGCGCCGAGGCCGTGCGGATCAAGGCCGAGCCGTTCGTCGAGTCGGCGCGCGTGGTGGGCACGGGCCACCTGCGGATCATGACGCGCCACGTGCTGCGCAACTCGACCCGCACGCTGCCGCTGATCCTCACGCTCAACTGCTCCGAGGCGATCCTCACGCTCGCGGGGCTCGGCTTCCTCGGCTTCGGCATCGAGCCGACGTCGGCCGCGGAGTGGGGCTACGACCTGAACAAGTCGCTCGCCGACGTCACGTCGGGCATCTGGTGGACGGCCATCCCGCCGGGTGTCGCGATCGTGCTCACCGTGCTGGGCGTCACGCTCGTCGGCGAGTCGCTCAACGACCTCGCCGACCCGCGGCTGCGCAACCGGCGTCGCGCGGGCCGCGTGCCCGCGGACGCCGTCGGCGGCGCCTCGGTCGTCCCCGGCGGCGTCATCACCGCGGGCGCGGAAGGCATCGACGGGCTCAGCGCGTTCGAGGGCTCCGACCCGGTGCTCGACGTCTTCGAGGACGCACTCGAGCACCCGCAGGCCGCCCGGGCGGCGGACCCGCTCGAGAGCCCCTTCCCCGCCGCGTCCGACGACGCGGGCACCCCGGACGGAGACCGCGCATGACCGCCACCGCCGCCGGCGGCCCGACGGCCCCGGCCGAGCACGTCGTCGACATCCAGGACCTGCACGTCTCGTTCGCGACCGACGCGGGCACGGTCCGCGCGGTGCGCGGCGTCTCGCTCCAGGTCGCGCCGGGCGAGGTGCTCGCCGTCGTCGGCGAGTCCGGCTCCGGCAAGACGGTGACCGCCCGCACGATCCTCGGCCTCCTGCCGGAGACGGCCACCACGCAGGGCGCCGTGCTGCTGACCCGCAACGACGGCGCGGCGACCCACGACGTCACGGCCCTCACGGGCAACCAGCTGCGGTCCGTGCGTGGCCGCGACGTCGCGATGGTGTTCCAGGAGCCGGGCAGCGTGCTCAACCCGGTCTACCCGGTCGGCTGGCAGATCATGGAGGGCCTGCGGGCCCACCAGGACCTGACGCGGGCGGAGGCCCGGGAGGCCGCGATCGAGGTGCTGCGCCGCGTCGGCATCCCCGAGCCCGAGCACCGCGTCGACCACTACCCGCACCAGTTCTCGGGCGGGCAGAAGCAGCGCATCGTCATCGCGCAGGCGCTGGTGCTCAACCCCGGCCTGATCGTCGCGGACGAGCCCACGACGGCGCTCGACGTCACGGTGCAGGCCGAGATCCTCGAGCTGCTGCGCAGCCTGCCGCGCGACCTCGGCTCCGCGGTCGTCCTGATCACGCACAACATGGGCGTCGTGGCCGACCTCGCCGACCGCGTCGCGGTCATGTACGACGGCGAGATCGTCGAGCAGGCCGAGGTGCGCGAGCTGTTCACCAACGCCCAGCACCCGTACACGCGCGCGCTGCTCGACGCGGTGCCGCGCATCGGCACGGGCGGGCTGCGCGAGCGGCACGTTCCGGACGAGTCGGTGACGCCGGTGGTCGAGGCGCGCGACCTGCGGATCGTCTACCCCGGGCGGTTCCGGGAGCCCGACTTCGTGGCCGTGGACGGCGTCGACCTCACCATCCGGCCCGGCGAGGTGCTCGGCCTGGTCGGCGAGTCGGGCTCGGGCAAGACGACCATCGGGCGCGCGATCGCGGGCCTGACGCCGGTCTCGTCCGGGTCGCTCCGGGTGCTGGGCGTCGAGCTCAACGGCGCGCGCGAGAAGCACTTCCGTCCCGCGCGGAGCCGCATCGGCTTCGTGTTCCAGGACCCCGCGACGAGCTTCAACCCGTTGCTGACGATCGCCCAGTGCGTCGCCGAGCCGCTCGTGGTGCACGGCCGCGCGGGCGACCCCCGCGAGGCCCGCCCGCGCGTCGACGAGCTGCTCGAGGCCGTCCAGCTGCCCGCGGCGTTCGGCGACCGGTACCCGCACGAGCTCTCGGGCGGGCAGCGTCAGCGCGCGTCGCTGGCCCGCGCCCTCGCGCTCGACCCGGAGCTGCTGATCGCCGACGAGCCCACGTCGGCGCTCGACGTCTCGGTGCAGGCGCGCGTGCTCGACCTGTTCGCGCGGCTGCAGGCGGAGCTCGGGTTCGCGTGCCTGTTCATCAGCCACGACCTCGCGGTGGTCGACCTGCTCGCCGACCGGATCGCGGTGCTGCACCGCGGTGTGCTCGTCGAGGAAGGCACGGGCGAGCAGGTGCTCGGCGCCCCGCGGCACGCGTACACGCAGCGCCTGCTGGCGTCGCTGCCCGTCCCGGACCCGGACGAGCAGGCGGACCGCCGGGAGCAGTGGCGCTCGCTGCGCTGACCGCACCCGGACGAGGCCGGGGACCGGGCGCGCACGACGCACCGGGTCCCCGGCTCGCCGGCCCTCGGGCGGTGGCCGAGCCACCGGCGAGGGTCAGTGCCCGACGGTGAACCGCTGGCGCGGGTGCTCGCGCCGCTCGATCTCGTCGACGAACGCGCGCGCGTAGTCGGCGCCCGAGATCTCCGAGCTGCCGTCGTCCTTCGTGACGAGCAGGTCGCCGCCGGTGCGGTACGTGCCGAGGTCCTCGCCGGGCGCGTACGCGCCGAAGAGCGCGGACGGGCTGACGCAGAACCAGTCGAGCCGCTCGTCGGAGCCGCGGAGCCACTCGAGCACGTCCGCGTGCGCGAGCGCCTCGGGCTTCCAATCGTCGTGGAAACCGGGCGTGTCGACGAGCCGCGGCCCGTCCGGGGCGACGAGCGAGCTGCCGGCCCCACCGACGACCCCGAGCCGACCGGCTGCCGCGACGACCGAGCCCGCGAGCGCCGGCAGCGCGTCAACCAACGGACCCGTGTCCGTCGCGCGCGCCGGGAGCGCCACGACGACCACCTGGTGCGCGGTCGCCCGCCGCACGGTCTCGAGGTCCTGGATCGCACCCGTCTCGTACGTCACGCCGGGCACGCGCTCCGCGGGCGCGTGCCGCGCGAACGCCGTGACCTCGTGGCCCCGCGCCACCGCCTCGCGTGCGATGTGCCCGCCTGCGTACCCCGTCCCGCCCAGCACCGCGATCGTCGTCATGCGGCCATCCTGACCCGCAGTCCCGGTGGCCCGCACGGCGGGAGCGGGCGGCCGGCCGCTCAGTTCAGCCGTGGGTCCTCGGGGTAGAGCGAGACGATCGCGAGGTCGCCGCCCTGCCTGCGGAGCACGCGCCGCCACAGCTGTTCGGGCTCGTGCGTCACGAGGTCGTCGGGCCACGCGTCGACCACGTACCACCCGCCGTCGTCGAGCTCGTGCTCCAGCTGGCCGGCACCCCAGCCGGAGTGGCCGGCGAAGATGCGCGCCCCCACCACGCCCGCGGCGACCTGCGCCGGGTCCGCGTCGAGGTCGACGATGCCGAACCGCCCGACCACCGGGTCGACACCCGGCACGGCCACGCCCTCCGGCGGCAGCACCGCGACGCCGATCGCCGAGTCCAGTCCGACCGGGCCGCCCTCGAACAGCCCGCCCGGCTCGGCGGCGCACGCCTGCCAGCCCGGCAGCACCGCGTCGACGTCGACGCCCGTCGGTCGGTTGAGCACGACGCCGAAGGCGCCGTCCTCGTGGTGGTCGAGCATCAGCACGACTGTGCGGCGGAAGTTCGGGTCCGCGAGCCACGGCGTCGAGACGAGCAGCCGCCCGATGAACGCGTCCGAGCCGGCCATGCGCCCATCATCACGCGCCCCCGACGCGGGCACGACCCGGCTCCCGCGGGCGTGCGGCCCGAACGGCCCCCGGCGGCGTGTCGCCGGCGCCCGGGCGCGGACCTGACGGCGGTGCTGCACAGTGGTCGCCATGCTGGGCTTCGTCGGCGGGCTCGCGTTCATCGTCGTCGCGGGCGTGGCCGGCCAGGTGGTCGGCCGGTCCGCGCGGGTGCCGTCCATCATCGTGCTGCTGCTGCTCGGGATCCTGGTGGGGCCCGTCACCGGCTGGCTCGACCCGGACGCGGTGCTCGGCAGCCGCCTGTACCCGCTCGTCTCCATGGCGGTCGGGCTGCTCCTGTTCGAGGAGTCGCTCAAGCTCGACCTCACGCGCCTGCGCGGAGGGGCGCGCCGTCCGGTGCTCGCGCTCGTGACTGTCGGCGCGCTGATCACCGCCCTCACCGCGACGCTCGCCGCGCACTGGCTGCTCGGGCTGCCGATCGGCCGCGCCGGGGTGATCGGCGCGATCCTCATCGTGTCCGGGCCGACCGTCGTCGGGCCGCTCCTCGCGCTGATCCGCCCGAAGCAGCCGCTCGAGTCGGTCCTCGCGTTCGAGGGCATCTTCATCGACCCGATCGGCGCGACCGCCGCGCTCGCCGTGACGAACATGGTCCTCCACGGCGAGCCGGTCCGGCTCGGCGTCACGGGGCTCACCGGGGTCGGCGTCGGACTCGTCGGGGCCGTGGTGTTCGTGCTCGTCGTCCGGTGGCGGCGCATCGACCCAGCGACGCACGTCGCCATCGCCCTGGCGGTCGCGCTCGCGGTGTACGCCGTCGCGGAGGCGCTGCACGACGAGGCCGGCCTGTTCGCCACGACGGCCCTCGGCGTGGCGGTCGCCAACCAGACGGTCGTGCGGATCGACGCGGTGCACGAGTTCGGGTCGCACATCGGGCTCGTGCTCATCGGCGCGCTGTTCATCGTCCTGGCGGCGCGCGTCGACCTGCACGCGCTCGCTCGCTACGCCCTTCCGACGCTCGCACTGGTCGCGGTGCTCGTGCTCGTCATCCGCCCGCTCGCCGCGGCCGCCGCCACCGCCCGGAGCGTCCTCGACCGGAACGAGCGCGCCATGGTGGCGGCCATGGCTCCCCGCGGGATCGTCGCCGCATCGACCGCGTCGGTGTTCGCGCTGCGGTTCGAGGACGCCGGCACCCCGTTCCCCCAGCTCGTGCCTGTGGTCTTCGGCGTCGTCCTCGCGACGGCGGTCGTCTACGGCGTCGCCGGGCCGCTCGTCGCGCGGCGGCTGGGCGTGCGCACGTCCGAGCCCGTGCGGCTGGACGACGACGGCGTCCCCGTGGTGGTGACCGAGCTCGCCGCGGCGCTCGACGGTCGCGAGCCGCCGCCCTCCTCGCGCCCGTCACCGCCGGGCACGCGCCACCCGTAGGTCGCCCCGCGGCGCAGACGGACCACGCTCAGCGCGCAGCGGGCGTCAGCGCGTGGAGCTCCGGCAGCCGCGCTGCGAGCTGCTCGAGCACACGCTCGTCGCCCGCGTAGATGCCCGCCTCGCGCGGCCAGTGCAGCACCACGTCGGTGAACCCCGCGGCCGCCGCGCGGTGGACGACGTCGACCGCCCGGTCCACCGAGTCGAGCGCGAACCGGTCCGGCCCGTCGTACGAGAGGTACCGGCGGATCCCGTCCCGGGCCCGACCGGCGTCTGCCAGCGCCGCGTCGACGGCCGCGCTCTCCCGCTCGAGTGCCGTCCACCAGCGGTCCTCGGCGGTCCCGGCGGCCGCGGTGTCGTCGCCGCCGAAGCTCGGCCCGTACGTGACCCAGCCCTGCCCGTGCCGCGCCGCGACCGCCATCGCGCGCGGGCCGCTCGCGGCGACGACGAACGGCGGCCGCGGCGTCGCGATCGTGCCGGGCACCATGCGCGCCTCGTGCGCCGCCCAGAACTCGCCGGTGCGGGTGGTCACGGGGCTCGTCAGCAGCTCGTCGAGCAGCGCGACGAACTCCTCGAACCGCCGCGTGCGCTCGCCGCGCGACACCGCCGGCCCGAGCACCGACGCGTCGAAGCCCTCGCCGCCCGAGCCGAGCCCGAGCAGCAGCCGACCGCCGCTCACGTCGTCGAGTCCCATGACGTCCTTGGCGAATGGCACCGGGTGGCGGAAGTTCGGGGACGCCACGAACGTGCCGAGGCGGATCCGGCTCGTCACCGCCGCCGCGGCCGCGAGCAGGGGCACCGTCGCGAACCACGGCTCCTCGACGAGTGATCGCCACGAGAGGTGGTCGTACGTCCAGGCGTGGTCGAACCCCCACTCCTCGGCCTGCTGCCAGCGCCGGCGCCCCGTCGCCCAGCGCTCCTGCGGAAGGATGACGAGCCCGACGGCGACCATGCGCCGACCCTACGCGGCACCCGACCCGCGATCCCGGCGTCGGGCGCGGACGCAGCGGCGCTCCGCCCCTCCGACCCGGCGGCGCTCAGTCCCAGCCGAGCTCGTGCAGGCGCTCGTCGTCGATGCCGAAGTGGTGCGCGATCTCGTGCACCACTGTCACGGCGACCTCCTCGACCACGTCCTCGCGGTCCTCGCACAGCGCGAGCGTCGGTCGCCGGTAGATCGTGATCCGGTCGGGCAGCGAACCCGCCGCCCACCACGCGCCGCGCTCGGTCAGCGGCGTGCCCTCGTACAGGCCGAGCAGGTCCTCCCCGGGTGGCGGGTCGTCCTCGACGAGCACCACGACGTTGTCCATGAGCTCGGCGAGCTCGGGCGGGATCTCGTCGAGGGCGTCGCGCACCGCGTCCTCGAAGTCCTCGCGCGACATCTCGACCACGCGCCCATCCTGCCTGCTCACGGCGGTGCGGTCCCGGCGGGCGGGCCACCGGCCGGATCTCACTTTGGAGAACGCCCCAGGGGTCACGTATGCTCATCCACGGTTCCGACGCCTCGACGTCAGGGGGCGGAGACGCCCCCATCGTCTAGCGGCCTAGGACCCCGCCCTTTCACGGCGGTAGCACGGGTTCGAATCCCGTTGGGGGTACGCAGCACGTGCAAGTGAAAGGCCTTGTGCCACACAAGGCCCCGTAGCGCAGTTGGTTAGCGCGCCGCCCTGTCACGGCGGAGGTCGCGGGTTCAAGTCCCGTCGGGGTCGCTCGAAGCGCCGGTCTTCGGACCGGCGTTCTCGTTTGAGGCTCTGTAGCTCAGTTGGTAGAGCGCACGACTGAAAATCGTGAGGTCACGGGATCGACGCCCGTCGGAGCCACCGCCGCAAGCCCCTCCCGCACCGCGCGGAGAGGGGCTTCGTCATTCGTCAGGCGTCCGGCGAGGCGGCCGCGTCCGACGTCAGCAGCACGACGTTCCCGTCCGGGTCGTCGACCATCGCCGCGTACGGGCCGGCTGTCCGCGTCGGCGGCATCCGGCCGTGGTAACCGGCGGCGGTGAGCTCGTGCCAGATCGACTCGACCGCGCCGTCGTCGCCGACGAAGAACTCGAGCAGCTGCTGGTACCCACGGGTGGGACGCGACCACTCCGGGTCGTAGACCGACGCGAACCGCGTGGTGAGCAGCAACGTCACGCCGCTCGGCATCCGGTGCGCGATCACCGGCCGGTCCCGACGGGGCTCGGGCACGTCGAGCCCGAGGGCCCGGTAGAACCGGCGCGAGGCGTCGAGGTCGCGCACCTCCAGGACGACCATGCTCAGCTGGAGCTCCACCGCGCCAGTATCGCCGCGGCCGGGGACTCGCCGCAGGGAGCCGCAGGTCCCACGCACGACCGGCATCGGCTGCCTAGGCTGGGGTGCGACCGGCAGACCGCACGACGGAGGGCCCCGTGAGCAGCCAGAACGAGTCCCAGCGACCGCGCTCCAGCATCTTCGACCGGCTCACCGAGCCGATCGCGGACCGCGCACGCGAGAAGCTCGTGCAGGCCGAGGACCGGGTGCGGGCGACGATCCAGGGCGAGATCGACGCCGTCGGTGCGAGCATCCGCCGCCGTGCGGTGCAGGTGCGCCCGTCCGCCATCGGCTTCGGCATCGCCGCGTTGCTCACGTTCTTCGGCCTGGCGCTCATGGTGACGTCCGCCGTGCTCGGGCTGTCGCACGTCATGGAGCCCTGGCTCGCGGCCCTGCTGGTGGGTGTCGCACTGGTCCTGATCGCGGGCGGCTTCGCCGCGTGGGCGCGCAGCCGGCTCCCCGAGGGCCCCGCCATCTCGATCGTGCGCGCCCCCGAGCCGGTGCACCCCGCGGGCGACCAGGTGCACCCCTGGGCCGACTGACGCCCCTCTCACCCGCGGTCGACGCGCGCCGCGCGCCTGCGGCCAGCAGACTGGCAGTCCACCCGTCCCGGGAGGTCTCACCATGAGCACATCGGCGCCGTCCACCGAACAACGCTCGATCGGTCAGCTGGTCAGCGACCTGAGCGAGCAGACGTCCCAGCTCGTCCGCGCGGAGATCGCGCTCGCCAAGGCCGAGGTCACCGCCAAGGCGCAGGTGTTCGGCATGGGCGCGGGCATGGTCACCGCCGCGGGCGTGCTCGCGCTCTACGTGCTGGCCGCCGCGATCGCGACCGCCATCCTCGGCCTCTCCACCGTCTGGGCCCCGTGGCTCGCCGCGCTCGTCGTGACCGGCGTCCTGCTGCTCGTCACCGTGGTGCTCGCGCTCATCGGCGTCCGGGCGATCAAGAAGGCCTCGCCGCCCGCGCCCACGCGCGCCAAGGAGCGGCTCCAGGAGGACGTGACCGCGCTGAAGGAGGGGTTCCGCTCATGACGACCGAGGGCACCGGCGCGGACGCCCAGGCGGCGAAGGACGGCAAGAAGGCGGCCGAGCCGTTCGTCACGCCGCAGATGATGGCGATCGAGGCGGAGCTCACCGTCAAGCGGGCTGCGCTCGCCTCGACGGTCGACGAGCTGGCCGGGCGGCTCGACCCGCGCACGCAGGCCGCGAAGGCCGTGGGCCAGTCCAAGCAGCTGTTTCGCGACGCCGTCGACCCGGACGCGACGCCCGAGGCGAGGCGCAAGGCGCAGAAGGTGCTGGGCGGGGTCGCCGCGGGCATCGCCGCGGTCGCGGCGATCGCCTGGCTCCGTCGTCGCTGACGGCGTCGTCGCCGCCGGCGCGACCGGCGCTGCTACCCGGGCACGGCTCGCGGTCGCGACGCGACCCGGGTACGAGAACGCCGCCGGCGGTCGCCGACGGCGTGCGGAGGGGTCAGGAGTCCTCGGGGCGCTGCTGCTGCGGTACGCCGCCCAGCAGGTCACGAACCTCGGATTCCAGGTAACGGCGGTGACCGCCGAGGGTGCGGATCGACGAGAGCTTGCCCGCCTTGGCCCAGCGCGTCACGGTCTTCGGGTCGACGCGGAAGAGCGATGCGACCTCGGACGGCGTGAGCAGGGTCTCGGTCTCTGCGTGATGGACGTTCATGCTGCCTCCTGGCGAGCGTGCGGTCGGACGGGGAGTCCGGCCAGGACTGGTGCGGGTGGTGCTGCGCTCCGCCCGTGGCCATCGAAGTCCGCGGTGGAGCCTCTAGCATGAACGAAGCGCTCAGAAGCCGCATTCCAGGACACAAGTGGATAACGGATCTTCACGAGACCTTCGTCCGGACCGCCCGACGATGCCGAACGGGTCATGAGGACAGGATAAACCCGACATTCGGCACGTCCCGGGACGGTGTGCGTGTCGCAGCGTGAGACCCGCCACGCCGGGGCCCGTGGAGGGGGCGTCAGGTGGCTGGAATGCGCGGCGAGCATGTAGCGTTGCGCTTCGAACAGACGATTCAGCACCCCGGGGCCGCACGTGTGACACGGAGCCGCCCCGCATCCACGTAAGAGGGGGTCGATGCCATGGGGCGCGGCCGTCAGAAGGCAAAGCAGACGAAGGTAGCGCGGGAGCTGAAGTACTACAGCCCCGGTACGGACTACCGAGCTCTCGAGCAGGAGCTCACGTCCCTGAGCCACAACGACTCCGTCCACCGGGGCAGCACCGCCTTGGACACGGACGAGGACGACGCGGGTCGCTGGGGCCGGTGGGCCGACGACGAGGACGACCAGCGCTGAGGCGCTGCACCACCTCGCACACTCTCTGAACGGCGGCACCCCTGGTGGGTGCCGCCGTTCGGTGTGCCCACCGGCGGCGTGCGTGCGGACCAGGTCCCGCGCGGGCGCCGTGCTGCTCCGACCCCGGCCCGCGCCGCGGCCGGAGCGAGCGGCTCGTCAGACCAGGTACTCGCCCGTGAGTCGGACCGCTCCGCCGTGCACGCCCTTGGTGCCCGACACGAACCCGGGCGAGCCCACGACGTCGCGCTCGACGTCGACGTCGCGCACGCGACCGAGCTCCCACGCGGGCAGCCCCAGCTCTGCGGCATGCGCGAGCACGCCGTCGGCGGCGTCGGCCGCGACGATCGCGACCATGCCGACGCCGAGGTTCAGCGTGCCCTCGAGGTCCGTCCACGGCACCTGACCGAGGCGCTGCACCAGCGAGAACACCGGCGGCAGCTGCCAGCCGCCGCGGTCGACGTCGGCCACGAGGCCGGCGGGCAGCACGCGCGCGACGTTGGCCGCGAGGCCGCCGCCCGTCACGTGGCTGAACGCGTGCAGGCCGGCGACGCCCGCCCGGCGCGCGAGCGCGAGGCAGTCGGACGCGTAGACGCGCGTCGGCGTCAGGAGCTCCTCGCCGAGCGTGCGGCCGAGCTCGTCGACGTGGCGGTCGAGCTCCCAGCCGGCGCTCCGGACGACGGCGCGCACCAGCGAGTAGCCGTTCGAGTGCAGGCCGCTCGAGCCGAGGGCGATCAGCACGTCGCCCGAGCGGACGCGGTCGGGGCCGAGCAGCTCGTCGGCCTCGACGACGCCCGTCGCGGCGCCCGCGACGTCGTACTCGTCGGGGCCGAGCAGGCCGGGGTGCTCGGCGGTCTCGCCGCCGACCAGCGCGGTGCCCGCGACCGAGCAGGCCGACGCGATGCCGCGCACCACGTCCGCGATGCGCTCGGGGACCACGCGGCCGCACGCGATGTAGTCCGTCATGAACAGCGGCTGTGCGCCGACCACGACGATGTCGTCGACGACCATGCCGACCAGGTCGAACCCGATCGTGTCGTGCACGTCGAGGGCCTGCGCGATCGCGACCTTGGTGCCGACGCCGTCGGTGCTCGTCGCGAGCAGGGGCCGGCGCATGCGCGTCAGGGCGCTCGCGTCGTAGAGGCCCGCGAAGCCGCCGACCCCGCCGAGCACCTGCGGCCCGTGCGTCGCGCGGACCGCGTCCTTCATCAGCTCGACGGCCTTGTCGCCCGCCTCGGTGTCGACGCCGGCCGCGGCGTACGTGAGGCCCTCGCCGCCGGTCACGGGTGGTCCAGCGCGCCAGCGCCACCGGCCGACGGGACGATCGCGAGGAGCCCGTCCTCGGGCGCACCCAGCGGCAGCGCGTCCTGCTCGAGCAGGTGCTTGCCGAGGCGGTCCGCGGGAGGCAGCTCGATCGGGTAGTGACCGCTGAAGCACGCGGTGCACAGCGCGGCGCGCGGCTGCTCGGTGGCGGCGACGAGGCCCTCCTCCGAGATGTACCCGAGCGAGTCGGCCCCGAGCGACGCGGCGATCTCGTCGACCGCCAGGCCGTTCGCGATCAGCTCGGCGCGGCTCGCGAAGTCGATGCCGTAGAAGCACGGCCACTTGACCGGCGGGGACGAGATGCGCACGTGTACCTCGGCGGCGCCCGCCTCGCGCAGCATGCGGATCAGCGCGCGCTGGGTGTTCCCGCGCACGATCGAGTCGTCGACCACCACGAGCCGCTTGCCCCGGATCACCTCGCGCAGCGGGTTGAGCTTGAGGCGGATGCCGAGCTGGCGCAGCGTCTGGCTCGGCTGGATGAACGTGCGGCCGACGTACGCGTTCTTCGTCAGACCCTGGCCGAACGGGATGCCCGACTCCTGCGCGTAGCCCACGGCCGCGGGCGTGCCCGACTCGGGGACGGGGATGACGAGGTCCGCCTCCACCGGGTGCTCCTTGGCGAGCTGCTTGCCCATGTCGACGCGCGCGGCGTGCACCGAGCGGCCCGAGATCGTCGTGTCGGGACGCGCCAGGTAGACGTACTCGAAGATGCAGCCCGCGCGCTCCTGGCCCGCCGCGAACTTCGTGGAGCGCAGGCCGTCGGCGTCGATCGCGATGAGCTCGCCCGGCTCGACCTCGCGCACGAAGCTCGCGCCGACGATGTCGAGGGCCGGCGTCTCGGAGGCCACGACCCAGCCGCGCTCGAGGCGGCCGAGCACGAGCGGGCGCACGCCCTGCGGGTCGCGTGCCGCGTACAGCGTGCGCTCGTCCATGAACACGAGGCAGAACGCGCCGCGCAGGCGCGGCAGCACCTCGAGCGCGGTGGCCTCGAGCGTGCGGTCCGGGTCGCCCGCGAGCAGCGCCGTGATGAGCGCGGTGTCGGTCGTGTTGCCCCGCGCGAGCTCGCCGCGGCGCTGGTTGCCGTACCGCTCGGCGACGAGGTCGACCAGCTCGGCCGTGTTCGTGAGGTTGCCGTTGTGGCCCAGCGCGACGGTGCCCGACGCCGTGGGGCCGAGCGTCGGCTGCGCGTTCTCCCACGTCGAGCCGCCGGTCGTCGAGTAGCGCGTGTGGCCGACGGCGATGTGGCCCTGCAGCGCGTTGAGCGCCGTCTCGTCGAAGACCTGGGAGACGAGGCCCATGTCCTTGTACACGAGCAGCTGCTCGCCGTTGCTCGTCGCGATGCCGGCGGACTCCTGGCCGCGGTGCTGCAGCGCGTAGAGCCCGAAGTAGGTCAGCTTGGCGACCTCCTCGCCGGGTGCCCAGACACCGAAGACGCCGCAGGCGTCCTGTGGGCCTTTCTCACCGGGAAGGAGGTCGTGGTTGAGTCGTCCGTCTGCGCGGGGGGCCACGCCTCCATGGTCGCACACGGGCCACGGCGCTCGGCCCGGCGAACGACCCGTGGACGGGGTCCTGCGGCCCGTGCGACGCCGATCGTCAGGGGCGCGGTCGGCGCGCTCGTCGGACGCTGCGGCGGTCGGCGAGCGCGGCGAGCAGGCCACCCACGAGGATGCCGAGCACGAGGCCCGCGACCGCGAGCCAGGTCCGCACGGCGTTCACGCCGTCGAGGAACGGCAGGAAGCCCGAGCCGTCGGGGCGGTCCCCCGGCGCGAGCCCCGCGACCAGCAGGCCGACGACCGCGCCGACGAGCCCGCCGGCGACGAGGAAGGCGCCGAACTTCGGCGCGCGGCGCACGGTGCCGGGCGTCGCGGTGGACGCGAGCTCGGCCTCGCTCGGGACGGGCTCCGGCTCGGCTGCCGTCGCCGGTGGCCCGGGCTCGGGCTCGGCGGGGACGAGGGGATCGGGCTGCGGCACCCGGCGATCGTAGGTCAGCGCGGGCCGCCGCCCGGGGGCGGTCCGGCCGCAGGTCGTCAGCGACGCGCGCGAGCGGCCTGCAGCGGGAGCCACGCCGCGAGGTCGGCCCGCTCCCCCGATGCCCGGACCCGTGCCGCCGCCAGCGCGTCGGCCCAGGTCAGCGCGCCGGTGGCGAGCTCGAGCCACGTCTGGGGGTCGGTCTCGACGACGTTGGGCGGCGTGCCGCGGGTGTGACGAGGACCTTCGACGGCCTGCACGGCGCCGTCGGGCGGCACGCGCACCTCGACCGAGTTTCCGGGCGCGACCTCGGCCAGCTCCTCGAGCGTGAAACGCACGGCGGTGCGGCGCGAACCGGCCGCCGTCGGGTCGACCCGCCAGGCCGCGAGCGCGGCGCGGCCCGCTGCGGGCTCGGTGCGGCGACGGGGTGGCATGCGTCGATTTTCCCCCGGCGGGTGCTCGCGCCCGGTATCTGCCGGAGGGCGGCTGGCATCCTCTAGATGTCGCGCGGACGCACCTGCCGGCCGCGCGGTCGCGGGAGGTGCGATGTCGCCGGACCGGGAGAAGAAGCGGATGGCGTCCGCGGCACGAGCGGCGCTGCTCGCCGTGGCCCTCGTCACCGGGTCGGCCGCCTGCTCGGGCGGCGGGCCGTCGGGCGCCGGCCCGTCACCGAACGCGCTGCCTCCGGTGACGGCGACGGGGCAGCCGTCGGAGCTCGAGGCGCCCGAGGCCACGCCGACCCGCGCGTCGAGCGGCCTCGAGACGCCGCTGCCCGAGGCGCCGCGCAAGGCGGCCGTCCTGCTGGCCGCCGCGGCGGAGGGCTCGCCCCAGCTCGTCGACGGCCACCCGGGAGTCGAGTGCGTGTACTTCCACCTCGTGCCGCCGACGCTGCCCGAGGGCGCCGCGTTCGTCGTGGACCACGTCAAGGTCTCGCCGAAGCTGTGGAAGCCCGTGGCGGTGGACTGCCAGAACCCGGTGTGCGTCGGAGCGGCGCTGAAGTCGCAGGACGGCGCGGACCTCTGCGCCGTCGCGCTCGCGCGCACCGACGGTCCGCACGCCACGGGCCCGACCGGCTCGGTGGTGCGGCTCGTCGGCTCGGTCCGGTGCGGCGCGCCCGCGACGCACGCGCAGTGCGCCGCCCTCCGCGCCGCGCTGGTCGCGCACGCCAAGGAACCCGGCAGCGCACTGCCGCTCGACCTGGAGGGCGCCGACGGCTCGGGCGACGGGTCCGGCGACGGGTCCGGCAGCACCGACGACTCGGGCAGCACCGCCGGCACCGACGACTCGGGCAGTGGCGGCGACGTCGCGCCCACGCCCGAGCCGTCGCAGGGCGGGTGACCCGTGGCCGAGACCCGGTCGATCCCGAGCTGGCTCAGCCTCGCGACGCAGATCGCGGCGCCGATCACGCTCGTCGGCACGATGCTCTTCTACTTCGGGTACGTGTTCTCGAAGGCGCAGTACCGGTACTTCGGCCTCGACGTCGACACCGTCGGGCTCACGCCGCGCGACTTCGTCATGCGGAGCCCGCAGCCCCTCCTCGTGCCGCTGATCGTGCTCACCGCGCTCGCCGCGGCCGTCGTCGCGCTGTCGGGGCGGCTCGAGGCGCACGTGCGGGACGCGCGGACCGATCCCGACGAGCTCGTGCGGGTGCGCCGGCTCGCCGGCCGGTGCGCGGTCGCGGGCCTCGGCGTGCTCGCCGCCGGGCTCGTGCTGCTCCTGGCCGACGCATGGCTCGACGCGTGGCGCTACCTGCCGATCGTCTCGGCGGTGCTCGTCGCGACGGGTGCGGCGGCGACCGCGATGGCGCTGCGCTACCTGCCGTACCGCGCGGTCGGCGCGATCGCCGGGCTGTGGGTCGTCGCCCTGGCGGGCGTCCTGTGGGCGGTGTCGGTGACGGCGCAGTGGTCGGGCCAGGCTCGCGCCGAGCTCATGGCCCGCCACCTGCAGGACCTGCCGGCGGTGATCCTCGACAGCAAGGAGGACCTGCACCTGCGCAACACGGTGCCGGCGCCCGAGGACCTGTGCTGGACGAGCGGCGACGCGCCCGACGCGGCGTGCGCGGCGCGCGCCGACGAGTTCCGCTACCGCTACCGCGGGCTGCACCTGCTCGTGCAGGGGCCTGACGCGATGTTCCTCGTGCCGGGGCAGTGGTCGCCCAGCGCGACGACCCTGGACGTGCCGCGCGACGCCGACGTCCGGCTGCAGTTCCAGTTCGTCAACACGCCACCTCGCCGGCAGTGAGCCGGTAGCGAGGCGGCGACGACGTGCCGGGCCGCCCCGAGGAGGACGGCCCGGCACGGTGACCTCACCAGTGCGCGTTGCGCGCCAGGTCGAGGGCGTAGCTCTGGAACCACTGGCCCGCGGCCGGACCGCCGTTGCAGGTGCCGTCCGACTCGCCCGGCGGCTTGACCCACAGCTTGGCGTCGAGCCCGGTGCTGTCGTTCACCAGCGCCGGCTTGTCGCCCAGCGCCCGGCCGGACGGGTTGCACCACTCGCCGTTCGCCCCGTTGCCGTTGCGCGAGGTGTCGATGACGTAGCCCTTGCCGCCGAGCCGCTGCGAGATCTGCTCGCCGTAGGACTGCTCGCCGGAGGTCGCGCCGAAGTTCGACGTGTTCAGGGCGAAGCCGACGGCGTACTGGAACCCGACCAGGGTGAGCCGCCGCACCGCCTCGTCGACCGAGAGCCAGCGCGAGTGTCCGGCGTCGACGTAGACGCGCGCGCCGGCGAGCGTCAGCGACTTCGCGGCGTACTGCAGGTAGCCGACGCGGTCGCCCTGGCCGCTGCAGTCGCCGAGCTGCGCGAGAGCGTCGGGCTCGAGCACGACCCACGGGTGGCCGACGATGCCGGACGCGACCGTGTCGACGTAGCTCGCGTACTCGCTGGTCGCGACGCCACCCGCGGAGTAGTTGCCGCAGTCACGGCCGGGGATCGCGTAGAGGACGAAGAACGGGATCTGTCCCGCCGCGACCGCGCGGCTCGTGTAGTCGTGCACCTCGGACTTCGAGTGCGCCGCGTCGGACCAGTTGCCGACCCAGTAGGCGGACGGCGTGAGCGCGATCTTGGCGAGCAGCTGCTTGTCCGTGCCGCTCGCCTGCTGGTACGCGGTGTACGCCTGGGTGCCGGTGTTGAGGAAGAAGTCGCCCGTGGGGACCGGCGTGGTGGGGGTGGGGGTCGGGGTCGGTGTGGGCGTCGGCGTGGGGGTCGGGGTGGGTGTGGGCTTCGGCGTGACCGTCGGCGTCGGCGTCGGGGTCGGTGTCGGGGTCGGGGTGACGGTCGGCGTCGGGGTCGTCGACGGCGTGCCGGTCGACGACGACACCGTGCCGGTGCAGACCGTGCCGTTGAGCCGGAACTGCGAGGGCGTCGGGTTGGCGGTGGTCCACGAGCCGTTGAAGCCGAAGTCGGCGTGCCCGTTGGTCGGGATCGACCCGTTGTACGGCGCGTTCGTGACGGTGACGCTCGAGCCGCTCGCGGACACGTTGCCGTTCCAGAGCTGCGTCACCTTCTGCCCGGCGGTGTACGTCCAGTCCACGGTCCACGACGACACCGGCGAGCCGAGGTTCGTCACCGACACCTGGGCGCCGAACCCGCCGGACCACTGGCTCGTGACGGTGTAGTCGACGCGACAGCCGCTCGCGGCCTGCGCCTGCGTGGCGGCCACGACGCCACCGGCGACGAGGGCGGCGCCGGCGACGATGCCGGCGACGGTTCTACGGGTGGGCATGCGCTCTCCTCGGGACGACGGGCGCCCGGGTGTCCCGGGCGGTGCACGCCCGCGGCCGGCGACGGGACCTGCCGGCCGCAGCGTCGCGTCCACCGCGGGACCCGACGAGGACACCCGACCGCCCGTCTCGCGCGCGACATGCGAAACGCTTCGAGCGCGATGAGCCCACCGATCGGGGTTCAGTCGCCCGACGGCGCCCCGCGCGCGGCGCGGTGCGCGTGGTACGCGTCGAGCGCCACCCGGCGTTCCGTCGCGTGGTCCACCAGGCGCGGCGGGTACCCCGGCGGCGGTCCGCCCGGGGCGGCCCACGGCTCGTGCACCGCGGCACCCGGCAGGGCGCGGAGCTCGGGCACCCACCGGCGGACGTAGTCGCCCTCGGGGTCGAGACGCTGCCCCTGCGCGACGGGGTTGAACACGCGGAAGTACGGCGCCGCGTCACGCCCGGTGCCGGCCACCCACTGCCAGTTGAGCTGGTTCTGCGCGGTGTCGCCGTCGACGAGGCCGTCGAGGAACAGCGCCGCGCCGCGCTGCCACGCGACGTGGAGGTCCTTGACGAGGAACGACGCCACGACCATGCGCAGCCGGTTGTGCATCCACCCGGTCTCGGCGAGCTGCCGCATGCCGGCGTCGACGAACGGGTACCCCGTCCGCCCGGCCGCCCACGCGTCGAACGCGGCGTCCGCGGCGGCACCTGTCGCCCAGTCGTCGTCCGACGCGACCGCCCGCAGCGACCGGTGCGTCGCATCGGGCCGGTGCCACAGCACGTCCGCGTGGAAGTCGCGCCACGCGAGCTCGTCGCGGAACGTCGCGGCCGACGCCGGGTCGACGCCCGCGCGCGCGGCCGCCGCGAGGTCCGCGAGCAGCGTCCGCGGGTGGACCTCGCCGTACTTCAGAGCGGCGGACATCGCGGAGGTCCCGGCAAGGTCCGGCCGGTCGCGCGTCCAGCGGTAGTCGGCGAGGGCCTCGGCGACGAACGCGGACCATCGCTCGCGGGCCGCGACCTCCCCGGCGGCCGACAGCGGCACCTCGGTCGAGGCCTCGGGCAGCGGGTCACCGGGCACGTCGGCCCACGGGACGCCGGCAGGCTCGGGTGCCGGTGCCGCCCAACCGTGGTCGAGCCAGGCGTCGCGGAACGCCGTGTAGACCTGGAACGGCGTGCCGGCGCGCGTGACGAGCCGACCGGGCGCGACCGCGTAGGGGCAGCCGGTACGGACGAGCTCGACGCCGAGGGCGCGCTCCACGCGGTCGTCCCGGCGCTGCCCGTACGGCTCGGTGGCCGCGGCGACGTGCACGCTCGGTGCCGCGAGCTCGTGTGCCACGGCCGGGACCACCTGCTCGGGCCGGCCGGTGCGGATCGTCAGGCGGCCGCCGAGTCGCTCGTCGAGCGCCCGGAGCGACCGCGCGAGGTACGCGAGCCGCGGCGTCGGCGGCGACGACCAGAGCGCGGGGTCGACCACGAACAGCGCGGCGACCTCGTCGCCCGTCGCGCGGGCCCGGTCCGCCGCGGCGAGCAGCGCGGGGTTGTCGGCGAGCCGCAGGTCGCGGCGCAGCCAGAGGAGGACCGGCACCGGGCGACGCTAACCGGCGACGCGACGCGACGCGGCGCGCGGCGGGCGGCGGTCAGATCACGCCGAGTGCCAGCATCGCGTCGGCGACCCGCGTGAAGCCCGCGATGTTCGCCCCCACCACGTAGTCGCCAGGCGCGCCGAACCGGTCCGCGGTCTCGAGCGTCCGGTCGTGCAGGTCGTGCATGATCGCCGCGAGCCGCGCCTCGGTCTGCTCGAAGGTCCACGAGTCGCGCGCGGCGTTCTGCTGCATCTCGAGCGCGCTCGTGGCGACGCCGCCCGCGTTCGCCGCCTTGCCGGGCGCGAAGACCACCCGGTTCTCGGTGAGGAGCGCGGCCGCCTTCGGGGTCGTCGGCATGTTCGCGCCCTCGACGACCGCGAGCACGCCCGCGTCGAGCAGCGCACGGGCGTCGTCCTCGTCGAGCTCGTTCTGCGTGGCGCACGGCAGTGCGACCTGGGCTCCGAACGCCCACGGCCGGGCGCCGGGCTCGTAGTGGGCGCCGCGGCGCTGCGCGTAGACCTCGACGGGCAGGCGCTCGACCTCGCGCACCTGCCGGAGCAGGTCGACGTCGATGCCGCGCTCGTCGAGCACCGCACCCCTCGAGTCGGAGCACGCCACGACGTCGGCCCCGAGCTGCTGCGCCTTCGCGATCGCGTGCACCGCGACGTTGCCGGAGCCCGACACCACGACGCGCCGGCCGTCGAGGACCAGGCCGCGGTACGCGAGCGCGTCCGCCGCGAACAGCACCGCGCCGTAGCCCGTCGCCTCGGTGCGCGCGAGCGAGCCGCCCCATGCGAGGCCCTTGCCGGTCAGGACGCCGGCCTCCCACCGGTTCGTCAGCCGCGTGTACTGGCCGTACAGGTAGCCGATCTCGCGCGCGCCGACGCCGATGTCGCCCGCCGGGACGTCCGTGTGCTCGCCGACGTGGCGGAACAGCTCCGACATGAACGACTGGCAGAAGCGCATGACCTCGGCGTCCGAGCGGCCGTGCGGGTCGAAGTCCGAGCCGCCCTTGCCGCCGCCGATCGCGAGCCCGGTGAGCGCGTTCTTGAAGATCTGCTCGAAGCCGAGGAACTTGACGATGCCCGCGTCGACCGATGGGTGGAACCGCAGACCGCCCTTGTACGGGCCGAGCACCGAGCTGAACTGGGTGCGGAACCCACGGTTGACGCGTACGCGGCCCTCGTCGTCGACCCACGGCACGCGGAACACGACCTGCCGCTCGGGCTCGACGATGCGCTCGAGCACGGCCGCCTCGCGGTACTCGGGGTGGCGGTCGAGCACGGGGGCGAGCGAGTCGAGCACCTCGCGGACGGCCTGGTGGAACTCCGGCTCGTGACCGTTGCGGGCCACCACCTGGGTGAAGACGTCGTCGAGGTACTGCTCGGTGCTCATGTCGGCCTGCTCCGGGGTCGGCGTGCTCGTGCGTCGATGCGCACGGAGGGTCGACTCCAGGGGACCAGGTGCTGGAGGCAATTCAGCGGGACGATCGTCCGCTCGCGGGCGAGGCCTTGGTCACGCCCGCGAGCGGCAGGCGGCGCCAGCCGAACCGGCGCGACGTCAGCCGAACCAGCGCGACGGCCGACCGGCTCGGCTCAGCCGCACCGGCGCGGCGTCAGCCGAAGTACGCCGGCAGCGTCCCCTCGTGCGCCTCGCGCGCCTCGTCCAGGCCGATGGTGAACAGCCCGTCGACCTCGACCGCGGGGCCGTGCACGTGGTCGGGCGCGTCCACCGGCACGCCCGCACCGGGCGTGCACGACTCGGCCGTCTCGCCGATCCGCAGCACCGGAACGCCGCGGGCGGTGCACAGGTCGGCGAGCCGCACCTCCTCGGTGCGCGGCACGGCGACGATCGCGCGGGCCGTCGACTCCGAGAACAGCGCCTCGAACGGCGTGACGCCGTCGCGCGCGCACAAGGTCTCGAGCGACACCTGCACGCCCACGCCGTAGCGCAGCGACGACTCGAGCAGCGCCTGCGCGAGCCCGCCCTCCGAGAGGTCGTGCGCGGCGTCGACCAGGCCGTCGCGGGCCGCGTTCTGCAGCACCGCGGCGAGCCGGCGCTCGGCCGCGAGGTCGACCTTCGGCGGCACGCCGCCGAGGTGTCCGTGCACGACCTCGGCCCACGCCGAGCCGTCGAGCTCCGCGTGCGTCGTGCCCAGGAGGTACACGGCCTGGCCGGGCGTGGTCCAGCCGGACGGGACCGCGTCGGCCACGTCGTCGAGCACGCCGAGCACGCCGACGACGGGGGTCGGGTGGATGGCGGAGTCGATCTGGCCGACCTCACCGGTGCCGTTGTAGAGCGAGACGTTCCCGCCGGTCACGGGCACCTCGAGCGTCTGGCACGCGTCGGCGAGGCCGCGGATCGCCTCGACGAGCTGCCACATCGAGTCCGGGTGCTCCGGGCTGCCGAAGTTGAGGCAGTCGGTGACGGCCAGCGGCTTGGCGCCCGTCGTCGCGACGTTGCGGTACGCCTCCGCGAGAGCGAGCTGCGCGCCCGTGTACGGGTCGAGCTTGCCGTAGCGGCCGTTCGCGTCGGTGGCGAGCGCGACACCGAGCCCGGTCTGCTCGTCGACGCGGACGACACCCGAGTCGTCGGGCTGCGCGAGCGCGGTGTTGCCCTGCACGAAGCGGTCGTACTGGTTGGTCACCCACGCCTTGGACGCGAGGTTGGGGCTCGCGAGCAGGCGAAGCACGGTCGCGCGGACCTCGTCGGCCGTCTCGGGGCGGGACAGGCTCGCCGAGGTGTCGGCGACGAGACCGTCCTGCCACGCCGGCCGCGCGTACGGGCGGTCGTAGACGGGGCCCTCGTGCGCGACCGTCTTCGGGTCGACGTCGACGATGCGCTGGCCGTGGTGGTCGATCGTCAGGCGGCCGCTGCCGGTGACCTCGCCGATCACGGCGGTCTCGACGTCCCACCGGCCCGTGATCGCGAGGAACTCGTCGAGCTTCTCCGGGCGGACGACGGCCATCATCCGCTCCTGCGACTCCGACATGAGGATCTCGCCGGCCGTCAGGGTGGGGTCGCGCAGCAGCACGTTCTCGAGGTCGACGTGCATGCCGCCGTCGCCGTTCGAGGCGAGCTCGCTCGTGGCGCAGCTGATGCCCGCGGCACCGAGGTCCTGGATGCCCTCGACGACCTTGGCCGCGTAGAGCTCGAGGCAGCACTCGATGAGCACCTTCTCCATGAACGGGTCGCCGACCTGCACGCTCGGGCGCTTGGAGGGCTTGGTGTCGTCGAACGTCTCGGACGCGAGGATCGACGCGCCGCCGATGCCGTCGCCGCCGGTCCGCGCGCCGAACAGGACGATCTTGTTTCCCGTGCCGGACGCGTTCGCGAGGTGGATGTCCTCGTGGCGGAGCACGCCGAGGCACAGCGCGTTGACGAGCGGGTTGCCCTGGTAGCTCGCGTCGAACACGAGCTCGCCGCCGATGTTGGGCAGGCCGAGGCTGTTGCCGTACCCGCCGACTCCCGCCACCACGCCGTGCACGACGCGGGCCGTGTCCGGGTGGTCGACCGCGCCGAAGCGGAGCTGGTCCATGACGGCCACGGGGCGGGCGCCCATCGAGATGATGTCGCGCACGATGCCGCCGACGCCGGTCGCGGCGCCCTGGTACGGCTCGACGTACGACGGGTGGTTGTGCGACTCGACCTTGAACGTGACGGCCCAGCCGTCGCCGATGTCGACGACGCCGGCGTTCTCGCCGATGCCGACGAGCAGGTGCTCCTTCATGGCGTCGGTCGTCTTGTCGCCGAACTGGCGCAGGTGCACCTTGCTCGACTTGTACGAGCAGTGCTCGGACCACATCACGGAGTACATGGCGAGCTCGGCGGCGGTGGGACGCCGACCGAGGAGCTCGCGGATCTGCTGGTACTCGTCCGGCTTCAGGCCGAGCTCCGCGAACGGCTGCTCGAGGTCGGGCGTCGCCGCGGCGTGCTCGACGGTGTCGGAGGTGTGAGCGGGGCGCACGGGTGCGGTGGTCATCGTTTCCCTCGGGGGCCCGGGGGCCGTTCGCAGGCGGTCCGGGAGTGGCCCGGGACGACCCGCGCGGCCGACATCGGCAACGAGCCACAAGGATACCGGCGGCGCGGAGGGCGACCGGTCAGCTGTCCACGGACGTCGACCGATTGCCTCGGTGCACGTTTCTCATCGACCTCTCATCGTCCGTTGCGTCCGAATCATCCCCTCTGCCCTAGGGTGACCTGGGCGGTCGTCCAGTGTCGTGACGAGCCGCTGACCAGCACCGTTGCGCGCCGCACGCGAACCAGCGCGCGCCTCACCGAACAAAGGGGTCCGATGCTCCGCCGTGCCGCCGTGGCCGCCTCCCTCGCCCTCCTGCTCGTCCCGGCCGCCGCGTCTGCGGCGCACGCGCACGGCTCGGACGACCCGACGCCGTACCGCGTGACGTCGTCGGGCATCGAGCTGCCCGCCGGCGCGACGCTCGGCGACGACGCCGACGTCAACGTCCGCTGGACGCGGGCGAACGTGACGCACGCAGCGAGCCTGCACACGGGCCACGCGGGCGACAGCGGCCACCGCTGGGCGTCGGCGCACACCGTGACGTGGGCGGAGCTCGGCGTCCCGACGGGCGCGTGCGTCACGTGGGTCCAGGTGAGCGGGTACGACGAGCACTTCGGCGAGGGTGGCCAGAAGCCGGTCAGCGTCACGCAGCCGCCGAACGACTGCCCGCGCGGGACCCCGACCGGCTCCCCCACGCCCCCGCCGAGCGCCACACCGGCGGCGCCGCCGACGCCGCACGCGTGGCCGCGGCACCACCACCCGGGCCGCCACCCGCAGCCGACCTCGACGACGTCGGCGCCCGCACCCTCCACGACCGCGAGCGCCCCCGCGCCGGCCCACCCGGCGACGGGGCCCGTCCGGCACGGCTCGACGCCCGAGGCGCACCGGCCCGCGCCGGGTGGCGACACCCCGGCCTCGCACGTCGAGGACTCCGCGCCCACGTCGTCGGCGACGGCAGCGGGCACCCCCGACGACGACACCACGCCCGACGCGACCCCGTCGCCCACCGCCTACGTGCTGGCGGACGACGACGCGACGCTCGCCTCGACGGGCGGCGACGCTCGCGGACCGGCGGCGCTCGCCGGGGCCCTCGTGCTGCTCGGCGCCGCCGCGACGGTCGTGGCGCGCGCGCGTCGCGGCGCACCCCGCTGACGACGTACCGGCGCCCGGCGGCCCCTCCCGTCGCCCGACGCAGGCCGGCCGGTGCGCCTCGGCGCGCCGGTCGGCGCCGTCGCGAGCACCATGTCCTCCATCAGGGTCGCGCCCGCCCCGGAACGCCGCGGCCCCGGACGACGGGGGTCGACATGTCAGCTCCGGATCAGAAGGTCGAGCGGTCGAACGGCGTCAGCTGGCGGCTCGTGGTCGGCATCGTGCTGCTCGCGGCCGTCCTCGTGCTCGTGCTCCAGAACACCAAGGAGACGACGTTCGAGCTGTTCTGGATGAGCGTGAGCGCGCCGCTGTGGATCCTCGTGGTGGCGTCGCTCGTGCTCGGCTTCCTGATCGGCTGGCTCCTGCGCAGCCGCCGCAGCAAGCGTCGGGCGAACGTCTGACGGGTGCGGGCCTCGCGTCGAGCGCCGCCCCCCCTCGCCCAGACACGAACAAAGCCGCGACCACGTGACTGTGCACTCACGTGGTGGCGGCATTGTTCGTCGTCGGGCCGGCAGCGGGACGCTCGTCGGCCCCGCGTGCGGGTCGGGCGGCCACGGCCGCCCGGGGGGTGGCGCCTTCAGTGGCGCTTCTCCGGGACCGGTGCGTCGCCCGAGGCGCGCTGCGCCCGGTAGTACGCGCGCGCCTCGTCCTGGCGCGCGGCCTCGGCGCCCGACGCGATCGCCGCGCGGACGTGCACCTGGTCGTAGCCGAACGCGTCGACGAGGCCCTGCGCGTGCGGGCGCAGTCGCGTCAGCAGCCGGTCGATGTACGACGTGACGGTCCGCGCGCGGTGCGCCGACAGGCGCCCGTTGACGAGGTACCAGGCGAGGTGCCGCTCGACGAGCGAGAGCCCGAACAGGTCGCGCAGCCACGTGAGCACCTGCGTGGTGCCCGCGTCCGACACGCGGTCGAGCGCCGCGGTGAACGACTCCCACTGGATCAGCTCGGCGTGCGCCCGAGCCGCCTCGACGAGGTCGTGCTGGTGCGCGTTGAACAGCGCCGCCGCCGTCGCGGGGTCCGCCTTGTGCGCGGGCCGCAGGGCGGTGGCGACCTCGGCGACCATCGTCTCGACGCGGTCCACGAGCAGCGCGCGCTGCGTCTCGGCGTCGCGCAGCTGGCCCGCCGAGCGGCGCGGGTCGCCGGCGTCGCTGATCGTCTGCACGGCACGCGTCAACGGGGTCCGGTACCGCGCCGCGTCAGCCGCCCGCTCGGCGACGAGCCGCGCGACCTTGACCGCGTCGAGGTGCTTGAAGGACGTCGAGTAGTCGGCGAGCAGCCGCTTGCCCACGAGCTGGTAGAGCACCGTGTTGTCGCCCTCGAACGTCACGTAGACGTCCATGTCGGCGCGCAGCCCGACGATGCGGTTCTCCGCCAGGAAGCCCGCACCGCCGCACGCCTCGCGGCACGTCTGCAGCGTGGTGAGCGCGTGCCAGGTGGACGTCGGCTTGAGGGCGGCGGCCAGCGTCTCCAGGTCCTCGCGCGTCTCGGGCGTGTCGTTGCGGCCCGAGAACACGTCGTCGAACGCCGCGAGCAGGTCCTCGTGCGCGAAGCCCGCGGCGTACGTCTCGGCGAGCAGCGGGAGCAGCCGGCGCTGGTGCTCGGCGTAGTCGAGGACGACCACCTCCTCGGCGCCCGGTCCCGCGAACTGGCGGCGCTGGTTGCCGTACGTCACGGCGATCGCGAGCCCCAGCCGGGCGGCCGAGACGGCGGCCCCGTCGAGGGAGACGCGCCCCTGCACCAGCGTGCCGAGCATCGTGAAGAACCGGCGGCCGGGGCTCTCGATCGGCGAGGAGTACGTGCCGTCCTCGGCGACGTCGCCGTACCGGGCGAGCAGGTTGGTGCGCGGCACGCGCACGTGGTCGAACCAGAGCCGGCCGTTGTCGACGCCGTTGAGGCCGCCCTTGAGCCCGTCGTCCTCGCCGCCGACGCCCGGCAGGAACTCGCCGGTCGCCTCGTCGCGGATCGGCACGTACACCGCGTGCACACCGTGGTCGACGCCTCGGGTGATGAGCCGGGCGAACACCACGGCCGCGGTCGCGTGCTGCCCCGCGTTGCCGAGGTAGTCCTTCCACGCCGCGCGGAACGGCGTGTGCACCACGAGCTCCTGCGTCTGCGCGTCGTACGTCGCGGTCGTCCCGATCGCCGCGACGTCGCTGCCGTGGCCGGTCTCCGTCATCGCGAACGCGCCCGGGACCCGGACGGACAGCGAGTCCGCCAGGAACTCGTCGTGGTTCCGCTCGGTGCCCAGGTGGTAGATCGCCGACGCGAACAGGCCCCACTGCACGCCGGACTTGATCTGCAGCGACGGGTCCGCCGACGTCAGCTCCTCGAAGCGCGCGAGGAACCCGCCGTGGTCGTTGGCGCCGCCGAACCGCTCGGGGAACGAGCGGTGCACGTCGCCCTCGGCCGCGAGCAGACGCAGCTGGCCCAGCACGCGCTCGCGGTGCTCGGCGAGCGTCAGGTCGTCCTGCTTGTGGAAGCGCGGGTCGGCCATGAGGCGGCGGGCGCCGAGGCGCAGGTCGGCGTAGTGGCCGAGCAGGACGCGCTGCAGGTGGGCGACGTCGAGACCCGCGTCGCGGTCGAGCCGGGGGTCACCCAGCTCGGGCGCGTCGGGGCGGTGCTCGGTGGTGGTCATCGGGACTCCTTCGTGCCGGTGGTGCTGGAGGTGCTGGGCGCGGGCTCCGCCGCGACGGGTCGGCCGCGGTCGCGCGCGAGCAGGCCGACGGGCCCGGCCCACAGCCACGCCGCGACCTGGGCGGTGAGGGTCTCCCTGTCCGGCGCGCCGGGGACGTCGCGGTGCGCCAGCCACCACTCGCCCGCGCCGCGCACGAAGCCGACCGCGCCGGCGGCCCACGAGTCGACGAGCGCGAGGCGCGCAGCGTCCTCGGGGTCGGCCGTGGCGGTGCCGGGGAGCGGGGCGTCGTCCGGGCGGCGCGCGACGCGTCGGCCGTCGGGCTGCTCGGCCGTGAGCCCTCGGGCGAACGGCGCGGCCACGAGCGCGGTCACGGAGTCGAGGAAGTGGCCGAGCGGCCCGCCCGACTCGATCGACCCGTCGCGCGTGACGAACGCGTACACGTGCGGCGACGACTCGATCATCTCGAGGTACACGGCGACCATGGCGCGCAGGCCCTCGCGGGGCGTCGGCGCGACGCGGACCACGCCCTCGAGCGCGCCCTGGATCTGCAGCACGACGGCCTCCGCGACCGCGATCTGCAGGCCCGTCTTGTCCGCGAAGTAGCGGTAGACGATCGACTTCGAGGTGCCGGCGGCCGCGGCGATCTCCTCCATGGAGACGTCGGGGCCCTTGTGGTGGACCGTGCGCCGCGCGATGCGCACGAGCTCGGCTCGGCGCGCCTCCCGGTGGTCGGCCCACCGGGTGGACCGGCCGTCGATCGGCATCTCCGGCGGCGTCCCCTGGTGCGCCACACGCGGGCGTGCGGCATCGTCGCGATGCGAGGAGGGGCCCGTCTCCTTCGACGGGCCCGCTGTGATCGGGCTCACGACACCGAAGGTATCAGGTACTCTCGGTCCTGGACACAACAGACGGGACCTTCGTCCCTGGATCCGACCATCAGAGCCGATGAGAGGAACGCACGCCATGCCACCCACCGCCCGCCAGGCCGCCGCTCGAGCAACCGGCCCCGCGCCGCGCCGCGCGCTCGTGCTGGGCGGCAACCGCATCCCGTTCGCCCGCGCCGGAGGCGCCTACGCCCGGTCGAGCAACCAGGACATGCTCACCGCCGCGCTCGACGGCCTCGTGGCCCGCTACGGCCTGCAGGGCGAGACGATCGGCGAGGTCGCCGCGGGTGCGGTGCTCAAGCACAGCCGCGACTTCAACCTCACGCGCGAGTCGGTGCTCGGCTCGTCTCTCGCCCCGACGACGCCCGCGTTCGACCTGCAGCAGGCGTGCGCGACGGGGCTCGAGACCGTCGTCTCGCTCGCGAACAAGATCCGTCTCGGCCAGCTCGAGTCCGCGATCGCGGGCGGGGTCGACTCCACCTCGGACGCGCCTGTCGCGGTGTCCGACCGGCTGCGGCGCGCGCTGCTGGAAGCGTCGCGCGCCCGGTCCGCCGGCGCCCGGCTCGCGGCGCTCGCCAAGGTCCGGCCCCGCGACCTCGCGCCCGCCACGCCCCGCACCGACGAGCCGCGCACGGGCCTGTCGATGGGCGAGCACCAGGCGCTGACCACCGCGCAGTGGGGCATCTCGCGCGAGGCGCAGGACGAGCTCGCGCTCGCCTCGCACCAGCGGCTCGCGGCCGCGTGGGACGCCGGCTTCTTCGACGACCTGGTCACCCCGTACCGCGGCCAGACTCAGGACGGGAACCTGCGCCGGGACACCTCGCTCGAGAAGCTCGCAGCGCTGAGGCCGACGTTCGGGCTGGCGCTCGACACCCCGGCGACCATGACCGCCGGCAACTCGACTCCTCTGACGGACGGCGCGGCGACCGTGCTGCTCGGCTCCGAGTCGTGGGCGGCGGCGCACGACGTGACGCCGCTCGCCGCGGTGGTCGACGCCGAGGCCGGCGCGGTCGACTTCGTGCACGGCGTCGACGGGCTGCTGATGGCGCCCGCGTTCGCGGTGCCGCGCCTGCTCGCGCGGAACGGCCTGACGCTGGACGACTTCGCGTACGTCGAGATCCACGAGGCGTTCGCGTCGACCGTGCTCACGACGCTCGCCGCGTGGGAGTCCGAGCAGTTCGGGCGCGAGCGGCTCGGGCTCGACGGCGCGTTCGGCAAGGTCGACCCGGCGCGGCTCAACGTGCACGGGTCGTCGCTCGCCGCGGGCCACCCGTTCGCCGCGACCGGCGGGCGCATCGTGGCGACCGTCAGCAAGGAGCTCCACCGCGCCCGCGTCGCCGCGCCCGGCGGACCGCCGATCAGGGCGCTGGTGTCGGTCTGCGCGGCCGGCGGGCTCGGCCTCACCGCGATCCTCGAGGCGGCGTGACCATGGGCGATCGCTACCTCGACCTCGTCAACCACGGCTTCGCCGCCAAGGTCGCGAAGCAGCTCGGACTGCCGCGGCCCGTCCCCCTGCGCCGGTACGTGCCCGGCCAGCCGCTCGTCGACGGACCGCTGCTCGTGCTCGGCGCGGGCGACGACGCGGACGCCGTCGCCCGGTTGCTCTCCGGTCCGGCCGGCGGTGCGGGCGGCCCGGTGCTCGACGGCTGGGACCTCGACGTCCACCGTCGGCCCACCGCGGGCGCGCGCTATGCGGCCGTGGTCGTGGTGCTGACCGGCCTGACGCACCCGTCTCAGCTCGCGGAGCCGATGCTGGCGGCCGGGTCGGTGCTCCGCGAGCTGGCGTCCGCCGGTCGGATCGTGACGATCTCCCGCGCGGCGACGGCCGCGGACGCGCCCGCCGTCGCGGCCGCGCGGCAGGGCGTCGACGGCATGCTGCGCTCGCTCGCGAAGGAGCTCCGCGGCGGGTCGACGGCCAACGGCATCGTGCTCGCGGACGGCGTGCCGGTGCAGGCCGCCGCGGCGGTCGCCCTGCTGCGGTTCCTGCTCTCGCGGCGGTCCGCTTTCGTCGACGGGCAGCTGCTGACCGTCGACTCCGAGGCCGGCACGCTGCCGACCGACTGGGACCGCCCGCTCGCCGGGCAGGTCGCGGTCGTGACGGGCGCGGCCCGCGGCATCGGCGAGGCGATCGCCGCGACGCTCGCGCGCGACGGCGCGACGGTCGTGGCCGTCGACGTGCCCGCCGCGGGCGAGCAGCTCGCGGCCGTCGCCAACCGGGTGCGCGGCACCGCGCTGCAGCTCGACGTGACGGCCGCCGACGCGGGCGCGCGCATCCTCGAGCACGCGCTGCAGCGGCACGGCCGGCTCGACGTCGTCGTGCACAACGCGGGCATCATGCGCGACAAGCTGCTCGCCAACATGACGCCCGACCGGTGGGAGTCCGTGCTGGCGGTCAACATCGGCGCGCAGCTCGCCATCAACGAGGCGCTTCTGACGAGCGGCGACTTCACGGCCGCGCCGCGCATCGTCGCGCTCGCGTCGACGTCGGGCATCGCCGGCAACCGTGGGCAGACCAACTACGGCGCGTCCAAGGGCGGCGTCATCGGCATGGTCCGCGCGACCGCGCCGCTGCTCGCGCCGTTCGGCGGCACCGCCAACGCGGTCGCGCCGGGGTTCATCGAGACCGACATGACGGCGCACATCCCCCCGGTGACGCGGCAGATCGCGCGGCGGCTCAACTCGCTGCAGCAGGGCGGGCAGCCGGTCGACGTGGCCGAGACCGTCGCGTTCCTCGCGTCGCCCGCCGCGTGCGGCTTCCAGGGGCGGGTGCTGCGGGTCTGCGGGCAGAACATGGTGGGCCAGTGACGGCAGCCGTGCCGCCGACCGGGGACGGCCTCGGCGACCGGCGCGTCGTCACGCTGCCCGCGGTGCCCGCACTCGGTGGCCTGTACGTCAAGGGGCTCGCGGGTGTCGCGACGAGCGTCGTCGGGCGACGGCTCGGGCGCGGCTCGGGCGCGCTCCCGGACGTCGCGTACGAGGTCGCGGGGGTGCGCGCCGACGCCGCGCGGCTCACCGCGTACCAGCACCTGGTCGGCGAGTCGGCGTCCGACGCGCTCCCCGCAGGGTTCGTGCACGTGCTCGCCTTCCCGCTCGCGGTGGCCGTCATGACGACGCCCGGCTTCCCGTTCCCGCTGGTCGGCGCGGTGCACGTGGCCAACCGGGTCGAGCAGCACCGGGAGGCGCGGCTCGACGAGCCGCTCACGCTCCGCGCCTGGTCGCAGGGGCTGCGGTCGCACCGGGCCGGGACGCAGGCCGAGCTCGTGGTGACCGCGTCGGACGCGGACGGCGAGCGCGTCTGGACCGGGGTGTCGACGTACCTGGCGAAGGGCGTGCACCTGACGGACCGCCCGGGCCCGGCCGACGACCCCGCCGAGGAGCGCACGCCGTTCGTCGCACCCGTGCCGACCGGGCGCTGGCAGCTGCCCGCCGACGAGGGCCGCCTGTACGCGGCGGTCTCGGGCGACCGGAACCCGATCCACGTCTCGTCGCTCGCGGCCAAGGGGTTCGGCTTCCCGCGGGCGATCGCGCACGGCATGGACACCGCGGCCCGCGCGCTGGCCGCCGTCGGGGCCGCGCACGGGCCGGCGTTCGTGTGGACCGCGGAGTTCGCCAGGCCCGTGCTGCTGCCCGGCTCCCCCGCGGTGCGGGTCGCGCGAGACGTCGACGGGTTCGCGTACGCGGTGTGGGACGCGCGCAGCGGGAAGCCGCACCTCACGGGGACCGTCAGGCCGGTCTGACGAGTCACGGCTCCGTCTGCGGCGCGGCCGGGTCGCCGCGGCCGGGACGCCGCGGGCAGCGGACCGGCGACAGCGCCTCGGTATGGCCGCGCGTCAGCCGGCGGGGCGGCCGTCGTGCGCGAGCGCCTCGCGGACCAGTGCCAGGCCGGTGCGCACCCGGTGGCGCAGCCGGTCCGCCTCGCCGGCGGTCCACTCGGGCGCGTACTCGTCGAGGCCGATCAGCCAGGGCACCGTGGCGAGCGTCAGCTTCTCGTGGCACGCCTCGTCGAGGTCGTCGCCCGCCCACGCGACGCCCGTCGACGCCGCGACGTCCGCCGCGAGGTCCCAGACGGCGAGCGCCGAGGTCAGGTCGAGGTCGCCGGCCCCCGCCAGCCACGCGTCCGACGGGCCGAGGTCGAGCTCGTCGGGGGTGTCGTCGGGCGGCGCCTCGTCCCACCCGCGGGCGCGGACGGCCGCCACGCACGCGCGCACGTCGGGCCACGAGAGCACGCGGCCCTCGTCCGCCGCGAGCACGTCGACGTCGTCCTCGTCCGGGCCCCACCAGACGACCCGGGTCACCTCCGGCAGCACGACGACCACCGGGTAGCCGTCGAGCGGTCGGCGGCTCAGGGACGTCGGCACCGGCACATCGTGCCCGGACGCGGACGCACCCGCGGCGCGCCGCGCCGACCCGGCCGCGCCGTCAGGCCAGCCAGCCCGTGAGGCTCGCCAGGTCCGCGGCGACCTCGTCGGGCGTGCGGCCGTCCGTCGGGACGCGGTGCACGTCGGCGCCGGCCTCGGCGTCGAGGCGGCGGGCGGCCACGTCGGAGCGCGACACGTGCGCGTCGTACGAGGCACCGTGCTCGCGCCGCGCGAGCCGCTCGCGCGCGGTGTCGTCACCGGCCGTCAGCAGCACGCTCGTCACGCGCGGCGCGTCGCCCATCGCGGTCGCGTACGCCGCGGCCTCGAGCACCGCGACGGTGTTCGTGACCACGAGCCGCCGGTGGCCGAGCGCGCGGTAGCGGGCCCACACCGCCGTGAGGTTCGCCGCCGCGGCACCCGCCGGGAACGGGTGCGCGAGGTCGAGCGCGTCACCCTCGACCACGGCGTGCCGCACGTCGTGCGCGGTGAGCAGGTCGTGCAGCGCGAACGCCGCGGTCGACTTGCCGACGCCGGCCCGGCCTCCGACCACGAGCAGGTGCGAGCGCTCGTCACCCTCAGCGGCGCCCGACCCCGCGAGCCGGCGGAGCAGCCGCGCGCGGGCGGCCGGCCACTCGTCGGCGAGGATCGAGAAGTACACCGTGTCGCTGCGCGTGCCGTCGGGCCGGACGCGGTGCGAGCGCAGCCGGCCCTCCGGCACGGCGCCGAGCTTCGTGATCGCCGCGACCGAGGGCGCGTTGCCCGCGTCGGCCCGCAGTGCGACGCGGTCCATGCCCCAGACGTCGAACGCGTGCGTCAGGAGCGCGAGCTTGGTGGCGGGGTTCACGAGCGTCCCCCACACCCGCGGGTCGTACCAGGTGTGGCCGATCTCGAGGCGCGCGAGGCGGTGGTCGACGTCGTAGAAGGACGTCGAGCCCACGACGTCGCCGGTCGCGGCGTCGAGCACCGCGAAGCCGTACCGCCCGGGCGTCGCGAGGGCCCCGTCGACCTGCGCGAGGAGGTCGACGCGGCCGGTCGGGGTCGGCGAGGTCATGCCGCGCCACACGAGCTCGTCCGTGAAGGCGGCGAGCGGCGCGGCGTGCTCGGCGGCGAGCGGGACGAGGCGGACGCCGGGCGCGGTGAGCTCGAGGTCGTGCTGCATGGCGGCGATCGTCGCACCCGGCCCGCGACGCGGGCGTGCGCATTCCGCGGCCCGGCGGCCGAGCCGGCCTCTCGCGGCCCCCGGGATCAGCCGCCCGCGTGCGCCTCGCGCCAGGCCGCGAGCGCCTCGTCCACGTCGAGCAGGCGGACGACGACGGGCGGCAGGCCGGGCAGCGCGGGCCGCAGGCGGTCCTCGAGCACGAGCCGGTTGAACCCCTCGACCGCGTCCCGCACGGCCTGCTCGCTGCGCAGCGACGGCACGCCGCCGCGGACCCGCTCCCGCTCGCGCCGCAGGATGACCGACGCAGGCGCGAAGGCCGAGAGGTCGCCGCCCTCCTCGCGGATGCGGCGCTTGGCCCACCAGTCCGGGTCGTTCACGTCGGAGAGGTCGAGCGGCTTGCCGGCGCCCGGCAGGTCGTCGAACTCCCCGCGGCCCTGCGCCTCGCGGATGCGCTGCTCGGCGATGTCCGCCCACCGCCGGATCCCGGGGTCCGTCATGCGCTCCACCGTACGTCGCGCCCGTCGGGCACGATGGCGGGGTGGACCTGCTGACGCCCGGCGCGGATCTCGACGGCCTGACGCTCACGGGCGACGCCCTCGACGGGCAGGACGGCGAGTCGGCGCGGATCCTCGAGTGCGCGCTCGAGGGGTGCTCGCTCGACGGCGTCCGCCTCGACCACGCGCGCGTGCTCGACACCACGCTCACCGCGTGCCGCGCGGGCGAGCTGAGCGCACCCTCGTCGACGTGGCAGGACGGCACGTGGACGGACCTGCGGATCGGCGCGCTCGTCGCCTACGGCTCGTCGTGGGACCGGGTGCGCGTGACGGGCGGCAAGCTCGACTTCGTCAACCTGCGCGACGCACGCCTCACCGACGTGACGTTCGAGGGCGTGACGATCGACGAGCTCGACCTGGCACGCGTCACCGCGCGGCGCGTCCGGTTCGACGAGTGCCGCGTGCGGCGGCTCGACGTGACCGGTGCTGCGCTGACGGACGTCGACCTGCGTGGCGTCACCGGGCTGACCCGGATCGACGGCGTCACGTCGCTGCGCGGCGCGACGATCTCGGGCGAGCAGCTCGTCGAGCTCGCGCCGGCGCTGGCCGAGGCCGCGGGGATCACCGTCACCGGCTGAGCCGTCGGGCCGGCCGAGCGGTCGTCAGTCCGCCCGAGCGCGCCGGCGCGCGACGACCGCCCGGCCGAGCAGCCCGACCGCCAGCACGGCGAGCCCGCCGGCCACACCGGCGAGCGGCAGCGTGAGCGCGAGCACGACGCACCCCACCAGCCCGAACACCTGCAGCGCGCGCGGGGATCGCCGGTCCGGGCCCGTCTGCGTCCACGCCGACAGGTTCGCGATCGCGTAGTAGAGCAGCACGCCGAACGACGAGAACGCGAGCACGCCCGTGAGGTCGGTCGTCAGCACGAGCAGCACCACGAGCGCGGTCACGACGAGCTCGGCACGCGCCGGCACCTGCCGCGCGGGGTGGACGACCGCGAGCGGGCGGGGCAGGTCGTGCTCGCGCGCCATCGCCAGGCTCGTGCGCCCGATGCCGGCGAGCAGCGCGAGCAGCGAGCCGAGCGACGCGGCGACGGCGCCCACGCGCACCCACGGCTCGAGCCCGGGCGCCACGGCGGCCGCCGCGTCGGCCACCGGCGCGTGCGAGGCCGCCGTCCCGTCCGGCCCGAGCGCGGCGAGCACGACGAGCGCGACCGCGAGGTAGACGACCGCAGCGACGGCGAGGCTGACGGCGATCGCCCGCGGGATGGTGCTGCGGGGCTCACGTACCTCCTCGCCGAGCGTCGCGATCCGCGCGTACCCGGCGAAGGCGAAGAACAGCAGCCCCGCCGACTGCAGCACGCCGACCACGCCGTGCGCCGTCCCGCCCGCGACGGGCGGGTGGTCGGCGCCGGCCGCGCCACCGACCACGAACGCGCCGAGCACCAGCAGCGTGACGACGAGCAGCACGCGCGCGGTCCGCGCCGTGCGGGTGACGCCCAGGGCATTGACCACGCCGAGCGCGATCACGACCGCCGCCGCGACGACCCGGCGCCACCAGCTGTCCGGCACCAGGTAGGTCGCGACGGTCGTGGCCATGACGGCGCACGACGCCGTCTTCCCGACGACGAACGACCACCCTGCCGCGAAGCCCCACCACGGCCCGAGCCGCTCGCGGCCGTACGTGTACGTGCCACCGGCGAGCGGGTAGGCCGCCGCGAGCTGCCCGCTCGCGGTCGCGTTCGCGTAGGCGACAGCGCCGGCGACGACGAGCCCGACCAGCAGCGCGCTCCCGGCGGCGCGGGCCGCCGGGCCGAACACGACGAACACGCCCGCGCCGAGCATCGAGGACAGCCCCACGACGACCGCGTCGAACGTACCGAGCCTGCGGGCCAACCCGCCCGGGGTGCCCGGGGCGGACGGGGGCGGGACGGTCACGCAGGTGATCCTGCCAAGCCGCGCCGCGGGCCCGCGACCAGGGCCGGGGCCGTCGCGGCCGGAGCCCGTCGCGGCCGCGGACCGACGTGCTGGTGGACGCGACCGGCAGCCGGGCGCGGCGTGCCGCCGACGCGGGGTCGGGTCAGTCGTCGAGCGCCGGCCCGCACGCAGCCGCGGCGGTCGCGGCGAGGTGGTCGAGCCCGTGCACGTGGACGAGCGGACGCGGGTCGTCTGCGACCGCCCAGCAGCTGTCGACGACCTCGTACCGCGAGCCCGGGCCCGCCGCGAGGTACGCGGCGACACCCGCGACCAGCCGGTCGACAGCCTCGCTCGTGGTGCCGACGCCGACCGACGCCCGGATCGCGCCGTGCGACGCGTCGAGGTGCGCCAGCAGCGGGTGCGCGCAGAACCGTCCGTCGCGCACGCCGATGCCGTGCTCGGCCGCGAGGTACGCCGCGACGAGGCCGGCGTCGTGCCCCGGCACCGTGAACGTCAGCACGCCGACGGGCGCGGCCGAGTCCGGCCAGATCCGCGCGACGTGCACGCCGTCGATCGCCGTGAGGCCCTCGACGAGCCGCGCCCGCAGCGCCTCCTCGTGCGCCGCGAGCGCGCCGGCGGGGAGCGCGGCGAGCTGGTCGCACGCCTCCGCGAGCGCGATCGCCCCGATCACGTTCGGCGAGCCGGCCTCGTGCCGCGCGGGCGCGGGCTGCCAGATCGTCCGGTCCGTGCGCACGTCGCGCACCGCACCTCCCCCTGCGAGGTACGGCACGCCCGCGTCGAGCCAGTCGCGGCGGCCGACGAGGGCCCCCGCACCGAACGGCGCGTACGTCTTGTGGCCGGAGAACGCGACGTAGTCGACGTCCGTCGCGGCGAGCGAGAACCCGCGGTGCGGCACGAGCTGCGCACCGTCGACCGCGACACGCGTGCCGACGGCGTGGGCGAGCTCGACGACCGCGTCGATCGGCAGCGCCTCACCGGTCACGTTGGACGCGCCGGTGATCGTCACGAGGGCGTACGACCCGCGCGCGAGCTCCGCCCGGAGCGCGTCGAGCGTCGCCGCGACCGTCGCGCCGATCGGCAGCACGGTGGTCGTGTGGCCCTGCGACGTCCGCGAGTGGACCCACGGCAGCAGGTTCGCGTGGTGCTCGAGGTCCAGCACCAGCACGGACCCCGGGACCACGCCGGCCAGCAGGTTGAGCGAGTCGGTGGTGTTCCGCGTGATGATCGCGACGTCGTCCTCGCGAGCGCCGACGAACCGCGCGATCGTCTGGCGCGACGCCTCGTAGAGCGCGGTCGACACCTGGGACAGGTAGCCGGCGCCGCGGTGCACGGACGCGTAGAGCGGCAGCACCTCGGTGACGCGCGCCGCGACGGCCTCGAGCGCGGGTGCGCTGGCGGCGTAGTCGAGGTTCGCGTACACGCGCTGCGTGCCGTCGACGAGCGGGACGGTCGTCGACGCGCCCACCACGGGCAGCAGCGCCTCGACCGTGGTCAGACAGTCGACGTTCTCGGCGAGTGCGGTCACGGCAGGCCTCCGGACGGGTCGAGGGACCCGTGTAGCAGGCCCCGCGCTTGCCGGCACCGGACGGTGCACGGCCAGGTCGTCACCCGGGGCACCCCACCGCGGTAGGAGGGTTGCCGGCCAGCGAGCCGGGGCTTCGCGCTGGCGCTCATGACCTGCGTCGAGGGTCGCGGCCCGCGGCGGGACGTGTCAACGCGGGCACGCCCATGTCTCGCATGGCGGGATCTGATGTCCAGGTGTTGGAGAGCAGCCCGCACCGGCGGGTAGCATCGCGGCCACCATCCAGAGCGGCCGAGAGATCTGGCTCGACGACGCCGCAGCAACCCGCCGGACGCAGCACGCGGACCGGCACGGTGCTACCGCCAGGATCGATGGAGGATCGATGCCCTACGCCGGCGACCTGACCCCTCAGCAGGCGTTCGACCTGCTCACTTCGGACGACCGTGCGGTGCTGGTCGACGTCCGCACCGACGCCGAGTGGCGCTACGTCGGCATCCCCGACCCCGCGGCGGTCGACGGGCGCGCGGCGCTCATCGAGTGGATCACCTACCCGTCGGGCCGGCCGAACCCGCAGTTCCTCGTGCAGCTCGCCGAGACGGGCCTCGAGCCCGGTGACGCGCGGCCCGTCGTGTTCCTGTGCCGGTCGGGCGCGCGCTCGATCGCCGCCGCCGAGGCCGCCACCGCCGCGGGCTTCGGCCCGTCGTACAACGTGCTCGAGGGGTTCGAGGGCGACGTCGGCGCCGACGGCCACCGCGGCCACACGGGCTGGAAGGCCGCAGGCCTCCCGTGGCGCAACCTGTGACCGGGTCGGAGACCGGCCGGGTTCCGGGCCCCGCCGACTGGGACGACCGCCGCGCGCCGCGCGACCAGCTGCGCCCGGACACGCTCGCGGTCCGCGGCGGGCTCGTCCGCTCGCAGTTCCACGAGATCTCCGAGGCGCTGTTCCTCACGCAGGCGTACACGTACGACTCGGCCGCGCAGGCGGAGGCCGCGTTCTCGGGCGAGGTCGACCGGTTCCTGTACTCGCGGTACGCGAACCCGACGGTCTCGACCTTCGAGGAGCGGCTGCGCCTGATCGAAGGCGCCGACGCGTGCACGTCGACCGCGTCCGGCATGTCGGCCGTGTTCACGTCGCTCGCGGCGCTGACGAAGAGCGGCTCGCGGATCGTCGCGTCTCGCGCGCTGTTCGGCTCGACGGTCGTGATCTTCGACGAGATCCTCGCGCGCTACGGCGTCCGCACGGACTACGTCGACGGCCACGTGCTGTCGCAGTGGGAGGACGCGCTCGCGACGCCGGCCGACGTCGTGTTCTTCGAGACGCCGTCGAACCCGATGCAGGACCTCGTCGACATCCGCGCCGTCTCCGAGCTCGCGCACCGGGCCGGCGCGACCGTCGTCGTCGACAACGTCTTCGCGACGCCCGTGCTGTCCAAGCCGCTCGAGCTGGGTGCCGACGTCGTCGTCTACTCGGCGACCAAGCACATCGACGGCCAGGGCCGCGTGCTCGGCGGCGCGATCCTCGGGCCCCGCGAGTACATCGACGGACCGGTGCAGCAGCTGATCCGCAACACCGGGCCGTCGCTCTCGGCGTTCAACGCGTGGGTGCTGCTCAAGGGCCTCGAGACGATGTCCCTGCGCGTCCGGCACCAGGCGTCCGTGGCGCTGCGCGTCGCGCGGTGGCTCGAGGAGCAGCCCGGCGTCGCGTCGGTGCGGTACCCGTTCCTCGCGTCGCACCCGCAGCACGAGCTCGCGAAGGCGCAGCAGACGGGCGGCGGCACGGTCGTCACGTTCGACCTGCGGGTGCCCGAGGGCGCGAGCGCCGACGTGGCGAAGAAGGCGACGTTCGCCGTGCTCGACTCGCTGCGCATCATCGACATCTCGAACAACCTCGGCGACGCCAAGTCGATGGTCACGCACCCGGCGACGACGACGCACCGCAAGCTCGGCGCGGAGGGCCGCGCGGCCGTCGGCATCGCCGAGTCGACCGTGCGTCTCTCGATCGGGCTCGAGGACGCCGAGGACCTGATCGCCGACCTCGCGCAGGCGCTGGACGCCCTCGGCGCCTGACGCCTGCGGGCGAGCCGGGCGCGCACGGCACGACCCCGGTCCGCGCGTCGCCCTCGTCGGCGGCGCGCGGACCGCGAGACTGGCGGCCATGGCTCGCCGCGAACGGTTGCACCCGCTCGATGTGTCGCCGCTCGCGCGGCTGATCGTGTCGCTCGTCGTCGGCGCGCTCGTCGGCGTGGTCGTGGCGACGCTCGTCCCGACCGAGTCGGGGGTGGGCGCGGTGCTGACCGGGTGGGCCGCCACGTGCATCGTCTTCGTGCTGGCGGTGTGGCTCGCCGTCGCGCCGATGGGTCCCGAGGACACGCAGACGCACGCCACCCGGGAGGAGCCCACCCGGCGCGGGGCGAGCCTCGTCGTGCTCGTCGGCTCGCTCGGGAGCCTCGCCGGCGTGATCGCCCTCCTCTCCGGCACCGGCGGACGGAAGGCGCTCGAGGTCGTCGCCGTCATCGTCAGCGTCATCGGCTCCTGGGCCGCGGTGCACACGATCTTCGCGCTGCGGTACGCGCGGCTGTACTACTCCGACGCGGTCGGCGGCATCGACTTCCACCAGGACGGGAACCCGCAGTACACCGACTTCGCGTACGTCGCCATGACGGTCGGCGCGACGTTCGCGATCGCCGACACGGACCTCGAGTCGTCCGTCATGCGCCGCACCGCGCTGTGGCACTCGTTGCTCTCGTTCGGCCTCGGCACGGTGGTGATCGGCCTGACGGTCAACATCGTCGCGGGCCTGTCGCAGTGAACGCCGGCGCGCCCAGGTGAGCCGTTCGACGCCTCTCGTTCGTCTTCACTGCTGACGCCGCGTCCGCGGCGGACGTCCTGCGAGATCGGAGCCCCTGCCATGCGCCGCCGACCGATGCTGCTCGTCACCGCGGCCGCGACCCTCGCGGTCGTGGCTGCCGTGGGCGCGTGCGCCGGCACCGGCGTCGGCGAGCCGGGATCGACGACGTCGTCGGGCGACGGCACGCACGCCGAGCCCGGGCCGACCGCCGCGGCGGATCCCGCGTACGCGGACCGCGCGCTCGCCGCGCCGTACCCGCTGCTCGACACCGCGTTCGGTCCGGGCACCATCACCGAGGCGCTGCCGTCGACGTCGTGGCGGTTCGGCACGGGCCGGGCCATGAGGGTGTCGGACCTCGTCGTCACCGGGCGGTTCACGGCGTGGCGGCACGGCACCGCGTCCATCTGGTCCGGCCCGCGCGACGCCTCCACCGGGGCGCCGGTGACCTGGGACGACGCTCGCGCCGAGACCCGCGTGCTCCTCATGACGTTCGACGTCGACACCGTGGTCGCGGCCGCGCCGGGGGTCACCAGCGACACGGCGCTGCGCGTCGCGATCACCGTCGACGCCCCGTACGACGCGGCCGCCGTCGCCCGCGGGCTCGTCGCCGGCGGCGAGACGGTGCTCCTGCTGGCCGCGCCCGGCGACGACGGCCTCTGGCGAGTGGCGTTCGGCGGCGGCCTGCTCGGCCGGGTGGCGGACGACGGCGTCGTCACCTGGGGCGTCCTCGACGCCGCGGCGCGCATCGACGCGTCGCGGCAGGCGCTCGCCGACTCGGCCGCAGGCGTCAGGGTCTCGGACCTCGCGGCGGCCGCCGAGCGCGCGCCCCGCACGATCGCCCTCGGCGGCTGAGTGCGCCTACAGCTGCTTCGCGAACAGCAGCGAGTGCGCGTCGCCGACGTACGGGCCGAACGGCACGACCGCGCGGTAGCCCGCCGAGACGTACAGGGCGACCGCGGGCGGCTGCCGGACGCCGGTCTGGAGCACGACGCTCGTCAGGCCGAGCGTCCGCGCCTCGGCCTCGACGGCAGCGAGCAGGGCGCGCGCCGCGCCGACGCCGCGGGCCTCGTCCGTGACGAACAGCTTCTTCAGCTCACCCGATCCGGCGGCGTACCCGTCGCCGGAGGCGCGGAGGGCGGCGTGCCCGACGGGCGTGCCGTCGAGCCGCGCGACGAACGTCGCGAGCACCCCCGCGCCGATGCGGGCGTCGTCGGCCTCGAAGCCGCCCGCGGCCTCGAGCGCCGGCTCGAAGTGCTCGTACGTCGCACGGTTGAAGTCACGCATCGCGCGACGCAACGCGAGCGCGTCGGCGTCGTCCCACTCCACGCGCTCGACCGTCAGGGTCCCGGTGGGACGCGGCGCGTGCGGCGCGCGCTCGACGGGCACGAGCGACTTGGCGAAGCACCGCGAGTCGCCCACCTCGGCGTACTCGCCGAAGTTGTCGATCGGCACGTAGCCCGCGCGCAGGTAGAGGCCGATGGCCTCCGGCTGCAGCGTCCCGGTCTCGAGGATCAGCCGCGTCAGGCCGTGCTCAGGCGCGCGACGCTCGAGCTCGGCGAGCACCCGACGGGAGTGTCCCTCGCCGCGCCGCTCCGGGACGACGAACATGCGCTTGACCTCGCCCGTGCCGGTGCCGTGCTCGTCGGAGACGTCGCGGACCGCGCCGCACGCGACGGGCTCACCCGCGACGCGGAGGAGCGCGAAGACGACGATCCCGTCGCCCGTCATGGTGTGGCCGATGTCGTCGTCGCCGTACCGGTCCCGCAGCTCGCGCTGCTGGGCGGTGCGCAGGCGCGCGGCGTCCGGGTGGTCCCAGCCGACGAGCGCGACCTCGAGGGTCGGGTCCGCCGTCGTCGTCACGCGGCGCCGACGAGCGAGGTCAGCACCGACGTGAAGACCCGCAGCCCGTCCGTGCCCGTGCGCGGACCCTTCGCGCCGTCCGGGCCGAAGCCCGGCTCGACGGCGTGCTCGGGGTGCGGCATGAGCCCGACGACGTTTCCCGCGGCGTTGCACACGCCCGCGATGTTGCGGCGCGAGCCGTTCGGGTTCCAGCCGTCGTAGCGGAACACCACGCGACCCTCGCCCTCGAGCTCGTCCAGCGTGTGCTCGTCGGCGACGTACTGGCCGTCCTGGTTCTTGAGCGGCACCGTGATGCGCTCGCCTGCGGCGTACTCGCGCGTCCAGGGCGTGTCCGCGTTCTCGACCACGAGCACCTGCTCGCGGCAGATGAACCGCAGGTGGTCGTTCTTGATCATCGAGCCCGGCAGCAGGTGGGCCTCGGTGAGCACCTGGAAGCCGTTGCAGATGCCGAGGACGGGCAGGCCCTTGGCGGCGGCGTCGACGATCTCGCGCACGATCGGCGCGTGCGAGCTGATGGCGCCCGCACGCAGGTAGTCGCCGTAGGAGAACCCGCCGGGGAGCACGACCGCGTCGACGCCCTTCAGGTCGCTGTCGGCGTGCCAGAGCGCGACGGCCTCGGCGCCCGCGAGGCGCACGGCCCGCGCGGCGTCCCGGTCGTCGAGCGTCCCGGGGAACGTGACGACGCCGATGCGGCCCATCAGGCCTGCACCGCCGCCGTGTCCGCGTAGACCGCGACGACGTCCTCGATCACGGGGTTGGACAGCACCTGCACGCCGGCCTCGCGCGCCGCGTCGAGGTGCTCCTGCGTGACATCGCCCTCGACCTCGAGCTCGAACCGCTTGCCCTGCCGCACGCCGACGAACTGCCCGAAACCGAGGCGCGGCAGCGAGCCGGCCACGGCCTTGCCCTGCGGGTCGAGGATCTCGGGCTTCGGCATGACGTCGACGACGACTCGTCCCACGGGTCTGCTCCCTGGTTCGCGCGGCGGTGGGGGTCGAGGCGGATTCTACCGGCGGCGGCGAGCGCCCCCGGCGGACGGCCACGGGTCGGACGCGCCGGTCGAGGAGGCCACTGGGCTGACGGCGTCCGCGCCGCGGTACGGCTGGAAGTGGCCGATCTCCGGAGGCTCGTCTTCGGGGAAGAACTTTGCCCGGAGCCTGGCCCGGCCACGCGCCGCGCCGACCACGCCGGACCCCGCCCCGACGACGAAGCCCGCCACCGCGGCGGGCCACGCCCATCCGCCGAGCCACACGATGCCGACGCTGATGGCCGCCATCAGCGGCATGTAGGTCACCGAGTCACGCACCGGGTACCACCGCGAGTCGAGGTCGGCCCGCAGCCACCCGTCGTGCCGACGGTCAGGCCGCCGCCCAAGCGCACGGTAGAGCAGCACGCCGCGGAGCGGCGGTCGCTCCGCGATCACGCGGGACCGTCCGCGAGCCTCGGCCGAACAGGCTCGAGCAGGACGCGGTGCGCCCGCTCGGACATCCGGAACGCCATGCGCCACACCTATCGCGCGGCGACCCACGGCGTCCCGCGTTCGGCGAGTCCGTCCGCCTCGGCACGGCGCGCCGTCGGCGTGTCGCGACAGATCCCCACGTGCGGGTGCCGGTCGTCAGAGCGCGAGCCGCGACCCCGTCAGCCGCTCGTACGCCTCGAGGTACCGGTCGCGGGTCCGCTCGACGACCTCCGCGGGCAGCGCGGGCGGCGGGGTGTCGCTGGCCCGGTCCCAGCCTGACGCGGGCGAGGTCAGCCAGTCGCGCACGAACTGCTTGTCGAAGCTCGGCTGAGCGTGCCCAGGCTCCCAGCCGTCGGCAGGCCAGAACCGCGACGAGTCCGGCGTCAGCACCTCGTCGCCGAGCGTGACGGTCCCGTCCTCGGCGGTGCCGAACTCCAGCTTGGTGTCGGCGAGGAGCACGCCGCGCTCGCGCGCGATGCCCTCAGCGCGGGCGTAGACCGCGAGCGTCAGGTCGCGCAGCGTCGTGGCGATGTCCTCGCCGAGGCGGTCCGCGACAGTCGAGAACGGCACGTTCTCGTCGTGCTCGCCGAGCTCCGCCTTGGTCGCGGGCGTGAAGATCGGCGCGGGCAGTCGCGATCCGTCGACGAGTCCGTCCGGCAGCGGGATGCCGGTGACCTGGCCGTTCACGCGGTACTCCGCGAGGCCCGAGCCCGTCAGGTAGCCGCGCACCACGCACTCGACGGGGAACATCGTCAGCCGCTTGCAGATCATCGCCCGACCCGCGACGGCGTCGGGCACCGCGGTCGAGACGACGTGGTTCGGCACGAGGTCCGCGAGCTGCTCGAACCACCAGAGGCTCAGCTGCGTCAGGACGGTCCCCTTGCCCGGGATAGGCGTCGAGAGCACGTGGTCGTACGCCGAGATGCGGTCGCTCGCGACGACGAGCACGACGTCGCCGAGCTCGGCGCGGATCGCAGCGCCCACCTCGTCGTCGGCCGGCTCGTACAGGTCGCGGACCTTGCCGGAGTAGGTGTGCGTCCAACCGGGCAGCGTGTGCGTCACGCGCCTAGTGTGGCGTGCGGGCGCCGCCGCGGGCGCCCGCGTCTCGCGAGCGGAGTGCCATGGGCGGACCCGTTCTCGTGATGCTCGGCGGCCTGCCGGGCACGGGGAAGACGACGCTCGCGCGCCGGCTCGCTCAGGTGCTGCCCGCGGCGCACGTGCGGGTCGACACGATCGAGCAGGCGATCCTTCGGTCGTCGCTCGGGGTCGACGCGCCCGCCGAGGCGGGCTACGGCGTCGCGATGGCGGTCGCGGCCGACTGCCTGCGGGTCGGGACGTCGGTGGTCGCGGACGCCGTCAACCCGGTCGACGCGGCACGGGACGGGTGGCGAGGCGTCGCCGACGCGACCGGCGCCCGGCTCGTGGAGCTGCTGCTGACGTGCGCAGACGCCGACGAGCACCGCCGACGCGTGGAGTCCCGGGCCGCCGACATCCCGGGGCATCGGCAACCGACGTGGGCCGAGGTGCGCGCTCTCGCGCTCGACCCGTGGCCCGGCGCCCGCGTTCTCGACACGGCGGGCACACCGCCCGACGAGATCCTCGACCGCGTGCTCGCGCTCGCCGTCGGCTGAGCGGCCGGCAGCGTCGCACCGCCCGCCCCGGTTGGTCGCCGGCGCTGACCGCGCCGGCCCCGTCAGGCCAGGCCGCCCTCGGTGTGCCACTCGCCCCGCGCGGCAGCCTCGGCGATGTCCGTCCGGTGGTGTGCGCCGTCGAACGCGATCCGCTCGACGCCCGCGTACGCCGCAGCCCGCGCCGCGGCGAGGTCCGCCCCCCGGCCGACGACCGAGAGCACACGCCCGCCGGCCGTCACGAGCCGGCCGTCCCCGTCGAGCGCCGTCCCCGCGTGCAGCACGTGCACGCCCGGCAGGTCCTCCGCGGCGTCGATCCCGCCGATGACGTCTCCCGACCGCGGGCCCTCGGGGTAGCCGGCGGACGCGACGACGACGTTGACCGCCGCGTCGTCGCTCCACTCGAGGGGCGCGAGCTCACCGAGCCGTCCCGTGGCCGCGGCCAGCAGCACGCCGGCGAGCGGCGTCGTCAGCAGCGGGAGCACCGCCTGGATCTCGGGGTCGCCGAACCGCGCGTTGAACTCGACGACCCGCATGCCGCGGCGGGTCAGGGCGAGGCCGCAGTAGAGGACGCCGACGAACGGCGTGCCGCGACGGGCCATCTCCTCGATCGTCGGCCGGGCGACGGCGTCGATCACCTCGTCGACCAGGCCGGGCGACGCCGGGATCGGCGTGTACGCGCCCATCCCGCCGGTGTTCGGGCCGGTGCCGTGGTCGCCGACGCGCTTGAAGTCCTGCGCCGCGACGAACGGCACGACGTCGACCCCGTCGGACACCACGAAGACCGACACCTCGGGCCCGTCGAGGTACTCCTCGACCACCACGCGACCGCCGTCCTTGGCGAGGCACGCGAGCGCGTGCTCGAGCGCCTCGGCGCGGTCGGTCGTCACGACGACGCCCTTGCCCGCGGCGAGCCCGTCCTCCTTGACGACGTACGGCGCGCCGAACGCGTCGAGCGCCGCCTCGACCTCGTCGGGTGCTGTGACGAGCCGCGGCTCGGCCGTCGGCACACCCGCGGCGGCCATGACGTCCTTCGCGAACGCCTTCGACCCCTCGAGCTGCGCGGCGGCACGCGACGGCCCGAACACCGGGATGCCGGCGGCGCGCACCGGGTCGGCGACGCCCGCGACGAGCGGCGCCTCGGGACCGACCACGACGAGGTCGACGCCCAGCTCGGTGGCGAGCGCCGCGACGGCGTCGCCGTCGAGCTGGTCGACCGCGTGGACCGTCGCGAGCGCGGCGATGCCGGGGTTCCCTGGTGCGGCGTGCAACGCGCTGACCTGCGGGTCGAGGGAGAGCGCGCGGACGATCGCGTGCTCACGGGCGCCGGTGCCGACGACGAGGATCTTCACGTCGCCCGAGCCTATCGGCGCGGCGCCGCCCGTCTGCGGGCGGTCCGGATACGGGACACCGCGGCCTCGGCCGACGACGCCCAGGACCGGCCAGCCGCTCGCCCCTCGTGACGCCCGGTCCCGACCGTCGCGCCACGACGGCCGGCATCAGCCCGCCACGGCCTCCTCGCCCGCACCCTCGACGGGCAGCGGCACGACGTCGAGGTAGACGCGGACCCGCCGCTCCTCGACCGGCTCCGCGTCGGCCGCCTCGGCCGCCGCCGTGGCGCGCGCCTTGGCCAGCGCCGAGTGCTCGTCCAGCACCCCGGACAGCGCCTTGACCAGCGCCTTCAGCTCGTCCAGCGTCATCGCGACGGTCTGCCGCGCGACGATCGAGGCGTCGTACCAGGGGTCGCGCGGGTCGGCCTGCGCGACGAACCGGGTCATCACCTGGGCCTGCTCGCCGACGATGCCCTGCATGAGCGTGCGCGTCGCCGCGTTCGCCGACGGGTCGAGCAGCGTCTCGGCCGCCATCGTGAAGCCGACGGACGTCCACCACCGCTCGCGGCCGGTGCCGCGCGTCGGGTCGTCGGCGATGAAGCCGTGCCGCTCGAGCTGACGCAGGTGGTAGCTCGTCTGGCCGGTGCTCTCGCCGAGCGCGTGCGCGAGCTGCGTGGCCGTCGCCGCGCCGTGCTCGTTGATGTAGTCGTACATCCGCATGCGGAGCGGGTGCGCGAACGCCTTGAGCGCGTCGACACCGATCGCGCGCTCCGGGGGGTTGTGCTCGGACATGTGCAGAGATACCTTTGCAGAGTTCTCTTTGCAAACAGATCTCTTCAATCCTAGCGAGGGACGCCATGACCATGACGAGCGAGCAGCGCGCGTCGGCGGCGACGGAGTCGTCGACCACCGGGACGACCGCTCCCGAGGCACCGCCCACCACGCCCGCCCGCGATCCACTCGGCCGCCCGTTCGCCGCGGCGCTCGGCGCGACCGGCCTCGCCAACCTCGGCGACGGCATCGTCGGCGTCGGCGCTCCCCTGGTCGCCCTCACGCTGACCCGCTCGGCCACGCAGATCGCGCTGCTGTCGGCCGCGACGTGGCTGCCCTGGCTGCTGCTCGGCCTGATCGCGGGCGTCGCGGTCGACCGCACCGACCGGCGTCGGACGCAGATGATCGCGATGCTCGCGCGGGCCGCGGTGCTCGGCGTCGGCATGTGGCTCGTCGTCAGCGGGCACCTGAGCATGGCGTGGCTCGTCGCGGTGGTCCTGGCCTACGGCATCACCGAGGTGTTCGCCGACATCGCGCAGACGTCGCTCGTGCCCGACATCGTGCCGCGCTCGCGGCTCCAGGCCGCGAACGGACGCGTGCTCGCGGTCCAGCAGGTCGCCAACACGTTCGTCGGCGGACCGATCGCCGGCGCCGTGCTCGCGCTGGGCGCCGCGTGGGTGCTCGGCCTGCCTGCCGGCCTGGCCCTCGGCGCGGCCGTCCTGCTGTGGCGCGGCGTCCGCGGCAACTTCCGGCCGACCCAGGCCGCGCCGAGCGCGGGCGACGACGTGCCGGCCGTCTCGGAGCGCGCGGTGCGCCGCGCCGCCCACGAGGTCCGTGACGGGCTCGCCTTCCTGGTGCGGCACCCCGTGCTGCGGCCGCTCGTCATCGCCGGGTCGCTCATGAACATGGCGTTCACCGCCTACTTCGCCGTGTTCGTGCTGTGGGCCGTCGGGCCCGAGAGCCGCATGGGCCTGCCGCCGTCGCAGTACCCGCTGATGCTCGCGGCGCTCGCCGTCGGTGCCGTCCTCGGCTCGCTCGTGGTCGAGCGGATCGTCACGGCGCTGCCCGAGCTGCGCGTGCTCGTGACGGCGTGCGTCAGCACGGCGGCGGTGCTCGTCGTGCCGATCCTCGTGCCGAACGCGTGGGCCGTCGCCGGCACGCTCTTCCTCGCCGGCTTCTGCACCACCATCGGCAACGTCGTCTCGGCCTCGATGCGCCAGCGGATGGTGCCGCAGGGGCTGCTCGGCCGGGTGTCGGGCGCGAGCCGCACGCTCGGCTACGGCCTGATGCCGGTCGGCGCGGTGCTGGGCGGCGTCGTCGCCGACGCGTGGGGCCTGCAGGCCGTGTTCTGGTCGGCGGTCGTGCTCAGCGTCGCCGCCGCGTGCTACCCCGCGAGCGTGCTGCGCCAGCGCACCATCGACGCGGCGGAGCTGCGCGACTGACGCCACGCCGCACGCCGGCGCGAGCCGTCGGTGCGGAGGGTGCGCCGCCGAGCGGGTCGCTCGTGCGGCGCACCCTCCCACGCGACGGGTCCTCCGCACCGACGGTCGCCGCCGGTCGCCGCCGGTCGCCGCCGGCCGCAGCGGCGAGGCGTCAGGCGAGCAGCTCGTGCCGCACGATCGTCGCCTCGCGGCCCGGGCCCACGCCGATCGACGAGATCCGCGTCCCCGAGATCTCCTCGAGCCGCAGCAGGTACCGCTGCGCGGCCGCGGGCAGGTCGTCGAACTCGCGCGCGCCGGAGATGTCCTCCGACCAGCCGTCGAGGTACTCGTAGACCGGTGTGGCGTGGTGGAAGTCGCTCTGGTCGTCGGGCATCTCGTCGAACCGGCGGCCCTTGACGTCGTACGCGACGGCGACCGGGATCTTGTCGCGACCCGTGAGCACGTCGAGCTTCGTCACGACGAGGTCCGTCAGCCCGTTGACGCGCGAGGCGTAGCGGACCACCACCGCGTCGTACCAGCCCGTGCGCCGCGGCCGGCCGGTCGTCGTGCCGTACTCGCCGCCTGTCGCGCGCAGCCACTCGCCGTCGTCGTCGAGGAGCTCGGTGGGGAACGGGCCCTCGCCCACGCGCGTCGTGTACGCCTTCGCGACGGCGACCACGCGATCGATGCGCGTCGGCCCCACGCCCGACCCCGTGCACGCGCCGCCCGCGGTGCACGACGACGACGTGACGAACGGGTACGTGCCGTGGTCGATGTCGAGCATCGTCGCCTGGCCCGCCTCGAAGACGAGCGTCTTGCCCGCGTCGAGCGCGCGGTTCAGCACGAGCGGGGTGTCCGCGACGTACGGGCGCAGGCGCTCGGCATGCTGCAGCAGCTCGTCGACGGTCTCGTCGACCGTGACCGCGCGGCGGTTGTAGACCTTGACCAGCAGGTGGTTCTTCTGGTCGAGCGCGCCCTCGATCTTCTGCCGCAGGATGCCCTCGTCGAACAGGTCCTGGGCGCGGATGCCGACGCGGTTGATCTTGTCGGAGTACGTCGGCCCGATGCCGCGGCCGGTCGTGCCGATGCGGCGCTTGCCGAGGAACCGCTCGGTGACCTTGTCCATCGTGCGGTTGTAGCCGGCGATCACGTGCGCCGCCGACGAGACGAGCAGCCGCGACGTGTCGACGCCACGCGCCTCGAGCGCGTCGATCTCGGCGAACAGCACGTCGATGTCGATGACGACGCCGTTGCCGATCACGGGGACGACGCCCGGCGAGAGGATCCCCGACGGAAGCAGGTGCAGCGCGTACTTCTCGCCCCCGACGACGACCGTGTGACCGGCGTTGTTGCCGCCGTTGAACTTCACCACGTAGTCGGTGCGCGAGCCGAGCTGGTCGGTCGCCTTGCCCTTGCCTTCGTCGCCCCACTGGGCGCCGAGCACCACGACGGCGGGCATCTCTCACCACTTCCCCTGCCTGCGGCGGGCCGGCGACGGGCGGTGCGCCCGCGGGCCCCGGCGGCACGGGCGGCAGTAGCCCGATACCTCCGAGAGGCTACCCGACGGTCAAGGAATGGTCATGATCGGTCCCGCAGTGCGGCCACCTCCGCGACCGACGTGCCCGAGTCCGCGAGGAACTGCCGGCAGCGCTCGCCCTCGTCGGTCTCGCCGATCGCGTCCGCCGCGCCGGCCAGGGCGAGCAGCGCGCGCAGGAAGCCCTGGTTCGGCCCGTGGTCCGCGGGGATCGGCCCGCGCCCGCGCCAGCCCGCGCGCCGCAGTGCGTCGAGCCCGCGGTGGTACCCGGTCCGCGCGTACGCGTAGGCCTCGACCGGGTCGGTGGCCGACTCGGCGAGCAGCGCCCAGACGAGGGACGCCGCGGGCGCGGTGCGCACCGCGTCCCGGGCGGCGGCTCCGCCGGCGAGCGCAGCGAGCGCTGCTCCCTCGGGGCCGTCGGCGGGCAGCAGCGTGGGGGCGGGTCCGTCGAGCAGGTTCTCGTGGGTCATGGGGTCAGTCTCCCCTGGTCAACCGCGCACGGGCGGTGCGCCCGTCCGGGGGACGACGAAACCGGCGAGTCGGACACGCGACCGGTTCGACGTGCGGGACGGGCAAGGTCGCCCTAAAGTCGAGCAGCCGACCGGCCCTCCCCTCAGCCCACCGGTGGAACTGATCATGATCGAGATCTCGACCTCGCCGACGACGACGGTGCTGACCATCGCCGGAGACCTGGACCTCGCGGAGCGCGACTCCTTCCCGGAGATCGCCGCCCGCGTCGTCGGCCTGCGCCGTCAGCTGCTCGTCATCGACATGTGCCGCGTGACGTTCATGGACTCGACCGGGGCGGCGTTCCTCATCTCGCTCGCGGACGCGGGCCGCAAGCGCGGCGGCGCGACCGCCCTGCGCGGCGCCGACCCGCGCGACCTGTTCGTGCTCGAGGTCTGTGGCGCGCTCGACCTGTTCCGCATCGACGAGGAGCACCGCTGCGAGGTCGGCGTGCCCGAGTCGGGCTTCCGTCGCCCGGACGGCGCACCCACCCCCGCCTGACGGCGACACCGGGGCGTCCGCCCCCTCCCCCCCAGCGCGGACGTCCCGGGGTCGCTTCGACGCGCGGGCGCGTCAACGACGCCGCGCCCGCGCCCGGCTCGCGCCGTCCGGCTCAGTCCCGCCCGCTGCGCGGCAGCGGCGCCGGCCGCACGCGCGCCCACACGACCTTGCCCGCGGGGGACGGCCGCCAGCCCCAGTCGGCGAGCCGCTCCACGATCTGCATGCCGAAGCCCCCCACCCGGCCGGGGTGCCCGTCGGTCGTGACGGGCGGCGCGGGGTTGGCGTCCTCGACCTCGATGCGCAGCCCGTCGCCGGTCTCGTCGAGCTGCAGCGACACGTGCCCGTACCCGTGCAGCACCGCGTTGGCCACGAGCTCCGAGACGACGAGCTCCGCGTTCGCGGCGTTGCCCAGCCCCCAGGCCTCGCACGTGCGCAGCACCGCGTGGCGCGCGCGGCCGATCGAGGCGGGCTCGCTCGGCAGCGACCACCGGCGGCGCCGCGGACCGTTGGTCGTCTCGACGCCGGCCGCCGGGTCGGGCACCCGCACGACCACCACGGCGACGTCGTCCTCGGGGTGGTCCGCGAGCCGCGACAGCACCTCCTCGCCGATGCCGGCGGCGTCGCGCGCGGTCACGCGGCTGGCGACGTCAGCCAGCGCGAGCATGCCGTCTCGCAGGTGCCGGTCGCGGCGCTCGATGAGCCCGTCCGTGAAGTACACGAGCACGTCCTGCGGCCGCAGGGCCAGCCGGCCGGTGTCGCGGCGGCCCGAGCCGAAGCCGATCAGCATGCCGCCGGCCTCGGACAGCTCGGTCGCGACGCCGTCACGCACGAGCAGCGCGGGCAGGTGGCCGGCGCGCGAGTACTCGAGCTCCCACCCGGCACCCGTGCGCGTCAACGTGGAGAGCACGAGACCCGCCGACCGCGGGATGCGCATGCCGCCGATGATCTGGTCCACGCGCTCGAGCACGGCGGCCGGCGTCCGGACGTCGAACGCGTACGTCCGCACGACCGACCGCAGCTGACCCATGGCGGCCGCCGCCTCGACGTCGTGCCCGACGACGTCACCGATCACGACGCCGACGATGTCCGGCGCGATCTGCAGCACGTCGTACCAGTCGCCGCCGACCTGCACGTTCTCCGAGTTCGGCGCGTAGTACGTCCAGACGTCGAGCCCGTCGACGTCGGCCTGCTCGGGGAGCATGGCGCGCTGCAGCGTCTCGGCCAGGCGGTGCTCGCGGTCGTACAGCCGCGCGTTGTCGACCACCAGGCCGACGCGGCGTGCGGTCAGCTCGAGCACCGTCTGCGTCGACGAGTCGAGGCTGGCGATGCTGCCGCCGTCCGACGGGAAGACGACCAGCAGGCCGAGCACCCGCCGTCGGCCGGGCACGGGGTACACGACCGCCCGGCGCGACGGTGGCGGACCGTCGACACCGGGCGCGCGGCCGGCGTGCCGGGCGACCCAGGAGGACGCGGAACCGTACTGGAAGGCACCCTCGAGGTCGATCTCGACCGGCCGGTCCCGCTCGCCCTCGAGCAGCGCCTGCACGGCGTCGCCGCCCGGCACGAAGCCGTCGCCGACGGGTGTCCGCTCCTCGGTGTGCGCCGCGGTCCCGTGCCGGCGGCCCTTGCCCGTCACCGGGCGCAACGCGGTGATGCCCTCGGCGTGCCGCAGGCCGTTGTCGTTCAGGTAGAACGCCGCCCAGCCGACGACCGTCCGGCACAGCAGCCGGGCGATCTCGCCGAGCGCGTGCGGGTCGTCGACGTCCATGAGCAGGTCGGACACCTGCGCGATCAGGCCGAGGTGGCGCCTCTCCCGGCGCTCCGCCTCGACCAGCGCCGCGGCCTCCGCGGCCTGCGTCAGCTGCTCGGTGAGGTCCTGCAGCATGACGACCCAGTACCGGATCTCGCCGTCCGCTGCGGGCACCGGCGAGAGCTCGACGAGGCTCGGGAACGTCGAGCCGTCGGACCGCGTGAGGGTGAGCGTGTGGCGCATCGACCGGCCGGCTGCGACCGCGGCGCGGAAGCTCGCAGCCTCCTGCTCCGTCATCCGGGAGCGGGCGAGCGCGCGCGACTCTCCGGCGGCGGCGGTGGTCGCGTCGTACCCCGTCACCGCGGCGAAGGCGCGGTTCACCCACACGACCTGCAGCCCAGGCGTCGCGGAGTCCATGAGCGCGACCGGGACGGATGTCGCAGCCAGCGCACGCACGCCGATCTCTGCGAGGACATCCGACGAAATCGGCAGGGCCGAGGAGTTGACCGCTACCACCTCCGATCGTCTAGCGTGCCGAGCAGGCGAAACGTCGAACCACCGGCACAAGCCTTCCCACGATGGGGCCGGAAGGAGCACCGTGCGCGACGGTAACAGCACCACACCCGACGAGCCTGGGGAGAAGGAGGTCCGGACAGTGAACGGGGAGCCGGGCGCAGTCCAGGTCATCGTCGGCGCCGACGCGACGCGCATCGTCCTGTCGGGCGAGGTCGACGCCGACCTCGGCCCCGAGCTCCAGGAAGCGACCGAGGAGGCCGAGCAGGTCGGGCTCCCCATCGAGGTCGACGCGCACCACGTCACGTTCATGGACAGCTCGGGCGTCGCGTTCCTCGCGCGGCTCTCGATCCGCTCGCAGCACCGGGTCCGGCTGCTGCGCGTCCCCCCGACCGTGCGGTTCCTCCTCGAGGTCACGCGCATCGGCGAGCTCCTGGACGTCGTCGACGACGACGCGCCGGGCTTCCAGCCCGTGGGCGGCGACAACGCGCCGGCGGCCACCGGTGACACCGGCCCCGGCGTCGCCTGACACCGAGGCCCGCACCCGGGCACACGACAGGACGGGCCCCGACCGCGCTGATGCGGTCGGGGCCCGTCGTCGTTCGTCGGCCGGCGTCACGCCGGCGCGCGGGTCAGAGCTTGTGGCCCGCCGAGCGGAGCTGCTGGCACGCCTCGACGATGCGCTGCGCCATGCCCGCCTCCGCGAGCTTGCCCCAGGCGCGCGGGTCGTAGGCCTTCTTGTTGCCGACCTCGCCGTCGATCTTCAGCACGCCGTCGTAGTTCTTGAAGAAGTGGTCGGCCACCGGACGGCTGTACGCGTACTGCGTGTCCGTGTCGATGTTCATCTTGATGACGCCGTTGTCGACCGCCTCGGCGATCTCCTCGGCCGTCGAGCCCGAACCACCGTGGAAGACCAGGTCGAACGGGTTCTCCTTGCCGATCGCGTCGCCGACGGCCTTCTGGATGTCCGCGAGGATCGCCGGGCGGAGCTTCACCGCGCCCGGCTTGTACACGCCGTGCACGTTGCCGAAGGTGAGGGCCGTCAGGTAGCGGCCCTTCTCGCCCGAGCCGAGCGCCCTGACCGTCGCGAGGCCGTCCTCGGCCGTCGTGTACAGCTTGTCGTTGATCTCGGCGGTGTGGCCGTCCTCCTCGCCACCGACGACGCCGACCTCGATCTCGAGGATCGTGCGCGCCGCCTGCGACAGCTCCAGGAGCTCCGCCGCGATCACGAGGTTCTCGTCGAGCGGGATGTTCGAGCCGTCGAACATGTGCGACTGGAACGTGGGGTTCTTGCCGGCCTTGACCTCCTCGGCCTCGAGGGCCAGGAGCGGGCGCACCCACGAGTCGAGGTTCTGCTTGGTGCAGTGGTCGGTGTGCAGGGCGACGGTGATGCCGTAGCCCTTCGCGACCTCGTGCGCGTAGGCGGCGAGCGCGCGCGTGCCCGCGACGCGGTCCTTCACGGTCGCGCCGGACGCGTACTCCGCGCCACCGACGGAGACCTGGATGATGCCGTCCGACTCCGCCTCGGCGAAGCCCTGCAGCGCGGCGGTGAGCGTCGACGACGACGTGACGTTGACGGCCGGGTAGGCGAACTTGCCCGCCTTCGCCCGGTCGATCATCTCGGCGTACACCTCGGGGGTGGCGATGGCCATGTGCACACATCTCCTGCGTGATGGGGTGGGTATCGGTCTGAGTCTGCCACTAGGTGCAGGGGACCGAACCGGGACGTCCTGCCCCTGGACACCGCCTGAGGTGCACGTCGGCGCGGCTCAGCGACCCGCGTGCTGGGTGAGCCAGGCGTGCATCGCGATCGCCGCGGCGGCCGACGCGTTGATCGACCGCGTCGACCCGTACTGCGTGATGTGCAGGACTGTGCCGGCCGCATCGCGAGCCGCGCCGGAGAGGCCGACCGACTCCTGCCCGAACATCAGCACGCACGACCGCGGCAGCCGCGCGCCCTCGATCGGCGTCGAGCCGGGCAGGTTGTCGATGCCGACGACCGGCAGCGCCCCGCCGTCGGGGCCCGCGGTGGCCGCCCACGCGACGAGGTCGTCGACGCTCGGGTGGTGCAGCACGTGCTGGTAGCGGTCGGTCACCATCGCGCCGCGCCGGTTCCACCGCCGACGCCCGACGACGTGCACCGCCGCGGCGTTGAACGCGTTCGCGGTGCGGACCACCGAGCCGATGTTGAGGTCGTGCTGCCAGTTCTCGATCGCGACGTGGAACGGGTGCCGTCGGGTGTCGAGGTCCGCGACGACCGCGTCGACGGTCCAGTACCGGTACCGGTCGACGACGTTCCGGCGGTCGCCGTGGCGCAGCAGGTCCGGGTCGTAGCGGGAGTCCAGCTCCCCGGTCGCGTCGCGCGGCCACGCGGCCGGTCCGCCGGGCCAGGGGCCGACACCGACGTCGGCGCGAGCCTCGTCGTGCTCGGGCTGGTCGCCGGCGGCCTCGTCATGCACGGCCCGACCGTACCCACAGCGCGCTCGCGGCGTTCTCAGCAACGGCTCATGGGCCGCCCCGTAGGCTTGGCCCATGCCCCTGACGAGCGCCCTCGCCGCGCTGCCCGCGGCCGGCCCCGTCCACGCCGGCATCACCGACCTGCTCAACGCGCAGAACCTCATCGACAAGTTCGGGACGCTGGCCCTCGTCGGCATCCTCGCGATCGTCTTCATCGAGACGGGCCTGCTGTTCCCGATCCTGCCTGGCGACTCGCTGCTGTTCACCGCGGGTGCCCTCGTCGCGTCGAACCAGCTGCAGGTGCACATCAACATCTGGGTGCTGTCGCTGCTGACCTTCCTCGCGGCGTTCGCCGGCACGCAGTGCGGCTACCTGATCGGCCGGACGGCGGGGCCGAAGGTCTTCGCGAAACCGGACTCGCGGTTCTTCAAGCAGAAGTACATCGACCACACGTACTCGTACTTCGACCGGTACGGCGGGCGGACGATCATCATCGCCCAGTTCATCCCCATCGTCCGGACGTACGCCCCCGTCGCGGCGGGCGTCGGCAAGATGCCGTGGCGCCACTTCGTCCCCTACAACGCGATCGGCGCGCTGCTGTGGGGCGCCGGCGTCACGTGGCTCGGCTACGCGCTCGGCACCATCGCGTTCGTGCGCGACAACATCGAGGCGCTGCTCGTCGTGCTGGTGCTGATCTCGGTGGCACCGATGCTGTTCGAGGTCCTGCGTCGCAGGCGGCGCGCGAAGCGCGGGCACGCGCCCGACGAGCAGGCGTACGACGAGGCCGAGGAGCGCGCGGCCGTGGAGCGGAAGGCGTTCGGTTCGTGACCAAGGAGATCCGGTCGTGGCTGTCCGACATGGACGGCGTGCTCGTCCACGAGGGGGTCGCGCTGCCGGGCGCGGCGGACTTCGTGCGGGCGCTGCGGGACGCCGAGCGGCCGTTCCTGGTCCTCACGAACAACTCGATCTTCACGCCCCGGGACCTCGCGGCGCGCCTGCGCGCGTCGGGCATCGACATCCCCGAGGACGCGATCTGGACCTCCGCGCTGGCGACGGCGCAGTTCCTGACGGACCAGATGCCGAGCGGCTCCGCCTACGTGATCGGCGAGGCCGGACTGACGACCGCGCTGTACGAGGCGGGCTACACGCTGACGGGCGCCGAGCCGGACTTCGTCGTGCTGGGCGAGACGCGGACCTACTCGTTCGAGGCGATCACGCAGGCGATCCGGCTGATCCAGGGCGGGGCACGGTTCATCGCGACGAACCCCGACGTCACGGGTCCCTCGCAGGACGGCGACCTGCCCGCGACGGGCGCGGTCGCCGCGATGATCTCGGCCGCGACGGGCCGGCAGCCGTACTTCGTCGGCAAGCCGAACCCGATGATGATCCGCTCGGCGCTCAACCGGATCGAGGCGCACTCGGAGTCGACGGCGATGGTCGGCGACCGCATGGACACCGACGTGGTCGCGGGCATCGAGGCCGGCCTCCGGACGTTCCTCGTGCTGACCGGCTCGACGCGTGCCGCCGACGTCGAGACCTACCCGTTCCGGCCGTCCGAGGTCGTCGACTCGATCGCCGACCTGGTCGCGCGCGTCTGACGCGGCCTTCCCCCTCCCGAGACGAACGAGCCCCGAGGCAGCGCGCCTCGGGGCTCGTCGTGCGTCTGGGTGACGGCGCTCGTCAGAACTGGACCTGCGGCGCCTGCCGGACCTCGGGCTCGTCGGCCTCGAAGTACTCGGCCCGCTCGAAGTGGAACATGCCGGCGATGATGTTCGACGGGAACGACTCGATCTTGGTGTTCAGCTCGCGCACGTTCGCGTTGTAGAACCGGCGGGCAGCCGCGATGCGGTCCTCGGTCGTCGTGAGCTCGGTCTGCAGCTGCTGGAAGTTCTCGCTCGCGCGCAGCACCGGGTAGTTCTCGGCGACGGCGAACAGCCGCCCGAGCGCCTGCGTCAGCTGGTTCTCCTGCTGCGCCTGCTCGGCGGGCGACGAGCCGGGTGCCGCGGCGGCCGAACGCGCACGCGCGACCTCCTCGAACACCTCCTTCTCGTGCGCCGCGTAGCCCTTGACGGTCTCGACGAGGTTCGGGATCAGGTCGTGCCGCCGGTGCAGCTCGACGTCGATCTGGCGCCACGACTCCTGGACGAGGTTCCGCAGGCGGACCAGCGAGTTGTACATCGCGGCGAGCCAGAGGCCGAGGATCACGAGGATCACCACGACGACGATGGCGATGATGAGACCGTTCATACCTGGAACCTTAGGGGTCAGCGCGTCGCGGCGGGGTCGAACCCGTGGTCCAGCCAGACGTGGCGTGGGATCGACCGCACGACGTCTGCGAGCAGCGTCAGCGCCGGCGTGATGCGGTCGGGCTGCGCGCTCCCCGGCCGCCACGCGACGATCCGCCGGCCGTCGATGCGCCACGCGACCGCGCGGGCGTCGGGCTGGAGCAGCCGCTCCATCAGGCGCGGGTGGATCACCGCGTGCGCCGTCACCGGGTCGGTCGCGTCCACGCGGTACGTGCGGTTGAAGTCGTCCGACTCGAAGTCGAGGTCGGTGCCGCCGGCCGCCTTGATGAGCTTGGCGCCGAGGCCGTCGGGCGTCACCTCGATGAACGGCAGCGCGGTGGGCAGCTCGAGGAGCACGACGTGGTGGGACGACGAGTGCCGCTGCGTCCGACCCTCCGAGTCGTGCGTGATGTCGATCGACACGTACGTGAACGAGCACGCCGGCATGCCCTGCCACGCGCCCTGGACGACGTCCTGGCCCTCGATCTCGTCACCGCGGCCGAACGGGTCACCCGTCATGCTCCACGCGAGGGTGTCGTCCCGGCCGACATAGCTCCAGCCCGCCTGGCGTGCCCACGCGGCCAGCGCCTCGAGGCGCTGGGAGTTGCGGACCATGCCCGTGACGACCACGGCGGCCATGACGACGATGAAGCCGACGAACAGCACGGTGGACGAGCCCACGGGTCAGGCCAGGTCGAGGTCGGCGAGGCTGAAGAGGAAGTGGTACGGCACGCCGAGCGCCTCGATCGCCTCACGCGCACCCGTCGCACGGTCGACGATGACGACGACGCCCGCGACCTCTGCGCCGGCCTCCCGCACCGCCTCGACCGCCGTCGCGACCGAGCCGCCCGTCGTCGACGTGTCCTCGACGACGACCACTCGGCGACCTGCGATGTCCGGTCCCTCGATCCGGCGCTGGAGACCGTGCGCCTTGCCCTCCTTGCGAACCACGAACGCGTCGAGGTCCTGGCCGCGGCTCGCAGCAGCGTGCAGCAGGGCGTCCGCCACAGGGTCGGCGCCGAGCGTCAGGCCGCCGACCGCGTCGATCTCAGCCGTGCCGAGCCCTGCCTCCTCGAGCAGGTCGAGGAGCAGGTGCCCGACGAGGGGCGCGGCACGGTGGTGCAGCGTGATGCGGCGGAGGTCGACGTAGTAGTCGGCCTCGCGGCCGGACGACAGCGTGACGCGGCCGTGCACGACGGCGAGGGCCTTGATGAGTCGGAGCAGCTGGTCGCGGGGCGTCGGGGAGAGGTCGCTCGTCACGCCGCACAGGGTATCGGCCGGGTCGGACAGCGCGCCCGACCCTGGGCGTCAGGTGTCGGCCGGCTCGTCGAGGCTGGGGTGCTCGATCTGCTTGCGGTACCGGCCGAAGGCCCGCACCGCGGAGCGCGGGGCGATCCGCACGAGCCCGGCGGCCGTCCGGTACCGCAGGCTCGGGGTCGTCAGCACGCTGCCCCGGCGCACGGCCGCGAGCGCGTCCGCGACGACGTCCTGCGCGTCGAGCCACGCGACCTCGGGGTACGCCCTCGTGTCGATGTCGCCGCGTGCGTGGAACTCGGTGTGCACGAAGCCGGGGTTGACGGCCGTCGCCGTGACGCCGGTGCCCTTGAGCTCGACCGCGAGGCCCTCGGTGAACGAGCGGACCCACGCCTTGTGCGCCGAGTAGGTGCCGGACGCGAGCAGCGCCGCCATCGACCCGACGTTGAGGATCGCGCCGCGCCCGCGCGCGACCATCGACCCGGCCGCAGCGTGCGAGAGCACCATGACCGCGCGGACCATCACGTCGAGCGCCTGCTCCTCGCGCGCGAGGTCGCCGCCGACGAACCGCTGCGCGAGCCCGAACCCCGCGTTGTTGACGAGCAGTCCGACAGGGTCCTCGTCGGACCGGATCCGGTCCGCCACCCGGTCCACCTGCGCACGGTCCGCGAGGTCCGCCACGAGCACCTCGGCGCGGACGCCGGCGGCCGCCTCGAGCTGGCGGGCGAGGCGCGTCAGGCGCTCCTCGTCACGCGCGACGAGGACGACGTCGTGGTGCGCCGTGGCGAGCTGCCACGCGAACTCCAGGCCCAGGCCGGCGCTGGCGCCGGTGACGAGTGCGGTTCCCATGCGGCCACCTTAGGGAGGTCGCCGACACGCGCGCAGACGGAGCGGCGCTGCGCTGGCCGCCGGCCCGCCGCCGGGCCTCCCCCGCAGCCGCGTGCTGTGGACCGGGCGGCCGGCGGTGTCGGCGGGGGCTCGTAGGGTGGGCGGGTGCCCGATGCCCCCTCATCCGCGTCCGGCGTCGCCGCACCCTGGGCGCGCGACGAGGAACCGCCGTTCGACGCCGCGTTCGACGAGCCGCCGTTCGCGGACGACGAGCCCCCGTACGACCCGGAGTACGACGCGCCCGTGTTCGACCCGGCGTACGGAGCCTCGGCGGCGACTCGTGTCGACGTGCCCCCTCGGACGGCGCGACCGGCGGCGGCGCACGAGGGCACGCCGCTCGAGGTGCTGCGCCGGGTCTGGGGGTACGACGAGTTCCGCGGCGAGCAGGCGGCGATCATCGACACGGTCGTGGGCGGCGGTGACGCCCTCGTGCTCATGCCGACCGGCGGTGGCAAGTCGCTCTGCTACCAGGTGCCCGCGCTCGTCCGGCCCGGCACCGGAGTCGTGGTGTCTCCGCTGATCGCCCTGATGCAGGACCAGGTCGACGCGCTCTCGGCGCTCGGCGTGCGCGCCGGCTTCCTCAACTCCACGCAGGACGCGGCAGCGCGCCGCGAGGTCGAGCGCGCCTACCTCGACGGCGAGCTCGACCTCCTCTACCTCGCACCGGAGCGGCTGCGCGTCCGGGAGACGGCCGAGCTGCTGGACGCCGGCACGATCGCGCTGTTCGCCATCGACGAGGCGCACTGCGTGTCCCAGTGGGGGCACGACTTCCGCCCGGACTACCTCCAGCTGTCGATGCTGCACGAGCGTTGGCCCGACGTGCCGCGCGTCGCGCTCACCGCGACCGCCACGGACGCGACGCACGCGGAGATCGCGACCCGGCTGCAGCTCGACGACGCGCGCCACTTCGTCGCGAGCTTCGACCGGCCCAACATCCGGTACCGCATCGTCCCGAAGGACAACCCGAGGGCCCAGCTCCTGCGGCTGCTGCGCGAGGAGCATCCCGGCGACGCCGGGATCGTCTACTGCCTGACGCGCAGCTCGGTCGAGGAGACCGCGGCCTTCCTCGTCGACAACGGGATCGCCGCGTTGCCGTACCACGCGGGTCTCGACCGCTCGGTGCGCGCGCGCAACCAGTCGCGCTTCCTGCGGGAGGACGGCGTCGTGATGGTCGCGACCATCGCGTTCGGCATGGGCATCGACAAGCCCGACGTGCGGTTCGTCGCGCACCTCGACCTCCCGAAGTCCGTCGAGGGCTACTACCAGGAGACCGGCCGTGCCGGGCGTGACGGGCTGCCGTCGACCGCGTGGCTCGCGTACGGCCTCGCCGACGTCGTCCAGCAGCGCCGGCTGATCGACTCCTCCGAGGGCGACGCGACGCACAAGCGGCGCCTCACCGCCCACCTCGACGCGATGCTCGCGCTCTGCGAGACCGCGTCCTGCCGGCGCGAGCAGCTGCTGCGCTACTTCGGGCAGATGCTCGACGAGCCGTGCGGCAACTGCGACACCTGCCTCACGCCGCCCGAGACGTTCGACGGGACGACGGCCGCCCAGAAGCTGCTCTCGACGATCGTGCGCCTCGAGCAGCGCGGCCAGCGGTACGGCGTCGGGCACGTGGTCGACATCCTGCGCGGCAAGAGCACGCCGCGGGTGTCGTCCCTCGGGCACTCGTCCCTGTCCACGTTCGGCATCGGCTCCGGGCTGTCGGACGGCGAGTGGCGCGGCGTGGTCCGCCAGCTGCTGGCCGCCGAGCTGCTGGGCGTCGACACCGACGGGTACGGCACGCTCCGGCTCACGCCCGGGTCCGCCGACGTGCTGCGGGGCGAGCGGTCCGTGCTCCTGCGCCGTGACCCGGCCGCGGGGCGCTCGTCCGGCCGACCGGCGCGCACCGCTTCCCGGGCGGCGGCGGAGCTGTCGGGCGTGGACGCGGACCTGTTCGAGCGGCTGCGCGCGTGGCGCGCGGGGGCTGCGCGCGAGCAGGGTGTGCCGGCGTACGTCGTGTTCCACGACGCGACGCTGCGCGCCGTGGCCGAGCGGCGGCCGTCGTCGTTGGCGGAGCTCGGGACGATCAGCGGGGTGGGCGCCACGAAGCTCGAACGGTACGGACCGGGACTGCTCCTCGCTGTTGCGGGCGAAGGGGCGGCCGCTGCCGCGGACCCGGACCACGCGGACGGCGACGCCGACTAGCACGGGACCGCGCCGGAGTCGTCGCCGCATCGGTCATCGGCCGTCGTGCGGCTCTCGCCGACTGTCGCGCGCCTCCGTCGCGCTCGGCCGCTGCGCCCGGCGACTCTCCTAGCCGCGCCCGAAGCGATCTCGGAGGAAGGAGCCGCCTCGGTCGGTGGCGGCGATCGCCTCGGGCGCATCCGCGACCGTCTGGTAGGCGTGCGGCAGCCCCTCGCCGACCTCGAGCGTCGCGTCGACGCCCGCCGCGGTCGCCCGCTCGACGACGTCGGCACCGTCGCTGAAGAGCGTCTCCTCCGTGCCCACCTGGACGAGCAGCGGCGGCAGACCGGCAAGCTCGGCGAACGCCGGCGAGACCCGCGGGTCGCGGACGTCCGCGTCGCCGGCATAGGCCGCGCCGGTCGCGCGCACGGCGTCGGCCGTGAAGATGACGTCTCGCTCCTCGCGGCCGACCACGGACTCGCCCGACGCCGACATGTCGAGCATCGGCGACAGGAGCAGCAGCGCAGCCGGCAGGTCCTCGCCCGCGTCGCGCAGACGCACCGCGAGCGCCAGCGCGAGGCCGCCTCCAGCCGAGTCCCCTGCGAGCGCGATCGACGCTGCGGGCGCACCCGACGCGCGCAGCGCGCGCCAGACGGCGTCGACGTCCTCGACCGCCGCCGGGTAGGTGTGCTCGGGCGCGAGGCGGTACTCGGGAAGAAGCGCGACCGCCGCCGCCGCGGCCCCGAGCCGCGCCGCGAGCTCACCGTGGCTCCGGAGGTCGCCCGCCTGGAATCCCCCGCCGTGCACATAGAGGACGACGCGGTCGCCAGACGCACCCGGCGGGCGCAGCCAGGTCGCCGGGACCCCGCCAAGCTCGACCGGTTCTGCCTGCACGCCGTCGGGCAGCGGGAACACCCGGCCGCCGGGCGCGAACGTCGCGCGGAACTCGTCGAGCGGCGGTGGCGGCTCCGTCGCCCGCGCGGCCTTCCGGGCTCGGAACCCGTCGATCACGGACTGCATCGCGTCGCTGACCATCGTGCGCCCCTCGTCGGTACGGGCTCGCCACTGTGCCACCGACCGCCGACACGGACCGCCGCTGATGCGGTTCGGCACCGGCCCGCCTGCCCCGGCCGCCGCCGACCGAACCAGGGGTTCACGACGACGGCCGAGCGGACGAGCCGCGAAGCGTCAGCGGCCGGTGCCGTCCACGGCGTGCGGCTCGATGGCGGCCAGCTCCTCGTCCGTCAGCGCCGGCGCCGCGAGCGCCGCGACGTTGTCCTCGAGCTGCTTCACCGACGACGCACCGATCAGGGCCGACGTCACGCGCGAGTCGCGCAGCACCCAGGAGAGCGCGAGCTGTGCCAGCGTCTGGCCACGCCCGGCCGCGACCTCTGCGAGCGCACGCGCCCGCTCGAGGTACGTCGACGAGATGTTCGACGCCGAGAGGAACCGGCTGGTGGCGGCGCGCGAGTCGGCCGGCACGTCCCCGGAGAGGTACCGGTCCGTCAGCAGGCCCTGCGCGAGCGGCGAGAAGACGATCGTGCCGACACCGAGGTCGCCGACCACGTCGAGCAGCGACTCCGTCTCGCCGTCCGCGACGTTCTCGACGTGCCGGTTGAACATCGAGTAGCTCGGCTGGTGGATGAGCAGCGGGGTGCCGAGGTCGGCGAGGATCGCCGCGGCGGCGCGCGTCTGCGAGGGCGAGTAGTTCGAGATGCCGGCGTAGAGCGCCCGCCCGCTCGTCACCGCGGTGTGCAGCGCACCCATCGTCTCCTCGAGCGGCACCGTCGGGTCGAACCGGTGCGAGTAGAAGACGTCGACGTAGTCGAGGCCCATGCGGCCCAGCGACTGGTCGAGCGACGCGAGCAGGTACTTGCGCGATCCGCCGTCGCCGTACGGCCCGGGCCACATGTCGTAGCCCGCCTTGGACGAGATGACGAGCTCGTCGCGGTACCGACGCAGGTCGGTCGCGAGGTGGCGGCCGAAGTTCTCCTCGGCCGCGCCCGGCGTCGGGCCGTAGTTGTTCGCGAGGTCGAAGTGCGTGACGCCGAGGTCGAAGGCGCGGCGCAGGATGTCGCGCTGCACGCCGAACGGCTTGTCGTCGCCGAAGTTGTGCCAGAGCCCGAGCGACAGCGCGGGCAGGCTCAGTCCCGAGCGCCCGACCCGGCGGTACTGCATGGAGTCGTAGCGGTCGTCGGCGGCGCGGTACTGCTGAACGGTGGGCATGACGGCGGTCCTCTCACGGGTGGCGGCGGGACCACGTTACGACGTGTGCGCGGTCGGTCGTATCGATTCGCGCGCCGGAGACGCCCGGGTCGGCGACTCTGTATCTGATCAGCAGCCGGGCGCGTGCGGCTCCTGGTCGCACGTACCGCTGACGAGGTGCCCACGACGCTCCTCGACCACGAACGGTGCCGTGCTCGCCGTGGTGCTCGCGGTGCCGGCGATCGCGGTCGCCGCCGCCTGGCCCGCGTACTGGAAGGTGCCGGTCCAAGTCACGGTCAGCGTGATGCGTCGCGTCCCGAGCGCGGTGTACGTGTGCGCGACGTCCTGGTGGGGATAGGGATGGCCGGGACCCGCGGACGTCGTGCGCGTGCCGTCACCCCAGTCCCACGTGTAGCTCTGCGGCGTCGCGACCACCGTGACGCGGTTGCCGAGCAGGGTCGTGCGCAACGTCTGCGTGGCGTTCGCGGAGAACGCGATCGTGTCCTGGTTGACGAGCACCCAGCCGCGGGCGGGCTGCATCGTGAGCGCCGGGGCCGCGAGCGGCAGGCGGCGGAAGTCCGCCTCGGTGAAGGGCGGGAGCAGATCGCCGGGGCAGGCCCAGCCCGATACGAGCTGCCACGGTTGCCACGCCGACTGCGGGGTGGCTCGGGCGCGAACCCAGAGCGGCAGGACGGGGTCCTGGCCGTCGCAGGACGGCGGCAAGGGACCGCCCTCGCGGGGGCAAACGTCGTCGGTGAAGTCGGGGCCGGGAGCCGCGCCGCCGGTGTCGACGCCGCAGATGATCGCGCGCCGGTACTCGCGCAGCGCCTTGGCCGGGTCGGGATGCGCGGCCTCATATTGGCTCTGCTCCCGACCAGCCAAGTACGCACCGAGCAGGAACGTATGCGGACCCGACCCTGTCCGAGTCGCGGGGACGGTCGAACCCTTCGGGTCGCCGCCGATGCCACCCCCGTCCGCCGCCACCGCTGGCGCGGCAACTAACGCCGCGATGCTCGACGCGATACACGTCAACAGGGCGAAACGCGGCCATTTCATGCGGATTCGACCGCAAGATCGCCCAGCCGCCAACCTCGCCCGGACGTCCAGAAGAGCACAAAAGTCAGCGAATAGTCCTTTGCCTGCGCGTCAGCGGACACGAGCTTGCCAGTTGCGTCGAGCTGCCTGTGCGGGGACTGCGTGACCGACATCGTCACGCTGAAGCCACCATCCACGCCGTAGTCGTGTGAGCGCTCGCGCGTGACTGCCATCGTTCCGCCTTCGTCGCGACCTCCGTGGCCGTACTCGTCAGCGATGTCCGCCCTAACCCCGCGGCAGAAGACACAGCCCGCCCGTGCCAGCGCGTTCAGATCTCTTGCGTCCCCAGTCAGGTACGCGTACGTGTACATCCGCAGGTAGTACTTCGCGAACGCGATCGCGGCAGCCTCGCTCGGCTTTCCGTCGAGGATCGCGGGGCGCACAGGCTTCACGTACGCGTCGGCGGGCGCGTCGTACACGCCGGTCGACGGCGTCGGCGTCGGGTTCGGAGCCGCTGTCGCCGACCGTGTGGTGGGCGCCACGGGAGTCGGGTCCGCCAGCGCGCGCTCCGGGCCGCAGCCCGCGAGCAGCGCGGCGGCCAGCACGACCACCAACGCGCTGGCGCCCGCGATCAGTCGCGCGATTCGGCGAGGGGCGGCGGCGGTGAGACGTCGTCCGTGTCGCGGCATGCGCGGAAACCTAGCGAAATCGGGCACCGGCCGTCATGACGTGTCTCACGGCTGTGGACAACACAGCGACCCACCGGCGTGGTCGTGACGCAGCCGGCCGTCATCCACAACCCCAACGACGCGCCGGCACGTATCGCCACTACGGTCCCGGGCTACGGCTGGACGGCGAGGAGGCGTGATGGACGAATTGACGGTGGACCGCGACGAGATCGTCACGGCGGCTCGACGGCTGAGCGAGGCCGCGGCGACGCCGTGGCACTCCGTCGGCACGTGCGCCCCAGGCTCGCCGGTCGTCTCGGCGATCCAGCGCCTGAGCGAGGCGTGGACGCGAGGCCACACCGTTCTCGTTGCCGACGCCATGACCGCGCGGGACACGCTCCTGTCTGCGATGCGCGCATTCGACGACGCCGACTCCGCGACCGCTGAGCGGCTTCGACCCGTCGAGCACGCCGCGACAGAGCGGGCGTGATGCTCACAATCGACGATCCGTCGCAGCTCTCGAGCGCGGCCGAGGACCTCCGACGGCAGGCCAGTTCGTACACGGACGTCGGCACGTTGCTGCGCGCGCTCGAGCTCGGCACGTGGACCGGCCATGCAGCGGAGATCTACCGCGAGCGCATCACGCACGAGCCCGACCGCTGGTTCGACGCTGCACAGACACTGCTCGACGTGGCCACGACGCTCGACGTCCACGCCGACACGGTGCGCTGGGCGCGCGCGCGTCTCGACGACGCAAGGGACCTCCAACGCCGGGCCGTGACTACGGCCTCACCGGACCTGGGCGCAGTGCTCGACGCGGAAGCGCACGCAATCGTGCGCCGGACGACAGAAGCGCTCGACGACTCGACGTGGTCCGTCGTCTGTCACCTCGACCGTGCCGCCGCCCTGGCGCCGTCGGTAGAGACCTGGCACGCGCCGTGGTGGGACCACGCCTGGCGGGCCGTCGCGAACGCCGGCGTCGATGCCGTCAACGCTCTGGCCTCCGGCGGATCGGCGATCGCGCATCACCCTGCCGATGCTCTCGGCTTGGTGGGCGGCGTTGCCCTGGCCGACGTCGGCGCGAGCGCCTTCCTCGGTTCGCTGGCCGCCGATGCCACCGGCGTGGGCGCGGTCGTCGGGGTCCCGGTCGGGCTCGCGAGCGCGGCTGCCATTGCTGCGGGGAGCACGCTCGCCGTGGCTTCCGCGAGCGATCTGATCATGCATGCGGAGTCCGACGACACCCGGACCCCGCTGCACGAGCTGCCGGAGGGTGAGCGACTCTCCTCGACGAACGCAAAGGGACAGGTCAGAGAAGGCGTCGCTGATCCGGCGCCGCCGCCCGGCGCTACGGTCGGTTGGATCAAGTTCGAGGCCTACAACGCGAGCGGCTGGGTCTGGCAGGAACGCGCTGAGTTCTTGCTCGGTTCGGACGCCGCACAGTTCCGACTGATGGGGCCGACGCCCCGGTACAGATTCGGCTACGCGCGATACACAAACTCGAGCGGCCAGCCGCTGGACGCATACGGGAAGCCGACCACGCGCGAGGCGACTCACTTCGAGATCGACGATAACGGCGCGTACGGCGCGCCGAGAGGATGGAACTAGGTCATGGACATCGACTTCGACGGCGCCAGGGTCGCAGAACTCGCGCTCGACTACACGCTGCGGGTGAAGTGCGAACCGTCCGGCGCCTTCATGATCGAGGTCCCCCTGACGCTCGAGCGCGACGGCACGACGCAGGTACTCCCGGTAGGTGACGTCGACCTCACCGGTGAGTTCGCTCTCGATGACTTGGTCGGGCGACGAATCGTCGCCGGCCACGCGACCGATGACGGTGTCCTGACGCTCGAGTTCGAGGACAACATCCGGATCACGGCAGCGGTGGACCCGGACTATGAGTCGTGGAATCTCTGGGTACCGAGCGGGGCGGTCTACAACGCCGGTCCTGGCGACCGCACGTTCTACGCGCCGAAGCACCCATCTGTCGGCGGGCAGGAGCGACGCCCGCAGACGCCCGAAGCGTGACCGACGCCCGCCCGCGCCGGGACGGCGTCCTCGCTACCCGCGAGAGATGCCGGACACCTCACGCGCCGCCACCCGCTCGAACGGTCATCGACCCAGCCGCGATACAGGATCGGGCCCCCCGCGTGCGACGATCCCCCGGTGCTCCACGTCGTCTTCCACGAGCCGCGCATCCCCGGCAACACGGGCAACGCGATCCGCATGGTGTCCGGCACGGGCGCGACGCTCCACCTGGTCGAGCCGCTCGGCTTCGACCTCGACGAGGCCAAGCTCCGGCGTGCGGGGCTCGACTACCACGACCTCGCGCACGTGCAGGTGCACTCGAGCTTCGACGCCTTGCTCGACGCGTTGCCGGACGCGCGGATCTTCGCGTTCACCACGCAGGCCACCCGGCGGTACACGGACGTCGACTACCGCGACGGCGACGCGCTGCTCTTCGGGCCCGAGCCGACGGGGCTCGAGCCCGCCGTGTTCGGTCACGAGCGGGTGGCCGACCAGGTGCGCATCCCGATGCTGCCTGGCCGCCGTTCGATGAACCTGTCGAACGCCGCGGCCGTGGCGGCGTACGAGGCCTGGCGGGTGCTGGGCTTCCCAGGCGGCGTCTGACGCGGCGCGGCGCGGAGCAGCCCGTCAGGCCGTGACGCGCCCCTCGAGGATCGCCCGGGCGTCGCCGAGGCCGTCGAGCCAGTCCGGCCCGCCACCGCCCCGCGCGGCCGCCACCTTCACCTCGCGAAGCCGCGCGTGCGCGTCCTGCAGCAGCATCGGGGCGGACGCGAGGCCGGCGTCCGAGACCACCGAGACGGCGTGCACCGCGGGCCACGCGTCGACGGGCACGCCGGCCGCGGGTTCGGCCAGCGCCTGGACGATGCCGTCACGCAGCCCCCCGACGAGCGCCGACGCGTGCCGGTCGTCGGCGGCGCCGGGCAGCGTCGCCGCGAGCGCGAACTCGTCGCCGCCGGTGCGGCCGAGGTCGGCACCCGTGGGAGCCGAGGCGCGGAGCCGGGCGCCGACGGCGGCAAGCACCACGTCGCCGACCCGCTCGCCGTGCAGCGCGTTCACGCCGCCGAAGTCGCGCACGTCGATCAGCACGAGCGCGACGCGGGCCGGCGTGCCCCACGCCTGCGTGCACCGGCGGGCGAGCGCATGGCCGAGCATCGACCGGTTCGCGAGGCCGGTCAGCGGGTCGTGCAGCGAGCGGACCGCGAGCTGCGTCGACAACGAGCGCACGAGGTCGGCCGTCGTCGCGACCTGCCACACGTCGGCGGCGACGAGCACGTCGTCGTACCGGCGTTCGTCGTGGCGCTCCATCGCGCGGACGGCGACCTCCGACACGGGCGCGTCGGGGGCGACGACCATGGGGTGCCAGTCGGTGACCTCGGTCGTGGCTCGTCGGGCGAGCACCGCGCGGCCGAACCCGAGCCGGCCGTTCATCGCGGACGTGAACCGCCCGCGCGTGACGAGGCCGATGCGGCTCTCGTCCGACGGGTCACGGACGGCGACGCCGCTCACGTGCGGCGACCGGAAGACCAGTTCGAGGCGCGCGATCGGCAGGCCGGCGTCGACCACGTCGACCGGGTGCGCGAGCTCGACCACGGTCGAGACGGCCGAGACGCGGTAGTCGCCGACGGCCTGCGAGAGCCGCTGGGTCAGGAGGGTCAGCTCGGAATCCACCGGGCGAGTATCGGTGCTGCTCAGCGCCCTGTTCCGGGCCGAGCCGGGTCCTTCGCCGAGCGTTCGCCCAGCGTTCATCCGCGGTCGGACGAGCGCACAACCCGGGGCCACCCGTCGCCCGGGGTCCACCGGACGGGGGAACCTTCATCGCAGGGATGTCACGGCTGTTATCGCTCGTGTCACAATCTTTGACGCAACACCTGAGCGGGGACGATGAGGATTCGATGAGGAACACCTTCGGAACGGTTCCGGCGTGGCCGGCGCGGACTAGCGTCGCCCACATGGCTGACACCGTCGTCGACTGCCACGCGCAGGTGTGGAACCCGCAGGCCGTCCACTACCCGTGGATGGCGCCGGGCCTCGCCCGCACCGACCGCCCGTGGTCCCTCGACGACGTCCGTGACGACCTGGCCGAGCACGGTGTGCACCGCGTGGTGCTCGTCCAGTCGGCCGGCAACCGCGCCGACTCCGAGCTGATGCTGTTCCAGGCGCTCACCTCGCCGATCGTCGCTGGCGTGGTCGCGTGGGTGCCGATGACGCGCCCCGACGAGGCCGCCGGCCAGCTGCACGCGTGGCGGCACGAGCCGGTCGTCGGAGTCGGCCACCGGGTGCACGAGGAGGAGCCCGAGTGGCTGCTGCGCCCGGAGGTCGACGAGTCGCTCGGCCTGCTCGCCGAGCACAACCTGACGTTCGACGTCACCGCGTGGACCCCGACGCTGCTGGCCCACGTCGCGGCGCTCGCCGAGCGCCACCCGAAGGTGTCCTTCGTCGTCGGACGCCTGGGTCGACCGCCGCTCGCCGCCCGCTCTGCGGGCGACACCGTGGCCTGGAAGGACTGGAGCGCGTGGCTCGCGACGCTCGGTCAGCTTCCGAACGTCGCGATCAAGCTGGCCGGCATCGGCGCCGACCTCCCGGCGGGCTGGACCCACGTCGACGTGCAGCCGGCGGTCGACGTCGCGCTCGAGAGCATGGGGCCGGACCGCGTGATGCTCGGCAGCGACTGGCCGAGCGTGCAGGTCGCGGGCGGCACCTACGCGCAGGCGTGGGCCGAGCTCCGCGCGACGCTCGACGGGCTCGACGAGCGCGATCGCGCGCTCGTGCTCGGCGGGACAGCGAACCGCGTCTACGCCCTGCCGCTCGACTGACACCACCGAGGCGAGCGACGCGACCGGACGGCTCGCGGAGCCCGCGCCGTCTCGACGAGCAGGAACGTGCAGTCGCGACGCCATTTCCTCGACCCTTGTGCGCGATTGGCGCCGCACTTTCGACACATTTCGTCTGAACATGTTCGCGAGCGGGTGCGCGCCATTCTCGGCGCCTCGGCCGGCAATACCTCGAGCAAGGCTGCAGGAGGCGCGGCACTCGGGCACGGCACTCAGCCGCGGCGCTCAGGCCCGGCACTCGGGCCAGGCACTCAGGCCCCGCGATCAGGCCCGGCACTCAGGCCCCGCACTCAGCCCCGGCACTCAGCCCCGGCACTCAGGCCCGGCGATCACCGCGGCGCCGGCCCCGACGAGTCCCGCACCACCAGGTGCGTCCCGAGCTCGACCGGCGCTCCGGCCCGCGGGTGCACCGGGTCGAGGGCCGCGAGGAGCAGCTCCGCTGCGTGGTGGCCGGCCTTCTCGAGCGGCGCGGCGACCGTCGTCAGCGAGGGGCGGACGAGGTCCGCGCCGAACACGTCGTCGCAGCCGACCACGCTGACGTCGCCGGGGACGTCGACGCCGCGCGACGCGAGCCGCTCGAGGATGCCGAACGCCAGCAGGTCGTTGAACGCGAGGATGCCGGTGGCTCCCGACGCCACGGCCGCGTCCGCCGCCGCGGCTCCCGCCTCGCGCTGCGGGGCGTAGGGACCAAGCCCCACGACCTCGACCCCGAGCCGTGGGGAGGCTTCCGCGAGCGCCGAGCGCCGGCGCCCGTCGGACCACGACGTGCGGGGACCGCCGGCGTAAGCGACGCGCGTGTGGCCGAGCGAGGCGAGGTGCTCGAGCCCCTGGACCGCGCCGCCGGGCGTGTCGATCGTGACGCTCGGGCAGTCGAGGCCCGGGAACGAGCGGTTGATCGTCACGATCGGGACCTCGCGCGACCAGGCGGCGAGGCTCTCGTCGTCGAGGCGTGACGCCGCGAGGATCATGCCGTCGACCGATCGGCGCAGCGTGCGCAGGGTCCGCTCCTCGGCCTCGACGGACTCCTCGGTGTCCACCAGCACGTGCACGTACCCGCCCTCGCGCAGGCGCGCCTGCGTGCCGCGGACGATGCCGAAGAAGAACGGGTTCGTGATGTCGGGGACGACCAGAGCCACGGTGCCCGTGCGGCCCGACGAGAGCGCGCGGCCGGCCGGGCTCACGGAGTAGCCGAGGTCGCGAGCGGCGGCGAGCACCCGGTCGGCTGTCGCCTGGTTGACGCGGCCCGGCCTGGTGAGCGCACGGGACGCGGTGGAGACCGCGACGCCGCTGCGTTCCGCGACGTCACGCAGCGTCGGTGCTCGTTCCGGCATCCCCGCTCCCGCTCCGGTCGGACGTCGCTGGTTCCGCGCCATCCTGCCCGTCACGAACCACGCTGGGCAACTCACGGCAAACGATTGCCACGCCATATCGCGGCGGTTAGGGTCGAGCCGTCAGACGTCCCGGCGACGACGCCGCACGCGGAGGAGCCTGCCTGGTGAGCACGAACCCGCCGACCACGCCCGCCGGGTCGGGCACGAGTCCCGACCTCACCACCGGCGCCGGGGCGCCCGAGACGGTCGGCGACACCACGTCGGGCACCTCCACCGGGACCGCGATCGTCCGCGCCGAGGTCCTCGTCACGAGCCCGGACCGGAACTTCGTCACGCTCCGCCTCACGACCGCCGACGGTGTCGTGGGCCTCGGCGACGCGACGCTCAACGGGCGCGAGCTCGCGGTGGCGAGCTACCTGAAGGACCACGTCGTCCCGCTGCTCATCGGCCGGGACGCGCACCGCATCGAGGACACCTGGCAGTTCCTCTACCGCTCGGCGTACTGGCGGCGCGGCCCGGTGACGATGGCGGCCATCGCGGCGGTCGACGTGGCGCTGTGGGACATCAAGGCGAAGCTCGCCGGCATGCCGCTCTACCAGCTCCTCGGCGGCGCGAGCCGGACCGGGATCATGGCCTACGGCCATGCGAGCGGCCGCGACCTGCCGGAGCTCTTCGACTCGATCCGCCGCCACCAGGAGCTCGGCTTCCGCTCGATCCGCGTGCAGACGGGCATCCCCGGGATCGACAAGGTCTACGGCATCGCCGCGCAGCGCACGAGCACCGGCAGCCGCTACGACTACGAGCCCGCGCAGCGCGCGCCGCTGCCCGCCGAGGAGGACTGGGACACCCGCGCGTACCTGCGGCACGTCCCGACGGTGTTCGAGGCGGTGCGGAACGAGTTCGGCCCCGAGCTGCCGCTGCTGCACGACGGGCACCACCGCATGACGCCCATCCAGGCCGCCAAGCTCGGCAAGGCGCTCGAGCCGTACGACCTGTTCTGGCTCGAGGACTGCACGCCGGCCGAGAACCAGGAGGCGCTGCGGCTGGTGCGTCAGCACACCACGACGCCGCTCGCGATCGGCGAGGTGTTCAACACCGTCTGGGACTACCAGACGCTCATCCGCGAGCAGCTCATCGACTACGTGCGCTCGGCCGTGACGCACACGGGCGGCATCACCGCGCTGCGCCGGATCCTCGACTTCGCCGCGCAGTACCAGGTGAAGTCCGGGATCCACGGGCCGACCGACATCTCCCCCGTCGGCATGGCTGCCGCGCTGCACCTCGACCTGGCGATCCACAACTTCGGCATCCAGGAGTACATGCAGCACGGCAGCCGCACCGACGAGGTGTTCCGGCAGTCGTTCACGTTCACGGACGGCTACCTGCACCCCGGTGACGAGCCCGGGCTCGGCGTCACGTACGACGACGCCGTCGCCGAGCGTTTCCCGTACGAGCAGGCATACCTCCCGTTCAACCGGCTCAAGGACGGGACGGTCCATGACTGGTGACGCCTCGGTGCACCCGATGTGGCTGCCCGACGAGGCGTTCCGCGCGCTCGGGGCGCGCCGCGTGCTGCTCGCCGCCGACGTCGCGGAGCCCGTCGTGGCGACCGTGCTCGACGAGCTCCGGCGCGCGTCTGCACGCTGGGGCGGCACGGTCGTGGTCGCTGATGGCAGCACCCCGGCGACCGGCCACGACGTCGTGCTGGCGGTCGCCTCGCACGCCGCGACGCCCGGTTCCGGCAGTGCGCGCGAGGCGCACGCGTCGACCGCGCCGTACGCGCCCGTGCTGCGCGCTCTGCTCGGCGGCGCGCTGACGGTCGACGCCGGCGCGCCGCTGCAGGACGGGATGTTCGCCGTCGGCCGCCAGGACGGCGTCGCGGTCGTCGTCGCCGCGCCCGGCGCCGCGTTGCTCTACGGCATGCACGCGCTCGTCCGCCACGGCGAGCGCGCGTTCGAGGGACCCGACGAGCTGCTCTGGGACCTGCCCGTGCAGGACGTCCGCATGCTCGACCACTGGGACAACGTCGACGTGCACGACGTCATGGGCCAGGTCGAGCGCGGCTACTCGGGCGGCTCGATCTTCTACGACGCCGGCCAGCTGCGTGACGACCTCTCTCGCGCGCGCGCCTACGCCCGACTGCTCGGCTCGGTCGGCATCAACGCCGTCGGCCTCAACAACGTCAACGTGCACCGCACCGAGGCGCGGCTGCTGACCGACCGGCTCGGCGACGTCGTGCGCCTCGCGGAGGTGTTCCGCCCGCACGGCATCCGCGTCTACCTGTCGGTGAGCTTCGCGGCGCCCATGACGATCGGGGGGCTGCCGTCGTCCGACCCGATCGACCCCGAGGTGCAGGCGTGGTGGGCGGCGCGCGCCGCGGACGTCTACGCGGCCGTCCCCGACTTCGGCGGGTTCGTCGTCAAGGCGGACTCCGAGGGCCGGCCCGGGCCGTTCGCGTACGGTCGCGACCACGCCGACGGCGCGAACCTGCTGGCCCGTGCGCTGGCGCCCTACGGCGGCACCGTGTTCTGGCGTGCGTTCGTCTACGACCACACGCAGGACTGGCGCGACCGCTCGACCGACCGCGCCCGGGCCGCGTACGACCACTTCGCTCCGCTCGACGGCCGGTTCGACGACAACGTCGTGCTGCAGGTCAAGTACGGGCCGATGGACTTCCAGGTGCGCGAGCCGGTCTCGCCGGTGATCGCCGCGATGCCGCGCACGCGTCTCGCGGTCGAGCTGCAGGTCACGCAGGAGTACACGGGCCAGCAGCAGCACGCGGTGTGGCTCGGGCCGCAGTGGTCGGAGATCCTCGCGTTCGGCTTCCACGGCGAGGGCTCGCGCACCGTGGCGGAGATCGCCGCCGGGCTCCCCGGCCGAGGCACCGACCCGCGGCCCTTCCCGGCCGCCGGGCTGGTCGCCGTGTCGAACGTCGGCGACGACGAGTTCTGGACCGGTCACCCGCTCGCGCAGGCCAACCTCTACACGTTCGCGCGCCTCGCGTGGGACCCGTCCGCGGACGTCCGCGCGGTGCTCGACGAGTGGATCGGGCTGACGTTCCCCGGCCCCGAGCCGGGCGGCGGCACCGAGCCCGTCGTCCGCGAGACGCTGCACGCCGTGCTCGACGAGTCGTGGCGCACGTACGAGGCGTACACGTCGCCGCTCGGCGTCGGCTTCATGGTCCGGCCGGGCCACCACTACGGGCCGGACGTCGACGGGTACGAGTACACGCCGTGGGGCACGTACCACTTCGCGGACCGCGACGGCATCGGGGTCGACCGCACGCGCGCCACCGGCACGGGGTACACGAGCCAGTACCCCGCGCCGTGGCGTGACGTCTACGAGGACCTCGCGACCGTGCCCGACGAGCTGCTGCTGTTCTTCCACCATGTGCCGTACGGCCATGTGCTGCGCGACGGCACCACCGTGATCCAGCACGTGTACGACACGCACTTCGCGGGTGCTGCGCGCACCGAGGAGCTCGCCAAGGCGTGGACCGACGTCGAGGGGCGCGTGCCCGACGCGCTGTTCGCACGCGTCGCCGAGCGCCTCGCCGAGCAGGTCCGCAGCGCGCACGAGTGGCGCGACCAGCTCACCACCTACTTCCGGCGCAAGTCTGGTGTGCCGGATGCGCGGGGCCGGACGATCTACTGACCACAGATCGCCCGACGACCCGGCCTGCCGCGACGCCCGCCGCCTCCGTCCACCTCTCCGGGGACGGCGGGCGTCGCGTCGGCCGCCGGGGCCTGGCGCGGCGATGCGCCCACCCCGGACGGATGGCTAACGGTTGCCACGTGCCTTGCCATAGGGTGCGGGTGAAGCGCACTCCGCGTCCCACATCGTCGTCGAAGCTCGCGAGCTCAGGTCACGACGCCCACCGGCGTCGCCGTCGCCGCGACCCAGGAGCATCTGCCGTGGCGTTGTTCGACCTCCCCCTCGACCAGCTCGAGCGCTATGCGCCCGACGTCGCCGAGCCCGCGGACCTCGACGCGTTCTGGGCGGAGACCCTCGACGAAGCGCGCACCCACACGCCCGTCGAGCGGCTCGAGCCCGTGAGCACGGGGCTCGCGCTCGTCGAGACGTGGGACCTGACGTTCCGCGGCTTCGACGGCCAGCCCGTCCGTGGCTGGTTCTCCCGGCCGCGCGGGACGGCCGGGACCGCGCTCCCCGTCGTGGTCGAGCTCGTCGGGTACGGCCGCGGCCGGGGACTGCCGCACGAGCGCCTGCTCTGGACCGCCGCGGGGTACGCGCACCTGCTGGTCGACTCGCGCGGCCAGGGCGCCCAGCACGGCAACGGCGGCGACACGGCCGACCCGGTCGGCGCCGGGCCCGCGGCACCGGGCTTCGTGACGCGCGGCATCCTCGACCCGCACACCTCCTACTACCGGCGCCTCGCGACCGACGCGGTGCGCGCCGTCGACGCCGTCCGCGCGCTCGACGACGTCGACCCCGACGGCGTCGTGACGACCGGCAACAGCCAGGGCGGCGGCATGGCGCTCGTCGTCGCGGGCCTCGTGCCCGACCTCGCGGCGACCATGCCGCACGTGCCGTTCCTGTGCCACGTCGAACGCGCTCTCGCGATCACCGACGCGCACCCGTACGGCGAGATCGTGCAGTTCCTGTCGGTGCACCGCGACGCGGCCGACGCCGTGCGACGCACGCTCTCCTACCTCGACGGCGTGGTGCTCGCGCGACGCGCGCACGCGCCCGCCCTGTTCGGCGTCGGGCTGCGCGACACGGTGTGCCCGCCGTCCACGGTCTTCGCGGCCTACAACCAGTACGCCGGCCCGCGCGCGATCGAGGTGTACCCGTTCAACCACCACGAGGGCGGCGACGCGTTCCACTCGCGCCGCCAGCTCGAGTGGCTCGCCGGGGTGGTCCCGACACCGCTGGCGGGCTGACGCGGGTGCCGGCGGCAGGCATCAGCGGTCGACGCGCGCGCCGCCGCCCGTGGCGAGCCTGAGCACCTCGGCCCTCGTCGCCATGCTCGTGTCGCCGGGAGTCGTCATGGCGAGCGCGCCGTGCGCCGCGCCGTACTCGACCGCGGTCGCCAGGCTCGCGCCCTCCAGCAGGCCGTACACCAGCCCCGACGCGAACGAGTCGCCGCCGCCCACGCGGTCGAGGATCTCGAGTGCCGGGCGCTCGGTCGCGCGCACGACGCCCGTCGCGGGCGACCACGCGATCGCGCCCCAGCCGTTGACGGTCGCCGAGCGCACCGACCGCAGCGTCGTCGCGATGACGCGCAGGTCCGGGTACGCGTCCGCGACGCGCTCGATCATCGCCGCGAACGCGCCCGCGTCGAGTGCCGTTAGGTCCGCGTCGACGCCCTCGACCGCGAAGCCGAGCGCGGCCGTGAAGTCCTCCTCGTTGCCGAGCACGACGTCGACGTGCGGTGCGATCGCCCTGTTCACCTCCTGCGCGCGCGACCGCCCGCCGACGGCCTGCCACAGCGACGGCCGGTAGTTGAGGTCGTACGAGACGACGGTGCCGTGGCGCCGTGCGGCGCGGACCGCCTCCAGCGTCGTCGCGGCCGCCGTGTCCGAGAGCGCGGCGTAGATGCCGCCCGTGTGGAACCAGCGGACACCGACCTCGCCGAACAGGCGGTCCCAGTCGACGTCCGCGAGCTGCGACGCCGCGGAGTGGCCGCGGTCCGACACGCCGACCGCGCCCCGCACGCCGAACCCGCGCTCGGTGAAGTTCAGCCCGTTGCGGACCGCGCGGCCGACGCCGTCGTACGCGAGCCACCGGACGTACGACGTGTCCACGCCGCCGGCGAGCACGAGACCCTCGATCAGGTGTCCGACCTCGTTGTCCGCGAGCGCGGTCACGACCGCGGTGCGCAGCCCGAACGTCCGGGCGAGGCCGCGCGTCACGTTGTACTCGCCGCCGCCCTCCCACGCTGCGAACGAGCGCGCGGTCCGGATGCGACCCTCGCCCGGATCGAGCCGGAGCATCACCTCGCCGAGGCTCACCGCGTCGTAGCGGCATGCGTCCGCGGGGCGGAGCGGCAGCGTCGGGTCGTCGGTCATCGTCGTCTCCTTCGGCGGCGGTCCGGCCGGCGACGGCCGGCGACGGGCTCCGCGGTGCTGCGGCTGCCGGAGCGGCCGAGCACGGCGGACGGTCAGACGGGCGGGGTGCGAGGGCGGACCGCGTCGGCGGCGGCGACCGCGTCGCGCGTCAGGGTCGCGATACCGGCGACGTCGCGCGCCCGGACGCGGTCGCGCGGCACCATCCACGATCCCGCGACGGCCGCGACGCACGCGAGGGCCAGGTAGTCGGGGAGCTCGCGCGGACCGATGCCGCCGGTCGGCACGAAGCGCACCCCGGCGAACACCGACGCGAGCGCGGCGACCGCCGGCGCCCCGCCCGAGGTGCCAGCGGGGAAGAACTTCACCAGCCCGACGCCGAGCTCGAGGGCACGCATCACCTCGGTGGGCGTCACTCCGCCGGGCACGACGGGCACGCCGTGCTCCCCGCACCGCTCGATGACGGCCGCGCTCGTGCCGGGCGAGACGACGAATGCCGCACCCGCCGCGACGGCCTGGTCGACCTGCGCGGGCGTCAGCACGGTGCCCGCTCCGACCAGCAGGTCGCCCCGGTCGGCAAGGCGCGCGATCGCGGTCCGCGCCGCCGGGGTCCGGAACGTCACCTCGGCAACCGGCAGCCCGCCCGCGACGAGCGCGTCACCCAGCGCGGGTGCGTCCGCCGCGTCGTCGAGCACGACGACGGGCACGAGCCGGTGGTGCACGAGCGCCTCGACCGCGCCGGCCGGCGGCGCCGGGTGCGGCGTCACGCGTGCTCCCGGCCCCGGGAGACGGGCTCGGGGACCGTGGCGCCCGGACCGGTTGCCGAGCCGGCCCGGCGCGCGTAGGCCTCGCGCGGGAAGCGGTACGCGAGGTCGACCGCGGTGTCGAGCGCCTCGTCGAGGTCGAGCCGGTGCTCGACGACCAGCCGCGCGAGGTAGCCCGCGTCCACGCGCCGCGCCAGGTCGTGGCGCGCCGGGATCGAGCAGAACGCGCGCGTGTCGTCGACGAAGCCGGTCGTGTTGGCGAACCCTGCGGTGTCCGTGACGGCCTCGCGGTAGCGGCGCAGGCCGTCGGGCGTGTCGAGGAACCACCACGGTGCCCCGAGCCGCAGCGCGGGGTAGACGCCCGCGAGGGGCGCGAGCTCGCGGCTGTACGTGTCCTCGTCGACCGTGAAGGCGACCATCCGGAAGCCCGGGTGGTGGCCGAACGCCTCGAGCACGGGGCGCAGCGCGCGAGTGAACTCCGCCGCGACCGGGATGTCGTAGCCGAGGTCCGGGCCGAGCACCGCTGCGGCGGTCCGGTCGTGGTCGCGGAGCACGCCGGGGTGCAGCTGCATGACGAGCCCGTCCTCGCTCGACATCCGGGCCATCTGGAACAGCATGTGCGCCTCGAACGCGCGCGCGTCGGCAGCGTCGACAGGCGGTCCGCCCGCGGCGGCGCGCAGGGCGCTGGTGACGAGGCGCTCGGCGCTCGCGTCGTCCATCGGCGTCGTGTCGGCGCCGAGGTGGCCGTGGTCGGTGGCGCGCGCGCCGCGCTCGAGGAAGGCCGCGCGCCGCTGCTCGAGCGCCGCGACGAACCCGCGGTAGCTCGTCACGGGCACGCCCGAGCGCTCCTCGAGCAGCGCGACGTCGCCCGACCACCCGGGCCGGTCGATGCGCAGCAGGGCGTCGGGCCGGAACGTCGGCACGATGCGGTCGCGGTAGCCGCGCGCGGCGAGGGCCGCGTGGTCGTCGAGCGTCGCCGTCGCGTGGTCGGTGGTCGCGAGGATCTCGATGCCGAACCGGTCGAACAGCGCGAGCGGCCGGTGGTCGGGCCGGTCGAGCGCCTCGGCGATCCGGTCGTACACGGCGTCGGCGGTCTCGGCCGACGGGCGGACGTCGACGCCGAACACCTCGACGAGCACGTGCTCGAGCCAGTAGCGCGTCGGCGTGCCGCGGAACAGGTGCCAGTGCGACGCGAACGTGCGCCAGACGGCGCGCGGATCCGTCTCGACCGGGCCGCCGTCGAGCCGCGGGACGCCGAGCGCGGCGTGCGGCACACCCTGCGAGACGAGCATCCGCACGAGGTAGTGGTCGGGGACGACGAGCAGGCGGGCGGGGTCGCTGAAGGGCTCGTCCCGCTCGAGCACGTCGACGTCGACGTGGCCGTGCATCGACACGATCGGCAGGTCGAGGGTCGCCGCGAGGATCTCGCGCGCCACCGCGCGGGTGCCCGGGTCGGCCGGCAGCGCGCGGTCGGGGTGGAGCGTCAGCGCGGGAGGCGTCACGGCCGTCCTTCCTGGGGGACGACCGCGGTCGCCGTCGACCGCAGACGCCCCGGCACGAGCATCAGGCCACCACTCTCACACCGTGCCCGCTCGTCTGGCAAGCGATTGCCGTCCGTTTGCCACCTCCCGTCGCCCCGTGCGAGATTCCTCGGGTGAGCGCTCCGCCGGACGCACGTCGCCGCGAGCCGGCGCGCCTGTCCGCCGCGCGCCTCGGCGCGATCCGCGCGGGCGTCGGCGCGCCGCCGTTCGACCCGCGCGCGCTGCGCACGGGCGTCGTCCACCTGGGCATCGGCGCGTTCCACCGCGCCCACCAGGCCGTGCTGACGCAGGACGCGATGGCCGCGTCCGGCGACGACCGGTGGGGCGTGCTCGGCGTGACGCAGCGGTCCCGCGGCGTCGTGGACCAGCTCGTGCCGCAGGACGGGCTGTATGGCCTGCTGACGAAGGGCGCGCGGGCGTCGTCGCTCCGGGTGGTCGGCGTGCACACCGGCGTCGCGTACCCGGGCGACGAGACCGGGCGCGTCGTGGCCTCCATCGCCGCGCCGGCCACGCACGTCGTCACGCTCACGGTGACGGAGAAGGGGTACCGGATCGCACCCGACGGCGGGCTCGACGTCTCGGACCCCGACGTGGCCGCGGACCTTGCGGCGCTCGACGCGGGGGCCCGGACGGCGACCGGACTCCCGAGCACGACGCCGACACGGCCGACGCCACGGCTCGTCCCCGGCCCCGACGGCCCGCCGGCGCGCACCGCCGTCGGCCTGCTGCTCCGCGGCCTCGCGGCACGCCGCCGCGCCGACGCGGGGCCGCTGACGGTCGTCAGCTGCGACAACCTCGCCGGCAACGGCCCCGTGCTCGCGGCCCTCGTCGCCCAGGCGCTCGAGCACGCGCGCGACGACGACCTGCGCGCCTGGGTGGACACCTCGGTGCGGTTCCCGGCGACGATGGTCGACCGGATCGTGCCCGCGACGACCCCGGCGCACCACACCGAGGCGGAGGCCCTGCTCGGCCTGCGCGACGCGGGGCTCGTGGTGGCCGAGCCGTTCACGCAGTGGGTCGTCGAGGACGCGTTCGCCGGCCCGCGGCCACCGTGGGAGCTCGCCGGCGCGACGCTCGTCGCCGACGTGGCGCCGTTCGAGCGGGCGAAGCTGCGGATCCTCAACGCCGTGCACTCGACGCTCGCGTACCGGGGCGCGCTGCGCGGTCTGCCGACCATCGCCGACGCCGTCGCGGACCCGGACCTGCTCGCCGCGGCGCGCGCGCTGGTCGACGAGGACGTGCTGCCGACCCTTGACCCGCCGCCCGGCGTGGACCTGCGCGCCTACCGTGACCAGGTGCTCGACCGCATGGCCAACCCGGCGACGGGGCACACCACGAGGCAGGTCGCGTCCGACGGCTCGGCCAAGCTGCCGCAGCGGCTCCTCGGCACGGTGCGCGACCGTCTCGCTGCCGGCGCCGTGCCCCACGCCGCGGCCGCCACGCTCGCCGCGTGGATCGCGTACGTGCGCACGGTCGCGTGCGACGGCCTCGTGCTCGACGGCCGCGCCGTGACGCTCGACGACCCGCGCGCCGACGCGCTCGCCGCCGCAGCCGCGGGACCCGTCGACGGCCTCGCCGACCGGTTCCTCGCGCTGACCGACGTCGTCGGTGACCTGGGCGAGTCGCACGAGCTGCGCGACGCGGTCGGCGCGGCTCTGCGCGACCTCGGCGTGCGCTGACCTCTCCGCGCCGGTCGCGCACCCGTTCCCCACCACCCTCGTATCCGGGCCGCATCGGGTCGATCCTTCAGTGGTGGGCGCCGCCGCCGCGGCGACGCCGCAAGGAGGCAGCCGTGCCGGTGAAGACCGCTCCGTTCGACCCCGCGACGCACGGGTTCGCGTTCCCCAACGCGTTCGTCGACACGTTCGCGACGCTGCCCGGGGGCAGGAAGATCCAGACCGCGGGCCGCTGCGGCGGCATGGCGTACGCCGCCCTCGACTACTGGCACGCGCACGCTCCCGTGCCGCGATGGGGCGACGGCCTCTGGGCGCCGTCACGCGTGCCGCCCGACGGGCACTGGCTCGCCGACACCATCCGCAAGCGCCTCTACGACTCGTTCCTCACGGTCTCGGCGACGCACTTCGTCACGTGGACGCTCGCTCCGGACGACGGCGCCGGCGTGGTCCGCGGCGTGACGCGGTGGACGAAGGAGGACCAGTTCCCCCGCGTCGTCGAGGCCGTCGACGCCGGCACTCCGGTGCCGCTCGGGCTCGTCGTCGCCCGCCGGCTCGACCGCATCGGCGACAACCACCAGGTCGTCGCCTACGGCTACGAGCGCGGCGCCGACGGCACGCTCACCGTGCTCGTCTACGACAACAACTCACCGGGCGAGGAGGTCCGCCTGACGTCCCGGTCGCACGACGCGGGCTGGCTGGCGTCCAACGGGCCGCGCTGGCGCGGGTTCTTCGTCGAGGACTACGACGGCCGGCCGCCGCGCGTGCTGACGAGCTCCCCCGCGGCACGCGGCACCACGGTGACGAGCGACAGCGGCGTCCGGCTCGCACACGCCTGGACCGGGCTCGTGCTCCGCGCGGACACGTCGCAGTACGCGGGCGTGGCCGACGCGAACCGCGTGATGACGTCCGGCTCGGCGGACCTCGACGAGCTGTGGCACCTCGTCGCGGCGGGTGGCGACGACGGCCCGGCGCTGCCCTCGGTCGCCGGCGTGCCGGCGTCGGTGACGTCGGGCGGCGGAGCCCCGGCACCGCTCGCGTCCGGCGACGCCGTGAAGCTCCGCCACGTCGCGACGGGCCGGTGGCTGACGAGCCGCGCGGGGACCCGATCGCCCGTCACGGGCCAGCAGCGCGTCGACACCGACGCGGTGCCGACCGACGACGACGCGACGTGGCGCATCGAGGTGGACGGCGGCGGCACCTGGACCGCAGGTGCGCGGGTGCGGCTCGTGCACGCGGCGTCCGGCGCGGCGCTGCACTCGCACCAGCACCCGGTCGCGCCGGGCCAGAACGAGGTCACCGGCTTCGCGGGCCGCGATCAGAACGACTGGTGGTCGGTGCTGGCCACGTCCTGAGCCCGCGCCGGGCACGACGGAGCCCCGCCCCCTCGGAAGGGGACGGGGCTCGTCGTCGTGCGGCGGGTCGTCAGCCGGCGAGCGGCTGCGTGCCCGTGCCGCCGTCGCCGCGGCCGGAGACGCTCGGCGCCGGCGGGACGTCGGTGCCCGAGCCGGGCGTCCCGACGCTCGCGCCGACCGGGACCGGCTCCTTCGCGTGCTTGCCGCGGTCGCCGATCGGCACGCCGCGGAACAGGAACTCGCCCAGGAGCCCCTCGCCCTCGGCGTCGACGATCACCAGCTGGCCGCCCTTGAGCTCGCCGAACAGGATCTTCTCGGACAGCGCGTCCTCGATGTCCCGCTGGATCGCGCGGCGCAGCGGCCGGGCGCCGAGGACCGGGTCGTAGCCCTTCTCCGACAGCAGCTTCTTGGCCGCGTCGGTGACCTCGATGCCCATGTCCTTGTCCTTCAGGCGCGCGTCGAGCTTGGCGATCATCAGGTCGACGATCGCGAAGATCTCCGGCTGCGACAGCTGCGGGAAGACCACGACGTCGTCGACACGGTTCAGGAACTCGGGCCGGAAGTGCTGCTTGAGCTCGTCCCCGACCTTCGCCTTCATCCGCTCGTAGGACGTCGACAGGTCACCGCCGGCCTGGAAGCCGGTCATGACGCCCTTGGCGATGTCCCGCGTGCCGAGGTTCGTCGTCATGATGATGACGGTGTTCTTGAAGTCGACGACGCGGCCCTGCGAGTCGGTCAGGCGACCGTCCTCGAGGATCTGGAGCAGCGAGTTGAAGATGTCCGCGTGCGCCTTCTCGACCTCGTCGAACAGGACGACCGAGAACGGACGACGGCGCACCTTCTCGGTGAGCTGACCGCCCTCGTCGTACCCGACGTAGCCGGGGGGCGAGCCGAACAGCCGCGAGACCGTGTGCTTCTCCGAGAACTCGGACATGTCGAGCTGGATCAGCGCGTCCTCGTCACCGAACAGGAACTCCGCGAGCGCCTTGGCGAGCTCCGTCTTCCCGACGCCCGTGGGGCCCGCGAAGATGAACGACCCACCGGGACGCTTCGGGTCCTTGAGGCCCGCCCGCGTGCGGCGGATGGCCTGCGACAGCGCCTTGATGGCGGCGTCCTGGCCGACGACCCGCTTGTGCAGGTTCTCCTCCATGTGGAGCAGGCGGCTCGACTCCTCCTCGGTGAGCTTGAACACCGGGATGCCCGTGGCGTTCGCCAGCACCTCGGCGATGAGCTCCTCGTCGACCTCCGCGACGGCGTCGAGGTCGCCGTTCTTCCAGGCCTTCTCCTTCTCCTGGCGGCGCAGGCCGAGCTGCTTCTCGGCGTCGCGCAGGCGCGCGGCCTTCTCGAAGTCCTGCTCGTCGATCGCCGACTCCTTGTCGCGGCGCGTCGTGGCGATCTCCTCGTCCAGCTCGCGCAGCTCCGGCGGAGCCGTCATGCGGCGGATGCGCAGGCGCGCGCCCGCCTCGTCGACCAGGTCGATCGCCTTGTCCGGCAGGTACCGGTCGTTGACGTACCGGTCGGCCAGCGTGGCGGCGGCGACGAGCGCCCCGTCCGTGATCGAGACGCGGTGGTGCGCCTCGTAGCGGTCGCGCAGGCCCTTGAGGATCTCGATCGCGTGCTGGAGGTTCGGCTCCGCGACCTGGATCGGCTGGAAGCGGCGCTCGAGGGCCGGGTCCTTCTCGACGTACTTGCGGTACTCGTCGAGCGTCGTCGCGCCGATCGTCTGCAGCTCGCCGCGGGCCAGCATCGGCTTGAGGATGCTGGCGGCGTCGATCGCGCCCTCCGCGGCACCCGCACCCACGAGCGTGTGGATCTCGTCGATGAACAGGATGATGTCGCCGCGCGTGCGGATCTCCTTGAGCACCTTCTTCAGGCGCTCCTCGAAGTCACCGCGGTAGCGGCTGCCCGCGACCAGCGCGCCGAGGTCGAGCGTGTAGAGCTGCTTGTCCTTGAGCGTCTCCGGCACGTCGCCTCGCACGATGTCCTGCGCGAGGCCCTCGACGACCGCCGTCTTGCCGACGCCGGGCTCGCCGATCAGCACCGGGTTGTTCTTGGTGCGGCGGGACAGCACCTGCATGACCCGCTCGATCTCCTTCTCGCGCCCGATGACCGGGTCGAGCTTGTTGTCGCGCGCGGCCTGCGTGAGGTTGCGCCCGAACTGGTCGAGCACGGCCGAGCCCGAGGGCTGGCCCTCCTGCGGGCCGCCGGCCGCGACCGGCTCCTTGCCCTGGTAGCCGGAGACGAGCTGGATGACCTGCTGGCGCACACGGTTGAGGTCGGCGCCCAGCTTGTTGAGCACCTGCGCGGCGACGCCCTCACCCTCGCGGATGAGGCCGAGCAGGATGTGCTCGGTGCCGATGTAGTTGTGACCCAGCTGCAGCGCCTCGCGCAGCGACAGCTCGAGCACCTTCTTGGCGCGCGGCGTGAACGGGATGTGCCCCGACGGAGCCTGCTGGCCCTCGCCGATGATCTCCTGCACCTGCGCCCGCACGGCCTCCAGGGAGATGCCGAGCGACTCCAGCGCCTTGGCCGCGACACCCTCGCCCTCGTGGATCAGGCCCAGGAGGATGTGCTCGGTGCCGATGTAGTTGTGGTTGAGCATCCTCGCCTCTTCCTGGGCGAGGACGACGACCCGGCGGGCTCGGTCCGTGAATCTCTCGAACATGTGCACTCCTCACGAGCGGCGTGCTCGCCGGTTCTCCCCGCTCGGGGACCGAGCGAGAGGCGTCGACGAGGCGGCGTTGTTCGATGCTAACTGCGGGGCTCGCGCTGATATGGCCGTGTTCGCCGCAGGCGTGAACATCGGTTTCATCGGCATCTCGGGGCGCGCCGATGAGCGCACCGGCGCCTGGCGGCCCGTCGCGGCGGCCGGGCGCGTGTCGGTGGTCGGGGGCACGCTCGGGGGATGGACGTCATGGCCTGGGTCGCGAGGTACGAGGACGCGTGGCGCGCGCAGGACGCGGGCGCGGCGCTCGACGAGCTCTTCACGCCCGACGTGCGCTACCTGCGCTCGGCGTACGACGACGGGCTCACGGGGATCGACGCGGTGCGGGAGTTCTGGCCGGACCCCACGCCGTTCACCATGACGGCGGAGCCGGTCGCGGCGGAGGGCGACACCGCCGTGGTGCGCGTCGAGGTCCACTACGAGGACGAGCGCCACCAGGAGTTCCGCGACCTGTGGATCCTCCGGTTCGCGGGGGACGGCCGCGTGCGGCACTTCGAGGAGTGGGCGCACTGGCCCGGGCTGCACTGGACGCCCAGCGACTGACCGCCCCTTCCCGGCGCAGCCGCTGCGGCCTGAGCCGCCGCGCTACCGCGCGGCCGCCGCCACGCCCGCCCGGCGCAGCGCGTCCACGACCCGCAGCACCACGAGCCGCTCGGCGCGGTCGGGCCGCATCACGGCCACCACGAACCGCACCGCCGGCACGTGCCGCAGCGGCCGCAGCACCACGTCGCCGTCGGCGCGCGTCGTGAACCGCGGCAGCACCGCGACGCAGCCGGAGGCCGCCACCAGCGCCTCCACCAGCCGGTTGTCGCGCACGCGCTGGACCACACGCAGGTCCCGGCCCACGTGCGCCGCCACGGAGCGCAGCACGCTGTCGAACGGGTACCCCCGCGGGACGCCGATCCACGACTCGTCGGCCAGCTGCGACGGCGTCACATGGTCGTCCGCCGCCAGCCGGTGGCTCGCGGCCATCGCGATGTCGAGCGGCTCGCGCGCGAGCAGCCGCGTCCGCAGCCCCTCGGCCCCGGCCGGGGTCGGCCCCGCGAGGCTGTGCGCGATCACCAGGTGGTGCGTGCTGACGAGCGCCGCGTACTCGTCCTCGGCGACGTCGACGTCGTCGATCGTCACGTCGATCCCGGCCGCGGCGAGGTCGGCCAGGACGGCCGGGAGCAGGAAGGTGGCGGCGCTGGGGAGCGCGGCGACCCGCACGGTGCCGCCGGTCGCGCCCCGGAACTCGTCCCAGCGGGCCTGGACGCGCGCGAGCGCGACGTCGACGTCCTCGCCGCACTCCGCGAGCACCCGGCCCGCCTCGGTGAGTCGCAGGCCGCGGCCGTCCGGCTCGACGAGCGTCGCACCGAGCTGCCGCTGCGCGACCTTGAGCTGCTGCGACACGGCGGACGGCGTGCGGTGCGTGGCCTGCGCGACGGCGACCACGCCACCGTGCAGCGCGAGGTCCCGCAGGAGCTCGAGATGCCGGACGTCCATGTAGGCAACCTACAGAGTTCTGTACGGATATGTGATTGTGCCGCGCTCCGCAGCGACGCAGGCTCGGGTCATGACTCCACGCGACCGGCTCCTCGCGGTGGCGGTGGCCGTCGCCTGGGGGCTCAACTTCGTCGCCATCGACGCGTCGCTCGACCAGTTCCCGCCGATGTTCCTGGTCGCGCTCCGGTTCGCGCTCATCGCCGTGCCGACGCTGCTCCTCGTCCCGTGGCCGGGCGTCCCGGTCCGCTGGTGGCTGCTCTACGGCACCGGGTTCGGCATCCTGCAGTTCCTCTTCCTCTACTGGGGCATGGCGGCGGGGATGCCCGCGGGGCTCGCGTCGCTCGTGCTCCAGTCGTCGGCCCCGTTCACCGTGGTGCTCGGCGCGGTCCTGCTCCGCGAGCGCGTCAGCGGGCGCCAGGTCGCGGGCATCCTCGTCGCGGTCGCGGGCCTCGCGGTCGTCGGCTGGCAGCGCTGGGAGTCTGCGGCGCTCCTGCCGTTCCTGCTCACGGTGGCGGGCGGTCTCGGCTGGGCCTTCGGCAACCTCGGCAACCGCCTCGCCGGCGCCGGCCGGCCGCTGCACCTCGTGCTGTGGATGAGCGTCGTGCCGCCGCTCCCGATGCTCGCCGTGTCGCTCGGCGTCGAGAGCCCGGCGCGGATCGCCGGGTCGTTCCACGGGCTGACGTCGCGCACCGGCGTCGAGGCGCTCGCGGGTCTCGCCTACACCGTGCTGGTCGGGACCCTGCTCGGCTCCGGCCTGTGGACCGCGCTGATGCGGCGCCACCCCGCGAGCCGCGTCGCGCCGTTCTCGATGCTCGTGCCCGTCGTCGGGATCACCGCGGCATGGGTCCTGCTGGGCGAGCACGCGTCGGCGGGCGAGCTCGTCGGCTCGGCGATCGTCGTCGCGGGCGTGCTGTCCGCGGGCTCGCGCGCCGGCACGGCGGGACAGGGCCGAGCCCCCGGCACCGAGGAGGCGCCGGGGGCTCGGTCGTCCTGCGCGGGTCAGGGCGTCACGCCGGCCACGGACGTGCCCCAGTTGGCGATGAAGTCCGGGTACCCGAACGTGCCCGGGATGTACTCCGTGGCCACCCAGACCTTGCCGGAGGCGTCCGCGACGGCGGCCGAGTAGTCGCCCCATCGCCCGACGCCGTTGCCGCCGTACGCGGGGTAGCCGGTGAAGCCGTCGTCCGGCTTGGCGCCGGCGGCGACCACCTGGATGCCCGACGTGACGTCGCCCGCGCTCGAGAGGTGCACGATCGCGGCCGACGGGTAGTAGTCCCGGCCGGTGAGCGTGAACACCATGACCGCCCGCCCGTCGGGTCGCACCCCGATGGCCGGGAAGATCGTGCTCTGACCGTTCGCCGCCACGTACCCCTGGTTCGCGACGGTGCCGGAGACGCCCGTCGCGCTGCTCGCGCTCGGCGCGACCACGAAGTACGCGATGCCCGCGGTGGTCGGGCCGTTCGCGGTCTTGATCGCCGTGTTGAGCCCCGACCAGAGCGCGCCGTTCGCGTAGACGACCTGGTTCATCCGGTCGTCGTTCGACTCGATCAGCTCCTCCTTGAACTTGAGGGCGTCGGCGAGCGGGGTCGGCCCGCTCTTCTGCTGCGCCTTCGGCGGCGCGCCGTACACCTCGGAGGCGAGCACCTTGCTCGTCAGGTGCACGTCCGGGTTCGCCGTGCTGAGCGAGCGCGTGTTCGTCAACGCCCAGACCGCGATGCGGTTGTCGAAGCCGCCGGTGAACTCGAGCGCGGACAGGAAGAACTCGGTGCCGTTCGCGGCGCTGGACCACTCGGCGGCGGTCGGCGACGTGGCCGGCTGCACGCTGTACGCGATCCCCTCGGCGAGCGACGGGCTCGCGCTCTCGATCCGCTGGACCTTCATCGTCCCCGCGGCGAGCGCGGCCTTGTCGAACGCGTAGACCTGCGCGCCGTTGAACTCGGGGCCGTCGATCGAGAACTCGTTCGTCGACACGTAGAAGCCGTTCGCGTCGGCGCCGATGAGCGGCTGGTCGCCGAGGCACGGGCAGCCGGGGTGCGACGGCGTGCCCTGCGTGCCGTCGTTTCGCACGTTGACGCGGTAGATGTACCAGTCCGCCGACGACGTGCTCGGCGTGCCCGACTTGCTCACGGCGATGTTCTCGAAGCTCTCGCCCGTGAAGTCGCCGGTCGCCGGTTCGGTGCCGAGCTGCAGCTCCGTCATGAAGAACCGGCCGAGCGCGGGGTCGAAGTAGCACTTGGGGTCCGTCACGTCCGGCCCGTAGGTGGCCGTCCCGTCGGGGTGCCGGACGATCTCCGCCTGGCCGGTCCAGAAGGGCGCGAACGACTGCGGCGCCGCGAGCCGCTGGCCCGTGACGTCGTAGATGGCGAACACGTTGTTGACGGCCTCGATCACGCGGCCGTTGCCGACGCAGAGCCCCTGGTCGGGCGGCTCGACGGAGAACGAGTTCCCGTCGTTGGCCGTGCGCTGGTCCTTCATCGTCAGCCCGTCGATGCGGGTGCTGACGCCGGTGGCGCTCGTGACGGGCAGGCCCGCGAAGCGCGGCACGTCCTTGGCGGGCACATGGGACGGCTTGTTGGACCTGGGGGCGCTGACGTCGGGCGCGACCTCGTCCTCGCCCGGCTCGAACGGCCGGACCTCGGTGTTCGTGGCTGAGGCCGCGGACGTGGCGGTGAGGCCGACCCCGAGCGCCGGGGCGGCGATCACGGTGGCGGCGGCGAGCACGGCGGCGAACCGCCGGCGGCGGGAGAGCAACATCGGGGACTGGGGCATCCGGCACCTCTCGAATGAGGAACCGAGGGGTCGTTGCGGCCCCCCGTCGTCGGCCGGGCTGCTTCGGCCGACCACGACCGAAAGTAGACCTGGCCCGCGCGGGCAGCGACCGATGGGTCGGGCGAGGGGCCCGGGCCTCAGGCGCCGCCCGCCGGGGCGGGAGGCAGGGCGCGCACGGCGTCGGTCGCGCGCGTCGTCGCGTCGACCAGCACGTCCACCGCCCCGCGGATGCGCTCCACCTCGTCGAACGTCAGGCCGAGGCCCTCGACCATCGCGGCGGGGATGCCGACGGCGTGCTCGCGCATCGCCCGGCCCGCGTCCGTCAGGCTGATCGCGAGGAGTCGCTCGTCGGCCGCGCTCCGCCGGCGAGTCACGAGACCCATCGCCTCGAGCCGCTTGACGATCGGCGAGGTGGTGGGCGGCTCGAGGTGCAGCAGCCGCGCGAGGTCCTTGAGCGCGAGGTCGCCGTGCTGCCAGAGCGCGAGCATCGCCATGTACTGCGGATGCGTCAGCCCGAGCGGCTCGAGCAGCGGACGGTAGAAGCCGACGAGTGCGCGGGCGGCGGCCGCGACGGCCAGGCACAGCTGCGCCTCGACGGCGAGCGGGTCGAGCGTCTCGGGCACGGTCTCGCGCATGGGTCGATGGTAGATCCGACGAGCCTATGATGAGTGCCCTCACGAATAGGGGCCTCATCATGCGACTGGTCGACGCGTACGACGCGTTCAACGAGAAGGTCACGCTCTTCTTCCTGCGCTTCGTCGGACCGCCGTCGGTCGAGCGCACCGCGCGGCCGGTCGTCGTGACGGCCGAGGACCGCGCGCGCGACGCCGAGCTGCGCGGCGGGTTCGAGCGCGTCGTCGGACCGGACGGGCGGCCGTACCTCGTCGAGCGCGACTGACGGGCGGGGCAGCGAGAGGCCGCCGGCGAACGACGGAGAGCCGGCCCCGGGCGAACCCGGGACCGGCCCTCGTGCGTCAGCGGCGTCAGCCCACGGTGCAGGTCGCGCCGTTGAGCGTGAACGACGTCGGCGTCGCGTTCGAGCCGGAGTACGACCCGTTGAAGCCGATGTCGGTGCTGCCACCGACCGGGATCGACTTGTTCCAGTCCATCGCCGTCGCCGTCACCGCGGAGCCGGACTGCGACCACGTCGCGCTCCAGCCCTGCGTCACCTGCTGGTTGCCCGCGAACGAGAACTTGAGCGTCCACCCGTTGATCGCCGACGTCCCCGTGTTGGTGAGGTGCAGCTGCGCGGTGAAGCCCGTGTTCCAGTCGCTGTGGCCGTACGTGACCTTGCACGCGCCCGTGGAGGAGCCCGCCTTGGTCGTGACGGACAGCGCCGAGGAGGCGGCCGAGACGTTCCCGGCGACGTCCTTGGCGCGGACCGTGTACTGGTACGCCGTCGAGGCCGTGAGGCCCGAGTCGGTGTACGTGGTCGCCGCCGCACCGGTCGAGCCGACCTTGGCGCTGCCGCGGTACACGTCGTAGCCCGCGAGGCCCGAGCCGCCCGTGTCCGTCGAGCCGGTCCACGTCAGCGTCACCGAGGTGTCGGTGACCGTCGTGGCCGTCAGGCCCGAGGGGACGGAGGGCGCGGTGGTGTCCTGCGTCGGGCCGGACGTCGTCACCGAGAGCGCCGACGACGCCGCCGAGACGTTGCCCGCCACGTCACGGGCCCGGACGGTGTACGAGTACGCCGTCGAGGGGTTGAGGCCCGTGTCCGTGAACGACGTGGTGGTCGTCGAGCCGACCTTCGTCGTGCCGCGGTAGACGTCGTAGCCCGCGAGGCCCGAGCCGCCGGTCTCGTCGGTCGACGCCGTCCAGCTGATCGACACGCTGTCCTGGCCGACCGTGCCGGCCTTGAGACCCGTCGGCACCGAGGGAGCCGTCGTGTCGCCGGACGCCGCCTTCGTCGTCACCGACAGCGCCGACGAGGCCGACGAGACGTTGCCCGCCACGTCGCGCGCCCGCACCGTGTAGCTGTACGCCGTCGAGGCCGTCAGCCCGGTGTCGGTGAACGACGTGGTGGTCGGCGAGCCGACCTTCGTCGTACCCCGGTAGACGTCGTAGCCGGCGACGCCGGAGTCGGCGTCGGTCGACGCCGTCCAGCTGAGCGCCACCGAGTTCGACGTGACCGTCCCGGCCTGCAGGCCGGTCGGCGTGGTCGGCGCGGTGGTGTCGGTCGTCGTCGTGGTGCCGAACAGGCGTGCGTAGTCCGCAAGCGCGGCCGCGATGGCCGTCTGCGCCCAGAACCGGTGGTAGTTGAAGGTCGGCGCGGCGCCGCCCTTCAGGTAGGTGTCGACCTTCGAGAACGCCGGGTCGTTCTTGTAGAACGAGCGGATGTCCAGGAAGGAGACGCCCGGCTTGATGGCGTCGCCGTTCGGCATCGTGCCGGTCCAGCCGGACGGGATGTACGTGCCGTCGGAGCCGGCGCCGCTGTAGACGTCGTCGAACCGCCCGTAGTCGGTGCGGGTCTCGGTCGTCGACACGCCCTTGGTGTCCTGGTCCGAGGCCCAGATGGCGTCGAGCAGCGCCTTCGCCTTCGCCTGGACCGTCGTGTCCTTCGCCTTGGCCGCGTAGAACAGGAGCGCACGGGCCGTGTCACCCGCGACACCCACGTCCTGGCCGTAGCTCTTGACCGTCACGTGCAGGTTGGTGTTCGCCTTGGGCGACGTGGGGTTCCACGTCTCGGGCGCGCCGCTCCACGTGAGGTCGGACGGGATCTGCCAGTCGGTGCCGTTGATCTTGATGTTGGCGACCACCCACGGGACCCACTTGTCGAGCACGGCCTTCGCCTGCGCGTTGCCCGACGTGTTGTAGAGCTCCGCCACGCGCTGCATGCTCCACGCCTGCATGCCGAACCACTGGTTCGACGGCGGGTCGTGGTAGACCGGCGCCTCGACGTACGAGAGGCCGTAGAAGGTCGGCGTGCCCGAGGGCGGCGCCGAGTACGAGCCGTCCCAGCTGTTCGTCGCGCCACCGGCGATGCCCCCCTCGGACGACTGCAGCCACGTGTAGAACTCGAGCTGGCGCGTCAGTGACGTCGCCCAGTCGGTCTTGGCGGTCGGGGACTTCGGCGTCAGCGACGGGTCGGTCGACAACGCGTACGCCGCGAGCGGGTTCTGGTAGCCGAAGTGCGACGTCGACGAGCCGATGCGCCAGGCCCAGCCGGCGCTCGTGTCGAGCGCGCCGCCCCACGCGTAGTACCAGGACAGCAGGTAGTTCGAGCTGTCCTTGCCGCTGCCCGCGGGGCACGACTGCGACGTGCAGCCGGGCTGCTTGAAGTACTTGTCGTAGAACGAGTACCGCAGGTAGTCGCCGAGCTTCGCGGCCTTGGCCACGGTGCCGGCGATGTCGGCCTGCTTGCCCTGCGCGGTGGCCCACTGGTTCGCCCAGTAGACGGCCTCGATCGCGCGCGCGTCGGCGTCGGGCGCATCCGTGTACTTCCACTGCTTGGCGTACGACGAGTCACCCGTGAACAGGTCGAGGTAGCCGTTCTTGCCGCCGTACTTGAACTCGTCGCACGAGGGCTGCGGCACGGTCTCCCACACCGACTCCTGCGGGCCGCGCTGGAACGTGTTGATGAACGACGTGCCGGTCGCCGACGGGCCGAGCTCGCAGCCCGTGCCCGGCGTCGCGCCGAAGCCGTACTTGTTGTCGACGTCCGCGAGCCAGTGCATGGCGTAGATGTCCGACGTGCCGTACGTCGACTTCAGCTCGGCCGCGAGCGGGTCCTTGCCGACCGACACGCCGCTGTTGAGCTGCGACGGGTACTTGTCGGGGGTGTTGTACTCCGACGCGTACGTCGCGGGCTTGCTCGGGTCGTAGAACGAGTTGGTGGGCTGGTCCACGCTGGCCGGGATCATGTACTTCTCGAGCGTGTTCCACGCGGTGTTCAGCGTCGACCAGTCGCCCGTCACCTGGCCGTACAGCGCCTCGAGCCAGACGTAGTAGCTGTACGCCTCGGACGTGGTCTCGTGGCCGTAGTCGGGTGCCTCGACGATGAGCGTCTCGACCGAGTGGTACGGGATCCCCTGCGGCGAGAAGTAGCCGTTCGCCGGGTCGTGGATCTTGTTGTACATCGTGAGGAAGCGCTGCTTGTAGTCGTCGTCGCTCGTCGCCGCCGCCAGCGGGGCTGCGAGCTTGACGTTCGACGGCAGCGCCTGGATCAGCGACGGTGTCGCCGCCTGCGCGGACGTGACCCCGGCGACAGCCAGGAGCGACGCGGCGCCGAGGAGCGACAGCGCCGCCCTCGCCGTCCGTCGGTGTGGTGAGGACATGTGCGGGCCTTTCGCGGGTGGTGGGCCGCGCGACGATGCGCGTGCCGGTGCCGTGCCGGCGGCCGTGCCACCCTCGCCAGGCGCACAGGGGGCGTCCAGGCACCGAAACGGTTCACCACCGGCGCGCCCCTCGACACCGATTCCCGCGAGGATTAGTGCGCCAGGCATTTGAACGCGGGTCCATGTCATTCCGTGGACGTCCGCTTGGCGGCGCGGTTCGGATTGCGCAAGCATCGGCCCGCCGCGGGGGCACGGCAGCTCTTGTTCACCCGAGTTCCGCGGTGCACGAATATCGACAAGAAAGTTCAACGCACACGGAAAGAGGTGTCACATGAGCAATGTCTCACGTCGCGGTGTCCAGACCCTGGCGCTCGCCGCCGGTGGCCTCGGGCTGGTCGCCGCCAGCCTGAGCGTGATGTACATCGCGGGCCTGTTCGGCCTGTCGACGGCGTTCGCGAGCCAGATCGTCGCAGCGGTCAGCGTGGGCGGCTGGGTCCTGGCCGTCGTCATGGCCGCGATCTCCGGTGGCATCGCCGGCGTCGTCGTCGCCACCGCGCGCTGGGCCATCACCCAGTGGGGCAAGGCCGCGGCCGTCGCCTGACGTCCGAGCCGATCCCTATGACCGACACGGTCGTCGCCGGTGCCGCGACGTGGCGACGCGGCCTCGGCCGAGCGCTCGTCGCGGCGCCGGTGGTCGCCCTCGCCGGCGCCGCGCTCGGCTACGTGAGCCTGCGCGGCAGCCACGGCGGCACGGCTGCCGCGATCACGTCGAGCGCGACGTTCGGCGAGATCCTGGCGCGCAACGTCCCGGCCGCTCTCCTGCTGTTCTCCGGCGTCGCCACCGCGGCCAGCTCGACCGTCGTCGCGTTGCTGCTGCTCGGAGGGTACGTGGGCGCGACGTTCGCGACGGCCGCCACCGCGGTCGGCACGGCGAGCGCGTTCGGGTCGATCGCGTCCTACGCACCGATCGAGCTGGCCGGCCTCGTGGTGGCCGCGGTCGGGGGCCTGCTCCCGGCGGCGGCGGTCGCCGCTCGTCCCGAGCCCGTGCGCCGCCGAGACGCGTACGCCGCCGCACTCCCACCCAGCCTCGGCCTGCTGCTGCTGTCGATCGCGCTGCTCGTGGTCGCCGCGGCAGTCGAGGCCCTCGTCATCCACGGACGGACACCATGACCGACACGTCCACGCTCGCCGGCGCGCGCGTCCGCGAGACCGACGGCGCACCGCCGGCGCGCGACCCCGGCGCCGACCGCCCGCGGCCGACCGCACCTCTGATGTGGCGGGTCGCCTTCGCGCTGACCGGCGTGCTGCTCGCGGCGCGCACACCCGTCCTGCGGGGCTACGTGGACGACCTCCTCGCCGACCACCCCGGCGTTCTCGACGGCCTCGACGACCCGCACCTGCGGCGCCTCGCCGTGAACATCGGTCTCGGCCTGGCGGTCGCGACCAGCCTCGCGCTGCTCCTTCTCTATCAATCGCTCGCGCGAGCGCTGGAACGCCATGTCTTCACGCCGAGCATCGGCCGCCCGCGCATTCGCGTCGGATTGTTCTTCGTCATTTCTGTCGCGGTGACGCTGCCATTCCAGGCGGCGTGCGTCGTTCTTTCCCGGGTGACGCTGCGCACGAGCCCGTGGTATTACGTCGCGGTGCTCGTGCTCGCGGCGGGGGCGCCGTTGCTCTACCGCCGGCACTGGCGTGACGTCGGTGCCGGCCGCATCGCGGTGCTGTTCGCGGCGGCCACCGTCTTCGGCCTGCTGGCCACCCTCATCTAGGCCCGATCGGAGGCAAGTCGTGCTCTCGTCCCTCTACCGGAAGGCCCTCGCACCCGCCGCGGCGGTCGCGGGCGGCGTGCTCGTGCTCGTCGCGGTGCTGGTGCTCGTCGCCGACCACCTCGACGTGCCGGTCGCGGTGCCGCTCGCCCTCTGCGCCGTGGGGGTCGCGGCGGCCGTCGTGCTGGTCGGCCAGCGTCGGCGTGCCGTCTCGCTGGGCGCCGTCGTCACCGCCGTGCTCGGCCTCGTCGCGACGGCGGGGCTGTGGGGTGCCGTCCGCGCCACCGTGGCCGGGGGCGTGGCGGTCGTCCCGCTCGTGCTGTTCTTCGCGATCGCGGTCGTGGCGACGCTCGTGCGTGCCGAGGCCGCCGAGTCCGCGCGCACGTCGTCGATCGACTGAGCCGTGCACCTGGTTGTCGCGCAGTGGCGCGCGGGCGCGACGCTGCGCGCGTTCCTGCAGGTGGACGCGCTCGGCTGGGACGTCACGACCTCGTGGTTCCGCCGCTCGGCGCGTCTCGGCATGGTGGTCGGGCTCGTCTGCCTCGCCGGCGCGGCGACGTTCGCGGCGGACCTCGCGCGGTCCGTGGTCGACCCGGTGCCGCAGGGCCACCTCGTGCCGCTCGCCGTCGCCGGGGTCGGCTACCTGGTCGGGCTCGGGGTCTGCCGGGAGACGCTCACCCGGCGGCGGGACCTCGTCGCCCACCCCGCGCACGTCGACGTGTACCGCGCGGTCGACCTCAACGCCGTCACGGTGTTCGTGCTCTGGGTGGCCTGGCCGATCGTGCGCCGGTGGCTCGTGGTCCTCGTGGTCGCCGTGCCGTTCCTGCAGGAGTTCACGCCCGAGCTGCGCACCGAGGTCGATCCGCCGGCGCTCCTGCTCGGCGTCCTCGCGGCCGGCGCGTGCCTCGAGGTCGCCGTCGCCGCCGTGCTCGCCACGAGCGCGCGCACGTCGCGCACGGCCGTCGTGGTGGTGCTCCTCGCGGTCGGCGCCGTCGCGCTGGCCGGGCGCCGGGCTGCCGGCGTCGTCGACGGCACGGCGCTGGCGACGGCCCCGACGGCGTCGGCGGCGACGACGTCGCTCGTGCTCCGGCTCGCGACGTCGGTCGCGGTCGTGGCGAGCCTCGCGACGGTGGGCCACCGGCTGTGGGTGCTGGCTCTCGACGGCTTCCCGCTGCGCGACGAGGGTGCGGGGCCGCGACGGCCCCGGCGCCGCAGCGGCGCGCGCCGACCGGAGACGTGGTCCGTGGCCGCGACCGCGTCGGCGATGCTCGCCGGTCGACCGGGCCGGGTCCGCACGCGCATCCACGTCGGCCTCGTGCTCGCCCTGGTCGCCGCGCTCGGGCTCGCGCCCCTCGTGCGGCGGGTGCCGGGGCTGTCGCTGCACACCGCCGCCTTCTCGCTGACGTTCGTGGTCTCGCTCGCGCTCGTCGAGGTCGTGCTGTCGGCGGCCGGCCCGAACGCGCTCGCCGGCCAGCGCCGCATGACGTGGGAGCTCGGCGTGCCGCGCTGGTGGCTCGGCGCCAGCACGGTCGCGCTGGTCGCCGTCGACGTCGCGGCGGTCGGTGCCGGCGTCGCGCTCGTCGCCGGCCTCGTCGCGCCGCCCCTGGACGCCTCGCCGGTGCTCGTCTCGCTCGGGGTCGCGGGTGCCCTCGTGCTGGCCGACGTCGTGGTCCCGCCGCGGCGCGCGCCCGACGGCTCCGTCACCCCCTCCGTCTCCGGGGCGACGCTCGGCGTGATGCTCGCGGTCCCCGTGCTCGGCGTGCTCGCCGCCGGGCCTGCCGCCGTCCGGACCGCAGCCGCCGCGACGGTCGTCGCCGTCCTCCTGGGAGGAGGTGCCGCATGCGCGACGCGCGCCGTGACCACGATGTCGCACTCCGCCTCCGCGGCGTGACCGCCGGCTACGGGGAAGGGCCGGCCGTGCTCGAGGGGCTCGACCTCGAGCTGACCGGCACCGGCCTGGTGTGGCTCGTCGGCCCGAACGGACGCGGCAAGTCGACCTTCGTGGAGCTCGCGAGCGGCTACCTGCGACCCCGCGTGGGCACGGTCGACGTCTTCGGCGTCCCCGCGCACCTGCCGACCGCGCGCGACCGTCGCCGCGTGTGCCGCAGCCGCGTGGCGCTGTTCCCCCAGATGACGGTCCGCGACCACCTCGCGTTCGGCTCGCTCGCCCGCGCGGTACCACGCGACGACGCGCTCGCCCGCGCGGAGCGGCTCGGCCTGGGCCCGTGGCTGGACTCCCGCGCCGGCACGCTCTCGACCGGCACCGCGCGCAAGGCCTGGATCGCGCTGTGCACCGTGGGCGCCGCCGACCTGCTGCTGCTCGACGAGCCGTTCGACGGCCTCGACGCTGACTCGCGTGCCGCGCTCACGGAGGAGATCGCCACGTGGGCGCGCGACGCGCTCGTCCTGCTCGTCAGCCACACCGCCCCGACCGGCAGCGCTGCCGCGCGCCGGCTCTCGCTCGACCCCGAGGAGCTCCCCGCATGACGACCATCGACGTCCGCTCGGTCTCACGTCGCTACGGCGACGCGCTCGCCGTCGACGACGTGAGCTTCACGGTCCCGTCGGGCACCGTCACCGGGCTGCTCGGACCGAACGGGTCCGGCAAGTCCACGCTGCTGCGCCGCATCCTCGGGATCGATCCGGGGCAGGGAACGGCGCTGTTCGACGGCCGCCCGTACGTCGCGCTCGACGAGCCCGCCACCGTGGTGGGAGCCGTCCTCGACGCGAGTGGCATCCACCCCGGCCTCCGCGCGCGCCGGCACCTGCGGGCGGTCGCCGCCGCGCTGCGCGCGCCCGCGAGGCGCGTCGACGAGCTGCTCGCGCTCGTCGACCTGCCTCACGCCGGAGGAGTGCGCGCCCGGGCGCTCTCCCTCGGCATGCGGCAGCGCCTCGCGGTGGCGACCGCGCTCGTCGGGTCGCCGAGCGTCCTCGTGCTCGACGAGCCGACGAACGGGCTCGACCCGCACGGCGTCCGGTGGCTCGGGCGGTTCCTGCGCGGGTTCGCCGACAGCGGCGGCACGGTGCTCATGTCGTCCCACCTGCTCTCCGAGGTCGAGCACGTCGCGGACCGCGTCGAGGTCATCGCGCACGGTCGCCTCGTCGCCTCGGGGACCTGCGCCGAGATCGTGCGCTCCGTCGCCCCATCGGTCGTCGTCGCGCGCTCCACGGAACCAGGCGCCCTCCGTGACGCCCTCGTCGCCCGCGGCGCCGACGTCACGCGCGACGGCGACGAGCTGCGCGTCCGCGGCCTCGCGGTCGCCGACGTGGCGACAGTGGCGAAGACGGCACCGGGCCTCCTCCTGGCGCTCGGCACCGACGAGGGCTCCCTCGAGAGCGCGTACCTGACGATCGCGGGCGCCCGGTGAGCGGGCTGCGGTTCGAGCTCGTGCGCGCCGCGGGGCTGCGCTCGACGTGGCTGCTCGTGGGCCTCGGGCTCGGCGTGCACACGCTCGTGACGGGCGCCGTCGCGGCTTTCGTCGCGTACGGACCGGCGCCCGCCGGCGGGTACACCCCGGTCGACGTCGCGCGGCTCGTCGTCTCCGGGCCGCCGTTCCTGCCGCTCGCCGCGGCGATCCTCGGTGCCGTGCTCGGGGGGATGGACCACCGCCACCGGCTCCTCGAGCTCTCGCTGCTCGTGACGCCACGACGCGGGCGGCTGCTCGCCGGCAAGGCGGCGCTCGTCACGCTCGCGGCGGCGGCCCTCGCGGTGGCCGGCGTCCTGGCAGCCTGCGCCCTGCTCGCGGCGACCGGCCTCCCGCTCGGCGGCGTCCGGGCCGACCTCGTGCTCGGCCAGGTGGCGCGCGTGCTCGCCTGGGGCCTGGGCGCGCTGATGCTGGCGCTCGCGCTGCGCTCCCAGACCGCCGCCGTGGTCGCGGTGGTCGCGGGCGCCTTCCTCGTCGAGCCGGCGGTCCGGGCTGCCACCACGGCGGCGCCGCGGGGCTGGTGGACGCACGTGCCGGACCATCTGGTGTTCGCGAGCTTCGACGGCCTCGTGCCGACCGCCACGGGGGGCGTGTTCACCAGTGCGGCGCGCCCGGGGCCGGCGAGCGCCGCGCTCGTCACCTGCGCGGCGCTCGGCCTGCTGACGTGGGGCGCGTGGCGCTCGCTGCGCGGTGGCGGTGCCCGCGGGCGCGGGGGCGCGGCGGTGGCGTAGCCACGGGGGCGCGGCCGGTGGGCACAGCCGCGGGGCGCGGCCGGTTGGCACAGCCGCGGGGCGCGGCGGGTGCCGTAGCCGCGCCCCTGCGGCGTCAGGCCGTGACGAGACGCTTCGCCGCGAGCAGCTCCGCGATCTGCACCGCGTTCAGCGCGGCACCCTTGCGCAGGTTGTCGTTGCTGACGAACAACGCCAGGCCGCGGCCCTCGGGCGCGCCCTCGTCCTGCCGGATCCGGCCGACGAACGACGGGTCCTGGCCCGCGGCGCCGAGCGGCGTCGGGACGTCGGCGACCTGCACGCCCGGTGCGTCCGCGAGCAGCTCGTACGCGCGCTGCGGCGTGATCGGCCGCTCGAACTCCGCGTTGATCGACAGCGAGTGGCCCGTGAACACCGGGACGCGCACGCACGTGCCGCTGACCAGCAGGTCCGGGATCGAGAGGATCTTGCGCGACTCGTGCCGCAGCTTCTGCTCCTCGTCGGTCTCGAGCAGGCCGTCGTCGACGATCGAGCCCGCGAGCGGGATGACGTCGAACGCGATCGGCGCGACGTACTTGACGGGCTCGGGGAACCGGACCGCGCTCCCGTCCTGGACCAGCGCGAGCGTGTCCTGCTCGACCGCGGCGCGGATCTGGCCGTCGAGCTCGCGGGCACCCGCGAGGCCCGAGCCCGACACCGCCTGGTACGTCGAGACGACGAGCCGGCGCAGGCCCGCCTCCTCGTGCAGCACCTTGAGGACCGGCATCGCGGCCATCGTCGTGCAGTTCGGGTTCGCGACGATGCCGACCGGGATCTCGTCGAGCGCGTCCGGGTTCACCTCGGAGACGACGAGCGGCACCTGCGGGTCGCGACGCCACGCGGACGAGTTGTCGACGACGATCGCGCCGGCGGCGGCGAACCGCGGCGCATGCTCCTTCGAGGTGCCGCCGCCCGCCGAGAACAGCGCGAGGTCGATGCCGCTCAGGTCCGCCGTCGCGACGTCCTCGACCACGACGTCCTCGCCGCGCCACGGCAGCGTCGAGCCCGCCGAGCGCGCGCTCGCGAAGTACCGGATCGAGGCGACCGGGAAGTCGCGCTCCTCGAGCAGCCGGCGCATGACGCCGCCCACCTGGCCGGTCGCACCGACCACTGCAACGTTCAGCCCGCTCATCGTCCGGTCCCTCCGTAGACCACGGCCTCGTCCTGCTCGGAGTCGAGGTCGAACGCGGTGTGCACCGCGCGCACGGCGTCGTCCAGGTCGTCCGCGCGCGTGACGACGGAGATGCGGATCTCCGACGTCGAGATCATCTCGATGTTGATCCCCGCGTTCGCGAGCGCCGCGAACAGCTGCGCCGAGACGCCGGGGTGCGACTTCATGCCCGCACCGATGAGCGAGAGCTTGCCGATCGTGTCGTCGTACTGCAGCGACGCGTAGCCGATCTCCGGCTGACGCTCGGTCAGCGTGGCCATCGCGGCGGTGCCGTCGGACGCCGGGAGCGTGAACGAGATGTCCGTCAGGCCCGTCGCCGCCGCCGACACGTTCTGCACGATCATGTCGATGTTGACACCCGCGCCGGCCACGACCTCGAAGATGCGCGCGGCCTTGCCAGGCACGTCCGGGACGCCGACGATCGTGATCTTGGCCTCCGAGCGGTCGTGCGCGACGCCCGCGATGATCGGCTGTTCCATGACGTCGCCCTTCTCGTCGATGCCCTTCTCGTCCGTGACGAGGGTGCCGGTGTGGTTGGAGAACGACGAGCGCACGTGGATCGGCACGTTGAAGCGCCGCCCGTACTCCACGCAGCGCAGCACGAGCACCTTGGCCCCGCTCGCCGCCATCTCGAGCATCTCGTCGTAGCTGATGCGGTCGACCTTGCGCGCGCTGGGCGCGACCCGCGGGTCGGCCGTGAACACGCCGTCGACGTCGGTGTAGATCTCGCAGACGTCGGCGCCGAGGCCCGCCGCGAGCGCGACGGCCGTCGTGTCCGAGCCGCCGCGGCCGAGCGTCGTCACGTCGTTCGTGTCCTGCGTGACGCCCTGAAAGCCCGCGACGATCGCGACCTGGCCGCGCTCGATCGTCTCGCGGACGCGGCTCGGCACCACGTCGACGATGCGGGCCTTGCCGTGCACCGCGTCGGTGATGACGCCCGCCTGCTGGCCCGTGAACGACTTGGCCTTGACGCCGAGGTTGTTCACCGCCATCGCGAGCAGCGACATCGAGATGCGCTCGCCGGCCGTGAGGAGGATGTCCATCTCGCGCTGCGGCGGCAGGGGGCTCACCTGCTGGGCGAGGTCGATGAGGTCGTCCGTGGTGTCCCCCATCGCCGAGACGACGACCACGATGTCGTCCCCGGCGCGCTTGGCCGCGGCGATCCGCTTGGCCACGCGCTTGATGCTGTCGGCGTCCGCCACGGACGAGCCGCCGTATTTCTGCACGACGAGTGCCACGTCTTGCTCCATCTGTCGCCGGCCTCCGTCTGTCTCAACGGCCCGCCGGGTGGGATTGGTCGCGGCGATGGTAGGCGCGTCGGCTGCCCGCCCGCCAACCCGATCACGATGCGAGCACGACCGCGGGCCGACGGCGTGTCGCCGCACGATCCACAGGCGGGTGGCCTGAACTCCGGGGCCTCGCGTGCCGATGACAGTCCGGACCCACCCCGGGGCGGCACCACGCCCCCGACACCGGAACCTCGATGCGCCACCGTCACCGCCACCGCCTCCGGCGCCTCGCGCCCGTCACCCCCCTCGTCGTCATCGGCCTCGCCGTGGCCTCGTTCACCGCCTCCCAGGCCTTCGCGCAGGAGCCGCGCATCGAGCCCGTCGGTCCCGTCGCGGTCAGCTCGGTCGGCTGGCGGTCGTTCCACGTCGACTGGGCGCGACCCGAGGGCGCGGCGAGCACCCGCATCGCCGTCGCGACCGACCCGCTGATGCGGCACGTCGTCTGGAGCGAGCGCAGCGCCGCCGCGCGTCCGCACGCGTACGTCGACCGCGGGCTGACGGAGGGCACCGAGTACTTCCTCCAGGTGACGCCGTCGAACGGGAAGCGCGTCGGCGACCCGACCCCGGTGCGCGAGCTCCGGACCGGCTGGCGGCTGCCGGGCTACCTCGACGCGGTGCACGTCGGCCAGGTCGGCACGGGCGGGTTCTCGCTCTCGTGGGCCAGGCCCACCGACGCGAGCTCGTACCGCGTCGTGGCCTCGGCGCACCCGGACCTGTCGCAGCCGTTCCTGGACGACGTGGTGTGGGAGACGTCGACGCGCGTCGCCGCGCCGCGCGACGGCGCCCGGTACTACGTCAGCGTGCTCCCGCTCCGCGGCAGCCACGAGAGCGCGCCGACCACCGCGAGCGTCACGCTGCCCGTCAAGCACGTGGCCGCCGTCCGGGCGCCGGTCGCGCAGCCGCGGTCCGACGGCACGTTCGACGTCCGCTGGCCCCAGGTCGCGAACGCGACGGGCTACACCGTGTCGCTGGCGAGCTCGCAGCACGGCCGGGCCGTCTGGACGTCGAAGCCGACCGCCGCCGCGTCGATGCGCACCCCGGCCGGCGTCGCCCGGTCGCTCCGGGGCATCGTCTGGGTGCGCGTCACCGCCAGCCGGTTCGGCCGCGTGCCGCGGACGTCGGGCTCGGTGGCCACCGCGCGCGTCCAGGGTGCCGTCACGGGCCGTCCGCGGCTGACGATCAAGGTCGCGTCGTACAACCTGCTCGGCCCGCAGTACCGGGCGCACGGCGGCGAGAGCTGGCGGACGCGGTTCGCGGCCGAGGGCAGGGCGTTGCGCGGCTTCGACGTGGCGGGCGTCCAGGAGGCGCCGCGGACCTTCCACGGAGGGTCTCCCCAGCAGGTCGTCGCGCGCCATGCCCGTCTGACGATCGCGCGGCACCCGTCGAGCCACCGCGACTGCGCGGCCGGCAGCACGCCGATCCTGTACCGCGCGTCGCGCTTCCAGCTGACGGCCTGCGGCTCGACCCGCGTCTCGGACACGCGGCGCGACCAGCCGCGGTACGTGACGTGGGCCGTGCTGCGCGACAAGGCGACGCACCGCTCGGTGCTCGTCGCGGACACGCACCTGACGGCGCACCTGGAGGGCGCGGGCTCGCGCGCGGCGGCGGCCGAGCGGCTGCGGCAGGCCCGCCGGGTCGCCGCGGTGATCCGCCGCCACAACCCGCACCACCTGCCCGTCGTGCTGGTCGGCGACCTCAACAGCTACCTCGGCAGCGCCCCGGCGACGCCCGTCGGCGTCTTCGCGCAGGCCGGCCTCGCGGACGGCGAGCTCACCGCGGACCGGCTCGTGGGCACGCGGTGGAACTCGTACCACGGGTTCCACGCGACGAAGGCGCGCGGCCACCACCTCGACCATGTGCTGACGTCGAGCGGCACGCGGGTCGTGAGCCTCGAGGTACGCCGGACGAACGAGCGGCACGCGCCGTCGGACCACCACCGGGTGTCGGCGGTCATCGCGATCGGGTGATCGGGCGAGCGCGCCGCCGAACCGTTTGGGCGGGTTCCGCGCCGCGTCGGCCGGCTGGTGCCGTGGGGTGCTGAGAGCACCGACTGCGCGCGCCGTCGCGCCGCGCGACCCCGGGAGGACCCATGCCCCGCACCGACCACGCCCTGCCCGGACGGACGCGCCTCGCCGTTCGCCCGCGGACGCGGCGGCCGCGGCTGCCGCGGCTGCCCGGCGTCGCGCTCACCGTCGCGGCGGTCGCGCTCGGCACAGGAGTCGCCGGGCTCGCGGGCGAGGCGGCGGCGAGCGCGGCGTCGCCCGCGTGCCAGGTGAGCTGGCGGACGAGCTCGTGGCCGGGCGGCTTCACCGCCGACGTGGCGGTCACGTCGGCGAGCACGGTGCACGGCTGGACGCTCGCCTGGACGTGGCCCGCCGGGCAGCACGCGACGCAGTCGTGGAGCTCGACCGTCACCGAGTCCGGGCCGACGGCCACCGCGACGAGCGCCGCCTGGAACGCCGACATCCCCGCAGGCGGGAGCGTCAGCTTCGGGTTCCAGGGCACGTGGTCGGGGTCGAACCCCGCGCCCGCGGCGTTCACGCTGAACGGCGTGGCCTGCGGCGGCGGCTCGGGCACGCCGACGTCGCCGAGCCAGACCCCCACGGTCACGGCCACGCCGACCCCGACCGTCACACCCACCCCGACGCCGACCCCGACGTCCACCCCGACATCCACCCCCACCACCCCGCCCGCGACCGGCTGCGGCGGCGCGGCCTTCTGCGACGGCCTCGAGTCACAGACCGGCACGACCCCGAGCGGCCCGTGGACCGTCGTGACGCCCGACTGCTCGGGCGCGGGCCGCGCGAGCATCGACTCCTCCGTCGCGCACGGCGGCTCGCGGTCGCTGCGCGTCGACGGTGCCGCCGGGTACTGCAACCACCTGTTCGTCCAGGCGCAGGCGCCGGTGAGCAGCGTGTCGCCGGTGTTCGTGCGGTTCTGGGTCCGGCACTCGACCGCGCAGCCGACGTCGCACACGACGTTCCTCGCGATGAACGACGCCGCCGACGGCGACCGCGACCTGCGCATGGGCGGCCAGAACGGCGCGCTCCAGTGGAACCGCGAGTCCGACGACGCGACGCTGCCCGCCCAGAGCCCCGTCGGCGTCGCGCAGAGCACCCCTCTGCCGACGGGGACGTGGCACTGCGTCGAGGCCGAGGTCGACGGGTCGGCGGGCGCCCTGACCACGTGGCTCGACGGATCGGTCGTCCGCGGGCTCGTCGCGGACCGGACGCCGACCGCCGACGTCGACAGCCAGTGGGACAACCGCACGTGGACGCCGCGACTCACCGACCTCCGGCTCGGCTGGGAGTCGTACGGCGAGGGTGCCGACACCCTCTGGTTCGACGACGTCGCGGTGAGCGCGCAGCGGGTCGGCTGCTGACGCGCGGCCGCCGAGACGGGCGCGCTGCGGTCGCCGTGCCGCCGGGCGCGCCCGCGGCGAGCGCCCTCGCACGCGCGAGCCGATGGGCTCTCCGCCGCGAGGACCGCACGCGACACCCGGCACTCATCCCCCGGGCTGACGACACCGCCTGCGTCGAGCGCCTACCGTCGCGGGCATGACGACGCAGGACGCGGCCGCGGAGGCCGCCGGCAGCGGGACGACGACCGACGACGGCATCGTGGTGCGGGGCGTGACGCGCGCGTTCGGCGCGGTGCAGGCTCTCGCGGGCGTGGACCTCGAGGCGAGGCCGGGCGCGGTGACGGCGCTCGTCGGCCCGAACGGCTCGGGCAAGACGACGCTGCTGCTCGTCCTCGCGGGGCTGCTGACGCCCGACGGCGGCGAGGTCAGCGTCGCCGGCCACGACCCGGTGACGGCCGGCCCGGCCGCGCGGGCGCGCACCGGCTGGATGCCCGACGCGTTCGGCACGTGGGACTCGCTGACCGCGCGCGAGGTGCTGACCACGTTCGCCGACGCGTACCGCCTGGACCGGGCGCCGTCGCGACGCCGCATCGACGAGCTGCTCGCCACCGTGCACCTCACCGAGTACGCCGACCGGCCCGCGAGCGTCCTGTCGCGCGGCCAGAAGCAGCGCCTGGGCCTCGCGCGCGCGCTCGTCCACGACCCGCAGGTGCTGCTGCTCGACGAGCCCGCCTCCGGTCTCGACCCGCGCTCGCGCGTCGACCTGCGCCAGCTCCTGCGCCGCCTCGCCGACGAGGGCCGCACCGTGCTCGTGTCGAGCCACGTCCTCACCGAGCTCGAGGAGATGTCCGACGACGCCGTGTTCCTGTCGCGCGGTCGGACCGTCGTGCCGGACACCTCGCACGGCGTCACGAGCCCCGGCGACGGACGCCGCACGTTCCACGTCCGCGCACTGTCGCTGCCCGCGCTGACGGCGTGGCTCGACGCGGCCGGCGCCGCCTGGCGACCCGACGAGCCCTGGACCGCGCCAACCACCGGACCGGGCGGCGTGCTGGTCGAGGTGAACGGCGACGAGGGCGCTGCCGCGCTCATCCGCGACGCGGTCGCGGGAGGCGTGCCGCTCGTGTCGGCGGCGCCGGCGGCGGGCGCGCTCGAACGCGCCTACCTGACGCTCGAGGAGGAGCGGCGATGACGACGGTCGAGCTCGACGAGCACCCGGTGGCGGTCCCCCCGGCCCACCCGGGTCACTGGCACGTCACGTGGCACGGCGTTCGGACGGTCGCGGCGCTCGAGCTGCGCCAGCGCGTGCGGTCGACGCGCTGGGTGGTCGCGCTCGTCGCGTGGTTCGTCGTGGTGGGCGGCCTGACGCTGCTCATCTCGGGCGCGCTCTCGGCGGTGGACGACGGCGCCGACCGCCAGCGTGGTGCGCTGCTCTTCGCTGCCGTGACGTTCCTGGTGCTGGGCCTCGGCCTGCTCGTGACGCCGACGCTGGCCTCGACGTCGATCAACGGCGACCGCGCGGCCGGCACCCTCGCGACGCTGCAGGTCACGCTCCTGACCCCCGCCGAGATCGCGCTCGGCAAGGTGCTCGCCGCCTGGACCGCGTCCTGCGCGTTCCTGCTGGCGAGCGTGCCGTTCCTGGGGTTCGCCGCGGCCGTCGGACCGACGCCGTGGTGGTCCGTGCTCCGGGTGGTGGTGCTCGTCGCGGTGCTGCTCGCGGCGGTCTGCGGCATGGGCCTCGGGTTCTCCGCGCTGGTCGCGCGGCCCGCCGGCTCGACCGTGCTGACGTTCGTCACGGTGGCGGCGCTCGTGCTCGGCACTCCCCTGCTGTTCGGCGTCACCTACCCGTCCGTCGAGCAGACCGAGTCGGTCCAGGTCCGCGTCCAGCGCACCGACGACGTGACCGGCAACCCGACGACGTGCGAGCTGACGACGCAGCAGCGCTCCGTCGCGCACACCGAGCGCACGTGGTGGCTGCTCGCGCTGAACCCGTTCGTCGTGATGGCGGACGGCGCCGGGACGTCGAGCTCGCTGGACCAGGCCGAGGCCCGCAACGACCCGCTCGGCGTGCTGCGCGAGGGCGTCCGCCTGGCGCGCACCGGGGCGTCCGCCACGATCGACGAGTGCTGGGGCGTCGACGGCGGCCGGGTCGAGCCGACCGCGGACGCGCCGATCTGGCCGTGGGGCCTGGGCGTCAACCTGCTGCTCGGGGCCGCCGGGTTCGTGGTCGCGGTGCGGCGGCTGTCGCTGCCGCAGGGGAAGCTCGCGCGGGGCACCCGGGTGGCGTGAGCGGCCGCGGGCCGGACTCGCGAGCTGCGCGCGGGCCGGGCGCGGGGCGGCCCGGCCGGACGTCCCGTCAGGGCTGCAGCGCGTCGTACTCCGCCTCGGCGGCCACGTCGTCGGCGACGTCCAGCCGCAGGTGGGCGAGCATCGTCTGCAGCGTGCGCAGGACGCTCGCCGCGCGCTCGCCCCAGTCGGACAGGTAGGAGAACTGCCACCACCACAGCGCCTCGGTCGTGCGCCCCGCGGCGTAGTGCCGCAGGCCCTGCGCGAGCGCACCGGCGATCGCGACGAGGTCACCCGAGATCGTCGACTGCTCGACCTCGACGCCGAGCATCGGATCGACCACCTCGGAGTACTCGTCGACGCCGTCGAAGACGTTGGCGAGGTTCGCGCGCAGCGGGTCGACGTCCGGGTCGGGACCCGCGTCGGGCTCGAACCGCTCGGCCGGGACGACGTCCGTCGTCGCACCGAGGCGGGCTCCCGCGGCGAGCACGTCCGAGACGGCGAGCAGCGCCAGCGGCAGCGCCGCCTCCGGGTTCGTGCCCGCTGCCACCTCGGTGACCGTGGTCAGGAACGCGCGGGCCTCGTCGGACACCGCACGGGCGAGCTCCAGCAGGTCGACGTCGACGGCGTCAGCCATGGTCGCCTCCTCGTCGGTCGGGCCGGGCAGCCGGCGCGTGATTCGTTGGTCCCCAGACTGCTGGACGCGGCGGGCCGCGTCATCCCGGCGGCGCGTCGCGCCCGGCGTGTCGAGCGGCGACGGGCCCGGTCGGCGGTCGCCGGTGTGTGCCCGTGCGCACGGGCAGCGGAGCCGGCCACCGCCCTCAGGCGCTGATCCGCCGGCGGCCCTCGAACGCGCGGCCGAGCGTGACCTCGTCGGCGTACTCGAGGTCGCCGCCGACGGGGAGCCCGCTCGCGAGCCGGCTCACCGTCAGGCCCATCGGGACGAGCAGCCGCGCGAGGTAGGTGGCGGTCGCCTCACCCTCGACGTTCGGGTCGGTGGCGAGGATGACCTCGGTGACCGTGCCGTCCGCGAGCCGGCTCATGAGCTGCGCGATCCGCAGGTCGTCGGGCCCGACGCCCGCGATCGGGTTGATGGCCCCGCCGAGCACGTGGTACTTGCCGCGGAACTCGCGCGTGCGCTCGATCGCGACGACGTCCTTCGGCTCCTCGACGACGCAGATGGTCGTGGGCGAGCGGCGCGGGTCGCGGCAGATCCGGCACTGCTCCTCCTGCGCGACGTTGCCGCAGATCTCGCAGAACCTCACGCGGGCCTTGACCTCGATGAGCGCGTCCGCGAGGCGCCGCACGTCGGCCGGGTCGGCCGCGAGCAGGTGGAAAGCGATGCGCTGGGCGCTCTTCGGACCGACGCCGGGCAGCCGCCCGAGCTCGTCGATCAGGTCCTGGACCGCGCCCTCGTACACGGGTTCAGCCTACGTGCGCGGGCCGCGTGCTCGGCCGCGCGGCGCGCTAGGGCCGGGGCTCGTCCAGCTGCTCGTCGATGACGGTCCCGCCGAGCATCTGCGCGATCAGCGGGGCGCCGACGAGGCCGGACGACGTGATGTCCGGATCGTCGGGCGACGGTTCGTCGTCCTCGTACCGGGCCGTCGCCTTCTCGGCCGCCGCCGAGGCGCGAGCCGCGGCCACGGCACGCTCGCGCGCGCTCGGCGCACGAGGCGGCTCGGCCGGGTCGCCGACGGGCTCGCCGCCGGGGAACGTCGGCTCCGACGCGTCCGCGCCAGGGTCGGGCGGCTCGGGCTCGTCCCACGGCACGTCGTCCTCGGCGGCCGCGCTCGCGGCCGGTCGACCGCCGGGCGCGCGGCCGGAGGACGCCGTCGACGCCGGTCGTGGCGCGGCCGCACCGGGGGTTTCCGTCCCCGGACGACCCGCTGCCTCGCCGCCCGACGGGCGCGGCGCCGCCACCGGGGCGTCGCCGACCACGGGCTCGACGCGGACGTCGAACCCGAGCGTCTCGCGCACGGCGCGCGAGACGACGTCGCTGTGACCGCCGTTGCGGAACGTCGCCGCAAGGTTCGCGTTGCCGAACGCGAGGCGCAGTGTGGTCGCGTCGAGCTCGGCGACCTGCGCGTTGTCGGGGCCGACGAGCGCCCACGTGACACGGCGCAGGCCCTTGACCGTCTCGAGCACCTCGGGCCAGCGCCGGCGCAGCACCTCGGTCTGCCCACCCGCGGCGGGCACGGCGACGGGAGCCGTCACCGGCACGTCGGGCTCGACGTCGTCGACGGGTGCACCGGCCGGTGCGGCGCCGGCGGCCACTGCCGGCGCGACCGCGGCCGGCTCGACCACTGCGGACCCGGCCACGAAGCCGGAACCCGGCGCTGCATCGCCGTCGATCGCGGACCCGATCTCGGCGTCGGCGTCCCCGTCGATGCCATCCGTGTCGGCGCCATCCGTGCCGGCGCCGCCGTCCGTGTCGGTGCCATCCGTGTCGGCGCCGGCGTCCGTGTCGGCATCGCCAGCGACGTCCGCGTCGGCGCCACGCTCAGCGTCGGCGTCCGTGCCGGCAGGGACGACGGGCACGGGCAGCGGTGCCGACGCTCGCTCGGCCGCGGCCGCAGCGAGCGCAGCGCGCGCCTGCGCGGCGCTCGCGCCCGACGGCTCGGACGCCGCAGACGACCCTCCGCGGAGCGCCTCGTCGGCCTCGGCCGTCGCAGCACCCGCGCCGGCGGGCACCCCGCGCTCGAGCCGGTCGAGCCGCGCACCGAGACCCGAGCGCGAGTCGTCGGCCGCAGGCAGCAGCAGCCGCGCCATGAGCAGCTCGAGGTGCAGCCGCGGGGACGTGGCGCCCGTCATCTCCGTCAGCGCGGCGTTCGCGAGGTCGGCGGAGCGCGAGAGCTCCGACGCCCCCAGGTGCCGCGCCTGCTGGCGCATCCGCTCGAGCTGGTCGGCGGGCACGTGCCGGAGCACCGCGTCGGCGGCGTCGCCCGACGCCGAGATGACGATCAGGTCGCGCAGCCGCTCGAGCAGGTCCTCGACGAACCGCCGCGGCTCGTGACCCGTGGAGATGACGCGCTCGACGACCCGGAACGCCGCCGCACCGTCGCGCGCCGCGACGGCCTCGACGAGGTCGTCGAGCAGCGACGCCTGCGTGTAGCCGAGCAGCGCCGCGGCGCCCTCGTAGTGGATCCCGTCGTCGCCCGCGCCCGCGATCAGCTGGTCGAGCACCGACAGCGTGTCCCGGACCGAGCCGCCGCCCGCACGGACCACGAGCGGCAGCACGCCCGAGCCGACCTGCACGCCCTCGGTGGCGCAGAGCTGCTCGAGGTACGGCACGAGCACGTCGGGCGGCACGAGCCGGAACGGGTAGTGGTGCGTGCGCGACCGGATGGTGCCGATGACCTTGTCCGGCTCCGTCGTCGCGAAGATGAACTTCACGTGCGGCGGCGGCTCCTCGACGATCTTGAGGAGCGCGTTGAAGCCCTGGTTCGACACCATGTGGGCCTCGTCGAGGATGAAGACCTTGAACCGGTCGCGTGCGGGCGCGAACGTGGCACGCTCCCGCAGCTCGCGCGCGTCGTCGACGCCGCCGTGGCTGGCCGCGTCGATCTCGACGACGTCGAGCGAGCCGGGGCCGCCGCGCGCGAGCTCGACGCACGACTCGCACTCGCCGCAGGGGGTGTCGGTCGGCGACGCCTCGGTGTTCCGCGCGCAGTTGAGGATCCGCGCGAGGATCCGCGCGCTGGTCGTCTTGCCGCACCCGCGCGGGCCCGAGAAGAGGTACGCGTGGTTGACCTGGCCGCTGCGCAGCGCCTGCCGCAGCGGTGCGGTGACGTGGTCCTGACCGATCACCTCGGCGAACGTCTCCGGCCGGTAGCGGCGGTAGAGGGCTGTCGTCACGCGGCACACCCTAGACGCCTCCGCCGACACCGCCGCCAGGGCGTGTGGGTGCCCGGTCGTAGCGTCCGCGGAGGAGGTGGCCGCCGTGCCCGACGAGCGCGTGGCGTGGGTCTCGGGAGCGAGCCGCGGGGTCGGTCGCGGCGTCGCCGTGGCGCTCGGCGCGGCCGGTTGGACCGTCTGGGTCACGGCGCGCTCGTCGGGCGGACACCGGACGAGCCACCTGCCCGGCACCGTCGAGGAGACCGCCGCCGCCGTGGACGCGGCCGGCGGCCGGGGCGTCCCGGTCGCGTGCGACCACACCGACGACGCCGCGGTCCGTGCCGTGGTCGAGCGGCTGCGGACCGAGCACGGCGGGCTCGACCTGCTGGTGAACAACGTCTGGGGCGGCTACGAGCGGCTGAACGCCGGTGCGTGGCCCGAGTGGACGGCGCCGGTGTGGGAGCAGCCCGTCGAGCTGTTCGACCTCATGTTCGCCGCCGGGGTCCGCGCGCACTACGTCGCGCTCGCGCTCGCCGCTCCGCTGCTCGTCGCCCGCCGCGGGCTCGTCGTGGGCATCTCGTTCGACGTCGCGGCGCCCGAGGAGAGCCATGGCGTCGCCTACACGATGGCGAAGGCGGCGGACGACGAGCTCGCCCGCGTCGCGGCCCGCCAGCTGGCCCCGCACGGCGTGTCGTCCGTCGCGCTCCACCCGGGGCTCGTGCGCACCGAGGGCGTCATGCAGTTCGCGGAGCACCTCGACCTCGCGCGGTCGCAGTCCGCCGAGGGCGCCGGACGCGTCGTGGCCGCGCTCGCCCGGGATTCGGCGCTCGTCGCCGAGCAGTCCGGCCGCGTGCTCCACGTCGACCGGCTCGCCGACCGGTACGGCGTGGACGTCCGGACGTGAGCCGCGTCAGCCGCCGAGGGCCGTCTGCGCGTCGCCGGGCAGCGTCGGCGCGTCGCGCGGCACCACCGCGTCGAGAGCGGCACGCAGCGAGGCCGGCGCCTCACGCAGGTGCCACAGCACCGACTGGTCCGGCCGAGCGCTCGCCGCCGAGACCGGCACGCCGACCACGTCGATGCCCGCGTGGCGGCACGTGAACAGCGCGCGGGGCAGGTGGTAGTCCTGCGTGATGACGACCGCGCGGTCCACGCCGTAGACGTCGTGCGCCCGCACGCACGACGCGTGCGTGTCGAGCCCGGCGTCGTCGCGGACGATCGCGGACGCGGGCACGCCGTGCGCCAGCAGGTACGTGCGCATGACGGTCGGCTCGTCGTGGTACGGCGTCGAGTGGTCGCCGCTGACGAGCACCGTCGCCACCCGCCCGTCGCGGTAGAGCGCCGCCGCGGCATCGAGCCGGCGCCGCAGGTACGGCGACGGCTGCCCGTTGGCCGCGATGCCCGCGCCGAGCACGAGCGCGACCGGCTCGTGGGGCACGTCCGCCAGCGCCCGCTCGTCCGCCCGGCCCGAGAGCTGCACCCACGCGACCGGCAGCGCGACGAGCACCGCCACGGCGAGCGCGCCGAGCGCGAACCGCCGCACCCAGCGCCACCGACGCCGGCGACGAGACGGACGCGGCGGCCGCGCAGCCGACATCCCGGCCCCGTCCGCGGCGCTGGCCCGATCCGGCGCCCCGGCACGGTCGGGCGTCCCGGCACGCTCCGGCGCCCCGGCACCGTCACGCGAGGCGGCGCCGACGTGCGGGATGGATCCCGTACCCGGGCCGGCCACGTCGCCGGACCGCTCGCCACCGACGGTCGTCATGCGCGGAATGTAGGCCCCGGGCGCCCCACGGCACCGGCGAACGGCATGACGCGCACAGACGCTCCACATCTTGCCGCGTCGCGTCGACCGGGTCCGCCGCGGCGACGCGAGCCGTCAGGCGGGCGCCACCTCCGACAGCCACTCGAGCAGGAGTGACGTGACCCGCTCGGGCGCCTCGTCGGCGAGGAAGTGGCCCGCGGTCGCGAGGAGCTCGAACCGGTACCCGGCACCGAACAGCGCGGCGGTCTCGCGCGTCAGCGCCGCGTGCCCCGCGGGACGCAGGCCGTCGCGTGCACCGTGGATCTGGAGCGCCGGCACGGGCCGCGTCCGCTCGAGCCCCGCGTGGTAGCGCCGCCCGTCGAGCCGCGGCACGGACCGCACGAGCCAGCGGAGCTGCTCCATCTGCGAGTGCGCCGCGAACGGCACGCGGATGGCGGTGCGGTACGTCTCCTCCGTGGCGGCGTCGGGCCACCCCGGCGTGCCGCCCCACTCGTGCAGCAGGCGCGAGACGAGGTCGCCGCCGGTCAGCGCCCGCTCGGGGAGCGACGGGAGCTGGACGTACGCGAGCCGCCCGGCGCCCGCGGGGCGTAGCGCGGTGGCGGGGTGGCCGCGGGTGTCGAGCGGGTGCGGGGACGAGAGCACGCCGATCGCCGTGACGATCTCCGGGTGGAAGCCGGCCATGGCCCACGCGATCTCGCCGCCGGTGCCGCTGCCGACGACGACCGCGTGGGACGCGCCGAGCGAGCGCACGACGCCGGCGACGTCGGCGGTGAGGGTCGGCACGTCGTACCCGCGCGGCGGCTTGTCCGAGCCGCCGGTGCCGCGCAGGTCCATCGCGGCGACGCGGTAGCCCGCGGTGGCGAGGGCGGGCAGCTGGTGGCGCCACGCCCACCAGAACTGCGGCACGCCGTGCAGGAGCACGACGAGCTGCGCCTCGCGGTCGTCCGGCCCGGCGACGGCGACGTGGAAGCGCGCACCGTTCGCGGGGACGAACTTGTGCTGCCAGGGGCCGTCGATGAGGAGCGCGGCGGAGTCGACGGTGCTCATCGGGGCACGAACCTACCGGGTCGGTCCCGCGCGACGTCCAGCGGCGGCCGCATGACGGTGGTCGCGCCAGCGCAGCGCGGTCCCGCCCAGCAGCGCCGCGAGCGCCGATCCGACGAGCACCGCCACGATCACGTGCTCGTCGTGGCTGCTGCCCTCGCCGAACGCGAGCTCGCCGACCAGCAGCGAGACGGTGAACCCGATCCCACCGACGAGGCCGACCGCGCCGACGTCCGCCCACGTGAGCGTCGGCGCGAGCCGCGCTCGCGTGAACCGCGCGACGAGCCAGGTCGCCACGAGGATGCCGAGCGGCTTGCCGACCACGAGCCCGAGCGCCACGCCGCGCGCGACGGGGTCGTGGAACGCCTCGGTGAACGCCGCGGCGCTCAGCGTCACGCCCGCCGCGAACAGCGCGAACACCGGCACCGCGAACCCCGCGGAGATGGGTCGCCACCGGTGCTCCCACCGTTCAGCCGCGGCGTGCGGACCGGTCACCGGCGTGACGAGGCCAAGCGCCACCCCCGCGATGGTGGCGTGCACGCCCGACGCGTGCACGCACGCCCACGCGAGGACGCCGAGCGGCACGAGCACGAACCCGGTTGTGACGCCGCGCCGTGCGAGGAACGCGAACGCAGCGACGGCCACCGCGCCGGCCCCGAGCCACCCGAGCCCGACGTGATCGGTGTAGACGACGCCGATCACGACGATCGCGAGCAGGTCGTCGACCACCGCGAGCGTCAGCAGGAACGCCCGCAGCGCGTCCGGCAGCGACCGCCCGACGAGCGCGAGCACCGAGACCGCGAACGCGATGTCCGTGGCCGTCGGCACGGCCCAGCCGCGCGGCTCGCCGCCGGAGGCCGTGAGGTTCACCGCGAGGTAGAGGAGCGCCGGCACGACCATGCCACCGACGGCCGCGACGGCGGGCACCACGGCCGTCGCGGCGTGCCGCAGCTCCCCCACGGTCAGCTCGCGCGCGAGCTCCAGCCCGACCACGAAGAAGAAGATCGCGAGGAGCCCGTCGCTCGCCCACGCGTGCACGCTCAGGTGCAGGCCGAGCGCCGCGGGTCCGAGCTCGGCGTCCGAGACCGTCGCGTAGGACGCGGGCCACGCGTTGGCCCACACGAGCGCCGCGACCGTGCCCACGAGCAGCAGCACGCCGCCGGCCCGCTCCGACCGCAGCGTGTCGGCGAGGTTCCGCTCCGACTCCGCGCCGAGCGCGCCGAACAGCCTGTCCCGCGCCACGGCGTCAGGCGTCGGCGGTCTCGGGAACCTCGGCGCGGCCGTCCGTCGGAGGGCGCCGCTCCTTCGGGGGGTCGAACCGGTAGCCCACGTTGCGCACCGTGCCGATGAGCTGCTCGTGCTCGGGACCGAGCTTCGCGCGCAGGCGCCGCACGTGGACGTCGACGGTCCGCGTGCCGCCGTAGTAGTCGTAGCCCCAGACCTCCTGGAGCAGCTGCGCGCGGGTGAACACGCGGCCCGGGTGCTGCACGAGGTACTTGAGGAGCTCGAACTCCTTGTAGGTGAGGTCGAGCGGGCGGCCGCGCAGGCGGGCCGTGTAGCCGCCGGCGTCGATCGTCAGGTCGCCGCTGCTGATCTCCTGCGGGCCCTCGTCGTACGTCGTGCGCGCCGAGCGCTCGATGACGAGCCGGAACCGCGTCTCGACCTCGGCCGGGCCGGCCGACTCGAGCAGGATGTCGTCCGCGCCCCACTCGGCGGTGACGACGGTGAGGCCGCCCTCGGTGAGGACGAGCACGAGCGGGGTGGTCAGGCCGGTGGCGCGGAGCAGGCGGCACGTGGTCCGGGCCGTCACGAGGTCGCGGCGCGCGTCGAGCACCACGATGTCGGCGTCGGGGGCGTCGACGAGCGCCGACGGCTCGACGGGCAGCACGCGCACGCGGTGCGACAGCAGCCCGAGGGCCGGCAGGACCTGGGCGGACCCCCCGGACGACGGCGTGAGCAGCAGCAGGTCTGCCACCACCACCTCCTCACGGACTGTGGCGCACACGCTACCGTGCAGCCAGCGACCGACGTGCCCACGCCCGAGGGGCGTCGCCCGTCTGCGACAATCGTCCGCGTGCTGACCCCCTTCGACGTGCCCCTCGTGCGCCGCGACCTGCGGCGCGACCTCGTGGCGCGGTAGGGCCTCGCATGCAGCTCGCCACCCGCGCGGTCGTCACGGCCGTGCTCGCCGCGGTCGTCGCGGTCGCCGGATTCCTGGGCAACCTGCCGCTGACGCTCGCCGTCGGCGTGCTCGCCGTCGTGTTCGCGGTCGGCTGGCCGGCGCTCGCGGGCCTGCCGTTCAAGCCGGGATCGACGGTGGTGGTCGCGCTCGGCGGTCTCGCCGCCGTGCTGACCGTGCACCTCACCGACGGGCAGCCCTACCTGCGGCTGCTGCCGCTCGTGCTCGCGGCCGCGATCCTGCTCGCGTTCATCAACGAGATGATGCGGCGCGACGGCCGCGAGCGGCTCGTGGAGTCGGTGACGGGCACCGTGGCGGGTGTGGCGGTGGCGCTCGCGGTGGCCGGCTGGGTCGCGACCGGGCGCGAGCCGGGCGGGGAGAACCTCGTGGTGGCGGGCGCGCTCGCGCTCGCGGTGGGGTCCGCCGTCGTCGCCGTCCACCTGTCGCCGTGGTTCAGCGCGCTCGTGACCGCGGCCGCCTCGGCCGGTGCCGGCGCGCTCGCGGGGCTGCTGCTGCCCGACGTCGCGGTCTCGGCAGGCGCGCTGCTCGGCCTCGCGATCGGGGTCCTGGTCGCCGCGCTGCACACGCTGTTCGACAAGCTGCCGTCGCTCTCGCGCCGGATCCCGCCGCTCGCCGCGGTGACATTGCCGGTCATGGTGACTGGTTTTGTCGTCTATGTGGTCGAGCGGGTCCTGGTGGGGTGATCATGGTGCGCGTGCTGCTCCTCGTCGTCGTCCTCGCCGCGGCCACCGGCCTCGGGCTGTGGTGGCGCGCGCGCAACGGGCGCTACGCCGCGGTGGACGCGAGCCTGCTCCGCCGGGACGCCGGGACGCCGGACGACGACGGCCGCACCGACCGGCTGACGGCCGACGACCTCGGCGCGGAGCTCGGCACCCGCGCGACGTTCGTCCAGCTGTCGTCCGAGGTCTGCGCGCCCTGCCGCCGCACGCACTCGGTGCTCGCAGGGCTCGTCGCGGACCGTCCTGACGCGGTGCACGTCGACCTCGACGTCGAGGAGCATCTCGACCTCGTGCGGCGGTTCCAGGTGCTGCGCACTCCCACGACCCTCGTGCTCGACGCGCAGGGCACCGTGGTCGGCCGCCTGTCGGGCGCGACCGACCGTCGCCACGCCCTCGCGGCGCTCGACGCCGTGCCGGGCTCCTGTACCGACGGCGTCGCCGCGCGCTGACGACCGTCACCGGTCCCGCGCGAGCTCGGCGCTTGCGCGGGGGTCCGGCGTCTCGACCGGGCTCGCGCGGAACCACCGAACTCCCGCCCGTCCCCTCCCAGGAGCCCACCATGTCCGGTCCCGAGACCACCCCCGCCGAGGTCGCTGCCCGTCCGACGCCCGCGGGCATCGACCCGCGCGGCCCCCGCTTCGGCGCCGCCGTCACCGCCGTGCTGCTCGCCGTCGTGCTGCTGCTCGGCACGAGCACCGCGGCGACGGTCCTGCTCGCCGTGATCGTCGCGAGCTTCGCCGTGGGCGCGGTACGCGGTGCCCAGGGGACGTGGCAGGGCTGGCTGTTCCGCACGCTCGTCCGCCCGCGCCTCGCCCCGCCGACCGAGCTCGAGGACCCGCGGCCGCCGCGGTTCGCCCAGCTCGTCGGGCTCGTCGTGACCGGCGTCGGCCTGCTGCTCGCGCTGGTCGGCGTCGGCGTCGCCGTGCCGGTGTCGGCCGCTCTCGCGCTCGTCGCGGCGTTCCTCAACGCGGTGTTCGGGCTGTGCCTCGGCTGCGAGCTCTACCTGCTGGGCCTGCGCCTGCGGTCCCGCGCGGCCTGACGCCGGGGCGTGCGGGCGCTCAGTACACGAGCGCCTGCGCGCCGTCCGCGAGCGCTTCCTCGACGAACACCGCGGCGCCCGCGATCCGGATGCCGGGCAGCACGTCGTCCGGCCCGATGTCGCGGCGCGCGGCGCACTGCGTGCAGACCGTGACGGTGCCCGCCTCGAGCACGACGGCCAGCAGCTCGGCGAGCGGCGTGGCGTGCGCGAGCTCGAGGTCGTCCGCCCGACCGGGCAGCGCGAACCACGCGGACTCGCCGGTCAGCCACAGCGAGACGGGCGCTCCCGCGGCCGCGGCGGCAGCCGCCACGGTGAACGCCTGGTTCGCCGCCTCCGGCCGGTCGGTGCCCGAGGTGGCCTTGATCACGAGCGCGCGGGTCGTCACGCGGGCAGCCTACGGGCGAGCGCTCGTTAGGCTGGGTGCATGAGCGCGCTCGAGGGTGTCTTCATCGGCCTGCTGGTCGCCGCGACGCTGGCCATCGTCTGGTTCGCGGGCTTCGTGGTCTACCGCCTCGTCAAGAGCCCGAACTGACCATGCCGTTCGTCCTTCCGGAGGGCCTCGCGCCCGAGGTGTACCCGCTCGCCTGGCTCGTCGGCCGCTGGCGCGGCGAGGGCGTCGTCGGCTACCCCGGCGTCGAGGAGACGACGTTCACGCAGGACGTCGTCTTCGACCACGACGGCGGCCCGTACCTCGCCTACACCTCGACGATCCGCCTGGTCGTCGCACCCGACGACGCCGCGGCGCTCGACGCGGAGAGCACGCCGGACACCGGCGGCGACCCGGACGCGGCACCGGCGCCCAGCGAGCCCGACCACGACGCGCCCGTCTGGTCGACCGAGACCGGCTACTGGCGCGTGCCGCCGCAGCGGCCCGACGGACTGCGCGACGAGCAGCACCCGGTCGAGGTGCTGCTCGCCGACCCGTCCGGCCACGTCGCGGTCTACATCGGCGCGGTCGGCAACGGACGGATCGACCTCGTGAGCGACGTCATCGCCCGCACCGAGACCGGCGCCGAGGTCACGGCCGCCAAGCGGCTGTACGGCCTGGTCAACGGCGAGCTCATGTGGGCGCACGACCTCGCGGCGTTCGGCGAGCCGATGCAGTCCTACGCGTCGGCCCGGCTGTCGCGGGTCGAGGACTGACGATGACGACGCCCGGTGCACCGGACAGCGCCGCCCCCGAGCAGCGGCTCGTCGAGCCGGCGCGGCACACGTCCCCGCTGCTGACTCGGCGCGGCGCCGTGCCCGCGGGTGGCGCCGACACGGGCGTCGCGTGGCACTACGGCGACCCGACCGCCGAGCAGCGCGCGCTGGCCCGCGGCGGGGCGGTCGTCGACCAGTCGCACCTCGGGGTCGTCCGCGTCGCGGGGCCCGACCGGCTGAGCTGGCTGAACTCGATCACCTCGCAGGAGCTCACGGCGCTGCGGCCGCGCACGTCGACCGAGCTGCTCGTGCTGTCGCCGCACGGCCACGTCGAGCACGCAGCCGGGGTCGTCGACGACGGCGAGTCGACCTGGCTGATCACGGAGACGCCCGTCGCGCTCGCCGCGTGGCTCGACCGGATGCGCTTCATGATGCGCGTCGAGGTCGCGGACGTGACGGACGAGTGGGCCGCGATCGGCGAGCCCGTGGACGCCGAGGGCGCGCCCGACGAGCCCGTCACCTGGCGCGACCCCTGGCCGACGACGGCCCTCGGCGGCACGCGCTACGGCCCGGCGGACGACGAGCACCCCGGGGCCGACCGGCCGTGGCGCCTCGTGCTCGTGCCGCGCGCGACGCTGGCCGACGCGGTCGCCGCGCGCGAGGCCGCAGGCTGGACGGTCGTCGGCACCTGGGCCGCGGAGGCGGCGCGCGTCGAGGCCTGGCGCCCGCGCGCGAGCCACGAGGTCGACCACCGCACGATCCCGCACGAGCTCGACTGGCTGCGGACCGCGGTGCACCTGCACAAGGGGTGCTACCGCGGCCAGGAGACGGTCGCGCGCGTGCACAACCTGGGCCGCCCGCCGCGCCGGCTCGTCATGCTGCACCTCGACGGCTCGGGCCACCTGCTGCCCGAACCGGGCGCCGCGGTGCACGAGGCGAGCGACGGCGGGGCCGGCGAGCTGGGCCGCGAGGTCGGCGTCGTCACGACCGTGGCGCGCCACCACGAGCTGGGACCGATCGCGCTCGCGGTCGTGAAGCGCTCGACGCCCGTCGACGTGCCGCTGGGCGTCGAGTGCGAGGGCGGCGCGGTCGCGGCCGGCCAGGAGCCGGTCGTGCCGGGCGACGGCGTCTCGGTCGACCGGCCCACCCAGCGGGGCCCGCTCACGCGCGGCCTCGCACAGCCCGGCAGCGGGCTCACGCCGCGCGCCGGGCTGTAGACCGTGGCGGACGCGCGGGCGGCCGACGGTCGCCGACTCCCGTCCGACCGCCGCTCGGGCCGCGTCGTCCTCGAGGCGCAGACGCGGCAGGGCTGGGCCCGCGTGCGCACCTCGTTCCTGCCGGTGCTCCAGGCGGCCGTCGCGGTCTCGATCGCGTACTCGATCGCGCACTACGTGGTGGGGCATCCGTACCCGTTCTTCGCACCCGTCTGCGCGTGGGTGGTGCTCGGGTTCACGATGGACCGGTCGCTGCGTCGCGTCGGCGAGCTCGCGATCGGGGTCGCGGTGGGCGTCGGCCTGGGCGACCTGCTGAGCCACCTGATCGGCTCGGGCTGGTGGCAGATCGCGCTCGTGCTCGTCGCGTCGGCGCTGGTGGCGCGCTTCCTGGACCGCGGCGCGATGCTGACCACGCAGGCCGGCGTGCAGTCGATGGTGCTCGTCGGGCTCCCCGCGGCCGCCGTCAGCGGCGGGGCGTTCGGCCGGTGGCTCGACGCGGCCATCGGTGGCGCGGTCGCGTTCCTCGTCGCGGTCCTGACGCCGCACGACCCGCGCCGCCACCCGCGCGCCCTCGCGCGGCGCGCCACGGAGGAGCTCGCGGGCGTCCTGCACGTGCTCGCGCGCGGCCTGCGCACCTCGGACGCGCAGGAGGTCGACGACGCGCTCGCGCGCGCCCGGCTGACGCAGCCGGTGCTCGACGAGTGGTCGGACGCGGCGTCGAGCGCCCGCGAGCTGGCCCGCGTGGCGCCCGCGTCGTTCCGCCACCGCGACGAGCTCGGCCGGCTGGGCGCGACGTCGGTCCTGGTTGACCGGGCCGTCCGGAACGCGCGCGTGCTCGCGCGCCGTTGCCGCGCCGCGGTCGAAGTCGACCCGCCGCACGACACCGGCGAGCTCGGCGCACGGCTCGACGACCTCGCGCGGGCGTGCGACGAGCTCGCGGCGGCGCTGGGCTCGGGCCGCTCCACGGACCGCGCCGCCGCCGTCGCCCAGGAGGTCGCGCGCGCGCTCGACCCGTACGTCCTCGCGCCCGACGACTGGCAGGCCCAGAGCCTCGTGCTGCTCGCGCGCTCGCTCACGGTCGACGTGCAGGAGGCGGCGGGCGTCCGGCAGCGCGACGCGCGGGCCGCGCTGCCCGAGCTCTGAGCCGCTCGAGCTCGGCCCCGGCCATGCCCTGAGCCGGTGACCGGGCGAGACGCGCCCCGTAGGCTCTGCCCGTGGCGCAATCCATCGGGCACCTGCTGTACCTCGTCTTCTACGTCGCGATCCTCGTGCTCTGCGTGTGGGCGCTGGTCGACGCGACCCGGCGCCCCGCGGGCGGGTTCGTCGCGGCCGGCAAGCGGACCAAGCAGTTCTGGACGTGGATCCTCGTCGCCGCGACCTTCCTCGCCCTCGCCGCCGTCGTGGGTTCGGGCATCCCGTTCCTCGGCTTCCTCACGCTGCTCGCCGCGGTCGCGGCGATCGTCTACCTCGTCGACGTCAAGCCCGCGCTCGGTCCGTCGGGCCGGGGACCGCGGGGCGGCGGCCCGCGCCGGCCGCCGTCGTCGACGGGCGGTTGGTGACGGGCACCCTCGGGTGAGGGCGGTCGTCCAGCGGGTCACACGCGCCTCGGTGACGGTCGACGGCATCGTCGTCGGCGCGATCGACCGCCCCGGGCTGCTCGCGCTCGTCGGCGTCACGCCCGGCGACGGGCCGGCGCAGGTCGAGCTGATCGCGCGCAAGATCGCCGAGCTGCGCGTCCTGCGCGACGAGCAGTCGGCGGTCGACGTGGGCGCACCCGTGCTCGTCGTCAGCCAGTTCACGCTCTACGGCGACACGCGCAAGGGCCGCCGTCCGACGTGGAACGCCGCGGCGCCCGGACCGGTCGCCGAGCCGCTCGTCGACGCCGTGGTCGAGGCGCTGCGCGGGCGCGGGCTCGACGTCGCGACGGGCGTGTTCGGCGCGGACATGGCGGTCGAGCTCGTCAACGACGGGCCCGTGACGATCCTGCTGGAGTCGACGCCGGCCTGACGCCGACGGCACAGGCGCGCACGCCGACCGCGCGACCACACGGAAAAGGCCCCTCGGAGTAAGCGTCCGAGGGGCCCTTCCGGTGACCACAGGCCTCGTGTCTCCGGCCTGAGCCGGTGAACCTGGCGCCGCTTCGACGATGCGGCCTCACCCGACACCCGACGGTCCGGCGAACCGGTCCCTCGCGGGCGGGATCCCTGCGATCGACCTTCCGGTCCGTAGCTCCCACTGCGGCGTCGCCCGCAGCTCTCCGGGTTGCCCCTTCGATGTGGTCGCCCGTTCTCCGGTCGGCCCGGCTTCGATGGACCTGTCCCCGTTTCGGCCGGTTCGGTGCTCCGAGGAGCTCCGTCGTTCCTTGCGGTTCTTCGATCCGTCGAGGTCGATGTGAGAGTTCTAGTCCTGCTCGTGAAGGGCCTGCAAGGGGGTCGCGAGGGGTTATTTCGTCCACCGCTCGCTCCACATGCGTGTCCACAGGCGAACCTGCGAGAACGCGCGGCAAACACAGGCCTGTGGACGAAATATGTGGACGGTTGGCGCGTCGTTCACCCGTCCGGGCGCGCCCGACTCGTACCCTTGAACCCGGCGAAGGCCCCTCGGAGTAAGCGTCCGAGGGGCCTTGTCGCGTCTGCGGCCGTGCCGGCCCTCGGGGCCGTCCGGACGAGACGGCGACCGGCGGCCAGGGCCACGATGGCGGCATGCAGATCGAGGCCGTGCACGGCGACATCACGCTCGAACGCGTCGACGCGATCGTCAACGCCGCGAACTCGTCGCTGCTGGGTGGCGGTGGCGTCGACGGTGCCATCCACGCAGCTGCGGGACCCGAGCTCCTCGAGGCGTGCCGCGAGCTGCGTCGGACGCGCTACCCCGACGGGCTGCCGGTCGGCGACGCGGTCGCGACGCCGGGCTTCCGCCTGCCGGCGTCCTGGGTGATCCACACGGTCGGCCCGAACCGGCACCGCGGCGAGACCAGCGGCTCGATGCTCGCGTCCTGCTTCGCGACGTCGCTCGCGGTCGCCGTCGAGATCGGGGCGCACAGCATCGCGTTCCCGGCCGTGAGCGCGGGCGTCTACGGATGGGAGATGGCCGAGGTCGCGCGCACCGCCGTCCGCGTCGCGTTCGGCTGGCGAGCCGGCACGGAGGACCTGTGGGTCGAGGGCCAGACCCACGGCCACGGCATCGACCTCGTGCGGTTCGTGCTGTTCAGCGAGGAGGCGCGCCGCACGTTCCAGGCGGCGATCGACGAGCACGAGCGGGCGGCCTGACGACAGGCGGTGCGGCGCTCGCGCGGCCGCACGGCCCGTCGTCAGGCGGCCTCCCGCGGGTCAGCCCTGCGGCGACCGGACCGCCGCGTCGAGCCGCGTGATCTCCTCGGGTCCGAGCACGAGCTCGGCGGCCGCCACGGAGTCGCGGATCGTCTCGGGACGCGACGACCCCGGGATCGGGATGACGACCGGCGCCTGTGCGAGCTCCCACGCGAGCGCGACCTGCTGCGACGAGACGTGATGGTTGGCCGCAACGTCGGCGAAGGCGTCGAAGCGGTCGCCCAGGCCGCCCGCGCGGCCGATGCCGCCGAGCGGGCTCCACGGCAGGAACGCGAGGCCGAGCTCGGCGCAGAGCTCGAGCTCGGGGTGCGACGACTGGAACGCCGGCGAGTACTGGTTCTGCACCGACACCAGCCGGCCGCCGAGCACCTCCTGCGCCTGGCGGATCTGCTGCGGGTCGGCGTTCGAGATGCCCGCCATGCGGATCTTGCCCGCGTCGAGCAGCTCTGCCAGGACGCCCACCGAGTCGGCGTACGGGACCGTGTTGTCGGGGCGGTGGAACTGGTAGAGGTCGATGGCCTCGACACCGAGCCGGCGCAGCGACCCCTCGACGGCCTCGCGCAGGTGGGCGGGCGAGCCGTCGACCGTCCACGAGCCGTCGCCGGGACGCAGGTGGCCGCCCTTCGTCGCGACGACGACGCCCGAGGTGTCGCCGCCCCACGAGCGCAGCGCCTCGGCGATGAGCTCCTCGTTGTGGCCGACCTCGCCCGCGAGCAGGTGGTACGAGTCGGCGGTGTCGATCAGCGTGACACCGGCGTCGAGCGCGGCGTGGATGGTGGCGATGGAGCGGTCCCGGTCGGGGCGACCCTCGATCGACATGGGCATGCCGCCCAGTCCGATGGCGCTGACCTCGATGTCTCCGATGCGGCGTGTGTGCATGCCCCCATCAGAACCCACCGGACCCGGACCCGGCCAATCGCGCGGCTCGCCGCCGCCCGGGCGCAGGGATGCGGGGCCGCGGCCGCCGATCGCGACCGTGGGCCCGCATCCCTGGTGACCAGACGCCTCAGACCGACGCGGTGACCGGCTCCGGCTCCGGCGGCGCGGCGGGCTCCGCGGCGGGCTCGGGACGACGTGCCAGCGCGCTCGGCCACCACATGCGCGAGCCGATGTCGAGGTTGAGCGCGGTGACGAGCACCGAGCGGACCACGATCGTGTCGAGCAGCACGCCGAACGCGACCGCGAACCCGATCTCCGCGAACCCGACGATCGGCAGCGTGCCGAGCACCGCGAACGTGCCGGCGAGCACGAGCCCGGCCGACGTGATGACGCCGCCCGTCGCGGCGAGCCCGACCAGCGAGCCGCGGTGGTGGCCGACCCGCAGCGCCTCCTCGCGGACGCGCGTCATGAGGAAGATGTTGTAGTCGATGCCGAGCGCGACGAGGAACACGAACACGAACAGCGGGAACGACGTGTCCGCGCCGGCGAAGCCGAACACGTGGCGGAACACGAGTGCCGAGAAGCCGATCGCCGCGGCGAACGACAGGATCACTGTCCCGATCAGCACGAGCGGCGCCAGGATCGCGCGCAGCAGCACCGACAGGATCAGGAACACCACGAGCAGGATGATCGGGATGATCACGCGGTTGTCGTGCGCCGCGGCACGCTCCACGTCGAGGTTGATCGCGGTCGCGCCGCCGACGAGGGCGTTCGCGTCCGGCACCGCGTGGACCGCGGTCCGTACCCGGTCGATCGTGTCGGCCGCGGCGCTGCTGTCGGGGGCCGCCGTCAGCGTGCCCTCGAGGTAGGCGACGCCGCCCTTGACGACCGGCTCCGTGACGGTCGATCCGTCGATCCCGTCGACACCCGCGAACGCCACCCTCACCGCGTCGCCCTGCGCCGCGTCCGCCACGACGACGACCGGCGAGCCGGCGCCGCCCGGGAAGTGCGCCTCGAGCACCTGCTGACCCGTGATCGACGGCATGTCGCCCCGGAACGACTCGGCGTCCGAGAGGCCGGTCGCGTTGAGCTGCACCACGCCGAACGACACGACGACGAGCACGAGCGACGTGACGACCCACGTCCGCCGCGGGCGGTGCGAGATGCGCGTGCCGACGCGCGCCCAGAAGCCGTGCTCGGTCGGCTCGGAGTCGCCCAGGTGCGGCACGCGCGGCCAGAACACCCACCGCCCGCAGACGACGAGCAGCGCGGGCAGCAGCGTCAGCATGACCGCGAGCGCGACCACGATGCCGATCGCGGCGACCGGGCCGAGGCCCGAGGTCGAGGCGACGGTCGCGAGGAGCAGTACGAGCATGCTGATCGCGACGGTCGAGCCGCTCGCGATGATGGCCGGGCTCGCACGGTGCAGCGCGACGGCCATGGCCTCGTGCCGGTCGCCGTGCTTGCGGAGCTCCTCGCGATATCGGGCGACGAGCAGCAGCGCGTAGTCCGTCCCCGCTCCGAAGACCAGCACGGTGAGGATCCCCGCGCTCTGCGCGTTGACGGTCAGGCCGGTGTTGTCTGCCAGCAGGTAGATGACGCCCTGCGACACCGTGAGCGCGATGCCCGCGGAGATCACGGGCAGGAGCCAGAGCACCGGGCTGCGGTACGTCAGCAGCAGGATCACGATGACGACGCCGACGGCCGCGAACAGCAACGTGCTCTCGATGCCGGAGAACGCCGCGGACGAGTCGGCGGCCTGGCCGGCGGGACCCGTGACGTAGAAGGCGAGCCCGTCGGCGGTCGTCGCCTCGGCCTTGATCTGGTCGACCGCGTCGGCGGCCTTGTCCCAGCCGTTGCTGCCGAGGTTGAGCGGCACGATCACCTGCGCCGCCTCGCCGTCCTGCGACTGCACCGGACCGACGACCTTGCCGTCGACCGTGTCGAGCGTGCCGAACTTCTGCGCGTCGGCGGTGATGGCGGCGAGGTCCTGCTGCGTGAGCCCGCCGTCCCGCTGGTAGACGAGGACCGCGGGGATGGTGTTCTGGTCGACGAACACGCCGGCCTTGTCGAGCGCCTTGGTCGACTCCGCGCTCGCGGGGAGCCAGCTCTTGGCGTCGTTGTGCTCGACGCTCGTGAGCTTGCCGCCGAGCGGCGCGAGCACCGCCACGACGACGAGCCAGAACGCGATGACGACGAACTTGACGTAGCGGTGGGTGACCCAACCCGCGACCTGCGACATGGCTGACCTCGCGACTGATCGGCGGCCTGGTGGCCGCGCGCTTCTCGGGGGGATTTCGATCCTAGGTTTCCGCCGCGCACGGGCACAGGGATATCCGGGACCTCCCCGGAAGAACCCCTGACCGGACCCCTGATACACCGGGTGCTGGCACCCACGACGCGGTCGGCCCGTCCCCGCAGACGGGCCGGCCGCGACGGGTCAGCCGACGACGCGTCGCACCATCGGCAGCCGCGACCGGGTGCAGGCCGCCGCTCCTGCCATGGCCAGCGCGGGCACACCGACGGCGATGGCCGCCAGAGGCGCCCAGGGCACGACCGGCTGCCAGTACTGGTCGAACCCGCCACCGCTGAACCGGGAGGCGACCACGACGACGTGCCCCAGCGCCGCGCCCGTGACGACCCCGAGCGTGGTGCCGAGCACGGCGACCACGCCCGCCTGCGACGCGGCGAACCGGCGCCGCACCGAGGGGCTGGCGCCGACCGCGCCGAGCGTCGCGAGGTCGGGGCGCGACTCGGCTGCCGAGAGGGCCAAGGCGATCGCGGTCGCGCCGATGCCGGCGACCAGCGCGGCGGCCACGAGGACGAGGAGCACGAGCCGGGTGTCCGCCGAGCGGTCGTGGTCGACGAGCGACAGGTACGCGTTCTCGTCGACGGCCTGGACGGCCTCGACGGCCTTGCCGACCTCGTCCCACGTCACGGCGCGCGACGTCGTGACGACGCCACCCCGGAGCTCGGTCGAGACGCCGAGCCGCGCCGCGACGGCGGGCGGGAGCACCGGCTGGTCGGTCCACTCCCCGGGCTGCTCGACCGCGACGGCGGGGACCACCACCGTCCGCGGGTCGTCCTGCCCGGAGACCGGGATCTCGAGGTGCGCCGTGCCGTCGGGCCAGATCTGGTAGGGCGAGCCCACGACGACCGTGCCGGCAGCGAGCGCGGCCGCCGCGCGGTCCGCGCCGGGGACACCGGTCGCCCCGACGAACGTGCCGTCGTCGACGAGGCGACCGAACCCTTCGCCCATCGAGCCCCGACCGAGCCAGCAGCGAGGGTCCTTGGCGACCGCGTGCGGGTGCCGCTCCGGCTCGGCCACGGGGCACGCACCACCGGGCGCGAGCGCGGCGCTGATCCACTCGGGGTGCTCGAGGCCGTCCGCGTCGACGTCCGCGCCCGGCGGTGCAGCGATCGTGCGGGCCGGCGCGAACGCCGCGACCGGCAGGGCCGTGCGCAGCACGTCGAGGTCCCGGGCGACGAGTGCGGAGCCGTCGTCCGTCCGCGCGACGGCACGAGGGTCCTCCTGGAGCCCGGTCTCCAGGACGACCCGTCCGTCGGCGACCGCCTGCACGTACGCGTTCTCGTCGTGGGCCGCCTGCGACGCCGTGTACACGGCGCCCGCACTGACGCCCGCGATCGCCGCGATCACCGCCGCGACGGCGGGAGCGGTGCGGCCTCGCTGCCGGGCCGCGTCTCGCAGCGCGAGTCGTCCGGCCACCCCCGCGAACGGCGCGATCCGCGCCACGAGCGACACCAGCCCGCCGGACGCGGCCACCATGCCGAGCTCGAGCAGGAGCATCCCGGCCACGAGCACGCCGGTCTTCGAGTTGGCCGCCCCGAAGGTCGCGGCGACGGCGCCGGCGACGAACATCGCGAGCCCGACGATCGGGACCGCGCGCCGCGCCCTCGGCTCCGCGCGGCGCCCCGCGAGCGCCGCGGTGACGTCGACACGGGCCGCCCGCCGCGCCGGGAACCACGCGGCCGCGGCCGCGACCAGAGTCCCGAGCGCGACCGCGCCGACCACGAGCCACCAGTAGACGCGCAGGTCCGGGAAGCCCCAGAGATGGTGCGCGAGCTGCCACGCCCGCACGCCGGCCGCGATCGCGAGGCCTGCCGCCGCTGCGACGACGGACGCGAGCAGGCCGATGACGACCCCGCCCGTCAGCACGACGTGGCGCAGCGTGCGGCGCTCGGCACCCGAGGCGGCCAGGAGCGCGAGCTGCCGCTCGGAACGGCGTGCGCCGACGGCGAAGGCGGGCCCGATGAGCAGCACCGCCTCGACGAGCGCCATCACGGTCACCGCGGCGACCAGGGCGACCGTCCCCGTCGACACGGGCGACTCGCCGAACGTGTCCGCCGGGGGGATCTGCTCGGGGTGCTCGACCACGTCGCGGCTGACCACGTGCGAGCCGACCGCGTTCACGGCGCGGACGTCGTGCCATGTGACCGGGGCGTCCCCGAGCACGACCCACTCGGTCGTGAGCGCGTCGAGGTCCCGGGCGACCGACCCGCCCGCCAGACCCACGTAGCCGTCGCCGGCACCCGGCACCGCGTCGGTGTCGAGCGGCCGGTCCGGGACCGCGGGCAGCACCGTGCCGGTCGTCGTGACGATGCCGGGCGAACCGTGCGGGTTGCGGCCCGCCACGATGCCCACCACACGGACCTCGGTCGGCGTGGTGGCCTTGCCGAGCGTCGTCGTGAACGCGTCGCCGACCGCGAGGCGGAGCCGGCGCGCGAGGTCGCGGTCGACCGCGACCTCACCGGCCGCGGAGGGCAGGCGGCCGTGGAGCAGCGGGCTCGTCTGGACCCGCGCGAGGTCCTCGGGCGGATACTCGGAGACCGAGACGTTCCAGTGCGCGTCGGGCGTCGCCGCCCGCACCGTCGCCTGGACGACGCGGACGAGGCGATCGGCGGCGGGGAGCGCGTCCGCGAGGAGCGCCTCGTACTGCGTCAGCGTGGCGTCCCGGTGGTCGGGCCCGGCACCGCCGGACATCCCTCCGCCTTGGTCACGGGCGTCCTGCATGACGCCCGGGCCCTGGGCGCGGCCCTGGACGAGCGCCTGCGCCTCGTCGCCCAGCGCGTACCGCGCGTACGTCGCCGCCGTGGGCAGCGACGACGCGATGAGCGTCCCGCCCGCCACGCCCACGAGCACCGGCACCCCGATCATCGCCGCCACCAGAGCCGTGCGCCCCCTGCTGCGCACGGCGTCCCGGCGGGCGATGCGGACGGCGGCCCGCAGCGCGTGCCAGCCTCCGGCCATCAGCGCCCGCCGGCAGTGCTGAGAAGCGAGTCGGCGTCCGACGGGCCACCCGTCGTGTCGACGAGCCGGCCGTCCCGCAGGAACACGGTCCGGTCGGCCCACGCCGCGAACCGGGGCTCGTGCGTGACGAGCAGCCCTGCGGCACCGCCGTCGACGCGCGCCCGCAGCACGCGCATGATCTCCTCGCCCGTCACCGAGTCGAGCGCCCCGGTGGGCTCGTCCGCCAGCACCAGGCGACGCGGCCCGACGAGGGCACGCGCGATCGCGACGCGCTGCTGCTGGCCGCCCGACAGCTCGTCGGGGAACCGGTCGGCCAGGTCGGCGACACCGACCTCGCCGAGCGCGGCCAGCGCCTCGCCCCGGGCCGTCCGCGCCGAGACGCCGTCGAGCTCGCGCGGCAGCGACACGTTCTCGGCCGCGGTGAGCGCCGGGATGAGGTTGAAGTCCTGGAACACGTACCCGACGCTGCGGCGTCGCAGCCGCGCACGGGCCTTGGCATCGAGCGCGGACAGCTCGGCCCCGGCGAGCGTCACGGTGCCGCCCGTCGGGGTGTCGAGGCCGCCGACGATGTTGAGCAGCGTCGACTTGCCCGACCCCGACGCGCCCATCACGGCCACGAGCTCTCCGAGCCGCACGTCGAGGTCGACCGCGTCGAGCGCGCGGACCTCGGTGGTGCCCGCGCCGTGCAACCGCGTGACGCCGCGCGCGCTCAGCAGCACCGGCCCGAGCAGACCCCGCGTCATCGGGCCACCGCCGGACGGCTCGCCGCAGCGCCCCGCTCCGCCTCGCCGCGGGGAGGACTCGCGCCCTCGCCGGACGACGACGCGCGGGCGACCCGGGCCTCGACGTGGTCGAGCCAGCGGACCTCGGCCTCCGCCGCGAACACGAGGTTGTCGAGCACGAGCGACCACGCGAGGTCGTCGCCGACGCCGCCGGCCGGCAGGTCCGCCTTGAGGCGGGTGAGGTCGCGCAGCGCGCGGAGCGTCTCGGTGCGCTGCGCCTGGACGATCGCGCGGACGTCGACGCCGGACGCCGTGACCGCGAGCGCGAGCTTGATGGTGAGCTCGTCGCGGGACGGCGCGCTGCGCACGACCGGCGTGGCCCACCAGTGCGCGAGCTCGGCGCGGCCCGGGTCGGTGAGCCGGTAGCGCTGCACGTCGTCGTCGGCACCGCGCTCGGGCTCGGGCTCCACGAGGTCGTCGCGCACCAGCCGGTCGAGCGTCGTGGAGACCTGCCCCATGTTGAGGGGCCACGTCCCCCCGGTGCGCAGCTCGAACTGCTGGCGGAGCTGGTAGGCGTGCATCGGCTCGTCGGCGAGCAGGGCGAGCAGCCCTTGGCGGACGGACACGGGACCTCCCCGGGTTATCGAGTAACCAGAAGTTACCGAGTAACCACGGACCTCGTCAACGCCCTCTGCCCGGTTCGTCACGGAACCTCCGCACGCGGCAGCCGGGGCGCGCGTGGCCGTCCCCCTAGAATCTGCGCGTGATCTTCAAGGCGGTGGGCGAGGGCAGGCCCTACCCGGACCACGGGCACGAGTCCGTCAAGGACTGGGCCGAGGTCGCGCCCCGCCTCGTCCGGCTCGACGAGCTCGTGACGACCAAGCGCACGCTCGACCTCGACCACCTGCTGGCCGAGGACTCGACGTTCTACGGCGACCTGTTCGCCCACGTGGTGCAGTACAAGGGCGTCATGTACCTCGAGGACGGCCTGCACCGGGCGGTCCGCGCCGCCCTCCAGCAGCGGCCCGTGCTCCACGCCCGCGTGCTGGTGATCTCATGACGGACCCCGAGCGGGCGCGGAACCTGCGCCGGCGCCGCGTCCACGAGCGCCAGGCCGTCGTGTTCGGCGTGCTGCTCGCCGGGATCGCCGTGATCGGGCTCGGCGCCGCGGCCGTCTACACGGGCAGCGTGAGCGTCCCGTTCCTCTCCCGCGGGTTCGCCGCGGAGCCCACGGCGACGCACGCGGTCGACCCGTACCCCTGCCCGCCGAAGGGCGCCAAGCCGGTCGCGTACAACAAGATCGTCGTCAACGTCTACAACACGACGGACCGCGCAGGCCTCGCGAGCGCGACCGCCGCGGAGTTCGAGGAGCGGCACTTCAAGCTCGGCAAGACGGGCAACGCGTCCCCCTACTCGGGCGTCGCCGTCATCGTGTTCGGCCGGCAGGGCATCGCCGCGGGCTACACCGTCGCGGCCCAGGTGCCCGACTCCGTGCTCAAGCTCGACGCCCGCAAGGGCACGTCGGTCGACGTGCTGATCGGCGACGGCTGGGACGACGTGGCCGCCGTGGACGACGTCGACCTCGACCCCGGCACCGCGATCCCGACGCCCAGCACGTGCACGCCCCTCGACCAGCTGGGCGTGCTGAAGCCGACGGCGACGCCGCACACGACCCCCGCGAAGAAGTAGTCGCGGCCGGCGCCCGGCCGACCCCTCGCGCACGCCGTGCGGCGCGTGCGCCGACGTGCCACCGTGGACGCAACGGGCGCGTCGCGCCCCTCGCCAGGGAGATCTGTCCGATGACCGAGCCGAACCCCGAAGCCCAGGACCTGCCGCTCCCCGACCACGTGCTGACGGGCGACGACGCGGACGCCGCGCGCGCCAGGTACGGCGGCTCCGGCCCCGACCCCGTCAGGGCGACCGCGCCGCGCCACCGCTCCGGCGACCCCGACGACGACCGCCTGGACGACGACGAGGACGACCAGTCGGCCGACGAGGTCGAGCCGCCCGTCGCGTTCCCCGCCGGCGGTCCGATGCAGGGCACGGCCGTACCCCCGGGGTACGTGAACCCGCAGTGACCTTCGCGTGCCGGTCGGCTCCTGACGGCCGGCCGGCACGCCCCGGCCCGGCGCCGGCCTCGTGCGGCGTCGCCCTCGGACGCGCACACGTGCGTCACGGGGAGGCTCGCTAGCCTGTCCTCGCGCGCGGCCGACGACGGCCGCCACTGCCTGGGAGGCTCCCCTGCACACGACGTGGTCCCGCCTTGCCCGCTCGACGTCCGCCCTGTGGGCGGCCTTCGTGGTCGTGCACGCGTGGCTCGCCTTCGTGGGCGTGGTGTGGATCCCCGCGCGCGCCTTCTGGGACCTCGACCTCTACCGGTACTGGATGTGGCTCGGCCTGCACCGCGGCGAGTGGCCGGTGCTGTCGGGCCCGTCGGTGTACCCGGCGGGCGCCCTGGTCCCGATGCTGCTGGCTTCCGTGGCGGGGACCGTCGGCACCGCGGCGTACGCGACGTCGTGGTCGGTGATGATCACGCTGCTCGACGCGCTCGCGATGGTCGCGCTGCTCCACGCGCCGCGGCTGGTGCGGCACGGGCTCGCGGGTGGCGGCGACGAGCCGGTGCCCGACGACCTGCCCCGCCGGCGCACGCTGCTGGGCGCGTGGTGGTGGCTCGCGTTCCTGCTGCTGCTCGGGCCGATCGCGATGGGGCGCCTCGACGCGGTGGTGGCACCCGTGACGATCGCGGCGCTCGCGCTCGCGCTGCGCCACCCGCGCGTCGCGTCCGTGCTGCTGACCATCGGCGCGTGGATCAAGGTCGCGCCGGGCGCGCTGATGCTGCCGCTCTTCGTCTCCGCGCGCCGGCAGTGGCGCGATGTCGTGCTGCCCGCGGCGGTCGTCTGCGTGGTGGTCGTCGTCGCGGTCGCGCTCGGCGGCGGCGCCGCGAACATCGCCTCGTTCCTCACGGAGCAGACGTCGCGAGGCCTGCAGATCGAGGCCCCCGGAGCGACGCCGTGGCTCGTGTGGGGCCTCTGGTCGCCGAGCGTCACCCGGTTCCTCGACCAGGAGATCATCACGTGGGAGATCACCGGGCCGGGCTCGGGGGTCGCGGTGGACGTGCTGGGCTGGCTGATGCCGCTCGCGCTGCTCGCGTCGGTCGCGCTGCTGTGGTGGCGGCGCGAGCGCGTCGGCCAGGGTCTGTGGAGCGACGAGCGCGCGGACGTCGAGCTGCTCACGCGCGGGTCGATGCTGATGGTGCTGGTGCTGCTCGTCTTCAACAAGGTCGGGTCGCCGCAGTACATGGGCTGGCTCGCCGCTCCGGTGGCCGTCGCGCTCGCGCTGCGGCTGCCACGCTGGCGGACGACCGCGCTCGTGACGCTCGGCATCGGGCTCGCGACCCAGACCGTGTTCCCGTGGCACTACGACCAGGTGGTCGGCGGCGTGTGGCCCGTGACGCTCGTGCTCGCGGCACGCAACGCGGCGCTCGTCGCCCTGCTGGTGCTCACGGTCCGCGAGCTCGTGCGACGCCCGGAGGACGCCGACGCGCCGCTCACGGACCCGCGGCCCGCGGCGAGCCTGGCGGGCAGCCCGCGACGCGCGCCGGCCGACCCGGTGGCGGGGCCGGCCGGCGGTTCGTCACGAGGCCGGGTGGGCCTGGGCGGCGGCGACGAACGCGAGCGTCGCGGCGTGCGACGAGCCGTCGTCGACCGCTGAGTCCGGGAGCGACAGCGCCTGGGTCCACGCTTTCGCGGCGTCGGCCTTCCCGGCGAGCGCGGCGTACCCGAGCAGGTAGCCGCCGAACTGCACCGACGTGCCCCCCGGGGTCGCCTCGTGGACCTGCGCGCGGATGCGCGCCGGGTCGCCCGCGAGGTAGCGCTGGACGGGGCCCATCGGGATCAGCTGGATCGCGAGGATCGCGTTCGGGTCGGGGCTGAACCATGTGGCGTAGTCGCGCTTGCCGCCCCAGTTGAGCGACACGACCTGGTGCCCGAACCCGTCGGGGAGCGCCGTGTCCGTCCAGTAGGTGCGGGCGGCGAGCGCCTCGTTCGACGCGAGCCACGACGCCTCGGTGCCGAGCGCCGCCTGGCCCGAGGCCGCGGCCCACAGGCCGAGCCCGTTCCAGGCGTTGACCGCCTCCGACGACGACTCCTGGTTGTTGCCGTCCGCGAACGGCGCCGTCCCGCTGGCCCACGAGTGGCCGGCGTACGGGTCGACCATGCGCAGCTGAGGCAGCTGCTCGGACGGCTGGGCGGCTGCGACGTCCTGCGCGAGCAGGTTCATGACGGGCGCCCAGCGCTTCGCGAGGTCGGCGTGCCCGTCCGCGAGGAGGCCCGCGGCGGACAGCAGGTAGCCGTCGTGGAAGTGGTGGTCGTTGAGCTGGTCGGAGCCGAACGACGCCTCGAGCCCGAGCGCGGAGTGCGCGCCCGCGTCGTAGACCACGCACTCGACCGGTCGCTGCGTGCAGCCCTTCGGCTCCGTCCAGCGGTCGAGCGCCTGCTCGGTCGTCGTGCGCAGCTTCGCCACCTGCTGCGTCAGGCCGAGCTGCTCGCCGAGCGTCACGAGCGTCGCGGCCCGGTAGAGCGCCTTGCCGCCGAAGTACGTGTCCGTCGGGAACGGCTTCGTCGCGGCGACGTCCTTGACGAGCGCCGCCCTGATCGCCGCCACCCGGCTCGCGGGGACGCCGTCGAGGTCGAACGCCCCCGTCGCCGCGAGGGTCGGCGCGAACGCGGTGAGCGTGCGACCCGCGCAGAGCTCGAGGTCGCCATAGATGCTCGGGTACGTGCCGAGCGCGCAACCGGTCCGCTTCGGCTGGTCGCCGGTCCGGTGGTGCGGCATGAGCACGTAGGCGCCGGGGCCGTCCGTGCGGTAGCCGAGCGTGGTGCGCGCGACGTCGCGGTCGACGCCGTAGGAGACGTCGACACCCGTCACGGGGTGGCGGGCCGCGGCGGCGAGCGCCTTGGCGGCCGGCGGCTTCGCGCCGTCGGGCAGCGCGTACCAGCCCGCGGTGGCCCCCGCGTCGAGGTGGGTGCTGCCCGCGTGCGAGCCCGAGCCCGGCGCGACGAGGCCCCACGTGCGGCCGGCGACCGTGGCCGACGCGGTGGCGCCGTCGGCCGCAGCCGCGCCGGCCGTCGCGTCGGGTCCGCCCGCGCCGGCGGCGCCAGCCCCTGAACCGCCCGCGCCGGCGGCGAACGTGCCGCCCTGCGCGGTCGAGGTCACGTCGACGCCGCGCTTCGCGGTGAACGTGACGTACGGCGTGCCCTCGGCCAGCCCGACCGTGCCGAGCACGGTCCCGGAGCCGTCGAGCAGGTCGACCGTCACGCCCACGGGGTCGGCCGCGGCGATCCGCGACGACGCCGCGCCGGCGACCGCGACGGTCACGGCCGGCACGTGCGGGCCCGCGATCGTCTTCTCGGTGGGCACCGGCTGCGGGAGGCCGAGCGTGAACCCGGAGCCCGTCAGCGCGAACGACAGCGGCTCGGCGAACACGGGCTGCGGCGCGTCGCCGAACGCGAGGCCGCTGTACCAACGGTCCGTCGGCGGCAGCACGCCGGGCGCGAGCCGGGACCTGCCGAGCTTGGTCGCGTCCTTGTGCGTGACGCCCGCGACGAGCGCCGCGGTGTCGACCGTCGGCGGCGTCGCGCTCTTCGGTCCCTGCACGGGCCCGGTGTGGGGCGCGCTCCCGGTGGCACCGGTCGCGGCGTCCCCCTGCGGCCCGCAGGCCGCCAGCGCGAGTGCGGTCACGGCCGCCGCGGCGGTCGTCATCAGGGTGGTGGGCAGGCTTCGGTTCCTCGTCATGCCCCTCCTCGGGGTCGGCCCGGGCGGGCCGGTGGTGGCGGGTCAGCCGGTCGGTCAGCCGAACGTCTTGTGCAGGTATCCCTTCACGGCGTCGGCGACGGTCGTCACGGGGCCCTCGTTGTCGAGCGCGAGGGTCGCGGTGACGGGCGCACCGGACGAGACGACCCCGTCCTGCGCACCGTCCGTCAGGCCGGGGACGGCGACGGTCATGATCGCCTCGGCCTTGCCGCCCGCGGTGCGGACGTCGATGCGCCCGACGTGCCCGGTCACCGTGTGGTGGTTGGGCAGCTCGACGTCGACGCGGGCGTGCGGCGCGACGCGGGCGTACTCCTTGGCGCTGAGCGTGTACTCGGCCTGGACGTACAGCGTGCTCGCGCGCTCGACGGTCGCCAGGTCGGCGGACCCGCCCACGAACGTGCCGCGCTCGGCGTCGATCTTCGTCACGATGCCGTCGCCGCTCGCGAGCACCACGAGGTGGCCGGCGGCGTCGACCTTCGTGCCCTCGGTCGTGTCGACGTGGTACGTCTTGCGGTCGTACTCGAGCGTCGCCGAGTCGATGGTGAACAGCGGCTGGCCGGCCTTCACGGTGTCGCCGACCTCGACCTGCTGGCCGATGACGAGGCCCGAGTAGGGCGTGCCGACCTCGTACGTCTTGGCCAGGATCTGGGCCGAGTCGGCGACCGCGCGGCCGCGCGACTCGTTGAGGTGGTAGGTGGCCAGCGCCGCGATCACGAGGACCACGAGCAGGCCCACCAGGAGCTTGAAGCGGTTGGCGAGGGTCATGCGGCACCTCCGGCGACGAGGGCGGGACGGGTGTCGGCCCGGGCCGCCAGCCGCGCGGCGCGGCGGCCACGGTGGCCCTCGCGCCAGGCGGTCAGCACGAAGCTGCCCAGGATCAGCGTGTTGGTGGCGTTCCAGGCGAGCGCGAGGCTGAACGTCCCGTTCGCGGCGTCCTTCCAGACCCCGACCGCGGTCGTCAGCAGCAGGAACCAGAAGAACAGCACCTGCGGCCCGATGAACGCGAAGGGCGACCGGTAGGCACCCTTGCGGCCCGTGACGTGCCAGACCTGCTCTCGCTTGAAGAACGCGTTGACCAGGGCGCGCGTGTAGATGGGGAACGACGCCGACGCGAGGAGCAGCACCTCCCAGCGGAACGAGCCCAGCGTGTAGAACGCGAGCACGATCTGCAGGACGTAGAACCCGGCGTAGTACAGGAGCCACTGGCCCAGCGAGATGTGCAGGTTCATCGGCGTCATGCCGAAGTAGATCTGCAGCGGCGGCACGAGCAGCAGGAGCAGCGGCGCGATCCCCGTCAGGTAGTGCGTCGCGGTCACCGTGTACTGCAGGCGCTGGTCGAGCGTCAGCGTGCGGCGCGGCGACAGCGGGTTGTGGCCGAGCATGATCTCGAACCCCCCGGTCGCCCACCGCTGCTGCTGCTTGGTGTACGCCTCGATCGTCTCCGGGGTGTCGCCGACGGCGAGGGTCGTGGGGATGTAGACGGTGCGCCAGCCCTTCTCGTGCAGCATCAGCGACGTCCAGACGTCCTCAGACTTCGAGTCGGAGTACATGCCGCCGATCGAGTTCACCGCGGTGCGGCGGAAGATCACGTTGGTGCCGACGCAGAACGCGGCGTTGAACCGGTTCCGCCCGGGCTGGATGAAGCGGTAGAAGACGGCCTGCATGTAGCCCGCGCCGCGGCTGACCACGGTGTGCAGGTTGCCGTACGTCTGCGGCGTCTGGACGAACGCGACGTCGCCGCCCGCGAAGAACGGCACCGTCTCGTGCAGGAACTCGGGGTACGGCACGAAGTCGGCGTCGAGCACCACGAAGTAGTCGCCGTGCGTGATCGACAGCGCGTGGTTGACGTTGCCCGCTTTGGCGCCGCCGCTCGAGAGCCGGCGGATGTAGCGCGCGCCCAGCTGGGTCGCCAGGTCGCGGACGTCGTCCGAGCGGCCGTCGTCGAGCACGTACGTCTCGTGGCGGCCCTGCATCGCGACGGCGGCCGTGACCGTGCGCCGGATCGTCTCGAGGTCCTCGCCGTACGTCGTGATGAAGACGTCGACGGTGACCGGCCTGTCGTGGAGGTACATCTGCCAGTTCTGGGGCCGCTCCTCGTCGTGCGCGCGGGCGATGTCGGCGAGGTCGTAGAGGCGGTCCTGCGCGGCGTGGAACGCCCAGTCGCGCGGGTTGTGGCCGCTGGCGAGCACGGTCCACATCGCCAGCAGGGCGTGGGCGACCAGCACCGTCTCGGCGAGGATCACCATGACGTAGGGGAGCCAGTCGCCGCGGTTGTGCGGGTTCAGCAGGAACGCGGCGTAGACGAGGATGCCGGCCGTCGCGAGGAGCACCAGGAGCGCGAGGCTCGGGCTCTGCGCCGCCTCGTTCTCGGGCGAGCTGCGCGGCGCGGCGTCGGGGTGGTCGGAGAGTCGGGGCTCGGTCGCGAGCCGGTCGAACGCGGTCGTCGTCATGGTGCTCCCGTCGTCGGTCCGGATGACGGGGGCTCGGTCGGAGGCGCGCACGAATCTCGTGCACGGCCGCCGGGGCAGAGCTCCCGCCGGTGCGACGGCGTCGATGGCGCCGGTTGCAACAGGGGACCTCGCGCCGCTCCGGCGGCGGGGTTCTGCCGCCGGGCGTGCCGCGGCGGTGCGATCCCTCGTGGATGTCGACGACGCTAGGGGGCGGCTCCGGGAGCAGTCGACCGGAGGACGGTGTGGCGGGGGTCACACGGTGGGGGGCCGCGGCGAGCTCCGTCGGCGCGTCGGTGCAGGTCGGTACGCGTCCTGCGCCCGGGCGCGCCGTCCCGGAACTCGACGGCTGTCCATCTCAGGACGCGAGACGATCGGGGAGCCGGCGACGCTCTGCACGCGCGCCGGGTGCGGCTTCGTCACGAGATGCGTCCATCCCGCCGAGCTGCGTACCTGCACGTACGCGTCCGGGCGGGATGGACGCAGCTCGGCGGATCGGCGAGGGCGGGCGGGGCGGGCGCCGCCGCCGCCCGGCCGGGTCAGACGTGGGGCGCGACCTCGTCGGCCACCAGGGCCAGGTGGTCGAGGTCGTGCAGGTCCAGCGTCTGGAGGTACACCCGGGTGATGCCGAGGCCCGCGAGCCAGCTCAGCCGGTCGACGACCTCCTGCGGCGAGCCCGCGAGGCCGTGCTCGCGCAGCTCGGCGGCCTCCCGGCCGATCGCCGCGGCGCGGCGGGCGAGCTCGTCGTCCGTCCGTCCCACGGCCAGCACGAGCGCGACGGACAGCACGAGGCTCTCGGGGTCGCGGCCCGCGTCGGCGCACGCCTGGCGCACCCGCTCGAGCCGCGGCTCGACGTCCTCGAACGCGGGGAACGACTGGTTGTACTCGGCGGCGAACCGGGCCGCGAGCGCCGGCGTCCGCGACGGGCCGCTGCCGCCGACGATGATCGGCACGCCCGCACGCGACGCGTCGAGCGGCGACCGCTGCACGGGCTTCGGCAGCGCCGGCGAGTCCGTCAGCATGTAGTGCTCGCCCGCGTAGTCGAAGCGCTCGCCCAGCGGCGTGCCCCACAGGCCGCTGACGACCTCGAGCTGCTCGGTCAGCAGCCCGAACCGCTTGGCGGGGAACGGGATGCCGTACGCCGCGTGCTCGCGCTCGAACCAGCCCGCCCCCAGGCCGAGCTCGACCCGGCCGCCGCTCATCTCGTCGACCTGCGCGACCTGGATCGCGAGCACCCCGGGGTGGCGGAACGTCACCGGCGTCACGAGCGTGCCCAGCCGGATGCGGCTCGTCTCGCGCGCGAGGCCCGCGAGCGTGGTCCACGCGTCCGTCGGCCCGGGCAGGCCGTCGGTGCCCATGCCGAGGTAGTGGTCGGAGCGGAAGAAGGCGTCGAACCCGAGGTCCTCCGTGGCCTTCGCGACCGCGAGGATGTCGGAGTACGTGGCGCCCTGCTGGGGCTCGGTGAAGATGCGCAGCTGCATGGGCCTCACCCTCGCACGCGGATGCCGCCGCCTCCGTCCCGCGGCGGCATCCGGACCGCGGCTACCGCGTCGTGCAGGTCTTGCCGTTGAGCGTGTAGAGCGCCGGGAGGACGTTGGGCCCCTGGTAGGCGCCGACGAACCCGACGTTCACGGTCGCGCCGGGCGCGATCGCGGCACCCGAGTCGGCGCCGCGTACGGCGACGGTGCCGCCCGACTCGCTCCAGGTGGCGTTCCACCCGCTCGAGAGCTGCTGCCAGGCGGTCGGCCAGGCGAAGCGCAGCGTCCACGTGCGCAGGGTCTCGGAGCTCGTGTTGGTGATGTCGATGCTGCCCACGTACCCGTTCCCCCAGTCGTTCGTGTCGCTCAGCCTCACCGCGCACGCGGCCGGGTCGGGCGTGCCGGTCGTGAACGTGACCGGGGGCGACGCCCACGAGACGCGCCCGGCGGAGTCGCGCGTCACGACGTTGGCCGTGTACGTCGTGCCCGGCTCGAGGTTGTGCACCGTGAACGAGGTGCCGGGCGTCTCGCCCCACTGCTCGCTCACGGCGCCGTTCTGCCGGAAGACCTCGTACTTCACGCCGCTGCCGGCGGCCGGCCACGACAGCGTCGCGTCGTGCACCGTCACCGCCGAGGCCGTGGGCCGGCCGACCGCCGCCGGGCCGGCCGGGGTCGACGACGGGTGCAGCAGCAGCACCGTCAGCGAGTACGGCGGCAGCATGCGCGTCGCGGCGCTCCCGGACGAGGTGGTGATCCGGCTGTCGCCGTTCCCGTAGCTCAGCACCTGCGCGGACGCGGCCGGCTGGTAGCCCTGGTAGCTCATCGTGACCGCACGCGCCGCGTCGGGGTCCTCGTTCGCCAGCAGCACCGCGAGGTCGCCGTCCGGCTGCCGCGCCGCATGAGCGACGACCAGCGGGTCGGAGCTCCCGGTCCGCAGGAACTCGGCGCCGGGTCGCGCGAGCCGCGAGACGAGCGAGATGCCGTAGTACGGCGCGAACGGCGTGTTCCGCGGCGGCTCGCACGCGCTGCCGTCCGACGTGCAGGTCCCGCTCGAGAGCAGGCCGAAGTCGTTGAAGTCCGTCTGGCCCGCGACCGTCGACGCCGTGCCCGGACCGTTGTGCACGTCCCACCAGTCGACGGTGAAGACGCCGTTCTCGAGCAGCGCGGCGTACGCGTCGGCCGCGAACAGCGCGCCCGGCTGCGTGTTCTCGCCGTAGCCGGCGTTCATCTCGGTGACGGCGATGCCGAGCCTGCGGTCGGGCGAGTACCGGTCGAGCAGCTGACGCGTCATCGCGGTGATGTCCCGGACCTGCGCGACCTTGCCGAGAGCCACGGGGGCCGACGAGCCGCCCGGGTACCAGTGCAGGATCGCGAAGTCGATGTCGGGCGCCGCGATCGACAGCACCACCTGGTTCCATGTGCCCGCATCGCCGTCTCCGACGAGCCCGTCGGGCCAGTTGCCGGGCGTCGTCAGCACCGCGCCGATCTTGATGGTCGGGTCGACCGCCTTCATCGCGCGCGAGAACTGCACGAGGTTCGTCGCGTACTCGGCGGGCGTCTTGGCGGGGTGGTCGTCGGACTCCCAGCTCGCGCCGTAGTGGCCGTTGCCGTAGAGCTCGTTGCCGATCTCCCAGTACCTGACGCCGTCCTGCTTCTCGACGTTCGCGTACCGCACCCAGTCCGCCGCCTCCTGCGGGGTGCCGGTGCCGTAGTTGGCGATCACCATCGCCTGCGCGCCCGCGCGGTGGACGCCCGCCATGAAGTGGTCGAAGTCGGTGTCCGGCGCGACGTACCCGCCCGGTGCCGTGTTGTCCTTCCAGTGGTAGATGTCGGAGTACGAACCGCCGGGGTACCGCATGATCTGCGTCCCCGCGTCGTGCAGCAGGTCGGCGACCGTGTCGGTGCCGAGGTCGGTGTCCCAGACCGCGTGGTTGACGCCGACGGCCGCGTCGCCCGTGGTGGCGAGGCCTGCGCGTGAGTTGACGGTCACCTGGACCGGTACGGGCGCGGGCGTGTCGGCGGCCTGCGCGACGGGCACGGCGGCGACCCCGCCCGCCGCGACGACGAGGGCGACCAGGGCGGCACGGGCAGTTCGCATCGGAGGTCCCCTCGCGTCGACGGTGCAGCGCAGACGTTCTCGCCGTGGCGACGCTAGCGAGGGCGCGGGCCCGCGGGAGGGGCCATGCGCCGCCTTCCTGACCGTCGAAAGGTTTACGACCTCCGCGCGGGCCGCCGGCGTGGCGGCCCGCGCGGTCGAGGGCTCAGTCCCCCTTGACGTTGACCAGCTGACGCAGCACGTGCCGGACCTCGACGAGGTCGGCCGCGTCCTCCATCACCTGGTCGATGTCCTTGTACGCGGCCGGGATCTCGTCGAGGAACGCGTCGGTCTCGCGGTACTCGATCCCGACCATCGCCTCGCGGAGCTGGTCGCGCGTGAACGTCCGCCGCGCCGCCGCCCGCGAGTACTGCCGGCCCGCGCCGTGCGGGCTCGAGTCGAGCGCGAGCTTGTCGCCCTTGCCCACCACGACGTACGACGCGGTGCCCATCGAGCCCGGGATCAGTCCGGGGTCCCCTGCCCGCGCGCGGATCGCGCCCTTGCGGGACACCCACACGTCCTTCCCGAAGTGGTGCTCCTTCTCCGTGAAGTTGTGGTGGCAGTTGACCCGCTCGTGCTCGACGACCGCCTCGCCGACGTGCTCGGCGATCGCCGTCACGACCCGGTCCATCATCTCCTCGCGGTTGAGGGCCGCGAAGTCCTGCGCCCACCGCAGCTCGCGGATGTACGACCAGAACTGGTCGGTGCCCTCGGCGAGGTAGGCGAGGTCGGGGTCGGGCAGCGCGATCCACCACTTCCGGCAGAGCTCGGCCGCGACCTGGATGTGCCGCTGCGCGATCTTGTTGCCCACGCCGCGGCTGCCCGAGTGCAGGAACAGCCAGACGCGGTCGCTCTCGTCGGCCGTCACCTCGATGAAGTGGTTGCCGGACCCGAGCGAGCCGAGCTGCAGCCGCCAGCCGCCCGCGTACTGCCCGGGGTCGAACCCTGCCTTCGCGGCGGCGGCCTCGAGCGTGTCGACCCGGGCGGCCGCGGACGGCGTCAGCGAGCCGTTGTACGCGCCGGCCGACAGCGGAACCGCGGCCTCGATCGCGCGCCGCAGGTCGGCGAGCGGACCGGCGGCGCGGACCTCGTCGGCGGTCCACTGGGTGCGGACCGCGATCATGCCGCAGCCGATGTCGACGCCGACCGCGGCGGGGATGATCGCGCCGAGCGTCGGGATCACCGAGCCGACCGTGGCGCCCTTGCCCAGGTGGGCGTCGGGCATGAGCGCGACGTGCGGGAACACGAACGGCAGCGACGCCGTCGTGACCGCCTGGTCGCGCGTCTTCGGCTCGAGGATCGACGCCCAGGAGAGCAGGGTGGGAGTGATCTTCTCGCGAGTCATGGGGCGGGATCGTGCCATCCGCGAGCGCGGTGCGGCACGCCGATATCCACAGGCCGGTGGCGGACCGCCGGCCCTCAGCGGCGGCGCGTGCCGAAGATCGAGCGCGTGATCTCGCGGCCGATCTGCGTGCCCGCCGAGCGGAGCACCGACGTGAGGATGCTCTCGGCCTCCGACTTCGTGTGGCGCGTGGCGGCGTCGCGGGCCTTCGCCTCGCGCGCGGCCTCGTCGGCGCGCGCCTTCGCCGCGGCGGCGTCGAGCTTGGCCTGGGCCGCGGCCTCGTCGGCGGCCTGCTTCTGCGCCTGCGCGGCGGCCTCGGCCTCGTGCGCGGCGGTCGCGGCCTCCTCGGCCCGCTTGCCCAGCAGCTCGTAGGCGGACTCGCGGTCGACGGCCGCGCCGTACCGCGACGCGAACGGTGACGCGGCGACCGCGGCCGCCATGCCGTCGGCGGGCGCCGGGCTCATCGACGACTCGGGGGCGCGCAGCCGCGTCCACGCGACGGGCGTCGGGGCGCCCTTCTCGGACAGCACGGTGACGATCGCCTCGCCCGTGCCGAGCGCCGTCAGCACCTTCTCGAGGTCGTACGGCGACGTCGGGAACGTGCGGGCGGCCGCGCGCAGCGCCTTCGCGTCGTCGGGCGTGTAGGCGCGCAGCGCGTGCTGCACCCGGTTGCCGAGCTGACCGAGCACGTCCTCGGGCACGTCCTTCGGGCTCTGCGTCACGAAGAAGACGCCGACGCCCTTCGACCGGATGAGCCGGACGGTCTGCGTCACCTGCGAGAGGAAGTCGTCGGACGCGTCGTGGAACAGGAGGTGCGCCTCGTCGAAGAAGAAGACGAGCGTCGGCTTCTCGGGGTCGCCGACCTCGGGCAGCACCTGGAACAGCTCGGCGAGCAGCCACATCAGGAAGGTCGAGAACAGCGCGGGTCGGTCCTGGACGCCGGGCAGCTCGAGCGCGCTGATCACGCCGCGGCCGTCCGACGCGGTGCGGAGCAGGTCGCTGACGTCGAACGCCGGCTCGCCGAAGAACGCGTCGGCGCCCTGGCTCTGGAGCGTGACGATCTCGCGCAGGATGACGCCGGCCGTCGCCGCGGAGAGTCCTCCGATGCCCTGCAGCTCGGCCTTGCCCTCGTCGCCGACGAGGTACGCGATGGTCGACTGCAGGTCCTTGAGGTCGAGCAGCGCCAGACCGCGGGTGTCCGCCCAGTGCATGATCAGGCCGAGGCTCGACTCCTGCGTCGGGTTCAGCCCGAGCACCTTGCCGAGCAGCAGCGGCCCGAAGTCCGTGACCGTCGTCCGGATCGGGTTCCCGGTGCCCACGCCGCCGAGCGTCAGGAACTCGACCGGGAACGCCGTCGGCTGCCACTCCTGACCGAGCGCCGCCGTCCGTGCGAGCAGCTTCTCGTCCGCCGCGCCGGGGACCGACAGGCCGGAGAGGTCGCCCTTGATGTCGGCGACGAACACCGGCACGCCGGCGGTCGACAGACCCTCCGCGAGGCCCTGCAGCGTCTTCGTCTTGCCCGTGCCGGTGGCGCCGGCGACGAGGCCGTGGCGGTTGAGCATCGCGAGCGGGAGCCCGACCTGGACGGCGGGGACCGGGGCGTCGCCCTCGACCAGCGCGCCGAGCGGGAGCTTCGCGCCGGCGAACGCGTAGCCCGCGGTGACCCGCTGGGCGTACTCGGACAGGGCAGGAGCCGCGGTGGGCGGGTGCGGGGCGGGGGACGCCTCCGGGCCTGACGGACCTGCCGCGGCGACCGGCGGGTCGGCGGACGCCGCTGCGGCCGGCGCTGCCGTCGACTCGTCGGCGACCGGCGGGTTCGACGCATCAGCGACCGGCGGGGCAGGCGCGGACGCGGCCGCCTCCGCGGCGGCGAGCGCGGCTGCCGCGGCATCGGCCTTGGCCTGCGCCGCCTCCGCGGCGGCCTGGGCGGCGGCGGCCCGCAGTGCGGCGAGGTCGGCCGAGGACTGTGGGGCAGCGCTGTCCGACATGTCGGGATCGTACGGCGGCGGGCTGCACGCGGCAGGGCGTGGGACGTCGGCCCCGCCGCTCGCGACCGCCCCTCTCAGCCCCCGTCAGGCCCCGAGGCTCGCGACCGCCTGCGCGATCCGGCGCTCGCGCGTCTCGGCCCTCTTCGCACCGAGCACGCCCGTGACGATCTCGCGCTGGGCCGTGAACGAGAGCGCGTCGAACGCGGCGCGCGCCCCGGCGTCCGCGAGCGCGGCTGCGAGGTCGTCGGGGACCTCGACCGTGCGGGGCTCGTCGTCGACCTCGAGGTCCAGGTCGACCTCGTCGCCCGCCTCGATGCCCGCGCCCGCGCGGTTCTCGGCGTTGAGCGGGATCAGGTTGCGGCCGCCGTAGGGCGCGACGGTGGTCCGGTAGGAGTACCCGTTGATCGTCACGACGACGGGCACGCGCCGGCCGCGACCGAGCTCCGCGACCACGTCGTCCGGCACCTCGAAGCCCGTCGCGGTCTTGCCGTGCAGCAGCAGCGTCGTCCGGTAGCGCATGGCCGGACCGTACCCGCGCGCTGAGTCGCGCGCAGGCGCGCGGGCGTGCGACCGTGGGCGGGTGCCCGCCCCGCTCGTCACCGACCCGCTCCTCGTCGCCGACTGGCGGCGCCGCGTCGCGGAGGCGTACGCCGAGGTCAGGCGGATCGCGGCCGACGACCCGGCCGGCGCGCACGCCGTGTGGGTGCAGCGGCGGGACGAGCTGTTCGCCGACCACCCCGCGTCGCCGCTCGACGCCGCGACGCGCGCGTCGTTCGCCGGGCTCGACGTCGCGCCGTACGACGCGTCGTTCCGGTTCGAGGTCGAGGTGCGCCCCGGTACCCGGCAGCGCCTCGACGTGTCGACCGGCACGGACGGCGTCGTGACGTTCGAGCGCGTGGCCTCGGTCGAGCTGCCCGGGCTCGGGTCGCTCGCGCTCTGGGCGCTGCAGGGGTACGGAGGCGGGCTGTTCCTGCCGGTGCGGGACGCGCTCGCGGGCCGGCCGGGCGGCACGTTCGGCGGCGGCCGCTACCTGCTCGACACGATCAAGGGGGCGGACCTCGGGACCACCCGGGGGCTGCTGGTGGTCGACCTCAACTTCGCGTACAACCCGACGTGCGCGTACGAGCCCGCGTGGGCCTGCCCGCTCGCGACGCGCGCGAACACGCTGACCGCCGAGGTCCCGGTGGGCGAGCGGGTCTGGCCGACGCGCTCGTGGGACGACGAGCCGCATGCGGCCGCCGCCTCGGACGAGGCCCCCCGCGACGTGCCGCACGGCCACGCGCCACCCGACCGCAAGCCGCCCAAGGCCGACCGCAAGCCGGACCGCACGAAGAAGCCGCACAAGCAACGGTGACGGCTCCCCCTGCGATCACCGCCATGTGGGCCTGGGACAACCCGGTGCCCCGCGGCGTCGACGCGCGCGGAACCGGCTACGCGCCGGCAGCGCCGGAGGCCCTCAGCGTGTTCTGCGTCGAGCGGTGCATGACGCGCGTGCACCTGGCGGCACCCTGGGCGGCCGACGAGGGACCCGTCGGCGAGTGGTTCACCGCTGCGACCGCCGCGCTGGCGGACGCGGGGCTGCGCGCGGGTCCGCTCGGCGGCGATCCCGGCTGGCTGGCGGATCCCGGGCTCGCGGTCACCTGGGCGGCTGCGGCTGTGCGGGCCGCACGCGGGCGTGCGGACCACGTGCAGCTCGACGTCGAGCCGTGGGCCACACCCGCGTGGGGCACGGACAGGGCGGGCGTCACCGAGCGATGGCTCGAGCTCCTGACGCGCGTGCGGGCGTCGCTGCCGGCCGGGGTCGCGCTCGGCGTGGACGCGCCGTGGTGGCTCGCCTCGACTCCCGGCGCGCGCGGCACGCTTCTCGACGACCTGCTGACGCGCGTGGACCGGGTCGCGGTCGTCGCGTTCCGGGACCGCGCGGGCGGGCCCGACGGCATCGTCGCGATCGCCGAGCCCGCCGTCCAGGCGGTCGCCCGTGCGGGGCTGCCGTGCGAGGTCGGTGTCGAGACCGACACGCCCGCGGTCGCCGGCGGCCCGCAGTACACGTTCGGCGACGACGATGCCGGCACCCTCGCGCGCGAGACCGCGCTGGTCGCCGCCGCGTTCGCCGCGGTGCCGCGGTTCGAGGGCGTCACGGTGCAGCACCACCGCGCGTGGCGGCGCCTGCTCGGCCTCGACCCGGCCTGAGCCCCGCTGGCCGCAGTCCGCGGTCCCGCGGCCCGGCCGTCAGCCGACCGCGAGCGTCTGCTCCGAGTCGACGTGCAGCGCCGCGACAGCGTCCGACGCGCGCTGCTGGACGTACCCGCACCGGTCGAGCGGCCACGCGACCCGCACGGTCCGCCCCTGCGCGTCGACCAGGTAGAGCACCGGCTGGATCTGCCCCATGGCCGGGCACACGTCGGCGGCGCGGTCCGACGGCCGGTCGAGCGTCGTCACGAGAGCGGCGAGGTCGCCCGACATCCGGCGCTCCACCACGGCCTGCGCGCCGCCGGCGCTCGAGCACTCGACGGCGGCGGCGGGAACGAACCCGCTCGGCACGCGCCCCGGAGTCGTGGCCGGCGTCGGGTTGCCGCGGCCGCCGAGCAGCTGCGCCACGACGTCGCTCGCCCGGCAGTCCGGCGCCGCGGACGTGACCGAGGCGACCGGCCGCTGCGGCGCGCCGTGCGTCGCGGTGCACCCGACGAGGGCGACCAGCGCGACAGCGAGGGCCGCGACCTTGATGCGGTGGCTCACGCGAACCCCCTGGTCGGCGGGCTGGGACGGGCGTGCGGACCTCACGCTAGGGGCGGATCCTGGTGGTTGGCTGAGACCGGCGCGCGCCGCGCTGCGCACGTCGTGCTCGCGTGCCGGACCGGTTGCGTCCGACTGCGCGTCAGGCCTGGCAGACCGGGCAGCGGTACAGCTTGCGCGTCGCCATCTCCTCGACCAGCACCGGCGTCCCGCACACGCGGCACGGCAGCCCCGCGCGGCCGTAGACCCAGTGCCGCTGCTCCGGGTCGGCGAGCGCGCGCGCCCGCCCGTCGGCGTCGAGGTCCTCGCGCGTGAGGATCGCGCCCGTCTCGATCCCGTCGGCGAGCAGCACGGCCCAGTCGTGCCAGATCGCACGCACGAGCTCGCGCGGCACGTGCCGGCCGGGCGTCCACGGGTCGAGCCGCGCGCGGAACAGCAGCTCGGCCCGGTAGATGTTCCCGATGCCGGCGACGACCGACTGCTCCATGAGCAGCTGTCCGACAGGCACGCCGCGCGCCACCACCCGGTCGACGACGACCTCGCCCGCGGCCCGCAGGTCGGGCGCGGTGACCGGGTCCGGTCCGAGCCGCTCGACGACGAGCGCGGCCGCATCCTCGTCGATCACCTCGCACGCGGTCGGTCCGCGCAGGTCGGCCACCGACTCGGGCGCGGCCAGCCGCACGCGCACCTGGCCGACGGGCGGCGGCGGGAAGTCCTCCGCGCCACCGTCCGGACCGCGCAGCGCGGTCTCCCCCTCGCCCATCCGCACGGCGCGCCGCAGCCGAGGCGCGCCCATCGACCCGCGCGCCTCCTGCCCCGCGACGACCGGCGAGACGCGCCCGTAGAAGTCCCACGCGCCGTAGAGCCCGAGGTGCACGCGCAGCACGTCGCCGCCCTCGAAGCCGAGGAACAGCTGCTTGCCGACCGCCGTCGCGGACTCCAGGCGCCGTCCGTCGATCCGCGCGGCACCCGCGGCGAACCGGCCCTGTGGCGAGCTCACGCGGAGCGCGTGCCCCACGAGGTCGGCACGGAACTGCCGCGCGATCCGGTGGACGGTGTGGCCTTCGGGCACCGCCGCAGGCTACGCGAGCGCGGTGTCCGAGTGGTCCACGGTCGGCTCGAGCACCACGGGCGGCCGCGAGACGCCGTCGTGCGCGTCGCGGGCGATCGCGAGCACGTCCGTGATCTCCTCGCCGATCAGCTCGTGCCGGTCGAGCAGCGCGTCGCGCAGCGCCTCGACCAGGTGGCGCTGCTTCGACAGCAGCCGGCGCACGGAGCTGCGCGCGTCGTCGAGCACGCCCTCGAGCTGCTCGCGCGCCACGGCGTCGGCGAGCACCGCCGAAACGAGGTCTTTGCCCGTCGCCGCGAACGACACCAGCGAGCCCGTCATGCCGGCCGCGCCGACCATCTGCGCCGCCGTCCGCGTCGCCGCCGCGAGGTCGCTCGCCGGACCGGTCGACGTCTGCCCGAAGAACAGCTCCTCGGCGACCCAGCCGCCCATCGCGATCTGCACGAGCGCACGCAGGTCGTAGTGCGAGTGGGTCCAGACCTCCTCGCAGTCGTCGTGCGCGAGCATGCCCAGCGCGCTCCCGCGGCGGACGATCGTCAGCACCTCGAGCGTGCGGTTGGGCGCGACGAGCCAGGCGGTGACGGCGTGGCCGGCCTCGTGCGTCGCGATCAGGCGGCGCTCGTGCTCCGTGTACCGGACGGGCTGGCCGATGCCGACCATCTCGGTGATGCGCGCCCGCTCGACGTCCTCGAACGACATCGCGGTGACGCTGCGGCGCAGCGCGTTGACGAGCGCCTCGTCGAGCAGGTGCTCGATCATCACGGGCGTCCAGCCGATGGTCGCCGCGGCGAGGCGGTCGCGCGCGGCGGGGTCGTCGAGGCCCGCGTCGTGCGCGCGCTTGGCGAGGAAGTGGTCGACGAGCGCGCGGCGGCCGTACGCGTCGGGCGGCGAGAAGGTCAGGTGCCGGTCGAACCGGCCCGGCCGCAGCAGCGCGGGGTCGAGCGAGTCGGCGCGGTTCGTCGCGGCGATGAGCAGGATCGGCGCGCGGCCGGGCTTGCGCTGCTTGAGCTGGCGGTGCGCCGGCAGCAGCAGGTTGACGCGGGCCGTCGCGCGGTTGACGAGCTTGTCCCAGCCGGCGGGCTCGTCGAACGACTGCATCTGTACGAGCAGCTCGTTGACGACGCCGCCCGTGCCCTCGGACACGACGCGGTTCGTGACGAGGCCGAGCGGGCCACCGTGCATCGCCCCGAGCCCCGCGGGCACCGAGCCGCCCAGCATGCCGCCGCGCGCGAGCGCGATCGCGTCGATCTCCTCGATGAACCCGATCGCGCCGCCCTCGGTGCGGGCCGCCTTGCGGAGCGCCTTGAAGTACGCGCGGATCTTCTTGGCGGTCGCGCCGTAGTACATCGACTGGAACGACGTCGCGGAGACGAACAGGAACGGGACCCCGGCCTCGGCGGCCATCGCCTTCGCCGTCATCGTCTTGCCCGTGCCCGGCAGGCCCTCGAACAGCAAGCCGCGGCGCGGCGTGCCGCCCATCTGGTCCGCGAACCGGCGGTGCGTCTGGAAGAGGTCGATCGAGCGGCGCACGTCCTCGAGCACGGGGTCGATGCCGATCACGTCCTCGAGCCGGACGTCGACCTGCTCGGGCCGGTAGACGAGGTGCGGCGAGCGCGCCGTGCCCATCGTCATGCCGAGCATCATCACGGTGAGCAGCACGAAGAAGAGGACGGGGACGACGATCATCGGGTCGAGCGTCGGCAGCGCCGGCAGGATCCGGCGGCCCATCAGCGCCGCCGCGATCACGTAGACCTCGACGGTCAGCGCCGTGAGCGCGAGCCGGTACACACGGCGGCGCCGCACGCGCTCGCGCTCGAGCGCGATGTCGTGCGCGCCGGCGCGCAGCGGGCTGGCCGGGAGGTCGGCGGGCGCGTCCTTCGCGGCAGGGATGGCGGGGCGGGCGGCGGGCGCGGCGGGCTGGTCCACGGGCGAGGCCTTCCGGTCGAGATGCGCCACGACCAGGCGGCCGCGATCCTGTCATCGTCCGGCCCACCGGAGAACCCGGCAACATCGGACAATTCGGACCACCCGATCGGCGTAACCCTCGATCCCCGTGGAGGGCCGGCGGCTCAGCCCCGGGGTGGCGCGGTGCTCCCGCGCACGACGAGCCGGGTCGGGATCGTCACGTGCTCGGGCCCGTCCGGCGCCCCCGGCAGGCCGCGCGAGCGAGCGATCTCGTGGTCGAGCAGCGTCGCGGTCGCGCGACCCTTGGCGTCGAGGTCCTGGCGGACGGTCGTCAGCTCGGGGGCCGTGCTGCGGGCGATCGGGCTGTCGTCGTAGCCGACCACCGAGACGTCGCCCGGCACGTCGAGCCCGAGCTCACGGGCCACCCGCAGCACGGTCCACGCGACGAGGTCGGAGAAGCAGAGAATCGCGGTCGGCCGGTCGGGCCGGTCGAGCAGCAGCCGCGCCGCGGGCTCCGCGTACCGCTCGGTGTTGTCGTACATCTCCGCGGCGAGCACTTCGGCACCCGCGGGGCCGAGCTCGGACATCCAGCCGTCGACCCGCTCGCGCGAGACGTAGCCGTCGCCCGCGGTCGCCGCGTCGGGCGCGATGCGCGCGCTGTCGCCGGGCCGGAGGCTGCCCCACGCCGTGACGAGCAGCCCCACGCGTCGGTGCCCCAGCTCGAGCAGGTGGCGCGCCGCCTCGGCCGAGCCGGCGCGGTCGTCGAGCAGCACGCTCGAGGCGCCCTCGACGGGGGCCTGGTCGACGAACACCAGGGGGAGCCGCCGGCGCTGGAGCCAGTCGAGCGCCTGGCTGTCGGCGGTGCACGCGTAGAGCAGCGCGCCGTCCATCGCGATGTCGCGCGCGGGGATCGTGCCGCCCGCGCCCGTCGACGGCAGCAGCGTCATGCCGCGGCCGGTCCCGCCGAGCTCGGTCGCGACCGCGCCGAGGAACGACGCGGCGATGGGGTCGCGGAAGGCCTCGCCGACGGACTCGGTGAAGACGACGCCGATGGTGCCGGCGCTCCCCCGCGCGAGTGCTCGCGCGGCGGGGTCGGGGCCGACGTAGCCGAGCTCGTCGGCCGCGGCGAGGATCTTGCGACGCAGCTCGGCGGAGAGCTGGTCGGGGCGCGAGAAGGCGTTCGAGACCGTCATGCGGCTGACGCCGACCTTGTCGGCGACGGTCTGCAGCGTCACGCGGGCCACGACGTCACCCTGACCCGCACGGTCGCTCGCACCATGCAGGTCAGGGTAGGCGTCGCCGGCCGTCGCGACGGCCACGTCCTGGCTCACCTCGGGCACGCCGCCCGCTCACCACGCGCCGTGGGGCACGTGGTCGCACGGGGCGGCGGGCGGGGTGAGCGCGTCGGCCGCGCGGTGCAGGACGCCGGCGAGCGCGAAGCGCGTCCGGACCGCGTGCGGGCGGCGGACGCGGGGCGCCCGGGGCTCGACGACCGGCGAGTCGGGTCGCGCGTTGTCGGCGTACTCGACGGCCTTGCTGTTCATGATCAGGGCGAGCGGTGCGGTGTCCATGGCGGGTCCCTCCTCGTTGCTGTACCGGTCAAGTTCTGTACCGCTACAGTATGACCGTCTGCTGTACCGGTCAAGTGGAATCGCGAGATTTCTTCCGAGTGCGGTCGAGCTGCCTGTCGCCGGGATGACGAGCGGGCTCCGGCGCGCTCGACACCCGGCACACCCGCCGCGCGGGCGGCGTCGGACCGCCGCGTGCTCGGCGCGCGGGCGGGATCGGACGGGCCGCTCTCGGCAGGTGGTCGGCGGGCCGCCGCGACGTGGTCAGTCGGCGCGCAGCACGTTCCGCAGAGCCTCGACGCGCAGCGGCGTCAGACCCAGCCCGTCCGACAGGTACGCGTCGAACGAGCCGAACCGCGCGCGCATCGCGTCGAGGGCGGCCGCCAGGTAGTCGGGCCGGACCTCGAGCAGCGGAGCGAGCACCGTCGGGTCGCCGCCCACCGCCTCGAGCTGCGCGAGCATCGGTGCGAACGTCGCCCGCACCGCGGGGTTCACCGCGAGGAACTCCTCGATCGCGCCGTCCTCGTCGACACCCGCCGCCAGCAGCAGCACCGTCACGCCCCAGCCGGTCCGGTCCTTGCCCGCGGTGCAGTGGAAGAGCAGCGGGACACCGGCCGGGTCGAGCACCGCGTCCACCAGCCCGCGGTAGGCCGCGAGCGCGCTCGGCGCGACGACGAGGTCGCGGTACGTGTCGCGCATGCGGGCCGCGGCGTCGACGCCCGCGAACGCGTCGGCGACCCCTCCCGGCGCGCGCACGACGTCGGCGACCTGCGCGGCTCCGGACCGCGCGGCGGCGGCCTGCGTCGCGTCGGCGAGCACGTCGAGGGCGAGGCCCCGCGCACCGTCGGGGAGCAGGTCCGGGCGCGTGGCGCGCTCGCCCGCGGTGCGGAGGTCGACGACCGTGCGGATGCCGAGCGCCGCGAGCACCGGGTCGGTCGGCACGTCGGCGGAGTCGAGCGTCGCGGAGCGGAAGACGACACCGTGCACGACCTCGCCGCCGTCGGCGGTCGCGCGGCCGCCGAGGTCGCGCAGGTTGGGCACCGCGGGGGTGGCGATCACGTGCGGGTCGGCGGTCTCGGCCGTCATGCCGCGAGCCTGGCACGCGCGCGCCGCCCTGGGCACCCGGCCGCCGCGGTCGCGCCCGCGCGGACGCCCCTGGCACGAGCCCGGCGGACCGCGCATGCTGGAGGCGGATCCCCCACCCGCGAGGAGGCGTGCCGTGCCCCGAGAGCCGCTGACCGCACCCGCGCGGGTGCTCGCGGCGGCTGTTCTCGCGGTTGGCGTGCTCGCCGGCTGCTCGCCGTCCGCCCCGGTGGCGGCCGGGCCGCCCCCCGTCGTGCTGCACGCGGCCGTCGCGGTGGCGAAGGGCGCGCCGCCGACGCCCGTCCCGCCGCGCGTCGGGCTGAGCGGCCTGCCCGTGATCGACCCGCTCCACGTGGTCGGCGGTCTGCCCGGGCTCGACGACACCGCGCCGCTCCGCGCGGCGGACGGCACGTGGCGCACGGCGGTCGTCACGCGCGACACCGCGGCGCTCGAGACGCCTGCCGGCCGGCCGGTCGGCGTGCTGCCCGAGCGCACGCTCGGCCTCGCGACCGTCGTGCCCGTGCTCGACGAGCGCGACGGCTGGTTGCGCGTGCTCGTCGCGACGCGCGGGGCGCTGCCGAGCGACGACCGGCACGAGGTCAACGGCCACAGCGTGTGGGTGCGGGCCGTCGACACGCGCGCCGGGTCGACCGCGTGGTCGATCCGCGTCGACACCCACGCGCTGACGCTCACGGTCGACGACGGCACGCGCGTGCGGACGTACCCCGTCCGGGCCGTCGGGTCGCCGCAGTGGCCGACGCCGCGCACGCTGGCGTTCCTGCTCGGCCCGCACTGGGTCGAGCCGGGCACGACCACGCCGCGCGTGCTGCCGCTGTCGATCCAGAGCGACTCGATCGACCACTGGGACCGGCCGACGGGCACCGCCGTGACCGCGATCCACACCACGACGTCGCTGCGGCACGGGCACGTGTCGCACGGGTGCGTGCGCATCACGGACCACGTCATGGACGTGCTGTGGGACGCGCCGGCCGGGACGCCCGTGACGATCGTCTGACGGCCTGCCCGCGCGTCCGTCGGCGCGGCACGCGTCACGGGCGCGCGAGCATCAGCTCCTCGAGCGCCGCGTGCACGTCGGGATCGACGGCGAGCGCCGTCAGGCTGGAGAGCCGCACGTGCAGGGGCCGGTCGCTCGCCACGACGGCGTGCGCGCGCTCCTTGACGTCGAGCTCGATCTGCGCGGCGTCGAGCAGCGCGAACGACCGCGCGGGCACGTCGTTGGGCGCGAGGTCGGGCGCCGGCCCGAGGTCGACGGTCAGCGCGGCACCGGGCTCCGCGTCCGCGACGGTGACCGACACCCGGCCGTCCTGCCTCGACTCCTGCGCGTCGACCGTGACGCCGTCCACCGCGACGGCCGGAGCCCGACCCGGGTCGAGGGAGAGGAACGTGAACGTCCACGTGCGTCGTGGCGGGAGCACCTCGGTCGCCCCTTCGGCGGGACGGACCGTCAGGCGGCCCGCGGCCTGGTCGAACGTGATCGCGGTGCGCACGATCCCCGCGGGATCCCGCGAACCGGCGTCCTCGACGAGCTCGAACGCACCGTCGGCGCCGGCGGCCACCAGCAGCTCGACGTGCTCCGGGAGGTCGCTGGCGGCACCCGGCACCGCGGCACCGTCGAGCGGCACGATCGCGCCTGCGGGTGCGAGCACCGGCAGGGCCTCGAGCGGTCGGTGGAACGCGAGCTCGCGGTCGCCGTCGTAGACGAGGCCCGTCAGCACGTCGACCCACGTGCCGGCAGGCAGCCACGCGGGCACGCGCGCGAGCCGGGACGTGCGCGACGCGGGCTGCACGACCGGCGCCACCACGAGCTGGGTGCCGAACGTGAACTGCGTGGGGTGCTCGTACGCCTGCGTCGCGTGCGGCCAGCGGTAGTAGAGCGGCTCGACGAGCGCGGCGCCGGCGTGGGCGCGGTGGTTCATCGTGTGCAGGTACGGCAGCAGCCGGTGGCGCAGCCGCAGGAACTGCGTCTGCACGCGCTCCGCCTCGAGCCCGAACGACCACGGCTCCTTGGTGCCGAACGCGTTGGCGGACGAGTGCAGCCGCAGCACGGGGGAGAACGTGCCGAGCTGCACCCACCGCGTCGCGAGCTCGTCGTCCTTGACGCCGTGCATGTGTCCGCCGATGTCGTGGCTCCACCAGCCGTAGCCGACGTTCGCGGCGGTCGCGGTGAACTCGGGCTGGAACGCGAGCGACGCCCACGAGACGACGGCGTCGCCCGAGAACCCGATCGGGTACCGGTGCGATCCGGGGCCGGCATAGCGCGACAGGATCAGGCCGGGCCGGTCGTCACGCGCGTTGTCGAGCCAGTGGAAGTGGTTGAGCATCCACAAGGGGTCGAGCCCGGCCAGCCGCGAGTGCGCGCCCGACTGCCAGTCGATCCACCAGAAGTCGACGCCCTGCGCCTCGAGGCCGCGGTGCAGGATCTCGAGGTACGCGGTGACGAACTCGCGGTTCGTGACGTCGAACGCGACGGGCTCGCCGTCGCTCACCCCGAGCGCGGCGGCCATCGCCGGGTACGAGTCCTCGAACGACCGGACTCCGTCGGCGGGGTGCACGTTGAGCGTGACGCGCAGGCCGCGGCGGTGGAGCTCGGCGAGGAACGCGTCGGGGTCCGGGAACAGCGCCCGGTCCCACGTGTACCCCGTCCAGCCCGAGCCGTGCCGCGGGTCGACGTCCGTCAGGTGCCAGTCCATGTCGATCACCGCGACCGAGAGCGGGATGCCCGCGTCGCGGAACCGGTCCATCAGCGCGAGGTACGAGTCGGCCGTGTACCGGTGGAAGCGGCTCCACCAGGTGCCGAGCGCCCAGCGGGGCAGCAGCGGTGGCGCACCGGACACGGCGTACAGCGCGCGCACCGCGTCGGCGTGGTCGAGCCCGTACGCGAACACGTAGAGGTCCTGCCGCGTGCCGTCGCGCGGCGTCACCCAGCCGTCGGCCTCGAGCACCGGGGAGCGCGAGTCGTCGACGACCGCGAAGCCGCGCCGGCTGACGACGCCGGGCTCGAGCGCGACGCGACCGTCGATCTCGTCGAGCGTGCGGGCCGTGCCGCCCAGGTCACCGGTCGGCTCGCCGTACCGCCAGACCGAGTGGTACGCGCTGACGTTCCCGCCGACCGCGACGCTCAGCCCGCTCGTCGTGAACGGGCCCTTGTCGTACGTCAGCCGGAACCGGCGCGTGACAACCTCGAGGTGCGTGCCCGTGTCGACCACCTGGAAGTCGGGGACGGGCAGCGCGCGGTTCACCGCGAACGCTGACGCGCGGTCCTCGAACCGTCCGTCGGGCGCGTGCTCGAGGCGCACGAGCCCGTCCGTGAGCACCGTGATGCGGTAGCCGTCGCCGGTGACGACGGCCCGCGGGTCCGCGACGGGATGGGTGTCGAGGGTGCGCACGCGTGCTCCGATCGGCCTGCCTGGGTGAGGTGCCACGCTAACCTCGCCCGTCCGCTCGCCGCGCGCGCCGTCCCCGCCGGTCCGCCGTGGCGCGGCTCCGCCCGCCGGAGGTCAGCGCGCGGCGACCTCGTCGCCCGCGGGCGCGGAGGCGGGCGTCGCGGGCTCCTGGGTCGTGCCGCGCCACCGGGCCAGCGCGCGCATCACGTGGTAGAGCACGATGGCCGCCGCCGTGCCGAGCGCGATGCCCTGGAACTCGAGCTTGCCGACCTTCCACGTGTAGTTCGCGACGCCGATGATCAGCGCGATCGCCGCCGGCACCAGGTTCTCCGAGCGGGAGAAGTCGACGCGGTTCTGGATCCAGATCCGCGCGCCGAGCAGGCCGATCATGCCGTAGAGCATGGTCGTCGCCCCGCCCAGCACACCCGCGGGGACCGTCTGGATCGCCGCGCCGAACTTGGGGCTCATCGACAGGATCAGCGCGCCGATGCCCGCCACCCAGTAGGCGGCGGTCGAGTAGACGCGCGTCGCGGCCATGACGCCGATGTTCTCGGCGTAGGTCGTCGTGCCCGAGCCGCCGCCGAGGCCTGCGAGCGTCGTCGCGAGGCCGTCGGCGAACAGCGCGCGCCCCGTGACCGGGTCGAGGTTGGCGCCCGTCATCGCGGACACGGACTTCACGTGGCCGATGTTCTCGGCGATCAGGACGAGCACGACCGGAAGGAACAGACCGAGCACGCTGACGTCGAACCGCGGTCCGACGAAGTGCGGCAGCCCGACCCAGTCCGCCTGCTTCACCGCGTCGAAGCTCACCTGGTCCTGGATCAGCGCGGCGACGTAGCCGACGAGCACGCCGAGCAGGATCGCGAGCCGGCCGAGGATGCCGCGGAAGAGCACCGTGATGAGCACGATCGCGGCGAGCGTGATGGTCGCCGTCAGTGGCGCCTGCTGGTAGCTGCCCCACGCGGCGGGCGCGAGGTTGAACCCGATGAGCGCGACGATCGTGCCCGTCACGACGGGCGGCATGACGACCTCGATCCACCGCACGCCCGCGAGGTGGACGACGACGCCGACCAGGGCGAGCGTCACACCGGTGACGAGGATCCCGCCGACCGCGACCTGCTGACCGCCCGACGCCATCGCGGCGCCGATCGGCGCGATGAACGCGAAGCTGGAGCCGAGGTAGGACGGCAGCCGGTTCCGCGTGATGGCGAGGAAGCCGAGCGTGCCGATCGCCGAGAAGAAGAGCGTCGTCTGCGGCGAGAAGTGCGTGATGAGCGGGACGGCGAACGTCGCGCCGAACATCGCGACGATGTGCTGCAGGCCGATCCCGACGGTGCGCGGCCACGTCAGCCGCTCGTCGGGGGCGACGACGTCGCCGGGCGCCGGGCTCTTGCCGTCGCCGTGGACCCGCCAGCCGATCGTCGCCATCCTGACCTCCGCGTCCGGGCCGCCGGAAGCGGTCGCTCGGCGGCGTCATCGCGGAGCGTAGCGAGGCGGTCGCGCGCGGACGCCGACGGCGCGCGGGTGTGGCGGCGGCCGTGGGCCGCGGCGGGTCAGTCGCTCGCGGCCCAGCCCGTCCAGCGGTCGATGATCGCCAGGATCACGGCTCCCGACGGCGGGCGGTCGGCGTACTGCGGGTACCGCGCCACCAGTCGCGCCACGGCGGCCGCGTGCTCCGGTCCGTCGACCACCACGCGCGCGGTCGCGTCGGCGCGCACCCACCAGAGGCGGTCCCAGTCGTCGTCGTACTCGTCGACCAGGAACGACACCGCGGGGTTGTCGGCGACGTCGCGCAGGCGCCGCAGCGCGGTGGTCCGCTTGGGCTTGTGGTCGACCGCCGTGACGACGGTCGACTCGTCCGCCGCGAACGTCACCGGCACGAGACGCGGCCGGCCGTCGGCGCCGCACGTCGCGAGGCGCGCGACGCGCGCGGCGGCGAACCGCGCGCGGCACGTGTCCGCGTCGAGCTGCACCGGGGCGAGCGGAGACTCAGACGGCCCGGTCGTCGCGAGGGTCGACGGGGTCGACGGGGTCGACTGCCCGGTCGGCGCCGCCGGTCCAGCGCTCGCCGTGGCCCGTCGCGTCCGCCGCGTCGGCCGCCACGTCGACGGGGTCGTCCGTCAGGTCCGCCGAGCGGATCCGGTCGGCCTCCGTCCGTGCCGCGCTGTCGCCGACGACGCCGACGTCCGCGTCGAGCGGCTCCTCGATGCCGTCGGCGCGGATGCGCTCCGCCTCGGTGAGGCCCTTGTCGCCCACCACGCCGCGCGGCACGTCCGCGGGCTCGACGATCCCGTCGGAACGGATCCTGTCGGCCTCGACGCGCTCGGGGTACCCGCCGGCGCCTCGCTCGAGGTCGACGGGCTCACGGACGTTGCTGGACCTGATGCGCTCGGCCTCGTCCTCCCGGCGCCGATCCACGGGCGGCACGCCCGTCACGGGCTCCTCGGGACGCTCGACGTCCTCGTTCGACATGGTGGCGACTCCCTCCGCACGAAGCACACCCCCGCACCTCGACGGTACGTCCACCCGGCGCCGGGCGCCCGCGGGAGGGGCCGCCGGGCGCCCGCGGGAGGGGCCAGGGAGCGGTGACGGGCCGACGCGCCGAGCGGTCACACGCACGAGGACCGCCTGGTCAGCGCGCCGTTACCACCGCCAGCCCCGCTCCGCTCGACGTGCCGGTCGGCCGCCCCGCTGCGACGATCGAGGAAGCGTCCGGTCTTCCCCTCCCTCGACGTACCCGTCGAGGCCGGCCGCCTGGAGGTGACCTCGCATGTGGCTAGCGCTCATCGTGATCGGCATCGTCCTGCTCATCCTCGGTCTCACGACGGCCGCACACGTGCTGCTGTGGATCGGCATCATCCTGGCCGTCATCGCGGCGGTCTTCTGGATCGTCGGACGGACGAGAGCCTGACGACGGCGCGCGCCTGACCGCGCGCGAGGCCCGACGGGCGGCGCTTCCGGCTGCCGTCCCGTCGGGCCTCTGTCATGCCGGGGGCAGCGCGCGGTCCTCCCCGGCGTCCGCCAGCCGGCCGGCCCGCCGGGCGCGCCCGAGCTGTGCGCGAGCGCGAAGCGGCGCCGCGGCATCGCGAGGGTCGTGCTCGAGGGCCTGCCCATGGACGGCGTCGCGAGCGTCGGCATGCGCGCCGGCGCCTCGCGGTCGAGGGTCGTGGTCGCACCGTTCGCTGCTGGCGAACTTGGCGACGTAGCAGGCCAGCGCGCTATTTGCTACATTTGTCGTCTGCCGCTTCCTGTGGATGTCCTACGCTCAAGAAGTGGAAGTTCCGGCCTGTCCTGATGGGCGGCACCGCGGTAGCCAGGTGACCCGAGCGGGCTGGTACGGCGCGCCGGGACGACGTCGCCAGCGGTGGTGGTGCACCCCGCGCCAGGGCTTGCCGCACCGGTTCGCGGAGCCGCTCCCGAGGCTGGTTGCGACGGGCGGTGCGGTCCACACCTGCCCGGAGTGCCAGACGCTGCTCGAGCCGTGGGAGGGCAAGCCGGCGCCGCGGCTGTACGGCTTCGCCGTCGCTGACGTCGCCTGGGCGCTGGCGCAGGCCGCCGGCGGCGGGACCTACCGCGACATCGCCGACCGGGTGCGCAGCCGTGCGGGACGGCCGCTGTCCCGCTCGGCGACGAAGACGACCGTCGTGAGCGGCAAGAAGGTCAAGACGGTGCACCGGCCGGCTCCGAACACGCACCCGCAGATGGTCAGCGACTGGGTCGAGGTGTTCGCGCCCGTGCTGTGGGCGGCCTACGCGCCGGCGACCTGGCCGAACTCGAGCGTCGTGCTCGACGCGGACCCGGTCACCTACACGCGCAAGCGTGGCGGCCCGGGCATCGCGTTCCACACCCTGGCGGTGATGGCCTACAACGACGCTGGGCGGCCGTACGTCGCTGCAGTGGAGGCCGTGGCACGGGACGACAGGGCGGCCTGGAGGAAGCTGCTGATGTCGAAGCACGGCGCCCCGCTGCGGGTCGTCACCGATGGCGACGCCGCCGAGCTGAACGCGGTCGCGTACTCCTGGCGCTGGGCGGAGACGTGGCGGTGCGAGTGGCACCTGAAGAAGAACCTGTCCGACCCGTTCCCCGCGTGGCTGCGGGAGGACCCGGCCCACCCGATGTGGGCGTCGCTGGCCATGGCGCAGACCTCACCGCGAGCCTGGGCGAGCTACAAGCGCCGCCTGAACTCGCTTGCTCGCACGCACGACGGGCTGGTCGGCGCGGTCGCCGTGATGAAGCGGCTCGACCCCATCATCAGCGTTCAGGCCGCCAGCCGGCCGCGGCCCGAGGACGGCGAGCCGCTGTCCACCGGAGCCGTCGAGCGGTTCCTGGACTCGACCGGCAAGGCGCTCATCGGGCGCGCCGCCACGATGACGAACAAGAAGCGCGCCGACGCGCTGCTGACCCTGTTCGCGATGGCGCACAACGGCTGGGTCGACGAGCGCAGGTGGGCCGACATCCTCACCGAGAAGCTGCTCGGGCACGCGGGCGTTCACCAGCGCGGCCGACCGTCTCGGCGTCAGCGAACCGTCACCGACGACCGCACCGCACCCTCACTGCCCAAGTCCTGAAACCGCCCACCGCACTCGAACTTGAGCGTGGGACATCCACAGGAAGCGGCAGACGACATTTGTACGAATCGCGGAGGACGTGGGCCAGGTGCGCGGAGTCACCGTCGGCGCCGGCGGCGCATCGTCGCCGGAGACCTCGCCCCGGCCCTCGATCTCTCTTCACGCGGGTATCGACGCTCCCCCTGTGCTCGCGGACCGCGTCACTCTCGGCCGGCTCCCGGATCTCCCGACCGCCGGCGTGGACGTGCGTTCGCTCGTCGCGCTTCTCACGACGACGGATGTGGCGGAACTGGCTGTCGCCGACCTCCTCGGCGCGGCTGCCGGGTGGCAGCAGGTGATCGGGCTCGCCGTGGCGGCGCAGGCTGCCGTGGTGTCCGAGCTGGCGGCCCGGCGGCCGGCGTCGTCGTCCTATCCGGTCGACGACCTGGCTTGTGCGCTGGCCACGACGTCGGCGGCGGCGAACTCGCTCGTGGGGCGCGCGGCCGGGCTGGCGGCGCACCCGGTGCTCGCGGACGCGCTGCGTTCCGGCGTGCTGGACGCGCGCAAGGTCGACGTCCTGCTCGACGACGTCGCGCAGCTCTCGCACGCCGACGCCGACGACGTGCTCCGCGCGGTCGTCGCCGACGCCGACGGGCTGACCCCGGGGCTGCTGCGCCGCCACGCGCGGCGCCTGGTCGCGGCGATCGACCCCGAAGCCGTCAGGAGGCGGGCGGAGCGAGCGCGCCGGGACCGGTGCGTGCGGCTCGACTGGGCGCCCGACTCGATGGCGTGGGTCACGGCGCTGCTTCCCGCGGCCGACGCCGTTGCGGCGTTCGCCGTCGTGGACGCGCTGGCGGATGCGGCAGCGTCCGCCGATGACGACCGGACCGTCGCGCAGCGCCGGGCCGACGCGTTCAGCGACGTGTTCGCCACGATCCTGGCCGACGGGCACACCCCCGCCGGCGTGCGCCTGCCGACCCGCGGTGGCACAGCACCCGGCGTGCACCTCACGATCGCGGCCACCACCCTCGCCGGCCACGACGACCTTCCGGGCGAGCTCGCCGGGTACGGAGCCGTGCCCGCGTCGCTGGCCCGCGACCTGGCTCGGCGCGCCGACCGGTACCGGCTGGCGCTCACGGATCCGGCCGGGCACCTTCTCGCGCTCGGCGAGCGCACACTCCCGCTGCCCCCGACCCACCGCGCGGATGCCTCTGGCGGCCGCACGGGAGTCGCCAGCGGACCAGAGGACGACGCACCGGTCGAGGAGCTGTCGGCGCGGCACGACCGCGCCCGCGACCTGGTCGGCGAGCCGCCGCCGACCGACGGCTACCGCCCCGGCGCCGCGCTCCGTCGGTTCGTCGTGGCCCGCGACCAGACCTGCACCTTCCCCGGCTGCCGCCAACCCGCCGACACGTGCGACGTCGACCACGTCGATCCGTACGACCCGAGCCGGTCGGCGGTCGAGCAGACGCTCGCCGCGAACCTCCAGCCGTTGTGCCGCCATCACCACCGCACCAAGACCCACCACGGCTGGCGCATGCGACGCGACCCCCGAACCGGAGACATCCACACGACGAGCCCGCACGGGTTCACGTTCACACGACCCGCGACGGCCATCCTTCTCACGCCGACCGCGTACGAGCACGCCACCAACCGCTCGTCCGTCGCGACACGCAGCACGAACGGCGACGACGCGAGCGACGCTCAGGGCGTCGAGCCGCCACCGTTCTAGCCGACGCATCGCTCGCGGCCCACGCTCCGCCGTTCTCGACGTGCGGCTCGCGGCTCACGGCTCCGCCGTCCTCGACGACGCATGGCTCGCGGCGCCCGCCACCATTCTCGGCGACGCGCGGCTCGGGCCTCACGGGTCAGCGCAGCTCGCCGCCCGCCACGGACCGTGCGAGCCCCGGGCGCCGCGGCAGGCGCGGGATGAGCGTCGCCTGGAACGCGTGGTAGACGTCGGGCTTGCCGGGCCAGACGTCGGCGGTCGGCTCGTTCCGCTCCGAGAGCTCGTGATGCCACGAGCCGTGCTCGGCGTCGACCAGGTTCCGCGCGATGTAGTCCCACCAGGCGCCGTACAGGTCGAGGAACCGGTCGTCGCCCGTCGCGTCATGGAGCGCCCACGCCGCGCCGACGGCCTCGGCCGCGACCCAGTGCATCCGCGTGCGGACCACCGGCACGCCGGACCAGTCGGTCGTGTAGACGAACCCCTCGCGGCCGTCGACCCCCCAGCCGTCGGCCACGGCGCGGTCGAACAGGGCGACCGCCGCGGGGACGAACCGCTGCGCCTCGACGGGCGCGCGGACCACGGCCAGCTGGACCAGCAGCCGCGACCACTCGAGGCCGTGCCCCACCGTCGCGCCGTACGGCTTGAACTGGTCGGCCCGGTTGTCGTCGTTGAGGTCCAGCTGCGGTTGCCACTCGGCGTCGTAGTGCTCGGGGATGCGCCAGTCGTGCTCCGCGGCGACCGTGATCACGCGGCTCGCGATCCGCGCGGCGCGGTCGTACCAGGCGGCGTCGTCCAGCGCGTCACCGACCGCGAGGAACGCCTCGACGGCGTGCATGTTCGCGTTGACGCCGCGATACGGGTCGAGCTCGGTCCACGCGCGGTCCCACGTGTCGACGCACATCCCGGACGCGTCGTCCCAGAACCGTCGGAGCATCACGTCGACGACGCGGTCGAGCGTCTCGCCCGCCCCCTCGAGACCCGCGACCAGCGCGGTCGACGCGGCGAGCAGCACGAACGCGTGGTCGTAGCAGGACTTCGCGCCGCGCTCGAGTGGCTCGCCCGACGAGTCGATGCCCCGCAGCCAGCCACCGTGCCGGCCGTCGGCGAGCCGGACCCGCAGTCCGTCGAACGCCGCCTGCGCGAGCGGACGCGAGCCCGGCACACCCGCGAGCGCGGCCAGCCCGTACACGTGCGCCATGCGCGCCGTGATCCAGGTGTGCACGGGCGCGGACAGGTCCGGCGTGCCGTCGACGCCGAGGTACGCGGCGCCGCCGTCGGGGTGTTCGAAGCCGCGGCCGAACCGGAGCAGCTCGAGGCTCTGCCCCGTCAGCCAGGCGACGTGCAGCGCGGGCAGCCGGCCGGCAGCCGGCCCGTTCGGGGCGACCGAGCGGTCCAGCACCTCGGCCCGCTCGGTGCCGGCGTCGCCCGTCATGCCGCGTCCTCCGTCAGGTCCGCGGGGTCACAGGCCACCGCGTCGTCCAGCACCTCGGCCCACTCGGCGCCCGCGTCGCCCGTCATGCCCGGTCCTCCGCGATGCCGGCGGACGAACGGCCGCCACCACCGCCGGCCGGCCCCACGGGCGTCTGCACACGGTCCCGCAGGTCGTTCGCGCTGCGCAGCACGGGCCGCCTCGTCAGCGCGAGGGGGTCGAGCGCGGCGTCCGTCGTCACGCGGAACGTCGCCGTCTCGCCGGCGAAGAGCGTCACCAGCTGGTCGTCGACGCGCGCGTCGGGCGCGAGCCGGTCGACGAGCAGCGCGACGTCGCGCACCAGCGAGTCCGCCGCCACGATCACCTCGTACCCCCCGTCGACGCGACGCGCCGTCGCCCGCACCGCGGCGGGGTCGAGCGCGAGGTCCACGTCCTCCGCCCAGGTGTGCACGGTGCGGACCGTCCCGAGCCGCGCCACGAGGGCCTCGGCGCCAGTCTGGTCCGGCAGGGCGACCGCGTCACCAGCAAGCACGACGACGACGGACCGCGGCGCGGCGACGACGTCGTGCGACTCGTGCGCGAGCTCGGTCCCGTCGAGCCAGCTCCGCGTCAGCCCGAGCGCCCCGACCCACGGCGCGTCCGTGTCGTTGACCACGGCGACGGCGAGCCGGTCGGCGCGCCGCACCACGGTCAGCACGCGGTCCGCGAAGGCGTGCCGCAGCGCGTACCAGAGGGGCTTCGGCCGCTCGTCACCGTCGACCGCGGCCCACGACGTCACCGGCCAGCAGTCGTTGAGCTGCCAGACGATCGCTCCCGCGGTGCGCGGCCACCACGACCGGTAGTGCGCGATCGCGTGCTCGACGGCGCGCGCCTGGTTCAGCTGCGTGGCCCAGTGCCAGTCGACGAAGTCGCTCGGCACTCCGAGGTGCGGCGCGAGGCCGCGGTCGAGCTTGGCGTTGCCGTCGTCGGCCTTCTGGTGCAGCAGGAACGTCGGGTCGTCCTTCGTCAGCCCGTCGGCGTCGGCCCCGACCGCGCGCGTCAGCGTCGCCCACGTCGGCGGGCCCTGGAACCCGAACTCCGAGCAGAACCGCGGCACGTCGTCCCGGTAGTGCGCGTAGTCGACGCGGTTCCACACCTCCCACTCGTGGTGCGTGCCGTGGTCCGGGTCGTTCGGGTGGACGTCGGCGGCCGGCCGGCGCGGGGTCGACGGGCTGTTCGGGCTGTAGGCGCGGGTCGGGTCGAGCTCCGCGACGACCCCGGCCAGCAGCTCCAGCGCGTACCGCTCGCCCCACGACCGCCCGTCGAGCTCCGCCTTCCAGCCCCAGTCCTCGTGACCCCAGAGGTTCTCGTTGCCGCCGTTCCACAGCGCGAGCGACGGGTGCGGCGCCAGCCGCACGACGTTCTCCCGCGCCTCGGCCTCGATCTCCTCCCACAGCGGCGACTCCTCGGGGTAGGCCGCGCAGGCGAGCAGGAAGTCCTGCCACACGAGCACCCCGCGCGCGTCGCAGAGCTCGTAGAAGTCCTCGGACTCGTAGATGCCGCCGCCCCACACGCGGAGCAGGTTGAGGTTCGCGTCGACCGCCTGGTCGATCCGGCGGGCGAGCCGCTCGCGCGTGATCCGCGTCAGCAGGTGGTCGTCCGGGATCCAGTTCGCGCCCTTCACGAAGACCGGCACGCCGTTGACGACCATCGTGAACCGGGTGCCGTGATCGTCCCCGCTCGTGTCGACCTCGATCGTGCGGAACCCGATCCGCCGCGACCACGCGTCGAGCACGGGAGCGCCGGACCCGTCCGCCGCCAGCTCGACCTCGAGCCCGTGCAGCGCCTGCTCGCCGTACCCGACGGGCCACCACAGCGCGGGCGCCGGCACGTCGAGCACGACCACCGCGGTGCCGGCGTCGGGAGCGACGACGACCTCGGCCTCGACACCGGCCGCGCGGGCGCGCACCAGCAGGGGGCCGCCCGAGCTGGGGAGGCCGGACCGTTCGAGCTCCACGTGCACCTCGACGCGTCCGTCGCCGTCGGCGGCGACCGTGACGAGGGGCCGGACCGACGCGAGTCGCGCGACGCGCCAGCGTTCGACCCGCACCGGCTTCCACAGCCCCGCCGTCTGGAGGTCCGGGCCCCAGTCCCAGCCGAACGAGCACGCCATCTTCCGGACCATGTTGTAGGGCTGCGGGTAGGGCGACGGGCGCGCGCCGAGCCTCGCCGCCTCGCCCTCGGCGTACGCGAGCGCCGACGCGACGTCGACCCGCAGCGGCAGCTCTCCGCGACCCGCGAGCGCGCGCACGTCGAAGCGGTACGAGCGGTGCTGGTTCGCGGTCCGACCGAGCTCGTGCCCCCCGACCGAGACGGTCGCGACCGTGTCGACGCCGTCGAGCACGAGGTCGACGCGCTCGTCGTCGCCCGCGGGCGCGAGGTCCAGAGCGCGCTCGAACGCCCAGCCGACGCGCTTCATCCACGCCAGGGCCGTCTCGTTCCGCTCGACGTACGGGTCCGGGATCAGCCCCGCGTCGAGCAGCGCCGTGTGGCTCGTGCCGGGGACGCGCGTGGGGACGGGACGGCCGAGCAGCTCGGTCGGTGCGGGGCCGGCGACGGCGGTCAGCGTCCAGCCGTCGGTCAGGACCTCGTGGTGCATGGAAGGGGCTCCTGGGGATGCGGTTCCGGCGGCGGTGCGCCAGTGGTTCGGTGCGCTCGGGAATGCGTCGGTGCGTCCTATTTCACGGCCCCCGTGGTGAACCCGTTGTAGATGTAGCGCTGCAGCGCCAGGAAGAGGACCAGCGTCGGCACGAGCACGATGACGACGCCCGCGCAGATCACTTCCCAGTGTGCGCCGAACGGCCCCTTGAACCGGAACAGCGACGTCGAGATCACGCCCAGCCGGTCGGACGGCATGTAGAGGAACGGAATGTAGAACTCGTTGTAGATCGCGATCCCCTTGACGATCACGACCGTCGCGATGGCCGGTTTGAGCAGCGGAAGGATCACCTTCCGGTAGATCGTGAAGTGGTTGGCGCCGTCGATCGTCGCGGCTTCGTCCAGGTCCTTCGGGATGCTCCGCATGAACTGGATGAAGATGTAGAGCGAGATGATGTCGGTGCCCATGAAGAGCACCACGGCCGACCACCGGGTGTCGAAGAGCCCGAGCGTGTCGACCACCTTGAACGTCGCCACCTGCGTGGTGACCCCGGGCACGAGCGTCGCGACCAGAAACAGCCCGAGGACGACCTTCTTGCCGCGGAAGTCGAACCGGTCGATGGCGTACGCCGCCGTCGTCCCGATCAGGATCGTCCCCGCGAGCGAGATCACGAGGATGATCGCGGTGTTCGCGAAGCCGCGCAGCATGTGCCCGTCGGTGAACGCCGTGACGTAGTTGCCGAAGTTCGTCCAGCTGCGCGGCATCGTCAGCGGGCCGGTCGACGCGAACTCGGCGTCGGTCTTCAGCGACGACGTGACGATCACCGCGATGGGCACGAGTGCGAACAGGCACGCGACCACGAGCGAGACGTACTTGCCGGTCCTGGCGGCGGCGGTCCTCACGGGCGGCCCCCTTTCTCGTCGGGGAACACCCACCGCTGGATCGCCGTCACGACCAGCACGATGAGCAGCAGGACGACCGCCATCGCCGAGGCGAGGCCGAACTTGTTGAACGTGAAGGCGAGCTTGACGGTCTTGATGACGAACGTCGTCGTGCCGTTCGCGCCCTGCGTCATGATGAACGGGATCTCGAAGACCGAGAGCGAGCCGGCGATCGCGAGGATCACGGACAGCCCGATGATGGGCCGGATGCTCGGCGCGATGATGTACCGGAACTCGTGCCAGCGCGTCGCGCCGTCGAGCTCGGCCGCCTCGTACAGCTCTCCCGAGATCGACTGCATCGCGCCCAGGAACAGCACGAAGTTCAGCCCGAGGTAGCGCCAGACGCTGACGCCCGCGAGCGAGACGTTCGCGATGTCCGGGTCGCCGAGCCACAGCGGGTACGGGGCGTGCCCCACGTGGAACGCGTGCAGCACCGAGTCGAGCGTCCCGCCGGGCTGGAAGAAGAACAGGAAGATCAGCCCGATCGCGACCCCGTTGATCAGGTACGGGAAGAAGATGACGCCCTTGAAGAAGTTGCGGAACCGGGTCGAGAACGTGAGCAGCGTCGCGAAGTACAGCGCGAGCGCGATCTGCACGAACGACGCCACGAAGTAGTAGAGGCTGACGAAGAACACCGCGAAGATGTCCTTCCGCGTGAACACCTCGACGTAGTTGTCGAGGCCCACGAAGTCCTTCGTCTTCGACAGCCCGTCCCAGTCCGTCAGCGAGTACCAGAACATGTTCACGACGGGCACGTACGTGAACACGAGCAGCAGCGCCACGGCGGCGGCCACGAACAGGTAGGGCGTCGCGGGCCAGCCCCGGCCGGTGCGCCGGCGCCGGCGCGCGGGCGGGGTCGGAGCGGGTTCGAGTGTCGTCGCCCGGGCCGCGTCGGTCACGTCGGTCATCGCTCTCGTCTCTCGGTGGACGCCGCGCTCGGGGGCGTCGTGCGGGCTGGGGGTGCGGGGCCTCGACGCCACCTCGAGGTCGAGGCCCCGCACCGGTCAGTGGGACGGCTCAGTCGCCTGCGGCCGCGCGCGCGTCCTTCCACCTCGAGTTCAGGTCGTCGAAGATCTGCTGCAACGACTCCTTGCTCGCGCCGCGCGCCGCGTCGACGATCCGCTTGCGGTAGTCCGGCGCGTAGAGGCCGATCTCCGCCTGCTTGTCGATGTCGTTGACCAGCGACTCCTTGCCCGGCTCGGCGGGCTTGAGCTCGAGGTACTTGACGCCGAGCGAGCCGAAGTCCTTGAGCGTCGCAGGGTCCGGGCTCCCCTTCACGGGCGACAGCCCACCCTGGCTCGCGGCGAAGCCCGACTCGTTGTTGAACCAGTCGATCCACGCGCGGGCCGCGGCCTTGTGCTTCGAGTGGATGTTGATGCCCTGGTTGTAGTCGGGCCCCACGACCGAGTTCCACGAGCCGTTCGCCTGCACCGGGAACGGCATGTACCCGATGGTGTCGGCGCCGGTGCCGGCCTTCTCGGCCGCGGCCTGCATCTGGCTGATGGCCCACGACCCGAGCACCATCGTGCCGATCTTGCCGGTGGCGATGAGGTCCTTCGACTTCTCCCAGTTCGTGGTCGTCGGGTCGGCCTCGGTGAGCTTGTCCTTGACGACGTCGTAGAGCAGCGTGTCGATCACGTTGTGCTCCTGGCCGGCGGCCCAGGGGTCGTCGATCGTGGCGAGCTTGTTCACCGCGTCGGCGTCGCCCGTCACGGAGCCGACGTCGCCCTCCCACTGCGTGAGGGGCCAGCCGTCCTTGTAGTTCGTGTACAGCGGCACGGTGTCCGGCTGGGTCGACCTGATCTTCTGCAGGTCCTGGACGAACTCGTCCGGCGTCTTGGGCAGGTCCGTCAGACCGGCCTTCTGCCACACCGACTTGTTGTAGACGATGCCCTGCGCGTTGACGACGACCGGGATGCCGTACGTCGTGCCGTCGAACGACTTGCTGCTGATGAACTGGTAGTGCTGCTCGAGGTCCGACTGCTTGCCGAGGGGCTCGAAGAAGTCCGGGAGCTGCGCCGGCGTGATCGTGTTGATGATGCCGAGCACGTCGCCGTAGTCGTCGGTGTTCATGAGGGTCTTGACCTCGCCCTCGTAGTCCGTGTGGCCCTCGAACGTCACCTTGACGTCCGGGTACTTGGCCTGGAACTCCTGCGCGTACTTGTCGAACGTGCCGTCCTGGATCAGGTCGGTGCGCCACGTGACGACCTTGATCGCGCCGGACGGGGTCTGGCCGGAGCTCGGGCCGGCGGTATCGCCGGCGCTTCCGCCTCCGCTGGAGCACGCGGCGGTGAGGGCGATGACGGCGCCGGCGGACGCCAGGGCGGCGAGCCGGTTGCGTCGGGCGTGAGGGAACATCGTCGATCCTCTCGATGGCCCGGCACCGCGTCGTGCCGGGGGGATGAAGCTTCCGATCATTCTTAAGGTACTGAACTAAGTTAGGCAAGACCCTCCGGGCGTCGGGTTCTGGAGCGGTGCTCGATCGTTACCCTGTGCCCAGGCCCACCACCCACGAAGGACACCGCATGCCACGTCAGAGGCTCGGCACGGACCACCTGAGCAGCCAGGCGGCGATCCTCGACATCATCCGAGCGGCGGGCACGATCTCCCGCGTCGAGCTCACGCAGCAGTCGAGCTTCTCCGCGCCGACCGTCTCGACCGTCGTCCGCCGGCTGATCGACGAGGGCCTCGTGGTCGAGGTGGGCCACGGCGAGTCCACCGGCGGCAAGCGACCGACGCTCCTGCAGCTCAACCCCGCGGCGCGGTTCGCGATCGGCGTGCACCTCGACCACGGCGGCATCACATCGGTGCTGAGCGACCTCGCCGGCACGATCGTCGCCCGCTGGAAGCGCCCCGGCATCGGCTCGCAGGAGCCGCCCGAGGTCGTCGACCGCATCGCGGCGGACATCCGGGACAACCTCGCGCGCGTCGCCGTGGACCCCGAGCGCGTGATCGGCGTCGGCGTGGTGGCCCCCGGCCCGATCTTCCAGCACACGCGCATGACGCTGACGTCACCCTTCATGGAGCGCTGGACCGACTTCCCGCTCGCGTCGGCGCTCGAGGACGCGATCGGCCTGCCCGTCCTGCTCGACAACGACGCCACCGCGGCCGCGCTCGGCGAGTACTGGGCGGGCGCGATCGACGTCCGCTCGACGTTCGCGGCGCTGTACATGGGCTCGGGCCTCGGCGCCGGGATCGTGCTCGACGGCACGGTGCTGCGGGGCTCGAGCTCGAACGCGGGCGAGGCCGGCCACCTCTGCCTCGACATGAACGGGCCGCAGTGCTGGTGCGGCGCCCGCGGCTGCGCCGAGGTGCTCGGAGGCCCGCAGCGCGTGGTCGACGCCGCGCACGACGCCGGGCTCGCGCTGACGGGCGGCGACGTCCTGCAGGACTTCGCCGAGGTCGCGCGGGCCGCGGGGCGCGGCGAGGAGGCGGCGGTCGCGATCCTGCGCGACTCGGCGCGCTACGTCGCCGTGTGCGCGCAGGCGCTCGCCAACGTGCTCGACCTCGACCTCGTGGTGCTCACCGGTCCGGCGTTCGCGCTCGCCGGGTCGCTCTACCTGCCGGTCGTCCAGCAGCACCTCGACGCGACGTTCTTCGCGCGCGAGTCGCACTCGGTCGAGGTGCTCATCTCGTCGAACGCGCCCGAGGCCGCGGCCATCGGCGCGTGCTCGCTGGTGCTGCAGTCCGAGCTGTCGCCGCGTCGGCCGGGGCTGCGCGCGGTGGAGGTCGCGCTGGCCGCAGGGAGCTGAGCTCCGCTCAGGCGCCGGGCGCCGGCCCGGTCGTGCCGCGCGTGACGAGCTGCGGCAGCGGCGCGTTGTAGACCGCGGGCTCGCCCGACGCGAGCAGGTTGAGCACGCAGTCCGCGACGCGCGCCCCGACCGCGTGCACGTCCATGCTCATCGCCGACAGCGCCGGGCTCGACAGCCGGCACAGGGCCGAGTCGTCCCACGCCAGCAACGACACCTCCGCCGGCACGCCCACCTGCATCTCGCGCGCCGTCGCCAGGCCGCCGACGGCCATCACGTCGTTGTCGTAGACGATCACCGACGGCCGGTTGCCGCGGCCGAGCAGCGCACGCGTGGCGCTCGCGCCCGACTCCTCGCTGTAGTCGCCCTCGACGACGACGGCCTGCACGCCGCGCGTGGCGCACTCGTCGAGGAACGCCGTGTCGCGCGTGCGGGTGTGCGCGAGGTTCGCGGGCCCGGAGACGCGCGCCAGGCGACGGTGCCCGAGCGCGACGAGGTGCCCGACGGCCTCGCGCACGGCGCCCCCGTTGTCGACGAACACGTGCGCGAACCCGAGCTCGCGCTCCGGACCGCCGACGACCACCGTGGGCAGCCCGAGGCGCTCGAGAACACGCAACCGCTCGTCGTCGACCGTCACGTTCACCACGACCACGGCGGCGACCATCTCGTCGCGCGCCCACCGGTCGTACGCACGGATCTCGTCCGCCTGCCCGCGGACCACGTGCAGCAGCAGCGACCGGTTCTCGCGGCCGAGCGTCTCCTCGATGCCCGCGATGAGCTCCATGAAGAACGGCTCGATCCCGAGCATGCGAGCCGGCCTGGCGAGCACGAGCCCGATCGCGTCCGGGGAGGTCACGGCGTCAGCGTAGAGCGCGCACACGGGCGAACGGGGCGTCCGACCCGCCCACCGCGCACCTCGGCGGCCCGCGGAGCATGCTCGTCACGACCCCTACCGACCGGAGGCGACCGTGACCGCCTGGACCGCTGACGAGCTCGACGAGATCGAAGAGACCGAAGAGCTCGACATCGCGTCGTTCCGTCCCGACGGCACCACCCGGCCGCCGGTGACGATCTGGGTGGTGCGGGTGGACGACGGCGTCTACGTGCGGTCGGCGTACGGACCCGAGAACGGCTGGTTCCGTCGGGCGCTCGCGTCGGGCGCCGGCCACGTGAGCGTCGGCTCGATCGAGAAGGACGTGACGTTCGAGGAACCCGTGGCGGACGCTGGCCGGATCGACGCGGCCTACCACACGAAGTACGACGAGCACGGCCCGGAGATCGTGGGCACGGTCGTCGGCGCACAGGCGGCGACGGTGACGGTGCGGCTCGTGCCGCGCGACCAGCACCCGACGAAGCCCGGCTCGTTTCCCGAGGAGACCCCGCGATGACCACCGTCCCGCTGCTGACGCTCAACAACGGCCTCGAGATGCCCGCGCTCGGCCTCGGCGTGTTCCAGAGCCCGCCCGACGAGACCGCGCAGGCCGTCGAGTCCGCGCTGCGCGTCGGCTACCGCCACATCGACACCGCCGCCGCGTACGAAAACGAGCGCCAGGTGGGCGAGGGCCTGCGCCGCTCGGGCGTCGACCGCGACGAGGTGTTCCTCGAGACCAAGGTCTGGGTGTCCGACTACGGCTACACGCAGACGCTGCACGCGTTCGACAAGGCGACGGGCAAGCTCGGCGTCGACCGCATCGACCTGCTGATCCTCCACCAGCCGGCGCCCGACCGATGGGCCAAGACGGTCGACGCGTACCACGCGCTGGAGCGGCTGTTCTACGACGGCGCGGTGCACGCGATCGGCGTCAGCAACTTCACGCCGCACCACCTCGACGACCTGCTGCGCGAGTCCGACGTCGTGCCCGCGGTGAACCAGGTCGAGCTCCACCCGTACTTCGCGCAGCGCGAGCTCCAGGCGGTCGACGCGACGCACGGCATCGTCACGCAGGCGTGGTCGCCGATCGGCGGCATCACGTTCTATCCCGGCTGGGGCGACTACGGCCGGCGCATCCTCGACGACCCGACGCTCACCGCGATCGCGGCGGCGCACGGCCGGACGGCCGCGCAGGTGATGCTCCGCTGGCACCTCCAGCAGGGCCGCTCGGCGATCCCGAAGTCCGTGAACCCCGCGCGCATCGCGGAGAACTTCGACGTCTTCGGGTTCGAGCTGACGCCCGACGAGCTCGACGCGATCGACGCGCTCGACACCGGCACCCGCGGCGGCCCGGACCCCGACGTCCCGCGACCCGACATCTTCGACCGCGCGATCCCTGAAGCCTGAGCCCCTCGACGTCTACGATCCGGCCCAGCGCCGAGAGCGCGCGGCGTCGGCGCGGGAGCCGACGGACCATGAGCGGAGGGCTGGGCCACGATGGACTCACGACCGGCGGCGGACCGCGCGTTCGACGCGGCGAGTCGGTTGAAGCTCGGCAGCTGGGAGGCCGTCGAGTCCGTCGCGGTCCTCGCGGCGACCCACCCGGAGCGGCCCGAGAGCCGGCCGCTCCTGGCCGCCGCGCAGGACGCGGCGACGCAGCTGAAGGCGGGCACCTGGGAGAGCGTGCGCGCTCTCGCGTGGCTCGGGAGGGCCGCAGCCGCGGTCGGGTAGCGACTCGGCACCGAGCGGCGGCAGGCTCCTGTCACCGCAGCCGGCGGTGGCCCGGTCGCACGACGCGCAGCCAGCGGTAGCCGTACCCGTCGAGGTCGACGGTGACGCGACCGCGGCCGTCCGGCGCGCACTCGCCCGGCCCGAGCAGGTCGACGAGCCGCACGTCGGCGTCCGCGTCCTCGAGCTGGAGCGGCACGCTCTGCGCGTCGGGCGCGAGGTTGTGCACCGTGACGATCTCGCCGTCGTCCCACCGCGACCGCAGCGCCAGCACCGAGCTGACGGGCTGGTCGAGCACCTCGACGCGCGTGTCCCAGGCGAGCTCGGGGCACTCACGGAACCGGCGGATCAGCAGCTGGATGAACCGGAGCAGCGACCCGGGGTCGTCGCGCTGCGCGTCGACGTTGACGTGCTCCGGTCCGTAGCCGTCCTCGGTCAGCGGCGCGACCAGCCGCGAGCGGGGGGCGTCCGAGAAGCCGCCGTTGCGTCGGGCCGCCCACTGCATGGGCGTCCGCACCGCCATCCGGCCGGGGACCGCGAGGTTCTCCCCCATGCCGATCTCCTCGCCGTAGAACAGCACGGGCGCGCCGGGCATGGCGAAGAGCAGCGAGTACGCCATCCGCAGCCGCCGCGGGTCGCCGTCGAGCATCGGCGGCAGCCGCCGCCGCAGACCGCGCCCGTACAGCTGCATGTCGGGATCGGGCCCGAACGCCGCGAACACCTCGGCGCGCTCGTCGTCGCTGAGCTTGTCCAGCGTCAGCTCGTCGTGGTTGCGCAGGAACGTCGCCCACTGCGCGTCGCGCGGGATGCGGGGCCGCCGCTCGAGCGTCGCCGCGAGGGGCTGCGCATCCTGCCGCGCGAACGCGAGGTACGTCGCCTGCATCAGGTTGAAGTCGAACTGCACGTTCAGCTCGTCGCCGTCCCGCTCGGGCGGCCCGCCGAAGAACTCGACCTGCTGGTCGTACGGCAGGTTCACCTCACCGAGCAGGATCCCGTCGCCGATGCGGCGCGTCAGGAACGAGCGGAGCTCGACGAGGAAGTCGTGCCGGTGCTCGACGTCGTCGCCCGGCCAGTTCGCGGCGTCCGCCAGGAAGAACGGCACCGCGTCGACACGGAACCCGTTGACCCCGACGGCCGACCAGAACCCGATGACCTTCGCCAGCTCGTCACGCACTCGCGGGTTCGCCGTGTTGAGATCGGGCTGCTGACGGTAGAAGTGATGCCGGTACCAGAGCTGCGCCTTGTCGTCGAAGCTCCAGATGCCGTCCTCCTTGTCGGGGAACACCACCTGGCTCTTGTCCTGCGGCGGCTCCTTCTCGCTCCACACGTAGAAGTCGCGGTACGGGCTGCTCGGGCTGCTGCGCGCCGACCGGAACCACGGGTGCTTGTCGGACGTGTGGTTGACGACGAGGTCGACGATGACGCGGATGCCGCGGTCGCGCGCCGTGCGGATCAGCGCGACGAGGTCGCCCGCGTTCCCCGAGCGCGGGTCGACGCCGTAGAAGTCGGTGATGTCGTACCCGTCGTCGACGCCGCCCGCCGGGTAGAAGGGCATCAGCCACAGGCACGTGACGCCGAGGTCGGACAGGTGGTCGATCCGCTGGATCAGCCCCTCGAGGTCGCCGACACCGTCGCCGTCCCAGTCCATGTACATGTCGACGTCGACGCAGTAGAAGACCGCGTCCTTCCACCACAGGTCACCGGTGTCGCGTATCCGCATCCCCCGTTGCTACCAAGGTGGACGCCTGTCCGCCTGCCGAGCGGGCATCGGTCCCCCTCGCGCGAGCCGAGTCGCTCGGACACGATCGAGGCATGTCCTCGCAGGCGCGCGGCGCCGTCGTGGTGACGGGCGCGGCCCGCGGTGTCGGGCGGGCGATCGCCGCTCGGCTCGCGGACGCCGGCCATCACCTCGTCGTGCTCGACCTGGCCGAGCCGGACCCGCCGGACGCGCGGTTCTCGGTCGTGACGGGCGACTGCACCGACCTGGAGACGTGCCGAGCGGCCGTCGCGGCCGCGCGGGCGCACGGCGGCCTGGCGGGGTGGGTCAACGACGCGGCCGTCTTCGAGGACGTCGCGCTCCACGACGACCCGGCGGGCGCGCTGCGGGCGCTCGAGGCGAACCTCGCGCCGGCGGTGGTCGGGTCCGCGGTCGCGGTGCAGACGTTCCTCGCGGACGGGACGGCCGGTTCGGTGGTCAACGTGTCCTCGCACCAGGCGCAGCGGGCGGTGCGCGGCGCGCTGCCCTACGCGACGGCCAAGGCGGCGGTCGAGGGGCTGACGCGGGCGCTCGCGGTCGACTACGGCCCGCGCGGCATCCGCGCCAACGCGGTCGCGCTGGGGTCGATCCGGACGGCCCGGTACGACGCGCTGCTGGACGGACTGCCGGCCGACCGCCGCGGCGAGGTGGAGGAGCAGATGGCACGGCTGCACCCGCTCGGACGCGTCGGTGAGGCGACCGAGGTCGCGGACGTGATCGCTTTCCTCGTCTCGCCCGCGGCGTCGTTCGTCAACGGCGTCGTGCTGCCGGTCGACGGCGGCCGCGCCGCACAAGGGCTGGACCCGGAGGCGGTCTGACCGGGCCGGGGACCGCTCCGTCCGCGGCTCGAGACCGCTGGACGCCGCTACGGTGGCTCGGACGGCTGACGTGACGATCGGGCGGAGGAGCAGCAGATGGACCGCTGTCCCTGCGGGTCCGGCGACGCGTACGACGACTGCTGCGGTCGCTACCACCGAGGCGACGCCGCGGCCCCGACGGCCGAGGCGCTGATGCGCTCGCGCTACAGCGCCTTCGCCGTCGGCGACGCCGCCTACCTGCTCTCCAGCTGGCACCCCCGCACCCGGCCGGCGACGCTCGAGCTCGACGACGACGTCACGTGGCGGCACCTCGACGTCGTCCGCACCGAGCACGGCTCGCCGTGGGACACCGCCGGCACCGTGGAGTTCACGGCCCACTTCGCGTCCCCCGCCGGCCGCGGGCGGCTGCACGAGGTGAGCCGGTTCGTCCGCGAGGGCGGGCGCTGGTTCTACGTCGACGGCGTGACGTCGGACTGACGTGCGGGCCGACGATCCCGCCGGCGGGTCCGCGGAGCGGCTGACGACCCGGCCCCGCGCGTGGTTCATCGAGCTCGGGGGTCTCCTCGTCGGGTTCGCGCTGTTCGGGTACCTCCACGCGCTCGCGGGCCGGGCGGTCGGTGCGGCAACGGCGAACGCCGGCACGCTGCAGACGGTCGAGCGCGCGCTTCACCTCGACGTCGAGCATGCAGCGAACGTGTGGCTGGCCGGGTGCCCGACGTGGGTCCAGCTCGTCGCGGTGCTCGTCTACCGGTCGTACTACCTCGTGGTCGTCGGGACGCTCGCGTGGCTCTACGTGCGCCGTCCCGGGTCGTACGTCGAGGCGCGGCGGACGCTCGTCGCGATGCTCGCGCTGGTGCTGCTCGTGTACTGGGTGGTCCCGGTGGCGCCGCCACGGTTCGCGGTCCCCGGCGTCGTCGACGTCGTCGCGCAGCACGACCTGGCTGGACGCGGCGCGGCGCGGGCGTCGGGCAACCTCTACTCCGCGATGCCCAGCCTGCACGTCGCCCTCGCCGCCTGGTGCGCCTACGCGGTGTGGCGCGCGCTGCGCGGGCCGCACCCTCGCGCGGCGTGGCTGGCGTGGCTCTTCCCAGTGGCGATGGTGGCCGTCGTCCTGACGACGGGGAACCACTACGTGCTCGACGTCGTGGCGTCGGCTGCGGTGGCTCGTCGTGTCCGTCGCGGTCGCGCGGGCGTGGGCCGGGCTCACGGCACGGCGACCGTGACGGCGCACGGGACGTCGACAGGCGACGGACCCGATCGAGGCCTGACGGACGCGCGACTACATCCTCGGCTCACGCATCCGCCGCCGGCGCGACGGCCGCACCGCGTACATGAGGTCCGCAGGGAGCAGGCGCCCGCTCCGCATCAGCTGGTAGGCGAGCCCCACGGTGATCGTCTGCGCGGCGAGCAGACCGACGAGCACGAGCACCTGCGCGGCACCCGCCTGCAGGGGCGTCCCGCCCCCGAGCAGCACGCCGACGAACGCCCCGGGCAGCGTGACGAGCCCGACCGTCCGCGTCTGGTCCGTCGCGGGGATGAGCGCCTCGGGCACGAGCCGGAGCGCGACGACGTCGACGGCGTCCCGCGGATACAGGCCGAGGGCGAGCGCGGCCTCGTAGATCTCGTGCTGGTCGCGCAGCGCACCGAACACCCGCCGGCCGGCGAGCGAGTGCGCCGTCATCGTCCCGCCGATGACGATCCCCGCGAACGGCACGAGCGAGGGACCGTTGAACGGCACGGCCGACGACGCGAACACCACGACCAGCACGGGCAGGACACCGCTCGCCATCGCGACGACGACCCACGGCCACGCACGCTGCGCGCCGACGCGGCGCGACGTCGTCGCCACCGCGATCGAGAACATCACCACCGTGAACGCGAGCGACCACCAGATCGACCGCAGGACGGCCGCGATGACGAGCGAGACCGCCGCGAGCTGCACGACCGCGCGCAGCGCGGCCACGACGACCTGCCGCTGCGTGCGCAGCCGCGCCCATGTCGCGGCTGCCACGGCGACCAGCACGAGCACGACGAGCGCCACGAGCAGCTCGGGACCTGGCTTCGCCGGCACCGCGCCAGCCTACGGGCGTGCGAGCGGACGCGCCGCAGCCGGCGGCGCGTCCGCCCTGGTCACACGCCTGCGGCGACCTCGTCCGGCGCCTCGCCCTCGAGCACGGCCACCTCGACGTCGCGGCGCGTGACCGTGAGGTAGGCGACCGTCGCCGCGATCGCTGCGAGGAACACCAGGCTCGTCACGGTCGTGCCGAGGCCGAGGCCGCCCTCGTCGCGCGGCGACGAGAGCAGGTCGCCGATCGACGCGCCGAGCGGCCGCGTCAGGATGTACGCGGCCCAGAACGCCGTCACGGCGCCGAGACCGAACCGCGCGTGCGCGAGCCACACGAGCCCGATGGCGGCGGCGAACAGCACGACCGACAGCGCGTAGCCGAGCCCGAGCGCCTCGGCGACGAGGTCGCCCGCCGCGGTGCCCAGCGCGAACGTGAACAGGATCGCGAGCCAGTAGAACGCCTCGCGGCGGGTCGTCGTGATGGTGTGGATGGAGAGCGTGCGCTCGAACCGGAACCAGACGGCGAACGTCACGGCGAGCGCGACGGCGAACACCGCCGTCGTGAGCCAGAGCGGCACGCCGAGGTCGTCGACCAGGTGGTCCGTGATGAGCGTCCCCACGACGCTGATCAGCACGACCGCGACCCAGTACACCGGGGCCACGTACCGCGTCGCGCGGAACTGAAGCACCAGGACGACGACGAGCAGTGCGCCCACCGCGAGCGCCGCGGTCACGAGCGTGAGACCGACCGTGCCGGTGAGGAAGTCGGCGAACGTCTCCCCGACCGTCGTGGCGAGCACCTTGATCAGCCAGAAGAAGACCGTGATCTGGGGGACCTTGTTGAGCAGGACGCGCGGCTCCCGAGCCGCGTGGAGCTGATTCATGGGCCGAACCGTGCCGGGAGGAACCTGGCGAGCACCTGACCGGGCCGAGCATTCGGGGCGCGGGAGGTCGGCCGCGACCGGGAACGGCGAAGGGCCCCACTCCGCACTGACGTGCAGGTGGGGCCCTTCGACTGGCGGTAGCGGTGGGATTTGAACCCACGGTGGACTTTCACCCACACACGCTTTCGAGGCGTGCTCCTTAGGCCGCTCGGACACGCTACCTCGGGGGTAGAGGCTACCTGGTCGGGGCCGATGCGCCGAATCCGCGGTCCGGCGCCCTGCGGCGCGCGGCGCTTACCGTGGACGGGTGACGATCCCGCTCACCGCCCCCACTCTCCCCGACGCGGTCGCCGTGCTCGCGGGCCGCCGGCTGGCCGTGCTGACCGGTGCCGGCGTCTCGACGGACTCCGGCATCCCCGACTACCGCGGCCCCGACTCGCCGCCGCGCAACCCGATGACGTTCCAGCAGTTCACGGGCGACGAGGCGTTCCGCCGGCACTACTGGGCGCGCAACCACGTCGGGTGGCGGCACGTCGGGCGGGCGCAGCCCAATGCGGGGCACCGGGCGCTCGCGCGGCTCGAGGAGCGCGGGATCGTGACGGGGCTGATCACGCAGAACGTCGACCTGCTGCACGAGGCCGCGGGCTCGCGGAACGTCATCGACCTGCACGGGCGCTACGACCGCGTCGTCTGCCTGACGTGCGGGACCGTCGAGGCGCGCACCCACCTGGCGAGCCGCCTGGACGCGCTCAACCCCGGCTTCGCCGACGAGGTCGAGGACGTCGAGATCGCGCCCGACGCCGACGCGGTGATCGAGCGCACGCAGCACTTCGTGGTCGCCGACTGCCAGGTCTGCGGCGGCATGCTCAAGCCGGACATCGTCTACTTCGGCGAGACCGTGCCGCGGCCGCGCGTCGACGCGGCGTACGCGCTGGTCGACGAGGGTGACGCGCTGCTCGTCGCGGGCTCGTCCCTCCAGGTGCAGTCGGGCCTGCGGTTCGTGCGCCACGCGGCCGCCGCGGACAAGCCGATCGTCATCGTCAACCGCGGCGGGACGCGTGGCGACCGCCTGGCGACGCTGCACGTGGACGCCGGCACGTCGGAGACGCTGTCAGCCCTGGCGGACGACCTGCCCGACGTCTGACCCGAAGGCCGCCGAACGTGCGCGTGACCCCAACGCGAGTCCGTGACTTCCGCCCGACCGCGTGAGGATCGTCAGTTTCCGTGACTCGCGACTCACGGAAACTGACGAGACTCACGGACACGAGGGATGCCAGGGCCGGGCCGGGCGTCAGACCGGCCGCGAGTCCTCGTGGCGGCGGGCCTCGAAGAAGCGCTCCAGCAGCCACCCGCACTCGTGCTCGCGCACGCCGGCCACCACCTCGACGCGGTGGTTCACGCGCCGGTCACGCACGACGTCCCACTGCGACCCGCACGCGCCGGCCTTCGGGTCCCAGGCGCCGAACACCAGGCGCGGCACGCGCGCCAGCACGATCGCGCCCGCGCACATGACGCACGGCTCGAGCGTCACGACCAGCGTGCAGTCGTCGAGCCGCCAGCGGCCCAGGGTCGCCGCCGCGGACTGCAGCGCCCGGATCTCGGCATGCCCGGCCGGGTCGTCGTCGGCCTCGCGCGCGTTGCGGCCGCGCCCGACGACCTCCCCGCGCGGATCGACGACCACCGCGCCGACCGGCACGTCGCCCGTGCTGACGGCGTGCCTCGCCTCGTCGAGCGCGAGCCCCATCGCCCACGCGTCGACCGGCTGCACCACGCGCCGCGGCTGCCCGGACATGGCCGCCATCCTGCCGCACGGCCGACCGACGCCGCAGGACCCTGGGCCGTCCACCTCGTGGGACGGCCCGGTACGTTGAGCGCATGCGCCTGCACGTCGCGGACCACCCGCTGGTCGCCCACAAGCTCACCGTCCTCCGCGATGCGACCACGGCGTCGCCGACCTTCCGGCTCCTCGTCGACGAGCTGGTGACGCTGCTGGCGTACGAGGCGACGCGCGACGTCCGTACCCGCGAGGTCGACGTCCAGACGCCCGTGGCGCAGACCCGGGGCGTGAAGCTCGCGGACCCGCGGCCCATCGTCGTGCCGATCCTGCGCGCCGGCCTCGGGATGCTCGACGGCATGACGCGCCTCCTGCCGACCGCCGAGGTCGGGTTCCTGGGCATGCAGCGCGACGAGACGACGCTCGAGGCCGTCACGTACGCGAACCGCCTGCCCGAGGACCTCTCGGGCCGGCAGTGCTACCTGCTCGACCCGATGCTCGCGACCGGCGGCACGCTCGTCGCGGCGATCGACTACCTGCTGCAGCGGGGCGCGCGCGACGTCACGGCGGTGTGCCTGCTCGCGGCGCCCGAGGGGCTCGCGACCGTCGAGAGGTTCGTCGGGGACCGCGTCGACGTGTCGGTGGTCGTCGCCGCGGTGGACGAGCGCCTCAACGAGAAGGCGTACATCGTGCCCGGCCTCGGGGATGCGGGCGACCGGCTGTACGGCATCGTCTGACGCCCACGTCGTGAGACGTCCGGCGGCCACCCTGGTCTCCGCCGGAGGCCCGTGTGACGATCCACGGGTGATCGCTCCGCTCCGTGCGTGTCGTCGGCCCTGACCAGGCCCGACGACCCCCGCCCGCATCGTGCGGGCCCGCACTGGAGCTCTCATGACGACACCCACGCACCTGCGCGCTTCCCGCACCCGTCCGGGCCTCGTGCTCTACGTGAGCATCCCGGACGAGACCGCGACACCCACGGCGTCAGGCGCTTCCGCGCAGGCACCCGACGCGCGACAGCTCACCGAGGCCGCCGAGCTGCTGCGCGAGCTCGCGGTCGAGCTGCTCCCCACCGCCGAGACCTACACCGCGCTGGCCCTCGCGCCGCAGCCCGCCCGCACCCTGCTGCGGCTGCTCGACGGCCGGCACCCCGACGCCCTCGCCGGATCGGGGGACCCTGGCTGAGGGCATGCGCCGCCGGTCCGGTGTCCGGGGACGGCCCGGGCCGGCGGCGTCTCGTCGGGGTGCCAGCGGCCCGCGCCCGCGCGTGAGTACGCCCAGCCGGCGGGAGGAGCGCGGACGCGACGCCCGCGGACCCGCCGGCGGCCGAGCCGGCCCCGTCAGGGCCGCAGGTGCGGCCCTGGAGATCCCGGGAGCCCGCCGAGCCAGGCGCCGAGACGGTCGCCGGGGTGGACGGCGTGGCGCGGCGCGATCGGCGACGCCGGCGGCGTGGGGGACGCGGTCGTCGGCGGCTCGGCGGGCGGCGAGGACGGCGGCGGCGTCCTCGGGCCGTGCGACTGCGGGCCGTGCGACTGCGGGCCGTGCGACTGCGGACCACGCGACTGCGGGTGTGTCGGCTGCGGGGGGCTCGACGGGGACGGGTGCGCCGTCGGCCGATCCGTCGCGGCACCAGAGCCCGACGGCTCCCGGGTCGGCGTCGACGAACGCGCGGCGACCACGCCGGCGCTCGCCCCCACCTTCGCCGCGAGCGGGACGACGCCCGGCGCCGAGGTCTGCGCATCGGCTGCGGGCTCGACGCCGTCGGGGATCGTGGTCCGCAGCGTGACGGCTCCGATCAGGAAGTGGTCGCCCGTCGTCGTGGCCGTCAGCGAGCCGACGTCCTGGGCGAGGGGCACCGGACCGAAGCCCTTCGCGTCGACTCCGAGCGAGTTCGGGTGGGTCCACCCGGTCGCCGTCGAGTCGAACGCGTCGCTCGCCGACCCGCCTCCGACGACGGCCTGGCCGCTCCAGCGCTGCGGCACGAGCGCCGTACCCGCGGGGTGGGAGGCGTCCGCGAGCGTCAGCCGGTCGCCCGTCAGGCCACGGTCGCCGTCCCACGCCACGACGCCCACGCGGACGTCGGAGCCGGCGTCGGTGACGAACCGGAACACGGGCGGCGCCTGCGCGACGCCCACCCACGTGCCACCGTCGTACACCGTCACGGACGCGTCGCTCGAGGGGTCGGCGTACACGACGACCAGCGCCCAGCCCGCGTAGTAGTTGGGGTCGTGGTCCTTGCGGGTCGCGCTCACCGCCGTGTCGGCGACGGACCACGTGGTCGTGGCGCCCGTGCCCGACGCGGCGAGCTCGCTCGCGACCTGCTGCGTGACGTCGGCGAACGACTGGTAGTACGTGCGGCCGTCGTTGCCCACCACGGTCGTCCCGTCGGCGTCGTCGGCCGTGACCGACGTCCACGCACCCGCGGGCCCGCGCAGCTGCGCGGAGTCGAGCGGGCCGCTCCAGGCGTCACCCGCGGCGCGGTTCGCCGACCAGTACAGGCCCGCGAACGCGATCGCGCGCCCGTCGGGCACCGTCAGCCGCGTGCTCGACGAGACGGGCACCGACACCTTCGGCCGCGCGCTACCTCCCGCGACGTCGATCGGCTGCATCGCGACGTCGTTGTTGTCGACGGCCGCACCGCCCAGCCCGTACCGGCAGGTGGAGCTCGCCGTGCTGCACGACAGCAGCGGGGCGCCGACCTCGGTCGACGCCCACCCGCCGTCGAACCGGACACGACCCTGCAGGCCCTCGGACGCCGTGCGGATCGACGTGCGCGCCGACGCGGCCGCACCCGCAGCGGTCGCGTCGACCTCGACGGAACCGACCGACGCACCCCGGGCGTTCACGTGGACCAGCGCGGACGCCGACGCCCCAGGAGCCAGGTCACCGAGCGCGCAGCGGAACGTGCGCGAGTCGACCTCGGTGCAGTCCGTCGGGTCGAGCCCGTCGGCGGCCTCGAGCGAGCGCGGCAGGTGCACGACGGCCACCGCGCCGGCGGCGGGCGCGGCGTCCGGACCGTCACCGGCCGTCACCGTGAACGACACCGTGCCGGAGTCGCCGTGCAGCTCGGCCGCGAGCCCGTCGATCGTCAGAGCGGCCTGCGCGACGTCGAACGCGACCGACGTCCGCGTCGGGGGCCCCGGCGAGAGCGACACCGAGACGGACCGCCCGTCCACCGCACCGGGCGCGTCGGCCACCAGCTCGAGGACGAGCGGGACGGAGGCGCGGGCGGCCGCGTCCCGCGTGCAGGTGACGACGTCACCTCCGGTCCCCGAAGTCCCGGTGCACTGCCACGCGGGGTCGGGACCGTCACCCGTCCACGCGAGCCCGCTCGGGAGGCTCACGGCCGCCGACACGCTGCCGGCGCTGCCGCCCGCGTTGACGAGGTCGAGCGTGAGCGGAGCAGGGACGTCGGAGACGAACGACGGCGCGTCCGGCGTGGTCCGCAGCGCCAGCCGTGCGGGCGCGGGGTGGATCCGCACCGGGATCGGCGCGGAGCGGTAGTCGAGCCCGGTGCCGCTCACGTGCACCTCGACCGCGCCGCCCGAGCCGTCGTACGACTCGTCGACGCCGACACGCAGCACGAGCGGAGCGCTCGCGCCGCCCGGCAGCTCGTCGAGCGTGCACTGCGCGGAGGCGGGCAGGTCGCCGTCGACGCAGACCCACCCGTCGGTGACCAGTGCGGCGAACCGGCCGGAGGCGAGCAGGGTCGCGTCACCGACCGACATGCCGCTCACCGTGACGCCCGCGGGCAGCGTGACGTCGGCCGTGAGGTTGCGCGCGGTCTCGTCGCCCGTGTTCTGGACGTCGACGTGGATCGTCTGGTCGGAGCTGCCCGCATCGAGCGTCAGCCCGTCGGGGGGCGCGTCGACCACCACGGCGGGCGGATCGGGCTGCGTGCCGCCGTCGCCCGGGTCGGTGGGCTCCGGCGTCGGCGTCGACCCGTCACCCGAGCCGTCGCCGCCGCCCGACCCGCCACCGGAACCGTCGCCGGAGCCGTCGCCCGAACCGCCGCCGGCCCCGCCGCCTCCGCCCGAGCCGCCCGAGCCGTCACCGCCGGAGCCGCCGCCGGGAACCACGACGACCGTCGTCGGCGCCACGACCGGGATGTCGGTGGGTGCCGGCGCGGGGACCGAGGGCGCCGGAGCGGGCGCTCCGACCGGGGGAAGGACGGTCGCGCCGGGAACGGGTGCCGACGCCGCCGGGCTCGTCGCGGTGACCATCGGACCGGCGCCGGCGTCGCCGCCCTGCGTCAGGAGGATCGTCCCGCCCACGGCCGCCGCCGCGACGAGCACACCGCCGACCGTCACCGCCGCGGCCGCCGGCACGGCCGCGAGCAGACCCGCCAGACCTCCCGCAGCGGCCACGGTCGCGCCGGCGGCGACGGTCGCACCGGCGGCCACCCCCGCGCCCGCGACCCCGGCACCGGCGGCGGCGCCTCCGAGCCCGACGGCCGCGCCCGCGCCGCCCGCACCCACGGCACCGACGCCGGCACCGGCGGCCACCTCCGCACCTGCTGCCGCGGCGGCGCTGCCACCCGCGGCGGCCCCGGTCCCGGCCGCACCGGCACCAGCACCGGCCGCACCCGCACCCGCGCCTGCACCGGCACCGACGCCCGCCCCGGCACCTGCCCCGACGCCGATCGCTCCCGGCCCGCCGCCGTGCGCCGCCGCCGCAATCCCTGCGGCAAGCCCGCCACCGGTCGGCAGCACGTGCGCGAGCGCCCCGAGCCCTGCGAGGCCGAGCACGAGCGGTGCGACGACCGCGCGCATGCCGTGGTTGACGTCGCCCAGCTCCAGCACGAGCGCGCGGCAGTCGCCGCAGGTCTCGAGGTGCTGCTCGACGGCCGCGGTGTCCCGCGTGCCGAGCCCGCCACGCACGTACGCGCCGAGCTTGCCCGCGACCGCGCGGCAGCCGTCCGGCAGCGTGTCGCCCAGGTGGTGCTGGAGGTACGCCTGCCGCAGACCCTCGCGCGCGCGGTACGCGAGGGCGGCGACGCCGTTCGCCGTCATGCCGAGCAGCGGCGCGACCTGCGCGGGCGACAGACCCTCGACCTCGGTGTGCCACAGGACCGCCTGCCACCGCTCCGGCAGCGAGTGGAACGCGCGCGCCACCACACCCCGCTCGAAGCCCTCGAGCGCGGGATCCTCCGCCGTGCCCGCGAGCGCGGTGCCCGCCTCGAGGGTCGCGAGGTCGTCCGTGGGTCGCACCCGCTGCGCCGACGTCCGCCGCACGGCCGCCACCCGGCGGACGACCGTGAACAGGTAGGCCCGGAAGGCGACGTCCGGCCCGCTGCCGCGACCGAGCGCGCCGAGCACCGCCGCGAACGACTCGGAGACGACGTCGTCGGCGTCGGCCCGCGACCCGGTGTACTGCCGCGCCACGACCCACGCGGCGCCGGAGTGGCGCTCGTACAGCTTCCCGGCCGCGGCCTGGTCGCCGGCGCGCACGGAAGCGATGAGCGTCGTGTCGCTGACGACGCCCTCGTCGTCCACCGTGACGTCGGCCGCCACTCCCGCTCCCGTCAGGCCTGAGATCGTGGGATTTCCGTGGGAACAGGGTCGCATACCGGACGCAGTGGACGAACTGCTCAGCGAGCGGGTGAAACTCTGCGGCGTCGCGTCACAGATCGCGCATGGCGCGCTCTCACCCGGTGTGAGCATCGACCTCGGTTCCGACGGGCCTGCCCTGCCGCACCAGCTGCGCGACCGCTGGCACGACGCCAGCGTCGCGTCCGTGTGGCGACGGCCCGCCGACTGGTACCACCCGGCGGTCGACGCCCTGGCGCTCGCGCTGCTCACCGACGACGACGCCGAGCCGTTCGCGCACGAGCTCGGACGGGCCCGCGGCAAGGACGGCGTCGGCATCGGCGAGACGATCGACGACCTGGGGTGCCTGTACCGCGCCACGGGTCGCATCGACCCCCCGACCGCCGTGGTCCGGGCGCTCTGCGAGGGCTGGGCCGACGGCCAGGCCGCGACCGTCGTGACCGGAGCCGCCGTCGACGCCACGTCCGGCCTCCCGAGCCGCCCCTACCTGGCGGTCCGGCTGGCCGAGGAGTACGCCGGACCGTCGCCGCGGGGCGCGCTGCTGGTCGTGGACGCCGCTGTCGCGGAGCTGCCGCCGTGGAGCGTGTCGGTCCGGTCCGCGACCGTGGGGCGCGCGCTGCTCGACACCTACGGCCACGGGCACCCGATGGCGGCCGTCGGCGGGGGCGTGTTCGCCGTGCTGGTCCGGCCCGGCGACGACTCCGACGGGCGCGCGCACGAGCTGCGCGTGCGGATCGCGCACCTCGCGACCCGTCTGCGGGCGGCCGACGCGCTGCGGCACCCGCTGCGCGTCCGGCTCGTGCCGCTGCCGGCCGACCTCGAGGACGCCGTCGCGCTCCTGGACCGCAACGCGCACACCGGCTGACGCGAGCCGGTGCGGCCGGCTCGCGTGGCTCACCGGGCCGCCAGTCTGCGCGACGCCGCGCGCCCGCGCCCACCATGCGGACAGTCGGATCGGGTCAAGGACAGTTCATGACGAGCCCCGCCGCAGGTCAGCGACGGGTGCACTCACGCGGCGGGACAAACCCGGCGTTCCCCACTTACCGTGGAGCATGGCTGCCGCAGGACTCGCCCCCACGGACCCCTCCCGACCCTCCGGCACGAGCGCGACGAACGGCCCCGACCGCCAGGTCGAGCCGCCCGTCGGCGGGTCGCCCGCCGGCGACACGGCCGTGCCCGCGCTCGAGCCCTGCGAGGACTCTCCCGTTGTGCCGCAGCCGCACGGCCGGCACTCCGCGGGTGGCGACGACGAGTCGCCCGCCGACGAGCCCGGCCCGCTCCTCGCGTCCGGAAACTCGGCCGACGTCTACGCGCTCGACGACGGGCACGTGCTGCGCCGCTACCGGTCGGGCCGCGACGCGGCCGGCGAGGTCGCGCTGATGCGGCACGTCGCGGCGCACGGGTTCCCGGTACCCGAGGTGGTCAGCGTCGACGGCCCGGACGTCGTGATGGAGCGTCTCCACGGACCCACCCTCCTGCAGGCGCTGGGTGCCGAGGAGGTCTCGCTGCACGACGGCGCGCAGATCCTCGCCGACCTGCACCGGCGCCTGCACGCGGTGCCCGCGCCCGCGGGTGCTGCTCCCGGCGAGGTCGTCGTCCACCTCGACCTGCACCCCGGCAACGTGGTGCTCTCGGAGGCCCACGGTCCCGCGCTCGTCGACTGGGCGAACGCACGCACGGGCGCGGCGGGGCTCGACACCGCACTGACGGCGCTGATCGTCGCCGAGGTCGCGGTCGACGCGGGCGGCGTCTACTCCCAGGGCGCGCGCGCTCTGCTCGCGGCGTTCCTGGCGGTCGCGGACGACGACCCCTCGGAGACGCTCGACGAGGGCATGGCCGTGCGCGCGAGCGACCCGTCGCTGCTGGAGGGCGAGGCCGAGCTCGTGCCGCAGGCCGCAGCGCTCATCCGCGACCTGCTCGAGGTCGCGCGGCCGGCCTGACCTGGTCGCGCGGCGGGCCTGGCGACGGGCCCGCGCCTGAGGCGAGGCGCGATCAGCGCGGGCTGTACGTCAGGCAGTCGGCGAGGTCGTGGCCGGCGCCGACGCGCACCGACGGTGCGGCGCACTCGAGCGCCGAGTTGTGCGTGCAGTCCTGGCGCTGGCACGCACCGACGTGCGAGATCACCTTGTCGAGCCCGCCGCGCACGCCGAGCGGGATGAACGTGGCGCACTGCGCGTCACCGTTCGTGCCGCCCACGGTGATCGCCGCGGCGTGACAGTGGGAATGGTCGTTGTACGAGCAGCCCTCGACCGAGCACTCCGACACGGTGGGCAGCTCCATCAGCTCCGTCATGACGACCTCCGGGCGAGGGATCCGGTCAACACGTTCGACGGTAGACCCGGCATGGCATCCCGGCCAGCAGGTCACCGTCGCGTCAGCTCGCCGCGTCCTCGCGCAGCCGCCGGATGACGCGCGCCGGGTTGCCGGCGACGACCGTGGCGGGCGGCACGTCCCTCGTCACGACCGCGCCCGCACCGACGATCGCGTCGGCGCCCACGGTCACGCCCGGCAGGAGGATCGCGCTTCCGCCGATCCACACGTTGTCGCCGACGACGATGGGCAGCACGCGCTCGTACCCGGCGCGGCGGTGGTCGGGGTCGAGCGGGTGGTTCGGCGTGTAGAAGCGGACGCCCGGGCCGATCAGCACGTCCTCGCCGATGGTGATGCGCCCGCCGCCGAGCGCGAGGAAGTCTGCGTTGACGAACGTCCCGCGGCCGATGCTCACGTGGTGGCCGTACTCGACCGAGAACGGCGGCCGGAAGTCGACGCCCTCGCCGACGAAGCCCAGCAGGTCGCGGAACATGACGAGCGCCGTCTGCGGGTCGGCCCGGTAGACCTCGGTCAACCGGCGTGACGCCTCGTGGTTGCGCGCCGTGATCTCGCCGAGCTCGGCCGAGAGCCGGTAGCGGTACCAGTCGCCCGCGACCATCTTCTGGTACTCCGTGCGGGTGTCGGTCGGGTCGTCGCCGGGCAGCCTCGTCATGGCACGAGCCTAGGCAGCAGTCGTGGGACGACTGACGGACGAAGGTCGCACCGCCGCGTTCCCTGCCGCGGGCGGGGTTCCCGGGGCTAGCCTGACGGTGGCCAGGGCAGCCGGCCGCCTGCACCCGGGAGACCGGGACGGTGAATGCCCACCGCACCGCCCACCTGTCCGTGATGCGCCCTCGTCGGGGCGGACCCGCCAGGCAACGCAGGCCCCTGATCCGCGCGAGCGGAGGTCCGCCGGAGAGGCAGCGTCATGACCGAGACCGTCACGCCCGAACCCGTCACACCCGGTGCGGCCACGCCCAAGCAGATGGCGCGGCGGCTGCGCGCGGAGCTCGCGGCCCGTGGGCTCGCGATCGGGCACAGCGAGGCGCTCGAGCTCGTCGCCCACCAGTGGGGCGCGCGCGACTGGAACACGCTCGCCGCGCGACAGCCCGGCGCGGGCGCCTCACCGGGTGCGTCCGCGGTGTCCCCCGGGGCCGCCGTCCCGATCCTGCGGATCTTCGACCGTGCGAAGGCCGTCGAGTTCTACGTCGACTACCTCGGGTTCCGGCTCGACTGGGAGAACGGCGGCCAGCACGACCACTCGCCGCTGTACGCGCAGGTGAGCCGCGGCGCCGCCGTGCTGCACCTGAGCGAGCACCACGGCGACGCGAGCCCCGGCGGCGCGGCGCTGATCCCCGTCGCCGATGTCGACGCGCTGCACGACGAGCTGCACACGCGCGAGTACGACTTCGCGCGGCCCGGCGTCTCCGCCGAGGAGTGGGGGCGCGTGATGGTCGTCATCGACCCGTTCCACAACCGGATCGTGTTCCACGAGCCGCCGGCTGCGGCCGTCGAGCCTCGCCCGTCCGAGGCGGCCGCGCCGATCGAGCTCGCCTCCGAGCTGACCGTGCCGCCCGAGGTCGCCTTCGACGCGTTCACGCAGCGGATCGGCGAGTGGTGGCACGAGGCGTACTCGCCCGGCGGCCTGGTCGGGCTCGACACCGGCGGGGCCGTGGGTGCGCGCGTCACGATGGCGCTCGCTGACGGCACGACGTACCCGTGGGGCACCGTCACGGTCTGGGACCCGCCGCACCGGTACGCGCAGACCTTCACGCTCGCGCAGGACACCGAGAACCCGAGCACGCTCGACGTGCGGTTCGAGCCGCGGGCCGGCGGCGGGTGCACCGTGCGGTTCGCGCACGGCGGCTGGACGGCGGGCAACCTCGCCGACCGGGCGCGGTTCACCGAGTGGGACATCCTGCTCGGCCGGTTCGCGGCCGTCGCCGAGGGGCGCGAGGTGCCGCCGGTGCCGCGCTGGGTGACCGGCGAGGAACCGCGGCCGCACGCGACGTAGGCGGGACGGCTCGCGGGCCGGAGGGCGAGGCCGCCGCGGCCCGACGCTCAGGCGGTGCGCCGGGTGCCGGCGCCTCAGGCGGTGCGCGCCGCCTCGCGGTGCAGCCGGGCGGCCCAGGCGCTGCGGGCCATGTCGTCGACGTCGTGCCGCATGGCCCAGTCGAGGTCGCGCGCCGCCGCGTCGCCGCGCGCGACGATCCGCGCCGGGTCGCCCGGCCGTCGGGGCGCCACCTCGGCCTCGAAGGCGACGTCGGTCGCCGCCGCGATCGCCGTCATGATCTGGTGGACCGAGGTGCCCTCGCCCGAGCCGAGGTTGTAGACCGGCGCGAGCTCGTCGCCGGCCGCGAGCCGCTGCGCGGCTCTCACGTGCGCGAGCGCGAGGTCGGCGACGTGCACGTAGTCGCGCACGCACGTGCCGTCGGGCGTGGGGTAGTCCGTGCCGTTGATGCGCGGCGTGCGCCCGTCCGCGAGCGCCTCGAGCACCAGCGGGAACAGGTTGTGCGGGCTCGTGTCCTCGACCTCGGGGTGCCCGGAGCCCACGACGTTGAAGTACCGCAGGCTCGTGTGGCGCAGCGGCGCGCCCGACCCGGCGAGGGCGCGCGCCTGGTCGGCGATCAGCCACTCGCCGATCAGCTTGCTCTGCCCGTACGGCGACTCGGGAGCGGTCGGCGTCTGCTCCGTCACGACCTCCACGGGCGGCGTGCCGTAGACCGCGGCCGACGACGAGAACACGAGCGACGCGACGCCCGCCTCGGCCATCGCCGCCAGCACGCTCGCCGTGCCCGTGACGTTCTGCTCGAACGTGTGGAGCGGCCGCGCGACCGAGACCCCGGCGTACTTGAACCCCGCGAGGTGCACGACGCCCGTGACCCCGTGCTCGCGCAGGGCGTCCGTCAGGCGGGTCGTGTCGAGGATGCTCGCCTGCACGAACGGCACGCCGTCGGGCACGAACGACGCGTGCCCGCTCGACAGGTCGTCGACGACCACCGGCGTGATGCCCGCCGCGGCGAACGCGCGGACCACGTGGGCCCCGATGTACCCCGCACCGCCAGTGACGAGCCACGTGCTCACGCGCCGACCTCCCAGGTCGTGACGGGCCGACGCGAGGACGCGCGGCCACGGAAGGAACGCCGCCGCGCGAGGCGCCGGCGACAGGGCAGTCTCTCCGGCGGCGGCGCCGGTGTCCAAAGCGGGGCCGCCGCGTCCCACGGCCGAGCCTGCACGCCGTCGGCCCGGCGACCGGGCTCAGTAGAACTCGACCGTGTCGACGACGTTCGCCATCGGCTCCCCGCGCAGGAAGTGCCGCACGTTGTCGACGAACAGCTCGGAGATCAGCCGCTCCTGGTCGCCGGTGATCGCCGCGGTGTGCGGACTGACGACGACCTGCGGCATCGCCCACAGCGGGCTGTCGGCCGGGAGCGGCTCGGTGGCGAACACGTCGAGCACCGCGTTGCCCACGATCCCCGCCTCGAGCGCGCGGACGAGCGCCGCCTCGTCGATCACGGACCCGCGCCCGACGGAGACGACCGTCGCGCCCGGCCGGAGCGCGGTCAGCACGGCCTCGTCGACCAGGCCGTTCGTCGCCTCGGTGCCGGGCAGCGTGACGACGAGCGCGTCCAGGCGTCGCGCGGCGTTCGCGAGCTCCGTGGTCGGGACGACGTCGGCGACCTCGCCACGAGGCCGGCCGTCGCGCGTCACGCCCACCACGTGCGCACCGAGCAGCGTGAGCAACCGCGCTGCCTCGCGGCCGATGTGGCCGAGCCCGAGCACGCCGACCGTGAGGTCCGACAGCCGCCGCATCTCCCGCTGGTCGGGCCAGGTGCGGCCGGCCTGCTGGGCGCGCAGCCGGCCGAGGTCCTTCGCCCCGGCGAGCACGCCGAGCAGCGCGAACTCCGCGAGCGCCCCGGCGTGGACCCCCGCCGACGTCGTGAACGTGACGCGCCGGAGCTCGTCGTCGGTCAGCCCTGCCGCCCGGACCTGCGCGCCACCGCCGGCCGCCATCGTCTGCACCCAGCGCAGCCGCGGGTTGGCGCGGACCGTGCGCGCGAGCGCCTCCGACGAGACGTCCGGGATGCCGTAGAGCACGTCCGCCGAGTCCACGAGCTCCTCGAACGCGGCCTGCTGCTCGGGCGTCCGACGGAACGACGAGTCGCCGGCGAAGTCCGCGGGCCACCGCTGCGGCGGCATCAGCGACGCGTCGGCAGCGACGTCGACGCCGGGCAGCGCCTCCCGGAGCCGCGCCAGCAGCGCGTCGGGCATCGGGGTGGCGACGACGACCCGCACCGCGTCAGCCGTCGAGCCGCGCGGCGACGTCGGCGGGGAAGCCGCCCGTCGCGATCGGCCCCCAGCGCGTCGGCGTCACGCGGATCAGCGACTTGCCCTGGATGCGCATCGCGGCGCGGTACTCGTCCCAGTCGGGGTGCTCGCCCGCGATGCAGCGGTAGTAGTCGACGAGCGCGTCCTCCGCCTCGGGCATGTGCAGCACCTCGGCGTCACCGTCGAGCTGGACCCAGGGGCCGTCCCACTCGTCGGAGAGCACCACGACGGACGCGCGCGGGTCGCGCTCGGCGTTCCGCGTCTTGGCGCGGCCGGGGTACGTCGAGACGACGACGCGGCCCGCGTCGTCGACGCCGCCGCTGACGGGCGACACCTGCGGCCGGCCGTCCCGCCGGGTCGTCACGAGCAGCAGGCGGTGCCGCGGCCGGACGAAGTCGAGCAGCTCGGACAGGTCGACGCGGCGCGTCGTCGCGATGGTGCGTGCCATGCGTCGAGGCTAGGCCGCGCCGACCCGTCCGGCAGCGGGCCCTACTGCTTGGTCGTCGTCTCGACCTGCATGACGAGGATGACGCGGTCGGCCTTGTCCGGCGGCGGCGTCTGCGCGGCGTTCCCGTAGCGCTTGCCGAGATGCACGTAGAACTCGCCCTCGGGGTCGGGGATCACCTCGACGAGCCGGCCACGCAGCTCGAGGTAGTGGAACGGCTGCTCCGGGTCGACGATCGAGTAGCTCATCGCCGGGTTCGCCTGGAGGTTCTTGAACTTCTGCCGCTTGGTGGTGTGCGTGAACCGCAGCGTGCCGTCGATCCAGTCGAACCACATCGGGTTCACCTGGACGGCGCCGTCGGGCCGGATGGTCCCGAGGTGGCCGTACAGGGGCTGCTCGAGGAGGGGTGCGTACGTGGCGGGGATGAGGTCGGTCACTCTTGGGATGCTAGGTCGGTCGCGTCCGGACCACCGCTCGGCCGAGGTCTCGTCTCGTCAGCCGGGCGCGGGCGCGCGTCGACCCGCAGCCGGTCCGGGGGTTGGCCAGGGTCGTTTCCGGGGGCTTCCCCGATGGTCGGCGCGCGGCGCGGCGGGCCAACCTGGAGCCACGCCCGGGGCGCGGGGCCCCGGGCGGCCATCCGAGAGGAGCTCCTCGTGAGCACGATCCACGCGTCCATGGCCGGCCAGGGACTCGTCCGGCCGATCGAGGGCCGTGTGCTGGGCGGCGTCTGCGCCGGCCTCGGCCGACGGTTCGGTCTGAGCCCCTGGACCACCCGGCTGCTGTTCGTCCTCGTCCTGATGGTGCTGCCGGGCAGCCAGGTCCTCGTCTACCCGATCCTCTGGATCCTGATGCCGTCGGAGCAGCCGCAGTGGGTGGCGCCGCAGCCGGGCGGGGGCGCCTGACCGTCGCGGCCCCGGGGCCGGACGTCGCGTGCCGGACTACGGCACCTGGATCGAGATGTTCGCGCGCTCGGTGCCCGGCGGCGACGCGAGCGTCGCCCAGAAGTCGGTGCTGCGCATCCACGCCTGCAGCCCCATCGGCAGGTCGCGGCTCGGGATCTCCGGCAGCTCCGCCGCGGTGAAGTCGGCGCCGTAGGGCACCAGCGGCACGGCGGCGTCCGGGTGCGCGATCCTCGGGTGCAGGTGCTGGAGCGCGACGTTCCAGTTGTCCAGGAGGTCCTGGCGCGAGATCGGCCCGTTCGGCTTGTCGGCCGTGGGGTGCAGAGCCGCCTGCTGGAAGACCGTCACGCCCGCTCCTGCAGGCGACTGGAGGAACGCCTTCCACGCCTCACGCGCCGGGGTGCCGAACGTGACCACGGCCTCGATCCGGCCGGGCGCCAGTGCCGCCCGCAGCCACTGGTTCCGGTAGGCCTCGATCTCGGGGTCGTGGAGGTGCGGCAGCGCCATGTCCTGGTTGTAGATCCCGTACAGGAACGCGTTGACCATCAGGTAGCGACGGGTGAGGCCGAGCTTCTCGACGAAGCCCTGCACGCGCCGGCCCGCCTGACCGGACAGGATCCGCCGCGTGAACGCCTCGGTCTGCGCGGGGTCCTGGCCGATGACCAGCAGCCGCGCGCTGCCGTCGGCGCGGCCGCGGTAGAAGATCGGGCCCCACAGGGACCGGAAGCCGTCGTCCCCCCGGAACACCGTGTCGTCGGGGTAGCTGCGGCAGAGCGCCTTGAACGCGCCCCGCGGCCCGGCGTCGAACGGATCCGTGATCATCGGGTCCCCCGTCTCTGGCGTCGACCTGACGAGAACGTCACAGGGGATCCGCCGCGCATCCCCTGTGACACCGCGGAGACGACGCGCGTCACCGCCCGGGTCGGGGACGGCGCGGCGTCGGCGCCCCGCGCTCGGCCCGGTCGGCCGAGGCCGTCGGCCGGGGGTTCGTCATGGCGCAGCTCGTGGTCGCCGGGCACGTCGCACCGATGGCGCACGGCGCGGACGCGCCGCCGCGGCGCGGCCGCGTCTGGATCGAGGACGACCGGATCGTCGACGTGACGTTCGGCCGCCGGCGGGTCGCGGGCTTCGAGGCGGCGACCCAGGTGGACGTCGGCGACGACCTCGTGCTGCCCGGGTTCATCGACATGCACAACCACCTCGCGTACAACGCGCTGCCCTTGTGGACGGAGCCGGGCCGCACGCAGCCGTGGCTGCACAACAAGCAGTGGCCCGACGCCGACACCTACACCGCGTCGATCACCGAGCCCGCCTGGGTCTACGCGAAGGCGTGCCCCGAGGCGCTGCTCGCGTACGTCCAGGTGCGGGGCATGGCCGGCGGCGCGACCTCGATGCAGGGTTGGCCGACGTCGAACCGGGGCTACCGGACGGTGGTCCGCGACGTCGACAGCGAGGAGGCGGGCACCGGGCGGGACGACCTGATCTACACCTCGGTCGTCACCAAGACCGGCGACGCGCTCACCGAGTCGGTGCGGCGGATGGCCGCCGGCGCGGGGTTCGTCTACCACTGCTCCGAGGGGCAGCGCGGGTCGCGGGTCGTCCAGGACTACACCGACCTCGACCGTGCGGGCGGCCTGCTGAGCACGCTCATCGCGATCCACTGCTGCGCGCTGGACGCCGGGCAGTGGGCCAGGTGGGACACCGCGACCGCGGGTGGCGTCGTCTGGTCGCCGCTGTCGAACCTCGTGCTCTACGACCAGACGACGCTCATCGACGACGCGCGCGCCCGCGGCCTCACGGTCTGCCTCGGGTGCGACTGGGGGCCGTCCGGCACCCGGAACCTGCTCGGAGAGATGAAGGTGGCGCGGATCGCGGCGGACCACCTCGGCTACGCGCTCACCGACGCGCAGATCGTCGAGATGGTGACGAGCAACCCCGGCACGCTCCTGGAACGGTGCTGGCACCGCCCGGTCGGCAGGCTCGTCCCCGGCGCGTTCGCCGACGTCGTCGTGATCCGTGCCCACGGCGACGCGGACCCCTGGGGGCAGGTCGTCCGGGCGAGGGAACGCGACGTCGAGCTCGTCATGATCGGCGGGGTGCCGCGCTACGGCGACGCCGCGCTGATGACGAAGGCGGGCGCCCCACCGAGCTTCACGGCCACCATCGGGCATCGCTCGCGGCGCGTCGCGCTGCCGGACCCGAAGGACCCGGCGGCCGCGTGGTCGTGGAAGGCGGTCCTGGACACGCTGCGCGCCGTCCAGCGGGACCCGCAGCGGGCCATCGCCTCGGCCCAGGCGCGCGCGGCGGCAGGCCCGCGGTTCGCGCCCGACGCCGAGCTCGAGCTGTTCCTCGACATGCCCGACACGCGCCGCACGGGCCGGGCCGGGCCGCCGAAGAACCCGGCCACCGTCACGATCCCCCCGGTGCCGCCCGTCGAGCACGACGCGGCCTTCTTCGACCGGCTCGACGCCTCACCCATCCAGGGCGGCGTGCTCGCGCCGCTGCGCGCGGCCTTTCTGCCGTGAGTCCCGCCGGCCGGGTGGCGAAGCAGGCCCGCACCGGGGCCCCGCTCGACGACGTCGTGCCGCTGCGGGCCCAGGCGGCGGCTCCCGTGGCCCTGACGACGACGCAGCGACACGACCTCGTCGACCTCTGGACCACGCTCGTCACCGACGTCTACGTGCACTACGACCAGAAGCGATCCCTCTACGGCTTCGACCCCGTCGCGGCGCTCGCGGCGCTCCGGCGCGACATCCCGTTCCTCGACTCGGCGGGGTTCCTGCGCGCGCTGACGCGGCTCGTCAACCGCCTGCGCGACCAGCACACGCAGGTGTTCGTCGGGACGGCGGACCAGCGCACGAGCGCGTACGTCGCCGCGGTGCCGTTCCTCGCGGAGTCCTTCGGCCCCTACCTCTCGCCGACGTTCGTGGTCACGAAGACGACCGACGAGGTCGCCCGCAGCGGGCTGACGCCGGGCGCACGACTGACCACGTGGAACGGCATCCCGTTCGCGCGCGCGGTCGACCTGTACGCCGACACGCTCACCGGCGGCCGGCCCGACGCGCGTCGGGCCCGCGCCCTGCAGACCCTCACGCAACGGCCGCTCGCCTACCTCCCGCCGCCCGACGAGCTCTGGGTCGAGATCGGCTACCGGCGGCCGGACGACCGCCCGTCGCACGCGGACCGCACCGCCCGGTTCGAGTGGCGTGCGATCCAGCCCGGCAGCGCGGCGACCGCCGACACGCTGATCGAGACGCGCACGCACCGCGCGATCGACGTCATCGGCGAGTCCACCCGCCGCGCGCGCAAGCTGCTGTTCGCGACCGAGCTGTGGGAGCAGGACCGCCTCGACGCCGCCGCGCGTGCACGCGACCGCGGCTGGCTGCCGACCGACTTCTCCGACGCGCTCGCCGCGCGACCGTTCACCACGTCGCACGGCGAGTTCGGCTACCTGCGCCTCTGGACCTTCGACGTCGAGCACATCGCCCGCTTCGTCGACGACATCGCGCGCACCCTGCGTGCGCTGCCCGCGACCGGGCTCGTCATCGACGTCCGCGCCAACCCCGGCGGCGTCGTCGACTGCGCGGAGCACGTGCTGCGGCTGTTCACGGACGACCGCGTCGACCCCACCCGGTTCGCCTGCCGCGCGACGCGGGCGATGGTGGCGATGACCGAGGCGGACGGCAACGGCGCGGACCTCGCCGACTGGGCCGGCTCGACCCGTGCGGCGCTCGACCTCGGCGAGCCGTTCTCGCGGCACCTGCCGATCACCGATGTCGACGCCCTGGACGCGGTCGAGCGGGCGTACGACGGGCCCGTGGTCTGCGTGGTCGACGCCAGCACGTACTCGTGCGGCGACCTGTTCGCGGCCGGCATCGTCGACCAGGGCATCGGGCAGGTCGTCTCGGTCGGCGTCGCGTCCGGCGCGGGCGGCGCGAACGTCTGGACGGCCGACGACGTCCAGTACGCGTACCACGCCGCGCACCTCGACCTCCCGCCGCTGCCGCCCGGCATCGGCTTCGCCGTGTCGGTGCGCCGGATGGTCCGGTCCGGTCGCAGCGCGGGCCTCGCGATCGAGGACGTCGGCGTCGTCGGCGACGAGCAGTACGAGATGACGGAGCGCGACATCGTCGACGGCAACCACGACCTGCTCGAGTTCTGCGGGGCGCTGCTGGCCGGCGCGTGAGGATGCGAGCGGGTCGCCGACAGCGCGCGGCTCGCGCGGGCGTGGTGGGCGCCGGCGTCCCTCGCGCCCCTCCCGCCGCCGCGCGACGGCGAAGGCATCACGCGGGGACGAGCTCGAAGAGCGGGTGGCGCTGGGCCTCGGCGGCATAGTCCTCGTGCGTGTCGTCGACGCGCACGCGGACCTGGCGCAGGATCGCGACGGGCGGACGCACGTGCGGCCCCAGCACGCGGCGCAGCAGGCGCGAGCGGTGGTACGGGGCGAGGGCGTCGCGAAGGATCACCGCCGCCTCGTCGGTGGGGACCTCGGTCGCACGGACGACCCGACGCCGCCCGCCCGGTTGGACCACCGTGGCCTCGCCGGCCGCCCGGAGGTTGCGGGCCCAGCCCGTCGCGCCGTACGTCGCGTGGACGTAGACGTGGCCGCCGGCCACGAACGCGGTGACCGGCGTCGTGCGGTCGATCCCGGACTTCCGCCCGCGCACGACGAGCAGGACGTTGGCTGCGCCGGTCGGGACCCCCGCCCGGATCATCGGCACGGCGAGGTGGTTGACCAGGCGGAAGAACCGGCGCGCGACCCGTTCCCGGACGTCGAGGCCGGAGCCTCGGTTGCTCCTCATCGTCTGCCACTCCCCTCTGCGCCGCGGCACGTCGAGGCAGTCGACGTGCGCCTACGCCCGCCCGCTGACCGACGACGGGATGACGACCGTCCCGCACGAGTCGCACCGCCACGCCGGCGCGCTGTGGTTGAAGATGCCCCGCGTGAGCAGGATCCCGCCGAGGTCGCCGGCCGGACCCGTGCTGCCCTTGAACTTCACACCCGGGGAGCGCCCGACGACCACCCCGGCCGCCAGCGTCGTCGATCCGCACGTGGGGCACTGGTTCGTCGTCGGAGTCACGCGGGCAGCGTCGCGGACGCCGCGACACCCGTCAACGCCCGAGCGCTGCCGGGCATGAGCGTCCTCCGCCGTGATGCACTCGACCCCGGCGCGATGGATCGCGTCGGGGTCGAGTCGGTGAGCAGCGGGCGTCAGAAGTCCCAGTCGGCGTCCTCGGTGTTGACGGCCTTGCCGATGACGTACGACGAGCCCGAGCCCGAGAAGAAGTCGTGGTTCTCGTCCGCGTTCGGCGACAGGGCCGACAGGATCGCCGGGTTGACGTCGGTCTCGTCGCGCGGGAACAGGGCCTCGTAGCCGAGGTTCATCAGCGCCTTGTTGGCGTTGTAGCGCAGGAACTTCTTGACGTCCTCGGTGAGGCCGACGCCGTCGTAGAGGTCCTGCGTGTACTCGACCTCGTTGTCGTACAGCTCGAAGAGCAGCTCGAACGTGTAGTCCTTGAGCTCGTTGCGCTCCTCGGGCGAGACGAGCTCAAGGCCCTTCTGGAACTTGTAGCCGATGTAGTACCCGTGCACCGCCTCGTCGCGGATGATCAGGCGGATCAGGTCGGCCGTGTTCGTGAGCTTGGCGCGGCTCGACCAGTACATGGGCAGGTAGAAGCCGGAGTAGAAGAGGAACGACTCGAGCAGCGTGCTCGCGACCTTCCGCTTCAGCGGCGAGTCGCCCTTGTAGTACTCCATGACGATCTCGGCCTTGCGCTGCAGGTTGCCGTTCTCCTCCGACCAGCGGAACGCCTCGTCGATCTCCTTGGTGGAGCACAGCGTCGAGAAGATCGAGCTGTACGACTTGGCGTGCACCGACTCCATGAACGCGATGTTCGTGTAGACGGCCTCCTCGTGCGGCGTGAGCGCGTCGGGGATGAGCGACACCGCGCCGACCGTGCCCTGGATCGTGTCGAGCAGCGTCAGGCCCGTGAAGACGCGCATCGTCAGCGTCTTCTCCTGCTCGGTGAGCGTCGCCCACGACTGGATGTCGTTCGACACCGGCACCTTCTCGGGCAGCCAGAAGTTGCCCGTCAGCCGGTCCCAGACCTCGGCGTCCTTGTCGTCCTGCAGCCGGTTCCAGTTGATCGCCGACACCCGGTCGATCAGCTTCAGCTTCCCCGTCGACATCATCAGCCCGGTCCTTCGTTCACGTCGTTCGTTCGTTGATCTTCCAGACCCCTCCCACCGATGGGCGAGGGCCGTACGGAGCGAGGCGGCGTCGGCGCATCCTCCGGTGTGGTGGGCGTCAAGCGCCGCCGCAGGCGGCGCCGGGCAGAGGATGCGCCGGCGCCGCCTCGCGGACCACCACTAGAGCATGCAAGACACGCAGCCCTCGACCTCGGTCCCCTCCAGCGCCATCTGCCGGAGCCGGATGTAGTAGATCGTCTTGATGCCCTTCTTCCACGCGTAGATCTGCGCCTTGTTCAGGTCGCGGGTCGTCACGGTGTCCTTGAAGAAGAGCGTCAGCGACAGGCCCTGGTCGACGTGCTGCGTCGCCTCGGCGTAGGTGTCGATGATCTTCTCGTAGCCGATCTCGTACGCGTCCTGGTAGTACGCCAGGTTGTCGTTCGTCATGAACGGCGCCGGGTAGTAGACGCGGCCGATCTTGCCTTCCTTGCGGATCTCGATCTTCGACGCGATCGGGTGGATCGAGCTCGTCGAGTGGTTGATGTACGAGATCGAGCCCGTCGGCGGGACGGCCTGCAGGTTCTGGTTGTAGATGCCGTGCTCCTTCACGGAGGCGGCGAGCTCGCGCCAGTCGTCCTGCGTCGGGATGTGCACCTCGGCGTCGGCGAACAGCTGGCGGATGCGCTCGGTGCGCGGCGCCCACTCGCGGTCGATGTACTTGTCGAAGTACTCGCCGGTCGCGTACTTCGAGTCCTCGAAGCCGTAGAACTTCGAGCCGCGCTCGATCGCGAGCTTGTTCGACGCACGGATCGCGTGGAAGGCGACCGTGTAGAAGTACATGTTCGTGAAGTCGAGGCCCTCGTCCGAGCCGTAGAAGATGCGCTCGCGCGCCAGGTAGCCGTGCAGGTTCATCTGCCCGAGGCCGATGGCGTGGCCGCCGGCGTTCGCCTTCTTGATCGACGGCACCGACTCGATGTCCGTCTGGTCCGACACCGCGGTGAGCGCGCGGATCGCGGTCTCGACCGACTTGCCGAAGTCCGGCGAGTCCATGGCGAGCGCGATGTTCATCGAGCCGAGGTTGCACGAGATGTCGCGGCCGACGTGGTCGTACGAGAGGTCCTCGTTGAACGTCGACGGCGTCGAGACCTGGAGGATCTCCGAGCACAGGTTCGAGTGCGTGATCTTGCCCTTGATCGGGTTCGCCCGGTTCACCGTGTCCTCGAACATGATGTACGGGTAGCCCGACTCGAACTGGATCTCCGCGAGGGTCTGGAAGAACTCGCGCGCGTTGATCTTCGTCTTGCGGATCCGCGCGTCGTCGACCATCTCGTAGTACTTCTCGGTGACGTCGATGTCGGCGAACGGCACCCCGTAGACGCGCTCGACGTCGTACGGCGAGAAGAGGTACATCGGCTCGTTCTTCTTGGCGAGCTCGAACGTGATGTCCGGGATCACGACCCCGAGAGACAGCGTCTTGATGCGGATCTTCTCGTCCGCGTTCTCGCGCTTGGTGTCGAGGAACCGGTAGATGTCCGGGTGGTGCGCGTGCAGGTACACCGCGCCGGCACCCTGGCGCGCGCCGAGCTGGTTGGCGTACGAGAACGAGTCCTCGAGCAGCTTCATCACGGGGATGACGCCGGACGACTGGTTCTCGATGTGCTTGATGGGCGCGCCGTGCTCGCGGATGTTGCTGAGCAGGAGCGCCACGCCGCCGCCGCGCTTGCTCAGCTGGAGCGCCGAGTTGATGCCGCGCGCGATCGACTCCATGTTGTCCTCGATGCGCAGCAGGAAGCAGCTGACGGGCTCGCCGCGCTGCGCCTTGCCGAGGTTGAGGAACGTGGGCGTCGCGGGCTGGAACCGGCCCGACACGATCTCGTCGACCAGGTTGATCGCGAAGTTCTCGTCGCCCTCCGCGAGCGACAGCGCGACCATGCAGACGCGGTCCTCGAAGCGCTCGAGGTAGCGCTTCCCGTCGAAGGTCTTGAGCGTGTACGACGTGTAGTACTTGAACGCGCCCAGGAACGTCTGGAACCGGAACTTCTTCGAGTACGCGTACTGGAAGAGCGTCTTGATGAACGCGCGGTCGTACTGCTCGAGCACCGCGGCGTCGTAGTACTTGTTCTCGACGAGGTAGTCGAGCTTCTCGTCCAGGTCGTGGAAGAAGACCGTGTTCTGGTTGACGTGCTGCAGGAAGTACGCGCGCGCCGCTTCCCGGTCCTTGTCGAACTGGATCTCGCCGTTCGGACCGTAGAGGTTCAGCATCGCGTTGAGGGCGTGGTAGTCCAGCCCCGACGTGTCTACGCGGAGATCAGTGACTGTCGCTGCCAAAACCGTTCCAATCCGTCGCGGACGCGCTGGACGTCCTCGTTCGTTCCCATGAGCTCGAAGGCGTACAGGTAGGGGACGTGGCACTTGGCCGCGATGATGTCCCCCGCGATGCAGTACGCCTCGCCGAAGTTGGTGTTCCCCGCGGCGATGACGCCGCGGATGAGCCCCCGGTTGCCCTCGTCGTTGAGGAACTTGATGACCTGCCGGGGTACCGCCCCGCCCTCGTTGCCGCCGCCGTAGGTGGGGACGACCAGCACGTAGGGCTCGGTGACGTGCAGGAACGCGTCCGTGGGCCGCAGCGGGATGCGCTGGGCGGGCAGGCCGAGCTTCTGCACGAAGCGGTGGGTGTTGTCCGACGCGGAGGAGAAGTAGACCAGGGAGCTCATCGGTCCGCCTCCCTCACCTCGGGGTCGTGCTGCGGTGCTGCTGGACGAGAGAGCCGTCCGCTGCGGTGCGGGTGCCGGGCCCGCCGGGCCGGCGCGGCCGGTGCCGACGCCGACCCGGGGCGTCCGGGGTGCCGGCGACCTCGCCGGCGAGGGCGGTCAGGCGACCGCGGTGGCCAGCTTCTCGGCGAGCGCCTTGATGCGGTCCGGGCGGTAGCCCGACCAGTGGTCGCCGTCGACGATCACCACGGGAGCCTGGAGGTGGCCGAGCGACATGACGTAGTCGCGCGCGTCGGCGTCCTCGCTGATGTCGACGACCGTGTACTCGGCGTCCAGCTTGTCGAGCGCGCGGTACGTCGCGTTGCACTGCACGCAAGCCGGCTTGCTGTAGACCGTGATCGTCATCGTGGCTCCCTGTGCTGACGTCCGCGTGGCCCTTGCTGGGGCAGCCGCGGAGGCTTGTGTCTCGCGTCGCGGCTCCCCCGCCGCAACGAGTCTCGACACTACACCTAGTGGTAGGCCCTGCAAGAGACCACTAGGGGTTGTGCTTACACGCGTGTCGTTTTTCACCCTGTGTGTACCGGGACAGCCTACGACCGACCACTGACACGACCCTGGCCAGCACCTTTGCTCGGCCGTTCACAGCGGTCCACAGCGGTCCACAGCACGTCCCCAGACAGGTCCACACGTGCGTCCACACGAGGATGTCCCCGATGCCCGGATCGGACGCGGCGCGACACGCCAGGAGCCTGCCGCCGCACGGATGAGGAATGCTGGCCCGGTGCGCATCACGACGCTCGGCGAGCTCGCCGTCGACGGCCGGCCCGTCCGCGGCGAGCGGCTCGCCACCGTGGTCCGCGCGCTGGTCGACGCGCGCGGCCGCGCGGTCTCGACCGCGGCGCTCGTCGACGCCGTCTGGGAGGGCGCGCCGCCCGACGACGCGACCGGCGCGGTCCAGGCCCTCGTCTCGCGCGTGCGGCGCCTCGGGGTCCCGGTCGTCGGCGTCCCCGGCGGCTACCGGATCACGGGCGAGGACGTGCACGTCGACGCGGTCGACGGGCGCGCGCTGGTCGACCGCGCCGCGTCCGCCCTCGCGGCCGGCGACGTGGCGGAGGCCCGCACGCTGGCCGACGAGGCGCGCGCGCTGTTCCCCCCGGTTCCCGACGTCGACGACCCCTCGACGGCGCGGCTCTTCGCCGACGTGACCGCGGTCCGCGCGAACGCGGCGCTCGCGGGCGCCGGCCCGTTCGACGAGGCCGACCTGCGCCGGCTCGCGGAGCGCACGCCGCCGGACGAGCCGTCGGTGGCGCTGCTCGTGCGGGTGCTCGCGGCGCAGGGGCGTGACGCCGAGGCGCTCGACGTGGTCGAGCGGCTGCGCGCCGACCTGGCGGACCGGTACGGCACCGACCCGTCGACCGTCGTGACGGCCGCCCATCTCGCGCTGCTGCGCGGCGAGCTGACCGGGCCTCCGCCGGCAGCGCCCACCAGGCCGGCGAGCCCGGCGTCCCCGGCGAACGGGGTCCCCGGGTCGGCACCGAGGACGGCGGCGCCCGGTCCGCCGCCGATCGACGCGACCTCGCCCCCGGCCGCCGACCCCGCCGTCGCCCCGAGCGTCGCCCCGGACGTCGCCCCGCCACCGCGCGGTGGCCGCGTCACGAGCGGGCTGCCCGTCGCCTGGCGCCGCCCCGCGACCGCGCTGGTCGGCCGCGACGACGAGCTCGCGGCGATCGAGGAGTCCCTCGCCGCGGCGCCGCTCGTCACGCTCGTCGCGACCGGGGGTGCGGGCAAGACGCGCCTGGCCGCCGAGACCGCACGGCGGGCGCTCGCGCGCGGGACCGAGGTCCGAGCCGTCGAGCTCGCCGGCGTCCGCGACCCGGCCGAGGTCCTGCCCACGGTGCTGGCCGCGCTCGGCGGCGCGGAGACGACCGGGTCCGCGAGCACGCCGACGGCAGAGCGGCGCGTCCTGACGCCCGAGGAGCGGCTCGCGATCGCGGCGCAGGACCTCGCCGGGCTCGTCGTCATCGACAACTGCGAGCACGTGCTCGAGGCCGCGGCCGGCGTCGTCGCCGAGCTCGTCGCGGCCGCGCCCGACGGCCTGGTGCTGCTCGCCACGAGCCGCGCCCCGCTCGGCGTCGTCGGCGAGGTGGTGCACCGCGTGCGCGCGCTGCCGGACGACGACGCGCTCGGCCTGCTCGAGGCCCGCGCGCGCGCCGGCCGGCCCGACCTCGCGTGGGACCCGGCTGCCGCGCTCGAGCTGTGCCACCGGCTCGACAACCTGCCGCTCGCGCTCGAGCTCGCCGCGGCGCGACTGCGCGCGATGCCGGTCGAGGACGTGCTCGACGGGCTCTCCGACCGGTTCGCGCTGCTCGACGACGCGCTGCGCGGGCTGCCGGAGCGGCACGCGAGCCTGTGGGCGATGGTCGACTGGAGCCGCGAGCTGCTCGACGAGCCCGGGCGCGAGCTGCTCGCGCGCCTCGCGGTGATCCCGTCGTCGTTCACGGCCGACGCGGCGACCGCCGTCGCCGGCGCGCCCGGACCCGCCGTCCGGCGCGGGCTCGCGGTGCTCGTCGAGCAGTCGCTGCTGGCGCTCGACGAGGGCGAGACCCCCACCCGGTACAGGATGCTCGAGACCGTCCGCGAGTACGGCGAGGCCCGGCTCGACGCGGCCGGTGGTCGTGCCGACGCGATGGCGGGGCTCGTGCGGTGGTCGGCGCAGGAGGCCGCGTGGTACGCGGACCGGTTCGTCGGCGAGGGTCAGCTCGAGGCGTTCGCAGGCTGCGCGCGCGAGCAGGACTCGTTCGTCGCGGCGCTGCGGTGGGCGGCCGAGCACGACGAGGAGCCGGCGATCGCCGACATCGCGGCCGCGCTGTTCCAGGCGTGGACGGTGCGCGGCCTGCACGTCGAGGTCATCGCGTGGGCGCGCCGGCTGCTCGCGGCGGACGCGCCGGCGCGGCGGCGGGCGTCGGTGTTCCTCCAGGGCGTGCGCTCGGGGCTGCCGCTGCCGAACGCGGAGCACACGGTCTCGTTCGGGCTGCTCGCGGCCGTCAACGGCGCCGCGACGGACTCGATGCGGCTCGCGGCGCTCGGCTGGCGCGTCATCCGCACCACGCTCGCGGAGCGTCGCGCCCAGGTGAGCGCACCGCTCGTGGCGCTCGCCGACGTGCTCCCGACGCTGACGTCGACGGACCCGGCGCGCATGATCGGCGCCGCCGAGCGGCTGCAGACGTCCGACGACCGGTACGTGCGTGCGATGGGCCTGTTCATCGCGGCCGCCATCCGGGAGAACATGGGCGACGCCGGCATGTCGGGACCCGACGTCCGCGAGGCGTACCGCCTGTTCGAGCAGGTCGGCGACCACTGGGGCATGGGCATGACGGCGCAGGCGCTCGGCCAGTGGGACTCGACGAACGGGCGCGCGGAGTCGGAGCACTGGCTGACGCTCGGCGTCCAGCACCTCGAGGCCGTCGGGGCCCAGTCGGACGCGCGCAGCGTGCGCGTGCTGCTGCTCGTCGAGCACGCCATCGCCGGTGACGAGGACGCCGTGCGCACGCTCGAGGACCTCGCGGCGAACCCGCAGCTCGACCCGATGGACCGCGCGCAGGCCGACGCGGGCCTCGCGCGCGTCGCGTGGGAGCAGGGCCGCCACCAGGACGCGGTCGCGTACGGCGACGCCGCGGCCGAGCGCGCCGACGGCCTGGTGGTGGTCGCGCAGGCGCGCATCGTGTTCCGGCTCGCGGCGGCGATGGTGCGCATGCGGACGAGCTGGCTCGAGGACCCGGACCGCACCGACGTGGACGACCGGACGCTCGCGTGGATCGTCGCAGCGCGCGACGAGGCTGTCGTGACGCTCGACATGCCGATCCTCGGCTCCTACGGCATCGCGGTGGCCGAGCTGTGCGCCATCCGGCGCGACGACGAGCGTGCCGTCGAGCTGTGGGCGCTCGGCACACGGCTCGGCGCGAACCTGCGCACGCTGCTCGCCCTCGGCGACGAGAGCCGGCTCGACGAGCTGCTCGGCGACGCCGACGCGCGGCAGGCGCGGGTCGCCCCGCTGCGCGAGCTCCGGCCGCAGGCTGCGGCCGACCGGCTGCGCGCGCTGTCCGCCGAGGTGCTCGGGCCCTGACGGGACGGACCCGCGCGCGCTGAGCCGTCCGGGGGCGTCGGAGCCGGCGGCGGCGCGGCCCACCGGCCCGTCAGGCGCCCAGCCCCCGCGCGCGGCTCGTCAGCAGCTCGCGCTCGCGCGCGTTGGTCGTCATCGCCGCGGCTCGCTCGAGCTCCGCGCGGGCCTCGACGACGCGCCCCAGCCGTGCGAGCAGGTCGCCGCGGACGCTCGGCAGCAGGTGGTACCCGTCCAGCGTGCCCGTCGCCGCCAGCGCGTCGACCACCTCGAGCGCCGCCTGCGGGCCGACCGCCATGGAGATCGCGACGGCGCGGTTGAGCTCGACGACCGGTGAGGGCATCACGTGCGCGAGCTCGCCGTAGAGCGTCGCGATCGCGAACCAGTCGGTCTCGTCGGCCGAGAACGTGCGCGCGTGGCACGCCGCGATCGCGGCCTGCAGGGCGTACCGGCCGCGGCGACCGCCGAGCGCCCCGGCGCGGTCGAGCGCCTCGAGGCCGCGGCGGATCAGCAGGCGGTCCCACCGGTGCCGGTCCTGGTCGGCCAGCAGCACGGGCTCGCCGTCCGGTCCGAGGCGCGCGGCGAGCCGCGACGACTGCAGCTCGAGGAGCGCGGTCAGGCCGAGCACCTCGGGCTCGTCGGGCAGCAGCGCGGCCAGCACCCGGGACAGGCGCAGCGCCTCGAAGCACAGCTCGGGCCGCGCCCAGTCGTCGCCGCTCGTCGCGGTGTAGCCCTCGTTGAAGATCAGGTAGACGACCTCGAGCACCGACCCGAGGCGTTCGGCGCGGTCCGGGCCGCTCGGCACCTCGAACGGCACGCCCGCCTTGGCGATCGCCGCCTTGGCCCGCGAGATGCGCTGCGCGACCGTCGCCTCGGGCTGCCCGTAGGCGCGCGCGATCTCGGCGGTCGTCAGGCCACCGAGCAGGCGCAGCGCGAGCGCGACACGAGCCGGCTGGGCCAGCACCGGGTGGCACGCGGTGAACAGGAGGCGCAGCACGTCGTCGTCGATCTCGTCGTCGTCGAGCGCGGCCTCGACGTCCGTCGTCAGGTGCTCGAGCGTCGGCGCGACGAGCGCGTACTTCGTCGCCCGGACCGCGTCGCGGCGGATCGCGTCGACCGCGCGCCGCTTTGCGACGGTCATGAGCCACGCGCCGGCGTTCCGGGGCACACCCTCGGCGGGCCACTGCTCGAGCGCCGCGACCAGCGCGTCCTGCGCGAGCTCCTCGGCGCGGCCCACGTCGCCGACGTACCTGGTCAGGCCCGCGACGAGGCGAGGGAACTCGAGGCGGAACACCGCCTCGACGGCCTCGCGGGGATCGCTCACGAGGTCCGATCAGAGCACGACCGTCGCCCCGTGTCGACGGGCGCCCGGGTTGCCGGACGGCCACCGGCTTGCTTCGGTGGACGGACCGAGACGGCCGCGCGGGCCGGTCGCCCACGCGGCCGACGCGCACGCGCACCCCCCTCGCGGACGTCACCCGGCAACCGAGAGGAGCACTCGTGCTCACGATCACCGACAACGCCCGCACCGCCGTGGAGGACCTCACGACGCAGGCCCGGCTGCCCGAGGGCGGCGGCCTGCGGATCGCCGCGAACGAGGCCGGCGCGCTCGAGCTCCAGCTCGTGCCGACGCCCGAGCCCGACGACGCGGTCGTCGAGAACGGCGAGGCGCGCGTCTTCGTCGACGCCGAGACCGTCGCGACGGTCGACGGCCTCGCGCTCGACACGGAGCCGACCGGTGCCGACGCGGCGTTCGTGCTGGTGCCGCAGGTCGCGGACGAGGTCTTCTTCGACGACCTGCCCTGACGGGACCGTCACGACGACGAGGGCCGCACCCCGCCCGGGTGCGGCCCTCGTCGCGTGTGGGCAGCCGTCAGAACACCGGCCGCACGCGGCACTCGCCCGCACCGAGCACGGCGAGGAAACGCTTGGTCCACTCGACTGCCTCCGCGAGGTCCCGGCACTCCGTGAGCGCCCACCCGCCGATCAGCTCCTTCGCCTCGGCGAACGGGCCGTCGACGACCGTGAACTCGCCGTCCTCCAGCGTGACCTTCGCGCCCATCGCGCTCGGTGCGATGCCGCCGGTCGCGACCAGCACACCCGCCTTCGTCGCCTCCTCCATGAACGCGCCCATGCGCTCCATCAGGTCCGGGGTGGGGGCGGGCATGGGGACGGACTCGTCGCCGAGGGTGTATCCGAGGAAGCGCATGATCTGCTCCGATCTGGTCCTGGCCGGGCCGGGCGGCCCTGCTCTCACCCGTGCGTCGAACGGCGGGCGGCGTCCTCGACACGAGCCGTGGACGAGTTCTCGCGGAGACGCGGCGAGGGCACCCGGACGGATCCGGATGCCCTCGCTCGTCGCCGGACCCCCGCGGCCCGGACGTGTGTCACACCTTGCGTCGGTACGCCCGCAGCGCGAGCGGCATGAACACCGCGACGAGCCCGACGCACCACGCGAGCGTCCACCACACGTGGTTGCCCACCGGCGTGCCGAGGAACAGGCCGCGCATCGAGTCGACGAGGTGCGTCAGCGGGTTGACGTTGACGAAGCCCTGCATCCAGCTCGGCAGCGTCTGCGTCTGGACGAACACGTTGGAGCCGAACGTCAGCGGCATGATCAGCAGGAACATCACGCCCTGGACCGCGCCGCTCGTGCGGACGAGCATGCCGACCCACACCGACACCCAGCTGAGGCAGAGCGCGAACAGCACGGCCAGCAGGCAGCCCGCGACGGTCGCGAGGACGGAGCCGCCGATCCGGAAGCCCATCGCGTAGCCGGCAGCGAGCGTGACGACCGCGACGATCACGTACCGCACCACGTCGCCGAGCACGGCACCCATGAGCGGGGCGATGCGCGGGATCGGCAGCGACTTGAAGCGGTCGAAGATGCCCTTCTCCATGTCGGTGTTGAGGTTGACGCCGATCGCGATCGCACCGAGCGCGATCGTCTGGCCGAGCACGCCCGGCAGCAGGAACTGCAGGTACGAGTGCGTGTCGCCCGAGACGGCGCCGCCGAAGATGTACGTGAAGATCGCGAGGAAGATCACCGGCTGCAGCGTCACGTCGATGAGCGCCTCGGGCGTGCGCCACGTCTTGATGAGGCTGCGCTTGGTGAGCGCGGCCGAGTGGCGCACGAGCGGGAACGGCTTGCGGGTGCGCTGCTGCGCGGGGGCCGGGCCCGACGTGGTGCGGGGGGCCTCGAGGGTCGCGGTGCTCATGCCGCCACCTCCTTCGTGGAGTCGGTGGCCGCCTGGTCGTCGTCGGACGCCGTGCGGCCGGTGAGGGTGAAGAAGACCTCGTCGAGGCTCGGCAGGTGCAGGCTCAGCTCGAGCACGCCGATGCCGGCGGCGGACAGCCGCGCGACCGTCTCGGTCATCGCGTCGTCGCCGCTCACCGGCACCGCGAGCATGCCCTTGCGGATCTCGTCGGCCTTCGCGCCCGACGACACCTGCGACAGGATCGTCGCGGTCTCCGCGAGGCGGCTCGGGTCGGACGGCCGGATCTCGAGGGTCTGCCCGCCGACGACGCGCTTGAGCCCCTCCGGGGTGTCGTGCGCGATGACGCGACCGTGGTCGATCACCGTGATCTCGTCCGCGAGCGCGTCGGCCTCGTCGAGGTACTGCGTGGTCAGCAGCACGGTCGAGCCGTCGTCGACGAGCGAGCGCACGACCTCCCACATGTCCTCGCGCTTGCTCGGGTCGAGGCCCGTGGTCGGCTCGTCGAGGAAGATGATGTCGGGCCGGCCGACCAGGCTCGCGGCCAGGTCGAGGCGGCGGCGCATGCCGCCGGAGTACGTCTTGGCAGGGCGGTCCGCGGCACCGGCGAGGTCGAACCACGTCAGCAGCTCGTCGGCCCGGGACCGCGCGCCGCGCCGGCCGAGGTCGAGCAGCGTGCCGAACAGCACGAGGTTCTGCCGCCCCGTGAGGTCCTCGTCCACCGACGCGTACTGGCCCGTGAGGCCGATCGCCTGGCGGACGCGCTCGGCGTCGCGCACGACGTCGAGGCCGTTGATCCGCGCGTGGCCCGCGTCGGGCTGGAGCAGGGTCGAGAGGATGCGGACGGTCGTCGTCTTGCCGGCGCCGTTCGGTCCGAGCACACCGAGCACGGTGCCCCGGGGCACGACGAGGTCGACGCCCTGCAGGGCCTTCGTCTCGCCGAAGTGCTTGACGAGGCCCTCGGCCTCGATCACCAGGTCTGCTGTGGTCATGGGTCAACCGTGCAGGGCCCGGCTGACACCGTGCCGACACGCGGCCGACGCGGCGCCGCGCGGCTGACACGGCGCCGACACGGGCTCAGCCGCAGGTCGCGGGCTTGCCGGCGGGGGCGGTCGCGGGCGGCGTCGCGTGCCCGGTCGACGTCGCGCCGCCGCTCCCGGCCGGTCGCGGCGTCGCGTGCAGAGGACGGTCGGCGCGGATCCTGGCCCAGAGCGGCTCGGCCGCCGCCGTCCAGAGCACCCGGCCGGCGTCGGCCCTGGCGGGAGCGTCCACGACCGGGACCATCTCGTGCTCGACGGCGGACGGTCCGAGGTCGCGCAGGCTGTACGCGAGGCCCGCGAGCGTCCGAGGGTCGGCGAGCACCCGGCTCACCGAGAGCGAGCGCGCGACGGCGTCGAGCACGTGCAGCAGCTCGACGGGCTTGGCGAGCAGGTGCTCGGACCGCAGCTGCGCGCTCAGCGCGTCGATGAACTGCTGCTGCCGCGTGATCCGCGAGAGGTCGGAACCGAGCTCGAGGCCGTCACCCGTGCCGGTGCGTGCCCGCAGGAACTGGATCGCGGTGCGGCCGTCGAACCGGTGCCAGCCCTTGTCGAGCACCAGGTGGCCCGCTTTCGGCGACTCCATGTGCTCGGGGATGCAGATCTTGAGGCCGCCGAGCGCCCCCACCACGTCGGCCACGCCGTCCATCTTGACGACGATGCTCGCGTCGATCGGCACCTGCGTGTCCTGCTCGACCGTGCGGATGACGCAGGCCGCGGCGGACGCGAGGTTCTGGTCCGAGCCCGCACCGAGCGAGAACGCGTCGTTGAACTGGTGCCGCGCGAGCGCGGGGCTGCGCGTCCCGTCGTGCCGCTTGCACGACGGGATGTCGACGAGCGAGTCGCGCGGGATGGACACCACGTCGACGCGCGACCGGTCGGCCGCGACGTGCACGACCATCGTGGTGTCGTTGCGCATGCCGGCGACCGCGCCGGCGAGCTCGGCGTTCTCGCCGTCCCGGCTGTCCGTGCCGATGACGAGCAGGTTGACCGCGCGCCCACCGAAGCCGTCCGTCGGCGGGCCGTCGTGCGGGCCGCCCGTGCCGAGCGGCGTCGGCCGCGGACCGTCGAGGAACTGGTCGGTGTCGGCGACGTCGACGGCCGACCTCAGGTGCTGCGCCACCGCTGCCGCGGCCGACGCGGTGAACACCACCACGGCGGTCGCCACGAGCGCGGTCGTGCGCAGCGCGCGGTGGCGTCGTGGCAGGTCGCGGGCGTGCCGCGCGCTCGTCATGCCGCGACGCTAGGCACGACCGGGCCGCCGGCGGGCGCGTTCGTGGGGAGTCCGTCGGCAGAGTTCCCGGACGACTCGTGAAGGTCAGGCCGCCGACCGCGGGCGGGCTCGCGCGAGGGCGCCACCGACCAGCACCGACAGCACCACGACCCCTGCGCCGAGCCGAGACCACCCGTGGACCGTCGCAAGGATGCCCGCGCTCAGCGAGCCGACCACCTGGCAGACCGTCGCGGCGAGCTCGACGAACGGCTGGACGCGCCCGCGCTCGGCCGGCGCGTACGAGCCGACCACCATCGCGCTGCCGCCGCTGCTCGCGAGGTTCCAGCCGACGCCGACCGCCGTCATCGCCAGCAGGAACGCCCACGTCGGGCTGCCCATGGTCGCGGCCCACCCCGCGACGACGAGAACACCCGCGCCGAGCAGCGCCACGCGGCGCTCGCCGATCCGGCCGATCCAGCGCGCCACCAGCAGGCCGGGCGCGAACATGCCGACCATGTGCAGCTGCACGGAGAACGCGGCGGCGCCCTCGCTGTGCCCCATCGCCATGCCCGCGACCGGGCCGGCCGTCATCATCGCGGTCATCGAGACGCCCGCGAGCACCCGCGCCGCGGTGCCGAGGAGCAGCGACTGCTGGCGCCACAGGACCCGCCCGGGGCGGCCCGCGCGCGCCGCCGTACGGCTCGGGACCGCGAGGCCGTCGAGGGCGCGCGGCAGCCGCGCGTTCCAGGCCGTCGCGGCGACGCCGAACGCCGCCACCATGAGGTAGGACGCGACGTACGGCGTGCCGGTGACGCCCTTGACCGCCGTCGCCAGGAACGGGCCGAGCAGCGCCGCGACGAGGCCGCCCGCGAGCAGCGTCGTCACGGCACGCGCGCGCGTCGCAGGGTTCGCCTCCGCGGCGGCGTAGCCGTAGTACGCGGCGCCCGCGCCGTAGACGCCGACGAGCGCGGTGCCGACGCAGAAGAGCCAGAACGCGTGCCACTGGACGCCCGCGGCCGACAGCAGGCCCGCCGCGACCGCGGCGAGCGGCGCGAGCACGAACGTCCGGCGGTAGCCGACGCGGCCGATCAGCCGCGACACGCCAAAGGTCGTCGCCATCGTCGCGACCGGGATGAGGCTGAACGGGAGGGTCGCGAGCTCGCGCGTCGGTGCGAGGTGCACACCGACGATGCCGGTGAGCGTGAGGTCGACCGACGAGCCGAGGACCAGGAACGTCTGCGCGGGCAGGAGCGCGCGGACGAGGCGTGGTCCGTCGAGCGCCGGTCCTGCCGTCGAGCCGGGTTCGGCGGTCGCCGAGATGGCGGCGTCGTCGGCGGGAGTGGTGTTCGTCGTCACGCGACCCACCCTGTCGGTGCAGGTCAGCGCCAGCGAGTGGCTGGAATGCCAAGGTGCGATAGATTCCCGCCATGCGCCTCCTGCCCCCCGCAGCAGAGCCCCCGCGCGTCCACCGCGTCGCGGTCCTCGCGCTGTCGGCCGCCCTGCCGATGGAGGTCGGCATGCCGTTCCAGGTGCTCGGCGCGCGCGGCGGGGCGCCCTACGACGTCGTGCTGTGCGGCGAGCGGCCCGGGCCGGTCGAGACGTCCGGCGGGTTCGCGGTCGTCGCGCCGCACGGCCTCGACGCCGTCGTCGAGGCCGACACCGTCGTGGTCCCGGCGTTCCGGCCGCACGACCGGGTGCTCGGGCCCGCGGTGCTCGACGCGCTGCGGACCGCCCACGAGCGCGGAGCCCGCATCGCGTCGATCTGCACGGGCGCGTTCGCGCTCGCCCAGGCCGGTCTGCTCGACGGCCGCCGGGCCACGACGCACTGGGGTCACGCCGGCGAGCTCGCGGCGACCTACCCGGACGTGGACGTCGACCCGGACGTCCTGTTCGTCGACGAGGGCGACGTCGTCACGGGCGCCGGCATCGCCGCGGGCATCGACGTCTGCCTCCACCTCATCCGCGTCGACCACGGCGCGGCCGTCGCCAACCGCGTCGCGCGGCTCGTGGTCGCCGCACCGCACCGCGACGGCGGGCAGGCGCAGTTCATCCCGCGTGACGCGGAGCCGCCGCGCCAGGCCGGGCTCGCGGCGACGCGCGCGTGGGCGCTCACGCGGCTCGCCACGCCGCTGACGGTGGCCGAGCTCGCGCGGCACGCCCACACGTCGGAGCGCACGTTCGCGCGCGCCTTCGTCGCCGAGACGGGCGAGCCGCCGCTGCGCTGGCTGAACGCGGCACGCGTCCACCGGGCCCGCGAGCTCCTCGAGACCACCGACTGGGGCGCCGACCGCGTCGCCGCCGAGTGCGGCCTCGGCACGGCCACCAACCTGCGCCTGCACTTCCGCCGCGCGGTCGGCGTCAGCCCGTCGGAGTATCGCCGGACGTTCGCCGCGGTCTGACGCGGACCCGCAGCCGGACCGAGTCCGCATGGTCCGTGAGTCCGCGCGAGCCGCGAGTCCGCGGGAGCCGTGAGTCCGCGCGAGCCGTGAGTCCGCGGGAGCCGTGCGTCTGCGCGGGCCGTGAGTCTGTGCCGAGGCCGTGAATTGGTTGACGAGACCGTGAAGCAGGACTCACGGTCGCGCGCGCAACTCACGGTCCGGTGGGAAGGGCGGGGGATGCCACGCGGCTCGCGTGCTCGGTCGCGGCGCGCGTGCTCGGTCGCGGCTCGCGTGCTCGGTCGCGGCTCGCCTGCTCGGCCGGCCGTTGCGGGTCGGCTGGGGCGGGCGGGCGCGTCAGGATCGCGGGGTCGGCTGCCAGAGGACGACGGCGCCGGCGGCCTCGATGGCGCGGGGCGGCGGCGCCGGGCGTGCGGTCCGCGGGGCGCGGCGGGTCGCCACGACGTCGCCCCGCGGATCGGCGGTGAAGACGCGCCGGCCCGGCTCGACGAAGGAGCGCAGGTACTCGACCTGGCGGCGCAGCCGGTCGACCTCGTCCTCGAGCGCGAGGATCCGCTTGATGCCCGCGAGGTTGATGCCCTCGTCCTGCGACAGTCGCTGCACCTCGCGCAGCGTCGCGATGTCCCGCAGCGAGTACCGCCGACCCCGGCCGCGGGTCCGGCCGGGCGAGACGATGCCGAGCCGGTCGTACTGCCGCAGCGTCTGCGGGTGCATGCCGGCGAGCTCGGCCGCGACCGAGATCACGTAGACCCGCGAGTCCTCGTTCATGCCCGGCCGTCCGTCACGTGCGGCACCGTCACGTCCGTGCCTGCGCCATCAGGTCGGCGCGCGGGTCGTCGCCGCTCGTCGCGATGCCGAACGCCTGCACCGCCTCGCGCGCCGCGTCCGAGAGCCGCTGCGGCACGGCGACCTGGACGGTGACGAGCAGGTCGCCCGTCTGCTTGGGGCCCTTGAGCCCGCGGCCCTTGACGCGCAGCGTGCGTCCCGACGGCGTGCCCGCGGGCACCTTGACCTTGACGGTCGAGCCGTCGAGCGTCGGCACCTCGATCGTCGCGCCGAGCGCGGCCTCGTCGAACGCGACCGGCACGGTGACGCGGAGGTTCGCGTCGCCGTCGAGCGAGAACACCGGGTGCGGCGCGACGTGCACCGTGAGCACCAGGTCGCCCGCGGGCGCACCGGCCTCGCCCGGCCGGCCCTTGCCGCGCAGCCGGATCTTCTGGCCGTCGCGCACGCCGACCGGCACGCGGGCGTTGACCTTGCGACCCTCGACGTCGAGCGAGACCGTCGCGCCCTCCGCGGCCTCGCGGAACGGCAGCTCGACGGCCGCCGCGAGGTCGGCGCCCGGCTGCGGCCCGCGCTGGAACCCACCCGCCCCGCCACCGAACAGGCCGCCGAGCAGGTCCTCGAACCCGCCGGCACCGCCCGTCGAGTAGCGGACACGCGTGCCGCCGGGACCGGGTGCCGCGCCGCCGAACATGCCGCCGAACACGTCCTCGAACCCGCCGCGGCCGCCCGACGTGAACCGGGCGCCGCCGGCCATCTGGCGCAGCTGGTCGTACTGCGAGCGCTGCTCGGGGTCCGAGAGCACGGCGTAGGCCTCGCCGACCTGCTTGAACTCGGCCTCGGCCTTCGCGTCACCCGGGTTGTGGTCGGGGTGCTTGGTGCGCGCCAGCTTGCGGTACGCCTTCTTGATGGTCGCGGCATCCGCGTCCTTGGGGACGCCGAGCACGGCGTAGAAGTCCTTCTCGAGCCAGTCCTGGCCGGTCACGGCGCCTCCCTCCTTCGATCTTCACCGATGACGAGCCCGCGGTGCATGTCGGCGCACCGCGGGCTCGTCGTCGCCGTCGTCAGGCCTCCGGGTCCACGACCGCGACGCGCGCGGCCCGCAGCACCCGGTCGGCCGTGCGGTACCCGTGCTGGAGCACCTGCTGGACGGTCGGCTCGCTGACCTCGGCCGAGTGCGCGTGCATGAGCGCCTCGTGCACCGCCGGGTCGAACGGCTCGCCCGCCTCGCCGTACTGCTCGACGCCGAACCGCGCGAGCGTCGCCTGCAGCTTCTCGGCGATCGACGCGAACGGACCCGTCAGGTCGCCGTGCTGCCGCGCGAGCTCGATGTCGTCGAGCACCGGGATCAGTGCCTCCGCGAGGGACGCGACACCCCGGTCCTGCGCGGCGACGGCCTCGGCCTTCGACCGCTTCACGTACGCCGAGTACTGCTGCTCGAGGTTGTAGTAGCTCGCGTTGGCGCGCTGCAGCTCCTCGAGCCGCTCGGCCGCGAGCTTCTGCGCCTCGACGAGGCCCTCCAGCACCACGGCCTCCTCGGCGTTGCTCGCCACCTGCTCGGCCTCGGCCAGGACGGCCTCCTCCGGGCTCGGCTGACGGACCTCGCCCGTCTCGGGGTCGATGCGGCGCTTGTCGGTGAACCGCGGGGACTCCTCGTCCCCGCGGCCCGGCTCCGGACGGCCCTCGTTGTCGGCCGTCACTTCGCCTCGTCCTCGTCCACGATCTCGGCGTCCACCACGTCCTCGTCGGACGCGGAGGCCGACGACGAGCCGTCGGACGCCGGCGCCTCGTCGGCCGGAGCGGCCGACTGGTTGGCGTAGATCGCCTCGCCGATCTTCTGCGCGGCCGTCGACAGGGCGGCCGTCTTGGCCTTCACCTCGTCGACGTCCGAGCCCTCGAGCGCCGTCTTGAGCTCGCCGACCGCCGACTGCACGTCGGTCTTGACGTTCTCCGGCAGCTTGTCGGCGTTGTCGACCAGCAGCTTCTCCGTCGAGTAGACGAGCTGCTCGGCGCTGTTGCGGGTCTCGGCCTCCTCGCGGCGCTTCCGGTCCTCGGACGCGTGCTCCTCGGCCTCGCGCACCATGCGCTCGATGTCCTCCTTCGGGAGGGCCGAGCCACCGGTGATCGTCATCGACTGCTCCTTGCCCGTGCCGCGGTCCTTGGCGGACACGTGCACGATGCCGTTCGCGTCGATGTCGAAGGCGACCTCGATCTGCGGCACGCCACGGGGCGCCGGCGCGATGCCGGTGAGCTCGAACGTGCCGAGCGGCTTGTTGTCCCGCGCGAACTCGCGCTCGCCCTGGAACACCTGGATCAGCACTGACGGCTGGTTGTCCTCCGCCGTCGAGAAGATCTCGGACCGCTTGGTCGGGATCGCGGTGTTGCGCTCGATGAGCTTCGTCATGACGCCGCCCTTGGTCTCGATGCCGAGGCTCAGCGGGGTCACGTCGATGAGGAGGACGTCCTTGCGGTCGCCCTTCATGACGCCGGCCTGGAGCGCGGCACCGACGGCCACGACCTCGTCCGGGTTGACGCCCTTGTTCGGCTCGCGGCCGCCCGTGAGCTCCGTGACGACCTCGGCGACCGCGGGCATGCGGGTCGAGCCGCCGACGAGCACGACGTGGTCGATGTCGGCGAGCTTGACGCCCGCGTCGCGGATCACGGCGTTGAACGGCGCCTTCGTGCGGTCGATCAGGTCCTGCGTCATCTGCTGGAACTGCGCGCGCGTGAGCTTGGTGTCGAGGTGGACCGGGCCGTTCTCGCTCATGCTCAGGTACTGCAGCGAGATGTTGGTGCTCGTCGCGGACGAGAGCTCCTTCTTGGCCTGCTCGGAGGCCTCGCGGAGACGCTGCAGCGCGATCTTGTCCTTGGACAGGTCGACGCCCGTCGTGTTCTTCACCTCGGCGACCAGGTGGTCGACGATGCGCTGGTCCCAGTCGTCACCACCGAGGTGGTTGTCGCCGGACGTCGCGCGGACCTCGATCGTCGAGAAGCCGTCGTCGTCCTTGCCCACCTCGAGCAGCGAGACGTCGAACGTGCCGCCACCGAGGTCGAAGACGAGGATGAGCTCGTCCTCCTTGCCCTTCTCGAGGCCGTAGGCGAGGGCCGCCGCGGTGGGCTCGTTGATGATGCGGAGGACGTTGAGGCCCGCGATCGTGCCGGCGTCCTTGGTCGCCTGGCGCTGCGCGTCGTTGAAGTAGGCCGGGACGGTGATGACGGCCTCGGAGACGGGCTCGCCGAGGTAGGCCTCCGCGTCCCGCTTGAGCTTCGAGAGCACCCGCGCGCTGATCTCCTGCGCGGTGTACTTCTTGTCGTCGATCGTCACGGTCCAGTCGGTGCCCATGTGGCGCTTGACGGACGTGATGGTGCGGTCGACGTTGGTGACGGCCTGGCGCTTGGCGATCTCGCCGACCAGCACCTCACCCGTCTTGGAGAACGCCACGACCGACGGAGTCGTGCGCGACCCCTCCGCGTTGGCGATGACCGTGGGCTCGCCACCCTCGAGGACGGAGACCACCGAGTTCGTGGTGCCCAGGTCGATGCCGACTGCTCGTGCCATGTGTGTGCCTTCTTTCCGGAGCGACTGCGGGCTCCTCTGGGATGCGACTTGGCGTCTGCCTTGAGCCCGCCCGGCTCAACAATGCGCGCCTGGTGGCAGCCGCGCAAGCCGGGTGGGGCCAAACTTGAGTCTGTTGGGCTCAACCTTGGCCACCGCTCGGTCATTCCCGCACCACGCGCGGCCGCTGGTGGGCCGTTCGCCCAGACCACGCCGAGCCGCCGAGGGCGCGGCGGTCGTCGAACACCGCTAGCGTCCGGACGACCGCATCGACGGTCGCGATCACTCAGGAGGTTGCGGTGCCGGACACCACCTGCCACATGTCGATCTCGCTGGACGGCTTCGTCGCCGGGCCGGAGCAGAGCCGCGAGAACCCGCTGGGGAAGCGCGGTGGTGAGCTGCACGGCTGGCACATGGGCGACCCGCGAGCGACCGAAGCCGACGAGGTCGCGACCGGGTGGCTCATGCGCCCACGTGGCGCGTACGTCATGGGCCGGAACATGTTCGGCCCCGTGCGGGGACCCTGGGACGAGGAGTGGACCGGGTGGTGGGGTCCCGAACCGCCGTACCACGCGCCGGTGTTCGTCCTCACCCATCACGCCCACGACCCCATCGAGCGGGACGGCGGCACGACATTCCACTTCGTCACCGACGGCTTCGACGCGGCCTACTCCGCGGCGCGTGAGGCTGCCGGTGCCGACGGAGTGGACATCGCCGGCGGGGCCTCGACCGTGCGGCAGGCGCTGGTCGCCGGCGTGATCGACGAGCTCACCCTCGACATCGCGCCCGTCGTTCTGGGTGCGGGCGAGCGCATCTTCGACGGGATCGAGTCCTTCGGCTTCGAGCCCGTCGAGGTCCTGCACTCACCGCTGGCGACGCACGTCCGGTATCGCCGGGTCGGCTGAGCCCGCCTGCCGCGGTCAGGCGGCGCCGTACGCAGGGGCATCGCGAGCCCGGGTTCGGGACGACGCCGGTAATGTGCGGCCGCACCCCGACGTCCGGGAGGACACCATGGCGGCACTGCAGCCACCGACCGTGCGGCCGTTCTGCACGCTCCAGGTCCAGCTCGGCCCGCTCATGGACCTCGGGCTCGGCCGTTTTGGCCGACGGCGCATCATCCCGATCATCGGCGGACGCGTCACGGGCCAGGTCAGCGGGACGATCCTCGACGTCGGTGCGGACTGGCAGTCGATCGCGCACGACGGTGTCGCCGAGCTCGACGCGCGGTACGCGTTCGAGACCGCGGACGGCGCCCTGATCGAGATCGTCAACCGCGGCTTCCGCCACGGACCGACCGAGGTGATGGAGCAGCTCGCCTCGGGCGCACCGACCCCGCCGGAGTCCTACTACATGCGGTCGACGGCCCGGCTCGAGAGCGGTCACCCGGACTACCGGTGGCTCAACGGCATGGTGTTCGTCGGCACCGGCGCGCGCGAGGCGAGCGCCGTGCAGATCGACCTGTACAGCGTGGAGTAGACGGTGGACGTGTCCGGACCGCGCGTGCTGATCGCCGGTGGCGGCATCGGCGGGCTCGCCGCAGCGCTGACCCTCCACCAGCTCGGCGTGAGCTTCGCGGTGCTCGAGAGCGCTCGGGAGCTGGCGCCGCTCGGGGTCGGGATCAACCTCCAGCCCAACGCCGTGCGCGAGCTCGGCGACCTCGGGATCGGTGCGGAGGCGCTCGACCGGATCGGCGTCCCCACCCGCGAGTGGGCGCTCGTCGGGCGCAACGGGCACGAGATCTACAGCGAGCCGCGCGGCCTGCTCGCCGGCTACCGCTGGCCGCAGTACGCCGTCCACCGGGGCCGACTGCAGATGCTGCTCGCGCAGACCCTCCGGGACCGGGCCGGCGCGGACGCGATCCGGCCCGGGCACCGCGTCACGGGCTACGAGAAGAACGCGGACGGATCCGTGACGGCGGTCGGCCGGCGCGCCGACGGCAGCGCGTGGCGCGAGCGCGGCACGGTGCTGATCGGCGCCGACGGCATCCACTCGGCCGTGCGGGCGCAGATGCACCCCGGCCAGCCGCCGATCCACTGGGGCGGCACGATCATGTGGCGCGGCACCACCCGGGCCGAGCCCGTCCGCACCGGCGCGTCCTTCGTCGGGGTCGGTTCGGCGCGCCATCGCTTCGTGGTCTACCCGATCTCGCGAGCCGACCCCGCCACGGGTCTGGCCACCGTGAACTGGATCGCCGAGCTGACGGTCGACGACGCGCAGGGCTGGCAGCGCAGCGGCTGGTTCCGGCAGGTCGGCGTCGAGGAGTTCGCGCACCACTTCGCCGACTGGAGCTACGAGTGGCTCGACGTGCCGGACCTCCTGGCGCGCGCCGAGGTCGCGTACGAGAACCCGATGATCGACCGTGACCCGGTGCCGACGTGGCAGGACGGCCCCGTGCTGCTGATCGGGGACGCCGCTCACCCGATGTACCCCACGGGGTCCAACGGCGCGAGCCAGGCGATCGTCGACGCGCGCGTGCTCGGCGCTGCGATGGTGCGGCACGGCGTGACCCGCGACGCGCTCGGCGCGTTCGACGCCGAGCTGTGCGGTCCCCTGTCGGAGCTCGTGCTGCGCAACCGCGGGGCGGGCCCGTTCGGCCTGCTCGACCTCGTCGACGAACGATGCGGCGGCGAGTTCGACGACATCGACGACGTGGTCCCCGAGGCCGAGCGCAGCGCGTTCGTGGCCGGGTACAAGGCTGCGGCGGGCTTCGCGGTCGAACGGCTGAACGCAGCCGGTCCGACCATCCCTCCCGGCGCCCGCGCCAGGTCGGTCGGCCGCACCTAGCCGACCGCGGCGGCGACCCGACGGCTCTGCGAGTGACACGGCGGGCCGTCGCCGGGCCCGGCGACCCCATTCCGATCAGCCGATCGTGACGAGCTCGCGGACGTCGTCGTCGGGCAACGCCTGCGCGACCGCGGTCACGCTGAGCTCGCCGAGGACCGCCTCGCCGTGGTGCACGCTGAGGAAGGCGGTGTCGGACGCGTCCCGCCCGGTCGCGACCCGCACGAGCGTCGCGCGGGGCGCGAGCGTCGTCGCGTCGACCACCCGCCAGCGGTCCTCGACCCACGCCTCCGCGACCGCGTGGAAGTCCATGGGGTCCAGGCCGGGCGCGTACACCGCGACGAGCCGCGCCGGCATGTCGAGCGCCCGCAGCAGGGCGACGACCAGGTGCGCGTAGTCGCGGCACACACCCTGCCGGGCCAGGAGCGTGCGGACGGCACCGTCCGTCGGCAGGCTCGATCCGGGCACGTACGCCAGCCGCGAGCCGACCCACGACGAGACCGCGGCGAGCAGGTCGCGCCCGGCGAGTCCCCCGAACTCGGCGCGCGCCGTCGGGCCGAGCGAGTCGGACTCGCAGTACCGGCTCGGCCGCAGGTAGCGCAGCAGGTCGGCCTCGTCGGTGGCGAGCTGCGGCGTGCCGCCGAGGACGGTGCCGGCGTAGTCGAGGACGAGCGCGCCGGGTGCGGCGTCGAGCAGGTGCACCCGCGTCCCGTGATCGCCCGCCACGACGCGCGGCGCCACGGGGACGCCGTCGATCGTGCAGGTGAGCTGCTCGCGCACGTCGTAGCCCGGTGCGGGCGCCAGCTGGAAGGCGAGAGTTGCGGGCGTCCGGACGTCGAGCGTGAGGTGGGCGGACACGTCGCGATCCATGCCCGCGAGTCTGTGGGTCGACGCGCCCCGGCGCCAGAGCAGGCGCGCGCGACCGGCCCCGACCGCGGCCGGCGCCCACGCCAGAGCAGGCGCGCGCGACCGGCCCCGACCGCGGCCGGCGCCCACTCAGAACCTCAGCCGACCGTCCGGTCCGAGCTCCGCGACCCCCTGCCGCAGGCGAACCCCGGACGACGTGGTGCGACGACCGCCCCGCCGCGCTCGTGGCTCTCGTCTCGTCGGTAAACGATTTGCAGCCTCATGACGCGCGCAGGCGGCCGGACACACTCGGCGCGACCTGTCGTCCGTCGAAAGGGATCGTCATGTCCACGCAGGGGTACGGCCGGTGGCGGACTCGCGTGCTCACGGCACTCCTCGCGGCCGGTGCGCTCGTCGCCGCCCTCGTCGTCGGCCAGGCGCCCGCGGACGCGCTGAACGCCGGCGGCGAGCCGGGCCCGGTGACCGGCAACGCGACGTGGTTCGACAACCTCGGCTCGCCGTACGGCGGCTGCGGGATGCCGCAGGACCAGCTCGAGACGCAGAACTGGATCGCGCTGAACGTCTTCAACACGCCGGGTGACTACGCGATGTACTCGCGTCCGATGGCCGCGAACGACGCGAGGCTCGGCATGTTCGACAACGGCCTCAACTGCGGCCGTTGGGTGCGGGTGTCGATCGGGGACTACTGCACGGGCATCAACGACGGCGCTGCCGGGCAGGCGTTCTGCCGCAACGGCTCGTGGGTCGCGGACAAGTACGACGGCGCGACGCTCGACATGCTCGTGGCGGACAGCTGCGGCGACCCCAACGCGTGGTGCCGCGACGACCCGTACCACATCGACCTGGCCCACCAGGCGATCAACCGGTTCGTCCAGAACGGCGCACCGGTCGGCGACCTCGAGCCCGCGCACTGGGGCAACCGCCACGTCACGTGGCAGTTCATCCCGGCGCCGAGCTACTCCGGCGACATCCAGATCGGCTTCATCCAGGGCTCCCAGAAGTGGTGGGGCGGGGTCTCGATCAGCCACCTGCCCAACGGCATCCACGGCGTCGAGAACTTCACCGACGGCGCCTGGGCCACGGCCACGATGGACACCGACATGGGGCAGGCCTACCTGATCAAGCCGACCACCACGGGCGGGACGGACTACCGGATCCGGGTCAAGGACGTCACCGGCGCCTACCTGTTCGGCGGCCGCGAGTACTCGTTCTCGCTCCCGGCGAGCTGTGGCGGCTCGTGCTCGGCGCCGCGGACGGTCGTCACGTACACGACGACGGCCGGGGCCGGCTCGACGCCGACCCCGACCCCGACGGTCACGCCGACCCCGACAGCCACGCCGACCCCGACCCCGACGCCCACGCGGGGATCGTCCACATGCACCGCGACCTTCCGGGCCGCGAGCACGTGGTCGGGCGGCTACCAGGGCGAGGTCACGGTGACGGCCGGCTCCGCCGCGATCACGTCGTGGACGGTCACCCTCTCCGACACGTCCGTGAGCAGCCTCTGGAACGGGGTCGTGACGGCGTCGGGGTCGACCGCGACGGTCCGCAACGCGTCGTACAACGGCAGCGTGGCGGCCGGCGGGACGACGACGTTCGGCTTCCTGGGCACCGGCTCGCCGGGCACGCCGCACCTGACCTGCTCGGCCTGACGGTCGGCGACGGCCGTCAGGCCGCACGTCGGCACAGCCGCACCGTCGGCGTCCGGCACTCACATCCGCTCGACGCGGTCCGGCTCCGGTCCCCGGTCGCTCTGACCGATCGGGTGACCGGCGTCGTCGCCGCGCGCTGCGACTCGCCGCGCCCGACCGTGGCGTTCGGGGGCGCGCGGGCTGCGGGAGGCCCGTGCTCGCTCGACCGCCGCAACCCGGCGGCCGTACAGGGCGGCCCCCGCGGCCAGGGCGACGGGGAGCAGCAGCATCCATCCGCAGGAGACCAGCACGAGTGCGACGAGCACGGAGGCGAGCAGGGCGCCGACGCGCGCACCACCCGTCAGCAGCCGCGCCCCGGCGAGGGTGCCGGCAAGGGTGACCGCACCGAGCAGGGCGCTCGTGGCGCGCACGAGGGTGTCCAGCTGCAGGCCGGCCAGCGCCGTGGCTGCGACGACGAGCGCGCAGCTGCAGGTCAACGTGAGCACGCTGCGACCGGACCAGCCGGCGTCGGGACCGACCGGCGTCGAGAGCAACGGGACGGTGCGCGCACGCCCGAGTGCGGCGCCGAGCTGGATGCCGCTGGCGAGGTAGCCGTTGATCGCGCCGAACGTCAGCGCGACAGCGGCTCCGGCGGTGAGCACGGTTCCGGCGGGACCGAACGTGCCGCGAAGGAAGGTCAGCAGCGGGACGGAGCTCTGCCCGGCGTCGAGCCCGATCGTGAGGACAGCCAGGCCCAGGTACAGGACGGTGACGACGAGCAGTGCGACGACGGTGGCGCGCAGCACGGTCGTGCCGCTGCCGAACTGGGCGGACAGGTGCGTGGCCGCCTCCCAGCCGGAGAAGGCGTAGAAGAGCAACGCCGCGGCCGCACCCACCGCCGTCCACCCGCGCGGGGCGAACGGTGTGAACGCCGCGGCGTCGACCCGGGAGGCAGACGTGACGATGGTCGTGGCGAGAAGCGCGACGAGCAGCACGGTCGAGACGACCTGGCTGCGTCCGCTCGCACGCAGCCCGGCGACGTTCGCCGCCAGCCCGGCGACGACGAACGCCGCGCCCAGGATCCGTACCCACCCCGTGTCGACGGCAGCCGCGGCGGCCAGGTACCGCGCGCCGATGATGCCGGCGGCGGCGACCCCGATCGGGACGGCGGCGTAGAACCACCACCCCACCGGCCCGGCGGCCCAGTCCCCGAAGGCGTGCGCCGCGAAGCCCGAGATCCCTCCCCCGCCGGGATGGCGCGCGCCGAGCGTCGCGAACGTCAGCGCGATCGGCACCGAGGCCGCCAGGAGCGCGGCCCAGGCCGCCAGCGGCGCCGGGCCGGCCGCGTGAGCGGCCAACGCCGGCAGCGCGAGCGCTCCTGGGCCCAGCAGGCTGCCCAGCAGCATCGCGGCCCCCGTGACCACGCCGAACCGGTAGGGCGTCCGGCTCCGTGCGGGCATCACGCACCCATCAGCGCCAGGCGCTTGGTCAGCTTCGTGACCCGGCTGCGCGGGCCGTGAAGAATCAGCCCGACGTACTCGACGTCCTGCGTCGTCGTCTCCGACAACGCCTGCTCGTACTCGGCGTAGCTGCGCGAGCGGCGCGCGACCTCGTTGAACCCGACCACGGTGACGCCGCCCGCTGCCAGCGCGTGCACGTGCAGCTCGCGCAGCTCGCGTCCGGAGGCGGCCAGCGTCGGCACCGGCACCGGGTTCAGCCCCGCGTGCAGCGTCCCCGACGCATCCGCGCTGTCCTCGGCGACCGACGCGTCGAGGCGTCCGCCCAGCGCGAGCCCGAGCACCACGGCCGCGTTGGCGGCCAGCGCCGGGGGCAGATCGGTTCGGAGCACCAGAACGATCTTCATGTCCACATCCCGCCCGACGAGGCGGTCAGATGACCGCCGTCCACGCACGACGGTAGGCGAACGAACGTCTGGTGCGGCCTGCGGCCGAACTTCGTTCGGAGCCGCGCCTACGCTGGGCGGGTGGACGAACTTGATTCGGCGATCGTGGCCGAGCTGCAACGCGATGCGCGGCAGACCAACCGGGAGCTCGCGCGACGGCTCGGGATCGCACCCTCGACCTGCCTGGAGCGCGTGCGGCTCCTGCGCCGACGAGGCGTGATCCTCGGCTACCGCGCCGTCATCTCCCCGCCGGCCCTCAACCGCGGCGTCGAGGCGTTCGTCTCGACCCGACTACGACCACTCAACCGCCCCGTGATCGACGGGTTCAAGCAGGCCGTCATCGAGCTTCCCGAGGTGGTCGCCGTCTACGTCATCGCCGGCGACGAGGACTTCCTGATCCACGTCACCGTGCCCGACCTCGACCACCTGCACGCGTTCCTCGTCGACCGCCTCGCTCCGCGCCGGGAGGTCGTCAGCTTCCGCAGCCAGATCGTGTTCCAGAGCGCGCACAAGGACGTCCTCGAACGCCTCGCGCACGGGTGACGGACCGACCGCGACAGGCACGGTCGCCGTGCGCCCGAGTCCCTGCAGGGCCGGCGCCCCCGCCGTCACACCAGCTCGACGCGGTCCGCCTGCGGTCCCCGGTCGCTCTGCCGGACGTCGTAGCGCACCCTGTCGCCCTCCCGCAGCGCGTCGGCGCCGCGCACGACCGACACGTGCACGAACAGGTCGTCGCCGCCCGCGTCGGGGGTGATGAAGCCGAAGCCACGGTCCGCGTCGTAGCGCGCGACGACGCCCTGGCCGCCGCGCACGGGAGCGCCCGATCGCCGCGGCTCGGGCCGACCGCCGGCGGGAGCCGCGGACCGGCGAGGCGCGCCCCCCACGAGCTCCACGTCGCGGGCCTGCGGGCCCCGCTCGCCGGCGGCGACGTCGAAGGCGACCCGGTCCCCCTGCGACAGCTCGCGCAGTCCTCCCAGCAGCTCTCGGACGTGGACGAAGACGTCCTCGTCGCCGGAGTCGGGCGAGATGAACCCGAAGCCCTTCTCGGCGTCGAAGAACGTCACGGTGCCGTCCGCGCCGTCGGACGCCGCCGCCCGGGTGGCCTGCTCTCCGAGGGGCAGCAGGTGGTCCGCCTGCGGCCCCTTCTCCCCGTCGACGACCAGGAACGCGACCCGCTGCCCCTCCCGGACCACGCCGCCACCGACGATGGCCGAGCTGTGGACGAAGATCTCGGCGCCGCCGCCGTCCGGTGCGAGGAAGCCGTACCCCTTCGCCGGCTCGTACCAGGAGACGGTGCCGAGCACACCCAGGGTCGCGTCGGCCGGGAGGTCGCGCGTGACCCGGACGCGGCGCGCCTGCGGGCCGCGGTCGCCCTCGCCGATCTCGAACTCGACCTCCTGGCCCTCCCGGAGCACCCGCGGCCCGTCGTCGCCGACGATCTCGGACGCGTGCACGAACAGGTCCTCGGCCCCGTCCCCGAGGTCGAGGAAGCCGAACCCCCGATCGGGGTCGAACCAGCGGACAACTCCCTGCGGCACGGTGGACTCCTTGTCGATGCACGAACGGTGCCGTCCAGTGTCCTCCTCCCTCGCAGAGAGCGGGATGCCGGCCTCGTCGTCCGCGAACGCCTCGCGCTCGTCGTCGAGCTCGGAATGCCGGCTCTCGCCGTCCGGTTCCTGCCTGTGTCGGGTGGAACCGGCTGAGGAGTCCGCGTCGAACGGTCGCGCGGGTGGGGAGGACGACGTGGAACCAACGGTCATCGAGGCGTTGCAGCAGAGCCAGACCATCGACCTGACCACGACGGGTCGCCGCACCGGTGAGGCCCGGCGGATCGAGATCTTCCTGCATGCGGACCGAGGCCTGCTGTTCATCACGGGCATGCCTCGCCCGCAGACGCGGTCCTGGATCCACAACATCCAGGCCGACCCGCACGTGACCCTGCACCTCAAGCACGGGGTGCACGCCGACGTGCCGGCCCTCGCGCGCGTGGTCACCGATCCGGCGGAGCGGCGTCCGCTCATCGAGTCGGCGGCGGCACGGTGGGGTCGCCGCGACGTCGAGCTGATGATGGAGCAGAGCCCGCTGATCGTGCTCGAGCCGAGCTCCTGAGCTCCGCCCGACGCTGGCCAGACCGTCGACCGGCGGCCTAGCGTCGGGGAATGGTGGTCAGCACTGCCGGGACGGTCGCCTTCGACGGCGAGAAGCTGATCCGCGCCTTGGACGACGAGCGGTCCGCGCGATCGCTGCCGTGGCGGGGCCTCGCCGTCGAGCTGTGGGAGCAGTCCGCCGACCTCAACGCGCGGCTCGGGGACGACGCCCTCTGCCCCGGCGCGCTCCACCGCACGGCGGTGCGGGGAACGATGTCGTGCCAGTACGCGCTGCCGCTGCTCCGCTGGCTCGGGCGGCCGCCCGAGGACTTCCTGGTCGGCGACGTCGCCGACGTCGGCGAGACCGCGCTCGTCGAGGCCGGTCCCGACAAGCGGCTCCACTGGGACCTCGCCGAGCTGTACGCCGACCTCGACCGCCGCCGGCAGTCCCGCGGGCTGACCTGGGCAGCCCTCGGCGCCGAGCTCGGCTGCACCCCGAGCCGGCTGACGAACCTCCGGACGGCGCGCCAGGCCGACATGGGCCTGGCGATGCAGGTCACCCAGTGGCTGGGCGAGCCGGCCGCGCGCTACATCCACGCCACCGACTGGTAGCACGCCGAGTCCCGTCCCCCCGGAGGCCGTCATGGGCAAGCTGATCTACGCCGCCAACACGTCGCTCGACGGCTACCTCGAGGACGCGGACGGCTCGTTCGACTGGTCGGTGCCCGACGGCGAGGTGCACGCGTTCTGGAACGAGCACGAGCGGCGCATCGGCACGTCGCTCTACGGGCGCCGCATGTACGAGACGATGCGCGTCTGGGAGGACGACGACTGGCTGGCGGACGAGCCCGCCGTCGTCCGCGACTACGCGGCGATCTGGCGCGACACCGACAAGGTCGTGTACTCCACGACGCTCGACGCGGCGTCGACGGCGCGCACGAGGATCGAGCGACGGTTCGACCCGGAGGCGGTGCGGCGGCTCAAGGCGGGGTCGAGCTCGGACCTGAGCGTCGGCGGCGCCGCCCTCGGCGCCGAGGCGTTCCGGCACGGGCTCGTCGACGAGTGCGTGCTCCTGCTGTCCCCCGTGACCGTTGGCGGCGGCAAGCCGGCGCTGCCGCGGGGCGTCCGGCTGGCCCTGGAGCTGCTCGACCACCGCCGGTTCGCCAACGGCGTGGTGTACGTGCGGCACGCGGTGCGCAGCGCCGCCTGACGCCCGTCGACGTCACGCCTCGTCGGCCGTCTCCCGCGGCAGCGTGTAGCGAAGGAAGCCGACCGTCCGGCGCCACGTCTCGGCGCGCGCGTCCGCCGTGAGGACCGGGTCGCCGCCGTACCGGAACGTGACGCCGGGGCCAGGGCCGTACGGCGCCACCGGACCGCCCGGTGGTCCGGCGATCGTGTGGCCGACCCCCTCCAGCACGACGTGCGCCCACGGGTACGGGTGGTCCGCGGCGCGGAGCCGCCCGGCCGCGACCTCGCTGAGCCCGACGCAGTCCCACGACCCGTCGTCGCCCGCCGACACCATGAGGACGCCGCCGCGGACCCGCTCGACCGGGATGCTGATCGCCTCGAGCTCGTCGCCCGTGGGCAGCGCCGCGAACGCGTCGCGCAGCGAGACGGGCTCGTCCCGCTCGATCGACCGCACGAGCTCGGGCGGCACGACGTACGGCAGGTGGGGCAGCCGTCGGCCGGCCACGGTCCACGCCGCGCCGGACGTCGCCAGGATCCGGTCGAGCCTCCCCGCCGCGTAGTCGATCCCGGCGGTCACCACGCCGCTGCCGACCACGCTGACGACCGATCCGACGCGCTCGTCGTGGCTCCCGACCAGGAGCGCGAGCTCACCGCCGCGAGAACCACCGAGCAGGCCGATCGACCCGCTCGCGTAGCCGCGGGCCGACAGCAGGTCGAGCGCGCGGAACACGTACTCCAGGGGGATGTCGACGAGGCTGCTCGGGACGCCGGGCGACCCGAAGTAGGCGAGCGCCAGCGCAGCGAACCCCTCCTGCGCCAGGGCCACGGCGTCCGCCTCGTGCAGCCCGCCCTCGGCGCCGCCGAGCACGACGACCGCGCAGCGGGCCTGCGACCGCGGCTCGACGAGCACGCCGACCACGCCGTGTCGCCGGCAGACGTCCCGGTCACGCACGACGCTGCGGGTACCCCGCTCCATGGGCGGGACGCTATCGGGGGCCGCCGGTGCCGGCGAGCGACCCGTGCCGCGTCCCGCGACGGTCAGGCGTGCCGCGCACGCCACTCGTCCTGGGTGATCTCGTACCGAAACCCGCCGAGCTCGGCTCCCTCGACGGCGAGCATGTCGTCCGGCGTCGGGAGCTTCTCCGCGACGGTCATCCCGACCTTCTCCATCACGTGCTGCGACGGGCGGTTGAGCGCCATCGTCGCGCCCCAGACGACGCGCACGTCGAGCTCGGTGAACGCCCTCTCGAGCAGGGCCGAGGACATCTCGGTGGCGTAGCCCTTGCCCCACGCCGCCTGGCGCAGCCGGTACCCGAGCTCCGCCTCGTCGAGCGGCCCCTCGCGCTCGGGCCGCAGGCAGAACCAGCCCACGAACGCGCCGGTCGCCTTCTCGTCGGCCGCGAAGAGGCCGAAGCGGCCGGCCCACCGGTCGTAGCCGGCGAGGATGCTCGGCAGGGCGAGGTCGCGGATCTCCTCCGGGGCGGTGGGCTCGCCGCCTGACAGGTAGCGCATCACGGCGGGGTCGCTGTCGAGCTCGATCAGCAGGTCGGCGTCGTCGGCACCGAGCTGGCGCAGGCCCAGCCGGTCGGTCTCCAGGTACCAGCTCACGGCGGCCAGCATGCCGGAGCACCGCCGGCCGCACGCACCTGATTCGACCAGCCTCGACGTCCGCCCCGGCCGTCGGCCGGCGGTCAGAGGCCGAGCTGGCGCGCCGCGTCCCGCAGCGTGTCGGCGGAGTGCCGCAGCGCCGCGAGCTCGGCGTCCGACATCGCCGCCGGCAGCGCGACGCCCGCGCCCGCGTGGCTCACCATCGTCGGCACGGACAGGCACACGTCGCGGATGCCGCGGTAGTCCTCGAGCAGCGACGACACGGGCATGACACGGTGCTCGTCGTTCACCACTGCCTCGACGATCCGGGACCCGGCGAGGCCGATCGCGTAGTTCGTGGCGCCCTTCCCCTCGATGATCGAGTACGCCGCGTGCACGACCTCGTGCGCGATCGCGTCGCGGGCGGCCTCGTCGAGCGGCGCGTGGCCGTCGAACGGCTCGAGCTCGAGCAGCGGCACGCCGCCGATCGTCGCGGACGACCAGAGCGGCACGGCCGTGTCGCCGTGCTCCCCGGCGATGTAGGCGTGCACGTTCTGCACCGCGACGCCCACGTGCTGCGCGATCAGCCACCGGAACCGCGAGGAGTCGAGCACCGTGCCGGAGCCGAGCACCTGCGCGCGCGGCAGACCCGAGACCTGCAGCGCCGCGTACGTGACGACGTCGACGGGGTTGGTCACCATGACGTACACCGCGTCGGGCGCGACCTCGACGAGCTGCGGCACCAGCGTCCGCATCAGCCCGACGGTCCGCCCCGCGAGGTCGATCCGGGTCTCGCCCGGCTTCTGCTTGGCGCCGGCCGTGACGACGACGACGTCCGCGCCCGCGCACGCCGCCACGTCGTCCGAGCCGACGACGTGGGCCATCGGCACGAACTGGATGCCGTGCGCGAGGTCGAGCGCCTGCGCGCGCACCTTCGCGGTGTCGAGGTCGTACAGCACGACCTCGCGCGCGGCGCCCCGCATCAGCACCGCGTAGGCGAGCGTCGCGCCGACCGCGCCCGCCCCGACGACCGCGACCTTCGCCGTGGGGCGAGACGGGAGCGTGTCGCCGAGCCCGCCGTCGCCGATCTCCGCGTCCTGCTCGTGTGCCACCGCAGCTCCCCTCGTCGCGGCGCGGGACGACTCCCGGCGCCGCACGCCGTCCGGTGGGACCAGCGTGGCCGCCGGGAGCCGATCGCGCGCGGCGGGTCAGAGCGCGCCCGCGGCGACCTTGCGGAGCAGCTCGTCGGTCTCCGGGTCGTCCATCAGCTCGTGGACCTCCTGCGCGCACCGGCAGCCGACGGCGATCTTCGCGGCCCACGCCTCGGCCTCCTCGCGCGTCGCCACCTCGATGACCGAGAACCCGCCGATGACCTCCTTGGTCTCCGGGAACGGGCCGTCGGTGACGGTGCCGTCGGTCCCGACGATCGTCGCGCGCTGCCGCTGCAGCCCGGCGCCGTACACCCACACCCCGGCGCGCACGGCCTCCTCGACCACCTCGTGCGAGGCGCGGCCGACGTCCTCCCAGTCCGCGTCGGGGATGTGGTCCATCGCGCCGTCGTTGAACGAGATCAGGTACTGCGTCATCGCCTGGCTCCCTCGCTCCGGCGGCCCCCTGCGGGCCGCGCCTCATCTGCGCGACGAACGGCTCGGCCGGGATCCGACACCCGCGCGACTCCATCTTCGCGGGGCCGGCCCGCGCGGTCACCTCAGCCGGGCACCGCCCTCGACGTGGATGGTCTCGCCCGAGACGAAGCCCGCGCCGAGCAGCCACACGACGGCCGCGGTGACGTCGTCCGCGGAGCCGGCGCGCCCGACGAGCGTGCCCCCGGCGGCCTGCGCGAGGAACGCGGGCTTGCCGGCGCCGAGACCGTCCCAGCTGCCCGAGTCGACGATCCCGGGCGATACCGCGTTGACGCGCACGGGCGCGAGCTCGGCCGCGAGGTGCTGGACAGCGAACGCGACCGCGCCGTTCGCGATGCCCATGACGGCGTAGCCGGGCGACGGGTTCCACGCGGCGACGCCTGAGAAGAGCACGATCGAGCCGTGCGCCGGCAGGCCGCGGGCCGTGTGCTTCGCGAGCATCAGCGGGCCGATCACCTTCGCCTCGAACGCCGCCACCGTCCGGTCGTGGTCGAGCTCGGTGACAGGCACGTTGTGGTGCGCCGACGCGAGCACGACGACGTGGTCGAGCGGGCCGGCCTCGCGGAGCGCCGCGACGATGCTCACCTCGTCCGTGACGTCGACCCGGACCGACTTCGCGCCCTCGATGGTCCCCGCAGCGGCGGCGGCGCGAGCCGCGTCGCGTGCCCCGACGACCGCTGTCGCGCCCTCCGCGGCGACCGCGCGGGCGACCGCGAGGCCGAGGTCGCGGGCCCCGCCCACGACGAGCACGCGCTGACCGGTGAGCTGCTGGTTCATGGTCGTCCCCTCTCGGCGGTGCGGAGCTGGGAGCGCCGGCGGCGGTGCCACCGGCGGCACCGCCGCGGTCACGGTATGGTTTTGATACCGGTTACTTCAACGAAACCGGGACGGCTGCGGCGGAGGCAGAGCGACCCATGGGCAAGGCGTACGACGTGATGGCGGCCACCTGCCCCAGCCGGACGGTGCTGCACCGGATCGGCGCGCGGTGGACGGTCTTCGTCGTGCTCGCGCTCGGCGACGGACCGCGGCGCTTCACGCAGCTCAAGACGCGCATCGAGGGCATCACGCCCAAGGTGCTGACCGAGACGCTGCGCGCGCTCGAGGCCGACGGGCTCGTCCGCCGGACGTCGCTCCCAGGGAACCCGCCGGGCGTCGAGTACGCGCTGACGGACCTCGGCCGCTCGCTCGGCGGTCCCATGCGCGCCGTGTCCGAGTGGGCCGAGTCGCACGTGCCCGAGATCCTCGCGGCGCGCGCCCGGTACGCCGACGCGGAGGCGTGACCCGCCGGCGCGCGGCGGTCGCCGCACCATCTGCTGCTCGCGGGCTGTCGGATCGACGCGGGCCCGTTCGTCGGGAGAATGAGGGCGACGCGGGGTCGCCCACCGAAGGAGCAACGCATGGCGCGCTACCTGATCTCGTTCGACCGCGGATGGATGACCTTCCCGGAGGAGGACCTGCCCGCCGTCGCAGCCGCGGCTCGGGCCGCGGTCCAGGAGGCGGTCGACGCCGGGGTGTTCGTGTTCACGAGCGGCATCGGGGACACCGAACCCACGACGCTCGTCGGGGTGGACGGCGCCGTGACCGACGGGCCGTACCCGGAGACGAAGGAGCAGATCGGCGGCTTCGCGATCGTCGACGTCCCCAGCCGGGACGAGGCGATCGCCTGGGCGGCCAAGATCGCCGCCGCGTGCCGGTGCTCGCAGGAGGTCCGGCAGCTGCTGCCGGACCCGCGCGTCGACGCGTGGCTCGCCCGCTGACGAGGGAGGACCCGACATGACCCGGTACATGCTCTCCGTGTACGGCCCCGCCGAGCGGACCGCGTACGGCAGCTACCCGTCGAAGGAGGACATGCTCGAGTCGTTCGCCGACACGGGCGCGTTCAACGACCGGCTCGTCGCCGACGGCTACTTCGTGTTCGCCGACGGCCTGGCGGAGGTCGCCACCGCGACGGTGGTCGACGGCCAGGGCGACGAGCCCGTGCTCAGCGACGGGCCGTACCTCGAGGCGAAGGAGCACCTCGGCGGCTTCTGGATCATCGACGCGCCCGACCTGGACGTCGCGCTGCGGCTCGCGGCCGAGGGGTCGCGCGCCTGCCGCGGCAAGGTCGAGGTGCGGCCGTTCTCGACCCCGGATGAGCTGCAGGCGCTGCTCGACTCGTGACGCCGTCCCCCGTCGACGACGCGATCGTCCGCGCGCACCGTGAGGAGTGGGCGCGGGTGGTCGCGACGCTGACCCGGCGCTTCGGCGACCTCGGGCTGGCGGAGGACTGCGCCGCCGAGGCGTTCGCGACGGCGGTCGAGCGCTGGCCGCGCGACGGCGTGCCGCCGAATCCCGGCGCGTGGCTCACCACGACGGCCGCACGCAAGGCGATCGACCGCCTGCGCCGCGAGTCCCGGCGTGACGAGAAGCACCAGGAGGCGCGCCTCTTGTTCGACGACGATCCCCCGGCACCGCGCGGCGCGATCGACGACGACCGGCTGCGGCTCCTCTTCACGTGCTGCCACCCTGCGCTCGCGCAGGAGACGCGCGTGGCGCTCACGCTGCGGATGGTCGGCGGCCTGACCGTGCCCGAGATCGCGCGCGCGTTCCTGGTGCAGGAGACCGCGATGGGGCAACGGATCACGCGCGCGAAGGCGAAGATCAAGGCCGCCCACGTGCCGTACCGCGTGCCGACGGCGGACGACCTGCCCGCGCGGCTCGACGGCGTGCTGACCGTCCTCTACCTCGTCTTCAACGAGGGCTACCTCGCGTCGGGCCCCGGCACCGACCCTGTGCGGCACGACCTGACCGGCGAGGCGATCCGGCTGACGCGGCTGGTGCGCGAGCTGCTGCCCGGCGCCGGCGAGGCCACGGGCCTGCTCGCGCTCATGCTCCTGACGGAGGCTCGCGGCCCGGCGCGCGTGTCGTCGACCGGCGAGCTCGTCACGCTCGACGAGCAGGACCGCGGCGCGTGGGACCGGGACCTGATCGACGAGGGCCACGCGCTCGTCCGCGACACGCTCGTCGCCGTCGCCGCCGGCGGCCCGCCGCCGGGGCGGTACCAGCTGCTCGCCGCGATCAACGCGGTCCACACCTACGCGCGCGACGCGCACGACACCGACTGGTCGCAGGTCGCGACGCTCTACGACCGGCTCGCGGCCCTCGACCCGTCGCCCGTCGTCGCACTCAACCGCGCGGTCGCGGTCGCCCAGGTGGACGGGCCGGAGGTCGGCCTGGCGCTCGTCGACCGGCTGCCGCTCGACGGCTACCACGCGTTCCACGCGACCCGCGCCGACCTGCTGCGTCGCCTGGGCCGCAGCGCGCAGGCGCGCGACGCCTACGACCGCGCGATCGAGCTGGCCGGCAACACCGCCGAGGCCGCCTACCTCAGGCGCCGGCGCGGCCAGCTCGGCGCGACGGACGCGGGGTAGACGCGAGATCGCCGGCCGTCGTTCAGCGGGCGAACGCGGCGAGCCACGTGTGCGCGATCTCGACGTCGCGCGGCGTGAGCGCGTGGCCCGCGGGCAGCACGTGGTGGGTCACGGCAGCGCCCGCGCGGCGCAGGCGCTCGGCAAGCCGCCGGCCGTCGCCGAGCGACCGGCGGGCGTCGCGCACGCCGTCGACCACGAGGACCGGCGTCCGGTCGAGCCGCTGACCGACCTCGCCGGTGAACGGCGACAGCGGGCGGAACAGGATGCCGCCGGCGAGCAGGCCGGGGCGCGTCATGAGCAAGGCCGCCGCCATGATCGCCCCGTTCGAGAAGCCCACCGCGAGCGGCGGCCCGGCGAGGCCGTGCTCCGCGCAGGACGCCTCGACGAAGTCCGCGAGCACCCGCGCACGCCTCGCCACATCGACCTCGTCCACCCGGCGGTCGGGGAAGCGCCGGAGGAACGCGAAGCCCGACTCCGTCTCGACGGCGCCCCGGATGCTCAGCCGCGCGGACCCCGGCGCAAGCTCGGCGCCGAGCGGCAGCAGCTGCTCCTCGTCGCCGTCCGTGCCGTGCAGCAGCACGAGCGCCGGCGTCGCCGCGGTCCCGCTGCCGGCGACGAACCGCGACACGTGCGCCGCCCCCGGGCGATCTCCGACGTCGTCCACCAGGCCAGCGTGCCGGAGGGTGCGCCGGCCCGCGACGCGCGACCCAGGAGACGCCCCGGTTGCGTCATCGACCCGGGCGCGCGATCGTCGTGCGGAGCGCGGTGACGGACGGCCGCCCCGGCACCGACGAGAAGCCGAACGCCACGGGAGGGACGACCGGCAGGAGCGGCCCGCAGTCCGCGCCGCGCCAGGTCGCCTGCGCGTCGACCACCCGGCGCTGGCCGGACGCGCCGTACCACTCCCGGCGGCCACCGCCTGCGCTGCCGCGGGTCCGCACGCCGGTCAGGACGAGCCGCGCGACGGGGTCCACCGTGGCGGCGAACCACCGGGAGCGCGCCGCCGGACGGGGAACGGCCGCGAGCAGCGCGCCGAGCGCGGTACGGCGACCGATCGTGACGTCCGCGACGAGCGGTCCCGCCTCGAGGTGCCACCGACGGCCGGCGGCGTCCGCGGTCACGCACACCGGCGTCACGACCACCTCGTCGAACACGTACGTGCCGGCGATCTCGTCGGCGACGGCCGCGGAGGGCGCCAGCAGCGTTCGCCGGCCCGTGGCGTCCTGCGTCATCACGTCGGCGAACGGCGGCCACGGCGAGCGCAGCCACCGACCGACGACGACGCGTCGGCCGTCCGCCGTCGCGAACCCGAGGATGTGGCCGTCGTACCGGTCGAGCACCCGGCCAGTGTGCGCGCCGGGTGCCCCCCTCCCGCCTACCCCGCGACCCGCCGCCGCACGGGGTCGATCCGTCGCACCTTGGTCCACCCCGTCCAGCCGCGCTCCTCGAGCAGCGCCAGGATCCGGCGCGCGTAGGGCGCGGTCGTCAGGAACACCGAGTCGAGGAGCTCGGCGAGGTCGTCGGTGATCTGGAACTCGCCGCCCGCCTCCGCGGCGAGCTGCTCGCCCATCGCGTACAGGCCGGCCAGGTGGTCCGCGAGCGCCTCGAAACGCGGGTCCGCGAGGTCCCACTCGAGCGCCTCCGCGAGGTCGCGGTAGAGCTTGACGACGCCGGGCTCGTCGATCTGGCCGTTCTTCAGCTCCATGAACGTCGGCATCTGCTCGGGCATCTGGGCGGCGACGAGGATCCACGCGTCGCGCTCGAGGTCGATCATCTGCTGCGGCAGGTCCAGCGCGCGCAGCCGCTCGACGTACGCCACGGCCGCGGGCGGGAGCGCGAGGCTGTCGCCCGCCGCGAGCTTGCGGATCCGCTCGCGGTGGTGCTCGCGCTCGCGGATCTCGGCCCGCAGGCGGCGGTCGATGTCCTCGACCGCCGCCCCGAACTCCTGGTCACCCGCGGCCAGCAGCTCCTCGACCCGCGAGAGCGGGACGCCGGCGTCGGCCAGGGTGCGGATCTTGATCAGCTCGACGACGGCCTCCGCGTCGTACCGCCGGTACCCGGACTGGTCCCGCTCGGGCTCCGGCAGGAGCCCCTTCGCGTGGTAGTGCCGCACCGCCCGTACGGTCACGCCCGCGTACGCCGCGAGCTCGCTGATCGTCAGCACCGATCCTCCTGTCAGGCCCGCGAGCCGTCGGCCGCGAGCTTCTTCCGGACGTCGCCGTTGAGCGAGGCGCGCCACCTGTCGAGGTACGTGGGGACCTGCGGGAGCCGCGCGTCGCAGTAGGCCGCGACGTCCGGACCCGTGACGTCGAGGACCCGCTTGCCCTCGGCCGCCGCGGCCTCGAACTCGCCCAGCACCTCCCGCAGGATCTCGACGATGTCCATGCCGTCGCCGGCCGTGAACCGCCACATGTACGACTTCATCTCGCCGTAGACGATCCGGTAGTCCGGCGGGAGCGCGGCCGCGCGGGCCTCCATGCGCTTCCAGTCCTTCTTGTCGCCGATCAGCTTCGTGAGCAGGTTGTTCATCAGTCTTCTCCCTCGTAGGCCGTTCTATCGTGCGGCGGGTCGGACGGGCCGGATCTCAGGCGAGCCGACGCCGGTAGGTGCGCATCGCGAGCGCGTACGCGACGAGCAGCAGCCCGACGCACCAGCCGAGCGCGACCCACAGGTCGCTCCCGACGGGCTCTTGCGCGAACAGGCTGCGGACCGTGTTGACGATCGGCGTGACGGGCTGGTTCTCGGCGAACCACTGCACCGGCGCCGGCATGTTGTCGGTCGGCACGAACGCCGAGCTGACGAAGGGCAGGAAGATCAGCGGGTAGGAGAACCCGCTGACGCCGTCGACCGACTTCGCGGTCAGCCCCGGGATCACCGCGAGCCACGTCATGGCCAGCGTGAACAGCAGCATGATCGCGAGCACGCCGAGCCATGCCGGCAGGCCGGCGCCGGTGCGGAAGCCCATCAGCAGCGCGACGGCGACGACGAGCACGAGCGAGACGAAGTTCGCGACCAGCGACGTCAGCACGTGGCTCCACAGCACCGCGGGCCGCGCGATCGGCATCGACTGGAACCGCTCGAAGATGCCGCCCGACACGTCCGTGAACAGCCGGAACGCGGTGTACGCGATGCCCGAGGCGACCGTGATCAGCAGGATGCCGGGGAGCAGGTAGTTGACGTAGTTCTCGTCGCCGCTGTCGATCGCGCCGCCGAAGACGTACACGAACAGCAGCAGCATGGCGATCGGGGTGATCGCGGTCGTGATGATGGTGTCGGGGCTGCGGAGCACGTGCTGCAGCGAGCGGCCCGACAGGGCGGCGGTGTCGCCGATGGTGCGCTTGATCACGGGTCCGGTCCTCACTCGTCGGCGCCGACCGTGGCGGCGGTGTCGTCGGGGTTCCTGTCCTGGCGGGCGCCAGCGGTGGCGGTGGCTGTGGCTGTGGCGCGGGCCGGGTCGCCGACGATCGAGAGGAAGACCTCCTCGAGCGTCGGCTGCTTCTCGACGTACTCGACCTTGGCGGGGGGCAGCAGCCGCTTGAGCTCGGCGAGCGAGCCGTTCGCGATGATGCGGCCCTCGTGGAGGATCGCGATCCGGTCGGCGAGCTGCTCGGCCTCCTCGAGGTGCTGCGTGGTGAGCAGCACGGTCGTGCCGGTGTCCGCCAGCTCGCGCACCGCGTCCCAGACCTCGTTCCGCGCCTGCGGGTCGAGGCCCGTGGTCGGCTCGTCCAGGAACACGACGGGCGGGTTCCCGATCAGGCTCATCGCGATGTCGATGCGCCGGCGCATGCCGCCCGAGTAGGTGGCGACGCGCCGGCCGGCGGCGTCGGTGAGCGAGAACCGCGCGAGCAGCTGGTCGGCGATCGCGCCCGGCCGCGGCAGGTGTCGCAGGCGAGCGATCAGGGCGAGGTTCTCGCGGCCCGTCAGGACCTCGTCGACCGCCGTGAACTGCCCGGTGAGGCTGATCGACTCGCGCACCTGCGCGGGCTGCGACGCGACGTCGAAGCCCTGGACCGTGGCGGTGCCGCCGTCCGCCCGCAGGAGCGTCGACAGGATCTTGACCAGGGTGGTCTTGCCTGCCCCGTTCGACCCGAGCAGGGCGAGGATGCTGCCGGCCGTGACGTCGAGGTCGACGCCGCGCAGCACCGGGAGGTCGCCGTAGGACTTCGTCAGTCCGGTGATCTGGATGGCTGGTGATGTGCTCATGCGAGGAGCCTCGAACCCTGACGCTGGGTCAAGGTCAAGGCCCTTTTCCCGACGAGTTTCGCGGCCCGCGGACCGGCGCCCCGACGGCCCGGTGCCCGACCGGATCCGACCGGGTTACGTTGACCCGTTGAACAAATCGTGCCTACCGTGCAGATCGGGGGTTTCAGGCAGGGGAGCCCCCGCGAGAGTCCCCTCCATGCAAAGGAGCATGCTTTGCGTACCTCTCGAGCCTTGATCGCAGGCGCACTGACGGCGAGCTGCCTCGCCCTCGTCCCGAGCGTGGCCGTAGCCGCGCCCCCACCCCACGCGCACGCGTCGCACCACCACTCGCACCCGGCGAAGCACGACACGCTCGGCGACCTCGCCAAGCGGGCCGGCATCAAGTTCGGCGCCGCGGTGAACACCGACGTGCTGGCGACGGACGCCAAGTACCGCCACCTCGTCGGCACCCAGTTCACGAGCGTCACGCCCGAGAACGTCATGAAGTGGGAGGTCGTCGAGCCCGAGCAGGGTGTCTACGACTACACCGCCGCGGACCAGCTCGTCGCCTTCGCCAAGCAGCACCACCAGGTGGTGCGCGGCCACAACCTCGTGTGGCACAACCAGCTGCCCGCCTGGCTGACGTCGGGCACCTTCACCGCGGCCCAGCTGCGCGACATCCTGCACCAGCACATCACCGCCGAGGCGAGCCACTTCCGCGGCAAGATCCAGCAGTGGGACGTCGTCAACGAGGCGCTCAACGACGACGGCACCTTCCGCCAGGACATCTGGTACAACGCGTACCAGGAGCTCACCGGCGACGGCACCGGGTACATCGCGGACGCGTTCCGCTGGGCCCACCAGGCCGACCCGCACGCCAAGCTCTTCTACAACGACTACAACCTCGAGTTCACCGGGGTGAAGAGCGACGCGGCGTACGCGCTCGTCAAGCAGCTCAAGTCGGAGGGCGTGCCGATCGACGGCGTCGGCTTCCAGGGCCACCTCGACACGCAGTACGGCTACCCGGACCTGCAGAACAACCTGCAGCGGTTCGCCGACCTGCACCTCCAGGTCGCGATGACGGAGGTCGACGTCCGCACGTTCGTCAAGCAGAACGCCGACGGCACGTACAGCGACACCCCGGCCACCCCGGCCGACGCCCAGAAGCAGATCGACTACTGGACCAACACCGTCAAGGCGTGCCTCGCGGTGAAGGCGTGCAAGTCGTTCACCACGTGGGGCGTGTCCGACAACTACTCCTGGATCCCCGGCGTGTTCACGGGTGAGGGAGCGGGCCTGCTGTACGACCAGAACGAGAACCCGAAGCCGCAGTACTTCGCCGTGGCGGACGTGCTGCGTCACGCTCACGGTCACCACCGGCACTGACACCCGGCCGGCCTCCCCGTCCCGCGGCGCTGCCGCGGCCTGACGGACCGCGGGGCACGGTGCGCGTCCTCGGACCGCGCACCGTGCCCCGCACTCGTCTCCCGGCCCTGTCCCGCCCCCCGACGCGCCGTCTCGCGCGCGGATGATGCGCCCGTGCGGCGGGCCGCGCACGCCGGGCGGGCGATCTCCACCGGAACGTGGGACGGGCCTGTCGCTCGGCGCGCGCGGCTCGAACCGTCGACCTAGCGTGGAAGACGACCCACCGAGGTCCCGACGGAAGGAGAACGGCATGCCGACCATCGACGAGAGCATCGACATCGACGTCCCGATCAGCACCGCCTACGACCAGTGGACGCAGTTCGAGGAGTTCCCGCAGTTCATGGGTGGCGTGGACGAGGTCCGCCAGGTCAGCGACACGATGACGCACTGGCGCACCTCGATCGCCGGCGTCGACCGCGAGTTCGACGCGCAGATCACCGCGCAGGAGCCCGACCGGCAGATCAGCTGGCGCAGCGTGGACGGCAAGACGCACGAGGGCAACGTGACCTTCGAGCCCCTCGGCGCGACGCAGACCCGCGTGCGCGTGCGCACGGTGTGGGAGCCCGAGGGCTTCACCGAGAAGGCCGGCGCCGCCCTCGGCGCCGACGACCGGCAGGTCAAGGCCGACCTCAAGCGGTTCAAGGAGTTCATCGAGAACCGCGGGGTCGAGACCGGCGGCTGGCGCGGCCAGGTGTGACGACCTGACCCCCTGACCCACGCCCGGCGACGCCCGGCGCTCACCTCGCGTGACGCCGGGCGTCGCCGCGTCCGGCGCTGCTACCGTCGACCCGTCCCCTGCCCGAGATGTCGGGCTTGTGCCTGCACCTTGTCGCGACGCTCCGGTCGCCGCCTCCGCACCACCACGACTGCGACACCGCGGCGTGATCGTCGAGCCGCGGGTCCGACCTCGGGAGCACGCATGAGCGACAGCCACGACGACCCCCACGGCCCGATCCACGGCCGACCGTCCTTCCGGACCGCGATCGACCGGACTCGCTTCCCCGACCAGGGCCTCGACCCGGACGAGGCGTACGAGCTGCTGCACACCGGACTGATGCTCGACGGCCGGGAGACCCTCAACCTCGCGTCGTTCGTCACGACGTGGATGGAGCCGCAGGCCGAGGCGCTCATCCACGACACGCTGCGCAAGAACCACATCGACCACGAGGAGTACCCCGTCGCCTCGCTCGTCGAGGAGGCGTGCGTGCACATGCTGGGCGACCTGTTCCACGCGCCCGACCCGGCCGCGGTCGTCGGCGTCGCGACGATCGGCTCGTCGGAGGCGATCATGCTCGGGCTGCTCGCCCACAAGCGCGCGTGGAAGCACCGGCGCGAGGCCGCCGGCCTGCCGACGGACCGGCCCAACGTCGTCTTCGGCGCCGAGACGCACGTGGTGTGGGACAAGTTCGCCAACTACTTCGACGTCGAGATGCGCAAGATCCCGATGAAGCCGGACCGCTTCACGATCGGCGCCGACGACGTCGAGGCCCTCGTCGACGAGAACACCATCGCGGTCGGCGCGGTGCTCGGCACGACGCACATCGGCGAGGCCGACCCGATCGAGGAGATCAACGACCTGCTCGTCCGGATCAAGAGCGAGCGCGGCTGGGACGTCCCGCTGCACGTCGACGGCGCGAGCGGCGCGTTCGTCGCGCCCTTCGCCGAGCCCGAGCTGCGCTGGGACTTCCGGCTCGAGCAGGTCGCGTCGATCAACGCGTCGGGCCACAAGTACGGGCTCGTCTACCCCGGCGTGGGCTGGCTGATCTTCCGTGACGCGTCGCGCCTGCCCGAGGACCTCGTGTTCAGCGTCAACTACCTGGGCGGCGCGCAGCCCACGTACACGTTCAACTTCTCGCGCGGGTCCTCAATGATCCAGGCGCAGATGTACAACTTCCTGCGCCTCGGCCGCGCCGGCTACACCGCGATCGTGCAGACGATGCTCGACAACGCGCGCCACCTCAACGAGCGCCTCGAGGCGAGCGGCCGGTTCGCGATCCTCAACCCCGGCCTCTCGGAGCCCGTCGTGACGTTCCGGCTGACCGACGACCCGGGCTTCGACGTCTACCACCTGTCCGCGCGCCTGCGGGAGAACGGCTGGATCGTCCCGGCGTACTCGCTGCCGCCCGCCGCCGACGAGGTGCACCTGCTGCGCGTCGTGGTCCGGCCCGACCTGAGCCGCGTGATGATCGAGCAGCTGCTGCGCGACCTCCATCAGGCGTACGACGAGCTCGCGGCCGAGGCGCCGCCGGCCCGGGCCCGCGCGAAGGCCGACCTGTGGACCTCCCCGGCGCACGCCGCTGCGCAGAGCAAGGCCCGGACCGGCCTGCACCGGTGACGCGGACGGGCGCCGGGACCGACGCACCGGGGAACGGGCCGGGCGCGCCGGGCACGGGACCGGGGGGACAGGGAAGCGGACCGGGCGAGCGCGGGACCGGACGAACCGCGCCGTTCGCCGACCTGCCCGACGGCTGGCGTCTGGTCCGGGCGCGCGGGCCCGGGCGGTTCGTCACGCACGCGCTCCTCGAGGGTCCGGGGGGCGCGCGGCTCGAGTGGACGTCACGCCGGCACCGCAAAGGGCTGGGCCTGCGCGCGACCGACGGGCCGGCGAACGACGCCGGGCCGGCCGTCGCCACGACGCACGGAACCCGACGGGTCGCGCGGCCCACGGCGGGCAGCGTCTGGCTCGGCCTCCTGTTCGGCGTCGGGTCGGTGCTGTTCGCGCTCGGGTCGGTGCCGGCGTTCTTCGACCACGTGGCCGCCGTCGCCGTGGCGTGGACGTTCTTCGCCGGCTCCGTCTTCTTCACGAGCGCGGGCGCGCTCCAGCACGTCGAGACGCTCCGCGCACCGGGCGGCGTGCTCGACGACCGCCTGCCCGGCCGGCTCGCCACCCTGCTGCGCTGGCACCCGCACCGCATCGACTTCTGGGCGTCGTTCGTGCAGCTCGTCGGCACCGTCTGCTTCAACGTCAGCACGTTCGCCGCGACCCGTACGGGACTCGACGCCGCGGCCGCGCGGCACCTCGTGTGGGCGCCCGACGTCTACGGGTCGGTGTGCTTCCTCGTGGCGAGCTGGCTCGCGTACGCCGAGGTCAACCGCGGGGCGCTGCCGCGGCCGGACCGGTCGTGGGGCTGGTGGATCGCGGGGCTGAACCTGGTCGGCTCGATCGCGTTCGGCGCCGCGGCGGTCGGCGCGCGCTACGTCGGCGACACGGCCGATCCCGCGAACGTCTCGCTGGTGAACCTCGGCACGTTCGCGGGCGCGGTGTGCTTCCTGCTCGGCGCGGCCCTGCTGCCGGTCGAGTCGGCCCGCGACCGCGCGACGACCGGGCCGTGAGGCGCGGGCCGGTCCGCCCGGGGAGTCGCGGTCCGTCAGGCGGTGCGACGGCCCGCCCACCACCGCCACAGCGCGGTCACGACGACCGCGCCGACGATCGAGCCGATGATGCCGCTCGGCCGGAGCTTGAGCCCGTCGCCCGCCAGGAGGCTGATCAGCAGGCCCCCGACGAAGGAGCCGACGAGCCCGGCGATGATCGCCATCGGCCAGTCGATCTTCCTGTCGCGCCGTCCGAGGATCAGCTGCGCCAGGGCGCCGATCAGCATTCCGAACAGGATCAGGCCGAGTATCAGCATGCCGCCGAGGCTAGGCCAGGCGCGCCCGCTCGGCACTTACCCACAACGGATGATTCGGGCGGCGCCGCATCGATCGCCGCACCGCGACCTCCTGCGGCACCGACAGTCCTTCTTGTCTTGACAATCAGAGTTGTCGGTGACGATGCTGGAGCCATGCTCGACGTCGCCGTCATCGAGGAGCCCGCCGTCGCCGCGGCATCGCTCGAACCGATCCGCGCCCGCGTGCTCGCGGCACTCGCCGAGCCTGGCTCAGCGGCGATGCTGGCCGGCCGCCTCGGGCTGCCGCGCCAGAAGGTGAACTACCACCTCAAGGAGCTCGAGCGGCACGGGCTCGTCGAGCTCGCGGAGGAACGACGCAAGGGAAGCGTCACCGAGCGCGTGTACCGCGCGACCGCCGCGTCCTACGTCATCTCCCCCGCCGTGCTCGCCGCCGTCCGGCCCGACCCCGACCGCGCGCCCGACCACCTGTCGGCCCGCTGGCTGCTCGCGCTCGGCTCGCGGCTCGTGCAGGAGGTCGGCGCGCTCGTCACCGGCGGCGCCCGCGCGCACGCACCCGTCGCGACGTTCGGGCTCGACGCGCAGGTGCGGTTCGCGTCGGCGGCCGACCGGGCCGCGTTCGCGCGCGAGCTCACCGACGCCGTCACCGCGCTCGTCAGCCGGTACCACGACGAGCAGGCGCACGGCGGACGCACCCACCGGGTCGTGGTCGCACTCCACCAGCTGCCCGACCCGCCGCAGGAGGCCCGCGCATGACGCACCCGTTCGAGATCGGGCTCGAGCAGGAGCTGCCCGCGGACCCGGAGCAGGTCTGGGCGGCGATCGCGACGGGTCCCGGCATCGACTCGTGGTTCATGGGCCGCAACGAGGTCGAGGAGCGCGAGGGCGGCGCGGTCTCGATGGAGACGGGCGGCCGGCGGGAGGACGCCGTCGTCACCGCGTACGAGCCCGGCCGGCGCTTCGCGACGCGGACGAGCGCCGCACCCGACGGCCGGTTCATGGCGTTCGAGTACCTGATCGAGGGGCGCGCCGGCGGCAGCAGCAGCGTCCTCCGCGTCGTGCACAGCGGCCTGCTCGGGGACGACTGGCAGGACGAGTACGACGCGCTGCGCAGCGGGTGGCCGTTCCACCTCCACACGCTGCGCGAGTACCTGGCGCACTTCGCCGGCCGGACCGGCACGCCCACCTTCGGCCTGCGCGTCTGGGACGGACGCACCCGCGACGAGGTCCGGACCGCGATCGCGCGCGCACTCGGCGCGGACGAACGGCTCGCGGTCGGCCTGCCGGTGCACGCCGACGTCCCCGGGCTGCCGCCGCTCGACGGCGTCGTGGTCTGGGCGGACGACGACCGGGCGGCGGTCCGGACGGCCGACGGCCTCTACACGTTCCACCAGGGCGCGGGCGTCGCCGTGATGTTCCACCACCTGTTCGGGGCCGCCGACGGCGCCGAACCCGCCTGGCAGGCCTGGCTCGCCGCCCTGCCGGCCTGATCCCCTACCCATCCCGACCGACACCGACCCACACCCGACCCCATCCCGACCCGCGTCCCGACGCACACCGAGGAGCACCGCCATGCGCACGCTGATCAGCACCGCCTTCATCTCCGCCGACGGGGTCGTCGAGGGACCCGGCGGCGAGCAGGGCTACCGGAACTCCGGCTGGACGTTCAAGGACGTCGAGTTCGTGCCCGAGGCCTACGAGCTCAAGGGCCGCGAGCAGGAGGAGTCGTCGGCGATGCTCCTCGGCCGCGTCAGCTACCGGGCGTTCAGCCCGGTGTGGCCCGCGATGGCGGAGTTCACGACCTACAACGCGATGCCGAAGTACGTCGTCTCCACGACCCTGACCGACGGCGACCTCGTCACCGACTGGGGCGAGACCACGATCCTGCGCTCGCTCGACGACGTGGCCGCGCTCAAGGAGACCGACGGCGGCTCGATCATCGTGCACGGCAGCGCGGCCCTGAACCGCGCGCTGTCCGACGCGGGTCTGATCGACCGGTACCACCTGCTCGTGTTCCCGGTGCTGCTCGGCGCAGGCAAGCGCCTGTTCAGCACGTCCGACCGCGACGCGCAGCGGCTGCGGCTCGTCGAGCACGACGTCTACCCGAACGGCATCCAGAAGAACGTGTTCGACGTCGTGCGCTGACCGCGGCCGGCGCCGTCAGACCGTCGGCGGCACCGGCTCGCCGGGGAACAGCAGCCGGTACTGCTTGGCGTACTGCCGCTTGCCGACCGTCTTGTAGAGGAACCGCACGGGCGCGGGGACGCCCGCGAAGAACTCGGCGCGGTCGGCGGGCTCGAGGTTGGCGAGCAGCATGCCGAGCTGCGGCAGCAGCCGCGACTTGGGGATCGCCGTCATGCTGTGCTCACCGATCTGCTTCCACTCGGCCTCGGTCATGACGCGCTCGGCCACGGGCACGACCTCGACGACCTCCCGGCGCAGGTGCACCTTGAGCACGTCGAGCATGCGGCCGTACGCGTCGGCCAGCCGCTCACCGGTCTCGGGGTCGGCCGTGCGGCGCCACTCGGCGAGCAGCGGGCCGGCCTCCTCGAGCAGCGCCTGCACCTGCTTGTGGTGCGCGCGCATCTGGGCGACGTGCAGCGCGCACCCGGGAGCGCGCGTCTCGAGCTTGTCCCACAGCAGCTCGTCCTCGCTCTCGTGGTGCACGTGCAGCGACGCGTCCAGGTCCGCGAGCCACTGCCCGAGGAACTCGCTGCGCTGCGTGTCGCCTGCCGGCGCGGACCGCACGAGCTCCGACGCCTTCTCGTAGCCCCAGAGGAACGCGTTGTGGACGACGCGCATCTCCTTGCCGTTGCAGAGCTGGGGGCCGTCGGGGATCGGGGGGAGCGTCTCGCCGGGGGCGGAGACGTAGAAGTCGACCACGGTTCCTCCGTGCTTCACGCGGTGGATGTGCTTCACGCGGTGAGTGTGCGGGGCGCTGCGCTGCGCCGTGTCGAGGGCTCCGACGTGGGGTCGTGACGCACCGCAATCTAGCGACGGCGTCGCCGCCGCCGCGAGGGCCGGTACGGGTGGAATGTCCGATCGCTCCGCGTGGACCAGGCGCGCGCGAGCCCGGCTTCGTCGCTCCACCGACACGCGTCCTGCCGGCCGCCGATGCCGGATGTCGGCGTCAGCGCTCCCCGGGAACCCGCCGCCGCCGCCGACCCTGGTGGCGCGCCGCCGCGCTCCACGCACCTAAGCGGTTCGGGACTCCGGTCCAGCCCTTCCCACGGCCCGCGACGCCGCCGACCCTCGGTCGATAACGGTATCGAGACGGCACCGGCCGTCGCCGCGGACCCCATCGCACGAGGGAGTGCACGATGCGCCACAACCCCAGCCACCACCGTCGGACGCCCGGTCGACGCCTGCGGGCCGTCGCCGGCGCCGCCGCCGCGGGCTCGCTCGCAGCCGCCGGCCTCGTCGCCCTCGCGGCCGGGCCCGCGACGGCGGCCACCTGGTCGGGCAGCTGCTCGGCGGGCTACGTCGGCCTGACGTTCGACGACGGGCCGACCGCCGGCAACACGACGAACCTCGTCAGCATCCTGACGAGCAACGGCGCGACGGCCACGGTCTTCCCCGAGGGCCAGAACGTCCAGGCGCACCCCGACCTGCTCCGCGCGTACCAGCAGGCGGGCCTGACGATCGGCAACCACACGTGGGATCACCCGCACATGACGCAGCTCAGCCAGTCCGACATGTCGTCCGAGATCTCGCGGACGCAGTCGGTCATCCAGCAGACGATCGGCTCCGCGCCCCAGCTGTTCCGGCCGCCGTACGGCGAGACCAGCTCGACACTGAAGTCGGTCGAGTCGCAGTACGGGCTGCGCGAGGTGATCTGGGACGTCGACTCGCAGGACTGGAACGGCGCGAGCGCGAGCGCGATCCGGTCCGCTGCCGGACGACTGACGAACGGCCAGGTCATCCTGATGCACGACTGGCCGGCGAACACGCTCTCGGCGCTCCCCGGCATCTTCTCCGACCTCAAGTCCCGGAACCTGTGCCCGGGCGTCGTCTCGGCGAGCACCGGCCGCGCCGTCGCGCCGTCGGGGTCCTCAGGCGGCGGGTCCACGGGCGGCGGCGGGTCGACCGGTGGCGGCTCGAGCAGCGGCTGCACGGTGAGCCTGACGAAGAGCGGCGACTGGTCCGACCGGTTCAACGTGACGGCGTCGGTGTCGGGGTCGAGCGCGTGGACGGTGACGCTGAACCTCGGCTCGGGTCAGAGCCTGCAGAACAGCTGGAACGCCAACGTCACCTCGAGCGGCTCGACGCTGACCGCGACGCCCAACGGGTCGGGCAACAGCTTCGGGGTCACGCTGTACAAGAACGGGAACAGCAACCTGCCGACCGCCAGCTGCAACGCCAGCGGGTCCGGCGGGTCCACCGGCGGCGGCTCCACCGGCGGAGGCGGCTCCAGCGCGTGCACTGTCAGCCTGACGAAGGCCAACGACTGGTCCGACCGGTTCAACGTGTCCGCCACGGTGTCCGGGTCCTCGAGCTGGACCGTCAAGGTCACCCTCGGCTCGGGCCAGAGCCTGCAGAACAGCTGGAACGCCACCGTCACGTCGAGCGGCTCGACGCTCACCGCGACCCCCAACGGCTCGGGCAACACGTTCGGGTTCACGCTCTACAAGAACGGCAACGGCAACGTGCCCACCGCCACCTGCAGCTGACGGGCCCCGGCCAGGCCCGCTCGCCAAGCGCGTACCTCCCGTCGAACCACGTACCTCCGCGTACGCACCTCGGCGGGCTGTACGCGCTCCGGCGGCGGGCCCGGTCGGCGTGACGCCTCCCTGCGGGCCACCACACCGGGCGCCCTCTGGTCGCGCGGACTCGGAAGCGGCGACGCCTGCCGAGGGCCGTCGGCGCGATCCGGCGGTCCGGAAACTCTCCGAGACGAGTGCGGTCGGCACGCGCGGCGGGGCGTCTCGCGGGTCGCTTGTGAGCGTTCACCGAACCGCCAGGCCTAAAGGTTTACCTGCCCTGTCCCTCGGTTCACGCCTCGGCAGACCCGCACCACACTCCTTCGATAACGGTATCCATGCCGCCGACGCGGGCGGCGCGGAGGCCGCGCCGGAGCGACCGGCCGCCCGTCGGGAACCAGACCCCGCGAGCACGACAAAGCCGCGCCCGGATCCGAGAGACCCACCACGAGGGAGTGTGTGATGTTCACAAGTTTCGCTCTGAGAGGGAAGTCGCGACGGCGGCGGTCCGGGCTCGCGGCGGCCGGCGTGGCCGCGGTGGGGGCGCTTGCGGTCGCGCTGCTCGCGACGCCGGCGTCCGCGGCGACGATCTCGCAGAACGGCACGGGCTATGACGGCCTGTGGTACTCGTTCTGGACCGACAGCCAGGGCACCGTCTCGATGAACACCAACGGCGGCGGGGCGTACTCCACGTCCTGGCGCAACACCGGCAACTTCGTGGCCGGCAAGGGCTGGCAGACCGGCTCGCGGCACACCGTGAACTACTCCGGGTCGTTCAGTCCGTCCGGCAACGCCTACCTGTCGCTGTACGGCTGGACCACCAACCCGCTCGTCGAGTACTACATCGTCGAGAACTACGGCACCTACAAGCCCACGGGCAACTACAAGGGCACCGTCACCTCCGACGGCGGCACCTACGACATCTACGAGACGACCCGCACGAACCAGCCCTCGATCATCGGCACCGCGACGTTCAACCAGTACTGGGCCGTGCGCCAGTCCAAGCGGACCGGCGGCTCGATCACCGTCGGCAACTTCTTCGACGCCTGGGCCTCCAAGGGCATGCCGCTGGGCACGCAGAACTACCAGATCCTCGCCACCGAGGGCTACCAGTCCTCCGGCAGCTCCAACATCACCGTCTCCGAAGGCTCCACCGGAGGCGGCGGCAACACCGGCGGCGGCGGGAACACCGGCGGAGGCGGGAACACCGGCGGCGGCGGGACCAGCAACGGGTGCACCGTCACCCTGTCGAAGGCCGAGGACTGGTCCGACCGGTTCAACGTGACGGCGTCGGTGTCGGGGTCGAGCGCGTGGACCGTGACGCTGAACCTCGGCTCGGGTCAGAGCCTGCAGAACAGCTGGAACGCCAACGTCACCTCGAGCGGCTCGACGCTGACCGCGACACCCAACGGGTCGGGCAACAGCTTCGGGGTCACGCTCTACAAGAACGGGAACAGCAACCTGCCGACCGCCAGCTGCAACGCCAGCGGCGGGTCCACCGGAGGCGGAGGGTCGACCGGCGGAGGCGGCTCCAGCGCGTGCACCGTCAGCCTGACGAGGGCCAACGACTGGTCCGACCGGTTCAACGTCAACGCGACCGTCTCGGGTTCGAGCAGCTGGACCGTCAAGGTCAACCTGGGCTCGGGCCAGAGCCTGCAGAACAGCTGGAACGCCAACGTCGTGAACAACGGGTCGACCCTGACGGTGACCCCGAACGGAGCGGGCAACAGCTTCGGGTTCACCTTGTACAAGAACGGCAACAGCAACCTGCCCACAGCGACATGTAGCTGACCGTCCCGGCGAGCGGCTCCCTCCGGGCCGCCTCGCCGACGAACCGTCGAGGGCGTCCGGTGCACCAGCCGGGCGCCCTCGGCGCGTCCGGGGGCCCCTGGGGGCGGGGCGCCCTTGGCGCGTCGCCCCGGGCGCGCGTGACCTCGGGAGGCGCTCGGGGCTCGCCTGGGCCGAAGGTGAACGTTGTCGCCCAGACGAAGCATCTTCGAAAATATCGGGGCGTCGAGCCTCACTCGCGCGGCGCAATCAGGCGGAAACTAAGCGTTTCGTACACCGAAAAGGTGCCTTGACCGCGGTCTGCCCCGGTCCGCAGACTCGCCGGAGGCGGCGGCGCAGTCACCCCTCCGACGTGCGCGGTCGCCGTTCCAGGTCACCCCCCGGAGCCGCACGAGGGCCGTCACAGACCGCCTGTCGCGGCCTCGCACCAATTCCGCACGAAGGAGTGCACATGTTCGACAGTTTCGCAATGAAGCGGAGCAAGCCCCGGCGGCGCGCGGTGCGCACGCTCGTGGGCCTGGGCGCGGCCGGAGCCCTCGTGGCCGGCGTGCTCGCGACGCCGGCGTCCGCGGCGACGATCTCGCAGAACGGCACGGGCTATGACGGCCTGTGGTACTCGTTCTGGACCGACAGCCAGGGCACCGTCTCGATGAACACCAACGGCGGCGGGGCGTACTCCACGTCCTGGCGCAACACCGGCAACTTCGTGGCCGGCAAGGGCTGGCAGACCGGCTCGCGGCACACCGTGAACTACTCCGGGTCGTTCAGCCCGTCCGGCAACGCCTACCTGTCGCTGTACGGCTGGACCACCAACCCGCTCGTCGAGTACTACATCGTCGAGAACTACGGCACCTACAAGCCCACGGGCAACTACAAGGGCACCGTCACCTCCGACGGCGGCACCTACGACATCTACGAGACGACCCGCACGAACCAGCCCTCGATCATCGGCACCGCGACGTTCAACCAGTACTGGGCCGTGCGCCAGTCCAAGCGGACCGGCGGCTCGATCACCGTCGGCAACTTCTTCGACGCCTGGGCCTCCAAGGGCATGCCGCTGGGCACGCAGAACTACCAGATCCTCGCCACCGAGGGCTACCAGTCCTCCGGCAGCTCCAACATCACCGTCTCCGAAGGCTCCACCGGAGGCGGCGGCAACACCGGCGGCGGCGGGAACACCGGCGGAGGCGGGAACACCGGCGGCGGCGGAAGCAGCGGCTGCACCGTCAGCCTCTCCGCGGGCCAGTCGTGGAGCGACCGCTACAACCTCAACGTGAACGTCAGCGGCTCCAACACCTGGACGGTCACGGTCAACGTCCCCTCGCCCGAGAAGGTCTCGGCGACCTGGAACGTCAACGCCACCTACCCGAGCGCCCAGGTGCTCAAGGCGACGCCCAACGGCAGCGGCAACTCGTGGGGCATGACGATCATGAAGAACGGCTCGACCACCTGGCCGACAGCCACCTGCTCGACGAGCTGACCCAGCGATCGGGCGGCCGGCGAGGGTGAGCGCCGGCTGCCCGGCAGGCCGAGGCCGTCCCGCGCACGTGCGGGGCGGCCTCGGCGCTCCTGCGGGCAGCGCAGCGAGCCGCGCCGGCACGCAGCGTCCCGGCGGCCACCACCGTGCCCGGACCGGTCAGGGCACCAGCAGCGTCTTGATGGCGCGGCGCTCGTCCATCGCGCGGTAGCCCTCCGCGACCTCGGACAGCGGCAGGGTCAGGTCGAAGACGCGGCCGGGGTCGATGGCGCGCTGCTCGATGAGCCCGATGAGCTCGGGCAGGAAGCGGCGCACCGGCGCCGGGCCGCCGTGCAGGTGGACGAACGAGTAGAAGAGTCGGTCGCCGGGGATCGCGACGCCGTGCGCGACGCCCACCATGCCGACGTGCCCGCCGGCGCGGGTCGCGGCGATCGCCTGCATCACGGACTGCTGGGTCCCGACAGCCTCGATGACGCTGTCCGCACCGAGCCCGTCGGTCAGGTCCTTGACCTCCGCCACGCCCTCGTCGCCGCGGGTCGTCACGATGTCGGTGGCACCGAACTCGCGCGCCAGCGCCTGCCGCGACGCGTGCCGGCTCATCGCGATGACCCGCTCCGCGCCGAGCTCGCGCGCGGCGAGCACGCCGAGCAGGCCGACCGCGCCGTCGCCGACGACCGCCACCGTCTTGCCCGGACCGACCTCCGCCGCGGTCGCCGCGAACCAGCCCGTGCCCAGCACGTCGGACGCGGCGAGCAGGCTCGGCACCAGGTCCGCGTCGGGCGTCCCGCTCGCCGCGACGAGAGTCCCGTCGGCGAGCGGCACGCGCAGCCGCTCGGCCTGCGCCCCGAGCCCGCCCATGCCCACACGGTGGAGGCACGCCGTCTGGTAGCCGGCGCGGCAGTGGGCGCACGTGTTGTCGGACGCGAAGAACGAGCCGACGACCGTCTGGCCCGGGCGGATCGTGCGCACGTCGGCGCCGACCTCCTCGACGACCCCGACGTACTCGTGGCCGATCGGCTGCGGGTGGTCGATGCGGTTGTCGCCGCGGTAGCTCCACAGGTCGGAGCCGCACACGCACGTCGCGACCATGCGGATCACGGCGTCGGTGGGCTGCTCGATCGTGGGGTCGGCTCGCTCCTCGAAGCGGACGTCGCCAGGGGCATGGATCACGGCACCGCGCACGGCGGCCTCCTCGCGCTGGGGTTGCCGCCATGCTCACACAGCCGACGTCGGCGCGCCGACCGCGGCATGGTCGGCCTCGTCAGCGGGCGCGACGACGGAGCGCTCGGAGCCGGGTCAGGGACGTGGACGCGCTGGCAGGATCGGCCCGGTGGAGCTTCCCGGGGAGGGCGGTGACGTGGACCGGACGACGGCGGCCGCCGCGCGGCGGTGGGACCGGCTCGCGGGCGGGTACGACCGTGCGACCCGGATGGCCGAGCGGCGGTGGTTCGGGCCGGCGCGCGCGTGGCTCGTGCCGCGGGCTCGCGGTGACGTGCTCGAGGTCGCGGTCGGCACGGGCGCGAACCTGCCGCACTACCCCGCCGGCGTCCGCCTCACCGCGACGGACGTGAGCCCCGCGATGGTCGGGCTCGCGCGGGAGCGGGCCGCGGCCCTCGGGCTCCCCGTGACGCTCGAGCTGGGCGACGCCGCCCGCCTGGCGGCACCGGACGACGCGTTCGACGCGGTGGTCTGCACCTTCGCGCTGTGCGCGGTGCCTGACGAGCGCGCGGTCCTGACGGAGCTCGTGCGGGTGCTGCGGCCCTCCGGGCTGCTCCTGCTCGCGGACCACGTCGAGTCGTCGTCGGCGCCGGTGCGCGTGCTGCAGCGCGGGCTCGACCTCGTGTCGATGCGCGCCGAGGAGCACTACCGGCGGCGGCCGCTGCTCTGGGCGCAGGCGCACCCCGGGCTCGAGGTGCTCGACGTGCACGCGACGCGGCGGCGGCTCGTCGAGGCGTTCGTCGCGCGCAAGGCGGCCGCGGAGGGCGACCGGGCCGTGGACAGCCGGCGCCGCGACGACGAGCGTGGGCCGGGAACGACGACGTGAGGAGACCGCAGTGAGCAACCTGGTGGTGCACTTCGAGATCCACGCCTCCGAGCCGCAGACGCTCGTCGACTTCTACTCGCAGCTGTTCGGCTGGACGTTCACGCGGTTCGGCTCGCAGGACTACTGGGTGATCGACACCGGCGAGGGCTCGATCGACCCGCAGACGCGCACCGGCTCGGGCATCAACGGCGGACTCGTGCGGCGCAGGGGCCCGCGGCCCGAGATCGGCGGCCCCGTCACCGGGGCGGACCTCGTGATCGGCGTCGACGGCAGCATCGACTCCGTCTACGCGCGCGGCATCGAGCTCGGCGCCGTCGAGGCGCTGCCGCCCACGGACATGGCGGGCATCGGCCGGCTCGGCTACCTGATCGACCCCGACGGCAACGTGTTCGGCGTCATCTCGCCGATGCTGTCGGACGGCACCCGCGCGATGTGACGACGCGCGAGCCGCCCCGCGACCGCGAGCCACCGCCGGTCGGGATCAGCCCGGCCGTACGGTGCCGGTCATGGACGGCGCCGAGCCCGACGAGGACCCCGGCCGCGAGCAGGCGCGGCGCGAGCTGCTCATCGACGTCAACGACGGGCTCATCGCGGCCGCGGGCATGGTCGAGGGCGTCGCGCGGGCCGGCGCGCCGACGGGCGTCGTGCTGCTGTCGGCGATCGCCGCGGCGGCCGTCGGCGCGGCGATCGTCGGCGGAATGCGGTTCGCCGAGTCCGCCGGCGAGCGGGACGCGCGCGACGCGATCATCGAGGCCGAGCGCCGGAGGATCGCGAACGACCCCGCCGCGGAGCTCGACGAGCTGACCGCGATCTACGCGGCGAAGGGGCTCGACCCCCAGACGGCGCGGCGGGTCGCCGAGGAGCTGAGCGCGCGGGACGCGCTCGCCGCGCAGCTCGACGCCGAGTACCGGCTCGACGCGCTGTCGACCACCTCGCCCGCGCGGGCCGCGCTCCGTGCGTGCGGCGCGTTCGTCGCGGGCGCGATGCTGCCGCTGCTCGTGGGGACGGTCGCCAGGCCCGCGGTCCGGGTCTCCGTCACGGCTGCCGTGGTGCTGCTGGCGCTGGTGGCGAGCGCGATGCTCGCCGCGCGCTCCGGCCGGGTGTCGCCCGTGCGTGCGGTGCTCCGGACCGTCGGCGTCGGCGCGCTGGCGATGCTCATCACGATCGGGCTCGGCGGCCTGCTCGACCTGGGGAGCGCCGAGGTCGAGCTCTAGCCCGGCGCTCCACGACGACGGCGGGGGTGCGCGACCGCACCCCCGCCCGTCCACCGGCCGGGCGCCCAGGCCCCCACGACCCTGCCCGGCCGGCCGTCATGGTCAGGCCTGCACCACCTGCCGCTGCCCGCCGGGCGCTGCCGCGAGCTCGTGGACCCACGACGCGTCGAACCATCGGTCCGTCGCGGCCTCGACGTGCCCCAGCTCGGACTCGAGCAGCGCGAGCGCGCTGGCCGGGACCACGGCGCCGAGCTCCGCGAGCAGCGGCAGGAGGTGCGCGTCCCCCGCGTGCGCGTGCACCGGGCTCGCGGAGACCACGAGCGGGACCACCGGGATCCCGTCGAGCCCGCGAGGGCCGTAGCCGTCGAGGAACGCCTTGAGCAGCCCCGTGTACGACGCCTTGTACACCGGCGTCGCGACGACGAGCAGCCTCGCGCCGGCGGCGAGCGCCAGCGCCGCGTCGACGTCCGGCCGCTCGGCGGCGAACACCTGCGGCGCGAGGTCGGCCAGCTCGATCGTCACGCCCGGGCCCGGCAGCCCGAGGCGGCGCGCCACGATCCCCGCGGCAGCCTCGGCCGCGGCCCGGGTGCGGGACGCCGGCCGCGGGTTGCCGACGAGCGTGACGACGCGACCCGTGTCGGCGAGCGCGCTCATCGGACACCGCCCTCGGCGCCCGCGCCCGCGCCGACGAGCTCGGCCTCGGCGCGTTCGCGCGTGTACCGGTTCGCCGGGCGGCCGAGCCCGAGGTGGTCGCGCAGCGTGGTGCCGGTGTACTCGGTGCGGAACAGGCCGCGCGCCTGCAGGATCGGCACCACGTGGTCGACGAACGCGTCGAGACCCGCGGGCAGCGCGGGCGGCATGACGTTGAACCCGTCGGCCGCGCCGCGGGTGAACCACTCCTCGATGGTGTCGGCCACCTGCTCGGGCGTGCCCGCGACGACGCGGTGCCCGCGTGCGCCCGCGAGCCGGTGGAGCAGCTCGCGGGTCGTCGGCCGCTCGCGCTCCACGATGCCCGCCACGACCTGCAGCCGGCTGCGCGCGTTGTCGGTCACGTCGCCCGCGCCCGAGAAGATCTCGAGCGGCACGGGTGCGTCGAGCTCGAGGCCCGTCAGGTCGACGCCCGCGAGGGTGCCGAGCTGGCGCAGGCCGTACTCGGGCACGGTGAGCTCGTTCAGCTCGCGCTCCAGGATCCGCGCCTCGGCCTCGGTCGAGCCGATGAACGGGCTGATGCCGGGCAGGATCTTGACCTGCTCGGCCCGGCGTCCGTGCCGGTGCGCGCCCGCCTTGATGTCGGCGTAGAACGCCTGCGCGTCCTCGAGGCGCTGGTGCGCCGTGAAGATCGCCTCGGCCCAGCGCGCCGCGAAGTCGCGGCCCGCGTTCGACGCGCCGGCCTGGACGAGCACCGGATGCCCCTGCGGCGAGCGCTTGACGTTGAGCGGACCGGCGACGCGCACGTGCTCGCCCGCGAACTCGACCGCGTGGATCTTCGAGGGGTCGGCGTACCGGCCCGCCTCGCGGTCGAGCAGGATCGCGTCGTCCTCCCAGCTGTCCCAGAGCCGCGTCGCGGCCCGCAGGAACTCGTCGGCCCGCGCGTAGCGGACCTCCGGGTCCGGGTGCGCGTCGAGGCCGAAGTTGGCGGCCGCGTCCGCCGCCGCCGTCGTCACGATGTTCCAGCCCGCACGCCCGTGGCTCAGGTGGTCGAGGGTCGCGAACAGGCGGGCCAGGTTGTACGGCTCGTAGAAGGTGGTGGAGGCGGTGGCGATCAGGCCGATGCGCTCGGTGTGCGCCGCGATGGTCGCGAGCGTGAGGATCGGCTCGGGGTGGCCGACCGAGTTGAACTCGACGCCGCGGTGCAGCACCGGCCCGTCGGCGAAGAACACGGCGTCGAGCTTGGCGGCCTCGGCGCGCTGCGCGAGCTGCACGTAGTAGTCGGCGTCGTAGATGCGGTCGGGACTGCTGGACGGGTGGCGCCAGGCGGCCTCGTGGTGGCCGGCCGGGTGGAGGAAGAGGTTGAGGCTGAGCTGCCGCGGTGCGTCGGACATGGCGGTGCCTTTCGGGGTCGGGGACGAGCTGGTCAGCGGGGCGCCGCTCCGCGACAGCCCGGCGTGCCGCCCGCGTGCCTGGCCCGGGTCATGCCGCCCGCCACCGCGACAGGCGGCGCTCGACGGAGACGAGCACGGCGTTGACCGCGAGGCCGACCAGCGCGATCGCCACGATCCCCGCGTACATCTCGGGGATCTGGAAGTTGAACTGCGTGTAGGTGATGAAGTACCCGAGGCCGGCCTTGGCGCCGACCATCTCGGCCGCGAGCAGCACGAGCACCGACGACGTCGCGGCCATCCGGATGCCCGTGAACACCGTGGGGACCGCCGACGGCAGCACGACCTTGGCGAACAGCGCGACGCGGCCGATGCCGAGCGACCGCGCCGACTTCACCAGCAGCGGGTCGACCGTCCGCACGCCGAGGATGGCGCTCAGCAGCAGGGGGAAGAAGCACGCGTAGACGACGATCGCGACCTTCGACGTCTCCCCGATGCCGAGGAGCAGGATGAACACCGGCAGCAGCGCGAGCGCCGCGGTGTTGCGGAAGATCTCGAAGAACGGCGTCAGGTAGCTCGACACGCGTGACGACGAGCCGATCACGAGCCCGAGGGGCACCGCGATCACCAGCGCGATCGCGAACCCGGCGCCGGCCCGCGCGAGGCTCGTCGTGGTGTGCGTGACGAGCGTCCCGTCGGCGACGAGCTCCGCGAACGTACGCGCGACCGTCGAGAACGGCGGCAGGAACACCGGGTCGACCCAGCCGGCCCGCGGCGCGACCTCCCACAGCGCGAGGAACGCGACGATCGCGACCGACGCGCGGCCCGCGACCGCGAGCGCGTGCCGCACCGACCGGCCGCCGGCAGCGGACTGGAACACGGACCGGCGGCCGAGCGTCGGCGGGTCGGCGAACGCGGGCTCGTCGGCCACGACCGGGGGACGCGAGGCCAGGGTGCTAGACATGCGCGACCTCCTTCTCGGCCGCGACCTCGCCCGCGGAGACGGTGGTCGCCGCCGGCCTGTCGTGCAGCGCGTCCCACACGCGGTGCCGGTACGCGACGAACCGCGGGTCGGAGCGCAGGTCGGTCGACGACCCGACCGTCCGGTCGCCGAGGTCGACGTCGATCACGTCGCGGACGCGCCCCGGCCGGGGCGTCAGGACGACGATGCGCTGGCCGAGGTAGACGGCCTCCTCGATGCCGTGCGTGATGAACAGGATCGTCTTGCCCGTGGCCCGCCAGATGCGGAGCAGCTCGTCCTGCAGCTGCTCGCGCGTCTGGGCGTCGAGCGCCGCGAACGGCTCGTCCATCAGCAGCACCTCGGGGTCGAACGCGAGGCTCCGCGCGATCGCGACGCGCTGCTTCATGCCACCCGAGAGCTCGTGCGGGTAGCGCTGCTCGAAGCCCTCGAGCCCGACGAGCGCGAGGTGCTCGCGCGCGATGCGCTGCCGTTCGGCACGTCGCAGCCCGCGGCCCTCGAGCCCGAGCTCGACGTTCCCCTGCGCCGACCGCCACGGCAGCAGCGCGTACTGCTGGAACACGATGCCGCGGTCGAGCCCCGGACCCGTCACGGGCCGGCCGTCGAGCAGGATGCGGCCCGCGGTCGGCGCGCTCAGTCCCGTGACGAGGTCGAGCAGCGTCGACTTGCCGCAGCCCGACGGGCCCACGACGGTGACGAGCTCCCCCGGCGCGACCGCGAGCGTGAAGTCCTCGAGCGCGACGAACCGCTGCCCGGCGCCCGCGCCGCGGACGTCGAACTCCTTGCGCACGCCCTCGAAGGCGAGGCGCGGCTGCGCGGTCATCGGGTCGCCGCCGGGGTGCTCGCGGCGCCGCTCGCGGCCGTGGTCGCCGCCGGGGTGCTCGCGACGGGCCTGCCGTCGGGACCCGCGTCGGCGGGGTACGTCCCGTTCGCGTACGGGTTGAACGTGTTGGTCCACAGCTTCGTCGGGTCGAGCTGCCCCTCCTTGAGCTGCCCGTTCCGCACCAGCCAGTCGACCCAGATGCTGATCTCGCGCGGCTGGATGACGCCGCCCGCGGCGGGGATGGACGACGACTTCCAGTACTGCACGAGGTCGGCGTTCTCGCCGCGTCCACGCTTCTCGATGATCGACCGGAACCGCGCCTGGACCTGGTCGGCCGGCGTGATCTGCGTCCACCGGATGGCGCGCGCGACGCCCTGGACGAAGTCGGCGACCGCGTCACGGTGCTTCGCGACGAAGTCGTCCCGGAAGATCAGCGTCCCGTAGGAGAAGTCGCCGAACAGCGTGTCCTCGCCGAACAGCTTGGTGAGGCCGCCGCGGGCGAGCGCCTTGTCCTGCAGCACGCCCGAGAGCGCGGCGACGTCGACCTGGTGCGCGCGGAGCACCTGCTCGGCGTTGACGGGCGGCACGACGACGAGCTGGACCTTGTTCACCTCGTCGGGCGTCAGGCCGCCCCGCGCGAGCCACTCGCGCACCACGAACTCCGCCTGCGCGCCGAGCGTGTTGACGGCGACCTTCTTGCCGATCAGGTCGTGCGCGTCGTGGATGGGGCTGCCGGCGAGCGTGTAGTAGCCACCCTGCGTCTTCTGGTCGACGCCGTAGTAGGAGATGACCGACGTGATCTTGGCGCCGGTCGACGCGAGCTTGGCGATCGCGCCGTTGAACGCGCCGCCGAAGTCGGTCTGGCCGGTGACGGTCGCCTGGATCGAGGCGGGGCCGCCGGTGACGTCGCCGATCCAGTCGAGCCTGACCTTGTGGAAGTAGCCGAGGTCCTCGGCGAGCTCCGGGAACCCGACCTGGCCGACGGACCCCTGGTAGCGCAGGACGGTAGTGCCGCCGGACGCGTGCGGCGCGGCCGCCTCCGCACCGGCGCAGGCCGCGAGCGTGGCGGCGGTGGCGATGGCGAGCGCCGCGGCGACGGACGCTCGGAGGGCATGGCGAAGCTGACGCATGGACGTTCTCTCCTCGTGGAAGGGCGGCCCGCTGGTGGGCCGGTGTCGACGTGCTGGGGCTCAGGGGCAGCACGGACAGCCGAGGGCCGGGGGCCGACGGCGGGAGGAGATGAACCGACGCGAAGCGCGCATGCGGAGGACCGTAGAGAAAGCCGACCATTCTGATCAACATTAGTTCGCATCGTGAGAAGGACACCCGTCCAGGTCGGCACGAGCCGCACCGCGGCGCCCGACTCCCCTAGGCAGGGACGGCCGGGCCCGGCACCCTGGGCGCGTGCCGCGCACCCCGCACCGGGCCACCCGGGTCTCGACGCTCGAGCTGCTGCTCGACCTCGTCTTCGTCGTCACGGTCGGACAGCTCGCGCGGACGGTCGCGGACGACGTCGGCTGGGTCGCGATCGGGCAGGCCGCCGTGCTGATGGCGGTCGTCTGGTGGATGTACGCCGCGTTCGCGTGGCTGACGAACCAGGCCGTGCCCGACACCACGCCCGTGCGCGTGCTGCTGATCGCCGCGATGGCCGCATTCCTGGTGCTGTCGCTCGCCATCCCGACGGCCTTCGGGCACGGCGCCGTCGTGTTCGGCTGCGCCTACGTCGCGGTCGCGGTGATCCACGGCGGGCTGTTCATCGCGCGCGGCGGCGCGAGCGGCGCGGCCGCGATGGTGCGCGTCACGCCCTTGAACGTGCTGATCGGCGTCGCGATGGCGGGCGCGGGCCTCGCGACCGGCGCGTGGCGGTGGACGCTGGTCGCGGTGGCGCTCGGGCTCATCGTCGCGGGCGCGTCGATCGGGCGGCGGACCCCGTTCGACCTCGTCGCCGAGCACTTCGTCGAGCGGCACGGGCTGCTGACGATCATCGCGCTCGGCGAGTCGGTCGTGTCCGTGACCGCGAGCGTGCACGGCGGCGAGCTCGACGCGGGCACGGTCGTCGGCGGTGTGCTGGTCGTCGCGGTGATCGCCGCGCTGTGGTGGTGCTACTTCGTCGGCGACGACGAGCGGGCCAGCGTGGCGTTCTCCGCGGTCGACGTCGACCGCCGAGCGGGGGCCGCGCTGCGCGCGTTCTACGTCGACCACGGCGTCATGCTGTTCGGGCTCGTGCTGCTGGGCGCGGGTTTCCACCTGTCGCTCGAGGCGCCGTTCGAGCCGCCGGGCGTCCCGGTCGGGCTGCTGGCCGGGGTCGGCGTCGCACTGTTCCTGCTGGCGGACGTCGACTACCGGCGGTACCTCGGCCTCGGCACCGGCTGGTGGCGCGCAGCGGCGGCCGCGACGTGCGCGGCGGTGGGTCTGCTCGGCGCGCGCCTCGACGCGGCCGTGCTCGTCGGCGGCCTCGCGCTCGTTCTGGCGGTCGCGCTGGTTGCCGAGGCGCGGACCGCGCGTCCGGAGCCGGCGGAGGCCTGAGCCGGCGCAGGTCGGAGCCGCGGAGGCCCGAGCCGGCGGAGGTCGGAGCTGCGGAGGTCGGAGCCGCGGCGGGCGGTCCGCCGCGGCTCGCGGGACGCTGGCGTCGTGGGCTGGTTCGACGCCGAGCGGTACACCGTGGCCCGCGCCGTGGTGCAGCACGGGGTCGCGGCGGTGTACGCGATCGCGTTCTGGGCGGTGCTGCGCCAGTTCCGGCCGCTGCTCGGCGAGCACGGGCTGCTGCCGGTGCCGGCGTTCGTCGCGCGGGTGTCGTGGCGGCGCACGCCGAGCCTGTTCCACTGGCGGTACTCGGACCGGCTGGTCGTCGCCGTCGGATGGGTGGGGCTCGTCGTCGCGCTGACGCTCGTGGCCGGCTTGCCGCAGCGCGGGCCCGCGTGGCTGCCGCTGATCGCGTTCGCCGTGCTGTGGGCGCTCTACCTGTCCGTCGTCAACGTCGGGCAGGTGTTCTACGGGTTCGGGTGGGAGTCGCTGCTGCTCGAGGCGGGGTTCCTGGCCGCGTTCCTCGGCTCGGACCGCGTCGCACCGCCGCTGACCGTGCTGGCGCTCTTGTGGTGGCTCGTGCTCCGGCTCGAGCTCGGCGCGGGGCTGATCAAGTGGCGCGGCGACCCGGCGTGGCGCGACCTCACCGCGCTCTACTACCACCACGAGACGCAGCCGATGCCGGGGCCCGCGAGCCGGCTGTTCCACCTGATGCCGCGGCCGCTGCACCGCGTCGAGGTGCTTGCGAACTTCGTCGCGCAGCTCGGGGTGCCGTTCCTGCTGCTGGTGCCCGGGCCCGTCGCGGCGACCGGCGCCGCGGTGATGATCGTGACGCAGCTCTGGCTCGTGCTGTCCGGCAACTTCGCGTGGCTCAACTGGCTGACGATCGTGCTCGCGTGCTCGGCGATCGACGACCGGGCGTGGGCGTGGGTGCTGCGGCCGTTCGGCGTCGACGTGCCGGGCTTCCACGGCGGGCCCACGCCGGTCTGGTTCGTGGTCGTCGTGCTCGCGATGACGGCGCTCCTCGCGGTGCTCAGCTGGTGGCCGCTGCGCAACCTGTTCTCGCGGGGGCAGCTGATGAACGCGTCGTTCAACGTCTGGCACCTCGCGAATGCGTACGGCGCGTTCGGCTCGATCACGCGACGCCGCACCGAGGTCGTCGTCGAAGGGACCACCGACGCCCGACCCGGCCCCGACTCCGTGTGGCGCGAGTACGAGTTCCGTGGCAAGCCGGGTTCGGTGGGCCGGCTGCCCCGCCAGTTCGCCCCCTACCACCTGCGGCTCGACTGGGGCATGTGGTTCCTCGGGCTGGGCTCGGCCGCACAGCTGCGGTGGTTCCGGCCGTTCCTCGGACGCCTGCTCGAGGCCGACGCGCCGACCCTGCGTCTGCTCGCGCACGACCCGTTCGAGGGCGCGCGCCCGCGCTGGGTGCGCGCGCGGCTCTACCGGTACCGGTACGCGACGCCGGCCGAGCACCGGGTCGACGGCGCGCGATGGGTCCGCCAGGAGGAGGGTCAGCTGATCGGCGCCGTCGACCTCGCCGGCCTGGCGCGGTACGCGCGCTAGGGTGCGGCCGACCTGCGCGGCCGCGCGGGACGGCGCGGACCCGCGCGCCGCGTCACGAGCGGAGGGACGGTCGTGGGGCTGGACACGCAGCACGGCGGTCCGCGCTGGACCACGGCGTTCCTCGACCTGCCGGGCGCGGCGTTCGCCGCCTCCGTCGCGTTCTGGCGCGGCGTGACGGCGACCGGGATCTCGGCGCCGCGCGGCGACCACGGCGAGCTCGCCACGCTGGTGCCGGCGGACGGCGACGCGTTCCTCCGGGTGCAGCGGTTCGACGGCGGTCCCCGGGTGCACCTCGACCTGCACGTCGACGACCCCGTGGCCGCCGCGGCGGCGGCCGTCGCACTCGGCGCCGCCGAGCTCTTCCGCGAGGACCACGTGGTGCTCCGCTCGCCCGGCGGGTTCGTGTTCTGCGCCGTCCCGTGGCAGGGCGAGCAGCGGCGGCCGGGACCGGTCGGCGGCGTGGTGGTCGACCAGGTCGCGCTCGACGTCCCTGACGCGCTGCACGCGGCCGAGGTCGAGTTCTGGAGCGCGCTCACCGGGTGGGCCGCGGACGGCACGGACGAGCCCGAGCTGACGCTGCTGCGCCGGCACGCGGGGATCCCGCTGCGGCTGCTGCTGCAGCGTCTCGGCTCCGATGATCCCCGCCAGTCCGTGACGGCGCACCTGGACCTCGCCGCCGGCGCGGCGCGGCGCGACGTCGCAGACGCCCACGTCGCGGCGGGCGCGCGGATCCTCGCCGAACGGGCCGACTGGGTCGTGATGCAGGACCCGGCGGGGATCGTCTACTGCCTGACGGCGCGCGAGCCGGTGGTGGGCCGCGCGGACTGACCGCTCGTGATCGGCGAGGGGCGACGCCCCGCGGGCTCACTGCTCCGCGTCGGCCCTGCCCTGCGCGGGATGGCGGCTGACGGCCGCCGACTCGAGGATCGACTCGACGGTCCGCGCCGACCGGCCCGCGGCGTACGACGCGACGGCGAGCAGCATCGCGATCCCGACGACGACCGCCCGGCCGACGAGCCCCGGCACCGCCATCGTCAGGGCGACGCAGGGCACGGCGAGCACGGCCAGCACGAAGCACGCGAGCCAGTCGCGATCCCTGCGCTGCTCGAGCTCCGCCCGCATGGTCACCATGCCGCCACCTCCTGCGAGTGCCGTCATCCTGACGGTAGGACGCCGTTTCGTCACCAGGCGGGGACGTATGTCCCCCGGGCGGCGGACGGACCGGCGTGCGACCGTGCCGTCATGGCGAGCACGAGCGCGGCACTGCTGCTGTACCGGGTCGATCCCGTCGAGGTGCTGATCGGGCACATGGGCGGGCCGTTCTGGGCGCGCAAGGACGCGGGGGCGTGGACGATCCCGAAGGGCGCTGCCGAGGGCGAGGAGGACCTGCACGCCGCCGCGCTGCGCGAGTTCGCCGAGGAGCTCGGCATGCCGGTGCCGGACGCGCGGGAGCCCGACCTGCCGCTGGGCGAGGTGCGGCAGCGGTCGGGCAAGCGCGTCGTCGCGTGGGCCCGGCGCGGGACGCTCGACGTCACGACGATCGCGAGCAACCTCGCCGTGGTCGAGTGGCCCCCGCGCTCCGGCCGGACCATGGAGGTGCCCGAGCTCGACCGCGCCGCGTGGTTCACGCCGCAGGACGCGCGCCCTCTGCTCGTCAGCGGTCAGGCCGAGCTGCTCGACCGGCTGGTCGCCGCGCTGGCCGCGGCCGGATGACGAACCGCCCCGCCGGCGCAGCGTCGTGCGTCGGCGGGGCGGTCCGCTGGTCGAGTCGGCGTCAGCTCGCGCCGGGGCCTGCGTCGCGCGCGGCCGGGTCCTCGCCCGCGAGGACGAGGTACAGGTCGCGGCGCGCGCGGTCGAGCAGCGCGACGGCTCGGGCGACCTGCTCGTCGGTGCCCGTGCGGCCCACCTGGTGGACCACCGAGACGAGCATGCCGACCGAGTCGCGCAGCGTGCGGATCGGGTCGGCCGGCCGGGTGGCCGCGTCGTCCCACGGGGTGCCGAGCTCCTCGGCGTGCTCCTGGACGTAGGCGCGGCCCGCGTCGGTGAGCGTCGCCAGCCGGCGGCCGGACTCGGTCGCCGTCGTGACGAGCCCCTCGTCCTCGAGCAGGTTGAGCGCCGGGTAGACCGCGCCCGGGCTCGGCTGCCAGCGGCCGCCGGAGCGCGCCGCGATCTCCTGGATCAGCTGGTACCCGTGCCGCGGCTGCTCGGCGAGGAGCAGCAGGACGGCGGCGCGGACGTCGCCGCGACCGGCACGGCGACCCGGGCCGCGGCCGCCTCGGGCCCGGCCGCTGCGATCGCCGTGCGCGGTGCGGCCGTGGTGGCCGCGCCGGCCGGGGTCGCCGCCCTCGGCGGCGTACTCGAACGCCCGGCCGCCGAACCCGGCGCCGAAGCCCGGGCCGAAGCCGACGTCGGGCGCGCGGCCGGGACCGCCACGGCGGCCCCCGGTGCTGCCCGGACCGCCGGGGTTGGTCGGGCCGCCGGGGACGGTCGGGGTGCCGGGGTCGGCGCCGGAGGGGCGGCCAGCGTCGCCAGCATCGTGCGACGGTGCGCCGGCAGCAGCGCCGCCAGTGCGGCCATCGCCGGGCTCGATGTCGGGCGAGCCGGGGAAGTCGCCGCGGCGGCGGCGGTCGCGGGGGCCCGCCCCGAAGGGGTTGCCGGGGCGGGGACGGTATCGATCATGGGTGCCTCGCATGAGGTGCCTCCTGGGGTGTCTCGAGGCCCGCCGGTGGGTGGTCCGCGGGCCGGGGCCGGCCGCGTGGTGCCGCGGGCCGACCGGAACGATCGCGAGACCGGTCGCTGAGGACCGGACGCCGTAACGATATATCGTTGATACATCGTTAGCAACCATCGCGTCGGAGACGGGCGCGGCGCGGTGGGTCAGAGCCGGGCGAGGACCGCGCCGCCGTGGATGCCCAGCACCTGCCCCGTGGTCCAGCCCGCGTCGGGGCCGACGAGGTACGCGACGGCGGCGGCAACCTCCTCGGGCGTGCCGCCGCGGCCCGCGGGGATGCGTGCGAGCCGCGCCCGCCGGTCGTCGTCCGTCAGCCCCTGCTCGGCCCAGAACTCGGTGCCGGGCACGAACCCGGGCGCGACCGCGTTGACGGTGATCCCCTCGGCCGCGACCTCGCGTGCGAGCCACGTCGCCCACGAGTTGATCGCGGCCTTCGCGGCGCCGTAGGAGCCCGCGCCGCGCAGCGCCGCCACGGAGCTCATCGCGACGACGCGGCCCCCCGGGCGGCTCAGGTGGGGCAGGAACGCGTCCGCCGTCAGCACCGTGGTCAGCACGTTCAGCCGGAACTGCTCGAGCCACCGCTCGGCGACCTGCTCGAGCGTGTCCTCCGGCTGCTCGCGGGTGCCGCCCGCGTTGAGCACGAGCGCGTCGAGCGGGCCGGTCCAACGCTCGGCGAGCGCGCGGACGTCGGCCGGCTCGCGCAGGTCGGCGGTCTCGACACTGACGGCGTCGCGACCCGTCTCGGCATCGATCGCCTCGCGCGCCTCCTCGAGCCGGTCCCGCCGCCGGCCGACGACCGTCACGTCGAACCCGTCGAGCGCGAGCCGGCGCGCGATCGCGCGCCCGATCCCCGTGCCGCCACCCGTCACCAGCGCCCGCTGCCCCTGCGTCATGCCGACCAGAGTGCCCGGCCGCGGCGGAGACGTCGACGGGAACGGCTCGTCACCCGTTCGCCCCTTCAGCACGCCGCCCCCGGCGCCGATGCCCCAGGCGACCACCGCGCGCGCCGCGCACCGTGGCTCTCCGGAGAGGCGAGGCTTGGCCGACCACCCGCACGTGCCGCACGACGACCTGCCCCGCTCGCCCACCGGGCGCGTGCCGCAGTGGGTCGTCGAGGAGGCGCGCACCGGTCGGCGGACCGCCCCCGACCCGTGGCGCGTCGGACCGCCCCTGCTCGGACCCGACCTCGGCGGCCCGGCGACGGGGCGGACACGCGCGAAGCCGCACCGGCGTCGCCGCTCGCACCGACCCGTCGCTGGCACGCGTCGGCGCAGCCCGGCCCCGCTGCCGGGCGACCGCGTCATCCGGCGCAGCACCCATCCCGTCGCCTGGACGCTGCTCGTCGCGCTCGTGCTGGTCACGGCCGTCGCGCCCGTCCGCTCCTGGGCGTACACGGGCGTCGCGCGGCTGACGGGCCACGCCGTGCACCTGCCGGGGACGCCGACGCCCGGGCGCGAGGAGGCGGACACGCCGCTCGGGACGCCCGCAGCCGTCTCGTCGCGGAGCTCGTCGTTCGCGTTCATGCACCGCCAGCCGGACGGCGTCACACCCGTCACGTGGGACCCGTGCCGTCCGATCCACTACGTGACGCGCCCCGCCGGCACGCCCGCGGGCGGCGACGCGCTCGTCGCGCACGCGATCGCCGCCGTGACGCGCGCGACCGGCCTGCGCTTCGTCGACGACGGCGCGACGACCGAGTCCGTCACGGCGGACCGCGCGGTGTTCCAGCCGGACCGGTACGGCGACCGCTGGGCGCCGGTGCTGATCGCGTGGGAGACGCCGGACGAGCAGCCGCGGCTCGCGGGTTCGGTCGCCGGGCTCTCCGGCCCGGCGGGCGTGACGCTGCCCGGTGCCGACGCCGCGTACGTCTCGGGAACCGTCGAGCTCGACGGTCAGCAGATCGCGACGGCCGAGCGCGTCGAGCCCGCGGCGGCTCGGCTCATCGTCATGCACGAGCTCGGGCACCTCGTCGGGCTCGACCACGTGGACGACCCGACGCAGGCGATGAACCCGATCGCGACGCACGGGTTGCAGGGCTTCGCGGCGGGCGACCTCACGGGCCTGGCGCGCCTCGGCCGGGGCGACTGCCGGCCGGACCTCTGACCGTCGCGGCCGATTGCCGGACGGACCGGTTCGGTCAGGGTCGCGCGACGACGAGCCGGAGCGCGCCGTCGAACGACGGCTGCGTCCGCAGGTGCCCGAACCGGGCGTCCCACGCACCCGAGTCGAGGTCGTCGCGCAGCTGCCGCTCGAACCGGCCGACCGCCGCCGGCTCGACGAAGCCCCACGCCGAGCACGCCTGCCGCGCGGCGGGGTCGAGCAGCAGCTCCGGCCGGCCGTAGTAGGCGTCGTTGAAGCCGTCGGTGCAGTCGAGCGGGATCGGCACGACGCGCACGTCGACGTGGTCGGGGCCGCCGAGGAGCCGCGAGAGCTCCTCGATCGGCGGGTAGCGGCGCGCCTCCGTCGCGATCACCTCGGGGGCGTAGTGCACGAGCCACCAGTCCGCGAGCGCGTCGGGGTCGCCGGTGAGGAGCACGACGGGGCCGCGCGTGACGCGTCGGACCTCCGCGAGGCCGGCCGCGAGGTCGGGCCACTGGTGGACGGTGAACGTGCCCATGGCCGCGTCGAAGGCGCCGTCCTCGAACGGCAGGTGCTCGGCGACCGCGTCGACCGCCGGCGCGAGGTGCGGCGGGCGCTGGGCGCGCATCGCAGCACTCGGCTCGACGGGTGTGACGTCGCGGTCCGTCGGCTCGTACGAGCCCGCGCCGGCGCCGACGTTCAGCACGGTGCGCGCGTCGCCGAGCGCCGCGTGGACCGCGGCGGCGATCCGGTCGTCCGGGCGCCGGTACGTCGGGTAGACCGCGCCGGTGCGGCCGTAGTCGTGGTCCCCCGCGCTGCCGTCCGCCGTCCGCGTCATGCGGCCCAGTGCAGCACGCACCGCCGCGCGGCGTCACGGGCTTCGGCGGCGCGGGTTCGGCCGCGCGTCGTGACGGCACGGTCCCGACGAGGCGTTCGGTGGGAGGGTGTCGAGCGGGGTGGGGGCGGCGCGTCATCTCGGCGACCGGGCTCGCGCCGCGCGGCCCGACGGACGGATGGAGACCCTCATGAACGCCACGTACCTGGTGCTGCTCCTCGGCGACGAGCGCGAGTGGTCCGCGCTCGACGGGCCCGGACGGGACGCGCTCGACGCGTCGCACCGCGAGTTCACGGCCGTCGCCCCGACGCGCGGGCACACGATCCTCGAGGGACGCGAGCTCGCGCTCCCGTCGACGGCGCTCGTGGTGCGGCGGGCGCGGGACGGCGAGGCGACGGTGAGCGAGGGCCCGTTCGCAGAGACGGTCGAGCAGGTGGGCGGGTACTACCTGGTGCGCACGGCCGACCCGAACGATCTGGCGCAGCTCGTCGCGGACACCCTGACGGAGCACGCCGACATCCGCCTCATGCTGCACACCGAGGGCTGACCCGACTCGGTCCGGCTGTCGATTTCCCGGACCCTCGCGCGTCATCCCCCCAGACGGGCACAGTGGGAGGCCCGCAGACGAGAGGACCCGCCATGAGCACGTACATCGTCCTGCTGCACTCCGACGAGGCAGCCTGGGAGAACGCCGACGAGGCGACGCGTGAGCGCGTCCGCAGCGCGCACGTGGAGTTCGCGCAGCGGGCCATCGGGGCCGGCCACCGGATCCTGGGCGGCGAGGAGCTGGACCGCTCCCGCACCGCGACGGTCGTGCGCCGCGACGGCGAGGGCCGGTTCGAGACGAGCGAGGGCCCGTACGCCGAGGCCGTCGAGCAGGTCGGCGGGTTCTACGCGGTCGAGACGGACGACCCGGCGGGCCTCGCCGAGATCGTCCAGGTCCTCGCGTGGCACGACGGCGCCGCGTGCGAGATCCGCCCGATCATCGACCACTCGATGGACGTGGACCTCGGAGCGCGCGCGCAGGCCGCGGCGGGGGTGTCGTGACGCAGGACCCTCCCCACGCGGAGCTCGACGCCGACGCCGGCGCGGGGGACGGACCCGGTGCGGGACCCGAACCCGCCGGCGCGGACGTCGACGCCGCACCCCCTCGTGCAGCGGGCCCGGCCGGCGACGCCCCCGCGGCCGAGGCGGGCGCCGCCGAGCGACCCGCCCCCGGCGCCAGTGCGCCCGAGGTCGCCTCGGCGATCGCGGAGGCGTGGACGACGAGCTGGTCGCGCCTCGTGGCGCTGCTCATCGGCCAGTACGCGCGGCCCGACCTCGCGGAGGACGCGGTCGCCGACGCGTTCGAGCAGGCGGCCCGCCACTGGCCGACCGCGGGCGTCCCGCGCAACCCGGGCGCGTGGCTGCTCACCACGGCACGCCGGCGCGTGCTGGACAGGCTGCGCACCGAGCAGGTGCACCGGCGCAAGGAGCCCCTGATGGTCGTCGACGACGAGATGCGCGCCCTCGCGGCGGCCGCCGTCGACCCCGGCGCGCACGTCGCGGACGAGCAGCTGCGGCTCGTCTTCGCGTGCTGCCACCCGGCGATCGCGCCGGACGACCGCGTCGCGCTGACGCTGCGGTTCGTCGTCGGCCTCTCGACCGCCGAGATCGCGCGGCTGCTGCTGGTCCAGGAGACGGCGCTCGCGGCGCGCATGACGCGGGCCAAGAAACGGCTCGCGGCGTCCGGCATCCCGTTCGCGGTGCCCGCCCCCGAGCGGCTCGACGACCGCCTCGACGTGGTGGCGACCGTCGCGTACCTGCTGTTCACGGCGGGCTACCAGCCCGCGCCGGGCGAGCGGCCGCTGCGCGTCGACCTCGGCGACGAGGCGATCCGGCTGCTGCGCTCGCTCGACACCCTGCTGCCGGACCGCGCCGTGGTGCGCGCGCTGCTCGCCCTGCTGCTCCTGCAGCACTCGCGGCGCGACGCGCGGCTCGACCGCGACGGCGCGATCGTGCTGCTCGCGGACCAGGACCGGTCGCGGTGGCACGCCGACGAGATCGCGGAGGGCGTGGCGCTCCTGACGACGCTCGAGCCCGACGTCCCGACGTCCCGGCTCGCGGAGGACTACCGCGTGCAGGCGCTCGTCGCGGCCGAGCACGCGACGGCGGCGTCGGCGGATGCGACGCGCTGGGACGTGATCGCGGCCCACTACGCGCACCTCGAGGCACTCAGCGGGTCGCCGGTCGTGCGGCTCGCGCGCGCGGTCGCGGTCGCGGAGGCGCAGGGCGCGGACGCGGGGCTCGCACTGCTCGAGGGGCTGGACGACGCGCTGCCGCGCCATCACCGCGTCCCGGCCGTGCGCGCCGAGCTGCTGGTGCGCGTGGGGCGCACGGCCGACGCGGCGTCGCAGTACCGGCGCGCGCTCGACCTCGTCACGAACGCGACCGAGCGCACGCACCTCGAGGCGCGCCTCGCGGCGCTGGGCGGGTCCCCGACCGAGTGACGCCGGCCGTCAGCCGACGACGAGCAGTGCCACGAGCGTCAGGTTGAGCGCGACGACGAGCCCGACGACCACGAGCAGCGTGCCGTGCAGCCGGCGCCCGTTGCGGTGGACGCCCATGAGCCGCGCGTCCCGGGTCAGCCGGACCAGCGGCACCATCGCGAACGGGATGCCGAAGCACAGCACCACCTGCGAGAGCACGAGGGTCCACGTCGGGTCGGCGCCGGCCGCCAGCAGCACGACCGCGGGCACGAGCGTCACGACCCGCCGCACCACGATCGGCACCTGCCGGTGCAGCAGCCCCGCCATGATCGTCGACCCGGCGTAGGCGCCGACCGACGACGACGCGAGCCCCGACGCGAGCAGACCGACCGCGAACACGACGCCGACGCCGACGCCGAACGCGTCGACGATCGCCGCATGCGCCCCCTCGATCGAGTCGGTGCTGCCGGCGGCGTCGCGGAGCCCCGACGCGGCGAGCAGCAGCAGCCCGATGTTGACGACGCCCGCGACCGCGAGCGCCGCTCCGACGTCCCACCGGGTCGCGCGCAGCAGGTGCGTCCGCGCGTCGTGGTCCGAGGGGTGCCCGTGCCGGTCGTGCACGAGCGCCGAGTGCAGGTAGATGACGTGCGGCATGACGGTCGCACCGAGCATCGAGGCCGCCAGCAGCACGGAGCCCGGCCCGTCGAACCGCGGGACGAGCCCCGAGAGCACGCCGCGCGCGTCGGGCGGGCTGACCAGCAGGCCGGCCAGGAAGCCGATGGTGATGACGGCGAGCAGCCCGATGATCACGACCTCGAACCGCCGCTGGCCGTACCGGCTCTGCAGCGTCAGCAGCCCGAGCGAGACGACGCCGACGATCACGCCACCGAGGGCGAGCGGCAGGCCGAACAGCAGGTGCAGCGCGATCGCGCCGCCGACGACCTCCGCGATGTCCGTCGCCGCCGCGACGACCTCCGCCTGCAGCCAGTACGCGATGCGCGGCCCGCGGCGCAGGCGCTCGCCCAGCACGGCCGGCAGCGACCGGCCGGTGACGAGCCCGAGCTTGGCGGACTGGTACTGCACGAGAACCGCGATGACGTCCGCGACCACGAGCACCCACAGCAGCAGGTACCCGTACCGCGAGCCGGCGGTGAGGTTCGCCGCCACGTTGCCCGGGTCGACGTACGCGATCGCGGCGACGAACGCCGGGCCGAGCAGCAGCGCGGTGCGCCCGCGCCGCGGTGGGGCGACCTGCCCGCCGGACGTCGAGGCACCCCGGCCGCTGGGCGGCGGCGCGTCGGGCGTGGCCTCGAGCGCGGCCGTGCGGCCGCCGGGCACGCCCTCGTCGCTCGCGCTCATCGCCCCACTCGGCTCTCCGGGTCGACCGTCCACCCGATTGTTCGGATACCCGAAACTCTAGTGCCCGGACGGCCAAACATCCCGCGCACGCGAGCGCGCGCCGCATGATCCCGCGGCATTCCGGTCGACCGGCCCGGGCACCCACCGCCACAGTGGACGCGTGACGACGTGGTCGATCGACCCGCTGCCGGTCCCCGACGGCCCGGACGATCCCGGCCTGCGCGAGCTCGCGCACGTCACGAACGCGGTCGACCGCGAGCTCTGGGGCTCCGACGACTTCCGCCGGACCACGCGTGAGCTCCTCGAGTCGCTGCGCGACGACCCGTACGAGCGGCACGTCGTGCTCGGCGCGCGCGACGGCGGCGCCCTGCTCGGCTACGCGCTGCTGCACCTGCCGCGCCGCGAGAACACGCACACCGGCGCGCTCGAGCTCGGCGTGCTCCCCGAGCACCGCCGCCGGGGCATCGGCACCGCGCTGCACGCCGCGGCTCTCGCGCACGCGCGCGCCGACGGACGCACCCGGCTCACGGCGTCGACGGACCAGCGCGTCGAGCCGGCGCCGGGCACGGGGACGCTCGCGCCGCCGACCGGCGAGGGGCTCGTCGCGGCCGACGACGCGGGTGTGCGGTTCGCGCGGCGGCACGGCTGGGACCTCGAGCAGGTCGCGCGCTACTCGGTGCTCGACGTGCCGCGGGACGGCGACGCCGCGGCCCGGGAGCACGTCGCCCGCCTGCGCGCCGACGCCGAGGCCCACGCCGGGCCGGACTACCGACTGCTGGCCTGGTCGGCTCCGACGCCGGCCGACTACGCGGAGCAGTTCGCCGCGCTCCAGACCGAGATGAGCGCGGACGACCCGCACGCCGGTTTCGAACAGGACACCCAGGAGTGGGACGCCGAGCGGGTGCGCCGGGGCGAGCAGACGTGGGCCGCGCAGGGCCGCGCGCTCCTCGTCATGTGCGCCGAGCACGTGCCGACGCGGACGCTGGCCGCGTACACCGACCTCCTCGTCCCCGACGAGCCCGGCGAGTACGTGCACCAGTACGACACGCTGGTGGCGCGCGCCCACCGCGGCCGGCGCCTCGGCATGCTCGTCAAGACCGCGAACGTGCAGCGGCTCGTCGACGAGCTGCCCGCGGTGCGACGCATCGGCACGTGGAACGCCGAGGAGAACCGCTGGATGCTCGCGATCAACGTCGCGCTCGGGTTCCGCCCGGCGGGCGGTTCGGGCGAGTGGCAGCTGCGGCTCGACGGGCGCGGCGACGCCTGACGGCGCCCGGTGCCGGGCGGCCGAGGGGTGGAGCCGTGGGCCCGGCGCCCGCGCGGGCGCCGGCCGTCACGCCGGGACCGGCACCGCCTTCCGCCACCACGCGTCCCAGTGGCCGCGCACCTCCTCGAACCGTGCCTCGTCGAGGCCGTACGTGTGAAGGATCGCCGACACCGCACCGTGCGGCGGACGCTCGGCCATCGGGATCTCGTAGACGACCAGCAGGTGCTCGTCGACGCCGTGCAGCTGGACGCCGAACTGGAGCGGCGCCTTGTAGAGCACCATGCCGCCGAGCAGCACGCCGTCGGGCCGTCGACCCTCGACGTGGCCGCCCGTCGGCGTGCCCCGGACGTCGCGCAGACCGGCACGGTCGAGCAGCCGGTCGCCGCGGGCCCCCGCGTCGAGGTCGTGCACCGAGAGCGTGCGGCGGTCCTCGCCGGGGTGCACGCGCAGCGCGAACTCCAGCTGGTGCAGCGCGGCGACCCAGAGCTCGTCGATCGTGTCCCAGACGCCGTCGTACGTGTTGGTGTGCAGCCCCTGGAAGCTCGCGCGCGTGAACGTCACGTGCGTGTGGCCGGGGTCGTGGTGCGACGCGTGCGCCGTGAGCACGTCGCCGTGCGGCCAGATCAGCCGGTGCACCACCCGGTCACCCTCGGTGTCGATGCTCTCGCGCGCCTGGCCGATGAACGTGCCGTGGATCTCCTCGTCGAGGCTCGGGCGGTCCGACCGGTACCACCGGCGGATCAGCTCCGGCTCGCGCACGTGGTGCCACAGCGTGCTCAGCGCCACCGGCACGTCGACGGCCACGACCTCGCGACGGTCCAGCGTCATCGCCCCTCACCCCGTTCGTCCCGCCCGGACCGCGGCTCGACCCGGACATTTCCGACGGTAGTGCGGGGCAGCGCGGGGCGCCGGGTGGCGTGGCGTGGGGCCGTGACCGCGCGCCGGGTCAGGGCAGGACGGTGACCGCGTCGGCGTCGATCGTCAGCGGCACCACGTCGCCGGGCTCCCACCGCGCGCCGACCGGCGCGAGCGCCGTCACCGCGCCCACGCCGTCGACGTCGACGCGCACCTCGGAGCGCCCGCGCCGCGACGTCACGCCGCGGACGACGCCCTTGAGCCCGGCGGCGCCTCCGATGTCCTCCCGTGCAGCGTCGCGCGTGACGACGAACGCGCCCTCGGCGAGCGCGACCACCGCACCCGGCGCGTCCTGCGGGCGCGGGGCGCGGGCACCGAGCGCGGCGAGCAGCGGCGCGGCGGAGGGGGCCGCGACGTCGACGAACGCCTCGTAGCCGAGGAACGCGGCGACGTCGCGGTCGCCCGGTGCGCGCCACAGCTCGTCGGGCGGAGCGAGCCGCAGCAGCCGGCCGGCGTGCATGACGCCGACGCGGTCCGCGACCGCGAACGCCTCGTCCTGGTCGTGCGTGACGAACACCGCCGGCGTGCCGGTGGCGACGAGCACCGACCGCAGGTCCACCGCGAGGCGCTCGCGCAGCGCACGGTCGAGCGCCGAGAGCGGCTCGTCGAGCAGCAGCACGCGCGGCTCGGGCGCGAGCGCGCGGGCCAGGGCGACGCGCTGGCGCTCCCCGCCCGAGAGCGTCGCGACCGGCCGCGACCCGTAGCCCGCGAGCCCGACCAGGTCGAGCAGCTCGGCCACCCGTCCGGCGCGCGCCGCTCGGGGCACGCCGCGCAGCCCGTACGCCACGTTCCCCGCGACGTCGCGGTGCGCGAACAGCTGGCCGTCCTGGAACATCAGCCCGAACGCGCGCCGGTGCACCGGCACGCCCGCCAGGTCGGCGCCGTCCCACAGCACCGCGCCCGCGGCGAGCGGCTCGAGCCCGGCGACCGCGCGCAGCAGCGACGACTTGCCGCAGCCGGACGGCCCGAGCAGCGCGACGACCTCGCCCGTGGGGACGTCGAACGAGACGCCGTCGACGGCGCGCGTGCCGGCGGACGGCCTCTCGCCGTACACCACCGCCACGTCCCTGACCTGGAGCGTCACCAGTCGCCTCCCACCTGCCCGGCGCGCAGCCGCTCCGCGAGCGCCACGATCGCCGCCGTCAGCGCCGCGAGCACCACCGAGGCCGCGAGCGCCATGCCGTAGTTGTCCGGACCCGGCCGCCCGATGAGCCGGAACACCATGACCGGCAACGTCGGCCGGTCCGGGCGCGCGAGGAACGAGGTCGCGCCGAACTCGCCGAGCGACGCGGCGAACGCGAAGCCGATGGCGAGGCCGACCGAGCGCGCGGCGAGCGGCACGTCGAGGGTGCGGAGCACGCGACCCGGCGCCGCACCGAGCGTCCCGGCGGCCTCGCGCAGCCGCGGGTCGATCGCGCGCAGCACCGGCAGCACCGTCCGCACCACGAGGGGCACTGCGACGACCGCCTGCGCGATCGGCACGAGCAGCGGCGACGTGCGCAGGTCGACCGCGAGGCCCAGCGGCCGGTCCATCGTGACGAGGAAGCCGAACCCGACCGTCACGGCCGAGACGCCGAGCGGCAGCATGAACAGCGCGTCGAACCCCGCGACGGCCCGGCGTGCGGCCCGCCGCCGCGGGCGGCGCGACACCACCAGCGCGACGAGCCCGCCCACGACCAGGGCGATCACGGTCGCGTCGACCGCCGTCTCGACCGACGTCGCCGCCGCCTGCCAGACGCTCACGGGTACCCCCGGCGCGGGCGCGCCGAGCGCCCGGTAGTGGTCGAGCCCCCAGCCGCCGTCGACGCGCAGCGACCGGACCACGAGGTTGACGAGCGGCACCGCGATCGCGAGCAGCACGACCGCCGTCACTCCCGCGGCCGCGAGCGCGAGCGGGTGCCCGTCGTCGGCGGGGCGGCGACGCAGCGTCAGCGGCCGGACCGCGGTCCCCGTCGCGGCGAGCGACAGCGCCCGCTCGCGGCGCGCCCGCGCCCGGCCCGCGATCGTCAGCACGCCGACGACCACCACCAGCTGGACCACGGAGAGCACCGCCGCGGCGCGCAGGTCGAGGAACTGCGTCGTCTGGATCCAGATCTCGGTCTCGATCGTGCCGAACCGCGTGCCGCCGAGGATCAGCACCGTGCCGAACGCGGTTGCGCAGAACAGGAACACGAGCGAGGCGGCCGACCAGATCGCGGGCGCGAGCGCGGGCAGCTCGACGGTCCGGAACGCGCGCCACGGCGAGGCGCCGAGGCCGCGCGCCGCCTGCGTGGCACGCGGGTCGAGCCGCTCCCAGAGCCCGCCGACCGCCCGCACCACGACCGCGTAGTTGAAGAACACCAGGGCCGCGAGGATCGCGGCGAACGTGCCGTCGAGGTGCAGGAACCCGAGCGGCCCGCCGTCGACGAGCAGCGACCGGAACGCGACGCCGACCACCACCGTCGGCAGCACGAACGGCACGGTGACCAGCGCCCGCACGGCCGCGCGCCCGCGGAACCGCCGGCGGTAGAGCGTGTACGCGCCGGGCACGCCGAGCGCGACCGACAGCACGGTCGCGGCGGTCGCCTGGCCGAGCGTCTGGCCGACGATGCGCCACGTCCGCGGCCGTGAGAACACGTCCGCGAAGCCCGAGAGGTCGAGCCGCCCGTCCGTCACGAAGCCCTTGCCGACCATGACGACGACCGGCCACGCGAAGAACACCGCGAGGAAGGCGACCGGCACCGCGACCGCGAGCCCCCAGCCGAGCACGCGCCCGACGGGCAGGCGCCGCCGCGCCGGCCGGACCGCTACCGCGGGTGCGGTGCGGCCCGGGCCGGGCGCGGTGAGGCTCGTCATCAGCCGACGATCTCCGAGTACTGCGACAGCCACTCCGAGCGTTTCGCGGTGATCTCGTCGGCGGGGACGTCGAACGGCTTGCCGGCGAGCGGCGCCCACCTGACCCACTCGGCGGGCAGCGTCACGTGCGTCGAGACCGGGTACATGTACATCTGGCCCGGGATGTCGGCCTGCACCTCGTCCGACAGCAGGAAGTCGAGGAGCTTCTGCGCGCCCAGCGGGTTCTTCGCGCCGGTCAGCACGCCGGCGTACTCGACCTGGCGGAAGCACGTGTCGAGCAGGGCACCGACGCGCGCGTCGCCGCCGCCCTTGGGCAGCGTGTCGGGCGGGCTCGAGGCGTAGGAGAGCACGATGGGACGCGGCCCGTCGCCGCCCCCGCCCGAGAAGTCGGTGCTCCACGCGTCCGACCAGCCCGCGTCGACCTTGGTGCCGTTCGCGACGAGCTTCTTCCAGTACGCCTGCCAGCCGTCCTCGCCGTACGCGCCGATCGTCGCGAGCAGGAACGCCAGCCCGGGCGACGACGTCGCGGCACCCGGCACCACGAGCAGGTTCTTGTACTCGGGCTTGGTGAGGTCGTCGAGCGTCGCGGGCTCCGCGAGCTGGTGCTTCGCGAACCACTGGTGGTCGACGTTGATGCAGACGTCGCCCAGGTCGATCGCCGTCAGCCGGTGCGAGTCGTCGACCTGGTGCTTCGCCGCGTCGGACGCGGCCGCAGCGGTGGACGTGTACGGCTGGAAGACGCCCGCGTCGAGGCCGCGCGTCGCGTACGTGTTGTCGATGCCGTACGCGAGGTCGCCGATGGGCGCGTCCTTCGTCAGCACCAGCTGGTTCGTCAGCACGCCCGCGTCGCCCGGCTGCACGACCTTGACGGTGACGCCGGTCTGCTTCGTGAAGTCCTCGAGGACGCCCTTGCTCAGCGCGAACGAGTCGTGCGTGACGAGCGTGACGGTCCCCCCGGGCGTCCCGGACGCGCTCGGGCTGGCCTTGTCGTCGGCGTTCGCTCCCAGCACCGAGCAGGCGCTCAGCGACGCCGCGGCGGCCAGCGCGGCGGCGACCGCGAGGGGCTTGCGGATGGTCATGCGGTGGTGCTCCTCCGTCGTCGTGATGGAGGGGGTCACCGCGGGCCGCGCCGCAGACGGGTCCCCGGCGACGACACACGGAGACTGAGAAGCCCGACTCCCTACGCCGGTATCAGCCGGATCAGGTTCGAGGGTCTGCGGTGGTCCGCACTCTCAGCGTCCCGGCCCCGCGTGCGGCGCGGCCCTGACGCTCCCCTGTCGTTCCCGGCGATCCTAGCCCCGCCGCGAGCACCCGGGAGACGCGGCATCCACCGAGCCGGCGGGACCACCACGCGCGCCGAGCCAGGACCACCACCCGTGCCGAGCCAGCGAGTACGCGCCGCATCGATGAGTTCGCGCGACTTCCGTGAGCCCGCGCCGCATCCGGATCCGTGACTTCGCGCCGCATCCGTGAGTTCGCGCCGCATCCGGATCCGTGGCTTTCGCGCCGCGTCCGTGAGTTCGCGCGACTTCCGTGAGTTCGACGCGGAGCCCGTGAGGAACGACTCACGCAGACTGGCCGAACTCACGGACTCACGGACTCGCGGCCTCGCGGACCGCGGGCCGGCCGTGGGGCCGGCTCGTCAGCGGGACTCGAGGCGTGCCGTCACGCGCGACGCGCCCCGGGCCGCGAGCACGCGCGCGATCGCCATGACCGCACCCGTGATCGCCGCAGCCGCGATGATCTCGGCCACCGCGTTGTCGCCGTCGTCCTCGGGCTTCGGTGGCCGGTGACCCGCGCTGGCCTTCCAGACCAGTCCGACGACCTTCTGCGCGACGATCGCCGCGACGCCTGCGGCGGCGAGCCCGACGATCTTGTCGACGGTCGCGGTGGACGTGTCGGCCATGACAACCTCCGAGGGGAACGGTGGGATCTGCTCTGACGCTATCCCGCCACCTCTCATCTCGCCGATCGCCGACGGCCAGCACCGCTGCCCGCACCCGGGGTCCCCGCCCGCACCGCACACTCGCGCCCAGACCGCTGGCTCTCGCCCCGACTGCTGGCTCTCGCCCGATCCGCGAGTTCACGATCGAACCGTGAGTTCTTGATCGAACCGCGAGTCCCCGTCCGAACCGCGAGTTCATGCCCGATCCGCGAGTTCATGGTCGAACCGTGAGTTCTTGATGGATGCAGTGACGTGCGACTCACGGAGACGGGCCGAACTCACGGGGTCGCCGGCGCGCGACCAGCCACCCCCAGCCTCGTTGGCAGTCGGATCATCCACAGCGGCGGGAGATGACGCCCACATCATCGTCCGTGGTGACGAGGGTGGCGGGATGCCGCCTGCAACCGCGTCCTCCGCGCCGCAGCCGTCGCCCGTGCGCGCGGTGCTCGCCCGCGACCTGCCGATCGTCCGGCTGCGCACCTCCGTCGCTGCGGGTCAGCTCATCCGCGTCGGTCGCGGCATCTATCTCGGGCAAGACTCCGCCCCCGGTGCGCCGCCGCCGGACCCGAGCGAGCTGCGCCGCCGCGCGATCGCCCACGCGCAGGGGACGCACCGGCGCCTCACCGCACGGCACGTGTTCAGTCACGGCACGGCCGCGCTGCTCTGGGGGCTCCCCCTCTGGCGGACGCCCGAGCGAACGTCCGTCCTGGTCGCACACAGCGCCGGACGGGGAGCCGATCGTCGAGTCCAGCGGCGGGTCGGGCTTCCGCCTGAGACCGACGTGGTGCTCATCGACGGCCTGCCGGTGACGAGCCTGGGCCGGACGCTGGTCGACTGCGCACTCGACCTCGCGCCGATCGATGCCCTCGTCGTGGCGGACGCCGCGCTCAGGGCGGGCGCGCAGCGTGACGAAGCACTGGCTCGGCTGGCCGGGCGCGGGCGCCGGCGCGGCATCGGACAGGCGCGGGAGGTCGTGCACCTCGCCGACGCCGGAGCGGAGTCGCCGGGCGAATCCGCGACGCGTTTCGTCGTGCTGCGGGACGGGCTGCCGACGCCGGTGACGCAGGCGCCGGTCGCGACGCGTCTCGGGACGTTCTGGACGGACGTGGCGTGGCCGGCGTTCCGCGTGGCGCTCGAGTACGACGGTCGGGTCAAGTACGCCGGCCGGGAGGATCTGGTGCGCGAGAAGCGCCGACACGACGCTCTCGTCGAGGCCGGTTACCGGGTGCTCCGAGTCACCAAGGAGGACATCCACGGCCACGCACTCGCGGACCGCGTGCGCGATGCGTTCCCGCCCGGCACAGACCTCCGGCTGACCCCGCGACGCCACCTCAACGGCTGACACCTCCGTGATTTCCGTCCCCGCGCCGTGAGTCTCGCCAGCTTCCGTGGGTCGCGATCCGCGGAAACCGACGGAACTCACGGGTTCGCCGGGCAGCGGGGTTCGCCGGGCAGCCGGGTTCGGCGGGCAGCCGGGTGGGGGCGGGCGGGCCGGCCGGTCGGGCCGGTGGCGGCGTCAGGCGCCCGGGGCCAGGGACGGGGCCGCGGCGATCGAGAACACCTCGCGGAGCGCGCGGCGCGCGGCGAGCCAGCCCGCCATGCCGTGCACGCCCGGGCCCGGCGGGGTGGACGCCGAGCAGAGGTACACGCCGTCGCGGCCGGTCGCGTACGGGTCGAGCCCCAGCGTCGGGCGCACGAGCATCTGCTTCAGCGTGACCGCGCCCGCCGAGATGTCCCCACCGACGTAGTTCTCGTTGTGGTGGCTCATCTGCGAGGCCGGGATGCAGCGCGACGCCACGACGACGTCGCGGAACCCCGGCGCGTACCGCTCGATGTGCGCGGTGACGGCCTCGGTGACGTCGACGTCCGAGCCCGCGGGCACGTGCGCGTACGACCACAGTGGTCGCAGGCCGCCCGAGCGGCGACCGGGGTCGACCACCGACGGGTCGCTGACCAGCATCATCGGCCGCTCGGCGTGCCGGCCAGCCGCGACCGCCGCCTCGGCAGCCGCCATCTCGGGACGCGTGCCGCCCACGTGCACCGTGCCGGCCAGCGCGACGTCGGGCGCGGCCCACGGCACGGGGCCGGACAGCACGAAGTCGACCTTGGCCGCGGCGTTGCCGTGCCGGAACCGCTCGAACGCGCGGCGCGTCCGCGCCGGGAGCCGGTCGCCGAGCACGCGCAGGACCGTGCCCGGCGTCGTGTCGAACAGGTAGCAGTGCGCACCGGGCAGGTCGCCGTACGACCGGACCGGGCGGTCGACGACGACGGTCCCGCCGTGCGCGCGCAGGTCGGCGAGGAGCGCATCCGTCAGCGCCTGCGACCCGCCGCGCGGGATGGGCCACCCCGCCCCCGCGTGGGCCAGCGACGCGAGCAGCAACGCGGTCCCCGCGGCGGCCGTGGTCGGCAGCGGCGCGATCGCGTGCGCCGCGACCCCCGTCAGCAGCGCCGGCGCGACGTCGCCGGTGAACCGCCGGTCCCATGCCCGCGAGCCCTGCTCGAGCACCTCGAGGCCGAACCGCAGCGCGGTCGGCAGGCCGGCGAGCCCGAGGCCGTCGGGGATGCTGCGCTTGTCGCCGAGCGCGACCGCGGTGACCGCGTCGGCGTGCTCGGACAGCCGGCCGACGAGCGCCGCCCACGCCGCGCCGTCCGGGCCGAGCGCGTCGACGGTCCGGCCGAGATCGCGGTACGCGATGCCCGCGCGACCCCCCGGCAGCGGCTGCGCGAACGACACCTCGGGCGTCAGCAGCTCGACGCCACGGGCGCCCAGGTCGAACGCCTGGAAGAAGGGGGACGCCCACGCCATCGGGTGCACCGCGGAGCACAGGTCGTGGACGATGCCCGGCGCAAGCCCCAGGTCGAGCGTGCGGGCACCGCCGCCGAGCGTGGGCTGCGCCTCGAGCACCTGGACGCGCAGCCCGGCGCGCGCGCACGTGACGGCGGCGGCGAGCCCGTTCGGGCCCGCGCCGACGACGACCACCTCGGGCCGGTCGTTCGTCATCGCAGCCTCCTCATGGCCCATCCAACCAGCACCGATGCCGTGCGCGCCGGATCGGTCGGCGAGGACGCGGGGGCCGGGAGCGACCACGCGCCCCTCGGTGCGTCGCTACCCTCGTCCCGCACGTGCGGACAGGGGGAGGCATGACGAGCCAGGACGACGAGGCGGGCGCGGCCGCGGTGGCGCCCGGCGCCGACGCGGGTTCCGCCGCCCCGGGAGCGCGCGACGACGCGCGTGCCACGACCCCTGCAGCGCCGGACGACACGCGGCAGCGCCGCCTCGCCCGGATCGTCACGTGCGCGGTCGTCGGCGTCATCGTGCTCGGCGCGCTGGCCGAGGTCGAGGCGTGGCCCGTCACCGCGTTCCGCCTGTTCAGCCAGGTCCGCACCGACACGTCGACGTCGCTGCAGCTCGTCGTCGTCCACCCGGACGGCTCGAGCGCGCCGCTCCTGCTGAAGCCCGCGAACGACGTCGTCGTCATCACCGGCCACCAGTTCGCGACGCTGCGAGACCTGCCCGCGAGCAAGCAGCGCGCGAAGGTCGACGCGTGGCTCGACCTCGCCGGGATCGACCCCGCGGACGTCGCGAGCGTGCGGCTCGACCGGGTCACGTTCCGCTGGGACGACGCCACCGGTCGCTGGGCCGAGACGAAGCGCACCGAGGTCACGGAGGTGACGCCGTGATCCGCGGCCTGCCGCGCCGGCTCGATGCCCGCCTCACCGCGCCCGGCCCGGCATACCGGCTGCTCGAGGTGCAGACGCTCGTCGCGCTCGTGATCGCGCTGCGGCTGCTGGTGCGGCCGTGGGTCGACATCGCGGACCGGCCGCCCGTGCTGATCTCGGGGCTGGGCGTCATGTCGTGGCTGCGGACGACGCCGTCGGCCGGCGTCGTCGTCGCGATCCAGGTGCTCGGGCTGGTCGGGATCGTCACCTACCTCGTGCGGCGCCGCTGGGCGCACGCCGGGTACGTGGTCGGCTGGCTGTGCTACCTGGTGCTCGCCGCGCTGTGGGGCAGCTCGGGCAAGGTGATGCACAACGACGTGCTGACCGTCTGGGTCGCGCTCCCGCTGCTGTTCGCCTCGGTCCCGGCGCGCGACGACGAGCGCACCCGGGCGGTCCGCTGGGGCTGGCCGCCGCGCGCGTCGCTCGCGGTGCTGGCGACCGTCTACTTCCTGACGGGCTTCCAGAAGCTCCGGCACAGCGGCCCGCGCTGGGTGTTCAGCGACAACATGGCGAACGTGCTGCGGCAGGGCGCGTCGCCTTACGCGCAGGGACTCTCCGACTTCGTGTCGTCGCACGTGTGGCTCGCGCAGTGCCTGGCGGGTGGCGCGCTGGCGCTCGAGCTGACGGCGATCGTGTGGCTCTCGTTCCGGCGCACGCGGTGGCTCTTCGCGGTGGCGGTGTTCGTCATGCACACCTCGATCTGGCTGTTCCTCGGGCTGGACTACTCGGCGTGGGTGCTGACGGCGGCGGCAGTCGCCGTGCCGATGAGCCTGCCGGACGGGACCAGCCTGCTCGACCTCGTGCGGCGGGTCGCGGGGCGCCGCTCGGCCGCGCCCGCCACCGCCTCCTGAGCCGCCCGGCTTCAGTCGGTTCGCTCTTGCGATCCTATAGTTGGTGCGCCTACTATTGGCGTACCAACTACTTCTGGAGGACATCATGTGGAGCACCGAGCACACCGCCACGACCGACCTCGGCCCGGCCGCCGTCTGGGCCGCGCTCCGCGCGCTGCACGAGGGCCGGCTCACCTACCCCGGCGCCGACACCTTCGAGCTGCACGGCCCGTTCGCGGTCGGCACCGAGGTGTCCGTGACGCCGGTCGGCCAGGAGACGTTCGCGTCGCGCATCGTCGACCTCGAGGACGAGCGGACCTACGCCGACGAGACCACGTTCGGCGACGTCACGCTGCTGTTCCGGCACACGCTCGGCGCCCTGCCCGACGGCGGCACGCGCGTGACGCACCGCCTCGACATCACCGGTCCGGCCGCCGACGAGGTCGGCCCGGAGCTCGGCCCGCAGATCGCCGGCGACTTCCCCGAGTCGATGGCCGCGCTCCTGGCGGCGGCGCGCGCATGAGCCGGTTCGCCGGGCCCGGTGAGAGCCCGGGCTTCGTGCTCTGGCACGCCACGATGCGTTGGCAGCGCCTGATGACGAGCACCCTCGCGCCGCTCGGCCTCACGCACGTGCAGTTCGTGCTGCTCGCGACCGCGTGGTGGCTGCAGACGCACGACGAACCGCAGACCCAGGTGCGGCTCGCGGCGCAGGTCGGCACCGAGGTGACGATGACCTCCGACGTCGTCGGCCGGCTCGAGGCCAAGGGGCTGGTGGTGCGCGTGGCACACCCGACCGACGCGCGCGCCAAGGTCGTGACGGTCACCGATGAGGGCGCGGCGCTCGCCGCGCGCGCGATCGAGGCGGTCGAGGCGGCCGACGCGCAGTTCTTCGCCGGTGTCGACACCCGCGCGCTGCTGCCCGCGCTGACGACGCTCGCCGCGCTGCGGTGACCCGGTCCTCGTGAACGCCGCGCGCAGCTGACCGGTCGACCGCGCGCGCCGCGCCGCGGTCAGCCCTGTTCGACGAGCGGCTCGAGGACCAGGATCGCCTGCCCCGCCGGGCAGTGCGCCACGGAGACCGACGTACCGAGCGACGCGCCCCCACCGACGACGTGGTCTCCCGGAGCCGCTACGCCCTCGCCGTCCGCGTCCAGCAGCGTGAGCTCGGCGGTCGCGGACCAGCCGTGCGGGAGCCGCAGGTACTCACGCAGGCCGTCGTGCTCGAGCCAGAAGCACGCGAAGCCCGGCTCGGTCTGCTCGGCGCCCAGCGTGCCCTCGAGGCCGATGCCCGCATACGACGGGTTCGACCACGGCCACTGCATCGGCGCCGTGGCCACCGCGAGCGCGCCGTGGGACTGCCTCGCCGCGTACCCAGCCGCGACCCCGAGACCGGCGACGAGCACCAGGCCCGCTCCGACGGCGACGACGAGCCACCGGTTCTGCCGAGCGCGACGGCCGCGAGGCGTCGGCAGTCCCGCCACCCCGAGGTCCCCCGTCGTCGTCATCGCGTGCTCCATCGTCCGCCGCGCCGGTGTGTTCGCAACGTAGCAGCGCGGTCAGTCCTCCGAGCCGTCCTTTGCCTGCGCGCGCTCCAGGTCGCGCGTCAGCTCGTCGGTGACGAGCAGGTCGGCGCGCACCTTGCCGGTCCGGTAGCCCGCCCGGCCCACGAGGTGCGCCGCCACCGGCGCGGTCAGCATCTGGAACAGCGCCACCAGCACGAGCGCCCACACCGGCCCACGGTCGCGCAGCCGCAGCGCGAGCCCGACGAGCACGAGCACCAGCCCGAGCACCTGCGGCTTGGTCGCGGCGTGCATGCGCGCGAGCAGGTCGGGGAACCGCAGCGCGCCGACGCCGGCCGCGAACGCGAGGAACGCGCCGCCGAGCAGGCACACGGCCGCCGCGACGTCGGCCACCCGGTCCCACGTCATCGGACCTCCCCCTCCGCGCCGCCGCCGAAGTGCTCGGTGTCGGGCCGGTCGTCCTCGTCGGCGTCGCCGGAGTCGTCGTCCCACGCCGACGCGGCCCCGAGGGCCGCCGCCGCGTCCGCCGCGATCTCGTCGCGCGAGCGCACGCGCCCCTCGCCCTCCGGCTCGACGGCCGCGAACCGGGCGATCGCCACCGACCCGACGAAGCCGACGAGCGACAGCACCACGAGCACCGGCACGACGTCGACGCGGCGGTGCCAGGCGGCGTAGACGCCGAGGCCCGCGATCATCGTCGCGACGAGCACGTCGAGCGCGACGGTCCGGTCGAGGACCGACGGCCCCTTCTCGGCACGCACCAGCGCGCACACGGCGCCCACCGCGAGCAGCACGACGCAGACGAGCACCACGACGATCACGAGCCGACCCCCGCCCCCGAGCCGCGGCCCACCCCGCGCACCGCGCGCCCGAGCGAGAGCCCCGCGGCGGCGAGCTCGTCGTCAGACGCGAACGCGCGGAGCACCCGCTCCTCCTGCGCGAGCACCGCGGCGCGCGCGGCCTCGACCCCGCCCGCCTGCCGCACGTCCAGCACGTGCAGATAGAGCATCCCCGTCAGCCGGTGCGCCTCGACCACGAGCGAGCCCGGCACGAGCGAGCACAGCTCGGCCGTCATCGTCAGGTAGAGGTCGCTGTGCCCGCGCAGCTGCACGCCGATCACCGCGCCGCGCGGCGTGTAGCGCGGCCGCAGCGCGATCACCGCGACCTCGAACGACGCGCGCACCAGGTCCGCGACGAACCGCCCGACGAGCACGGCCAGCCGCCCGGGTCGCACCCGGCCGTGGAAGTCGATGGGCTGCATCCGCAGGCCGAACGTCACGAGCACCGCGAGCACGAGGCCCGCGAGCACGTTGCCCACGGACAGGTCGCCCCACAGGAGCACCCACACGACCGTGAGCCAGACGACCGTGCCCCATCCGACGCGCGCCCTCCGGCGCGGGTGCAGGCTCACGGGCCCTCACCCCCGGTCGGCTCGGCAGAGATGCCGGTGCCGCGCAGCCCGTCGGGAAGCACCGCGACGACGTACGGCGACCGCAGCGTGAGCGCAGTCGCCGCGCGCTCGGTGTAGCGGAACAGCGGGCCGGCCGCGAACGTCAGGCCGAGGCCGAGCACCACCAGCGCGGTCGCGGCGCCGACCATGCCGGCGGGCAGGCGCACCGGCCGCACCTCGGCCGGCGGGGTCTGCCAGAACGCCTTGTTCCACGCCTTGACCATCGCGTACAGCGTGAGGAGCGACGTCAGCACCCCGCCCGCCACCAGCGCGAACGCGAGCGGCGTGCCCAGCGCGACGCCCGCCTCGAGCAGGCCGAGCTTGCCGAGGAAGCCGGACAACGGCGGGATGCCGGCCAGGTTCATGGCGGGTACGAAGAACAGGACCGCGACGACGGGCGCGAGCTTGGCGAGGCCGCCGAGCCGCGACAGCGACGTCGACCCGCCCACGCGCTCCACGAGCCCGACGACGAGGAACAGTGCGGTCTGCACCGTGATGTGGTGGACCACGTAGTAGATGGCGGCGCTCCAGCCCGCCGTGGTGGACAGAGCGATGCCGAAGACCATGTAGCCGATGTGGCTGACGAGCGTGAACGAGAGCATCCGCTTGATGTCGTCCTGCGCGACCGCGCCGAGGATGCCGACGACCATCGTCGCGAGCGCGGCCCACATCAGGACCGTGTCGAGGCGGCCGTCGGGGAACAGCAGCGTCTGCGTGCGGATCATCGCGTAGACGCCGACCTTCGTCAGCAGGCCCGCGAACACGGCCGTCACGGGCGCCGGCGCGGTCGGGTAGGAGTCCGGCAGCCACGCCGACAGCGGGAACACGGCCGCCTTGATGGCGAACGCGAGCAGCAGCAGCACCTGCAGCACGAGCCGGACGCCCGGGTCGATCTCGGGCAGGCGGATCGCGAGCTGCGCGAGGTTCACCGTGCCGCACGTCGCGTAGATCGCCGCGAGCGCGACGAGGAACAGCACCGACGAGAGCAGCGCGACGACCACGTAGACCGTCCCGGCGCGCACGCGCTCGCGCGAGCCGCCGAGCGTGATCAGCACGTACGACGCGGCGAGCAGCACCTCGAAGCCGACGTAGATGTTGAACAGGTCGCCCGAGAGGAACGCGTTGGCGACGCCCGCCGCCAGCACGAGGTACGTCGGGTGGTAGATCGAGATCGGCGCGCGCTCGTGCTCGCCCTCGCCCTGGGCGAGCGAGTACACGAGGACGCAGAGCGTGACGGCGCTCGAGATCGTCAGCATGAGCGCCGAGAGCCGGTCCGCCACGAGGTCGATGCCGACGGGCGCGGCCCAGTTCCCGACGTCGACCACGAGCGGGCCGGAGTCGGCGCCGACCAGCAGGCCGACCGCTGCGACGAGCACGATCGAGAGCGCCGTCACCGACACGATGCGCTGGATGGTCGGCCGGCGGTAGAGCGCCAGCGCGAGCCCCGCGGCGAACAGCGGGACGATCACGGGCAGCGGGACGAGCCAGGTCACGGGGCGTCACCGCCCGGGCCGTCTCCCGACGCGTGCGGTCGGCCGCCCTCGCCGCGCGCGTGGTCCGTGCCGCCGAGGTCGCCGCCGACCACGACGCCCTCGTCCGTCTCGTCGCGCGCCAGCTCGGCCTCCTCGTCGAGCGTCGCGCCGGCGACGTCGATGTCGGTGTCGCGCGTCGCGAGCAGGTCGACGGCCGCGAGCCGTGCGATGCGACGGTCCTCGAGGTCGTCCTGCACCTCGTCGTGCCGGTGCAGCTGCCAGGACCGGTACGCGAGCGCCAGCAGGAACGCCGTCATGCCGAGCGTGATGACGATCGCCGTCAGGACCATCGCCTGCGGCAGCGGGTCGCTCATCGGGCCGGACCCGCGCCCGACGATCGGCGGCCGTCCGGCCGCGCCGCCCGCGACGAGGAACAGGAGGTTCGCGCCGTTGCCGATCAGGATCACGCCGATCAGCACGCGCGTCAGGCTGCGCTCCAGCAGCAGGTACACGCCCGCGGCGAACAGCACGCCGATCGCGACGACCAGCACGAGGTTCGGGCTCATGTCGATCATCGGCGCACCCGCTGCCGGCTGCGGAGCGGCCCGTCGTCGAGCCCCTGCTCCTCGCGCCGGTCGATCTCGGCGCCGAGCGACCGCAGGATGTCGAGCACCAGTCCGACGACCACCAGGAACACGCCGACGTCGAAGAACACGCTCGTGACGAGGTGCACGTCGCCGATCACCGGCGGGTGCAGGTCGACGATCACGGACTCGAGCACCTGCTTGCCGAACACCATGGCGACGAGCCCGACGCCGGCGGACAGGAAAAGGCCCGTGCCGAGCAGCACGCCCGGCTGCACGGGCGCGGCCTCACCGAGCTCGTACCGACCGCCCGCCAGGTACCGCACGATCAGCGCGATGCCCGTGACGAGCCCCGCGGCGAACCCGCCGCCGGGCGCGTTGTGCCCGCTGAACAGCAGGAACACCGAGTACACGATCATCGTGTGGAACAGCAGCCGGACCACGACCTCGAAGATCACCGAGCGGCGCTGCGGCGCGAGCGTGCGGCCCGCGCTGAGCCACTCGCGGTCGACGGCCCGGCCCTCGGCGCGGCGCGCGACCGACGCGGGGCGCCGCAGCGCGGCCATCGGGTCGTCGATGCCGCCCCAGACCGCGCGGTCCTGGTCGGCGTCGGCGGCGCGGAAGATCGCGCCCGAGCGGCGCGAGACGAACACGAGCGACGCGATGCCGGTCGCGGCCACGAGGAGCACGGAGATCTCGCCGACGGTGTCCCACGCGCGGATGTCGACGAGCGTGACGTTGACGATGTTGGTGCCGCCGCCGAACTCGACGGCCTCCTGGGCGAACGCGTCCGAGACGGGAGCGTGGACCCGCGCGGACGGCGCGACGAGCGCGACGCCCATGACGACGAGCCCGACCGCGACGCCGATGCCGAGCCGCACCCACCGGCTCGCGGCGAGCGGCCGGTCCGAGAAGTAGGGCGGCAGCTTGCGCAGCACGAGCACGAACACGACGAGCGTCACGGTCTCGGTCAGCACCTGCGTGAGCGCGAGGTCCGGCGCGCCCTGCAGCAGGAACAGCCCCGCCACGGAGTACCCGCCGACGCCGAGCAGGATCACGGCCTTGAGGCGCCGCCGCGAGCGCGCGGCCAGCACCGCCGACGCCACGACGAAAGCCGCGAACACGAGCTGCCCCGGCGTGTCCCACGCGCGCACCGACTGCGGCCACGCGGCGGCCGCGATCGTGACGCCGCCGACCGCGAGCGCGAACACGACGAGGATCAGGCCGAGGTAGAACGGGAGCGAGCCGCGCTGCGTGAGCGCCGTGACGTCGGCCGCGAGGTCGTCGAGCCGGCGCATCGCACGGCGGTACACCCGGTCGGCCTCGGGACCGCGGTACGCGCCGGACTGCCAGGCCTCGACCCGGTCGCGGATCGCGAACAGCAGCGCGCCGACGCCGAGGATCCCGATCGTGAGCGCGAGCGTCGGCGTCCACCCCGCCCACAGCGCCAGGTGCCCGGGCTCGCCCTCGGGGTAGGTCTCGGCGTACGGCGCGAGCAGGTGCTCGCCGAGGTGCGGCAGCAGCGCGACCGCGAGGCCCAGCACCGCGAGGATCAGCGCCGGCCACACGAGCACGAGCGAGGGGTGGCTGATCGGCGCGGGCCGCGCGTCGGGCGTCCCCGCCTCGGCGATCGTCAGCCCGACATCCTGCGAGGCGGCCTCCGTGACGAGCGCGCGCTTCGTCGCGAACGCTCCCCACCACAGCCGGAGCCCGTACCCGACCGTGAGCACCGAACCGACGGCGACGGCGACGAGCACGACCGGCCCGACCCAGCCGCGGTCCAGGTGCGCGATCCCCTCGAGGCCCGCCTCCTTGGCGACGTAGCCCGCGAACGGCGGGAGGCCGATCATCGACGCCGTGGCGAGCGCGCCCGCCGTCGCCGTGAGCGGCAGCTCACGCCCGACACCCGAGAGCCGACGCAGGTCGCGCGTGCCGGTCGCGGCGTCGACCACGCCGACCACCAGGAACAGCGCTGCCTTGAACATGGCGTGCGCGCCGAGCATCGCGAGCCCGGCGAGCGCGGTGGCGCGCGTGCCGAGCCCGCACAGCAGCACGAGCAGGCCGAGCTGGCTCACCGTGCCGAACGCGAGCACGAGCTTGAGGTCGTGCTGCCGCAGCGCGCGGTACCCGCCGAGCAGCAGGGTTGCGCAGCCGAGCGTCGTGATGAGCCAGCGCCAGGTCGGGTCGCTGGAGTACGCGGGCCCGAACCGCGCGACGAGGTAGACGCCTGCCTTCACCATCGCCGCGGCGTGCAGGTACGCGCTCACCGGGGTCGGCGCCGCCATCGCGGCGGGCAGCCAGAAGTGGAACGGGATCAGCGCGGACTTCGTGACGACCCCGGCGACGAGGCACACGATGGCGACGGTCGCGGCGGTGCCGTGCGGCGGGTGGGCGATCACCTCGCTGAGCCGGTACGTGCCCGCGGCGTGGCCCAGCAGGAGGAGCCCGACGAGCATCGCCAGGCCGCCGGCCGTCGTGATGACGATCGCCTGCATCGCCGCGCGGCGGCTCGGCTTGCGGTCCGCGTAGTGCCCGATGAGCAGGTACGACGTCACCGTCGTCAGCTCCCAGAACACGAACATCAGCAGCATGTCGTCGGCCAGGACGAGGCCCAGCATCGAGCCCGCGAACGCGACGAACACGCACGCGAACCGGCCCAGCCCCTGCGCGCCCGCACGGAAGTAGCCCGAGCAGTAGACGAGCACCAGCGCGCCGACGCCGCCGACGACGACCGTCATCAGCCAGCCGAGCGTGTCGAGCCGGAACGCGAGCTGCAGGCCGAGGCTCGGGATCCAGTCGACGACCTCGGTGGGACCCTGCCCGTGCTGCACGCGGCTCGTCAGGCTCAGCGCCCACACGACCGCCGCGGCGGGCACGGTCGCCAGCAGCACGAACGCGCGCCGGCCGAGCCACCCCACGAGCGCGGGCGCGACGAGCGCCGCCACAGCGTGGGCGAGGAGCAGCGCCAGCACGTCCGGCTCCGTCCTGTCGGGGCGGGTGTCGGTCGGGACGTCCCCGGCCGGTGGCGCCTGCCTCCGAACACGGCAACGAGTCGTTCAAGAATCTATCAAGCGCTCGCGCCGGTTCCCGACCGCCGCCCGCGCCCCGGGGGTTCCGGGTTGCCTCGGGTCCTGATTGGATCGAGCGCGTGCCCACGCTCGACATCGACCGGCTCGACAAGTCCTACGGCGAGGTGCGTGCGCTGCGCGGCATGACGTTCTCCGTCGCGGGCGGTGAGATCTTCGGCTTCGTCGGCTCCAACGGCGCGGGCAAGTCGACGACGATGCGCATCGCCCTCGGCGTGCTCGCCGCCGACGCCGGTGTCGTCCGGTGGGACGGCCGCGAGCTCGACCACGCGATGCGCCGCCGGATCGGCTACATGCCCGAGGAGCGCGGCCTCTACCCGCGCATGACGGTCGCCGACCAGCTCGTCTACCTCGCGCGGCTGCACGGCCTGACGCCGGCCGCGGCCCGCCGGTCGATGGAGCGCTGGACCGAGGTGCTCGGCATCGCGCCCCGCCGCGACGACGAGGTGCTCAAGCTGTCGCTCGGCAACCAGCAGCGCGCCCAGCTCGCGGCCGCCCTCGTGCACGAGCCGGAGATCCTCGTGCTCGACGAGCCGTTCTCCGGGCTCGACCCCGTCGCCGTCGACGTCATGAGCGGCGTGCTGAGCGAGCAGGCCGCGGCCGGCGTCCCCGTGCTGTTCTCGTCGCACCAGCTCGAGCTCGTCGAGCGGCTGTGCGACCGGGTCGGCATCGTGCAGGCGGGCACGATGGTCGCGGTCGGCTCGATCGAGGAGCTGCGGACCACCGACGAGCGGCGCTGGCTGGTGGACGGTCCGGCCGGGGCCTCGTGGGCCGCGGCGGTCCCGGACGTGCGGGTCGTGTCCGCGCAGGGCACGCGCACCGTCGTCGAGGCTGCGGGCCCCGGGCCGGACGACGTCGACCAGCGCGTGCTCGCCGCCGCGCTGGCCGCGGGACCCGTGCGCGAGTTCACCCGTCAGCAGCCGACGCTCGTCGAGCTCTACCGCGACGTGGTCGCCGCCCCCGTGCCGCAGGAGGTCAGCGCATGACGACGACGCCGCCCGGGTCGAGCGTCACGGCCGTCGCGCCCGGCGCAGACGTCGGCACCCTCGGGTCGGGCGCCGCGATCCGCCTCGTCGCCGGCCGCGAGCTGTCGACCCGCCTGCGCTCGAAGGCGTTCGTGTGGACGACCGTCGCGCTCGTCGCGGGCGTCGTGCTCGGCGGGCTCGCCATCCACTTCTTCGGCGGCAACCGCGCCGCACCGGCGTCGCAGGTCGCGATCGTGTCGTCGGCGGGCGACGTCGCCGACCCGCTCGTCGCGACCGGCAAGGCGGTCGGCGTGACGATCGAGCCGCGCACCGTCGCGGACCGCGCCGCCGGCGAGGCCCTGCTGCGCTCGGACGCGGTCGACGCCGTGATCGTCTCCACCTCGCCCGACCTCGAGGTCGTCGTCAAGCAGTCGCTCGACGACCACGGGCAGGCCGTGCTCGGCGCGCTCGCGCAGCAGCTCGCGCTCCGGTCCGCGATCACCGACCTGGGCGGCGACCCGGCCGCGGTCGCGGCGCAGGTGTCGTCGGCCGCGCCCGTCGCCACCGCGCTCGAGCCCGCCAAGAAGCAGGACGCCGGCCAGATCGTGGCGGGCTACATCACGGGGATCCTGCTGTTCCTCACGCTGATGACGGCCGGCCAGCTCGTCGCGCAGGGCGTCGTCGAGGAGAAGTCGAGCCGCGTGGTCGAGCTGCTCCTCGCGACGGTGCGGCCCTGGCAGCTGATGGCGGGCAAGGTGGCGGGCATCGGCCTCGTGGGGCTGATCCAGATGGTGTGCGTGGTCGGCGCGGGCGTCGTCATGTCGCTGTCGCTCGGGCTGCTCGACGGGTCTGCGCTCGACGTCGGCGCCACCGCAGTCTGGGCGCTCGTGTGGTTCGTCGTCGGCTTCACGATGTTCGCGCTCGTGATCGCCGGGCTGTCCGCGCTGGTGTCGAGGCAGGAGGACGTCGGCTCGGTGATCGCGCCGATCATGGGGCTGCTCGTGATCCCCTACATCGTCGGGATCTCGATCGCTCCGTGGGACCCGACGAACCCGCTGGTCGTGTGGCTGTCGTTCGTGCCGTTCTGCTCCGCGCTGGTGATGCCGATGCGGATCGCGCTGGGCTCGGCCGAGACGTGGGAGGCGCTCGTCGCGCTCGCGATCTCGGTGGCGCTGATCCCGGCGCTCGTGTGGCTCGCGGGCCGCGTCTACTCGGGCGCGGTCCTCCACCAGGGCGGCCGCCTCCCCCTCCGCGAGGCCCTCCGCCCCCACCGCACCGACTGACCCCCCGGCCCGAGCCCGGCCGACAACGAACATCGCCGCGGCCGCGTCACTGCGCACTGACGTGTCTGCGTCAACGTTCGTTGCCCGCGGCGGGTCGCCGACCCGAACACGCGCCCTGTGGACGACGCAACCGTCCACCGGGGGCGGCTCGTCGCGATGTCGGCGCCTGCGCGACCGGCACGCTCGATCGATGGCTCGACGACCCGGCGCACCTCTCCACGCAGGCCCCGACCTGCCGGACGTCGAGCTGGCCCGCGACTTCGCGCGGGACGCCGTCGCCCGGCGGGTCAGGGGCGGCGACTGGGAGCGGATCGGCTGGGGCATCTACCTCCCGCGAGCGCCGGCTCGAGCTGCCGAGGACACGGCGGCCGCAGCCGTTCGTCGCCGTGTCGCGCTGGCGCACGCGATCGGCGTGCATCGGCGCCTCAGCACCGACCACTGGTTCTCGCACGAGACGGCGGCTCTCATCTGGGGCCTCCCGACGCTCGACCCTCCGTCATCGACGCACCTGATCCAGCGGCACTCGGCCGGCGCGCGCAGCGATCCTCAGGTCGTCCACCACGTAGCGGCTGTGGGGTCCGCCGACGTCATCGTGCACCGCGGCCTCCCGGTCACGTCACTCGATCGGACCGTGCTCGACTGCGCACGCACGCTGGCACCCGCCGCGGGTCTTGTCGTCGCCGACGCCGCACTCGCAGCCGGCGTGGTGCGCGAGGAGCTCCTCGGGCGCCTGGAGGGGGTGCGCGGCCGACCGGGCGCGCGACGGGCTCGGGCCGTCATCGACCTGGCCGATCCCGGCGCAGAGTCCGCAGGCGAGTCGTTCATGCGCTTCGTCCTCCTCCGTGACGGGCTCCCCAGGCCGTCGACGCAGGTGCGGGTCGTTACCCGCACCGCCACCTACTGGGCTGACGCGGGCTGGGAGGAGTGGCGGACGCTGCTCGAGTACGACGGCGGCGGGAAGTACACGGACCGCGCGGCGCTCGTCCGGGAGAAGCATCGCCACGACGCGATCGTCGAGGCGGGCTACCGCGTGCTGCGCGTGTCGAAGGAGGACCTCCGAGGGACCCGCCTGACCGCCCGCGTGCTGGCAGCGCTGCCCGCGAGCCGACGCCCTCAGCTCCACCCGCGCCGCGATCTCCGCACCTGACGCGGGGCGCGCGGCCGCCGCCCACGAACAACCGCGCGAACACGTGCATGCGCAGTCACGTGTCGGCGGCATTGTTCGTGGTCGGGCGCGGGCGGGGCGGCGCCGCCGGCGGGGGTGGGGCGTCGGTACGGTGTGCGGCGTGAGTGGGGTGTCGGTCGGGTGTCTGGTGGTCGTCGTCGTGGCGACCCTCGTCGGCGTCGGGGTGTTCGGGCGCGGGATCGCGCGGATCGTCGGGACGCTGCGCGTCGGGCGGCCCGTCGAGCCGCGACGGACCTCGCCCGTCGGGACGCGGCTCGCGACGCTGGCCCGCGAGGTCGTCGGGCACACGCGGTTCCGCACGCGGCCGTTCGTGCGGGTCGCGCACTGGGTCGTCATGGTGTCGTTCCCGCTGCTGCTCGTCGCGCTCGTCACGGGGTACGGCCAGGTCGTCGACCCGCGGTTCGCGCTGCCGTGGGTCGGGCACCTGTGGCCGCTCGAGTGGGCGATCGAGGCGTTCGCGTGGACCGCGCTGGTGGGGATCGTCGGGCTGTTCGTCATCCGGCTGCGGCACCCGTCGACGCGGCGCGCGTCGCGGTTCTTCGGGTCCAACCAGGCGCAGGCGTACTTCGTCGAGGCGACGGTCGCCGCGGTGGTCCTGGCCGTGATCGTGCTGCGCGGGCTCGAGTACGCGCTCGCGGCGCAGGACGACGCCGGCGTGGCGAGCCCGCTGCACTTCCCGCTGACGGCGTGGCTCGGCGAGGCGTGGTCCGGCGCCGCCACGCACACGCTCGAGACCGCCGTCGTGCTGACGGCCACCGTGAAGATCGTGGTCTCGATGGCGTGGTTCGTCGTGATCGGCCTGCAGCCGACGATGGGCGTCGCGTGGCACCGGTTCCTCGCGATCGTCAACGTCTACGCGCGCCGCGAGGCCCGCGGCGGCCCGGCGCTCGGCCCGCTCCTGCCGATCCGGGTCGGCGACCGGCCGCTCGACGTCGAGGCGCTCGAGGACCTGCCCGACGACGCGCGGCTCGGCGCGGGCGCGATCGAGGACCTCACCTGGAAGCAGCTGCTCGACGTCGCCACGTGCACCGAGTGCGGCCGCTGCCAGGACCAGTGCCCCGCGTGGGCGACCGGGAAGCCGCTGAGCCCCAAGCTCGTGACGCTCGCGCTCCGCGACCACGCCGCCGCGACCGCGCCCTATCTCCAGGCGGCGGCGAAGGCCGGCGCCGGCACCGCCGACGGGACCGCGTCCGCCGACCCGCACGCCGGCCTCGACCTGGTCGGCACGGGCGTCATCGACGCCGACGCGCTCTGGGCGTGCACGACGTGCGGCGCGTGCGTCCAGCAGTGCCCGGTCGACATCGAGCACGTCGACACGATCGTCGACATGCGGCGCTACCAGGTGCTCATGGAGTCCGCATTCCCGAACGAGCTCGGCGGAACGTTCACCAAGCTCGAGCGCCAGGGCAACCCGTGGGGCCTGCCGGCGCGCGCCCGCATGGACTGGGCCAAGGGGCTCGACGTGCCGCAGGTCGGCGTCGACGTCGAGTCGGCCGCGGACGTGGACTACCTGTTCTGGATCGGCTGCGCCGGCGCCTACGACGACCGCGCCAAGCGCACGTCCCGCGCAGTGGTCGAGCTGCTGCAGGCCGCGGGCGTCAGCTTCGCCGTGCTCGGGAGCGGCGAGTCCTGCACGGGTGACCCGGCGCGTCGCGCGGGCAACGAGATCCTGTTCCAGATGCTCGCGTCGGCCAACGTCGAGGCGCTCAACGAGGCGGGCGCGACGCGGATCGTCGTCACGTGCGCCCACTGCTTCAACACGATCGCGCGGGAGTACCCGCAGCTCGGCGGCCGGTACGAGGTGGTGCACCACACCGAGCTGCTCAACCGGCTGGTCGCCGACGGGCTCCTGGTGCCGCTCACCGCGGCAGGCGCCGACGGCGCAGGCGCGTCCACGCCGCCCGCCGCCCAAAGCCGCCGCGTCACGTACCACGACCCCTGCTACCTGGGCCGCCACAACAAGGTCTACGCGCCGCCGCGAGAGCTGATCGGCGCGCTCCCGGGCGTCGAGCTCGCCGAGATGCCGCGCCACGGCGAGACGTCGTTCTGCTGCGGCGCGGGCGGTGCGCGCGTCTGGATGGAGGAGACGATCGGCTCGCGCATCAGCACGAACCGCGCCGAAGAGGCGATCGCCACGGGCGCCGACGTGGTCGCGACCGCGTGCCCCTACTGCACGATCATGCTGACCGACGGCGTGCGCGCGGCGACCGCCGAGCCGGCCGACCACCCCGCACCCGCCGGGGCCGCCGCGCCCGCCGGGGCCGCCACGAACGTCGGCGTCCCCGAGGTCACCGACATCTCGCTGCTGCTGCTGGACTCGATCCGCCGCTGACCATCAGGCACCGAGCCCCGGTCAGGACTCCGGCGCGTCCTCTCCCGCCTGCAGCCGCCGCTCGCGCTCGCGCAGCTGCGCCTCCCAGTCGCGCAGCATCTGCTCGTGCTTGTCGTCGGAGGCGCGCATCCCGGCGAGGAACTCCGGGTCGTCGTCGGGTGCGAGCCGGCGCGGCCGCTCGTACTCGGGGAAGCCGGCCGTCCGCGTCGAAGGCCAGGGAACGTCGCGCCGGCGCGGCTGCTCGGGCCGGCCAGCGACGAGCCACGCGATCCCGCCGACGAGCGGCAGCAGGATGATCAGCACGATCCACCAGCCCTTGGCGAGGCCGCGGACCCGGTCGGCGTCCGCCTGGACGCAGTCGATGAGGCAGTAGACCAGCAGCCCCGTCTCGATCAGCACGGGCAGGTAGCGGACCACGGTGTCCTCCGGGGCTCGAGGGCGACGGTGATCGCGCCGACGTGGGCAAGGCCGCGCCGGACTCTACCGACGGGGCTGCCCGCCGGGGCCAGGTCCGGGGATCGCGCCCTCGCAGTCACCCGCCTGGCCGCGCACGCGCCGCAGCAGCGCGAGCAGCTGCTCGCGCTCGGCGGGCTCGAGCCGTTCGAGCCGGGTCGCGGCGCCCGCCTGCCGTCGTGACGAGAACTCCGCGAGCGCGGCCCGCCCGGCGTCGGTGAGCTCGACGAGCGTCGCGCGCCGGTCCCGTGGGTCGGCGACGCGCCGGACGAGCCCGTCCGCCTCGGCCTGGTCGACCTTCGACGTGACGGAACGCGCGGCGACGTCGAGCGCGGCCGCGAGCTCGCCCGGGCGGCGCGGTTCCCCGGCGTTGCGCAGCGCGCGGAGCAGCCGCTGCTGGCCGGGAGTCGTGACGCCGGTCCCGGCGGTCGCCTCGCGCCGCAGGTCGCGCACCAGCCCGTAGAGCAGCTCGAGGAGCTCGCCGGCCTCGTCGTCGTGCTCGATCTCGTGCCCGACGCCACGGTGCCCGACGCGCTGCCCGACGCCGCGGTGCCCGCCACCCGGATCCGACGGGCGGGAATGTCTCGTCACGCGTCGAGGTTATCCTCAGCCGAGCAGATAGTGAGTCAAACTCAGGAGTTGCCCATGTCGATGACACACGGCGGACGCCCCGGGCCCAACCCCATGCGCGGCTTCATGAAGGACCGCTCGGTCAACGAGCACCGCCTGACGCGCGCCACGCTGCGCCGCATCCTCACCTTCGCGCGCCCCTACCGCTGGCAGCTCGCGATCTACCTCGTCGTCATCGCCGCCGGCGCCGCGGCCGGCGCACTCCCGCCCATGCTGTTCCGCACCCTCATCGACGACGGCATCGCGCAGGGCGACACCGCGCTCGTGATCAGCGTCGCCGTGACGGTCGGTGCGCTCGCGCTGGCCTCCGCCGGGATCGCGGTGCTCGACCGCTGGATCTCCGCGCGCATCGGCGAGTCCCTCATCCTCGACCTGCGCACCGCCGTGTTCGACCACGTGCAGGGGATGCCGCTCGCGTTCTTCGCGCGGTCGCGCACCGGCGCGCTGGTCCAGCGGCTCAACGGCGACGTGCTCGGCGCGCAGCAGGCGTTCACCTCGACGCTGTCGAACGTGGTCAGCAACGGCCTCTCGGTGGTGTTCGTGCTGGCCGCGATGTTCTCGATGTCGTGGCAGCTCACGTTGCTCTCGCTCGTCCTGCTCCCGTTCTTCGTGCTGCCCGCGCGCTGGTTCGGCAAGCGGATGGCGACCGTGACGCACGAGGCGTACGACCTCAACGCCGAGGCCGCGCAGCTCATGCAGGAGCGGTTCAACGTGGCGGGCGCCCATCTCGCGAAGGTGTTCGGCGACCCCGCCCGCGAGTCCGCGCAGTACCGCACGCAGGCCGGCCGCGTCGCCGACATCGGCGTCAAGCAGGCGCTCCTGTCGACGTGGTTCCGCGTCGGCCTGACGACGCTCGCGGCGCTCGCCGTCGCGACGATCTACGGCATCGGCGGCGTGCAGGCGATCCGGGGCGAGCTCACGGTCGGCGTCGTCGTGGCGATGGCGGCGTACCTCGGGCGGCTGTACGGCCCGCTGACGGCGCTCTCCAACGTGCAGGTCGACGTCATGACGGCGCTCGTCAGCTTCGAGCGGGTGCTCGAGGTGCTCGACCTCGAGCCGATGGTGCGCGAGGCGGCCGAGCCGGTCGACCTGGTGGCGGCCGTCGCCGCCCGCGGCGCCGGCGTCGAGCTCGACGCGGTCGGGTTCCGCTACCCCGGCGCCGACGAGGTGTCGCTCGCGTCGCTCGAGTCCGTCGCGGTGGCGCAGCACGACCCGACGAGCGACACGCTGACCGACGTGGCATTCACCGTGCCGGCCGGACAGATGGTCGCGCTCGTCGGGCCTTCGGGCGCGGGCAAGACGACGATCAGCCAGCTCGTCACGCGCATGTACGACCCGACGCGCGGAACGGTCCGCATCGCCGGCGTGGACCTGCGCGACGCGAGCTTCGAGAGCCTGCGCGCGACCGTCGGGGTGGTGAGCCAGGAGGCGCACCTGTTCCACGACACGATCGCGGGCAACCTCCGCTACGCGCGGCCCGACGCCACGGACGACGAGCTGTGGCGCGCGCTCGAGCAGGCGCACGTCGCGGACCTCGTCCGCACGCTGCCCGACGGGCTCGACACCGTGGTCGGCGACCGCGGCTACCGCCTCTCGGGCGGCGAGCGCCAGCGGCTCGCGATCGCGCGGCTGCTGCTCAAGGCGCCCGACGTCGTGGTGCTCGACGAGGCGACCGCGCACCTCGACTCCGAGTCCGAGGCCGCGGTCCAGGCCGCGCTCGACGGCGCGCTCGCGGGGCGGACGTCGATCGTCATCGCGCACCGGTTGTCGACGATCCGCGAGGCGGACTCGATCGTCGTGCTCGACGAGGGACGGGTGCTCGACCAGGGCACGCACGCCGAGCTGCTGGCGCGCGGCGGGCTGTACGCCGAGCTGTACCGGACCCAGTTCGCCCCCGTCGCCGCCGCCTGACACGACGACCGCGCGGCCGCCCGACCGCCCGACCGCGACCAGCGCGGCGCGTGGACCTCACGCGGGCAGGCTCAGCCGCGCGAGCCGCGCCGGGTCCGCGAGCGCACTCAGCCGCGTGATGCGCCACCCCTCGACGGTGAAGACCATCAGCGAGATCACGCTCCCGTCGGCCGCCCGCGACACGACCCCGGGCAGCCCGTCCACGAGCACCCGCCGCGCGGAGCCGACCATCGCGGCAAACATGCTCGCCCGCGTCGCGATCTCGGTCGACCCGAGCGTGACGACGACGCCCTCGGGCGTGTCGACGTTCAGCACGACCTCGGGGTGCAGCACGGCCACCAGCCCCGCGAAGTCCCCCTCTCGCGCGGCGGCGAGGAACGCGTCGACCACGACCCGCGACGCCGGCCCGCTCGCTCCCGTCACCCCGGCCGTAGCCGTCGCCCCGTCTGCTGCCGCGCCGGCGTCCGCGTCGCCGCGCTCCGTCGGCTGCCGCACCTTGCGCCGCGCCCGGCTGGCCGTCATCTTCGCCGCGTCGGCGGACCGGCCGAGGATGCGACCGATCTCCTCGAACGGCACGGCGAACAGGTCGTGCAGCACGAACGCGAGGCGCTCCGACGGCGTCAGCGTCTCGAGCACCACCAGCAGCGCGAGCCCGACCGAGTCCGCGAGCTCGGCCTCGTCCTCCGGCACGGCGCCGTCGTCGGGTACCACCACGAGGTCGTCGTAGGACGCACCGGGCCGCGCGCTCCGGGCCCGGAGCGCGTCGAGGCTGATGCGCCCGACCACCGTGGTCAGCCACCCGGCGAGGTTCTCGATCTCCGCCGGGTCCGAGCGGCTCAACCGCAGCCACGCCTCCTGCACCGCGTCCTCCGCATCGGCGCGGCTGCCCAGGACGCGCTGCGCGACGAGCTCGAGCCGCGGGCGTTGTGCCTCGAACGCGCGGGCGAGGCCGGCCAGGTCGTCATCGGGCATGGTCGTTACCTTTCGCGAGGTCGTCCCGTCAGGAAGGTGACGGGCCCGGCAGGGCCGAGGTAACCGACGTGAGGACCGAGCCATGCAAGCACGCCCCACCGACACGCTCCCCGCCATCCTCCCGGGCACGCTCGCGGAGGTCGCGGTCCGCCCGGGCGACGCGGACTACGACGCCGCGCGCACCACGTTCGCCGGCACCGGCAGCCCGGGCGTGGTGCTCCGCCCGCGCACCGCGGCCGAGGTCGCCGACGCGCTCCGGTTCGCGACGGACCATGGGCTCCCGGTCGCGGTCCGCGGCGGCGGCCACCACGCGCTGAACTTCGCCAACGTCGACGACGGCGCCGTGCTCGACCTCGTGCACCTCGACGCCGTCGAGCACCTCGGCGACGGCCGGGTGCGCGTGGGCGCAGGCGCGACGTGGGGCCACGCCGCCGACGCGCTCGCCGTCCACGGGCTGGCCGTCACGTCCGGCGACACGCGCTCGGTGGGCGTCGGAGGCCTGACGCAGGCCGGCGGCATCGGCTGGATGCTCCGCCGGTTCGGCCTCACGATCGACAGCGTCCTGGCCGCCGAGGTGGTCACCGCGGCGGGCGACGTCGTGCAGGCCAGCGCGACCGAGCACCCCGACCTGTTCTGGGGCCTGCGCGGCGGCGCCGGCAACTTCGGCGTGGTCACCGCGTTCGAGCTCCAGGCGCAGCCCGTCACCACGATCCGGTTCGGCACCATCCGGTTCCCGGCCGACGACGTCCCCCGGCTCGTCCACGCCTGGGCGGCCGCGATGCGCTCGGCGCCGGACGCCCTGACGACCGTGCTGACGCTCATGCCGGCGTTCGGGCCCGGCCCCGCCGTCGCCATGCTCACGGTCGCGGACTGCGGCGACGACCCCACGGCGCTCGACGAGCTCCGGGCGCTCGGCACGCCGCTCGCCGACGACGTGACCGAGCGCCCGTACGCGAGCGTGCTCGAGGAGCCGCGCGTCCCGCAGGGGATCGTCCCCGTCGGCTCCGGCACGTTCGTGCGGCAGGTCGACGACGGCCTCGTGTCCGCGATCGCCGACGCCTACGCGCGGGGCGGGCGCGTCGTCGGGCTCCGCAGCCTCGGCGGCGCCTTCGGACGCGTGCCCGCCGACGCGACGGCGTTCGCGCACCGCGACGCCGAGGCGCTCGTCGTCAGCGCCGCGTTCCTCCCGGTCGGCGCGACCGCGGACCAGGTCGCGGGTGCCCAGGCCGTGTGGCGGACGATCGCCGACCAGGGCAGCGGCGCGTACGCCGGCTTCCTCGGCACGGCCTCCGAGACGGACCTGGCGGCGCTCTGGCCCGAGCCGACCCGGCGTCGCCTCGCCGAGGTGAAGCGGGCGTGGGACCCGGAGAACGTGTTCCGGCGCAACTTCAACGTCGCGCCCTGACGATCCCTCAGCCGAGCCGGCCCAGGCGGATGGCGGCGAACGCGAGCGCCGCGACCGTCTCGCCGTCGCGGATCGTGCCGTCGGCCACCCAGGTGAGCGCCTGCGCGAACGGCACGCGCAGGACCTCGGCGATCCCCTCCTCGGCCTGCGCCTCGGAGACCTCGGCCACGTCGGCGGCACCGGCCGACCCTGCAGACCCGGCCGACCCGCCCCCGTCGACCGCCACGAGATCCCGCGCCAGGAACACGTGCTCCGGCGCGTCCGCGATCCCGTTCAGCGCGTCCATCCGCCCGACCTCGTCCCACGACCCGGCGACGAGCCCGGCCTCCTCGAGCAGCTCGCGCCGCGCGGCGACCAGCGGCTCCTCGCCGTCCGACCCACCCGCCGGCACCTCGAGCGACCACGCCCCGGTCGTGTACCGGAACAGCCGCACGAGCACGACGCGGTCCTCGTCGTCGACGGCGACCACGAACACCGACGGGTGGCGCACCTCGACCACGCCGTAGATGCCCACGCCGCCGTCGGGCCGCGTCACGTCGTCCTCGTGCACACGGATCCACGGGTTCTCGTAGACCACCCGCGAGCCGTGCGTCCGCCAGCCGCTCACAGGTCCGCCGGGTCCACCAGGAAGCCGGCCTCGTCGGCGATCTCCTGCCCGACCGCCGCGTGCAGCGAGCGCGCGACAGCCTGCAGCTGCGGCGCGGCACGTCCGCGGGCCACCCGGTGCTCGAGCGACGGCCGCTCGGCCTCCAGCTCCTCGATCAGCAGCGGCTCCCACCGCACGTGGTAGCCGACGACGCCCTTGGCGGTCCACGGCAGGCCCTGCAGCAGCGGCGGAAGCTCGTCGTCCGCGGCCGCGACCTCGACGGCCAGCAGCCCGTCCACCGCGAGGTCCACGAGCACGCCGTAGCCGCGCGGCAGCGGCGGGTTGGTGAGCATGTGCTGGTCGAACGCTGCGGCCTCGGCCGACAGGCGCGCGCGCTCGGCCTCGTCCATGACGCCGTAGCGCGCGAGCGCGGCCGACAGCCCGCGGCCACCGGCCTCCGGCAGGCCGGGCGGCACGTCCGCCGCGGCACGACCCGACCCCGCCATCGGGCCCGACCACCCGGCCTCCGGGCCCGTCAGCATCGCGGCGGGCTGCGTGCGCCGCACGACGGCCAGCGTCTCGGTCGGCTCGAGCCAGCGGTCGGAGTACACCGTCAGGTCGATCGCCGAGTCGGGGTCGGGCGTCAGCACCACGCCGCGCTCGGCGGTCCGCACCGCGCCGCCGAGCCGACGCGCGGCCGCGACGAGCCACTGCACCACGCGCTCCTCCTCGAGCACCGGCAGGCCGTCGGGGAACGCGCGCTTGAGGCCGTCGCGGTCACCGCCCGGGTACGGCTTGGCACCCCGCTCGCGCGGCGCCTCGACCACGTACGCGAGCGTCGTGGCGGGCGGCAGGTTGAGCGCGACGGCGTCGGTCGGCTCGACGCGGTACGGCCCGGTGAGCGTCGAGCGCCGTCCGATCCGCAGCGTGCGCGACGGGGCCGTGTCCGCGCCGACCGCACGGATCCCGAGCACCGCGGTCACCGGCCGCAACAGGCTCCGCGTGGTCGTCGGCGGCTCGGCCGCGTCGACCCACCGCGCGCCCGCGAAACGGCTCTGCGCGAGCACCTCGACCTCGTCCTCCGCGACGTCCGCGGGCAGGGCGAGCAGGTGGCGGCCCCGCACGTTCGGGTCGGCGGCGTCGAGCCGCGGCAGGGCCGGGACCATCGCGTCAGACCTCGGTGCGGTGGAAGTTCTGCCAGGACCGCGACGCGGTCGGGCCCCGCTGGCCCTGGTAGCGCGAGCCGTACTGGCTCGAGCCGTACGGGTGCTCGGTGGCCGAGGAGAGCCGGAAGAAGCACAGCTGCCCGATCTTCATGCCCGGCCAGAGCAGGATCGGCAGCGTCGCGACGTTCGAGAGCTCGAGCGTGACGTGGCCCGAGAACCCCGGGTCGATGAACCCGGCCGTCGAGTGCGTCAGCAGACCGAGGCGCCCGAGCGACGACTTGCCCTCGAGCCGTGCGGCGACGTCGTCCGGCAGGCGCACCGACTCGTACGTCGAGCCGAGCACGAACTCGCCCGGGTGCAGCACGAACGGCTCGTCGCCCGCGACCTCGACGAGCCGCGTGAGGTCCGGCTGCTCGGCCGCGGGGTCGATCACGGGGTACTTGTGGTTGTCGAACAGCCGGAAGAACCGGTCGAGCCGCACGTCGATGCTCGACGGCTGGATCATGGCCGGCTCGTAGGGGTCGAGGGCCACCCGGCCGGAGTCGAGCTCGGCCCGGATGTCACGGTCGGAGAGCAGCACGCGCCCACGATAGTGGCGGGCACGTTCCTGTCCGCCGAGCGTCCGGCTATGCTGCAACCCGTGAGCGCATGGGAGCGCTCTCGCAGCGTCTTTCCCAGCATCACGAGCACGACCCCTGACGACGTCCCCCCAGGCGCGGCTGCACCGAAGCGGCCACGCGGATGCCGCCTGGGCCATCTGCGATTCGAGAGGCAAGTCCATGCGGTTCGGCCACTTCGACGACGAGGCACGCGAGTACGTCATCACGACGCCCCACACGCCGTACCCGTGGATCAACTACCTCGGCTCCGAGCAGTTCTTCTCGCTCGTCTCGCACCAGGCCGGCGGCTACTCGTTCTACCGCGACGCCAAGATGCGTCGTCTCACGCGCTACCGCTACAACAACATCCCGGCGGACGCGGGCGGCCGCTACCTCTACGTCAACGACGGCGGCGACGTCTGGACGCCGTCGTGGATGCCCGTCAAGGCCGACCTCGACCACTTCGAGGCGCGCCACGGCCTCGGCTACTCCCGCATCACCGGCGAGCGGAACGGCCTGCGCGTCGAGACGCTGATCTTCGTGCCGCTCGGCGAGAACGCCGAGGTCCAGAAGGTCACGTTCACCAACACCTCGGACGCGACGAAGACGTTCACGGCGTTCTCGTTCGTCGAGTTCTGCCTGTGGAACGCGCAGGACGACCAGACGAACTACCAGCGCAACCTCTCGATCGGCGAGGTCGAGGTCGAGGAGACCGGCCCGCACGGCGGCAGCGCGATCTACCACAAGACCGAGTACCGCGAGCGCCGCGACCACTACGCCGTCTTCGGCGTGAACGCGCAGGCCGACGGCTTCGACACCGACCGCGACACGTTCGTGGGCGCGTACAACTCGCTCGGCGAGGCCGCGGTGCCGCGCGCCGGCAAGAGCGCGAACTCGGTCGCGTCGGGCTGGTACCCGATCGGCTCGCACTCGGTCGCCGTCACGCTCGAGCCGGGCGAGTCGCGCGAGCTGGTGTACGTGCTCGGGTACCTCGAGAACGCCGACGAGGAGAAGTGGGCCGACGACGCGCACCAGGTCGTCAACAAGGCCGGCGCGCACGCGCTGCTGGGCCGCTTCGCCACTCCGGCGCAGGCGGACGAGGCGTTCGACGCGCTGCGCACGTACTGGACCGAGCTGCTCTCGACCTACTCGGTCGTCAGCGGCGACGAGAAGCTCGACCGGATGGTCAACATCTGGAACCAGTACCAGTGCATGGTCACGTTCAACATGTCGCGCTCGGCGTCGTACTTCGAGACGGGCATCGGCCGCGGCATGGGCTTCCGCGACTCCAACCAGGACCTGCTCGGCTTCGTGCACCTGGTCCCCGAGCGCGCCCGCGAGCGCATCATCGACATCGCCTCGACGCAGTTCCCGGACGGCTCGGCGTACCACCAGTACCAGCCGCTGACGAAGCGCGGGAACAACGACATCGGCTCGGGCTTCAACGACGACCCGCTGTGGCTCATCGCGGGGGTCGCGGCGTACATCAAGGAGACGGGCGACGACTCGATCCTCGACGAGCTCGTCCCCTTCGACAACGAGCCGGGCTCCGAGGTGCCGCTCTTCGAGCACCTGACGCGCTCGTTCGAGTTCACGGTCGCGAACCGCGGCCCGCACGGCCTGCCGCTCATCGGCCGCGCCGACTGGAACGACTGCCTCAACCTCAACTGCTTCTCGACGACGCCGGGCGAGTCGTTCCAGACGACCGAGAACCAGGCCGGCGGCGCCGCGGAGTCGGTGTTCATCGCCGCGCAGTTCGTGCTCTACGGCCCCGAGTACGCCGCGCTCGCCGAGCGCCGCGGCCTGGCGGACGTCGCGGAGCACGCGCTCAAGGTGGTCGACGAGGTCCGCGGCGCGGTGCTCGAGCACGGCTGGGACGGCGCGTGGTTCCTGCGCGCGTACGACTACTACGGCAACCCGGTCGGGACGGACGCGAAGCCCGAGGGCAAGATCTGGATCGAGCCGCAGGGCTTCGCCGTCATGGCGGGCATCGGCGTCGGCAACGGCCCGTCGGACTCCAGCGCGCCCGCGATCCAGGCGCTCGACTCGGTGGGCGAGATGCTCGGCACGCCGCACGGCCTGGTGCTCCAGTACCCCGCGTACACGACGTACCAGATCGAGCTCGGTGAGGTGTCGACGTACCCGCCGGGCTACAAGGAGAACGGCGGCATCTTCTGCCACAACAACCCGTGGGTGATCATCGCCGAGACGGTGGTGGGCCGCGGTGACCGCGCGTTCGACTACTACAAGCGCATCACGCCCGCGTACCGCGAGGACATCTCCGACACCCACAAGCTCGAGCCGTACGTGTACGCGCAGATGATCGCCGGCAAGGAGGCGGTCCGCGCGGGCGAGGCGAAGAACTCGTGGCTCACGGGCACGGCCGCCTGGAACTTCGTGGCGGTGTCGCAGTACCTGCTCGGCGTGCGCCCGGACTACGACGGCCTGGTCGTCGACCCGCAGATCGGCCCCGACGTCCCGTCGTACTCGGTGACGCGCGTGGCCCGCGGCGCGACCTACGAGATCAGCGTGACGAACAGCGGCGAGCGCGGTGCGCGCGGGTCGCTGACGGTCGACGGCTCGCCGGTCGAGGGCAACCTCGTCCCCTACGCGCCGGCGGGGTCGACCGTCCGCGTCGAGGTCGTGCTCTGACCCGGCGGGTCAGGGTCTGACGCCCGTCGCATGACGACGCTCGAGACGCGCCCCGGGTCGGCGCCCAGCTCCTCGGTGCTCGGCGCCGACCCGCGCGTCGTCACGATCGCGTCCGACTCCTGGCAGCTCGACGTGCTGCCCGGCACGGGCGCGTCGGTCGCCGCGGGCCGCGTCCGGACGGGCGACGGCGTGTGGCGGGACCTGCTGCGTCCCACCCGGCGCGCGTCGCTCGGCGAGCCCGAGAAGTGCGCGAGCTTCCCGATGGTGCCGTGGTCGAACCGCATCCGCGACGGCGTGCTGCGGTTCAGCGACCGCAGGTGGCAGCTGCAGCGGAACGCGGCCGACGGCACCGCCATCCACGGCGCGTCCCGCTACGCGGACTGGACGGTGGCGTCGCGCACGACCGAGGCGGTCACGCTGACGCTCGACTCGACCTCGCAGGTCGGCGTGAACTTCCCGTGGCAGTTCGCGGCGAGCGTCACCTACGCGGTCGCCGGGCGCGCGCTGTCGGTGACGACGACCGTCCGCAACGTCGACGTGGTGCCGTTCCCAGCGGGCTTCGGGCACCACCCGTACTTCGAGCGCTCGCTGTCGGCGACGGACGCGGCGGCCACGGGCGGCCCCGTGCTGCACGTGCCGGCCCGCGCCGGGTACGCGCTCCGGGCCGGCATGGCGCTCGGAGCCGCGGGACCCGTCCCGGCGCGCGCCGACTTCCGCGCGCCTCGGCCGCTCGGCACCGCGTTCGTCGATGACGTGCTCACCGCCCGCGAGCCCGGCGTGCCGGTCACCATCGCGTACGACGAGCTCACGGTCGAGCTGCACGCCGACCCGCTGTACTCGCACGTGATCGTCTACGCGCCGCGCGGTCGCTCGTACTTCGCGGTCGAGCCGGCGACGAACGTCAACGACGGGTTCGCGCTGTTCGAGGCGGGCGTCCCCGGTACCGGCGTGTTCGTGCTCGCGCCCGGCGAGGAGCGCACGGCGACGTTCTCGCTGGCGCTGCGCTAGGTCCCGCGGCGCCGCCGCGAGCCGGGGGCGCGGCGGTGTCGACGGCCGGTCGGCGGCCGGCGGGCCGGTCGGGCCGGTGAGCCCGGTCAGGCGGACGCGCGGACCACCAGCTCGGTGGGGAACACGACGTGGTCGACCACCGCGTCGGGCGCGTCCAGCTGCGCGACGAGCCGCTGCGCCAGCGCGACCGCCATGTCGTCGAACGGCTGACGGACCGTCGTCAGCGGCGGGTTCGTGAACCGCGCGGTCGGCACGTCGTCGAACCCGACGACCGCGACGTCGTCCGACACGCGCCGGCCCGCGCGGGACAGCGCGTGCAACGCCCCGATCGCCATCGCGTCCGACGCGACGAACACCGCGTCGAGGTCGGGGTGGCGCTCGAGCAGACGGCCCATCTGCACGGCGCCGCTGTGCTCCGTGAAGTCGCCCTCGGCCACGAGGCTGCGAGTGACCGGCCGGTCGGCGTCGCGCAGCGCGTCGCAGTAGCCGTCGAAGCGGTCGGTGCCCGCGGGCATCTCGAGCGGGCCTGTGATCGTCGCGATGCGCTGCCGCCCCAGGCCGATCAGGTGGCGGGTCGCGAGCGCGGCGCCGCCACGGCTGTCGGCGTCGACGTAGGTGACGGGCCGACGCAGCCCCATCGGCCGGCCCGACAGCACGGCGGGCACACCGGCGGCGGTGAGCACGTCGGGCAGGCGGTCGCCCTCGTGCAGCGACACGAGGATCACGCCGTCGACGTGGCCCTGCGTCACGAACCGCTCGACCTTCTCGCGGTCCACGGCGTCGTTCGCCATGAGCACCGCGCACTGCAGCCGGGCGCGCATCACCTCGCGCGAGACGCCGCGCACGATGGCGGCGAGGAACGGGTCGCCGAACACGCGCTCGTGCGGTTCGGAGACGACGAGCCCGACGGTGTGGGTGCGGCCACCGACGAGGCTGCGGGCCGCGTTGTTGGGCTCGTAGCCGAGCTCGCTGATCGCGGCCTCGATCGCCTCGCGCGTCGCGGGGCTGACGCGCGGCGAGCCGTTGAGCACGCGCGACACGGTGCTCGGCGAGACGCCGGCGGCACGGGCGACCTCGCCGACCGTGGGCCGCAGCGCTGCGGACCTCATGCGAACCTCACCGCGCCTCCGTCGGGCCGTGGACGTGGCAACGATGCCACAGCCCGACGTCGCCTGGCCATCACCCGTCGGCGGCGGCGGAGCGTCACAGCGGCGCCCCGACCTGCCACGTCCCGCTTGACAGGCTTGGGCAATCGGTTCCAAGGTGGGGCAATTCGGCGTGGCAACGTTGCCACGCCTGCTCCACCCGGCCGTTCCGGCCGGAGACACGGCCCCGCAACGCCGGCACCCACCCGGCGTGCCTCGCCGTGCGCACCGCGATCGTCGTCCGCAGCGCCGCGGGCGGCGACCGCAGACCGGGCACCGTGCCCGGCCGTGGAACGAGGAGGTTCCCATGGCGACTCGAGCAGCCCGTCCCAGCTCCGACGGCGAACCACGACGGCGCAAGGGTCGTCGCGGCCTCGCGCTCGCCGCATCCGCGGCGCTCGCCGTCGCGGCGACCCCCGTCGCCCTCGCGCTGACGGCGGGCGCGGCGAACGCGACCGTCCCCGCAGCACCGTCCGGCTGGACGACCGTGTTCAGCGACGACTTCAGCGGGGCGGCAGGCACGGGCCTCAACCGCGCCGACTGGCTCTACGACCTCGGGCACAGCTACCCCGGCGGCGCGTGGAACTGGGGCACCGGCCAGGTCGAGGCGGAGACCGACTCGACCGCGAACGTCTACCAGGACGGCGCGGGCCACCTCGTCATCAAGCCGATCCGTGCGTCGGACGGCACGTGGACGTCGGGTCGCGTCGAGACGCAGCGCACCGACTTCGCCGCACCCGCGGGCGGCCAGCTCGAGATGGTCGCGGCCCTCAAGCAGCCCGACCCCGCGAACGGCCTCGGCTACTGGCCCGCGTTCTGGGCGCTCGGCGATGCCGCCCGGGCCAACGGCGCGACGTCGTGGCCGACGACCGGCGAGATCGACATCATGGAGGACGTCAACGCGCGGTCCCAGGTCGCGCAGACGCTGCACTGCGGCACCGGCAGCGGCGGCCCGTGCAACGAGACGATCGGTCTCGGCAGCGGCCTGCAGGACTGCGCCGGCTGCCAGACGAGCTACCACACGTACGCGGCCGTCATCGACCGCCGGAACACGTCCGCCGAGCAGCTGCGCTTCTACGTCGACGGTGCCCTGACGTCGACCGTCACGCAGGCTCAGGTCGGGACGGCGACCTGGCAGCAGGCGATCGACCGCGGCTACTTCATGATCCTCAACGTCGCGATGGGTGGCGCCTTCCCGGACGCGCTGTGCGGCTGCAGCACGGCCGCGTCGCTCGGCAGCACGACGTCCGGCGCCGGCATGTCGGTCGACTACGTCGCGGTCTACCAGCAGGGCGGCGGCTCGACGTCGACCCCGCCGCCGACGTCGCCGACCACCCCGCCGACGACCACCCCGCCCGCCTCGGGCGTGCCCGCCGCGCCGACGAACCTGCACGTCACGGCCACCACGAGCACGAGCGTGACGACGGCCTGGAACGCCTCGTCCGGCGCGACGAGCTACCGCGTCCTGCGCGCCGGCGTCCCGATCGCGACGGCGACCGGCACGTCGTTCACGGACGCGAACCTCAACCCGAGCACGCCGTACCTGTACAGCGTGCAGGCCGTGAACAGCGCCGGGACCTCGGCCGAGTCGAACCAGATCTCGGTGACGACGCCGGCGACGGGCTCGACCGGCGGCTCGACGGGCACGCCGTCACCCACGCCGACCCCGACCGGCGGCGGCTCCTCGGGCGGTGTCACCGCGACCTCGACCATCCAGGCCGAGGCGTACGCCGCGCAGCAGGGCACCACGACCGAGACGACCACCGACACGGGCGGCGGCAAGGACGTGGCGTCGATCGCGAACGGCGACTGGCTGCGCTACGACAACGTCGACTTCGGCAGCAGCCCGCTGCACGTGCTGAAGGCGCGCGTGGCGTCCGGCGCCGCGGGCGGCGTCTCCGGCCTCGTCCAGGTGCGGCTCGACAGCCTGACGGCCGCACCGATCGGCAGCTTCGCGCTCGCGAACACCGGCGGCTGGCAGAGCTGGCGCACGATCCCGGGCGACGTCTCGGGCGTGACGGGCAAGCACACCGTCTACCTGACGTTCTCGAGCGGCCAGCCGGCCGACTACGTCAACGTCAACTGGTTCACCTTCTCGGCGAGCTGACCCAGCGGCCCGCCGACGACGAACGACGCCGCGACCACGTGACTGCCCAGTGCCGTGGTCGCGGCGTCGTTCGTGCCCGGCGTGGGCGGCCGGGGGGGCGTTGCGTCAGAGGTCGAGCGTCAGCGTGCGGCCCCAGTCGTGCGCCGTGTGGGTGCGGAAGCCGACCTTCTCGTAGAACGCGATCGCGCCGGAGTTCCGGTCGTCGACGCCGAGGTGCAGGCCGTGCACGCCGCGGGCGCGGAGCGCCTCGGACAGCGCCTCGACCATGCGTCGGCCCCAGCCCTGCCCCTGCGCGCGCGGCAGCAGGTCGATGTGCATGTGCGCGGGGTGCGTGGCGAACACCGGCAGCTCGTCCTCGACGGGCCACTCGTGCATGCGCCGGACGAGGACGTGGTCCTGCGTCCCGTCGCCCGGGTCCTGGCCGACCGTCTCGAGCGGGTACTGCGCGCGCAGCGTCGGCCACCAGTGCTCCGCGAGCCACCGGTCGAACGCCGTGGTGTCGGCCGTCGCGACGATGTAGCCGACGAGCCCGTGCTCGTCGACGACCACGAACGTCAGCCCCGGGTCGGAGATCGGGTACGGCCCGCAGTAGAGGTGCGCGAGCAGGTCGGGGTTCCGGTAGAGGCTCGTCGCGTCGCCGCCCGCCTCGCCCGTCAGCAGGCACAGCCGGTACATCGCGGGCAGGTCGGCGGGGTGGAACGGGCGCAGCACGGCGGTCACCCGGCGACACTACCGAGCCGTCCCGGCGGGCCGGCGGGACGACCGGTCCCGGCTCGACACGCTGTGCCGGTGCGCGCTCGCGAGCGCGCTTTCCTGCCAGCCCGGCGTGCCCGGTATGCTGGCCCGGCCGACGGTGGAGGTGCTCGTGACGAGCCTCCGACGGCGTCGCGCGGGTGTAGTTCAATGGTAGAACTTCAGCTTCCCAAGCTGATGGCGCGGGTTCGATTCCCGTCACCCGCTCCCTGCTCGCCCGACGCGGGTCCGCGTCATCCCCCCGCCGGCGGCGCGTCCGTCCGAGCCCGCTCCGCGGACCGCGCCGCGCGCGCGATGTTGCGCTGCATGCCGCCGAACACGACGCCGTGGAACGGCGCGACCGACCACCAGTAGAGCTCGCCCGCGAGGCCGCGCGGGTGGAACAGCGCGCGCTGCGAGAACACGACCGGCGCGCGGAGCCAGCCGTCGGTGCCGGGTCCGACGTCACGCGCGCCGCCCAGCCCTCCGGCCTCGCCGATCCCTCGCGCCCCGCCCGCCTCCGCGGCTTCGTCCGCACCGCCGGCGGGCTCCACGCGCAGCTCGAGCCACGCAAGCCCGGGCACCCGCATCTCGGCGCGCAGCCGCAGCAGCCGGCCGGGGTCGACAGCCTCGACGCGCCACCAGTCGAGCTCGTCGTCCACCCGCAGCCGCCCGGGATCGCGCCGCCCGCGCCGGAGCCCGGGACCGCCCACGAGCCGGTCGAGCAGCCCGCGCACGCGCCACGCGAGACCCCACGAGTACCAGCCGCGCTCCCCGCCGAGCGTCTCGAGCACGCGCCACAGCGCGGCGGGCGACGCGTCGACCACCGTGCGCCGCTCGTCGACGTAGAGCGAGCCGCCCGCCCAGCCGGGGTCGCTCGGCAGCGGGTCGCTGGGCGCCCCCGGCGTCGCGGCCGACGACCAGCGCGTCTGCACGTCGCCCTGCTCGGTCCGCCGCAGCGCGAGGCGGACGGCGCGGTCGAACCCGACGAGGCCGCCCGGCGGGTCGGGCACGTACCGCGCGATGTCGTGCTCCCGGCAGACCACCTCGTGCACGAGCGAGTCGACGAGCGGGCGCGCGAGCCCACCCGGCACGGGCGTCACGAGCGAGACCCACAGGCTCGAGAGGCGCGGCGTCAGGACGCCGACCCCGACGATCACCCTTCTGCGCAGGCCCGCGACGGCGGCGTAGCGCTGCATCATGTCGCGGTACGTCAGGACGTCGGGGCCCCCGATGTCGAACGCGCGCGACACGTCGGGCGGCATGGCGGCCGCGCCGACGAGGTACCGCAGCACGTCGCGGATCGCGATGGGCTGCACGCGGTTGGCGACCCAACGCGGCACCGTCATCGCCGGCAGGCGCTCGGTCAGGTAGCGCGTCATCTCGAACGACGCGGAACCCGAGCCGAGGATCACGGCCGCCCGGAGCACCGTGGTCGGCACCCCGGACGCGAGGAGGATCTCGCCGACCTCGCGCCGGGACGCGAGGTGCGGCGACAGGTCGTCCGTGTCGGGCGTCAGTCCGCCGAGGTAGACGATCCGACCGACACCGGCGTCGTGGGCCGCCGCCGCGAAGGTCTCGGCCGAGCGCCGGTCACGCGCGGCGAACTCCTTGTCGCTGCCGAGGGCGTGCACGAGGTAGTAGGCGACCGCGACGCCGTCGAGGGCCGCGCGGACCGCGGCCGCGTCACCGACGTCGGCCTCGGCAACATCGACGTCGTCGAACCACGGACGACCACGCAGGCGGTCCGGGTGCCGGGCCAGCGCTCGCACGCGGTAGCCCGCCGCGAGCAGCTCGGGCACGAGCCGGCCGCCGACGTAGCCGGTGGCGCCTGTGACGGCGACCAGCGGCCCCAGCGGGTGCCCCGTCGCGTCGTGCCCGGGGACCAGGCCTGCGAGCGTCGCGGCTACCGGCTCGGGCGCGAGGTCCGCGTCCGCGTCCGCGTCGAGGTCCGCGTCCGGGTCCACGTCCGGGTCCGTCGTCATCGCAGCAGTCTCAGCCGCCGACGCGGCGACCGCACGGCGGTGGCCGGCGCCGCGCGGTTCACGCGTCGGCTCGCGGCCCGCCCGCTCGGCATCGACCCTGGTGCCATGCCCGCCAAGCGCCGCGCGACGAACAAGGCGCCCGAGCCCGGCCTCGACACGTACCGCTCGATGCGCGACTTCGACCGGACACCCGAGCCGTCGGGTGCCCCGCCCGCGCCCGACGCCGCCGGCCGCCGGCGGTTCGTCGTCCAGCGCCACCGCGCGCGCCGGCTGCACTACGACCTGCGGTTCGAGATCGACGGCGTGCTCGTCAGCTGGGCCGTCCCCAAGGGCCCGACGCTCGACCCGTCGGCGCGGCACCTCGCGGTGCACGTCGAGGACCACCCGCTCGAGTACGAGGACTTCGAGGGCGTCATCCCCGGCGGCCAGTACGGCGGGGGCGACGTGATCGTCTGGGACCGCGGCACCTGGGAGCCGCACGCGACCGACGACCCGGCCCAGGCCGTCAAGGACGGCGAGCTGCACGCCGACATGCACGGCGAGAAGCTGCGCGGCCGCCTCGTGCTGATCCGGCGTGACGAACCCGCCGACGGCGGCAAGGAGCAGTGGATCCTCGTCCACAAGCACGACGACGACGCCGTCGAGGGCTGGGACCCCGAGGACCACCCCCGCTCGGTGCTGAGCGGCCGGACGAACGACGAGGTCAAGGCGGACCCGGACCGGCTCTGGCGCTCCGACCTGCCGCCGGCGGAGGCGTCCGTCGAGCTCCACCCCGCCGTCCCGGCCGCGACCGACGACGACCTCGCGGCGCTCGCCGACCTCGGCGCCGCGGGCACGTGGGAGGTGTTCGGCCGCCGCCTGCGCGTGACGAACCTCGACAAGGTCCTGTTCCCGGGCCGCGGCGACGAGCCGCCCGTCACGAAGCGCGAGCTGCTCGCCTACACGGCCCGCATCGCGCCCGTCGTCGTCCCCCACCTGCGGGGACGGCCGCTCAACCTGCACCGCTACCCGCAGGGCGCCGACCACGGCGGCTTCTGGCACAAGCAGCTGCCCGACCACGCACCCGACTGGCTGCCCCGGTGGGTCAACCCCGACGCGGACGACGACGACACGACCACCTACCTCGTCGCCGACGAGCCCGCCGCGCTGCTGTGGGCCGCCAACTTCGGCGGCCTCGAGTGGCACGCGTGGACGTCCACCACCGATCACCCCCACCGGCCGACCTACGCGATGGTCGACATCGACCCCGGCACCTCGACCGCGTGGGAGGACGTGCTGGTGCTGGCCCGCCTGCACCGCGACGCGTTCGAGCACCTCGGTGTCCGCGCGTACCCGAAGGTGACGGGCCGCCGCGGCATCCAGGTGTGGATCCCGATCGCGCCCGGTCCGAGCTTCGACGACACCCGCGCATGGGTCGAGCGGCTGTCGCGCACCGTCGGAGCCGTCGTCCCCGACCTGGTCAGCTGGAAGTGGGGCGTCCGCGAGCGCGGCGGGCACGCCCGCCTGGACTACACGCAGAACGCGATCAACAAGACGCTCGTCGCGCCGTACAGCCCGCGACCGGCCGCCGGCGCACCGGTGTCCGCGCCGATCACCTGGGACGAGCTCGACGAGCCGTGGCTGCGGCCCGACGCGTTCACCGTGCGCACGGTGCTGGACCGCGTGGCGGAACGCGGCGACCTGTTCGCGGGCGTGCTGCGCACCGACCAGAGGCTGCCGCGGCTCGCCTAGCTGCGGGCGTCCCGGGTCGGGGGTCGCCGCCGCGGGTGCCGCGGGTGGGTCAGCCGGGCGTCAGCGCTGCGAGGCCTGGTCGCGGAGCTCGTCGGGCGTGACGACGAAGCCCCCCGCGTCGACCACCGTGCCGCCCACCGCGCGCCAGAGCGCGGACATCGCGCGGCCGACGACGGGCCGCATGCGGCCGCGCGCGATCGCGAGCAGCGGCGACGCCGGGTCCATCTCGACGTCCGGCGACGACGACCACGCCACGCGGTAGGCCCACGGCCCGTGCTCGCGCCAGTCGAGGGAGGCGAGCACGGCAGGCTGGTGCGTGGGGCGCGCGAGCTCGATCGTGAGCGCACCGTCGAACTCGAACATGGCGGTGATCGAGAACGGCACGGGCCCGGGACCGGCGCCCGCAGTGCGCGGCTCGCCGAGGCGACCGCCCGCGAGCGCGGGGCGCAGCAGCGGCAGCGCGTCCTGCGCGCTCATCGGCACCGCGGTCCAGAGCGTGAGGTCGAGCAGCTCGCCGCGGTCGGGCACCACGACGCTCGACCCGTCCGCGGGGACGACCGCGCCGCTCGCACGACGCGCGGCGGCCACCAGCCAGGCACGCGCCGTCTCGGCCGCGGCTTCGCCGACCGCGGCGAGCGAGAGCTCGTAGACGTCGGCCGGCTGCGCCGCGAGCCCGGTCGCCACCGCCGAGCCCAGTGCGACCGGGCGAGGCCCGAGCAGGTCGACCGCCGCGTCGAGGCGCATGACGCCGGGCGCGGCGACCGTGACGCCCGCCGCCGCGAGGCCGCGGAACCGGGCACCTGTCATCGGCCGGACGACCGCGTCCTGCGCGCTCACCGGCCGCCGCGTCCACACCGCGTCGGGGAACCAGGCGCGTGCGAGCTGCAGCACGTCGGTGCCGGTGGGGACGACGAGCAGGTCTCGACCGTCGAGCGTCTGGGGAAACGCCTGTGCCGGGGCTGTCATGGCGCGACGCTAGCCAACGATTGCTGCGCGCCCGTTTCGGCTGTGTGACGGTGTGACGTCCCAGGTCAGAGGCCTCGTCCACAGAGGTGGGCCGATTCCTCCGGATTTCCTGGGAACTCTACACACGGGTGTGGACGAACCCTGTGGATAACTCCGCGCCCTGAGCCGGGGACTCGCGGCGGTCGGACGGGGCGCGCAGTCGGCGGCTCGTCAGGCGTGGACGTCGTGGAGGTGGTGGACCACGTCGTGCAGGAAGTACTGGCCGAGCGTGCGGACCGTGAACACCGACCCGTTCGACCGGCGCCCCGGCCGCTCCCACTGGTCGTCGCGCACCGCGTCGAACCGGGCGGCGATCGCGTCGGCCGCGTCGACCAGCTCGTCGGCGACGAGCGCCGGGTCCTGCAGGTCGTACCGGTCCGCGAGCGCCGTCGCGTCCTGGTCCCAGTTCTCGAACGGCGGGTCGTCCTGCTCGAGCATGAGCGCCAGGCGGCCGTCGAAGATCCGCAGCACGTCACGCACGTGCGCGCCGTACTCGAGGGTCGACCACACCGCGGGCTCGGGCCGGACGCGCACGTCGTGACGCGCGAGGGCCGAGACCCACCGCGGCGTCAGGTCGCGCACCGTCGCGCCGATGCCGCGCGGGTCGACGTCGTGCGCCGCGAAACCGCACTCGGGGCAGCGGGCGTCGAGCACCCACGTCCAGTCCTTGGTGTCGGGCTCGATCTCGGGGGCTCCGCCGGCCGCGTCGTTCGTCATGCGGGAACGTTACAAGCCGCGGGAAGGGCGTCGACGAAGTGGTGACCGGGCGGCGGGTCCCCTCCGACCTCCGCCCGGCCACCGAACACCTGGCCCCCGCCTGACAGCGCCGAGCATGGTGTCCGGCCCGCCTCCGCTTCCGGTCGGAGACAGCCCGGATGATGGGACGATACGGGCGTAGGCGTTGCATCTGCGTTGCAGCCACTACTCCGAACGGGTGAACCGCGAGCGCGCGGCGCGCACGGGAGCGCAGCCGCGGGACGAGGTCAGCGGATCAGGCGGCTGCGGAGCAGCTCGAGCCGACCGAGCGCCTGCGCGCGCGTCGGCGTGCCGCGCGGCGCCAGCGTCACGAGCCGCTCCCACGCCTGCCAGTCGTCGGCCCCGTCGTCGCGCGCGACCCACCGGGACAGCACGGCGGGCGCGGCGCTCGCCAGCAGCGACGCCCGGACGTCGGCCGCGAGCTCGTCGCGCAGGCGCTCCACGCCGGGCGCCTCCGACCGCACCAGCAGCGGACCCGGGTAGGCCGTCAGGGCACCGCCGAGGTCGCCCGACGAGAGGCGCGCCCGCACCACGTCGAGGTCGGTGCGGAGCGGCGCACCGAGCCGGTACGGCGCGGCGTCCGAGAGCAGCGGCCCGACGAGCCGGCGCAGGCGCGAGACCTCGGCGCGGACCGTGACGTCGGAGAGGAGCTGGTGCGACAGCAGCACCGCGAGCTCGTCCGCCCGCAGGCCCGCGGGGCGCTGCGACAGGAGCAGCAGGATCTCGGCGTGGCGCAGGCTCAGCCGCGTCTCGCGTCCGTCGACGACGAGCGCGGGCGGCCCGCCGAGCAGGCGGAGCCGGGAGGCGCTCGTCGGCCGGCGGCGTGGCCCGGTCTGCTCGTCACGCGCGATCTGCGCCTCGACGGCCGCCGCCGTCGCGCGCACGAGCGACATCAGCACGGGCGAGCCGACCACGTCGCCGCCCGTCACGTCGAGCACGCCGACGACCTCGCCCGAGGGCGCGCGCACGGGTGCGGCGGCGCAGCTCCACGGCTGGACCGTCCGCGTGTAGTGCTCGGTCTGGACCACCTGGGCGGCCCGCCCGGTGACGAGAGCGATGCCCGGCGCGTTCGTGCCGGCCGACTCCTCGCTCCAGACGGCGCCCTCGACGAACCCGACCGGCGAGAGCCGGCGCGCGACGTCACGGTCGCCCTCGACCCAGAGCAGGCGACCCGAGGTGTCGGTGATGGTCGCGACCCACGGCTGCTCGCGCCCGACGAGCAGGTCGCGCACCGCCGGGAGGGCCGCGGCGATCTTGAGCGAGCTGCGGTAGTCGACGAGGGCCGAGCCCTCCATGTCGACCGCGACCGCCGGGATCTCGGGGTCCACGCCGCTTCGGGCGCTCCGCCGCCACGAGTCCGCGACGATGGCCCGGACCGCTCGGCCTGCCAGGCGCCCGGTCGTGATGAACCGCTCGTGCGCGGCGCGCACGCGGTCCGTCGTCACGACGTCGCTCATCGAGACCTCCCGGCGACCTCTTCGCCTGGGAAGAGTGTACGAATTTCCTGATTGTTCTGCGCCGATGTCAGATCCCGTGCGGGTTTCCTGACACATTGTGCGACCATGTCAGCATGCCCAAGATCATCGGCGCGTCCCTGCACGAGCACCGCGAGCAGACGCGCCTCCGGCTGTTCGACGCGCTCTCGCGGCTGATGGCCGAGCAGGGCTTCGACGCGATCACGCTCGCGCAGATCGCGGCCGAGGCCGGCGTCGGGCGGACCGCCGTCTACAACCACTTCTCCGACAAGGAGTCTCTGCTGCTCGGGTTCATCACGTACGAGACCGAGCAGTACGCCGTGGCGCTGCAGAAGGCGCTCGACGACATCGACGACCCGGTCGAGCGTCTCCGCACGTACGTCCGCCAGCAGGTCGAGCTCGCGTCATCGCACCACGTGACGCCCGGCCCCGAGCTGCGCACGGTCCTGTCGCGCGGCACGCAGCAGCGCATGCGCGAGCACGTCGTGGTGGTCGAGCGCATCCTGCGCGGCATCCTGACCGCCGGCATCGAGTCCGGCGTGTTCCCCGAGCAGGACCTCGACGTCACCGTGCCGCTCGTCAACGCGTGCCTGTCCGGGCGGGGCGTCGCCGAGGACGCCGCGGGCCGCGAGCGCGCGCTCGAGCAGACGGAGGCGTTCGTGCTGCGGGCCGTGGGGGCGACCGCCCCGGTGCGGGCCTGAGCCGGCCGGCCCGGCGCGGCGGCAGCGACGACGGGCGCGGCGGCGCGGCGGGACGCGGCAGCCGTGCCGGAGGCTCCGGTGGCGGACCCGCGCGTGCCGGTCGTGACGAGCGGCCCGTGCCGGGTCGGCGACCCAGCGCCCGGCAGTCGGAGCCCGCACGGCGCCAGCACGGCCGTCCCGCGGCCGACACCCGCCGGTCCGGCCACGCGTCGCGCGGCCACGGCGTCGACCTCGAGCTGACGTTCCTGCCCGGCCTGGGCGACGTCCTGCGCGACGAGGTCGACGAGGTGCTGCACCCCGCGCGCCACGCCCGGCCCGCGCCCGGCCGCGACGACGCGCTCGTCGTCCGGCACGAGGGTCGGGTGTCCGACGCGCTGCGCCTCCGGACCGCCGTCGCCGCCTTCGTCAGCCTGCACTTCGACGTACCGCGGCCGCGGTCCCTGACGAGCGGCGACCACCTGGCGCGGGTCGTCGACGCGGTCGGGCTGTCGTTGCGGTCGGTGTCGTCGCGCTCCTTCCGGTTCGAGGCCGCGGGCGCCGACTCGGCGGTGTTCACGCGGCTCGCGAGCCTGGTCTCGCAGGCCACCGGGCTGACGCACGACCCCGTCGACGGCGAGCTGGTGATCCGGGTCCGGCGCGCGCACCGGTCGCCGGGCTCGGACGTCGACCCGGGCTGGGACGTGCTCGTGCGGATCGGGCCGCGGCCGCTGTCGGCGCGACCGTGGCGGGTCGTCGACTACCCGGGCGCCGCCAACGCGACCATCGCGGCGGCCATGGTGCGGCTCGCGGGCGTGCGGGCCGGGGACCGCGTCGCGAACCTCATGTGCGGCTCGGGGACGCTCCTGGTCGAGCGGCTGCTCGCCGGTCCGGCCGCCGCAGCCGTCGCGGTGGACGTCGCGGACGACGCCGTCGAGGCTGCGCGGGCCAACCTCGTCGCGGCGGGCCTCGAGCCGTCCGACGGCGACGGGCCGGTGCGGCTCGTCACGGGCGACGCGCTGGACCCGGCGGCGTGGACGCGCGGCGGCCCGGGCTACGACCTCCTGCTCGCCGACCCGCCGTGGGGCGGCCTGCACGGTGAGCACGCCACCAACGAGGCGCTGCACGCCGGGCTGCTGCGCGCGGCGCACGCGGCGTCACGGCCGGGCGCTCGGCTCCTCGTCCTCACGCACGAGGTCCGCGTCATGCACCGCTGCCTGCGGGACGCCGGCCACCTCTGGCAGCTGCGCGACGAGCTGCGGGTGTTCGCCAAGGGCCACCACCCGCGCGTCTTCGTGCTCGACCGCGTCTGACGCGAGCGCGGGCGACGGGTCGACCAGTGCGGCGACCGGCGCGTCGGCGAACGGCTGCGGCGGCAGCGCGGCAGACGCCCAGCGCGGCGTGCGCCGCACCCCGGGCGGCGGCGGCTCGAGCGTCGCCGGCTCGTGGTCGGAGATCCACTCGTCGACGCGCAGCCACCACGCGAACAGCCATGCCTCCTGCGCGTCCGCGTCGTCGGGGATGTCCGCCGGCTCGACGGCCCACCCCTTCATGACGAGTCGCTTGTCCATCGGCAGCTCGCGCCAGACGTCGCGGACGGTGACGAGTCGGTCCAGGCCCGTGTGCGCGACGAAGACGACGCCCGCGTCCGGCTGCTCGTCGAGCGCCGAGAGGATTCCGCCCGCGTGCGGGGCCATGACGTTGTGCATCCGCTCGGCGGCTGCGACGAGCTCAGCGCGCCCGCGGCTGCGCAGCGCCTCGATCCGCGCGAGCCGGCGCCTGGGCGTGAAGTTGCCGCCCTCGGGGAAGATCAGCAGCGCCGCGCGCGGGCCGAGGCTCCGCGCGAGCTGGCCCACCGCTCCCGACAGACCGGGCGTCCCCTCGCGCCGGCTGCCCCGCGGCGTGACGAACGTCGCCGGCAGGCGGTTGAGCAGGATGTCGATCGCGGGGTCCCACTGCAGGGTGTCCTTGAGGACGATGCGCGGCTCGCGGTCGAACCGGTCGAGCAGCGCATGGACCAGGATGAACGAGTCGCCGGGCCCGGCGTGCCGGCTCGCGACGACGATCGGCCGCCCGGCGAACACCCGGCCGAGGTCCGCGTCCACGACGTCGACCTCGAGGCGCAGCGTCCACGCCGCCTGCCAGAACAGGATCTGCAGCGCGCGGCGGACCATCACGTAGTGCGCGTGCTCGAACGCCGGGCGGCGGATCGCGTACCCGAAGCCGGAGGCGATCCACAGCACGAACGCCGAGACGACGAGCGCCGCGTCCCAGAGCACGTAGAAGCTCGCCATCCACAGCATCCGCGGGGTGCGGAACCGGCCGGGCGTGAGCCAGGTGAGCACGCCTCCGACGAGGATCACGAGCATCAGGCTCGTCGGGACCAGCAGCACCGCGAGGGCCACCAACGCAGGAGCCAGCGTGAGCCGGCGCAACCACCGCGGGGGCAGCCGCCAGGTCACGAGGCGAGGCTCTCGAGGTACGCGACCGTCGCCGCGTGCGCCGTCTCGATCCGTGTCCGTGTCGCGTCCATCCGTCGGTACGAGCCGAGCTTCTCGTCGCCCGGCTGCGGGCCGCCGCTCGGCAGGACGTGCACCGCGACGCCGTCGGGGACCGCACCGATCTCGCGCGTGAACCGGTGCCGGCGCGCGATCTCGAAGCTGATCCGCGCGACGTCCGCCGGCCCCGTCGGCGCCGCGAGCGGCTCCTCGATGCGTCCGACCTGCAGCACGTAGATCTCCGTGGCGCCGCGGCGGACGGCCTCGCCGAGCGGGATCGAGTTCACGATGCCGCCGTCGACGAAGTGCTGGCCGTCGATCTCGGTCGGCGGCAGGACACCCGGCACCGACGCCGACGCGAGGACTGCGTCGACCACCGGCCCGGAGTCGAACCAGCGCTCGCCGGCCGTCTCGATGCACGCCGCGGCGACCGCGAGCGGCGTCCGGAGGTCGCGGAACGTGGTGCCCGCGCCGACCATCCCGTCGAGCAGCTCGCGCAGCGGTGCGGGGTCGTTGAGGTGCGTCCGCGACTTGGCGAGGCGCCGGAGCTGGCGGGGCCAGGAGTCGCCGTAGACGGCCGCCGCCGCGGGTGACGCCCACGCCTCGACGAGCCGCTCCACGACCGCCGGCGTCGGGTCGCTGGCCACGGCCGCGCCGTTGATGGCGCCGATCGACGTGCCGACCACCAGCTGCGGCCGGATGCCCGCCTCGAACAGCGCCTGCAGCATGCCGACCTGCACTGCGCCGCGCACACCTCCGCCGCCGAGCACGAGTCCGACCGTCACGGCTCGATCGTGGCACACCCCGTCAGTCGGCACCCGGCTCGGCGTTCGGTGCCGCGGCGGGCCCCACGTCCGCGACCTCGCGCGTGAGCCCGCGCCGCGCCGCGGCGATCACCACCCGCACGAGCACGGCCAGGAACGCCAGGTCGAGCAGCACCTGGACGCTGACGACGACGCGTGCCGCGTGGTCGACGGGCGCGATGTCGCCGTAGCCGACGGTGCCGAGCGTGACGATCGTGAAGTAGAGCGCGCCGGTGCGGTCGAGCGACTCCGAGAACGCCTCAGGGTCGGCGTGCGACATCGTCAGGTAGATCACCGCGAAGATCACGAGGAACAGGAACAGCGAGACGACGGCCGTCTCGACCGCGCGCAGCACGGGATAGCGGGCGCGGACGATCGCGCGGACCTCGATGACGACGACGAAGGCGAACAGCAGGCCGCCGAGCAGGATCTCGAGCACCGCGAGCGTGCCGGTGGGCCGGCGCTCGTCGAACGTCACGAGGTAGTAGCCGCCGAGGACCGCGACGACGCCCAGCGCGCTGCGCACGACAGCCCAGAGGACGGCCCGGCGGCCGGCGCGCTCGGCCATCGACGCGCGGGCGAGCTCCCCCAGCTGGTGCGAGCCCTGGGTGGTCATGGCGCACGTCCCGTCGCTGGTCAGGCCGTCGATCGGCGGTGCCGACGTCCGCCGGCGAACGCCGGCAAGCCCACCCTAGGAATCGGACACCCCGGCGTCCTGGCGACACGACGATGCATGTCGTCGCGGTCCACCGCGCGTGAGTCAGTCGCGGCAGGCCTGGACCAGCGCGGCCGCGAGCTCCGCCGGCCGCGAGAACATCGCCCAGTGGCCGGTCGGCAGGTCGACGAACGTCAGGTCCGGGTAGTCGAGCAGCTCCGTGTGGAACGGCGCGTCGTGGCTGGCGAGCGCCATCAGCTGCTCCGCCGAGATGCTCGTGCACACCGCGGTGACCGGCACCGCGAACCGGCCCGGATCGGCCATCCGCGCCACCCCGGTCGCCACGAGCCCGGGCTGCGGCACCGCGCGTTCGCGGAACCGCGTCAGCGCACCGTCGTCGAGCCCGGCGAGACTCGACCCCTGCGCCTCGAGCTCCTCCCACGCGGGCAACGGGATGTCGGTGACGCCCGGCGGCAGCGGCGGGTTCAGCGCGGCGCCGTCGACGAGCGGCCCGGAGTCGAGGTACACGACGCGCGCGTACCGGCCGGGATCACGGTCCACGACCTCCCCGACGAGCGCGCCACCGCCCGAGTGCCCGACCAGCACCACCGGCCCGTCGAGCCCCGCCGCGAGCGCGCGGACCGCCTCGACCTGGTCCTCACGCGTCACGGTGGCACGGTCCGGCGCGTCGTCCGTCATGCCCGGCAGCGTCACCGGATGCGGCACGAGCCCGGCATCGCGCAGCGGGCCGACGACGTCGTCCCATGCCCAGCCGCCGAGCCAGAAGCCAGGGACGAGGACCACGTGCACCGCTGTGTCAGCCATCGCCCGAGCATCCCGCGGACCACTGACACGAGCCGGGCTGACGGACAATGGCTGGGTGAGCTCCCCCACCCGTCTGCCTCGCGTCCGTGCGTCCGAGCTCGTCGGGCGCGGCTGGCTCAACACCGGTGGCCGCACGGTGACGCTGCAGGACCTGCGCGGCAAGATCGTCGTCCTCGACTTCTGGACGTTCTGCTGCATCAACTGCCTGCACGTGCTCGACGAGCTGCGTGAGCTCGAGGAGAAGCACCGTGACGTCCTGGTGATCGTCGGCGTGCACTCGCCGAAGTTCGTCCACGAGGCCGACCCCGACGCGCTCGCGGCAGCGGTCGAGCGCTACGAGGTGCACCACCCCGTGCTGGACGACCCGCAGCTCGTCACGTGGCAGGCGTACACGGCGCGCGCGTGGCCGACCCTCGTCGTGGTCGACCCGGAGGGTTACGTCGTGGCGCACATGGCCGGCGAGGGGCACGCGCACAACCTCGCGGTGCTGGTCGACGAGCTGGTCGCGGAGCACGAGGCGAAGGGCACGCTGCACCGCGGCGACGGGCCGTACGTCGCGCCCGAGCCGGTCGCGGGGACGCTGCGGTTCCCGGCCAAGGCGGTCGCCCTGCCGAACGGCAACCTGCTGGTCGCGGACGCGGGCCACCACTCGATCGTCGAGCTGGCGCCCGACGCGGAGACGCTCGTGCGGCGCATCGGCTCGGGGTCGCGCGGGCTCGTGGACGGCGGGCCCGCCGTCGCGCGGTTCGCCGAGCCGAACGGGCTGTGCCTCGTGCCCGACGAGCTGCGGCCGTGGCTGGGCGTCGACGTCGTCGTCGCGGACACCGCGAACCACGTGCTGCGCGGCGTGCGGCTGGCCGACGGGACGGTCACGACGCTCGCCGGGACCGGCGAGCAGTACATGGTCGGGGCGGCGGACAACGTGCTGCCGTGGGCGGACGACGAGCCGCGCGACCGCGGCGGCGTGGGCTACCACGGTCCGCCGCTCGACGTGAAGCTCTCCTCGCCGTGGGACGTCGTCTGGTCCCCGCGGCTGGCGGCGTTCGTCGTCGCGATGGCCGGGAACCACACGCTGTGGGCGTTCGACGGCAAGGAGGGCTCGCTCGAGCACCTCGCGGGCACCATGAACGAGGGGCTCGTCGACGGGGCGTCGGCCGACGCGTGGTTCGCGCAGCCGTCGGGGCTCGCGGTCGGGCCCGACGGGCGCATCTGGCTCGCGGACTCGGAGACGTCGGCGCTGCGGTGGGTCTCGCCCGACGGCGGCACGGTGACGACGGCGGTCGGTGCGGGCCTGTTCGAGTTCGGCCACCGGGACGGCTCCGCGGACGAGGCGCGGCTGCAGCACCCGCTCGGGGTCGCGGTGCTGCCCGACGGATCCGTCGCGATCGCGGACACGTACAACGGGGCGGTCCGCCGGTTCGAACCGGGTGCCGACGGGACGCCCGGGGTCGTGACGACGGTCGCCACCGGGCTCGCCGAGCCGTCCGGGCTCGTCGTCGTGCCTGCCCCCGACCCTTCCTCTACGCCCACGCTGCTGGTGGTCGAGTCGGCGGCGCACCGGATCACGCGCGTCGCGCTGCCGGACGGCGTCGGCGCCGTGGTCGACGGCGGCACGCACCGCACGCAGCGGCCCGTGACGGAGCTCGCGCCGGGCGAGGTGCGGCTCGACGTCGTGTTCACGCCCGCCTCCGGCCAGAAGTACGACGACCGCTACGGACCGTCCACGCGCCTCCAGGTCTCGTCGACACCGCCCGGGCTGCTGCTCGACGGTGCGGGCGACGACGTGGCGTTGCACCGCGTGCTGCGGCTCGACCCCGCGGTCGCCGAGGGCGTCCTGCACGTGACGGCGCAGGCCGCGAGCTGCGACGCCGACCCCGCGATCGAGTACCCGGCCTGCCACCTGAACAGCCAGGACTGGGGCGTGCCGGTGCGGGTCGTCGCGGGCGCGCCGGCCGAGCTGACGCTGCCGCTGCACGGCTGACGGACGACGCCGTGGTGCGCGGGCCGCTCGACGAGCGCCCTCTGACGTACGACCTGGTGGGCGCGACGGTGCCTGCCGAGGCCCGCTGGCAACCGCCCGCCGGGCACCGCGCGTATGAGGCGTCCGTGCGGCTCGGCACCGGCGACGCCTGCTGGGCGGCCGCGTCCGCCGCCGTGCTCGCGTGGGGCGTCAAGACGCGGAGCGGGTTCACGGTGCGGCCCGTGCTCCAGATTTGAGCACTCGCTCAACTCCTGGTAAGACTTGAGCAGGCGCTCAAATCCGCTTAGGAGGCCGCGATGATCGACCAGCCCGCTCCGGCTCCCTCCAGCGCGGCGCACTCGAGACCGGCCCGCTCCACGACGCCCTGGATCGTGGCGGCCGTCGCGGCCACCGTGACGCTCGGCCCCGTCGGCCTGGCGGCCGTCGGCGAGGTCTGGCTGCTGCGCGCGCACCCGACGAGCGCCTCGCAGCGCAACTGGCGGCTCTTCGGGCTGACGGCCCTCACGACCGCCTTCGTCACCGGGCTCGTCGGCGGGATCGTCGGGCTCGTGCTGGGGCTCGAGCACCCGCCCACGGCGTGGTTCGCCTTCATCGAGGGCGGCATCGCGGGAGGGGTGCTCGGGCTGCTGCTCGGCAGCTGTGTCGGCGCCGTTCTCGTCGCTGTCTCCCACCGCCAGTCCGCCGCCGAGTGAAGACGCGCGACAAGCTGCTCGCCGCGGCGGCTGACGCCCTGGCGGCCGAGGGCGTCAGCGCGATCTCGGGCCGCTCGATCGCCGCACGCGCCGGGGTCAACCAGGCGCTCGTCTTCTACCACTTCGAGAGCGTGGCCGACCTTCTCGCCGCCGCGGTCCGCTGGTCCGTCGACGAGTCCGTCGCCGACTACCGGCGGCGGCTGGCGGACGTCTCGACCCTCTCGGAGCTGCTCGCGCTGGGCGACACGCTGCAGGCCGTCGAGCGAGACCGCGGAAACGTCGCCCAGATGGCCCAGGTGATGGCCGGCGCCCAGCAGGAGCCGCGGCTCGCGGAGGCGGCGAGGTACGCGATCGACGCCTGGGCCGCCGAGGTGGAGGCCGTGATCGCGCGCGTCCTCGAGACGTCGCCGCTCGGCGGGCTGCTGGACGCAGCGGGAGCCGCACGCGCCGTCACCGCGGCGTTCATCGGGCTGCAGCTGTACGAGGGCGTCGATCCCGCAGGTGCACGGTCGGCGACCGACGCCCTCCGCGTGCTCGGCGTGGTGGCCGAGACGGTCGACGGCCTCGGACCGGTCGCGACCCGCGCGCTGCGCGCCCGGGTCAGAAGAAAGGTCACGCGCGCCGGTCGCGCGTGACCCGCGCCCGGGCGGGCCGGGGTCGGACCGCGGAAGACGTCAGGTCGCGCCGACCACCGCGACGGCCACGAGCGCGTCGAGCGCCGTCCGCACGGGCGCGTCGGTCGCCGCGGCCTCCGCCGCCCCGATCTCCACGACCCAGGTGTCGTGCTCGACCACCGTGGTCCGGGTGGCGCGGCCCAGCTCGGCCGGGCTGCCGCCGCGCGCGATCGCCGACGCCGCCTCGCCCTCGGCTCGGCGCATCAGGACGGCCCACTCGGCGCCGCCGAGCGTCTCGGTCACCGCCGCGGCGAACGCGCACAGCCGCGGCACGACGCCCGACTGCGCGGCCGCGATCGCGGCCGAGCCGGAGACGACGACCCGCTCGGCGGTGACCGTCGGGTCCGCCTCGACGGCGATGGCGGCCTTCGCGGCCCGCGCGCGGGCGCGCTTCGCGCGGTACTGCGCCGAGTCGGCCTGGCGGAACAGGTGGCGCGCGGACACCGGGCCGGTGACCGCAGTCGACGCGATGCCGTAGGAGATGGCGGCGCCGTGCGCGAGCGGGAACGCAGAGATGGTCTCGGCGACGACAGAGGCGACCTCCGCCCGACGGCGTCCCACCGTGACGAGGCAGAACTCGTCGCCGCCGATGCGCGCGGCGGTCGTGCCGGGCAGCGCCTCGGCGGCGCGGCGCAGCACGTCAGCCACGGAGCGGAGCAGGTCGTCGCCCGCATCGTGGCCGAGCTCGTCGTTGACGCGCTTCAGCCCGTCGACGTCGCACATGACGACGCACGTCTCGTGGCCCGACTCGAGTGCCGTCTCGGCGGAGGCGTCCGCGACGCGGCGGTTGGCCAGGCCGGTCAGCGGGTCGTCGGCGACGAGGTGCCGCACCTGGGCCTCGAGGTCGACGCGTGCGACCGCGCCGGCCACGAGCGCGGCGAGCACCTCGGCGCGCGCGACGTCGTCGACCCGGAAGAGGTCGGCGCCGAGCGACCGGGTCGCGTACAGCAGGCCCCAGACGGCGCCGTTGACGATCACGGGCACCGCGAGTCCGGAGGCCGAGTCGAGCTCGCGCAGCGTCGCGACCTCGGCCGGGTCGCCCGCGTCGGCGTCGTCGGGGGCAGTCGGCTCGCCGCTGGTGTCGACGGCGTGGGCCACCCAGCTCGCGCGGTCGCGGATGAGCGCGCGCAGCGCGGGCCGGTCGTCGGCGCGGAACGCCGTGCGCATGACCCACACCTCGCGCGGCTCCGTCGGCTCCGGGTACGCGCGCAGCACGCGGCACGTCTCCTGCTCGATGCGGCACAGCGCGACCGTGCCGGCCTGCAGGATCTCGACGCCGAGCTCGGTGGCCGCGTGGGCGACGTCGTCGAGGTCGCGGCACCGGTCGAGCCCGTGCGCGGCGATCGCGAGCGCGCGCACGTCGGCGCGCGTCGCCGCAGCCGTGGACGCGGCGACGCTGACGTGCCGTGCCCGGCCCGACGATCGCGTCACCGGAACATCATCGACCCTCGCGGAGCAACCGCCATGCAGGTCACCCGTGAGAGGTCGGTGAGATCACCCAAACGCGCAAATCGGTCACCGGTAGGCCGCCGCCTGCAGGTCGTACAGCTCGGCGTACAGGCCACCCTCCGCCATGAGCTCCTCGTGGGTGCCCGCCTCGACCACGCGGTGGTCGGCCGCGACCAGGATCAGGTCTGCCATCCGCACCGTCGAGAAGCGGTGCGAGACCAGCAGCGTGATCGCCCCGGTCGCCCGGCCGACGGCCGCCGCGTGTGCCGCGTACCGCTCGTAGAGGTCGTGCTCGGCCTGCGCGTCGAGCGCCGACGTCGGCTCGTCGAGCACCACGAGCAGAGGCGCCTCGCGCATCATGGCGCGTCCGAGCGCGAGCTTCTGCCACTGGCCGCCCGACAGCTGCGCGCCGGCCGTGTGGCTCGTGCCGAGCGAGGTGTCGAGGCCGTTCTCGAGCCGCTCGAGGACGTCCGCGGAGTGCGCGCGGTCGAGCGCGTCGAGCACCGCCGGGTCGTCGTCGACGTGCGGCAGGTCGCCAACACCGACTGCGTGCCGCGCGAGCAGCTCGAACCGGCAGAAGTCCTGGAAGCCGGCGGCCGTCGCGTCACGCCAGGCGAGCGGGTCGATGTCCGCGAGGTCGACGCCGTCCACCGTCACGCGGCCCGCGGTGGGCGCGTAGAACCGGCACAGCAGCTTGACGAGCGTCGTCTTCCCGGCGCCGTTCTCGCCGACGATCGCGACGCTCGACCCGGCGGGCAGGTGCAGGTCGACGCCCTCGAGCACGGGCCGGTCGGTGCCGGGGTACGCGAACGAGACGCCCTCGAACCGGATGCCGTCGGTGAGGCCCGCCGGCATCGGGACCGTCGCCTCGCGCCGCCAGCCGCCCTGGGCACGCACCATCGCGCGCATCCACCGCAGGTCCGCGAGCGAGCGGGCCATCCGCTGGAGCTGCTGCAGGATCGTCACCGCCGAGGTGACCTGCTGGTTCACCTGGGCGGCGAGCGTGATGACGAGCACGACGTCGCCGACCGTCCGGTCGCCACGCAAGGCGTCCCGCACCACGACGAGCGTCGCGAGCACGTACCCGACCGCGAACGTCAGCTGACCCGCGACGCGCAGAGCGTCGGCCCGCACCTCGCCGCGCCACAGCGTCCGGCTCGCGGAGTCCCACGCGCCGCGATGGCGCGCCGCGACCTCGTCCTCGAGCCCGCACGCGCGGAGCTCCTTGGCGGCGCCCGCGTCGCCGGCGAGGATGAAGAGGTGCCGCGCCAGCCGGTTGTCCGACGCGGACTGCGCGCGCGCGTCGCCGATCACCTTCTCGGCCCGGCGACCGAGCACGAGCGGCGGGACCGCCGCGATGGGCAGGAGCAGCAGCCACGGGTTGAGCCGCGCGAGCAGCACGGCCGTGATGACGAGCGCGACGCCGAGCCCGATCGACGACAGCAGCGCCTGCATGGCACCCCAGCCGGACCGGTTCAGCTCGCTGCGGAGCACCTGGAGCCGGTCCGCGTACTCGGGCCGCTCGTGGTGCTCGATGCCCGGCGAGTCGTGCGACAGGGCGACGAGCTCCTGCTCGAGGTGGATCACCGCGAGGTCGCCGAGCTCGAAGTAGAAGATGTGCGCGAAGTGCCCCGCGGTCAGCGCCGCGACGACGAGCACCGCCACGACGCAGGCCGCGACCGTCGCACCGCGCGCGTCACCACGCACCGCCGCGTCGGTCAGCGCCGCGAGCGCGGGCGCCGCGAGCGGCATCGCGACCGCCTCGAGCACCATCAGCACCGTCGACAGCGCGAGCTTGCCCGGCCCGACGCGCCACGCGATCGCGAACAGCTGCGCCGCACCGCTCACCGTCTGCCTCATGCGCGCGCCTCCGTCAGCTCGTCGTCGGGTTCGATCCGGTTGCCGTCGGCGTCGAGGCCCGCGGCGAACCGCTCGGCCTGGAGGTGGAAGAGCCGCGCGTAGGTGCCGCCGGTGGCGAGCAGCTCGTCGTGCGTGCCCTGCTCGACGACCCGACCGCCGTCGACCACGACGATCCGGTCCGCGTGGCGCACGCTCGAGAACCGGTGCGAGATCAGCACGGACGTCACGCCGCGGGTCAGCTCGACGAACCGCTCGAAGAAGGCGGCCTCGGCCCGGACGTCGAGCGCCGACGTCGGCTCGTCGAGCACCAGGACGCGCGCGCCCGCCCCGAGCGCGTAGAGCGACCGCGCGATCGCGATCCGCTGCCACTGGCCGCCCGACAGGTCGGCGCCGCCCTCGTAGGACCGCGACAGCGGCGTCTCGAACCCGCTCGGCAACCCGTCGACCACGTCCAGGATGCCCGCCTTCTCGGCGGCGTCCCGGACCGCGGCGTCGGTGCGCGCGGTCGCGACGGCACCGAACGCGATGTTGTCCGCCGCCGAGAGCTCGTAGCGGACGAAGTCCTGGAAGATCACGCTCACGTGCCGGCGCCACTCGTGCGCGTCGACCGCGCGCAGGTCCGTCCCGTCGACGGTGATGCGGCCGCCCGTCGGCTCGTGCAGCCGCGTCAGCAGCTTGACGAGCGTCGTCTTGCCTGCGCCGTTGACACCGACGATCGCGGTGCACAGCCCGGCCGGCAGCTCGAGGTCCAGGCCGTCGAGCACGCGCCGGTCGCTGCCCAGGTACCCGAACGTGACGCCCTCGAACCGGAGCGCAGCGGCGGGCGCCTCGGGTGCGAGGTGGACGCGCTCGGGGACCGCGCCGCGCGTCCCGTCCCGGTCCTCCTCCGCGGCCTCGACCTCGGCGGCGCGCGCCTCGAAGGCACGCAGCGCGGACACCGCCTGCATCCCGTACTGGGTCGGCACGTCGGACTCGGGGTAGTACCCGCCGAGGGCGATCGCCGCGACCACCGACTGGATGCCGAGCGCGAGCGCGGTGAGCCCGATGTCGCCCGCGGCCGCCGAGCGTCCGATCGAGACGAGCACCCCGGCGGCGACCACGAGCCCGATCGCGGTGTAGAGCAGGTAGGGCGCGAAGTAGATCCGGCGGCGCTGCTCGGTGACCGGCCCGAGCATCGCGGTGACGGCCTCGGTGTAGCGGTCGGAGAACCACCCGGCGAGGCCGAAGACGCGCATCTCCTTCGCCGCGGCCGGGCCCATCGCGACCTCGCGCAGGTAGGTCGCGCGGCGCCGGTGGCCCGTGACGAGGCTCCAGGCGGTGGAGTACCGCCGCAGGCCGCCGCGCTGGCCGTACCGGAACACCAGGACCGCGACGACGAGCGCGGCGGCGGCCCACCACGAGGCGACGACGCCCACGACGACCGCGTACCCGACCAGCTGCACGTACCGGCCGAGCAGCGCGAGCAGGCCGGCGCAGGCGGCGCCGGGGCTGTGGAAGTCGTTGTCGAACTCGCGCGTCGCCTCGCTGAGCGCGTCGAGCGCCCGTTGGTCCTCGAGGGGCGCGATGCCGACGGTGCCGAGCGTCGCGCGGATGGCCCGCTCCCGCAACGCACCGTCGACGGCCCGCTGCATGCGCACACCGACCGCCGTCTGCAGCGGCGCGAGGACCTGCCGCAGCAGGAAGACGCCGGCGGCGGCGAGGAACACGCGGACGAGATGCGCCCACTCGGGCGAGCCGGAGCCGCCCTCGACGGCCGATGGGACCGCTCCCACCACGACGCTCGTCAGCAGCACGAACGCCACCGGGAGCAGCCCGACGACGAGGTCGAGGACCGTCAGCCCGACCACGAGGGGCCAGCCGGCCGCGGGCAGGAGCTGCGCGATTCCGCGGCGCGGGACGACCGCGCTCTGCCACCAGCTCGTCAACCGGGTCCGCATGGCCGGAACGTAGCGGTCGCCACCGACACCGACGAGCACGAATCTCACGTTCCGGGCACGGCACCCCTGGTCGGGCGGCCCGCCCGGACGAACCACCGGCCGGGCGGGGCGTGTCGTGCGCCTGCCGCCCGGCCGCTGGGGCTCAGACCGCCGGCGGCGCCGGGGGCACGTCGCGACGCTCGACGTCGACGACCTCGCGGTGCGTCGTGTTCGAGCGCTGCGCGTTGAGGACGAGCGCGAGGATCAGCGCGAGCACGCCCGCGCCCATGCAGATGTACCCGATCACCGTCAGGTCGACCCCGGAGACGTGGTCGCTCACGGCGAACGACAGGATCGCGCCGACGACGATGAGGAAGATGCCAGCACCGATGCCCATGTCGAGTCCTCACTTCCCGCCGGGCGAGGGGGTCCCGGCTGTTGGTGCACCAGGCTGACCGCTCGCCCGGCGGCTCGCACGCCGAGACGGCTCGATCACACTTTCGGGTGATCGACTATCCGAGGACTTCGGGGTACGCGATCGTCTCGTCCAGCACGTGCTCGGAGAGGAACGCCGACACGGTGCCGTACCAGACGACGGCGTGCTGCGGGCTCAGCACCCAGTGGTTCTCGTCGGGGAAGAAGAGGAACCGGTGCGGGGTGCGCCCCTCGTCGTCGGCCGCGAGCCCCGACCGCGAGACGAGCTCGTACCAGAGCCGCAGCCCCTCACCGATCGGCACGCGGTAGTCCTTGTCGCCGTGCACCACGAGCATCGGCGTCACGATCCGCTCGACGTGCAGGTGCGGCGAGTTCGCCCGCGCCATCTCGGGCGACAGCTCGCGCTCCCAGTAGTACGCGCCGTCGGTCGTCGGGCCGAACTGGTCGAGCGCCCAGAGGCTCGCGTGCGTGACGATCGCCCGGAACCGGTCCGTGTGGCCCGCGATCCAGTTGGCCATGTAGCCGCCGAACGAGCCGCCCATCGCGGCCGTGCGCGTCTCGTCGATGTCGTCGCGCGCGACGGTCGCGTCGGTGATCGCCATGAGGTCGGTGAACGGCGCGGCGCCCCACTGCCCCCAGCCCGCCTGGATCATGTCCTGGCCGTAGCCCGTCGACAGAGCCGGGTCGGGCAGCAGCACGGCGTAGCCCTGCGCGACGAGCAGCCACGGGTTCCAGCGCCACGACCAGGCGTTCCACGAGTTCAGCGGGCCACCGTGCACCCACAGGAGGAGCGGGTGCGGGCCGTCGCCGGACGGGAGGGCGAGCCACGCCCGGACGCGCCGGCCGTCCTCGACCGTCGTCTCGAGCTCGGTGAGGCGGCCCGGCAGCTCGGGCAGCGGCGCGGGAGCGCGCAGCGGCTGCGCCGCGACGGGCTCGGTCGACGTCAGGTCGATCCGCACCGGGTGGGCGGGCGCCGCGTAGGACGTGCGCATCGCGTAGCCCGTGCGGCCGTCCGGCGAGACGCGGACGTCGCTGAACGCCGCGTCGTCGCTCGTCACGCGGCGCACGTCGCCCGACTCGAGGTCGACGCGGAACACCGGCCCCCGTCCGTCGTCGTCCGCGACGACGAGGAGGCCCGACGAGTCCGGCAGCCAGCCGATCTCGGCCGGCCAGCGGTCCCAGTCGGCGCCGAGGGTGCGCGCCTCGCCGCCGGCCAGCGGCACGACGCGCAACGTCACGCGCGGCGCGCGCTCGGGGGTGGAGTGCGCCTCGTGGGCGAACGCGACCCACGCGCCGTCGGGCGAGACGACCGGATGCCACAGGTCCGCGTCCGGGTTGTCGACCAGCACCCGCTGCTCCCCGGACGCGACGTCGATCGCGACGAGCACGGAGCGCGAGTCACCGCGAGCCTCGCGACGCGTCCAGCCCGTGACGACCGTCGCGCCGTCCGGCGAGATCGCGGACGCCTGGTCGACGAGCGCGTTGTGCTGGCCCGCGGTCAGGTCGGTGAGCTCGACGCGCGGCTCCTCGTCCCCGGCCGCGGCGGGCGCCGACGACGGCAGCCGCCCGGCGAGCAGGTGCGGGCTGTCGGGGCCGAGGTCCGAGTCCCAGTGCCGGATCGGGTAGCCGTCGTGCAGCATCGCCGCGACCTTGCGCTCCTTGCGCAGGCCGCGCAGGCGCTCGTCGTCGGCCGCGTCCTTCGCCGAGGGCAGCAGGTCGCTCGTGACGAGGACGACGTCGGCCTCGCGCGCCACGTGCACGCCGCCGACGCCGGCCTTCCGCTCGGCCACCACGCGGGCCTCGGCGCCGTCGCGCGGCAGCAGCCAGAGCGCCGGGACCGGCTCGTCGTCGTCACCGCCGGGACGGGCCGACGTGAACAGCAGGTCGCCGTCCTGCGTGAAGGCGGCGCTCGACTCGCCCTTCGCACCGCGCGTCAGGCGCCGCGCCGGTCGCTCGCCCGCGGGGTCGACCTCCCACAGCGAGGTGACGTACCGCGTGCGCTTCTCGTCGAGCGTCGCGACGGCCGTGACCAGTCGCGTGCCGTCCGGCGAGAGCGTGAGCCCCGACATGCGGGGCAGGGCGATGTAGGAGTCGAGGCTGTGGAACGGGGTCGCATCGGTCACCGGTCCGTCCTATCACGCGCTCGCAGGCGCACCGGACGCCCGCGCGGCCCCGACCCCGCGGCCCCGGCCCCGACCGGCCGTCGACCCCGTGAGTTCCGCCGGCTTGCGCGGGTCTCGACTCACGGAAACCGACCGAACTCGCGGGTTCGAGCGGGACTCACGGGTTGGAGCGGGACGCGCGGGCTCGAGCGGGACGCGCGGGCTCGAGCGGGACGCGCGGGCTCGAGCGGGACGCGTGGGCTCGAGCGGGTCTCACGGGCTCGAACCAGACTGACGGGCTCGGACGGGACTCGCGGGCTCGGTCGGGGCTCACGCGCCCGGGTGCGTGCCCCGGTCGTCGGAGTCGCGCTCCGCGAGGCGAGCCAGCATCGCGTTGTACTCGTCGAGCTCGAGGTCGCCCTCGCGCGCGACCTTGCGGTCGCGTCGGCGCGCCGCGCGCTCCTCGTCCTGCGACCACGCGTAGACGACGCCGATGGCGACCGCGAGCGTCGGGATCTCGCCGATGCCCCACGTGATCGCGCCGCCGGCCTGCTGGTCCGCGATCGCGCTCGGCCCCCACGTGCGACCCATCAGGCCGTACCAGTCGGCGACGAGCAGCGCGTCGCCGCCCACGAGCGTCACGCCGAAGAACGCGTGGAAGGCCATCGTGGCGAACAGCAGCAGCAGGCGCTGCGGGTACGGCAGCCGCTTGGGCCCGGGATCGACCCCGACGATGCCGTTGACGAACAGGTACCCCACCAGCGTGAAGTGCACGACCATCGCGTAGTGCCCGACGCCGGTGCGCAGCGACCACTCGAACAGGCCCGAGTAGTAGAAGACGATCATCGACGCGACGAAGTTGACCGCCGCGACCACCGGGTGGGCGAGGAACTGCCCGACGCGGCTCTGCACCAGCACGAGGATCCACTCGCGCGGCCCGCGCGACGCGTCGCCGGCCAGCAGCGAGGACCGCACGGGCAGCGCGCGCAGCGCGAGCGACACCGGCCCCGCGAGCGCCAGGAAGATCGGCACGACCGCGGCGAGCACCATGTGCTGCACCATGTGCGCGCTGAACAGCACGTGCCCGTACCGGTTCGGCGCACCCGAGGTGGCCCACGCGAACAGCAGCATCCCGACGACCCACGACGCCGTCCGCGCCCACGACCACGAGTCGCCGCGCCGGCGCAGCCGCCAGACCCACCGCAGGTAGACGACGATCGCCGCCCCGGCGGCGAACGCGAGCACCAGGTCCCAGTCCCACTCGGTGAACCACCGGACGGCCACGAGCGGCGGCGGCAGCGGGTGACCCGTCAGCTGGTACGCGGGCGTCGGGTCGGGCGGCGGCACCTCGGCGACCGGCGGCGCGGTCTCGCCGAGCGCCACGGCCACGCCGGAGACGGCGCCCATCACCGTCAGCTCCACGAGCACGAGCCGCCAGAAGAGCCCGCGCCGCGCCGGGTCCGCGACCAGTCGCGGCACCACGCGCCCGCGGTGCGCGAGGCCGATCACGCCGAGCACGCCGAAGAGCGCGACCTTCGTCAGCAGCAGCAGGCCGTACCTCGTCAGCAGGTCGTCCCAGCCGTCCACGCGGATGACGCCGTTGACGAGCCCGGACACCGCGATGCCGACGTAGCACCAGCCCGCGATCACCGAGTAGCGCGCCACCGCCGCCGCGATGTCCGCCCCGAGCCGCCGGACCACGAGCGTCAGCGCGGCGAGCCCGCCGATCCAGACGGCGGCCGAGACGAGGTGCACGACCATCGACGACACCGCGAGCGAGTGCCCCGCGGCGCCCGCCGCGTGCCCGAGCTGCGCCTGCTGCCAGAGCGCCGCGAGCACGGGCACGGTCGCCCAGGCGGCGCCGGTCGGCGTGCTCGACACCAGCGCCAGCCCGCTGACGAGCGCGGCGACGACCACGACGAACAGCAGCGTGCGACCCAGCGGGATCTGCGTGACGAACAGCCCGAGCTGCGAGCCGAACGTGCTCGCGGTCGGTGACGTGCCGGCCACGGTCGCGTACTCGAGCACGAGGTTGACGATCGCGAGCACCGTCCACACGCCCGCGGCCCACGCCGCCACGACGAGGGACCGCGGGTAGGCGGACCCGTCGGCGACCCCGAACCGCGCGGACGGGCGGCCCGCCCGGCGGTCGTTCGCGACCCGGCGCGGCAGCACGCCGACCGCGAGCACGAGCGCACCGAGCGTCACGGACCCGGCGAGCTCGGTGAGGGTGCTCGTCGCCGGCAGCCCCCACCGCACGACGGCGCCCGGGTCGCGCAGCACCGGTGCGAGCACGGCACCGGAGAACGCGACGCCGACGAGCGCGCAGACCGCGCCCGCGACCGCGAGCGCCGCGACCCACCAGGGCCGGGCGCTCGTGGGCGCGGGCGCGGTCGTCACTGCTCGTTGCGCCGCGAGACGAGCCAGGTCGCGAGGCCGACGCCGACCGCGACGACGAGCAGCAGGAACCCGATGAGCGCGGGCCGCACGTGGTTGTCGCCGTCGCCCCAGGCCTTCGGGTCCGCGGTGGGCGTCGACGTGGCGGTCGGGAGCGCCGTGGCAGCGGTCGGCCGCGCCGTCGCGGTGTCGGGCACGACGGCGGCCGCGCCGACCGCGGTGAACGTGAAGGTCCCGCTGACCGGGTGCCCGTCGGCAGACGTGACGCGCCACTTGACCGTGTACCTGCCGTCGGGGCGGGAGTCGGCGAGCGCCTGCGTCACGGTGTCGTCCGCGAGGCTCGGCCGGCCGACGCTGACGCGCGTGCCGTCCGCGGCCGTGACGACGATCTCGGTGCCGAGCTCTTGGGCGGGCTCGCCGAACGTCAGGGTCACGTGGTCGGGCGCCACGGCGACCGTCGAGCCGTCGGCGGGGTCGGTGCCGACCAGCTCGTCGTGCGCCTGGGCCGACGCCGCCCCGGCGACGAGGACGCCGCCCGTGGTGAGCAGGACGGCGACGAGCGCGCCGAGCCGGCGCGCGGCGGTGCGGAGGGTCACGCCCTCCAGGATCGCCCCGCGCGCCGGGTGCTCCGGGCGGGGCGGGAAGCCCAGCGCGGTGCGGCCGGCGGACGCGGGCGCGTGGGTGGCAGGGGAGTCAGGCAAGGTCGGGTTTCCTTCGTCCTGGCGCCGGCGGCCCGGGATGACGGGCAGGCTCGGCAGGGTCGGGGGTCACGGGACGCGGGCGGCCGCGACGTGGTCACGCACGCCCGGGTGCGCCGACGACGCCGTGCCGCGCGGCCGACGACGACCCGTGCACGGGCCGGTCGGGCAGCGGTCAGGCGAACGCCGGCGCTGCGACCGGTGGTCCCCGCAGCGACCACGACTCGGCGCGTCGGGCGGCGGGCAGGCGTCCGGCGCGCGGCGCGACCGTGACCCGCCGCAGCGCGGGCACCGTGACGGGCCGGAGCACCTCGACGAGCGGCCGCAGCCAGGCGGCCAACCACCACAGCGCGCGCTCCCCGCCCGCGACCAGCAGGCCGGTCACGACCGTCGCGAGCACGTGCAGCGCGAGCATGGTCCCGCCGCCGAGCACCACGTGGACCGCGGCGGGCGCGCAGCCCGCACCGGTGCCGCCGGGGACGGCCATGCCGCCCGCTCCGGCTGACAGCTCCGTGAGCCGGGCGGCGGCGCCCGCGACTCCGTGCCCCGCGTGCGGGCCCGCCGCGACCCCGGGGACGACGCACGTCATCGGCCCGACGACGCCGAGCGCGAGGTGGACGATCGCCTGGCCGGCGCCGAGCAGGCCCACCGCGAGCAGCGGGCCGAGGCGGCGACGCGTGGCGAGCACGGCGGGCGCGAACCCGAGCGCAGCGAGCGCACCGAGCAGGGTGGCCGACGGCGGCGCGCCGCCACCGAGCACGTGCGCCAGCGCACCGAGCGCCACCGTCGCCGCCGCCACGAGCGCCGCGCGCGCGGCGCGCAGCGGACCGGAGGCGGGGGACGGCATGCGCACACGGTAGCCCGCGCTCCCGGTTCACCCGCGGTGACCGGGAACACATCGAATGCGATTGGTTGTTGCGGTCAACATGCGGGACGTTGGTCCCTCTCCCGGTCGCGCGTCCCCGCCTCGCGTCCGCGCTCCACGACTGCCCTCCCCGCCGCGCCCGCGCGCCCCCCAGAGAAGGTCCGATGTCGCAGCAGAGCACCACCCTCGACGCCCCGCCGGCCGGGTTCACGCCGCCGACGCACCGCCAGATCCTGACCATCCTCGGCGGCCTGATGCTCGGCATGTTCCTCGCCGCGCTCGACCAGACGATCGTCGCGACGAGCATCCGCACGATCGGCGACGACCTGAAGGGCCTGCCCCTGCAGGCTTGGGTCACGACGGCGTACCTGCTGACGTCGACGATCGTCACGCCGCTCTACGGCAAGCTCTCCGACATCTACGGCCGCAAGCCGTTCTACCTGCTCGCCATCTCGTTGTTCGTGTTCGGTTCGCTGCTCTCCGGGTCCGCGACCTCGATGTACGAGCTCGCGCTCTACCGCGGCATCCAGGGACTCGGCGCGGGCGGTCTGATGGCGCTGGCCATCACGATCCTCGGCGACCTCGTCGCACCCCGTGAGCGCGCGCGCTACCAGGGCTACTTCCTTGCGGTGTTCGGCATCTCGTCGGTGCTCGGGCCCGTGATCGGCGGGTTCTTCGCCGGCACCGAGACGATCCTCGGGATCGCAGGCTGGCGCTGGGTGTTCCTCATCAACGTGCCGATCGGCATCGTCGCGCTCGTCGTCGTGTCGCGTGTGCTGCACCTTCCGCCGCTCCACAAGGTCGCGCACAAGATCGACTGGCAGGGCGCCGTCGCGCTGGTCATCACGCTCGTGCCGCTGCTGATCGTCGCCGAGCAGGGGCGCGAGTGGGGCTGGACGTCCCAGAAGGCGGTCGCCGCGTACGCGACCGGCGTCGTCGGCCTCGCGCTGTTCCTGCTGTTCGAGCGCCGCGCGGGCAAGGACGCGATCCTGCCGCTCTACCTCTTCCGCAACCGCGTCTTCTCGATGGGCGCAGGCGCCAACACCGTGATCGGCCTCGGCATGTTCGGCGGCCTCGCGACGCTGCCGCTCTACCTGCAGATCGTCAAGGGCCAGAGCCCGACGCAGGCCGGCCTGACGCTCATCCCGTTCACGCTCGGCATCATGGCGGGCTCGGTGATCGCGGGTCAGACGACGTCGCGCACCGGGCGGTACAAGGTGTTCCCCGTCGCCGGCACGATCCTCATGGGCCTCGGCTCGCTGCTGTTCTCGCGCCTCAACGCCGACTCCGGCCTGCCGACGATCTTCGCGATCTCGGTCGTGTTCGGCCTGGGCCTGGGCTTCACGATGCAGCCGCTCGTGCTGGCGGTGCAGAACGCCGTGCCGGTGCGCGACATGGGCGTCGCGACGTCGTCCTCGCTGTTCTTCCGGCAGGTCGGCGGCACGCTCGGCACCGCGGTGTTCCTGTCGGTGCTGTTCTCGACGGTCGGCACGAACATCACGAACGCGCTCAAGCGCGCGTACGCGACCCCGCAGTTCCAGGCTGCGCTCAACGACCCGACGCTGATCGGCGACAAGCTCAACGGCCCGATCATCGCCGGCATCAAGGCCGTGGCGAACGGGCAGAGCACCGGCGGCTTCTCGCTCGACAACTCGTCGTTCATCAACCAGATCGACGACCGCCTGGCGCACCCGTTCCAGGTCGGCTTCTCCGAGTCGGTCGACACCGTGCTGCTGCTCGCCGCGATCATCATGGTCGTCGCGATCGTGCTGGTGATCCTCATGCCCGAGCTGCCGCTCCGGTCCTTCTCGGGTCTCGAGGGTCGGATGGCCGAGCAGGCGGGTGACGCAGCGGGTCCCGCGACGGCTGCTGCCACGGCTGCCCCGGAGGACGCGGTGCTCGAGCCCGTGGGCGCGACGGTCGAGCCGCCCGCGCAGGCGGCGACCGCCGTCACGGCAGTCGCGGGCGTGGCGTCGATCGTGGCGGACCGTGCCGCGGTCGAGCGCAGCGAGGCGGGGCCCGACGGCTCGGCCTGACCGGCGACGACGAGCATGCGGAGGGCGGACCGGCACACGGTCCGCCCTCCGACTGTTTCGGGCCGACGTGGAAGCGTTTCGCCCCCGTCCGCGGCCTCGCCGCCGCGGCCTAGCCTCCGGGGACCCGGACGCCCGGCGTCCCGCCCCGACCGTGCCCCGCTCGTGGGCCGATCCCCGGAGGTCGACGATGACCCTGCTGCGCACCCCCGTCGCCGCGCCCGCCCCGGCCGCACCCGAGGCACCCTCCCGCACGCAAGCACCACGGCCCGTGCCGCCCGCGGGCGCGGAGGACGACGTCGCGTGCGAGTCCTGCCTCGACCGCCGTCAGCTGCTCGCCCGCGCGGGCGCCGCCGGTCTGGGCGTCGCCGCCGTGGGGCTGCTCGCGGCGTGCGGAGGGTCCTCCGGCGCGGACGACGACGGCGACGAGCCCCGCTCGGCAGCGCCCGCAGCCGCGGCGGCCGCCGGAGCTCTCGCCAAGGTCGCCGACATCCCGGTCGGCGGCGCGGTGAAGGCCAAGGACTCGAACGGCACGCCGATCATCGTCAGCCGGCCGCAGGCCGGCACGATCGTCGCGCTGACGGCCATCTGCCCGCACAAGGGCTGCGAGGTGAAGCCCGACGGCAAGGACCTGCTCTGCCCGTGCCATGCGTCGATCTTCACGCTCACGGGCGGCAACGTCTCCGGACCGGCCAAGACGCCGCTCGCACCGGTCGACGTGCACGTCGCCGACGGCGTCGTGGTGCTCGGCAAGGCGTGACGACGCGGTGCGGGGCGCGGCGACCTCTCAGGCCGCGCCCAGGTGTGGCGGTGAACCTTGGCGGGGCGGAGGCCGTAAGAAGGGCTGACGGGTCTCGACCGGGGTCCGCCCACCGCCGCACGGAGGTCGCGATGCCCCGCCTGACGCACACCCCCCGCACCGAGGACGCCGCGCCCGAGGACGCGCACAGCTGCGCAGGCTGCCTCGACCGCCGTCAGGTCCTGCAGCGCGCGGGAGCGGTCGGCCTCGGTGCGGCCGTGGTGGGCGTGCTCGCGGCGTGCGGCTCGGGCTCGTCGGGCGGCGGCGCCGGTGGGGGCGGGCAGGCGAAGGCCGGCGCGGACGGCTCGCTCGCGCAGGTCTCGGCCGTCCCGGTCGGCGGCGCGGTCTCGGCGAAGGACGCGAACGGCAAGCCGATCATCATCGCCCAGCCCGAGGCGGGCACGATCGTCGCGATGACGGCGATCTGCACGCACATGGGCTGCACGGTCGTGCCGGACGGCAAGCAGCTCAAGTGCCCGTGCCACAGCTCGACCTACTCGTTGACCGGCCAGAACCAGTCCGGGCCGGCGCCGCGGCCGCTCGCACCGGTCGACGTGCACGTTAGCAACGGCGAAGTGCTCGCAGGGAAGGCATGACGATGACCCAGACCCTTGCCCCGACGTCGACGATGCGGGGACGCCTGACGACGTGGGACACGCCCCGCACCCGCACGTCCGACCTGCTGCGCGGCGTGACGGCCGCGGCCGTCATGCTGTCGGGCGTCATCCACCTCGACCTCTGGGCCGGCGGCATGAAGGTGCTCGACGTCGTCGGGCCCGCGTTCCTGCTCAACGCGATCGGCGGCATCGTCATCGGGCTGCTCCTGACGACGTGGCACCACTGGGTGCCGCCGTTCCTCGCGTTCGGGTTCGGCGTCTCGACGCTCACCGCGTTCCTGTGGTCGACGACCCCCGGCGGGTTCTTCGACGTGCACGAGGAGTGGTCCGGCTGGGCGATCTGGACGTGCTTCGTCGCGGAGGTCGTCGCGGTGGTGCTCGGCCTCGTCATCCTCTGGGTCGAGCGGCCGCGCGTCCGCCGCTGATCCGCCGTCGACTCGACGCGCGCGGCGCCGGCGCCGCTCGTCGGGCCGTGAGCGCGCCCGCGCCGCTAGCCTCGGCCCGAGGGCGCACCGTCGAGGCGCGCCAGGGTCCGGGACGGACGGTGTGGTGACCATGACGGAGCCGCAGTTCCAGTGGCGTGCGGACCCGGAGCCCGAGTCCGCGGCGCAGCACGCCGAGCGCAGGTGGGGCCGTCAGTCGTGGACGGGCACGACGCACTCCGGCACCGAGCTCGCGTCGGACATCCTGCGCGCACTGACCGCGACGGGCGTGCTGCTCTCCGCGGCCGTGCACTTCCAGCTCTGGGCGACGGGGTTCCGGCTGCTCGACGTCATCGGGCCCGCCTTCCTCGTCAACGCGATCGGCGGCATCGTCATCGCGGTGCTGCTCCTGGCGTGGCGGTCGTGGGTGTCGCCGCTGCTCGCCGTGGGGTTCGGCGTCCTGACCCTCGGGGCGTTCCTCTGGTCGACGATGCCCGGCGGGCTCTTCCACGTGCACGAGCGCTGGGCGAGCGTGCCGGTCTGGCTCGCGTTCGCGTCCGAGGTCGTGGCGATCCTCGGCGGCATCGCCGTGCTCGCGGTCGAGCTCCCCGCCCGCACCTGAACACCGCCGCCGCCGACGCCGATGCCGACGCCCGCGAGACCGTGACGTCCCACCGGTCTCCGTGAGCCGCGACTCACGGAACCCGGCAGACCTCACGGCCTCGGACCGGCCTCACGGTCTCGCCGCGCCGCGTCAGCCCCAGACGAGAGCCTGCGCCGGGTCCGCCAGCACCGCCGCGACGTCGGCCAGCACGCGCGAGCCGAGCTCGCCGTCGACGAGCCGGTGGTCGAAGCTCAGCGCGAGCTGCGTCACGTGCCGCGGCCGGATCTTGCCCTTGTGCACCCAGGGCTGCTCGCGGATCGCGCCGAACGCGAGGATCGCGGCCTCGCCGGGGTTGAGGATCGGCGTGCCCGTGTCGATGCCGAACACGCCGACGTTGGTGATCGTGATCGTCCCGTCCGCCATGTCCGCGGGCGACGTCTTGCCGGCACGCGCCGTCCCGGTCAGCTCCGCGAGCGCGAGCGCGAGGTCGTGCAGGCCCAGCCGGTGCGCGTCCTTGAGGTTCGGCACGACCAGCCCGCGCGGCGTCGCGGCCGCGATACCGAGGTTCACGTAGTGCTTGTAGACGATCTCCTGCGCCGCGTCGTCCCACGAGGCGTTGATCTCCGGGTGGCGGCGCACCGCGATGAGCAGCGCCTTCGCGGCGATCAGCAGCGGGGTGACGCGGACGTCGGAGAACTCGCGGTCGGCGCGCAGCTTCTCGACGAGCCGCATGGTGCGCGTGACGTCGACCGTGTGGAACACCGTCACGTGCGGTGCGGTGAACGCGCTCGTGACCATCGCCTCGGCGGTCCGCTTGCGCACCGACTTGACCGGTACGCGCGTCTGACGACCGTCGGCCGAGACCGTGCCGGACGCGCGCCACGGCGAGTCGTCCGCGGAGTAGGTGGCGAGCGTGCGCCCCTCGGCCTGCGCCGAGTGGGCGAGCACGTCCTCGCGCGTGACGATGCCGCCCGGTCCCGTCGCCGCGACGGCGTCGAGGTCGACGCCGAGCTCACGAGCGAGCTTGCGCACCGGCGGCTTGGCGAGCGCGTGCGCCCTGCCGGCGCCCTGCTGGCGCGGGCGGCGTCCCGCCGCGTCGTCCGCGAGGCCGTAGCCGACGAGCACCGCCTCGCGCTCGGCCGGTGCGGCGCCGGCGGCCTTCGGGGTGCCCGCTGCGGCCCTCGGGGCGCCGGTCGAGGCGGCGCCCGCCGAGCCGGCGCCCGCAGTGGCGGTGACGACGTCCGGCGCGGCCGCCGCGACGCCCTCGGCGCCGTCCGTGCCGTCGGCCCCGTCCGTGCCGTCAGCGCCGTCCGTGCCGTCGGTGGTGGCCGTGCGGCCGCCGTCGTCCCCGCCCTCGGCGTCGCGCGCCGCTTCGATCTCGTCGGCCCCGCCGGGCTCGATGCCGGACCGGTCCGCGCCACGGCGGTGCCCGCGTGCCGGCTCGTCGGGCGAGAACACCGCGCCACCGGCCGGAGCCGCCGCGCCACCTCCGGCCGCGTCGTCGGGCGCACCCGCGCCGTCCGGGTCGGTGTCGATCTCGATGATCGGCGTCCCGACCTCGACGGTCGTGCCCGGCTGGACGAGCAGGGCGGTGACGACGCCGGCCCACGGGCTCGGCAGGTCGACGAGCGACTTGGCCGTCTCGATCTCGACGATCGTCTGGTTCACCGCGACCGTGTCGCCGACGGCGACGTGCCACGCGACGATCTCGGCCTCGGTCAGCCCCTCGCCGGCGTCCGGGAGCGGGAACTGGTGGAAGGTCGGCACGGGCTTCTCCTGATCGGCCTGAGCAGAGCCCGCCGACCACGTCCGTGTCGTCGAGGTACGCACCGACGGGTGCGCATCTGGACGCGAGGGACGCGGTCGGGCGAGCAGACGGGGTACGGGCGGGGCGTGCGGGTCAGTAGGCGATGGCGCGGTCGACGGCGTCGAGGACGCGGTCGAGGCTCGGCAGGTAGTCGTGCTCGATCTTGGCGACCGGGTAGGGCGCGTGGAACCCACCGACGCGCAGCACCGGTGCGTGCAGGTGGAAGAAGCACTGCTCGGTGACGCGTGCCGCGACCTCGGCGCCCGCGCCGAACGCGACCGGCGCCTCGTGCACGACGACGCACCGACCCGTCTTGCGCACCGACTCGACGACCGTGTCGACGTCGATGGGCGAGATCGAGCGCAGGTCGACCACCTCGACGCTCGTCCCCTCGGCCTCCGCGGTCGCCGCGGCCTTGAGCGCCGTCAGGACGGTCGGCCCGTACGCCACGATCGTGACGTCGCTGCCGGCCCGCACGACGCGCGCCTTGTTGAGCCCCAGCGACGGCTCGCCGTCGAGGTCGACGTCGGCCTTCTCCCAGTAGCGGCCCTTCGGCTCGAAGAACAGCACCGGGTCGGGCGACGCGATCGCCGACTGGATCATCGTGTACGCCTCGCCGGGCGTCGACGGGCTGACGACGCGCAGGCCGGCGGTGTGCGCGAACAGCGCCTCGGGCGACTCGCTGTGGTGCTCGACCGCGCCGATCCCGCCGCCGAACGGCACGCGGATGACGACGGGCAGCGTCAGGCGCCCCTTCGACCGGTAGTGCATCTTGGCGAGCTGCGTCGTGATCTGGTCGAACGCGGGGAAGATGAACCCGTCGAACTGGATCTCGCACACGGGCCGGTAGCCGCGCATCGCGAGGCCGATGGCCGTGCCGACGATGCCCGACTCGGCGAGCGGCGTGTCGACCACCCGGTCCTCGCCGAAGTCCTTCTGCAGGCCGTCGGTCACGCGGAAGACACCGCCGAGCTTGCCGATGTCCTCGCCCATCAGCAGGACCTTGGCGTCCTGCTCGAGCGCGCGCCGCAGGCCGAGATTGATCGCCTTGGCGAACGTGATCTTCTGGCCGACGCGCGAGGGCGCAGGCGCCGCGGCGGTCGGTGCGTGGACGGCGTCCAGCGTGGTGCTCATCGGTGGCTCCCCTCGGAGGCGGAATCCAGGAAGGACGACTCGTACGCCTCGAACCACGCGCGCTCGGCGTCGACCGTCGGGTGGGAGGTGGCGTAGACGTGCTCGAACATCGAGACGGCCTCCGGCCGGCCCATCGAGCGGACGGCGGTGCGGATGCGCTCGCCCAGCGCGTCGGCCTCGGCCGAGACCTGCGCCTCGAACTCGGGCGACAGCTCGCCAGTGGCGCGCAGGTGGGCGGCGAGCCGGTCGATCGGGTCGCGCCGGCGCCAGTACTCCTCCTCCGCGGCGGAGCGGTACCGGGTCGGGTCGTCCGACGTCGTGTGCGCGCCCATGCGGTACGTGAACGCCTCGATGAACGTCGGGCCGCCGCCGGACCGTGCGCGCTCGAGGGCCTCGGCCGTCACCGCGTAGCTCGCGAGCACGTCGTTGCCGTCGACGCGCACGGACGGGATGCCGAACCCCGTGCCGCGGTGGCTCAGCGGGACGCGCGTCTGGCGCGTCGTCGGCTCGCTGATCGCCCACTGGTTGTTCTGGCAGAAGAAGACGAGCGGCGCGTTGTTGACCGCGGCGAAGACGAGCGCCTCGCTGACGTCGCCCTGGCTGGTGGCGCCGTCGCCGAAGTAAACCGCGACGGCCGTGTCTCGCTGGGGGTCGCCCGTGCCGACACGGCCGTCGCGCTGCACGCCCATCGCATAGCCGGTCGCATGCAGGGCGTGAGATCCGATGACCAGGGTGTAGAGGTGGAACCCGTTCGCGACCGGGTCCCACCCGCCGTGGTCGACGCCGCGGAACAGGCGCAGGACCTCGGTGAGGTCCACGCCGCGCGTGTGCGCGACGCCGTGCTCGCGGTAGCTGGGGAAGACGTGGTCCTGCGCCGCGAGCGCGCGGCCCGAGCCGATCTGCGCGGCCTCCTGGCCGAGCGCCTGCGCGAACAGGGCGAGCTCGCCCTGGCGCTGCAGCGACGTCGACTCGGTGTCGAACCGGCGGACCAGGACCATGTCGCGGTACATGCCGCGCAGGTCGTCGGCCGTCAGGTGCGCGACCCGCGCGTCGTAGTCGGGATGGCTGACGCGCTCGCCCTCGGGCGTCAGCAGCTGGACGAGACCGTCGTCGGTCAGGGGACCTCCGGTCGAGGGATCCGTCGAGCTCACGCGCGAACTCCTTGCGTGCCGGGACTGGGGTCGTCCGGGACCCGGGGCCCCGAACCTACGTCAGCGTAGGCTACGCGACCGTAGGTTACGAGCGCAGCACGCGAACAAGGCTCGACGGAGCGGCTTGTCGGGTTCCGACAGGGCGGACCCCCGCGGGCGCTCGGACCGTGGGACCGGCGTGCCGCCCGACGCGGACAGCCTCGGCGGGTGGGTGCGCGCCGTCCGCGGCGCTGCCGTCAACGACCCGGCGGCAGCTCCAGCCGGTGCCGCATCCGCGCGTTCTCCTCCAGGACGGGCCAGCGTCCGTACGCGAAGACCAGGAACATCACGAGGTTGACGATCGGCACGAGGCCGATGAGCACCCACCAGCCGGAGTACCCGGCCTTCTGGATGACGCGGATCAGTGCGACCAGCACGACCACCCACATGAACGCGACGAGCGCGACCCAGAAGATCGCGAGGCCGGACGCGAGGAGGGAGCTGGAGTCGGAGTCGGTGGCGAGCAGCATGGCGCCATCGTGGCCTCCTGGCCCCGCGGGCGCCCGCGCAAGCGGGGGAGCAAGCGGGCGCGGCAGGAACGACCGCGTCAAGATCACCCCTCGGGAGTGGGGTGCGGGGGCGCCGGCAGCGTCGCTCGACGCCGCCCGGCGACGGTGGCCGCGCGCTCAGCGCGGGTGGGACTCCGCGGCGACCTCGAGGAACAGGTCGGTGGCCTCGGGCTCGCCGACGCTCACCCGCACGCCGTCGCCCGCGAACGGCCGGACGATGACGCCCGCGCGCGAGCAGCGCTCGGCGAACGCCGTCGCCTGGTCGCCCAGCGGGAGCCAGACGAAGTTCGCCTGGCTGTCCGGCAGCGTCCACCCCTGGCGGCGGAGCGCGCCGAGCAGGCGGGCACGCTCGGCGACCACGCGGTCGACCCGGGCGAGCAGCTCGTCGCGCGCGCGCAGCGAAGCGAGAGCCGCGAGCTGGGCGAGGTGCGAGACGCCGAACGGCGTCGACGCGGCCCGGATGCCCGTCGCGAGCCGCGGGCGCGCGACGGCGTACCCGACCCGGAGGCCGGCGAGGCCGTACGCCTTCGAGAACGTGCGCAGCAGTACGACGTTCGGATGCTCGGCGAACACGGCGAGCCCGTCGGGCACGTCGGGGTCCCGCACGAACTCGACGTAGGCCTCGTCGAGCACCACGAGCACGTCGCCCGGCACGGCGGCGAGGAACGCGGCGAGCTCGTCGGCGTGGACCGCGGGACCCGTCGGGTTGTTCGGCGTGCAGACGAGCACGACCCGGGTGCGCGGCGTGACCGCGGCCGCCATCGCCGCGAGGTCGAGCCGGCCGTCGGCCGCCACGGGGACCGGCACGCCGGCGGCGTGCGCGAGCGACACGGCGATCGGGTACGCCTCGAACGAGCGCCACGGGTACACGACCTCGTCGCCCGCCTCCACCACCGCGGCCAGCACGTGCGCGAGCACCGCGACCGAGCCGTTGCCCATGACGACGCCCGCCGGGTCCACGCCGAGTGAGTCGGCGACCGCGGCCGTGAGCTCGGTGGCGTACATGTCGGGGTACCGGTTCACGTCGACCGCCGCGTCCGCGATCGCCGCGACCACCGACGGCAGCGGCGGGTACGGGTTCTCGTTCGAGGACAGCTTGAACGCGGCCGCACCGACCGGGGCGCGACCCCCGGGGACGTACGGCGGCAGGTCGGCCAGGGCGTGGCGGAGGGGGACGCGCGTCACGCGCCCAGCATGCCATCCGCGGGAGCGCGCCCCGACGGCCCGACGTCCCGCGACCTGCGGCGTCGCCGGTGCGCGAGCCCTGCGCACGACGGTGGTCACGCGCGAGTCCGCCCCGTCCTCGGGCCGTCGGCCTGGCAGGATCGGCCCATGGCATTCGTCCTGAGAGTCGTGATCAACGCGATCGCGATCTGGTTCACGACGCTGATCGTGCCCGGGCTGACCATCAAGCCCGAGGACTCGAGCGGCGGCGAGAGGGTGCTCGTCATCCTGGGCATCGCGCTCGTCTTCGGGATCGTCAACGCGATCCTCAAGCCGATCATCCACGTCGTCGCGTTCCCGCTGTACGTGCTGACGCTCGGGCTCCTGACGCTCGTGGTGAACGCCGCGCTGCTGGAGCTCACGGCGTGGATCACGTCGGGCACCCACTGGGGCCTCGAGATCAACAACTTCGGCACGGCCGTGATCGCCGCGCTGATCATCTCGGTCGTCAGCTTCGTCCTCTCGCTGCTGATCCCCGGCCCGCACCGCGACTGACCCGCGGCGCTCACCGCGCCACCGGGTAGACCGGCTCGATCCGTGGCGGCCGCGGCAGGCCGGTCGCCGGGTCGGTCGCGGCCAGCGCCGGGTCGCGCGTCGCCTGGAACTGCAGCGTCGTCTGCGTGGTGCCCGGCGGGCCGAGCACCTGCGCCTGCGCCTCGTCGTACGCGCGCATCGCGGGGCTGCCCGCCAGGTCACGGTCCGCGAGCCTCGCCGTGCGGACGTACTCCCGGATCGAGTGCGCCTGCGCGACCGTCGGGTGCGCAGGCCCGCCTGTCGCGGCGAGCCGGCGCGTCACGACCGACTGCTGCCGGCCGCCCTCGTCGGGGCGCCCGTCGAGCTGGGGCACCACGTCCTCCGTGTGCCGGTAGGCCCGCACCTGCACGCCCGGCGGCACCCGTCCCGGCACGTCCGGCGAGCCGGCGGTGAGGACGGCCCGTACGTCGTAGTACCCGCCGACGGCCGCCGCGACGCTCATCGCCGTCATGCCGCCCTGGCTGTGGCCCGCGACGAGCACCCGGTCGCCGGGCTGGACGCCCGCGAGCCGCATCGCCTCGACGGTCGCGGTCGTCATGTCGTCGGCGACGCCGCCGACCTCCCGCAGGTTCGTGGTCAGGTCCGTCGGCGCGGCGCCTCCCGGGACCCAGGCCTGCGTGCCCGGCACCGCGACGACCCACCCGACCGTGCCGTCCGGGTGCTCCAGCCGTTGGACGGTGATCGTCCCGGGCGGCGTGCCGGGCCTGCCGCCGCTGCCCGGCGTGTACGTCGCGGCCACGTCGCCCAGCACGTCCGCGGTCGTCCGGGGCGGGTCGAGCTGCGGTGGGTCGACGCGCGGGACCACCACCGTCGGAGGCGCGTCGCCGAGCCGGCTCGCGAGGTCGCGGGCGGTCGCGGGCACCGGGTGGCGCAGCAGCGGGACGGCCACCCGGGAGCCGAGCGCGGCCTGCAGGAATGCGGCGGCCGCGGTGACCTCCCAGGTGCCGCGGCCGTCGGCGGCGAGCCGGTCGGGCAGCGCGGGAAGCGGACCGAGCGCGTCACCGACCGACCGGTCGAACGCGGCGAGCAGGGGGTCGTCGCCGTGACCGGATCGGCGCAGCGGCGACGTGACCCACAGGAGTCCGCGCGTGCCGGCCAGCACCGCGACGCCCGTGGCCGCGAGCGCGGCCGCACCGACGGCGACCGTCGCTGCGAGGAGCGGCGAGCTGCCGACGAGCGCCGCGTCGCGCGCGAGCTCGGCCCGCGCCATCCCGGCCACGAACGACTCGGCACCGTCGTACGACGCGACCGCGTGCCGGACGCGGACGGCGAGGTCGCGCAGCTCGTCGGCGCACACGCCCGGTCCGTGCACGCCCTGACCGGCGGCAGTGACGGCGTCGAACGCCGGGCGAGCCGCTCCGGGCTCGTGGACCAGGTGCGCACTGCACAGCGCGGCGGCGCGGCGCAGGGCGGTGGCCGCGGCATCGAGGCGGTCCGCGGCGACGCGCAGCGTGCGCGTCATGGTGTCGAGGTCGTCCAGGTCCACCGAGGTCGGCCGGCTGCCGCCGTAGACCCGGATGCCCCCGGACCAGCCCGCGCCCAGCGTCCCGGGGTCGGTGACCGGTGGCGGCAGCTCGTCGAACGACGACAGGCAGACCTCGGGTGCACGCCCCACGCCACGCAGCCACAGGGCCGGTCGGTCGGCGCTCAGAGCCACACCTCACCCGCGTCGAGCGCGGAGCCGCGCCACACCGACCCGTCGACGGCGGCGTCGAGCGCCGCTGCCGCGTGGAGCGCCGCCGCGACCCGTGCCCGGGTGAGCCGCAGCCGAGCACCGACGTCGTCGAGCGCCGCGCGGTACCGCTCGGCCGCCGGCGAGCGCCACTCGACGCCGCGCGCGTCGAGCACCACACGCAGCGCCGCCTCCACGTCGTCGAGCGCCCAGCGCACGAACCCCGCCACCTCGGAACCCGCCATGCCGCGACGCTAGGAGCGCCCGAGCCGGCAGCGGCCGAGGTCGGGCCGCGCCGTGGGGCGCCGCTCCGGGACGCGGGCTGTGGGCGGATCGGCGCGCGTCGGCCGCCGTCGGACCCGCCGCGTCAGTCCCGCCGCCGCACCTCGACGCGCTCGAAGCGCGGCAGCACGACCACGAGCACCACGAGCGTCGTCAGCAGCGCGGCCGCCCGGACCCCGTCACCGGCCCGCAGGTCCGCACCCGCGAGCGCCGCGGCACCCAGCGCGAGCACCTGCGCGCCCACCTGCACCACCGCGAACTCGCGCCCGAGGCGGCCGATCACGCGCCACTCGACGAGCGTGTCGAACCGCACCCGGGCCGCGAGCACGGCCGCCACGACCACCAGGTGCACGAGCAGCACGAGCGCCAGCAGCAGGCCGACCGGCGGGACGCCGTCGACGAGCACGCCGACGCCGACGAGCCCGATCGGCACGGACACCATGCCCGGCGACCATGCCACGAGGATCGCCGCCCCGAGCGCGAACCCGATGCCGAGGCGTGCCGACCAGCCGACGACCGCGAACGCGAACGTCGCGAGGAGCGCCGCCGCCAGCAGGGCCGCCGCGAGGCGGACCAGCGAGCCGGGCACGCACCGGCCGACGCCGACCACGACGTCGTCGGGCGGCTCGGCCCACAGCCAGCGCCGCACGAACGCCCGCAGCCGCCGCCTCATGACGCCGCTCCCGGCCGTCGGCGCCCGCGCCGCGCGAGGCCGGCGAGCGCCACGGCGGGCGCGTCGCGCCAGTGCACGAGCTCGACGTCGTGGTCCTGGAGGCCCGCGAGCCTGTCCTCGCGCGCGATCCGGACGAGCCGCAGCGCGAGCCGCTCGCGGTCGTCGAACCCGCGCGTCCGCAGCGTCGGCAACGCGTCGACCGCGACCACCCGGTGGCCCGACCGCCGCCACTGCACCGCGGCCTGCGCCGCGCCGTCGTCGAGGAAGGTCGAGAACACCATGACGAGCGCGCCCGACGGCAGCTGCGGCGGTCGCACGCGCGCCAGCGGCTCACCCTCGGGCTTCGTCAGCGCCAGCGCGTGCCGCACCCGGTCGAGCTGGCGGCGTCCACCGCCCGGGGTCAGCGCGCGCCGGCGCGCGCCGAGGTCGTCGAGCCCGACGCGGTCACCCATCGAGAGGTAGGCCTGCGCGACGGACGTGGCGGCCTGCCGCGCGAGGTCGAGCGACGTCGCGTCCTGCGCGCGCGGCTGCAGCGAGCCGCGCCACGTGCGCGGGTCCGGGCCGACGTCGTCGCGCGAGTCGACGATCAGCATGACGACCGCCTCGGCGAGCGCGTGCTCGCGCCGCACGTACAGCTCGTGCAGGTCGGGCGCGCGCTTGGCGGTGACGCGCCAGTCGATCCGGCGGAGCCGGTCGCCCGGCGCGAACGGGTGGACGTCGCGCAGGCTGCCGCCCTCGCCCGGGCGGCGGGAGTCGTGCGACCCGGTGAGGCCGCGCAGGCGCGGCGGGAGCGGCAGGTCGTCGAGCGGCCGCGTCGTCGGGAGCACCAGCGCCGCACGCGTGCGGGGCTCGCTCGGTGCCGAGATCGATCCGAGGCCGCCGCCGAGCCCCTGCGCGTCGAGCGTCGCGACCTCCTGCGGCCCGGTGCGCACGGTCACCACGCGCAACGGGAGGCTCCGATGGCCGGTCGGCGTCGCGACCAGGACCTCCGACACCTCGCGCGCGCGGCGGCGCAGGCTGACGAGCGCCGCGACCGTGCCGGGCGGACCGTCGATCCAGAGCGAGGTCTCGAGGGTGCCGGACGGCACCTCGGGGCCGGCCTCGCCGGCATCCACGAGCACCGACCCGACCGGGCGTCGCGCCCAGGCCCACGTCGCGCTGACGATCGGCGCTGCGCCGAGCACGGCGACGTCGGGGCGTCCGGTCACGGCGCCGATCAGCAGCAGCGCGCCGCCGACGTACGCGGCCGCGACGCTGACGCGCGTCCGGCCCCAGGACCGGCGCGCGGGCGGAGACGGCCGGCTCGTCACGCCCGCCGCGCCGTCGTCGGGCCCGGGACGCGGGCCGCGACCTCCTCGACCACGCGCTGGGGCGCGAGGCCCGTCGCCCACGCCTGCGGCGTCAGCGACAGACGGTGGGCGAGCGCGGGCACGGCCACGGCCTTGACGTCCTCGGGGGTCACGAAGTCGCGCCCGCCCAGCACCGCGAGCGCGCGCGCGACCAGCACGAGCGCCTGCGAGCCACGCGGCGACGCGCCCACCTCGACGGCGTCGTGCCGCCGGGTCGCGGCCGCGAGGTCCACGCAGTACCTCAAGATGTCCGCGTCGACGGGCACCGCCTCGACGCCGGCCTGCATGGCGAGCAGCGTCTGCGCGTCGACGAGCTTGCGGACGGTCGCCCACTCGTGACGGCGCGCGAGGCGGCGCGCGAGCACGTCGACCTCGGCCTCCGCGCTCGGGTACCCGACGGCGAGCCGGACCATGAACCGGTCGAGCTGCGCCTCCGGCAGCGGGTACGTGCCCTCGTACTCGACCGGGTTCGACGTGGCGACCACGTGGAACGGCTGCTCCAGCGGGTACGTCTCGCCGTCGACCGTCACCTGGCGCTCGGCCATCGCCTCGAGCAGCGCGGACTGCGTCTTGGGCGCGGTGCGGTTGATCTCGTCGGCGAGCAGCAGCCCCGTGAAGACCGGGCCGGGCCGGAACCGGAACTCCGCCGACGCGGGGTCGAACACGCTGGAGCCCGTGATGTCGGAGGGCAGCAGGTCGGGCGTGCACTGCACGCGGCTGAACTCGAGCCCCAGTGCCGTCGCGAGGCTCCGCGCAGCGAGCGTCTTGCCCAGGCCGGGCACGTCCTCGAACAGCACGTGCCCGCCGGCGAGGACGGCCGCGAGCGCGATCCGCAGCGGCTGCTCCATGCCGACGACCGCCGTGGCCACCTCCTCGAGCACGGCCTCGCCGCGCGCGGACACCTGCGCGACGGTCAGCGGTTCGGCGGGCGTGGCGGGCTGGGTCATGACGTCCTCCCGGGGTTGGGACCGAGGTGGTCGAGCAGGTCGACGGTGTGCCGCACGTCGGCGATCGACGGCAGGGGCGAGCGGAGGCGGGTGAGGGTCTCGTAGGCGCGGTCGCCGAGCAGCGCCCGGATCACGGCCTCGTCGGCCGCCTCGCCGAGCGTCAGGCCGTGGCGCGCGAGCCGGCCGGCGGCGACGAGCCGGATGCGGCGCAGCACGCGCTCCCCGACGCGGCCGTCGCGCGCGACCATCGCCCACGTCAGCTCCTGCAGGTCGCCGCGCGCGCCGTCGCGGTGGTCGACGCGCAGGTGCTCGAAGTCGGGGTCCGCCGGCTGGTCGAGCCGCTGGAACAGCAGCACGGCGCCCGCGGCGACGGCACCGACCAGCAGCGCGGAGCCGACCGACACGCCGAACGCCGCGAGGACCCCCGCGATGATCACGAACACCCCGACGGTCGCGAAGCCCACGATCCGGCGCAGCACCGTCATGCGCCGGCCCCCGGCTCGTCGCCGCGTCGGCGGTGCCCGACCCCGGCGCTCAACGTCTCGAGGTACGCGCCCGCGGCGGTCACGTCGGCCGCCGTCAGCGGGTGCTCGGAGAACCGCGCGCGCAGGTAGAGCTCGAGCAGCGAGCGCGTCGCGGCGGGATCGGCGCGCGTCTCGTCGAGCACCGCGACCGTGAACTCGGTGGGGGTCTGCGCGGGGTCGCGCGAGACGCCCGTCCGCTGCGCGGCGCGCTCGAGCGCGACCCACGCGGCGACGACGGCGTCGCCCGGCGGCACGTCCTGGCCGAGCGCGAGACGCGCGTCCTGCACACCCTCGGCCAGTGCCGGCAGGGTCGCCATCCGGTCCACGCCCGTCTCGGTGCCGGCGTCCGCCTCGTCCGCGCCGACCTGCGGGCGGTGGTCGCGGATGACGCGCGCGAGCCAGCGCGTGACCAGCACGAGCAGGATCGTCCCGACGATCGCGCCGATCACCACGTACATCGACAGGAACGGGTCGTGGCCCGACGCCGCAGGCGCCTGGGTCTGCGTCGGCAGGGGCTGCTGCGCGGGCAGCGACGGCAGGTCGAGCGCACCCGAGAACAACCCGTTGAACGGGTGCGACCGCACGTGCCACGGCCCGGCGAGCGCCGCGCCGAGCACCACGAGCACGACCAGCGACGCCACGAGCGCGGGCGTCTGACCCCGCCTGCTCGTCGTCATGCCGCTCCTTCTCGGGGTCCGCGCGCGCCGTCGCGGCGACCCCGTGCCGGCCGCCCCCGTCGGCAACCCGGCAAGGTTAGCGAGCCGCACCGACGGCCCGGGCCGCGGACACCCGATCGGCGCAGGACCGTGCTCTGGGACAATGGCGTCATGAGTCGTGTCCGCCTTGCCGACGTCACCCCGCCGATCGCTCTCGGGCCCCTCGACGGCCGCTACCGCGCCGCGGTGGCCGCTCTGGTGGACCACCTCTCGGAGGCGGCGCTCAACCGCGAGCGCGTGCACGTCGAGGTCGAGTGGCTCATCCACCTGACCGCGCACGGCGTGGTGCCCGGGGCGCCGTCGCTGACGCCCGAGGACGAGGCGTACCTGCGCGGGGTCGTCGAGACGTTCGGGCCCGACGAGGTCGCCGAGCTCGCGGAGATCGAGCGGACCACGGTGCACGACGTGAAGGCCGTCGAGTACTTCCTCAAGCGCCGCCTCGCCGCGGCGCCCGAGGGCTCGGCGCTGCACCTCGTCGGCGAGCTCGTGCACTTCGCGTGCACCAGCGAGGACGTCAACAACCTCTCGTACGCGCTGATGGTGCGCGGCGCCGTCCGCGACGTGTGGCTCCCCGCGGCGAGCGGCCTCGTCGACGAGGTCGCGGCGCTGGCGCACGAGCACGCCGAGGTGCCGATGCTCGCGCTCACGCACGGGCAGCCCGCGACGCCGACGACGCTCGGCAAGGAGCTCGCCGTGCTCGCGCACCGGCTGCGCCGCCAGCTCCGCCGCATCGCGTCCGACGAGTACCTGGGCAAGATCAACGGCGCGACGGGCACGTTCGGCGCGCACGTCGTGGCGGTGCCGGGCGCCGACTGGCCGGTCGTCAGCCGCACGTTCGTCGAGCACCTGGGCCTGACGTGGAACCCGCTGACCACGCAGATCGAGTCGCACGACTGGCAGGCCGAGCTCTACGCCGACGTCGCGCGCTTCAACCGCGTGCTGCACAACCTCGCGACGGACGTCTGGACGTACATCAGCCGCGGCGTCTTCATCCAGATCCCCGTCGCCGGCGCGACCGGCTCGTCGACCATGCCGCACAAGGTGAACCCCATCCGGTTCGAGAACGCCGAGGCGAACCTCGAGCTCTCGTGCGCGCTCCTCGACACGCTCTCGGCGACGCTCGTGACGAGCCGGCTGCAGCGCGACCTCACCGACTCGACGACGCAGCGCAACATCGGCCCCGCCTTCGGCCACAGCCTGCTCGCGATCGACAACGTGCGCCGCGGCCTGCGCGCCCTCTCGGTCGACCACGCCCTGCTGGCGCGCGAGCTCGACGAGAACTGGGAGGTGCTCGGCGAGCCCGTGCAGTCCGCGATGCGCGCCGCCTCGGTCGCCGGCGTCACCGGCATGGAGAACCCGTACGAGCGGCTCAAGGAGCTGACGCGCGGCCGGCGCCTGACGGCCGGCGACATGCGCGACTTCATCGGCGGTCTGGGCCTCCCGTCCGACGTCGAGACCCGCCTCGCGGCGCTCACGCCGGGCTCCTACACGGGCCTCGCGGCCGAGCTGGTGGCCTTCCTCGACGAGTGAGGTCACCGCGCGGTGAGAGTCCTCTCATCGCGCGATTCGTCACCCGTCCGAGTGAAGGCCGCTCCGACCTGCGACGACGCGCTCGACGCCGCCACTCCCGGCACGTGAACGCGACCTGGACATACGCCCGGGTCGTTCGGCACAATCGGCGCGACCGATCCGTCGGATTTCTTCCGGTTTCGCATCCGTTCACTCGCATCGGCAAGGACGCCTCGTGACCCTCATGCAGAAGGCGATCACGCCCACGCTGTCCAGGGCCCACCTGACAGCGGGCCACGACCGCGTGGCGGGCTATGTCGTGCGCGCGGAGGACGTCGCGTTCGCGACCACTCCGGCGCAGCTCTTCGAGGTCCACGGCCTCGGCTACGCGGGCTCCCCCTTCAGCCCGTACGACCGCTCGATCGACGTGCTGCGCTTCGAGTCGTCGCCGCAGCTCCAGTACCGCGACGTGCCCGGCTACATCCTCCCGCTGTGGTGGCTCCGGCACTCCCGCATCCCCCCGGGCGCCGAGCTCGTGCGCATCTTCGACGACGGGACGCAGCGCCTGCTCGCGCGCTACGGCGACGTCGGCACCGGGTGGACCGTGACGCAGCTCGGCGCCCCCCGCCCCGCGCTCGCGTCGCTGTCGCGGTGCGTCGGACCGGTCGCGAAGTGGCACAACGCCTACCTCGAGGCGGACGTCGTGGACGGCGGCTCGACCGTCGTCCTCGCGCTGGCGAACCCGCCTCTCGCCGAGACCGGCTTCCACCAGGCCCCCTCCGGCCGGTGGTACCGCCGCGTGGCGCGCGAGGACGTGACGGAGCTCTTTGAGCTCGACCTGACGGCGCGGTGGAACGGCCTCTCGGTGCGCGTCGTCGACCAGTGGCAGGACGCGCAGCGGTACGTCGTCGCGCGCATCTCGCACCTCGGCGACGACATCGACCGCGCCGAGCGGCTCCAGCTCGACTGCCTCGAGGCGGGTGTCTACGAGGGCGTCGTCTACGCCGCGGAGCTGACGGACATCCAGACCAACCAGGTCGTGCCGCACACGTGGGCCCCCGGCCCCGCGACACGCCACACGGTGCGCACCTGAGCGTGCAGCGCCTCCCGGACCGGGCCACGCCGTCGTCGTCGTGACCCCGCGGGACGCGCGCCGGGCCCGGCCCTCCCCCCCGTCCGGGCCCGGCGCGCTCCTCCCTTCGTCACGCCCGCACGCGCGTGTCGCTGCCGGCTGGGCGGGCCGCGGGCCCAGCGCCACGGGCATCGACGCGCCCGATTCCGCCCGCTACCGTGCTGACGTGCCCACCTACCGTGCGGTCACGGACAAGGGCCTCGTTCTTGGCGCACCGTTCACCGCGCGGACGGACGAGGCGGCCTTCGCGACGCTCGACACCCACCTCGAGGCCGAGCCAGTGTGGCCGTCGCGATTCGTGGGGGTCGAGGTGCTCGTCGGCGGCACCTGGCTCGACGCGGGGCTGTGGCGCGAGCTGCCGAGCCGGGTGGAGCGCGCCGCGGAGCTGTGAGCGACCCGGCGGGTCAGACGAGCGTCGGCTCGGGCGCGGCCGCCGCGTCGACCACGGGCGCCTCGATCGCCGCGAGCTCGGCGAGTGCCGCGGCGTAGGCCGCGGTGTCCCCGGCCCGCGCGGCCTCGCGGGCCCGGACCGTCGGGCCGTGCAGCTGTGTGCGCGTCCGGCGCCGCAGCGACCGGGCCGCGCGCTCGTCGGCCGGCGCGGCGCCCAGCGACGCCTCCAGGGCCCCCAGCACGCGCGTCCGCTCGGCGACGACGGCCGGGTTCCACTCGCGCACGCGGCGGTCGGCCTCGTAGTCCGCGGCGGCAGTGCGCACGAGGTCGCGGGCGCCCGCGACGGCCGCGTGCTCGGCGGGCGCCTGCTGCGCGACGGACATCAGCGTGACGAGCCGCACGCCGGGCAGGTCGCCGACGCCGGGGTCGACGTCGTGCCGCAGCGCGAGGTCGACGACCGTCAGCGGCCTGGCGTCCCCGCCGCGCGCCGCGGCGAGCGCCCCGACCTCGAGCAGTGAGCCCGCGGCGCCGCTGCACGAGACGACGAGGTCGACGCCCGCCGCCTCGGTCGCGAGGTCCGCGCCGTGCCGGATCGCGGCGACGCCGCGCGCCGACGCGAACTGGGCGGCCCGCCCGCTGGCGGAGAACACCCGGACCGAGCCGCAGCCGCGGGCCTTGAGCGCCGCGAGCGACGCACCCGCGTACGAGCCGGTGCCGACGAGGACGCACGAGACCTCGGACCAGTCGGGCAGTCCGTCCTCGGCGATGTCCAGCGCGACACCGACCACGGACCGCCCGGTCGCGCCGAGCCCCGTCGCGCCCTCGACCGACCGCGACACGCGGGAGGCCGCCTGGAACAGGGACTCGAGGCCGCCCGTCGTCGTGCCGTCCCGGCGGGCCGCCGTCAGCGCGCGGCGCACCTGGCCCGCGATCTCACGCTCGCCCACCACCATCGACTCGAGCCCGCTCGCGACGGCGAACAGGTGCGCGGCCGCGTCGGTGTCGAGCAGCGCCGGGAGATGCGCGGCGACTCGCTCGGGCGCGTAGCCGGAGCGGCCGGCGACGGCGGTCGCGGCGGCGGCGCGGGCGGCCTCGGCGTGCTGCGCGTCGTCCACCTCGAGGTACAGCTCGAACCGGTTGCACGTCGCGAGCACGACGGCACCCCGGATCGAGGGCGAGGCCGCCACGAGCTCCCGGCCGACGGCGTGCGTGTCTGCGGAGAGACGCTCCAGCACGGTGAGGTCGAGGTCGTGGTGGCTCGCGACAAGGGACAGCAGCACCACGGGGCCGATTTAATCACCCCAGGATTTGTCGGGCAGAATCGCCCACGTGAGCCTTCCCGACAACCATCCGCTGATCGACGGCCGCACCACGCATTCTCCGCTGGTCGCCGCATATTCCGGGGCCCGCCCGAGCCGACGCCCGGTGTGGTTCATGCGACAGGCCGGGCGGTCGCTGCCCGAGTACCGCGAGCTGCGCGCCGACGTCCCGATGCTCGACGCGTGCCTCGACCCCGCGATGGCGTCGGAGATCACGCTGCAGCCCGTGCGGCGGCACGACGTGGACGCCGCCATCTTCTTCTCGGACATCGTGGTGCCGCTGCGGCTCGCGGGGGTCGACGTCGAGATCAAGCCGGGCGTCGGGCCCGTCATGGGCGCGCCCGTCCGCACCGCTGACGACGTGGCGCGGCTCGGTGCGCTGACGCCCGACGCGCTGACGCCGGTCGCGGAGGGCGTCGCCCGGACGGTGGCGGCGCTGGGCGGGACACCGCTGATCGGGTTCGCCGGCGCGCCCTTCACGCTGGCCGCGTACCTCGTCGAGGGTGGGCCCTCGCGTGACCACCTCGCGGCCCGCACGCTGATGCACGCCGACCCGGAGACCTGGGAGGCGCTCACCACCTGGGCCGCCGACGTGACCGGCCAGTTCCTGCGGGCGCAGGTGCTCGCCGGCGCGAGCGCGGCGCAGCTCTTCGACTCGTGGGCCGGCGCGCTGAGCCTCGCGGACTACGTCGACCGTGTGGCGCCGGCGAGCGCCCGCGCGCTCTCCCACGTCGCCGACCTCGGCATCCGCAAGGTCCACTTCGGCACCGGGACGAGCGAGCTCCTGGGCGCGATGCGTGACGTCGGCGCGGACGTCGTCGGCGTCGACTACCGGCTCCCGCTCGACGAGGCGAACCGCCGGCTCGGGGGCACCACGCCGCTCCAGGGCAACATCGACCCGGCTCTGCTCGCGGCGCCGTGGCCCGTGCTCGAGGCGCACGTGCGGGACGTCGTCACGCGCGGCGCGCAGGCGCCCGGCCACGTGGTCAACCTCGGCCATGGCGTGCCGCCGGAGACGAACCCCGACGTGCTGACGCGGGTCGCCCAGCTGGTCCACGACCTGCCGCTCGACGACCGGCCGTGACGACGACGGCCGGTCCGACGCCCGCCGGGACCGTCGAGCGCTGGGACGCCGTCGTCGTCGGTGGCGGCGTGGCCGGTCTGGTCGCGGCGCGCGAGCTCGGCATCGCGGGCCTGCGGGTGCTCGTGCTCGAGGCGCGCGACGCGGCCGGCGGCGCGGTGCGCGCACACACGGTCGCCGGCATCCGGCTCGACGCCGGCGCGGAGTCCTTCGCGACGCGGGGCGGCACGGTCGCCGCGCTGGTCGACGAGCTCGGCCTCGCCGGCCGGCTCGCGGCGCCCGAGCCCAGTGGCTCGTGGGTCCACCTGCCCTCGGGCGACGGACCGCTGCCGCGCACCGGCCTGCTCGGCATCCCGTCGGAGCCCGGGGCCGACGACGTGCGGCGCACCCTCGGCGCGTTCGGCGCGTGGCGCGCACGGCTCGACCTGCTGCTGCCGGAGCGCATCGGGGCGCGTGCCACGACCCTCGGCGACCTGGTCCGCGCGCGCATGGGCCGGCGGGTGCTGGACCGGCTGGTGCGGCCGATCGTCGGCGGCGTCCACGCAGCCGAGCCCGACGGCCTCGCGATCGACGCGGTCGCGCCCGGACTGAGCGCGGCACGCGCGGCGAGCGGCGGGTCGCTGGCCCGCGCGGTGGTGCGGCTGCGGTCCGCGGCGCCCGCGGGCTCGGCGGTGCTGGGCCTCGACGGCGGGCTGCACGTGCTGGTCGACGCGCTCACGGCGGACCTCGCGGCCCGCGGCGGCGAGCTGCGGCTGCGCACCTCGGCGACGTCGCTGACGCAGGACCCGGGCGGCCAGGCGTACCGCGTCGAGGCGCGCGGCCGGACCGGCACCTCCGCGATCGTGACGCCCCGCGTCGTGCTCGCGACGCCGGCGGCACCCGCGCTCGCGGCGGGTCTGGCGCCCGCGCTGGCCGACGTGCGGCTCGACGACGGCGCGCTGGTCACGCTCGTCACGCTCGTGCTCGACGAGCCCGCACTGGACGGAGCGCCGCGCGGCACCGGGGTCCTGGTCGCGCGCGAGGCGCGGGACGTGCAGGCCAAGGCGCTGACGCACGCGACCGCGAAGTGGGCGTGGACGGCTCGCGCGGCGGGGGCCGGCCGGCACGTGGTGCGGCTGTCGTACGGGCGCGCCGACGACGAGACTGCCCCGGGCGCGGCCACGGGGGCGGCCGGCGGGGCCACGGCAGCCGACGCGACGGCCCGCACCCCGCGCGGCGGCACCGGGCCCGAGCCGGGCGACGACGCCCTGGTCGAGACGGCCCTCGCCGACGCGTCGGTGCTGCTCGGCGTCCCGCTCGACGCGCAGCGCGTCGCGGGCCACGCGATCGTCCGCTGGTCGCAGTCGCTGCCCCGACCGAGCGCCGCCCATCGGGACGCGGTCGCGTCCGTCCGGCGTGCCGTCGCCGGTCTGCCCGGCGTGGCCGTGTGCGGCGCGTGGGTCGCGGGCAACGGGCTCGCGTCGGTCGTCCCGGACGCCCGCGAGGCGGCGCGTGCACTGGCGCGTCGGAATTCGTTCTGACAATACGTCGCGAACACGCCACGAAATGGCGCACGTCACATTCTCCGGCGCATTTCCTGACGGCTCGTCAGAACAGTGTCGGGGGTCACATTCCTCACAGTCCACCCGCCGATTTCGACACCTGCCCGGCGGCGGAGGGAGACTGGGTGCCATGCCCCAGCTCGTCCGGATCGGCACGCGCGCCAGCGCGCTCGCGCTCACGCAGACCGGCCACGTCGCCGACGACCTCGCGTCGCTCGCCGACCTGACCGTCGAGACCGTGCGCGTCCGCACCGACGGCGACCGCCTGACGGGCTCGCTCGCGTCGCTCGGCGGCACCGGCGTCTTCGTCACCGCGCTGCGCGACGCGCTGCTCGAGGGGCGCTGCGACGTGGCCGTCCACTCGCTCAAGGACCTGCCGACGGCCGACGCGCCCGGCCTGACGATCGCGGCGGTGCCGCCGCGCGAGGACCCGCGGGACGCGCTGTGCGCGCGCGACGGCCTCACGCTCGCCGGATTGCCCGCGGGTGCGCGCGTCGGCACGGGCGCGCCGCGCCGCGCCGCGCAGCTGCGCGCCGCGCGGCCGGACCTCGACGTGGTCGACATCCGCGGCAACGTCGACACCCGCCTGGGCCGCGTCGCGGGCTCGACAGCCGGGCCGGGCGACCTCGACGCCGTGGTGCTCGCGCGCGCGGGGCTCGCGCGACTCGGCCGGCTCGAAGCCGTCACGGAGGTCTTCGACGCCGACGTGCTCGCGCCCGCACCCGGGCAGGGCGCGCTGGCCGTCGAGGTGCGCTCGGACGTGGATCCCGCCGGCGAGCTCGCGCGGGCCCTGCGCGCGCTCGACCACCGGCCCACGCGGCTCGCGGTCCTCGCGGAGCGCGCGCTGCTCGCACGGCTCGAGGCGGGGTGCGCCGCTCCCGTCGGCGCGGCGGCCGCCCTCGGCGACGACGGCGTGCTGCGGCTCGAGGCGGTCGTGGTCCGGCCCGACGGCGCGGCGAGCCTGCGCCGCGAGGCGACCGCCGCGCTCACACCCGTCGCAGACGAGGACGGCCGCGCTGACGACGACGCGGCCCGCGCATCCGACGAGGCGGCCGCCCGCGCGCTCGGAGCGGAGGTCGCGGACGAGCTGCTCGCGGCCGGCGCGGCGGAGCTCGCCGACCTGGCGGCGAGCCGATGAGGGTGCCGCGCACGCCGCTGAGCCAGCCCGCCCTGACGGCGTGGGCGGATCGCGTCGCGCGCGGCGAGATCGACCCCGCGGCCAGCCCGATCGCAGGCTGGCCCGTGCTCGTGCCGCGGCCGTCCGGTGCCTCGAGCCCGGCCGTCGCCGCGCTCGCCGCGGTGGGCGCCGAGCCGCTCGTCGTGCCCCTGATCGAGACGGTGCCGCCCGACGACCCGACCGAGCTCGACGACCTGCTGCTCGCGCTCGGCTCCGGCTGGTACGGCTGGCTCGTCGTGACGAGCGCCGCGGCCGTGCCGGTGCTCGTCGACCGCGCCGCCGAGGTCGGACAGCCGCTGGCGGAGCTCGTGGCCGACGGCCGTGTGCACGTCGCCGCCGTCGGTCCGGGCACCGAGCGCGCGCTCCGTGCCGCGGGCGTGGCCGTGGACCTCGTCCCCGCCGGCGCCTCGAGCGCCGCGGCCCTGCTGGACGCGTGGCCCGCACCCGAGCCGGAGCGTCCGACGCACGTGCTTTTCCCTCGCGGCGACCTCGCTGCGGCGACGCTCGCCGACGGCCTGCGGGCGCGCGGGTGGGACGTCGACGACGTGGTCGCCTACCGGACGGTGCCCGCCGCGGCGCCGCCCGACGACGTCCGCACCGCCTGGTCCGACGGGACGGTGCGCGCAGCGCTCCTGACGTCCGCGAGCACCGTCCGAGCGCTCGTCGACGCGCTCGGCGCCCCGCCGCCCGGCACGCTGCTCGTCGCGATCGGCCCGAGCACCGCCCGCGAGGCCGAGCGGCTCGGGCTGCCGCTCGCTGCCGTCGCGACCGAGCAGACCATGGCCGGCCTGGTCGACGCGCTCGTCGGCGCCGCCGCCCATGCCATTCCGACCCCGCCCCCCGTCACCGAGGAGACGCCGTGACCACGCCCCCCACCGGCCGTCCCGGACGCATCCGCCCGCGTCGCCTGCGGCAGAGCCCCGCGGTCCGTCGGCTGCTCGCCGAGACGCGCGTCCACCCGGCCGAGCTCGTGCTCCCGGTCTTCGTCCGCGAGGGGCTGGCCGAGCCGCGGCCCATCCCGTCGATGCCGGGCGTCGTCCAGCACACGCGCGACTCGCTCCGCAAGGCGGTCGCCGAGGCCGCGGGCGCCGGCCTGGGCGGCGTCATGCTGTTCGCGGTCCCCGAGCACCGCGACGCGGTCGGCTCCGCGGCGACCGACCCCGACGGCATCCTCAACCTCGCCATCGCCGACGCGGTCGCGGAGGCGGGCGACGCGCTCGTCGTGCAGGCCGACCTGTGCCTCGACGAGTTCACCGACCACGGCCACTGCGGCGTGCTCGACGCGCGCGGGCGGGTCGACAACGACGCGACGCTCGTCCGGTACGCCGACATGGCTCTCGCGCAGGCCGAGGCGGGCGCCCACCTCGTCGGGCTCTCCGGGATGATGGACGGCCAGACCGGCGTGGTCCGCGACGCGCTCGACGCGGCCGGGCACCACGACACCCTCGTCCTCGCCTACGCCGCCAAGTACGCGTCGGCGTTCTACGGGCCGTTCCGCGACGCCGTCGAGTCCGCGCTCGAGGGCGACCGCCGCACCTACCAGATGGATCCGGCCAACCGTCGTGAGGCGGCGCGCGAGGTGCTCCTCGACGTCGGGGAGGGCGCCGACGTCGTCATGGTCAAGCCCGCGCTCGCCTACCTGGACGTGCTCGCGGACGTCGCCGCGTCGTCTCCCGTGCCGGTCTCGGCCTACCAGGTCTCCGGCGAGTACGCCATGATCGAGGCCGCCGCCGCGCAGGGCTGGATCGACCGAAAGAGGGCAGTGGTCGAGTCCGTGCTCAGCATCCGTCGCGCCGGTGCCGATCATGTGCTGACGTACTTTGCGCTGGAGCTGGCCGGCTGGCTGGCGGAGGAGATCCGATGACGAGCGAGGCGGGCGTGACGACGGCGTCGTGGACCGATGACGCGGAGCCGGAGGGCTCGGCCACGTCCGCGAGCGACGCAGCCTTCGACCGTGCGCGCCACGTGACACCCGGTGGGGTGAACTCACCCGTGCGGGCGTACGGCTCCGTCGGCGGCACGCCGCGGTTCCTCGCGTCGGCGCGGGGCGCGTACGTGACGGACGTCGACGGGCGCGAGTACGTCGACCTCGTCGGCTCGTGGGGCCCCGCGCTGCTCGGGCACGCGCACCCCGCGGTCGTCGACGCCGTGCAGGCCGCCGCGGCGCGCGGACTGAGCTTCGGCGCGCCGACCGAGGCCGAGATCGAGCTCGCCGCGGAGGTCCGCCACCGCGTGCCCCCGGCCGAGCAGGTCCGCCTCGTCTCGACCGGCACCGAGGCGACCATGACGGCGCTGCGCCTGGCGCGGGCGGCCACCGGCCGCGACCTCGTCGTCAAGTTCGCCGGCTGCTACCACGGGCACGTCGACGCGCTGCTGGCGTCGGCCGGCTCGGGCGTCGCGACGCTGGCGCTCCCCGACTCCGCCGGCGTCTCGAGCGCCGTCGCCGCCGAGACGATCGTTCTTCCCTACAACGATCTCGCCGCCGTCGAGGCGGCGTTCGCCGCGCAGCCCGGTCGCATCGCCGCCGTCATCACCGAGGCGTCGCCCGCCAACATGGGCGTCGTCCCGCCGCTGCCCGGCTTCAACGCCGAGCTGCGCCGCATCACGTCCGAGCACGGCGCGCTGCTGATCCAGGACGAGGTACTGACCGGCTTCCGCGTCGGGTACTCCGGCTGGTGGGGGCTCGAGGGGCTCGCCGAGGGCTGGGCGCCCGACCTGCTGACGTTCGGCAAGGTGATCGGTGGTGGCCTGCCGGTCGCGGCCGTCGGTGGTCGGCGTGACGTGATGCGCCAGCTCGCGCCCGTCGGTCCCGTCTACCAGGCGGGCACGCTGTCCGGGAACCCCGTGGCGACGGCCGCCGGGCTCGCGACGCTGCGGCTCGCAGGCCTCGACGTCTACGCCACGATCGACGCCGCCGCCGCGCGCCTGCGCGGTGCGCTGTCCGAGTCGCTCGCCGCCGAGGGCGTCCCGCACGCCGTCCAGTGGGCCGGCAGCCTGTTCAGCACGATGTTCGGCGACGCCGCCGCCTCCGAGGGGGCCCGCGACTACGCGTCCGTGCTCGCCACCGAGTCGTGGCGGTACCGGCCGTTCTTCCACGCGCTGCTCGACGCCGGGGTGTACGCGCCGCCGTCGCCGTTCGAGGCCTGGTTCGTCTCGGCCGCGCACGACGACGCCGCGCTGTCGCGCATCGAGGAGGCCCTTCCGGCGGCGGCGCGCGCTGCCGCGAAGGCCACCGCGCCGGCGGCCTAGACACCCTGCCGCACCCCTCGCGCCGGGATCCGCGCGTCGGGGTGCGCCTCGGCGCGCTCACGTGTCCGGCAACGAACAACGCCGCGACGAGGTGACTGTGAAGTCACGCGTCGGCGGCGTTGTTCGACGTCGGCGGGCGAAGTGCGGCGTGGCTCGAGAACGGGCAGGGACCTCGGGGCCCGGTGGGGTGCGTCGCCGCCTGGGCGTTCAGGCCGTGATGGCGGCGTTCGCGACGGGCTCGTCGGCTGAGGCGATCGCCTCGAGCTCCGCCGTCTCGGCCGCCTCCTCGCGGCGCCAGGCGCGGACCGACCACACGATCGCCGCCGCCCACACCGCCGCGACGAGCGCCAGGACGACCGCCTGCGCGGGCGTGCCGCCGAGCGCGGTGTGGTGCAGCAGCGACCGCACGTTCGTCACCACGATGAGGCCGCCGACGGCGGAGCCGAGGATGCGCGGCGGGATCACGCGCACGAGCCACGCGGCGATGGGGGCCGCGACGACGCCGCCGACGAGCAGCGCCGCGACCCACTTCCAGTCGATGCCGGCGGAGCCGAGCGACAGGAAGAAGCCGGCACTCGCGGCGATCGAGACGAGGAACTCGGAGGTGTCGATCGAGCCGATGACCTTGCGCGGCTCCATCCGTCCGGACGCCAGCAGGGCGGGCGTCCCGACAGGTCCCCAGCCGCCGCCACCGGTCGCGTCCACGAAGCCCGCGAACAGGCCGAGCGGGCCGAGGAACCGCTTGCGGAGCGGCAGGCCGACGCGGTCCTTGCGCAGCCCGAACAGCGTGAACCGCACGAGCAGGTAGGTGCCGAGCGCCAGCAGGATCGCGGACATCACGGGAGCGGCAGCGTCGGTGGACAGCCGGGAGAGCACCGTGGCGCCGAGGAACGAGCCGATCGCGCCGGGGACGCCGACGCGCAGCACGACCTTCCAGTCGACGTTGCCGAACCGCCAGTGCGAGACGCCCGACGCGAGCGTCGTGCCGATCTCCGAGAGGTGGACCGTGGCGGACGCCGCTGCCGGGTTGGTGCCGATCGCGAGGAGCAGGGTCGAGGACGTCACGCCGTACGCCATGCCGAGGCTGCCGTCGACCAGCTGCGCGAGCAGGCCCACGACGGCGAGCAGGACGAGCGAGGGCACGGGGGGACCGCCTCAGATCGGGAACGCAATTGATCGATAATCCCGACCGTCTTGGTGCATCTCAATCCCCCGCCCACATGGCGAGATGCGCGTCCGCCACGTGGGCGCCCACCGTCGGCGCGGTCTCGGCAGCGCGCCGGGGCGTCGCCCGCCCGGAGCTCGTACCACCGCCGGGCCCCAGTCGCGGTGGCCGGGGTCGTCGTCGCGCGGGGGTCGGCGGCACAGCGGCCGCGCGGGGTCGCCGCGTCGTAGAGTGGGCGGCGGCCGGTCGACCCGGCCGCGCCGGCTACGGGTTCTCCCAGGCCCCTTCGGCCTCGGCCAGCGCGTGCACCCCGGCGGGCAGCTTCCCGCTGACGAGCGACGCGAGCGTCACCTCGTCGAGCACCTGCCGGACGCTCGAGCGCAGCGCGACCCACACCTCGAGCAGCGCCGCGGCCGACCCCTCGTACGCCAGGGACGGCGGCCGCTCGTCACGCACGGTCACCAGCGGGCCGTCGACCGCGCGGATGACGTCGGCGAGCGTCACCGCGTCGGCGCCGCGCGCGAGGCGGTAGCCGCCCGACCGACCGCGCACGCTGGTGACGATGCCGGCGCGGCGCAGGTCGCCGAGGATGCGCTCGAGGAAGCTCACCGGGATGCCCTGGCCGTCGGCCAGCACCTCCGCCGCGACCGGGTCGCCGTGCGGCGACGCCGCCAGCTCGGCGCACGCGCGCACCGCATAGTCCGCCTTCGCCGAGACCCGCATGCGCCGATTCTCGCAGCACCGGTCGTCAGGAATACCCCCTAGGGGTATGGTGTTGCGCGGACGAACCGAGGAGGAACCTGTGCACGGCTACACGGACGCGAAGGACGACTACCTCAAGCGGCTGCGCCGCATCGAGGGCCAGGTGCGCGGGATCGCGCGCATGGTCGACGAGGACACCTACTGCATCGACGTGCTGACGCAGATCGCGGCCGTCACCAAGGCGCTGCAGGCCGTGAGCATCGGCCTCGTCGAGGACCACCTCGGCCACTGCGTGGTCGACGCCGCGCGCCAGTCGCCCGAGGCCGGCGCCGCCAAGGTCCGGGAGGCGTCCGACGCGATCGCCCGCCTCGTCCGCAGCTGACACCCACACTCCGAGGAGCAACCCATGAGCACCACCACGTTCGGCGTCGACGGCATGACCTGCGGCCACTGCGTGCACCACGTGACGACGGAGCTGACCGCGATCCCCGGCGTCACCGACGTCGCGATCGACCTCGTCGTCGGCGGGTCGTCCCAGGTGACGGTGACGTCCGACGAGCCGGTCGCCGACGACGCGATCGCCGCGGCGGTCGACGAGGCGGGCTACGCGCTGACGCCGCGCCGCTCGCTGCTCTGAGCACACGCTCGCAGCGGCCGGCACGGCGGCGGGCCGTCGCGCCCGCGGAAGGGAAGGCACGAGCATGACGAACGACCCCGGCCAGAGCCCTGCGCAGGACGCGCACGTCTCGGCGGGCGGACCCGCGGACGCGCCGGTCGCCCTGATCGACCTCGCGGTCGAGGGCATGACCTGCGCGTCGTGCGTCGCGCGCGTCGAGAAGCGGCTGAACCGCGTGCCGGGCGCGACGGCGAGCGTGAACCTCGCGCTCGAGCAGGCGCACGTCGAGCTGCGGCCCGCCGCGGACGGCGCCCCGGCCGACGACGCGACACTCGTCGCCGCCGTCCGCGCCGCGGGCTACGACGCCCACGTCCTGACGCGCCGCACGCCTCGGACCACCGGCGCGACGACGGGCCACGACAGCAAGGCGCACATGGCCGGCACGACGGGCATGGCCGGCACGACGGGCACGACGGGCATGGCGGGCATGGACCCGATGGAGCACGCGCTCTCCGGGCACTCGATGGCCCCGGGGCACGACATGGACCCCGACGAGGACACGTCGGCCCCGACCGACGCGCGCGGCGCGGACCTGCGCCGGCGGCTCCGGGTCGCCGCCGTGCTGACGGTCCCGGTGGTCGCCGTCTCCATGATCCCTGCCCTGCAGCTCCGCGGCTGGCAGTGGGTCGTCGCGGCGCTCGCGCTGCCGGTCGCGGCGTGGGCGGCGTGGCCGTTCCACCGAGCGGCGGCGCGCGCGGCGCGACACGGCGCGTCGACGATGGACACGCTCGTCTCGATCGGCATCGTCGCGGCGACCGGGTGGTCGCTGTGGGCGCTGCTGCTGGGCGGCGCCGGAGAGCTCGGCATGACGATGACGCCGAGCCTGTGGCCGCGCGCCGCGCACGAGGGCACGGCACCCGAGCTGTACTTCGAGGTCGCGGCGGTCGTCACCACGTTCCTGCTCGCCGGGCGGTACCTCGAGCACCGCTCACGCCGGCGCGCGGGCGACGCACTGCGCGCGTTGCTGGACCTCGGCGCGAAGGACGTCGCGGTGCTGCGCGGCGGCGTCGAGCGGCGCATCCCGGTGACGGAGCTCGCGGTCGGCGACGAGTTCGTCGTCCGGCCCGGCGAGAAGGTCGCCACCGACGGGGTCGTCGTCCGCGGCACGAGCGCGCTCGACGAGTCGCTGCTGACCGGGGAGCCCGTGCCCGTCGACGTCGGCCCCGGCGACGAGGTGACCGGCGCGACGATCAACACGTCGGGGGCGCTCGTGGTGCGCGCGACGCGGGTCGGCGACGAGACGCGGCTCGCCCAGATCGGCCGGCTCGTCGCGCAGGCGCAGACGGGCAAGGCGCCCGTCCAGCGGCTCGCCGACCGCATCTCCGCGGTGTTCGTGCCCGTCGTGCTCGTGCTCGCGCTCGGCACCTTGGCGGTGTGGCTCGCGACCGGCGCCGGCGCGCAGCAGGCGTTCACCGCGGCGGTCGCTGTGCTGATCATCGCGTGCCCCTGCGCGCTCGGGCTCGCGACGCCGACGGCGCTGCTCGTCGGGACGGGGCGGGGCGCACAGCTCGGCGTGCTCATCAAGGGGCCCGAGGTGCTCGAGCAGACGCGCACGGTCGACACCGTGGTGCTCGACAAGACGGGCACCGTGACGCAGGGCCGCATGGCGCTGGTCGACGTGCTGCCGGCGGACGGCGAGCGTGGTGACGAGGTGCTGCGCTACGCGGCGGCCGTCGAGGCGCACGCCGAGCACCCGATCGGACGGGCCATCGCGGCCGCGGCCGGATCAGACGGCGGCGCGCCGGGGCCGGGTTCGACACCCGGACTCGGCATCGGGGCCGGCGACGGCGGCGAGACGGCTCGCGGAGCCGACGGCGTCGTCATCGGCTCCGACCAGGTTCTCGACTTCCGCGCCGAGGCCGGCTCCGGCGTCGAGGGCGTCGTCCGCACGGCGCACTCCGGCCTGGGTCTCGCGCGGCGCGTGCTGGTCGGCACGGTCGGCTGGCTGGGCGCGCAGGGTGTCGCGACCGGCGCGGTCGCGGACGACGTGCGCGCGGCGGAGGCGGACGGCGCGACCGCCGTGGTCGCCGCCTGGGACGGCCGCGCGCGCGGTGTCCTCGTGCTGCGCGACCCGGTCAAGCCGTCGTCGCGCGACGCGGTCGACGAGCTGCGGGCGCTCGGGCTGCGGCCCGTGCTCCTGACGGGCGACAACGAGGGCGCGGCACGCGCGACGGCGCGCGAGGTCTTCATCGACGACGTCGTGGCGCGCGTCCGGCCGGAGGACAAGGTGGCGACCGTCCGGCGCCTGCAGGGCGAGGGCCGGCGGGTCGCGATGGTCGGCGACGGCGTCAACGACGCCGCGGCGCTCGCGGCGGCCGACCTCGGCCTCGCGATGGGCACGGGCACCGACGTCGCCATCGAGGCCGCCGACCTCACGCTCGTGCGCGGCGACCTGCGCTCGGCCGCGCAGGCGGTGCGGCTCTCGCGGGCGACGCTGCGCGTCATCAAGCAGAACCTGTTCTGGGCGTTCGCGTACAACGTGGCGGCGCTCCCGCTGGCCGCGCTGGGGCTGCTCAACCCGATGATCGCGGGTGCTGCGATGGCGTTCTCGTCGGTGCTCGTCGTGACGAACAGCCTGCGCCTGCGCCGCTTCTCCTGACGCCGGCGCCGACGAGCCGGTCGACCTGGTCGACACCTGCGACCGGGTCGACCGGCTCGTGCGTCAGCCCAGCAGCGCGCGGAGCTGTTCGGTGTACGCCTCGAACGCGCGGCGGCCCGTCGGCGTCAGGGCGACGTACGTCGCGGGCACGCGGCCCTCGTGGGTCTTCGTCACCGCGACGTAGTCGGCCTCCTCGAGCTTGCGCAGGTGGGTCGACAGGTTGCCCGCCGTCATGTCGAGCAGCTTCTGCAGCCGCGGGAACGAGATGCTGTCGCCGGGCGCGAAGGGTGCGAGCGTCGCCACGACGCGCAGCCGCGCCTGGGCGTGGATCACGGGGTCGAGCTCGTCAGCCACGGCGTGCCCCCGGCTGCAGCAGGGCCTCGAGCGCGCCGGCGACGAGCATGCCGCCGCCGCCCGCGAGCGCCATCACCAGGTACGAGCCGGGCAGCCCGACGAGCGCCGCGGCGCCCGCGACCAGGCACATCCACGCACCGAGCCCGTACATGCCGGGCGAGCGCCACATCATGCCGCCGGCCAGGAACAGCAGCCCGACGACGAGCGCGCCGGTCGCGTTCGCGACGAGCTGGACCACGTCGTCCGACGCGCCGGCGTTCGCGAGCCCGCCGATCGTCATGCCCTGCGCGGCGTAGCCCACGACCCAGGCCCCGGCGAAGAGCGCGCCCGTGCGCGGACCGCTCCCCGCGACGCCGTGCAGCCGCCGCCGCACGTGCCAGAACGTGGCGACGAGTCCCGCCAGGACGCACGCGCCGAACACGATGGCCGACGCGGGCGACACCTCGCCGTGCCGACCGGACAGCCACATGCCGCCGTAGCCGACGAGCCAGGCGAGCCCCCACACGGTGAACAGCACCGCGTTCGACGGCCGTGCGAGCGCCGCCTGCCGCCGCTGCCGCTCGATGATCGCGAGCGCCGCCGCCGGGTCGGGCGCCAGGTCGTCCCTCTCGCGGTCCGTCTCCTGCTCGTTCATGTCGTGTCCCCTCGGAGTGCTCTGCTTTGCGTCACAAACTACTTTGTACAGCCTCAGGTGGCAAGAGGTCGGTCGAAAGGCACGTGCCGTCCCCGAAGCTGCGCTGCCCCGTCGGGTGTGGACGACACCAGCACCACGCCACCGGCGGCGCCCTGCCTCCGTCCACCGCACGCCCAGGTGACGTCCAGCGACCCGGCCTAGGCTCCGGCCATGACGAGCCCCGCGGCGCAGCCGGACGCGCCCGACACCGGACCCGGCGACGGGCTCGCCACCGCGATGCCGGACGCCGCCGCAGGCCCGAGCGACGGGAGCGGCACCGCGACACGGTCCGCGTCGGCGCCGCCGCCGAGCGAGCGCGCGACCCGCCGCCGCCTCACGGTCGAGATCTGGATCGTGCTCGGCCTGTCGCTCGGCCAGTCGGCGGTCTACGCGGTCGTCGCGCTCGTCGCCAAGCTGACCGCCGGCAAGCCGCTCGCCTCCCAGACGGCGACCCTCAACCCGAGCGTCTCGCCGCGGCCCTACCTCGACCTCACCTACCAGCTGCTGGGCATCGGGTTCGCGCTGGTGCCCGTCGCGCTCGCGCTCTACCTGCTGTCGGCGAACGGCCGCTCGGCGTTCCGGCGCATCGGCCTCGACGTCACGCGGCCGTGGCGCGACCTCGGCATCGGCGTGGGTCTCGCGGCGCTGATCGGCATCCCCGGGCTCGGCCTCTACGCGCTCGCGCGGGCGATCGGCATCTCGGTCCAGGTGCAGGCGTCCGCGCTCAACGCCGCGTGGTGGACCGTGCCCGTGCTGATCCTCGCGGCCGTGCAGAACGCGCTGCTCGAGGAGGTCGTCGTCGTCGGCTACCTGATGGAACGGCTGCGCGAGCTGCGCTGGAGCGCGCCCGCGGTCGTCGTCACGAGCGCCCTGCTGCGCGGCTCGTACCACCTGTACCAGGGCTTCGGGGCGTTCCTCGGCAACGCCGTGATGGGCCTCGTCTTCGCGGAGTACTACCGCCGCAAGAGGCGCGTCATGCCCCTCGTCGTCGCGCACTCGATCATGGACATGGTCGTGTTCATCGGCTACGCGCTGATCCCGGCGCACATCCGGGAGGCCCTCCACCTCTCGTGACGGGCGCGCCGGGACCGGCGCACCCGCCCGGGGGCGTCATTCGCGCTGCGCGGGCTGGATCTGCTGCGCGAGGCTCCGCGTGGCAAACCCGCTGATGATCAGCACGACGCCGGCGACGAACGCGAACAGGCCGAGGATCACGATGATCACGGTGAGGGACGTCTGCTTGTTCAGCAGCAGCAGGAGCCCGAACAGGAACGACACGAGCCCGAACGTCAGCACCCAGTACCAGCTGATGTCGCGCACCCGGTAGAGCGTCACCGATCCGATGATCCCGAGGATGCCGAGCACCAGGATCCAGATGGTGATCAGGTAGAAGACGACGCTCACGGTCGCCTCGGGCCACGCCATGACGACGACACCGATGACGATCTCCGCCAGGCCGGTGGCGAGCCACCACATCGACCCGTCGACCTTCCGGTTGATCCACCAGTGGACGAGCGAGACGAGACCGTCGATCACGGTGAACACGCCCCAGACCCAGGCGAGCGCGTGCACGGTGTTGATCGGGTGCGCGAGCATCAGCGCGCCCAGGATCACGAGGATCGCCCCACGCAGCACGGGCAGCCACCACACGCGGCGCAGCCCGGCGGAGAGCTCGGCGACTTCGTCGGCCATCGGACCTCCCGGCGGGACGACGCGCGGACCCGAGACCGCGGTGGACGGCGTACCCGACGTTCGCACCGTAGCGACCGGCACCGTCACGCACCGGATGAATCGCCCACGGCCGTGCGCAGCCGTCGGCGGGTGCCTGTGACGGACGCCCCGGGCGATCCCACCGCCGACTGCCAGCGTCGCCGCGGGGCCGCTGCCTAGACTCGCCCCTATGTCCGCGACGCCCGCCGGTCGCGCGGCCGCCGACGGCGCGTCCGCGGGCGCCCCCACGTCCGACGAGGCGCTCACCCCCCACCGGGCGCGCGACCTCATCGCCGAGTCGGCAGGCGCGGTCGGCGTGGTCCACGCCGGGTCGCGGAGCACGGGCGCGCCACCCGCGCTGCCACGCCTGACCGGCACGCCGCCGCAGGACGCCGACGAGGGCATCACGGTCGACGACGTCCCGGCGCTGCGCGTGCACCACCCGAGCGACCTGCTGGGCGTCGTGCTGTCGGTGGTCGGCCTGGTGCTCGTGATGGGCGTCGCGACGTTCGCGCCCAACACGACGACGGGGGTCGCGGAGGACGTGCACGGCTTCTCCGCCGTGCTGCAGCGCATCCTCTTCGTGCCGGCGCAGGTGCTCGCGGCGCTCGTGCTGCTGACGAACATCATCCTGGTCTTCGGCAACCTCGCGGTCCGGCGGCTCGGCCGGCAGGTGCTCGAGGCGCTCGCCGCGACGGCGGCCGCGGTCGCGCTCAACGAGCTCGTGCTCTGGGTCGTCAACGAGTTCGTCGGCACCGACCTGCAGCGCGGCCTGTCCGTGCACCGCGGCGGTGACTGGGTCACCACGCTGCCGCTCTACGTCGCGATCGTGTCGGGCCTGCTGACGGTCGTCGGGCCGCGCGGGCGCCGGCGCGTCGTCGCGGCGGGCTGGAACCTGCTCTGGGTCGCCGCGGGCGTCGACCTCATCACCGCGCGCGTCTCGCTGCCCGGCCTGATCGTCTCCCTGCTGATCGGGCGCCTCGTCGGCCTCGCCACTCGCTACCTGTCGGGCGTGCAGTCCGAGCGGGCGTACGGCGGGGCGCTCGTGGCGGGCGTGCGCCGGGCCGGCTTCGAGCCCGTGCGGCTGACGAGGGTCGCCGACGAGTCCACCGACGAGGCCGCCGAGCGGCGCGGCACCCCGGCGCCCGAGCTCGGCGACGCCCCGGCGGCGCGCGCCCTGACCCGCTCGACCATGCACCGCGTGTACGAGCTCGAGACGGCCGACGGCCAAGGGCTCGACGTGGTCGTGATCGACGGCGACCGGCAGGTCGTCGGCATGCTGAGCCGCGCGTGGCGGTCGCTGCGCATGCGCGGCATCGAAGGGCGCTCGGTCGTGTCGCTGCGGCAGGCGACGGAGCGCGCGGCGCTGCTCGCGTACGCGGCGCGCGCCGCGGGCGTGCGGACGCCCAAGCTGCTCAGCGTCGCCGAGGCCGAGGACTCGATGCTGCTCGTGCAGGAGCGGCCGGGGCACGCCGTGCCGCTGGCGGACATCCCCGCCGACCGGCTCACCGACCGGGTGCTGCGCGAGATCTGGCGCCAGCTGCAGCTCGCGCACGACGCGGGCATCGCGCACCGCGCACTGACGAGCGACGTGGTGCTCGCGGAGCGCACCGACGACGGACCGATCGTCTGGCTCACCGGGTGGGAGCAGGGCGACGTCGCGTCGTCCGAGCTCGCGCGCCGCATGGACGTGACGCAGCTCGTCGCGCTCCTCGCGCTGCGCGTCGGGGCGCAGCGCGCGCTCGAGTCGGCCGTCGCGGTGCTGCCCGACGACGACATCGCGGCGGTCGGCCCGCTGCTCCAGACGATCGCCCTGCCGCGCGAGACGCGCGAGGAGCTGCGGGCGAACAAGCAGGTGCTCGCCGAGCTGCGCACCGCGCTGGTGGCGCGCCTGCCGCAGGCCGACGTCGAGCCGCAGCAGCTGGTCCGGTTCGGCGCGCGCACCGTGATGTCGATCGTGCTGACGACCGTCGCGATCTTCGTCGTGCTGACCACGATCAACGTCGACCAGATCGCGAACGCGCTGACCACCGGCGACTGGCGGTGGATCGCGCTGGCGTTCGCGCTCGGTCTCCTGACGCTGTTCGGCGCCGGGCTCGCGGTCGTCGCGCTCTCGCCGGTGCGCGTGACGCCGTGGCACGCGACGCTCATGCAGACCGCCGCGACCTACGTCGCGCTCGCCGTCCCCGCCGGCATCGGGCCCGCGGCGCTGCACCTGCGGATGCTCCAGCGCCGGGGCGTCAGCTCGTCGCTCTCGGCCGCGACCGCCGCGCTCGTGCAGGTGCTGCAGTTCGTGGTCACCGTGCTGCTGCTGCTCGTGCTCTCGCTCGTGTCGGGCCAGCACGAGTCGTTGCCCATCTCGCCGCTCGTGCTGCTGATCATCGGCCTCGTCGTGGCGTGCGTCGCCGCGCTGCTGCTGGTGCCGAAGGTGCGCCAGTGGGTCGCGGCGCGCGTGATGCCGATCATCGCGCAGGTGTGGCCGCGGCTCATCGAGGTCCTCGGGCAGCCGTGGCGCCTGCTGCTCGCCGTCACCGGCAACCTGCTGAACACGCTCGGCTACGTCTGCGCCTTCGCCGCGTGCATGGAGGCCCTCGGGCAGCACGCGAGCCTCGTGCAGGTCGCCCTCATCTACCTGACGGGCAACACCGCGGGCGCCATCATCCCGACCCCGGGCGGCATGGGGACCGTCGAGCTGGCCCTCGGCGGCACGCTCGCCGCCGTGACCGGCATCAACGCCGGTATCGCCGCATCGATCGCGGTGCTGTTCCGCGTGCTCACGTACTGGCTGCGGATCCCGCTCGGGTGGGTCGCGATGCGCTACCTCCAGCGCCGCGGCGAGCTCTGAGCGGACGTCGCCTCCCCTGGTTCCCGACGGCGAACCGGCCCGGTGCGGCGTGCGCACCGGGCCGGTTCGGCCTCGTCAGCGGATCAGGCGAGCGCCTTCGCCTTGAGCTGAGCGAACTCCTCCTCGGAGATCGTGCCTGCGTCGAGCAGCGCCTTGGCGTCCGCGATGTGCTCGGCGGGCGACTTGCCGGCGGCGACCGTGCGGATGTAGCTGTCGGTGTCCTGCTTGGCCTTGAGCGCGGCGCCCTGCGTCCGCTCGGCCATGCCCCGCCCGCGGGCGATCACGTACACGAGCGCGGTGAGGAACGGGAAGATGATCAGGAAGACGATCCACACCGCCTTCCACCACCCGCTGAGCGCGTGGTCCCGGAACAGGTCACCGAGGATCTGGAAGAGGATCACGAGGTAGGCGAAGAACAGGAACCACCAGATCAGCAGCTCCACCCAGTTCCAGAAAGTCATCGAGCCCAACCTTTCCTCGATCGGTGGCGGGCGCTCGGGCCCGGTGCAGCGAGGCTAACGGAAGAAGGCGCGAACCGGCACGCACCGGGCGTACCGGGCGCCGTGCCGTGTCGACGGACCAGCCGCCCGGCCCGCCCGACGGGAAGCCGCCCCAGCCGCGGCCCGGGAACGACGATCGCCGGCCGACACGTGGTCGACCGGCGATCGGTGAGAGGAGCGGGTTGCGCTCCCCGGGCGCGGCAGGTGCCGCGGGGGCGTCAGGCGGCCGCGTGGTCCCGCTGCGCCGGCAGGAGCTCCGTCGCGCCGCGACGCGACGCCAGAGCTGCCCAGTCGCGGATGCGCGCGACGGGAACGGCCGGGGTGAGGGGGGAAGCGGTCTCGGACGGGTCGATTGAGAACCCACGCTGGTCCATGTGACCTTCCTGTCTGTTCGGTAGCCCGGCTGACCCCGTGGGTCCCGTGGCTTTGCGTCCCCTCCTTGCGGAGGGTTTGCCGTTTCGCTGACAGGTCAGACAGTAGAGCAGGGACGGATCCTGACGGAAGCCCGCGCACCACCCAAATACGGACATCGGTCCAATTCACCCTCTCGGAGCAATCCCGGGCGCGAGAGGCCCCCCGACATGACGAAGGCGCCGGTCAGAGGGCCGGCGCCTGCGTCGGGAGTCCCTAGGTCGGGACCGCCATCTTGCTGCCGAGGGTCACTTGAAGGCGTCCTTGACCTTCTCGCCGGCCTGCTTGAGGTCGGCCTTCGACTGGTCGACCTTGCCCTCGGCCTCGAGGCGCTCGTCGTCCGTCGCCTTGCCGGTGGCCTCCTTGGCCTTGCCCTTCGCGTTCTCAGCGGCGTTCGAGATCTTGTCGTCGAGACCCATGGCTTCCTCCTGAGGGGTGTGAGGGATTCTCGACGCTACGCGGGGGTCTCGGGGGTCGCATCCGGACGGTTGCCCGGGGGTGGGTGAATCGCCCGATCGATCAGGCCACGCCGCACGCGGTGCCGGCGCCCGCCGCCGGCTCGACGGCCGCGCGCCAGACGAAGTCGTCGTCGACCACGAGCGCGCGGTCCGGCACGAACGAGACGCCGATGATCCCCGGCGCCAGCGAGGACACCCGGACGGTGCCGTGGTCGATGCCCGCCTCCGTCACATTCGGCCCACGGCTCACGTCGACGCTCAGGTGGATCGAGCGCGCGTCGTCCGGCACACCCGCGGCGTCGGATCGAGCCGGCCCGAGGACGGCCGTCAACGTCGTGACCGGCCCGCCGTAGACCCACCAGAACATCGCCTCGCCCTGGTCGGACCAGCTCCGCCGGACGCCGAGACGCGTCTCGGCCGTCCAGCCCTGCGTGATCAGCCGCGCCTCGAGCAGCCGCAGCCGGGGCGACGTGAGCCACTTCTCGTCGACGCGCGTCGTCTCCTCGGTCCAGCCACCGCCGGGCGTCGGTCCGATGTACCCGAGCGCCGGGCCGCCGTTCGCGCTCGCCTGGATGCTCAGGTCGCCCTGGCACGTCGCGTCGGCGCCCGACCCGGCCTCGTGGACGGCGAGGAGCGCGAGGAGGGCGACCGTGCACGCCGCGCCGGCGAGCGACGTCGCGACCGTGCCCGGGAGCAGGGGGACCCGGTGCGCGGCGAGCCACGCCACCGCGGGGTGGCGTTCCGGCGCACGCGTCAGCCGGGCGTCGCTCGACGCCAGCGAGTCGGCGAAGGTCCGCCGGCGGGGGTGCCACAGCGGTCGCAGGTAGCCGACCAGCAGGAGCACGTCGAGGAAGTGGGCGACCTCGCGGCCCACGGTGCGGAGCAGCCCGAGCGGTCGGTCGTCGGCCTCGCGCACGATCGCGATCCCCATCGCGCGCTTGCCCGGGGTCGAGCCCGTGTACGCCTGCAGGACCAGCAGAGCGGCGACGCTCACGAACCACCCGGCCACGGGCGCGTGCACGCGCGGCTCGTTCGCGAGGCTCACGCTCCAGGAGGTGTCGAACCGCCCTCCGAGCAGGAAGCTGACGGTCGCCACGATCCAGCCGTCCAGCAGCGCGGCCGCGACGCGCCGCCACCAGTGCGCGAAGGGTGGGCGCGCGTCAGGCCGGGGAGCGGGCTGCGCGGTCGCCGCCCCGGGGACCGCGCCACCACCCGGCGGCAGCCGCGGCGCGTCCTGGGTCAGGATCCCCGGCTGGCGCGGCTGCTCCGTCGTCATGCGCGGATCGTGGCAGAAGCGACGGGCGCTCGTGGCCGGTTCCGGGGACGGCTTTCACCGGGTCCGGCTGCTCGTCAGACGTGGTCGCGCCACGTGTGGCGCGGGTCGTACCCCAGCAGGCGGCGGGCCTTGTCGATGCCGAGCAGCGTCTCGGTGCCCGTGAGCTCGCGGCGCACGGGGACGCCGGGGAACCAGCGGGCGACGAGCTCGGCCGACGGCGTCGTCATCACCGTGTCGGGGGACGCGATGACGAACGCCTCGAACCCCGTGAGGTCGGACTCGAGGGCGAGCCGCACCGCGAGCGCGCCGTCGCGCGCGTCGATGTAGCCCCACAGGTTCCAGATGCGGCGCTGGGGGTCGTCCTCGAAGCCGGGGAACCCGAGCTCCGTGTAGTCCTCGACGTCCATGACGTTGGAGAACCGCAGCCCGATCAGCTTGAGCTGCGGGTCCCACCGCGTGAAGTGCCGCGCCATCTCCTCCTCGACCGCCTTGCCGAGCGAGTACGTGCTCTCGGGGCGGACCGCGTACTCCTCGTCGACCGGCACGTACGGCGGCGGCGTCTCGAACGGCAGGCCCAGCACCGTCTCGCTCGACGCCCACACGACGTTGCGGATGCCGAGCACCTTCGCGGCATGGAAGACGTGGTGCGTCGCGACCACGTTGTTGGCGAACGTCGCACCGCTCGGGCGCAGGCCCGGCGCCGGGATCGCCGCGAGGTGGACGACGGCGTCGACGCCGCTGTACCGGTCGTCGATGCCCGACAGCGCCTCGACCACCTGGCCGAGGTCCGTCAGGTCGACGCGCGTGAACGCCGCGGGCTGACCCGCGGGCGGCGGCGCCTGGTCGACGTTCACCACCTCGTAGCCGTGCTCGGCGAGGTCGGTGACCACCGCCCGTCCGAGCTTGCCGCTGCCACCGGTCACCACCACGCGCGTCATGCGCTCGACCGTACCCGGGGTCGCGGGGCTCGGGCCGGGACGGTGGGTCAGTCGGCGTCGAGCCAGGTGTGCTCGGGCGGGAGCAGCTTCTCGAGGTCGCGGAACAGGTCGTCCGGAAGGTCGAGCGACGCCGCCTCGAGCGTCGACGCGATGCGGGCCGGGCTGCTCATGCCGACGATCGTCGACGTGAACCGCGAGTCCCGCAGCGAGAACTGGAGCGCCGCGGTGCGCAGGTCCGTGCCGTACGAGGCGCACACCCGGTGCATCGCGTCGACCGCCGCCAGCACCTCGGGCGGGGCCTCCCGGTAGCCGTACGTGCTCGGGCCGGTGCCGGGCGCCGCCGCGAGGATGCCGCCGCCGTAGACGGCCGCGTTGAGCACCGCCATGCCGCGGGAGAGCGCGTCCTCGATGAGCGGCCCGGCGCTGCGGTCGAGGAGCGTCCAGCGGTTGTGCACGAGCATCACGTCGAACACGTCCAGCGCGACGTACCGCGCGATCTCCTGGACGCGCCCGCCCGCGATGCCGATCGCGCCGACCTGGCCGCGCTCGCGGAGCTCGACCAGCGCGTCGACCGCGCCACCCGGCTGCGTGATCTCGTCGAAGTCGAAGAACTCCGGGTCGTGCAGGTGCACGAGCGGCAGGAAGTCGAGGCCGAGGCGCTCGCGGCTCTCCGCGACGGATGCGCGCACCCGGGCGCCCGAGTAGTCGCTGCCGGACGGGTCGACCTTCGTCGCGATCGTCACGTCGTCGGGCTTGCCGTCCGCGAGGGTGAGCGCGGCACCGATGCGGCGCTCGCTCTCGCCGTCGCTGTAGCCGTTCGAGGTGTCGATGAACCGGATCGGGCTGTCGAGCGCCGCGAGGACGGTCGCGACGCCCTCGTCGGCGGGCACGTCCCGCCCGTACAGGCGCGGCATGCTGCCGAGCGGCGAGCCCCCGAGGCAGACGGCCGAGACCTGGAGATCGGTGCGCTCGAGCGAGCGGATCCACCCGGGCGTGCCGGGCGCGAACGGGCTGGTCATGGTGTGTCCTCCTCGGGGGTCGCCCCCATCTCAGCGCACGACGCGTCGCGGAGCGAGCCCGCGGGCGGGTAACGGCGCGCGTCGGCCGACGCGGTGGCGCGCCGACTGTGCGCCGAGATGCGTACGTCCCGCCGGGGCGCGTACCTCCAGGGACGGGGTTCGGCGGGATGTACGTGTCTGGCGAGAGATCGCGGCGGTGTCAGCCGTGCAGGAGGGTCAGGAAGCGCTTGAGGATCGGGCCGGCGGTCGTCGCGCCGAAGTCGCCCTCGTCGACGTAGACGCAGACCGCGAGGTCGCCCTGGATCGCCACGAGCCACGCGTGGTTCTTCGTGTCGCCCGTCGGGCCGAACTGGGCCGTGCCCGTCTTGGCGAGGACCGGGCCGCCGGGGACGTCCTGCAGGAGCGTGGCGGTGCCGTCGGTGACGACCCCGCGCATCAGCGTGCGCAGCGTGCTCGCCTCGGCGGCGGTGAGGGGCTTCGCGGGGGCGGCCGGTGCCGACGCGGCCGCGGTGCTCGTCGCGCCGGTCCCGCCCGTCGCGCCCGCCCCGCCGGCGCCGGCCACGACCGACGCCCGGTCGACCACCGACGGGTTGACCGTGTGACCGGCGGCGACTGAGGCGACGACCGTCGCCATGCCCAGCGGCGACGCCACCACCCGACCCTGCCCGATCAGCGACGCCGCGTGGTCCGTGCCGCTCGCCTCGGCGGGGACGTCGCCCAGGAACGCGGGCAGCCCGAAGGACGGCGTCCCGGTCAGACCGAGGGACGCCGCGGCCGCCGCGAGGTCGCCCTGCGACACCGTGTCGCGCTCGCCGATGAACGCGGTGTTGCACGAGTGCGCGAATGCGGTGGTCAGGGGGATCGAGCCGAGCTTGCTCGACGGGTAGTCCGGGGTGTTCCTGAACTCGCGGCCGGCGACCGTGACGCTCGGCGCGCACGCCATCGTGGTGCGCTTCGTCGCGCCGTCGCGCAGCATCGCGAGCGCGGTCGCGATCTTGAGCGTCGAGCCCGGGGCGTACTCGCCGAGCGTCGCGACGGACTGGCCGCTCGTCACGGGCCCGCTGGCCACGGCGAGCACGGCGCCGGTCGAGGGGCGGATCGCGACGACCGCGCTCGCGGGCTTCACGTCCGCCAGGACGCGCTCGGCGTCCTTCTGGGTGTCGACGTCGAGCGTCGTACCCAGCGGCGTGCCGGGCTTCGGGTCGACGTGGAACAGGTCGCGTGCCGCGCTGCCGTCCTGCGCGACCGCCCGGATCGTCAGCCCCGGCGTGCCCCGGAGCTGCGCGTCGTACTGCCGCTCGAGCCCGCTGAGGCCCGTCTGGTCGCCCGCGACGATCGCGCCGTGCGAGCTCGTGACGATGTCGGCGGTCGCGTCGCCGACCGAACCGAGCACCGGCCGCGCGAACGTCCGGGTCGGCGCGAGCGGCAGCTGTCCCGGCACGGCGTTGACGCCCGCCATGCGGGCGAGCTTCGGGATGTCGAAGTCCGGGTCGCTGTCGCGCACCGTGATGGCGACCACGAACGCCTTCGACCCCGCCTTCGCGACCTGCGCGGCGTACGCGTCGGCGTCGATCCCGACGGCCTTCGCGAGCGCCTTCGCGGCCGCGGCCTGCTGCGCCGCGGCGATCCGCGTCTTGTCGATGCCGATCGCGTGCACGGGCCGCGGGGTGACGAGCGGGTTGCCGTCGCCGTCGAGGATGTCGGCACGGGTGGCGCGCTCACGCTTGTCGACCAGCTTCTCGCCGTCCGTCAGGTCCGGCGCGAGGATCGCGGGGTTCCAGGTGACGAGCCACACCTTCTTGTCGTGCGGGTCGCGCGACAGCGATGCCTGCGTCGTGTACGTCCACGGCCGGGCGGCGCCGACGTCCCACGTGAAGGCGAGCCTGGCGGTGGCCTGGTCCTTGTCGTCGGCCGCGGCGGTGGTGGTCGCGACGACCTTCGGCGCCCACGGCGCGAGGCCGTCGTACGCGGCGGTGCGCGCGTCCGCCGCGGCGGTGGCGTCGGTGCCGGGCGCGAAGTGGACCGCGTCGAACGTGCCGGAGCCGACGGCGGCGGCGAGCGCCTTGCCCGCTGCCTGGGGTCCAGGGGGCTGCGACCCGCACGCCGTGAGCGACGTCGCCACCAGGAGCGCCGCGAGCGCTCCGCCCGACCACCGCGCCGCGCGCCGCGCGCGTGCCACCTCTGCCACCGACGTCTCCCCCTGCCTCGTGCCTGCCCCGTCACGTGCGGACGTCCGGTCGTCCGCGTGGGTTGCCCGGCTCAACCTGCCCGATCCGGGCGGTTCGTGTCACCACCGACGCCCGTCGGTGGACGAGCCTTCACGGGACCGACACGACCCGGGCGAGACGGGCGCGTCGTCGCCGCGACGATAGCGACTGCCGCGTGCGAAGGGACGCGGTTCGGCGAGCGGATCTGCGCGGGACGCACCGCCGCGGCACCCTGCGCCGCCGTCCGGGCACGACGGAGCGGGCCGGGTGACCCACACCCGACCCGCTCCGTGCGACCTGCCCGGCCCTCCTCGTCAGGCGGTCGCGGCCCGCGCCGTCACGGCGACGGGAAGGTGACGAGGAACGCCGGCCCCTGGAAGTCCGGCGTCACGGCGCCGCCCACGTCGTTCACCACGTGGTCGATCGTCCCCGCGTGGTTCAGCGAGATCGTCAGCACCGAGTGCAGCGTGACGCCCGGCCGGACCGGCACCTCGAAGCCGCTCGACGCGTGGAGCGTCGGGTCGACGTTCGTGTAGATGTACGCGCCCAGGCCCCAGGCCTCGTGCGTCTTCACGCCGTCGGCGACCTTGTACGCGGCGTACCCCGGCTTCGAGCCGTTCATCCACGCGGCCTGGTTCGGCGCGTCGTACGGGAGCTCGTTCTGGAAGAAGACCGTCTTCCCGCGCTCGCCGTTCCAGATGACGTTGTACTGCTGGTAGTGCTCGACGAACAGGCCGGTCGCCGTGACGTCGTTGCCGTTGACGACGACGCCGTTGCGGGCGGTGTTCACGGTCCAGCCCACGCCGGTGCCGTGGTCCGCGCGCCACGACCAGATGTCGTCGAGCACGGTGTTGTTCGTGTTGACCACGAGTGCCTGCGTCACCTTGCCGACGTGCTCGCCGCCGACGCGGAAGAACACGTCCTGCAGCGCGGTCGGGTTGGACGCGCTGCTGAGCAGGGGGTGCCGCAGCGTGCCGTCGAGCGTCGACAGGCCCGTGCCGAGCCGCAGCAGCGCGGGGCTGTTCTGCTCGCCGGCGTCGAAGATCAGGCCCGCGATGTCGATGCCCGGGACGTCGAGCGTCTGCATCGCGACGTTGCCGCGCGTCGGCGAGATCGTCGCGAGGCCGAGGCCCAGGACGACCGCGTTCGGGTGCGACACGGTGAGCGTCTTGTCGAGGCGGTAGACGCCGGGCGTGAACAGCAGGTTCTTGCCCGACATGAGCGCGCCGTTGAGGCGGCCCCAGCTGTCGCTCGGCTTCGCGACGTAGAACTTGTCGAGCGGGACCGAGCGGCCCGGCGTGTGGCCGTCCGCCCAGCTCGCGCCGCGGCTGTCCCGCTGCGCCGCCGGGACGAAGACCTGGTACTTCCCCTGGGCGTCGAGGTACAGGTACGGCCGCTCACGGGTGACGGGCGTCGTGTCGAGCGTCGTGTACGGCTGGCCGCCCGGCTGACCGAACGAGGTCGCCGGTGCTCCGACGACGCCCGAGAACACCTGGTTCCACACGCCGTTCGACCAGCCGTTGAGCGTCCCGTTCTTGACGAGGAACTGCTGCTGGCTGCCGCTGACGACGTTGCCGGAGAACGTCGAGTCGGAGATGAAGCCGCCGCTCGCGTACTGGGGGCCCCCCGAGCAGTAGTCCATGAGCGACGAGTTGCCGTTCACCGCGACGCGACGCATCGGCGCGGCCTGCGAGACGGCCCAGAACTCCGTCGCGGTCTGGCAGCCCTCGCCGCCGGCCACGTTGATCGTGAGGTTCTCGAGGGAGCGCCAGAAGTTGACGAGGGCGGTGCACCCGTCGTCGAAGCACTGGTTGAACACCTGGACCGCGCCGTTGATGACGACGTCGCCCGGGTCCTGCCCGAGGCCCGCCACCTCCGTGTAGTACCCGACCTGGAAGCGCAGCGGGTTCGCGGCCGAGCCGTACGTGCCCGGCTTGAAGAGGATCGCGTAGCGGGCGTCCCCGAACTGGCTCGGGACCTGCTGGTTCGCGATCGCGTCGACCTTCGCCTGGATCTGGTCCTGCGGCATGGAGGGGTCGAGGACGATCACGTTCGGACCGAGGTCGGCGCCGGGTGCGCCGTTCCCGGGACCGTGCGCGGAGGCCGGTCCGGTGACGGCGAGCGTCCCGGCGACGGCGAGCACGGCCACGGCAGCGACCCGTCCACGGGCATGGCGAAGCAACGAGGGAATCACTCGGGGAACCTTTCTCCGCACGAATCCAGACGCCGGCCGACGGCGCTCCACGACCGCGGAGGGCGCCGCCGTTGGCGCCAGAAAACGGGCATTCCGCCCGGTGCCTGCCAACGTAGCCGCCGCCGGGCGCGTGTCAACCCTTACCGCGTTGTAAGTGATGCCGACATCGGTATCGAAACGCTGCCATGCCGATTTCGGCGGCCGCGCCACGTGGCGCCGCGCAGAATGACGGCGTGCCGCTCACCCTTTCGTCCGACGACGACGCCGCGCTCGTCGCCCGGCTGCGCGCCGCGGGGTGCGTCTGGGCCGAGGACGAGGCAGCCGTGCTGCGGGAGTCGGCGACGAGCGTCGCCGACCTCGACGACCTGGTCGCGAGGCGCGTGGCCGGGGAGCCGCTCGAGCTCGTCGTCGGGTGGGCCGAGCTGTGCGGGCTTCGCGTGGCGGTCACACCGGGCGTGTTCGTGCCGCGCCGGCGGAGCGAGCTGCTCGCGCTCGCGGCGGTCGCGGCCGCGCGGCCGGGAGACGTCGTGGTCGACCTCTGCTGCGGGTCCGGCGCGCTCGGGGCGGTCGTCGCCGCGCGGGTGCCCGGGGTCGAGGTGTGGGCAGTCGACGTGGAACCCGCCGCGGTGGCGTGCGCGCGGCAGAACCTCGTGGGCGTCGGCGGGCACGCGCTGCTCGGGGACCTCGACGCGCCGTTGCCCGAACGGCTCGCCGGCCGGGTCGCGGTGATCGTCTGCAACGCGCCGTACGTGCCGACCGGCGACGTCCCGTTCCTCCCCGCCGAGGCGCGCCTGTTCGAGCCGCTCGTGACGCTCGACGGAGGCGCCGACGGGCTCGACGTGCAGCGCCGGGCCGCTGCAGTGGCGCCCCGGTGGCTCGCGCCCGGGGGGACGTTACTGATCGAGACGAGCGACCGGCAGGCGGCCGCCACGGTGGCGGCGTTCGAGGACGCGGGGCTCCGGGGCGTACGCGTGCTGGCGGACGACGAGCTCGAGGCGACCGTGGTCGTCGGCGTGCGCGGCTGAACCGTCGCGTGCGGTCGCGCAGCCGGCCAGCGTGGCCGAGCGTCAGCCCAGCCGGCCGGCCGCGCCGCTCGTGGGTGTGAGCAGCGCCTCCGCCGCGGCGCGCGCGGTCGCGACGGCCGGAGCGTCCAGGCCGCACGCACGCAGGCACGTCGAGGCGATGGCGTGCGCGTCGGGACTCTCCTCGCCCGCCCGCCGCAGCGGGATCACGACCTCGACGAGCTGGATCAGCAACGCACCCAGGAGGTCCGCGCCGAGCGCGGCACGCACCGCCGGGGTGCCGGCCGCCGCGGCGAGCCGGCCGTACGTCTGCTGCAGCTCGAGGCGCGCCGCCCGGAACGCGTCGAAGCGCTCGCTGTCGACCTCGGGCAGCAGGTACAGCGTGCCGATGTTGTGCGGCGTCGCCGCGAGCGTGGCGACGTCCGCCTGCGCGAGCGCGTAGAGCGCGCCGGCGGGGCTCACCTCGTCCGGGACGCGCGCCTCGACCGTGCGCACGAACTCGAGGCTGGGCCGCACCGACGTCGTCAGCAGCTCGGCGAGGAGCTCGTCCTTACCCGCGAAGTGGTAATACAGCGACGCCTGCCTGATCCCGACCCGCTCGGCGATCTGGCGTGTCGAGGTCGCGGCGACCCCCTGCTCGACGAACAACGCCGCCGCGGCGTCGAGGATCTGCTCGCGCCCGGTGCCGGCCAGCTCCGTCGGCGTCGCGCGCGGCCGGCCCGGACCCGGGCGCGCCGTCACCGACGCGCCTCCACCGCCGGGGCGCCGGCCGCCAGGTACGCGCGCCAGCCACCGAACGCGGTGATGTCACGCGCACCCCGCACGGCGTACGGCTCCACGAGGAAGCCCGAGACCTCCGAGCCGTCGTCGAGCACGACGGTGCCGATCGTCATCGGCGCGCGGAGGCCGGCCACGAAGGCACCGTACCCGGCGGCCGGGAGCCGCCACACCTCGCCGACGACGGACCCGCCCGGCTCGTCGTCGTCGGGCGAGACCCGCAGCAGGCCGGGCTTCGGAGGCGTGGTGCCGAGCGCGGAGAGCCGGTAGAGCGGGGCCGTCCGCGCGTCCCGCACCCAGCTGCCACCGGCGGCGACGAGCTCGCGGTTGAGCGGCTGCCCGGCGAGGTGGGCACCGACGACGAAGAGCTCGAGCGTCACGTCGGCGGCCCTGTGCGCGAGCGCCGCCAGGACGTCGTCGCTGAACGCCGGCCCCGTGAGCATGACCCCGAAGGGGAGGCCCGCCACGTGGCCGGCCGGCACCGCGAGCGCCGCCAGGTCCAGCAGGTTGGCGAAGTTGGTGAACCGGCCGAGCCTCGTGTTGACGGCCACGGGGTCGGCCGCGACCTCGTCGAGGGTCGGGTGCGAGGTCGTCGTGGGCGTGAGGAGCGCGAGCGTGCCCGCCAGCGCGTCGCGCGCCCGCGCCGCGAGGTGGTCGAGCCGCTCACGATCGGCGAGGAGGTCCGCTGCCGAGGGCAGCGCACCCGCGAGCACGATGCGGGCGACGGTGGGGTCGAGGTCGCCGCCGATCTCGTCCCGGTGCGCCTCCAGGTGGGCGCCCACGGCGGCGTACCGCTCGGCCACGAACGCGCCGCCGTAGAGCAGCTCGGCGGCCTCGAGCAGCGGCTCGACGTCGACCTCGACGACCTCGAGGCCTGCGGCGGCGAACCGCTCGACCGCGGCGGCGAACGCCGCCCGCCAGCCGGGCGCGAGGTCGCCGAGCTGGTGCGGGAGCGGCACGGCGATGCGACCGCGCCCGCCGCCGGCGACCGGCGGCGCCGCGCTCGGGATGCGCGCCAGCGGGTCGAGGCCGTCCGGTCCCGCGAGCAGCTCGCTGACCCGCCGCGCGAGCCGGAGCTCGCGGGCGAACACGCTCACGCAGTCCAGGCCTCGGCAGGCGGGCACGACGCCCGTCGTCGGGAGAAGACCGCGCGTGGGCTTGACCCCGACGATCCCGTTGAGCGCGGCCGGGACGCGCCCGGAGCCGGCGGTGTCCGTGCCGAGCGCGACGTCGACCATCCCGAGCGCGACCGCGACGGCCGACCCCGACGACGAGCCGCCGGAGATCCGTGCGGGGTCCCACGCGTTGCGCACCGCGCCGTAGGGGCTGCGCGTGCCGACGAGGCCCGTCGCGAACTGGTCGAGGTTCGTCTTGCCCACGACCACCGCACCGAGCGCCCGGAGGCGCGCGACGACGGTGGCGTCCCGCGCGGGGCGGTAGGCGTACGTCGGTGCACCCGCCGTGGTCGGCAGGCCGGCCACGTCGATGTTGTCCTTCACCGCCGCGACGAGCCCCGCGAGCGGCAGGTCCGCCCCGCCCGCGACGCGCTCGTCGACCGCGGCGGCCTCCCGCAGGGCGTCGTCCTCGGAGCGGAGGGCGATCCAGACCTCCGGGCGCTCGGCCAAACGGATCCGCGCGTACGCCGCACGGACGCGGTCGCTCGACGCGAGGTGGGCGGCGGTCATCGGGCCGCGCCGATCGCCGCGAGGACCTGGCCGGGTCCCACCTGCTCGCCGGGGCGCACGTAGACCTCGAGCACGACGCCGTCGTGCGGCGAGTCGACGCGCGCCTCCATCTTCATCGCCTCGACGGACAGGATGCGGTCCCCCGTCGCCACCAGGTCGCCGGGCTCGACCGCGAGCTGCCACACCGTCGAGGTGAACGGCGCCACGACCGGCGCCGAGCCGGCCGGGAGCTCGACGTCGGCCGCGGGCGCGGCGGCGGGCTCGTGCACGCGGTCGAACTCGCCGGCGGCGCGCCACCGGTCCTTCTCGGCCGCGAACGCGGTGGCCTGCCGTTCCCGGAACTCGGCGATCGAGCCGGCGTGCGCCTCGAGGAACGCCTCGTGCTCCGCGATCGAGAACGTGCCGTCCGTCGTCTCGGGCGTGAACCGGCCCGCGTCCGTCTCGGCGCGCAGCTCGAGCAGCTCGTCGGCGCTCACGGGGTACCACTCGATCCGGTCGAAGAACCGCAGCGACCACGGGTGCTCCGCGAACGGCCCCGAGCGGCGGAACCGGTTCCAGATCTGCGTGGTGCGCCCGACGAACTGGTACCCGCCAGGGCCCTCCATGCCGTAGATGCAGAGGTAGGCGCCGCCGATGCCGACCGAGTTCTCCGCGGTCCACGTGCGGGCCGGGTTGTACTTCGTCGTCACGAGCCGGTGGCGCGGGTCGAGCGGCGTCGCGACGGGCGCGCCGAGGTACACGTCGCCGAGGCCGAGCACGAGGTACGACGCGTCGAAGACCGTGCGCTGCACGTCGTCGACCGTGTCGAGCCCGTTGATGCGCCGGATGAACTCGATGTTCGACGGCGTCCACGGCGCGTCGTCGCGGACGCCCGCCATGTACCGCTCGATCGCGAGCCGCGTCGCGGGGTCGTCCCACGAGAGCGGCAGGCGCACGGTGCGCGAGGGGACGACGAGCTCGTGCGTCGGCGGCACCTCGTCCTCGAGCTCGCGCAGGAGGCGTGCCATGTCCGAGGCGCGCAGCACGCGGGCGTCGGTGTGGACCTGGAGCGACCGGATGCCGGGCGTCACGTCGAGCACGCCGGGGACCGCCTGGTCGACGAGCAGCCGCTGGAGCGCGTGGACCCGCATGCGCAGGCCGAGGTCGAGCGTCATCGGCCCGTACTCGACGAGCACGTTGTCGTCGCCGTCGCGGCGGTACGTCACCGCCGGCCGCGTGTCGTCGGCGTCGAGCCGGCCGAGCACGCCGTCGTCGCCGTCGCCGCCGGCGGACCGGACGAGGGGCGTCGCGCACGCCAGCGCGCGGGCGGCGGCGACCTCCTCGCGCACGCGCACGAACTGGACCGTGTCACCCGGCCGCAGCTGGCCGAGCTTCCACAGGTCGCCGCTCGCCACGACGGCCGGGCACACGAAGCCGCCGAGCGACGGGCCGTCCGGGCCGAGCAGGATCGGCGTGTCGCCCGTGAAGTCGATCGCCCCCACGGCGTACGGGGTGTCGTGGATGTTCGACGGGTGCAGGCCGGCCTCGCCGCCGTCGGCGCGCGCCCACGCGGGCTTCGGTCCGACGAGCCGGATGCCCGTGCGCGCCGAGTTGTGGTGCACCTCGTAGCTCGTCGCGTAGAGCTCGTCGAGGTCGGCGCGCGTGAAGAACTCCGGCGCGGCGTGCGGACCCTCGACGACCGCCACCTGCCAGGCGTGCGTGAACGCGGGCCGGCGCTCGGGCGGGGTCGGGCCGCCGAGCCGACCCATCACCTGGTCGGCCGCGAAGGCAGGGTGGGGTGCGCTCGCGTCGGGCTCTCCCGGCCGCAGCACGTCGCCGGCGACGAGGGCGCGGCCGGCGTGGCCCCCGAACGCGCCGAGCGTGAACGTCGACGCGCTGCCGAGGTACGTGGGGACGTCGAGCCCGCCGCGCACCGCGACGTACACCCGCAGGCCCGGGCCGTCGACCGCCCCGATCGCCAGCGTGCCGCCCGCCGGGACCTCGACCGGCTCCCACTGCGGCACCGCGAGCCCGTCCACGAGCACGTCGGTCGGCGCGCCGGTCACGCAGACCACGGACGCGACCGAGAACCGCAGCGTCGGGCCCGTCGCCGTGACCTCGAGGCCCGGCGCGCCGGGCGGGTTCCCGACCGCGAGGTTCGCCTCTGCGAACGACAGCGCGTCGAACGGGCCGCTCGGCGGGACCCCGACCTGCCAGTAGCCCAGCCGGCCGGGCAGGTCCTGCACGGTGGTCAGCGCGCCGGGTGCGAGCACGTCGATGCGTGGCTGCGGGTCGTCGGTGGTGTCGAGCGTCGACGTCGAGTGCACCGCGGCGCGCAGCTCGAGCTCGTCGACGAGGGAGCGCAGCAGGCCGAGGTTGGTGACGATGCCGTCGACCTGGCTCGCGTCGAGCGCCTCGCCGAGCAGGTCGAGCGCGTCGTGGCGCGTCGGCCCCGTCGCGATGACCTTGGCGAGCATCGGGTCGTACCACGCGGACACCTCGGTCCCCGTCTCGACCCAGCCGTCCACGCGCACGTCCGTGATCGCGGGCGCGCCGTCGCCCGGGAACACGGCCCGCGTGACCAGGCCGGACGACGGGAGCGAGCCCTTCGCCGGGTCCTCGGCGTAGACGCGGGCCTCGACCGCGAAACCGCACGGGCTCGGGTCCCGCTCGAACAGCGCCGGGTCCAGCCCCGCGGCACCGTCCCGCGCGAGGGTGAGCATGAGCGCCACCAGGTCGACGCCGTAGACCTGCTCGGTGACGGGGTGCTCGACCTGCAGCCGCGTGTTCACCTCGAGGAACGACGCCTCCTCGCGGACCGGGTCGTAGACGAACTCGACGGTGCCCGCGCTGCGGTAGCGCTCGGCCGCTGCCAGCGCCCGCGCCGACTCGTGCAGGCGCGCGCGCACGTGGTCCGGCAGCGCGGGTGCCGGCGCCTCCTCGATGACCTTCTGGTTGCGCCGCTGCAGCGAGCAGTCGCGGTCGCCGACCACGGCGACGCGGCCCTCCCCGTCGCCGAACAGCTGGACCTCGACATGCCGCGCCGGGCGGACGAGCCGCTCGAGGAAGACGCCGGCCGAGCCGAAGTTCGCGGCCGCGAGCGCCGCGACGGCCGCGAACGCCTCGCGCACCTCGTCCACCGTGGCGCAGGCCTTCATGCCGATGCCGCCACCGCCGCCGGTGGCCTTCACCATCACCGGGAGGCCGATCCGCTCGGCCTCCGCGACGGCCTCGTCCACGTCCCGGAGCAGCGCCGTCCCGGCGAGCATCGGCACCCCGGCGGCGCGCGCGAGCTCGCGTGCGGTGTGCTTCTCGCCGAACCGGACGATCTGCTCCGGGGTCGGCCCGACGAACGCGATGCCCGCGGCCTCGACCGCGCGGGCGAAGTCGACGTTCTCCGAGAGGAAGCCGTAGCCCGGGTGGATCGCGCCCACGCCGTGGGCGAGCGCGGCCTCCACGATCGCGTCGCCGCGGAGGTACGACTCGCGCGCGGGCGAGGGCCCGAGCCGGACCGCGACGTCCGCCTCCCGGACGTGCGGCGCGGCCCGGTCCGCGTCCGAGAACACCGCGACGGTCCGCATGCCGAGGGCGTGCGCCGTGCGCTGGATGCGGCGGGCGATCTCGCCGCGGTTCGCGACGAGGATCGTGTCGAAGCTCATGCGTGGTCCCTCGTGACGATCATGCGCAGCGGCGTCGGGTTGAAGTCGTTGCACGGGTTGTTCATCTGCGGGCAGTTCGAGACGACGACGAGCACGTCCCGCTCGGCCCGGAAGGCGACGCGGCGCCCCGGCCCGGACATCCCGTCGACGATGCCCAGCGAGCCGTCGGCCTCGACCGGCACGTTCATGAACCAGTTGAGGTTCGAGACGAGGTCGCGCACGCCGAGCCCGTGCCGCGCCCCCTCGGTGAGGAAGTTCTCCCGGCACGCGTGCTGGTACGCGACGTGCTGGCCGTAGCGCAGCGTGTTCGACTCCTTGGAGCACGCGCCGCCGATCGTGTCCTGCCGGTCGACCTCGTTCGCGACGACGGTCGCCATCGGCCGGCCGAGGTTCGAGCGCAGCACCGTCCCCGTGCGGACGTAGACGTTGCCCTGCCACGCGACGGTGTCCGGCACCGAGTACCGCTCGGCGGTGTCGTGCGCGTCGAAGAGCAGGCAGTCGGCCGACTGGTTGCCGCCCACGTCCACGATCGTCAGCACGTCGCCTGCCCGGACGACCGCCGACCACGACGCGTTCGGCTCGACGCGCTCGTCGAGCACGATCCGGCCCGGCACGAGCGGCCCGGACCAGTCGAGCGCGGTGCCGGGCGCGAAGGTCGCGCCGACCGGGACGGTCGTCCGCGGCGGCAGCGGCCGGGGGGTCGTCGTCAGCCTGCTCACAGTCCCGCCGCCTCCGCGTAGTCGATCGTGTTCAGGTAGGCGCGCCGGAGCTCGGGCGTCGCGCCGAACCGCTCGTCGCCGGGGCCCGTGGGCCGGGCGCGCCACGCGTGCACGCGCAGCGGCCCCACGGTGTACGCCGGACGCCGGTCGAGCGGGTGCGGCACGTTCGCGACCAGCACGACGAGCGGCAGCTCGGCGAGCAGCTCGATCGACGCCCCCGGGCCGGCCGAGCCCTGCCACGCCAGCCCGCCGTCCGGGTCGACGCGCACGCCCTGGAAGAAGCTCACGGACGGCGGCAGGTCCCGGCCGTCGAGCCCGTGCCTGGCGGCGGCCTTGAGCAGCAGGGCCCGCCCCGAGGGGCTGGGCCCCTCGGGACGCGCGTCGCCGTACCGCTCGAGCACCCACGCGTCGGTCGACGTGCCGCAGAACGCGTCGTGCCGCCCCGAGGTGTCCGCCACGATCGTGGCGAGCACGCGGCCGTCGCCCGACAGCAGCGGGTGGCCTGCGCCGAGGTACGCCTGCCACGGGATCTTCCCGGTGTCGGCGACGTTGAGCCGTTCGCCCGGCTCGCGCGCGTTGAGCACCACGAGGTGCGCGCACGCCTCCCCCGTCGGGTCGTCGAACCGCAGCCGCGTGCCGCGGGCCACCAGCCGGTGCGTGTACCCGCCGGGCGCCACCGTCTCGGCCCACGTCAGCAGGGACGGGTCCACCCCCGGCGGTCCGTGCGGGCTCGTCGAGGCCGGCACGTACGGCATGTGCTCGCTCGTGCGGTCGCCCTGCGCCCGCGCGTCCGCGCGCGCGTTCGCGACGGAGTCGGTCAGGTGCTCGCCCGCGACGGACGTCGGGGTCCTCACGCCGGCTCCACCGCCGCGGAGCCGGCCGGGACGTGCGTGGTGGGCACGTCACGGAGCTGGATGTGCCCGTGCACGCGGTGCTTGTAGACGAAGTACGCCGCACCGACCACGAGCGAGAACCCGATGAAGAGCAGCGCGCTCCACTGCAGCCACCACGAGTCGCCCGTCAGGTCGTAGATCTCCGCCCGAGGCCACAGCAGGTTGACGACCATGACCAGCTGGAACGCGACCGCCGCGACGTTGACCGGCACGCCCCACCGGCCGAGCGAGAAGAGCTTGCGCCCGTCCTCGTCGAGGCCGCCGTCGATCTGCTTGCGGATGCGCCGCACGAGCAGCGGGCCCGTCACGCCGAGGTAGGCGAGGTACAGCATGGCGATGCAGAGGCTCGACAGGGCGGTGAAGATCGCGGCCTGGTGGATGTTCACCGCGAGCGCGAGCGCGGCGCCCACGCCGACGACGATCGACGCCGCGACGGGCGTCCCGGTGCGCGGCGACACGGCGCCGAGCGCGCGGTGGAAGGGGAGCGCCTTCTCGCGAGCCATCGAGTAGACCATCCGCGAGCCGGAGGCCTGGACCGCGAGCGTGCACGCGAACACCGCCACGGCGACGGTGCAGAGCACCAGCCGACCCGCCACGTCACCGAGCTGCGACGTGATGACCCACGCGAGGCCGCCCGTGGCGAGGTTGCCGTCGGTGAGGCTCGGCGCCGACATCAGTGCGCCGAGGATCAGCAGCGCCCCGCCGACGCCGGAGATCAGCAGCGCGCGCAGGATCGTGCGCGGCGTGGTCCGCCGCGGGTTGCGGGTCTCCTCCGAGAGCTCGCCGGCCGAGTCGAACCCGACCATGACGTAGGCCGCCATCAGCGACGACGCGAGCCAGGCCCAGATGTACCGGCCGCCGCCGGTCCAGCCCGTCGTCGTCATGACGACCGACGGCCCGCGCTCCGGGAGGAAGAACAGGACCGCGACCAGCAGGGCGACCCCGACGAGCTCGACGATCACGCCGACGCTCGTCGCCGCGGCCATGTGCCGCACGCCGCTGACGTTGACGATCGTCGTGACCACGAGCATGCAGATGCCGAGCACGACGGCGTTCTGCGCGCCGGTGGTGGAGGTGAGCGACGGGTCCGCGCCCGAGCCGCCGACGATCTGGAAGCCGGACCAGATGCTCGGCAGCACGGCCTGCGCGGCGATGGCCGCGGCCGCGACCGTCAGCACCTGGCCGATGACCATGATCCAGCCGGTGAACCACCCCGCCGTCGTGCCGGCCAGCCGGCTCGACCACTGGAAGATCGCACCCGAGACGGGCCACCGCGCGGCGAGCTGCGCGAAGTTCAGCGCGACGAACAGCTGCCCGACGAACACCGCGGGCCACGTCCAGAAGAACGCTGCGCCGCCGAGGCCGAAGCCGAGGCCGAACAGCTGGAAGACCGTGGTGAGGATCGAGACGAACGAGAAGCCGGCGGCGAAGGACGCGAACGTCCCGACCCCGCGGTGCAGCTCCTGCTCGTAGCCGACGTGCGCGGGCAGGTGGTCCTGCCCCGGTCGGGTCCACCGGCGGACTGCCGGTGCTTCTTGGGTCTGCGTCGTGCTCACGGGCCGCCTCCACCGGGACGCCTGGCCGTTACCTGTCGGTTGACAGGTACGTGCGGACGATCGTGGGGTCCGCGCATGTCGCGGCGTTTCCACGGGTGTTAATTCCGTGTGTCGGCGCCGGGGCCGCGTGCGCTGTCCGGGTGGCTGACCCCCGTGTCGGTGGCGCGACCTACGCTCGCCACGTGACCGGACCGGAACCGTTCGTGCTCCCCGACCTCGCCTCGTGGCGCGCGTGGCTCGACGAGCACGAGGACACGTCCGACGGCGTGTGGCTGCTCCTCGCGAAGCGGGGCACGACGGCGCCGACCACGATCGACTACCAAGAGGCGCTCCTCGAGGCGCTGGCCAGCGGCTGGATCGACGGCCAGCGCCGAGGTGTCGACGGGACGTGCTTCGTCCAGCGGTTCACGCCGCGGCGCGCGCGGTCGATCTGGTCGCAGCGCAACATCGGGCTCGTCGAACGGCTCGCCGCCGAGGGACGCCTGCGGCCGCGCGGCCTGGCCGAGGTCGACGCCGCCCAGGCCGACGGCCGGTGGGCGCGCGCCTACGCGGGCCCGGCGACGATCGAGGTCCCGCCCGACCTCGAGGCGGCCCTGGCCGTGTCGCCCGCGGCGGGCGCGACCTTCGCGGGCCTCAACAGCCAGAACCGCTTCGCGGTGCTGCACCGCATCGTCACGGCGCCGAACGACGCGACGCGGGCGCGGCGGCTCGCGCGGCTCGTCGACATGCTGGCCCGGGGCGAGACGCCGTACCCGCAACCGGCACGCTCGGCCGCGGGGCCGGCAGCGGGCGCGGTGGGCGCCGACCGCGCGGATGGGTAGCGTCGGGACGGTCCCCTCGGGCGGGTCCCCCATTGCCCGCGCCCCGCTGGCGGACGTACGGCCCCGCCGACTGCAAGGAGCGTGACGCGATGCCTGAGACTGTCCGCCCCGACGACTTCCACGCGACCACCGGCGTCGAGGACTGGCGTTACGTCTTCGGCGGCATCGCCACCGTCTTCCGCACCGGCTCGTTCGCGGCGGGCGTCGCCCTCGTCGACGAGATCGGGCGGTTGGCGGACGCGGCGAACCACCACCCCGACGTCGAGCTGCGTTACCCCACCGTCGGCGTCCGGCTCGCCACGCACGAGGTCGGGGAGGTGACCGACCGGGACGTCGCGCTCGCGCGGCAGATCTCGACCGCCGCGCGATCTCTCGACATCGAGGCGGACCCGACCGCCACCCAGACGATGCAGCTCACCATCGACGCGCTCGACGTCGCCGCCCTCCGGCCGTTCTGGCAGGCCGTCCTGGCGTTCGATCCCGTGGACGACGACGAGCTCGCCGACCCGCTCGGACGGTGGCCCGCGATCTGGTTCCAGCGGACGGACGAGCCGCGGCAGCAGCGCAACCGCGTGCACGTCGACGTGTGCGTCGCGCCCGAGGTCGCGCAGGCGCGGATCGACGCGGCGCTCGCGGCGGGCGGGCGTCTGGTCAGCGACGAGTTCGCGCCGCACTGGTGGACGCTCGCCGACCCCGAGGGCAACGAGGTCGACGTCGCGACCACGGCGGGCCGCTGATGGCCGGCCACCAGGACCCCGCGCACGGCCACGCCGGCGGCGGCCACACCCACGGCGGCGCGCACGGCGGATCGGCGGACGACCTCGCGCGCCTCCACACGCGCGAGTTCTGGGAGGAGCGCTACGGGTCGGCCGACCGCGTCTGGTCCGGTCACCCGAACCGCGCGGTGGTCGACGAGGTGGTCGGCCTGACGCCGGGCCGCGCGCTCGACGTCGCTGCCGGCGAGGGCGGCGACGCGATCTGGCTCGCGGAGCTCGGCTGGCGGGTCACCGCGCTCGACCACGCGCAGGCCGCCGTCGACCGCGGCGCGGCGCACGCGGCGGACCGCGGCGTGGGCGACCGCATCACGTGGGTCCGCGCCGATGCGCGCACCTGGCGGACGGACGAGCGGTTCGACCTCGTCACCTCGGCGTACCTGCACCTGCCGGCCGGCACGCGCGAGCCGTGGCTCGCCTCGGTCGCGGAGCTCGTCGCCCCGGGCGGGTGGCTGCTCGTGGTGGGGCACCACGTGTCGGACATCGCCGTGGTCCCGAGGCCCGACGCGCCGGAGCTCTTCGCGGAGGCGGCCGAGCTCGCGGCGCTGCTCGACCCAGCGGCGTTTGAGATCGTCACCGCGGCGACGAAGCCGCGCGACGCCGTCGACCCCGACGGCAACCCCGTCACGGTGCACGACGCGGTGCTGCGGGCGCGCCGGCGGGAGGTACCGACCGTCGGCTGACGTCCGCCGCTGACGACCGGCCGCCGCCGACGGCCGTCCGAGCTCGCGGAGCTGCCGCGGCCCGCGCTCCGCTCAGCCGTCGCGGCGCGTCAACCGCAGCACAGGGATCGTCCGCGTCGTCTTCTGCTCGTACGACCGGAACCCCTCCGACCGCTGCGTGAACCGCTCCCACGCGTCGTCGCGTGCCTGCCCGGTCAGCCGCTCCGCGCGAACGGGCACCGTGCCGTCGTCGGGCGTCTCGATCTCGACGTCCGGGTGCGCGAGCAGGTTGTGGAACCAGGCGGGGTTCTGCGGCGCGCCGCCCTTCGAGGCGGCGACGAACCACGCGCCGGACCCGTCGGGGATCGCGGCGACGGGGCTGACCCGGGCGGTGCCGGTGCGCGCGCCGCGGTGGTGCAGGAGCACCAGGCCCTTGCCGAAGCCGTTGGTCGCCACGAACCCGCCGTTCGCGCGGAACTCGTCGATGATCTGCTGGTTCCAGTCGCTCATCGGGCCAGTCTCACCTGCGATCGGCCGCGCCGCGCGATGCCCGTGCCCGCCGCGCAGCCGCTCGCGCCGCCGAGTCAGGTCACGTCAGGTCGTCGTGGTCACCGCGCGCCCACGCCGCGTGCCGCTGCGCCGACCGGAGCACGATGCCGCGCGCGTCCTGCGGGATGACGCCCTGGAAGTTGTTGTAGAGCCGGTCGAACGGCCGCCGGGCGACGTGCTCCGCGATGCGGATCGCGACCGCGCCCGACAGGGGCAGGTGGTTCGGGTAGCTGCGCATGAAGCTGGCCGACGCGCGGTCGGCGTTGGCGAAGATGGTGTCGCCGCTCAGCAGCACCCCGCGGCCCTCGGCGCCCGCCGCCCAGTGGACGACCGCGCTGCCGGGGAAGTGCCCGCCCGGCTGCGAGAGCACCACGTGCGGCAGCACCTCGCGCTCGCCGGACCACGTCTCGATCGCCGGGTCGGGTCGCTGCACCCAGCCGGCGTCGGCCTCCGAGACGAGCACGGGGATGCCGCCGAGCGCGCGGGCCCACTCGACCTGGACGCCGAACATGTGCGGGTGGCTCGCCGCGACCGCGACGACCGGCCCCACGTCGCGCACCGCCGCCGCCACCTCGGCGTCGACGTAGCCGATCGGGTCCCAGAGCAGCAGCCCGGCCGGCGTCCGCACGAGCTTCGACTGCTGCGCGATGCCGACGCCTGGGGTCACCGTGAGGCCGAACAGGTCGGGCTCGAGCTCCCGGATCTCGAGGTGGTGCCCCTCGCGCTGCAGCTCGGCGAGGGTCGTCCACGCCTGCCCGTCGGCCGGCACCCACTGCCGTTCGTCGGCGCAGATCGGGCAGACGTCCGCCTCGGTCGCCGACTCGACGCCGCACGTCGCGCAGATCCACCAGTCCATGTCCGCCACCCTCCCGGCCGGCACCCCTCGCGCCGCGCCCGGACCATTCGACACCCGCGCGGGCCGCCGGCCCAGGCTCAGGGTGCGAGGAGCCGAGCAGCGAGCTCGTCCGTCGTGACGAGGTTGACGCCGATGAGCGTGAGGTCGGCGAGGCGCTCGGGCGTCGTCTGCGAGGTCGCGTCGACGACGAGCGCGGTGCGGTAGTCGCGCTCGGACGCGTCGAAGAGCGTCGCGCGCGGGCAGTTGGGCAGGTTGCACCCGGCGACGACGACGGAGTCGACGTCCTGGGCCGCGAGCCACGCGTCGAGCCCGGTCCGGTGGAACGCGCTCCACCGCTGCTTGCCCACGACGACCTCGCGCGCGCCGAGCTCCTGCAGCCCGCCCGCGAGCAGCAGGCCCGCGTCGAGCTCGACCGCCGCGCCACCTGTGAGGACGGCGGGGATCTGCGCGCCCGGCGTGCCGGGTGCCACGATCTGTGCGCCGCCCTCGACCGCCGCGCGCCGCACCGTGTCGACGTCCGCGCTGCCCGGCACGTACAGCCGCACGACGTGGGCGACGGGCCGACCCGCGGCGCGGAACGCGCGGATCAGCTGGGCGAGCCGCGGCAGGACCTCGGCGGTGCCGGGCACGGTCGCCGAGCCGTCGACGAAGTCGGTCTGCACGTCGATCACGACCAGCGCCGCGCGGTCGACGTGCAGCGACGTGTGGTCCACGGTCGTCGTCATGGCGTCACCGTAGCGACGCACGTCCACCGATCTACCCGCTCCGGGTGGTGGGCGGCGGGGCGCGCCCGCAAAGACTGCTGATCGGCGCCCCGCCACCGTCGGCGGTCAGGGTGGCGCTCGCGAACGCACCGCACAGCCGGAGGTCCTCGTGCAGCACACCCGACCCCGCGCGCGCACCGCGCTGCTCGTCGCCGTCGCCACCGCCGCGCTGCTGACGGGTGCGTGCTCGTCGGGCGACCCCGACTCGGCGGTCGCGCGCGCCGAGGCCCAGGTCTCCGCCAAGCAGAAGGCGCTCGACGACGCCGAGGCGAACGCGACGAAGACGACCGCGGCGTTCTGCTCCGCGGGCACCGACTACGTGCGGGCGATCGACCGCTACGGCGACCTCCTCACGACGGAGACGACGACCGTGGGTGACGTCCGGACTGCCGGTGGCGACCTGGCGGCGCCGCGCGGAGACGCGGTCTCGGCCGGTCAGTCCGCGGTCCAGGCGCGCGAGGAGGTGGCGACGGCGCACGAGGAGCTCGCCCGGGCGCAGGCCGACCTCGCGCAGGCCCAGGCGACCGCGTCCGGGACCACGGCGCCGCAGGCGTCGCTGCCCGACGTCACGGCGACGCCCGTCGCATCCGCCGACGCCGTGGCGCGGGTGCAGAAGGCCGACGAGGAGTTCACCGCCGCGATGCAGGGCGTCTCCGACTCGACGCCGCTGCGGCAGGCGGCGGTCGCGTTCAACTCCGCGGCGGTCGCGCTCGAGATGTCGTGGCTCCAGCTCGTCGTCGACGCCGGGTGCCTCACCGACGACCAGGCCGTCGAGGCGCAGAAGCAGGCCGCGGCGTACACGAAGGCGCTGCAGCAGCAGCTCGCCGACGCCGAGTACTACGACGACGACGTCGACGGGACCTACGGCCCGAAGACCGTGGCGGCCGTCGAGGCGCTGCAGAAGGCGCACGGCCTCCCGCTCACCGGCACGGTCGACAAGGCGACGGACGCCGCGCTCCGCGCCGACGTGACGGCGAAGGGCGGCGCGACGGCGCGCGCGGACCTGACCTCGACGGCGGCGCTGCAGCAGACGCTGCACCTCGCGGGCTACTGGGACGGTCCGGTCGACGGCACGTGGACGCCGGAGCTCGAGGACGCGCTGAAGAAGGCGCAGGACGATCTGGGGGTCGAGCCGACCGGCGAGGTGGACGCGGCGACGGTCGCGGCCTTCGAGAAGGCGCTCGGGGCGCTCACGTCCGACGAGGGTCAGCCGCCCGCGACGCCCGCGCCGTCGGCGTCGGCCGGCTGACGCGACGTCCGGCGCGGGTGCCGCGCGGCCCGGGGCGGTATGCCGCGGCCCTCCGCGAGCACCCGCGCGGAGTCACACGGTCGCGGCGGCGCGCCGTGCCGGGGGCGGTGCGTCGTCGCCGACCGGACCCGACGCGGGCGGCTCGACGTCGCGGAACCCCTTGACGAGCATCCACAGCCCGACCGAGAGCTCCCAGACGAAGATCGGGAGCGTCAGGACCGCCGAGAGCGCGGACGACTGCTCGTTCGCGCCGAGCACCGTCGCGACGGCCGACGCAGCGAGCAGCGGAGCGCCGACCAGGCCCGTCATCGGGATCCAGCGCGGCACGAGGCGGGACTGCAGGAGCACCGAGCCGAAGAGCGCCGCGTTCACCGCCGGGACCAGGCCGGGCCCGAGCAGGAACGTCCAGTCGCGGACCTCGACGAGCCCCGCCGCCACGCCCTGCACCGACGCCACACCGAGGTCCCCGGACGCGACCTGCTGCCGCAGCGTGACGACCGCGAGGATGCTGGCGACCCCGGTCAGGATGATCGCCGCCTCCATGACGCGCGACGCGACGAACCCGAGCGCGCGCGCCTCGCTCCAGCGACGCAGCACCGGGAACAGCACGACCGCCGTGCCGATGCACGCGACCGCGTTGACCACGTCGAGCAGCCCGCCGAGGAGCACGCGCGTGTCCTGGCCGGCGCCGGCCACGTACGCGGGCCCGTCGAGCGCCGGTTGCAGCAGCGCGACCGCCGGGATCGACGCCACGAACGTCAGCAGGTAGAGCGCGCCGGCGGTCCTGGCGGCGCGGCGGGTGGCGTCCATCGTGACTCCCTCGGCACTGGGTGTACGGCGTACACCTCGTGGTCGGGAGCGTAGGGTGGACGGCGTACACCTGTCAACGGTCCGACGGAGCCGCCGATGACGACGCAGGCCCAGCGCGAGCGCCTCAACCGGGAGCGCGTGCTGACGGCCGCGATCGAGCTCGCCGACGAGCAGGGCGTCGACGCGCTCAGCATGCGCCGGCTCGCCGACCGGCTGGGCGTCGTGCCGATGGCGCTGTACAAGCACGTCGCCCACAAGGACGAGCTGCTCGACGGGCTGGTGGAGCACCTGATCGCGCAGATCGACCCGCCCGCCGGCGACGTCGGCTGGCGCGAGGCCGTGCGCCGCCGGGTGCTCTCGGCGCGCCGCGTGCTGCTGCGCCATCCGTGGGCCCGCCGCGTGCTCGAGACCCGCACCCAGCGGACGTTCGCCGTGCTCGCGTACACCGACTCGACCATCGGGATGTTCCGCGCCGGCGGGTTCTCCGACGAGCTGACGCACCACGTGATGCACGCGCTCGGCAGCCGCATGTGGGGGTTCACGCAGGAGCTGTTCGACGACGCGGGCGCGACACCCGGCGCGGCCCCGGCCCCGGTGCCCGACGAGGCCACGCTGCGCGCGCTCGCCGCCGCCTTCCCGAACGTCGCGGCCGTCGCGCTGCCCGCGCGGCACGACGGCGAGACCGTGGTCGGATCCGGCTGCGACGACCAGGCGGAGTTCGAGTTCGCGCTCGACCTCATGCTCGACGGCTTCGCGCGGCTGCACGAGCAGGGGTGGACGCGCGGCACGGCGGTCTGAGCGCCCGGGTTCGGTGCACGCCGCCGCGCGGGAGATGATCGGCGCGTGATCGTGGTGGTGCGAGGCGCATGAGCCTGTCGCTGTGGCTGGCGCTGCTCGGCGCGTGCCTCGTCATCTCCTGCACGCCCGGGGCGGGCGCCATCAACACGATGGCCAACTCGCTCGGAGCCGGGTGGGCGCGGTCGATCTGGGGCATCCTCGGGCAGCAGCTCGCTCTCGTCGTGCACATCGCCATCGTCGCGGCGGGCGTCGGCGCCCTGGTCAGCCGCTCGCACGTCGCCTTCGAGGTGATCCGGTACATCGGCGCCGCGTACCTCGTCTACCTCGGCATCCGGCAGCTGCGCTCGCACGCGGCGGTCGGTGCGAGCCCCCCGCAGGAGCTCCGCGAGCCCGCGTGGTCGATGTTCCGGCGCGGGTTGCTCGTCAACCTGACGAACCCCAAGGCGATCGTGTTCTTCCTCGCGTTCCTGCCGCAGTTCGTCCGGCCCGCGCAGCCGCTGCTGCCGCAGTACGTGGTGCTCACGGCGACCGTCGTGACCGTCGACGTCCTCGTCATGTGGTGCTTCTTCGCGACCGCCGCGCGCGGGCTCGCGCGACTGACCGCGCGGGAGTCGGGTCGGCGCACCGTCAACCGCGTCTTCGGCGGGCTGTTCGTCGGCGTCGGCGTGCTGCTCGCCGCCGTCCACTGACGACCGCCGGCCCCGCCTGGCAGGCTGGCGGCATGGAACGCGTGCTCGGGATCGGCGGGTACTTCATCCGCGCGTCGGACCCCACGGCGCTCGGCGCCTGGTACCGCGACGTGCTGGGCATGGACCTCGACGCGCAGGGCCTCTGGCAGCAGGCGGACGGGCCGACCGTGTTCGCCGCGTTCGACCCCGACACCGACTACTTCGGCTCGCGCGGGCAGCGCACGATGCTGAACTTCCGGGTGCGCGACCTCGAGGCGATGCTCGCGCAGCTCCGTGCCGCAGGTGCCGACGTGGCGGCCGAGGTGCAGGAGATGGACGGGGTGGGCCGCTTCGGCTGGGTGACGGACCCCGAGGGGAACCGGATCGAGCTCTGGCAGCCGGCCTGACGCACCTCACAGCCCGACGTCAGCCGATCGGGACCAAACGCTTACAGATCGGTAAGTAATTGCGCTACCGTGGACGGTGCGAGGGTCGAATCGATTCGTGGCATCGCCGCCACGGCGCCCGCGCGTTGACCTTCCTGAGCCCCGCCAGCCCGTACCCCAGCCCGTACCCCAGCCCGTGCGAGAGGACCGCCCCGTGAGCGCCCTGCTGCCCTACCTCGACCCCAGCATCCCGGTCGACCAGCGCGTCAAGGACCTCGTCGCGCGGATGACGCTGTCCGAGAAGGTCGGGCAGATGCTGCAGCTCGACGCGCGCGAGGGCGTGCCGCACCTGGTGAACGACCTGCACGTCGGCTCGATCCTGCACACGTCGCCCGAGCGCGTCATCGAGGCGCACGAGCTGACCGAGGCCACGCGCCTGCGCATCCCGCTGCTCGTCGCCGAGGACTGCATCCACGGCCACTCGTTCTGGGTCGGCGCCACGATCTTCCCGACGCAGCTCGGCATGGCCGCGAGCTGGGACCCCGCGCTGGTCGAGCGTGTCGCCCGCGCGACGGCCGTCGAGGTCGCCGCGACCGGCATCCACTGGACGTTCTCGCCCGTCCTCTGCATCACGCGCGACCTGCGCTGGGGCCGCGTCTCCGAGACGTTCGGCGAGGACCCGTTCCTGATCGGCGAGCTCGCGTCCGCCATGGTCCGCGGCTACCAGGGCGACGGGCTGTCCGACCCGACCGCGATCCTCGCGACCGCCAAGCACTTCGCCGGCTACTCCGAGACGCAGGGCGGCCGCGACGCGTCCGAGGCCGACATCTCGCGCCGCAAGCTGCGCTCCTGGTTCCTGCCGCCGTTCGAGCGCGTGGCCCGCGAGGGCTGCCGCACGTTCATGCTCGGGTACCAGACCACCGACGGCGTGCCGATCACGATCAACGACTGGCTGCTCACCGAGGTGCTGCGCGGCGAGTGGGGCTACACGGGCACGCTCATCACCGACTGGGACAACGTCGGCCGCATGGTCTGGGAGCAGAAGGTCCAGCCCGACTACGCGCACGCCGCGGCGGCCGCCGTGAAGGCCGGCAACGACATGGTCATGACGACGCCCGGCTTCTTCGAGGGCGCGCTCGAGGCGGTCGAGGCCGGGATGCTCGGCGAGACGGACCTCGACGCGGCCGTGTCGCGCATCCTGACGCTCAAGTTCGAGCTCGGGCTGTTCGACGACCCGCGCCGGCCGGACCCCGCGCGCATCGCGTCGACCATCGGCACGGCCGAGCACCGGGCGCTCAACCTCGACATCGCGCGGCGCTCGCTCGTGCTGCTGCGCAACGACGGCGTGCTGCCGCTGGCGGGCGGGTTCACGGCCGACGCCAAGACCGGCCGCGCGGCCGGCACGGGCGCCCCGAAGCGCGTCGCCGTGGTCGGCCCGCTCGCGGACGACGCGCAGACGCAGCTCGGCGACTGGGCGGGCTCGTCGGGCCAGGCCGACTGGCTGCCGGACGGCCAGCCGCGCGACATGATCACCACCGTCCTCGACGGCCTGCGGCGCTCCGCGCCCGAGGGCTGGACCGTCACGACGGCGCGCGGCGCCGACATCCTCACGCTCGAGACCGACCCCGCCGGCGCCTTCTTCCCCGACGGCCAGCCGCGGCCGCAGGTCGTCGTGCCGTGCGCTCCGGACGACGCGCTGATCGCCGAGGCCGTCGCCGCGGCGCAGGAGGCGGACTACGTCGTCGCCGTCGTCGGTGACCGCATCGAGCTGATCGGCGAGGGCCGCTCGACCGCGACGCTCGAGCTCGTCGGCGGACAGGTCGCGCTGCTCGACGCGCTCGCCGCGACCGGGACGCCGATGGTCGTGGTGCTGCTGGCCTCGAAGCCGCTCGTGCTGCCCCCGTCGGCGATGGCGGCGGCGGCGCTCGTGTGGGCCGCGAACCCCGGCATGGAGGGCGGCCGCGCGCTGGCCGAGGTGCTCCTGGGCCTCGTCGAGCCGAGCGGGCGCCTGCCGATCTCGTTCGCGCGCCACGTGGGCCAGCAGCCGACGTACTACAACCAGATCCGCGGCCAGCACGGCGACCGGTACGCCGACCTGACGCAGGAGCCGGCGTTCGTGCTCGGCGAGGGCCTCACGTACACGACGGTCGAGTACCGCGACCTCGAGGTGCTCACGCCCGAGGTCGACCGTGACGAGGTGGTGCGCGCCCAGGTCGTCGTCACCAACACCGGTGCGCGCCGGGCGCGCGAGGTCGTGCAGGTTTACGTGAGCGACGTCGTGACGTCGGCGAGCTGGGCCGACAAGGAGCTCAAGTCGTACCGCGTCGTCGAGCTCGCGCCCGGTGAGGTGGCGACCGTGCCGATCGACCTCGCGGCCGCCGACTGCACGATCGTCGACGCCCGCGGGGTGCGCGTGGTCGAGCCTGGGGCGTTCGAGCTGCTCGTGGGCGCGTCGTCGCGCGACGCCGACCTGCTGCGCGCGGGGTTCACTGTCCGCGGCTGACCCGACGGGGCACGGGTCAGGCCTGCCGGCGCGGCACGAGCTCGAGCAGAGCGAGCGCCGCGAACACCACGGTGTTGAACGCGACCACCGCACTGAGCGTGGCGATCCAGCCGGTCGACCCCGCGGCCGCCCAGCTGACGACGGGCTCTCCGAGCACCGCGAGCGCGCCCACCGGCGCGGCGACCGCGGCGGTCCCGGAGAGGCTCGCCCGGTCGACGTGCCCCCACACGGCCTGCCGGCGCAGCACGGCGTCGACGAGGCCGCGGACGAAGACGACGAGGATCAGCTCCGAGTACGCGAGCTCGACGGCGAGCGGCAGCGCGAGCAGCCGGCCGCGCCACCCGGCGCGCCACACCGTGACGAGCCGCTCGACGACGAAGATCACGGTGATGGCGGTCCACCAGCGCAGGCCGAGCACGAGCGTGCCGGTCGCCAGCCAGGTCAGCAGCACGAGCAGCACGTAGAGGTTGACCGCGACGGTCGCGTACGCCAGCCCGATCTGCTGCCACCAGTACCGTGCCGAGCTGAGCGTGAGGCCGTACGCACCGAGGTTCTCGAGCGCGCCGCGGTCCCACCGCACGCGCTGGCGCCACAGGTGCCGCCAGGTCGGCATCACCTCGGTGACGGCGCGGCACTCCCGGGGGGACACGAGGCGCGCGCCGAGGGTGCGCAGCGCGAGCGTGAGCTCGTTGTCCTCGGTGAGCGCAGACGCGTCGTAGACGTCCCCGGGCGTCCCGGGCACCGACGACCCGCGGCTCGCGGCGACCGCCCGGAGCGCGGGGGCGCGGAAGAGCGAGCCCGTGCCGGTCAGCACGGTGACGCGCCGGCCCTTGCGCCGAGCGATCGTCCGGGCGTAGCGCACGTACTCGTTGCGCTGCAGCTGGCCGACGAGGCCGGCGCCCGGGTCGCCCATGAAGACGCCGCCGACCGCCTGGAGGTCCGGGTCGGCCTCGAGGCGTGACTCCGCGACCGCCAGGAAGTCCGGGGCGAGCACGGTGTCCGCGTCCATGACGAGGATCGCGTCCTCCTCACGGGCGCTCGGGAGCAGCTCCGCGAGCGCCTGGTTGAGCGCGCCGGCCTTGCGGCCGGTGTTGCCGCGGGTGATCAGCACGCGCGCGCCGCGGTCCGCCGCGATGTCCTCCGTGGCGTCGGTGCACCGGTCGGTGACGACGACGATCGCGTCGGGCGGGCGGCGCTGTGCGCGCAGGCTGTCGATCGTGGCGCCGATCGTCGTCGCCTCGTCGTGGGCGGGGATGAGCGCGGTGATGTGCGCCGCCGCGGTCGGGCCGCGGGTACCGCGGCCCGCCACCGGCGCGCCCGGTCGCTCGCCTGCCCGTACGGGTGCGCCCGGCGGGCCGGGCCGGTTCGCCTTGGCGGCGAGCGCCTGCTGCGCGCGGCCGAGCTCGGCAGCAGCCACCGCCACCGCGAGGGACGCGGACAGCAGCACCGCGGCCAGCAGCACCGCGCCGCTCGGCAGGTCGATCGTCACCAGGCCACCGAGCGTCAGCCGGATCGTCTCGTGCGTGACGATGCCGTCGAACCAGTCCGTCGTCACGAGGGCGGCTCCCGCACCGAGCAGCACGACCGCCGTCGCGGCAAGGCCGCCCCAGGCCCAGCCGAGCCGCCTGGTGCGCCGGTACGGCGCCGGTGCCGCGACTGCCTCGCCGTGCGGGCCCATGCCACCTCCCAGGCGGGTCCACGCTAGCGGCGCCGGGGTCGTGGCGGTATGCCACGAGGTCGACGGGTCGAGGGGGTCAGCCGGTCGCGGGCGTCAGCCGGTCGAGGAGGTCAGCCGGTCGAGGAGGTCAGCCGTTCGACGCGGTCGGCGCCGGGCTGGGCGTCGCCGGGCCGCCGCCCTGGCCGGGCGACGGCGGCGCGAAGCCGCGGCCTCCGCCGTCGCCGTACCCCTTGCCGAACCCGTTCCCCGACCCCGGCATGCCGGGCATCATCTGCCCGGGACCCGGCCGGTGCGGCACGACGCCCGGGCCGCCGTACGGCTCGATCCGCGACGAGCCGTCGCGGTCGTCCCAGCCGAAGCCGTCGCGGTGGTCGTGGACGGCGACGGCGATGACGAGCGCCCACACGAACGTGGCGATCAGCGAGAGCAGGATGATCGCGCCGCCGACGCAGACGCTGACGATCCCCCAGCGCCGCGCCGACGCGGCCTCGCGGTCGGCCGTCACCACGTCGCCCGCACCCGCGGCACGCGCGGACCGGTGCGACGCGAGCAGCGCCGGGATCGCGGTCGGCCAGAACACGATGACGGCCGCGATCACCCAGCCGATCGGTGCGGGGTACTGCCGCGGCAGCGGCGGCTGGGTGCCGTAGGCCCCGGGCGGCCCGTAGCCACCGGGCGGGTAGGCGCCCCGCGGCGGTGCCGGGGGAACGCTGCCCGGCGCGGGCGGGACGCTGCCCGGCGCAGGCGGGACGGGGGTGGTCGGCGGAACGGCGGCGTTCGCGTTCGCGTCCGGCGTCGGGTCGGGATCCATGGCGTCTCCAGCGCTCGTAGCGACCACTCGACGGTAGGCCCGGCACCTGGGACGGCGCTATGAACCAAGGTCCCGGGGCGCCGCGTCACCCGCGCGGAGCACGCATCCCGCGCGGGCGGGGCGACGTCAGGGGGTCAGGACGACGAGCCGCTCGGTGGCGCGGGTCATCGCGACGTACCGGTCGACCGCGCCCTCGACGCCGTCGCCGAACGCTGCGGGGTCCACGAGCACCACCAGGTCGAACTCCAGCCCCTTGACGAGCTCGGGCGTCAGCGAGCGCACCCGGTCCCGCTCCACGGTCGCGAGCCCGAACCCCGGCGCACCGACCACGCACGCCACGCCGTCGTGCGCCTCGAGCCACGCGCCGACGACCGCGTCGAGCTCCGCCACGCGCGCGTGCCGCACGGGGACGCCGGACGTCCGCACCGACGTCGGCACGTTCGCGTCGGGCAGCGCGGCCCGGATCACCGGCTCCGCCTCGGCCATCACCTCGGCCGGCGTGCGGTAGTTGATGGTGAGCGACGCCTGCGCGACCTCGCCGAGCCCGACGCGCTCGAGCCGATCGTGCCACGACTCGGTGAACCCGTGCCGCGCCTGCGCGCGGTCGCCGACCACGGTCAGGCTCCGCGAGGGGCAGCGCGCGATCAGCATCTGCCACTCGGCGTCGGTCAGCTCCTGCGCCTCGTCCACCACGACGTGCGCGAACGGGCCGGCGAGCCGGTCGGGCTCGGGGGTCGGCACGGACGCGTCGTCGTCGAGCGCGGACTGCAGGTCCTCACCGCGGAGCATCGTCATGACGAGCATCTCGCTGTCGTCGGACGCGATCAGGTCGTCGACGACGCGCGAGCGATACTCGCGCTCCGCGGCGCGCGTCGCCTCCTGCCGCCGGCGCCGTCCGCCGGCCTCCGGGTCGCCGAGCCGCAGGCGAGCAGCGTCGAGCAGCGGCAGGTCGGACGTCGTCCACCGCGCGGGCTCGTCGCGCTGCAGCAGCCGCACCTCGTCGGTCGTCAGCCACGGCGCGCAGAGGCGCAGGTACGCGGGCACGGACCACAGGTCTCCGACGAGCTCGGTGGGCTCGAGCACGGGCCACGCACCGTTGAACGCGCGCGTCAGCTCGCGGTTGCGGGTCAGCGAGCGGCGAACCAGGTCGGCCGGGGCCTCGTCGCCGTGCTTGTCGACGAGGATCTCCACCAGCGCGTCCCAGATCTGCTCGCGCGCCTCGTTGTGCGGGGTGCCCGGGTCGGGCGCCGCGAACGCCTCCGCCCAGTCGGCGGTGGAGAGCCAGACGTCGGCCCACTCGGTCTCGACGCTCACGCCCTCCGTCGGGGGTCGTTCGGAGAACCGCACCGCGGGCTCGATCGCCTCGACCATCGCGGCGGACGCCTTGAGTCGCGCCACCTCGGGGTCGGGCTCGGGCAGCGCCGACGGGCCCTCGGGCACGAGGTCGCGCAGCGTGCACGTCAGCACGCCCTCCTCGCCGAGGCTCGGCAGCACGTCCGAGACGTACGCGAGGTAGGGGTCGGACGGCCCGACGACGAGCACGCCACCGCGGCGGGCCGACAGCCGCGGCTCGGAGTAGAGCAGGTACGCCGCGCGGTGCAGCGCGACCACCGTCTTGCCCGTGCCAGGGCCGCCGTCGACCACGAGGGCGCCGCGCGACCCGGCCCGGATGATCGCGTCCTGGTCGGACTGGATCGTGCCGAGCACGTCGCGCATGCGCGCGGTCCGGGTGCCGCCGAGGCTCGCCAGGAACGCCGACTCGTCGTCGAGGGACGCCAGGTGCACGGCTCCGTCGACCGTGAACGCCTCGTCCCAGTAGTCGACGACGCGGCCCGCGGTCCACCGGTAGCGGCGGCGGCTGACGAGGCGCATCGGGTCCGCGCGCGTCGCGCCGAAGAACGGCTCGGCAGCGGGCGAGCGCCAGTCGACGAGCAGGCGCCGCCCTGCGCGGTCCGTCAGCCCGAGCCGCCCGACGTAGACCGCGAGGCCCGTCTCGTCGACCATCCGGCCGAGGCACAGGTCCAGCCCGTACCGCCGCAGCGTGCGCAGCCGCGCCGACAGCCGGTGCACCTCCTGGTCGCGGTCGAGCGCCGCCTGGCCGCTTCGGGCCGGAGCTCGGCGGGCGGCCGCGAGCCGCTCCTCGAGCTCCGCCACCTGCTCGGCGAGGCTCGCGCCGATCGTCGCGAAATGGTGCTCGTCGGCGGCGATCAGCTCGGGGTCCGCCTTCGCGGCGAGGCGCTCCGGCAGGTCGAAGGCGGACGTGGTCGCACGGTTCACGGGCAGGCTCCGGGGCGTCGGGGGCGGCGCGTGCGCGGACGGTGGCGCACGGCCGAGCGGCGATTCTTCGCCTCGACCGGGGCCTTGCCACAAGCCCCCGGGCTCGCTATACGTTGAGAAGGAGGAGGACGGCCGGGGCAACCCGGCCGTCTTCGCGTCACGGACCGAAGACACGGACCACGGCTGCCGCCTGGCAAGGTGAGCCGGTGACCGAGACGACCACCGAGCTGTTGACGCGCCTGCACGGGGCCGGACTGACCGACGTCACCGCCGTGGAGCCGGCGACCGGTGGGCTCGCCGCCACCGCCGGGATCGCGACCCGTCCGGACGGCTCGCGCGTGTTCGTCAAGGCGTTCCTCGACCACGAGCTCCCCGACGCGTTCGCGACCGAGGCGGAGGGCCTGGTCGCGCTGCGCGAGCTCGGCGGCGTCGCCACGCCCGAGGTGCTCGTCGCGAGCCCCGACCTGCTCGTCCTGTCCGTGCTCGAGCCGCGGCCCGCGACCGCGGCGCTCTGGGAGCGGCTCGCGCACGAGCTCGCCCGGCTCCACACGAGCACCGTCCACGCCCGGTTCGGCTGGCACCGCGACAACTGGCTCGGCCGGCGCCGCCAGGTCAACACGTGGGAGGACGACGGCTTCACGTTCTTCGCGCGGCACCGGCTGCTGCGTTGGCTCGGTGAGCCGCGCGTCGACGCGGCGCTCGCGCCCGACGACCGCGCCGCGCTGGAGCGCCTCTGCGGCCGGCTGCCCGAGCTGCTCCCCGAGCGGCCCGCGTGCCTGGCGCACGGCGACCTCTGGATGGCGAACGTCATGGCGACGCCCGACGAGCGGCCCGCGCTCATCGACCCGGCCGTCTCGTACACCTGGGCCGAGGTCGACCTCGCGCACCTGTGGACGACCGTGCCGCCGCCCGAGGCCGCGTCGTTCTTCGACCTCTACGCGGAGCTGACGGGGCTCGACGCCGGCTGGCGCGAGCGGATGCCGATCCTCCAGCTGCGCCAGCACCTCGCGGTGATCGCGCAGTTCGACGACGACTGGGGTGCGGCCGGCATCGTGCGCGAGACGCTCGCGCCGTTCCGCACCCGTCGCTGAGAGACGGCCCGCGTCGCGGGCGGGCGGGTGTGCGCGTCAGCCGTTCGGCGTGAACAGCCCGCGGTGGAACGCCTCCGCCACCGCGGCGGCCCGGTCGCCGACGCCGAGCTTCGCGTAGATGTTCAGCAGGTGCGTCTTGACCGTCGCCTCGCTGATGAACAGGTCCGCCGCCGCCTCGTGGTTGCTGCGGCCCGCGGCGACGAGCTCGAGCACCTGGAGCTCCCGCGGGCTCAGCGGACCCGCCCCCGGCGTGCGGACCCGGTGCATCAGCCGCCCCGCGACCGACGGCGCGAGCACGGACTCGCCGCGGGCCGCGGCGCGCACCGCACGCAGCAGCTCGTCGCGGGGCGCGTCCTTGAGCAGGTAGCCGGTGGCGCCCGCCTCGATCGCCGGGACCACGTACGCGTCGGCGTCGTACGTGGTCAGGACGAGCACGCGGCTGGGCACACCGAGGCGCGTGAGCTCGGCGATCGCGGCGACGCCGTCGGTGCCCGGCATGCGCAGGTCCATCAGCACGACATCGGGCCGCAGCGTCCGCGCGAGCCGCACCGCCTCGGCGCCGTCGGCCGCCTGGCCCACGACGTCGAAGTCGGGGTCGCTCGCGAGCATCCCCGTCAGACCGTCGCGCACCACGGGGTGGTCGTCGACCACGAGGAGCGTGATCATGCCGGCACCGCCGCCGAGATCGCCGTGCCGGCCGCGGGCTCGGACTCGACCTGCAGCGTGCCCGAGAGGCCCTCGATGCGCTGCCGCATCGCGACCAGCCCGAACCCGCCGGCCGACACCGGCGGCCTGGCTGGGTCGAAGCCGCGGCCGTCGTCGCGGACGTCGAGCGCGACCTGGCCGTCGAGGTAGGAGAGCGTGAGGCCGACGCGGGTCGCGCCGGCGTGCGCCGCGACGTTGGCGAGCGCCTCCTGCGCCGTGCGGAGCAGCGCGAGCTCGGCGTCGGGCGGCAGCGGCCGCTCCTGGCCCGTGCGCGTCAGCTCGACCGGGATGCCGTGCAGTGCGGACCACTCGCGCGCGACGCTCGCCAGCGCCCCCGCGAGCCGCCCGTCACGCAGCTGCTCCGGCCGCAGCGCCTCGACGGACCGCCGGGCCTCGCGGAGGCTCTCGCGCGCGAGCCCGATCGCCGCCGTCACATGCCGCTCCCACCGCGCGCGGTCGTCGACCGCCTGCTCGGCAGCCTGCAGCTGGGTCACGATGCCGGTGAGGCCCTGCGCGAGGGTGTCGTGGATCTCGCCGGCCATCCGCTGCCGCTCGTCGCGCACCCCGGCCTCGCGGGCCTGGGCCACGAGCCGGTCGTGCAGCGCGGCGTTCTCGGCGAGCGACGCCGCCAGCCGGCGGTTCGACGCCTCGAGCTGGTCCATCGTGCGGGCGCGCTCCTCTCGTTCCTGGTCGCCGCGCCAGTCGAGCCACGCCCACGCGCACAGCGGGACGACGTTGACCAGGATGATCGCGGCGTGCAGCGCGATGCCCCCCGCGTCCGTCAGCGGGATGCCCGACGCCTGCGCGATGCCGGCCACGACCGCGACCGCGCCGACGCCGAGCACCCGCCACGGCCAGGCGAGCAGGCCGAACGCGAAGAAGTACGCGGCCGGCGTCACGAAACCGAAGGCCGGCTGCCGCAGGACGAGGACCGCGAGCAGGCCGAGGAACCCGACGAAGAAGACGGCCATCGGCACCCGGCGCACCCGCCACGCCGGCCGGAGCGTGTACATGACGAGCACCCACGCCATCGCGACGACGCACAGCCCGAGGTTGACGGCGTCGTCAGGGCCGGGGTCGAGCAACGCGGTCGCGGCGCCCACGATCGTCAGCAGCGCGTAGGGCGCGACGTCGACGACCGGCAGCAGGCGTGCCGTCCGGTCGTCGACGACCTCGAGTGGCATCGGGTGCCGCATCCCTACTCCCATCGGAACAGGCGGACCCCGAGCACGAGGCCGACCACCGCGTAGCCTGCCAGCAGCGCGAGCCGGCCCGGCGAGGGCCAGTCGCCCTGCGTGGCCTGCGTCAGCGCCTGGACCGCCGCGCCCAGCGGCGTCGCCTCGCTCACGTGACGAAGCGTGGTCGGCATCGCCGCCAGCGGCAACCACAGGCCGGCGCAGAACGTCAGCACGTAGAACAGCACCGACCCGACGGCGTTGGCGGCCTTCCCCGTCGGCGCCGCCGCGGCGACGAGCAGGCCGAGCCCGACGAGCGCGAGCACGGCGAACAGCGCGGTCACGACGAACGCGACGAGCGCGGCCGGCAGCGGCACGTCGAAGAACACGCGGGCGACGCCGAGCAGCAGCGCAACGGCCACGACCGCGGTTCCCGTGCAGATGGCGAGCTGCGCCACCAGCACGCGCGCGGGCCCGACGGGCGTCGTCCGCAGCCGGCGCAGCACGCCCTGCTCGCGGTACCCGGCGAGCGTCGGCGGGATCGTGTTGAGCGACAGCATCGCGATGACGAAGCACACGAGGATCGGCACGTAGACCCGCAGGAGCGGGACGCCGTCGATGCCGTGCGCCGGGTCCGTGAAGAAGTCGAGGTTCCCGAACACCGAGAGGAGCACGACGGGGAACGCCAGGCCGAACACCGGCCCGACCTTGTCGCGCAGGAACAGCGTGAGCTCGGTGGCGGTCAGCCGCCGCAAGGCCTCAGTCGACATGGTCGTCCTCCCCGGATCCCGTCAGTGCCACGAACGCGTCCTCCAGGCTCGCGCGCTCGACCCCCAGCTCGGCCGCTGCCCGGGCCGCGAGCGCGGCCGGGCTGTCGACGATGACGACGCGCCCGGCGTCGATGACGGCGACGCGGTCGCACAGCCGCTCGGCCTCCTCCATGAAGTGCGTGACCAGCACGATCGTCACGCCACGTGCGCGGACGTCGGCGATGAGCCGCCAGGCCTCGCGCCGCGCCCGCGGGTCCAGGCCGGTGGTCAGCTCGTCGAGCACCGCGACCCGCGGGTTGCCGACCAGCGCGAGCGCGATCGACAGCCGCTGCCGCTGGCCGCCCGAGAGCTTGCCGAACTGCGTCCGCCGGGCACCGTCGAGCCCGAGCGCCTCGAGGAGCGCGTCCGGGTCCGCGGGGGCCCGGTAGAACGACCGGTAGAGGTCGAGCGCCTCGTCGACCCGCAGCCGCTCGGGGAGCCGCGCGTCCTGGAGCTGCACACCCAGCTGCTGGGTCAGCTCCGCGCGGTCGCGCGCCGGGTCCAGGCCCAGCACCCTGACCATTCCGCCGTCGCGCTCGCGCAGGCCCTCGACGCACTCGACCGTCGTGGTCTTGCCCGCGCCGTTGGGGCCGAGGATCCCGAAGATCTCGCCCTCGTCGACGGTGAACGACACGTCGTCGACCGCGACGGTGTCCCCGTACCGCTTGTGCAGCCCCTGCACCTCGATCACCGCTGTCATGGCGTCCACGCTCGCAGCGCGCCCGGCTGCGGCGGATCCGCCGGCCGGCCAGCGTTCGGCGCGCCCGGGTGGAGCCACGGGATCCACCGATCGGTGGAGGGCGCCACGCCCAGGTGACGCACGGCGACGCGGTGTTCCGGGGCGGTCGAGGTCGCGACCCGCTGACCTGGGAGGTCCGGGCTCCTATGGTGAGGGTCGTGACGAGAGCCGCCACCACCCACCGGAGGTCACCATGAGGCTCGTCGTCATCGGCGGGACCGGGCGCATCGGCGCCGCGGCCGTGGAGCAGCTCCGCTCCCTCGGCCACGAGGCGGTCGCGGCGTCACCGAGCGCCGGGGTCGACGCGTACACGGGTGCCGGGCTCGCGGACGCGCTCGCCGGTGCGGACGTCGTGGTCGACGTGTCGAACGCCCCGGCGTCGGGGCTCGACCCGCTGACGTTCTTCACCACGTCGACCCGGAACCTGCTGGCCGGCGAGCGCGCGGCGGGTGTCCGGCACCACGTGGTGCTCTCGATCGTCGGCGTCGACCGGGCCGCGGACAGCCCGTACCTGGGCGCCAAGCTGGCGCAGGAGCGCGTGGTCGAGGCGGCGGACGTGCCGTTCACCATCCTGCGCGCGACGCAGTTCTTCGAGTTCCTCGCGGCGATCGCCGACCGGCAGACGCACGACGGCGTGGTGCGCTCGTCGACGGGCGCGGTCCAGCCGGTCGCCGCGAGCGAGGTCGTCGAGGCGGTCGTCGACCTGGCGCTCGGCCCGCCGCTCGGCGGCGTCGTCGACGTGGCCGGGCCGGAGCGCTTCGCGCTGGACCAGCTGCTCCGCGCGGAGCTCGCCGCGGCCGGTGACCCCCGGCCCGTCGTCGGCGACCCGCAGGCGCGGTACGCGGGCGCCCTGCTCGGCGCGACGACGATCGTGCCGACCGGCGCGGCGCGTCTGGGCACGGTGACGCTCACGGAGTGGCGGGCCGCTCGGACCGTCACGCGCTGAGCCGGGTGGCTCGGGCGCGCCGCCGGCCGAAGGGCGCACCGGTACCCGGGCTACCCCGCCTTGCGCCGCAGGTGGATGACGGGGATCTCGCGGTCCGTCTTCGTGGTGTACCCGTTGAACCGCGGCGCGGCCGCCACGATCTGCGCCCACGCGCGCTCGCGCTCCTCGCCGTGCAGCTGCTCGGCCACCACGTCGTAGGACTCGCCGTCGACGTCGATGCGCACGCGGTCGGGGTGCGCCGCGAGGTTGTGGTACCAGGCGGGATGGCGGGCGGCGCCCCCCGCGGACGCCGAGATCAGCCAGCCGCCGTCGGGCGCGGGGAACCACGCGACGGGCGCCTGGCGCTCCTGGCCGGTCCGCGCGCCGACGGTCGTCAGCGCGAGCGCGTTCAGGCCGACGACGCCGCGGCCGCCCTTCTTGCGGATGCGGTGCACCTGGCGGTCGTTGACCCACCGCATGATCGCGCCGGACGGCTGGCGCGCGCCGCGGGTGCCGTTGGGGGTGTCGAAGCTCATCGTCGTTCAGCTCTCCTCGCTCCACGGACGCGCCGCCACACGCCAGGGCGGCGGCTGCCGCACCGCCCGCGCGGTCGCGCCGACGACGCTACCGGCCGCCCCCGACACGGCCCAGCGCACTCGGCCACCACGTCCGCCGGCCGATGTCGTGCACCAGCGCGGGCACGAGCAGGCTCCGCACCACGAGCGTGTCGAGCAGCACCCCGAACGCCACGACGAACGCGATCTGCGCGAGGAACAGCAGCGGGATCACGCCGAGTGCCGCGAACGTCGTCGCGAGCACCACGCCGGCCGACGTGATCACGCCGCCCGTCACGGCCAGCCCGCGCACCACGCCGTCCCGCGTCCCGACGCGCACCGACTCCTCCCGCACGCGCGTCATCAGGAAGATCGAGTAGTCCACGCCGAGGGCGACCAGGAACACGAACGCGAACAGCGGCACCGCGGGGTCGGCGTCGGGCAGGTGCAGCACGTGGTTGAACACGAGCGCGCTGACGCCGAGCGCCGCACCGAACGAGAGCACGTTGGCCGCGAGCAGCAGCGCGGCGGCGACCACCGACCGGAGCAGCAGCATCAGGATCACGCCGATCACGGCGAGGACGACCGGCACGATCACCCCGAGGTCGCGCTCGCTCGCCCGCTGCGTGTCGAGGTTCTCCGCGGCGGCACCGCCGACGAGGGCGTCGGGTGCGGCCCCGTGGGCGGCGTCCCGCACCTCCCGGACGACCGCGACGGCCTCCTGCGAGTCGGAGGGTGCGCGCGTCGTCGCGTCGAGCCGCACGCGGCCGTCGACGACGACCGGCTCGCCGCCGCCCGCCGGGGCCCCCGCCGCGGCGCCCGTGTACGGCGCGACGGCCTCGACGCCGGCGACGTCGCGGACCGCCTGGGTCACCGCGTCGGCCTCGTCCTGCGGCACGACGATCGTCACCGGCTGCACCGCTCCGGCGGGGAAGTGCCGCGCGAGCACCTTCTCGCCGTCGACCGCGTCCACGCGGGTCAGGAACACGTCGGCCTGGCTGGTCCCGCCGGCGCGCAGCGTGGGCAGGAACGCTGCCGCGCCGACCAGCACGAGCGCCGTGACCACCCACACCACCCGGTCCCTCCGGCCGACGAACCGCGCGAGGCGCCCCCAGACACCGTGGACGGCGACGGGGTCGGCGTCGGCCGCACCGGCGTCGAACCGCGGCACCCGGGGCCAGAACAGCGCGCGCGACCGGCGACCCGCCACGATCAGCAGCGCCGGGAGCAGCGTCATCGTGGCGACGAACGCCGACGCGATGCCGATCGCGGCCACGGGACCGAGGCTGCGGTTCGATCGCAGGTCGGACAGCAGCAGGCAGAGCACGCCCGCGATGACGGTGCCGGCGCTCGCCGCGATCGGTGCGAGGCACGCCCGCAGCGCGGTGCGCAGCGCGTCCCACGGGTGCTCGTGCGTGCGCAGCTCCTCGCGGTAGCGGGCGACCAGCAGCAGCGCGTAGTCCACCGACGCGCCGACCACGAGGATCGAGAGGATGCCCTGCGACTGCCCGTTGAGCACGAGCGTGCCCGCGTCGGCCAGGTGGTAGACGACGAGCCCGGCGAGGCTGAGCGCGAACACCGGCGTGAGGATCACGACGAGCGGCAGCAGCGGCGACCGGTAGACCAGCACGAGGATCAGCAGCACCGCCCCGAGCGCGACGAGCAGCAGCACGCCGTCGATCCCGCCGAACGCCGTGACGAGGTCGGCGACGAAGCCCGCGGGTCCGGTGACCCAGGCGTGCAGCCCGGCCTGCCCGGCGGTGTCGGCGGTCGCGCCGAGCTCGCGCTCGAGCGAGTCCCGCACCGCCGCGACGAATGCTGTGGTTACGCGCTCGCCGTCCGGCAGCACGCGGTCGGCCGTCGCCGCGTCGAGCGGCAGGACGACGAGCAGCGCGCTCCCGTCCTGCGCCGGCACGACGGTCGGCTCGCCGGCGAGGTCGTCGGCCCACGCGCCCCCACCGGGCGCCGACGCCTGCCCGATCGTCGGCGCCCAGGCCCGGACGGCGGCGGTCTGCGCGTCGCTCACCGCCGCCCCGTCCGCCGGCTCCAGCACGACGAGCGTCGGCAGCGTGGCCTCGTCGACGAACGCGCCGGCGGCCTCCGCGGCGCGCGTGGACTCGGCGGAGGCCGGCAGGAACGCCGCGGCGTCGTTCTTCTGCACCTGCGACAGCGACCCCTGCGCCTGGCCGCCCACGGCACCGACGGCGAGCCACACCAGGAGCACGACGGCGACGACGAGGGCCCGGAGCAGGTGGGTGCGGCGCATACTCAGCATGCTGAGCATTCTGCGTTTCGCTAGACAAGCAAGCAAATGGGAGGACGGATGAGCCCGGCGGCCCGCGACGACGACCCCGCGCGGTGGCCCGTCGGTCGTCTCCTGTCGGCCGCCGCGCGGCGCGTCGAGCGCGAGTGGAACGCCCACCTCGCCGCGTGGGACCTGAACCACGCGAGCCTGCCGGTCCTCTTCCTGCTGCTCGAGGGCGCACGCACCCAGCGCGAGCTCGCGGTCGCGGTCGACGTCTCGGAGCAGACCATGAGCCGCACGGTCGCGACGCTGGCGCGCGCCGGCTACGTCACACGGACGCCCGACGCCGCCGACCGTCGCCGGCTCGAGGTCGCCGTGACGGCGTCGGGACGTTCCGCGGTCCTCGCGGCCGGCGCGCCCGGACCCGCCGAGGAGATCGTCGTCCGCGGGCTCAGCCCGGCCGAGGCCGACGAGCTGCGCCGGCTGCTGGCCGTCGTCGCGCGTGCCGGGACGCGGCCGGACGGCGCTGACGGCACCTGACCGCGTGGGGGTTCCACCCAGGACCCCCTTGCGCCCGTGCGGGCACCGGGTGGATACCTGGACGGTCGAGCGGAGGACCGCCATGGCCGAACCCGCGGCCGCACCCCGATCACCCGCACGCACCCCGCCGCGCGGCTGGGCGCTCGCCGGGCTCGGCGTCGTCGTCCTGGCCGTCGCGGCCCTCCTCGCCGCCTACGCGCGGGTGCACCCCGGCGACGGCGCCGCGCTCACCACGCTGTGGTTCAGCGGCATGCTCCAGATGAAGGCGTGGCTCGCGACCGCCGCGCTCCTGCTCGCCGTCGTCCAGGTCCTGTCGGCGCTCGCGATGTACGGCCGGCTGCCCCGCGTCACGTCTCCGCCGCCGTGGGTGGCCGGGCTGCACCGCTGGAGCGGGACCGCGGCGTTCCTGCTGACGCTGCCCGTGATGTTCCACTGCGTGTGGTCGCTCGGCTTCTCCGACACCTCGGCGCGCACGCTCGTCCACTCGGTCGCCGGCTGCCTGCTGTACGGCGTGTTCGCGGCGAAGATGCTCGCGCTGCGCGTGCGCGGGCTGCCGTCGGCTGTCGTGCCGGTGCTCGGCGCGGTGCTCGTGACGCTGCTGGTCGTCGCGTGGTTCACGTCCGCGCTGTGGTTCTTCGGCCAGCCCGACGTGGTGAAGCTCTGATGGCCGGCGTCGGGGCCGAGGACGGCCGCGAGGGCGTCGAGCGCCGGGCCGTGGTCGAGGTCGCGGCGGTGGCGGTCGTCGCCGGGGTCGCGGGGTACGTCGGCTTCCGGGTCGCGGCGCCCACCCCCGGTGGTGGCACGTACGGGATCACCGGCGGCGAGCCGAAGCCTCCGGCGGCGACCACAGGGGCGGGCGGCGCGGCGCTCGCACCGCTCGCGGACGTGCCCGACGGTGGCGGCGTCGTGCTTGCCGACCAGCGGGTGGTGCTGACCCGCACCGGCTCGCAGGTGCACGGCTTCTCGGCGGTGTGCACGCACCTCGGCTGCCTCGTCCGCGACGTGCACGACGGCGAGATCCGGTGCCCGTGCCACGGCAGCCGGTTCGACGCCACGACGGGCGCCGTGCTGCAGGGCCCGGCGACGCGCCCGCTCGCGTCCGTCCCGGTCGCGGTCGAGGACGGCGAGGTGGTGCGCACGTGAGCCGCCGCTGGCCGACCCTGCTGTGGATCGCGGGAGCTGCGCTCACCATCGGCGCGCTGATCGCCGGCCTGCACCCCTGACGCCGCGCGGGCGGCGTCGCGCCCCGCGAGTGCGGGTGCGCATCCGCGGACCTACCGTGACCGGGCGTCGGGTCGTCGGCGCGCAGCGCGCGCGGACGGAGGCAGTCATGGGGCACGACGAGCACGGCACGGTCGAGAGTCAGATCGAGAAGGTCACCGAGCTGGTCAAGAAGGCGAACGTGGCGATGCTCACGACGATCGCGCCCGACGGTCGACTGGTGAGCCGCCCGATGGGCGTCCAGGAGGCCGACTTCCGCGGGGACCTGTGGTTCTTCGCCGACGCGGACAGCCACAAGGCGCACGAGGTCGAGGGCGGCGCCCCCGCGAACGCCGCCTTCGCCGACTCCACGTCGTGGGTGTCCGTCTCGGGGACCGCCGAGGTCGTGCGGGACGTCGCCAAGGCCCGCGAGCTGTGGAACCCCGTCGCGGAGGCGTGGTTCCCGGACGGCCCCGAGACGCCGGGCCTGGTGCTCCTCGTGCTGCACGGCGAGACGGCGGAGTACTGGGAGTCGCCCGGCAACCGGCTGACGACGGCCATCAGCCTCGTGAAGGCGAAGGTCACGGGCGAGCGCTACGACGGCGGAGAGAACGAGACGGTCCGCCTCTGACCGAGCGCGGGCCGCGGCGCCGGCCGCCGGCCGCATCGGTGCGAGCCGCGCCGTGCCGCCGTGACGGGTGGTCCGCGGTCGCCATGCGCCGTTCGGCGCGCGGCGCGTGGGCCCTCCCCGCAGACTGTCCGCGTGCGAACACTGGGAGTCGAGGAGGAGTTCCTGCTGGTCACCCCCGAGGGCGAGCCGCAGGCGGTGGCGCATGCGGTGCTCCGCGCGGCGGCGCGAGACGCCGCGGCCGTCGAGCCCGACGAGCCGGACGAGCCCGGCGGCGCTCTCGAGAAGGAGTTCAAGCAGGAGCAGGTCGAGGTCTCGACCCACCCGCGCGAGAGCCTCGCGGACCTGCTCGACGAGGTCCGCGCCGGGCGCGCGCTGGCCGACGAGTACGCCCAGCGCGCTGGCGCCCGGGTCGCGGCGCTGGGCACCGCTCCCCAGGCCGTCGAGTCGACGGTGCTCGCCGACCGGCGCGCGCACCGGATCCGCGCCGAGTTCGGCCAGACGGCCCGCGAGCAGCTGACGTGCGGGTGCCACGTGCACGTGTCCGTCGAGGACGACGAGGAGGGCGTGCGCGTGCTCGACCACCTCCGGTCGTGGACGCCCGTGCTCCTCGCCCTCAGCGCGAACAGCCCCTGGTGGCAGGGCTCTCGCACGGGGTACGCGAGCTACCGGTCGCAGGTCTGGGGCCGGTGGCCCTCGGCCGGCCCGACGTCCCCGTTCGGCGACGCCGCGGGCTACCGCGCGCTGGTCGACGACCTGCTCAGCACGGGCGCGGTGCTCGACCGCGGCATGCTCTACTTCGACGCGCGCCTCTCGGACCGGTACCCGACCGTCGAGGTGCGCGTCGCCGACGTGTGCCTCGACGCCACCGACGCGGTGCTGCAGGCGGCGCTCGTGCGCGGGCTCGCCGAGACCGCCACGCGTGCCGACGCGGTCCCCGCGCAGCCGCCGCGCGTCGAGCTGGTCCGGGCCGCGAACTGGCGCGCCGCGCGTTCGGGGCTCGCCGGCGACCTCGTCAGCCCGGTCGCGTGGCAGCCGCGGCCCGCGGCCGACGTGATCGGCGAGCTCGTCGACCACGTGCGCGACGCGCTCGCCGACGCAGGCGACCTCGACTGGGTCGAGCGCCAGGTCGAGCAGGTGCTGAGCCGCGGCAACGGCGCGCTCGAGCAGCTCACGTGGCGCGACGAAGGTGCCGACGACGCCGAGGTCGTGCGGCGCGCGGTCGACCGGACGCACGCCGCGGGCTGAGCGCATGCCGACCCGCCTGCTGCTGCTCGCGGACACGCACGTGCCGGCGCGCGCGCGGGACCTGCCTGCCGCCGTGTGGGCGGCCGTCGACGAGGCGGACGTGGTGGTGCACGCCGGCGACTGGGTCGACGTGGCGCTGCTCGACGCACTCGACTCACGTGCCCGTCGCCTCGTCGGCTGCTACGGCAACAACGACGGTCCGGCGCTCCGCGCGCGGCTGCCGCTCGTCGCGCACGTCGGGCTCGAGGGCCTCCGCGTCGGCGTGGTCCACGAGACGGGGACGGCCGCGGGGCGGGAGGCGCGCTGCGACGCGGCGTACCCGGACCTCGACCTGCTCGTCTTCGGGCACAGCCACATCCCGTGGGACACCGTGACGCCGCGCGGCATGCGGCTGCTCAACCCGGGCTCGCCGACCGACCGCCGCCGGCAGCCGACCGCGACGTACCTGACGGCGACCGCGCGCGACGGGCGGCTCGAGGACGTGGTCCTGCACCGGCTCCCGCCGCGCGGAGGTGCCGTGCGCTGAGGACGCGCCCGCGGCCAGCGGGTTCGCGCGTGCCTTCGGGCCCGCGCGGGCGAAGCGTCAGCCCGCGCGGGACCGCCGTCAGCCCTGCGGGGGCACCGACACCGTGCGCCCGGCGTCGGCCGCCGGCCGGTTGCGGCCGGCCTCCACGACCGCCTTGCCCACGTCGACCACCGCGAAGCCGAGCCGGCGCACGCTCGCGCGCACGTGCTCGTCGGTCACCACATCCGTCCCGTACGCCACGGCGCGCGAGAACGCGTCACTGAGCGGCTTGGTGCTCGCCACAGTCACCACCTCGTCCCTGTCGGAGCCAGTCACCGCAGCGTCGCACCGAAAGGCGCGGCCGACGACCGGGGAGAGCTCGCTCGCCGCGGAGCGCGACCGGTCAGCGGACCCGCAGCACCTGCCCGAGCCGCTCGCGCCGACGCGCGGACGACTCGACCGCGACGACCGCGACGACCGTCGCCGTGAGCAGCGCGACCGGCACGACCGCCCACCACGGCAGCACGACCCCCGGGTCGCCGGCCTGGCCGGTGACGAGCCGCAGCGCGAGCGGCGCGACGATCGCGCCCACGAGCAGCACGCCGAGCAGCACGCCGCCCACCGCGGCGACGAGCGTCGGCGGCAGCAGCTCGCCCGTGGCCACGCGCGCCGCGTCCCGCCCGCGGAGTCCGAGCACCCGGGCCGTCGCGAGGGAGCGCGCCCGGTCCGGTGCCGTGGCCGCGGCGTCGAGCACCACCACGACCGCGGCCAGCCCGGCGCACACCAGGGCGACCAGCGCGACGAGCGCGAGCAGGCCGCCCGCGAGCGGGTCCGCGCGACGGTCCGCGAGCCACTGCGCGCGGCCGACCACGTCCGCACCGGTCGGCGCGACCGCACGCGCGGCCGCGGCGGCGCCCGGACCGACGGCCCAGATCGTGTCGGGGTCGGCCACGGGCGACTCGGGCCCGACGAGCGTCACCCCGGTCTGCGCGGCGCGCGCCGCCGCGACTGCCCGGGCCACCGCCGCGAGCGCCGTCCGGTCCACCACGACCGTGGGCGCAGCCGACGAGCCGTCCGGCTGCTGCGCCGGCAGCGCGGGCGCCGGGCCGACGGGCGCGAGGTCGACGGTGACACCCGCCCATCGCAGCGACGGGTGGGCGCCCACGAGCGAGGTGGGCACGAGCGCCGGCAGCGGGCCGGGCTCGGTGCGCGTGGCGGCCTCGCGCGAGGCCCCGGCGAGCGTCGCGAGCTGCGGAGCGGCACCGAACCGCGTGCGGGCGAGGAGCTCGCCGTACGCACGGGGGTCCACCGCGAGCACCCGCACGGTGTCGACTCCTGGCGCGTCGAACAGGTTGGCCCGCGCCTGCACCCGGCCGACGGCCACCGCGTCCACGCCGCGGGCTGCCGCGAGCCGGGCGGCGACGTCCGGCAGCGTCGAGCTCGGCGTCGGGGTCCGCACCAGCGCGTCGGCGCCGACGCTGTCCCACGAGCCGTCGGTCTGCCCGGCGCGCGCCGTGCCCGCGAGCGCGCCGCACAGCGCGACGAGCGTCGTGACGACCACGAGCGCGACGAACGGCAGGACCGCCCCGGTCGACCGGGCGCGCGCCAGCGCGAGCAGCCCACCGGCCCGCCGCGACCGGCGCGCGACGCGGAGCGCACCACCGAGGAGCGGGGGCACCGCACGCCAGAGCAGCAGCGCGCCCGCCGCGGCGACCAGCACGGGTGCGGCCGCGAGCGCGAGGTCCGCGGGTCCGGACAACGACACGACGCCGCGGTGCCGCAGCGCGGCGAGCGCGGCGAGCGCGAGGACCACGAGCGCCGCCTCGACCGAGAGCCGCCGCACGGTGCGGACGCGCTGCGCCATGCGGCGCCGGTGCCGGTCCGTCGGGACGCGTCGGGCCTCGCTGCGCGCCGCCGTCACGGTTGCGAACGCGGGCGGCGCGAGCACGCCGGCGACCACCACGACCACGACCCACGGCCACGTGACCGGGCCGCGAGCCGCGGCGGCGCCGAGCGCCAGCCCCACCGCGGCGCCCGCGCCGACGACGACGGCGGACTCGGCGGCCGAGCGCGCCGCGATGTCCGTGAGCGACCGCCCCCGGGCGCGCAGCGTGCGCAGAGCGGTCGAACGCCGGCGCGCGAGCAGGTCGGCCGACACGAGGAGAACGAGCACGGCGGCGCCCGCGAGCCCCGCGAGCACCACCATGGCCTGCGACCACGTCGCGGAGACGCGCTGCCGGGCCTGCGTCAGCACGTCGCCGAGCCGGGTCGTGAGCCGCGGCTCGGGCCCCGGTGCGTTCAGCCTGTCCGGCGACGACTCGAGGGCGGCGAGCTTCTGGACGATCGCGCGCGACCCGGCGTAGTCGAGAGCGCGCGCGTCGACCGGGAACCGGAAGGTCCGCGTCACGCCGTCCGGCTCGAGTGCGGCACGGGCCGGCGGCAGGGACGCCGCCGAGAGCAGGCCCGCGACCACCGTGGTCGGCGCCCCGTCGGGCCCCACGATGCGCGGCTCGAGCACCTCGGGCCGCGCGGCCCACACCCGGTCGTGCGGGTCCTGCGGCTCGAACACGCCGGTCACGAGCACGGGGACCACCGTGTGGTCGGGCTTCTTCGCCTCGAACCGGTCTCCGGCGCCCACACCGAGGACGCGCGCGACGGCGCCCGAGAGCCCGAGCCGCACGGTCCCGTCGGCCCCCGGACCGGGCGCCGCGCCCGAGGTCCAGCGCACCGCGGGCTCGCCGCCCGCCCACAGGTACGTCATCCACAGCACGCCGCCGCTCGGCACCTTCGGCGTGCTGAGCGTGAGGTCGATGCTCGTCGCGTCGGCGGCGGGCGGCCCGAGCAGCGGCCGGAGCGACCGCGGCATCGCCTGCTGGATCCGGACCGCCGCGTCGTCGACGCCCGCGCGCGTCTCGGCCTCGCCGGACTCGGGGTTGGACATCCCGGCGCCGTACGTACTCGTCACGACGAGGTCCGCGGGCGGGTCGGCGCGCTCCACCGCGTCCCGCACCGCGGCGTCGGACCGGCTCGTCAGCAGCCGCGGCACCGCGTCGGTGAGCCCGACCGTGAGCGCGACGACGAGCACGGTGACGAGCAACGGCCACAGGTCGGCGCGGGCCCGGCGCCAGGCGACCCTCACGAGGCCGCGTCCATCCGCAGCTGCGCGATCGTCGCGCGGCGCACCGCGCGGGCGGCGAGCGGCACGACGAGCGCGGCGCACCCGAGCAGCAGCGCGACCACGATCCCCGCCTGCAGCGTCATCGGCCAGCGCACGACCGCCGGCGGAACGGGCGCGAGGCCCTGCGCGGAGACCGCGAGCAGCGGTCCGATCGCCCAGCAGGCCAGCGCGCCGAGCAGACCGCCCGCGAGCAGCGGCACCCCGGTGAACACGGCCTGCTCGGTCAGGACCGACGCGAGCACCGAGCGCCGCGGCGCGCCCAGCCCGTGCAACCGCGCGACGTCGAGCTCGCGCGCCTCGAGGGCGGTCGTCGAGTGCAGCGCGGTCCCGACGAGTGCCAGCGCGATCGCCGCGACGACGAGGAGCGCCGCCGCCGCACGCAGCCCCGCCCGCAGCGGGCCGTCGGCGCTCTCCTGCGCGACGGCGCTCCGCTCCGTCGCCGGACCGAGCCCCTGGGCCTCGAGCGTCTCGGCCGCTCCCGCGGGGATCGTCCCGCCGACCCACCACGCGTCCGTCAGCGTCGTCAGGCTGCCCTGGGTGAGGGCCGCGCGGGAGAGGGTGTCGACGTCGGCGAGCAGCGCGGCGGCGCGCGGCTGCGACGGGACGTAGTCGGTGATCGCGCGGACCCTGGCGATCACGGGCGTCAGGTCGAGCTTGAGCTGGACTCCCTGGCCGACCTTGAGGCCGAGGTCGTCGGCCAGCCGCCTGGAGACGACGACCGGCACCTGCTCGACGGGCGTGAACGCGAGCGCGGTGAGCACGCCGTCCGACCAGTAGATCCCCGGGAGCGAGGCTGACCCGTCGAGCGTCAGGCGCACGCCGCCCGGCACCTCGGCGGCAGTGATCCGGTCGAGCGACGCGACCACGTAGTCGTCGCTCGGGGTGAGTGCGACGGACCACGTGCCGCCGGCGGGGAGCGTCGCGCCGTGCACCATCACGTCGATCGTGACGTCGGTCGAGCTCTGCTGGTCGGGGTCGCCGGCGTCGCCGACGGCGGTGAGCCGGGCGTTCACGCCGACGAGCCGGACGCCCGCGGGCACCGCGACCGCGAGCGGGTGCGGTGCGCCGTCCAGGGGGACCGTGCCCGCGGGCAGCCCGGCGCGCGCGCCGTCCGCGTCCTGCACCACCAGGCTCAGGTCCGCGTTCATCGGCACGCGGTCCTCGACGCGGCCCGTGACGACGAGGTCGGCGCTCGTGCCCGTGAGCTGCACGCCCCCGACCGGCCCGGTCGGCGCGAGCCCCGCGGTGGTGTCGGACCACGTGCCCGACGACGGGCGTCCGCGCAGCAGCGCGTCGGCGTCACGCGTGTCGACCGCGACCAGCCGCACGCCGTCGCCGCGCTGCACGCGCGAGCCGAGCGTCACGACGCGGCTCGTCACCGGGCTGACCCGGCCCCCGGTCGCCGTGCGGATCGCGGCCCCCGCGCCGAGGGCGTCGAGCCGCGCGGGCACGGAGAGATCGGTGCCGACCGTCGCCGCCGCCTGGTCGCGCTGCGACTGCGACCAGGTCGCGGCGAACCCCACGCCGAACGTCGCGCAGGCCGTCGCGAGCACCATGAGGAACGCGGCGGCGGCGCCCTGCCGTCGACGCGCGACGCCCCACGCGGCGAGCGGCAGCGCGAGCGAGCGTGACGACGCCGCCCGGGCGTCGGCCCGCCGGGCGAGCAGCGGCAGCGGCCGCAGCGTGAGGGCCGCCCCCGCGAGGAGGCACAGCACGGGCGCGACGACGAGCACGGGGTCGGCGGTCGCGCCGGCCGAGATCCCGTGGTCGCGCAGCTGGAAGTACGCGAGCACCGCGAGCGCGATGAGCAGCAGGTCGGCGCCCGAGCGGGCCACGACGCCGACGCGGTCCTCGCGCGTGCCGCGCGGCGACCCGCTGCGCAGCCACGGCAGCACCAGCAGGCAGCCGAGCACGAGCGAGACGAGCGCGACCACGGCGACGAGCGGCACGATCCCGTCCTCGGGCACGCCGGTCGGCCCGAGGCCCACCGCGTCGGCGAGCAGGCGGTACAGCAGCAGCGCGAGCAGCGTCGCGGGCACCACGCAGAGCAGCACGAGCGCGCCCGCCTCGACCGCCGCCTGCGCGACCAGGCGCGAGCGTGACGTGCCGCGCGCGGTGAGGAGCGCGGCCTCGGGCGCGCGCCGGGCGGCCACCAGCCGGGCGGCGAGCACCACCGTGGTGGCCGCGAGCGCGCCGCCCATCAGCGCCACCGCGAGCACGCCCGAGCCCGTCACGCCGCGCTGCAGGCGGGCGTCGTCGAGCGTGCGCTGGTACGGGCGGTCGACCACGAGGTTCTGCGTCAGGCCGCCGAGCGCGCTGCTCAGGTCGCCGCTGAGGGCGTTGACGGCCGCGCCGGCCCGCGTCAGCTCGGCCGCGCTCGCGTGCGTGAGGTCCGGCTGCGCGCGCAGCGTGACGCGGCGCAGCGGCACGCCGCTCACGGCGAGCTGCCCCGGCGCGACGACGAACGGTCCGTACGCCGAGATGTAGCCACGGTAGTTCGGGCCGATTCCCGTGCCGTCGAGCGGGTCCTCGTCCCACGCGGCCGCAGGCCGCGGCACGAACGTCCCGACCACGTGGAGCTCGGCGCCCTGCCCGCCACCCGTGGCGGCGAGCGACGTCGTGCTGCCCACCGGCAGTCGTAGCGCCTGCGCCGACGACGCAGGCAGCGCCACCTCGCCCGGCGCGGTCGGCCACCGGCCGGCCGTGAGCGTCCCCCGGGCGTCGCGGTCGTCGAGCTCCGCGAGGTAGCCGAGGCGCAAAGCGTCGCCCGTGTCGGGCAGGTACTCCATGACGGTCGACGTCCAGGTGGTGAGGGTCGTCGGCAGCGCCCCGAACGGCTTGGTCAGCATCGACGACGCCTGGGCGACGGCGGCGGAGGCGTCGCGCGCGGTCGCGGCGATGCGCGCGTCGATGCTGGAGTCGTTCGGGTCCTCGGGGAAGCCGAGCGCGACCGACACCTGCACGTCGGGGTCGGGCGCGTGCACCATCGCCAGCTGCAGCGCGCGCTGCGGCGAGGCCGTCGTCAGCAGCACGCACGCGCCCACGAGCGCCGAGCCGGCGATCATCACGGCGAGGACCGCGGCGAGCACGCCGAGCTGCGCGCGCCCGCGCTCCCACACGAGCTCCCGCACGTCAGGCGTCCCCGACGAGCCGGCCGTCCACGAGCCGCACCGCCCGGTCCGCGAGCGCGATCATCAGCGGGTCGTGCGTCGCGACGAGCGCCGTCATGCCCTCGGCCTCGACCACGCCGCGGATCAGCGCCATGACGGACAGGCCCGTCTCGGTGTCGAGCTGACCGGTCGGCTCGTCGGCCACGAGGAGCCGCGGCGACCCGGCGAGCGCCCGCGCGATCGCGACGCGCTGCTGCTGACCGCCGGAGAGCTCGTCGGGGCGCTGCAGCGCGTGCGGCGCGAGCCCGACGAGGTCGAGCAGCAGCTCGACGCGGCGTTCGCGCTCGGCCACGGGCGCGACGCGCAGACGCAGCGGGATCCCGACGTTCTCCGCCGCCGTCAGCACCGGCATCAGCCCGAACGTCTGGAACACGAACGCGACGCGGTCGCGCCGCAGCTCGGCCTGCTCGTCGTCGCCGAGCGCCGCGACGTCGACGCCGTCGACCAGCACGGTGCCCTGGTCGGGCCGGTCGAGGCCGCCGACGAGGTTGAGCAGCGTCGTCTTGCCCGAGCCGGACCGCCCGACGAGCGCGACGAGCTCGCCCGGCGACACGTCGAGGTCGACGCCGCGCAGCGCGTGCACCGCGGACCTGCCGCGGCCGAACGTCCGGTGCACGCCCCTGACCTGGACCGCGGCACCGGGCTCGCGGGCCGCCGATCCCGGTCGCGCGCCGGCGGCAGCCGCGTCGACGGGCTCCGCGCTCATCGGACGACCTCCCGGCGGCTGCCGGACCGCGCGCCGCCGTCGGGCCGGACGCTCACGTGGTCGCCCTCGAGCGCGAGCCGCACGCGGCGAGTCAGCTCGAGCGCCTCGCGGTACTCCCGCGGCACCTGCACGCGACCCGCCCGGTCCATCACCGCGTACTCCTCGTGCGTCACGTCGCCGTCGGCGTCCCGGCGCAGCACCTCGCTGCTCGTCCGACCGTCGCGGATCGCGACCGTGCGCTCCACCTGCGCGCTGACGGCCGGGTCGTGCGTCACGACGACCACCGTGGTGCCGGCCTCGAGGTTCGCGGTGCGCAGCGCGTCGAACACGTCCTGCGCCGTCGCGGTGTCGAGCTCGCCGGTCGGCTCGTCGGCCAGCAGCAGCTGGGGCTCGTTCGCGAGCGCCGTGGCGATCGCCACCCGCTGCTGCTCGCCGCCCGACATCTCCTGCGGCCGCCGGTCGGCCACGTGCCCGACCCCGACGAGGTCGAGCAGCTCGTCGGCCCGGGCGGCGCGCGCGCGGCGGGCGCCCGCCGTCATCGGCACCCGGACGTTCTGCCGGGCGCTCAGGTAGGGCAGCAGGTTGCGCGACGTCTGCTGCCACACGAAGCCGACCATCTCGCGCCGGTAGGCGACCCGCTCCCGGGTGCCGACGGCCATCAGGTCCCAGCGGCCGACCCGCACACGCCCCGCGGTCGGGGCGTCCATGCCGGACAGCACGCCGAGCAGCGTCGACTTGCCCGACCCGCTCGCGCCGACCACCGCGATCATCTCGCCGTCGTCGACCATCAGGTCGAGCCCCTGCAGCGCCTGCACCTCGACGCTGCCGGACTGGAAGATCCGCACCAGGCTGTCGCAGACGACCAGCGCGTCGTGCCCGAACTCGGCGGGACGCGCGGCACCGCCACCCAAGGCCTCGAGAGTGCTCTCGGACACGAGCGGTCCCCTTCGTCGGACGAACCTGCACCCGCAGGGTAGGGCCCGCCACCGACGGCCGTCCCGTCCGACGCTCGCGCGTCACGCCGAGCCGGGTCCGGGCGTCCCGCTCCCGAGCAGCAGCGCCGCTACCGCGGCCGGCGCCTCGCGCATCGCGTCGTGCGCCGTCGGCAGGTCGTGGACCCGCCATCCGGGGTCGGCCTCGAGCCGGCGGCGCTGCTCCGCGAACGGCGTCCCCTCCCACCCCGAGCAGAAGACGAACTCCCGACGCGGCACCCGGTCGAAGCCGCCGTCGAGCCGGAGCTGCTGCACGAGCGACGCGAGCGGGTGCGGGCGGCGCCGGGGGTCGCGCCCGGGCCGTTCGGGCGGGCGGACGGCGAAGCCCTCACCCGCGGCGCCCGCGACGAACGCCTGGCGGTACGCCTCGGTCGTCGCCGACCAGCACGAGTCGCCGTCGCGCGGCACGTACGCGTCGAGGTGGACGAGCCGCTCGACCCGACCGTCGGCGCGGTCGGCGGCGCCGGCCACGACGAGGCCGCCGTAGCTGTGGCCGACGAGCGTGACGCCGCGCGCGTCCACCCGGTCGAGGCACGCGAGCACGTCGGCGACGTGCGTGTCGAGGTTCGCGGTGGCGACGGTCACCGCGTCGTCGTCGGTGCGCAGACCGGTCAGCGTCAGCGCGACGACCGCGTGGCCCGCGCGCTCCAGCAACGGCACCACCGCCTCGTACGCCCACCCGCCGTGCCAGGCGCCGGGTACCAGGACGAACGTCGTCATCCGGTGCTCCCCTCTCTTCGCGGAGCGCGCCGACCACGGCCCCGGTGACTGCGGCACGCGCTCACGAGGCTCAAGACCACCAGCCGCCGGGCGTGGCCGACCACCGGTAACCTGCCGGGCTGTGCCCGAAAGTCGCCAGCCGGTCGCCGCGCCGCTGCAGTCCCAGATCTGGCCCGCGGGCGGCCGCCACCTCTGGCCCTCGGGCGGGGTCAGCGAGTCGCACTCGCACCAGCACGGCCACCTCGTCTACGCCGCGACCGGCGTCCTCGCGGTCGTCACGGCCGGCGGGACCTCGGTGGTCCCGGCCGACCGCATCGGCTGGACCCCGGCCGGCATCGCCCACCGCCACCGCGCGCACGGCGACACGGACATGCGCATCCTCTTCGTCACGCCCGAGCTCGCGCGGCACCTGCCGGACCGGCCCGCCGTCTTCCTGGCCTCGGGCGTCGCGCGGGCGGTCACGCTCGCGCTGACGGGCGGCGACGACGACCCCGCCACGGCCCGCACCGACACCGCGCGCGCCCGCCTGCTGCGCGTCCTCGTCGACGAGCTGCGCGACACCAGCGAGCAGCGGCTCCACCTGCCCGAACCGCGCGACGACCGCCTGCGCGCGCTCGCCGCGATGCTGGCCGACGACCCGGGGGAGAACGCCTCGCTGGCGGAGCTCGGGCGCGCCGTCGGTGCGAGCTCCCGCACGCTGAGCCGGCTGCTCCACGACGAGCTCGGCATGACGTTCCGCGAGTGGCGCACCCACCTGCGCGTCTACCACGCGCTCGTGCTGCTCGCGGAGGGTCTCGACACGACGCAGACCTCGTTCCGGTGCGGCTGGGCGAACCCGAGCGGCTTCATCACGGCGTTCGCCGGCATCGTCGGGACGACCCCCGGCCGGTACCGCGCCGGGGGTCCCCACCCACCGGGATAATGCGACCGTGCCCAAGATCTCCGCCGCCACGGTCGTCGAGCACCGGGCCGCGCAACGCGCAGCACTCCTGCGGGCGACCGAGGAGCTCCTGCCCGAGTCGGGCGTCGCGGGCGTCACGCCCCGGGCCGTCGCCGAGCGCGCGGGTCTCGCGCGCTCGACGTTCTACGAGTACTTCCCGTCGCGCGACGACGTGCTCGCGGCCGTCGCTGTCGCGGCCTTCGACCGCTGGGCCGCGGAGATCGACGCGGCGCTCGCCGGCGTCGACGACGCCGACCGCCTGCGGGTCTACGTCGAGGCGACCATGCGCATGACCGCCGACGGCCGGCACGGGATCGCCTCGACCCTCCGCGAGACGGACCTCGCGCCGAGCGACCGCGAGGCCGTGATGGCGCTGCACACCACGCTGCTCGAACCTCTCCGCGCGATCCTGCGCGACTCGGGCGTGCCCGACGTCGACATCCAGGCGGCGCTGGCCCAGGGCGCGCTCGGCGCCGGCATGCAGCTCGCGGGCCACGGCGTCGACCCGGACGTCGTCGCCGCGCACGTGACGGCGCTCCTCACGAACGGGCTGTCGACGCGCGCGGTTTGACCCTCGCCTGCTTTTCGTGACACCGTGTCGGTAAGTTGCCGACACGGTGTCGGCACGTCGCCACGGCCGTGTCCGTAGGGGGTTGCATGTTCCTCGGTCTGCGCGAGCTGCGCTTTGCTCGCGGCCGCTTCACGCTCATGGGCGTCGTCATCGCCCTCGTCGCCGTCCTCGTCGTCCTGCTCTCGGGCCTGTCGGCGGGCCTCGTCAACGACGGGGTCTCGGGCCTCAAGGCCATGCGCGTCATGTCGTTCGCCTTCGACAAGGGCACGATCACCGACAACGCGTTCACCCGGTCCGTGGTCGACGACGAGCAGCTCGCCACGTGGAGCGCGGCACCCGGCGTGCGCGCCGCCGAGCCGCTGGGTGTCAGCATCGTCAACGGCACGACCGACGCGGGTCGGCAGGTCGACCTCACGCTCTTCGGTGTCGAGCCCGACGGCTTCCTGTCGCCGGCCGTGTCGAGCGGCGCTCGGTCGGCCGGACCGGGCGAGATCGTCGTGTCCCAGACCGCCGCGAGCGCCGGTCTCGCGCTCGGCACGAAGGTGACGCTGGACCGCTCGGGCGTCGAGCTCACGGTCGTCGGCTTCACCGCGGCTCAGGCGACGTTCGGGCACGTCGACGTCGCGTACCTCCCGATCGACACGTGGCGCCTGATCGCCTCGGGGAGCGCTCAGGCCGGCGCGCCCACGCCGCAGCAGATCGGCGCGCTGCACTATCCGTACTCGAGCGTCATCGCGGTCCAGGCGGGGGACGACGCGACGCTCGACACCGCCCGCACCGACACCGCGGCGGGCACCATGTCGATGACGCGCACGGAGGCGTTCAACGCCTCGCCCGGGTACCAGGCCGAGACGATGACGCTGACCATGATCCGGGCGTTCCTCTACGCCATCTGCGCCCTCGTCGTCGGCGCCTTCTTCACGGTCTGGACGATCCAGCGGACGCACGAGATCGCTGTGCTGCGCGCCGTCGGGGCGTCGACCTCCTACCTGCTGCGCGACGGCCTCGCGCAGAGCCTGGTCCTGCTGCTCGGCTTCACCGTCCTCGGCGTCGCGGCCGGCGTCGGCATGGGCGCCCTCATGCCCGACGGCATGCCGTTCTCGCTCGAGCCGGTACCCGTCGCGCTCGCCTCGATCGTCACCGTCGTGCTCGGCCTCGGCGGTGCGGGCGTGGCCATCCTGCGCGTCACTCGCGTCGAACCCGTCACCGCCCTCGGAGGACACCGATGAGCACCCCGTCCACCACCCCCGCGCTCGAGATCGTCGGCGCCCGGCTCGAGCTCGGCGACGGCGACGCCCGCGTCCACGCGCTCGACGACGTGTCGCTGCGCGTCGACCCCGGCGAGATCGTCGCGGTCGTCGGCCCGTCGGGCTCCGGCAAGTCGTCGTTGCTCGCGGTGGCAGGCGCGCTGGCCAAGCCCGACAGCGGCATCGTCCGCGTCCACGGCACCGATGTGACGGCGCTGGCGAAGAGCGCCGCGACGCGCTTCCGCCTGACGACGATCGGCTTCGTGTTCCAGAGCGGCAACCTGATCGCCGCGCTCACGGCGACGGACCAGCTGCGCCTCGCGGCCCGTCTCGCCGGCAACAGGACGGCCGACCCCGCCGCGCTCCTCGGCTCCGTGGGCATGGCGCACCGCGCCGACCACCGGCCGGACCAGCTCTCGGGCGGCGAGCGTCAGCGGGTGGGTATCGCGCGGGCGCTCGTCAACGACCCGAGTCTTCTGCTGGTCGACGAGCCGACGGCAGCACTCGACCGCGCGAGCAGCCACGACGTCGTCCGGCTGCTCGCCGCACGCGCCCACGAGGCGGGGGTCGCGGTCGTCATGGTCACGCACGACCATGACGTCCTCGAGCACTGCGACCGTGTGCTGGAGATGACCGACGGGCGGCTCGGCGAGCGGGTGCTGGCGGCCTGACCGAACGCGCGCCGGCGGACCGCGGCGCGAGCCGTGGGCCGTGGCTGACGTGGGCATGACGCCGTCGCCCGCCTCCCGTGGTCGGACGACCGTCCGGATCAGCCCGCGGCCCGCCGGGCGGCGTCGAACGGCAGCCGGTCGAAGATGATCCGCATCTGCGCGATCCGCCCGTCCACGACGGTCACGTGCTCCGCGCCCGGTGCGTCGGCGACGAGCGTCGTCTCCGTGTCGTAGACGAGCACCGCGGTGTCGCCCTCACCGAAGCCGGCGACCACCTCCGCCCGCACGACGCTGCGCGCGAACGGCTCCATGAAGGCGCGGAACGCAGCCGCGCCGGTCACCGGGCCGCCGGGCGTGCGGCAGACGATGTCGTCGGCGATGTACTGCATGGCGACGTCGAAGTCCTCGGTGGTCCACGCCTGGAAGTACGCGAGCTCGGTGGCGAGCCCGGGCGAGACGTTGTCGGTCATGGCGTCCTCCTTCGTCCCCGCCAGTGAACCGCGCCCCACCGACACGCGGGCCGTTCGGCTACGGCCTGCTGAGCACGCAGCCGTTCGGCGCGAGGTTCAGAGACCGCCGCAAGGCGGCCGACGCGGCTGCACGGTCGTCGTTGACCCGACGACCCGCTTCTCGCGAGCGCGGCACCAGCGTCGTTGCCCGTCGTCGGCGCGGCCGCGCTGCTGGCGACCTGAGGCGTCACGGCTCCGGCCGGATCCGGTTCGCGGGCTTCCGACCGAATTACGGCTTGCCGCGAAACTAATCCCCTTCTAGGGTCGCGAAGTCGCCCTTGCGCGCGGTGCGGACACCGAGGTCCACGACCGCGGACGACTGCTTCGACGGGGAGGTACTCGTGCACGACAGCCCTGAATCGGCCAGCCACTCGTCCGCGTTCTCGCGGCGCACCTTCATCCGCGCCGGGGCAGTCGCGGCAGGGCTGTCCGGCGTCGGCCTCTCGGTGTTCAGCGCCTCCGGACCGGCGGTTGCCGTGCCCCCCGCCCTCGGCACGGGTGGCCGTGGGAAGCCGCGCGACGAGGTGCCGTTCGGTCCCGTGACCGTGACGGACGGCGGTGCCGCGGGCGCGTCCTACGCGCGCGCGGTGCGGCTCAGCACCGCGCGGCCGGGCCGCTCGCGCACGCTCCTCGCGACCTACCAGAGCTTCGGCGGCACTGCCTTCCCGCTCTTCCGCAGCGACGACGACGGCCGGACCTGGACGCAGCAGGGCACCATCCTCGGGGCGACGGCCGCCCCTGGGCTCTACGTCCAGCCGCACCTGTACGAGCTCCCGCGAGCCTTCGCCGGCCTGCCGAAGGGTGCGCTCCTCTTCGCGTGCAACTACTGGCCCTTCGATCCCACGAACAACTCGATCAGCAGCACGAACATCCAGCTGTACGCCAGCACCGATGCCGGGCTCACCTGGACGTTCGTGAGCATGGTGGCGCAGGGCGGGCCGCCCGACACGACGAACGGCGCGACCCCCGTCTGGGAGCCGTTCCTCCTCCTGCACAAGAACCGCCTGATCTGCTACTACTCCGACCAGCGCGACCCCAGCTACGGCCAGAAGCTCGCACACCAGACGAGCACGGACCTGCGCACGTGGGGTCCTGTCGTCGACGACGCGACCGGCACGGAGTACGTGCAGCGGCCCGGGATGACGACCGTCGCGCAGCTGAACGAGAACCTCTGGATCATGACCTACGAGCTCGGCCTGCCCGACGGCACGTACCCCGTCCACTACCGGATCGCGAAGGACCCGGAGGACTTCCGCCACTCCAAGGCCGTCGCGCTCGTCGACCAGACCGGCCACGCCCCGAACGCCGCTCCCACCGTGACGTGGTCGAACTCGGGCAGTCCCCGCGGAACGCTCGTGGTCTCGGACGCCGACGCCCAGGACTTCTTCATCAACAGGGACCTCGGAGCACCGGACAAGTGGACGAGGCTCTCCTCGCCGATGCCCGCGGGTTACAGCCGGTTCACCGTGCCGCTCGACAGCCCCGGGTCGTGGCAGCGCCCCGGGCTCGCCTTCGTGATCACGGGGCCGACGTTCAACGACTCGTTCGACCCCACCAAGCCGCACCTGATCCAGGCGGGCGTCATCGCGCTCGACTGACCCGCACCTGCCTCGACAACGCCTGCGTCTCGACAGGACTCACGTCTGCTGTGAGCCGCGGCGCTCGGGGCGGCGGCACGCCCGGCGGGTTCCGGCCGCCGCGGCCCAGCTCTCGTGGGCCGTCTCGCGGCGAGCCTCACCCGCGCGTCCGAGCCCCATGAGGCCGAGCGACGACCGACGACCTGAGGCGCCATGAGGAGCCGCCGGATGTGTCCACTCAGGCACCGCCGGCGCGCTTGCCGCCGTCGACCGCGAGCACGGTGCCCGTGATGTACGAGGCCGCGGGCGACGCCAGCCAGACGACGGCCTGCGCGACCTCGTTCGCGCTCCCCATCCGTCTCAGCGGCACGTGCTGCCCCACGTGGTCGCGCTCCTCGGCACCGAGCCGCATGATCGGCCCGGACTCGATCGGGCCCGGCGCGACGGCGTTGACGCGTACGCCTCGCGCCGCATGGTCGACGGCACTGGTCCTCGTCAGCCCGACGACACCGTGCTTCGCCGCGACGTACGCGGACATGCCCGGCGCGGCCGCGAGCCCCGCGGACGACGCCACGTTGACGATCGACCCGCCGTCCGCCATCGCCCCGAGCTCGGCCCGCAAGCACACCAGGACACCCCGCAGCGAGACCGCGAGCACGTCGTCGATCACCGCGAGGTCGAGCTGCTCGAGCGGCGCCGGCCGGTGCGACAGCCCGACGTTGTTGACGGCGACGTCGAGCCCGTCGGGCCCGGACGCGTCGAGGACGAGGTCCGCGACCGCAGCGTCGTCGCGCACGTCGACCGCGTGGACGGTGACCTCCGCGCCGGGCCGTCCCCCCAGGAGCGCAGTGCGCAGCGCGTCGAGCGCGTCGGCGTCGCGGGCCGCGATCGTCGTGCGGGCGCCCGCTTCGACGAGCAGGCGCGCCACGGCGTTGCCGATGAGGCCGTTGGCCCCGACGAGCAGCGCGTGCGCACCCGCGAGCGGTCGAGCTGCAGGTGTGGACTCGTTTGTCGTCATCGCGGCACCACCCTCGGCTCGGCGTCCGTCCACCGTAGGACGCGCCCGTGCAGACGTCAGCGACCGCGGCCGCTGCTCGCAGCAGACGGGCGGCGGAACTCGCTCAGGGCGCCCCGCCGATGCCGTCGGCCGCGTCGCCGCCGGAGAGACGGCTGCGTCGCGGTGATCCTCGCGCGTCGGCTCACGTCGCGTCGAACGTCCGCCGCATGACCGGTCGCTCGGGCGAGCGACGGGCCACCTCCACGAAGCCGGCGGCCGCGAAGGTCGAGGCGTATCCCGTGCTCGTCGCGCTCGGCGAGCGCGTGCCGTCGAGTGGGTAGCCCTCGACGGCAGGGGCGCCGGAGGCGCGAGCGTGCTGGACGGCGGCGTCGAGCAGCGCGCGGGCGATTCCCTCCCGGCGGTATCCCTTGCGGACGTAGAAGCAGGTCACCGCCCACACCGGGACGTCATCGACGGCGCGCAGGCGCCAGGGCCGGTCGATCGCGGCGAGCGAGCTCCGTGGTGTGACCTGGCACCAGCCGACCGGGACGCCGTCCCGCAGAGCCAGCAGCCCCGGCGGTGGCCCGGACGCGACCTCCTCCTCGAGCACGCGGCGGTTCTGCTCCGCGGGTCGGTGACGGTAGTCCGCGCCGACCCGCCACAGTGCGCACCAGCAGCGCGCCGCCGGGCCGCCCTGGTCCAGCAGGTCGACGAGCAGCGGCCAGGTGGCGGCCGTGACCGGCTCGACGACGAGGCGAGGGGCCGGGGGGACGGGCACGCGTCCAGGCAACCTCGATCCGCGCCGATTGTCGACCGACTGCTTGGTCGTTCACCGTGGACCGGAAGTGGGACGACGAGCACATCTCCCGTGAGGACGGGGCTGGCGCCGTTCGCCGCCTTCGCCTCAAGCGAGAAGTCGCTGCACGCCAACTCCGGTCGACACAAGGAGCTGCCCCGCTTCGAGGCGGACAGCGCGGTCCGACTCTTCACCCCGCATCTAGGCGAGTCGGCCACCGCGGCGAGCCGACCGATAGCGTGACTGACCCTCTTGGCACCGAGCGGTCCTCCGAGGAAAGACGTGGACGGATGGCGTGGCGGCGCGGTCGGTCGTCAGAGTGGGCCATCGGGATGGGCGAGGTCGTAGGCGCGGGAGAGCTTCTGCGGTACGACCCTGCGCCATGCATCCACGACGAGCTCGCGGGCCTCCGTGGGGTCCAGCGCCGCGAGATCGGCGTGGACCCAGTTGAAGCGCAGGTCCGACTGCGCGGGGAGCCGGAACCTGCGTCGATCTCCTCCGACCAGTGCTGCCCGTTCTTCCTTCGGGAAGGCGAAACCCATCACCGCCTCGTCGAGGGAGAAAGCCACGTAGACCATCTGACCGACGCGGAACTTCAGCTGCCCGCGTACGTAGACGGGGTAGGAACGCTCCAGCTGTGTACCCAGCGCTCGAACGTCGTCGATGACCGCCATCGTTCAGTCCACCGCCAGCGCATCGAAGACCCGGGGGCGCTGGATCTCGTACAGCTCCCGGTGCCGACGCGGAGCATCGGACGGTCGAACGACGATCCTCCCGCCCACCGCCTTGTCCGGCCGGAACTGGTGTGCCGTGAAGTCCGCCTCGGGAGACCACTCCCCGGCGCTGTCGGGACGGCAGGCATCGGGTCTCCGGGCCGTGAGGAAGTGCCGGCGTGGCTGATCAACGGTGAGTGCCATGGCCGGACCTTGCCACTCGTGACTGACATCCCCTGTGGTCAGGTCGCCTTGCATCTCGACGCCCGTGCCGGCGCAAGCGGGCGTTCACATGTGGTGCTTGTCGACAGCGACGCAGCAACTACGCCTGCATGTCGACGAACCGCGAGTAGTGCCCCTGGAACGCCACGGTGATCGTGTCCGTCGGCCCATTCCTGTGCTTGGCGACAATGAGGTCCGCCTCGCCGGCCCGAGGCGACTCCTTCTCATAGGCATCTTCGCGGTGAAGAAGAATCACCATGTCGGCGTCCTGCTCGATTGAACCCGACTCGCGCAGGTCGCTCATCTGCGGCTTCTTGTCGGTGCGCTGCTCGGGACCACGGTTCAGCTGCGAGATCGCGATCACCGGCACCTCGAGCTCCTTCGCGAGCAGCTTGAGGGCACGCGAGAACTCGGAGACCTCCTGCTGCCGTGACTCGACGCGCTTCCCGCTCGTCATGAGCTGGAGGTAGTCGATGACGACGAGCTTGAGGTCGTGGCGCTGCTTGAGGCGGCGGCACTTGGCCCGGATCTCCATCAGGGACATGTTCGGGGAGTCGTCGATGAACAGCGGCGCGTTCGAGATCTTGCCCATCGTCGCCGCGACCTTGGCCCAGTCGTCCTCGCCCATCTGACCGGTGCGCATCTTCTGCAGGTGCACGCGCGCCTCGGCCGAGAGCAGTCGCATCGTGATCTCGTTCCGGCTCATCTCGAGCGAGAACACGACGGACGTCATGTTGTGCTTGATCGACGCCGACCGGACGACGTCGATTCCCAGGGTCGAGTTGTGCGTGGGGACCATCGACCGACTCGCCAAGTACAGGTGCGACTCGTGGTCGATCTGCACGCACCGCACGGGCACGCTCTCGATCGGCTCGACATCCACGATGAATCGCTGCGTGAGGCGCGCGGTCGACGGGCGCCGACGGTCCTTGTGGACGAGCTTCTTGCGCTCGAGCGCGAACACGTCGTCGTCGGTCGTGAACGTGAGCGTGAAGCAGGTCGAGCGGCCCTCGTTGCGGCCACGCACCCGCTTGGTGGACAGGCCGGTGCGGTATCCGAGCGAGTGGATCAGCTCCCGCACGTCGAGGATCAGCCGCTCGTCCGTGAGCGCGATCTGCACGCTGCCCGTCGGGTTGACGGTGCCGTCGGTGTCGAGCAGACCCGCGAGCAGATCGCGGCGCTGCTGCTCGCTCGCGCGGAGGTACTGCGCGGGGATGTGCTTGTCACCGAGGACGCCCAGCGTCCGGAGGCGGCCCTGCACCGTGCCGAACCGGTCGTGGCAGTCCTGGCAGCGCCGCAGGCCACTGGTGACGCGGCCGCAGTCAGGACAGGTGGGCGCAGCCACCGGCGCCGACGGCGTCTTGGCCTTGCCGCCGCACGAGCGGCCGCACGTGCGGACCTGCGACCGCTGCGGCACGAACTCCACGCCGCAGACCTCGCACGAGCGAGCGGCGACCGGCTCCTCGTCGAGCCGCACGGTGTACAGCCGCGCAGCCCCGACACCGGCGCGCCCCTGCACCAGGTAGCCGCGACCCTCGATCCGCATCGCGATATCGGGGTCAGCCGACGTGAACCGGGCCGACGCCGCGTGCCCGTCGCCGAGCCAGACGCCGAGCAGGTACGGGTCGACCAGCAGGTCCGCCTCAGGCAACGAGAAGGGAGCGGTGACCTCGACCGAGTGGTTGGCCCGCCGGTCCGCCGTCGAGCACCGGACCGTGTCGTGGATCTCCTCGGTGGTCCAGATGCCCGCCGAGCCGCCGCCGGGAAGCCTGCGGTCGGCCCGCGTCCGCGTCTCCCACTCGTGCTGCGCGTCGGCGACGATCGTCGTCCCGTCGTCGAACGTGACGCGGTAGCAGGGGCGGCCCGACATGACGCCGGTTGCTGCCACGACGCGGGTGGGCGTGCCGTCGGCCGCGACGAGCTCGTCACCGACCTGGACGTCGCCCATCGTGGTCCACCCGCTCGGCGTGGCCAGCGGCGTGTCGAGCGCGAGCGCCTTGCCGATGGCCGGCCGCGCGGCAACGACGATCATCTGGCCCGGGTGCAGACCGTTCGTCAGCCGGTCGAGGTCCGAGAACCCCGTCGGCACGCCGATCATCCCCTGCCCGCGGTGCCCCGCGGCCTCGATCTCGTCGACCGTCCCGCCGATGATCTCGCCCAGCGGCAGGTAGTCCTCCGACGCGCGCCGCTCGGTGACCGCGTACACCTCGGCCTGCGCGTTGTTGACGAGCTCGTCGACGTCGCCGCCCTCGGTCGCGTAGCCGAGCTGCACGATGCGCGTCCCGGCCTCGACGAGCTTCCGCAGGATCGACCGCTCGCGCACGATGCGCGCGTAGTACCCCGCGTTGGCCGCGGTCGGGACGGTCGAGATCAGCGTGTGCAGGTAGGGCGCGCCGCCGATGCGGCCGATCTCGCCGCGCTTGTTGAGCTCGTCCGCGACGGTGATCGCGTCCGCCGGCTCGCCGCGCCCGTAGAGGTCGAGGATCGCGTCGTAGATGACCTCGTGCGCCGGCCGGTAGAAGTCGGTGCCGCGGAGCTGCTCGATGACGTCGGCGATCGCGTCCTTGCTGATCATCATGCCGCCGAGCACGCTGCGCTCGGCCTCGAGGTCCTGCGGGGGCGTGCGGTCGTAGCCGCGCCCAGCCTCGGGCGGCGCCCCGTACTCGAGCTCCTCGATCGACACCCTGATGACCCCTCGTCGTTGTTCGAACTGATGTTCACAGAAGGGTGTGACATCGCCGCCCCGACACGAGGCCGTGCGACTCGGTGCCCACGAACGAAGGCCGACCGTAGGCGCCCGCGGGCCTCGCGTCCAGGAGCGCCCCCAGCCCTGGGGACGAGGTGGGGACAACCCCCGCAAGGCCTGTGGAGCGGTCGTCTGCGGGGTGTTGACCGCGTGTGGAAAGAATCGCCCACCGTCCACAGGTGGTGGACAGGGGTGTGGATACTTGAGCAGGTCGCCGCCACGGATGTGCCCGTTCACCCGCCATTTCGCGATCCACCGGGTGTGGATCCCCGGGAGGTTTGCCGACATTTCACTTGGTGGACACCCCCGGTCCGTGGACCGGCAGATCCTGTCGCTCGCGGTGCCCGCGCTCGGTGCGCTCGTCGCCGAGCCGCTCTTCGTCCTGGTCGACTCCGCGGTCGTCGGGCGCCTGGGCACCGACCCGCTCGCGGGCCTCTCGCTCGCCTCGACCGTGCTGCTCACGATCGTCGGGCTGTGCGTCTTCCTCGCCTACGCGACGACCGCCGCGGTCGCGCGCCGACTCGGTGCCGGCGACGCCGCAGGCGCCCTGCGGACCGGCGTCGACGGCATGTGGCTGGCACTCGGCCTGGGCGCCGTGCTCGGCGTCCTGACGTGGGCGTCGGCCGAGCGGCTCGTCACCGCGCTGGGCGCGACGGGCGAGGTCGCACAGCACGCGACGACGTACTTGCAGTGGTCGGCACCCGGCCTGCCCGGCATGCTGCTCGTCCTCGCGGCGACCGGCGCGCTGCGAGGCCTGCAGGACGTGCGCACCCCGCTCGGTGTCGCGGTGGCCGGAGCGGTCGTCAACGCGATCCTCAACGTCGTGCTCGTGCTCGGCCTGCACCGCGGCATCGCCGGCTCGGGAGCGGGCACGGCCGCGACGCAGCTCGGCATGGCCGCCGTGCTCGCGGCCGTCGTCGCACGCGGGGCCCGGTCGGCCGGCGCAGACCTGCGCCCGGGCCGCGCGGGGTTGTGGGCCAACGCCCGCGCCGGCGCGCCGCTCTTCGTCCGCACGCTCTCGCTCCGCGCGGCGCTGCTCCTGACCACCTGGGTCGCGACAGGCCTCGGCGCGACCGCGCTGGCCGGCCACCAGGTCGTCAACGCGGTGTGGAACCTCTCGGCGTACGCGCTCGACGCGCTCGCGATCGCCGCACAGGCGCTCGTCGGGCACGCGCTCGGCGCGAGCGACGTCCCGCTGGTCCGATCGCTGCTCCGCCGCACGCTCGAGTGGGGCGTCGGTGCCGGCGCCGTCGCCGGCGTGCTCGTCGGCGGGCTCGCGTGGGCGTACGTCCCGCTGTTCACCGACGACCCCGCGGTGCGCCAGGCCGCGGTCGCCGCGCTCGTCGTCGCGGCGATCGCCCTGCCGCTCGGCGGCTTCGCGTGGGTGCTCGACGGGGTGCTGATCGGCGCGGGCGACGGCCGGTTCCTCGCGCGCGTCGGGGTCGTCACGCTCGCGGTCTACGTCCCGGCGGCCCTCGCCGTCCGCGCCTGGGCGCCCGCCGGGGGTGCGGGGCTCGCGTGGCTGTGGGCCGCGTTCGTCGGCGTCTACCTCGTCGCGCGGTGCGTCGCGAACGGCGTGCGCGCCCGTGGAAACGCCTGGACGGTGGTCGGCGCGTCGTCCTGAGGCCGCCCCGGCGACGTGCGGAAACCGCCGCAGAAGCCCGTCACAGGTACGAATTCCCGTGTCTCGTGACCGCTTCGTTGCGCGGCGCCTCTGTGCGAACGGCGCATGCGTGTGCTGTGGTTACTCCACCGAAACGTCGGGCCTCTACGGTCCGACCAGCCCGCCGACGCAACGTCGCGGGCCAGCGGCACCAGTCACGGAGGTAGAGGGATGCGGAGAACGTCATCGCGGATGGCGGGCGTTGCGCTGGTTGTGGTCGCGGGCCTCGCGGTCGCCGGCTGCAGCTCGAAGTCGAACAGCGGATCGACCGACACGGGCACGGCGGGTGGCGGTTCGCTGTCGATCCAGCCGCTCGTCCAGATCGACCAGTCGGGTGCGGAGGTCAAGAGCAGCGGCTCGACGGACGCCGCGAACCCGGCGGGTGACGGCAAGGCCACCTGCTCGGGCGTGTCGCTCGCCATGGCCGGCGCCCTCACGGGCCCGAACGCGGCGCTCGGCATCAACATCCTCAACGGCGCCAAGCTCGCCCTGAAGCAGCACAACGACGCCAACCCGAACTGCCAGGTCGACATCAAGCAGTTCGACACCGAGGGTGACCCGCAGAAGGCGACCCAGGTCGCGCCGAGCATCGTCAGCGACAAGAGCATCATCGGGCTCCTCGGCCCGGCGTTCTCGGGCGAGACCAAGGCCACCGGCCAGGTCTTCAACCAGAACGGGCTGCTCTCGCTCACGGCGTCGGCCACGAACCCCGACCTGACGAAGAACGGCTGGAACAACTTCTTCCGCGGTCTGGCCAACGACGCGGTCCAGGGCCCGTCGGTCGCGAAGTACATGGTCAACACGCTGAAGTACAGCAAGGTCTGCGTCGTCCAGGACGACTCGGACTACGGCGTCGGCCTGGCCGAGCAGATCACGCAGGGTCTCGGCAGCGCCGCGGACTCGTCGTGCGCGGCGAAGGTCAAGACCGGTGACAAGGACTTCTCGGCGACCGTCCAGATCGTCAAGAGCGCGAACGCCGACGCGGTGTTCTACGCCGGCTACTACGCCGAGGCGGCTCCGTTCGTCTCGCAGCTGCGCTCGGGCGGCGTGAAGTCGGCGTTCGTCTCGGCCGACGGCACCAACGACCCGCAGTTCGTCAAGCAGGCCGGCGCCGCGTCGAAGGACGCCTACCTGTCCTGCCCCTGCGGCCCCGCTCCGGACAAGTTCGCGGCCGACTACAAGGCGCAGTTCAACGTCGACTCGGGCGTGTACTCCGTCGAGGCGTACGACCTGGCGACGATCATGCTCAAGGGCATCGACTCGGGCATCAAGGACCGTGCCGGCCTGATCGACTACGTCAAGAACTACGACGGCCAGGGCCTCGCGCGCCACTACAAGTGGAACGCGGACGGTGAGCTCGCCTCGGCGCTGATCTGGATCTACCAGGTCAAGTGACCTCGGGACGGCGGCCGGGCTCGTACGGGCCCGGCCGCCGTCGCTCGTCCGCCTGACCCGGCTCGAAGGAGCTCCATGAGCGCACTGCTGCTCGCCACCCCCGTCCTCGCGGACGGCGTCATCGGCTTCAACGTGGATGCCCTGGCGCACAACTTCTGGGCCCTGACCGTCGACGGCCTGACGTACGGCGCGATCTACGCGCTCGTCGCCACCGGCTACACCCTCGTCTACGGCGTGCTGCGACTGATCAACTTCGCGCACTCCGAGGTCTTCATGTTCGGCATGTTCGGCCAGTACGCGACGCTCATGCTGCTCGGCTTCGCGCCGAGCGGGAACGCGTACTCCGAGGGCACGCTCCTGACGATCGTCTACCTCGGGATCGCGATGCTCGGCGGCATGATCGTGTCGGGCGGCACGGCCGTCGGCCTCGAACGAGTCGCGTACCGGCCGCTGCGCAAGCGCGGCGCCCCGTCGCTCGCCTTCCTGATCACCGCCATCGGCGCCTCGTTCGTGCTCCAGGAGTTCGTGCACTTCATCCTGCCGAAGCTGACGAACAACGAGCTCGGCGGCGCGAACGCGCAGCAGCCGATCGTGCTCGTCGTGCCGAGCGTGCAGTTCACGTTCCTCGGCGCGTCCGTGACGAACATCGAGCTGATCATCGTCGCCGCCGCGCTGATCCTGACGTTCGCGACGAACCAGTTCATCGTCGCCACCAAGTTCGGCCGCGGCATCCGCGCGGTCGCCCAGGACCCCGTGACGGCGACGCTCATGGGCGTCTCGCGCGAGCGCATCATCATGCTGACGTTCCTCATCGGCGGCGTGCTCGCCGGCGCGGCGGCCCTGCTCTACACGCTCCGGGTGCCCAACGGCATCATCTACTCGGGCGGCTTCATCCTCGGCATCAAGGCGTTCACCGCCGCCGTGCTCGGTGGCATCGGCAACCTCCGCGGCGCGCTGCTCGGCGGCCTGCTGCTGGGTGTCATGGAGCTCTACGGCCAGGCCCTGTTCGGCACCGAGTGGCGCGACGTCGTGGCGTTCGTGCTCCTGATCCTCGTGCTGATGTTCCGGCCGACGGGCATCCTGGGTGAGTCGCTCGGAAGGGCACGCGCATGACCGGCACCGCCATCGGCAAGCCCCGCACCGCTGACCGCCCGCACGGCGGCACGGGCGACCGCGTCCGGCTGTGGTGGGACGCCCTGCCCCGCCAGACGCAGTGGCTCTTCGGCATCCCCGCGTTCGCGCTCGTCGCGGCGCTGCCCGTGCTGCGCCCGCCGGTCCTGACGACCGTCGGCACCGACTTCGGCGGCGTGCTCGCCCAGTTCGGCATGTACGCGCTCCTCGCGGTCGGCCTCAACGTCGTGGTAGGCCAGGCCGGTCTGCTCGACCTCGGCTACGTCGGCTTCTACGCGATCGGTGCCTACACGGTCGCCCTGCTGACGAGCCCGAACAGCCCGTGGAACCTCACGGACGACTGGTTGTCCCGCAGCTGGGGCTGGTTGTTCGCGCTACCGATCGCGATCGCCATCACGGCGGTGTCCGGGCTGATCCTCGGATCACCGACGCTGCGCCTGCGGGGCGACTACCTCGCCATCGTGACGCTCGGGTTCGGCGAGATCGTCCGCCTGCTCGCCGACAACCTGTCGGACATCACCGGCGGTGGCCGCGGCCTCTCGTCGATCGCGTACCCGGTGGTCGGCACCAGCGAGAAACGGCCGTTCGGCGTGTTCTCCGCAGGCAACACGCAGCACGCCCCGACCTACGGCGTCTGGTGGTTCTGGCTCAGCCTGATCCTGCTGGCGATCACGCTGATCCTCATCGGCAACCTCGAGCGGTCGCGGGTCGGCCGCGCGTGGGTCTCGATCCGCGAGGACGAGGACGCCGCCGAGATCATGGGCGTTCCGACGTTCCGTTTCAAGCTGTGGGCGTTCGTGATCGGTGCGTCGATCGGTGGCCTGTCCGGCGCGCTCTACGCGGGCCAGGTGCAGTTCGTCGTGCCGTCGTCGTTCAACGTCATCAACTCGATGCTGTTCCTGTGCGCGGTCGTGCTCGGCGGCCAGGGCAACAAGCTCGGTGTCATCGCCGGCGCCTTCATCGTCGTCTACCTGCCGAACTTCTTCCTCGGCCGGACGAGCCTGCTCGGCATCCCGATCGACGGCAACACGATCGCCAACTACAAGTACCTGTTCTTCGGGCTCGCGCTCATCGTGCTGATGATCTTCCGGCCGCAAGGCTTGTTCCCCGCGCGCCAGAAGCTGCTGACGTACGGCCGCGAGCTCTACGTCGCCGCGCGGCGGGCCGCCGGCTACGGCAAGCCCGCTCCCGAACCGACCACCGAGCAGGGAGGTGCGTCATGACCGAGCCCGGCGGCATCGGTGCCGGCTCGGAGCACGGCGAGCAGTTCCGCGGCACGGACGACTACCTCGAGACGTCGACGCCCGAGCAGTACCTGCCGGACGGCGGCGAGATCCCCGAGCTCCAGGTCGACGTCGCGTCGATCCACCCCGAGCTCGCCGACGAGGGCAAGGTCGCGGAGCTCGTCGCGGCCGACCGGCACGTCCGCGCGGCGGAGGGCGAGCCGCTCCTGCAGATGCAGGGCGTGACGGTCCGGTTCGGCGGCCTCGTCGCCCTCGACGACGTCACGTTCGACATCAAGCGTGGCGAGATCCTCGGCCTGATCGGCCCGAACGGTGCCGGCAAGACGACGTGCTTCAACACGATGACGGGCATCTACCGCCCGTCGGCGGGCTCGGTCGTGTTCGACGGCCGGCCGATCGGCGCGATCAAGCGCCACGCGATCACGCAGCTCGGCATCGCGCGCACGTTCCAGAACATCCGGCTGTTCTCCGACATGACGGCGCTCGAGAACGTCATCGTCGGCACTGACGCGCGACACCGGACGTCCGTCCCCGGCGCGGTGTTCCGCTCGAAGCGGCACCGCGTCGAGGAGCGCGACGCGATCGACCGCGGCATGGCGCTGCTCGAGTTCGTCGGGATCGGCAACCGCGCCACGCAGCAGGCACGCAACCTGCCGTACGGGGACCAGCGCCGCCTCGAGATCGCCCGCGCGCTCGCCACCGAGCCGAAGCTGCTCTGCCTGGACGAGCCTGCGGCCGGCTTCAACCCGGCCGAGAAGCAGGACCTGTCCGAGCTGATCCAGAAGATCCGCGACGACGGCTTCACCGTGCTGCTGATCGAGCACGACATGCGGCTCGTCCTCGGCGTCACCGACCGTGTCGTCGTGCTGGAGTTCGGCCGGAAGATCGCCGACGGCCTTCCGACCGAGGTGTCGCAGGACCCGGCCGTCATCGCCGCTTACCTGGGGGTCCCCGACGATGCCACTGCTTGAGCTCCGCGACGTCACCGTCGCCTACGGCCGCATCGAGGCCGTGCGCGGCATCTCGCTGACCGTCGACCCGGGCGAGCTCGTCACGCTCATCGGGGCCAACGGCGCCGGCAAGACCACGACGATGCGCGCCATCTCCGGCATCCGTCCACTGGCGCGCGGCTCGATCTGGTTCGACGGCCGCGACATCACGCGCATGAAGGCGCACGACCGCGTGCTCGCCGGCATCGTGCAGGCGCCCGAGGGCCGCGGCGTGTTCCCCGGCATGACGGTGCTCGAGAACCTCGACATGGGTGCCTACGGTCGCAAGTTCGACTCGAAGGCGGAGCACGACGACGCGCTCGGGCGCGTGTTCGCGCTCTTCCCGCGGCTCGACGAGCGCAAGAAGCAGGCCGGCGGCACGCTCTCCGGCGGCGAGCAGCAGATGCTCGCGATCGGCCGGGCGCTCATGGCCCGCCCGCGGCTGCTGCTGCTCGACGAGCCGTCGATGGGCCTCGCGCCGCAGATGATCCAGCAGATCTTCCGCACCATCTCGGAGATCAACGCGGCCGGCACCACCGTGCTGCTCGTCGAGCAGAACGCGCAGCAGGCCCTGTCTCGCTCGGACCGCGCGTACATCCTCGAGACCGGCGAGGTCTCGACGAGCGGCCCCGGCAAGGAGCTGCTCGCCGACCCGGCGGTCAAGCGCGCGTACCTCGGCGTCGCCTGACGCCCGGCATCGCTGGACCGGACCCGCGGCGCGGCCTGACGGCTGACGACGCGCGGGTCTCCCTGAACGCAGAAGCGCCCCGTCCCGGTCGAACCGGGGCGGGGCGCTTCGCGTCAGGCGGGAGCCGGGGTCAGGCCGCGACGACCTTGACGGTCACCTTGGCGGCGACGTCCGCGTGCAGACGGACCGACACCGTGTACTCGCCGAGCGACTTGATCGCCTGGGCGACCTCGATCTTGCGCTTGTCGATCGCCGGGGCGCCCGAAGCCTTGACGGCCTCCGCGATCTCGGCGGTCGTGACGGCACCGAAGAGGCGACCGGCCTGGCCGGCCTTCGCCGACACGACGACCGTCTTCGACTCGAGCGAGTCGCGAACGGCCTTGGCGTCCTCGAGCGTCGCGATCTCGCGGGCCTTGCGGGCCTTGCGGATCGCGGTGACGTCCTTCTCCGCGCCCTTGGTCCACGGCGTGGCCAGGTTGCGCGGGACGAGGTAGTTGCGGGCGTACCCGTCCTTCACCTCGACGACGTCGCCAGGGGTGCCGAGGCCGGTGACCTCGTGGGTCAGGATGATCTTCGCCATCAGTAGGTCTCCTTTCCTCAGCGAGCCGACGACGAGTACGGCAGGAGAGCCATCTCGCGGGCGTTCTTGACGGCGCGCGCGATCGCACGCTGCTCCTGGACGGACACCCCGGTCACCCGGCGAGCGCGGATCTTCCCGCGGTCGGAGATGAACTTGCGCAGCAGCGCGGTGTCCTTGTAGTCGACAACCTCGATCTTGGCTGCCTTGAGGGGGTTCTGCTTCTTCTTGGGCTTGCGGACCACGGCCTTGGCCATCGTGGTGCTCCTGTCTCTGGAGCCCCGGGCGTTGCCATACCCGGGGATGGGATGTGTCTGGGGTGCGGGCTACCGATCAGAACGGGGGCTCGTCGGAGTAGCCGCCGGCGCCACCCGCGGGCGTGGCCCACGGGTCGTCCTGCTGGCCACCACCGGCGTTGCCGCCGTAGCTGCCACCGCCACCGCCGCTGAAGCCGCCGCCGCCCCCGCCGAAGCCACCGCCGCCGCCACCCGAACGCTGGGTCCGGGTGACCTTGGCCGTGGCGTAGCGCAGGGACGGGCCGACCTCGTCGACCTGCAGCTCGACAACGGTTCGCTTCTCACCCTCGCGGGTGTCGTACGAACGCTGCACGAGCCGACCGGTCACGATGACGCGGGTGCCCTTGGTGAGCGACTCGGCGACCGACTCGGCCGCCTCCCGCCAGATCGAGCAGCGGAGGAACAGCGTCTCGCCGTCCTTCCACTCGTTGCTCTGGCGGTCGAACGTGCGCGGGGTCGACGCGACCGTGAAGTTGGCGACCGCGGCACCCGAGGGGGTGAACCGCAGCTCCGGGTCCCCGGTCAGGTTCCCGATCACGGTGATGACGGTCTCGCCGGCCATGCGCGTCTCCTAGTCGTCCGAATCTGCTCGTCTGTCGTCGCGGGCACGCTACGCGCACCCGCCGACATTGACATGCGTCACGCGTCGGCGCGCAGCACCTTCGTCCGCAGGACGACCTCGTTGAGGCCGAGCTGACGGTCGAGCTCCTTGGCGGTGGCCGGCTCCGACGAGAAGTTGACGACGGCGTAGATGCCCTCGGACTTCTTCTTGATGTCGTAGGCGAGGCGACGACGGCCCCAGATGTCCACCTTGTCGACCGTGCCACCGTCGGTCTTGACGACCGACAGGTACTTGTCGAGCGAAGGGGCGACGGTGCGCTCCTCGATCTCGGGGTCGAGGATGATCATGATCTCGTACTGACGCAGGCTCATACCCACCTCCTCTGGTCTTCGCGGTCACGGTCTGTCCGTGACAGGAGGGTTCTCGTGCGTCGCTGGTCCGGCCCGAGGGCCGGGTCCCGCGTCGCCTGACGCAGACTCACGTCTCCGTCGGGCGCACCCACCGATCTGCGGCGGGCGTGCGGGCACAGCAGCGGTCCAGAGTACCGGTCCGCGTGCCGCGCCCGAAATCGCGCGTCCACGGCCAGGACCTCGACCACGGGAGCCCGGCGCGGACGTGCTCCGCACCGAGCCCCCGACGACGTCAGCCCGGGTTGGGCTGGCCGCCGGGTCCGGCGCCGCCGGCGGTGTCGCCGCCCCCGCCGGTGCCGTTCCCGTTGCCGCCCGCCGCGCCGGACGTCGGCTTCGGGGTCGGCGTCGAGGTCGGCTGCTGGGTGGGCGGCTGCGTCGCGGGGGTCTTGGGCCCGGTCGAGATGACGAGCGTCACCGCGGCGCCGGACTTCACCTTGGATCCCTCACCAGGCGACACGGAGATGACGCGACCCACGCCGACGGTGTCCGACGGCGCCGACGAGATGCTCGGCGACAGCCCCGCGGCGTACACCAGCGCGGACGCGTCACCCTCGAGCCGACCCACCAGGCCGGTCGGCACCGTCACGGTCGTGGGCGCCTGCGTCGGCTGCTCGCTCGGTGCGGTGGTCGCCGTGGGGCGCGAGGTGAACGTCGGCTGCGCGCCGATCTCGGACCGGTCCGGGAACTCGGTCTTGGCGGCGAACTGCGGCAGCTTGAACACCTGGGACATGTACTCGTTCCAGATGTGCGCGGGCGTCGTGCCACCCGTCACCTCGCCGCCGAGCAGGCTCGGCTCGAACGGCGTGATCGAGACCTGCGACTTGCCGTCCTTGCCGTCCTGGCTGAGCGCGACGGCGGTCGCGATGTGCGGCGTGTAGGCGACGAACCACGCCGCCTTCGTCTCGTTGGTGGTGCCGGACTTGCCGGCGATCGGGCGGTCCATCGACCCGATCCACGTCTCGCCGGTGCCGTGCTTGACGACCTGCGTCATCGCGTAGGTCGCGTCGGCCATCACGTCCTTGTCGAACACCTGCTTGGTGTCGGGCTTGACGCCGTAGGCGGTGGTGCCGTTGTGGTTCAGCACCTTCCGGACGATGAACGCCGACGAGTGCTTGCCCTGCGCGGCGAAGGTCGCGTACGCGTCCGCGATCTCGATCGGGTGCACGACGGCGGTGCCGAGCACGTTGGACGGCACGAGCGGCACCGAGGAGTCGACGCCCGCGGTGCGCGCGGCCGCGGCGGTCGCGTCGTAGCCGATCTTGTTGTTGAGCTGCGCGTACACCGTGTTCACCGAGTGCTCGGTGGCCGTGACGAGGTCGATCGTGCCGTACGACTCGTGGCTGTAGTTCGTGACCGGGCTCGAGCCCCAGCCCGGCACCGTCTGCGGCGAGCGGCCGTTGAACCGCGTGCCGAGCCCGATGCCGTCCTGCAGCGCGGCGACGAGCGTGAACGGCTTGAACGTCGAGCCGGGCTGGACGTTGTCGTACGTCGCGGAGTTCCGCTGGTCCGTCAGGAAGTCCTTGCCCCCGTACAGCGCCACGATGCCGCCGTCCTTGGGGTCGATCGAGACGATCGACATGCGCAGGTTCTTGTTCGGCTTGTTGCCCTGCCCGAGCGTGCCGTCCCAGACGTCCTTCGCGGTGGCGACCGCGGCCTTCTGCGCCGGCTTCTGGATCGTCGTGACGATCGTGTAGCCGCCGCGCTCGAGCTGGTCCTCGGTGAAGCCGTGCTTGAGCAGCTCGTTGGTCACCATCTTGAGCAGGTAGCCGTTGGTGCCCTTGAACGTCTCGTTGTTCTTGACCGCGATCGTCTCGGGGAACTCCTGCTTCGCGCGGTCGGCGGCCGAGATCCAGCCCATCGACTCCATCGAGTCGAGGATCGTGCCCCAGCGCGCCTGCGCGCGGTCCGGGCTGACGGCGGGGTCCCAGTAGCTGGGCGACGGAATGATGCCCGCGAGCAGTGCGGCCTGCGAGACGCTCAGGTCCTTGGCGTCGATGCCGAAGTAGGCCTGCGACGCCGCCTGGATGCCGTAGGCGCCGCGACCGAAGTAGATGGTGTTGAGGTAGCGGTCGAGGATCTCGTCCTTGCTCTGCGTGCGCCCGATCTTGAGCGCGAGCAGGGTCTCCTTGACCTTGCCCGTGTAGCTCGTCGTCGTCTTGCCCACGTAGTACCGCTCGACGTACTCCTGCGTGAGCGACGAGCCGCCCTGACGCGTGCCGGTCGTCACGTTCTTGAACATGGCACGCGCCATGCCCTTGAAGTCGACGCCGCGGTTCGTGAAGAACGTCTTGTCCTCGCCCGCCGCGACGGCCTGACCGATGTACTCGGGGAGCGTCGAGTAGTCGACGATCTCGCGGTTGACGCCGGGCAGCTTGCCCATGAGCGGACCCGGCTTGTCCGCGGTCGAGCCCGCGAAGTAGACCTTCGTCGTCTGCGCGTTGATGTCCTCGCCGACCTTGGGGACCTTGACGGTCGCGTAGGCGGCGACGACGCCACCGGCCAGCAGGAAGCAGCCCGCCAGGAAGGCACCGATCACGAAGCGCCACGACGGCAGCCAGCGGTGCAGGCCCGTGTAGCCGGAGCGCGGGTAGTCGAAGAAACGACGCTTGCGCGCGGCAGCGCCTCCCGCAGCCGCACCGGCCGCGGCACGCCGAGACGTGCCGGCCGAGCCGCGCGACGACGCGGGCGCTGACGACGAGCCGCCCGACGACGCGCGCCCCGACGCGGGGCGGCTCGATCGGGCGGGCGCGCGGCGCGGCCGCGAGGAGCGTCCGTTGGTGTCCGCCAACGTGATGCCTTCCTGGACGACGACAGAGGTGGCCGGTCCGCCCGCGCGCCGGCGACGTGCGCCGGCGACGACCAGGCATGCGTCAGCCGCTCGTCAGTATGGCCGGGCCACCCGTGCGTCTCGCCCGCAGGAGCCGCTCCGCCACCAGCCTTCACACGATCGGCACGGCACGTGGCCACCGGCGCCGCCGTCGGGCGGGTCCGTGTGGCGGCGGCCACAGCAGGAGCCCAGGTCACACGCGGCCGACGGCCGAGGCGCTTGCCTCGAAGCCTCGGCTCGACATACTCTCCAGATGTATCGACTTGATACATCGATCAGAACATGGTCGAGACCTGGCTGCTGGACCCTCCGTCCCGCGGCCGTCCGTCCAGTCTTCCGGGGAGGTGCCGTGCGCGGTCGCAGCGACGTGCTCGAGCCGGCCATCCTCGGCCTGCTGCACGAGTCGCCGATGCACGGCTACGAGCTGCGCAAGCGCCTCAACCTCGTCCTCGGTTCGTTCCGCGCTCTCTCCTACGGCTCGCTCTACCCCGCCCTCAAGTCGCTGGCCGACCGAGGGTGGATCGTGGGCTCCGAGTCTCCGGAGGGTGCGCCGCACGCCGTGACGAGCAAGCGTGCACGCATCGTGTACCAGCTGACCGCTGACGGCAAGGAGCACCTGCAGGAGGTGCTCGCGTCGTCCGGTCCCTCCACCTGGGAGGACGAGAACTTCGACGTCCGGTTCGCCTTCTTCGGGCAGACCGACGCCGAGACCCGACTGCGGATCCTCGAGGGTCGGCGCACGCGCCTGACCGAGCGACTCGAGCAGATCCGCCAGTCCGTGGCCCGCACCCGCGAGCGCATGGACGAGTACACCCTCGAGCTGCAGCGTCACGGCCTCGAACAGGTCGAGCGCGAGGTCCGCTGGCTCGACGGGCTCATCGACAACGAGCGTGGCGTGCGCCGCGCGCGTCCCACAGGCACCGGTCGTCCGGCCGCTGCCGACTCACCTGCTGCCGCACCGGCCTCGGCCGACGCGGCGCGCAACACCGAGAAGGAGCGAGGATGACCTCCATCCGCGTCGCCATCGTCGGCGTCGGCAACTGCGCCGCGTCGCTGGTCCAGGGCGTCCACTACTACGCCGACGCCGACCCGAACGGGACCGTCCCCGGTCTCATGCACGTGCAGTTCGGCGACTACCACGTGCGCGACATCGAGTTCGTGGCGGCGTTCGACGTCGACGCGAAGAAGGTCGGCTTCGACCTCTCGGAGGCGATCTTCGCCTCGGAGAACAACACCATCAAGATCTCGGACGTCCCGCCGCTCGGCGTGACCGTCCAGCGCGGTGTGACGAACGACGGTCTGGGCAAGTACTACCAGCAGACGATCGAGGAGTCGGACGCCGAGCCGGTCGACGTCGTCCAGGCGCTCAAGGACGCCAAGGTCGACGTCCTGGTCTCCTACCTGCCGGTGGGCTCCGAGGTGGCCGACAAGTTCTACGCGCAGTGCGCGATCGACGCCGGTGTCGCCTTCGTGAACGCGCTGCCCGTCTTCATCGCGTCCGACCCGGAGTGGGCCGCGAAGTTCGAGGCCGCCGGTGTCCCGATCGTCGGCGACGACATCAAGTCGCAGGTCGGCGCCACGATCACGCACCGCGTCATCGCGAAGCTGTTCGAGGACCGCGGCGTCATCCTGGACCGCACGTACCAGCTGAACGTCGGCGGCAACATGGACTTCAAGAACATGCTCGAGCGCGAGCGCCTGGAGTCCAAGAAGGTCTCGAAGACGCAGGCCGTCACCTCCAACCTCTCCGGCCCGCTCGCCGGCAAGAAGGAGGACCGCAACGTCCACATCGGCCCGTCGGACTACGTCGCGTGGCTCGACGACCGCAAGTGGGCGTACGTCCGCCTCGAGGGCCGCGCGTTCGGCGAGGTGCCCCTGAACCTCGAGTACAAGCTCGAGGTCTGGGACTCCCCGAACTCGGCCGGCATCATCATCGACGCGGTCCGCGCGGCGAAGATCGCCAAGGACCGCGGCATCGGCGGCCCCATCCTGTCCGCGTCGACGTACTTCATGAAGTCGCCGCCGGTCCAGATGGAGGACACGCAGGGCCGCGCGCAGCTCGAGGCGTTCATCCGCGGTGAGGTCGAGCGCTGACCTGCAACGCAGCGCAGGTGAAGGGTCGTCCCCGTGAGGGGGCGGCCCTTCGCCGTAGCGGAGTGGAAGGGCGGCGCGACCCAAGGAAGAACGCGCCCCGACACCGCAGACCCAGCCAAGGCCGTCGCCCCACCCGGGCGGCGTCCTTCGCCGCACCCGCCCCTCAGCCCACGGCACCACCGACCACCCACGAGGCCAGCCCCGCCACCCACCGCGCCCCACCGTCGGCCGCGGGCGCGGGCGCCAGCACGACCGACGCCCCGGTCCCGACGCGGTGCGCGGTGAGCACCGCGGGCGCGTCGGCCGCCGCACAGTCGTGCGAGGACTCGACGTAGACGGTCCCGCCGACGGCGGCGAGCCGGAAGAACGTGTCGTGCCTCGACCCGGCGCCTTGCAGCAGCGTCGCGGCTGAGCCCTGGAGCAGGTACGCGCCGGTCGCGCACGCGTCCGCCGTCGCGACGGCCGGGCTCAGGGCCGCGCCGGCGGTCGCGACGACGCCGTCGGACACGTAGGTGCCGAACGGCCGGACGGGGAACGGCGCACCCGCGCGGAGCCGCCCGAGGGGCGTCGTGTCGCCGGAGGTCGTGACGAGCTCGAGGCGCGGGTTCCAGTCGAGCACGCCTCCGCCGCCGGTGAAGTCGAAGCAGGACACGAGGAGGCTCGTCGCGTCGTGCCAGGCGACGGCCTGGCACGCGCCGTCGGTCACGCCCGTGCGGACCTCCGTGCGGGGACCGCCGTCGACGTGGAACAGGTACACCCCGGTGGCGTCGTCGGTCGTCTGGGCGACCAGGGAGCCGTCGGGGCTCACGAGGAAGGCGGTCGACGCGGCGGTCGCGCCCAGGTCGCGCGGCGCACCCGAGGGCGGGAACGCCCGCAGTGCCGTGCCGTCCGACCAGAGCTCGACGCCGGCGGGGGTGGTCGCGACGTAGGTCGCGCCGTCGGGCGGGTTGACCTGGTCGGTCGTCAGGGCACCGGTGAGCAGGTCGAGCGTGCCCGTCGTCGTGGCGCCCGGCAGGGAGGCGGCGACGCGGGGATCCGTCGGCACGACCTCGACGCGGACCTGCGCGGCGCCCGACCGCCAGGACAGGACGCGCGGCACGATGCCGGGGGGCAGCGCGTGGGCGCGGTAGCGCTCGCCGGTCGGCGAGACGACGAGGACCGCCGGCGTCGCGGGGACCGGACCGTCGGACCCGTCGCGCGCGGGCCAGTACGTCGCCACCACCCAGCCAGGGCCGGTCCCGGCGAGCACCGCGGCGTCGAGCGGGCGCGCGTCCGGCACGCCCGGCGACGTCAGCACCGCGCCGACCGTGGGAGACGCCGGCGTCGGGACGGCCGGTGCCGAGGTGGGGGTCGACGTGACGCTCGGCGGCGGGACAGCGGGCGCCGGGTGCTCCTTCGCGGTCACGCCCAGCCAGCCGGCCCCGGCGACGAGGCCGGCGACCGCGAGCGCCGACACGGTCGTGGCGGTGTGGCGGGCCCGCCGCCGGCGTCGCACGCGCGCCACGGTCGCCGTCCACGCGGTCGCGTCCTCGGGCAGGCCGGGGAGCGTCCGCTCGCGCGCCGCGAGGGCCGCGGCCATCAGGTCGTCGAGGTCACGCGTCATGACGCACCTCCGTCGAGGGCAGCACGGGCACGCTGTCGCGCGGCGCCGTGGTGCCGAGGGCCGCGTTGAGCGCGGCGACGCCGTCGGACAGGTAGCGCTTCACGGCGCCCTCGCTGAGGCCGAGCACCGCGGCGGTCTCGGCGGTCGAGAGGTCCTCGACGTGCCGCAGCACGACGCACGCGCGCTGCCGGGGGCTCAGGCGCGCGAGTGCGGCCTCGAGCGGGCCCGCGAGCTCGTCGGCGAGGCGCGCCTCGGGCCCGACGTCGACCTGGGCGCGCCACCCGCCGACGCGCTCGACCGCGGCTCGCTCCCGCTGGTGGCGCCGCGTCCCGTCGACGAACCGCGTGAAGATCGCGCGCCGCACGTACTGCTCGGCCTCCGCGGGGGTCGCGAACCGCGCACGGCCTCCGAACACCGCGACGAGCGCGTCCTGCACCAGGTCCTCCGCCTCGGCCCGCGACCTGACGAGGAGCATGGCCCGCGCGACGAGGCCCGGGTAGCGCTCGCGCGCCACCTGCTCGAGCATCGGCTCCCACCGCGCCATCGCGTCCCGGCCTCCCGCCTCAACGGTCCCACCCGGAGAACGAACGGCGTGGCACCGCCGGTTGGGGGCGCCGCGCCCGAACCGCGGCGGTCGACGGGGACGCCCGTCCGCCGGGTGCGAGGATGGCGGCGTGCAGGTGATCGACGACCTGAAGGCCCTGTGGCCGCTCCGGGACTTCCGCAAGCTCTTCGCCGTCCGGCTGGTCAGCCAGTGCGGCGACGGCATGTTCCAGGTCGGGCTCGCGACCCTGTTCTTCTTCTCGCCCGAGAAGGCCTCCACGGCGGTGGGCGTCGCGACGGCGTTCGCGGTGCTGCTGCTGCCGTTCACGATCGTCGGACCGTGGGCCGGAGTGCTCCTCGACCGGTGGCGGCGCCGTCAGGTGCTGCTCTACGGGAACCTCACGCGGGTCGTCGTCACGTCGGTGATCGCGCTCGTCATGGTGACGCAGGGTGCGACGCCGCTGGTGTACGTGCTGGCACTGGTCAACCTCTCGATCAACCGGTTCCTGCTCGCGGCGCTGTCGGCGTCGCTGCCGCGGGTCGTGGACGGGCCGCTGCTGCTGACGGCGAACTCGCTCACGCCGACCCTCGGCACCGCGGCCTCCGTCGCGGGCGGCGGGATCGGCTTCCTGCTCGGCATGGTGCTGCCGACCGGCAGGGTGCGCGACGCGTCGGCGCTCGTGCTCGCGGCGGCGGTCATGGCGTGCGCGGCCGCGCTGGCGGCGCGCATCGGGCGGGACCGGCTCGGGCCTGAGGCGCGGGCTGACGCCGCGCAGCTGCGCGCCGCGCTCGGCACGCTGGCCCGAGGGCTGGTCGCCGGGGCGCGGCACCTGGTGGAACGGCGCACGCCGGCGCGCGCGCTCGGCATCATGGCCGTGCACCGGTTCCTGTACGGCGTCGTCTTCATCGCGAGCCTGCTGATCTCGCGGAACCTGCTCTCGGACCCGCTCGACGCGAACGCCGGCCTCGCGACGTTCGCGTCGGTGCTCGGTGCGTCCGGCGTCGGCTTCTTCGCGGCCGTGATCCTCACGCCTGTCGTCACGCCGAAGGTCGGCCCGCACACCTGGATCGTGCTGTGCCTCACCCTGGCGGCCGTCAGCCAGGCGGTGCTGGTCGCCTGGTACTCGCTGCCCGTGATCCTCGTCGCGGCGGCGGCGCTCGGGCTCGCGGCGCAGGGCGCGAAGATCGCGGTCGACACGATCGTGCAGCGCGACACCGACGACGCGTTCCGCGGCCGGGCGTTCGCGATCTACGACGTGCTCTACAACGCGGCGTTCGTGGGCGCCGCCGCGCTGGCCGCCGCGCTGCTGCCGGACACGGGGTACTCGCGCGCCCTGTTCGCGGCGCTCGCCGCGGGATACGCCGCCGGAGCCGTCGTGTACGGCGCGGCGTCGCGACGCACACCCGCCCGGGTCGAGCTCGAGCGGCAGGCGGTCTAGAGTCCGCCACTACCTGGGGGAAGGTTTTCGTGAAAGGCTCGAGTCGCCGTGGAGAAGCCGGGGCAGTCGAAGACAGGACCGCCTTTGCCTGCAGTACCCCCTCCCGCCGACGCCGCTGACGCCGTCGGTGCTCTCACGGTCGTGACCGACGGGCTGTCCGTCGTCGTCACCGACCCGCGCCAGCCTGACGACCCGATCATCTGGGTCAGCGAGGGCTTCACGCGGCTGACCGGCTACGACGCCCAGTCGGTCCTCGGGCGCAACTGCCGCCTGCTCCAGGGACCGCGCACCGAGAGCACCTCGCTCATGCGGCTGCGCGAGGGGCTCGCGCAGGGGCAGGTCGTCTCCGAGCTGCTGCTCAACTACCGGCGGGACGGCTCGCCGTTCTGGAACCGCGTCGTCATCGGCAACGTCCGCGACGAGTCCGGGCAGGTGACCTACCGGGTCGGCGTCCAGGCAGACGTCACGGACTCGGTCGAGGCCGCGCTCACGCGTGACGCGGGCGCGCGGGTCGAGCGCGAGACCACGATCCGCCTCGACCTCCTGGCCCGCGTCAGCGACGAGCTGACCGCTCGGCTCGACTACCACGACGCCGTCGACGCGCTCGGGGACCTCGCCGTCCCGGCGCTCGCCACGTGGGGGTTCGTCGCGGTGACGGACGACCGTGGGCGGTACGAGCACGTGCACCTCGCGACCAGCGAGCCCGACCTCGCGGCGGCGATCAAGGAGCTCGCGAACGAGGACCTCGGCTGGCTGTACGGCGCGCCGAGCGTCACGGCGGCGCTGACGAGCGGCCCGGGCTTCATCGCCGCGCCCTACCGCGTCGCCCGGGCAGGCATCCGCGACTACGCGTCGCAGCGGCAGTACGAGCTGTTCGAGGAGCTCGGGCTCGGGAGCGCGCTCGTGCTCCCGCTGCGCGGGCGCGACCGGGTGCTCGGCGTCATCGCGTTCGTCAGCCGCGACCTCGAGGCGTTCAGCCCCGAGGTGGTCGTCACCGCGGCGCACCTGGGGCGGCGCGCCGGGCTCGCGCTCGACAACACGCGGCTGTTCCTCGCGGAGCGGTCCGCGGCGCTGACGCTCCAGCACCGGCTGCTGCCCGCGATCCCGAAGGTCGAGGGGCTCGACGTCGCCGCCGCCTATGTGCCGTCCGCGCGATCGGCGGAGGTCGGCGGCGACTGGTTCGACGTGCTCCCGCTCGCGGACGGGTCGCTGGGCCTCGCGGTCGGCGACGTGGTGGGCCACGACATGCGCGCCGCTGCGGCGATGGGCCAGCTCCGGTCGCTGCTGCGGTCCGCGGCGTGGGAGGGCAGCTCCCCGGCCGCCGTGATCGCGCGGGTCGACACCCTCGTGCGTGGGCTGGACATCGCCGACATCGCCACGTGCGTGTACGCGCGGTGGCAGTCGGCGGACGACGCGGTGCTCGTCACCTATGCGCGCGCCGGCCACCCGCCCGCCATGCTCCGGCTGCCCGGTGGCGAGGTCCGGGTGCTCAACGGCGGTGGGACCACGCCGCTCGGCGTCGGGCCCGTCAGCGACTCGGTCCGCGACGGCGCCGTGAGCGTCCCGCCCGGCGCGATGCTCGTGCTGTACACCGACGGTCTCGTGGAGCGCCGCGACCGCGGGCTGCGGGGCGGCATCGACGAGCTCGTCCACTCGCTCGAGTCCGTGGGCGACGACGTCGACGCGCAGACGCTCGTCGACACGCTCGTGCGCGACCTCGTGGGCGCGCAGCAGGAGGACGACCTCTGCCTGCTCGTCGTCCGCCGGCCCTGACGGCGCGGAGGCGTCAGCCCTCGCGCTCGCCCCACCAGGCGAGCAGCTCGTCGCGCGCCGCGTCCTCGCCGAGCGGTCCGCGGTCCATGCGCAGCGCGAGCAGGTGCTTGTACGCCGCGCCGACCTCGCGCCCCGGGCCGATGCCGAGGATCGCCATGATCTCGGTGCCGTCGAGGTCGGGCCGGATCGAGTCGAGCTCCTCCTGCTCCTTGAGGCGCGCGATGCGCTCCTCGAGGTCGTCGTACGCGGCCGACAGACGCGCCGCCTTGCGGACGTTGCGCGTCGTGCAGTCGGAGCGCGTCAGGCGGTGCAGGCGCTCGAGCAGCGGGCCCGCGTCCGTGACGTAGCGGCGGACGGCCGAGTCGGTCCACTCGCCGTCGCCGTAGCCGTGGAAGCGCAGGTGCAGCTCGGTCAGGCGCGAGACCGCCTGCACCGTGGCCTTGTCGAAGCGCAGCTCCTTGAGGCGCTTCGACACGAGCTTCGCACCCACGACCTCGTGATGGTGGAAGCTGACGCCGCCGCCGTCCTCGAACCGCCGGGTGCGTGGCTTGCCGATGTCGTGCAGCAGCGCGGCGAGGCGCAGCACCAGGTCGGGCCGCGGCACGGGCCCGTCGGCGCCCGTCTCGAGCGCGATCGCCTTCTCGAGCACGGTGAGCGAGTGCTGGTAGACGTCCTTGTGGCGGTGGTGCTCGTCGATCTCGAGGCGCAGCGCCGGCAGCTCGGGCAGCACGTGCTCGGCGAGACCGGTGTCCGCCAGCACCTCGAGGCCCGCGCGCGGGTTGGCGGAGAGCAGCAGCTTGGCGAGCTCGTCGCGCACGCGCTCGGCGCTGACGATCGCGATGCGCTCGGCCATCTCCACGATCGCCCCGCGGGCGTCGTCGTCGACCGCGAAGTCGAGCTGGGCCGCGAAGCGCGCCGCCCGCATCATGCGCAGCGGGTCGTCGTCGAACGACTGCCGCGGGTCCACCGGGGTGCGGAGCACGCCGCGCGCGAGGTCGGACAGCCCGTCGAACGGGTCGACGAACGTGAGGCTCGGCACGCGCACCGCCATCGAGTTCACGGTGAAGTCGCGGCGTGAGAGGTCACCCTCGAGCGTGTCGCCGAACACCACGTCGGGCTTGCGCGACGACGGGTCGTACGCGTCGGTGCGGTACGTCGTCACCTCGACGACGACGTCGGGCGCGCCGGCCCGCGCGAACCGCCGCGCCCCGATCGTGCCGAACTCGCGGCCGATGTCCCAGTGCGCGTCGCCCCAGCGGGCGAGGATCGCCTCGGTCTCGTCGGGCGTCGCCGACGTGGTGAAGTCGAGGTCCGCGGAGAGGCGGCCGAGGAACGCGTCGCGCACCGGACCGCCGACCAGGGCCAGCTCGTGCCCCGCGGCCTCGAACAGGCGGCCGAGCTCGAGCGCGTCCGCCGGCAGCCCGGCGAGGACGGAGAGCGCCCGCTCCTGCAGGGCGCGGACCGCGGGTCGCGCGTCGTCGGCCTGCGCGGGCACGGGCCCGGTGGCGGGCTCGGAGGAGGGCTCGGGCGAGACGATCGGCACCCGTCCAAGCCTGCCAGATCGCGGCGAACCGCCCGACCGGCGGTCCGGGACCAGCGTGCTGCTTCGTTACAGTGTCGATATGTCAAGTCCCGCACACCACCCCGTGCCCGGGGGTGTGCCGGCTCCGCCGGGCGGCCATCCGCTCCGCATCGACCCGTCCCACCTCGCGGCCCGCGTGTCGACCGTGCCGCTGCCCGTCGTGGACGAGACGTCGGCCGGCGGCCTGGTCGTCGCGCTGCGCGACGGCGCGTACCACGCGGCCGTGATCGCCCGCCGCAATCGAGCGGGCCGCCTCGAGTGGTGCCTCCCGAAGGGGCACCTCGAGGGCGAGGAGACGCCGGAGCAGGCCGCGGTGCGCGAGATCGCCGAGGAGACGGGCATCGTCGGCCGCGTGCTGCGCCGGCTCGGCTCGATCGACTACTGGTTCAGCGGCGAGGACCGCCGCGTGCACAAGGTGGTGCACCACTTCCTGCTCGGCGCGACGGGTGGCGAGCTCTCGGTCGCGGGCGACCCTGACGGCGAGGCGGAGGACGCCGCGTGGGTGCCGGTCGCCGACCTGCACCGCGTGCTGGCCTACCCGAACGAGCGTCGGCTCGCGGAAGCAGCGCTCGTCGTGCTCGCCCAGCAGGCATGACGCGACGAGGGACCTGGCGCCGCGCGGCGGGTGCGGTGCTGGCGCTGGCGGCCGGGCTCACGCTCGCCGCCGCACCGGCGGTCGCCGAGACGGACGACGGCCAGCCCGGCCTCACCGTGGAGATCACGAACGTGGCGCCCGCGGTGCTCCAGCCGGGCGACGACCTCAACGTCGACGCGACGCTGCACAACGACACCGACCGACCCATCGACGACCCGACGGCCACGCTGCTGATCCGCCGGTTCAACTTCACGCAGCGCGCGGACCTCGCGACGTTCGCGGCCGGGGGCCACGACGACCAGCTCGACGCGCCGACCGCGCAGGCGGGCACCGGGCAGCCGCTCGCACCGGGCGCCAGCGTGTCCGTGCACCTGACCGTCCCTGCGGCGCAGGTGGGCTTCATCGACACGCAGGACGCGTGGGGGCCGCGGGGCATCGCCGTCGAGGGCTCGTCGCTGGGCTCGGTGCTCGGCATCCAGCGCTCGTTCGTGCTCTGGCTCCCGACGCAGGCCGGGCCGATGCCGCAGGCGTCGCTCTCGGTGCTCGTGCCGGTTACCGGCCCCCCGACCACGCCCGTGACGTCCCCCGCCGCGGCGGTCCCGAGCCCCACCGCGAATCCCGGCCCGACCGCGACCGCGGGGACCCCCGTCACGCCGACGATCACGGGCGACGAAGGCGTCGACCCCGCGACCGCCGATGCCCTCCGTGCGCTGACGGCCCCGGGTGGTCGGCTGACCTCGACGCTCGCGGTGCTCGAGAGCGACCCCGGCATCGGAGCCGCCGTCGACCCGCGGCTGCTCGCGCAGGCGGCGACAGTGGGCGGGACGGCCAAGGCGTGGGCGGAGGGCGTCGACGCGACGCTCGCCCTGCGCGACGTCGCGACGCTGCCGTGGGCCGACGTCGACGTCGCCGCGACGGTCCACGCGCAGGAGACGGGCCTCGCGGACCTCGCGATCGAGCGGTCGAAGAGCGCCGACGTCCCGGGCGGCCACGTCGGCACGCTGCTGTGGGCTCCGAGCAAGCCGGACGCGCGGACCGCGGCGCTCGTGCCGCGCAAGGCGCTCGCCGGTCTCGTCGCCCCGGTCGGGAGCGTCACGTCGGCGGCGGCGCAGAAGCAGGCGATCAGCGGCGTGCAGACCGTCCCCACCGGTAACGGCGATGCGCGGCTGCTCAACCCGGACCCCGTGCTGACCGGCCTGTTCACCGACCCCGCGACGATCGAGCCCGGCGCCACCACCGCCACCGCGAGCCAGCGGCTGCTCGCCGAGCTCGCGGTGCTCGCGCGGCGCGACTCCCCGGCCCCCGTCGCGCTCGTCGCGCCCGGCCGCGGCTGGCAGCCCGACGCCGCGCTCGTCGCGTCGGAGGTCGCGACGGTCCGGGACGCGCCGTGGGTGTCGCTCACGCCGATCTCCGCGCTGCTGAACAACGCCGGCGACGCCCCCGAGCGCAAGCTCGCGTCGACCGTGGTCGCGGACTCGGAGCTCGCGCCGCGAGACGTCGAGCGGCTCGCCGACGCCCGCGAGCGCGCCCGCGCGTTCGCGGGGGTCACCAGCAACCCCGACACTTCGATGCGCGACGTCGACGACGTGGTGCTCGCGCCCCTCGCGGTCGCCTGGCGCGCGGACCCCGCGGGGCGCGCCGCGCTGGTCGACGCGGTCGACGAGACCGTCACGGCGCGCACGTCCGGCCTCTCGATCGCGCCGCTCAGCGACCTGAACGTCATCAGCGCGCGCAGCGAGCTGCGTGTCACCGTCCGCAACGCGCTCGCCGTGCCCGCGACCGTCCACCTCGTCGTGTCGCCGCGCAAGGCGTGCCTCCAGGCCGACCAGACGGACCCGCTGACCGTCGACGCGCACGACGAGAAGAACGTCGTCGTGGTGCTCCACGCGACGGCCAACTGCGAGGTCACCGTCCTCGCCGGTCTGACGAACCCGGCGGGTCAGGTGGTGTCGGCGCCCGTGCAGTTCCAGGCACGCGTGGCGCCGACCATCGAGAGCGTCGGAACGATCGTGGTCGGCGTGCTGCTCGCGATCGGGCTCGTGCTCGGCATCGTCCGGACGGTCCGGCGCGGCCAGAGCGCGCGCCGCGGTGCGCGCCTGCAGGCGGAGGCCACGCGTGACGACGCCCCGCTGGCCCTCGCGCCGCTCGGCGGCGTCACGGAGCCACGCCCCGAGGACGAGGGCAGCCCGCGAACCCCCGCGGCCGGCACCTCGACGGCCGGGATGCCGGCCGACCCGAGCCCGCCGGAGGCTCCGCGGTGACCGAGACGCCCGGCGGGGCCCGGGCACTGCGTCGTGCGTCGGCGCTCATGGCGTCGGGCACGGCGACCTCGCGCGCGCTCGGCCTGCTGCGCGGCATGGTGCTGGTCGCCGCGATCGGCGCGACCGGCCAGGCGGCCGACGCGTTCGCCGTCGCGAACAAGCTCCCGAACGTGCTGTACCTGCTGCTCGCGGGCGGCGCGCTGAACTCGGTGCTCGTCCCGCAGGTGGTGCGCGCGTACCGGCAGAAGATCGGGCAGGAGTACGTCGACCGGCTGCTGACCCTCGGCTTCGGCATCCTCGCGCTGGCGACGCTGCTGCTGACGATGGCCGCGCCGCTGCTCGTCCGCATCTACGCCGACCCGTGCAGCAGCGCGCAGCTCGGCCTCGCGACGGCGTTCGCGTTCTGGTGCATCCCGCAGCTGTTCTTCTACGGGGTGTCGGGCCTGCTCGGCATCGTGCTCAACGCGCGGGGCTCGTTCGGGCCGTACATGTGGGCGCCCGTCGTCAACAACATCGTGTCGATCGCCGGCTTCGGCGTCTTCATCGTGCTGTTCGGCGGGATCAAGCACAGCGATCTCGGGCACGCGTCGCAGTGGGGCGGCACCGAGATCGCGGTCCTCGCGGGCGGCGCGACCCTCGGCGTCATCGCGCAGGCGCTCATCCTGCTCCCGGCGCTGCGCGCGGCGGGCGTCTTCTACCGTCCCCGGTTCGGCGTCCGCGGCGTGGGCCTGAGCCGGGCCGGGACCGTCGGAACGTGGACGCTCGTCGGCCTCGCGGTGGGGCAGCTCGGCTACATCGTGGTGTCGCGCGCCGCGTCCGCCGCTCCCGGTGCCGCGGGCGGCGCGACCGGCTGTCACGCCGGGATCGGCGGCATCGCGGGCAACGCCGCGTACGACGCCGCCTTCCTCATCTTCATCCTCCCGCACTCGCTCGTGACGGTGTCGCTCGCGACGGCCCTGTTCACGCGCCTCGCGGAGCAGGCGCACGACGGCGACGTCGACGGCGCGCGCGCCACCCTGTCCTACGGCGTGCGCGTCGTCGGCCTCTTCACGGTGATCGCGACGGCGGTCGTCGTGGTGCTCGCCCGACCGGTCACGGACCTGGTGCTGTGGACCGCGGCACCACCATCCGTCAACGCGGTGGCCGGGGTCGTCGTCACGATGATGCTCGGCCTCGCCCCGTACGGCGTCTGGTCCATGTTCCAGCGCGCGTTCTACGCGTACGAGGACGCCAGGACGATGGTGCCGATCCAGGTGGGCATGTGCGCCGTCGTGGTCGCGGGCACGCTCCTGTCGCGCGCGGCCGCGCCGCCGCGGCTCTGGGTCGCGGGCGCCGGCCTGTCCATGAGCGTGTCGTACCTCGTCGGCGGCCTGTGGGCGGGCTGGCTGCTGCGCCGGCGCCTCGGCACGGTCGACGGTCCGCGCATCCTGCGGCTGCACGTCCAGGCGACCGTCGCCGCGTTGTTCGCGTCCCTCGTCGGCCTCGGACTCCTCGCGGTGCTCCGGCACGCGCTCCGCGGCGGCCACGTGGCGGCGATCGTGGAGTGCGCCGCGGTGGGCACCCTGATGTGCGTGCTCTACGTCGGTGCGCTGCGGGCGATGCGGGTGCGCGAGATCGACGGGCTCGTCGGGCCGCTGCTCCGGCTCGTTCCCGGGGGGCTGCGGCGAGGCGGTCCGTCTAGCATGAGGCCGACGAGAGTGCAGGTCGGGGAGGTGCCGCCGGTGAGCGAGGTCCTTCGCGGCACCGTGCTGGCCGGCCGGTACCGCGTGCTGGACCCCCTGCCCTCGGACCTCCCTGGCTCCTCGCTCTGGACGGCGGGCGACCAGATCCTCGACCGCACGGTGCAGGTGCGCGTGCTCGAGGGCGGCTCGGCGGTCGCTCTCGACGCGGCGCGGCGCGCGGCCCTCGTCACGGATCCCCGGCTCGTCCGCGTGCTCGACGTGGGCACGCACGAGGGCCTCGGCTACGTCGTCACCGAGCAGGTCGCCGGGCTCTCGCTGGGCCGGCTCGCGCAGCGCGGTCCGCTGACGGCCGACCAGGCGCGTGCGGTCGTCGGCGAGGCGGCGGGCGCCCTCGAGGTCGCGCGTCGGCGCGGTGTGCACCACCTCGCGCTGCGCCCTGCTGCGGTGCACGTCGGCGGCGACGGACGCGTGCTGGTCAGCGGCCTCGCGCTCGACGCGGCCGTGCTCGGCACCTCCAGCCGCGACGCCCGCCTCACGTCGCGCGCCGACGCCGTGGGCCTCGTCCGCCTGCTCTACGCCGCGCTGACGGGCTACTGGCCGGCGGACCCGAACGCCCCCGAGACGCCGGGGCCTGGCGCGCTGCCCGCGGCGCCGACGCGCGACGGCCTGCCGGTGCCGCCCGCCGAGCTCGTCGCCGACGTCCCGAACGACCTCGACACGCTGTGCGCCGTGACGCTCGGCCGGCACGAGGACGGCCCGCACACGCCGGGCGAGCTGGTCGACGAGCTCGCGCCGTGGGGCGAGATCCAGCCGACGGGCGTGATGGCGCCCTCGACCGGCTCGCCGGAGGGCGCCGCCCCCGCCGCTGCCGCCCTCGCTGCTGCCGCCCCCGGAGCCGAGCCCGAGGCGGGTCCCGCCGACCAGCCGGTGGCCGCCGCCGGCGCCGTGGCGGCCGCGGCCGGTGCCGCCGCGGGCGCGCGCACGCAGGCGTCCGTGGACGACGACCAGCACGACACGCAGCCCGTCCAGGTGCACCGCCAATCGGTGCGCAGCGCGTTCGACACCCCCGGTACGGGCACCAACCGGCCGGGCACGCCGCCGCCCGCGGCTCCCGTGCGCACCAGCGCGTTCGGCACCCAGCCCCTGCCCGCGTTCCCGCCCCGCGAGCCGGTCGAGCAGCAGCTGCCCACGGGCGAGACGCCGTTCGTCTTCGAGGACGTCGTCCGGAGCCGGGACGACGACGTGCGCCGCCGCCGGTTCGACCCGACCGCGCTCGTGCTCGTGCTGGTCGCGCTCGTCGTGCTCGTCGGCGTCGTCATCGCCGGCAAGGAGCTGTTCTCGTCGATCGAGCACCGCGGCTCGTCGGCCACGCACACGAGCGGCCCCAGCGCGTCAGCGACGAACGGCGGCAAGCCCAGCCCGACCACGCCCCCCGCGGGCGGCGCCGCTCCCGTCATCGCGTCGGCGACCACGTACGACCCGTCCGACACCGACGGCGAGCACGAGGAGCTCGTCAAGAAGGCGATCGACGACAGCAAGAAGACCGCCTGGTACACGCTGACCTACAAGCGGCCCGACTTCTCCGGCATCAAGTCCGGCGTCGCGCTCACCATCACGCTGGACAAGCCGGCGACCGTCTCGAAGGTGACGCTCGTGACGAAGAGCGAGGGCGGCGACGTCAAGATCCGCGCGGGCTCGGCCGACAAGCCGAAGGGCGGCGAGACGCTCGCGCACGGTCCGGTGTCGGGCACGACGACCTTCACGCTGTCGAAGCCCACGGAGCTCGACTCGGTCACGATCTGGATCGACGAGCTCCCCCAGACTAACGGCGCGAACCGGCTCGAGGTCTACGACGTCCAGATCTCCTGAGATCGCGCGCCCCGCCGTGTGGACGGCCCGGGGCGCGGAACAGATCCGGCCTAGGATCGGTTGACCCGACAGCCCCCGCCGAGCCGCCCTGCCGGGCGTCGCCCGGCCTGCCGACCGCAAGGATCACCGTGAGCGACCAGTCCGTCCGCGAGCTCGTCATCGTCGGTTCCGGCCCCGCCGGATACACCGCCGCGATCTACGCGGCGCGCGCGGGGCTCGCCCCGCTCGTCGTCGCCGGTTCCGTGACGGCCGGTGGCGCGCTGATGAACACCACCGAGGTCGAGAACTTCCCCGGCTGGCCCGCCGGCATCCAGGGCCCCGAGCTGATGGAGAACCTGCAGCAGCAGGCCGAGAAGTTCGGTGCCGAGGTGCTGTGGGACGACGCGACGTCGCTCTCGCTCGTCGGCCCGGTCAAGGAGGTCACCGTCTCCGGCGGCGAGACGTACCGCGCGCGTGCCGTGATCCTGGCGACCGGCTCGGCGTACCGCGAGCTCGGCCTCGCCAGCGAGAAGCGCCTCTCGGGGCGCGGCGTCTCGTGGTGTGCGACCTGTGACGGGTTCTTCTTCCGCGACCAGGAGATCGTGGTGGTCGGCGGCGGCGACTCGGCCGTCGAGGAGGCCACCTTCCTGACGCGGTTCGGCAAGCGCGTCACGATGGTCCACCGTCGCGACCAGCTCCGTGCCTCGAAGATCATGGCCGACCGCGCGGCGTCCGACCCGAAGATCGACTTCGTGTGGAACGCCGAGGTCGTGGACATCCACGGCGACGGCAAGGTCAGCGGCGTGACGCTGCGCGACACCGTGACCGGCGAGACCACCGAGCGCCCGACCGGCGCGGTGTTCGTGGCGATCGGCCACGTGCCGCGCACCGAGCTCGTGCTCGGCCAGGTCGAGCTCGACGAGGACGGCTACATCCAGGTCGTCGGCCGCACCACGCAGACCAACCTCACGGGCGTGTTCGCGGCGGGCGACGTCGTCGACCACACCTACCGCCAGGCGATCACCGCCGCCGGCTCCGGTTGCGCCGCGGCGCTGGACGCCCAGCACTACCTCGCCTCGCTCGGCGACACGGTCGACCCGGTGCCCGAGTCCGAGGCCCTGACCCTCGTGGAGGACCACCGATGAGCGCCACCAGCCCCGTCACCGACGCCACGTTCGCCGCCGAGGTCCTCGGATCGGACGTCCCCGTCCTCGTCGACTTCTGGGCGCCGTGGTGCGGTCCGTGCCGCATGGTCGCGCCCGTGCTCGAGGAGCTCGCCTCGCAGTACGAGGGCCGCGTCAAGATCGTCAAGCTCAACTCGGACGAGAACCCGCAGGTCACGGCCGACTACGGGGTCGTCTCGATCCCGACGCTGAACTTCTACGCCGGCGGCGAGCTCGTGAAGTCCGTGATCGGCGCCCGTCCCAAGGCGTTCATCGCCGAGGAGATCGAGGGCGTGCTCGCGGCCGTCTGAGTCGCTCGTCGCACGAGGCCCCGGGCGCCGACAGGTGCCGCCGGGGCCTCGTCGTCTCCGCGCCCGGGCCGGCGTCATCTCGCGTCTCGGCCCCGGATGTCCACGCTTCGACCACTTGTGGTTCTGACGTGCTGCTCCGCCGACGTGCGAGACTGCGCGGATGACGACACAGCCCGTGCCCGACCGCGAGACGTCGGGCCAGATGACCCCGTCCGCGGCCGCCGCCGGCACTCGTCTCGACCCGTGGCTCGGTTCGTACGCCGACCGCACCCACGGCATGCGCGCCTCGGAGATCCGCGCCCTGTTCGCCGTCGCCAACCGACCGGAGGTCGTGTCGCTGGCAGGAGGCATGCCGTTCCTCGAGGGCCTCCCCCTCGAGGAGCTCGCCGCCCTCGCCTCCCACGTCGTCGCGACGCGCGGCCTCACGTCGCTCCAGTACGGCTCCGGCCAGGGTGACGAGACGTTGCGCGAGCAGATCCTCGACGTGATGGCGCTCGAGGGGATCCGCGCGCACGCCGACGACGTGGTCGTCACCACCGGTTCGCAGCAGGGCCTCGACCTCGTGACGCGCATCTTCGTCAACCCGGGCGACGTGGTCGTCGCCGAGGCGCCCTCGTACGTCGGCGCGCTCGGCGTCTTCCGCGCCTACCAGGCGGACGTCGTGCACGTGCCCATCGACGCCGACGGCCTCGTGCCCGAGGCGCTCGACGAGACGCTTACGCAGCTCGCCGCGGCAGGTCGGACCGTCAAGCTGCTCTACACCGTGCCGAACTTCCACAACCCGGCTGGTGTCTCGCTGTCGGCCGCGCGTCGGCCGCGCGTCCTGGAGATCGCGCGCCGCCACGGCGTGCTGGTCGTCGAGGACAACCCGTACGGCCTGCTCGGCTTCGACGCGCCGCCGCGTGACGCGCTCCGCGCGCTCGAGGAGGACGGTGTCGTCTACCTCGGCTCGTTCTCCAAGACGTTCGCGCCCGGGTACCGCGTGGGCTGGGTCGTCGCTCCGCACGCGGTCCGTGAGAAGCTCGTCCTCGCGTCCGAGTCCGCCATCCTCTGCCCCTCGAACGCATCGCAGCTCGCCATCTCGGCGTACCTGCAGACGTTCGACTGGCGGGGGCAGGTCAAGTCCTACGGCGAGCAGTACCGGGAACGGCGCGACGCCATGATCTCGGCGTTGTCCGAGTACCTGCCGTCCGCGTCGTGGAACGTGCCGGAGGGCGGCTTCTACACGTGGGTGCGTCTGCCCGACGGGCTCGACTCGCGTGACATGCTCCCGCGTGCCGTCACCGCGCGCGTCGCCTACGTGCCCGGCACCGCCTTCTACTACGACGGTGCGGGCTCGGACCACCTGCGCCTGTCGTTCTGCTACCCGACGCCCGAGCGGATCCGTGAGGGCGTGCGTCGTCTGGCCGGCGTCGTGTCCGGCGAGCGTGAGCTCGTGGACCTGTTCGGCACCGGCGGCGTCGCCGGTGGTGGCGACGTCCAGGCGCCGTCGCCCGACCTGTCGTGACTGCGCCGGTTCCCGAGGCTCCCGGGCCCGACGCGTTGCCGGGCGATCCGCCAGAGCTCGCCACGCCTCCGCGGGAGGCGTCGATCGGTGATCGGCGGGCGGCCGATGCGCCTGAGGATGGCGCTGCGACCGATGGGCAGCAGGCGCCCAGTGCGCCCGAGGCTCGGAGCCCGGCGGCCGGGCGGCGGGTCTCCGCTGGTCCCGGACCTGGGAGCTCGGCGCGCGGGCGCCCTCTTCCGCGGGTCGTCGTGCTCGCGGGTGGCCTCTCGCACGAGCGTGACGTGTCGCTCCGATCGGGCCGTCGCGTCGCCGACGCGCTCCGTGCGGTCGGCGTCGAGGTCACCGTGCACGACGTGGACGCCGACCTCGTCACGGCGTTGAGCGAGCTGCGACCCGACGTCGTGTGGCCGCTCCTGCACGGCGCGACCGGCGAGGACGGATCGGTGCGCGACGTCGTAGAGCTGCTCGGTCTCCGGCTGGTCGGGTCCGACGCCCGAGCGAGCCGCGTCGCCTGGAGCAAGCCGGTGGCCAAGACCCTGCTCGCCGCCTCGGGCATCCGCACGCCGGAGTTCGTGACGCTTCCCCAGGCCCTCTTCCGCGAGCTCGACGCACCTGCCGTGCTGGCCGCTCTCGTCGACCGGCTCGGGCTGCCGCTCGTGGTCAAGCCCGAGCGCGGTGGATCAGCGCTCGGTGTGTCGCTCGTCGAGGTCGCAGAAGACCTGCCCCGCGCGATGGTCGAGTGCTTCGCGTACGGCGACACGGCCCTGGTCGAGCGCGCGGTCCGTGGCACCGAGGTCGCTGTGAGTGTCGTCGACACCGGATCGGGTCCCGTGGCGCTGCCGGCGGTCGAGGTCGTCGTCGACGGGCCGTACGACTTCGACGCGCGCTACAACCCGGGGCGCGTCGAGTACTTCACGCCGGCACGCCTGTCCGCGACCGCGTCGGCCGACGCCGCCGACGTCGCCGTGCGGGCGCACGCCCTTCTGCGGCTCTCCGGACTGTCGCGCACCGACCTGGTCGTCGACGCCGACGGCGTGCCATGGTTCCTCGAGGTGAACGTCGCTCCGGGCATGACGGAGACGTCGCTGTTCCCGCAGGCAGCCGAGGCGGCGGCGCTGAACCTCGGCGAGCTCTACCGGGACGTCGTCTCCGCCGCTTGGCGCGGCGCCCCTGTTTCTCTGCGCTGACCTGCGGCCTTACCCCCGCAGGGACGTCTCGTCACGCACGTGCCCGTCGAACGCCGCATGCAGCTGATCAACCGAGGGCGTCTTGCGTCGGCGAGTCGTCCCATGTCTGCGTCAGCCGCGCAGGAGACCGGGATCCTCCGGAGCGAGGCTGCCGAGGATCCGGTTGAGGTCCTGGACAGAGGCGAACTCCACGGTCAGGCGTCCGCGCGTCTTGCCGAGGCTGACCTTGACCCGGGTGTCGAAGCGGTCGGAGAGGCGCGACGCGAGGTCGTCGAGCGCGACGTTCCTCTCGCCGGCGCGAGGTGCGGCTCGGCGAGCGGGCTTCTCCGGGTCACCGCCAAGGGCGACGATCTCCTCCACCGTGCGCACCGAGAGTCCCTCGGCAACGATGCGCTGCGCCAGCCGCTCGGCGGCAGCCGCGTCGTTCAGGCCGAGGAGCGCCCGCGCGTGTCCCGCGGAGAGCACACCCGCGGCCACGCGCCGCTGCACGAGCGGCGGCAGCTTGAGCAAGCGCAGCGTGTTCGAGATCTGGGGCCGCGAGCGCTGGATGCGCGTCGCGAGCTCGTCGTGCGTGCAGCCGAAGTCGTCGAGCAGCTGCTGGTAGGCAGCGGCCTCCTCGAGCGGGTTCAGCTGCGACCGGTGCAGGTTCTCGAGGAGCGCGTCTCGCAGCAGGTCGCCGTCGTCGGTCTCGCGGATGATCGCCGGGATGGTCGAGAGGCCGGCGGCCTGCGTGGCGCGCCACCGGCGCTCGCCCATGATCAGCTCGTAGCCGTCTCCGACGTCCCGGACCACGACGGGCTGGAGCACGCCGACCTCGCGGATCGACCCGACGAGCTCGTCGAGCGCCTCCTCCTCGAAGACCGTCCGGGGCTGGCGTGGGTTCGGCCGGATCGACTCGACCGGCAGCTCAGCGAAGCGGGCGCCGGGCACCGGGACGAGGCCGTCGTCTCCGGACGGCGCGTGGGCTGTCGCGGTGTCGGCCGATGCGCTCTCGGCACGCGTCTGCGCCACGCCCTCGCCGGCGTGGTCGGAATCCCCCGCGGCGGATGCCGCGGGGAGGTCGGCCTCCGCCGTCCGCGCCGCGGTCCCGTCGTCCTGCGGGTCGGTGAGCGCCTCAGGGTCGGCGGGGGCGTCGACGACGGCCGTTGCCGTGGCGCTCCCGTTCGACGGTCCGGGGAAGAACACGTCGACGGGCCGCTCGCCCTTCGGACGCTGCCCGTCTGCCCCCGTCGGGATCAGGGCCCCGAGACCTCGACCGAGTCCACGTCGCTTGTCGCTCACTGCGCCTCCAGTTCGACCGTGCTGGCCGCCGTTGCCTGCTGAATGGTGCTCGCTTCGTCCGGCGCACCGGTGCCCGACACGCCCGCGCTCGGCGCACCGCGCTCCGCGAGCTCGCGCGCGGCCTCGAGGTACGCCAGCGCGCCCGTGGAACCCGCGTCATACGTCATGACCGTCTGCCCGTAGCTGGGCGCCTCGGAGATCCGGACCGAACGCGGAACCGTGGTCCGAAGCGTGCTTTCCGGGAAGTGGGTTCGCACCTCCGCCGCCACCTGCTGCGCGAGGTTCGTGCGCGCGTCGTACATCGTCAGCAGGATCGTCGACACGTGGAGCTCGCGGTTCAGGTGCGCCTGGATGAGCTGGATGGTCTTCAGCAGCTGGCTCAGACCCTCGAGCGCGTAGTACTCGCACTGGATCGGGATGAGCACCTCACGCGCGACGACAAACGCGTTGACGGTGAGCAGGCCGAGGCTCGGCGGGCAGTCGACGAACACGTAGTCGATCGGCTGCTGGCCCTGCTCGATGCGCCACGCGAGGTACTGGTCGAGCGCGTTCCTCAGCCGCGTCTCGCGAGCCACGAGCGAGACGAGCTCGATCTCCGCGCCCGAGAGGTCGATCGTCGCCGGCACGCACCAGAGGTTCGGGACGTCCGGGCTCTCCTGCACAGCTTCCGACAACGGCGCACCCTCGACGAGGACCTCGTAGATCGACGGCGTACCCGCGTGGTGCGGGATCCCCAGCGCGGTCGAGGCGTTGCCCTGCGGGTCGTTGTCGAGCACGAGCACGTTCAGCCCGGACTGCGCCAGCGCGGCCGCCAGGTTGACGGTCGTCGTCGTCTTGCCGACACCGCCCTTCTGGTTCGCAACGGTGATGACCCGCGTGTGCGCAGGCTTGGGGAACTGTCGTCCCCGCAGCTCGATGCGCCGCCGCGCGTCCTCCTGAAGCTGGGCCATCAGGGGCGTGTCTTCGCTCGCGACTGGCAGGCTCTCGACCAGCGCGGCCCTGCGCTTCTCGTCCGCGTCCACTCCACTCCTCTGTCCGGGGATCTCAGCGCCGAGGTTCGGCGCGTGAGGCCCCGCCGCATCGCTGTCCACGTCAGGGGCGAACACCTCGGGCGCCCGCTCGGCTGGCGTCCGCCCGGCGGTGAGGGGTCGACCTTCGAACGGAGGACCCGCGGTCCGAACCTCGCGATGTTCGGCGGTCATCGTTTCACGTGAAACGACGATCTCCGACGCTCGTCCGGGTGACTGTGCGAGCGCTGCAGCGTCGCCGCTCGAGTCCCGGGCTGCTGGCTCGTCGTCGTGGGTGCCGCGAGTGGTTTCACGTGAAACGGGGGACGCCGGCGCTTGGGAGCCCGTCGGTCGTGCCTCGGGCGACGCCAGGGTCGGCACAGTCGTGCCCTGTCCGGTCGGAGCCAAGCCGACCCGCTGGGTTCGACCGACGCCGCCGGGGGCTCCTGCCACGGGCGCTGAGTGGTCATCTTCGACCGCGCCCGGCTCAGTGCGGCCCCGCGCCTGTCCGTCGCCCGCCTGGGCGTCAGAGTCCTGGGCAGGGCCGGCTTCACGTGAAACATCGCTGGCGGCCATCTGCGCTGCTGCGTCGAGCGCGACTCCGGGCGCCCCGGTGCTCGCGCCCTGAACCGATGACGGGCCCGGTCGCAAGCCATCCGGCCGGAACTGCGACGGTGACGGCGGGTTGGCGCCAACACCTGGGTCAGCGGTCGCCGACTCATCGGACTCGAAGAACACATCCGGCGCCGGACGAGTCGTCCACGCGTGGCGCCAGGCGGACTGGTCCTCGGCCACCGTCGTCGCCCGGTTCACCTCGCCGGCAGGCTCGACCGCCTCGGCCCCGCCGGCAGCCTCGGCTGGTTGGATTGATCGCGCTGCCACCTCGTGCGCGGCGGAATCCGTCTGCGCGACACCTGCATCGCGGTCGTGGCCGTCTTGCTGAGGCGACTCGGGCCGCGACTTCCGCCTACCGAACACGCGTGCCCTCCCAGGTCGCGAGCACCACGTGGGTTGGCTCGATCCCGTCGATGCTCGCCGCCTGCCTGACCTGGGCATCCACGTACCCGAGCTTCCTCAAGGCGAGTTTCGCTAGGTCGAGCTCTTCCGGGGCCCGCTCGCCCTTCAGGGCCACGAGCCGCCCCTCGCGCCGCAGCAGCGGCGCGCTCCAGGCGAGGAGCTTGTCCAGTGCCGCGACTGCCCTGCAGGTCACGGCGTCGGCATCGATCGCGCCGGCCACATCCTGCGCTCGGCCTCGAAGCACCCGCGCATTCGTCAAGCCGAGCGTCTCGACCACCTCGGTCAACCACTCGGTTCGCCGGAGCATCGGCTCGAGCAGCACCACCTCGAGGTCCGGACGCATCGCCGCTGCGACGACACCGGGCAGGCCTGCGCCACTCCCCAGGTCGATCACACGACCGCGCGCCGGGAGAAGCCCCGCGACCGTCGCGGAGTTCAACAGATGCCGTTCCCAGAGCCGCCCGAGCTCGCGCGGACCAACGAGGCCACGAACCGGGCCTTCGCGTCGAAGCAGTGCGTCGAACGACGAGATCTGCGGCCATGCGGCGCCGAAGAAGGTGGGGAGCCGGGGGTCGCCGCTGAGAGGATCCAGGTGCTCGTCCGCCACCGTCACAGACACGCTCCCTCGCTCGCGCGGCCACGTTGCCCGGATGGGCCTCGTCACCCTATCGGCTGACGCAGCCCAACCGTCGACGACATCCCCACCTGCTACCGGTTGCGCGGAGGCCCGCCACCGCGCAGATTCGGCGCCAACACGCGCCGCCCCCGGGCCATCCCGTTTCACGTGAGACACACGGGCTCCGGATAGTTCTCCGCGGCAGGGCGAGGACCGGCCGGGTAGCTCTCCGTGCCAGGGCGAGACCGGCCGGCGCGTCCGAACCCGAACCGAACGCCGACATCCCCGGGACCGTAGCGCCAAGTCTCGGAACCCGGGCCAGACACCACTGCCCGTGCAGGAATCGGTGGGCGCCGATGGTGCCGGCCGTGGTCGAGACCACGCATCGGCCACACGTTCTGAGTCGCGGAACGGATCGGGCGGTGGTGCCAGCCATGGGCGAGAGCACCCACCGGCAACCGTCCCCACTCGCGGGACGGATCGCATCGCCCCGACTTCCGTGAACCGACGCAGCCCTCGATGCGAAGCACCGGCTGCGTCCACCGGGACCGAGGTGCCTTCAACAGCGGCTCGCCCCCACGTCAGGAACCACCGGCTACAAGTCGCCTCGCGGCCCGGCCAGCCAGTCTCTGGCATGGCAAGGCGCTTGGCATCCCGGCCCGTTCGCGACGGGGTGCACGCCAGTGCATCGGCGCGGCGCGCTGTTTCACGTGAAACAAAGCGCCTCAACGCGAGTGGAAGCCCCCGGACACCGCGGTCGCATCGCGTAGGGGCCCCTGTCCGGATCCCCGGATCGACCCGCCGCCCCCGACTCGAGTACACATCCCCGCCGACGTCGCGTGAAGAGGTCAGCCAAGCACCAGCATGGCACCTGTTTCACGTGAAACGGCCGTCTCAATGTGGCGCCCGGGACCGTTCCACCTGGACCGGCGATCTGCCGACCGGCGACAGCGGTCATGTCGACCCGCGCCCACCGCCGCCGCCCCGAGGCGCGCCAGGCGTCGCCCGGCGCAACCCCCCGTGACGCCGCGAACCCCCGCCGTTTCACGTGAAACAGCGCGACCGCCGGCGCACCCACAGACAAGAAACGGGAAGGTGCACGAGGCACCTTCCCGTTTCCGCGATCAACGGACTACGGCCGAACCACCACGTGCCGCTGGGGCTCGACCCCCTCGGAGTCGCTGCTCAGGCCCGCCGCCGCAACGGCGTCGTGCACGACCTTGCGCTCGAACGGGTTCATCGCGGCCAGTGCCACGGCGGTGCCCGACGTCTTCACCTTCTCGATCGCCTCCTGCGCGACGGCGACCAGCTCGGTCTTGCGGGCCGCGCGGTACCCAGCGACGTCCAGCATCAGCCGGCTACGCTCGCCCGTCCGCGTCTGCACCGCCAGACGGGTCAGCTCCTGCAGTGCGTCGAGCACCTCCCCCTCGCGGCCGACGAGGCGGCGCAGGGACCGGTCGGCTGCATCCTCGGACACGACCTCCACCGCGGCACGGCCGTGGTCGACGTCGATGTCGATGTCGCCGTCGAGGTCCGCGATGTCGAGGAGCTCCTCGAGGTAGTCCGCTGCGATCTCGCCCTCCTCCTCGAGGCGCGTGGCACGCGTGGGCTCTGCCGGTGCGTCAGATGTCGTCATGCGTCTTCTCCGCTCTGGGCGCCGAGGCGCTACTTCTTCTTGGGCTTGGATGCGGACTTCGCAGGCGTCGACTTCGCGCCCGGCGTCGGTCCTGCGGGCTTGGGCGAGGTGGCAGGCGGCTGAGCCGGGCCATCCTCGATGCGCGCGCTCGCGGGGCTTGTCCCGGCGCCGGTGGGTCGAGGCTTGTTCCGCGACTTCCGCTTCGGCTGCTCCCGCTGACCGCTGGGCCGCGGAGCCTCCTCGATCGTGGCGACCGCGGACGGGCCCTCCTCGATGCCGCCGCGCTCGGCGAGCTTGCGCGCCTTGCGCTCCTTCATCAGTCGCTCGGCCTCGGAGCCGGGGGCCGGCATCCGCCTGATCGTGTAGAACTGCTGGCCCATCGACCAGAGGTTCGTCGTGGTCCAGTAGATGAGGACACCGATCGGGAACTGCACGCCGGAGAACGCGAAGATCAGCGGCATCACGTACATGAGCACCTTCTGCTGCTGGGCCATCGGCCCCTGCAGAGCGCTCGGCGGCATGTTCTTCATCGTCAGCTGACGCTGCGTGAGGAACGTGGTCGCCACCATCGCGACGATGAGGACCGCCGCCACGATCTGGATGTGCACGTTGCCGTCGGCGCGCGCGAACACGCCGGAGAGCGGGGCGCCCCAGATCGTGGCGCCTTCCGCGGACTTCGCCAGCTCGCCCGTCATCGGGCCGATGTGCGTACCGCCGTGGTACTGCCCGTCCGCGAGCTGGGGCAGCGAGTTCAGCACCCGGAACAGCGCAAAGAAGATCGGCGACTGCAGCAGGATCGGTAGGCAGGACGCGAACGGGTTCGTGCCGTGCTTGCGGTAGAGCTCCATCGTCTCGCGGCTCATCGCCTCGCGGGACGCCGGGTCCGTCTTTCCCTTGTACTTCTTCTGGATCGCCTGCATCTCGGGCGCGAGCAGCTGCATGCCACGCGACGCCTTGATCTGCTTGAAGAACAGCGGGATCAGCAGGATCCGCATCACGATCACCAGGCCGATGATCGAGAACGCCCAGGCGGCGCCCCCGTCAGGGTCCAGGCCGATGGCGGAGAACAGGCTGTGGAACTGGACCATGATCCAGGCCACAACCACCATGATCGGTTTGAGCAGGCCGTCGAACCACGACATGGGGCAGAGCTCCTCTTTCGGGGATCAGTGCGTGGACGGGGCCACGAAGTGATGGGTGTGCGGGCGAGCAGGCGGGACGTCATCGACGCCACCTGCCGCCCAGGGGTGGCAGCGGAGCACCCGACGCACCGCGAGCCAGGTGCCGTACACGGCACCGTGCACCTGGATCGCGCGTACGGCGTACGTCGAGCACGAGGGGTAGTACCGGCACGACGGCGGCGTCAGCGGCGAGACGAACAGCTGGTAGCCGCGCAGCAGCCCGACGAGCAGCAGTGCCGGGAGGCGTCGAAGGACGCGAAGCACGGAGCGCACCCCGGTCACCTCCGAGCCGCGCGACGCTGTGCGACCGCCAGGGCCGCGTCGAGATCGTCCGCGAGCTCGGCGTAGGGCCGTGCCGCCGCCGGCGGCAGCGCGCGGACGACGAGACCGACGTCGGCCGGCAGCGACGACAACCGCTCTGCCGCGAGGCCACGGAGTCGGCGACGCACCAGGTTTCGTGTCACCGCGTTCCCCACGGCCTTGGACACGACGAAACCGACCACCGGTCCTTGCGGACCGAGGTCGGTTCGGGTCGTCAGATGCACCACGAGGGTGTCGCGCCCGCCGCGCGCACCCCGGCGCACCGCCTGCTCGAAGTCGGCAGCGCGGCGCATCCGGTGCGCTGCGGGCAACACCGACGCTGAGGTCAGGCCGAGAGCTCCGCGCGGCCCTTGCGGCGACGAGCCGAAAGGATCGCGCGGCCCGCGCGGGTCCGCATACGAAGGCGGAAGCCGTGGGTCTTCGCCCGACGCCGGTTGTTCGGCTGGAACGTGCGCTTGGTCACGAGGGTCTCCAACTGTCTTTCGCGTGGGCCGCGCAGCGATGCGCGCGACCAGGTCCGTGTGCCGAGCTCGACTGCTCCACGCACGCGCCGCGCGCGCGGCGTCGCCACTCAGGGCGCGCCAGCAGGAGCCATCAGGAAGGCTGGACAACGGTACGCCGCCCCTTGGAGGACGGTCAAATGGGCCTCGCGCCGCCCTCGGTCGACGCTGCGTCCCATGAGTTGGACACCTGTCCGTCATCACCCGTTCGCCCCCTGTCGTCCCGGTGCGGGCCTGACTAGCATCGCTCCTCGTCCCGCACCGCTCGGCTGTGGAAAGGTGACGGCCGGGCCGGCGCGATCACTCCGGCGGCAGCCCGGCACGATGCAGGTCGTCAGGCGCCGTTCCGAGGCTCCATATCACCGCTCACAGGTGTGGACAAGTATGTGGACAAGGACGCCGCATGCCAGACTCGACCACCCGCGCCGACAGAACTGCATGAGGTAGGACGTGTCACAGGACGAAGAGCTCGCCCGGGTCTGGGGCCACGTCGTCGGCAGCCTGGAGACGAGCCCCGACATCACGCCGCGCCAGCTGGCCTTCGTCCGGCTCGCCCGTCCTCTCGGCCTCCTCGACGGCACCTTGCTGCTTGCCGTGGGCAACGACCTCACCAAGGACTATCTCGAGTCCCGGGTGCGCTCCGAGGTGTCCGGCGCCCTGACGGAGGCTCTCGGACGGGACGCCCGGTTCGCCGTCACGGTCGACCCGGACCTGGACGGCGACACCCCGCTGCCGATGCCCGCACCCCAGCAGCCGCTGACCGCGATCGAGCCGCGCGACATCCAGCAGAGCACCGGCCAGGGCGACGCGCCCCCGCCCCCGTCGCAGGACGACCGCCCGGCCCACCCGCGGCGCACCAACCCCGAGCCGGCGCGCCTCAACCCGAAGTACCTGTTCGAGACCTTCGTCATCGGCAGCTCGAACCGCTTCGCGCACGCCGCCGCGGTCGCGGTCGCCGAGGCGCCGGCCAAGGCATACAACCCGCTCTTCATCTACGGCGACTCCGGCCTCGGGAAGACGCACCTGCTGCACGCGATCGGCCACTACGCCCAGAACCTCTACCCGAGCGTTCGCGTGCGGTACGTGAACTCGGAGGAGTTCACCAACGACTTCATCAACTCGATCTCCGAGGGCAAGGCCGGTGCCTTCCAGCGCCGCTACCGCGAGGTCGACGTGCTCCTCATCGACGACATCCAGTTCCTCCAGGGCAAGGAACAGACGATGGAGGAGTTCTTCCACACGTTCAACACGCTGCACAACGCGAACAAGCAGGTCGTGATCACGTCCGACCTGCCGCCCAAGCAGCTGAACGGCTTCGAGGACCGCATGCGGTCCCGCTTCGAGTGGGGCCTCATCACCGATGTCCAGCCGCCGGACCTCGAGACGCGTATCGCGATCCTCCGCAAGAAAGCCGGCTCGGAGCGCCTGCAGGCGCCGCCGGACGTCCTCGAGTACATCGCGAGCAAGATCTCGACGAACATCCGCGAGCTCGAGGGTGCGCTGATCCGCGTCACGGCGTTCGCGAACCTCAACCGTCAGCAGGTCGACCTCTCGCTCGCCGAGATCGTGCTGAAGGACCTCATCACGGACGACCAGACGACCGAGATCACCGCAACGCAGGTGATCGGGCAGACCGCGTCGTACTTCGGGCTGACGATCGACGACCTGTGCGGCTCGTCCCGCTCCCGCGTGCTCGTGACGGCCCGGCAGATCGCGATGTACCTCTGCCGCGAGCTGACCGACCTCTCCCTGCCCAAGATCGGCCAGGCCTTCGGCGGACGCGACCACACGACGGTCATGCACGCGAACCGCAAGATCCGTGAGCTGATGGCCGAGCGGCGCTCGATCTACAACCAGGTCACCGAGCTGACGAACCGGATCAAGCAGCAGAGCCGGTCCTGACCCCTGGCCGCACCACGCGCGGGAAGCGTGCCCGCGCCGCTCTGCCCTGTGCACATCCGCCGCGTCACCCACAACCGTTCGCCCGGTTTCGTCCCACTATGGCGAACGTTTATCCACAGTACCCACAGGCTGGCTGGGGACGAAGTACCCGGCCCGAGGACCGACGCGATGCGACCCGGGCGCAGGGGCCGCGGCCCGGTGACCTGGCATGACGCCTGCTCACGGCCTCGGCGCCGGCCCGACGGGGCCCGATGCCATGAACGAGTTCTCACGGCCGAAACGGTTCGCGGCAGTTGGCGGCAACACTCAGGCTCCGGGTGAAACATGCATGGGACGAATCTCCACACCTGTGTACACACCTGTGGATCACGGTGGATCGAGTGTCTGGAGCTGTGGAACACCAGGCTGCATCCGGTGGACGCTCACGGGCGGCTCCAGCGTCGTCCCGAGGCGTCCACCGGTGGCGGCGGCCGGCTCACATCGCGCCTCCACACCCGATTCTCGGCACCACCTGCGACAACGCCTGTCATCCACACCATCCACACGACCGATGACGACGACGAGACTTGTCATTCGCCGAGATCCACACACCGCCGTTGGGCTCACACGAACGCGGCAGGCCCGGTCGTACCCGCGTGTCGGACCTCTCGCGTAATGTTCGGCTGACGCCGGCCGCAGCCTGACTCTGCAGTGCTCTGAGCACACCCGTTCAAGGCACTCGTGCAGGCACGCGCCCGAGAGCTGCTCGACGGATCCCCAGACCCTGGGGCGACCGGCGGGCAGCAGCACGGGCGAGGTCCGACGTGCGTGACGACGAGAGGTGAGGCATGAGGTTCCGGGTCGAGCGTGACGTTCTCGCGGACGCAGTGACGTGGACGGCGCGCAGCCTGCCGACCCGTCCGCCCGTGCCGGTCCTCGCCGGTGTGCGGATCGAGGCGGACTCGACGGGCACGATCCAGCTCTCGAGCTTCGACTACGAGGTCTCCGCCCGGTCCCAGATCCCGGCCGACGTGAGCGACCCGGGCACCGTGCTGGTGTCGGGCCGGCTGCTGGCGGAGATCTCCCGGGCGCTCCCCGACAAGCCCGTCGACGTCGTGCTCGACGGCACGAAGGTCGTCGTCACCTGCGGCGCCAGCCGGTTCACTCTCCTGACGATGCCGGTCGAGGACTACCCGAACCTGCCGACCATGCCCCCGACCACGGGCACGGTCGACGGCGACGAGCTCACGCACGCGGTCGCGCAGGTCTCCGTCGCCGCCAGCCGTGACGACACGCTCCCCCTGCTCACGGGCGTGCGCGTCGAGATCGAGGGCGAGAAGGTCACGCTGCTCGCCACGGACCGGTACCGCCTCGCGCTGCGCGAGCTCACGTGGAAGCCGGCGTCGCCCGACGTCTCGACCGTCGCGCTGGTGCGCGCCCGGACTCTGACCGACGCCGCGAAGTCGCTGGGCGGCGCCGGTTCGGTCACGGTCGCGCTCTCGACCGGCGCCGGCGTCGACCTGATCGGGTTCGAGGCCGCGGGCCGGCAGACGACGAGCCTGCTCGTCGACGGCGACTACCCCGCGGTGCGTCGCCTGTTCCCTGACGAGACCCCGATCCACGCCGTCGTCGCGACGCACGCGCTGGCCGAGGCCGCGAAGCGCGTCGCGCTCGTCGCCGAGCGCAACACGCCGATCCGGCTGTCGTTCACCGAGGGCCAGGTCGTGCTCGACGCCGGCCAGGGCGACGACGCGCAGGCGTCCGAGGCGCTCGAGGCGACGCTCGTCGGTGAGGACATCTCGGTGGCGTTCAACCCGCAGTTCCTGCTCGACGGCCTGGGCGCGCTCGACACGTCGTTCGTGCGCATGTCGTTCACGCACCCCAACAAGCCCGTCGAGTTCACGGGCCAGGAGTCGGCCGACGGCGACGACAAGCAGGACTACCGCTACCTGCTGGTGCCGATCCGCTTCGCGAGCTGACGGCGGCAACGGCCGGCACCCGGCGTCGGTGTGCGCGGTCGCACGTCGCGGGTGCACAGTGGCTCCGGGCCTCGGAAGACGCGGCTCGAATCCGAACGAGGAGGGGCGGACGGCCATGCACGTCGGTCTGGTGGGTCTGGGCAAGATGGGCGCGAACATGCGCGAGCGCATGCGGGGCGCCGGCATCGAGGTCACAGGGTTCGACCGCAACCCCGACGTCACCGACGTCCCGAGCCTCGAGGCGCTGGTGGAGGCGCTGCCGGCCGGAGAGCGCGTCGTCTGGGTCATGGTCCCGTCCGGCGAGATCACGGACGACGTCATCAACCAGCTCGCCGACCTGCTGAGCGAGGGCGACCTCGTCATCGACGGTGGCAACTCGTACTACCAGGACGACCTGCCGCACGCAGAGCGACTCGGCGCCAAGGGCGTCGGGTTCATGGACGCCGGCGTCTCCGGCGGCGTGTGGGGTCTCAAGAACGGCTACGGCCTGATGGTCGGCGGCGACGTCGAGCACGTGCAGCGCGCGATGCCGGTGTTCGACGCGCTGCGGCCTGAGGGTCCCCGCGAGGAGGGCTTCGTGCACGCGGGCACGGTCGGCGCCGGACACTTCGCGAAGATGGTCCACAACGGCATCGAGTACGGCCTGATGCAGGCGTACGCGGAGGGCTACGAGCTCCTCGCGGCGAAGGACCTCGTCACCGACGTCCACGGCACGATGAAGGCCTGGGTGCGCGGCACGGTCGTGCGCTCCTGGCTGCTCGAGCTACTGGTCAAGGCGCTCGAGCAGGACCCGGGCCTCGGCGCGATCGACGACTGGGTCGAGGACTCGGGCGAAGGCCGCTGGACGGTCGACGAGGCGATCGACCTCGCGGTGCCGGCACCCGTCATCTCCGCGTCGCTGTTCGCGCGGTTCGCGTCGCGTCAGGGCGAGTCCCCCGCGATGAAGGCCGTCGCGGCGCTCCGCCAGCAGTTCGGTGGCCACGCGGTGAAGCCGGCGGGCACGACCGGTCCCGCCGCATCGAGCAGCACGCCCGCACGGGCCGCCGCCGTGCCCCCGAACGCCTGAGCGATCCCAGCCCCACCCGATGTACGTCGCCCACCTGTCGCTCACCGACTTCCGCTCCTACCCGCAGGTCGAGCTGCCGCTCGAGCCGGGCATCACGGCGCTGGTCGGCCCGAACGGTCAGGGCAAGACGAACCTCGTCGAGGCCATCGGATACGTCGCGACGCTGGGTAGTCACCGTGTGCCGAGCGACGCGGCCCTGGTGCGGCAGGGTGCGTCGCGGGCGATCGTGAGGGCGCGCGTCGTGCGTGACGACGAGCGTGGCGAGTCCCGCGCGACCCTCGTCGAGCTCGAGGTGACGCCGGGCCGGTCGAACCGCGCGCGCATCAACGGTGCGTCGCCGACCCGCGCCCGCGACGTGCTGGGCATCCTCCGGACGGTCCTGTTCGCGCCCGAGGACCTCGCTCTCGTCAAGGGCGACCCGGACGGACGACGCCGGTTCCTCGACGAGCTGCTCGTGCAACGGACGCCGCGCATCTCGGCGACGATCGGTGACTACGAACGCGTGCTGCGTCAGCGCTCGGCCCTGCTCAAGTCGGCGGGTGCCGCGGTGCGCGGGTCTCGGGGCGGCGCGGATCTGCGGACCCTCGACGTGTGGGACGCCAAGCTCGCGCAGACCGGAGCGGAGATCGTCGTGGCCCGCCGTGCGCTGGTCGCGGAGCTCGCGCCGCACGTCGCGAAGTCGTACGCGCAGGTCAGCGCGGGGCAGGGCGATGCCGTCATCACGTACCGCGCGTCGCTCGACGCCGTGCTCGAGCAGGACGAGGACGTGATCACCGCGGCAGGGGCGTCGGTCGAGCTCGTCGAGGCGCAGCTGCTCGAGGCGATGGGGCGCTTGCGCGGCAAGGAGATCGACCGCGGCGTCAGCCTCGTCGGCCCGCACCGTGACGATCTCGTCCTCGCACTCGGCGGCATGCCCGCCAAGGGGTACGCGAGCCACGGTGAGTCCTGGTCGTACGCGCTCGCCCTCCGCCTGGCGTCGTACGCGCTGCTCACCGACGGCGGTGACGACGCCCTCGGCTGGGGCCACGACGGCGAGCCGGTGCTGATTCTCGACGACGTGTTCGCCGAGCTCGACGCCCGGCGTCGCGACCGGCTCGCGGAGCTCGTCGCCCCCGCGCGTCAGGTGCTGATCACGGCCGCCGTCGCCGACGACGTGCCGGAGCCGCTGGCCGGCGCCCGGGTCGACGTCATGGGCGGCGAGGTCGCGCGTGTCCTCTGACGACGCGCTGCTGCCTGCGCCGGCCCGCTCGGCGGACGACGGGACGCCGCTGCACGTGGTCGCCGACCTGACGCCGCCCGATCGGGTGGCCGCCGCCGCGCTCGGCCGCGCCAAGGCGGCGGCTCGCGCGCGTGGCATCCGCCCCGGCGACGCACCCCGGCGTCGGCCCTCGTTCGACGCCCCGGCCGGCGCGCCGGGCGTCGGCCCGCGCGACCCGCGATCGATCGGCGACACGCTCGACGGCGTGCTGGCTGGGCTCGGGTCCTCGTCGGACCGGCTCGGCGGCTCGATCCAGCACCGCTGGGCCGAGCTCGTCGGCGCCGAGGTCGCGGACAAGTGCGCGTTCGAGTCGTTCGAGGGCGGCGCGCTCACCGTTCGTGCGAGCTCGACCGCGTGGGCCACCCAGCTGCGGCTCCTGGTCCCGACGATGCTCGCCCGGTTCGCGGAGGATCTCGGCGCCGACGCGGTCCTCGAGATCACCGTCCTGGGGCCCGGCGGTCCGAGATTCGGCCGCGGCCCGAAGCGCGTCCGGGGCCGCGGCGAGCGCGACACGTACGGCTGACGGTGAACAGGGCGGCCCCGAACCCGGGTTTCGGGGGGTCCGGCAGGTAGACTGGACAGGTCATTCCTGGCGCATCGGTGCCGGTACAGAGACGAGAACTCCAGCGTCATGGAGTGATCCGCCCTCCTTCGGGTCCGGCGGCGCGCTCCGCGGCGCTTGTGAGTCGACAGGAGCGAGCCCGCACGTGGCCGAGCAGAGCACGAACAAGCCCGACACCCCGACCAAGAGCGGATCGACCAACGGCGGCTACGACGCCAGCGCGATCACGGTTCTCGAGGGCCTCGAGGCGGTCCGCAAGCGGCCCGGCATGTACATCGGCTCGACCGGTGCGCGCGGTCTGCACCACCTGGTCTACGAGATCGTCGACAACGCGGTCGACGAGGCGCTGGCCGGCTACTGCGACCACATCGAGGTCACGCTGCTGCCGGACGGCGGCGTGCGCGTGGTCGACAACGGCCGCGGCATCCCGGTCGCGATCCACCCGACCGAGGGCAAGCCGACGCTCGAGGTCGTGATGACGATCCTGCACGCGGGCGGCAAGTTCGGCGGCGGCGGCTACGCCGTCTCGGGCGGGCTGCACGGCGTCGGCGTCTCGGTGGTGAACGCGCTGTCGACGCGCGTCGAGTCCGTCGTCAAGCGCGACGGCTACTCGTGGGAGATGGACTTCGCTGACGGCGGCAAGCCCGCGAGCGAGCTCCGCCGCGGCGAGCCGACCGACGAGACCGGAACGACGCAGACCTTCTGGGCCGACTCGAGCATCTTCGAGACCATCGACTACGACTTCGAGACGCTGCGCGCGCGGTTCCAGCAGTACGCGTTCCTCAACAAGGGCCTCCAGATCACGCTGACCGACGAGCGTCCGCAGCACGTCGTCGAGGGCGACGAGGTCGTCGGCGAGGAGGAGGCGCCCAAGGTCCGGGTCGTCACCTACAAGTACGAGAACGGGCTGCTCGACTACGTCACTCACCTGAACGCCGCGAAGAAGGTCGAGCTGGTCAACCCCGAGGTCATCGACTTCGAGGCCGAGGACACGGAGAAGCGCATCTCCGTCGAGATCGCGATGCAGTGGACGACCGCCTACTCCGAGTCGGTGCACACGTTCGCGAACACGATCTCGACCACCGAGGGCGGCACGCACGAGGAGGGGTTCCGCGCGGCCCTCACCACGCTCATCAACAAGTACGCGCGCGACAAGGGCATCCTCAAGGAGAAGGAGGAGAACCTCACGGGTGACGACATCCGCGAGGGTCTGACCGCCGTCATCTCCGTCAAGCTCGGTGAGCCGCAGTTCGAGGGCCAGACGAAGACGAAGCTCGGCAACACCGAGGCGAAGACGTTCGTGCAGCGCGTCGTCAACGAGAAGCTCGGCGACTGGCTCGACTCGCACCCGAACGACGCGCGCGACGTGATCCGCAAGTCGATCCAGGCGGCCGCGGCCCGCATGGCGGCCCGCAAGGCGCGCGAGGCGACCCGTCGCAAGGGCCTGCTCGAGTCCGGCGGCATGCCCGGCAAGCTCAAGGACTGCCAGAGCAACCGCCCGGAGGAGTGCGAGGTCTTCATCGTCGAGGGGGACTCCGCCGGCGGCTCGGCGGTCCGCGGCCGCAACCCCCGCACGCAGGCGATCCTGCCGATCCGCGGCAAGATCCTGAACGTCGAGCGCGCGCGTCTCGACAAGGCACTGGGCAACCAGGAGGTCCAGTCGCTGATCACAGCCTTCGGCACGGGCATCGGCGAGGACTTCGACCTCGCGAAGCTCCGCTACCACAAGATCGTGCTGATGGCGGATGCCGACGTCGACGGCAAGCACATCTGCACGTTGCTCCTGACGCTGCTCTTCCGGTACATGCCGGAGCTCATCACCAACGGTCACGTGTACCTCGCGCAGCCGCCGCTCTACCGGATCAAGTGGAGCAACGCCGAGCACGACTTCGTGTACTCCGACCGTGAGCGCGACGCGTTCATCGCCGACGGCACGGCCAACGGCAAGCGGCTCCCCAAGGAGAACGCGATCCAGCGCTACAAGGGTCTGGGCGAGATGGACTACCAGGAGCTGTGGGAGACGACCATGTCGCCCGAGCACCGCACGCTGCTGCAGGTCAACCTCGACGAGGCGGCCGCGGCGGACGAGATCTTCTCGGTGCTCATGGGCGAGGACGTCGAGTCGCGCCGCTCGTTCATCCAGCAGAACGCCAAGGACGTGCGCTTCCTCGACATCTGAGGCCGCGGCGTGCTCGCGCGCGCCCCGCACCCACGACAACCTCCCGCACCACCTGACGAAGGACACACGTGAGCGAGACCACCGGATCCGACGGCATCGAGCACGGCCGGATCGACCAGGTCGACCTGCAGCTCGAGATGCAGCGGTCGTACCTCGACTACGCGATGTCGGTCATCGTCGGCCGTGCGCTGCCGGACGTCCGCGACGGCCTCAAGCCGGTGCACAAGCGCGTGCTCTACGCGATGTACGACGGGGGCTACCGCCCCGAGCGGCAGTTCTCGAAGTGCAGCCGCGTGGTCGGCGACGTCATGGGCAAGTACCACCCGCACGGCGACACCGCGATCTACGACGCGCTCGTCCGCCTCGTGCAGGACTGGTCGATGCGCTACCCGCTCGTCGCGGGACAGGGGAACTTCGGCAGCCCCGGTGACGACCCCGCCGCGGCCCCGCGGTACACCGAGTGCAAGATGGCGCCGCTGGCCATGGAGATGGTTCGCGACATCGACGAGGACACCGTCGACTTCCAGGACAACTACGACGGCCGCACCCAGGAGCCGTCCGTCCTGCCGAGCCGGTTCCCGAACCTGCTGGTCAACGGCTCAGCCGGCATCGCGGTCGGCATGGCGACCAACATCCCGCCGCACAACCTGCGCGAGGTCGCCGACGGCGTCCAGTGGTACCTCGAGCACCCGGAGGCCTCGAAGGAGGAGCTCCTCGAGGCGCTGCTCGTGCGCGTCAAGGGTCCCGACTTCCCGACGGGCGCCACGATCCTCGGCCACCGCGGCATCGAGGACGCGTACCGCACGGGTCGCGGCTCGATCACGATGCGCGCGGTCGTGCAGGTCGAGGAGATCCAGGGCCGCATCTGCCTGGTCGTGACCGAGCTGCCGTTCCAGGTGAACCCGGACACGCTCGCGCGCAAGATCGCCGACCTGGTCCGCGAGAACCGCGTGCAGGGCATCGCCGACATCCGCGACGAGACGTCCGGCCGCACGGGCCAGCGCCTGGTGATCGTGCTCAAGCGCGACGCCGTCGCGAAGGTCGTGCTCAACAACCTCTACAAGCACACGCAGCTGCAGGACACGTTCGGCGCGAACATGCTGGCGCTCGTCGACGGCGTCCCGCGCACGCTGAGCATCGACGCGTTCGTGCGGCACTGGACCGCGCACCAGATCGACGTCATCCAGCGCCGCACGCGCTACCGCCTGAACAAGGCCGAGTCGGAGATCCACATCTACCGCGGCTACCTGAAGGCGCTCGACGCGCTCGACGAGGTCATCGCGCTCATCCGGCGCTCGCCCGACGCCGACCAGGCGCGCAGCGGCCTGATGGAGCTCCTCGACATCGACGAGCCGCAGGCGCAGGCGATCCTCAACCTCCAGCTCCGCCGGCTGGCTGCCCTCCAGCGCCAGGAGATCCTCGACAACTACGCCAAGCTCGAGGCGCTCATCACGGAGTACAACGCGATCCTCGCCTCCGACCAGCGCCAGCGCGACATCGTCTCCGAGGAGCTCGCGGACATCGTCACGAAGTACGGCGACGACCGGCGGACGACGATCCTCCCCTACGACGGCGACGTCTCGATCGAGGACCTCATCGCCGAGGAGGAGATGGTCGTCACGATCACCCGCGGCGGCTACGCGAAGCGCACGCGCAGCGACAACTACCGGGCGCAGCGCCGCGGCGGCAAGGGCGTGCGCGGCGCGCAGCTGCGCGAGGACGACATCGTCGACCACTTCTTCGTGACGACGACGCACCACTGGCTGCTGTTCTTCACGAACCTCGGCCGCGTGTACCGCGCCAAGGCGTACGAGCTGCCCGAGGGCGGCCGCGACGCGAAGGGCCAGCACGTCGCGAACCTGCTCGCGTTCCAGCCGGGCGAGAAGATCGCGCAGGTGCTCGACATCCGCGACTACGAGCAGGCGGAGTACCTGGTGCTCGCCACGCAGCGCGGCCTCGTCAAGAAGACGAAGCTCACCGAGTACGACTCGAACCGCTCGGGCGGCATCATCGCGATCAACCTGCGCGAGGACGAGAACGGCCTGCCCGACGAGCTGGTCTCGGCGCGCATCGTCAACGCCGACCAGGACCTGATCCTCGTCAGCCGCAAGGGTCAGTCGGTGCGGTTCACCGCGTCGGACGATGCGCTGCGGCCGATGGGCCGGCCGGCGTCGGGCGTCAAGGGCATGAGCTTCCGCGCGGACGACGAGCTGCTCGCGGCCGACGTGGTGCGCGAGGACGCCTTCCTCTTCACCGTGACCGAGGGCGGCATCGCCAAGCGGACCGCGCTCACGGTCGAGAACTACCGGCAGCAGGGTCGTGGTGGCCTGGGCATCAAGGTGGCGAACCTGCCGGAGGCGAACGGCGACCTGGTCGGCGCGCTCGTCGTGGACGCCGACGACGAGGTGCTCGTCATCATGGAGCGCGGCAAGATCGTGCGCTCCGCGACCGCCGAGGTGCACGCGACGGGTCGCGCGACCCAGGGCGTCATCTTCGCGAAGCCCGACCGCGGCGACCGCATCATCGCGGTCGCTCGGAACACCGAGCGGCACCTCGCAGACGATGCCGGTACCGTGGGCGCCGACAGCGACCCGGACCTTCCGGGCGCGTCTGACGCAGCTGAGGGCGTCGGACCCGCCGACGCCGAGGCCTCAGGACAGGACGCATGACCGAACCCACCCCGCCGTCGATCCCCCCGCGCCAGCGCCCGACCGAGCCGTCGGGCGAGGCCCGTCAGCCCACGTCGTCGCGTGCGCAGACCGGGTCCGCGGTCGCGTGGGACACGCCCGAGGAGACGCGGCCCGTCCGCACGAGCGTGACCGGGCGGACCGCGACGTCGAAGAACGGCAGGACGTCGACCGGATCGGCGTCCGGCTCCGGTGGCGCGCCGTCCGGACCGAACGGGACGCAGCAGCGCCCGAACGGCACGGCCGCGGCCGCCGCGAGCGCCTCGGCCTCGGCGGCCCCGGCGCTCGCCTCGAACGGCCACGGTGCCACCGGCGCCACGACCGTCTCCCCGGGATCTCCACCGAACTCACCCGCGCGCCCTGCGCGGGAGCCCATCGACACCCCGCAGACTCGGAGTGACGCCGACTTCCCGGCACCGACCGACGACGACGAACCGCCCTCGCCGCTCCAGACTGCCGTCGACACGGCGACTGTCTGGGTTCGGAAGGCGGCCACCGCCACAGGTGCCGCGATCGGCTCGATGACCCGCCCCCGCACCGAGGAACCCCCGATGACGACGATCCCGCCGGCGCCCGCCCCCGCGAGCGCCCCCTCCGCGGCCGCGGCCCCCGCGTCTGCGCCGCGTGCCGCGGGCTCCGGTCCGGCCGGCCTCGGCAGCACCGCGCGCCCGGCCACCGGCCGCATCCCCGCCGTGGGCGGGCCCCGCCGCGTGCGACTCGCGATCTCGCGCGTCGACCCGTGGTCCGTGATGAAGCTGTCGTTCCTGCTCTCGGTCGCTGCGGGCATCATGCTCGTGGTCGCCGCGGCGGCGGTGTGGTTCACGCTCGACGGCCTGCACGTGTTCACCAAGGTGAACGACTTCATCATCCAGGTCACCGGCAAGGAGAGCGGCGTCAACATCCTGCAGTACGTCGCCTTCAAGCGGGTCGTGTCCGGCGCGACGCTCATCGCGGTGATCGACGTCTTCCTGCTGACAGCGCTCTCGACGATCGGGGCCTTCCTGTACAACATCGTCGCTGCACTGGTCGGTGGCCTGCACGTCACGATGACCGACGAGTAGCCGACGCTCGGTTTGGGCGGGGCACCTGGCCTGGGGTAGTCTCGTCCGGCGCGCGAGGGCGGTGACGTCCGCGCCAACGGGCCTATAGCTCAGACGGTTAGAGCGCTTCCCTGATAAGGAAGAGGTCACAGGTTCAAGTCCTGTTAGGCCCACTCCCGACCACCCGTGGGGGACCCGATGAAGAAGCTCCTGCTCCTCCTGGCGGTCGCGGCCGCCGGCTACGTCGTGTACCAGAAGATCACGCAGGACCGCGACGAGCGGGACCTGTGGGCAGAGGTCACCGACACCTTCGAGTGAGCGGCTCGCTCCGGCGAGACACTCCACCCCGGGGCGCGCGCGTCCCGTCGGGGCCATGGCGCAATTGGTAGCGCACCTGCTTTGCAAGCAGGGGGTTAGGGGTTCGAGTCCCCTTGGCTCCACGCGATCGACGAACGCCCCGCCGAGATGGTCGGCGGGGCGTTCGTGCTTCACAGGACGCGACCGGTCACGGCTGGTCGAGCGCGTAGTCCTCGTCGGTGAGGGCGACGTGCACCTGCGTGCCGTACGGCGGCCACGCGCCGGGCGCGGCGTTGAAGAGGCCGCCGATCGCGGTGGCGACCTCGAGGTAGAACCTCTCCGGCTTCTTGTTGTACTCGCGGCTCTCGTGCGGGTCGGGCCGCAGCTTGTACTCGACCGGCTTGGCGGCGGCGGTCCAGATCTTGATGCCGCGTGAGCCCGTGCGCAGCTCGGCGTACTTGAACACGACACCGCCGACCTCGACCTCGGGTGCTCCGTTCATGGTGATCTCCTTCGACTTCAGCGGAACGTCAGGACGCTGTGCTCGAGCGCAGCGACCTTCTGGGCGAGCTGCCGAGCCACCGGGGGCGTCCACACCACCGGGTCGGCGGCGAGGCTCGCGGTGCGCAGCGTGAGGGTCCCCGGCGCGGTCACCGGAGCCCAGGGAAAGGCCGCCGCGTCCTCGGCCGGCGGGCTCAGCGCGAGCAGGGCGAGGACGATCCCGACCTCGCCCGCGGCGGTTGTCACCTGCGCGCACGCGCGGGTGGTCGCAGCGCCCGCCTCCGACGCCGCGAAGCCCGCGAACGCCGCGCGGACGGCTGCCGGTGCCCGTCGGACCGCCGCCAGGGTGGCGCTGACGAACGGCGGCGCAGCCGACGCCCGGGCGAGCGGGACGTCGCGCGGGCGGAGCGTGGTCGACGAGGACGTCGAGGAGCCGGTCGCGAAGCCGAGCAGGGCCAGGTCGGCGACCACCGCGTCGAGCAGCGGCTGCGTGGTCGCGGACCGCTGCGCCGCGGTCAGCGCGTAGAGCAGCGCGTCGACCACCGGGTCGCCCGGCTTCGTCCCGGTCGGGAGCTCGACCGCCACGCCCGCGACACAGGCGTAGCGGGCCATCAGAGGTCCGGCAGGTTCGCGATGTAGTTCTTCGCGTGCTCGCCGAGCTTCTTCTGGACCTCCTTGCGGACCTTCGAGTAGACGGCGTCGTTGAGCGACAGGCTGGTCGAGCCGTCCTGGATCGACACGGAGGTCGACGAGTACGTCATCCACAGGAACTTGGTCGTGTCGGCGGTGCCCGTGAACGCGAACGCTCCGAGCTGGAGCGCCACCGAGCCGTTCGTCTCGTTCGCGAGTCCGACCGAGAACGTGCCCGCGTTGTTCGACGTCGACGACGACGAGTAGATCGCCCACGGCGCGCCGGAGTCGTCGGCCGAGCCCTTGAGCGCGTTGACGGCGGCCTCGACGATGCCGAGCTCGGCGGGCGCGATGATCGCGCCGAGGATCTCGAGCACGACCTGGTCGATCTCGACCGTCGCCGTCTTCGTCTGGTAGCTGCCGAAGTCGATCGCCTGCGCCGTGTAGCCGATCTGCTGGAGCAGCGTCGTGACGTACGTGTAGTAGCCGATCGGGTCGCTCGTCGGCACGTGGCCCGCCTTGACGCCCGACAGCTGCGCGAGGGCGAGCGAGTTGTTGAGGTCGTCCTTGTGCTGCGCCGAGACGTAGGCGGAGAACGACACGAGCGAGTTGCCGACGACGGTGGCGCTCGCGGTGTCGTCCTGCTGGTCGGACGCGCCGCCGGCGGCCACGGCGAGCGTGTCGCTCAGCGCCGGGTGCTCCTCGATGCCGCTCAGGTCGATCGCGTCCAGTGCCGCGGCCGCGCTCTCTGCGGTGGTGGTCATGGTTCCTCCCCGTGGTGACGTCGCCGGGTCCGTCCCGGCGAGCCCATGCCACCGATCCGGCGTCGCCCTCGCGTGACGGCCGCGCACCGCGGGAGTCACTCGCGTGTCGCCCCGCGTCACGGCGGCGTGACGGCAACGCTTCACGGGGTGACGGCTCCGTGTCCGGACCAGTCGGGTGGCGCCGCGGCCGATACCTTGACGCCACGGGGAGCGAGCGGGGGGCGGCTTGATGGGTCATGTCTTGGCGTTGCTCGGACCGCTCCGGTTGCGGGCCGACGGCAGGCGGGTGGCGCTCGCCCAGCCGACGGCGCGGCTCCTCGCGGCGCTCGCGCTCGACGGCCCGATGTCGCGCGACCGAGCGGCCGACCGGATGTGGCCCGACGCGCCGACGGTCCGCGCGCTCGCCAACCTGCGCACCGGCCTGTCCCGGCTGCGGCGCGCGGCGCCCGGCGTCATCGACGTCGGCGGCCCCGTGCTCGCGCTCGCAGACGACGTCCACGTCGACGTCGACGACGTCATGACGTGGGTGAACGCGACGATCTACGACGACGCGCCGGCCAACGAGCACGCTGGCCCGCCGCCCGAGGTCGGGCGCGAGCTCCTCGCGGGGTGGGACGACGAGTGGTCGCGGGACCACCGCGAGCGGTGGCACGTGCTGATCGGACAGGCGCTCGAGACCGCCGCGACGAGGCTGCTCTCGCTCGGCCGGCCCGCCGCGGCGCTGCCGTACGGGCTCGCGGCCGTCGCGGTCGAGCCGTGGTCGGAGTCGGCGAACCGGGTGCTCATCGAGATCCACGCCCGCCGGGGTGACCCCGCGGGTGCGCTCCGGCAGTTCGAGCGGCTCTCACGTGCGCTCAAGGCGGAGCTCGGCGTCGCCCCGACGCCGGACCTCGTGGCGCTGGTGCGTCAGCTCTACCCGTTCGGCATGGGTCGCGCGGGGGCACGGACGGCCTGACCGGTCGCTTCCTCGCGGCCCAGCGCGGTCGGTGCACCCGCTGGCACCCGCTGGATCATTGCGCCCGAACGATCGCGGTCTTATCGTTGATCGATAACATCGAATAACGATAAGGACGGCCATGCAGACGACGGCGATCGACGACGACCTGCGGGTGCAGCCGAACCCGGCGCGCGCCCGGGTGGTGGCCGGGCTGCTCGAGGCCACCCTCTGGGTGCTGCTCGCGGTCGTGATCGTCACGCAGGTGGTGCGGCCGCTGGTGGGCCCGTCGATGCTCGGCATCGGCCAGGGCCCGTACTGGGGGATGGATCGCGAGATCCGCGCCGACCTGTCCCCGGACGTGTGGGCCAGGGCCGCGGCGGACCTCGGGGGAACGCTGCCGGCGGCGCTCGCTCGCGGCCTCGGCGACGGTGAGTACCACCGGGGCGAGGCCGTCGAGTCGACGCTGCCGAACAGCGTCGAGATCCAGGCGTGGGACCCGGACCTGCGTCAGACCGCGGGGCTGGGCGGCTCCGCGCTGCTGACCGGCGTCGTCGTGGCCGTCGCCCTGGCGCTCGCGCTCCTGGTGGTGCGCGACCTGCGCCGCGGCCGGCTGTTCCGGGCGGCGAACCTGCGGCGCGTCTACGCGGCCGCGGTGGTGGTCGGGTTCGGCGGGATGCTCGCGCAGGTGCTCGGCGCCTGGGGTCGGGTCGGGATCCTCGAGTCGCCGCGGCTCGCGGGGTACGTCGAGCCGAGCTGGTCCGTGTCGTTCGTGCCGCTGGTCGTCGGGCTCACGCTGGCCGGCGGCGCCGAGGTGCTGCGGCTCGGCGTGCGGATGCAGCGCGACGTCGAGGGGCTGGTGTGACGCCCGCGACAGACGCGGACGACGACGCCGGGATCGTCGTGCACCTCGACGCGCTGCTCGAGGCCCGCGGCATGACGCTCACCGAGCTGGCCGCGCGCGTGGACATCACGCTCGCGAACCTCTCGGTGCTCAAGAACGGACGCGCACGGGCGGTGCGGTTCTCGACGCTCGCGGCCATCTGCCGGGAGCTCGGCTGCCAGCCCGGTGACGTGCTGGGCTACGACCCGAGCCGCTGACGGCGGGTCGCGGAGCGGTAGCGCTCAGGCGTGACCCGACCAGGTCTTGTCCTGGCAGTCGAGCACCGTCTTCGTCGAGTACTCCCCGATGCAGAGCTGGAACTTCACGGGCGTGCCCTCGGCGAGCGCGTAGTCGCGGTAGACGTACTGGCCGTCGCCGTACTTGTTCCAGAGGTCGGACTTGCGGTCGCCGTCGATCCAGATGCGCATGACCACCGAGTGGCCGTCCGCACGGGTGTCCTGGAGCTTGAACGACTCGCCGTCGGCGTAGAAGTCGCCGTAGGCGTTGCAGGTCGGGTAGATCGAGTACCAGTGCGCGAGCCAGCACCAGGTCGCGTTGATGTCGCCCGACGCCGCCTGGCCCGGGCCGGCGGCCGCGACGGTCAGGCCGACCGCCGCCAGGATCACGAACGCAGCGCGCTTCAGCTTCATGGTTCACCCCCAGGCGGGCGTCGGGCACCGTTGCTCGAGGCCCAGAACCAGGGTGGTGGTGCGCGCCGGTGCTGTCCACCGGAGGGCGGACGGGAGCGAGCGCCGTCAGGGACGCGCGTCGTCCGAGCCGACGGACGTCGTCATCGCGTCGAGGGGCGCGGCCGGCGGAAGCGTCCACCCCCCGAGCCATCCGCTGGCGAGGAGCAACACGCCCGGCACCAGACCGCCGACCACGGCGATCGCCGCGGCGGACGCGTCACCGACCGCGAGAGCCAGGCCGGCCACGCCACACGCCGCGATCCCGAGGCCCAGCCACCAGAACGGCCGGACGCGGAAGAGCGCGGCGAGCGGTAGGAAGTGCGCGCCGACCACGAGCGACACCCACGCGACGCCCGCGTCGGGCATGCCGAGCGGCCCGGCGACCACGCGGACGCCGACGAACAGCGCGACGACCTCCGCGAGGACGATCAGCCAGTAGGCGCGGCCGAACACCGGTCGTCCGGGGCCGTCGTCGCCGGTGTCGCGGGGGCGACGGCGGACCAGCAACCATGCGACCGCGGCGAACGCGGCGATGCCCGCCACCCGTACGGCGACGCGCGGCCCTGCCGACAGCGGCGCGGCGTTCACCTCGACGTAGACGAGCCCGAACGCGGCGCCGATCCAGGACCCGATCCACTGCCCACGCCCGCCGTGGGCGTCGCGGGCGTCCACCGATCCCTCCATGGCTCCCCCCGTGCTCAGAATTCAATATAGTGCGCTATATGGAAGCGCACCAGGGCGGCGGCACGAGCGGGACGTCGCGCTACCGGTCACCGGTGCGGGCCGCTCGCGCGGCCGCGACGCGGGCACGGATCGCGCTCGCGGCACGTGAGCTGTTCGCGGAGCACGGCTTCGCCGGCACCACGGTGGCAGCCATCGCCGGGCGCGCGGGCGTCGCGGTGCCGACGGTGTACGCGACCTACGGGTCGAAGGGAGCGATCGTCGCGGCCTTGCTGAGTCAGCTCGAGGACGACGCGGACGCGGACGGGTGGTGGGTGCGCATCGAGGCGGCGGAGTCGTCTGCGGAGAAGCTCACCCTCTTCGCGCGGTGGACGGCGGCGCTGCTGTCCTCGAGCAAGGCGGTGATCTCGGCGGCCCGCGACGCGGTGACCGACCCGGCGATCGTCGAGCTCGGCAGGCTCGGCGACGAGCATCGTCGCGAAGGGCTGCGCGAGCTGCTGGCGTCACTCGAGCTGCGCACCGACGTCGCGGCCGACACGCTGCTCGACCGCGCGTGGATCCTCACCGGACTGCACGTCTACCTGGCGGCGACGGACGGGTGCGCCTGGAGCGACGACGCGTACGCGGAGTGGCTCGCCGCGTGCCTCCGCGACCAGCTGCTGCCGACCGCGGGTCAGTCCGGCACGCCGAGGTGACGGCGCACGGCGGCGACGCCGTCGAGAGCGACCTCGGGCCGGTCGGGGTCCGCGGCCCACGCGTCCCGCGTCAGGACGTAGCGGATCGACTCGGCGGCCGCGCCCTCACGGGGCAGCACGTCGCGGCCGTTCTCGCGGTAGCCCACGCGGCGGGTGACGCCGTTGGAGCGCGCGTTGTCCGCGAAGGCGGTCGTCGTCGCGCGCTCCGCGCCGAGACCCTCGAACAGCAGGTGGAGTATCAGGCGGCGCATCCGGGTGCCGATGCCCTGACCCTGGAAGCGCAGGCCGAGCCAGGAGCCCGTCTCGGCCTGGCGCGTGACGCGGAATTCCGTCGCCTGCGCGCCCTGGAGGCCGACCAGCTCGCCGCCGCGCAGGACGGCCAGCTCGAGAACCCACCGCTCGGGCGACAGCTCGGCGCGCCGGCTCCACTGGTAACGCAGCACCGAGGTCGCGACCTCGGCCGGCGTGCCACGCGTCCACGGCACGGTGAACGGCATCGCGTCCGCCGCGTGCACCCCGTCGGCAGCCAGGAGCGCGGCCTGGAGCAGCAGGTCGTCGTCGAGATAGCGCAGCTCGAGGTCGCCGCTCGTGACTCGGAGGGCGGGGAAAGGCCAGACGTCGAGCGGGTCCATGCCCGCGAGGGTGGTGCCCCGGGTCGCAGCCGGTCAAACGGGAAACGCCGCGCGGTGGTGCTGCCCCGGGCGACCAGGACGGGCTGTCGCTCGTCGACGGGGGGCTCCCGACGTGCCGGACGTCGGAGGTCCGTCCTAGGTTGCTCCTCGTGACCGTCATCTCGGCCCGCGGGCTCGTCAAGCGCTACGGCGACCTCGCGGCGGTCGACGGCATCGACTTCGAGGTGCCCGCGGGCGAGTCGTTCGGGCTGCTCGGACCGAACGGCGCCGGCAAGTCGACCACGATGCGGATGGTCGGAGCGGTCTCGGCGCGCACGGCCGGCGACCTGACGGTCCTGGGGCTCGATCCCGACACGCACGGTCCGGAGATCCGCGCGCAGCTCGGCGTGGTGCCGCAGGAGGACAACCTCGACCTCGAGCTCCGCGCGCGGGACAACCTCGTGGTCTACGGGCGCTACTTCGGCATCTCGCGCGCCGAGTGCCTGCGGCGGGCCGACGAGCTCCTCGCGTTCGCCCAGCTCGAGGACAAGGCGACCGCGAAGGTCGACGACCTGTCGGGCGGCATGAAGCGGCGGCTGACGATCGCCCGGGCGCTCATCAACACGCCCCGCGTCCTGATGCTCGACGAGCCGACCACGGGCCTCGACCCGCAGGCGCGGCACGTGCTGTGGGACCGGCTGTTCCGGCTCAAGGAGCGCGGCACGACGCTCGTGCTCACGACGCACTACATGGACGAGGCCGAGCAGCTGTGCGACCGGCTGATCGTCGTCGACCACGGCCGCATCATGGCCGAGGGCAGCCCGGCCGAGCTGATCCGCCGGTACTCGACGCGCGAAGTCGTCGAGCTCCGGTTCGGCACCGACCGGAACGCCGACGCAGGCGCCCGTCTCGAGAGCGCCGCCGACCGCGTGGAGGTGCTGCCCGACCGCGTGCTGCTCTACACCGACGACGGCGAGCGCCTGCTCGAGCACGTGGCTCGCGAGGGGATGCGCCCGACCACGAGCCTCGTGCGCCGGTCGAGCCTCGAGGACGTCTTCCTGCGCCTCACGGGACGGAGCCTGATCGAATGACCGCGACGCGCGACGAGCTCGTCGCCGCCGCTCGCGGGCCGCGGCGCTTCGGCTGGTGGTACATCGCCGAGCACCAGTTCCGGCAGATGCGCCGGTACCTGTGGGTGGTCGTCGTCAACACGATCGGCAGCCCGCTGCTGTACCTGCTCGGCATCGGCTTCGGGCTCGCCTCCTTCATGACGAGGCCCATCGCCGACGGGCCGGACGGGCCGGTCAGCTACCTGCTGTTCGTCACACCGGCGCTCGTCGCCTCGGCCGGCGTCGCCGTCGCGTCGGACGAGTTCCAGTACTCGGTGATGATGGGCTTCAAGTGGCGCCGGCTGTTCTGGGGCATGAACGACTCGCCCGTCGAGCCGCCGCAGATCGTCACCGGGTTCGTGCTCGCCGTCGCCGGTCGGATGCTGTTCTCGACCCTGGCGTTCGCGGCCATCGCGGTGCTGTTCGGCGGTCTGGGCGACCCGTGGTCCGCCTTCGCGGTCGCGGGCGCCGGGCTGCTGGGTGGCATGGCGTTCGGCCTGCCGCTGCTCGCCTACTCGGCGACGATCACCGAGGACAAGGGACAGTTCGCGCTCGTGAACCGGTTCGTGTTCACGCCGATGTTCCTGTTCTCGGGCACGTTCTACCCGCTCGCGACGCTGCCGGTGTGGCTGCAGTGGATCGGCTGGGTCTCGCCGCTCTGGCACGCGAGCGAGATCGGGCGCGCGGCCTCCTACGGACGCTCGCCCGGGTCGTGGCCCGTCGGGTGGCACGTCGTCGTGCTGCTCACGCTGTGCGTGGCCGGGTGGGTGGCGGCGCGGCGCGTGTTCGTCCGGAGGTTGCGCGGATGACGAGCACCCGGACGACCGGAGACGCGCGCGGCCCGGAGGTGCGGCGGCAGAGCGCGGTGCGCGCCCTGTACGCCGGCAACGCGCGCGCGGTGCTCGGCCGCGAGCTCGCCGCGACGCGCAGCACCACCTGGACCGTGATCCTGTCCGGGTTCTTCGAGCCCGTCTTCTACCTGCTCGCGATGGGCAAGGGGCTCGGCGCGTTCATCGGCGACGTGACGCTGCCGAGCGGCCAGGTCGTCAGCTACGCGGCCTTCATCGCTCCGGGTCTGCTCGCCGTGTCGGCGATGAACGGCGCGGTCTACGACTCGACGTGGAACGTGTTCTTCAAGATGAACATGGGCGGTCGGCTGTTCCAGTCGATGCTGACGACATCGATCGGCCCGCTCGACGTGGCGCTCGGCGAGATCGCGTTCGCGCTGCTGCGCGGCGGCGCGTACGCCGCGGCGTTCCTCGTGATCATGCAGGTGCTCGGCCTCGTGCTCTCGCCGTGGGCGCTGCTCGCGGTCCCGGCGGTGCTGCTGATCGCGTTCGGCTTCGCGAGCATCGGCATGGCGATCACGAGCTACATGACGACGATCCAGCAGATGGACGTCATCAACACCGTGCTCCTGCCGATGTTCCTGTTCTCGGCCACGTTCTACCCGATCACCGTGTACCCCGAGCCGGTGCAGTGGGTGGTCAAGGCGTTCCCGCTCTGGCACGCGGTCGAGCTGATCCGCGGGCTCACGACGGGCGCGCTGAGCGGCGCGATGCTCGGTCACCTCACGTACTTCGTCGTGATGATCGCCGTCGGGATCACCTTCACCGCGAAGCGGCTGCGCGCGCTCTTCCTCGACTGACGGGCCGGGCGCGACGACGCCCGCGGCCACCGGACCGCGGGCGTCGTCGGCGCTGTCAGCCCAGCGTGCAGGCCTGGCCGTTGACGGTGAACGACGTCGGCTTCGGGTCGGTCCCCGTGTGGGTGCCGTTGAAGCCGATGTCCGTCGAGGCACCGGCCGCGAGCGTCTTGTTCCAGTCGAGCCCGGTCGCCGTCACGTTGGCGCCGGACTGCGACCACGTGGCGCTCCAGCCCTGCGTGACCTTCTGACCGGCGGTGAAGGCGAACGCGAGCTGCCAGGTCAGTGGCGTCGACCCGGTGTTCGTCAGGTGGATCGAGCCCGTGAAGCCGCTGCTCCAGTCGCTCGTCGAGTACGCGACCTTGCAGCCGCCGGACGGCGGCGGGGTCGTCGGGCTCGGCGAGATCGTGGCGTCGAACGTCGTGAACGACGCCGTCGGCGATGCCGCGGAGGCGTTGCCCGCGGCGTCCCGGGCGACCACGGCGTACGAGTACGTCGTCATCGGCGTCAGGCCGGTGAGCGTGTACGTCGTGGTCGACGTGCTGCCGACCAGCGTCGACGTCGTGCCCGACAGCCGGTAGACGTCGTAGCCGGCGACGCCCGACCCGGAGTCCGTCGACGCCGACCAGGTCAGGGTCGCGCCCGAGGTCCACACGTTCGACACGGCCGGCTTGCCCGGCGTGCTCGGGGGCGTGGTGTCGGCGGGCGGCGGGCTCGTCGGCGAGGTGGGCGGCGGGGTGGTCGTTCCCGTGGGCTCCGTGCCCCAGATGAGCTTGCCGCCGTCGTAGAGCGTGATCGCCTTGGTCTTGACGGACGCGGTCGTCGAGAGCCCGGCGAACGACGGGTCGTTCGTCGCGTCCCAGTGCGACCCGCCGGTCACGCGAAACTGGATCTCGCGGCGGTGCTGCGACTGGCCGCCGGGGTAGATGTTCTGACCGACGCAGCTGATCGTGACGTAGTACAGGGTGCCGCCCGCGTTGACCGGTGAGCCGCCCTGCGAGCCGCACTCGCTGTAGTTCGACGAGAGCGTGACGCCCGAGGCCGAGTCGCCCGAGTCGAGCGTGAACCAGTAGCGCAGCGTGCCGTTCGTGAGCGACCGCGCCGGGAACGCCGACTCGTTCCGGATCGTCGCCTTGATCTCGGTGAAGCTGCCCGACTGCGGCTGGTTGAGCTGCGCCTCGACGAAGATCTCGTCCTGGTCCGGCTTCTCCGCGACCGGGAAGCTCGCGAGCGGCGTGCCGCCGCACTCGTCGGTCAGCACGGCCAGCGCGCTCGAGAACCCCGCGTTGTAGTCCGTCGCAACCTCGTTCGAGGTGTAGTCGGAACGGCTGTCGGTGTACTGGTCGTTCGCCGACGACGGGCCGCCGACGAGCGCGCCGTACAGCACGTGCCGGTCGTTGACGGGGTTGTCGATGCTGTCGAGCCACGACCCGTGCGCCGTGCGGTGGTGCGGCTTGGTCGGCGGGTTCGCGCCGAAGCCGATCTCGTACGACGACTTCCGAGGGTTGTCACCGAGCGCGTAGTTGATCTGTCGCACGCCGAAGTCGTGGTACCGCGCCTTGCGCGTCGCGTCCGTCGTCCACTTCGAGTAGAGCAGCGCGACGAACGCGGTGTTCGCGGCGTAGCGCAGCGAGCCCCACGAGTCGAGCACGGCCTGGCCGCCCGGCGAGTACGTGACCTTCTGGCCGTTGTAGCCGACCGTCCACCAGTCGAGCCAGCGGTTCGCGTCGTCGACGTACTGCTGCTTGCCGGTCTCCATCGCGAGGAGCGCGTAGTCGGCGTACGACTTGTCGTCCCACGCGACGGTCCACGCGTACGAGTGCACCGTCGTCTGGTTCGCGTACGACAGCTTCTGGTACTCGGTCTCGGCCTTCGCGAGGTAGGTGGCGTCGCCCGTGGCCTTGTACAGCCAGTACGCCGCCCAGACGAGCTCGTCCTCGTAGCCGGACCACGACTTGTAGTACGCCGCGGCGGCCGTGACGCAGTCGGAGTACTTGCCGCGGTACGTGTCGGCGAACGTGAACAGCTGCTTGGCGTTCGTCAGGAGCTTCGCCGAGTACGTCGGGTCGTCGGACTTGAAGAGCATCGAGCCGCTGGCGAGCGCGGCGGCCGTCTCACCCGCGACGTCGGAGCCGGGGCAGCTCGCGTCGATCTTGTAGGAGGGCCGGGCCATCGCCATGACCTCGGCCGGGCCCCACCACTTGTGGTCCGCCTCGCCGTCGCCCACCTGGACCCAGAGCTCGTTCGGGGCGGTGTGGGCCTTGAGGAAGTAGTCGTCCGCCCAGCGCAGGTTCGACTTCAGCTCGTCGAGCTGGCTCGACCTCGTGTAGCCGCCGGGCGCGGCGAGCGCGCCCCAGGTCAGCATCGTGGCGGAGAACGCCATCGGCAGGCCGAACTTCACGTGGTCGCCGGCGTCGTACCAGCCGCCGGTCAGGTCGACGCCGTGGTCGGCGCCGTCCTGCAGGCCCGAGTCGCCCCGCCAGGACACGGGGTTGTCGGCGGGAAGCTTGCCCGAACGCTGAGCCTCGTAGAAGAACATCGACTTCTGCAGGGCCTCGGCGTAGTTGAACGCAGGGCCGGTGTCGGCCGCGGTGGCGACCGATCCGGGCATGACGAAGATCCCGGCCGTGATGGCCAGGGCGGTGGCGCCGGCGACGGCGAGCCGTCGACGGCCGGGCGCTGAACGTGGCATGTCGTCCTCTTCCGCGGCGGGGTGAGTGGCGCCGCGCAGGGACGTGCGACCGCCTCGGCACGGCGCTGGACGATCGTCCGGGGCCGCGCGTCGGGCGGACAGCGGTTGAAGCGTTTCGCCGGTGGCGTGAGCAGGCGGGAGGGGCCGCGGGACAGCGCGGGGCCCCCGGCACGCGGTGGCGCCGGGGGCCCTGCGAGCTGCGGGCTGCGGTCCCGCGCGGGTCAGATCTCGCCGGTGGGGGTGTCGTCGTCGGCGGACGTCCCGCCGGCCGCGTCGCCGCTGGTCTCGGACTTGCGTCGCGTGACCTTGCGCGCGGTCTGCGTCGCCTGGTCCTTGGCGTCGGCCACCTTGTCCTGCAGGTCGTCGACCGTGTCGCCCACCTTCTCGGCGGCGCGGCGACCGGCCTCGCGGCCCTTCGCCACCGCGGTGCCCGCGGCCTCGCCGAGCGCGTCCGCTGCGTCGCCGACCGTCGCCGTGAAGTCGCTGCGGTGCGGTGCGGGCTCACCCGGGTCCCAGGGCTCGGCCCACGGGTCGATCGTGGTGCGCGACCGGGTCCACGCGGCGATCGCCGCCCCCGCACCGGCGACGGCGAGGAGCAGCCAGAACACGTTGCGGCCGGTGTGCCGGCGCTTCTCCTCGTCGACGGCTGCGGCCGCCGCCGCGGCTGCCGCTGCCGCGCGCTTGGCGGCCTTCTTCGCGGCCTTGGTGGACGACTTGCTCGCGGCGTCCGCCGCCTGCGTCGCGGCCTTCTCGACGGCGGCCCCGGCCTTCGAGGCGGCGTCGTTCATCGCGTCGACCAGGCGAGGGATGAGGTCGTCGACCAGCTTGTCGTGCGCGGTGTCGATCGCGGGGGTCGCGTACTCGGCGGCCTTCTCGACGCGAGGCGCAGCGGCTTTCACGCTCTCCTTGTACAGGTGCTCGACGCGTGGCAGCAGCCAGTCGATGAACGACTCGACCTTGGGGGTCGTCCAGTCCTTCGCCGCGCTCGCTGCGTCGCTCGCCTTGGCCGCCGCCTCCTTGGCTGCCTCCTTGGCACCGGCCGCAGCGTCCTTGGCCGTGCTGCTCGCGCCGGCCGCGTTCCCGGCGGCGTGCGCGATCGCAGCGCGGAGGTCCGCGGCCTGGTCCTCGATCGAACGGCGGTTACTCATGCTCATGGCGGGCTCCCGGCTCGTGGTCGTGGTTTCCCACACTCTGCCACCGCCGCCCGGGTTCCGCTCCGGCAGGCGGATCCGGGCCCGACGGACCCCTCGCCTGCGGCGATGCCCGTGCGAGACTGGGCGCATGTTCGCGACCCTGCACACGACCGCCGGTGACATCCGGATCGAGCTCTTCCCGAACCACGCGCCGCGCACCGTGGAGAACTTCGTCGGGCTCGCCACGGGCTCGAAGGCGTGGACCGACCCGGCCACGGGCGCCGAGCGCACCGACCCGCTCTACGCGGGCATCGTGTTCCACCGCGTCATCTCGGGCTTCATGATCCAGGGCGGCGACCCGCTCGGGACCGGCCGCGGCGGCCCGGGCTACAACTTCGACGACGAGATCCACCCCGAGCTCACGTTCTCGGAGCCTTATCTCCTCGCGATGGCCAACGCGGGCAAGCGCCTCGACCCGGCGACCGGCCGCGTCGGCGGCACCAACGGCTCGCAGTTCTTCATCTCGGTCGCGCCGACCACGTGGCTCAACGGCAAGCACACGATCTTCGGCAAGGTCGCGGACGACGAGAGCCGTGCGGTGGTCGACGCGATCGCCGAGACGCCGGTCCGTCCGGGCGACCGCCCGGTGCAGGACGTCGTCATCAGCTCGGTCACCGTCGAGGACTGACCATCAGCAGCTCCACCCCTGCCCCGGGCGCGCCGGTCGCGCCGCCGGTCTGCCCGCGACACCCCGACCGGGTGTCGTACGTGCGGTGCCAGCGATGCGACCGGCCCGTCTGCCCCGACTGTCAGCGGCCCGCCGCCGTGGGCGTGCAGTGCGTCGACTGCGTCGCGGAGGCGGCCGCGCAGACGCGACAGCCGCGCACGGTGCTCGGCGGCCAGGTGCGCGCCGGTGCGCCGGTCGTCACCATCACGATCATCGTCATCAACATCGCGGCGTACGTGCTGCAGCAGGTCGTGCCGGGGTTCACCAGCCACTGGATCTTCAGCCCGCGGATCGACAGCCACGACTACGTGCGCATGCTGAGCACGGCCTTCCTGCACGCGTCGATCACGCACATCGGCCTCAACATGGTGACGCTGTGGTTCGTCGGCCCGTTCCTGGAGAACGCGCTCGGTCGCATCCGGTACGCCGTGCTGTACCTCGTCTGCGCGTTCGGCGGGTCCGTCGGTGTCGTGGTGATCGCGCAGCTCACTCACTCGTGGCCGTCGGGGGTCGTCGGTGCGTCGGGTGCGATCTTCGGCCTGTTCGGCGCGGTGTTCGCCGTCATGCGCCGCATGGGCGGCGACATCCGCTCGATCCTCACGCTGATCGTGCTGAACCTGGTGCTCGGGTTCGTGGTCGCGAACATCTCGTGGCAGGCGCACGTCGGCGGCCTCGTCACCGGTGCCGTGCTCGCCGCCGCGTACGCCTACGCGCCGAGGAAGTGGCAGAAGGCCACGGCGTGGGTCGCGCCCATCGTCGTGGTCGCGTTGCTGGTGCTCGCGCTGCGGGCGGCGTACGCGGCCGCCGGCCTCTGACCGCTCGTCGCTCGTCGGGCTTCGTACCGGCCGTCCCCAGAGCGCCCGCCCGTCGTCCCCAGGCGAGCTGTGCGCGACTCCGCGCGTCCCGCGGCCGTCCCCAGGTCTGACCACAGCTGTGGAATTACACCGGTGTAGTTATCCACAGCTGTGTCCACCGCTGGGGACGGCGCGGGTCCGCCGTCCCTGTCGTCAGGGTGAGGTCAGCGCCAGCGCGTCGTCATGCCGAACCCGGCGATGATCAGCACGAAGCCGATCGCCAGGTTCCACTGCTCGATGCCCGGGATCGGGTACTTGCTCTGCGACAGGTAGGTCACGACGATCCAGGCGAGGCCGGCGACCATCAGGCCGACCATCACCGGGACGAACCACGGCGGGTTGACCTTCGGCGCGGCCGACTTCGCGGCCGGCGGCGTGTAGGTGGCCTTCTTGCGCGACCGAGACTCGGGCACTGGCTCGCTCCTGTCCAAGCGGGGTGGCTCGACGGCCACGGACGATCTCGGCTCCTTCGCCGAGATCCTGGGTGGAACTCGTGTGGTCAGCCGTACGGCCCACGGACCGCACAGTCTGGTGACCTAGCCTAGTGGGCACCCGACGAGGGTCGGACCCCCGAAGGAGCCCCCCGTGAACGAGCACCCCCACCGGGCCCGTCGCCTCGTCGCGCGCGGCACGCTGACGGTCGCTCTGGTGCTCGCTCTCTCGGGTGCCCTGTTCGCGGCGAACGCGAAGTTCGCGCACGCGCAGGGCGGCGGCCGGGACCCCGAGGACCTGGCCGGGCTGACGAAGGTCGAGACCGATCGCGTCACGCGGCTGTCGAAGCAGGTGGACGGGCTGAGCCAGCAGGTCGCGCAGCTCACGGACCGCGAGAACGTCGCGAACGGCGACCTGATCGGCTCGCCCGGCGCGGGGTACGTCGTCGAGGGCGGCGCGGTGCCCGTGACGGGGCCGGGCGTCACCGTGCGGCTCGACGACGCGCCGCAGGACGCGCCGCTGCGCGACGACGTCAGCCCCGACGTCCTCGTCGTGCACCAGCAGGACATCCAGGGCGTGATGAACGCGCTCTGGGCCGGCGGCGCGGAGGCGATGGCGCTCGAGGACCAGCGCGTCATCTCCACGAGCGCGTTCCGGTGCGTGGGCAACGTGCTGCGGCTCGAGGGCCGCCTCTACTCGCCGCCGTACGAGGTCCGCGCGATCGGAGACCCCACCCGGCTGCGCGCCGCGCTCGACGCCTCGCCCGCGGTGCAGGCCTACCTGCGCGACGCCGACGAGGTCGGGCTCGGCTGGTCCGTCACGAACGCGTCCTCGCCGCTCGAGCTGCCCGCCTACTCGGGCGCCACCGACCTCACCGCGGCGACCGTCCCTCCGGGCACGCCGGTGCTGCCGGGTCTCGACGCCGCCGGTGCGGAGGCGAAGCTCGCGCCGGCGTCGGGGTCGCCGAGCGCCAGCCCCACCCCGACCTCGTCCGACGCCCTGCCCACCCGCGGGACCCACCGGTGAGCGCGCCCGAGCACGCCGGCGTGCCGGTCGACCCGCAGGGGGCCGCCCGCGTCGAGCCTGCGGCTCCCGGATCGCCTGCGCCCGGTGACGAGCGGGGCGCACCCAGCGTGAAGGCCCGTCCGTCGCGCGCCCACTCGATCGTGTTCGGCACCGTCGGCGTCATCGGCGAGCTGCTGATCACGGCCGGGGTGCTGCTGTTCGGCTTCCTCGCCTGGCAGCTGTGGTGGACCGACGTGCAGGGCGACAAGGCGCAGGCGCAGATCGTCGACGACTTCGCGACCGACCCGGTGCCGACCACGACGCCGACGGTCGCGGGCGAGGCAGCCCGCGTCAAGATCGCGACCCCGCGGCACGACGAGCCGCCGGTCGACAAGGCGCCCGCGCACGCCGTCACGTTCGCGACCGTCCAGGTGCCGCGGTGGCACGGCATCGGCGCCAAGCCGATCAGCGAGGGCATCGACCGCGCGACCGTGCTCAACCCCAAGGGCGTCGGGCACTACCCGGGCACGCAGATGCCGGGCGACGTCGGCAACTTCGCGACGGCCGGCCACCGGACCACGTACGGCAAGCCGTACCACCGGATCGCGGAGCTCAAGGTCGGCGACCCGATCGTCATCCGCACCAAGACGACCTGGTACGTGTACCGGATGGTGTCCAAGGAGATCGTGTACCCGAACGACGTCGGGGTGATCGCGCCCGTGCCCGACCAGCCGGGCAAGAAGCCGACGAAGCGCATGATCACCATGACGAGCTGCACGCCGATGTACTCGGCCGCGCAGCGGTACGTGGTCCACGGCGAGCTCGACTACTGGGCGCCCATTAGCAGCGGGATCCCCGTCGAGCTGCTCGGCACCAAGGGCAACCCCTCGCTCGCCGACGCCGGGCTGACGTCGATGCCGACGTCCACGTCGACCCTCGGGGGGCGCTGATGTACGCGTGGCTGTGGCGGCACCTGCCGGGTCCGGTGGCGGTCCGCGTGCTGATCCTGCTCGTGCTCGCGGCCGCGGTGCTCGTAGCATGCTTCGCCTGGGTCTACCCGGCGCTCGCGCCGCTCATGCCCTTCAACGACACGACGGTCGGCAACTGATCGGTCACCGCCGTGACTCCGAGCGCAGCCGTGACAGGAGCTCTGCCGTGACGAAGATCCTCGTGGTCGACAACTACGACTCGTTCGTCTACACGATCGTCGGCTACCTGCAGCAGCTCGGGGCCGAGACGATCGTGGTGCGCAACGACGCCGTGCCGGACGACTGGCGCGAGCAGGGCTACGACGGCGTGCTGGTCTCGCCCGGCCCGGGCACGCCCGCCGAGGCCGGCGCGAGCATCCGCGTCATCCGCGAGTGCGCCGAGTCGGGGACGCCGATGCTCGGCGTGTGCCTCGGCCACCAGGCGCTCGGGGAGGTGTTCGGCGGCACCGTCACGCACGCGCCCGAGCTGATGCACGGCAAGACGAGCGCCGTCGAGCACGACGACACCGGGGTGCTGCGCGGGCTGCCGTCGCCGTTCACCGCGACGCGCTACCACTCGCTCGCCGTGGTCGACGGGACCGTGTCCGACGAGCTCGTCGTCACGGCCCGGACGCACGGCATCATCATGGGACTGCAGCACCGGACGCTGCCGCTGCACGGCGTTCAGTTCCACCCCGAGTCGGTGCTGACCGAGGGCGGCCACCGGCTGCTCGCGAACTGGCTCGAGCTGTGCGGCGACCGCGAGGCCGTCGCCCGGTCCGAGGGGCTGCACCCGCTCGTCCGGCTCTGACCCGGCGCTCGTCCGCGTAGACAGCGAAGGGCCCGGCCCGCCTGGTGTGGCGGGACCGGGCCCTCCCCGTCGGTGGGCGTCAGCCTCCGGTCGGCGCGCCGGTGGGGTCTCCGCCCGCTCCGCTGCCGTCGGAGACGTGGATCTCGATCGGCGTGCCCGGGTCCACCTTCTGGCCGCCGGACGGGTTGGTGAACAACACCGTGTCCTGGGGCTGGGCGGACGGGTCGGCGACCTTCTTGACGTTCGTCAGGCCCGCGTCGGCGAGCCGGGCGACCGCCTGGTCGTACGTCAGGCCGACGAGGTCGTTCGGCACCGTCACCTGCTGCGGCGCCTGCGCGACCTGGATCGTCACCTTGGCGCCCTGCCGCACCAGCGTCGTGGCGTCGGGGCTCTGCGAGACGACCGTGCCCTCGGGCTTGTCGGACTCGATCGTCTCCACGACGACCGTCAGCTTCGCCTTCGTGATCGCGGTCTCCGCGGCGTCCTGCGTCTTGCCGACGACGTTCGGCACGTGGACGTTGCCCGTCGAGACGTACAGGACGACGGGGGTCCCGGCCGGGACCGTCTGGTCGGCGGCGGGGTCGGTCTTGGTGACCTCGCCCTCCGGGAAGTTCGGGTTGTCGTCCTGCTTGCGGGCCGGCGAGACCGTGAGGTGCGCGTCGGTGAGGGCCTGGGTGGCCTCCTCCTCGCTCTTGCCGGAGACGTCGGGAACGGTGACCGTGCCCGCGCCCGTCGAGACGGTGACCTGGACGGTGGAGCCCTTCTCGGCCGACGCGTCGGCGGGCGGGTCGGTCTTGATGACCTTGCCGGCGTCGACGGTGTCGGACGCGGCTTCGGCGCGCTGGAAGACCAGGTCCGCTTGTTCGATCTTGGTGCGCGCCTGCGCCTCCGTGAGGCCCACGACGTCCGGGACCGCGACGTGCGACGTGTCGGCCTTGTTGGCGTTGGCGACGAGCAGCGCGATGATCCCCGCGACCGCGAGGACCGCGATCGCGATGAGCGTCCACAGCACCCAGCGCCGCGGGCCGCCCTCCTGCTCCTCGTCGATCGGGCCCTCGACGACCGCGGGCAGCCCGGTGGTCGCCCACGGCGGGCTCGCGGGCGGGAGCGTCTGCGTCGCAGCGGCGGCCGGGGCCATCACCTGCGTCGCCTCGCCCGCCGCGGCGGGGATCACGGCAGCGCCGACCGCGGGTGCCGCGACGGCACCGCCGCGCAGCACCGCCTCGAGGTCGGAGCGGAACTCGGCGGCGGTCGAGTACCGCGCGTCGCGGTCCTTGGTCAGCGACTTGGCGGTGACGCGGTCGAGCGACTCGGGGACGTCGGACGCGAACGCGCTGGGGACGGGCGCGATCTCGCGGACGTGCTGGTACGCGACGGCGACCGGCGAGTCGCCGGTGAACGGCGGGCGGCCCGTCAGCAGCTCGAACAGCAGGCAGCCGGTCGAGTAGAGGTCGGAGCGCGCGTCGACCTGCTCGCCGCGTGCCTGCTCGGGCGACAGGTACTGCGCGGTGCCGATGACGGCCTGCGTCTGCGTCATCGTGGCGGCCGAGTCGGCGACCGCGCGCGCGATGCCGAAGTCCATGACCTTGACCGCGCCCGTCGGCGTGAGCATGACGTTCGCGGGCTTGATGTCCCGGTGCACGATGCCCGCGTGGTGCGAGTACTCCAGCGCCGAGAGAACGCCGGCCGTGATCTCGACCGCCTCCTCGATCGGCACCGCGCTGCCGTCGCGCAGGATGTCGCGGACCGTGTGGCCCTCGACGTACTCCATGACGATGAACGGCACGTGCGCGACGACGCCCGTCGCCTCGGTGACGATGTCCTCGCCGGTGTCGTAGACCGCGACGATCGCGGGGTGGTTCAGCGCCGCGGCGGCCTGCGCCTCGCGCCGGAACCGGTTCTGGAACGAGGGGTCGCGTGCCAGGTCCGAGCGCAGGATCTTGATCGCGACCGTGCGGCCGAGCCGGGTGTCGTGGCCGATGTGCACCTCGGCCATGCCACCTCGGCCGATGAGCTCACCGACCTCGTACCTGCCGGCGAGGATCCTGTGTCCGTCGTCCACCACTAGGCGTCCTTCACTTCCGTCCGTGCGGGAGCGCCGGCGTCGGCGTCAGACCCGTTGGCTGTGATCATTCCATCGACCCCGCCGCCACGAGGGTACTGGTCGGTCTCGGGCGTGGTCGCCGTCGCGACCAGCACCGTCGCAGGTCCCGGGCCGTCGGCGCGGGTCACGGCGTGCGCGAGCGCCGCCCCGAGCAGCCCGACGAGCAGCAGGATCAGCGCGACGAGCGGCCACGAGAGGCGCCCCCGCCGACCGAGCCGGACGCCGGTCGTCGTCGAGGTGCGCCGCGCGGCGGGCGCCGCCCGGTGGACGGCGTCCTCGCGCTGCGCGCGCCGCGGCGGGTACGACGGCGGCGGTGCGGCGGCCGTGCCCGGCGCGCGCCCCGTCACGGCAGGCGGCGCGACGGGCGTCGGCGTCGTCACGACGACGGGCACACCGCTCGGGGGCGTGCGCGGCAGCAGCCGGTCGAGCTCGGCCGCGAGCTCGGCGCCCGTCGCGGGCCGCTTGCTCGGGTCCTTCGACAGCAGCCGCATGACGAGCGCGGCGACGCGCTTGTCGACCGCCGCGGGCAGCGGCGGCACCGGAGAGTTCACGTGCGCGACCGCGATGTCGACCGCCGTCGGCCCGGTGAACGGCCGGTGCCCGACCAGCGCCTCGTACGCGACGACGCCGAGCGAGTACAGGTCCGACAGCGGCGTCGCGGCGTGGCCGACGGCCTGCTCGGGCGACAGGTACTGCGCGGTGCCCATCACCATGCCGGTCGCCGTCATGGTCGCCTGGTTCTGCGCGAGCGAGACGCCGAAGTCGGTGATCTTCACGCGGCCGCCGCGGCCCAGCAGGATGTTGCCCGGCTTGACGTCGCGGTGGACGACGCCCGCCTCGTGCGCCGCGTGCAGGGCGCGGGCCGTCTGGGCGAGCACGGGGAGCAGGCGCACCGGCGGGAGCACGGGCTCGCGCTCGAGCAGGTCGGACAGCGGCTCGCCGACCACGAGCTCCATGACGAGGTAGCCGGAGCCGTCCTGCTCGCCGTAGTCGAAGAGCTGCGCGATGTTCGGGTGGCTCAGCGCGGCGGAGTTGCGCGCCTCGGTGCGGAACCGCTCGAGGAACCCGCGGTCGCCTGCGTACTCGGCGCGCAGCACCTTGATGGCGACGGGCCGCGCGAGCGACTCGTCGTACCCCTCCCACACCTCGCCCATGCCGCCGACCGCGATCTGCTTGACCAGGCGGTAGCGGTCGCCGAGCGCGACTCCCGTGGCGGTCCTCACCTGCCCAGCACCGCCTCGATGACGGCCTTCGCGATCGGCGCGGCCACCGCACCACCCGTCGCCTCGCTGCCGAGGCTGCCGCCGTGCTCGACGAGCACCGCGACGGCGACCTTCGGGTTCGACGCGGGCGCGAACGCGGTGAACCACGCGTGCGGCGCCTTGCCGTCGGCGGTCTGGGCCGTGCCCGTCTTGCCGGCGACCTCGACGCCCGGGATCTGCGCCGCGGTGCCCGTGCCGTGCTGCACGACGTCGACCATCATCTGCGTCAGCTCGGCGGCGGTCTGCGACGAGACCGCCGTGGAGAACACCGACGGCTGCGTCTTCGAGACGACCGACAGGTCCGCCGACCGGATCGTGTCGACGAGGTACGGCTTCATCAGCGTGCCGCCGTTGGCGATCGCCGCCGAGACCATCGCCATCTCCATGGGCGTCGCGCGCACGTCGCGCTGGCCGATCGCCGACTGCGCGGTCGACGGCTGGTCGAGGTCCGGCGGGAACACGCTCTTGACGACGTTCATCGGGATCGCGAGCGGCGTGTTGAAGCCGAACTTCTCCGCCTGGGCGCGCAGCGCGTCGTCGCCGAGGTCCATGCCGAGGTTGGCGAATGCCGTGTTGCACGAGACGACGAGCGCCTGCGTCAGCGTCACCTGGTCGCCGCCGCAGCTCTCGCCGCCGAAGTTCTGCAGGGTCGCGCTGCTCTGCGGCAGCTGCAGGACGCGCGGCGAGTCGATCTTCGTGTCGGGCGTGTACTGCCCCGACTCGACCGCCGCGGCGGTGGTGACGAGCTTGAACGTCGAGCCGGGCGGGAAGATCTCCTGGGTCGCGTTGCTGCGCAGCGGGTTGCCCTCGGTGTTGGCGAGCTTCGTGTACGCCGCACCGGCCTTGGCCAGGTCGTGCGTCGCGAGCTTGTTGGGGTCGAAGCCGGGCGTCGACACGAGCGCGAGGATCTTGCCCGTCGACGGCTCGATGGCGACGACGGCGCCCTGCTGGTCTCCGAGCCCCCGGTAGGCCGCCTTCTGCGCCGCGGGCAGGATCGTCGTCTCGACCGCGGCGCCCTCGGGCCGCCTGCCCGTGAGCAGGTCGCGGATGCGTGTGAAGAACAGCTGGTCGCCCCGGCCCGTCAGCGCGTCGTTCTCGGCCTGCTCGAGCTGCGTCCGTCCGTTGACCACCGAGTAGAAGCCGGTGACGGCCGAGTACAGCGACCCGTCGCTGTAGGTGCGCTGGTAGCCGAACGCGTCGTCGACCTTGACGGACGACGCGACCGCCTTGCCGGCGACGACGATGGGTCCGCGCGCGTTGCCGTACTCGCGGTACAGCGTGCGGACGTTGCGCGGGTCGCTGTCGAGCGACGACGCCTGCAGGTACTGCACCCACGTGACGGCGCCGAGCAGCACCACGAACATGACGAGCACGACGTTGGCGAGGCGACGCAGGGGCGTGTTCACGAGACGCCCTCGATCCGCTCGGTCGGCTGCGAGTCCGACGGGCCGGAGCCGACGACGACCGGCGTGCCGATGCCCGGCGTGGTGGCGCGGATCGCCGGGGCGGGCCGGCGGGCCTCGTCGGAGATGCGCAGCAGCAGGGCGACGATGATCCAGTTCGCGAGCAGCGACGACCCGCCGTACGCGAGGAACGGCGTCGTCAGGCCGGTCAGCGGGATGAGCCGGGTGACGCCGCCGACGACGACGAACGTCTGGAACGCGACGACGAACGCGAGGCCGCCCGCGAGCAGCTTGCCGAACCCGTCACGGACCCCGATCGCGGTCCGCAGGCCGCGCTGCGCGAGGATCAGGTAGCACATGAGCAGCGCGAACAGGCCGGTGAGCCCGAGCTCCTCGCCGATCGACGCGACGATGAAGTCCGACTCGGCGTAGGGCACGAGGTCCGGGCGCCCCTGGCCCCAGCCGGTGCCGAAGAGGCCGCCGGACGCGAGCCCGAACAGCCCGCGCACCAGCTGGCCCGACCCGCCGACGGCCTTGTCGAAGACGGCGGGGTCGAACGCGTGCAGCCACGCGTCGAACCGCGCGCCGACGTGCGCGAACGTGCTCGCGACGAACCACGCACCGGCCAGGAACAGCAGCAGGCCGATGACGACCCAGCTGAGCCGCTCCGTCGCGAGGTACAGCATCGCGACGAACAGGCCGAAGAACAGCAGCGAGGTGCCGAGGTCGCGCTCGAGGACGAGCACCGCGAGCGACGCGCCCCAGACGATGAGGATCGGCCCGAGGTCACGCGCGCGTGGCAGCTGCAGACCCGCGAGCCTCGGGCCGGCCAGTGCGAGCGTGTCGCGGTGCGTCACGAGGTAGCCCGCGAAGAACACGGCCAGCACGATCTTGGCGAGCTCGGCGGGTTGCAGGCCGACGCTGCCGAACCGGATCCAGATGCGCGCGCCGTTGATCGAGACGCCGAGCCCGGGAACGAGCGGCAGCGCGACGAGAGCGAGGCCGAGGACCATCGCGGTGTACGTGTACCGGCGCAGCGTGCGGTGGTCGCGCAGCAGGATGATCACCGCGGCGGCCAGCGCCATCGACAGCGCCGTCCAGACCAGCTGCTTCTCCGCGAACCCGCCGACGCGGCCCTTCGCGCGGTACGCATAGTCGAGGCGGTAGATCATCGCCAGGCCGACGCCGTTGAGCGCGACCGCGATCGGCAGGATGACGGGGTCGGCGTACGGCGCGCGCCAGCGCAGCGCGAGGTGCAGGCCGAACGCGAGCCCCGCAAGGCCCAGCCCGTACCCGAGCACGTCCGACGGGACGCTGTCCTGCGTGCCGATGCCGACGAGCACGTAGCCGCCGATGCCGATCGCGAGGGCGAGGACCAGCAGACCCAGCTCGGTGCCGCGGCCGGCCCGGACCCGGTGCGGCTGGACGGTCGCCATCACGGCGTCACGGCGGGTGTCGGTGCGGAGGTGGTCGGGGCCGGTGCGGACGTGGCGGGCGTGGGCTCGGGCGTCGCCGTGGGGGTCGGCTCCTGGGACGCCGCGTCCGCCACGAGGTTCGCGACGATCGCGTGCGCCTGCGCGAGCGAGTCGGCGCGGATCGTCTGGTCGACGCGCTCGCGCAAGTAGTCCGAGCCGAGGTCGTCGAGCGTCGTGCCCGTGCGCTGGACGGGCGTCGAGAGGTCGAACGGCCCGAGCTCCTGCGGGATGCCGCGGTAGATCGTGACCTCGCCGTTCTCGGCGCCGACGTAGTACTGCGTCTGCGTCCAGCGGTAGCCCGCGAACCCGGACAGGAGCAGCACGGCGAGCAGCGCACCGACGACGATCCAGACGCGCCCGACGTGCCGACGCGGCGCGTCGTCCTCGTCGTCCGCCGCGTCTCCCGTCCCCGCGCCGGTGGCGGCGGCCGCGTGCGAGAGCGCCGCCGCGCGAGCGGCCGGGCCGTCCGCCGCCGACGTCGGGTCGTGCCGGTTCACCGCGGCGGCGCCGACGACCGTCGCTGCCGTCGACGGACCCTCGCCGTCCGCGACCTGGTCGAGCTCGACGACGTCCGCGACGACGACCGTCACGTTGTCGCCGCCGCCCGCGCGCAGCGCGAGCTGCACCAGCCGGTCCGCGCACGCGTCGACGTCCTTGACCGTGGCGAGCGTCTTCTCGATCGTGTCCGCGCTGACGAAGCCCGACAGCCCGTCCGAGCAGAGCAGCCACCGGTCGCCGGTGCGCGCCTCGCGCACCGACAGGTCCGGCGTGATCTCCGAGTCGAAGTCGCCCAGCACGCGCATGACGACCGAGCGCTGCGGGTGGTGCTCGGCCTCCTCGGGCGTGATCCGGCCGATGTCGACGAGGTGCTGGACGAACGTGTGGTCCGTCGTCACCTGCGTCAGGACGCCGTCGCGCAGCAGGTAGCCGCGGCTGTCGCCGAGGTGCACCATCGCGAGCTTGTTCCCGGCGCGCAGGATCGCGATGACGGTCGTGCCCATGCCCGTCAGGTCGGGGTCGGCCTCCGAGCGCGCGATGATCTCGTCGCGCGCGTCCTCGAGGGCCGCCTCGAGCCGGTCCAGCGCGTCGTCCGGGCCGTGCGACTCGCCGTCGAGCGGCGCGAACGCCGCGACCGCAACCGAGCTCGCGACGTCGCCGCCGGCATGGCCGCCCATGCCGTCCGCGACCATGAGCAGGTGCGGCCCGGCGTAGGCCGAGTCCTGGTTGTTCGAGCGGACCAGACCGACGTCGGACCGAGCCGCGTACCTGAGTGCGACGGACACGGATTACCTCTGGAGCTCGAGAACGCTGCGACCCACGCGGACGGGTGTACCGGTCGGGACGGGCGTCGGGCCCTCGACGCGCTGGTCCGCCACGAATGTCCCGTTCGTGGAGCCGAGGTCCTCGACGAACCACTGGCCGTCCTGCTGGAACACGCGCGCGTGGCGGGAGGACGAGTAGTCGTCGTCGAGCACCAGCGTGCAGCCGGGCGCGCGCCCGACCAGCACCGCGGCGGGGCCCAGCGGCACGATCGTGCCGCGCAGCGGGCCCTCGGTGACGACGAGCTTCGTCGGGCCCGAGCCCGACCGGGCCGAGCGCGACACGCGCTGCGGCGGTGCGGCGGGGGGCGTGCCGTTCGCCGCGGGCGCGGGTGCCGCCGGCGCGGGGGCCGCGCTGCGCTGCGCGCGGTTCGCCCGGCGGCGGTCCACGATCCGCGTGCCGTACAGGTCGCGGCGCAGCACGGCGATCGCCGACAGCACGAGCACCCACAGCAGTGCCAGATAGCCCAGCCGCAGCAGGGTGACGGTGACCTCACTCATGCGGGCGGGTCACTCGTCGGCGTCGGGCTCGCCGCCCGTCCAGAACAGGATGCGCGTGCGGCCGATCGTCAGCGTGTTGCCGTCGAGCAGCGTCGCCGCCGGCACCTGGTGGCCCTCGACGAACAGGCCGTTCGTCGACCCGAGGTCCGTGGCGACCACGCCGTCGGGCGTCACGCGGATCTCGAGGTGGCGGCGGCTCACGCCCGGGTCGTCGACGATGATGTCGGCGTCCGAGCCGCGGCCGATCACCGTGGCGGCGCCGGTCAGGATGTAGCGCTGGCCGTCGATGTCGATCAACGGGTGGCGCGCGGTCGGGCCGACGCTGGTCGCGGGCGCCACGGCACCGCGCACCGTCGCGCTGTGCACGCGGAACTGACCCGTGTCCTGGTCGACGTCCTCCGCGAAGCTCACCGTCACCGGGCCGACGAACGCATAGCGCTGGCTCGCCGCGTAGTCGGTGACGTTGGCGGCGAACTCGTCGGCGAGCGCCTCCGCGCCCCAGGACTCCACCTGGTCGTAATCGGCCGTTGCGAGCTCGATCGTGAACTCGTTCGGCACGACGGTCCGGTCGCGCCCGACGATCGCCGCCTTGTCGTCGACCTCGCGGCGCAGGCGCTGCACGAGGTCGACGGGCTTGAGGTCGGAGTGGAACGCCTTGGCGAACGCGGAGTTCACGGCGCGCTCGACCTTGCTCTCGAACCGGTCGAGGATGCCCACCCCGTGCCTCCCTCCGCGCTGTCAGGCGCGCCCGAATCCCGGGCGCACGGCGACGATCCGCCTCGATCGTAACTGTGACCTGCGGTGAACGACCGGACGGCGGCCCAGGATCGCCCCAGGGGTGGACGTACCGGGCACGCGCGTCCACCCGACGACGGGCGTCGCGCCGTCCTCCGGGGGCGATCCGGGCACCCTGCCCGGGCGTCCAGGGGCGCCGCGCCACCGTGCTAATCTTTGCGGCGCGCGCGAGTGGCGGAACGGCAGACGCGCTGGCTTCAGGTGCCAGTGTCCGAAAGGGCGTGCGGGTTCAAATCCCGCCTCGCGCACACATTCGAAGGGCCCCTGGTCGACGACCGGGGCCCTTCGCCTTGCTGGCCGCGGGTCCTGTGCCGCGGGGCGCGGCACGATGGGCGCATGGCCGACGACGACATCACCGCCCGCATCGCGCAGATCGAGCACGACGAGCGCGAGCTCGTCTTCCCGAGCTTCACCCACGACGACGCGTGGCGGCTCGGCTGCCTGCTGCGGGAGATCGCGGACGAGCGCGACCTGCCCGTCGCGATCGCGATCCGGCGCGGCGGTCAGCGGCTGTTCCACACCGCACGTGCGGGCACGACGCCGGACAACGACACGTGGATCGACCGCAAGTCGCGCGTGGTCGAGCGGTTCGGCGCGTCGTCGCTGCTCGTCGGGCTGCGGGCGCAGGCGCGCGGCACCACGTTCGCCGAGCAGCACGAGCTGCCGCTGCAGGAGTACGCCGCCCACGGGGGCGCGTTCCCGATCCGGGTCCCGTCCGTCGGGCTGGTCGGGGTCGTCGTGGTCACGGGCCTGCCGCAGGTCGACGACCACGCGCTGGCCGTCGAGGGCGTGCGCGCGTTCCTCGCCTGACCCCTGTGGCCGGGGCCCGCGGGGGCGCCCGACGTGCCCCGACGTGACGAGGCTCCCGGCCGGACCGTCCGACCGGGAGCCTCGTCCCGTGCGTCAGCTCGCCGCGTGCACCGTCAGCGTCGCCGTGGCCTGCGAGCCGGCCACGTCGGCCGAGCCGGCGTAGACGGCCGTCAGCCGGTGCGAGCCCGGCTTGAGCGTCCGCGGCAGGTCGATCGTCGCCGTGCCGGTCAGGCCGGACACGGTGAGCGTCCCGGTGCCGAGCACGGTCGAGCCCTCACGCAGCTGGACGGTGCCGCTCGGTGCGACCGTCCACCCGCGCACCGGCACCGTCGCCGCGACCGCCGCACCCGCCGGCACGGACGACCGGGAGAGGTGCACCGAGGTCGCCGACGCCGACTTGGCGACCTTGACCGTCACGGTCCGCGACGTCGAGCCGGCGTAGGCGGGGTCGGACGGCGTGAAGACCGCCGAGACCGCGTGCCTGCCGGCGCCGAGCCGGACCGTCGCGTCGGCCCGGCCGTGGTTGACGGCCGTGGTGGCGAGCGTGGTCGACCCGTCGAGGAACGTGACGCTGCCCGCGACGGAGGGCGCGACCGTGGCTCGGAGGTGGACCGGCGAGCCGGCCGTGCCGCCGCCGCTGACGGCGAGCGTGGTGCTCGTCGGCTTGGCCGCGGGCACAGTGACGCGCACGACCTGGGCCCGCGACCGCGCGTCGGCGTTGCCGTGCTGGAGCACGAGCAGCCGGCCCGTCGTGGCGCCCGTGCCGCGGTGCACCGGGATGACCGTGCCGCCGTCGCCCAGCGTGGAGAACGTGCCCTCGATGTCGTTCTCGAACCAGAACGGCGGGTCGTACGGGTCGACCGTGAACGGCCGGGCCGAGTCGAGCAGGCCCGTGTCGTTCTGCGCGTAGCCCGAGTAGGTCGACACCGTGATCCGCGGCGTCGAGCCGGCCGGGATCGCCGACAGCGGGATCGGCGCGACGAGCACGTTGTTGTCGAAGATGCCCGACTCGACGTCGCCGGCGAACTCGTTGACGAGCTCGACCCCGACCACGTCGCCGGTCGCGTCGTCGAACGTGGCGGCCACGGTGACGTCGGCCTCGTCGGCGAGCTTCTGCACGACGGTCTCGAGGTCGTCGGTGCCGTCGCCGTCCACGTCGATGTCGATCACCGGCTGGAACGTCGACGCCGTCGCGCCGCCCGACACGAGGTCGGCCCAGTCGCCGTCGGTCGCGATCCCGATGCCGAGCAGGCCGTCCGCCGCGTCGCCGCCGGCCGCCTCGACCGCGGGTGCGGTCGACGCCCAGCCGACGTACCGGATGTCGGCCGACCGTCGCACGGACGGGGACGTCACCAGGGACGGGTCGTCCTCGAGCCGCGGGCTGGTCGCGCCGAGCACCAGCGGCGTGGTGAGCGAGTACCACCCGCCCGACGCGACGCCCCGACCCGTGAGGGCCAGGCCGGCGGTCGCCGCCGCGCGGCTCGCGAACGTCACCGGCTTCGCGGACAGCGAGCTGACCAGCCGCGGCGCTGCCTCGACCGGCACGCGGAGCTGCTGCGACGACGACGTGAGCACGAGCCGGCCGGCCGTCTCCGCGACGTACTCGCGCGGCACGCCGTCCTGCACGTCGGCGGACGTCGGGTCGTTCTGCCGGACGAGCTTCGCCGGGTCCGCCGTGAACGTCAGCGTGACGATCGTCGAGCGGCCGGCCGCCAGCGTGAACGAGGCCGGCGAGACGGAGACCGACGCGCCCGACGTCTGCGACGCGACGAACGACGTCGAGTACCGCGCGCTCGTCGTGCCGAGGTTCTTCACCGTGACGGTCTTCTTCCTGGTCACGGTCGTGGCGCCGACGTCGACGACGCCGAACGACACCGAGGTGGCCTCGGGCGTCTGCGTGTCGTACGCGAGCACGCTCGTGCCGACCGCGTCGCGCGCATCGACGCGGCCGGACCCGACGCGCTGCGGCCCGTACGCCGTGCCGGTCTGGTGCGGGCCGGTCCACACGTCGTGCGTGGCCGTGTTGACGATCGCCGCCTTGACCTGCGTCGGCTCCCATGACGGGTGGGCCGCGCGGACCAGGGCCGCGATCCCGGCGACGTGCGGGGCCGCCATGGACGTGCCGCTCAGCGTCTCGGACTGGTTGCCCGTACCCGAGCCGGCCGACTGGATGTCGGTGCCGGGGGCGGCGACGTCCGGCTTGCCCAGGCCGAGCGAGCCGTGCACACCGCGCGACGAACTCGGGTTGAGCGCGTCACCCACGACCGACTCGGTGACCGCGCCCGCGAGCGAGGGACCGATCTTGACGCTCAGCGTGCCGGCCTCGATCTCGGGCAGCAGCGCCTCCGTGGTGGGTCGCGTCATCTGGGCGCCCGGGATGCCGGTGTTGCCGAGGATGCCCGCGGAGAACACCGTGACGCTCGACGGCAGCAGCACCCCCACCGCACCCGCGGCCTGTGCGTTGTTGAACCGGGCGGCGGATCCGCACACGCGCGTCGTGTCGTCGTCGTCCCACCAGAGGTACGCGATCTTGCCCTTGACGGTGGCGGCTTGGTCGGCCGTGAACTTCGCGCAGCCGTCGAAGCGCGCGCCGACGTACGCGACCGGCGCGGTGACGTCCGGGCCGGTGTAGCTGGTCGAGTTCTGCGCTGCGTGCAGGCCGAGCAGCGACGAGTCGGACGCCGCGGTGACGTCGATGCCGTCGTGCGTCTGGGGGTCGCCGACCGAGTTCGCGACGGTGATCGCGCTGGGCGAGTTGCCCGGCGAGCCGCCGATGTCGGTGACGTCACCCGAGTTGCCGGACGAGATCGTGACGACCGTGCCGAGCTGGGTCAGCTGGTCGACCAGCAGGTTGTCGGGGTCGTCCGCGGGCGACCCGCTGCTGCCGAGCGACATGTTGAGCACGTCGAAGCGGTCCGACAGGTCGCCGTCGCCGTTCGGGTCGGCGGCGCGGTCCAGAGCCAGCGTCACGAGGTTCGTCACGCCGCCGATGTCGCCGAACACCTTGAGCGAGTACAGCTCCGCGCTGGGCGCCGCGCCCGGTCCGACGACCCACGTCGAGAGGTCGGTCAGCGACGAGTAGTCGCCGCGGAACGTGGTGCCGTCCGGCTGCACCCCGTACCCGGCGGCGATGCCGGCGACGTGCGTGCCGTGGCCCACGTTGTCCGACGTGGTCGGAGCGTCGATCGGGTTGGGGTCCGGCGTGGGGACCGTGGTGGCGCCCGGCAGCTGGGAGCTGGGGTCGGCGTCGTAGTTCGGGCCCGCGAAGTCGTAGCCGCCGGCGAACTTGGCGGGGTCGAAGGAGCCCGCGGGGATCGGCTGCGTGCCGTCCTTGCCGTACGCCGCCTGGTACGCCGCGACCGTGCCTGCGCCGCCGAAGTCGGCGTGCGTGTAGTCGAGGCCGGTGTCGATGATGCCGATCCGGACGCCCTTGCCCGTGACGCCCGTGTCCTGCCAGGTCTGCAGGGCGCGCGTGAAGGTGTCGGTGTTCTTGGTCGCGGCCTCCTTGGGGACCACGCGGTAGACGGCCACCACGTCAGGCGACGCGGCGAGCTCGCTGACCTGCGCGGCGTCGCCCGTGACGAGCGTTCCGGCGACGAGGTTCGTGGTGGTGCCGAGGCGCTTCGGCGTGGCGGAGCGCGCGTTCGCACGGGTCGCCTTCGTCGGGACGACGTCGGCGGCGACGTCCTGGGTCGTCGCGGCAGCCGCCTTGACGGCCTTCGGGCTGCCTCCGGCGGCGGCGACCTGCGCGCCCGACCTGGTGTCGAGCTGGACGAACGCCGTGACGTGGCCCTTCGCGGTGAGCAGGCCGTCGTGCACCTTCGCCACCGCGGCCCGGTCGAGCTTCGCCGAGTCGCCCGCGTGCGGTGGTGGCGGTGTCGGAGGGGCGGCGGACGCGGCCTGCGCGCCGAGCACGGCGGTGCCGAGGGCGACGGACAGTGCGGTGGCGGAGGCGATCAGACGGCGACGTGGCATGAACTTCCCCTGGCTCGTGCGAATCGACTAGCGCGCCGAGTCACGACGTCGTGACGGCGCGCCCGGTGCACGTTACTGACCAGTTACCCCATTTGCCAGATCCCGGCCGGAATGGGCGGTGCGTCGGATCTCGGGCAGTCCTGCCGGGTCGCTGCGTCGGCGACCTCAGACGCGCGCGGGCACGGGTGTCGGCTCGAGGTCGGCCGCGGCGGCCTCGGCGCGCTCGAGGAACGAGCACAGCGTCGCGCGGCTGCGCGACAGGCAGGCGATCCGCTCGTCGAGGCCCTCGAGCTCGGTGTGCAGCAGCTCGGCGACGGATCGCGGGCAGGCGGCGACGAGCTCGTCGTCGGGCACGTTCTCGAGGTCGAGCAGCACCTTGACGAGCCGGGTGGGGACGCCCGCGCGGACGAGGCCCGCCACGCGGACGGCGCGCTCGGCGTCGGCCTCGTCGTACGTCCGGTACGCGTTGGCCGCACGGCCCGGCGCCAGCAGCCCCTGCGCCTCGTAGTGCCGCAGCATGCGGGTCGAGACACCGGTCCTGCTCGCGAGCTCACCGATCTTCATCGCGTTCCCCTTGACCTTGACACTGATGTCAATCCCTAGCGTCGACGGCATGCCCCTTCTTCCCTGGCCGAGCCTGCTGGTCCTCGGCGGCGCGACGTTCGCGATGGTGAGCGCCGAGATGCTGCCGACCGCCGTCCTGACACCCATGAGCACCGACCTCGGCGTCAGCACGGCGCGCGGCGGCGCGCTCGTGGCGGTGTGGGCCGCGACGGTCGTCGTCACGACGTTCCCGCTGGCGCGCCTCACGCGGCGCCACGAGCGCCGGGCCGTGATCGCTGCGGCACTGCTGGCGCTCGGTGCGTCCGCGGTGCTGACCGCGCTCGCGCCGGGCTACGACGTCGCGCTGGTCAGCCGGGTGCTCGGCGCGGCGGCGTGCGGGCTGCTCTGGTCCGCGGTCAACGCGCACGTCGCGGACCTCGTCGACGAGCGGCTGCTCGCGCGGGCGGTCGCGGTGGTGCTCGGTGGGGCCACGCTCGGCATGGTGCTCGGCGCTCCCGTCGCGAGCCTCGTGGCGCGGGTCGCGTCGTGGCGGGTGGCCTTCGGGCTGCTGGCCGGGGCGACGGTCGTGGCGGCGGTGCTGGTCCGGGCCGTGGTCCAGGGGACGGCGGGCGCCGCGGGCAGCCGCGCCGGGGGCGCGGACGACGACTCGGCCGCACCTGCCGCCCTCGACGCACCGGCGGCGGGGGCCGGTCGCGGTCTACGGACCGTGGTGGCGGTGTCGGCACTCGTCGGGCTCGTGCTCGTCGGCCACTTCGCGGCGTACACGTTCATCACGCGGCTCGTCGCGCCGACCGCCGACGCGCTCCCGGGGGGTGTCAGCGGGCTGCTGCTCCTGTTCGGCGGCACCTCCGCGCTCGCGGTCGTGCTCGTCGGCCGGTTCGGGGACCGCCGCCTGCACGCGGCCCTCGTGGGGGCGGGCGTGGCCGTGGGCCTCGCGCTCGCGAGCCTCCTGGTCGTCGGCGCGCACCCCGTGGTGACCGTGCTGCTCGTCGCGGCCTGGGGGCTCGCGTCGGGCGCGCTCCCGCCGCTCGCGCAGCCGACGATCCTGCGCGTGGCCGGCCCGGCGCACCGCGCGACCGCCGGGACCGTCATCCCGGTCGTGTTCAACCTCGGGATCGCGGTCGGGGCGGCGGCGGGCAGCGCGCTCGTGGCCGGCGCCGGCCCGGACGCCGTGCCGGTGCCCGCCGCGGCAGTCGCGATCGTGGCGAGCCTCGGTCTCGTCCGCGTGCTGCGACCCGCGCCACGTCGCTCCGCGTCGGTCACCCGGGCGCGCGGCGCGGCGAGCGTGCCGGCCGCGTGCCCGGGGTGAGCCCGCGTCAGGCCGGGACCGTCTCCCCGTCCGGCGCGGCCGGCGTCGCCTCGGCGTGCACGACGTACGGACGCGGCAGCTTCTCGCCCTCCACGTCGACGTCCGGCAGCACCCGGTCGAGCCAGCGCGGCAGCCACCACGCCTTGTCGCCCATCAGGTAGAGCAGCGCCGGGATGAGCGCCATCCGCACGACGAACGCGTCGAGCACGACGGCCGCGGCCAGCGCGAAGCCCATCGACTTGATGATCGGCTCGTCCATCAGGATGAAGGCCGCGAACACCGCCGTCATGATCGTGGCCGCCGCCGCGACGACGCGCGCCGACTGGCGGAACCCGTCGACCACCGCGTCGCGCATCGCCATGCCGTGCACGTGCGCCTCGCGGACGCGCGTCACGAGGAACACCTGGTAGTCCATCGCGAGGCCGAACACGATGCCGATGAGGAACACCGGCATGAAGCTGATGATCGGCGCGCCCTCGACCAGGCCGCCGGTGCCCTTCTGGAACGCCTGCACGGTGACGCCGAGCGTCGCGAGGATCGACAGCAGGAACCCGAGCGTCGCGGTGAGCGGCACGAGGATCGACCGGAACACGAGCACGAGCAGCACGAACGCGAGGCCGATGACGATGGCGAGGTACACGGGCAGCGCCGCACCGAGCTTGTCGGAGACGTCGGTCTGGATCGCGGTCAGGCCGGTGACGCCGATCGTCGTGCCGGTCTTCTGCTCGATCGACGCCTGCTGGTCGCGCAGCTTGCCGAGCAGGGTCGACGTCGCGGTGTCGTCCGGGCCGGTGGTCGGCTGGATGAGCACCTGGGCGCCCGTGCCGTCGGCGTTCTGGCCGACGACCTGCGCGTTCGCCACACCCGGCTGGCCAGAGGCCCACGCGACGACGCCGCCGAACGCGGCCGGCCGGTCCGCGGCGTCGACCGAGCGCGCGTCGACGACCACGAGCAGCGGGCCCTCGCGGCCCGGGCCGAACGCCTCGCTCATCAGGTCGGACGCCCGGCGCGCCGAGGTGTCGGACGACGCGGTCGAGTCGCTCGGCAGAGCCAGGTGCAGGTCGCGGGCCGGCAGCGCGAGCGCCCCGAGGAGCACCACCGCGAGCAGCGCGACGGGGATGGGCCAGCGCCGGACGAACCGCGCCCAGCGCGTGCCGTTGTTGATGACGCGGCCGTCGGCCTCGCGCTTCGGCTCGTCCTTGCGCACCCGCCCGGCGAACGCCTTCGACTTGAGCATGCCGAGGATCGCCGGCAGCAGGGTCAGCGCGACGAGGACCGCGACGAGCACGGTGGCCGCCGCGGCGATGCCCATCGCGCCGAGGAAGGGGATGCCGACCACCGAGAGGAACGCGAGCGCGATCAGCACCGTGAGGCCCGCGAACACGACCGCCGTCCCCGCCGTGCCGACCGCGATGCCGATGGCCTCCTGCCGGTCGCCGTTCGTGCGCTCCAGCTCGGAGCGGTACCGCGCGAGGATGAACAGCGTGTAGTCGATGCCGACCGCCAGGCCGATCATCGTCGCGAGCAGCGGCGTCGTCGCCGTGATGTCCATGAACCGCGTGAGGATCTCGATGCCGCCCACGCCGACGCCCACGCCGACGAGGGCCGTGAGGATGGGCAGGCCCGCGGCGACGAGCGAGCCGAAGGTGAGGAGCAGCACGCCGAGCGCGATCGCGACGCCGACGACCTCGGCCGAGCCGCCCGCCTCGAAGCCGGCCTGCGCACCGGTGCCGTTCGCCTCGGCCGTCAGGCCCGCCGCGCGCGTCTTCGCGAGGGCGTCGTCGAGGGCCACGTGCGTCGCGTCCGCGACGTCGGCCTGCGTCTCGACGGCGAAGTCGAACGAGATCGTGCCGGTGCGGCCGTCCTGCGAGAGCGGTGACAGCGCCTGCGCGTTGGCCTCCGCCTGCTGCTGGGTCATGCCCGCCGCGACCGATGCCTGGACGAGCTGCTGCGCCTGCGCGGCCGAGGCCTCGACGGGGCCCGCGATCCGGTCCGCGGACGCGAGCTGCGGCAGCGCCCGCAGGTCACCGACGAGCGCGGCGACCGCGCCCGCGTACGGCGCGTCGGCGAGGCTCTTGCCCTGAGGCGCCGCGACGACGACGTTGACGTTGACCTCGTTCGCGGCGTCGACGGCGTGCGGGAACAGCTCCTTCTGCAGGTCGGCCGCCCGCTCCGAGGGGATGCCCGGGATCGACAGCGTGTTCGTCATCGGCTTGTGCAGCGCGCCGGCGAGACCACCGACGGCGACGAGGAGCACGAGCCACCCCACGACGAAGGCGGGCCAGCGCCGGTAGGCGGTGCGGCCGAGGCGGTGCAGCAGGGTGGCCATGAGGAGCTCCGGGGGTTCTCGTCGCGTGGTGCGTCGTGGGGTGAAGGGTGGGTCGGGTGTCGCCGCGAGCGTGGCGAGCCGGTGGGCGTCAGGCGAAGAGCTCGGCGGCCGCGTGCAGCGTCGCGTCGAAGAGCTCGGCGAGCGTGCGGCTCTCCTCCGGCGCGAGGAACTGGTCGATCGAGGCGTCGAAGACCGTGACGAGGAGCTTGACCGCGAGCCGGGCGCGCTCCGCGCCGAAGCCGTCGCCCTCGCGTTCGAGGATCAGTGCGACGAGGTCCTCCGACGCCTGGTGGAACCGCGCGTGCTCGGCCTGCGCGGCGCGCGGTTCGTGCGCCAGGACGGCGCGTGTCGTGCGCAGCAGGTCCGGGTCGATCTCGTCCGGGAACGCCGTGAGGGCGCTCCCCAGGTGGACGACGTCGTCGAGGAGCCGGCCCGTCGGCCCCCCCGCGCGGAACGCGTCGACGGCGGCTCGCGTGCGCGGGTCGTCCTCGTCGGGGCGGCACGGCACCGCCAGGACGGCCTCGAGCTTGCTCGGGACGTGGTTGAACACGGTGCGGCGGGACAGCCCGACGGTCGCGGCGAGCTCGTCCATGGTCCAGCCGTCGAGGCCGCGCTCGAGGGTCAGGCGTTGGGCGCCGGCGACGACCCGACGGGCCGTCACGGCGCGACGGTCGGTGGGTGCGGGCACCGGGCGACCGTATGCACTCTGGGTCCGAGAGTGCAAACGCGGGCCCACGGGCCGGGTGCGTGCGCGGTCACCCGAACGTGAACGAGTAGAGCTCCACACCCGGGTCGGCGGTCAGCTCGACCGTCCCGCGCCTGGGGCCGCCCGCGTCGACCACGGGGTAGGACCTGGGCTCGCCGTCGACCGCGATCGTCCGCGACGAGGCCACTGCACCCGACGCGTCGCGCACGGTGACGCGGACGTTCCCCGCGCCGCCGAGGACCGACTGCACGAGCGTCGCGTGGTAGCGCAGCCGTGCCTCCGCGGCGTCGCCCGCGGTCGCGCCCTGCTGGTCGGTCGTCCACGCGCCGCCCAGCGCGACCGTGTCGGGGGGCTGGTCGGCAGGGAGCGAGTACGTGCCTGCGCCGTCGTGGTACGCGCCCGCGACGTTGCTCCGCTTGCCGATGCCGAGGAACGTCTCGGGAGTCGTGGCCGAGCGCGGCGTGGTGTCGGCGACGTCGGTCGGCGCGGGGAGCCTGAGGCTCGGGTCAGCCTGCTCCAGGAGGTCGCGGATCAGCTGCTCCGTGGTCGCGTACCCGCCCTCTCCCTGCGAGATCTGACGCACCGTGCCGCGCGCGTCCACGAGGTAGCTCGCGGGCCAGTACCGGTTCCGGTAGGCGGTCCAGGTCGCGTAGCCGTTGTCCTGCGCGACGGGGTACGTGATCCCGAGCCGGCGAGCGCCCTCGGTGACGTTGCGGGTCTCACGCTCGAACGCGTACTCCGGGGTGTGCACTCCGACGACGACGAGGCCGGCCTTCGCGTACGTCCGGTACCACGCCTCGACGTGCGGCACCGAGCGCTGGCAGTTGATGCATGAGTAGGCCCAGAAGTCGATCAGCACGACCTTGCCGCGCAGCTGCGCGAGGTCGACCGGTGGCGAGCCGATCCAGTGGTCGATGCCCTGGAGGGCAGGCGCCGGCCCGCAGTCCTGCAGCGTGGGCGAGTCGTTGTCGCACCGGCTCAGCCCGGCGTTCTCGCTGGTCACGAGGCCGCCGAGGTTGAGGCTTCGCCGGACCGTGCCGTTCGCGGCGACCTTCGACTGGAGCGTGTCGGTGTACCCGGGCAGTGCACGCTGCACCGCGTCGGTGACGTTGAACGCCAGCGCGGCCGCGAGCGCGAGCATGAGCGCGCCGGCGACGACCCGCACGGTCCGCTCGTGCGTGCGAAACACGGCGATCCGCTCGGCGGCGCGGCGCCCCGCGAGCGCGAGCAGCAGCAGCGGGATCGCCGCGCCCACGGCGAACGAGACCGTCAGGACGACGGTCCCGACCCCGACCGATCCCGTGGCGCCGGCGACGGTGATCGCGGCGAGCACGGGGCCGGCGCACGGCACGTAGACCGCCCCGAGGCCGAGCCCGAGCACGAAACCCCCGCGGCCCGAGCCCGGCGCGCGCCTCGGGGCTAGACGCGCGAACGGGCGCTCGACGACCGCCTCGAGGCGTGGGACGAGAAGGGCGAGGCCGAGGAGGGCCAGCACCGCGATGCCCGCCCACCGCAGCAGGTCCTCAGGCAGTCCGAGCGCGTGGAGGAGCAACGTCCCGACGAGCGTGACGAGCGTGAAGCTCGTGACGAGCCCCGCGATGACGAGGTACGGGCGGCCGCCGCGCGGCTTCTCCTGCCGCCCGGTCGTCACGGTCCGCTGCAGGGCGCTCGGCTGCAGGGCGCTCGGCACGGGCCCCGGAGCCGGGCGCGTCCCCGCGCCGGCCGCTACGTGGTTGCCCGCGAGGAAGGCCGGCTGCGCCAGCGCGCCCACCGTCACTGCTGCCTCGCCCCGCGACACGGCGGGCGTGCGTGCGCCCTGCACGCCGCCCGCGAGGAACACCACGGGGAGCACGGGGAGGATGCACGGCGAGATGCCGGTGATCAGGCCTCCGACGACACCGACGATCGCGAGCGTGAGCAGACTCATGCCCCCGGTTCGCTGCGGAGCGCCGCGCGGATGGGTGCGACCGCCTCGTTGCGAGGCGCCGCCCGGGCATCGCCGGGTCCGCAGGAAGACGCAGCCATCCGCGACGGCGCCGGTTCCGAACTCCTCACGACGCCCCGGTGGGGCGCGTACCCGAACGGACCGAGGAGTCGACATGCGCACCAGCACCCGCACACGGATCACCGCAGTCGCCGTCGCCGGGTTCGCGAGCCTCGGCCTCGCGGCCTGCTCGTCGAACGGCAGCTCGACGGGATCGGGCGCGTCGTCGCCCGCGATGCAGGACACGCCGATGTCGACGCCGATGTCCAGCCCGATGTCGACACCCATGAGCACGGACGGCAGCGCGATGGCGGCGGCGGACCTCGTCGGGCCCGGCTGCGCGGCCTACGCCGCGAAGGTGCCGACCGGCGCCGGCTCGATCACCGGCATGTCGACGGACCCCGTCGCGGTCGCCGCCTCGAACAACCCGATGCTGACGACCCTCACGGCAGCCGTCTCCGGCAAGCTCAACCCGAAGGTGAACCTGGTCTCCACGCTCGACGGCAGCGAGTTCACGGTGTTCGCGCCGGTCGACGACGCGTTCGCCAAGATCCCGGCCAAGACGATCGACTCGCTCAAGACCGACGACAAGACCCTGACCACGATCCTCACGTACCACGTCGTGCCCGGTCAGCTCTCGCCCAGCCAGGTCGTGGGTGACCACAAGACGGTCGAGGGCGGCATGGTCAAGGTCACCGGCTCCGGCGACGACCTCATGGTGAACGGCGCGAAGGTGGTCTGCGGCGGCGTGCACACCGCCAACGCCACGGTGTACCTCATCGACTCGGTGCTGATGCCCGCGAAGTGACGCCGACGGACGACGACCTCGAGCCGGCGGCGAGCCGGCCGACCTGACTCCCGGTCGCCGCGGCGACCGGCTCCGGCCGACGCGCCCGGCGTCCGGCCCGCGCAGCCCCCTTGCACAGGACGGCGAGGGGGCTGCGGCGTGCCCGTGCCGGTTCGGGCGTCCGCGGGCTCGCCGGGGCGACGCCGAGCCGGGCCCTCGCGCGGGCTGTTCGGAGTGGGACGCGGCTCAGGCGGAGAGGACGACGAGCGGCGCAGTGGTCGGCTGGGGCGACCCTCCCGCCGGCTCGAGCGTCATGGCGAGCGAGTCGCCCGCGCTGAAGCCGTCCGCGACCAGCGCGTGCTGGTCACCACCGTCGGGCATGAGACCGGCCGACCTTGGCGTGCCGTCGGCGAGCACCCAGAGCTGGTAGACGTGCCCCGGTGCGGGCTCCGGCAGGTCGGTCACCGCGAACAGTGCGCGGTCCCCGGTGACGACGGCAGTCGCCTGGCCGCCGCCCGACACGTCGCCGTGGACAACCGATGCCGACGGGTCCGAGAGCAGCCCCGCCAGAGCGGCCTGCTGCTGCTCCACGTGATCGAGCCGGTGCGCCTGCTGCACGGCGATCGCGGTGGGGATCGCCGCGCCGACGACGAACGCGGCCGCGATCGCCACCCACCGCACGGGCGTCCGTCGCCGCGAGTCGAGCGGCGTGACGGTCGCGGGCCGGGGCGCGCGAGGTTCCGCCTGCGGGGCCTCGGGCTCGACCTGAGGCGTCCGCCGCGCGGCCGCGAGCACGTCGGCACGCAGCTGCGGCGGCGGGGGCGTCGCGGAGGTCGCCGCCAGCCGGGCGGCGACCTCGCGGAACCCCGCGAGCTCGCGCACCGCGGTCGGGTCCGTGGCCAGGAGCCGCTCGACCGCACGGCGCTCGTCGTCGTCGACGGCGTCCAGCGCGTACGCCGCCAGCAGGTCGCGGGCCAGCTCGTCGTCCTCGCTCATGCCGTCACCCCCAGACAAAGGCGCAGCCGGATGAGCCCGTCGCGGATCCGCGACTTCACGGTCGGGAGCGCGGCTCCCAGCTCGTCCGCGACCTCGCGGTACGTGCGACCGCCGTAGTAGGCGAGCAGGACGGCCTCGCGCTGCGTGGCGGTCAGCGAGCCGAGGCAGTCGCGCACCCGCGCTCGTTCGAGCTCGTCCGCGACACCGTCGGCCACCTCGTCGAAGGGTCGCCGGGGCTCGGCGTCGAGGTCGCGCTGGTCGCGGTCGCGCTGCGCCTGCACGGCACGCACCCGGTCGACGGCCCGCCGGTGCGCGGTCGTCAGCGCCCAGGCTCGGGCGGACCCGCGCGCGGCGTCGAAGCGCGGTGCGGTGCGCCACACGTCGAGCCACACCTCCTGCGCGACCTCGGCCGCGTGGTCGGGGTCGCGCAGCACGCGCAGGCACACGCCGAAGACGGCAGCGCCGAGGCGGTCGTACAGCCGCTCGAACGCGGCCTCGTCGCCGGCGGCGACGTCACGGAGCAACGCGTCCGCGGTCACCTCCGGCCCGCGCGCGTCGACGGCGGCGGGCACCTGAGGTCGTTGCGGCACGCCCGCCAGTCTCACGCACCCCGCTCGCGCACGCGCGCGCGGCGCCGACCGCGGGCGCCGTGCCCGGCGCAGCTCGGACGCGCTGCCGTGGCCGGTGACGGGTCGCATGCGCGCCACGCCGAGCATCGCCACCACCTCCGGACGATCCCATCGAGCCCGGCGACAACGGGCTCGATGGGTGTTCGGTGCCGCCGTCCCGACGGATGGCTGCGCGAACACTCAGAACGGCGAGTCGGTGATCTCGTCCGCGCTCGGCGCCGTGACGGGGGCGCCCGCGCCCCAGTGGCTGAACGTCATGTCGACCGTCGTGCCGAGCACCGACGTCGTCACCTTGCGCAGCCGGTTGTCGGGGCCGACCCAGTAGCGGTAGGTCAGCGTGGCCGGGAGCTTGACGTCCGTCGAGCCGAGCTGCGACTGCAGCGACGCGATCTTGCTCGTGTCGAGCGTGACGTCATAGGGCTGCGCGGCGACGCCGTCGAGCTGGACCGGCGCGCCGGCCTTCGCGACGCTGACGACGGCGCCCTGGATCTCCCGGATGCTCTGCGCCGGGTCCGACTGCTGGGTGAGCTGGTCGAACGACGAGGCGAGCGGGTTCGACGTGTCCTTCGGGTCGATGACGAAGAACTTGCCCTTCGTCAGCTGCGGCATCGACATGTACGCCTTGCCGCCCACGAACCGCATCTCGATCGTGCCCTGGTCCGCGATGTCCATCGTCATGGCGAGGGTGGGCGTCGCCGCCGACGTCCCGACCTCGGCCGAGCCGCGCGCCGTGACGGCCTGACCCTGCGCCGTCATGTTCATGGTGAAGTCGTAGCTCGCGGCCTTCGTCATGGCCGCACCGAGCGTGTCGGCGAAGGTCGCCGCGGTCAGCTCGACCGGAGCGGTCGGCGTCGGCGTGGCCGAGGCGCCGGCGTGGGCACGCGTGGGGTCGGCGGCCGCATCGTGGCTGCCGGCGTCGCAGGCGCCGAGGAGCGCGACGACGGCGACGCTCGCGGCGACGGTGAGGACTCGGACGGGACGACGCACGGGACTACCCCCTGGGTGTGCTCGTCCGGCTGAGGCCGCCGGCGGACGAGCACACCGTCGCGGCCGCCAGCAGGATGCCATGCGCGCCGGCCCGGCGTCCGCGACTCTGCACCGGCTGGGGCTAACCGGCCGCGTCGAAGAAGCAGAACGGGTGACCCGCCGGGTCGATCAGCACGCGCACGTGCTCCTGCGGCTGGAAGTCCGCGAGCCGCGAGCCGCACGCGAGCGCGTGCTCGACGCCGCGCGCGAGGTCGTCCACGAGGAAGTCGGGGTGCAGCTCCATCTGCTGGTGGTCGTCCGTCGCGGGCCACACCGGGGGCCGGTACCGCGGGTCGGACGAGAACGACAGGCCGGAGCCGCCCGCCGGCGGCCGGAGCTGCGCCCAGTCCTCGTCCTCGGAGACGCGCGTCCAGCCGAGCAGACGCTCGTAGAAGTCGGCGAGCTCGCGCGCGTCGAGGCACTCGAGCACCGTCGAGACCAGCGTCACCTCGATGTTCGCGTGGCGGGTCGGCGTGGGCAGGCGCGGGGCGGCGTCCCGGCGCGCGTCCGAGACGGTGGCGCCGCTCGTCAGCGGGCTCTCGTGGTGCGGCTCGTAGAGCCCGAGCGTCGCGCCGCTCGGCAGGGCGATGCTCGTGACGAGCCCGTAGCCCGCCTCGCGCGGCGGCGCCTCGGGCTCGACGCCGCGACGGGCGAGGTCGGCGAGCGTGCGTTCCAGGTCGTCGCACATCAGGAACAGCGTCGCGCCCTGACCGAGCAGGCCGCTCGCGCCCGGGTGCACGCCGAGCTCCGCGGGCGGCAGGCCGAAGATCAGCCAGCCGTCGCCCGACGCGGCGTCCTCGACCCACGGCCAGCCGAGCCGGTCGCGCAGGAACTCACGGTCCGCGGCGGGGTCGTCGCTGGGCAGCAGCACGTGGAAGCCGGTGATCACCGGACAAGGGTCGGGGCGGTCGCGGGGGGCCGCCACCGGAACGCGATCGCGGGCAGCGAAATCGGTTGGACCTGGCGCGGGGCCGGACGTACCGTCGTCGAACACGGGAAAGGAGGTGGTCCGGAACATGAAGTCTTCCAGGACGCGTGAGGTGGCTGTCCGCTAGTCGCCCCAGTCTCGGGACGGATTGCCGATCCGCCCGCAGGCCCCCGGACCACCGGGAGGGCGGCGAGCGAATCTCCGGCAGTCACCGAAGCCCGTGGGAGCCGCGACCTCGTCCATCGCGGCAGGGCCCCGTCAGGGGTTCCGGCCCACGGGCTCTCCCGTGCCCGGCGACGGGTCCGCAGTGGCGGACCGCGCGAGGGAGCGCGGGCGAGGATGCCCGCCGGCCGTGATTGGCTGGGTCCATGGCTCTCAAGACCGCCGCCGAGATCGACCAGATGCGCCCGGCCGGGAAGTTCGTCGCCGGGGTGCTCTCCTCGCTGCGCGACGTCGCCCGCACCGGCATGACGCTCGCCGACCTCGACGCGCACGCGCACCGCATGATCGACGACGCCGGCGCCCGCTCGGTGTACCTCGGCTACCACCCGTCGTTCGGCGCGATGCCCTACCCCGGCGTGCTCTGCACCTCCGTCAACGACGCGGCGCTGCACGGGCTGCCCTCGTCGTACGTGCTGCAGGACGGCGACGTCTTGAGCATCGACTTCGCGGCCGAGGTCCAGGGCTGGGTCGCGGACTCGGCGCTGACGTTCCAGCTCGGCACCACGACGCCCGAGGCGCAGCGGCTGATCGCCGCGACCGAGCGCGCGCTCGACGCGGGCATCGCCGCTGCGCGGGCGGGCGCGCGGATGGGCGACGTCTCGGCCGCGATCGGCGCGGTCGGCGCCGCCGCCGGGTACGGCATCAACGGCGACTTCGGCGGGCACGGCGTCGGGCGCACGATGCACGAGGAGCCGCACGTGCCGAACCTCGGCCGGCCTCGCTCGGGGCTCAAGCTCAAGCCGGGGCTCGTCATCGCGATCGAGCCGTGGTTCATGGCGGGCGGCGACGACTACCTGATCGACCCCGACGGCTGGACGATCCGCACGGCCGACGGCTCGCTGGCCGCCCACGCCGAGCACACCGTGGCGGTGACGAAGGACGGGCCCGTCGTCCTCACGGCTCGCGACTGACGGTCGCGTACCGGACGTGCGGCCGGGCGCTCGACTCCCGGAGTGTCGTCGGCGTGTCCCCGCAGGGGCGGCGCCTCGGCCGCACGTTCGGTCCGGCGGGTGCTACAGCGACCGCTGGTACGCGTGCATCGCATGGACCGACCACCACGCGACCAGCGCCGCGAGGACCGCGAGCCACAGGCTGCGCGTGCCCACGAGGCCCCAGTCGACGTCGGTCGACATCGCCGTGCGCGCGGCCTCGGTGGCCCACGTCAGCGGGTTGTAGCGGGCGGCGGTCTCGACCCAGCTCGGCAGCAGCGCGGGCGGCATGAGCGCAGTCGACACGAACGTCGCGGGCAGCACGATGATCGTCGAGATGCCGATCAGCGCCGTCTGGTCGCGCGCGAGCAGCGCGACGGCCGCCGACAGCGAGCAGAACGCGGCCGCGAGCAGCAACGACACGCCGAGCGCCACGGCCATGCCGACGAGCCCGCCGTCGTACCGGGCACCCGCGAGCCAGCCGATCCCGATGACGCACACGCCCTGCACGAGCGAGACCGCGAGCTGCTGGACGAGCTGCCCGGTGACGAGCGCCGACCGGTGCACCGGCGAGGACAGGAGCCGGTCCATGACGCCCGAGCGGATGTCGTCGATGAACCCCGTGCCGGCCCACGCGCCCGAGTAGAGGACCGTCATCATGACGATCCCGGGCACCAGGAACGTCAGGTAGTCGGCGCCACCGAACCCGGGCAGGTCGCCGACCGCGCTGAACACGTTGCCGAACAGCACGATCCAGATGACGGGCTGGACGATCGCGACGCCGAGCCCCCACGGCTGGCGCAGCAGGTTGACGAACCAGCGCCACGAGACGTGCGCGACCTGCGCGGGCCACGAGGCGTCGCGCGCGGTGGTCGGGGCCGGTGCCGTGGTGCGGTCGAGGGTCGCGGTGCTCATCGCGCGGCCTCCTTCGAGGTGGCGTCGGCTGCGGTCCAGGAGCGGCCGGCATGACGGAGGTAGACGTCGTCGAGCGTCGGCCGCGAGACCGCGACCGCGCCGTGCCGGACGCCCGCGTCACGCAGCGCCGCGATCACCGCGGCGACGACGGCCGAGCCGTCCGGGGTGCGGGCCACGAGCCGGCCCGTCGGGCCCTCGACGTGGACGACCGCGTCGTCGAGACCGGCGACCCGCGCGGCCGCGGAACGGACCGCGTCTGCGTCGGGCTCGACGAGCTCGACCGTCAGCGTGTCGCCCGCGAGCGTCGACTTGAGCTCGTCGGGCGAGCCGGCGACGACCACCCGGCCCTGGTCGACGATCGACACGGCGTCGGCGAGCCGGTCCGCCTCCTCGAGGTAGTGCGTGGTGAGGACGACGGTGAGCGCGTCCTCGCCGGCGAGGCGCCGGATCTCCGCCCACATCGACGCGCGCGCCTCCGGGTCGAGGCCAGTGGTGGGCTCGTCGAGGAACAGCACCTGCGGCCGGTCGACGAGCCCGAGCGCGACGTCCAGCTTGCGGCGGGTGCCGCCCGAGAGGCAGGTGGTGCGACGGTCGGCGGCCTCCCCGAGGCCGAACCGGTCGACGAGCTCGCGCGCCCTCGCGGTCGCGTCAGCCCGGGACGCCCCGCGAAGCCGGGCGGCCATCGCGAGGTTCTCGCGCGGGGTGAGGAGGCCGTCGGCGCCCGTGCCCTGCGAGACGTACCCGATCCGGCGGCGCACGGCCGCGGCGTCGCGCGCGACGTCGAACCCGGCGACCCGTGCCGTGCCCTCGGCCGCCCTGGCGAGCGTCGTCAGCACCTTCGTGGTGGTGGACTTGCCGGCGCCGTTCGGGCCGAGCAGGCCGTGGACCGTGCCCGCGGGCACGGCGAGGTCGAGCCCGTCGAGGGCTCGGACGTCCGGTTGGCCGCGGCCTCCCGGGTAGGTCTTGACGAGGCCGTGGGCGTCCACGGCGAGGTCGAGCGGCATGGTGCTCCCTCTGGTCGGGCCGTCCGGGGGACGGCCGGTGAGTCCGACCGAGGCGCCACCTATGCTGATTCGTGCGGCGGATCGCGCAGGTGTTCCTGGTCGGTTCGTGGTCGGTCGGCCCGGGTGTTCCAGCACCTGGGCCGACCTGTTTCGCCGCCCGGCTAGGGGCCGGAGCGCACGGACTGGATGTACGCGGTGACCGCCTCCTCGACGGCCGTCTGGTCGATGCGGCCGTCGGGGCCCGCGTCGGCGTGGAAGCGGCGCCACAGGTCGACGCCGGGGTAGGTGCCGTCACCGAGCCGCGTGACGAGGTCGGTGACGAAGTCCAGCTCGGCGCGCAGCAGCGCGCCTTCGAACTCGGACTCGACGGTGAACAGCGGCGGGAGCCCGGTGGCGACGGCCTCGTCGAGCGAGCCGCGCAGCGCGGCCTGCCGGCGCTCGAGCGCGACCACGCGCAGGCGGAGCAGGCGCACCGCGTCGTCGGGCGGCAGCAGCGGCAGGAACGAGAGCGCGGCCTCGAACTGCGGGAACTCCTTGGTCGGCGTCCGCAGCAGGTCGCTCAACCAGTCGACGACCTCGCGCGAGCCCTCGTCCGTGATGCGGTACACGGTCCGCTGCGGGCGGTTGCCCTCGCGCTCGGTCGACGCGGCCGCGACGAGGCCGTGCTTCTCGAGCGAGTCGACCACCGAGTAGAGCGAGCCGAAGTTGAGGCGTACCGACTCGTCCTTGCCGCGCTCGCGGAGCGTCATCGACATCTCGTACGGGTGCATCGGGCGCTCCCAGAGCAGCGCCAGCACGGCGAGCGCAAGCGGGTTGCTGCGGCTGCGGGCCACGTCTGCGCCTCCTGTCCGATGTCGAATGCTCTAACCAGAATATATCGCGTTTGTATCGCGTCAAGCCCCGTCGGCGATCGGCTCGGGGACACGGTGCGCCCGCTGCGCACCGACCCGCGCCGGTCGTCCGGGAGGATGGGCGCCGTGCCGTACCGCGTCATGACCGTCTGCACCGGGAACATCTGCCGCTCGCCCATGGCCGAGGTGGTGCTGCGCGAGCGCCTTGCGGCCGCCGGCCTCGACGGCGAGGTGGTCGTCGACTCGTCCGGCGTGAGCGACGAGGAGGAGGGCAACCCGATCGACCGGCGCGCGCGTGCCGTGCTGCGGGAGCACGGGTACCCGACCGCCGACCTGCACCGCGCCCACCAGGTGACAAGCGCCGAGCTCGAGTCGCGCGACCTGGTCCTGGCGATGACGGCGACGCACGCGCGGGCACTCCGGCGCCTGGCCCCCACGCCGGAGGCCGCGGAGCGCGTCGTCCTCTACCGCTCGTTCGACCCGGCGGCGCCCGAGGTCGCGCCTGGCGGCCCCGAGTACCTGCTCGACATCGACGACCCCTGGTACGGCGGACAGCGCGAGTTCGAGGCGTGCCTCGCGCAGGTCGAGGCCGCCGCCGACGGCATCGTCGACCACGTCCGCGCGGCGCTCGGCGCGGACTGACGGCCACCGCGCTCGCCGCGCGGCGCTCGGCACTGACCGCCCCGCCGCCACCGGTTCGACGATCGGCGCCACCCGCTGCGCGGCCTGGCCTCCTCCCCGGGCGCCCGCGGCCGGAGCCCAGTCCGTGAGTCTCGCCGGTTTCCGCGAATCGCGACTCGCGGAAACCGGCGGGACTCACGGCGCCGACCGGAACTCACGGCGCCGGACCGGTGGCAGTAGGGATCGGCGCCGCGCCGTCAGCGAGCACGACTGAGGCCCGGGCCGCGTCCCTCCACGCGTCCCGGGCCTCCGCCTGGTGTGTCGTCCGGTCAGTCGACCGTGACGGCCTCCGCGAGCTCGAGCTCCGCCTCGAGCTCCTCGTCGATCGCGCGGGCCAGCCGGCGCACGCGCTCCTGGCGCAGCGACGGGGTCGCCACCGCGAGCAGCACCACGGTCGCCGCGAGGAGCAGCGCCGAGACGAGGAACGCCCGGTCGGCCCCGGCGACGAACGCGTGCTGCGCGACCTCCGCCGGCGTCGAGCCCGTCGGGTGGGCGTGCCGCGCGCCTGCGGCGCCGACCGTCACGAGGACCGCGAGCCCGACGGACCCGCCGACCTGCTGCGCCACGTTCACCAGGCCCGACGCGGCACCCGCGTCACGCGGCTCGACCCCGACCAGACCGGCCGCCGTGAGCGGCACGAACGCGAGCCCGTTGCCGGTGCCGAACAGCAGCAGCGGGACGAGCACGGCGACGTAGCTGCTGTCGACCGTCAGCCGGGTGAGCAGCAGGATGCCGACCGTCGAGATCGTCAGGCCACCGACCATGAGGGTCCGCATGCCGACGCGCTCCATGAGCCCGGCGGAGATCCGGGACATCACGAACAGCATCACCGTGAGCGGCAGGAACGCGAGGCCCGTCACGAGCGGGGTGTACCCGTAGACGTCCTGCAGGATCTGCGTCAGGTAGAAGAACATGCCGAACATCGCGGCGACGAGCAGCACCCGGCCGGCCAGCGCCGAGGCGCGGGTGCGGTCGGCGAACAGGCGCAGCGGCGTGATGGGCGCCGAGACGCGCAGCTCGATCGCGATGAACGCGGCGAGCAGCACGGTGGCCGTGACGAACGCGGTGACCGCCTCGGTGTCGGACCAGCCCTCGGTCGCCGCACGGACGAAGCCGTAGACGAGCGACGTCATGCCGACGGTCGCCGTGGCGGCGCCCGCGATGTCGAACCGGCCGGGGTGACGCGGCGTCTCGGTGAGCGCCATGCGCGCCACGAAGATCAGCGCGATGCCGATCGGCACGTTGACGAACAGCACCCAGCGCCACGAGACGTACTCGGTGAGGATGCCGCCCGCGATGAGGCCGACGGCCGCGCCGCCGACCGAGACGGCCGAGAAGTAGCCGAGCGCGCGGGCGCGCTCGCGGCCCTCGGGGAACCGGCCGATCAGGAGGGCCAGGCCGGACGGCGCAGCGAGTGCCGCGCCGATTCCCTGGACGGTGCGCGCGGTGAGGAGTTGGCCGGGCGACTGCGCGAACCCGCCGACGAACGAGGCGAGCACGAACAGGCCGACACCGACGAGCAGCATGCGACGACGACCGAGCAGGTCGCCCGCGCGCGCTCCGAGGAGCAGGAGCCCGCCGAACGCGAGCGTGTAGGCGTTGAGCACCCAGGACAGGCCGGTCGGCGTGAAGCCGAGGGCGCGCTGGATGTCGGGGAGCGCGACGTTCACGATCGTCGCGTCGAGCACGATCATGAGCTGCGTGGTGAGGATGGCGATGAGGACGAGAGCCGGCGAGGCGGTACGAGACCGGGTCGTGGGATTCGTCGAAGGCACAAGAGCTGGGGCAGACACGCGGACCTCCGCGTCGTAGGATTGTCTGAAGTGGAGAGAGCCTCCGGATACGAAGGACTATACGGAGGCATCCTCCGGTTACGCAACCGTTCTGTCGACCTGTTTTCCTGACGGGGTTCCGACGGGTCGAGGGAGAGGTGGAGGAACGTGAGCCAGGGCACGACGACGGCGACGCCGTCGGCCAGCCGGCCGCTGCGGGCCGACGCTGCACGCAACCGCCAGCGCCTGCTGGAGGTCGCGGCCGACGCGTTCGCCGAGCACGGCACCGAGGCGTCCCTCGAGGACATCGCGCGGACCGCCGGCGTCGGCGTCGGCACGCTCTACCGGCACTTCCCGACGCGCGCCGACCTCATCGCCGAGGTCTACCGCGCGAGCGCCGACGAGCTGTGCGCCGATGCCGACCGCCTGGCCGCGGAGCTCCCGGCGCGGGACGCGCTCGACGCGTGGCTGCTCGGCTTCGTCGGCTACGTGGCGCGTAAGCGCGGCATGGCGTCCGCGCTCAAGGCGGCGCTCGGTCCGGAGTCCGCGGCGGTGTTCCACACCGCGCGCGGCAAGTTCGAGGCGACGGCCGGTCGGCTCATCGAAGCCGCGCAGGTCGACGGCTCGATCCGCCGCGACGTCGAGCCGTCGGACGTCATGCGTGCCGTGTCGGGCGTCTGCATGGCGCAGGCCGAGGCGCAGGACCCCGAGCGCGCGCGCCGCGTCATCCGGCTGATCCTCGACGGGCTCCGCTACCAGGGCTGAGAGCCCGTTCCTCGCGCGCATCCGGCCGTCCTTCGCGGTGGGGTGTCGTCACCCGTATGACGAGCGGGGCGTGCCGATTTCGACAGCGCGGGGGCCGACGGCGGCGGACCCCGCCCGGCGTCGCCCCGGCGAGGTCCGGCAGGATGACGGCATGAAGGTCTCGTCGCGCTCGCACGTGCCGCCGTTCGCCGTGATGGAGATCCTGGCCGCGGCCAACGCACGCCGGGCCGCGGGCGAGCACGTCATCAACCTCTGCGCGGGCGAGCCGTCGACCGGCGCGTCGGACGTGGTCCGGCAGCGCGCGGTCGAGCTGCTGACCGCCGGCGACCTGGGGTACACCGAGGCGCTCGGGGCGCCCGGGCTGCGCGCCGCGATCGCCGACCACTACCGCCGCTGGTACGACGTCCACGTCGACCCGGCACGCATCGCGGTGACGACGGGCTCGTCGGGCGGGTTCCTGCTGGCGTTCCTCGCGGCGTTCGACGTGGGCGACCGCGTGGCGCTCGCCGTGCCCGGGTACCCCGCGTACGCGAACATCCTCGCGGCGCTCGGGTGCGAGGTCGTCACCCTGCCGTGCGGGCCCGAGACCCGGTACCAGCCGACGGTCGCGCAGCTCGCGGCGCTCGACCGGCCCGTCGACGGCCTCGTGGTCGCGAGCCCGGCCAACCCGACGGGCACGATGATCGCCCCCGACGAGCTCGCGGACCTCGCGGCGTGGTGCGGGGACAACGGCGTGCGGCTCGTCAGCGACGAGATCTACCACGGCATCACGTACGGCTCGGCGCCCGAGACGGCGACCGCGGCGCACCACCTCGGCAGCGGCGCGATCGTCGTGAACTCGTTCTCCAAGTACTGGGCGATGACGGGGTGGCGGCTCGGCTGGTTGGTGCTGCCGGACGACCTCGTGGCGCCCGTCGACGCGCTCGCCGGCAACGTGGCGCTGTGCCCGCCGGCGCTCGCGCAGCACGCGGGCGTCGCGGCGTTCAGCGAGGACGGGCTGGCCGCGGCGCGCGCCAACGTCTCGCGATACGCGTTGTCGCGCGCGCTGCTGCTCGACCGGCTGCCCGAGCTCGGCTGGTCGCGGGTCGCGCCGGCCGACGGGGCGTTCTACCTGTACGCGGACGTGTCGTCGTCGGGGCTCGACTCGCGCGTCTGGTGCGCGCGGCTGCTCGACGAGGCCGGTGTGGCGCTGACGCCGGGCACCGACTTCGACCCCGTGGACGGGCACCGGTGGGTGCGGCTGTCGTTCGCGACGTCGGTCGACGTGGTCGGCGAGGCGGTCGACCGGATCGTGGCGTGGCAGGCGACGCTGGGGGCCGGGCGGGGCTGACGCCGGGACGCGGCCGCGCCGCGATGCCGGTGCGGGCCCGGGTGGGCGGAAGGTACAGGCGAGCGCCGCGGGTGCGGGTGTGCCAGTGGTGCGGGCGAGAGCGCCGCGAACGACGTGTCGGACCCGCGACGCGCGGCGAGCCGACGCTCGGCCACACCCTTCGTACGCGCCGATGGGTTGTCCGTGCGCTGGGCGCGCGAGTATCGCGCCGCCCGACTGGCGGCACGGGGCCGTGCGCGGGCGTCCGGGACCGGTCGGGGCGGGGTTACCGTGGCCGGGTGGAGCCCCTGGTCGAGCCCGGACCGCCGCTGACCGCCGAGCAGGTCGAGCGCTCGTCGCGGCACCTGCTGCTGCCGGGCGTCGGCGACGCGGGGCAGCGACGGCTGCGCAACGCGCGGGTGTGCGTGGTCGGCGCGGGCGGCCTCGGCGCCCCCGTGCTCCAGTACCTCGCGGCGGCAGGGGTCGGCGCGCTGACAGTGGTCGACGACGACGTCGTCGACGCGTCCAACCTGCAACGCCAGGTGATCCACGGTGTCGCGGACGTCGGCCGGCCCAAGGTCGACTCCGCGCGGGACGCGATCGCACGGATCGACCCCTCGATCGAGGTCCGGGCCGTCCGCACGCGCCTGACCAGCGCCGACGTCGACACGGTGCTCGCCGGCCACGACCTCGTCGTCGACGGCACGGACAACTTCCCGACGCGCTACCTGGTCGACGAGGCGTGCGAGCGGCTCGGCGTGCCCCTCGTGTGGGGGTCGGTGCTGCGGTTCGACGCGCAGGTGTCGGTGTCGTGGGCGGCCGCGGGCGTCACGATGCGCGACCTGTTCCCCTCGGCGCCCGAGGACGGGCTCTCGTGCGCGGAGGCCGGTGTGCTCGGCGCGCTGTGCGGGCAGGTCGGCTCCGTGATGGCGACCGAGGTGGTCAAGCTCGTCACCGGGATCGGTGAGCCGCTGCTCGGACGGGTGCTCGTTGTGGACGCGCTGCGCGCGCGGTGGTCCGAGGTGCCGGTGCGCGTGCGGCCCGCGGCTACGCGCCCGTCGGTGCGGAGCGCGCCGGAATCGCCCGCGGCCGCCCGTTCGATCGACGCCGCGACGCTCGCGGATCGGCTCGCCCTCCGCACCGACGGTCGCGACCGGTTCGAGCTCATCGACGTCCGCGAGCCTGCGGAGGCCGCGCTCGCGTCGATCCCCGGCGCCCGCCTCGTGCCGCTCGCGCGCGTGCTGGACGGCTCGGCTCTCGACGAGCTGCCGCGGGACCAGGAGATCGTCGTGCACTGCGCGGTCGGTGCGCGGTCCGCCGCGGCGGTCGAGGTGCTGCGCGCCGCGGGGTTCGAGGCGACGAACCTCGAGGGCGGGATCCGCGCCTGGCAGGCGACCGGTCGCTGACGCCTGACCCACGCGCGGTCCGGGCGCGCCGGCCGCGCGTGGAAGGATCGAGGCGTGCGGACGCTGACCGAGCACCAGGACGCCGCGCTCGCGCTGGCCGCCCCGCTGCCGCCGGTCGAGGTCGGCCTCGCTGACGCGCTCGGACTGGTCGCGGCGCAGGACGTCGTGGCCGACGCGCCGCTGCCGCGGTGGGACAACTCGGCGATGGACGGCTTCGCGGTGCGCGCCGCGGACGTGGAGCCCGCGAGCCCCGACACCCCCGTCACGCTCCGGGTCCTGGACGACGCGCCGGCCGGTGCGCCGTCCAGCGCGACCGTCGAGCCGGGCACGGCGATCCGGATCATGACGGGCGCCCCGCTGCCCGCGGGTGCCGACGCCGTGGTGCCCGTCGAGCAGACCGACGCGGTGTTCCCGCAGGTCACGCCCACCGTGCGGATCCGGGCGGGCGTCCCGCGCGCCATGCACGTGCGTCGCGCCGGCGAGGACGCGCGGCCCGGTGACGTCGTCGTCGCCCGCGGCACCCTGATCGGCGCGCCTCAGGTGGGCGCGGTGGCGTCGGTCGGCCGCGACCGGCTGTCCGTCCACCGGCGGCCACGCGTCGCGGTGGTGGCGACGGGTGACGAGCTCGTCGCCCCGGGCGAGCCGCCGGCGCACGGTCAGCTGCCCGACTCGAACTCGTGGCTGCTCGCCGCGGCCGTGCGCGAGGCCGGCGCGGACCCCGTGCGGCTCGGCCCGCTGCCCGACGACCCGGACGCGCTGCTCGGCGCGCTCGCGCGGCTCGACGACGACCCGACGATCGACGCCGTCGTGACGAGCGGTGGCGTGTCCGCCGGTGCGTTCGACGTGGTCAAGGCGGCGCTCGCGGGGACCGGCGTCGAGTTCGTCGCCGTCGCGGTGCAGCCCGGCAAGCCGCAGGGGCTGGGCCGCCTGCCCGCCGGAACGCCGTTGTTCGCGCTGCCGGGCAACCCGGTGAGCGTCTACACGTCGTTCGAGGTGTTCGTGCGGCCGGCGCTGCTGCGCATGCGCGGCGTGGACGTCGCGGACGTGCGGCGCACCGAGGTCGTCGCGACCACGGACGACGGCTGGCGGTCGCCCGCGGGTCGCGCGCAGCTGATGCCCGTGCGGTTCGTCGCGCCGGACCGCGTGCGGCGTGCGACGGACGGCGGGTCGGGGTCGCACCTGGCGACTCGGCTCGCGCTGGTGGAAGGGCTGGCCGTCGTGCCGGCCGACGTGGACGAGGTCGCGGCCGGCGACGTGCTGCGCGTGCTGAGGGTGAGGACATGAGCGGGTTCACGCATCTGGACGACGCGGGCCACGCGCGGATGGTCGACGTGACGGCCAAGCAGCCGACCGTCCGGTCGGCGACCGCGTCGGGGCGCGTGCTCTGCGCGCCGGACGTCGTGGCGGCGCTGCGTTCCGGGGACGTGCCCAAGGGCGACGTGCTCGCGGTGGCGCGGGTCGCGGGCATCGCGGCCGCGAAGCGCACACCGGAGCTGCTGCCGCTCGCGCACGTGATCGGCGTGCACGGCGTCGTCGTCGACCTCACCGTGCAGGACGACGGGGTCGCGATCACCGCGACCGTGCGGACCGCGGACCGTACGGGCGTCGAGATGGAGGCGCTGACGGCCGTGTCGGTCGCGGCGCTCGCGGTCGTCGACATGGTCAAGGGCCTCGACCGCTCGGTGCGGATCGCCGACGTGCGGCTCGAGGCCAAGTCCGGTGGGCGGTCGGGCGAGTGGCGGCGCGAGGGGTGACGCCGCCGCCGGACCCCGGCAGGACCGGCGCGTCGATCCCGTACGACGCCGTGGTGCTCGCCGGCGGGCGCGGGTCACGGCTCGGGGGCCCCAGCAAGCCCGAGGTGCTGGTCGCCGGGCGTGCGCTGGTCGACCACGTGCTCGACGGCGTGCGGGACGCGAGGCGGGTGGTCCTCGTCGCACCCGCGTCGGTGGCGCGAGCAGGCGTGCCGACGGTGCTCGAGGACCCACCGGGCGGCGGCCCGGTCGCAGGGCTCGCCGCGGGGCTGGCCGCGCTCACCGACGACGGCCTCGCGACCCCCACCGCTGCGGTCGCGGCCGACGTCGCCGGGCTGACCCCCGCTCGGGCCGCGACCGCAGGTGACCTCGCGCCCGACGTGGTGGTCGTGCTCGCCTGCGACGTGCCGCGTGCCGGGAGCGCGGTGCCTGCGCTGGTGGCCGCCGCCGCGGCGGGCGGCGTCGACGGCGCTCGGCTCGTCGCCGCCGACGGGTCGGTGCAGCCGCTCGTCGCCGCCTATCGGCGTGGTCCGCTGACGGCGGCGCTCGAGGCGTTGGCCTCGACCCACGGCGTCTCGATGCGCCGCGCGCTCGCGGGCCTCCGGCTCGTCGACGTGCCCGACCTCGACGACGCCTCACTGGACGCGGACACCTGGGACGACGTCGCCCGGCTGCGTCGCGCGCCGTGGTGGCACGATCAGGAGGACGGACCGCCCCCGGCCGCGCGCTCCGGTGCGGGTCCCGCCGGGTCTCCGGCGGCCCAGCCGGCCGACGAACCCGCGCAGGCCGCCCCGACCGGCCAGGCCGGGCGACCCGACCATGCCGACCATGCAGCCCCGACGGATGGAGCCCGACGATGAGCGACGACCCCCGCCGCGCCCCCGGCGCCGACCTGCCCGACTGGGTGGCGAGCCTGACGAGCGCGCTCGGCGTCGACGCGGCGCTGGTCGACGTGGACCGGATCCTCGACCTGGCCAGCGACGTCGCGCACGGCGTGGCACGCCCGGCCGTGCCGGTGTCGCTCTTCGTCGCGGGCTTGGCGGCCGCCGGCGGGTCGGACCCCGCGCCGATCCTCGACCGCGTCGCCGACCTCGCTACCGCATGGGGTGACGAGGCCGAGTGATCCGCGTCCGGTACTTCGCCGCCGCCGCCGAGGCCGCGGGGCTCGACGAGGAGGCCCTGCCGTCGGGCACGTTCGCCGAGGTCAGGGCCGCGATCCTGGCGCGTCACGACGCGCTGCAGGCCGTGCTGCCCCGATGCGCGCTGCTGGCCGACGGCGAGCGCCCGGCCGACGACGAGCACGTGGCCGACGGCGTGACGCTCGACGTGCTGCCACCGTTCGCCGGCGGCTGACGGGAGCGCCGCGACACGGCGCCGCGAGGGCGGTGCGTCAGCCGCCGATCGCGCTCATCGGCCGGTCCGGCTGCACGAACGTCGGCTCGCCGATGTCGTGCCCCGCCTTCTTGCCCGCGAGGCAGCGACGGTAGGCGTCGGCGATCGCGTCGTCGTCCGCACCCTCGCGTATCAGGTCTCGCACGTCGGTCTCGGTGCGCGCGAACAGGCAGGCGCGGAGCTGGCCGTCGGCCGTCAGGCGCAACCGGTCGCACGCGGAGCAGAACGGCGCCGACACCGACGCGATGACGCCGACGGTCGCCGGGCCTCCGTCGACGTACCAGAGCTCGGCGGGCGCGGCGCCACGGCCCGGCACCTCGGTCAGCGTGAACGCCGACGACAGCCGGTCGAGGATCTCGGCCTGCGTCACCATCGCGTGCCGGTCCCACGTGTGGCCGCCGTCGAGCGGCATCTGCTCGATGAACCGCATCTGGTAGCCGTGCTCGACGGCGAACCGGGTCAGGGCGACGATCTCGTCGTCGTTGACGCCGCGCATCGCGACCGCGTTGAGCTTGATCGGCGCGAGGCCCGCGGCATCCGCGGCGGCGAGGCCCGCGAGCGTCTCGACGAGCTTGTCGCGGCGCGTCAGCTCGCGGAACTTCGTGCGGTCGAGCGTGTCGAGGCTGACGTTGACGCGCGCGAGCCCCGCATCTCGCAGAGGCGCGGCGAGCGACGGCAGGCGGAGCGCGTTCGTCGTCAGCGAGAGCTCGACCGGCAGCGCCGCGAGGCGCCGCACCACGTCGATCACGTCGACCCGCAGCAGCGGCTCGCCGCCGGTGAGGCGGATCTCGTCGATGCCGAGCCCGACGCCGACCCGCGCGACCCGGACCAGCTCGTCGGTGCTCAGCATCGTGTCGCGCGCCAGCCACGGCACGCCCTCCGCGGGCATGCAGTACGTGCACCGCAGCGAGCAGCGGTCGGTCAGCGAGATGCGCAGGTCGCGGTGCCGCCGGCCGAACCGGTCGACCAGCTCGCCGGCCGTCACAGCCCGACCCAGTGGTGCGTGCCGTCCGCGAGGATCTCGCGCTTCCAGACGGGCAGCTCCGCCTTGACGCTCTCGACCAGGGCGCGGCAGACGTCGAACGCCTCGGCCCGGTGCGAGGTCGCGACCGCCGCGACGATCGCCGCCTCCCCCACCGCGAGCCGGCCGACGCGGTGCGACACCGCGAGCCCGAGGACGTCCGCCTCGGCGCCCGCCTTCTGTGCGAGGCGCCGCAGCACGTCGGCGGCGTCCGGGTGCGCGCTGTACTCGAGCGCGACGACGCGTCCCGTCACCGACGGGTCGTGGTCCCGCACCTGACCCACGAACGTCGCCACGGCGCCGGCCGACCCGTCCGCGGCCCGGCTCGCGTGTTCCACGTGAAACAGCAGGTCGAGCGGCTGGTCGGAGATCGTGCTCCAGATCATGCGTGGTCACCTCCGACGAGCTGGTCGAGCACGTGCGGCAGCAGCGGCAGGAGTGCGTCGAGCCCCTCGGCCACGCCGTTCGGCGATCCTGGCAGGTTGACGACGAACGAGCCGTCGCCCGTGACCCCGACCAGGCCGCGCGAGAGAGCCGCTGTCGGCACGGCCGACGACCGGCGCAGCAGCTCGGCCACGCCGGGCAGCTCCTTCACCAGCAGGTGGCGCGTGCCCTCGGGGGTCTCGTCGCGCGGACCGACACCGGTGCCACCGGACGTCACCACCACGCGGGCGCCCTCGGCGACGGCGTCCCGGATCGCGCGCGACACCTCGGGCGCGCCGTCCGGGACCACGCGGGCGGCGCCCACGGCGTAGCCGGCCGCCGTCAGCCGCTCGACGGCCACCGGGCCGCTGCGGTCCTCCCGCTGACCGGCGGCCGACCGGTCGGACACGACGACCACCGCCGCGCGCACCGCCGGACCCGTTGCTGGCATCTGTCCAGCCTACGAGGCGCGTCCGGTGCCCGGCTCGCCAGTCCCGTGGAAACCGGGTCCGCCGCGCGTTCACTCGGACGCCGGGCCCGCGACGTCGCCGACCTGGCTACCCTCCCTCGGGACGAAGGGGACGACGGGTGCGCACACGGGTCACGCTCCGCAGAACGGGCGGCGTCACGGCCGACCTCACCATCACCACCGACGCGGGTGCCACGATCGGCGACGTCGCCGAGGCGATCGCACGGTCCGAGGGGCTCCCCCGGACCGAGGGCGTCACGATGCTGGTCGAGCCGCCCGAGGGCGGTGAGGCGCGCACGGCCGTGACCCGGTCGAGCCTGGCCGACGCGGGGCTCCGTGCCGGTTCGACCATCGCGGTCGTGCCGGCGTCCGACCGGTACGCCGAGCCGGGCCTCGATCCGCGGCTCGCGTTCGCGCGGCTGTCCGTCGTCACCGGGCCCGCCGCCGGCCTGCACGTCGACCTGCCGCAGGGCGTCACGACGATCGGGCGCGGCGAGGCCAACGACGTGCGGCTCGCCGACCAGATGGTCTCGAAGCTCCACGCGCGCCTCGTGGTCGGCGAGACCGTCGAGGTCGTCGACGCCGGCTCGGCGAACGGCGTCGTGATCGGCGGGAGCCGCGTCGAGCGCGCGGTGCTCAGCGCGTCGGACTACGTGCTGCTGGGCGAGAGCGTGGTGCGCGTCGAGCGCCTGCGACCCGCGGACACCCGGGGTGGCGACGGTGCCACGCTGCGGTTCAACCGCTCGCCCCGCGTCGTCCCGACGTACGAGGAGCGGACGGTCGAGGCGCCGGCCGTGCCCGACCCGGCGTCACCGGGCCGGTTCCCCCTCGTCGCGCTGGCGGCGCCCCTCGCGATGGGAGCCGTGCTGTACGCGACGACGCGCAGCACCCTGTCGCTCGTGTTCGTGGCGCTGAGCCCGCTGATCATGGTCGGCACGTGGCTCGACAAGCGGATCACGGACCGCAAGCGGCTCGCGCAGCTCACGGCGGACTTCCACGACGGACTGACCCGGCTCGAGTCGGAGCTGACCACCGGCCAGGAACGCGAGCGCGAGGTCCGGCTCACGGAGATGCCCTCGACGGCCGACGTCGTGGCGTCCGCGGTCGAGCTGGGCTCCCTGCTCTGGTCGCGCCGACCGGAGCACGCGGGGTTCCTGCGCGTGCGCGTCGGCCTCGGCGCCGCGCCGTCGCGCACCGCGCTGAAGCTCCCGCCACGCGGCAAGGCCGTCGCCGAGCTGCGCGCCGAGCTCGAGCAGCTCGCCGAACGGTTCGAGCAGGTCGACGGCGTGCCCCTGGTCGTGGACCTGCGCGAGTCCGGCGCGGTGGGGGTGGCCGGCCCGCGCGAGATCGCCGACTCGGTGGCCCGGTCGCTGGTCGCGCAGCTCGCGTGCCTGCACTCGCCCGCGGAGCTCGTCGTCACCGGCATCGCGTCGGCGGCGAGCTTCGCGCGGTGGGACTGGCTGAAGTGGATGCCGCACGTCGACTCGCCGCACAGCCCGATCGGCGGCATGCACCTCGCGTCGAGCCCGGGTGCCGCGGCCACCCTCGTCACCCGGCTCGAGGAGCTGGTCGCGGCGCGCGCGGCGGGAGGCGCGCGGACCGGCACGATCCCGGCGGTGCTCGTCGTGGTCGAGGACGACGCGCAGGCGGACCGGGGCCGCCTCGTCCGGCTCGCGGAGGACGGCCCGGCGGTCGGCGTGCACGTGCTCTGGTGCGCCGCCGAGCCCGAGCGCCTGCCCGCGGTGTGCCGCGCGTTCGTCGCGGTCGAGACGGACGGCTCGATGCGGCTCGGCGCGGTCGGGACGGGGCGGTGGACGCCGGTCGGCTGCGAGCTGCTCGACGTCCCGACGGCGACGGACCTCGGCCGCCGGCTCGCGTCCGTGGTGGACGCCGGCGCGCCGGTGATCGACGAGTCCGACCTGCCGCGGAGCGTCGGCTACCTCGCGCTCGCGGGCTCGGAGATCGCGCAGGACCCGACCGCGGTGGTCGAGCGGTGGCGGGAGACCGGGTCGCTGGTCGACCGTTCGGGCGCGCCGCCGGTGCGACGGCGGCAGGACGCCGGGCTGCGCGCGCTCGTCGGGCTCGGCGCCTCGGGCGAGTTCGTCCTCGACCTGCGCAGCCAGGGCCCGCACGCGCTGGTCGGCGGCACGACCGGAGCGGGCAAGAGCGAGTTCCTCCAGTCGTGGGTGCTCGGCCTCGCCGCGGCGCACAGCCCCGACCGGATCTCGTTCCTGTTCGTCGACTACAAGGGCGGCGCGGCCTTCGCCGACTGCGTCGACCTGCCGCACACGGTCGGGCTCGTCACGGACCTGTCGCCCCACCTCGTGCGCCGCGCGCTCACGAGCCTGCGGGCCGAGCTGCGCCACCGCGAGCACCTGCTCAACCGCAAGAAGGCCAAGGACCTGCTGGCGCTCGAGCGGCTGGGCGACCCCGAGACGCCGCCCGCGCTCGTGATCGTGGTCGACGAGTTCGCGGCGCTCGTGTCCGAGGTGCCGGAGTTCGTCGACGGGGTCGTCGACGTCGCGCAGCGCGGTCGCTCGCTCGGGCTGCACCTGATCCTCGCGACGCAGCGGCCGGCGGGAGTCATCCGCGACAACCTCCGCGCGAACACGAACCTGCGCGTGGCCCTGCGCATGGCGGACGAGCACGACTCGGTCGACGTGCTGGGCTCGCCGCTCGCCGGCCAGTTCGACCCCGCCGTGCCGGGTCGCGGCGCGGTCCGCACCGGTCCCGGCCGCATCGCGCTGTTCCAGGCCGGCTACGCCGGCGGCCGCACGTCGGCCGTCGCGCGGCGCGCGGCGGTCGGCATCGAGTCGCTCACGTTCGGCGCTGGCGAGACGTGGGACGTCCCCGCCGCCCCCGCGGCCGTCGAGGTCGACGACGCGGGGCCGACCGACATCGCGCGGGTCGTCCGCACCGTGCGGGCGGCGGCGCAGGCCCAGCGCGTCCCGGCGCCCCGCAAGCCGTGGCTGCCCGAGCTGCCGGGGCTCATCGACGTGGCGGAGCTCGGCCGGTCGACGGACGAGGCGTTGACCCTCGGCGTCGCCGACGTCCCGTCCGAGCAGGCGCAGCGCGTGCTGCACTACCGGCCCGACGTCGACGGCAGCGTGGTGGTGCTCGGCACGAGCGGCTCGGGCAAGTCCACCGTGCTGCGGACGATGGCGGCCGCGGCGGGTGCGGCGAGCGGCGGCCCGGTGCACGTGTACGGGCTCGACCTCGGCGCCGGCGGGCTCGCCATGATCGACGTCCTGCCGCACGTCGGGTCCGTGGTCGACGGATCCGACACCGAGCGGGTCACGCGCCTGCTGCGGCGGCTGCGCGACGACCTCGACGAGCGGGCCGCGCGCTACGCGCAGGTGCATGCGGGGACGATCACCGAGTACCGAGCGCTCGCCCGCCGGCCCGACGAGCCGCGCATCCTGCTGCTGCTCGACGGCCTCTCCGCGTTCCGCGACGCGTACGAGGCCGACGCCGGCCGGACGCTCGTCTGGAGCGCGTTCCAGCGGGTCGTCGCCGAAGGCCGGCCGCTCGGCGTGCACGTCGTCATGGCGGGCGAGCGCCCGGGTGCGCTGCCGACCTCGCTCGCCGGGTCGGTGCAGCGCCGGCTCGTGCTCCGCCAGGCCGACGAGGCGACGTACGGCGTGCTCGACGTGCCCAAGGACGTGCTCGGGCCGTCGTCGGCACCGGGGCGCGGGGTGTTCGCGGGCGAGCACGACGAGCTGCAGGTCGCGGTTCCGGGTGGCGCCGCCGCCCCCGCCGAGCAGGCGCAGGCGCTCGAGCGTCTCGCGGAGCGGATGCGCGCCGACGGCGTCGTGCCCGCGCCGCCGGTCCGCCGGCTCGCGAGCTGGGTCGACCTGGCGGCGCTGCCCGAGAGCGTCGACGGGCTGCCGGTCCTCGGCGTCGCGGACGACACCCTCGAGCCGATCGGGTTCGAGCCGCACGGCACGTTCGTGCTCGCCGGCATGCCCGGCAGCGGCCGCACCACGGTGCTGCGCACGCTCGCGACGTCCATGCGGCGGGCGATGCCCGACGCGCGGCTGTACTACGTCGGCAACCGCCGCTCGCCCGTGCATGCGGCGGGCGTCTGGGACGACGTGGCGCTCGACCCCGAGCAGGCCGCGGCGCTCGCCCGCGCGATCCTGCCCGACCTCGGCGAGCTCGCGGCACCCGACAAGCCCGTCGTGGTGGTGGTCGAGACGCTGTCCGAGTTCCTCGGCGGCCCGGCCGAGCAGGTGCTCGCCGAGGTCGTGAAGACCGCGCGACGCAACGACCACTTCGTGCTCGCCGAGGGCGAGACGGGCGCGTGGGGGTCCTCCTGGCCGCTCGTCGCCGACGTGCGGGGCGGCCGTCGGGGCCTCGTCCTCCAGCCGGACCACCTCGACGGCGACACGCTGTTCCGGACGCCCTTCCCGCGCATGGGTCGGGCCGAGTTCCCGCCGGGCCGCGGTGTGTACGTCGAGCAGGGACGGCTCCGGCGGGTCCAGGTGCCCGTGGCGGAGTGAGCGCCGCGGCTCTCGTCGCGCCCGGCTGCCGCTCTCGCGGGCCTCGAGCAACCGAACGGGTGACAGGCGGTGGACATCGCGGGCGTTTCGTCCGTTCGGCCCGCTACGGTGCTACCCGGCGGGTGGGCCGCCGGTGCTTGTCGCGGTCGCGGGGGCACGACTCGACGTGGAGGTTGTGATGGCGAACCTGAATGTCTCGTACCAGGAGATGCGCGACGCGGCGTCGCGGCTGACGACCGGTCAGGACGAGATCACCTCGAAGCTCAACGAGCTGAAGTCGTTCATCGAGTCGCTGATCAGCTCGGGCTTCGTCACCGACCAGGCGTCCGTGGCGTTCGGCGAGTCCTACCAGCAGTTCACGCAGGGCGCGACGAGCACGGTGGCCGCGCTGACCAACCTGGGCGACTACCTGCGCAAGGCGGCGCAGACCCTCGAGGACGCGGACACGCAGCTGGCCTCCGGCCTGCGCGGCTGATCCGACTGGACACCTGGCCGGCGGGCCGCGCGGACGACTGTCCCGCGGCCCGCCGCCGTCCCGCCCGGCGAAGGAAAGCGCGATGACCGACCTTCAGCTCGACACCGCCCAGCTCCAGGAAGCCGGCCGCACGCTCCGCACGGTCGCGACGGAGTTCCACGACGCGAACGCCCGCAGCGACTCGGTCGCGGGTGCCGTGGGCCACGACGGCCTGCGCGACGCGATCCACGACTTCGCGCACGGCTGGGACGACACGCGCGCCGACATGGTCGACGCGATCGCGGGCCTCGCCGACGCGTGCCAGGGCATCGGCGACGGCTTCGAGAAGATCGACACCGACTTCGCCGCCGCGCTGCGGGGTGACGCGTGAGCCGGCCGGCGCACTGGTACCCGCTCGCGGGAAGCGACCCCGTCCCGGGCGACCCGAGCGTCGTCGCGCAGGCGGCGTCCGACTACGCGAGCGTCGCGGACGCGATCAAGACGGCGGCCGACCGGCTCCGAGCGATCGCCGACCTGCGCGCGAACACGTCGAAGGCCGTCGCCGCGGTGGCGGACAAGGCGTCCGACGTGGCAGGCAAGATCGACCGGGCGCACGGCCGGTACGTCGCCGTCGGGCAGGCGCTGGGCACGTACGCGTCCGCACTGTCGCGGGCGCAGTCGGACTCCCTCCAGGCGTACTACGACGCGCAGGCGGCGCAGTCGGACCTCGACTCGGCGGCGGCCCGCGTCACGCGCGCGTCGACCGCCGCCGACTCGGCGCCGGACACGGCGACCGACGACGACCTGGCACGGCTCGACCGTACGTTGACCTCGGCCCGGCACGACCGCGACGACGCCGACGCGGCGCTCGCCGCGGCCCGGCGCAAGCTCGACGCGGCGACCGACGACCGCGACCGCGCGGCACGCCAGGCCACCGAGACGATCCGCGACGCGGTCAAGGCCGACGGCCTCAAGGACTCGTGGTGGAAGAACTTCACCGCGACCATCGCGCCCTACTGCGCCGTCATCTCGAAGATCGCGGGCATCATCGCGTCGGTCGCCGGCGTGCTCGCCCTGGTGCTGTGCTGGGTGCCCGTGCTCGGCGAGGTGCTGGCCGCCGTCGCCGCGATCGCCACGGCCGTCAAGCTGCTCGCGGACCTCGGGCTCGTCGCGGACGGCAAGGGCTCGTGGGGCGACGTCGGCTGGGACGTGTTCGCGCTCGCGACGTTCGGTGCGGGTCGCGTGCTGGGCGTCGCTGCCCGCAGCGTCGGGACCGGCAGCCGCGCGGTCGCGCGGATCGAGGGCACCGCGCTCATGCGGTCGATGTCGCGCCTCCAGCGCGTCAACGCGGGGCTGCCGCGGCAGGCGGGTCCGAGCGCGTTCCGCTCGCTGCTGGGCGAGGGCGCGCCAGCGTCGCGGCTCGTGGCGCGGACGCAGCTGCGCACGTCGGCCACGACGTTCCTCGGCGCGCTCCGCCAGGGCAGCACGTGGGAGACGCTGCACCCGAAGGAGATCTTCGGCCTCTTCACGCGGCTCGACGAGATCAGCTTCGGCCAGGGGGCGCAGAACCTCGGTGCGGGTCTGCGCGACTGGCGCGCGATGGCGGGCGCGCTCCAGGGCGACACCGCGCTGACGAACCTCGGCACCGGCGTCGGCCAGACGTCCGCCGTGATCCTCGAGCACTCGACCGGCGCGCGGGCGGCGATGACGAACGCGAACGTGGCGTTCACGGCGCTGTCGGGCTTCACGACCCTGGGGAGCGTCGACACCACCGTCGGGATCCGCGGGATGGTCGACGCCGTGCACGACGGCACGCCGCTGTCCGTCTCGATCCTGTCGCCGTTCACGGACGTGCCGTCGCTGTGGGCGCCCAGCCCCGTGGACCGCCTGCACCTGCCGTGACACCCTCGCGCCAGCGGCGCCGGGTTCCGCACCGCCGCACGACCAGGACGAGGAGCATCACCGCGTGACGATCATCGAGGGCTACACGCTCACCCTGCCGGACCGCTGGCAGAGCTGGCGCCCGGGTGAGGGCGCCGCGCGGGCGGACGAGATCGCCGCAGCGCTCGGTGAGGGCGAGCAGGCGCAGGCGCGCGTCCGCGAGGCGGTCCTCGCGTTCGACGGCGCCCAGGAGGGCATGGTCGTCGAGAACGGCATCTGGGTGCCGGACCCGAGCTCGGGCGAGGCCCTCGGCCGGTTCTCGATCGAGGTGCTCGTGGCCCCTCCGGGTCAGTACGTCACGGCGGAGGAGTACCTGCGCTCGGCGCAGCGCAAGCCCCGTCAGCGCGGCGTCAAGGTGTTCCACTACGAGGCCGTCGGCGGCGAGACCCCCGCGGGCCCCGCGGTGCTCGTCACGCACACGATCGCGCCGCGTCGCGGCGGTCAGGTGGTGATCTCCGCCGAGTGGACGGTGTTCCCTCCCGGGGCCGACGAGTCGCTCCAGCTGCTGTTCACCACGCCGATCTCCGCCGTGGCCGACGCGCTCGGCGAGCAGAGCGTGCTCGTGGTCAACGGCCTGGACGTGACGGTCGGCGCCGGATGACGGACAGCGCCGCGGGCGACGCCGGGACCGCGCTCGGCGAGGTCGGGCTCCTGCTGCCCAGCGCCTGGTGGACCATCCGGCTCGCCGACGTCGAGGCGCGCAGGCGCTCGATCGCGCAGCTGGTCGAACGGCAGGTCGGGCGCGCGGACGAGCACGCGGCGCTGCGCGGCGAGCTGCGGCGCGAGCTCGAGCTGACCGCCGAGCGCACGGCGACCGCGGGCGGCGTGCTGCTCGCGATCTCCACCATGACCGCGGGCGATCTGCCGATCCCCGCGAGCCTCGCGGTGTACCGCGTGGGCCGGCACGCGATGACGGACGCCGACGCCGGCGAGCTCGCGGCGCTCCTCGAGGGCGAGCTCGCGGCGGACGACCGCTCTGGTGACGCGAGCTCGGCGGGCTCCGACGAGCCGTCCTCCGCCGCAGGCGACGAGCCGTCCACCGCCGGCGACGACCCCGCGGCGCTCCCGCAGGTCGAGGTCCGGGCGGGTCAGCACGGCCCGGTCGTCCGCCGCCTGCGGCTCGCGCCGGGCCCGGAGGAGCTCGAGGCGCAGGACCAGACGCTGTTCGTCGCGGACTACTGGCTCGACGCCGGCGACGGCACGCTGACGAACCTCACCTTCAGCTCGCCGCTCGTCGCGCTGGCGGCGCCGCTGCTCGACCTGTTCGAGACGGTGGTCGCGACGCTGGCGGTCGCACCCGTGGACGACGAGGTCGGGGTGGACGACGGCCCCGGCGCCGCGGCCGAGGACCGACCGGGCGCGACCGACGCCCGCACCCGCGGCGCCGCGGGCTGATGCGCGCCCGCACGGTCGGCCTCGCGCTCGCGGCTCTGGGCGTGGTGGCGGTCGCCCTCAGCACCTGGCGCTCGCTCGCGCGCCCCGGCGCGCTCGGGCCCGCCCTGGTCGGCGCGGCAGTCGTGCTGCTCCTCCTCGGCGCCGTGCTCACCGTCGTGCTCCGGTGGGGCCTGCGCCGCACGCGCGCGCGGCACCACGCCCTCGAGGCGCGCCTCGCCGACTGGTCGCTGCACGAGGTGTGGGCCGACCGCACGCTGCGCGCCGAGCTCGCACGCGGCGGCCGGTGGGTGCGGCGGCTCCGCGGGGGGACGCGACTGACGCTCGGGTGGTCGCTGCAGGGCGTCGCGCTGTGGCGCGGCGGCGACGCGGACCCGCTCGTCGTCGTGCCCTGGGGCGGTCTCGGGTCCGTGACGGCCGGCCGCGGCGCCGCAGCGTCGAGCCCGCGCCCCGCCGTCGTCCTCGACACGGTCGACGACGCACGCCTGGTCGTCGTGCCGTGCGCGCGCGTCGACGGCGGGCTGCTGCCCGCGTCCGAGCCCGACGTCGCGGCCCTCGTCGCGACGATCCGTGCGGTGCGACCAGCCTGAGCGCCCGGGCACGGCTCGCGCCGGCCACGGAGGCGACCGGCCATGGACGCGCGCGCGGGCGGCGGGGCGCGGCAGGTACCCTGGCGGCACAACTCAAGACGCTGCTCGAACCGCGGCGGGAGAGCTCCCGCAGGCCCGACCACCGGGTCGCGGGGCGCCGAAGGAGCAACCCTCCCCGGGAATCTCTCAGGCCCCTGTACCGCCGAGGCGAGGCAACTCTGGAAAGCGGGCGCCCGAGGGCGCCCCACCGACGGTGCAAGCCGGCGCGCCCCGACGGGCGGACCGGCAAAACTCTCAGGTACGGATGACAGAGCGGGGAGCCCCCATCGGCCCCGGCGTCCCCGCCGGGCGAGCACAGCGGAGCAGCCCGTGAGCGAGATCCACCTCGGCGACATCCCCGGCGCCGGCCACCCGGCCATCCCCCCGGTCGAGACGGCGCCCTCCGTCGCGGTGACGGCGGTCGAGCACACCCCCGCCGCGCGCGACTTCGCCGACCGCCACATCGGCCCGCGCGGCTCCGAGACGTTGCGGATGCTCGAGACGGTCGGCTACCCGAGCCTCGACGCGCTGATCGACGCCGCGGTGCCCGCAGCGATCCGCACCGACCGCGCCCTCGACCTCCCGGCGGCGCGCGACGAGCGCCGCGTGCAGCGCGACCTGCGCGCGATCGCGGCGAAGAACCGCGTGCTCACGCCGATGATCGGCCAGGGCTACTACGGCACGATCACGCCGCCCGTCATCCGCCGCAACGTGCTCGAGGACCCCGCCTGGTACACGGCCTACACGCCGTACCAGCCGGAGATCAGCCAGGGCCGGCTCGAGGCGCTGCTCAACTTCCAGACCGTCGTCGCCGACCTGACGGGCCTGGCGGTCGCGAACGCCTCGCTGCTCGACGAGGCCACCGCGGTCGCCGAGGCCGTCGCGCTCATGTGGCGCGCGCAGCGCAACAAGCCGGGCACCGTGGTGCTCGACGCCGACCTGTTCGGCCAGTCGCTGGCCGTCACGCTCGGCCGCGCGAAGGCGATCGGGCTGCCCGTCGTCGTCGCGGACCTGTCCGGCGGCCTGCCCGAGGTCGAGGGCGACCTGCTCGGCGTCGTCGTGCAGCAGGTCGGCGCGTCGGGTGCGGTGCGCGACCTGCGGCCGGTCGTCGCGGCGGCGAAGGAGAAGGGCGCGCTCGTCACGGTGGCGGCCGACCTGCTCGCGCTGACGCTGCTGGTCAGCCCGGGCGAGCTCGGCGCGGACGTGTCGGTCGGCTCGGCGCAGCGGTTCGGCGTCCCGTTGTTCGGCGGCGGTCCGCACGCGGCGTTCATGGCGGTGCGCTCCGGGCTCGAGCGCACGCTGCCGGGCCGGCTCGTCGGGGTGTCCGTCGACGCCGACGGCGCCGCGGCCTACCGCCTCGCGCTGCAGACGCGGGAGCAGCACATCCGACGCGAGAAGGCGACGAGCAACATCTGCACCGCGCAGGCGCTGCTCGCGATCGTCGCGTCGATGTACGCCGTCTACCACGGCCCCGACGGCCTGCGGGCGATCGCGCAGCGGGTGCACGCGCAGGCCGCGGCCCTCGCGCACCGGCTGGGCCAGCACGGCGTGACGGTCGAGCACGACGTCTTCTTCGACACCGTCCGCGCCGTCGTCCCAGGTCGTGCGCGCGCCGTGGTGGCCGCCGGCGTCGAGCAGGGCATCAACCTCTGGGCGACCGACGACGACCACGTCCAGGTCACGTGCGACGAGACGACGACGGTCGACGAGGTCGGCGCGGTCCTGCTCGCCTTCGTGGCGGCCGGCGTCACCGACGTGCCGGTCCAGGGTGACGGCTTCGCGTCCGTCCTGACGCTCACGCTCGACGACACCGCCGCCATGCTCCCCGACTGGGCGACCCGCACCACGGGCTACCTCACGCACCCCGTCTTCCACCTGCACCGCAGCGAGACCGCGATGCTGCGCTACCTGCGTCGCCTGTCCGACAAGGACCTCGCGCTCGACCGGACGATGATCCCGCTCGGCTCGTGCACCATGAAGCTCAACGCGACGGCCGAGATGGAGCCCATCAGCTGGCCCGAGTTCGCGGACATCCACCCGTACGCGCCCGCCGACCAGACACAGGGCTACGCGGAGCTCGTCACGCAGCTGCAGGACTGGCTCGCCGAGATCACGGGCTACGCCGCGGTGAGCGTCCAGCCCAACGGCGGCAGCCAGGGCGAGTTCGCCGGCCTCCTGGCGATCCACGCGTACCACGCGTCGCGCGGCGAGTCCGACCGCGACATCTGCCTGATCCCCGCGTCGGCGCACGGCACGAACGCGGCGTCGGCGGCGCTCGCGGGCCTGCGCGTCGTCGTGGTCGCGACGGCCGACGACGGCTCCATCGACCTCGACGACCTCCGAGCCAAGCTGGACGCCCACGGCCGCCAGGTCGCGGCGATCATGATCACATACCCCTCGACGCACGGGGTCTACGAGGCCGAGGTGCGCGAGGTGTGCGACCTCGTGCACGCCGCGGGCGGCCAGGTGTACATCGACGGCGCCAACCTCAACGCGCTGGTCGGCCTGGCGCGGCCGGGCGAGCTCGGCGGCGACGTCAGCCACCTCAACCTGCACAAGACGTTCTGCATCCCGCACGGCGGTGGCGGCCCGGGCGTGGGCCCGGTCGCCGTCGCGGCGCACCTCGCGCCGTTCCTGCCGGGCGACCCGACGCCGGGCGCGGTTGCGGCCGTCACGCCGGGCGCGGTGGCCCCGGTCTCGGCGGCTCCGTGGGGGTCGGCCGGCATCCTGCCGATCAGCTGGGCGTACGTCGCGCTGATGGGCCCCGACGGCCTGACCGACGCGACCACGACGGCCGTCCTCGCGGCGAACTACCTGGCCACGCGCCTGCGCGACCACTTCCCGGTGCTGTACGCGGGCCCCGGCGGGCTCGTCGCGCACGAGTGCATCCTCGACCTGCGCGACATCACCAAGGCCACGGGCGTCACGGCCGAGGACGTCGCGAAGCGGCTCATGGACTACGGATTCCACGCGCCGACGCTGAGCTTCCCGGTCGCGGGCACGCTCATGGTCGAGCCGACGGAGAGCGAGGACCTCGGCGAGCTCGACCGCTTCGTCGAGGCGATGATCGCGATCCGCGGCGAGATCGACGCCGTCGCCGCGGGCACCTGGCCGCTCGAGGACTCGCCGTTGCGCAACGCCCCCCACACCGCGGCCAGCGTCACGCGCGACGAGTGGACCCACCCGTACGGCCGCGAGCTCGCCGCGTTCCCCGCGCCGGCGCTGCGGGACGGCAAGTACTGGCCGCCCGTGCGCCGCATCGACGGCGCGCGCGGCGACCGGAACCTCATCTGCTCGTGCCCGCCCGTCGAGGCGTTCGCCGAGTGACCGTCGACCCGACCGCAGACCCGACCGCCCACCCGACCCCCCACCCGACCAGCGCCCAGGAGGCCGCCGTGACCGAGGACCTGCGCTCGCCCCTGCACGACGAGCACGTCGCCCTCGGCGCGGCGCTCACGTCGTTCGCGGGCTGGCAGATGCCGCTGCGCTACACGTCCGACATCGCGGAGCACACCGCGGTCCGGACCGCCGCGGGCCTGTTCGACCTCTCGCACATGGGCGAGCTCGAGGTCACGGGCGCGCGCGCCGCCGAGGCGCTCGACCGCGCGCTCGTCGGCAACCTGTCGGCCCTCGAGCCGGGCCGCGCGCGCTACACGATGATCGTCGCGGAGGACGGCGGCGTCCTCGACGACCTCGTCGTCTACCGGCTCGCGCCCGACCGGTTCGTCGTCGTCGCGAACGCGTCGAACGTCACCGTCGTCCGCGCGGCTCTGACGGAGCGGTTCGCGGCCTTCCTGCACCTCGAGGCCGAGGCACCCGAGGGCGGCCTCGGGGCGGACGTCGAGCTCGTGGTCCGGCTCCGCGACCGCTCGCTCGACACCGCGCTCATCGCCGTGCAGGGCCCGGCGGCCGAGGGCATCGTCACGAGCCTGACGCCCGACGCCGACGCGGTGCGCGCGCTCAAGTACTACGCCGCGGTGACGACCACCGTCGACGGCGTCGACGCGCTCGTCGCGCGCACCGGCTACACCGGCGAGGACGGCTTCGAGCTGTTCGTCGACGCCGCCGCGGCCCCCGCGCTGTGGCGCCGGCTGCTCGAGGTCGGCGCCCCGCACGGGCTCGTCCCCGCCGGGCTGTCGGCGCGCGACAGCCTGCGTCTCGAGGCCGGCATGCCGCTGTACGGCAACGAGCTCGACACGGGCACGACCCCGTACGACGCGGGCCTGGGCCGCGTGGTGCGCCTCGACAAGGCGTGCACCGACGGGACGCCGACGCCGTTCGTCGGCCGCGCGGCGCTCGAGGCGCGCTCGACGGCCGAACCCACGCGCGCGCTCGTCGGCCTCGTCGGCGAGGGCCGCCGCGCCGCCCGCCACGGCTACCCGGTCGTGACGCGTGACGGCGTGCCCGTCGGTGTCGTCACGTCGGGCGCGCCCTCGCCCACGCTCGGGCACCCCGTCGCGATGGCGTACGTGCGCCCCGACCTGGCCGAGCCGGGCACGGAGCTCGGCGTCGACGTGCGCGGCCGCCTCGAGAACGTGCGCGTGGTGGCCCTGCCCTTCTACCGTCGTCCTCGCTGACCCGCGCAGCGACCACCCGATCCCGACCCGCGCACCGCCGACCGACCAGGAGCCACCGATGTCGCTGCCCACCGATCTCCACTACACCGTCGAGCACGAGTGGCTCCGCGACGGCAGCCCGTCGACCGTCGGGATCACGAACGTCGCCGCCGACGCGCTGGGCGACATCGTCTACCTCGAGCTCCCCGCGGTCGGCGAGAGCGTCACGGCGGGCGCCGTGGTCGGCGAGATCGAGTCGACGAAGTCCGTCTCCGAGCTGTTCTCCCCCGTCACCGGGACCGTGGTCGAGGTCAACGACGCCGCGGTCGACGACCCGTCGCTCGTGAACTCCGACCCGTACGGCGCCGGATGGCTGCTGAAGGTCGACGTGACGGAGGCCGGTCCTGTGCTCACCGCCGACGAGTACGCGGCGCGTTCGGCCGGATGAGGGACGTGGCGGGTGCCAGCACCTGCGACGTGCTTCATGCGTTCGGGTGAAACTCTCACCCGACCACCCGGTGGGCGTATCACCCGCAGGCGGCGGCGTTCATTGTGGACACCAGCCAGTTCGGCGGATCGGGGGGTTCGCCGGTGATGAAGGTCTCGAAAACCGCGTCATAGACGCGAATCTGGACCCTCTCACCCGGTACGCAGCCCAGCTCGGCCGGCCCGGCCCGGCGGCCAGCAGCAAACCGGAGGACATCATGAGCACGATGCAGAGCAGCGGGACGATCGCCACCGAGGCGCTCACCCGCCGGGAGCGAGTGGTTCTCGCGGAGCTCGCCGAGGACGTCACCCTCGAGGAGATCGCGACCCGTTTGTTCGTCACCCGCAACACCGTGAAGTCGCAGGTGCGCAGCGTCTACCGCAAGATCGGCGTCTCCACGCGCTCCGAGGCGGTCGCGTGGGCGGAGGCGCACGGCATCCGCTGACGCCGCTGCGGGAGGCCCACCCGCGCGTGTCGGCGAGGAGTCCCTCGTCCTTCGTGGAGCAACGTCGCTCCGCTCAGAGGTGCAGGTCCAGCAGCGGCCTGCACCTTTGTCATGTCCGGAACCCGACGCGCCGTCGGCAGCCGACGGGCGGGCCCTCGGCGCTGGCAGACTCGGGTCCCATGGAACCTCGCCGGCTCGTGGTCGCAGCGGCGATCGTGGACGACCTCGACGAGCCGCGCGTGCTCCTCGCCGCCAGGCGCGCCACGCCCGCGAGCCTCGCCGGCCGGTGGGAGTTCCCGGGCGGCAAGGTCGACCAGGGCGAGGACCCGGTCGACGCGCTGCACCGCGAGATCCGCGAGGAGCTCGGCGTGCCGATCGCCCTGGGCCCGGAGCTCGTCGGTCCTGACGACGGCGCCTGGGTGCTGACGGAGCGGTACGCGATGCGGCTCTGGCTCGCGGAGATCGTCGACGGCACCCCGGCACCCCTCGTCGAGCACGACGCGCTGCGGTGGCTCGGTGCCGGTCGGTGGCGCGAGGTGCCGTGGCTCGACGCCGACGTGCGGATCGTCGACGCGCTGATCGGCCACGTCGGCCGAGCGTCCGTGGCCTGAGCCCCTTTCCCGCACCCGACGCCCGCACCCGAAACCCCGCCCGCGGTCAGCCCGCGAGCGCGAACGCCGTGATGCCCACGACGGCGACGGCGGCGCCCCACCAGGGCAGGCCCGCGACCGCGGCGAGCGCGCCGACCGCGACGAGCAGCGCAGCCTGACCCGCCAGGCGCCGGCCGCGCGCCCGCACGCGGTGCGCCGACGTCGGCGCGAACCACCGGCCCCAGACCGCGACGACGACCGCGACCAGCACGACCGCGAGGAGCAGGGACGTCCACGGCGGCGTGCCCAGCCGCCAGCCCGTGACGACGGCGAGGCCGAGCAGGGCGAGCTCCGAGAGGAAGGCGACGACCGCGGCGGGACCGATCGACGCCGCGGCCGCGCCCGGGCCGCCTCTCGCGGCACCCGGGCCTCGAGGGGGCGGCGCCTCGACCGCGTCGTCGTCGGCCGTCGTCGGCTCGTCCCTGCCGGTGCCCGGCTCCCCTGGTGACGTCACCCCGGCAGCGTGCCACGGGGCCGCGCTCGGGTGCGGTTCGCTCGGCGCGAACGGCCACGACGACCTCTTGGCACTCGCGTGTCGAGAGTGCTAACACAGGAGCTGTAGCCGACCTCGCGGGGCTGGTCTCCGCGGGGCGCTGGGGTCCCGGGAGGTCCGGGTCCCGCTGGAGGAGGTGAGCGGCGTGGCTACGCGATTCGACCCGTTCCGCGAGATGGACCGTCTGCTCGGGCAGGTGCTGACGGCCGACAGAAGCGCGGCCGTCATGCCCATGGATCTGTGCCGCGTGGGCGACCACTACGTGCTCAACGTCGACCTGCCGGGCGTGGACCCCGGCTCGATCGACGTCAACGTCGAGGACCAGGTCCTCACGATCCGCGCGCAGCGGACCCCGCACACCGAAGAAGACGTGCAGTGGCTGGCCAAGGAGCGCCCCGCCGGCACGTACGCACGGCAGATCGCCGTCGGCCGCGGGCTCGCGCTCGACGCGATCCAGGCGACGTACACCGACGGCGTGCTGACGCTGACGATCCCCGTCGCCGAGGAGGCCAAGCCCCGCCGCATCGAGGTGCGCCATGGCGAGGCTGCGTCGACGCAGATCACCGCGAACGCCGACCAGCCGGCCTGACGCCCGCGACGAGCACTCCGCGGCCGACGGGCGGCGGGCGCGTCGGGCCGTCTCGGGCGAGGTGTCGGGTCCGCCCGGCCGGCGAGCTCGCCCGACCAGCGAAGAGCCCCGGTCCCCTCTGCGGGGGCCGGGGCTCTCGGCGTGGTGCGTCGACGGGAGCGCGTCAGAGCGTGGCGCGGACCGTCCGGGTCGCCGCCAGGATGTGCTCGAGCGAGGGCGAGACCTCCTCGTACCGGCGCGTCTTGAGGCCGCAGTCCGGGTTGACCCACAGCTGGTCGACCGGGAGCGCCTTGACGGCCTCGGTCAGCAGCTCGGTCACCTCGGACTCGCTCGGCACGCGCGGCGAGTGGATGTCGTACACGCCCGGGCCGATGCCGCGCGGGTAGCCCTCGGCGGCGATGTCGCCCAGGATCTCCATCTTCGAGCGCGCCGCCTCGATGGACGTGACGTCGGCGTCGAGGCCGTCGATCGCGCCCATGATCTGGCCGAACTCCGAGTAGCACAGGTGCGTGTGGATCTGCGTGTCGTCGCGCACGCCGGCCGTCGCCAGGCGGAACGAGTTCACCGACCACTGCAGGTACGCCTCGTGGTCCTCCGCGCGCAGCGGCAGGAGCTCGCGCAGCGCGGGCTCGTCGACCTGGATGATCGCGATGCCCGCGGCCTCGAGGTCGTTGATCTCGTCACGCAGCGCGAGGCCGACCTGGTTGGCGGTCTCACCGAGCGGCTGGTCGTCACGCACGAACGACCACGCGAGGATCGTGACCGGACCCGTCAGCATGCCCTTCATCGGCTTCTCGGTGAGCGACTGCGCGTACTGCGCCCACGCCACCGTGATCGGCGCGGGCCGCGAGACGTCGCCCCAGAGGATCGACGGGCGCGTGCAGCGCGAGCCGTACGACTGGACCCAGCCGTTCTGCGTCACCGCGAAGCCGTCCAGGTTCTCGGCGAAGTACTGGACCATGTCGTTGCGCTCGGGCTCGCCGTGCACCAGCACGTCGAGGCCGATCTGCTCCTGCAGCTCGACGACGCGGCGGATCTCCGCCTTCATCTCGTCCTCGTACTGCTCCGCCGTCAGCTCGCCCTTGCCGAACGCCGCGCGGGCCTTGCGGATCTCGGGCGTCTGCGGGAACGAGCCGATGGTGGTCGTCGGCAGCGGCGGGAGGTCGAGGCGCGCCGCCTGCGACTCCTTGCGCGTGTCCCAGTCGCCGCGGTTGAACGCGTCGGCCGTCAGGGCGGCCGTGCGCTCGCGGACCTCGGGCCGCACGACGCCCGGCGCCGTGCGGCGCGAGCTGACGGCGTCGGACGCGGCGAGGAGCTGCTCGTGGATCGCCTCGCGCCCCTCGGTGAGGCCCTCGGCGAGCGTGACGACCTCGGCGACCTTCTGGTCGGCGAACGCGAGCCAGCTCTTCAGCGTCTCGTCCAGCTGCGGCTCGTCGGCCGTGTCGTGCGGGACGTGGAACAGCGACGTCGACGTGCCGACCCTGAGGCCGCCCGCGCCGAGGAACTCGAGCTGCTCGAGGATCGCGAGCTTCGCGTCGAGGTCCGCGCGCCAGATGTTGTGGCCGTCGATCACGCCGCCGACCAGCGTCTTCGTCTCGAGACCGGGCACGAGCTCGGTGGGTGCGCTGCCCTTGACGAGGTCGATCGCGATGGCCTCGACATCCGTCGCGGCGAGCACCGGCAGGGCCGCGCCGAGGTCGCCGTACGGCGCCGCCACGAGGATCGCGGGCCGGTTCGGCACCGCGGTGAGCGTCTTGTAGGCCTCGACGACCGCCGCGTACAGGCGCTCGGCCGGGACCTCGATCGAGTCGCTGACGAGCGCCGGCTCGTCGAGCTGCACCCACGTCGCACCGGCCTCGGCGAGGTCGGCGAGGACCTCGGCGTACACCGCGGCGACGTCGGCCAGGCGGTCGATCGGCGAGAAGTCGTCGGGCGCGCCTTCGGTCGCCTTGGCCAGCGCCAGGAACGTCACCGGGCCGACGAGCACCGGTCGGGTCAGCACGCCGTCGGCGAGCGCCTCGGCGAACTCGCGGACCGGGCGGTCGCTGGCGTAGCGGAACGTCGTCTCCGGGCCGATCTCGGGGACGAGGTAGTGGTAGTTCGTGTCGAACCACTTGGTCATCTCGAGCGGCAGGTCGTCGCCGCGGCCGCGCGCGACCGTCGAGTAGCCCGCGAGGTCGAGGCCGCCGCGCTCGTCCTGCAGGTCGGCGAACCGGGCCGGCACGGCGCCGAGCACGGCGGACGCGTCGAGCACGTGGTCGTAGAACGAGAACGCGCTGGGGATCGCGGGCACGTCGGTGCGCAGGCCGAGCTCGGCCAGGCGGGTGCGCGTGCGGCGGCGCAGGTCGGCCGCGACGGCCTCGACCTCGTCGGCGGTGCTGCGGCCGGCCCAGAACGCCTCGAGGGCCTTCTTCAGCTCGCGGCGCGGCCCGATGCGGGGGTACCCGAGGACGGAGCCGGCAGGAAACTCGACAAGGCGAGCGTGCGTCATGGTGTATCAGTCCCTCGTGGGTCGGTCGGCCTGCCGGCGGGCTCCGCCGTCGAGGTTCGCGCCCTCGAGCAGGTCCAGTGCGGGGTGGTGCTGGTTGAACGTGTAGAGGTGGATGCCGGGTGCCCCGCCGTCGAGCACGCCGTTGACGAGGTCGACGCTCGCGCGGATGCCCCGGCGGTGCCGGTCGAGCTCGTCCTCTGCGGTGCCGAGCAGGTCGAGCAGGTCGCGCGGCACCTCGACGCCCGTGAGCTCCTGCACGCGCAGCAGCCGGGCGGGGTCGGTGGTGGGGATGATGCCCGGGATGATCGGGATCGTGACGCCGGCCTCGCGGGCCTCCGCGACCAGACCGAGGTACGCGTCGGCGTCGAAGAACACCTGCGTGATCGCGAAGTCCGCGCCCGCCTCCTGCTTGGCGAGGAGCGCCGCGACGTCCTGCGCGCGCGTGCCGCCGGTGGCCGCGTTGCCGCGCGGGAAGGCCGCGACCGCGATCGACAGCGGCCGGACGCGGGCGCGCACGGCCTGGGCCGCGCTACCGGCGCAGCGGCGCTGCTCGATCTCGCGGAGCAGCTCGACGAGGCCGGCGGCGGTGTCGACGCCGTCCGGGTGGGGGCGCCAGTCGGGCTGGTCGGCCGGCGGGTCGCCACGCAGGGCGAGGAACGAGCGCACGCCCTCGTCGAGGAACTCCTCGACGATCGTCGTGATGTCGTGACGGCTCGTGCCCACGCAGGTCAGGTGCGCGATCGGGTTGAGGCTCGTCTCGCGGAGCAGGCGGCTGACGAGCGCGCGGCTCGTGGTGCGGGTCCGGCCCGACGCGCCGTACGTGATCGAGACGAAGTCGGGCTGCGCCGCCTCCAGCGCGCGGATCGTCTCCCACGTGCGGGGCGCGGCCTCGACGTTGCGCGGCGGGAACAGCTCGAACGAGACGGTGGGACGGTCGACCGCGCCGCGCGGGCGCTCGCGCGCGACGGCCTCGTCGAGGTCGTGCGCGACGTCGGTGCGAACGTCCACCAGGGCAGTCTGCGCGAGCAGCGCGCCCGGGTCGACGGCCGCGGCCTGCCCGGTGGGCGTCGCGGGGTCGGCGGTGGCGGCGCTCACGGCCGTGCCGTCCGTCGGCGGGGTGCGGGCATCGCGTCTCAACTCCATCGGTCCTGGCGGAAGCACCCGACACCCTCGGTGACGAGGGGGGTTGCTGCGGCGTCGACGAGCCAGGTCTCTCGGCCGCTCTGGATGGTTGCGGCGATGCTAGACGCCCGACCACATCGTGAGCAACCGCCTCCGCATGTCGAGACGCCGCCGTTCGCCACGCAGGCACTCGGTCCGATCTGTCCTCCCAGTGTGCGCGAGCGCGCGTGGATGCGGCAGGTATCAAGGCCCCGGGGGCGGCGACCTCGCGAGAATGGGCGCGCACGCCGTGCCGGTGGGCTGTCGATTCGCGGCGCGCGCGTTCGTGTAGGGCGCGAGACGGTGGCACCGAGCCACCGGCAGACGAGGAGGTCCCGACATGGCCCAGTACCTGCTCAGCGTGATCGAGCCCGACGGACCGATGCCCGCGCCCGAGGTGCTCGACCCGATCATCCGTGACGTCGTCGAGGTCGACACCCAGATGCGCGACGCCGGCGTGTGGGTGTTCAGCGGCGGCCTGCACGACCCGGCTACCGCGACCGTGCTGCGCGCGCAGGACGGCAGCGTCGTCGCCACCGACGGGCCGTGGGCCGAGAGCAAGGAGCACCTCGGCGGCTTCACGATCATCGACGTGCCCGACCTCGACGCCGCGCTCGACTGGGGCGGCCGGCTGGCCCGGGCGACGACCCTGCGCATCGAGGTGCGCCCGTTCCGCGACGGGCCCGGCAGCTGATCGCCACGGCCACCGCGGCAGACGTCGCGGCCGTGTTCCGCTCCGAGCACGGCCGCGCCGTCGCGGTGCTCACGCGCCGGTTCCGCGACCTCGACGTCGCGGAGGACGCCGTCCAGGAGGCGTTCGCGGTCGCGCTCGAGCGGTGGCCGCGCGACGGTCTGCCCCCGGCCCCCGCGGGCTGGATCCTGACGACCGCGCACCGCAAGGCCATCGACCGCCTGCGGCGCGACGCCGTTCGCGACCACAAGCACACCCAGGCGGCGCTGCTGGCCGCGCCGGACGGCGCCGAGCCCGGCGACGAGGAGGAGGGTCCGGTGCGCGACGACCGGCTGCGACTCGTGTTCACGTGCTGCCACCCGGCGCTCGCGCAGCCCGCACAGGTGGCGCTGACCCTGAGGCTGCTCGGCGGCCTGACCACCCCGGAGATCGCGCACGCCTTCCTGGTGCCCGAGGCCACGCTCGCGCAGCGCATCGTCCGGGCCAAGGCCAAGATCCGCGACGCGCGCATCCCGTACCGCGTGCCCCGCGACGCCGACCTGCCCGACCGGCTGCCGGCCGTGCTCGCGGTCGTGTACCTCGTCTTCACCGAGGGGCATACCGCGACCGCCGGCGACGACCTGGCGCGCGCCGACCTCGTGGCCGAGGCGATCCGGCTCGCGCGCCTCCTCGCCGAGCTGATGCCCGACGAGCCCGAGGTGCTCGGCCTGCTCGGGCTGCTGCTGCTCTCCGACTCGCGCCGGGCCGCGCGCCGGGCCGCCGACGGGTCGCTCGTGCTGCTCGCCGACCAGGACCCCGCGCGGTGGGACGCCGCGCTCGCCGAGGAGGGCCGCGCGCTGGTGCGGCGGTGCCTGCGGATCGGGCGCCCGGGGCCGTACCAGCTGCAGGCTGCGATCCAGGCCGTGCACAGCGAGCCTCCGACGGACTGGCGGCAGGTCGTCGCGCTCTACGACCAGCTGATGACGGTCGCGCCCGGGCCGGTCGTCGCGCTCAACCGCGCGGTCGCGGTCGCGGAGCTCGACGGGCCCCAGGTGGGGCTGGCGCTCGTGGACCCGCTGCCGCTCGACGGGTATGTGGCGTTCCACGCGGTGCGCGCCGATCTGCTGCGGCGCTGCGACCGGCGGCCCGAGGCGGCCGAGGCGTACGAGCGGGCGATCGCGCTGACGGACAACGGCGCCGAGCGCGCGTTCCTGACGGGCGCGCTCGCCGCCGTCCGGGGCTGACTCGCGTCAGTCGGGGCGGCGCGGGGTGAGGTGGCGGTAGTGGCGCGGGCTGCGTTGCGAGGGGACGTCGAACCACGACGTCGGCGAGCCGGCGGAGACGGACAGCAGCCCGTCCTGGACGGCCTCCAGCAGGTGCGCGTCGGGGTCGGTCGAGCCGAGCAGCGCCTCGCGCGCACCGCGGACCGCGTCGTTGCGGTCGTGCGCGTCGGGCATCTCGGTCATGCGAAAGCACGGTAGTCCGGAGCCCGTCCCGAAGCCGAGCAGGGTGAACGAAGGTCACCCGATGGGACCAACCAGCACCGGGCAGCCAGCGAGATGGTCGTCGACGAGGCCGCAGGCCTGCATCGCGGCGTACGCCGTGGTCGGACCGACGAAGCGGAACCCGAGCGACTTGAGCTCCTTGGCCAGCGCGCGCGACTCGGGCGTCACGGCCGGAACGTCGGCCCACGTCTCAGGTCGCCGGCGGTCTGTGGCGGCGGGGGCATGCGACCACAGCACCTCGTCGAGCGTGCGGCCTGCCTCGTGGAGGGCGCGCAGGGCGTGGGCGTTGGCGATCGTCGCCTCGATCTTGGCGCGGTTGCGGACGATGCCGGCGTCCGCCATCAGCCGGGCGACGTCGGCCTCGCCGTAGGTCGCGACGACCTCGGGGTCGAAACCGGCGAACGCCGAGCGGAACGCCTCGCGCTTGCGCAGCACGGTGATCCACGCGAGGCCCGACTGGAACCCCTCGAGCGCGAGCCGCTCGAACAGCGCGTGCTCGTCGTGGACCGGGGTGCCCCACTCGTCGTCGTGGTACGCGGCGTAGAGCGGGTCGCCGTCGCCGAAGCAGCGGCCGAGCACGGCGGTCGGGTCGAGGGTGGGACGGGCGGCGGCGAGTCCGGGCATGCGTCGCGTCGGGCCCCCGGGACCGACACGGTGGCCCGGCGTCGCGCCGCCGGGGAGGGGTGCCTCCGGGCCGGGGCTGTGGGCGGCTCGGCGCGGCAGGGACGGTCGTCGCTCGGCGCGGTCGCCCCCTCGTCGGCCCGTCGTCCAGCGCTCGGCGCGCCGGGGCCCGCCAGCTCGTCAGCCCTCGGCGCCCTCCACCAGCCGGGCGATCCCGTCCAGGATCAGCGTCGTCCCGAAGTCGAGCGCCTCGGCCTCCTGCCCGCCGCCCGGCCCCGTGGCGTCGAACACCCCGGCCGCGACGGCGCGCATCAGCGCGGGGTGCTCGTCGGGCGTCACGAGCCGCACGATCACGGCGTTCGGGTCGTCCTCGCCGGTCGGCTCGGATCCGCCGCGCGTGCGTGCGAGCGCCCGCCGCCGGCTCTGGTCCGCCTCGACGAGCCGCGCCCACTCGAGCTGGTGGCTGCTCAGGGCGCCCGCTGCCTGGAGCTTCTGGGTCTCGGTGAGCGGCGTGCCGTCGAGCGCGTCGACCAGCGCCTCCATCCACGCGAGCCGGTTGGGGCCGACCGCGAACAGCAGGTTCGTCGTCCGGCTCATCCACGGGTGCGACGCGAGGATCGGCCGCATCTGCTCGAGCAGCACCTCGAGCCGCGCACGCCAGTCGCCGACCTCGGGCCCCGACGGGACGGGCACACCCGCCGCGCGGTCCGACATCAGCATCAGCACGTCGTCCTTCGACGCCACGTACCGGTAGAGCGACATCGTCGTGAAGCCGAGCGACTCGGCGAGCCGCGCCATCGAGACGGCGTCGAGCCCTTCGTCGTCCGCGAGCTGGATCGCGGCGTCGGCGATCTGCTCGACCGTGAGCCCGGGCCGCGGCCCCCGGCGAGGTGCGGCGGGCCGGCGCCAGAGGACCGCAAGGTCGGGGGGCAGGTCGGCGCGCAGCTCGGCGCCGTCGTCGGGCCCCTCCGCGCGCCGCGCCTGGGCCAGCGCGCGCTCGGCCTCGCGGTTCGCGCGCTGCTCCGCGAGCGCCGCGGAGCGCTGCGCCTTCGCGGCCTCACGGTGCGCGCGGCCGGCCTCCTTCGCCGCGTCGCGGGCCGCCTTCTCGCGCTCCCGCTGCGCGTTCTCGGCGTCGCGCGTGCGCTGGCGCTCGGCCTTCTCGCGCTCGCGGTCGAGCCGAGCGGCCTCCTTCGCCGCAGCGGCGTCGGCCTTCTCGCGGTCGCGGCGCAGCGCCTCGGCCTCGCGCCGTGCGGCCTCCGCCTCCCGGCGCTCGTCCTCGCTCGCGGCGGCCTCGTCCTGCTGAGCCATCGGTACCTCCTTGACCGCTGATCCTATAAGTGTGTATGACATACACACACAGTTTACGACGTACACAGAACGGAGATCGCGATGACCGAGAACGTCGTCGTCGCCCGGGGGCTGCGCAAGGCCTACGGCGACCTGACCGTGCTCGACGGGGTCGACCTCGACGTCGGCCGGGGCGAGGTGCTCGCCCTGCTCGGCCCGAACGGCGCCGGCAAGACCACGACCGTCCGGATCCTGTCGACGCTCCTGCGCCCCGACGGCGGCACCGCGAGCGTCGCGGGGCACGACGTCGTGCACGAGCCGGGCGCGGTGCGCGCGGCCATCAGCCTCACCGGGCAGTACGCGGCCGTCGACGAGCTGCTGACGGGCGAGGAGAACCTGCGGCTCATGGCGCGGCTCGCACACCTGCCGCGCACCTCGATCCGCGCGCGGGTCGCCGAGCTGCTCACCCTGTTCGACCTCGAGGACGCCGCGCGCCGCGTCGTCAAGACCTACTCGGGAGGCATGCGGCGCCGGCTCGACCTCGCGGCGGGACTCCTCGCGCGGCCGCAGGTCGTGTTCCTCGACGAGCCGACCACCGGCCTCGACCCGCGCAGCCGCAACGGGCTGTGGGACGTGATCCGCGGCGTGGTCGCGGACGGCGCGACCGTGCTGCTGACGACGCAGTACCTCGAGGAGGCCGACCGGCTCGCCGGAACGGTCGCGGTGATCGACCACGGCCGCGTCATCGCGCGCGGCACGCCCGCCGAGCTCAAGCAGACGGTCGGCTCGGCGCACGTCGAGCTCGCGGTCGCGGGCGGTGGGGTCGAGCGCATCGCGACCGACGGCTCGGTGCCCGACGTGCGGCGCATCCTCGCGGACGTCGAGCGACGCGGCATCGCCGTCGACCGCTGGGCCGTGCGGACGCCGACGCTCGACGACGTCTTCCTCGAGCTCACCGGCAGCGCGCCGGACACCCCGGCGGTCGGCCAGACGCGCGACTCGGCGCCCGACGCCGACGTCGACCCCTCACCCGTCCTCGTCACGACCCGGGAGCCCCGATGACCGCCACCACGCTCACCACCGGACCACGCGCCACCGCGCCGGTCCCCGCCGCGGCCCGCCCCGGCGTCGGCGACACGTTCGCGCTGGTCGGACGCTCGCTGCGCCACTCGACGCGGCAGCTCGACACCGTGCTGATCTCGGTGCTGCTGCCCGTGATGCTGCTGCTGATGTTCGTCTACGTGTTCGGCGGGGCCATCGACTCCACCGGGCGGTACGTCGACTTCGTCGTGCCCGGCATCATCCTGCTGACGTCCGGGTACGGCGCCGCCGGGACGGCCGTCGACGTCGCGACCGACGCGACCGGCGGCATCGTCGACCGGTTCCGGTCGATGCCGATCCGGCCGACAGGAGTGCTCACCGGCCACGTCGCCGCGAGCCTCGCCAAGAACGCGATCTCGACGGCGCTCGTGATCGGCGTCGCCCTGCTCGTCGGGTTCCGCGGTGACGCGTCCGCCGGCGCGTGGGTCGCGGCCCTCGGGCTCGTCGCGCTGTGGGTGCTCGCCCTGACGTGGGTGGCCGTGGCGATCGGGCTGGTGGCGTCCGGCCCCGAGGCGGCCAGCGGGTTCACGTTCGCGATCCTGTTCCTGCCGTACGTCTCGAGCGCGTTCGTGGCGCCCGCGACCATGCCGGCGGTGCTCGAGACGATCGCGGGGTACAACCCGGTGACGCCCGTGACGGACACCGTGCGCGGCCTGCTGCTCGGCATGCCCGTGTCGACCGGCACATGGGTCGCAGCCCTCGCATGGTGCGTCGGGATCCTCGTGGTCGGCCGGGCCGCGGCGGCGCTGCTGTTCCGGCGCGCCACGTAGCAGCGGGCGGGCCGCGGGCCGGGTGTGCGCCACGCTGAGGACGGCGTGGCCCAACCGGATCGCGGCCCGATCCGTTGTCTGGAGAGCGACGGTCGCGACGGACTCGAGGGAGGTCCCGTGGGCAGGTGGGAGCCGCTGCTCGAGACCCTGGTCAGGGAGCGGTACGCGCGCCTGCTGGCGCGGGCCGCGCTCGTCGCGGCGACTCCTGCCGAGGCTGAGGACCTCGTGCAGGACGCCCTGGTGGCGACGTTCGGCGGCCGAGCCCGCTTCGGCTCGGTCGAGCAGGCCGAGCAGTACGTGCGTCGCGCCATCGTCAGCCGCTCGATCGACCGGGCCCGCTCGCGCACCAGCGAGCGCCGGGCGGTCGAGCGGCTGGCCGGGCGCACCGACGCCGCGGCGGCCGAGCCGGCGCTCGCGGGCGTCGACCGGGACCTGGTCGCGGCGCTGCACCTGCTCGGCCCGCGCGAGCGCGCCTGCGTCGTGCTGCGGCACCTCGACGACCTGTCCGTCGCGCAGACCGCCGCGGCCCTCCGGCTGAGCGACGGGGCCGTCAAGCGCTACACCTCCGACGGGCTCGCGCTGCTCGCGGCCCACCTCGGGGCCACCGCCGACGCCGACCGGACGCCCGTCCGCCTCGTGAGAACGGAGAGCACGCGCGATGCCTGATCTCGGCGACATGCTCTGGCGCGCGGAGCGCGCACTCGAGAGCGGCTACACCGGACGTGCCGCCGCGCCGGGTGCCGTGGCGCGCGCGAAGCGTCTCGTCCGCCGACGCCGCACGCTCCGGCACTGGGGCGAGGGTGTCGGTGCGGTCGCGGCGGTCGGCGTCGTCGGCGCGGTCGTGTGGCTCGGCGCACCCGGGGACCGTGAGCCGCCGCTGCCTGCCGCGACGGGCTCGACCGCGGCGTCGAGCCCGACGCCCACCGGGGAGCCGGAGCCGTCCGCGGACCCGGAACCGACGGAGAGCGGCGCCGCGACCCCCACCTTCACCTCCACACCGACCGCGGCGGGCTGCTCGCCCGGTGGCGGGGGCGTGCCGGTCGGAGCCGACGTCCGGCAGGTCGTGGACGTCGACGGCGACGGCCGGCCGGATCGCGCGTGGCTCGCGACCGAGGACGACGGTCAGCGCCGGTTCGGCATCACGACCGCCTCCGGAGCGACGTTCTGGATCGACATCGAGAGCGCGTCGCCGATCCAGGCGTCGGCCGTCGTGCAGCTCGTCCAGTCGGACCACGTGCCGATCGCGCTCGTCGACTTCAGCCGGTCGGCGCAGGTGTACTCGCTCGCGGGGTGCGCGGTGACGGAGGTGCTGAACGCGCAGGGCCTGCCGTACACCTTCGACCGCGGCATGGGCGATCAGGGCACGGGTGCCGGGTGCACGCTGGTCGGCGGTGCGCTCCGGCTCGCAGGTCTCGACGCGGTGCGCAACCCGGACGGCACCTACGACGTGTCCCGCACGTTCATCGACCTCGACGCCGGCGCGCGGCACGCGACGAACGAGAGCCGCGTCGTCGTCGCGCGGGGCGCGAAGGCGGACGCTCCGGTCGTCGTCACAGCGTCGGAGGTGTCGTGCGGCGAGCTGGTGGCCGGGCGCGACGGGCCGGTCCAGCCGATGCCGTGACGCCGCCTCAGCGGGTCGCCGCGGCGAGCGCCTTGCGGATGCGCTGCGGCGACACCGGCACGGGCGTGCCGAGCTGCTGCGCGAACAGGCTGACGCGGAGCTCCTCGACGAGCCAGCGCAGCTCGGTCAGCGCGGGGTCGTCGGGCTGCGCGCGGCGCGCGGCGTCGAGCGCGTCCTCGACGTCCCGCACCTGCCACGCGAGGTCGGCGTCGCGCTGCGGGCTCTCCGCGGCCTTCGTCAGCCGGTGGCGGGCGGCGCGCAGGTAGCGCGGCAGCTGCGCGAGACGGTCGGCGCCGACCTCCGCGACGAAGCCGCCATGGACGAGCCGCTGCTGCTGGGCGCGCACGTCCTGTGCGGTCGCGAGCAGGGCGAGGCTCGTGGCGCCTCGCAGGTCGGCGTCGAGCTCGCGCCACGCGGTGAGCACCTGGACGAGCGTGCCGACCAGCGCGTGCACCTCGTCCTCGAGGCGGGCGCGGACGTGCGCGCGCAGCTCGGCGTAGGCCGCTGCGGTCGTGGCCGGCGTCGTGATCAGGCGGTCGATCGCCGCGAGCTGCACGTCGGTGACCAGCGCGTTCGTGTCCTTGTACGGGCTCGACGCGAGCGCGAGCGCCTGCGTGCCGGTCCAGCGTGACGTGATGCGGGCGGGCTGGAGCCCGACGTCGAGCAGCAGCAGGCGGCGCAGCCCGGCTCGGTGCGTGCGGTCGCGGGTCGCGGGGTCGGCGAGCGTGCGGATCGCGACCGTGCCGCCTTCGTCGACCAGGCTCGGGTAGGCACGCACGGCGCCCGCCTCGACGACGTCGGGCAGCGCGGCGAGGTCCGCCGGCCAGGTCGTCAGGCCCGTGCGTGCGAGAGCGCTGACAGCCGCGCGCTCGGCGGACTCCTGCGCGGCGCGAGCCCCCGACGTCGGCCGTGCCGACCCACGAGCTCGGCCCGACGTCGCGGCGTCGGCGGACGCGCCGCCGGTGCTGGTGCCCGCTCCCGCGCCCGTGGCCGGGCCGGCCGCGCGGCGCGCCTCCTCCATCGCGGCGCGCACCGCCGTCCGGACCGCCGAGTCGACGGCTTCCTGCGTGCGAGACGCGAGACGCCGCTGCAGCGCCTGCAGGTCCTTGCCCTCGTCGACGACACCGCCGCGGTCGCCGACCACGCGGAACGTCATCCGCAGGTGCGGCGGCAGCTTGTCGTCCTCGAAGGCGTCGGCCGGCACGTCGACGTCGCGCACCGCGCGGACCGCCGAGCGGAACGCGTCGTGGAACGAGGGCGCCGCGTCACCCGCGCGGACCGTGTCGTCCCACGCAGCGGTGTGCGCCGTCAGCCACTCGTCGACCTCCCGCGCCACGTCGGGCGCGGGCACGAGCTGCACGCGCAGCGGCTTGGGCAGCGACCGGATCGTCGCGACCACGAGCTCGTGGCGCAGGCCCGGCACCATCCAGTCGAACCCGTCGGGCGTCAGCCGCGGGAGGGCCGTCAGCGGCACGTGGACCGTCACGCCGTCGGCCTCCGTGCCCGGCTGGAACTGGTACGTGAGCGGCAGCGACAGGTCGCCCTGCGGCCAGCGGCTCGGGAACGCGGACTCGTCGATCGCCTCGTCGCCGACGAGCAGCTCGCGCGTGTACGTGAGCAGGTCGGGGTCGCGGCGGCGCGCGCCCTTCCACCACTGGTCGAAGTGCCGCGCGCTGACGATGTCGTCGGGCAGCCGCTCGTCGTAGAAGTCGAAGAGCACGTCGTCGTCGACCACGAGGTCCCGCCGGCGGGCCCGCGCCTCGAGTCCCTCGGCCTCGGCGAGCAGCCGCCGGTTCTCGTGGAAGAACTGGTGGTGCGTCGTCCACTCGCCCTGCACGAGCGCGTGCCGGACGAACAGCTCGCGCGCCGCCGCCGGGTCCACCTTCGCGTACAGCACGCGCCGGCCCGCGACGATCGGGACGCCGTACAGGAGCACGCGCTCGGTCGCGGTCGCGGCACCCTGCTTCGACGACCAGCCCGGGTCGGAGTACGTGCGCTTGACGAGGTGCGCCGCGAGCTCCTCGGCCCACTCGGGCTGGATCCGCGCCGCGTCCCGCGCCCACAGCCGCGACGTCTCGACGAGCTCCGCGGCCATCACCCACGACGGCGGCCGCTTGGCGAGCCCGCTGCCCGGGAAGATCGCGAACCGTGCGCCGCGGGCGCCGAGGTACTCGTTGCGGGGGCGCGGCTTGCGGCGGTCCGGCTGCGGGCGGGCGCCGGCACGCGGCGCGGCCACCTCGGTGGCCTCCTGCATGCCGATCTGGCTCAGGAGACCGGCGAGCAGGCTCTGGTGGATGCGGTCGGCGTCCCACTCGCGGCGCAGCGCGCCCCGGGCGAGCGGGTCGGGGGCCTCGACGCCGGCGTCCGGCGCGCCGTCGAGCTCCGCAATTCCCGCCGACCCGCGCACATCGGTGTGCGCATCTTGCCGAGAGGTGCGCGTCTGGGCGTGCGTGGCCGGGGCGGGAGCCGGGGCTGCGGGGCCGTCCGGCGTCCAGCGGATGCCGAGCGGCTTCGTCAGGTCGCGGACCTGCGTCACCACGTCCTGCCACTCGCGGATGCGCAGGTAGTTGAGGTGCTCGGCGCGGCACAGGCGGCGGAACGCGTTCCCGGACAGCTCGCGCCGCTGGTCGCGCAGGTAGTGCCACAGGTTGAGGTACGCGAGCAGGTCCGACGTCGGGTCGGCGAACCGCGCGTGCAGCTGGTCGGCGCGGTCGCGCTCGTCGGCGGGGCGCTCGCGCGGGTCCTGGATCGACAGCGCGGCGGCGATGACGACGACCTCGCGCGCCACCCCGCGGCGGCCGCCCTCCACGATCATCCGCGCGAGGCGCGGGTCCATCGGCAGCTGCGCGAGCGCGCGCCCGGTCTCGGTGAGTCGCGTGACGACGCGGCTGGGCGCGCGGCCGGCGTCGGCCTGGGTGCCCGCCGTGGCGACACCGTTCTCGGCGTCCGGCTCGGGCCCGGGAACGGGCGCGGGAACGGCGGCGGCCGCGTCGTCGCGGACCGTCTCGAGCGCCGCGAGCTCCGTCAGCAGCTGCACGCCGTCGCGGACCGCGCGCACGTCCGGCGGGTCGACGAACGGGAAGTCGGTGACGTCCTCCGGGCTGCCGGCGACGCCCACCGCGATCATCTGCAGGATCACCGACGCGAGCGAGGTGCGCAGGATCTCCGGCTCGGTGAACCGCGGGCGGGCCGCGAAGTCGTCCTCGGAGTAGAGCCGGATCGCGACGCCGTCGGCCACGCGGCCGCAGCGCCCGGAACGCTGGTTCGCCGACGCCTGCGAGATCGGCTCGATCGGCAGCCGCTGGACCTTCGTCGCCTTGGAGTAGCGGCTGATCCGGGCGGTGCCCGGGTCGACGACGTAGCGGATGCCCGGCACGGTCAGCGACGTCTCCGCGACGTTCGTGGCGAGCACGACGCGGCGCGTGCCGTGCGCCTCGAACACGCGGTGCTGCTCGGCGGCGGACAGGCGGCCGTAGAGCGGCAGGAGCTCGACGGCCTGCGGGTGACGCGGGTCGGTCGCGCGCGCCCCGAGGCTCGTCCGCAGCGCGTCCTCCGCGTCGCGGATCTCGCGCTCGCCGGAGAGGAAGACGAGCACGTCGCCCGGGCCGAGCGTGCACAGCTCGTCGACCGCGTCGGTGATGCCCGTCATGAGGTCGCGGTCCTGCTCGCCGCGGGCGGCGCGGGGGGCTCGGGCGGTCGCGCGCGCCGACGCGCCCTCGTCGTCGTCGTCCTCGGTGCCGAGCGCGTCGGGCGACAGGGGTCGGTAGCGGATCTCGACGGGGTACGTGCGGCCGCTGACCTCGACGACCGGGGCCGGTACGCCGTCCGGGTGCTCGTCATCGGGCGGGCCGGCGAAGTGCGCGGCGAACCGCGCCGAGTCGATCGTCGCGGACGTGATGACGACCTTGAGGTCCGGCCGCTGCCGCAGCAGGCGCGTCAGGTAGCCGAGGATGAAGTCGATGTTCAGCGAGCGCTCGTGCGCCTCGTCGATGATCAGCGTGTCGTACGCCAGCAGCATCGGGTCGCGCTGGATCTGCGCGAGCAGGATGCCGTCCGTCATGACCTTGACGAGCGTCCGGTCGCTCGACGTGTCGGTGAACCGGACCTGGTAGCCGACGGCCTCGCCCAGCGGGGTGCCGAGCTCCTCCGCGATCCGCTCCGCCACGCTGCGGGCCGCGATGCGCCGCGGCTGCGTGTGGCCGATCTGGCCGGCGCGGCCACGCCCGAGCTCGAGCGCGATCTTGGGGAGCTGCGTCGTCTTGCCCGACCCCGTCTCCCCGGCGACGACGACCACCTGGTGGTCGCGCAGCGCCGCCGCGATGTCGGCCCGGCGCGCGCTGACCGGCAGCTGCTCGGGGTAGGCGATCGGCGGGAGGGCGACGGCCTCGCGTGCGCGAGCCAGGGCGGCACGGCGCGCGTCGTCGCGGGCGCCGCGACGGGCGCCCTCGGCATCACGCCCTGCGTCGCGGCGGCTGTCGCGCCCGCTCGTGGCGTCGGCGCCGTGCGACGCGGGCCCCGCCTGACCGGGACGGCCGCCGTGCGCGTGCCCGCGGCCGCGGCCGGCCCGGCGAGGGGCGCGGCGGCCGTCGGGCGACGGCGAGGAGGCGGGCGTGGTCACGACGCACCATTCTCCCAGGCGCACCGAGCGGTTATCGCGCCGAGCGGCGGGTCGGTGCGCGTCCGTCGGTGCGGACAGCGCAGTCGCCGCGCGCCGGGCGGGCGTCGAACCGCCGCTCGCGCGCGGACTCTCCGCACCGACGGTCAGCCGACCGGCGCACCGGCGCTGTGCGCGCAGCCGTCCTACGCTGGCGCGATGAGCGAGCCCGTCACCGAGCGCCCGACGGACGGCGAGCGCCGCGCCCGCGCCGCGCTGGAGTCGTCCGGCGTCCCCTTCGACCTCACCCGGCACGGGCCGGTGTCGTCGCTCGCGGAGGCGGCGGCCGCGCGCGGCGTCGAGCCCGCGGACGTGATCAAGACGATCGTCGTGCGGCGCGGCGACGAGGACTACCTGTTCGTCCTCGTGCCGGGTGACCGCGCCATCAGCTGGCCCAAGCTGCGCGCGCTGCTCGGCGTGAGCCGCCTGTCGATGCCCGACGCGGGGACCGCGCGCGGCGTCACAGGCTACGAGCGCGGCACGATCACCCCGTTCGGCTCGTTGCGCGAGCTGCCGGTGGTCAGCGACTCGCGCGTGCCGGGGCGGCCGGTGTCGATCGGTGCGGGCGCGCACGGCGTCGCGGCGACGCTCGCGGGGTCGGACCTGGTGCGGGCCCTGGCCGCGACCGTGGCGGACGTCACGGAGCCGGCGGAGGGCTGACCAGGCCGTTCGACTGGCGCATCCGCCGCCGCACCCCCACTCTGGTTGGCGCCACCTGCGGCGTCACGGGAACGTCGGTGGGCTGGCGTACGTTGGACGAGACGGACCGCGGCCGGCAGCGTCGCCGGGACAGCAGCCGTCAGGACGAGGGAGCCATGAGCGCGATCGAGCATGCGCCGGCCGGGACCATCCGGGTCGAGGCGCAGGAGACGCGGACGGTCATCGTCTTCGTCGGAGAGGTCGACGCGGCGCTCCGCGCCGAGGCGAGCGCGTCGATGGGCGCCGCGCTCGTCACCGGGCTGCCGGTGGTCGTCGACTCGTCGCGTGCCACGTTCGTGGACTCGTCGGGCCTGGCGTTCGTGCTGCAGCTGCACCTGGCGACGTCGGAGGCCGGCATCCCGCTGACGCTGCACGACCCGCACCGCGTGATGCGTGACGTGCTCGACATGGTCGGCCTCGGCGCCGAGCTCGAGGACGAGGTCGCGAGCCCGTCGAGCGGCGACGTGACCGACGTCCACACCCTTCCTGACGACGTGCCGGTCGGCTGACGCGGTCGTGTCGGTGGCGGGGCTTACGGTCCCCGCATGCGGTTCTTGCACACGTCCGACTGGCACCTGGGCCGGTCGCTGCACGGGGTCGACCTGCTCGACCACCAGGCGGCGTACCTGGACCACCTGGTCGGGCTCGCGCGCGACGAGCGGGTGGACGCCGTCGTCGTCGCGGGGGACGTGTACGACCGCGCGATCCCGCCGGTCGAGGCCGTCACGCTGCTGTCCGAGACGCTCGCCCGGCTGACGGAGCACACGGCCGTCGTGCTGACGTCCGGGAACCACGACTCGGCGACGCGGCTGGGGTTCGGCGCGCCGCTCATGCGCGAGCGGGTGCGGCTGCGCACGCGCGTCGCGGAGCTCGACTCCCCTGTGCTTCTCGGTGACGTCGCGGTCTACGGTCTGCCGTACCTCGACCCCGACGCGGTCCGCGCGGAGCTGGGCGGCGACGAGCCGCTGGCCCGCTCGCACGAGGCGGTGATGACGGCCGCGATGGGGCGCGTGCGGGCCGACGCCGCGCGGCGCGGCGTGCGGTCGGTGGTGGCGGCGCACGCGTTCGTCGTCGGCGGCGAGGCGAGCGAATCGGAGCGCGACATCCGGGTCGGCGGCGTCGACCACGTGCCGGCCGGTGTCTTCGCCGGCACCGACTACGTCGCCCTCGGTCACCTGCACGGACCGCAGGGGCTCACCGGCCCCGCGGGCACGGTGCTGCGCTACTCGGGCTCGCCGCTCGCGTACTCGTTCTCCGAGCAGCACCACGCGAAGTCGACGGTCGTGGTCGAGCTCGGGGCGAAGGGCGTGACGACGCGGCTCGAGCCCGCGCCCGTGCCGAGGCGGCTCGCGGACGTCACGGGCGACCTCGAGGCACTGCTCGGCGCGACCGGGGAGCCGCACGTCGACCACTGGGTGCGCGTGACGGTCACGGACCCCGACCGCCCCGCGGACCTGTTCGCCCGCGTGCGGGCCCGGTTCCCGCACGCGCTCGTGGTGCAGCACCGGCCGCCGGTCGCCGAGGCAGCGGCGCGCGCCGCGCACGTCAGCGCGGCCGCCGACCCGGTGGAGGTCTCCGCGCAGTTCGTCCGGCACGTCACGGGTCGCGCGCCGTCGGCCGAGGAGCTCGCCGTCCTGCGGCGGGCGTACGAGGACGTCGCCGCGGCGGAGCGGAGCGCCTGATGCGACTCCGATCGCTCACCCTGCAGGCCGTGGGACCGTTCGCCGAGCAGTACACGGTCGACTTCGACGCGCTCGCCGCCGGAGGCCTGTTCCTGCTCGAGGGGCCGACGGGCGCGGGCAAGTCGACGATCATCGACGCGGTCGTGTTCGCGCTGTACGGGAAGGTCGCGTCCGCCGACGCGAGCGAGGACCGGCTGCGGTCCGCGTACGCCGGCGACGACGTCGAGAGCGTCGTCGACCTGACGTTCGAGGTGCAGGCCGGCACGTTCCGCGTGCGGCGCACCCCCGCGTACCAGCGCGCCAAGAGGCGCGGTTCCGGCACGACCCTCCAGCAGGCGTCGATCGTGCTCTGGCGCGTGTCGCCCGACGGCGAGGAGCAGGTGCTCGCGACGCGGCTCGACGAGGCGGGCGCCGAGCTCCAGCGGGTCGTGGGCCTCGACCGGGCGCAGTTCGTGCAGACGATCGTGCTGCCGCAGGGCGAGTTCGCGAAGTTCCTGCGGGCCGACCCCGAGGACCGGCGCGGTCTGCTGCAGCGGATCTTCGGCACCCAGGTCTACGACCGGATCGGGCAGCGGCTCGCGGAGCTCCGCCGCGAGGCGGACCGCGCGGTGGAGGCGGCGCGCGCGGAGCTCGCGGTGTCGCTCGCGCACGTGGTCGGTGCGGCGCGGGTGTCCGGCGAGGACGCCGAGGCCGTCACGGCGCTGGTGGCCTCGCCGGCCGACGCCGTCCGTGCGGAGCTGACGACGCGGGCCTCGGCGCTCGTGGCGCAGGCCGACGCCGCGGCGCGGGTCGCTGTCGACGCGCAGGCGGCGAGCCGGCTGGCGCGTGGCGCGCTCGACGCGGCCGTCGAGCTCGACGGGCTGCTGCGACGCCGCGAGGCGCTGGCCGTCGAGGCGAGCCAGCTGGCGGGGGCGGCGCCACAGTGCGAGGCGGCGCGTGCGCGGGTCGCGGCGGCGCGTTCGGCCCAGGCGGTGCGGCCGCTCCTGACGGCGGCCGAGGCGTCGCGGGTCGCCGCGCAGGCCGCACGCAAGGACCTCGAGGCCGCATGCGACGCGGCGCCCACCGACCTGGCGGCGCTCGCGCCCGACGAGTCCGCGCTGCGCTCGGCGCGCGACGCCGCGCTCGGCGAGGGTGCCGCGCTGGAGCACTGGGTGCGGGTCGAGGCGGGGCTCGTCGCCGCCCGACGCGCGGTGCAGGCGGCGCGGATCGGCGTCGAGGACCTGCAGGCGGAGGTGGCGGCGCACGACGCATGGCTCGCCCGCCGCGCGCCCGAGCGCACCGAGCTGGTGACGCGCCTGGACGCGGCGCGCGCTCTCGGTGCCCTCGCCGCACCGCGCGAGGCGCGCGTCCGCGAGATCGAGGCGGCTGCCCAGCGTGTCCTGGCGCTCGACGCCGCGCGCGACGAGCTCGCCGCCGGCGACCGGGCCGTCCGCGAGGCGGCCGAGGTGGCGCGCGAGGCCCTCGAGGTCGAGACCCAGCTCCGCGCGGCCCGGATCGCGGGGCTCGCCGGCGAGCTGGCGGAGCGGCTCTCGCCCGGGGACGCGTGCCCCGTGTGCGGCTCCCCGGAGCACCCGCACAAGGCTCGGCTCGGCTCGGATCACGTCGCTGCCGAGCAGGTCACCGATGCGGAACGTTCGAGCAAGGCCGCCGAGAGCGCGCTGACGCAGGCGTCGGCACAGGTCGCTGCGCTGCGGGAGCGCGTGGCCGGGCTCGAGGAGGTGGTCGGCTCGGCGACGGCGGAGTCGGTCGCGGCCGAGCTCGTCGGGGCGCGAGCCTCGTTCGCGGAGGCGCGGGCCGGCCTGGACGAGGTCGCGGCGCTCGAGGCGGCCTCGGCCGCCCACGACACGGAGACGGGCCGCCGGCGCGACGAGCGCGACACCGCGGCGGCGCGTACGAGCGCCGCAGAGGCGCAGCTGCTCGCCTCGGAGCAGGCGCTCGGCGCTGACGAGGCGGGCGTCGCGGGCGCGTGCGAGGGCTTCCCGACGGTCGCGGCCCGGCATGCGGCGGTCGCGGAGCGGGCGGACGCCGCCGAGGGTCTCGCGCACGCGCTCGCCGCCCAGCAGGCGGCCGAGGCGGCCGAGCTGACCCGACGGGTCGAGCTGGACGCGGCGCTGGCCGAGCACGGCTTCCCGTCTGCGGACGACGCGGCCGCGGCATGGCTCGAGCCTGCCGACGTCGCGGCCCTCGCGCGCACCGTCGCCGACTTCGACGCGGCCGTCGAGGCGAACCGCCGCGCGCGCGCCGACCACGCCATCGCAGCGCTCGCGCCGGATGCGACGGTCGACCTCGATGCCGCAAGGGCGGCGGAGCAGGCGGCTCGTACCGAGGCCGACGTCGCATCCGGTGCGGCACTTCTCGCGCGCGAGCTGGCCGACGCGACGTCCGCCGCGGTCGCCGGCGCGACGAAGTGCGCGTTCGACCTCGAGGACGCCCGCACCGCCGCGGCGCCGGTCGCGCGGCTCGCCGGGCTCGCGTCGGGCACGGGCGGCGACAACGCGCACAGCCTCTCGCTCGCCACCTATGTGCTGACCCGGCGGTTCGAGGACGTCGTGGCGGCGGCCAACGACCGGCTCGTCGCGATGTCGGACGGCCGGTTCGAGCTCGCGCGCAGCGACGAGAAGGAGGACGTGTCCAGCCGGCGCCGCGGCCTGGCGATGCGGGTGCTCGACCACCGGACCGAGCAGCTGCGCGACCCGCGCACGCTCTCGGGCGGGGAGACGTTCTACGTGTCGCTCTGCCTGGCGCTCGGCATGGCCGACGTCGTCACCGCCGAGGCCGGCGGGATCGACCTCGGCACGCTGTTCGTCGACGAGGGCTTCGGCTCGCTGGACCCGCACACGCTCGACCAGGTGCTCGTCGAGCTCGGACGGCTGCGCGCCGGCGGCCGGGTGGTCGGCGTGGTGTCGCACGTCGAGGCGCTCAAGCAGTCGATCGCCGACCGGATCGAGGTGCGGCCGACGGCCGACGGTCCGTCGCGGCTGACGGTCCGGGCCGGCTGAGCACCCGCGAGCAGTCCGCGCGCGCGGGCGGTCACCAGGTCCAGCCGCGGGAGGCGAGCTCGACCTCCTCGCGGAACCGCTCGGCGGGATCACCGGTCGGGTGCTGCTCGACCTCGACGCCGGCGAGCTGGCACGCCTCGGCGAGGAGCTGGTCGTACGCGAGCTGGGACGCGATGATCCGCTCGGCCCGCGCGAACGTGTGGACGTCGATCTCGAGCGAGCGCACGTGGTCGGCGACCGCGCCGAGGCGCTCCTGCACGCGCAGCGCGGTGAACGGGTCGGTCTCGGCGGCGGGTTCGCGGCGCAGCCGAGACGCGAGCCGGTCGAGCCGGCGCGCGAGCTTGATCCGCCATCGCGGCGGCTCGTCAGCGGTGGGGAACAGCAAGCAGAACCCCTTGAAGACGAGCGCCGGCGTGATGAAGACGATTCCCAGCATGAGCCACGCCATCGTGCCCGTTCTTTCCTCGTGCCTTGCCCTCAGGCTAGGTCGCGACTGTGACGTACGCCATCAAGTTCCGGCCGCGAAATGGCGACGAAACCGGGCGATCTCGAACGCGGCGCGCCCGTGGGACGGCCGCTCGGCGACGACCCCCGCGGGCCGTTCGCGCGGCGTCGCACGGGCGCGGTGCAGAACGCGCGCGGGCGTGCCGATGCACCACGTATGAGCCCGCTCCGAACCGGTTGCGCACGCCGCTGGATCGCAGTCGCCGCGCTCGGCAGCGCGTTGCTCGCGGGGTGCGAGCCGGCCGCCACCGATGCCGGGCTCACGCGCGAGCACGGCGGCCGCCCGGTCGGCGGGGCCGGGAGCCCGACCGGTGCCCCCCCGAGCGCGAGCTCGACGACCGGCCCCGGCGGGCCCGCCGACGCGGCTTCGACGCCCGCGGCCTCGTCCCCGGCACCAACAGGCGGCTCGCCCACCGCGGGAGACGCCGGACGGACGGGTACCGCGCTCGCCGCCCTCGCGCTCCTGCGGATCAAGGGCCGCGCCCCCATGACCGGCTACACGCGCGACGAGTTCGGCCCGGCGTGGAAGGACGTCGACCGCAACGGGTGCGACACCCGGGACGACGTGCTCGCGCGTGACCTCGACGACCCGGTGCGCCGCGACGCGTGCGTCATCGCGTCCGGCACGCTGCACGACCCCTACACGGGCACGACCATCGACTTCGTCCGCGGTGTCGGCACCTCGCAGCGGGTCCAGATCGACCATGTGGTCGCGCTCGGCGACGCCTGGCAGAAGGGCGCCCAGCAGTGGGACGCCGCACGACGGACGGCGTTCGCGAACGACCCCCTCGAGCTGCTCGCTGTTGACGGTCCGACGAACGCGCAGAAGGGCGACGGCGACGCCGCGACCTGGCTGCCGCCGCGGAAGGCCTACCGCTGCGCGTACGTCGCGCGGCAGGTCGCGGTGAAGTACACGTACGGGCTCTGGGTGACGCAGGCCGAGCACGACGCGATCGCACGGATCCTCGCGGCGTGCCCCGGGCAGCCGTTGCCCGCGGGCTCCGCGGTGCCGCCGGCGAACCCGCGCGCGGCGGCCGGCGCCTCGGGCACAGGCGCAACCGGCGGCGCGGGGTCCTCCAGTGCGGGGTCGACGGGCTCGGAGCCGGGCGGCGGCGCGTCCGGTGATTCGTCGTCCGCAAGCGGCACGGGGTCGACCGGCTCGTCGTCGGGCGGGACGGCGGTCTACGCGAACTGTGCGGCCGCCTGGGCGGCGGGTGCCGCGCCGCTGCACCGGGGCGACCCCGGCTACGGGCCGAGGCTCGACCGCGACGGGGACGGCGTCGCCTGCGAGTCCAGGCCCTGAACGCGCCCCGGCGCGGCGGCCCGCAGTGGTCGAGCCCCGCCGCCCGCGGGTCGGGGCCGTGACCCCGCGCGGGCGTCGAGCCGCACGCGCGGACCCTCCGGCGGGCCGCGGGCCGGGCAGGGCTCTACGGTGGGGCCCGGAGCTGGGCCAGGACGACCGAGGAGCGCCCGTGCGCGAGACGAGCCAGGAGCGCCGATGCGCGCGCTGACCGTGGTGGGCGCCGTGGTCGGTGTCGCGATCGTCGCCGGCGGCGCGTTCGTGGTGGTGGACCGCGTGACCGCGCACCACACCGAGCAGCAGCTGTCTGCGGCGATCGAGCAGAACCTCGACGGCGTGGTCGGCACGCCGCAGGTGCACGTCCAAGGCTTCCCGTTCCTGACGCAGCTCGCCGCGGGGTCGCTCGACCACGTCACGGGGACCATCGACGGCGCGACGCTGAGCGGCGTCACCGCGCAGGACGTCACGTTCGACGGGCGCGACGTCACGACGGCCCAGCCGTACACGGTCGGCAAGGCGACGGTCACGGCGACGCTGCCCACGGAGTCGGTCCAGCACCTCGTCGACCAGCAGACGGGGCTCGACGTCGACCTGGCGGTGACCAACGGTGCGGTGCGCGCGTCGGGCTCGGTGCTGGGTGTGACCCTCACGGCCGACCTCGAGCCGCACGCCGTGGACGGCAAGCTCAAGGTCGACGTCCAGAAGGTGACGATCGCCGGCCTCACGGTCTCGGTCGACGACCTGCCGGGCGGCATCGGCGACCGGCTTCAGGACGTGACGATCCCCGTCACCGGCCTGCCCGCCGGCATGGGCCTCGCGGACGTCACCGTGATCGACGACGGCCTGCGCGTGACGGCGACAGGCGAGCACGTCGCGCTGGAGCAGCCCACGGAGGGCTGAGGCGGCGGGTGCGCCACCCGGTCACGGCTGGCCCGGCGCTCGGCGGGTAGGGTCCGACCGGCGACGACGGGAGGCCGGGTGGACTGGATCGGGCAGGCGTGGGAGCACGTCACGACCGCGCAGCCGCTGCCGTCCACAGCGACCGTGCTGCTCTGCGGCGGCGCGGCGCTCGTCTGCCTCGTCGTCCCGTGGCTGTGGCACCTGACGCGGCACGCGCTGACGATCGTCCACGAGGCCGGCCACGCGACGGTCGGCCGGCTCGTCGGCCGGCGCATCTCCGGCATCCGCGTCCACTCCGACACGTCGGGCCTGACGATCTCGGTCGGCAAGCCGCGGGGACCCGGCATGGTCGCGACGCTCGCCGCGGGCTACCCGGCACCCGCGCTGCTGGGCGTCGGCGCGGCGTGGCTGCTCTCGCGCGGGTACGCCGTCGCGGTGCTGTGGGCGCTCGTCGTCCTGCTCGCACTGGTGCTCGTCCAGATCCGCAACTGGTACGGGCTGTGGGCCGTCCTCGTCAGCGCGGCGCTCGTCGTCGGCGTGACGGTGTGGGCGGCGCCGGGCGTGCAGTCGGTGTTCGCGCACGTCGTGACGTGGTTCTTCCTGCTCGGCGCGCCGCGCGCGGTGGTCGAGATGCAGCGCGGCCGGTCGCGCACCGGCCGCACCGGCCGCCCGGACACGTCCGACGCCGGTCAGCTCGGAGCACTGACGCACCTGCCGGGCCTGGTGTGGGTCGCGATCCTGCTGCTGGTGTGCCTCGCGGGTGCCGTCGTGGGTGGCGCGTGGCTGGTGGGCGTGACGTTGTAAGAGCTCCGACGACGCGCGGCCCCTGTCGCTCCGACGACGACGCGCGGCCCGAGCTGCGGGGAGGCTGCTCGGGCCGCGCGGTAGGCGGGCGACGACGGGCCGATGAAGGCTCGCCGTCGACCGCCTCGCGAGCTCAGCTCCAGGGGGCGGTCCGCCGAGCTCGCGAGGTCGGTGCGGGGATCAGTCGTCGTTCCCCGGGTGGGTCTCGGCCGGAGCCGGGAGAGTAGGCCGAACCTCGGGGGTCGGCTGCGCCGTCGGCGCCGGCTTCGCCGTGCGGCCCGGTGCCTGCGCGCCGTGGCGGTGGGCGAGCCCCGTGGCGCTGGCCGACTTGGCGCGCGCCTCCTGCGAGATCTGGTGGCCGTCGACGCCGCCGTCGCGCGCATCGGCGGCGACGCGCTGACCGAACGCCGCCGAGGCGGGCAGCGTGTGCGTGGGCGCCGGGGTCGGGCCCGCGGTCGGCGCGTCCGTCGCGGTCGGCTGCGACGCCGGGTCCTCGGTCGCCTCGCCCTGCGAGTCGCCCTGCTCGTCGTCCCGAGCACCGGTCGACGTGCCGTCCGTGGACGACGCGGTGGGCGCGGGGGTCTCGTCGACCGCTACCCGGACGTGCGGCGTTCCGACCGCATGCGCGGCGGCGGGCACCCCGCCGATCACCCCGATGGCCACGGCGACGCCGGCAGCCTTCGCCGGCAGGCTGAGGCCGGCCAGCTTGGCCAGGACGGCGGCCAAGGTCGTGGAGCTCATGCGTGTACCTCCTGAGTCGGGCGTCTCCCGCGTGCTCGTCCCGGGCGGGACGGGGGACGACGCCTCTCGTGGGAGCCATCGCCGTTCCACGCCGTAGGGGTACGGGTCGCGCGAGAGACATTTGCCGGGCGGCGCGGACGCGGCTCAGCGGCCCCCGGCGGCACGTGGGCCGCGGGAGGGTGCGGACGAGCGTCGGCCGTGTCCGCGGGCGGCACGCGGGGAGGGCGCGGACGAGCCTCAGCCGGATTCGGCCGCGGCGGGACGTGGTGGGGGCGCGGACGAGCCCCAGCCGGTCTGGCCGGCAGGTGGGACGCGGGAGTGTGCCTCAGCCGTGCCAGGCGTGCACGTGGGACGCGGGAGTGCGCCTCAGCCGCGACCGGCGGGCACGTGGGACCGCGGCGTGGCTGCCGACGTCGGCCGGTGGTCCTGCCCCGGCGGGTTGCCGGCGTGGCTCGAGCTCCCGTGGGTGCGCCCGGGCGCGGGAGTCGCCTTGCCGGAGCCCGAGCCGTTGCCGGGACTGGTGGTCGGCCGACCCGTCGGCGACACGGCGTGCCCCGGTGCGCCGGCGGACGCGCCCCGGCCGTGCGTCTGGACGGGTGCCGGGATCGCGGCGCAGTCCGTCGAGCACGGCGCGGTCGTGTGGCCCGGCTGGTCGTGGGAGGTGTGGCCGGGCGTCGTCGGCGTGGCCGGCACGGGGGTGGACGCGCCGCCCGTGATGTCGTTCCAGGCGCGGCCGACCGCGTGCACCACGGACTGCGCCGGCTCGCGGACGACGGCCGGCGCGCCGTCGAGGTTGGCGACGCCCACGATCCCGGCCGCGGCGGCCGCACCGGCGAGCGCGATCTTCCCGGCGACCACGATGCCCGCCGCCGCGCCGACCCGACGGAGCCGGCGACGCCCGGCCAGCGACGGGACCTCGTCCGTCCGTGCCGGCGTCGAGGTCCCGTCGTGGCGCCCCGGCGCAGCGGGCGGGCCGCCCTCGAGCAGGGCGGCCAGCGCCGGTGTCGGTGCGGGCGCGGGGTCGTCGGCCGTCGCGCGGACGGCGGCGACGAACGCGACGAGGTCGGCCTCGCCGGGCACGTCGTCGCCCGCGATCAGCCGGTCGTCAGAGATGCGCCACACATCCTGGCCATCGTCGAAGGGGCTCACAGGGGTACGCCCTCCCGCTCGATGGCTCGCCGGACGGAGGCGAGCCCGCGGCGCTGCAGCGCCTTGACCGCGCCGACCTGCTTGCCCGTGACCTCGGCCACCTGCTCGACCGTCAGGTCCGCGACCAGCCGAAGCGTGAGCACGTCGCGCTGCTCGTCGGTCAGCGTGGAGAGCAGCGCGACGACGCGCTCGCGCCCGAGCGTCGCGAGCGCGCCCTCCTCCGCGCTGGCCACGACCGGTCCGGCGTCGGGGTCGTCGAGCGGCTCGACCGGGAGCGACCGCGATCGCCGGCGCCACGAGTCGACCGCCCGGCGGTGCGCGATCGTGAACACCCACGACCGGAACGCGCGCTCGTCGCCGCGGAACCGGCCAACCCCGGTCAGCACCGCGATGAACACCTCGCTCGTCAGGTCCTCGACGTCGTCCGCTCCGCGCGCCCGCAGGTACGCGGCGACGGGGCGCGCCAGGTCGGCGTAGATCGCGCCGAAGGCGTCGGCGGCACCGGCCTGCGCCCGCGCGAGCGTGCCCTCGAAGTCGTCGAGCACTACGCGGCGCGCGCGACGGACACCCACATGCGCGCGCACCTCCCGCCGAGCTTGCCCGTGACCGTCGTGCGGTCGTCCTTGTCGGGGCCCGCTCACCGTTGGCCCGTCGACGACGCGACACCGTACGAACGCGGCGGCCGAAGGGCAAGCCACGACGAACCTGGGCATCGCCGCCACAACCGGACCCGGCCCTCAGCCGGCGACGACGCACGAGCGCAGCGCGCGTGCCATGGCATCGTGCTCCGCCGGCGTCACCCAGAGGCCGTACGCCGCCTTGATGCGCACCTGACGCAGCACGTACACGCACCGGTACCCGCCGTCGGGCGGCAGCCACTGGGACGCGTCACCGGCACCCTTGCGCTGGTTCGCCTCGCCGTCGACCGCGAGGAGCACGGCGGGGTCGTTCGCGTACGCGAGGCGCGTCTGCGCCGACCACGCCTGTGCGCCGGTCCGCCACGCGTCGTCGAGCGCGACGACGTGGTCGATCTGCACCGTCGCGGAGGTCGGCCCCCGCGCGAACGCGATGACGCGCCCCGTGTACGGGTCGTCGAGCCGGCCGCGCAGCACGACGCAGCCGTGCGTCGCCGGATCGAGCTCGACGTCGGCGAGGTCGCGTCGCAGCACGTCGTCGCGGGTGTCGCAGCCGTTGCGGTCGACGTCCGTCCAGGCGGCGCCGAACTGCTCGCGCGAGTACCCGTCGTCCGATGCGAGGGCACGGACCGGCAGGGCGGCGAGGGCGCTGCGACCCGCGGCCAGGTCGACCGCGCTGACCGGGTACCTGGACGACGCGCGCTCGCGCTGCCACGCCGGTCCCCCGAGCCCGACGACCAGGGCCACCGCGAGCACCACCACCGCGGCGACCGGCAGGTGCCGGGCCACCCGCGCACAGCCGACTGCTGCCACCGACCCGTCCCTCCGCTGCCCACGTCGCCGTCGCCGACGATCGCGGACGGCGCCTCATGGTGACCGTCGGTGGTGCGTGCCGGTGGACGCGGACCCGGGACGGTGGGCTGTGGGCGGAACGGTCGGGCGAGCTGCCCGGCTGCTGCTCAGGCAGGGTCGAGCACGAACACCGGGATGCGTCGCTGGGTCCGCGCCTGGTACGCGTCGTAGTCGGGCCACGTCTCGACGGCCCGCGCCCACCACTCGTCGTACTCGGCACCGGTCGCCTGGTGCGCCACGTAGTCGCGCCGCACGGCGCCGTCCTGCAGCTCGACCTGCGGGTGCGCCACGAGGTTGTGGTACCAGAGCGGGTGGGTCGGCGCCCCGCCCATCGACGCGAGGACCGCGTAGTGCCCGTCGTGCTCGACGCGCATCAGCGGTGTCTTGCGGAGCTTGCCGCTCGTAGCGCCCAGCGTCCACAGCACGATGATCGGGCGCCCACGCATCGTGTTCCCCTCGCGGCCGTCGGTGCGCTCGAAGAGCTCGACCTGACGGCGCGAGTGCTGCGACGTGCTGGGGGCGTACTCACCGGAGAGGGGCATGCCGCTAGCAACCTTGCGACGCGCGCGGTCCATTCCGGACGGCGGGCGAGACGGCGGCTCCCGCGAGGCGGCCCGAGAGCCGCGGCGCGGATCCACGCGGCCCGCCGGACCGTCCTACGCTGGCGGTGAGGTGAGTGCGATGCAGGCTTCGGCAGGCGACAGGGTCATCATGCACAGCCGCACGGTCGGCGAGCACGAGCGGGTCGGCACGGTGCTCGAGGCGCACGGCAAGGACGGCGAGCCGCCGTTCCTCGTCCGGTTCGAGGACGGGCACGAGGCGCTGGTCTTCCCGGGGCCGGACGTGCACGTCCAGCACGCCTCGCACGGCTGAGCCGGCGTCGGGCGCGCGCTCCGGCCGCCGTCGCCGCCCCGCGAGTCAGGCGTGGGCCGTCGCGACCGGCTCGTCCGCACCGACAGCCGTCAGGCCGTCGCCACCGGCTCGTCCGCGCCGGCCGCCCCCGGCGCGGCCGCGGCCCCTGCCGCGCGATCCCGCGGCATGGCGACCGCCGCGACCGTCATGAGCACCGCTGCCACCGCGACGCCGGTGAACGCCCAGGTCACGGCGTGGTCGAAGCGGTCCGTCGCCGCGCCGGGCGCGGCTCCCCGCAGGATCCCGTTGACGAGCGCCCCGAGCACCGCGACGCCGACCGCGCTGCCCATCGAGCGCGCGAACAGGTTCGCGCCGGTCACCACGCCCCGCTCGCCCCAGTCGACGCTCGACTGCGCGGCGATCAGGCTCGGCGTCGCGACGAGACCGAGGCCGAGCCCGACGACGAAGCACCCGAGCCCGACGTACGCCACGGACGGGTGCGGCGCGGTCGCCGCGAGCCACGCCGTCCCGAGCACCACGACGCCCGACCCGACGAGGACGGTCGTCCGGAACCCGACGCGCAGGTAGAGCCGCCCGGCCTGCGACGCGGCGATGGGCCACCCGATCGTCAGCAGCGCGAGCGTCAGGCCCGCGACGATGGGCGTCGAGCCGAGCATCGTCTCGAGGTACGACGGCACGTAGGTCGTCAGCCCGATGAGGATCGCGCCGACGCCGACCGAGACCAGCGCGGTGGTCACGAGCAGCCGCCGCGACCACACCCACAGCGGCAGCACGGGCTCGTCGGCGCGCCGCTCGACGAGCACGAACGCCACGAGCAGCGCAGCGCCGAGCGCGAACGCGCCGACGGACCACGCCGAGTCCCACGCCCACGCCTCGCCGCCTTCCAGCAGCGCGAGGATCAGCAGGGTGAGCCCGGACGTGAGCAGCACGCCGCCGGTCCAGTCGATGCGGTGGCGCCGACGCTCGACCGACTCGTGGAAGTGCCGCAGCAGCAGCCAGACGGCGAGCACGCAGAGCGGCACGTTGACGTAGAAGATCCAGCGCCACGAGACGAACTGCGAGAACACGCCGCCGAGCGTCGGCCCGACCACCGCCGAGATGCCCCACACCGACGCGAGGTAGCCCTGGACCCGCGCACGCTCGGCCACGGTGTAGATGTCGCCCGCGATCGTGATGGCCATCGGCTGCACGGCGCCCGCCCCGAGGCCCTGCACCGCGCGGAACGCGATGAGCGCGCCCATGCTCCACGCCGCACCCGAGAGCACGGAGCCCAGCAGGAACAGGCCGACGCCGACGAGCACCACCGGCTTGCGGCCGATCGTGTCCGCGAGCTTGGAGTAGATCGGCACGGTGACGGCCTGCGTCAGCAGGTACACCGAGAACAGCCACGGGACGCTCGAGAACCCGCCGAGGTCGCGGACGATCGTCGGGACGGCCGTCGCGAGGATCGTCGAGTCGATGGCGACCAGGCCGGTCGTCACCATGATCGCGACCAGGATGGGCCCGCGCTCGGAGCGGAAACCGACGGCGGTGGGGGCTGGGGTGCTCAGGGTGGTGCCTCTCGTGCGGGGCGCGACGGCGCGCGGACGTCCTCCGACCTGCAAGTCTGCGCCTCCGGGCCGCATTCCCCGACCGGAGCCGCGGCCGCGGCCAGACCCGCCGCGCGGGGGCCTCGCCTCACCGGCGCACCCCTGCCAGGCTGGGTGCATGAACCCGTCGTACGACCTGTGGACCCGCGTGGCCTGCGAGTTCATCGGCACGGCGATCCTCATCATCCTGGGCAACGGCACGGTCGCGAACGTGCACCTCAAGGGCTCCAAGGGGTACCGCGGCGGCTGGTCGCTGATCGCGATGGGCTACGGGTTCGGCGTGATGATCCCCGCGGTCATGTTCGGCGGGATCAGCGGCGCTCAGATCAACCCGGCGTTCACCATCGGGCTCGCGACGTGGGGCCTGTTCCCCTGGTCGAACGTGGCGCCGTACGTCGTGGCGCAGATGCTCGGCGCGATGGCGGGCCAGGCGGCGATCGTCGTGACGCACGCGCCGTACTACCGCCAGACGGACGACCCGGCCGACATCCTCGCCACGTTCTCGACCGTCAACGCGGCGCACAGCCGGCTGAACGGGTTCGCCAACGAGCTGCTCGGCTCGGTGGTGCTGTTCTCGTGCGCGCTCGCGATCGTCCACTCGCCGCTGACGACGAACGAGCCCGGCGTGGCGCACGTGACCGTCGGGTTCCTGGTCTGGGGGCTCGTCGCGGGGCTCGGCGGGCCGACCGGGCCCGCGCTCAACCCGGCGCGCGACCTCGGCCCGCGGATCGTGCACGCGCTGTGGCCGCTCGCGCACAAGGGGTCGTCGGACTGGCGGTACTCGTGGGTGCCGGTCGCGGCGCCGCTGCTCGCCGGGGTCATCGGCGTCGGCGGCTGGAAGCTGTTGCTGGGCTGAGGGCGGGCGAAGCGTCGGACGCCTGGGCCGCGCACCCGCACCGCCGGCACCTCAGCCCGCCAGCTCCCGGGCGCGAACCAGCACGGCGTCGAGCATCGCGGGAGTCAGCCGCCCGGTGAAGGTGTTCTGCTGGCTCACGTGGAAGCAGCCGAGCAGCGTGACGGCGCGACCGTCCCGGTGCTCGAGCACGAGCTCGGCGCCGTGCGCGAACCGTGGCCGCGGGCGCGGCACCTGCCAGCCGAGCTCGGCGAGCGTGTCGAGCAGTGCCTGCCAGCCGAACCCGCCGAGCACCACGACGACGTGGGGCTGGACCAGGCGCAGCTCGGCGGCGAGGAAGGGCGCGCAGCGGCGGCGCTCCTCGGGCGTCGGCGCGTTGGCCGGAGGGGCGCAGCGCACGGGCGCGGTGATCCGGACGCCGGTGAGCGTCAGCCCGTCGTCCGCGCTCGTCGACGTCGGCTGCGACGCGAACCCGGTGCGGTGCAGGGCGGCGAAGAGGAAGTCGCCCGAGCGGTCGCCCGTGAACATGCGGCCCGTGCGGTTCGCGCCGTGCGCGGCGGGCGCCAGGCCGACGACGAGGACGCTCGCCGCGGGGTCGCCGAACCCGGGGACGGGCCGCGCCCAGTAGGTCTCGTCCCGGAAGGCGGCGCGGCGCTCGCGGCCGACCTGCTCGCGCCACGCGACGAGCCGCGGGCACGCCCGGCAGTGGGTGACGAGCTCGTCGAGCTCTCCGGCCGTCCGCGCAAGCGCCGCGACGAGCGGGAACGTGGGCGAGTCGGGCGAGGCGGGGGTGACGAGGTCGGCGCCCTCGCGACTCGACGGCCCGGCGCCCGGGCGCGTCGTCACCGGCGTGCCACCAGCCGCCCGACGGCGACCGCGGCCTCCGCAGCGTCGGCCACGTGGTGCACCCCCGGAGCGTGCCCGCCGTCAGGGGTCGTCACCGTCCAGCCGCCGATCGCCACCACCGGCACGCCGGTGCGGACGGCCAGCGCGACCTCCGAGAGCGTGCCCCACGAGCCGCCCACGGCGACGACGACGTCGGCCGCCCGGACCAGCAGGGCGTTGCGCATCTCGCCGAGTCCGGTGGCGAGCGCGACCGTCAGGTGCGGGGCACCGGCGTGCCGGTCGGTGCCGGGCAGCAGCCCGACGACGACGCCGCCCGCGTCGGCGGCGCCCCGGGCGACCGCCGCCATGACGCCCCCGAGCCCGCCGCACAGCAGCATGTGGCCCGCGCTCGCGAGCAGGTGGCCGAGCCGGTGCGCCACGTCAGTCTCCGCCTCGGTCGCGTCGCCCGGGCCGACGACCGCCACGTAGGCGGCGCCGGTCGCGCCGCCGCGGTCCTCGGCGGCCCTCGTCACGAGAACCGCTCCGGGTCCCCGGCGCCGACCCGCACCACCTCCGGCACGCCGGACGTCCAGTCCACGACGGTCGTCGGCTCGGTGCCGCAGTCGCCCGCGTCGACGACGGCGTCGAGGTCGTGGTCGAGCTCCTCACGGATCTGCCACCCCTCGGTGAGCGGCCAGTCCGACCCGGGCAGCAGCAGCGTGGACGACAGCAGCGGCTCGCCGAGCTCGCGCAGGATCGCCTGCGCCACGGGGTGCGCGGTGATGCGCACGCCGACGGAGCGCTTCTTGGGGTGCGCGAGCCGACGCGGCACCTCGGGCGTCGCCGGGAGGATGAACGTGTACGGCCCGGGCGTCGCGGCCTTGATCGCGCGGAACTCGTTGTTGTCGAGGACGACGAGGTGACCGAGCTGCGCGAAGTCGGCGCACACGAGCGTGAAGTGGTGGCGGTCGTCGAGGTGGCGGATCCGCCGGATGCGGTCGGCACCCTCGTGGTTGTCCATCCGCGCGCCGAGCGCGTAGCAGGAGTCGGTGGGGTACGCGATCACCGCGTCCTTGCGCAGCAGGTCGACCGTCTGCGCGACGAGCCGCGGCTGCGGGTCGACGGGGTGCACGTCCAGGTAGCGCGCCATGGCGTCGACTGTACGAACGAGACGGGCCTCACACCCGCCGGAGCGCGCGGTTCCCCCAAGGTCCCACGTTCCCGGCGAACCCCCGGGAGATGCTCGTACCGCACGAAGGGCGTCACGGCCGAGGAGGACCGGACGGGGCGTCGCGCGTGCTGCTGCACCCGGCGCGGGCCGCCCTCCCTCCGGCCCGCGCCGACGCTCCCCGCGCCCCTGCGCGCGGGTCGGAGCGGCGCTGGACCGGTCGACCGCTGACACGGCCGGTCCGGCGTGCGTCCTGCGTGGTCGCCGTGCGAAGCGGCACGGCGGCCGCGCGGTACGCCTCTCGGGGCGTCGCGCGCACGCCGGCCGTCGTCAGGCGGGGACCAGGTGGTCCGGGCAGACCTCGAACCGGTCGGGCGCGATCGTCAGCTCGGCGCGCGCTCCCGTGATGGAGCGCAGGTCGAGCACGTACCGCGCGAGCTCCGCCTCGGGCACGGCCGCCTCGATCCGCACGGTGCCGTCGTCGAGCGACGTCGTCGCCGCGATGCGCCCGCGCCGCGACGACAGGTCGCTCATCACGTCGCCCTGCGCACTCGCGGGCACCACGACCTCGACGTGGCTGATCGGCTCGAGCACCTGCGTGCCGGCCGCGACGAGCGCCTCCTTGACGCCCGACGCCGCCGCGGTGCGGAACGCCATGTCGGACGAGTCGACCGAGTGCGCCTTGCCGTCGTAGACCTCGACCCGCAGGTCGACCACGGGATACCCGTGCGGGCCGCCGGCGGCCATGCCCTCGACGACGCCCTTCTGCACGGCCGCCATGTAGTTGCGCGGGATGGCGCCCCCGACCACCGAGTCGACGAACTCGAAGCCCTCGCCGTGCGGCAGGGGCGACACGCGCAGCTGCACGACCGCGTACTGCCCGTGGCCGCCGGACTGCTTCTTGACCTTGCCCTCGGCCTCGACGGGCCGGCGGATCGTCTCGCGGTAGCCCACCGGCACCGTCGACGTCGTGACGTGCACGCCGAACACGCGGGCCAGCCGTTCGAGCGCGACCTGCAGGTGCACGTCACCGAGGCCGCGCAGCACGGTGCGGTCCCCGGTGCGGTCGATCGCGAGCGTCGGGTCCTCGGCCAGCAGGCGCGCCAGCGCTGCCGAGAGCCGGTCGTCGTCGGACTGCGAGACGGGCTCGAGGGACACCGCGTAGACGGGCTGGCGAACGCGCGGCGCGGGCGCGCGCATCGCGGCGCCCGGGCCCGAGCGGTCGGCCAGCAGCGAGCCGGTCGGCGTGCCGGTGAGCTTCGCGACCGCCGCGACCTGCCCGGCCACGACGGCGTCGACGGGCACGTGGTCCTTCCCGCGCAGCAGGAACAGCCCGGGCAGGCGCTCCTCGGTCCGTGTGTGCGTGTTGATCAGCCGGTCGCCCGGCTTGATGGTGCCCGACAGCACGCGCAGCAGCGTCACCTGGCCGACGAACGGGTCGGCCACGGTGCGGAACGCGTGCACGAGCGCCGGCCCGGCGGGGTCGACGCTCACCTCGACGACCGTCTCGCCCGCGAGCACGCGCCCCGGCCGGTCCGCCGGTGAGGGGCCGAGCTCGCAGATCAGGTCCGCGAGCCGGTCGACGCCGACCCCCGTGGCGCCCGACACGACGAGGACCGGGAACGCCTCGCGGTCGCGCACCTCGTGGGCGAGCGTCCGCTCGAGCTCGACCGCCGTGGGCTCGTCACCGGACAGGTACCGCTCGAGCTGCTCGTCGTCGTGGCTGACGATCTCCTCGGTGACCTCGTCGTGCAGCTGGTGCTCCTCGTCGGCCACGTCGTCCGGCAGCGGCTCGCTGTGGTGGTGGCCGTCGGGCTCGTACTCGTAGCCCTCCTGCGAGATGACGTCGGCGAGGCCGTGGAACGCGGACTCCTCGCCGAGCGGCAGCTCGATCGCGACGAGCCCGTCGCCGAACGTCTCGCGCAGGTCCGCCAGCACGAGCCGGAAGTCGGCGCGCGCCTTGTCCTCCTTCGTGACGACGACGATCACCGGCAGGGCCGCCTCGGCGGCCGCGCGCCACGCGACGTGCGTGCCGGACTGCACGCCGTCGACCGCGCTGACCACGAGCAGCACGAGGTCGGCGGCGGCGAGCGCCTGGTCGACCGCGCCGGCGAAGTCGGGCGAGCCGGGGGTGTCGAGCAGCGTCAGGTCGTAGTCCTGACCGTCGGGAGCGCGCCATCGAAAGGGGGCGACCCCCAGTCCGAGGGAGATGCCGCGCGCGATCTCCTCGGGTTCGTGGTCGGTGACGGTCGAGCCCTCCTCGACGCGGCCGGGGCGCGTGAGCACGCCGGCGCGGTGCAGGAGGGCCTCGGCGAGAGTGGTCTTGCCGGAGCCGGCGGCGCCCACCAGGGCCACCGTGCGGATCCGCGGCGTCGCTGCCTGGTCCATGTCGTCTCCCGGTCGGCGCCCGTCGGTCCCGGGCACCCGATGGGCCCACCCTAGCCACGCGCGTGGACGGCGCCAGAGGACGATGCGCCCTTGCCGACGACGGCCCGATGTGGGACGGCGGCGGGACGCGACGAGGCCCGGGTCCCGTCGCGTGGACGGGCCCGGGCCTCGGTGTCCGGTGACGTCAGCCGGTGACGTCCGCGGGCGTCAGCTCGCGGCGAGGATGTCGACCACGAAGACGAGCGTCGAGTTCGCCGGGATGCTGCCCTGCGCGGTCGAGCCGTAGCCGTCCGACGGCGGCACGACGACGAGGATCTGGCTGCCGACGGTCTGACCGGCCACCGCCTTGTCCCAGCCCGGGATGACCTGGCCCTTGCCGACCGTGAACGGGAACGTCGAGCCCTTGTCCCACGACGAGTCGAACTTCGTGCCGTTCCAGAGCCAGCCGGTGTACTTGACGATCGCGGTCTGGCCGTTCTTGACGACCGCGCCCTTGCCCTTGATGAGCGGCTGCACGACGAGCGACGTCGGCGCGGTGCCCGTCGGCTTGGCGATCGACGGCTTGCCGTCCTTGTCGAGCGTGACCTTCGGCAGGCCGGCCTTGGGGGCGACCGCCGTGCCGGACGCGCGCGCCGGGATGTCCTTCGCGCCCGTCAGCTCGAAGACGTAGACGTACGTCGGGCCGTTCTGCGCGTCGGCGACCACGATGCGCGATCCGACGTGCGCCGTCGCCAGCGCGGCGTCGAACTCGGTCAGGCCGCTCGACTCGCCGATGGTGATGCTCAGCGGCGTGCTCGCGTACGACGACTGCGCGGTCGACCCGTCCGCGCCCGACACGATGAACTCGTGCAGCGTGGCGAGCTGACCCTTCTTGACGACTGGGCCGGTGCCCTCGGAGACCGTGCGGACCACCGTGGTCGTCACGTTGAACGGCTTGCTCGGCAGGGTGACCTTCGGCTCCTTGCCGGCGTCACCGGTCACGACGATCTTGCCGACCGCCGCGACGTCCGCCGGGTGGTCGGCCGAGGCGCTGGGCGACGGGGTCGCGCCGGCGGTCGAGGTGCCGGTGGCGTCGGACGAGCCGCCCGAGCCGCCGCAGGCGGCGAGCCCGCCGGCGACGGCGATGGCGACGGTGGCCGCGGCAGCGGCGCGGACGAGGGACGTGCGGCGCACGGGGTCCTCCGGGTCTGATCGGGTCCCGCCCGACAGGCGGTGGACCCGGCGACGGTACGCGACCCGCCTGGACGTCCGCTGAGCGGGCCACCTGCCGGAACGATTCGTCACAGGATCTCCGCGCCGCCCGCGCGGTCCCCGCCGCCGGTTCGGGGCAGCCCGTGGGCGTCGTCCCCCGCGGTCGAGTCGGGACCTTCGGCCGGTGCGCGACGCACCACGTCGAGGATCGTGGGCGGCATGGCGGTCCTCGTCGTCTTCGAGTCGATGTACGGCAGCACCCAGTCGGTCGCCGAGGCGATCGGTGCCGGGCTGGCGTCGGCCGGACAGCTCGTCACGGTCGCCGAGGTCGGCCGCGCCGGCGAGCCGCGGCTGCGCGAGGGCGTCGCGCTGCTGGTCGTCGGCGGGCCGACCCACAACCGCGGCATGTCGTCGGCGCGCTCTCGCGAGCGGGCGCGCGCCGAGGGCCGGGCCACCGTGTCGCCGGCGGACGGCGTGCGCGAATGGCTCGACGCGCTCGGGACGTCGGCGGTCGGCGTCCGGGCGGTCGCGTTCGACACCGCGGTCGCGTCGCGGTTCGCCGGGTCGGCGGCGCACCGGATCGGGCAGCGGCTCCGCGCCGCCGGGGCACGGCGCGCTGCGGCACCGCAGTCGTTCGTCGTCGCCGGGCGCGACGCGGGACTCGTGGCCGGCGAGCTGGACCGGGCGTGGGAGTGGGGTCGCCTGCTCGGCACGATCGTGGCGGCGGTGCCGCGCCCGCTGGTGCGCTGAGGCGCGGACCGCGGGAGCAGCCGCGGAACGTTCCCCGGCCCGGCGTCGTTGCAGGCTGACGAGTCGAGGCGCTCGCCCGTGGGTGCGCCCGCCGCCACCTCCACGAAGGGACCCACCATGTCCGTCGTCGTCACCGGAGCCACCGGCCACCTCGGCCGGCTCGTCGTCGAGCACCTGCTGGACCGGGGGGTCGAGCCCGCGTCGATCACCGCGACCGGCCGGCGCGTCGAGGCGCTCGACGACCTCGCGGAGCGTGGCGTGCGGGTCGCGCGCGCGGACTTCGACGACCCGGAGTCGCTCGTCGAGCCGTTCGCCGGCGCCGACGCGCTGCTGCTCGTCAGCGCGAGCGAGGTCGGCCGGCGCGTCCGTCAGCACCAGGCGGCGGTCGACGCCGCGGTCGCCGCGGGCGTCCGGCGCATCGCGTACACGAGCGCACCGCACGCCGACACGACGCGGCTCTCCGTCGCGCCCGAGCACAAGGCCACCGAGGAGCTGGTCCTCGCGTCCGGCCTGCCGTGGACCTTCCTGCGCAACAACTGGTACACGGAGAACTACGTCGGCACCCTGCTGAACGCGAAGGACAGCGGCGTCATCGTGACGAGCGCCGGTGACGGGCGCGTCGCCTCGGCGTCGCGCACGGACTTCGCCGAGGCGGCGGCCGTCGTGCTCGCGACCGACGGGCACGAGGGCCGCGCGTACGAGCTGTCGGGCGACGTCGCGTGGTCGTTCGACGAGCTCGCCGAGGTCGCGTCCGCCCTGGTGGGCCGCACGGTGGTGCACCGCGCGGTGACGCCGAACGAGCACCGCCGGGTGCTCCTGCGCGCGAAGCTGCCGAAGGCCGCGGCGGCGTTCGTCGTCGCGCTCGACGCGGACATCGCCGCGGGCGCGCTCGCCGACGCGACGAGCGACCTGCGCACCCTCGTCGGCCACCCGACGACCCCGCTCGCCGACGGCCTCCGCGCGTCCCTCCCGCCGGCACCGCCCACGGCCTGAGCCCCTCGGGCCGCACGCCCCCGCCGACGCGAGCCGCCCCGTCGACGCGAGCCGCCCCGCCGACGCGAGCCGCCCCGCACCGGGGCGCGACACCTGTGCTTCCAACCACAGGTCTCTCGTCCGTGCACAGTGCTCGGCGCGAGCGGGCCGTGCGCCGGGGTCGCCCCTTCGCGGGCTAGGGTCGACGGCGGTCGGATGGATTCGAGGACGAGGACGGCGGCATGGCTCCCATCAGGTACGGCATCGTCGGCAGCGGGTGGCGCGCCGAGTTCTTCGCGCGGATGGCGCGCCTCATGCCGGATCGGTTCGAGTGCACGGGGATCGTCACGCGCACCGCCGAGCGCGGCGCCGAGGTCGAGGCGGCCTGGGGTGTCCCGACCGTCCGGACCGTCGAGGAGCTCGTCGTCGGCGGGGCCGAGCGGCCCGAGTTCGTCGTCGTCGCCGTGCCGTGGCCCGTGACGCCCGAGGCGACGCGCGAGCTCGTCGCGATGGACGTCCCGGTGCTCGCCGAGACGCCGCCCGCGCCCGACGCGGACGGGCTGCGCGCGCTCTGGTCGGACGTCGGCGCGTCGGGCCTCGTCCAGGTCGCGGAGCACTCGCCCTCGATGCCGTCGCACGCGGCCCGGATCGCGGCGCTCGACGCCGGGATCATCGGCACGCCGACGAGCGTCCAGATCAGCTCGACGCACCTGTACCACGCGGTCGGCCTGATCCGCCGCATGCTGCACACCGGTCGAGGCCCCGTGACGGTCCGCGCGACGACGTTCACGGCGCCGCTGCTCGAGCCGCTCGGCCGCTGGGGCTGGACGGGCGAGACGCAGCCGCAGGACCGCTGGAACATCCTCGCGACCCTCGACTTCGGCGAGGGCCGGTACGCGCTCTACGACTTCAGCGACAACCAGTGGCACAACCCGCTGCGCACCAACCGCATCGTGGTCCGCGGGTCGCACGGCGAGCTGGTCGACGACCTGTTCACGCGCGTGGTCGACGAGCGGACGGTCCTGTCCTCGCGCCTCGAGCGCCGGGTGTCGGGGCTCGAGCAGAACCTCGACGGGTTCGACCTCGAGCACATCTCGCTCGACGGCCGCGTGCTGTACCGCAACGAGTGGAACGGGGCCCGGCTCGCCGACGACGACATCGCCGTGGCCGACCTCCTGACGCGGACGGGTGCCTGGGTGGCGGGCACGGGTCCCGAGCCGTACCCGCTGGCCGACGGGTGCCAGGACCACCTGCTCGGCCTCGCGATCGAGGAGGCGTCACGCACGGGTGAGCCCGTCCACGTCGAGGCCCAGCCCTGGGCCGCCGCCTGACGAGGCCGGCGCAAGCCGCCTCGCAGCACCCCGGCGGGTCGTCGCCGCCCGCCGGGGCTCCGGCGACGAACAACGCCGCCATCACGTGCGTGCGAGCTGACGTGTCGGTGGCAACGTTCGTCGTCTGCGACGCCGCGGCGGGTGGGCTGGCCGTGGCGCGGCGGGCCGGGCGTCGGCACGATGGCCCGCATGGGTGACGCCGTCGTCGTCGGGGCCGGGATCGGCGGGCTGACCGCCGCCGTCGCGCTCGCGCAGCGCGGGTGGTCGGTGACCGTGCTCGAGCAGTCCCGGTCGCTCGAGCCGGTCGGGGCCGGCATCGCGCTCGCGCCCAACGCGATCCGCGCGCTCGACGCGGTGGGCCTCGCCGACGAGGTCCGCTCGATGGCCGCGCTCCAGGGCGACGCCGGGCTCCGCCGCCCCGACGGGAGGTGGCTCGTCCGCGCGAGCGTCGACGCGGCCGGCGACCGCCTCGGCGAGCGGACCGTGATCCTGCACCGCGCGCAGCTCGTCGAGCTCCTGCGCCGGGCGCTGCCTGACGGCGCGCTCCGCCTGGGGGTGCGGGTAACGGGCGTCGTGCCCGGTGACCGCGACACCCGCGCGCACGTCGCGACGGCACCGGCCGGGTCCGCCGTCGAGCCGTCCGCTCGTCAGACCGCGCCCGCCGGGTCCGCCGCCGGAGAGCCGTCCGCTCGTCAGACCGGGCCCGCCGCCGGAGAGCCGTCCGCTCGTCAGACCGCGCCCGCCGCGTCCGCCGCCGGCGAACCGTCCGCCCGCGGGACCGCGCCCACCGGGCTCGACGCCGACCTCGTCGTCGCGGCGGACGGCATCGACTCGCCGACCCGCGCCGCGCTGTTCCCCGGCCACCCCGGCCCGACGTACACCGGCGTCACGGCGTGGCGTTTCGTCACCGACGGCCCCGTCGTCGTCGAGGCCGCCGAGACGTGGGGCCGCGGGTCGATCGTCGGCCTGACGCCGCTCGCCGACGGCCGCGTCTACGGCTACCTGACCGCGGCGCTCCCGGAGGGCACGCGGTTCGACGACGACGCGGCCGAGCTGCGGGCGCGCTTCGCCGACTGGCACGACCCGATCCCGGCCCTGCTGGCCGACCTCGAGCCGGGGCGTGTGCTGCACCACGACCTGCGCTGGCTCGCGACGCCGCTGCCGCGCTTCGACGTGGGCCGCGTGGCGCTGCTCGGTGACGCGGCCCACGCGATGCCGCCGAACCTCGGACAGGGCGGGTGCCAGGCGCTCGAGGACGGCGTGACGCTCGCGGCGCTCCTCGCGCGCGGACCGGACGTGCGGACGGCGCTCGCGGCCTACTCGGTCGTGCGCGTGCCGCGGACGACGAGGGTGGCGCGCGCCTCGGCTCGCGTCGGCGCGCCGACGGCGTGGACCGGACGGACGGTGGTCGCGCTGCGCGAGGCGGGCATGCGGCTCACGGGTCCGTTCGCGGCGCGCCTCGCGATGCGCCAGCTCGAGCCGATCCTGTCGTGGCGCCCGCCGGCCTGAGCCCACGCTGCGCCCGCGCCGACGCGGCCGCCGGCGTGCCCGGCCGGGCGCGCGTGGGCGTCGGCCGCGGCCGTCAGCTGACCGTCTGCGACGCCTGCGCGTGCCCCCCGTCCGACGCGTCGAGCGTCACCGAGAACCCGAACGGCGTCGCGATCCGGACCACCACGTCGTACTCGGGCGGCTTGACGTGGCCGACGCGGACCACCTGGATCGGCGCGGTGGACGGGAACGCGACGGTCGGGACCTGGTCCAGCCGGATGGTGAACGTCGTCCGCCGCGGAAGCCCGAGCCCGGCCCCGCGCTCGCCGAGGATCTCGCCGAGGTCGGGCGCGAGCTTCGCCTCGCCGGCAGCGGGCCGCGCCGGCGTGCGGCCGCGGACCGCCTCCCGGACCGCCTCGGACACGTCCCCGTGCGCCGCCCCGGCGAGGTCGGCGGCGTGGGCACCGAGGTGGAGCCCTCGGTCGACGGGCAGCGGCAGCGGGCCGATCAGCGGCTTGCTGGTCACGACGACGGTCATCGTCACGGGCCGGGACGCGTCGACGGGTGCGTCGGACGCGAGCCGGACCACGACGCGCCCGACGAGCTTCGTCACGCCGAGGATCGTGAGCGTCGGCGGCGCGGCGGCGACCCAGCCCGGCACCGTGACGCTCTGCGTGGTCTGGCCGCCCAGCGGGTCCATGAGCCGCACGGTGACGTCGACCGGGTCGGCGGCGACCGGCCGCGTGAACCAGACGGCGAGCGGCAGGCGACCGCCGGACCGGGTCCCGACGCGCACGAGCACGCCGCTCGACGCCCCTGCGGGGGGTCCGCCCGCCACGGTCACCGCCCCCGCGACGACCGAGCCGAGCTCGGTGGGCGCGACGTCGACGGGGTCGCCCGTCGGCTGCGCGGCCGACACCGTCGCGGAGACGCGGAACACCCCGTCGGGCAGCGGGCGCGCGGGCGCTGACGTCGAGGTGGTGACGAGCACCCCGTCGTGCCCGCCGCCCCACACGTCGGTCCCGAGCGGTGCGAGGTCAGGCGGGGTCGTCGGTCGCAGTCGGACGGTGACGACGTCGGACGCGCGGGACGGCAGGCCGCGCACGGCCTCGACGGGCACCGTGTCGACCGGCACGGCGACCGCCCGGACGGACCAGTCGTCCCAGGAGGGGTCGAACGCCCCCGACCACGAGGCGGTGTACAGGTCCAGCCCCGACGCCGGGTCGGGCGTCGACCCGGGCCCGGTCGCGGCCACGGAGGCGAACGACGGCCCCATCGTCTCGACGCGCATCGCGGCCTCGGGCGACCGCGTCCGGTAGAGCACGAACGACGCGACGGGAACGTCCGAGTCCGACGAGAGCGAGAGCGTCACCGTCCCGCCGGCGCCGATGACGCTCCGCACGACGGGAGCGCCGGGCCGCCGCAGGCGCGGAGCTGCGACGGCCTGCAGCACGAGGTGCGGCGGCGAGTCGGTCGGCCAGTCGGAGTCGACGTGGGTCGCGGTCTGCGTCGTCACCGTGAACAGGTGGATGTCCGTCGTGCCGGCGGGGAGCGCAACGTCGGCGTCACGGGCCGTGCCGGGCAGCACGAGCAGGCGGCGGAAGGCGGCGCGCTGCTCGGTGGCGTCCATCGCGTCGTACGCGTCCCACAGCTGCTGCAGCCGGACGCCGGGCAGCGTCCCGTCGGGCGCGCGCACCGGCAGCCCGGCGCGCGTGCGCAGCGCCGTCTCGGCGCACTCCCAGACCACGCAGCCGCCGGTCGCGTCGAGCGCGGCGCCGGACGCCACGGACCAGTGGATGCGCGCGTGGCTGCGGTTGCGGTCGTCCGGCGTGCTGCCCAGCGGGACGCCCGGCGGAGGCGGCGGCAGGATCGGCGGGACCGGCACCGGGCTCGCGACGTACGCGAGCGCGGGGTGCTCGACCGCCGGCGGCACGGGCGCGGGGTCGGGCTGCCAGCCGGCGTCGGCGACGACGGCCAGCGCGGACCGCGCCCAGAGCTTGACGCCCCAGCGCGGCGTCGCGGAGAAGTCGAGGGTCGCGACCGGGATCGTCAGCCGGTAGCGCCGGGCGTGCGTGCCCTGGTCGGTCCCCGGGTCGACCTTCGTGGTGCCCGTGTCGTCGAGGTGCACGATCGTGACGTCGGACGGCCCGGTGAGCTCGTCGCCGACGAACGGCAGCACGACGTCGCGGCGGAACGCGCCGGCTGGCGCGGGACTCACGGGATCGGTCCCGGACGGCGCCGGGTCGTGGCTCGTGGCCGACGGGAAGAACACGCCGGCGATCGAGACGGACGTGGGCGTGCGCGTGTCCCAGTCGACCGCCACCTCGACCACGAGCGTCGCCGGGCAGGTCGTCGATCCCGCGAACGTGCTGGTCAGCGCCATGGAGACGACGTGCGCCCCCGGCGGCGCGGGTTCGGTGCCGTCCCACGGCTCGTCGCTCCACGGCGACCACACGCCGAACACGTCCTGGACCGCGACCGCGTACCCGACGTGCCGCCCCCCGCTGCCGAGCGGGATCTCCTGGTCCGCGTCCGTCATCGAGGCGCGGCGGAACAGCGGCGAGCTCTCGAGCGGCGAGTCCGGCACGATGACGAGCGGCCGGCGGTCGCCCGCGGCGCGCTCCTCCTGCAGCACCTGCGCGGTGGACGGCGCCGCGTCGTACCGGGCGACGACGGCGCTCGTCGGGAGCGACATCGCCGCCGACGGCAGCAGCCGGTCCCACTGGACGCGCACCGACTCGCGCCAGGGTGCGTCGATCGTCGTCGGTGCGAGGACGCCGGACCGCGCGGTCGTCGTGCCGGCGGGCGCGGCGGTCGCGACGTGCTGCCGCGGGTTCGGCAGGTAGACGGCCATCTCGACCGGACCGGTGCCCTCGGGGGTGTCGGGGTACGGCGCGGTCACGAGGAACTCGACCGCGCCACCCTGTGCGGCGAGCGACCTGCTCGCGAACGCCGCCGCGGGGTACGCCGTCCCGAAGCCGGTCGCGAGCGCGAGGAACGGGTCGGCCGACGCGGGCAGCAGCAGCAGGGCCAGCGGGGAGAGCGAGGCGGAGGTGTCGAGGTCCGACGTCGTCGAGCCGCGCGACGGCGGGTCGACGGGCGGCGTGTCGACGAGGGCGGCCTGGTCGGCCGGCGTCAGCGTCGGGCGGTAGATCCGCTCGATGCGTGGCAGCAGCGTCGCGACGACCTCCTTGACCAGCAGGTCGGGGTCGGGCGAGCGCCAGGGCGGGTCGACGACGCGCCCGGTGGCCGTCAGCGGCGCGTACCCGGTGGGCGGTCCGCCGCGCGTGAGCCGGTCGACCGCCGCACTCACCGGGTCCGTGGGAGCGGAGACCAGGCCCTGCGGCGACGTGTCGTACCCCGTGCCGTTCCACGGGTCGTCCGCGGGCAGGCCGACGAGCTCGAGCGGCTTCCAGTCGGCGGCGTCGATCGCGTCCTGCAGCCACACGACCTGCACCTTGGGGTCGGTGGCGTTGAAGAGCTCCAGGTACTGCGCCCCGGACGTGCGCAGCACGAGCGTGACGCGCCCGGTGGCGGGCGCCGCGACCGCGGTGGCGCCGACGGACTCGAGCAGCCCGCCGCCGAAGTACGTGCCGCTGAGCCCGACGGCGTGCGACGTGTCGATCGGCTGGCAGTCGACCACGACCGTCGCGGCGACGTCGGGCAGCCAGAAGCCGAGGTGGTCGGTCACGTCGACCACCGAGACGTCGACCGGCGCCGGCTTGTCCGTGGAGCGGCGGAACCACACCGTGAACGGGCCGAACGGCGTGCCGAGCGTCTTCGACACCATCCACCGCAGCTGCACGTCGGAGCCGCGCTTCTCGAGCGCGGCGGCCTGCTGCGCGAGGCCCGCCGCAGGCGTCACGTGCGTCGCGAGCCCGGCGGACGGGCCGAGGACGGGCCCGCGCGTGAGCACCGGCTGCTGCGGCAGCGAGACGTGCGAGAGCTGCCCGCGCAGCACCGCGAGCCACGGCACGACGCTGGTGCGCCCGTGGAACAGGTAGGGCCGGGCGATGCGCGTGGCCATCAGTCCTCCATCTCCCACGGCGCGCGGACGAGCGGCACGCGGGCGGCGGTCGCGGTCGAGCCGGCCGTGCCGGACAGCGGGTCGGCGGCGCGCACGAGGTCGAGCACGAGCTCGGTGCCGCGCGCGGACGGTCCGAGCAGCACGACCGCGCGCGTGTCGCCGGGGGCGCGCACGAGCCGGGTGACGGGTGCGCGCGGCAGGTCGCCGGCGCCTGGGGTGGACGTCGACACCTGCAGCGCGAGCCAGTCGGTGTCCTCCGCGACCCACCAGCCCTGCGTCGGGTCGTCGACCACGAGACCGGTGACGAACGTCGGCACCGGCCGCGCGCGCCAGAACGTCTCGCCGCCCTCGATCACGACGGCCACCGGCTGCGGCACCGCGTCGGGCGACCACAGGACCGTGACCGACGGGTAGCGCGGCACCTGCGGCACCGGCAGCCCAGCGGCCTGGAACGCCGCGTCGAGCTGGTCGCCCGTCGGCCGCGCGGTGAGCGTCGCGAGGCCGGCCGGCGTCGGCACGAGCGACGCCCGGACGGGTGCCGCGATCACGAGCGCAGCCAGGTCGGCGACCGCCGTGAACCGCGACGTCGTGAACGGCACGCGGTACAGCCGGGTGCCGGTCGCGTCGTCGGGCGCACCCTTCGGCACGGCGTACACGTCGAGCAGGTAGTCCGTGAGCGGCTCGAGCGCGTAGTCGAGCGTGATCACCGAGTGGTGCGTCGTCGAGCCCGAGCCGTCGACGCACGGCAGCTCGTCGAGCAGCGCGGTGACCGTCTGCTGCCACGGCGTCATGACCTGCAGGCCCGGGTCGGCGGCCTGCAGGACGCCCCCGAGACCGACGGGCACCGTGACGAACTGGCCCGGTGCGCCGCCGCCCGGCGGGCTCGGGTGCCGCCCGGAGGCGGCGCGCACGACGATCCGGATCTCGAGCCCGTACGCGTCGAACAGGTCCGACACCTTCTGCGTCGCGAGCGCCACCTGGAGCGGCTCACCGAGCAGGAACCCCGTCTCGCCCACGTCGGGCGCGGTCGACAGGAGCCACGGGTCGAGGCGCTGCGGTGCGTCGGCCTGCCCGTCCGCGACGAACTGGAACTCCTGGGGGTCGCCCGCGGCGTAGGCCTCGGGCTCGGCGGCGGACGGCTGGTCGTCCTGCTGCTTGCTCTGCGCCTCCCACTCGACGTGCACGGTGTAGGTCTGGCCCGGGACGAGCAGGGCGTGGTCGTCCGGGTCCTGCTCGACGGCGTTCGTGACGCTGCTCTTGTCGCTGTCGACGGTCTGGGTGTCCCAGTCCTGGCGGTCGACCTCCGCGGTGGTGGTCGCGCCGAACGCGACGAGCCAGAACGCCATCCCGGTGAACGCCGTGAGCTTCCGGTCCCAGCCGATCTCGACGTCGACCGTCCCGTGCGGCACCTTCGGCGACAGCACGGCGTACGCGTAGGCGCCGGACCCGCCGACGACGCGCGCGCCGACCTGCGCGGCGCGCAGCACCGGGTCGAGCCACGGGCCGGACGCGTCGACCCAGCTCGGCGGCACGCTGTGCGACGCGGAGAGCAGGTCGGCGCCCGTGGCCCGGTACTCGTCGAGCAGCGCGCCGCTCGCGTCGCGGAAGTGCACCACGAGCCCGCGCTCGAGAGCCTTGCGCGGCACGAGCACGAGGGCGTCGAGCGACGCGAAGCCGCCTGACGCGTGCAGGACCACGGCATCGCCCAGGTCCGACGGCGCGAACCCCTGCGCGTCCCAGACCTTCTTCACGACGTCCCGCTGCGGCGGCAGGGCGTGCGGCGCGGGTTCGGGCTCGTCGCCGACGGGCGAGCGCAGGATCGCGCCCCGGCACGACGGCGCGCCGGCCGTGGCGCCCCCGACGGTCGCGAGCGCCCACGCGGCGGGCAGGTCCTGCAGCGACGTGCCGGCAGCGAGCAGGTCGACGACGTCCTGCGACGAGGCGCCCGCGATCGGGAGCGACCCGAACGACGCGCCCGCGCCGGACACGCTGGACGCCGCGCTGAGCGCCATCAGCCGGGTCTGCCCCCGCTCGCGGCCGCACCGCACGAGGTCGCCGACGACCAGCGCCGGGCTGGTGCCCTGCAGCAGGTCGGCGAGCGCGTCCCCGGTCCGCCAGGGCTCGGACACGTGCGCGCGCAGGTCGGCCGGCACCGACCGCTGCGTCCCGGGCTCGTCGGGCCACGGCACGCCGACGAGGTCCCAGCCGGCGGCGGACGGCCCGGTGGCCTGGTCGTCGAAGGTCCACAGGACCGGCGCGGCGTCCGCGACCGGGGTGCAGACCGTGCCCCACGTCTCGGTCACCGTCGTCGTGAGCGACTGCCCGAGCGTCACGGCGCGCGGGGTCGCGGTGGGGATCCACGAGAGCAGCGCGAGGGACGCGCCGTGGCTCGGGTCGGGCGAGGCCGAGGCCCACCACGTGGCGGGCGTCTTGCCGTCCGGCGCCGCGGGCTGCAGCGCGCCGCTGAGCTGGACGCTCGTCAGCCGGTACCGCCACCACGTGTCGCCGTGCTTGACCCACGGGTTCGCGGGCGCACCGCTGCTGCCGTTCGCGACGCCGCCGAGCACGATGTCGCCGCCCTTGACCAGAGGTGGCGTCTCGAAGCCGATCACCGGGATGGCGTCGAGCGGGACGCTGGGCAGGTCGCCGGCCGCGCCGACCTCGACCGCGGTGCCGATGACGCCGTCGACGGACCGGTCGATGGCGCTGCCGAGCACGAGCGCAGGCGACCGCGACACCAGGTTCACGCCCTTGACGAGCGGCGGCGGCACGGGCGCGGGCACGTCCGGGTCGCCGATGGTCAGCGAGACGCAGCCCTTGACGCTGAAGAAGAAGAAGTCGACCTCGCCGCAGACCTCGCCGTGCACGTAGACGACGTCCTGCGGCGCGCCGTGCGCGTCGAGCATCGTCCCGACGACCACGGTGAGCGACGCGCTCACCGAGATGCCGATGATCCACAGCCGCAGCTCGCCCTTGACGTGGATGAACCCCGCGATGCCCGGGGGCGAGAACGACACGAGCGCGTCGAAGCCGGCGTCGACCTCGAGGTACAGGCCGACGGCCTTGCTCCCCATCAGGACGACCTGCATGTGGAACCCGACGGCGATGACCAGGCCGTTCGCGACGATCGGCAGCGTCGGGATGTGCACCGTGCTGCCGTCGCCGTGGACCATCAGGTACCCGGTGCCGGTGAAGACGTCGAGCACGCTGACGGTGACGGGGACGTCGTAGGTGCCGAGGTCGACGAGCCACTCGTCGACGTGGTTCGTGTCGAAGAACGCCGTGACGGGGACGTGCACCTTGACCAGGGACTTCACGGTGTAGTCGGCGACGAGCCCGAGCGTGATCGTGCCCGCGCCGATGTTGATGTCGAGCACCGCGACGAACGTGGCCTCGGCGTTGGCGTCGGACAGCACGGGCGGCGGCGAGATGACGTCGGCCTTCATCGCGAACAGCAGCCGCGGGCCGGGGACCTCGACGAGCACCATGCCCTTGAGGTGCACGATGAAGCCGCCCTCGGCGGTGCCGAGCAGGATCCCGCCCGCGACGGCGTACGCGCCGGCCTGGAACCGCCACCCGTCCGGCTTCATGATCGAGCCGTTCGGGTCCGTGAGCTGCGCCTTCATCCACGCCAGCGCGGGTACCTGCTCGCTCGCGTACGGGGTCTCGTTGCGGGCGTAGTTGACGGCGACGCCGCCGAGGAAGCCCATGATCCCGAGGCCCGAGCTGCCGAGCGGGATGGCGACGGGGAACTGGACCTCGGCGCCGACGAGAACGCCGGTGACGCCGCCCTCCTGGTGCACGGCGAGCTGGGCGGCGACGCGCAGGTTCAGCGAGTCCATCGTCAGGTCGAACGAGCCGGAGAAGCCGCCCGGGTCGATCGACACCCTGCCGCCGCCGTGCAGGACGTCGGGGATCGTCACGTGCGCGCCGAGCGCGGTCAGCTGCGGCACGTCGGGCTGGTCGAGCCGGACGCGGACGCGCGCGGTGTCGACGGTGACGATGCCGAGGTCGACGCCGAGGCCGACCTCGACCTCGAGGTAGGTCGGGTTGTCCTTGCTGATCTTGCCGCCGAGCACGCGCAGGATGTCCTTGAGCGCGTTGGGCCCGATGAGCGAGCCGGTCGGGATGTCGAGCGAGTACCCCTGGCTGGGGTCGAACACGGGCAGCGGCACGTACTGGACGGTCCCGTCGGGCTGCGGGTCGGAGCGCCAGGACGAGCGGATGCCGACCGCCTTGTACCGCGCGGTGAGCGGCTTGGCGGGGTCCACCTTGAGCAGCGGCGAGACGTCGAAGGTGAACGACGTCTCGACGTCGATGAGGATGCTGATGGACGTCGCCCGCGGCCCGTCCCCGGTGGACGGGTCGACGAGCCCGCTCGTCACGACGAGCTGCCCGCCGTGCAGCGTGAGCTTCATCGTCTTGATGACGCCGGTCGCCCCGAGCGCGACGACGCCGCCCGTCGCGAGCGCCATCGGCACGAGCTCGCCGGCCGTCGGGCTCGCGGGCGTCGCGGTCGCGAGCAGCGGGGACAGCACCGCGAGCGCGCCGAGGATGTTGAGGCCCGTCGCCGTCCCGTCGCCCGTCTTCTGCAGCAGGCCGTCCTTGTCGGCGTCGATCGCCTTGAACTGCGCGTCGACCTCCCACGACGAGCGGTCCTCGGCGATCCGCAGCCGCAGCAGGAACTGGCAGATGCCGTCGCTCGGGTTGTCGCGCGGCGGGATCGTCGCGCCGGGGTCGGACGCCGACAGGCGCTGCTCGGCGGCCGTCTGGATGTCGAACTCGCCGTAGATCTCGGCGCGTACGAAGGTCGACCGGACGAGCTCGACCGTGACGCCGATCTTGCGGAAGCAGTCCGGCGTGGGCGGTGGGGTCGGCCGCGGGTCGGTGTGCTGCGGGTCCGGGGGGTTCGCGGAGCGGGTCAGCGTGCCCGTCACCGTGACGGTCTCGTTCAGGTGCGCGGTCGCGCGCGCGTGCCACCAGCCGGGCGACTGCTGCGCGGCCTGGCCCGACGCGCCCTCGGCGTCCGTCTGGCCGTGGCCGGGGACCGCGGTCGGCGCGGCGAAGCCCAGCTCCGGGTAGGCGGTCGACGTGAGGATCGCGATCAGGGCGTCTCGCCGACGCTCGGACAGGTGGAGGTTGTACTCCTGCTTGGTCGTGTTGCCGGGGAGCTCGGCGGACGCCCAGCCCTCGACGGAGAACACCGTGGACTTGGGCAGCGCCGCGAGGCGCTGCAGCCCCTCGGCGGACAGCAGGGGTGGCGCGGACCCCTTGTCGTGCCGGCTCGCCCACTGGCTCGACGTGGTGCTGTCGGGGTTGTCGGTCCAGCGCGTCGACGGGCCGGAGGTCAGCTCCTGCGGCGACGGGTGGTCGAACTCGAAGTAGGCGTCGACGGTCGTCGTCTCGGCCGTGGTGCGCGTGACGGTCGCGGTCACGTGCACGGGCGTGCCCGCGGTGACCGGGATGTCGGCCGTCGCCCCGGTGACGGGCGTCGTCTGCCCGTCCCACGTCCAGGCCACCGTGCCGCCGGGGTCGGGCGACAGGCTGACGGTGACGGCCGTGGCGGTCGACGGCGCGGTGAGCAGCACGTACCCCGTGGACGACGTCGTCGCCGGGGTCACCGGTTGGCTCGTGCCGTCCGTGATCGCGGCGGCGCTGCGGCGCGACACCGTGAGCGTGCGCGTCGTGGTGTGCGAGCCCGCGTCGGTGCAGCTCGCGGAGATGCTGACGCTCCCCGAGGCCGGCACCGTCACGGGCGCGCGGTCGGAGGCCGTCACGGTCCCGTCGACGGTCAGGCTGAACGACAGCGGCGCGACCCCGCCGCCGCCGTCGGCGTACAGCGTCACGTGCTCGGGGAGATCCACGTCGCCGATCGGGTCCGTGTCGCTGACGCCGATCCACTCGCCCGCGGCGGTCTGGAACCGCAGCCGCAGGTTCGGCGCGGACCCCCGGTTGACGACCTCGGCGTTGAACACGCCCGTGACGCCGGCGAAGCGCCCGAAGCCGATCCACAGGTCGCGCACGCCGGCGCTCACCGCGAGGCCGGAGAGGCCGTTCGGCGAGACGAACAGCCGGATCTCGGGCAGGTAGAGCCCCTGCCACTCGTCGGGCATCGTGCGCGCGCCGTCGGGGACACCGGTCGGTCCGGCCGTGCCGGAGAGGTCCAGCACCGCGGCGCGGAACGCGAAGCCGACGACGTCGTCGGGTCCGACGAGCGCGTACGGCGGGTCCATCCGGACGAGGTTGAGCACCGGGTCGTCGTCGACCGCGCCGCTCGCGTCGAGCAGGTCGACCTTGAGGCCGCCGTCGGCCGGCCGCAGCAGCCGGACCTTGAGCGACGGGAGCAGGAACTTCACCGTCGCGTGGGCCGGGTCGGCGCGGAGCTGGCCCTGCCCGTCGAGCGCCGCGCCGCGCAGGAACGGCAGCCGGAGCGACGACGACGGCACCGTGAGGACGACGCGCACCGGCCCGTCGGGGTCGCCTCCGGAGTCGAGGTGCAGCCCGAGCTCGACGCCGAGGCCACCCGAGAGCTCCAGGACGCCGTCGTTCCCGGCGCCGGACCCGATCCCGTGCGTGAACGCGCCCGTGGACATGTCGAGGTCCATCGGCTTGTCGCCGCCGAGCGTGTTCGACCAGATCTTCCAGTCGCCGTCGCTCTCGGTGCGCTGCGACTCGGTGGTACCCGGGACCGACGAGAGCAGCGGCTCCAGCGCGCCGAGCGCACCCTGCGACCCGCCCGGGATCGAGTCCCACAGCCCTGCCATCGCTGCCCCCCGCGTCGCCGCCACCCTCGGAGCGTCTTCACCCGGACGAGGGACAAACCAGGCATAGACGCCCAGACCGGACGCCGTCAAGGGCGCGAGCGCCCGCGTCGCCGCCACCGCCCGAGATGCGCCGACGCGCGGCCCGCGCGAGGGTCGAGACGAGACCCGATCGGAAGGAGCACCCCATGGCTGTGACCGCGTTCCAGGACCTGCCGCTCGCCGACCGCGACCGCGAGTGGGACGGTGCCGCCGCCGAGAAGCGCGTCCGCGCGTGGGCCAAGGCGCAGGACGAGCCGAACGAGAAGTACCGCGACGCGCACGTCTGGTACGACGCCGACGCGAAGGACAACTTCACCGCGTACAAGCTGCTGATCGCCGACGTCGTCGGCGGCCGGCTCGAGGCCGTTCCTCGTGGGGTGTTCGCCGCGGCCGCCGTGATGCAGGGCTCGCGCGGCGGCGTCGACCTGCCGGACAAGGACCGCGACCGCGTCCGCAGCCACCTCGCCAAGTACTACGCGAAGCTCGACGAGACGCCGCCCTGGGAGTCCTGAGCCGCCACGCGGACCGCGCGCCGGCGACCTCTGACCACGAACGACGCCTCGACCACGTGACTGCGCACTCACGGACTCGCGGCGTTGTTCGTGGTCGGTGCCGGTGGTCGCCGGTGGTCGCCCGGCGTCTCGCGGCACGGGCAGCGGCATCCCGCGATTCGGGAACCCGAAACCGGCCCGATGTCGCGTTCGTCCCGTTCGGGTTTGCCAGCATGGACGCGTGACGAGCACGCCGACCCCCGCGCAGATCCGCCGCTGGCGGCAGTACCTGGCCGACGAACGCGCCGAGGCCGCCGTCTACCGCGACCTCGCCGGCCGCCGGACGGGCGAGGAGCGCGCGATCCTGCTCGCGCTCGCGGACGCCGAGGGCCGGCACGAGCAGCACTGGCTCGACCTCCTCGGCGACCGCGTGGGCAAGCCGCGCCGTGGGGACGTCCGCACACGCGTGCTCGGCTGGCTGGCCCGGCGGTTCGGCTCGGTGTTCGTGCTCGCGCTCGCGCAGCGCGCCGAGGCGCGCTCGGAGTACGGCGAGGACGCCGACGCGACCCCGCAGATGGCCGCCGACGAGCGGATCCACGAGGAGGTCGTGCGCGGCCTCGCGACGCGCGGCCGGAACCGCATGTCGGGCACGTTCCGCGCGGCCGTGTTCGGCGCGAACGACGGGCTCGTCTCGAACCTCGCCCTCGTGCTCGGCATCGGCGCGAGCGGCGCGTCGGCCAAGCTCGTGCTGCTCACGGGCCTCGCGGGGCTGCTCGCGGGCGCGCTGTCGATGGGTGCCGGCGAGTACGTGTCGGTGCGCTCGCAGCGCGAGCTGCTCGAGGCGTCGCGTCCGAGCCCGGCGGCGCGGGCCGCGCTGCCGGACCTCGACGTCGACGCGAACGAGCTGGCGCTCGTCTACCGGGCGCGCGGCATGGCGGCCGACGAGGCGCAGGCGCGCGCCGACCGGGTCCTCGCGTCGCTGACCGCGATCGGCGCGGGCCGGGACCTGCCGTCGAGCGCGCTGTCCCTGCCGGTCGAGGCGGGCGGCCTGGCGGGGGTGCCGTCGTCGGTGGCCGAGCCGGACGAGGAGTCCGTCGACGAGCACGAGACGGTCGGGCAGGCCATGAACGTCGCGGTCGCGAGCTTCTGCTTCTTCGCCTCCGGTGCCCTCGTGCCGGTCGTCCCGTACCTGCTGGGCGCCACCGGAACCACCGCGATCCTCTGGTCCGCGGCCCTCGTGGGTGTCGCGCTGCTCGGCACCGGCGCGACGGTCGGCCTCCTGTCGGGCGCGTCCCCGGCGAAGCGCGCGCTGCGCCAGCTCGCCATCGGGTACGGCGCGGCGGCGGCGACCTACGTGCTCGGCCTCGCGTTCGGCGGCACGGTGTAGCGACACGGTCCAGCGGTCCGGACGCGCGGCGTCGGGCGGCCGCGCGGCGCGCTGCCCGCGGCGGCCGCCTCGCGCGCGACAGACTGACGCGGTGCTGCGCCTGCGGATGTCGGTCCCCGCCGACCTCAGCGACCAGGTGGTCGCCACCCTCGCGGACGACCCGTCGGTCAGCGCGCTCGCCCGCATGCGCGGAGCGTCGATCACCCCGGCGGGCGACGTCGTCACGGCGGACGTCGCGCGCGAGGGCACGAACGCCGTCGTCGAGCGGCTGCTCGCGCTCGACCTGCACCGCGTCGGGACGCTGCAGGTCGAGAACGTCGAGACGTGGATGTCGCGCGCCGGGCGCGACGCCGAGACGCGGACACCGGGCGCGTCCGCCGACGCGGTCGTGTGGCCCGAGGTCACGCTCCGCGCGTACTCCGACACCGAGCTGAACTGGACGTTCGTCAGCTTCATGTGCCTCGCGACGCTGATGGCGAGCATCGCGATCGTGGTCGACTCGCAGATCCTCGTGGTCGGCGCGATGGTGCTCGGCCCGGAGTTCGGCGCGGTCGCTGCGCTGGGGGTCGCGCTGGTGCGGCGCCGCGTGAACCTGCTGCGGCTGGCGGTGCGCGCGCTGGTGGTGGGCTTCGTCGTGGCGATCGCGTTCGCCTGCGTGGCGGCGCTGGTCGGCCGGGGACTCGGCTGGGTGACGCCCGCCGACGTCAGCGGTTCCCGGCCCGGCACGGCGTTCATCTACGAGCCCGACAAGTGGTCCGTGATCGTCGCCGTGGTGGCGGGGGCGGCCGGCGTGCTGTCGCTGACCTCGGCGCGGATGGGCGGGCTGACGGGCGTCTTCATCTCGGTCACGACCATCCCGGCCGCCGGCAACGTCGCGCTCGGTCTCGCGTTCGGCGCGTTCGCGGAGGTGCGCGGCAGCGCGCTGCAGCTCGTGGTGAACCTGACCGGCATGGCGGTGGCGGGGTGGGCGACGCTGCTGCTGCAGCAGACCGTGTGGCGGCGCGTCTCGGAGCGGCGCGCCCGGCTCATCGACCGCCATCCGCGGCTGCGCCGGGCCGTGATCCGCCGGCCCTGAACGAGCCCGGGCCGCCGTTCGCCGGTGGGCCAGGCCGTCGGGCCGATCCGCCGCCTCGCCGGTAGCGTGCGGGCGCGTGGCCGAGGACGAGTACCTGACGACGAACCGCGCCAACTGGGACAGCCGCGCGACCGTGCACGCGCGTGCGTACGGCCTCGACGCGCTCCTGGCGGACCCCGACCGCCTGTCCGACGTCGTCCGCTTCGACGTCCCGCGGCTCGGCGACGTCGCGGGCCTCGAGGTGGTGCACCTGCAGTGCCACATCGGCACCGACACCCTGAGCCTGGCCCGGCTCGGCGCTCGCGTCACGGGGGTCGACCTGTCGGGCGGGTCGCTCGCGGAGGCCCGCGACCTGGCGGAACGCGCCGGCGCGGCCATCGAGTACGTCCAGTCGGACGTCTACTCCGCGCCGCAGGCGCTCGACGGCCGCACGTTCGACCTCGTCTACACGGGGATCGGCGCGATCTGCTGGCTGCCGAGCATCCGACGCTGGGCGGAGACGGTCGCGACGCCGCTGCGGCCCGGTGGCCGGCTGTTCATCCGGGACGGCCACCCGGTGATGCTCTCCGCGCTCGCCGTCACCGTGGCGACCGACCACGACGAGCGCGCACAGCAGCCGTGGATCACGGGCCCGCGCGGCCTGACGCCGGCGCTCGAGCTGCCGTACTTCGAGCAGCCGGAGCCGCTCGTCTGGCACGACGAGCACAGCTACGCGGGCGTCGACAAGGTCGCGCAGCCGCGCTCGATGGAGTGGAACCACGGCCTCGCGGAGATCGTCACGGCCGTGCTCGACGCGGGCCTCGAGCTCACGTCGCTCGTCGAGCACGACAGCGCACCCTGGGACGCGCTCCCCGGGCTGATGGTCGAGGACCAGGCGACCGGCGAGTTCCGGCTCCGCGACCGCCCGGAGCGCATGCCGGCGACGTTCACCCTGACGGCCCGGCGCTGAGACGTCTGCCACGAATGAGGCACGCCTAACCTCACTCGTCTACTCTGGCGCCCGAGAGGGAGTCCGACATGACGTTCAGGTTGTTCGACGTGCAGGTGGCGCGCAGCGTCCGCCTGTGCCCGAGCGTGCTCCGCGTGACGTTCCGCGGCCCGGACCTCGACCGCTTCGCGGACAACGGCTTCGACCAGCGCATCAAGTTCGTGCTGCCGGTCGGCCAGGACGTCCCCGAGATCGACGTCACCGACTGGTACGCCGCCTGGCGCGCACTGCCCGACGACGTCCGCCCCGTGCTCCGCACGTACACCGCGCGCACCGTCCGCCAGGACCTGCGCGAGCTCGACGTCGACGTCGTGCTTCACGGCGACGGTGGCCCCGCGTCCCGGTGGGCGGCGACGGCCGCCGTCGGTGACCGGCTGCTGATCCTCGGCCCCGACGCGGCCCACCCAGCGCCGCACGGTGGCGTCGACTTCGTCCCGCCGGCGCACGCCGACCGCCTGCTGATCGCCGGTGACGAGACGGCGATGCCCGCGATCGCCGGCATCCTCGAGCGCCTGCCGCGCGACGCCCGCGGCGAGGCCCTGATCGAGATGCCGCACCCGGACGACCACCTGCCGATCGACGCGCCCGACGGCGTCGCGGTCCGCTGGCTCGCCCGTGACGGCCGCGCGCACGGCTCGGTGCTCGTCCCCGCGGTCCGCGAGGCGACGTCCCGCCTGCTGCCGCTCGCCGGCGTCGCGCGCGACGCGGACCTGGAGGACGTCGACGTCGAGCGCTCGCTCCTGTGGGAGGTGCCGGTCGACGCGCACAACCAGCCGCTGCGCGCGGACGCCGAGCTCTACGCGTGGCTCGCGGGCGAGGCGGGCGTCATCAAGACGCTGCGGCGCCACCTGGTGAAGGAGTGCGGCGTCGACCGCAAGGCCGTGGCGTTCATGGGCTACTGGCGCGAGGGGCGTCCGGAGCTGGTCTGACGCCGGTGTGGCCGCGGTTCCAGGAGAACCGCATCGTCGTTCACCGTATGCGCGTCGCGTCGTGGTGGTACACAACGACCACCCAAGCAGCGGCGGTACGACGGAGGCATCGTGGGGAACGTCCGCAGAGCCGGCGTGGTCGCCGTCGCACTGCCCGTGCTGCTCGCGTCGGCGTGCTCGTCGCGCCCCAGCGCCTCGGACCGGGCGGCCGACGTGCTGACCTCGACGTACCGACCGGCGGGGTGGGTGGCGATGATCGGCGCCGAGGACGGCGCCGACGACACGAACGCGCACGTGCGTGACGTCAACGGCGTGCCGGTGCTGTTCCGGGACCACGGCGACGGCCACCACGACGAGGTCGTGACGGTCCGATACGACCGGCACGTGCACGGCGACGCGTCCGCGGCGGACGTCCGCAGCCTCTGCGAAGGTGCCGGGACCTGGTTCGACTGGATCGACGCGGGCCTGTCGTCGGGCGCTGCCGACCCGCAGGAGATCGTGCGGGCATGCGTCGCGTTCGCCGAGAGCACCGGCGGCGAGGGCGGGATCCTGAGCACCGGGGCGCACGATGACGACACGGGCCAGGGGAAGTACACGTGGGGCGCGAGCACACGCCGCGGACCCGCCGGGGACACCGAGGTCTCCCTGTCCGTCACGTACGACCCGACCGGCGGCAGCCTCGGGGCGTGACGGCGTCCGGCTAGGCGTCGGCGCACGCCTTCTGCGCGAGGCGGGAGCCGTCGGTCGGCTGCGGCGGGCGGTACCCGCACTCCGCGATCCCGTCGCCGACGATCGTGTACGCCTCGATGGTGCCGTGCCACGTGCGCCCGTCGCACGTCACCGTGACGGGGACACTCACGGTCTGCGCCGTCCGGTAGGCGACGTACGTCTTGCTGCCCGGGTCCTCGATCGTCAGGCCGTCGTGCGGGTGACCCGTGTCGGGTGTGCTCAGCCAGAGGTGGGCGGCGGAGAGCTGCTCACTGAGCGTGTCCCCGCCGAGGAGGTCGTCCGCGCCGAGCGCGAGGTCGCTGCCGTCCCAGGTGACGTGCATCGGCGTCACGTCCGTGGTGTGCCCCGTCGTCGAGACGAGCCGGCCGTGGCGGTACGTGTCGACGTCGACGGCGATCATCGTGCGCGGGCCGAGCACGGCCTTGCCAGCCAGCCGGGCACTGCCGGCGTCCGGTGCGCACGTGCTCACCGTCGGCGACGGTGACTGCGACGGGGCCGGCTCGAGCGCGTCGGGGTGCGGCGTGGGGGCCGCGGTGCACCCGGCGAGGACCGACGCGACAGCGATGGCACCGGCGAGCATCAGGACGCGCATGTCGGCTCCTTCGTCCCGGTCGGGTGCGCGTCGCGAGCCTAACGACGGGGACGCGCGCTCGCGGTCGGTTCGAGAGCAGAGCCACGGGACGCGCGGGTGATCCGGTCGCGTCGGCCCGGCGCGCGGCGGGCGCGGGGTGGGTCACGCGCTCTAGGTCGCAGGTGCCTCGCGGGCCCGGAGCTCCTTGCGCAGGATCTTCCCCGACGCCGACTTCGGGATCGCCTCGACGAGCTCCACCCGGCGGACCTTCTTGTGCGGCGCCACCTGCCCCGCGACGAACGCCATGACGTCGTCCGCCGTCAGCGTGGCGCCGGGTGCCGCGACGACGAACGCCTTCGGGATCTCCTGCCGGTCCTCGTCGAGCACGCCGATGACCGCCGCGTCCACGATCTGCGGGTGCCCGAGCAGGACCGCCTCCAGCTCGGCCGGCGCGATCTGGTAGCCCTTGTACTTGATGAGCTCCTTGACGCGGTCGACGATCGCGAACCAGCCGCCCGCGTGGAGCACCGCGACGTCGCCGGTGTGCAGGAAGCCGTCGGAGTCGATCGTGCGCGCGGTCGCCTCCGAGTCGTCGAGGTAGCCGAGCATCACGTTCGGGCCTCGCACCAGGAGCTCTCCCGGCGCCGTCCGGCCGTCCGGGCCGAGCTCGGTGATCTCGTCGCCGGTCTCGGTGTCGACGAGCCGGCACTCGATGTTCGGCACCGCGATGCCGACCGAGCTGACAGGGATGTCGTGCCGTTCGCGCGGGATAGCGTGCGACACCGGGCTGAGCTCCGTCATGCCGTAGCCCTGCAGCATCCGGGCACCCACCCGGCGGCCGGCGAGCTCCGCGGTGTCGCCGTCGAGCGGCGCCGCGCCGGACAGGACCGTCTGCACGGACGAGAGGTCGTACTCGTCGACCAGCGGGTGCTTGGCGAGCGCGACGACGATCGGCGGCGCGACGAACAGGTACGTGCACCGGTGGTCCTGGACGACCCGCAGGAACTCCGTCAGATCGAACCGCGGCATCGTGACGAGGCTCGCGCGCTGCCGCAGCGCCAGGTTCAGCAGCACGGTCATGCCGTAGATGTGGAAGAACGGCAGCACCGCCAGCACGCGGTCCGCCGGCGTGAGCGTGATGACCGCGCGCGACTGCTCGACGTTGGCGACGAGGTTGCGGTGGCTCAGCATGACCGCCTTCGACACCCCCGTCGTGCCCGACGAGTAGGGCAGCACCGCGACGTGCGTGGCCGGGTCGAACACGACGTCGGGCGCGGCGCGACCCTCGAGGAGCAGCTCGCGCAGGTCGGGGTGGCCCTCGGCGCCGTCGAGGACGACGAGGCGGTCGTCGGTGATGCCCGCCGCGTCCGCCGCCGCGCGCGCGGCGGCCAGGAGCGGGGTCACGGTGACGAGCCACGAGGCCCGCGCGTCCCGGAGCTGCTGCTCGATCTCGCGGGCGGTGTACAGCGAGTTGATCGTCGTGACGGTGGCGCCCGCACGCAGCACGCCGTGGAACACCGTCGCGAACGCGGGGACGTTGGGGCACAGCAGGCCGACGGTCGTGCCGATCCCGACGTCGCGCGCCGCGAGCGCCCCGGCCAGCGCGAGCACCTGCCCGCGCAACGTGCGGTACGTCGTCTCGGCGCCGGTCGCCGGGTCGATCAGCGCGACGTCGTCCAGCTCGTCGTCCGTCAGCGACCCGAACAGGTAGTCGTAGACGCTGACCGCGGGGATGTCGACGTCGCCGAGCGGGCTGGTGAACACGCGAACCTCCCTTGGCTCTGCGCCGACGATGCACCGCGGGTGGGGCGTTGTCGACCGGTGCGGGCACCAGGTCCCTTGACCCGGCCCTCCCCCGGGTGAACGGTGTCCCCGGCGGTCGACGACGAGGAGAGACGCCATGACGAGCGGGAACGCGCGCGCCGGCGCCGGCGGCGGGGCGGTCTACGGCCTCGGCCTGATCGGCGGGGCGGTCTACTACTTCTGGGCTGCCGACACCTTCTGGGAGTTCGTCCTGGCGATCCCGAAGGCGATCGTCTGGCCGGCGATCGTCGTCTTCGAGCTGCTCAAGAGCTTCTACGGCAGCTGACCCGGACGGCGCGGCGGCGACCCGAGCCGTCGGGCCGCGCCGCGAGCGGCCCGTGCGCGGGGCACCCCTGCCGGCGCGTTAAGTTGCGTGCGTCGAATCGCAACTTCCACCCGTCCCCGAACCACCGAACGGCTTGATCACATGCACTCGGCAGTCCTCACGATCGACCCCGCGTTCGCCCTCGGTCCCGTCCGTCCGCGGCTCTTCGGCTCGTTCGTCGAGCACCTCGGCCGCTGCGTCTACTCGGGCATCCACGACCCCGGCCACCCCACCGCGGACGCCGACGGCTTCCGCGAGGACGTCATCGAGCTGACCCGCGAGCTGGGCGTCAGCACGGTGCGCTACCCGGGCGGCAACTTCGTGTCGGGGTACCGGTGGGAGGACGGCATCGGTCCCGTGGCCGACCGGCCGCGCCGCCTCGACCTGGCGTGGCACTCGACCGAGCCGAACTGGGTCGGCGTCGACGAGTACATGCGGTGGTGCCGCAAGGCGGGCGTCGAGCCGATGATGGCGGTCAACCTCGGCACCCGCGGCGTGCAGGACGCCCTCGACCTGCTCGAGTACTGCAACGTGCCGGGCGGTACGCACTTCTCCGACCTGCGCCGCGCGAACGGCGCCGAGGAGCCGTACCGCATCCGCCTGTGGTGCCTCGGCAACGAGATGGACGGCCCGTGGCAGACGGGCCACAAGACGCCGCAGGAGTACGGGCGTCTCGCGGCCGAGACGGCCCGCGCCATGCGGATGATCGACCCGGGCATCGAGCTCGTCGCGTGCGGGTCGTCGGGCCGCGGCATGGCGACGTTCGGCACGTGGGAGAACGTCGTGCTGACGGAGGCCTACGACCAGGTCGACCTCGTCTCGGCGCACGCCTACTACTGGGAGGAGGACGGCGACCTCACGTCGTTCCTCGCCTCGGCCGTCGACATGGACCGCTTCATCGAGGACGTCGTCGCGACGGCCGACGCGGTGCGCGCCGCCGGCAAGCACGAGAAGCGGATCAACATCTCGTTCGACGAGTGGAACGTCTGGTACATCCACCGCGCCGAGTCGCAGCCGCCGTCGGGCGACGACTGGCCGATCGCGCCGGTGCTGCTCGAGGACCGCTACAACGTGGCCGACGCCGTGGTCGTCGGCAACCTGCTGATCTCGCTGCTCCGGCACGCCGACCGCGTGCACGCGGCGTCGCTCGCGCAGCTCGTCAACGTGATCGCGCCGATCATGACGGAGCCGGGCGGGCGCGTCTGGAAGCAGACGATCTTCCATCCGTTCGCGCTCACGGCGCGGCACGCGGCGGGCCAGGTGCTGCGCGCGGCGATCGACTCGCCGACGGTCGAGACGGCCAAGTACGGAGAGGTCCCGGTGCTCGACGCCGTCGTCACGCACGACGCCGAGACCGGCGGGCTCGTCGTGCTCGCGGTCAACCGGTCGACGTCGGAGCCCACGGCGCTCGAGGTCGACCTGTCCCGGCTCGGCGACCTGGCGGTGACCGAGGCGCTGACGCTGGCGAACCCCGACCACACGTGGACCGCCACCGCCGACGACTCGACGTCGGTGCTGCCCGAGGCCAACGCGACCGCGACGATCACGGACGGCCGGCTCGGCATCGAGCTGCCGCCCGTCTCGTGGTCCGTCATCCGGCTGGCGCGCGCATGACCCCGGCGGCGCGCACGTTCGTGCCCGAGCTCGAGGCTCGCCGGCACCTCCTCGAGGGCTACGCGAACTTCCGCGAGATGCCCGACGAGGTGAACGCGCAGTGGAAGGCGCCGTTGGGTCCCGCGGAGGAGTGGGACCTCGACATCACCGAGGTGGCGATCCCCGGCCCGCACGGCGACGTGCCCGTCCGGGTCTACACGCCGCGCACGCCCGCGCCGAGCGGTGGCCGGCCGTGCCTCGTGTGGATGCACGGCGGCGCGTTCGCGTGGGGCGACCTCGACATGCCGGAGGCGCACGAGGTCGCGCGCGGCGTCGCGGGCCGGGCCGACGCCGTGGTCGTCTCGGTCGACTACCACCTGTGCCCCGTCCCGGCGGAGCTGGGCGGCACGGTCGGCGACCGGGTCGACGAGCGGGGTCTGCCGGTGCGCTACCCCGTGCCGCAGGACGACTGCGCGGCCGTCCTCGACGCGGTGCGCGCCGAGCCCGAGCGGTTCGGCGTCGATCCCGCGCGGGTCGCGATCGGCGGCGCGAGCGCGGGGGCGGCGCTCGCCGCGGGCGTGGCCTGGCGCCGCGGGTCCGAGGGGCGCGCGCCGTGGCAGGCGCTGCTCGTGTACGCGCTGCTGCACCCGCGGGTGCCGGCGCCGGACGCCGAGCTGGCAGAGGCGCTCGCGGCGGCCCCGCCCGCGCTGGCCTTCCCGCCGGAGATGTCGGGCGCCGTCGACCGGAACATGCTCGGCGGCGGTCCCGAGACGGCGACGCCGTACGCGTACGCCGGGCTGGCCGACGACCTGTCGGTGTTCCCGCCGACGTACGTCGAGAACGGCGAGTTCGACGGCTTCCGCGCGAGCGGCGACCTGTTCGCCGAGCAGCTGCGGGCGGCGGGCGTCGAGGTGGACGTGGTGACGCGGGCGGGCGTGCCGCACGGGCACCTCGACCTCGTGGGCTTCGCGCCCGCGGCCGCGACGCTCGACGCGCTCGCGGCGCGACTGCGCCGGTAGACCGCCGCGGGGCCGGTCCTCGTGCCGTGAGCGTTCGGCCCGCTGTGCGTCTACCCCTCTGGCAGGCCCTGTCCGGGCGCTGCACGTCCGGGGCCCTCGCCGATGGTGCTCGACCCGGTGCCGACCGGGTATCGGACGCCCGTCAGCCCCTCGGACAGGTCCCAGAGCCGTCGCTGGTCCGCGGCGTCGTGCGCGCGGGATCGCCTCGACGCGCACGGGTGCCCGGTCCACGGGCCTGCCGGCGGGTCAGGCGCTCGGCTCCGCGGCCAGCGACGCGAGCACCCGCCCGCGCAGCAGCTCGTACTGCTCGCGGTGGTACCGCGGGGCGTCGGGCGGCCGCACGACCACCTCGCCACCGACCACGACCTCGTCCGGCCGGAACTGGTCGCCCGTGAGGTCGACGTCGGACCCGTCGGGCAGGCGGTTCCAGTAGTGGTGGCCGACCTTGACGCCGTCCACGTGCACCGCGGCGAGGACGAGATCGCCGCCGAGGACGTCCTGCACGACGAGCGCCGTCATGCCGCACTGGTCCCGGGACGGGTTGTCCGGCGTCCACTCGGCGCTCGCGTTCGGGTAGCACGTGTCGGGCCCCCAGGCGGCGAGGAAGTGGCGGCGGAGCTCGTCGGCGGTGATCGGCATGCCCGGAGGGTGCCAGCCGCCACCCACATCCGCCGCGCGTGTGTCGCATGCGCCTGCCATCACCCGACCTCGAACCGGGGGGCCGCGCGTCGCGTGCGTGGTCGGCATCCCGCGAACCCCGCGACGGGTGTCCCGGACGTCTGGGCTCGGGTCGTCACCCGTCCGGCAGAGCAGCCGTTCACCTGATCGCCCGGTGGAACGGCGGAGGCGCCGGGCAGCTGGCGTGGGCGCTCATGCCGAGGAGCCTTCGTGACGAGGAAGAGGCGGGGGCATGCCGCTCGGCGTGCGCGTCCACCGCGAAAGGACGACGACATGGCCGCACCGGCCGGTTGGTACCCGGACCCGCAGGGTCCGGGGAGCGTGCGCTACTGGGACGGGACCGGGTGGACGCAGCACGTCCAGCCCGTGCCGGCGGCGCCGCAACCGCAGCCCGCGCCCGTCGGCGCCGGCGGGTGGGTGCCCCAGCCGCCGACGACGTCCCCGCAGCCCGGGACCGCCTACCCGCAGCCGGACGCGTCCTACGGGCAGGCGGGTGGCTGGTCGTTCGGCGGCCCGCACACCGGGGTTCCGCGACCCCACACGCCGGACCTCGCCGAGCAGCTCGGCCAGGTCCTGGGTCAGGTGCGCCAGTACGCCGGGACGGACGAGGGCCGCGCGACCGGGACGGCCGCCGTCGGCGGCGCACTCGTCGCCGACGGTGTCATCGGTATCGGCCGGAACCGTCAGGGGATCGGGGGTGCGCTGAGCGGCATGGTCTTCGGCGCGCTGTTCGTGCTGATCTCGATGGTCGTCATCCGACCGATCGCGCTCGAGCCGGGGTCCACGCACCCCGGCGAGGCCTCCATCCAGGGGACCGTCGTCGACCAGCACTCGCACGTCGGCGACGACGGCCGCATGTGCTCCCCCGAGGCGCAGTTCGTGGTGGGCGGGCAGGTGTACTCGGCGGGCAGCAACGGCAGCTCGAGCACCTGCCCGGCGGTCGGGACGCACGTGAAGGTGATCTACAACCTCGCGAACCCCGCCGATGCGCGCATCGCGCCCGAGAAGATGCTCCAGATGATCTTCTGGGTGTTCGCGGGCGCGGGCGGGCTCGTGTTCGTCCTGTCGCTGTGGACGTTCATCGTGCGCGCGGGCGAGATCAGCGTCGGCGGCTTTCTCCTGTTCAAGGGCCTCCGGGCGAGGCGCGCGGCGCGCGGCTGACGACGCCCGCCGGACGCTGCGCGCGCCGCCGCGGGCGCGTCAGCCGCAGGTGTCAGCCGCAGTAGTCGCAGACCCCCGTCGCGGGCAGCGCCGTCGAGCACGTGGGGCAGATGGCTGCCTCGCGCTCGGGTGCGGCCGCGCGCCGGGTGGGCGCCGCCGTCTGGCGGGGAGCACGCGGCGCTCGCGGGGCCCGGGGGGTGCGAGCCGGCGCGGCGACCGCCACGCCCGCGGGCTCGTTCACCTCGAAGCCGCGCCGGCGCAGCAGGGCGGCGAGCGCGGCCGGTCCGTCGCCGAACTCGTCGGCCGTCGCGAGCCGTCCGGTCGCGTACCGGTGCGCGACGCCGAGCACCGCGAGCGAGTCGTACTCGCGGCCCTCGTGGACCAGCGGGTAGGCGGTCGAGGCGGCGAACCCGTACACGCCGCGGAAGTCGTCGGCGCCGCGGGCGTCGTACTCCGCGATCGCCTGGAGGAGGTGCTGACGAGTCACCGCAGAGAACGTGGCCACGTCTCGACCCTACGTCCCGCGGAGCCCGTGGGGACCCGCCGAGGTCCCGCCGGGGCGCCGGCGGGAGGTCGGGTTCGTCACGTCCCGCTCCGGTGCCTCCCGGTCAGTCCCGAGGCGTGACACCGTGCCGGACCAGCACGCGGTCGATGAACGCGCGCAGCTCGGGCAGCGCGGCCGCGTCGTCGTAGGGGACCTTGACGCTGCCCTTGCCGAACGCCGCGCGGGGCAGGATCTCGCGCATCTCGTCGACCAGGTCGAAGTCGATGGCGTGCACCGTGCCGTGCGCCTTCGCCGCCGTCACCAGCACGTACCCGTCCTGGTACGTGCGGCCCAGCTTGACCATCGGACGCGACCGGAACAGCACGGCGTCGATGCCCGAGCGCCGCTCGGCGTACGCGACGAGCCCGGCGACCCAGCTGCGCGCAGGGTCGTCGAGCGTGTCCAGGTAGTCCTGCGGCGTCTCCATCCGCCCACTGTGCCCGCGGGGCCGTGCCGGTGCCCGGGGTCAGCCCACCCGGTGCCGCGTCGTCCCGCTCGCCAGCCCGGCCAGCGGACCGGCCGGGTAGGTCGCGTCGGCGTCCTTGGTCGTCCCCACGAGGTCCGTCGTCGCGACGAGCGGCGTGCCGTCGAGCTCCTCGAACTCCGCGCCGACGAACCGCACCGGCGGCAGGTCGAGGCCACCCACGGGTGCGAGCCGCACCGCGTCGAAGCCGTCCGGCAGCGTGACCTCGAGCCGCCGCCCGTCGCCGTCGCCGTCCACGACGACCTCGACCGACGCCGGACCCTCGAGCACCGTGGCCCGCGCCTCGCCCTCGAACGGTGCGGCACCGCCCGCGTATACGTTGTCGTGCAGGTAGACGGCCTGCGCGACGCCCGCGAACCGCGCGTGGTCGCCCGCGGGGGCCGCCTCGAGGCGGGCGCGGTACTCGTCCCACGACGCCGGGCGACCCGCGTAGCCCGCGGTGCCGTGACCGAACGTCGCCGGCTCGTGGCCCGGCGCGTAGGGCAGCCGGTCGCCGCCGACGAAGACGTTGCCGACCCAGCGGTCGTCGCCGCCCGGGATGTTCGCGTACCCCGCGACCTGCGTCGAGTGGGGCACGTGGTACGGCGTCGCGCGGTCGAGCACGGGCTCGAGCCGCACCGTGCCCGCCACGAGGTTGTGCAGGTACGCGCCGCCCTGGCTGAAGATCTCGATCGCGACCGGCGACGCGAGCACGTTGTGGTCGACGACGTACGGGCCGTGCGAGACCTCGACGAACAGGTCGCGGCTGTTGCCGTGCAGCAGGTTGCGCGTCACGCGCGTGCCCTGCGTCTGCCAGTCGAGCCAGATGCCCAGCGAGCAGCCGTGGATGTCGTTGCCGGCGATCGTCACGTCGACCGCGGCGTGCAGCTTGATGCCCGCGATCTCGTGGCCGTAGAACTCGCGCCGCGTCGCGATGTCGTGGACGTGGTTGTCCTCGATGGTCGAGAACACGCAGCCGAGGTGGCCGACGACGCCCGTCTGGCCGCAGTGGTGGATGTGGTTGCGGCGCACGACGTGGGAGCCGACGTGCTCGCGGTCCCAGCCGATCTGCTCGGCCGCGAAGACGGACTCGAGCTGGTACTGGTAGCCGGGCTTGTCGCCGCGGACGGCCGACCAGTTGTCGCCCGTCGAGGCCTCCTTGCCGAGCGAGACGCCCGAGCACTTCGAGTCGTGGATCTCGTTGTCCTCGATGATCCAGCCCTTGGCCCAGTTCGGGCCGATCAGGCCGGGCTGGTCGGCCGTCGGGGGCGCCCACGGCGTCGCGGCCTGTGCCAGCTCGAAGCCGCGGACGGTGATCCAGTCGCAGTGGTGCAGCTCGGGGGAGAAGACCGAGCGGCGCACGTTGATCTCGACGAGCGCCTCGTTCGGGTCGGAGTCCTGGAAGTTCGCGCGGATCGTCGTCGCGGCCTCCCCCACCGACGCGTGCCAGACGTAGCGCGTGGCATCGGGGTCCGGGTGCGCGACGGTCGTGCCGGTCCAGTCGTCGACGAGCTCCGTGCGGCGGGGCGGGTCGGTGACCTCGTCGGGCGTCGTGACCTCGTCGAGCGAGCGGCCGTCGAGGTAGACGTCGCCCAGGTGCTTGACGGGCTCTCCGCGGCCGGGGCGCACCACCCAGTCGCCCCAGATCGGCTGCGCGAACGGGTTGACGTCGCCGAACAGCGCGTTCGGCACCGCGACCTCCCACACGCCCCCGTCGACGTGGGTCCAGCCGGTGACGCGCTCCGAGCCCTTGATCACCACGTGCTCGCCCGGCGCCGCGCGGTACGTGATGCGCCGTGCGTCGCTGAGGCCGCCGCGCCGCGGCCGCACCCACTCGCGGTACTCGCCGGCGTGGACCGTCACCGTGTCGCCCGGCTGCGCGAGCTGCGCGCCGCGGTCGATGGTGCGCAGCGGTGCGTCCGCGGTGCCCGCGGCCTGGTCCGAGCCGGTGACGGCGACGTGGTACTCGGTGGGCATGGCGGCTCCTCCGTCGTTGGTGGGTGCGACGCCGAGCCTCGCACGGATCGCACGCCGCGGCGTGCACCGCGGCGGGCCGCGTGCCGTCGTCGGGCCCGCGACCTGGGCGAACGTGTCGAGCCCTAGGTCCCAGGCGCGCGGGGCTCGGGCCTGGGAGCGTCGCATCGCCGCCGCTGCGAGGGAGAGCCGATGCCGACCGCGCCCACCGTGACGCCCGCCCGACGATCGGACGTCGGCGAGCTCGCCGCGCTGCTGGCCGAGGCGTTCCTCGACGACCCGCCGATGCGCGCGCTCGTGGGCGCCCGTGACGACCTGCGGGAGCGCGCCGAGTCGCTGTACCGCGGGATGCTCCTCGCGGCGCCGTTGCGCGACGGGACGATCGACGTCGCGCGGACGGACGACGGGCCGGTCGGCGCGGCGATCTGGTACGCGCCCGGCCGGGGCGGCCCGTCGGTGCTGCGCCAGCTGCCGCAGCTCCGCTGGTACCTGCGCGCGTTCGGCGCGGGCCGGATCCGCTACGCGGCGCGTGTCACCACCGACGTCGCCGCGTACCACCCGCACGTGCCGCACTGGTACCTGCAGGCGATCGGTGTCCTGCCGACGGCGCGCGGGGCCGGCGTGGGGTCCGCGCTGCTCGCGCACCGCCTCGCGACCGTCGACGCCGCGCGGCAGGCGGCGTACCTGGAGTCGTCGACCGCGCGCACCGGCGCGCTGTACCGGCGCCACGGCTTCGGGACGCTGCGGCCGATCACGGTGTGGCCGGGTGCGTCGCCGTACGCGATGTGGCGGCCGGCGCGCGAGCCGTCGCCGGTGGTCGTCCGGGATCTGCCGCCCGAAGGGGCTCCCCACCAGGGCTGACGGCGAGGACGATGTGAGCGTCCGCCACCCGTCCGGAACGGAGCGAGCCGTGCGCCTGGTCCAGATCGCCCAGCACGCCGACGACCTCGAACGCGCCGCAGCGTTCTACGAGCAGCTGACGGGAGCGACGCCGCGCGGGATGTTCGACCCGCCCGGGCTGCTGTTCTTCGACCTCGACGGCGTGCGGCTGCTGCTCGAGCGTGGCGCCCCCCCGTCGGTCCTCTACCTCGCGGTCGCCGACATCGACGCGGCCGTCGAGCGCGTCCGGGGGCTGGGCGTGCCCGTGGAGAGCGAGCCGCACGTGATCTTCGAGCACTTGGACACGCGACTCGGGCCGGCCGGGACGGCCGAGTGGCAGGCGTTCTTCCGGGACAGCGAGGGCAACCTGGTCGGGCTCGTCGAGCAGCGCCCGATCGAGGGGTGACGCCGCTGGCCCGGCGACCTGTTCGCCGTGGGCGTACGTGATGCCGGTGCAGTTCAGCGCCCGATTTGGTACATTTGTTCGATACCAAGGAAGGGCGGGTGGGCGCATTGGCAGACCGGCTGGGGACGGCAGGCGCCGACCGCCCGCATGTCCCGCGCCTGGCGTCCCGAGCGCGGCTCGCGCTCGCGGCGTCTCCACCGGACCGGTCGTCGGCGCCCGGGCTCGTGCCACCCCGGCCGCGCGACCTCCCCGCGTCTGACGTCGGACCACGTGCGCTGCTGGACCTCCTGCTCGCCTTCGACGTCGCGGACCTGCCCGAGACCGACGTCCTCGGCGTCGTCGCCGGGTGGCAGCAGCTGATCGGCATGGCGACGGCTGCCCAGGCCGCGGTCGTGAGCGAGCTCGTCGCGCGTCGGCCCCGGACGCCGTCCCGCCCGGTGGACGACCTCGCCTGCAGGTTGTCGACGACGTCCTACGCGGCGAGCGCGCTCGTGTCCCGGGCCGACGGTCTGGCGACCCACCCGGTGCTGGCCGACGGCCTGCGGTCGGGCGTGCTGGACCAGCGGAAGGTCGACGTGCTGCTGGACGAGATGGCGCGCCTGCCGCGCGACGACGCCGACGACGTGCTCCGCGCAGCGGTGGCCGACGCCGACGGCCTCACCGCGCCGCTGCTACGTCGGACGACGCGACGACTGGTCTCCGCGGTCGACCCGGACGCGGCGGCCAAGCGGGCGCAGAAGTCCCGCGCCGAGCGTTGCGTGCGGCTCGACTGGGCCTCCGACTCGATGGCGTGGGTGGCCGCGCTGCTGCCGGCAGCCGAGGCCGTGGCGGTGTTCTCGGTCGTCGACCTCCTGGCCGATGTCGCAGCCGCCGCCCAGGACGACCGCACGCTCGCGCAGCGGCGCGCGGACGCGTTCTCCGGGATCTTCGAGACGATCCTCGCGACGGGCGGCACCCCGGACGGGACCCGCGTGCCGACCCGGCAGGGCCGCGCCGCAGGCGTGCACCTGACGCTCGCCGCCTCGACGCTGGCCGGGCACGACGACCTGCCGGGCGAGCTCGCCGGGTACGGCCCGATCCCCGCGCCGATCGCGCGCGACCTCGCCGCCGGCGCCGACCGCTACCGCCCGGCGCTCATGGACGAGGACGGCCACCTCCTGGGGCTGGGGACGCACGCGATCCCGTTCCGAGATCGTCCCGCGCCGACCCGATCGCCCGGCGCGCCGCCGGCGGCATCGCCGCTCCGTCCGCCACCGCCCTCGACCGGGTACCGCCCCGGCGCCGAGCTGCGGCGGTTCGTCGTCGCGCGCGACGAGTCGTGCATGTTCCCGGGCTGTCGCCGGCCCGCCGACGGCTGCGACCTCGACCACGTCGAGCCATTCGACGGGGAGCGCAGCGCGGTCGAGCAGACGATCGCCGCGAACTTGCAACCGTTGTGCCGACATCACCACCGCTCGAAGACGCACCACGACTGGCACATGCACCGCGACCGCGTCACGGGCGACGTCCACACCACGAGCCCCGACGGCATCACCTACGTCCGGCTCGCGACGACGGTCCTGCTGACCCGCGGGGCGTTCGAGCGCGCCCTGCCGCGAGCCGCCCACGGCGCGCTCCCCGCCCTCTCGAACCCCTCGAAGGGCGCGGACCCACCCCCGCCGTTCTGACGGCGAGCCGGCGCCGAGTCAGAGACCGCCGACTCGGGAACACCGGGCCGGGGGGCGCCGAGTCGGGAGCATCGACGCAGGGAGCACCGACTCAGGGAGCACCAATTCCGGGAGCACCGGCTCAGGGAACCCCGGGTCGCTCGGCCTGGTCGGCGTGCACGGCGCGGCCGTAGGCGGCGACGAACAGCTCGAGCAGCGCGACCAGCCGGTCGGCGTCGTCCGCCGCGAGGACGCGCTCGTCGACTGACGGGTCGATCAGGACGGTTCCACGACGACGGCGGGCCTCGGGAGACCGGGCCCGCCGTCGCCGTCCCGCCCGAGCGGCGCCGCGAGCGAATGCGCAGGGCACTCGCGTACGTTGGCTCGCCGTGACTCCTGCGGCGGGGGTGGAGGCGGCGGCACGCTCGGGCGCCCGCGCGCGGTGGCGCGTCGTCGGCGTCGAGGCGGCGGGGTGTGCGGCCGCGGCGTTGATGGCGGTCGTCGTCGTCGCGCACCTCGTGCACGCGCGGGCGTGGTTCCTGTTCGAGAACGGCGACGCGTTCACCACCGCGCTGATCACGCGCTCGCTCGCCGTGGGCCAGCCGCAGGACTGGGCGATGTCGCCCGTCCTGTTCCTGCCCGAGACGGCCGAGTACGGGCTGCTCTCCCTGCTGGGCCAGTCGGCTCGCACCACGCTGACGCTCGCGGCCCTCGTCACGTTCGTCGCGCTGTACGGCGCGATCCGGGTCGCCGCCGGCGCGCGCGGCCGGGTGAGGCGACCGGTGGCGGGCGCGCTGACGGGGTTCGGGTTCTTCTGCCTGCTCGCCCTGCTCGACGGCGGGCCCGGCCGCGCGGGCTACCAGCTCCCGTCGATGCTCGCGTCGACGACGTACTACGCGGGGACCGTGATCGCCACGGTGCTCACGGTCGGGCTGCTCCGCCGCGTCGTCGACGCGACCGACCCCCGACGGCCGCGCGGGCCGGTCCGCGGCACCCAGGTCGCGCTCGCGCTGGTCGCGGCACTCTCGACCCTGACCAACCCGCTGTACGCCGGGTGGGCCACCGCTCCCGCCGCGCTCGTGCTCGCGGGGCTCGCGCTGCGCCGCCGGATCGCGCGGCGGGACGCGCTGACGCTCGGCCTCGTGCTCGTCGGCGCGACGGCCGTGGGCGGCGTGGCCCGCCTGCCGCTCGGCCGCTGGATCGTCGCCGACGACTCGGACTACGTCGGGTTCTCGCACTGGACACGGTCGCTGGCGCACTACGGCGGGCTCGTCACGCAGACCGCCGGCTCGGTCGCGGGCATCGCCTCGCTCGTGCTGACGGTCGGTGCGTGGCTCGCGTGCGTGCCGCTGGGCGTCGTGCTGCTGCGCCGCGGACGACCGTCGGCGGGCGCGGCGCTCGTCGCGCTCGTCGCGGTCGTCGCGCCGGTCGTCGTGCTGATGGCCGTCGTGGCCGCCGGGGCGTCCCCCGAGCGGTACCTGCAGCCGTGGGTCTTCCTCCCGGCGGTCGCACTCACGGCGGTGCCCGGTCTCGTACCCGAGGAGCGGCGCGCGGGCGCGCCCGGCACGCTGCCGCGCGAGTCGCCGGCGATCGCCGCGATCGGCATCGTCTCCGCGCTGGCGCTCGGGCTCGTGGTCGCCGCCGCGTTCGCCGTCCCGCGGCTCGCTCCCGCGCCGGCCGCCGACGCGGACGTCCGCTGCGTCGTCCGCTGGGTCGACGCGTCGGGGCGGACCGGCGCCGGCCAGTACTGGACCGTCCGGGCACCGAAGGCGGAGATCGCCGACCCGCGCCGGCTCGTCCAGGTCGACGCGCACCTGGGCGTCTATCCGTGGCTGACGAACCGCGCGGACCGCGACGGGGCCGACGTCACGTTCCTCGTCTCGGGGCCGCGCACCGCGCCGTGGGTGCTGCCCGGCGGCGCGACGACCGCCGACGCGCGGCGCGTCGACTGCGGCACGTACACGATCGACGACTTCGGCAGCCGCGTCCTCCCCCTCGCGCCGAGCCGGCCGTAGGCCGCCGCCAGCCGGAGCAGGCGGGACCTCGGTCCCAGGAGGGGAGCCTCGCCTCAGTCGTAGGTTCGCGAGCATGAACCTGGGCGAGTGGCCCGTGGCCACAGCCGGCCGAGTCGTCAGCGTCGACCTCGACCGGCGCCATCGACTTCGGCTCGGCGAGCTCGGCGTCCGACCCGGATCGCTCGTGCGCATCACCCACCGGGCCGCGTTCGGCGGTCGCGTCGTCGCGGTCGGCGCGGACCGGTTCGCGCTCGACGCGACGACGTGCGCGCGGATCGAGGTCGCCGCACCCGGCCCGGCGACGGTCGCGTCCGTGCTCCGCACGGCCTGACGGGCCACGACGTCGCTGCTCCGCACCGCCTGCCGGCCACCGCGGGAGTCCCGCGGACGCTGTGCGTCGACCCCGGCGTCGTGACCCGGCGCCCGACGCCTGACCCTCCACACCTCCGCGCAGCGCCGCGGCCGAGGGGCCATGCTGGTGGCATGCGACGGGAGGCGCCGTGTACGTGAACGGGCTGGGAATCTGGCACCTCGGCCTGCTCGGGGTGTTCGCGCTCGTCGTCCTGGGAGTCGTGGTGCTCGTGGTCGCGCTCGTCACGAGCGCGAGCCGACAGCCCCCGGGCGGATCTGGTCGGCCGCCCGCCGGCTACGCGGGCCAGGCGGGATACCCGGCGCCGGCCGACCCGGGCCAGCACCCGGGCTACTCCGTGCCGCCCGCGTACCCCGGCGCCGACCCGATGGGCGGTCCTACCGGGATCCCGCCCGGGTACGCCGCGGCGCCGAGCGCAGCCACGGGGGCCTCGGCCGGCGCGCGCTCGGTCGAGCAGCGCCTCGCCGACCTCGAGGACCTGCACCGTCGCGGCGTCGTCAACGCCGACGAGTACGCGGCCGCCCGCATCCGCATCCTCGGCGAGCTGTAGCCGCCGTGGCCGAGCAGTCGGGCGACCTGCGCGGCACGTCGTTCGTCGACGCGGACCTCGCGGGTGCCCGGTTCGTGCGGTCGTTCCTGCCGGGCGTCGTCATGCGCGGGGTCGTGGTCGACGGGGCCGACATCGACGCGCCGTGGCTCCTCGAGCCGGGGGGCTCGTTGCTCGTCAACGGCGTCGACGTGGTGCCGTTCGTGGACGCGGAGCTCGACCGCCGCTTCCCGGGTCGCGAGCTCCGGCGGGCGGACGACCCGGAAGGGCTGCGCGACGCGTGGGCGGCCGTCGAGCGGACGTGGGCCGCGACCCTCGCGCGGGTCGACTCGATGCCGGCGGGCACGCCGGACGTCCAGGTCGACGGCGAGTGGTCGTTCGCGCAGACGCTGCGGCACCTCGTCATGGCGACGGACGCGTGGCTGCGCGGGTCGGTGCTCGGCGTCGAGCGGCCGTTCCACCCGCTCGGGCAGCCGAACGCCGAGTACGCGCTCGACGGCAACGACATGGCGGTGTTCGCGACGCGGGCCCCGAGCTACGCCGAGGTGCTCGAGGTCAGGGCCGCGCACGTCGCGATGGTCCGGGACTTCCTCGCCGGCGTCACGCCGGACGTGCTCGCGGTGCCGCGGCCGAACCCGTGGTCCGCGGAGGCGCCGGAGACGACGCTGAGCTGCCTGCACACGATCCTCGAGGAGGAGTGGGAGCACCACCGCTACGCCGTGCGAGACCTCGACGCGATCGACGCCGCGGCGGGCTGAACGGGGCGCGGCGCCGCGCGGTCAGCCGAGCGCGGCCAGCACCGAGCGCACCGTCAGCCCTGCGCGCCCGCTCACCGGCACCTCGACCCCGTCCTCGTCGGCCCCGAGGGGCTCGAGCGTCGCGAGCTGCGAGTCGAGCAGCGACGCGGGCATGAAGTGCCCCTCGCGGTGCTCGACACGGTGCTCGAGGACGGCGCGCGGCACGGCGAGGTGCACGAAGCGGACGCGACCCTCGGCGGTGCGCAGCACGTCGCGGTACGACGCACGCAGCGCCGAGCACGCCACCACGGTCGAGCGGCCGTCGGCCGCTGCCTCGGACATCGCGTCGCGCACGCGTCGCAGCCAGGGCAGCCGCTCGGCGTCCGTGAGCGGGACGCCGGCGCGCATCTGCGCGACGTTGGCCGTCGGGTGCAGGTCGTCACCCTCGATGAAGTCCCGGTGCAGCTTGCGGGCCACCAGGCGCCCGATGGTGGTCTTGCCGGTCCCTGAGACGCCCATGACGACGATGTGCTCCGCCTCGCTCACAGGCAGCACCTTTCCATGCGGCGGGACCGTCCGCCGGGGCAACTAGAATCCGAGCAATGCCCTCCTTGGTCGTCGACACGACGCCGCTGCGCGTCAGCCCCCCGTTCCGCCGGTTGTGGGCGGGACTGTCGATCGCCAACCTCGGCACGCAGCTGACGGTCGTCGCGGTCGGCCTGCAGGTCTACGACCTCACGAGATCGACGTTCTCGGTCGGCGTGCTCGGCATGTTCGCGCTCGTGCCGCTCGTCGTGTTCGGGCTCTACGGCGGCGCGATCTCCGACCACTACGACCGCCGCCGGGTCGCGCTCGTCGCGTCCGTCGTCAGCTGGTGCGCGACGCTCGGCCTGGTCGTGCAGGCGTTCGCCGGCAACGAGCGGGTCGGGTGGCTGTTCGCGCTGGTCGCGATCCAGTCGGGCGCGAACGCGGTGAACTCGCCCGCGCGGTCCGCGATCATCCCGCGCCTGCTCGAGGCCCGGCTGATGCCCGCGGCGAACGCGCTGCAGACCATCGGGTTCAGCGTCGCGCTGACCATCGGGCCGCTCGTCGGCGCGGCCCTCGTCGCGACCATCGGCTTCGGGTGGGCGTACACCGTCGACGCGGTGCTGTTCACGTTCGCGCTCACGGCGCTGCTGCGGCTCCCGCCCGTGCCACCCGAGCCGTCGGCGGGGCGGCGCGAGCGCGTCGGCATCGGATCGGTGGTCGACGGGCTCCGTTACCTCGGCACGCAGCGGAACGTGCGCATGACGTTCGCGGTCGACCTGATCGCGATGATCACGGCGATGCCGCGCGTCGTGTTCCCGGCGGTCGGTCTGCTCTACATCGGCGGCGGCGCGACGACCACCGGCGCACTGACCGCGGCGATCGCGGTCGGGTCGATGCTCGCGGGCCTGTTCTCCGGCGCGCTGACGCGCGTGCGCTGGCAGGGCCGCGTCATCGCCCTCGCGATCACCGGCTGGGGGCTCGCCGTCGCGGCGTTCGGGTTCGTGCTCGTGGCGGTGGGCAAGACGAGCCCCGCGCACGTCATCTGGTGGGCGCTCGCGGCGGCGTTCCTGATGCTCGTGGTCGCGGGCGGCGCGGACGCGATCAGCGCCGTGTTCCGGCAGACGATCCTGCAGACCGCGACGCCGGACGACATGCGGGGCCGCCTGCAGGGCGTGTTCATCGTGGTCGTCGCGGGCGGCCCCCGGCTCGGCGACCTGTGGGTCGGCACGCTGTCGCGGTGGGTCGGCGAGGCGTGGGCCGTGACGCTCGGCGGCCTGCTGTGCGTCGTCCTGCTGTGGGTGCTCGTCCGCGTGCAGCGGTCGTTCCTCGCGTACGACGCGAAGCACCCGGTGCCGTGATCCCGGGCCCGACCGCGCGGCTGCGGTTCCGCGAGCTGACGCCCGACGACCTCGACGCCATGGCCGCATTGCTCGGCGATCCCGACGTCATGCGGTTCTACCCCGCGCCGAAGACGCGCGACGAGGCGGCGGGCTGGATCGGCTGGTCGCGCGCGAGCTACGCCGAGAACGGCTTCGGCCTGTGGCTCGTCGAGACGCACGACGGCGAGTTCGTCGGCGACTGCGGGCTCACGTGGCAGAGCGTCAACGGCCGGCGCGTGCTCGAGGTCGGCTACCACGTGCGCGCCGACCTGCAGGGCCGCGGGTACGCCACCGAGGCCGCCACCGCGTGCCGCGACCTGGCTCGCGCCGCCGGCTTCCCCGAGCTCTACGCGATCCCGCACCCCGAGAACGCGGCGTCGGTGCGCGTCGCCGAGAAGCTCGGCATGACGCGCGTCGAGGACGACACGGCGCACCCGTGGATCGTCCGGACCGTCATGCGCATGGCGCTCGCCGACGGCAGCTGACGGGCGAGGGCCCCGTCGGGATCAGCTGCGGATCTCGGCCAACGCCACCGCGCGCATCCGGTCCACCTCGGCGTCGTACCCCGCCACCCAGTCGCCCTGGTAGTCGCGCGGCACGCGCTCGACGCTCATGACGATCGCGAGCCACAACCGGTAGAGCGCGAGCCGGGCGCACGCCGACGGCGACGTGACGTCGAGCTGTGCGCCCGCCGCCTCGGCGTAGCCGCCGAGCAGGGTGGCGTCGTCCTGCGACCGCCCGAACGGGTCGCACCCCACGACGTCGACGAGCGGGTCGCCGAAGATCGCGCGCTCGGGGTCGATGACGCCCGTGAGCCGGCCGGAGACGGGGTCGACGAACACGTTGCCGGGCCAGAGGTCGGTGTGGACGAGCGACGGGCGCGTGACGTCGTCGAGCGCCGCACCGTGGCGGACGAGCTCGCGCCGGATCTCGTCGGCGGGCAGGGCGACCCCCCACCGGCCGGCGTCGGCGAGCAGGGCCTCGACCATGCGGCCGAACGCCTCGCGCCACGTGGCGCCGCCGAGCTCGGGCTTGTCGGGGTACCCGAACGGTGCGCGCTCGATCGCGTGGAGCTGCGCCATCGCCGCGCCCACGCCGCGACGGGCCGTCGTCGCCGCGTCCCCCTCGAGGTCCGCGCCGTCGAGCGGCACGCCGTCGAGGTGCGTCACGACGACCGCGTCACCGGGCAGGTGCGTGCGCGACCAGTCGGTCAGCAGCACGCGCGGCACCGCGATCCCGCGCGGGTGGGCGAGCTCGTAGACGAGTGCCTCGGCGCGCAGCAGGTCGTGCTCGTGGGACAGCAGCCGGTCGGTGCCCGTCGGCGCGGTCTTGACGACCACGCGCCGCCCGTCGTCGAGGTGCACGCGGTACGTCATGGCGAACAGCCCGCCGGTGAGGCGCTCGGCCGACGTGGCGCGGCCGACCGGTGCGACGACCGCCCGCAACGCGTCGAGCGGCACGGACACGTCGGTGGGCGTGGTCGTCATGCGGGCGAGCGTAAGGGCTGGTCAGCGGTCCCGTGGCTCCGCGACGCGGGACACCTCGACGGCCGCGACCGCGGCGCCCGCGGACGCCGACGGGGACTCGTCCTCGCACGCACCCGGCCCCGCCGCAGCGCGCGCACCCGGGGTCGGCGCCCGCAGCGTCCGGTACGCCGCGACGGTCGCCACCAGCGCGAACGCCCCCGCGCCGACCACCACGAGGTACCCGCCGTGCGCGCCGTCCGCGTCGACCCGCTGGCCGGCGACCGACGAGCCGACCGAGACGCCGACGCCGAGCGCCGTCGTCACCCACGTCAGCCCCTCGGTGAGCCGCTCGGCCGGCACGAGCTGCTGCACGAGCCCGTTGCCGTTGATCAGCGTCGGTGCGATCGCCAGCCCCGCGACGAACATGATCGGCACGAGCATCCACAGGGTCTGCGCCAGCACGAGCAGGCTCGACCCGACCGCGAGCCCCACCATGCCGACCGCGAACCGCAGGTGCAGCGGCCGGTGCCACTGCCGCGACCCGTAGGCGAGCCCCGCGACGAGCGACCCCGCCGCGAACACCGCGAGCAGCGGCCCGGCGAGCCCCTTGTGGCCGGCCTCGTCGGCGAACGCGACGGTCGAGACGTCGGTCGCGCCGAAGATCGCGCCCATCGCGACGAACACGACCGCGAGCACCACCATGCCGGGGTTGCGCATGACGGAGCCGCCCGCGCGGACGGTTCCCGGTGCCGCCGCGGGTGGCTCGGTCGCGCGCTGCTGCAGGAACCACAGCCCGCCCGCGATCGCGGCGACCAGGGGCACGACGAGCCCCGCCGTGGGCGACACGCTCGTGGCCAGCAGGGTCGCCGCGACGGGTCCCACCACGAACACGACCTCGTCGAGGGCCGACTCGAGCGAGTACGCGGTGTGCATCGCGTGCGCGTCGTCACCGAGCGCGTGGCTCCATCGCGCGCGCACCAGCGACCCGAACGGCACGAGCGTCGCACCCGTCACCGCGGCCGCCACGTCGAGAACGAGCGGGTCGGCGTGCGCCTGCGCCGCGGCGACCAGCCCGACGAGCGCCACCGCGAACACCGCGAGCGTCGGTCGCATGGCCCGCGCCTGGCCGCGTCGGTCGACCCACCGCCCGAGCAGCGGCGCGCACACCGCCTGCGCCACGAGGTAGACGGCGGAGACGCGCCCCGCGAGCCCGTACGAGCCGTACAGCGACGAGACGGCGAGCACGATGCCGATCCCGATCATCGAGATCGGCAGCCGCGCGACGAGCGCTGCGGCGGAGAACGCGAGGGTGCCCGGGCGCGTCAGCACGCCACGGTACGGCTGGAGCATGCGCCCCACTCTCGCACGCGGCACGATCGGCCCATGACGGAGATCCAGGTGCACGACGCGGGCGACCGGTACGAGGCGCGGTCACCCGAGGGCACGCTGCTCGGCGCCGCGTACTACGACCTGGTCGGCGGCAGCGTCGCGTTCACGCACACGGAGGTCGACCCGGCGTACGAGGGTCAGGGCATCGCGGGCGTGCTCGTCCGCGCGGCGCTCGACTCGGTCCGCGCGTCCGGGCGCGACGTCATCGCGCTGTGCCCGTACGTGAAGGCCTGGATCGGCCGGCACCCCGACTACGCGGACCTGCTGCACCACGCGTGACGTGGCGACCCGGCCGGGGCCGGCCGGGTCGCGGCGTCGTCAGGCGTCGAGCGCGGCGGACACCACGTCCTTCGCCTCCGCCTGCACCTGCGCGAGGTGCTCGGCCGAGACGAACGACTCGGCGTAGATCTTGTAGACGTCCTCCGTGCCGGACGGCCGCGCCGCGAACCACGCGTTCTCCGTCACGACCTTGAGGCCGCCGATCGGCGCGTCGTTGCCGGGCGCGTCGACGAGCCGCGCCGTGATCTCCTCGCCCGCGAGCGTCGTCGCCTTGACCTGGTCCGGCGAGAGCGCGGCGAGCGTCGCCTTCTGCTCCCGCGTGGCCGCCGCGTCGACCCGCGCGTACCAGGACTCGCCGAACCGGTCGACGAGCTCCGCGTGGTGCTGCGACGGGGACTTGCCGGTGGTCGCGAGGATCTCCGAGGCGAGCAGCGCCGGCAGCATGCCGTCCTTGTCGGTGGTCCAGACGGTGCCGTCCTTGCGCAGGAACGACGCGCCCGCCGACTCCTCGCCGCCGAAGCCGACGGACCCGTCGACGAGCCCCGGCACGAACCACTTGAACCCGACCGGCACCTCGAGCAGGCGGCGGTCGAGGTCGCGCGCCACGCGGTCGATCAGCGACGACGAGACGAGCGTCTTGCCGATCGCCGTCCCGGCCGGCCAGCCCGGGCGCGCGCCGCCGTACAGGTACCGGATCGCGACCGCGAGGTAGTGGTTCGGGTTCATCAGCCCGCCGTCGGGCGTCACGATCCCGTGCCGGTCGGAGTCCGCGTCGTTGCCCGTCGCGATGTCGAACGGCGCGTCGTCGCCATGGCCCGTCATGCGGCTGACCAGCGACGCCATCGCGTACGGCGAGCTGCAGTCCATGCGGATCTTGCCGTCCCAGTCGAGCGTCATGAACGCCCACTGCGGGTCGACCGTCGGGTTCACGACCGTGAGGTCGAGGCCGTATCGCTCGCCGATCGCGCCCCAGTACTCGACCGAGGCGCCGCCCAGCGGGTCCGCTCCGATGCGCACGCCCGACGCGCGGATCGCCTCGACGTCGAGCACGTTGACGAGGTCGTCGACGTAGCTCGTCAGGTAGTCGTGCTTCGCCGTGGTGTCGGCGGCGAGCGCCTGCTCGACCGTCACGCGCGGCACGTGGCGCCAGCCCTGGCGCAGGATCTCGTTGGCGCGGTCCGCGATCCAGCCGGTCGCGTCCGAGCCCGCCGGGCCGCCGTGCGGCGGGTTGTACTTGAACCCGCCGTCGCGCGGCGGGTTGTGGCTCGGCGTCACGACGATGCCGTCCGCGAGCCCCGGGCCGTGCGTCCGGACGCCCTCGGACGTGCCCGCGCCGTTGTGCCGCAGGATCGCGTGCGAGACGGCCGGCGTCGGCGTCCACGAGTCGCGCGCGTCGACGTGGACCTCGACACCCGCGGCGGCGAGCACCTCGAGAGCCGAGTCGAACGCCGGCCGCGACAGGGCGTGCGTGTCCCGGCCGATGAACAGCGGGCCGTCGGTGCCCTGGCTGCGGCGGTACTCCACGATCGCCGCGGTGATCGCGACGATGTGCGCCTCGTTGAACGCGCCGTCGAGCGCGGAGCCGCGGTGGCCGCTCGTGCCGAACACCACGCGCTGCGCGGGATCGTCGAGGTCGGGCTCGCGGTCGTAGTAGGCGCTGGTCAGCGCATCGACGTCGACCAGGTCCTCGGGCAGGGCGGGGGTTCCGGCGCGCGGGTGCATGCCGCGATCCTCCCCCAACGCCGCGCCGGACGCACGGGTGCGAACGTCCCGCGCGCGGGGCGCGGGGGCGTGCGGACCGTCGGTGCGGAGAGTGCCGCTGCCGCACGGCGTGTCGCGGCTGGGCGCGCAGCGGTCCGCACGGACGGTCCGGTCGCGGCGGCGTTCCAGCCCCGTTCCGGCCGCACACCGCCCTCGGTCCACGCCGGGAGCGGACCGCACGCCGCCGGTAGCCTTGCGCGCATGGCCAAGACTCCGACCGACTTCGTGCTGCGCCCGTTCGAGGGCCTCCCCGGCGAGCCCGACTGGGTCGCGCTCAAGGAGCTCGTCCCCGCGGCGACCGCCACGGCGCGCACGACGAAGGGGCACGGCGCGCGCGACGTGGTCGTCACCACGGTCCTGCCGCAGGCGTGGCCCGCGCTGCACCGGTCCGACGGGGTCGTGCTGCTGGCGCTCCAGACGGGCACCAGCTCGGGCGACTCGAGCCGCGACCTCTCGCAGGCGCTGCTGGCCGCGCTCGACGCCGAGCCGGGCACCGCGATCGAGTCGATCGGGCTGCCGACCGCCGGCCCGCGGCTGCAGGACGTGCTCGACACGTCGGTCCCGTTCGAGGTGACGGTCCGCGAGTCGTTCGACTACTGGCTCGCGTCCGACGTCGAGCGCACGTCCGACCTCGACGCGGCGATCGAGGAGGCGGACGCCGGCATCATCGACACCGTCAAGCTCGGCGGGGTCGAGGCCGCGTACTGGGCGCGGCTCGGCGCCAAGGAGTTCCTGCGCTGGGCGCAGCCGCACGACGAGCAGGTCGTGCTCGACGCGCTGGCCCGGCTGCACGCGCGCCGCGCGTCGGGCTTCGACGGCTCGAAGTTCGTCGGCTACTTCCGCTCGAGCGGCATCGTCGTGCCGGTCTGGGAGCTGGCGCGCGGCAGCGAGGCCGACGACATCGAGGCGCCCGTCGCCGCGTTCGCGCCCGCGTTCGCCGAGGCGCTGGCCAACGACGCCCCGCTCGACGCGAACGAGCGACGCGCCCGTGCGGGCCTGGTGGCTCGGCAGGTCACGCTGCGCTGACGAGCCCCCGCGGGTCGATAGGGTTCAGGCCGTGACACGACGCGGTGGCAAGGCCACCGACCAGCCGGCGGAATCGGGCGCGCCCGAGGGGCAGCACGACGCCGACGTCGCGGCTGCGCCGGCGGCCGCCGAGGCCGCTCGGGGCCTGGCCGCCGAGCCCACCGGCACCGCGCCCGCCGAGCCCGAGGGCACCGCGCCCGCCGAGCCCACCGGCGCCGAGCCCACCGAGCCCACCGGCACCGCGCCCACCGGCACCGCGCCCGCCGAGCCCGACGGCTCCCAGGCCGCCGGCGACACGACCCCCGAGGCACCGGCCGAGGCCAAGGCGCCGTCCACCCGCAAGCCGCGCTCCCGGACGACCTCGAGCAGGAAGAAGGCCGCCGCGGCCGACCCGGTCCGCGACGTCACCGACACCGCACAGCTCGCCGCCGACACCGTCGCCGCGGCCCACGCGCGGGCAGAGACCGCGAAGTCGTCGCACGCCACGCCCGCCGACCGCCACACCGACCCGCAGCCGCACCGCACGCGCCAGCGCGTCGCGGTGATCATCCCGGCGAAGGACGAGTCCCGCCGTATCGCGGCCACCGTCCGCAGCGCGAAGGCCATCCCGCACGTCGACCTCGTGCTCGTGGTCGACGACGGCTCGGAGGACAACACGCAGCACGTCGCGCGCGAGGCCGGTGCGGTCGTCGTCCGGCACTCGCACAACCGCGGCAAGGCCGCGGCGATGGAGACGGGTGCCGCCGTCGTCGCGATGCGCGACGCGCCCGACCGTCAGCCGCGCATCCTGCTGTTCATCGACGGCGACCTCGGCGAGACGGCGGTCAACACCGCGCCGCTCGTCCCGCCGGTGCTCGAGGGCCACACGGACCTGGCGATCGCGCTGATCCCGCCGCAGCCGGGCGCGGGCGGTCACGGCTTCGTGGTGGGCGCCGCGCGCCGCGCGATCCAGTCGCTGACGGGCTGGACGCCGACGCAGCCGCTCTCCGGCATGCGCTGCCTGACCCGCGAGGCGTTCGAGGCCGCGACCCCGCTCGCGCACGGCTGGGGCGTCGAGACCGGCATGACGATCGACCTGCTCCGCCAGGGTTTCCGGGTCGTCGAGGTGCCGTGCGACCTGCGCCACCGCCCGTCGGGCACCGACCTGAAGGGTCAGATGCACCGCGCCGCGCAGTACCGCGACGTGCAGCTCGCGGCGAACGCGCGACGCATCCGCGGCGCGGCCTCGGCCGTGAAGCGCACGGTCCAGCCTGGCAAGCGCCCGCCGCAGACGCACCTGTAGCGCGGCAGGCAGCCTCAGGTCGTCAGCTCGACCGGCGCGGCGTCGGGCGCGGGCTCCTCGTCGTCCGGGTCCTCGGTCGGGTGGTCGAGCCGCCACTGCGCGGCGGCGGCGACGAGGCACGGCACCGCGACCGCGATCCCGGTGGCGGGCACCACGATGCCGGAGTCGTTGATCAGGAACCCGACGAGCAGGCCGCAGCCCATCGCGGCGACGCCCGGCCGGAGCAGGGGCACCGCCCGGCGCAGCCCCGCGAGCGGGCTCCCGCGCCCGAGCAGCGCACCGCGCCGGGGGCGCGGGTTCGCGACGACGATCCAGGTGAGCCCGACTCCGGCGATGGCGAGCAGCAGGTAGCGCCACGACGTCAGCACGCGCAGGTTGGCGGAGAGCTTCCGGCCGATCGTGTCGCCCAGGCCGCCGTCGAGGGACGAGGCGACGAACCGCCCGAGGTGCGTGCGGTCGGCCGGCGGGCGGAGGTAGTCGATCACGGCGAACCCGCCGACGACGAGCACGCCCGCGCCGACGATGATCGCGAGCACCTTCCAGTTGACCCGCCGCCCGCTGATCGAGACCGCGAGCATCGCGAACGCGAGGATCAGCGCGGGCGGCCCACCGAAGTCGCTGCCCAGCCCGGGCGTCCCGTCGACGACGACGCACAGCAGGCCGAGCAGCGAGACCGCGACCACCGCGAGCCGGCGACGGTCGCGGCGCAGCAGGACGTCGCCGATCACGACGCCGAGCAGCACGCCGGCCGCGAGCAGCAGCGCGAACGACTGGTTGCTCATGCCGTAGAACCGCGCGGCGAGCAGGCGGTGCGCGCCCATTGCGGAGTCGATCACGAGGTGCGAGCCGGTGAACGGGTCGATCACGAACGTCGCGACGGTCACGAGCGCGACGACGCCCGCGGGCCCGAGCACGTACCGGCGCCAGGGGCCCGCGAAGGCGACGAGCGTGATCACGGCCACCCAGGCGTAGAGCGTCCACCAGAACGCGTGGATCGGGTGGTCGACGTTCCACCACGGCACGAGCCCGGTCAGGAAGGACGCGACGGGTGCCGCGCCGAGCGCGATGCCCGCGACCTGGACGACGCGCAGCGCCGGGCGCAGCGGCCGTCGGTCGGCGCGCCCGCGCCGCGTCAGCACGATCGCGGCGACGACGAAGAGCAGCGCCTGCCCGAGCACGATCCGCGTCGTGAACGCGCCCGACACCTTGGTGATCCAGTACGAGCGGTGCTGCATGCTCAGCAGCCCCGCCATGCGCGCGGTCGCCGACGCGGCACCCGCGACGGGCACGATCGTCGCGCCGCCGAGGTCGGCCGCCGCGGCGTCGAGCCCCATCGCGTCGAGCAGCGTCGGAGTCACGTCGACGGTCTGGATCAGTCCGCTCTGCCGGGTGGAGCCCGACGTCAGCAGGTTCTCCGCGTACGTGCCGCCGTTCGGCGCGACGCCCGTCGCGGCCGCGAGCTGCAGCGACGTGCGCCCGGAGTCGGCGATCGAGACGACGAGCACGGTGGCGCCCGACGCCCGTGCGCCCGCCATCGCGGCGCCGATCCGCGCGTCGACGTCCTGCACCTGCTGGGCGCGCGCCGGCTGCGTGATGACCTCGGGCGTCGTGAGCGGCGGGGGCTCGACGGTGTCGCCGGGGATCAGCCCCTGCTGGTCGGTGTCGTCGGGCGAGCTCGTGGCGCCGGGGGCGCGCGCCTGCGTCGCGAAGCCGGTGTCGCGGATGACGCCCGCGTCGACCACGACGAGCCGCGAGTGCGTCAGCGCGTCCTCGACCTCGGCGGTCAGCGTCGTCGCGGCGGACGGCGCGTCGACGTGCGTGCCGACGACCGTGCCGGACGACGAGGCGAGCGCGATGGCGGCACCCGGCCCGATGCCCGTCACGTCCGTGCCGCCCTTCGCGAGCGCATCGCCGAGCAGGCCGAGGTGCGCGTCGTACGGCTGCGTGGCGACCGCCGCCGCGTAGTCCGACCACGCGGGCACCGTGCCGTCGGTGCCGGGCTCGACGAGCGTGCGGCACACCCCACCGGGGCCGCGCTGGTCGGCCGCGCGATCGCCCGCGCTGACCGCGAGCCAGCCGTCCGCGGGGCAGCCGCGCGCCGCGACGCTGCGCGTGGTGACGAGCCCGACGGACGCGTCGCGCGAGAGGTTCCACAGCGTGGGCGTGGTCAGCGTCGAGACGTCGTCCCAGCGCAGGCCGGTGACGCCGACGAACACGACGGGGGCGCTCGACCCGCCGGGGGTCGCGCCCGGGGATCCGGCCGACGTGGATCCACCGGGGCCGTCGGCCCGTGCCGGCCCACCGAGCCAGAGCCCGGCGAGCACGACGAGCGCCGCGGCGACGACGGCGACGAGCGCGCGCACCGCGGCCGGACGCTTCGAGGACGCGACGGCGGTGCGGGCGCGCAGGTCAGGGCGCGTCAGGGCGGGGCTCGGCACCGAACCAGCCTACGGGCGCACTACCCTCGACCCGGCGGCGGTGACCGGTCCTCGGGCGTCGTCCACGCCGCGCGCACGCGACCTGCACGAACAGGGCCTGCACCGGCCCGCACCGACCCACGGGAGGAACCATGGCGCTGCCCCGCTACGCCTACCTCGGGCCGGCCGGGACGTTCACCGAGGCGGCGCTGCGCCAGGTGGTCGGCCCCGACGCGTGCGTCGAGCTGCCGCAGGCCGACGTCTCGTCGGCGATCGAGGCGGTCCGGACCGGCGAGGCCGACTACGCGGTCGTCGCGATCGAGAGCACCGTCGAGGGCGGCGTCACCGCGACGCTGGACAGCCTCGCGGTCGGCGAGCCGCTCGTGCTGCTGCGCGAGGTGCTCGTGCCCGTGCAGTTCACGCTCGCCGCCGCGCCGGGCGTCACGCCGCACGACGTCCACCGAATCAGCGCGCACCCGCACGCGTGGGTGCAGTGCCGGCGCTGGCTCGCGCGCCACCTGCCGGGCGTCGTGCACGTGCCCGCGACGTCGAACACCGCGCCTGCGGCGCTGATCGCCGAGCGGCTCGCGGCGGGCGAGGACCCCCTGACGCTCGGGTTCGACGCCGCGCTCGTGCCGCCGCCCGCGGTCGAGACGTACGGGCTGACGCCGCTGGCCGAGCACGTCGGCGACAACCCGGACGCGCAGACGCGGTTCGTCGTCGTCGGCCACCCCGGCGAGGTCCCGGCCCCGACCGGCGCCGACAAGACGACGCTCGTCGTGCACCTGCCCGACAACGAGGCCGGCGCGCTGCTCGCGATGCTGGAGCAGTTCGCGACGCGCGGCGTCAACCTGTCGCGCATCGAGTCGCGGCCCATCGGGGACGCGCTCGGGCGGTACTCGTTCTCGATCGACGCCGAGGGCCACATCGCCGACGAGCGGGTCGGCGAGGCGTTCATGGGCCTGCACCGGCGGTGCCCGTACGTGCGGTTCCTCGGCTCGTACCCGCGGGCGGACGCGCAGCAGACCGAGGTGCACGTCGGCACGTCGGACCACGACTTCGTGACGGCCCGCGCGTGGCTGGACGCGATCCGCGGCGGCGCCGCGACCTGACGCCGCGCGCGGGGGTCGTCGTCAGCCTGCCGCCGCGTCCGCCGCGACCCGGACGACGAGCGCGCCGGGGTCGACCCGCGCGGCCACCTCGGTGACGCGCCCGACGACGTCGCCGTCCACCTGCACGTGCTCTCCGCCGGGCAGCACGACGTGGACCGTGCGGGCGCGGGTGTGGTCGATCCGGCCGATCTTGGCGGGCAGGTCGTTGCGCAGCCCGACGCCCTGCAGCACGACCTCGCCGAACAGCTGCGCCCACCCCGCGAGCCCGATGCGGGTGTCGATCGCGGCGACGTCGAGCCAGCCGTCGTCCACCACGGCGTCCGGCAGCAGCGTGATCCCGCCGGGCAGCCGCCCGCAGTTGCCGATCAGCAGGCTCCGCAGCCGCGTGGTCTGCGTCGCGCCGTCGTCGAGCCGCACGTGCACGCGCGCCCGCGAGCCGTGCAGGTGGCGGATGCCCGAGAAGAAGTACGCCACCCAGCCGACGCGCGCCTTGAGGTGCTCGTCGGTGTCGGCCACCATCGCGGCGTCGAAGCCGACCCCGGCGATCACCAGGAAGATGTGGTCGCGGGGCTGGTCGTCGGGCCCCGGCTCGGCCGCGCGGGCCACGTCGTCGTCGACGTCGGACTCCCAGCGCAGCACGCGGAGCCAGCCGACGTCGATCTCGCGGTCGCGACCCGCGAGCGCGATCTCGAGCGCGGTGACCGGATCGCCGACGGGGATGTCGAGGTTGCGGGCCAGCAGGTTGCCGGTGCCGAGGGGGATGAGCCCCATCGGCACGCTCGTGCCCACGAGACCCTCCGCGACCGCGCGCACCGTCCCGTCGCCGCCGATCGCGACCACGAGGTCGGCGCCGGCCTCGACCGCGGCGCGCGTCTGGCCGACACCCGGGTCCGCGGCCGTCGTCTCGAGCCACAGGGGTTCGGGCTGGCCGCGCTCGGCGCGGTACCGACGGATCAGCGCGCCGAGCTGCGCGACGTCGGGCTTCGTCGGGTTCGCGACGAACGCCACCACGTGCCCGCGCCGGCGGGCGTCGCGCACCGCACGCTCCGAGCCCGCCCCCCGGCCCCGCGCCCGGTAGATGCTCCGGCGCAGCCGCGTCCGGTGCAGCAGCACCCAGCCCGCGGCCAGCAGCGCCAGCGCGAGGACCCAGAGGACGAGCACGCCCACCCAGGCCTGCCACGACATGCTCGGCAATCTATTGCCCCGGGACCCGGACCGGGGCCTTCATTGCCCGGCAGACGGGGACGTGTCCGGTTCGTCCCGCCCGCGTGCGGCGCCCGCGCCCGCCTCGGCACGGAGCCGTCGGCGGCACGTCGGTAGGGTTGTCGCCGTGATCGATCTGCGGCTGCTCCGCGAGGACCCCGACGTCGTCCGGGCGAGCCAGAAGGCTCGTGGCGAGGACCCCCACCTGGTCGACGAGGTGCTCGACGCCGACGCGCGCCGCCGGTCCGCGCTCACGGAGTTCGAGACGCTGCGCGCCGAGCAGAAGGCGTTCGGCAAGCAGGTCGCGCAGGCCCAGGGTGACGAGAAGCAGGCGCTGCTCGCCCGGGCGAAGCACCTCGCGGACCAGGTCAAGGCGCTGCAGGCCGACGCCGACGAGGCGGAGCGCCGCGCCGACGAGCTGTCCCGCCGCATCGGCAACGTCGTCGAGCCGGGCGTCCCCGAGGGCGGCGAGGACGACTACGTGGTGCTCGAGCACGTCGGCACGCCGCGCGACTTCGCCGCCGAGTACGGCCCGGACTTCGCGGTCCGCGATCACCTCGAGCTCGGCGAGCGCCTCAAGGCCATCGACATGGAGCGCGGCGCCAAGGTCTCGGGTGCGCGGTTCTACTACCTGACCGGCGTCGGCGCCCGGCTCGAGCTCGCGCTGCTCACGGCGGCGTTCGACAAGGCCGTGCAGCTCGGCTTCACGCCCGTGATGACGCCGACCCTCGTCAAGCCCGAGGTGATGGCGGGCACCGGCTTCCTCGGCGCGCACGCCGACGAGATCTACCGGCTCGAGGCGGACGACCTGTACCTCGTCGGCACGAGCGAGGTCGCGCTCGCGGGCTTCCACAGCGGCGAGATCCTCGACCTGTCCGGCGGCGCCCAGCGGTACGCCGGCTGGTCGGCCTGCTACCGGCGCGAGGCGGGGTCGTACGGCAAGGACACGCGCGGCATCATCCGCGTCCACCAGTTCCACAAGGTCGAGGCGTTCAGCTGGACGACGGTCGAGGACGCGGCCGACGAGCACCGCCGCATCCTCGGCTGGGAGAAGGAGATGCTCGCGCTGGCCGAGCTGCCGTTCCGCGTGATCGACACCGCGGCCGGCGACCTCGGCTCGAGCGCGGCGCGCAAGTTCGACTGCGAGGCGTGGCTGCCGAGCCAGCAGCGCTACCTGGAGCTGACGTCGACGTCGAACTGCACGACTTTCCAGGCGCGCCGCCTCGGGGTCCGCGAGCGCACCGCCGACGGGTCGCTGCGCGCGGTCGCGACGCTCAACGGCACGCTCGCGACGACGCGCTGGATCGTGGCGATCCTCGAGAACCACCAGCAGGCCGACGGCTCGGTGCGCGTGCCCGAGGGCCTGCGGCCCTACCTGGGCGGCCTGGAGGTGCTGACGCCATGAGCCGCTGCCGCCTCGTCGCGCTCGACGTCGACGGGACGCTCATGTCCTACGACGGCGTGATCTCGGACGACGCCCGCAGGGCGGTCGCCGACGTGCGCGACGCGGGGCTGCACGTGGTGCTCGCGACCGGCCGGTCCGTGCACTCCGCCGTGCCGGTGGCCGGCGAGCTCGGACTCACCGACGGGTGGGTCGTCTGCTCCAACGGCGCCGTGACCGTGCGCCTCGACCCCGAGCTCGACGACGGGTACGAGGTCGTCGACGTCGTGACGTTCGACCCCGGCCCGGCGCTGCGCGCGCTCGCGGTCGAGCTGCCCGACGCGCTCTACGCCGTCGAGGAGCTCGGCGTCGGGTTCCGCGTCTCGGGCGACTTCCCGCCGGGCGAGCTGTCCGGCGAGCACACGGTCGTCACGCTCGACCAGCTCGCGGACGGCCCGGCGACGCGCGTCGTCATCCGGGCCCCCGGCGCCACGCCGGACGAGTTCCGCGAGATCGTCGAGCGCGTCGGCCTGCACGAGGTCGAGTACGCGATCGGCTGGACGGCCTGGCTCGACCTCTCCCCCGAGGGCGTCACCAAGGCGAGCGCGCTCGAGGCGGTGCGCCGACGGCTCGGCGTCGAGCCGTTCGCGACGATGGCCGTCGGCGACGGCGGCAACGACGTGCAGATGCTGGCGTGGGCGGCGCGCGGTGTCGCGATGGGCCACGCGGCCGACGCGGTTCGCCTCGCGGCCGACGAGGTCACGGGCACGATCGACGACGACGGCGTGGTCGCCGTGCTCCGGAGCCTCCTGGCCTGACGCGGTCCGCCCGCGCACCGGTCCCGCCGGTGGCAGTGCCCGGGATGTGACCCAACTGTGACCGACTTGCCCGGTTGCTCCGGTTGCGTCTTGTTCCGGTCCGGGATTGCCTGGCCAGCAAGGACGCGGGGCGACCCCCTCGCGTACCTCCGACATGACGACGTGGAGGTCTCATGAACGGCACGCGCAGGCGTCGCGGGATCGCGATCGCAGCGGCGGGGGCGGGGTTCGCTCTCGTGCTCTCGGCATGCTCGGGCGGAGGTGGTGGCGGCGGCGGGACGAGCACGGGGACCGCGGCGGCTGCCGACTGCGCCCCGTACTCGCAGTTCGGGAGCTTGAAGGGCAAGACGATCTCGATCTACGCGGGCATCACGACGCCCGAGGACAAGCCGTACATCGACTCGTTCAAGCCGTTCGAGCAGTGCACCGGCGCCAAGGTGAACTACCAGGCGGACAAGAACTTCGAGCAGCAGGTGCTCGTGCGCGCCAAGGCCGGCAACCCGCCGGACCTCGCGATCGTGCCGCAGCCCGGCCTGCTCGCCCAGCTCGTCGCGACCGGCAAGGCGGTCGAGCCGCCGCAGGCCGTGTCCGACAACGTCGACAAGTTCTTCGGGCCGGACTGGAAGAAGTACGGCACGGTCGACGGCAAGTTCTACGCCGCACCCTCGGGCGCGAGTGTGAAGTCGCTGGTCTGGTACTCGCCGAAGACGTTCCAGGACAACGGCTGGAAGGTCCCGACGACGCTCGACGAGCTCAAGGCGCTGTCCGACCAGATCGCGAGCTCCGGGAAGATGAAGCCGTGGTGCGCGGGCATCGAGTCCGGCACCGCGACCGGCTGGCCGGTCACCGACTGGGTCGAGGACTTCATGCTCCGGCTCTCCGGCCCTGACAACTACGACAAGTGGGTCGGCCACCAGATCCCGTTCAACGACCCGTCGGTCGTCACGGCGTTCGACGGCGTCGGCGGGTACCTGAAGAACCCGCAGTACGTGAACGGCGGGTACGGCGACGTGAAGTCGATCGCCTCGACCGCGTTCCAGATCGGCGGGTTCCCGATCCTCCAGCAGCAGTGCGCGATGCACCGCCAGGCGTCGTTCTACGCGGCGAACTGGAAGGACGCGGACAAGAACGTGACGATCGGTCCCGACGCCACGTCCGACAAGAACGTGTTCGCGTTCTACCTGCCGGGTCAGACGGCGCAGGACCACCCGGTGCTCGGCGCCGGCGAGTTCGTGCTCGCGTTCCGCGACGCGCCCGAGGTCAAGGCGCTCCAGACCTTCTGGTCGACCGACACGTGGGCGAACCTCAAGGCCAAGGCGAGCTCCGCGGACACCGAGGGCGGCTGGATCTCCGCCAACAAGGGTCTCGACGCGTCGAACCTGGTCAACCCGATCGACAAGCTGTCGGTCGACATCCTGAAGGACCCGAACACGGTCTTCCGTTTCGACGGGTCGGACCAGATGCCGGCGGCGGTCGGCTCGGGCGCCTTCTGGAAGCAGGCGACCGCCTGGATCACGGGGCAGTCGACGCAGGACACGGTGAACAAGATCGAGGCCGCGTGGCCGAAGTCCTGATGTGACACCGCGGCTCGGATCGCGCACCGCCCGGCACGGAGCGGTGCGCGGTCCGAGCCGCGCTCGCCGCGCGCGTGGCTGCGCGCCGAACGTCCTCGTCGACCAACGGAGGTCGCCATGAACTACGCGGACAAGCTCGGCCTGATGGTCGCCTCGCTCGTCCTGTTCGCCGCCGTGATCGGTGCGGTCCTGCTGGTCGTCTCGTTCGTCGAGCGCCGCGGGACCAAGCGGGTCGCGTGGTACTTCGTCGGGCCGACGGTGCTGCTGGTCCTGGTCGGCCTCATCTACCCGGCGCTGCGCACCATCTGGACCTCGTTCCAGGACGCCAACGGCACGAAGTTCGTCGGGATCGACAACTACACGACGATCTTCACGTCCAGCGACGACCTGATCGTGCTGCGCAACACGGTGCTGTGGGTGCTCGTGGCACCGGTCGTCGCGACCCTCGTGGGCCTCGTCTACGCGCTCGTCGTCGACGGCGCGCGCGGCGAGGCGTTCGCGAAGGCGCTGATCTTCCTGCCGATGGCGATCTCGTTCGTCGGCGCGTCGATCATCTGGAAGTTCATGTACGAGTACCGGTTCTACGACCCGAGCGTGCAGAACAACCCCGCGCAGATCGGGCTCGTCAACCAGGTGATCGTGTGGCTGGGCGGCACGCCGCAGCAGTTCCTCATCAACAGCCCGTGGAACAACCTCTTCCTGATCGTCGTGATGATCTGGATCCAGGCGGGCTTCGCGATGACGATCCTCTCCGCCGCGATCAAGGCCATCCCGTCCGACATGGTCGAGGCGGCGCGGCTCGACGGGGTCTCGACGTGGGGCATGTTCCGGTTCATCACCGTGCCGTCGATCCGACCGACGCTCGTGGTGGTCCTGACCACGATCGCCATCGGCTGCCTGAAGGTCTTCGACATCGTCCGCACCATGACGGGCGGCAACTACGGCACGTCTGTCGTCGCCAACGAGTTCTTCGACCAGAGCTTCAGCGCCGGCAACGTCGGCCTGGGCGCGGCGCTGGCCGTGCTGCTGTTCGTGCTGGTCATCCCCATCGTCGTGTACAACGTGCGGACCCTCCGGAAGGCGGAGCAGCGATGAGCACCGTCGACCCCACCGACCTGTCGATCGACACCGTCCCGACGGGCCTCGCGGCCCCCAAGGCCGGCCCGAGCGCGCTGCACGCCGCCGACGCCGCGCACAAGCGGCTCAGCCGGCCGTGGGCGTCGCTGTCCGCCGTGATCCTCGCGGTGCTCTGGACGCTCCCGACGTTCGGGCTGCTGGTCAGCTCGTTCCGGCCCGAGCAGGACATCAACACCACCGGCTGGTGGACGGTCCTGTCCAACCCGGTGTTCACGCTCGACAACTACAAGGCGGTGCTCGGCAGCGATTCCAGCTCGTCGCTCGCGCCGTTCATCGTCAACTCGATCGTGATCACCGTGCCCGCGGTGATCATCCCGATCCTCATCGCGTCGCTCGCGGCGTACGCGTTCGCCTGGATGAACTTCCGCGGCAAGAACCTGCTGTTCATCGGGGTGTTCGCGCTGCAGGTCGTGCCCATCCAGGTGACGCTCATCCCGCTGCTCTCGCTGTACGTGAAGGCGGGGATCGCGGGGTCGTTCTGGTCGGTGTGGATCTCGCACACGATGTTCGCGCTGCCGCTCGCCGTGTTCCTGCTGCACAACTTCATGCGGGAGATCCCCGGCGAGCTCGTCGAGGCGGCGCGTGTCGACGGTGCGGGGCACGTGACGATCTTCTTCCGGCTGATGCTGCCCATCCTCAAGCCGGCGCTCGCGGCCTTCGGCATCTACCAGTTCCTGTGGGTCTGGAACGACCTGCTGGTGGCGCTCACGTTCGCGGGCTCGTCGAACGAGGTGGCGCCGATGACGGTCGCGCTGTTCAACCTCACCGGGCAGCGCGGCAACCAGTGGTTCCTGCTGACGGCGGGGGCGTTCGTGTCGATCCTCGTGCCGCTGATCGTGTTCCTGTCGCTGCAGCGGTACTTCGTGCGCGGTCTGCTCGCGGGGTCGGTCAAGGGCTGACGCGGGGCTCGGGCCCGGGCAGACCTCGGGCCCGGGCCGTGGCGGGGCTAGCGTGACGGCCGTGCCTGCGCCGCTGCTGTTCGTCGTCTCCGGGCTGACGCAGTACGTCGGTGCGGCGATCGCGGTGCGGGTGTTCGGCGTCCTGCCCGCGGCGGTCGTGGCGTGGCTGCGGGTGGCGGTCGCGGCGGTCGTCCTGCTGCTGTGGCGGCGACCGTGGGGCCGGGCGTGGCGATCGTCGTGGACGCGGCGCGCGCTCGGGACGGCCGCGCTGTTCGGCGTCACGCTCGCGGCGATGAACGTCGCGTTCTACGCGGCGATCGACCGGCTGCCCCTCGGCACGGCCGTCGCGATCGAGTTCATCGGCCCGGTCGCCGTCGCGGCGGTGACGGGCCGCGGCTGGCGCGACCGGGTCGCGATCGGCGTCGCGGCGGTCGGCGTGGTGCTGCTCGCGGGCGTCTCGCTCGACGCCGGTCCGGAGGCGAAGGCGGGACTCGTCGCGATCGGCGTCGCGGCCGCCTGCTGGGCGGCGTACATCCTGCTCGGGCGGCGCGTGGCGCGCGCAGCGGTGCCCGGCGTCACGGGGCTGTCGGTGGCGATGGCGGCGGGTGCCGTCGTGTTCGCGCCGTTCCTCGCCGCGGGTGCCGCGCCGGTGCTGGACGACGGCGCGCTCGCCGCGAAGATCGTCGCGATCGCGGTGTGCTCGTCGGTGGTCCCGTACGCGATCGAGCAGGTGGTGCTCCGCCGGGTGCGGCCCGCGACGTTCGCGGTGCTGCTCGCGATGCTGCCCGCGACGGCGGCGGTCGTCGGGGCCGTCATGCTCCAGCAGGTGCCGCACGGCCTGGAGGTGCTGGGCCTGGTGCTCGTCTCGGGCGCCATCGCGCTGACCGCCGGCGAGCAGCCCGCGTCGGCACCCGAGGAGGCGCCCCCGCCGGCGTGAGACGTGGACCGGCGGACCGCTACAGGTACTGACCCGTGCCGGACGTCGGCTGCTGGTCGTCGCCCGGCCCGACCGGGATGACGAACCCCCGCTGCGGGCCGCCGGGGCCGGGCTGCGCGCCGGGCGGGAGCGCGCGGCGCATCTGCGACAGCTGCGCCTGGGCCGCCATCTGCTGCGCGACGAGCGCCGTCTGGATCCCGTGGAACAGGCCCTCGAGCCAGCCGACGAGCTGCGCCTGCGCGATCCGGAGCTCGGCGTCCGACGGCGTCGAGTCGTCGACGAACGGCAGCGTGATGCGGTGCAGCTCGTCGATGAGCTCGGGCGACAGGCCCTCCTCGAGCTCGTGGAGGCTGCGCTCATGGATCGCCGCGAGCCGTGCCCGGGCGGCATCGTCGAGAGGTGCGCTGCGCACCTCGTCGAGCAGCTGCTTGATCATCGTGCCGATCCGCATCACCTTCGCCGGCTGGCCGACGAGCGTCGTGGGGTCCTCGCTGCGGTCGGCGGCGTCCTCACCCTCGGCCTCCGGCGCGTCGTCGTCCGGCTCGGCGTCGGCGCTGCGGCCCGGCTGCTCGACCACCACGATGTGCGGGCCGGTCGTCGGCCCGCCGTACGGCCGCTGGCGGTGCTCGTCGTCGGGGGTCGGCGTCTCGGCGGTGTCCCCGGCGGTGTCCCCGTCGGCGGCGTGCGTGCTGCGGTCCTCCGTCATGCGGTCAGTCTGACCCGCGGGTCCGACATCCGCAGGGGCGCACGACGCGTCGGCGTCACGAGTCCTCCGCCGCGGGGACGAGCAGCACCTTGCCGAAGGCCTCGCCGGTCTCGAGCAGCCGGTGCGCCTCGGGCGCGCGGTCGAAGGGCAGCACCGCGTGCACCACGGGCCGCACCGCCCGCGACCCGACGAGCGGCCAGGCGTGGCGGCGCACGCCGTCGACGATCGCTGCCTTCTGGTGGTGGGGCCGTGAGCGCAGCATCGTCCCGATCACGGCCGCGCGCTTCGCCAGGAGCAGGCTGAGGTCGAGCTCGCCGCGGCGGCCCTGCTGGAGCCCGATGACGACGAGTCGGCCGTCGTCGGCCAGCACCGCGAGGTTCTGCGCGAGGCCGCCGGCGCCGAGCACGTCGAGCACGACGTCGACGCCCCGCCCGTCGGTCGCGGCGAGCACACGGTCGGCGAGCCCCGGCGCGCGGTGGTCGAGCACGACGTCGGCCCCGAGCTCGCGCACGCGCGCCACGCGCTCCGCGCCGCCCGCCGTGGCGAGCACCTGCGCGTCGAGCGCGTGCGCGAGCTGCACGGCGATCGAGCCGACGCCGCCCGAGCCGCCGCGCACCAGCACGGACTCGCCGGGGGCGAGCCGGGCCGCACGCAGGTTCGACCACACCGTGGCGAGCGCCTCGGGCAGCCCGGCCGCCGAGACGAGGTCGAGGTCGTCGGGCACGCGCAGCGCGAGGTCGGCGGGCACGGCGACCTGCTCGGCGTACCCGCCGCCGGCCAGCAGCGCGGCCACCCGGTCCCCGACCCGCCACCCCGCGACGTCCGGGCCGACGGCCGTCACCGTGCCGCTGACCTCGAGGCCCGGCCACGCGGGAGCGCCCTCGGGCGGGGGGTAGTGGCCCTGCCGCTGGAGCAGGTCAGCGCGGTTGACGCCGGCGGCGGCGACCGCGACGAGCAGGTCGGAGGGGCCTGGCTCGGGCGCCGCGACGTCCTGCACCGCCAGCACGTCCGGCCCACCCGGTTCCCTCACCACGACAGCTCGCACAGCGCGACGCTAGCGGGCCGCCGCAAACGGGACATCTGTGCCTGAGGAGGCCGGTTCCGGGCGGGTGACGTCCATGGCAAACTCTGCGGCGGGCTAATGGTCTAGCGTCCAACAGCCGATGAGGTGCGAACGGGAAGCCTTGCGCCTCGCCACGGCGTGCGGCACACACCACACCCGGAGCCCCTGGGGCGCCGGGTGACGAAGGGAACGACATGCTGCGACGGCTCGGCATCCGCGCCAAGGTGCTGGCGGTTCTCGCCGTGCCCATGCTCGTGCTGTTCGGCGCCGGCGTGTACATCTCCTACAGCGCCATCCAGGACTACCGGTACGCCGCCGCGTCGAAGGTCGCCATCTCGTCCGGCCACCAGCTCATCGACTACACCGACGCGCTCATGGCCGAGCGCATCGCCGCGCTCACGGGCGCCAAGGACGCGGACCTCAAGCAGGCCGAGGGCACGGTCGACGCCGCGTACTCAGCCTGGGCCGACGAGGCCCAGAAGGTCAGCCAGGGCGAGTTCCCGCCGTCGGTGACGACCGCCCTGAAGAACGCGCTCCAGGCCGGCCCCGCGAACACCAAGGTCGCCCGCCTGCTGCCCGCCGACAAGAAGCGTCAGGACGAGGCGTACCTCGCCGCGATCAACCCGCAGATGCAGGTCGGTGTCGCCTTCGCGAACGCCCTCAAGAACCGCGACGCCGCCGCCTACCTGAGCGCGATCAACTCGCTCGGCTCGCTCTCCGCGGGCATCGTCACCGAGCTGATCTCGGGTGTGCAGCTGCCGCTCAGCGTCGCCCCGGTCCAGGAGGGCCAGCAGTACGCGGCGCTCGCCGCGGCGACCGAGCTCGCGCGCACGCAGGCCAAGGGCGCGCTTTACTCGCTCGACAGCGACGAGCTCGTCCTGCCGAGCGGCGACCCGAGCAACAACCTCCTGAACTGGCGCATCCAGCTCACGTCGGGTGACCCCGCGTCCTTCGCGCTCGTCGACTTCGAGGGCTACGCGAAGGACATGCAGACGCAGCTCGCGAGCCTCGACGCGCTGCAGAAGCAGTCGCTCGCGACGGGCATCGACGTGGCGTCGCAGGCCGCCAGCGACGCCCGCAGCCGAGCGCTCCTCACGATCGCGCTCGCGGCGCTGGCCGCCGCCCTGTCGATCCTCGTGGCGTTCACCGTCTCCCGTGCGATCGTCAACCCGCTCCGCCGCCTCACCCGCGCCGCCGCCGACGTGCGTGACGAGCTGCCGCGCCTCGTCGAGCAGATGGCCGTCCCCGGTCAGGGCCCCGAGATCGCGCTCGACCCGATCCCCGTCCGCTCGCGCGACGAGGTCGGTCGACTCGCCGAGGCGTTCAACGCGGTGAACGCGACGACCGTGCAGGTCGCGCAGGAGCAGGCGGCCCTCCGTGGCTCGATCGCGGAGATGTTCGTCAACGTCGCCCGCCGCGACCAGGTGCTCCTCAACCGCCAGCTGTCGTTCATCGACTCGCTCGAGCGCGCGGAGGAGGATCCGTCGACCCTGGCGAACCTCTTCCGCCTCGACCACCTCGCCACCCGGATGCGCCGCAACGCCGAGTCGCTGCTCGTCCTGGCCGGCATCGACACGGGCCGTCGTCTGCGCGACGCCATGCCGCTCTCCGACGTGATCCGCACGGCGTCGTCCGAGATCGAGCAGTACGACCGCGTCGAGCTCGACCTGCAGGCCGACCCGCCGATGCTCGGCTTCAACGCCCTCGGCGCCGCGCACATGCTCGCGGAGCTGCTCGAGAACGCGACGATCTTCTCCGAGCCGGAGACGCCCGTCACGGTCACCACCGGCATCTCCGGCCCGTCGGTCGTCGTCCGGATCATCGACCACGGCCTCGGCATGACGGACGCCGAGATCGAGGCCGCCAACACCAAGATCGTGTCGACCAGCGCGAGCGACGCGCTGGGCGCCCAGCGCCTGGGCCTCTTCGTCGTCGGCCGCATCGCCCAGCGCCTCGGCGCCGACGTCACGCTCATGAAGAGCTCGCGCGGCACCGGCACCGAGACGGTCGTGCGCTTCCCCGCCACGCTGTTCGCGTCGGCCGAGACGTCGCACTTCGGCGCGCCGCCCGCGATCTCCGCGGTCGGTCCGGTCGCCGAGGAGCTGCCGCAGGTCGACGTGCCGGTCGTCGAGGAGGTCGACCTCGCCGCGCTGACCGACGGCCAGACGCCCCAGGGCCTGCCCCGCCGCCGTCGCGGCGACGGCGACGACACGGACTCGGGCGCGATCCCGGTGCCGAACGCGCTCTCCGCCCCGGACAGCGGCCTGCCCACGCGCCCGCGCAAGACGTTCGACGAGAACAACATCGTCCTGCCCGACGCTCCCGCGCCGAACCTGTCGCCCGACCTCTCGTCGTCCGCGCCCGAGTGGACGCCGCCGGTCGTCGCCGCCGCCCCGAGCGGTCTGCCGAGCCGCAGCCGCGCCTCGACGTCGGCGTGGCAGGCGCCCGCCGACGAGTCCCCGGCGCAGCCCGCCCCCGCATCCCCCGCTGCGCGCGCCGGTCTGTTCTCCGGGTTCCGCGGCCGCAGCGACCTCGCCGACGGCACGTCGGGCGAGCAGCAGGCCGTCCCCGGTCTCGCTCCCGACGGTGACGCCGCGAGCCAGGTCCGTGCGCCGTGGATGGCGCTCGGCGGTGCGCACGCCGCACCCGTCGAGCCCGTGGTGGTACCCGGCTTCGCGCCGGACGACGACGAGGCCGACCAGTCGGTCGTGTCCGACGCGGCGGCGCAGGAGGTCCCGGCCGACGCGGCCGAGGACGTCTGGGTGCCCGGCTTCGCGGAGAACGGCGACGCCGATGCGCCGGCCGAGCCCGCCGCCGACGAGCCGTGGTCGCCGCAGGCCGCCGAGGCCGCGTCCGCGCCGGTCGACGTCCCGCAGCCCGCGTCCGCGTGGGACGCGGCCCCCGCCGGGCCGGTCGCCGAGGCGTGGGCTCCCACCTTCGCCACCGAGCAGGACGCGCCGGTGGCCGAGCCGGTCCAGCAGGCGGACGTCGCCGACGAGCCGACCTGGTCGCAGCCCGCGCCGGTCGGGGACGCGGAGCCCGCGTGGGCGCCGTCGTTCGAGGTCGCCGCGCCGGTCGAGGTCGACGAGCCCGCCGCTCCTGCCGAGCCCGCCTGGGTGCCGTCGTTCGATGCCGGCCAGGCCGCGCCGGTCGCCGAGGCCGCGCCTGTCGTGGAGCCCGAGCCCGACGCGGAGCCCGTGTGGGCGCCGTCGTTCGAGGCCCCGTCCTCCGAGGCTGTGCCGTCGTACGAGCCCGTGCCGACCGACGAGGCCGCCCCGTCCTCCGAGGCTGCGCCGTCCCACGAGCTCGCCCCGTCCTACGAGGCCGCGTCGTCCTTCGAGGCCGCCCCGTCCTTCGAGGCAGCGCCGGCGTTCGTCGCCGAGCAGGCCCCGTCGTTCGAGCCCGCCGCCGAGGCGCAGGCCGAGGCCGAGCCCGCCTGGGCGCCGAGCTTCGAGGCCGCCACCGAGCCCGCCTGGGACCCGTCGTTCGAGGAGCCGGCCGCGGTCGTCGCCGAGCCGTTCGCCGCCCAGGCCGTCGTCGAGGAGCAGGCTCCCGCGGCGGCTCCCGCGCCGACGGCGTTCACGGGCTACAGCGGCTACGCCGGATGGTCGGGCCAGGCCGCCCGCGCGTTCAGCGGCGCACCGCTGACCGGCCACGACTTCGAGCGCACGCTCGACGAGGCGCGCGCCTGGCACACGGGCGCGATCCCGGTCGTCCGCGGTGGCGCCGACTCGCGCGCCGCCGAGGCTGCGTCCGCGTCGCTGCCGTTCGTCCCCGCGCCCGTGCAGCCCGAGGCCGCCTACGCCGCGCCGGCGCCGGTCGAGCCGGTCGAGGTCGAGCCGACGCCGGAGCCCGTCGCCGAGTCCGCCGAGCCCGCCCCGGCCGACGCCGAGACCGCCTGGCCCGTCGCCTCGTGGGAGAGGCCGACGTGGGAGCCGCCGACGTGGCAGGCCCCGACGTGGGAGCAGCCCGCCGAGCAGCCCCAGGACGCGGCCGTCGCGGTCGAGACCGAGCAGGCGCCCGAGCCCGAGCAGGCGCCCGAGGCGCTCCCCGCGCCCGAGCCCGAGCAGCTCGTGGTCCCGGCGCTGGAGGCCGAGCCGATCGCCGAGCCCGTCGCCGCGTGGGACGCGCCGGCGTGGCCGACGCCCGAGACGGCCCAGTCCGACGTCGAGTCGCCGACGCAGCTGTTCGTGCCCGTCGCGGACGAGATCGCGGCCGCCGCCCCGGTCGCACCGGAGCCCGTCGCTCAGCCCGAGCCGGTCGAGCCCCCGGCGCCGGCTCCGGTCGGTGCCGCGGTCCCGTCGTGGGCGCCGAGCACGGTGCCCGCCGCTCCGCAGGCCGACGTCGCGTTCCACGAGCTTGTCGCTCCCGCCCCCGAGGAGTCGGGCAAGAAGAAGCGTCGCGGTCTGTTCGGCCGTCGCAAGGAGGAGAAGGCGGAGGTCGCTCCGGCCTACACGCCGACGCCTCCCGCCCCCGAGGCCTCGCTGCCCGTGCGGACGTCGGCGTGGGTCGCCGACGCGCCCGCCGAGGCGCCCGCGGCTCCGGCCGCGTCGTCCGGCAGGCCCGCCGCCGGCTGGCAGGCCCCCGCGCCGGCCGCGCCCGCACCGGTCGCCCCGGCCCCGCAGCCGGCCGCGCCCGTCGCCGGCAGCTGGACGCCGCCCGAGTGGACCGCCGGACCGGCGGGCCAGCCCGCGATCTCGACGGTGCCGCACCCCGCGATGCCGCCGTCGGAGGCGCCGCGCGTCGGTGCCCTCGACGACGAGGTCGCGGCGATGCTCGCGCTCCGCTCGGACATCCAGGAGCAGGCGCTCGCCGAGCTGAGCCAGCTCTCGACGTACCGACCGAGCGCCGTGCGCGAGTCGGAGCGGCTCACGAAGCGCGTGCCGACGGCCGTGCCGGCCGCCGAGCCCGTCGCCGAGCAGGCCGCCGGCGCCGCGCCGCGCGACGCCGAGCAGCTCCGTTCGCGGCTGTCGAGCTTCCAGTCCGGTTCCGCCCGCGGCCGCCGCGCCGCGACGGACGCCCCGGAGGAGGGTCAGCAGTCATGATCAACGCCACCGTCAGCACCGTCGTCCACGCCCCGGCGACGACCCAAACCGCAGCCAATCCGAGCTGCACCAGCAAGGAGGAAGTGTGACCGCGCTCAGCACCGAGGCAGCCAATTTCGGCTGGCTCCTGGACAACTTCGTCCGGACCGTGCCCGGCACTCGACACACCCTCGTGGTGTCGGCGGACGGTCTTCTCATGGCGATGTCGGAGCAGCTCGACCGCACCAGCGGCGACCAGCTCGCGGCCATCGTCTCCGGCATGTCGAGCCTGACTCGCGGTGCCGCCCGACAGCTTCGTGCGGGGGAGGTGCGGCAGTCGATCACGGAGATGGACAACCTGTTCCTCTTCCTGATGAGCGTCTCGAACGGCTCCGTCCTCGCCGTGGTGGCGGAGTCGAGCTGCGACGTCGGCCTCATCGGCTACGAGATGGCGATGCTCGTCTCGCGCACCGAGGCGACGCTGACCCCGCAGCTCATCTCCGAGATGCGCGGCCAGCTGCCCGTCGACGGCTCGACCCGAGCCCCGGTGGCCTGAGCCGACACATGAGCGAGCACATCGAGTACGAGGCCCGCACGGTCCGGCCGTATGCCGTGACCGGGGGCCGCGTGCGCTCCGCGCGCAGCGACCTCCCTCTCGAGGCACTGGTCGAGGCGATGCCGAGCGCCGTCACGAGCACGGGTCTGACGCCTGAGAAGCGCGCGATCCTGCAGCACGCCGCGCACACCTACATCTCCGTCGCAGAGCTCTCCGCCCTGCTCCACCTGCCGCTGGGCGTCATCCGGATCCTGGTGTCCGACATGGCCGACCAGCAGCTCGTGCGCGTGCACACCTCACAGCCGGTCGAGGTCAACACCGGTGAGTCCCCCGCCCTGTCCCTGAGCGTGCTGGAGAGTGTTCTCAATGGCATTTCCGCCCTCTGACGCCGCGGTGGCCGCTCCTGCCGGCACCGCCCCGTCCGTCGCCCCTACCGTCGTCAAGATCGTCGTCGCCGGCGGGTTCGCCGTCGGCAAGACGACCTTCATCGGTTCCATCTCGGACATCGAGCCCCTCAACACCGAGGCCGCGATGACCGAGCACTCCGTCGGCGTCGACGACGCCGGTGGCGTGTCGGACCGCAAGACCACCACCACGGTCGCCATGGACTTCGGACGCATCGCGCTGCCGGGCCAGCTGTGGCTGTACCTGTTCGGCACCCCGGGCCAGGACCGCTTCCTGTTCATGTGGGACGACCTGGTCCGCGGCGCCATCGGCGCCGTCGTGCTGGTGGACACCGACCGACTCGACCAGTGCTTCCCGGCGGTCGACTACTTCGAGAGCCGTGGCATCCCGTTCGTCGTGGGCGTCAACTGCTTCGACGGCGTCGCCAAGCACCAGCTCGACGACGTCCGCGAGGCGCTCGCCATCCCGGCGCACGTCCCGGTGCTCTACACGGACGCGCGCTCGCGTGCCGCGACCAAGCAGGCCCTGATCTCGCTCGTGCAGCTCGCGATGGAGCGTCTGCGCAACCGCTGATCCGACGGCTCCCACGACGACGGCGACCGGCCCCTCCCCTGCCTCGGGGCCGGTCGCCGTTCGCGTGGTGGTGGATCATGGACGCATGACGTCCGACGCCGTTCCCGCACCGGGGGCGGGGCCGTCGGACGGTGCTCCTCGGGTGCCGAACCCGCAGGCCGCGATGGACGACACGGCCGAGATCCCGGTCGTGCGCGACGAGGCCGAGGACCCGGCGCCCGCCGAGGCGGCGCTCCCGTCCGCGGCGCCCTCGTCGTCGTCCGCCGAGCCACCGTCAGCCGCCGAGCCGCCGTCGCCGGCCGCAGCGCCACCGCCAGCCGTAGCGCCTCCGTCGGCCGCCGCGCCGCCGCCGGCCGCCGCGCCTCCGTGGGCACCCGTCACCGTGGCCGCCGCACCCAGCGTGACGCCGATGTGGTCCCCGACCACCAGTGCGCCGCCAGCACCCGAGGCGCCCGCTGGCCCGCCGCGTACGGCACCGGCAACCGCCGCGCCGGCCAGCCCGCCGGCCAGCCCGCCGCCGTCCGGCAAGCCTGGGGCCTCGTCGGTGCGGGTGCCGACCGCCGTCGACCCCGTGACCGGACCGCCGGGCCAAGCGGTCGCCGCCGAGTCGCCGCCGCCGCAGCCCGGTGCGCCGATCGCGACCGACCCCGTGACACCTCCAGCGGGCCCGCCGATCGTCGACCCCGCGATGCCGGGGCCAGGATCGCCCACCGAGCCCGACGACGCCGCGACGCCGGCGGCCGGCACGCCGGTCTCGGCCGACGTCCCGACGCCGCCGAGCGGCCACCTAGCGCCTCCGGCCACGCCCCGCGTGTACGCGGACGGCTCCGCGCTGTCGCGCTACCTGGCCGGCGCTCCCGCGCGCGAGGCCTGGCTCGCGTGGACGGAGGACCACGAGGCGGAGCTCGTGACGACGCCGCTCGGCCTGACGGAGCTCCGCCGGATCGCACAGCCGCGAGGCATGGACGCGCACGGCACCGCACACGACGTGTCGAGTCGCATCGAGGTCGCGCGGTTCTCCGACCAGACCCTGCGCAAGGCGAGCTCCGTCACGAGCGTGCTCTCACCGTTCCTGGCGCTCCACCTCGGCGCGGCGCTCGCGCACCCCGACGTCGTCGCGGTCGCGACGTACGACGTCAAGCTCGCCCGCGTCGCGGCGATCTACGGCCTGCGCGTCGTCACCCCCGGCTGGCCGGACAAGTGGTGGGAGCGGGACCCGACGCCCTGGAGCTGACGCCGGGGCGCGTGCCACGCGCGCTGAGGAGGGAGCTGGTCGGTGCCCGAGGGCGCCCGGCCCCCGGCACCTCGTGGGTGGCACGACCCCCTGACCCGCACCGGGTGATGACGCCTGAACCCGTGCGACGTACGGTCCGAGGATGGCCGCCGAGCCCGCACGAACCACCGTCGGCACGCCCGAGACCGCGCCACCGCCCGTGGCGAGCGGGTCCGCGCCGGCCGGTTCGCCGCCCGAGGTCGCACCGCCAGCCCCGGGAGCCGGTCGTCCGTGGGACGACGCCATGGTCGGCGCGTCCGCCGGGCCGCCGAGCCGCGAGGAGAGCCACGAGCGCGGTCACGCTGCCCGCCGGGAGGTCCCGCACGAGAGGCTCGCCGACGCCGGCCCGGAGGAGGGTCGCCCCGACCCCGTCGAGCTGCTGCTCTCGCAGGCCGGCTCGCGCGTCCCCGAGCTGCTCCCGATCCGGCACGGCCGGATGGCCGCGTCGCCGTTCGCGTTCCTGCGCGGCGCGGCGCTCGTCATGGCCGCCGACCTCGCCGCGACCGCGCGGACGGGCGTGGACGCGCAGCTGTGCGGCGACGCGCACCTCGCGAACTTCGGGGTCTACGGATCTCCGGAGCGGCGGCTGCTGTTCGACGTCAACGACTTCGACGAGACGCTGCCCGGCCCGTTCGAGTGGGACCTCAAGCGGCTCGTCGCGAGCATCGAGGTCTCGGCGCGCGAGCACGAGCTCAAGCGGAAGGTGCGCCGCTCGTTGACGGTCGGCGCGGTCGCGGCGTACCGCGAGGCGATGGCGGAGTTCGCCGGACAGCGGCTGATCGACGTCTGGTACGCGCACATCGACGCGGAGAAGGCCGCGAAGAGCCTCGCCCGGCGCGACGACCTGGACGCGCGGCTCACACGGGAGGCCGTGCAGAAGGCGCGCCGACGCGACCAGCTCCGTTCCGTCGAGAAGCTGACGACCGTGGTGGACGGCCGGCGCGTGTTCGTCGACGACCCGCCGCTCGTCGTCCGTGCGCCGGAGATGCTGTCCGCCGACGAGGCCGCGCTCTTCGAGGCCGGCATGGACAGCCTCGTCGTCGCGTACCAGGCCACGCTCCAGGACGACCGCCAGCAGCTGCTCCACGGCTACCGGCTCGTCGACATCGCGCGGAAGGTCGTCGGCGTGGGGAGCGTCGGCACGCGGGCGTGGGTGCTGCTGATGCAGGGCCAGGACGCCGACGACTGCCTGCTGCTGCAGGCCAAGGAGGCGCAGGCGTCGGTGCTCGAGCAGTACGTCGGTGCGAGCCGCTACGAGAACCACGGCGAGCGCGTGGTGCAGGGTCAGCGCCTGATGCAGGCGGCGAGCGACGTGCTGCTCGGGTGGCGGCGCGTCACCGGGCTCGACGGCGTCTCGCGCGACTTCTACGTCCGGCAGCTGCGCGACTGGAAGGGCGCCGTGCCGGTCGAGGAGCTCGCACCCGCGGGGCTGCTCGCGTACGGGCGGCTGTGCGGCTGGACGCTCGCACGCGCGCACGCGAGGTCGGGCGACCGCATCGCGATCGCCGCTTACCTCGGCCACGGCGACGGAGCCGACGAGGCGCTCGCCGACTTCGCCGCGACGTACGCCGACCGCACCGAGCGCGACCACGCCGGGCTCACCGCGGCGATCGACGAGGGCCGCGTCGAGGCCCGGCTCGGCGTCTGACGCCCGGCGCCGCGGAGCGACCCGGCCGACGCGGAGGAGCCGCCGAGCGGCTCGCCCGACGCGCGGAGGCCCTGCTCGGCGCCTGACGCGCCGCGCCGGCCGAGCGTGTCGGCCGGCCGGCGAGGGCGGGGGCTCGCGGGCCGAGGCCCCGCATCTCGACCGGAGTCGACCGAACCGGCGGAGGGCGCGGGATTCGAACCCGCGGAGGCTTGCGCCTCACTCGCTTTCAAGGCGAGCGCCTTAGGCCGCTCAGCCAGCCCTCCAACGCCGCACGCGGCGCGGCGACGAGTCTCCCACAGCCACCGTCGCGCCTCGCGTGCGGCGTGGCGGCGCCGACGCCTGCCTCAGCCCGCGGCGGCGATCCGCTTCGTCGCCGCCTTCGCGGCCTTGGCCACGGTCGCCGCGTCGGCGCCGAGCGCCATCACCGAGATCTGCTCGTTGCCCTTGGCGACGAAGGCCATGGTGAACGGCAGCTGCATGCCGCCGGCGGTCATCGTGAGCTGGATCGCGGTGCTCGCGTCGCCGATCTTCGGGAACGCCAGCGGGGTGATCCGCATCGTGACGGTCGTGCCGTCGGAGTCGGTCTCGATCATCTGGGGACACTGCGTGAAGAGCGCCTCGAGCGCGGCGATGTCCGCGGGCGACGTGCCCTTGATCGTCTCCACGGACTCGCCGACGATCGCCGAGCCGTCGGCCGTCATGTACGACACGTGCCCGCGGCCCGTCGGCTTGCCGCTCGAGGCGTCGAGCGCGTCGCCGAGCTTCTCGCAGCGGGTCGGCGTGATGCGTGCGTCGCCGTCGTCGCCCCCGTCGTCGCCGAAGAGGTCCAGGCCCGAGGTGTCCTTGACCCAGCCCGAGCCCAGGTCGGACGGCTTGAGCAGTGCCTTCTTGATCTGTGCGGACGTCAGCGAGAGCTTCCCGGAGGCGGCCTTCGTCGTCGCGGGCGTGCTCGCGGCGCTCGGCGGCGCGCTCGGCGGCGCGTCCGACGTACCCGCCGGTGCCGGGTCGGTCGGAGCGGTCGACGGCGCGGCCGCGGCGGACGCCGACGGAGAGGCGGCGGGCTCCTTCTCGCTCGCGGCCGGCTTGCCGCCACCGCAGCCGGCGAGAGCGGCGATCGTCACGACGGCGGCCCCGGTCAGGAAGGCGGAACGGAGGCGGGGCGAGCGAGACATCTGATCCATCCCTGTGGGCCGGCTGTGTGACGCGAAGTCTGCCGGGTGCGTCGGGCAACCGGCGCCACCCGGACGGGTGACGTCGAGCCTCCGGTGACTCCGCGCGAGCGCTGCGAGCCGCCCGTACGCTCGGTCCGTGCCCCGTCGTCGCGTGCGCCTCCCCGTCCCCACCGAGGACGGCGCGATCCGCGCGGGGTTCGAGCGGCTACGGCAGGAGCTCGCGGTCCCCGAGCAGTTCCCGCCGGACGTGCTCTCGGAGGCGGCCGCCGTGGCCGGACGGGCAGCGGACGGTCGCGAGCCCGTCGACGCGACCGACGTGCCGTTCGTGACGATCGACCCCGCGACCTCGACCGACCTGGACCAGGCGCTGCACCTCGAACGGCGCGGCTCGGGCTACCGCGTGCGATACGCGATCGCGGACGTCGCCTCGTGGGTCGCGGCGGGCGGCGCGATCGACGGCGAGGCCCGCCGGCGGGTCGTCACGCTCTACGCGCCGGACGAGCGCACGCCGTTGCACCCGCCGGTGCTGACGGACGGCGCCGCGAGCCTCCTGCCCGACGGCGATCGACCGGCGTTGCTGTGGACGATCGACCTCGACGAGCACGGTGAGCCCGACTCGGCGCGCGTCGAGCGCGCGACGGTCCGCAGCCGCGCCAAGCTCGCGTACGACGAGGTCCAGCGCGCGCTGGACGCCGGCACGGCCGACGACGTCCTCGTGCTCCTGCGCGAGATCGGCACGCTGCGGCAGGCGGCAGAGCGCGCCCGCGGCGGCATCACGCTGCCGATGCCCGAGCAGGTGGTCGAGCGCGTCGGCGACCGGTGGACCCTCGCGTCACGCAGCACGCTTCCGGTCGAGGAGTGGAACGCGCAGATCTCGTTGCTCACGGGGATGCGCGCCGCCGCGACGATGCTCGAGGGACGCGTCGGGATCCTGCGCACGCTGCCGCAGGCCGACCCACGCGACGTCGCGCGCCTGCATCGGACCGCCGCGGCGCTCGGCGTGCCGTGGGACGGTCCCGACGCGGATGTGATCCGCCGCCTCGACGCGTCGGTCCCGGCGCAGGCCGCGCTGCTGACCGAGGCGACGACGCTGCTGCGGGGCGCGGCCTACGTCGCGTTCGACGGGCAGGTGCCGGACTACGTCGAGCACGCTGCGATCGCCGCTCCGTACGCGCACGCGACGGCGCCGCTGCGCCGGCTCGTGGACCGGTTCGTCGGCGAGGCCTGCGTCGCCCTGTGCGCGGGTCGCGAGGTGCCGGACTGGGTGCGCGCGGCGCTGCCGACGGTGCCCGAGCTGATGGCCGGCGCCGACCGCCGCGCCGCCGAGTACGAGCGGGGCTGCCTCGACCTGGTGGAGGCCGTGCTGCTGCAGGGCCGCGAGGGCGAGGTGTTCGACGGCATGGTGGTCGACGCGCGCGAGGGGCGCGGGGTCGTCCAGCTGCATGACCCCGTGGTGCGGGCACGCATCGACGGCGAGGGCCTGCCGCTCGGCTCCGACGTGAGCGTGCGCCTCGTCGCGGCGTCGCCTGCAGACCGGTCCGTGCGGTTCGAGCTCGCCTCGGCGACCCCCGCTGCGCCGAGCGGCGCGTGATGCGCACGGACGCGCCGCAGGTCGCGGTCGAGTCGGCGGCGCAGTGGCGTGCGTGGCTGGCCGAGCATCACGACGACCCCGAGCCCGGCGTGTGGGTCGTGCTGTGGCGGGCCACGAGCGGCCGGCCGGTCGTGACGTACGAGCAGCTGATCGAGGAGGGCGTCGCCTACGGCTGGGTCGACTCGCAGAGCGCGAGCCTCGACGCCGAGCGCTCGATGCTGTGGTTCACGCGGCGGCGGCCGGGCAGCCCGTGGTCGGGCACGAACAAGGCGCGTGCGGCGCGGGTGGACGCGGCCGGACGGCTGGCTGCTCCGGGCCGCGCGGCGATCGAGGCGGCGAAGGCCGACGGCTCGTGGACCGTGCTCGACGACGTCGAGAACCTGGTGGTCCCGGCCGACCTGGCGGCCGCACTAGCAGCCCGGCCCGGCGCCCGGGAATGCTGGGACGCGTTCCGCCCCGCAGCACGACGGACGATCCTGCGCTGGCTGCTCGAGGCCAGACGACCGGCGACCCGCGCCGCCCGCATCGACGAGACAGCACGCCTCGCGGAGCAAGGCGTCCCCGCGCACCAGCAACCGCGCTGACCGGCCGCGGCCCCGCCGGGCGAGCCGCGGAAACGGCGCGTGGCGCCGGCCCGAGGGACCGGCGCCACGCGGTGACGCGTCAGGCGGAGGCGTCAGGCGGCAACCGCCGCGCCACCGCCCTGAGCCGGGATGTCCGCCTTGTTGGCCCGGATCAGCAGCCACGTGACGAACAGCCCGAGCGCCAGGATGATGGCGCCGCCCAGGTACGCGACGTGGAACCCGGCGAGCTGCGCGGTCACGATCGTGGCCGGGTCCTTCGGGCTCGCACCGCCCTGCACGAGGTCGGTCACCTTGTTCGCGGTCGCGGTGAGCGCGAACGTGTTGAGCAGTGCCAGACCGAGCGAGCCGCCCACCTGCTGCGACGTGTTCAGCAGGGCGGACGCGACGCCCGCGTCGTGGCCCTGCACGCCGATCAGCGACGTGCTCGCCGCGGGGATGAACACCATGCTCAGGCCCACGCTCATGACGACCAGTGCCGGGAACACCGTGGTCCAGTAGGGCGACGTCTCGGTGGTCCGGATCAGCAGCAGCATGCCGACGACGGCCATGGTCAGACCGACGAGCAGCAGCGGCCGGGGACCGACCTGTGGGAGCCACCGCGCGACGAGGCCGGCCATGAAGATGATGCCGAGGCTGAACGGCAGGAACGCGAAGCCGGCCTTCAGTGGCGTGTATCCCAGGACGCCTTGGAAGTAGAACGTCATGAACAGGAACATGCCGAACAGGCCCGCGCCCACGAGCAGGAAGATCAGGTAGGCGCCGCCACGGTTCCGGTCGAGCGCGACGCGCATCGGCAGGAGCGGGTTCGCGACACGCGTCTCGAGCACGACGAACGCCACGAGGCAGACCGCCGCGAACGCGAGCAGGCCGAGCACCAGCGGGTCGGTCCAGCCGACGGCGTGCGGCAGGCCGTCCGCGCCGGTCTTCTGCTTCGCGGCCTCGGTGAACGCGTACACGAGGGCGACGAGTCCGACGCTCGACAGGATCGCGCCCGGGATGTCCAGCCGTCGGTCGCCGCCCGCGCGCGACTCGCGCAGGATCGGCACGGCGAAGAAGAACGTCACGATGGCGATCGGCAGGTTGACCCACAGGCACCACTGCCAGCTGAGGTACTCGGTCAGCGCGCCACCGGCGAGCAGACCGATCGCCGCGCCACCGCCCGAGATCGCGCCGAACACGCCGAACGCCTTCGCGCGCTCGTGCGGCTCGGTGAAGGTCACGGTGATGATCGCGAGCGCGGCCGGTGCGAGCAGTGCGCCGAACGCCCCCTGCAGCGCGCGCGCCCCGAACAGCATGCCCGCGCTCTGAGCCGCGCCGCCGAGCGCGGACGCGAGCGCGAACCCGAGGAGGCCGATGAGCAGCGTGCGCTTGCGGCCGACGTAGTCGGCGATGCGCCCGCCCAGGAGCAGCAGACCGCCGAAGGCCAGCGTGTACGCCGTCACGGCCCACTGACGGTCCGCGTCGGCCATGCCGAGGTCCTTCGCCGCCGAGGGCAGCGCGATGTTCATGATCGACGCATCGAGGATGATCATCAGCTGCGTCACGGCGATGACGGCGAGGACCCGCCAGCGGTGCGGGTCGAGTGGCGGCGCTGCCGCCTGGGATGTGGTGGGGGCAACGACGGGCTCGGACACGGCGATCTCCTGGGTGCTCAGGGACTGGGTTCGGCGTCATCGCCGGGAAGAAGTGCTGCGCCAGGACGCTATCGGCGACCACTGACACGCCGCTGACACGCCTCCTGGGGGCCGGCCGTCCGTCACCCGGGGGCCGTTCGGCCAGCACACGCGACGCGTCGGGCCTGGTCAAGAGGATTGCGCCCAGGGCGAACCTCCGCCGGGTGTCCGCACCCGGGCCCGACGTCCTGCGCCCACCTGCGGCGTCCCGCCATGATGAGCGGGTGCCGACCGTGCCGCGCGAGCCCGACGCCGACGAGCTCGCGCTCATCCGCCGTTCCGGAGCCGCGCTGCGCGTCGGACGCCTGAGCCTCGCGGCCGGCACCGGCTCGTACCGCGTCAAGGCGTCGATGGCGCGCCTGGCCCGCGCGCTCGGCGTCGACCGGCACGAGGCGCACGTGACCCTCACCGAGATCACCGCGACGAGCCACCGCGGCCACAGCTTCCGCACCGAGGTCACCGAGGTCCGCACCGTCGGCATCAACGCCGACCGGCTGGCGCGCATCGAGCGGTTCGTCACGCGCTACGAGCGCGAGCACGACGACACGGGACGCGAGGTGCCCGTCGACGAGGTCGAGGCGGGTCTCGACGAGCTGGCCGCCACCCCTGCTCTCTACGGCGCGGTGCGCAACGCGCTGTGGTCCGGCATCGCGTGCGCCGCGTTCGCGTTCCTCAACAACGGCGGCGGGATCGAGATCCTCGGCGTGTTCATCGGTGCGACGCTCGGCCAGGCGGTGCGTCGTCAGCTGCTGCACCGCGGCTGGAACCAGTTCGGCGTCACGATGCTCGCCGCCGCAGCCGCCGCGTTCACCTACCTCGGCTTCGTCGAGGCGCTGCACGCGCTGGACGTGATCACCACGCGGCACGAGGCCGGCTACGTGTCCGCGGTCCTCTTCCTCATCCCGGGGTTCGCGCTCGTCACCGGTGCGCTCGACCTCGCGCGTCTCGACTTCTCCGCGGGTCTCGCGCGCCTGACGTACGCGCTGATGATCCTGACGTCCGCGGCGCTCGCGCTCTGGGGAGTCTCGGCGGTGGTGGGGCTCGAGCCGGGGACGCTGCGGCCGATCGCGCTGCCGTGGGGCGTGCTCCTGCTGCTGCGGTTCGCCGCGAGCTTCTTCGGCGTGCTCGGGTTCGCCCTGATGTTCAACAGCCCGTGGCGCATGGCCGTCGGCGCGGCCACCGTCGGCATGGTCGCGAACGTGGTGCGGCTGGAGCTCGTCGACGCGGGGGTCGTGGTGCAGGCGGCGGCGGCGATCGCGGCGCTCCTGGTGGGCCTCGTCGGCACCTATGCGGGCCCGCGGCTGGACGTGCCGCGCGTGACGATCTCCGTCCCGGCCGTCGTCATCATGGTCCCGGGGGTCACCGCGTACCGCGCCGTCTTCGCGCTCTCCGAGGGCGAGACGGCCGACGCGCTCGTCTACGGCGTGCAGGCCGCGCTGGTCGTGGTGGCCCTCTCGATCGGCCTCGCGGTGGCCCGGATGCTGACCGATCGGGACTGGGGGTTCGAGCACTGACGCTCGCTTTGGACGGCGGCCCGAGCCCAGGTACCCTGGGGCCGCACTTGGAGACGTCGCATAGCCAGGTCTAGTGCGCGACCCTGCTAAGGTCGTGAAGGCGCAAGCCTTCCGTGGGTTCAAATCCCACCGTCTCCGCGTCGAGCTCCCGGTCCAGGGCGTCCTGGCCGGGAGCTCTTGTTTGCGGCCGCCTCAGGAAGCGCCGGAGGCCCGCGCGGGTCCCGTGCTCGCCCGGACGACGAGCGGCGCCGGCACCGTCACGTGCCGGTTGGCCAGCACGGCCCCGTCGCGCACCTGGGCCAGGAGCAGCTCGACGAGCCGCTCTCCGATCGCCGCGAAGTCCTGCCGGACCGTCGTGAGCGGCGGCCACAGGAACCGCGCGAGCGGGATGTCGTCGAACCCCACGACGGAGACGTCCTGCGGCACGCGCACGCCGCGCTCGTGGAGCGCGAGGAGCAGGCCGCTCGCCATCTCGTCGTTGCCGCAGAAGACGGCCGTCAGCTCGGGGTCGGCGAGCAGCTCGGACGCGAGCGCGTACCCGGACTCGGCGGACCAGTCGCCGACCACGACGGGGGGCACGCGGCGGCCGGTGCGAACCAGCGCGTCGCGCCAGCCGTCGACGCGGCTCGACGCGGGCACCGACGCCGCCGGCCCCGCCAGGTGGTGCACGGTCGCGTGGCGGAGGTCGAGCAGGTGCTGGACCGCGGCTGCCGCGCCGCCCGCCTGGTCGGCACCGACGGCGGGGTGGTGGCCGACGAAGCGCGAGTCGACGGCGACGACCGGCAGCCGCCGGGGCAGCGCGAGCGTCGTGGGGGTCGCGGTCTCGGCCCGGATGATCACGAGGCCGTCGATGGTCTGGTGGCTGAGCCGCTGGACGGCGGCGGAGACGTCGTCGGAGCCGGGAGTCTGCACGTCGACGAGGCTGACGGTGTATCCCTCGCGGCGTGCGGCCTCGACGACCGCCTCGACCGTGCGGGACTCGCCGGTCCGCGCGAGCTGGTGCGCGATGACGCCGATCGTGCCGGACGCGCCGGACCGCAGCGCACGCGCCGCGGCGTTGGGCGAGTATCCGAGCCGGTCCATCGCGTCGAGCACGCGGCGACGGGTCTCGTCCCGCACGGAGGGTGCGCCGTGGGCGACGCGGGACACGGTCTGGGTCGACACACCGGCGAGCCTGGCGACGTCGCCAATCGAGGAGGCGACACGGCCTGGTCCCGCACCGCGTCGAGAGGTCGCGTCCGTCATCTGTGCAGCATAGGCGTCGGTCCCCGCGCCGAGCAGCGGTACTGGCCGCGCACGGTCACGGCATGTTAACGTCAACATCCTCGACGCCCGACGGCGGCGCGTCGGCGCGGAGTGGAGGGAGCTGACGCCGGTGCGTCGCACGTCGACCCGGCTCGCGGACGGCCGCGAGCTCCTCTACTTCGACGACTCCGAGCCGTACGTCTCGGGCGCGTCGACCCGCCGCCTCGACGACCCGCGCCCGCTCGGCCCGCGCTTCGCGCCGGACGCGCCGGCCGTGGGCCCCGAGATGCGCCGCGACCCGCTGACGGGCGACTGGATCCCGATGGCGTCGCACCGGATGAACCGCACGTTCCTGCCGGCTGCGGACGCGTGCCCGCTCTGCCCGGCGCGGCCCGGCGCCGAGTACTCCGACGGCGAGATCCCCGACACCGACTACGACGTGGCCGTGTTCGAGAACCGGTTCCCGGCGCTGCTCGACGTGCCCGGCGTCGCCCACGAGACGGCGTTCGTCGACGACGAGCCGCTGTGGCCCTCGCGCCCGGCGGCGGGCCGGTGCGAGGTCGTCTGCTTCTCGTCGCGGCACGACGCGTCGTTCGCCGGACTGAGCCCGCAGCGCGCCCGCACGATCATCGACGCGTGGGCCGACCGGACCGCCGAGCTGTCGCGTCTGCCCGGCGTCCGGCAGGTCTTCCCGTTCGAGAACCGCGGCCGCGAGATCGGCGTGACGCTGCCGCACCCGCACGGCCAGATCTACGCGCTGCCGTACCTGCCGCCGCGCACCGACGCGATGCTGCGGGAGGCCGCGCGGTACCGCGACCGCACCGCCGGCCGCTCGCTGCTGGCCGACGTGCTGGCCGCCGAGCTGCGCGCCGGCACCCGCGTGGTGCTCGAGTCGGAGCACTGGGTCGCGTACGTGCCGGCCGCGGCGCGCTGGCCTGTCGAGGTGCACCTCGCGCCGCGCGCGGACGTGCCCGACTTCGAGGGCCTGAACGACGCCGAGCGCGACGACCTCGCCCACGTGTACCTCACGCTGCTGCGCCGGCTCGACCGGTTCTTCGTCGACCCGGACAGCGGCCGGCCCATCCCGCTGCCCTACATCGCCGGCTGGCACCAGGCCGTCGTCGGCGAGGGCCGCGAGCTCGGCCGCCTCCACCTGCAGGTGTTCTCGGTGCTGCGGGCCCCCGGCAAGCTCAAGTACCTCGCCGGCATCGAGTCCGGCCTCGCCGCGTGGATCAGCGACACCACCCCCGAGCGGATCGCCGCGCGCCTGCAGGAGCTGGCCCGCGAGGACGACGCGACCGCCGAGGAGCACGCCCGATGACGCTCGACGCCGGCTGGGACGAGCACGAAGCCGCCCGCCGCGTCGCCGACGCGTACCGCGCGCGGTTCGGAGCGGAGCCCGACGGCGTGTGGTCCGCGCCCGGCCGCGTCAACCTCATCGGCGAGCACACCGACTACAACGGCGGTCTCTGCCTGCCGCTCGCGCTGCGGCACCGCACGTACGTGGCACTCGGCGCCGCGGCCGACGGGGTGGTCGAGCTGGCCTCGAGCGCGTCCCCCGAGCCGTGGCGCGCACCCCGCGGCGACGCGTGCCCTGGCGCGGTCGCGGGATGGGCCGCCTACCCGGCGGGCGTCCTGTGGGCACTCGGCGAGCACCACGACGTCCTGCCCGGCGGCTTCCGCGCGGTGTTCGACTCGTGCGTGCCGCTGGGGAGCGGGCTGTCGTCGTCCGCGGCGATCCAGTGCTCGACGGCCGTCGCGCTCGACGAGGTCGCGGCGCTCGGGCTCGGCGCGTCCGACGGGGGCCGGGCCGAGCTGGTCGAGGCGTGCGTGCGCGGCGAGAACGAGGTCGCGGGCGCGCGCACCGGCGGCATGGACCAGTCGGCCTCGCTCCTGGCGCGCGAGGGGCACGCGCTGCTGCTCGACATGCGCGACGGCTCGCACCGGCACGTCCCGTTCGCGCTCGACGAGCACGGGCTGACGCTGCTCGTCATCGACACCCGTGTCGCGCACACGCACGCGGGGGGCGAGTACGCGAGCCGCCGGGCCGAGTGCGAGGCCGCGGCGGTCCAGCTCGGGGTCGCGACGCTGCGCGAGGTCGGGTGCGACGGGCTGGACGCGGCGCTCGAGCGGCTGGCCGGTGGCGTCGCGCTCGCGGACGGAGGCTCGTCGGCCGGTGACGTCGTGCGGCGGCGCGTGCGCCACGTCGTCACCGAGATCGCGCGGGTCGAGGCGTTCGTCGAGGCGCTCGAGCGCGGCGACCTCGACGCAGCGGGCGCGCTCATGGTGGCGTCGCACGCGTCGCTGCGCGACGACTACGAGGTGTCGTGCCGCGAGCTCGACGTCGCAGTCTCGGCGGCGCTCGACGCCGGGGCGCTCGGGGCGCGCATGACGGGCGGCGGGTTCGGCGGCTGCGCGATCGCGCTCGTGCGGGCGGACCGCGTCGACGCGGTGGCCGGTGCCGTCGAGGGCGCCTACGCGGCGGAGGGGTTCGCGCCGCCGCGGTTCCTCGAGGCCCGGCCGTCGGGGGCCGCGCGCCGGTCGGAGGCCGCGACGGCCGCGGACTGATCGCCCGCGCGCGGGCGCGGCCCCACGACGGCGCCAAGCGTCACGCCCGACGAGGTGGGCGCGACGACGCCCCGCCTCACGCGGTGAAGTAGTGCCCCGCGGCGAGGTCGTCGATGAGTCCCGGGTGCGCTGGTGCCCAGCCCATGAGCTCGCGCGTCGCAGCGGCGGAGGTCGGGTTGTCGGGCTGGACCGCGAACGCGAGGTACCCGAAGTGCTCGGCGGCAGCCTCGGGCGCGACGCTCGTCGCGGGCACGCCGACGCCGCGGCCGATCGCTTCGGCGATCTCGCGGAACGGCACGCCCTCGTCGGCCACGGCGTGCAGCCGCGTGCCCGCCGGTGCGTTCTCGAGCGCGAGCCGGTACAGGTGAGCAGCGTCGCGCGTGTGGACCGCGGGCCACCGGTTGGCGCCCTCGCCGACGTAGCCCGAGGTGCCGGTCCGGCGCGCGAGCGCGACCAGGCCGGGCACGAACCCGTGGTGGTCGAGGTCGCTGTGCACCGTCGGGGGCAGCCGCACGACGGACGACCGCACGCCGCGGTCGGCGAGGCCGATCACGAGGTTCTCGGCGTCGATCCGGTAGCCGCCGGGCAGCGTGTCCTTCTCCGTGCCGCCGCGGCCCTGCGCGGTCGCGACCAGCAGCAACGTGCCGCTCGTGCCGACGAACGGCTTGCCGGTCCCGGCGAGCGCGTCGCCGATCGCTCCGACCGCCGCGAGGTCGGCGGACGCCGCACCGGCGCCGTCGCCCTGCTGCATCAGGTCGTGGCGGAACGCGAGGTGGACGACTCCGTCGGCGTCGGTCGCGGCTGCTCGCAGCCCGTCGACGTCGGCGAGGTCGCCACGTCGCACCTCGGCGCCGAGGGCGGCGAGCGCGGCGGCGGACTCGTCGGAGCGGGCGAGGCCCACGACCTCGTGGCCCGCGGCGAGAAGCTCGGGGACGAGGGCCGAGCCGACGTGCCCGGAGGCACCGGTGACGAAGACGCGCATGGGGAGCTCCTTGATGTCAGGTTGTGACATCACCGTACGCCCGTCGATGTCAGAATGCGACATCACTACGATGTGGGCCATGGCACGGTGGCAGCCCGGATCGCAGGCGCGGCTCGAACGCGAGGCGCTCGAGCTGTTCGTCACGCGCGGGTACGACCAGACGACGGTCGCGGAGATCGCGTCCCGCGCCGGCGTCACCGAGCGCACGTTCTACCGGTACTTCGCCGACAAGCGCGAGGTGCTCTTCGCCGGGGGAGCCGTGCTCGAGCAGGAGCTCGTGGCCGCGATCCGGGAGGCGCCCGAGGGCACCATGCCCCTCGACGCGGTCGCGCTCGGCCTCGACCGGCTCGCCACCGGCCTGTTCGCCGACCGACTCGAGATCGCGATGCGGCGGGCCACCGTGGTCGCCGCGCACCCCGAGCTGCAGGAGCGCGAGCTTCTCAAGATGGCGCACCTCGCCGCGGCCGCCGCCGGCGCGCTGCGCGAGCGGGGCGTCGCCGAACCGGGCGCGAGCCTCGCCGCGGACTCGGGCGTCGCCGTGTTCCGCGTCGCGTTCGCGCAGTGGGTCGCGCAGCGCGGTGCGACGAGCCTGGCCGAGCTCATCCGTTCCGGCGTGCGAGACCTGCGCGCGCTGACGGCCGGCTGACTGCCCGCGTCCCGCGGCTCAGCAGGCCTTGGACCTCGGCAGGCCGCCGACGGCGTCGGGGTAGAACCCGTACTGCTGCAGCGACGTGACGTGCACGGTCCGGGTGACACCGAGCGTGGTGGCGTGCAGGTCGACCTGGTCGACCGAGACGCTGCTGCCGCTGACGACAGGGCCGCAGACGTGCAGCGACGCTCGCACCTGCACCTCGGCACCGGGCTGCAGCGTGTACGAGTCGACCGCGGTGCCGAACCGGTCGTACTCGCGCTCCACCGGGGCGAACTGGATGCGGACGTCGAGCGTTCCGCTCGTCTCGGCGCCGCGGAGCGTCACCGCGGCCGGGCCGTCGTTGCGCACCGCGACCCAAAACCCGCCGTCCGACTTCCCCACCCACCAGAGCCGGTCGGTGTCGCCGTCACGGGTCGGGACCGACACCTTGTCGAGGACTCCGCCGCTGCCGGTGTTCGCGACGTCGGGCCGGAGGCCGATCGACAGCCACACCGTGAGGGCGACAGCCACGACGACCGCGACCGCGACGAGGATCCAGCCGCGCCGGCCGAGGCGCCGTGGCGTCGATCGTTCGGTGGTGTCGGACGGGTCGGTGCGCGTGGTCGTCATCGTCGCCTCTCGGGGTGGCGGTGCTCTGGCCTGCACGTTCGGTGCGCACAGTAGCGGCGGTGATGACGTGTTCGGGGCGTTTGACCAGGACTGAAAGGGTCCGGGGGGTTCCTGCACCCCTCAGCTAGTTGATCCCGACCGATCAGGCCGGCAGGTGCAGATCACGAGCGCAACCACGACGGCCATCGCGACGAGCCACCGCACGGCCTGGCGACGGCGGCGGCGCGGAGGTGGCGCGGTGACGCTCACGGCGTCGCTCTTCAGGGGAAGGTGGGGCAGTCGGGCGACGGCGGGAGCGTCGCGCCGACCTTGTCGTAGAAGCCGTACGAACCGCCGACGTCGAGGTGGACCTTGCGGTTCAGGCCCCACGTGGTCGCCTCGACGTCCACCCCCTCGATCGAGGTCGAGCTCCCGGGACCCGCGGCCCAGTCGTCGCCGCAGAGCTCGAGCCGGATGAGCACCTGAACCTCGTGCCCCGGGGACACCGTGATCGAGCTCACCGGTGCGCCGAAGCGGATGTAGGCCTCGACGATCGGCGCGAACGTGATCGTCTGCTTGAGCCCGCCTGGGCGAGTCCCGCCGTGGAGGGTGACGGGAACGCGACCCTTGTTCCGCACCAACGACCAGTACGTCCCGTCGCCCGCGTCGATCGACCAGGTGCTGCCGATGTCGTTGCCCGTGACGTCGCCCCGCTCGTGCACCGCGCGCGGATCTGCCCAGGTCGCGTAGCCCGAGTCGAGATGCGGTCGGCGGCCGACGACCTGCCACCCGGTCAGCGCGGCGAGTGCGAGGACCACCAGCGCGCAGACGACCGCGCGCGCCACAGAGCGACGCGGGCGCCGCGGCGACGCCGGCGCGAGCTCCGCCGCGGGCAGCTCCGTCGTCGTCATCACTGCCCCCGTCGGTGCGCCTCGTGTCGACGGCAAGGTAGCGCTCTGGTTCGTGCCTCGGAGGGCGTTTCGACGTGCCACTTCGCCGCCGGAACAGCCCGGGCGGAACGGGCGTTGTCGAGGCTGTGACCGCAGAGACCCCGCAGCAGGTGACCTTCGGCCTCGACACGTTCGGCGACGTCACCGCAGGTCCCGACGGCGAGCGGCTGCCCGCGCACCAGGTGATCCGCGACGTCGTCGAGCAGGCGGTCGTCGCCGACCGGGTCGGGGTCGACCACTTCAGCGTCGGCGAGCACCACCGCGACGACTTCGCCGTCTCCGCGCCCGAGGTCGTGCTCGCGGCGGTCGCGTCGCGCACCGAGCGGATCTCGCTGGGCTCGGCCGTCACGGTGCTGAGCTCGGACGACCCGGTGCGCGTCTACGAGCGGTTCGCCACGGTCGACGCGGTGTCCGGCGGCCGCGCCGAGATCCAGGTGGGCCGCGGTTCGTTCGTCGAGTCGTTCCCGCTGTTCGGCTTCGACCTCGCGGACTACGAGGTGCTGTTCGAGGAGAAGCTCGAGCTCCTGGCGCAGCTGCGCCACGAGGGCACTGTGACGTGGACCGGCACGACGCGCGGCCCACTGACCGCCCAGCGCGTCCACCCGACCACGGAGCGCGGGTCGATCCCGATCTGGGTGGGCGTCGGCGGGAGCCCCGAGTCCGTCGTCCGGACCGCGCGGCACGGCCTGCCGCTGATGCTCGCGATCATCGGGGGCGCTCCGTCGCGGTTCCGGCCGTACGTCGAGCTGTTCGGGCGCGCGGTCCGCGAGCTGCACGGCCCGGACGCGGTGGTCCCGCCGATCGGCGTGCACTCGCCGGGCTTCGTCGCCGAGACCGACGACGAGGCGCTCGAGCTGCTGTACCCGCACTTCAAGGCGAACCGCGACCGGATCGGTGCCGAGCGTGGCTGGCCGCCCGTCACCCGCGGCGAGTACGAGCGAGAGGCAGCGTCGGGCGCGCTGCACGTCGGGTCGCCCGAGACCGTCGCACGCCGGATCGCCGAGACGGTCCGCTCGCTGGGCGTGCAGCGGTTCGACCTCAAGTACGCGAACGGCACGATGCCGCACGAGCAGCTCGTGACGGCGATCGAGCTCTACGGCACGCGGGTGGTCCCGCGCGTGCGCGAGCTGCTCGCTCAGTAGACGTCGGCGGGCGGCTCGGCGGCGACGCGACGTCGCGCGATCGCCACGTCGGCGACCAGCACCGCCAGCATCACGACGTTGGCCGCCCACGAGAGCTCGACGGCCGTCGCGACGCCCGCCAGCGCGACCAGCGCGACGGCCACCGCCGCGCCGACCAGGTGCGGCACCGACCACCCGCCGCCGGTCGTGCGCCGGAACAGCGCGTTGCCCACCAGGTACACCGCGGCCGACCCGCACACGATCGCTGCGGTCCAGCCGCGGTGCGCGTCCTCGCCCGCCAGCACCAGCCCGTCGCCCACCGCCGTCAGCACGATGCCGACGACCAGCACGTACGGGACGTACGTGTACGCCGTCTGCGCGACCATGCCCGTCTCGGACTGCCGCGAGAAGAACCGCGTCGCGGACCGCTCGGACCGGTCGAAGAACAGGAGCCACATCAGCACCGTGCTCGTGAACGCCGCGAGGAACGCCGCGACCGTCGCCGCCGACACCGAGAGCTCCGAGAACGACCCCCCGGTGACGACGATCGACTCGCCGAGGCTGATGATGACGAAGAGCGACACGCGCTCCGCCATGTGCCCGCTCCGCACCGCCCACGTGTGCACGTCGGACGCGCCCAGGCCCGGCACCCAGAACAGCGCTCGCGGGCTCGCGAGGTCCATCAGCGCCGCGAGCACCCAGAGCACCGTGCGCGCCTGCTCGTCGACCAGCGCGCCGGCGACCCACAGCACGCCCGACGCGACGAGCCAGGTCGTGATGCGCAGGAAGTTCACCGCGTTGTCCGTCCAGACGCGGCCCATCGCGAGCGTGGTGAAGACCGTCCGGCCCACCTGGATCGTCACGTACGGGATCGCGAACAGCAGCGCCTTCTCGCCGAACGCCTCGGGGATCGCGCTCGACATCAGCAGCCCGAGGGCCATCATGACGACGAGCATCGCCCGGACCGGCACCCGCTCGGGGTCGAGCCAGTTCGTCACCCACGTGCTGTCGATCCACAGCCACCAGACCGCCCACGCGAGGACGAGCACACGCAGCAGGTGCGTCGCGTCGGTGTGGTGGATCAGCGTGTGCGACAGCTGTGTGATGGCGAAGACGAACACGAGGTCGAAGAACAGCTCGACGTACCCGACGCGCGCCGAGTCGTCGCGGGTGTCGTCACGCAGCAGGTCGGTGCGCAGCCCGACCCGCGCGAGCCACCGTGCAGCCGCGTCCCGCGCCGTCGTCATGCGCGCGATCCTGGCAGACGGCGGCGACACCCGGCCGACGTGCGCCGCGTCACGGCCATCCAGTTTGGGCGGGCACCGTGCGGCCTGTATCCTCGTCTGCGGCCCGCCTCGTCGGGTCGACAACCTGCGCGCGTAGCTCAATGGATAGAGCATCTGACTACGGATCAGAAGGTTGGGGGTTCGAGTCCCTTCGCGCGCACAGACCAACGGCACCCCACGGGGTGCCGTTGCTGTTTCCGGGGCACCCGCCCCGCGCGCCCACACCGTGAGTTCGGCTGGTTTCCGTGAGTCGCGAGTCACGCAAGCTGCCAGAACTCACGGAGTCGCACGGTCCGATGCGGGCTGTGGTGCAGGCGGCGTTCGGGCGCCAGGGTCGTCAGCGCGTGATCGTCAGCCGGTAGGCGCCCGTCAGGCAGCCGGTCACGCGCCACCCGCCCGGCACCTGCTGCACCACGGTGTCCTTCGCCCCGCTCGCCTCGACCGCCGGCCGGGCGGAGCCGGGCACCCAGAGGTCGAGCCCGCACCCGACGCCGTCGACGGTCCCCGTCACGACGAGGCCGGCGTCGGTCGGCTCGATCGCCGTCAGCCGCCCGGGCGTGGCGCGCGGGTAGGCGCTGCTCAGCGGCCCCGCGAACCCGGCGGGGGGCTGCGTCAGCTCGCCGGTCGCGCAGTCGACCTTGACGAAGTTGCCGGACGACGTGGCGTCGGCGTCCGTCTCGGGCGCGCCGCAGCCCTGCCGCCAGACCCAGAACGCGCCGCCCACGCGGAGCCGGTTCTGCGCGGCCACGAACCGCTGGACCTTCGCGCCGTCGACCGACGGGTCGCCGAACCAGCCCCACTCGCCGGCCCAGAGCGCGGCGCCGTACGCGGCCGCGGCGCGGGACGAGACGGTGAGGTTGCGCTCGATCGACGCGATCGTCAGGCCGAAGCTCTGGTCCATCGTGATCGACTCGGAGTACGGGTGCGGCGCGAAGACGAGCTGGCGGTCGTGCGTGAACCCGGGCGGCGGGGCGGCGTCGAAGCCGAGGCCGGACCAGAGCACGCTCGGCTCGAAGAAGACGAGGTGCGAGAAGCCGCCGCCCGACGACTCGGCCGCGCGGATCGCGGTGATCGCGGCGTCGTAGTAGCGGCCCAGCAGCAGGCCAGAGCTGATCGGGGGTGTCGCGCCGATGCCCGGCTCGTTGAGCAGGTCGTACCCGGCGACCGCGGGCTCGTCGGCGAACTCGTGCGCGACGTGGGCCCACGTGCGGACGAGCTCGGTCTGGATGCCGTCGCGGTCGCCGTAGAAGTTGCTGAACGCGGTCGCCGTGGCGGGCGCGAGGTCGCGCGCGAGGAACTGGCAGTGCAGCGTGCCGTCGGTGGTCGTCGCCCAGGACGGCGCGCCGTCGTAGCCCGTGGTCGGCGAGGTGCCGCCGGTGCAGGCCTGGTGCGGGGCGGCGAGCGCGTTGCCCCACGCGTCCTCGTGCATGTCGAGCACCGTGTAGATGCCGTGCGCCGCGGCGGAGTCGACGGCGGCCCGGACCTGCGCGAGGTACGCGTCGTCGAACTGCCCGCGCGCCGGCTCGAGCCGCGACCACGACATGCCGAGCCGCACGACGTCGAACCCCAGCGACGCCATCTGCGCGAAGTCTGCGTCGGTCAGCGCGCCGTTGGCGGGGACGGCGAGGTCGCGGAGGTAGTAGTCGACGAGCTGGTTGACGTCGACGCCGCGGAGCAGGACCTCGCGGCCTGCCGCGTCGCCGATCGTCGGCAGGCCGCCCTGCGTGTGCGCCGGGACGAGCTGCAGCCGCGTCAGGGTGCCGGTCGTGTCGGCGACGACGGGCGCAGGCGGCGCCGCCGGCGCGGGCGCGGCGACGACGACGGGGAGCGTGACAAGCGCGACGACACCCGCGGCGCCGACGGCGACGAGGCCGCGACGTCGATCGGCCGAGGCTCGAGCCACGGCGGCATCGGCGCGGTGCGAGAGCCACGTCCACGTCGGCCCGGCCACGGCCGCACCGACGAGACCGACCGTGACGCCGTAGCCGAGGCCCGCCGCGAGCGACAGCAGCGACGTCGCGATCCACCACGAGTCGGGTCCGGCGTCGGCGAGGTGCGCCGACGGTCCCAGCGCCGCCACGAGCGCGTCGACGACGCCGAGCGCGAGCCCGCCGACCGCTGCGGCCACCCACGACGCGGCCGCGACATGACGGCCCGCGACGGGCTCGCCCAGCCGCCCGCTGAGCGCGCGGACCGCCAGCACGAAGACCCCGAGGTACACCGCGAGCCCCGCCAGAGCGCCCAGCGGGCCCGCGGCGACCGTCGGCGCGACGAGCGGCCCCGTGAACGCGTACCCGAGCGGACCACCCCGCCACGACGAGGCGGCAAGCGTCACGGCCGAGACGCAGGCGACGACCAGCATGACGAGCGCCGCGTGCCGCGACGGCGACGTGACCGATCGGGCGCGGCGGGGCTCGTCGTCGGACCGCGCCGGCGGGAGGCCGACCGCCGCGGCCCCGGGGGGAGGAACCGCGACGGCCGGCGATGAGGCGGTCCGGTGGGCGATGGCCGCGGCGGCGCCGACGAGCGGCCCGACCAGCAGCAGCTTCGCCCCCGCGAACCCGCAGGTGACGAACGCGTAGTGCAGCGCGGCACCGAGGCTCAGGTGCGCGCCGACGAGGGGTAGCGCGGTGACGAACCCGGCCGCGGCCGCCGACACCGCCCCCGCCGCGCCGACCACGACCCCGCTGATGACGAGCACCCGGCCCGACCGTCCGGCGCGCGTCAGCGCGAGGATCGGCAGCGCCGTCGCCGCGAGGAGCACCGGCAGCCCGACGGCCAACCCCGACCACCGGAACGCGGCTCCGCCGGCGACGACGGGTAGCCCGTGGCCCCCGACCGGCGCGAGCAGACCGGCGGACGGGTCCACGACGGCCAGCAGGACGACCAGCGCGAGCAGGGTGAGCGTCCCGGACACGGCGGCGCGCACCTCGGGGCGGCGCAGCGGCGTACGCCCCGGCGAAGACGGCGATGTCTGGTCGGCCATGGTGCCGCGCAGCGTACTGGACAAACGTTCAGATCCACGAGGGTCCCGGTCGGTATCACCCGGTACGACCAACGTGCGCCCGCCGGCGCGATCGTCAGCAGGCGCGCGGCTGGCCCACCGGACGGTCCGCGCGCAGCCGCGCCGCCTGCGGGGGGCTCAGCCGCCGAAGCCCGCCGCGAGCGTCGCGTCGATGCCCTTCTGCACGTCGGTGTTGTACTGCCCCTGCAGCAACGCGACGCCGTGCGCGTCGCCCGGCAGCACGTGGAACTGCGTCGCGGGGTCGCGCGCGACGAGGCGCGAGTCGCTCGGTGGCACGGCGCCGTCGTCCTTCGACGCGTAGACGAGCAGCGGGCCCGTGTAGCCGGTGTTCACCGCGTCGCCCGTGCCGAACACCGAGGGCGGGCTGAGGGCGACGACGGCGACGGCGTCGAGGTCGCGCGCCATCGCGGCCACGAACGTGCCGCCCTTCGACGCGCCGACGAGCGCGAGCTGCGTGACGCCGAGGTCGCGCAGCTTCTGCGCCGCCAGCCGCATCGAGTCCTGGTCGTCGGGCCCCCAGTCGAACGAGCCGACCACGTACCCCTGCTGACGCAGCGCGATCCACTCCTGTGACCACTCGCACGCGGTGTCGCCCATCTGCGGGGCGAGCAGCACGCCGCGCGTGCCGGTCGGGGCGGACCACGCGACGACCGTGTGCGCCCCGTGCTCGCCGAGCCGCGCGGCCTGCGCGCCCGACGGGAGGCAGCCGAGGGGCTCGACCGCGAGGAACGGGTCGACGGACGGCGTCGGGCTCGGCGTGGGCGTCGAGCCGTGCGCGCCCGCCGTGCTGCTCGAGCAGGCGCTCAGCAGCGCCGCTGCGGCCGTCACGGCGCACGCGGCGACGACTCGGAACGGGCGTCGACGCACCGTCGCTTCCTATCGATCGCACGCGGCCGCCCGCAAGGCGTTTGCCGCATGGCGGACTCGAGCGGCGCGCTACGCCCAGCCGTCGGCCACCGCGTGGTCGTGCAGCGTCTGGAGCTCGCGCCACATGACGGCGCAGCCCATCGTGCACGGGCAGCTGACGGCGATCACCGGGACGCGGTCGGCGAGGTGCTCGCGCAGCACCGCGACCGCGCGGTGGTGGCCGTCGATCAGCACGCGCTCGCCGTTCGGGCGGACGCGCACCAGCAGGGGCTCGCGCAGCCCGTGGCGGCGGATCGAGGCCACGACCTCGGCCATGTGGTGCTCGTCCTCGCCGGGCAGGCGGACGTCGTGCTCGGTCAGCTCGCGCAGCGGCCGGTGGCCGTGGTCGGACGCCAGGAGCGTCGAGAGCTGGCGGCGGTCGTACGTCGTGCGCACCACCTGGTGCAGCGCGGCGGGAACGGCCGGTCCCGGGCGCGGGGCCGGGCGAACCGGGCGGGCCGGCCGGGGATCGGGGCGCGGGGCGGGACGGCGGGCGCCGTGCCGGTGCCGGGCGGCGCGCAGCTGGTCGAGCATCGTCATCGGTCACCTCCGGGTGTCGGACGGTTGCTTCAAGCATGCGTCTTGTCGTCCCATGAATCGGCGCCGGAGGTCCCGACGGTGGTGTGAGACCGGCCACGCCGGCTCGATAGCCTCACCTGATGGGCTGGCTCGAGGTCGTCGGGTGGACGGGCTCCGTGCTCGTCGTCGTGTCGCTGATGCAGGCGCGCGTGCTGCGGTTCCGCGTGATGAACCTCGCCGGGGCCGCGATCGCGACGGTCTACAACGCGGTCATCGAGGTGTGGCCGTTCGCGGCCATGAACGGGGCGATCGCCGTGATCGACGTGTACTGGCTGGTCCGGCTGCTGCGCGAGCGGCACGACGACCGCGCGTACGGCGTGGTGGAGGTGGCGCGTGACGACGCGTACCTCGCCCATGTCCTCGCGGTGCACGCCGACGACATCGCGCAGTTCCGCGGCACGCCGACCGGCGCGCCGGCCCCGGGCGACGCGGGCGCCGCGTTCCTCGTCGTGCGCGGCGACGAGACCGTCGGTGTGGTGCTGGTCAGCGACGAGGGCGGCGGCGTCGGTCGCGTCGACCTCGACTGGGTGACGCCGCGGTTCCGCGACTTCACGCCCGGCGAGTTCGTCTACCGGCGCAGCGGGGTGTTCGCGGCGCACGGCCTGCGGCGGCTCGTCACGAGCCCGGTCCGCGCGGACCGCGAGTACCTCGAGCGCGTCGGGTTCCGGCAGGCAGCCGGCGGGTGGGAGCGCGAGGTCGAGCCCGCGGCGGCCTGAGCCCGGGCTCGAGCACCCGGGAAAGGTGTCGGTACCGGCTGAGACGATGAGCGCGTCCCCGAACGCGAAGGATCTCCGCATGCCCGACGCCGACCCGAGCGTGCTCGACAACCCGGCCGCGCACGCGCTCGCAGGCCCCGACGCGCGGTTCGCGATCCGCAACGGTGCGGCGGCCCGCTACCGCACCGACGTCTCGCCGTTCGCCGCCACACCGGCCGCAGACGACGATGCTGCGTGGCGCGACCTGGCGGCGCTCGTCCCCGCGGGCGACGCGGTCGGCCTCGCGGACCCGGTGCTTCCGGCCGGCTGGTCGGCGCTCGGGGTCTACCGGGTGCTCCAGCTGGTCGACGTGTCGGTCGAGGCCGCCGCCGACGGCGTCGTGCCGCTCGGCGACGCCGACGTCCCGGAGATGCGCGAGCTCGTCGACCTCGCACGGCCCGGTCCGTTCGCCGAGCGCACCATCGAGCTCGGCGGCTACGTCGGCATCCGGGTGGACGGCCGGCTGGTGGCGATGGCGGGCGAGCGCGTGCACCCCGCGGGATGGGCCGAGGTCAGCGCCGTCTGCACGCACCCGGACCACCGCGGCCGCGGGTACGCCGCGCGCGCGGTGCGGGCGGTCGTCGGCGGCGTGCGCGAGCGCGGCGACCGCGCGTTCCTGCACGTCGAGGCCGGCAACGGCGGGGCGCTGCGGCTGTACGAGGCGCTCGGGTTCGTCGTGCGGCGCGAGGGCGAGATCGTGGTCGCCGCACCCGGCGAGATCACGGTCCCCGCTCCGCACTGACGTCGCGCGGCCGGCGATCGCGCACCCGAGGTTCGGTGGGGGTGCGTCACTCGGGACGGGGCGAGGGCCCGCCGCCGCAGCGACGAGCCCTCGCTCGATGGGCGCCCGCAGGCGCGCCGGCCGTCAGTGGTGGCCGTGCTGCCCCCACGGCGCCGGCGCGTTCGACTTCAGCTTGAGCGCGTCCCGGATCGTGAAGAACAGGTCCGTCTGGTCCGTCAGGCCCACGACGTTCGCGGCGCGCGGGCCGTAGGCGGCGATGCGCACCTGCGTGCCGGTGTGGTCCTGCGAGCCACCGGTGTCGGCCGTGCCGTACGCGACCGTCATCGGCTTGCCGTCGGCCGTGAGCAGCGTCCGCGTCAGGCCGGGCGTCGTCGTGCCGGGGTAGATGATCTGGCTCGAGTGGCCGTGGTCCGCCGTCAGGACGACGAGCGTGTTGCCGTCCTTCTTGGCGAAGTCGAGCGCAGCCTTGACGGCCTCGTCGAGGTCCACGGTCTCGCCGATCTGGCCGCACGGGTCGGCGGCGTGGTCCTGCTTGTCGATGCTCGCGCCCTCGACCTGCAGGAAGAAGCCCTTCTTGGCGTGCTTGTCGTCGAGCAGCGAGATCGCCTTGCTCGTCATCGCCTGCAGGTTCGGGCGCGTGGACGAGTACGCCGGGTTGGGCGTGCACGTGGCGGGCGCCTCGGCGCCACCGGTGTGGGTCGCGAGCGGACCGGTCCAGCGCACCGGCATGTTGCCCGTCGCGAAGAGGCCGAGCACCGGCGACTTCTGGTCCGCCTTCGTCACGGCCGCGAGACCCGCGGCGTCGCCGATCACCTGGTAGCCGCGCGCGTTCGCCTGCTGCAGCAGCGTCTTGCCGGACCACGCGCCCGCCTTGGCGGTCTCGTCGAAGGTCTTCGAGCCGCCGCCGAGCGTCACGTCGGGCCGGGTGTTCAGCAGCTGCTCGGTGATCGAGCCGAGGCCGCCGTTCTCGAGCGCGTTCGTCGGGCACTTGGTGGTCGTCACCGACGGGCCGTAGCAGGAGCGGTCGGTCACGTGCGAGACGAGCACCGCCGGCGTCGCGTCCTGGATCTCCGCGGTCGTCACGTCGCCCGTGCGCAGGCCGTTGGCCTTCGCGATCTCGAGGATCGTGCGCTGCGGGTCGCCGTCGACGTCGACCGAGATCGCGCCGTTGTAGGTCTTGGTGCCGGTGGACCAGCCCGAGCCGGAGGCCGCCGAGTCGGTGACGTAGTCGGGCTTGCCGTCCTTCTTGTCGAGCGCGTACGTCGTGTACTGGCCCGTCAGCGGCAGCCCGTCGATGCCGGCGAACCGGCCCGCGGCGCCCTTGGCGTAGTCGCGCGCGACCGTGATCTCCGAGTCGCCCATGCCGTCGCCGATGAACAGGATGACGTTGCGGGCCGCGGACCCGTCGATGGCCTTGCGCACGGCGGAGGTCTGGTCACCGTGCAGACGGCGCGCGTCGCCGTTGCCGGTGAGGTCGCTGCTCGTGGCCCACGCGGTGGCGCCGACCAGCACCAGCGCGCCGGCTGCGGCGGCCGCGGCGATCGGACGGACGGCTCGAGTCCTCATGGCATCCCCTTCGTCGGGTCTCAGTCGCGGCACGTGCCGCGCACCGGAAGTTGACCGAGCCGACGTGACGAGCGGGTGAGCCGGGCGTGATGCGCAGGAGAACGGGACCGGACGATTCGGACGCGCGTCCGGCTTCGGGGGCGGCGGGCGGCGCGTCGTGTGTCCGGCTCGATGCGTGCACGTGACGACTGGTCGCCTGGTGATGACCGTCCCTGCGGCGCCTACTACGGTGGCAAGCGTGACGCAGCAGACGGCACCCATCGCCATTCGTGAACGCACGGTCGACGCCTTCACCCGCGAGTTCCTGCGGGAGCTCAACTTCGGGCAGGGGGTCGACGTCGAACGGTCCTCCGTCAACGACCGTTACCTCGCGCTCGCGCGCACGGTGCGCCACTACCTGATGACGCGGTGGATCGAGACGCTGCGCCACCAGTGGGAGCACCAGGCGAAGTCGGTCGCCTACCTCTCGGCCGAGTACCTGCTGGGACGCCAGCTCGACAACGCGCTGCTGGCCTCGGACCTCACCGACATCGCGCGCACGTCGGTCGAGAGCCTCGGCATCGACTTCGACGAGCTGCGCGACGCCGAGATCGAGCCGGGACTGGGCAACGGCGGCCTCGGCCGGCTCGCCGCGTGCTTCGTCGACAGCCTCGCGACCATGAACATCCCGGCGGTCGGCTACGGCATCCGGTACGAGTACGGCATCTTCGAGCAGACGTTCGTCGACGGCTGGCAGGTCGAGAAGGCGGACGACTGGCTGCGGCTCGGCTCGCCGTGGGAGTTCCCGCACCCGGAGGCCGCCGTCGAGGTCGGCTTCGGCGGCACCACCGAGGACCACGAGGTCGACGGCGAGAAGCGCCGCCGCTGGGTGCCCGCCTGGAACGTGCTCGGCGTCCCGTACAACTACATGGTCCCCGGCTACGAGAACGGCCGCGTCAACACGCTGCGGCTGTGGAGCGCGCGCGCGACGCACGCGTTCGACCTGCAGATCTTCAACTCGGGCGACTACGAGGAGGCCGTGCGGGCCCAGACGTTCGCCGAGAACATCTCGAAGGTCCTCTACCCCGAGGACTCGACGCCCCAGGGCAAGGAGCTGCGCCTGCAGCAGCAGTACTTCTTCGTCGCGTGCTCGCTGCGCGACTTCCTCGACCGCGTGCTGCTGCGCGGCTTCGACCTGCACAACCTGCCCGAGCGCGTCACGTTCCAGCTCAACGACACCCACCCTGTCATCGCGGTGCCCGAGCTGATGCGGATCCTGGTCGACGAGCGCGGCTGGAAGTGGGACGAGGCGTGGGCCGTCACGCAGCGCGTCTTCGCCTACACGTGCCACACGCTGCTGCCCGAGGCGCTCGAGGTCTGGTCCGTCGAGCTGCTCGGCCGCCTCTTGCCGCGGCACCTCGAGATCATCTACCGGATCAACGAGGAGTTCCTCGAGGTCGTCCGCACACGCTGGCCCGACGACGAGCTGCGCCTCCGGCGCATGTCGATCATCGCCGAGCACCCCGAGCGCGCGGTCCGCATGGCGTTCCTCGCGACCGTCGCCGGCGTCAAGGTGAACGGCGTCGCCGAGCTGCACAGCCAGCTGCTGCGCGACAAGGTGCTCGCCGACTTCGCCGAGCTCTGGCCCGACAAGTTCACCAACGTGACGAACGGCATCACGCCGCGCCGGTTCCTCAAGCTCGCGAACCCGGGCCTCTCCGACCTGATCACCGAGGCGATCGGCGACGGCTGGGTCACGGACCTCGACCGGCTCGAGGGCCTGCTCCCGCTCGCGGACGACGCGGAGTTCCGCCGCCGGTTCCGCGAGGTCAAGGCGGCCAACAAGCTGCGCCTCGTCGACATGCTCGCGCACCGCGACGGCAGCACGATCGACCCCGACACGATGCTCGACGTCATGGTCAAGCGGCTGCACGAGTACAAGCGCCAGATGCTCAAGCTGCTGCACGTCATCTCGCTCTACGAGCAGGTGACGAGGGGTCGCCTCGACATCGCGGACGTCACGCCGCGCACGTTCGCGTTCGGTGCGAAGGCGGCGCCCGGCTACCGGATGGCGAAGCAGATCATCGGCCTGATCAACGCGGTGGGCCGCACGATCAACGACGAGCCCGCGCTCGAGGGCCGGCTGCGCATCGTCTTCCCCGCGAACTACAACGTGACGCTCGCCGAGTGCCTGATCCCGGCCGCCGACCTGTCGGAGCAGATCTCGCTCGCGGGCAAGGAGGCGTCGGGCACCGGGAACATGAAGTTCATGCTCAACGGCGCGCTGACGATCGGCACCGACGACGGCGCGAACGTCGAGATCCGTCAGCTCGTCGGCGACGACAACTTCTTCCTGTTCGGGCTCGACGAGCCCGCGGTCGAGAAGGTCGTGGCCGCCGGGTACCGACCGACGTCGTTCTACGAGTCGATCCCGAACCTGCGGCACGCGCTCGACCTGGTGGCGCGCGGCACGTTCTCCGGCGGGGACCGCTCGGTCTTCGAGCCGATCGTGTCGAACCTGCTCTCGGAGGACCGGTTCCTGGTGCTCGCGGACTTCCAGGCGTACGTCGACGCGCAGGCCCGGGTCGACGTCGCCTACGCCGACACCGAGGGGTGGACACGGTCCGCGGTGATCAACGTGGCCAGGGCCGGGTTCTTCTCGTCCGACCGGTCGATGCGCGACTACCTCGACCGCATCTGGCACGCGCGCCAGGTGGCGACGAGGCCCTGACGTCCGCCGACGACCGCCGGGTGCGCGCTGCGGCCCGACGGTCGCGGCGCGGGCGCGTCGTCAGGCGCTCGTTAGGCTGGGCGCGTGCCCAAGAAGCCGCAGGAGCTCAAGCCGTCGACCGCCGCCGCGAAGCTCGGCGTGTACCTGCCGGCGACGCCGGCCGAGTTCCAGGAGTCGCCGATCACGCGTGACGACCTCGCGGCACTCGAGTCGAACCCGCCACAGTGGCTCGTCGACCTGCGGCGCAACGGCCCGCACCCGCGCGGCGTCATCGCTGCCCGCCTGCGGGTCTCGACGAGCGGGCTCGCGCGCGCCGGCATCACCGACCCGCTGACGACCGACGAGATCACCGCGCTGATCGCCGACCCGCCGGAGTGGCTGATCCGCGAGCGCCACACGTTCGACGAGGTGCGCCGCGAGGAGAAGCGGATCGCGGAGCGCGACGCGGCCCGCCGCGCCACGGCGGCCGAGTAGGGCTGAGCCGGCGGCGCCGACCGTGCGCCGTCGGGGGACAGGGGCGGTCGTTCCTGACCGGCGACGTCGCTCCCGCTCGGCGTGACTGCGGGTGAAAGGGGCGCGCGAACGGGCGGTCGCGACCGGGCGCGCGGTCGGGACGCCGCCCGCGGTGACACCGTGATGCGCATGCGTGGACGCGTGCTGACCGCGGGGTTGCTGGTGGGTGTCGTCGTGGGCTGCGCCGGCTGCTCGGGCGAGCCGCGGCACGTCGGCGTCCCGGTGACCGCGCTGCCCACCACGCTGGACGACTGCAACCACATCTCGGTGCACGGCGATCCCGGCCTCGGGGCGGGCTTCCACTACGACGAGGCGGCCCGGCACCCGTTCGGCTCGAGCGCGCGGCTGGTCGTCTGCCTGCCCGGCGCGCCGACCAGCGGCGACGGCGAGTGGCGGTTCCACACCGCCAGCGACGCGGTGTCGGTGGTCCAGAACGGCGGCGACCCGGGCGACGGGATCATCTCCCTCACGATCACGGTGAGCCGGGCGGCCGACGGCACGTCGGCAGAGATGACGGGCGGGTTCGGCTCGTTCGGGGCGCCGACGATCAGCACCGACGACCACGAGTGGTGGTTCGGCCCCTGGGGCGACGACGCCGGGCGGTGACAATCGCCCCGCGGCGCCGGGTCCGTGACGCGGCGCTTGCACGGGGACGGGCACTCGCAGGGCCGGCGGCCGATCGTGACGCCGGTCGGCCGCGCGACGGCGTCAGCGGCGGCGGCCGCGGCCCTGGTCGCCGCGGCCCTTGCCCGGTGCGCGGCCCTTGCCCGCGCCGCGGCCCTGGGCCGGCGCCCGACCGCCGCCCGTCGGACGGGGGGTGCGCGCCTTCTCGTCGGCCGGGGGGGCGCCGCGTCCGCGGGACGAGGCCGCCGTGCGGCCGCGCACGATGCCGATGAACTCCTCGACGAGGTCGTCGTACCGGGTCTCGAGCCAGGCGAGGCCGACCTGCGAGCCGGGCGCGTCGGGCACGGGACGCACGGCGAGCCCCTTGCGCTGGTGCAGGCGCGCGACCGACTGGGGCGCGACGAGGACGGCGAGGCCGGCGGCGACGAGGTCGACCGCCTCCTCGGTGGTGGCGGGCGCGGCGCCGGCGAAGCGCTCGCCCGGCGCGTCGTCCCAGGTCAGCGTCGCGTCGACGAGCACGGTGTCGTCGACGAGGTCGCCGGGCGTCAGCTCGTCCGCCGCGGTGAGCACGTTGTCGCGCGCCACCAGCACGACGGTCGCCTCGGTGTAGAGCGGGATGACCGCGAGGCCGTCGCGGTCGACCGGCAGCCGGACGAGCGCGACGTCCGCGTCGGCCGCCCGCAGGCGCGCCTCCGCGTCGGTGGCCTCGAGCTGCACGAGCTCGAGCGGGACGTCGGCCAGCCGCTCGCGCCAGACGCGGAGCCAGCGGTCGGGGTTGACGCCGGGGACGATGCCGACGCGGAACGCTGCGGTGCCCCCGGCACCGGTCCCGGGAGTCGTGGCGGGTTCCGGTGCGCTCATCGGACCCTCGTCGCGATCAGGTCGCGGGACTCGTGGCCCAGGTCGAGGCCGCGGGCCTCGAACTTCGTCACGGGCCGGTGCGGGGGCCGAGGCGAGAAGCCCGAGCAGTCGAGATCCGGGTCGGCGACGAGAACCTCGAGCATCTGGTCGGCGTACTCGGCCCAGTCGGTCGCGACGTGCAGCGTGCCGCCGACGCGCACCCGCGAGCGGAGCAGCGAGACGTGCACCGGCTGGACGAGGCGGCGCTTGTGGTGGCGCGCCTTCGGCCAGGGGTCAGGGAAGTAGGCGCGCACCTCGTCGAGCGAGCCGGGCGCGATGGCGTCGCGGACGAGGTCGAGCGCGTCGCCGTGGCCGACGCGCACGTTGGTCAGCCCCGCGTCGCGCACGAGCACCAGCAGGTTCGCGATGCCGGGCACGTGCGCCTCGACCGCGAGCACGTCCCGGGTCGGGTCGGCCGCCGCCATCGTGACCGTGGCGTCGCCCATGCCGGGTCCGATCTCGAGCACGAGCGGCGCGCGCCGCCCGAACAGCGCCTCCGCGTCGAGCGTGCCGTCGGCGCGCCTCGGGAACGAGGGCTCGTCGTGCACCGAGAACCCGAGCTGCGGGAACAGCCGGCGCAGCGCGTCCTGGCGGTCCTTGCCGAGCGCGATGCGGCGCGGGTGGAAGGTGCGCAGCGGCGCGTGCGGCCGCGCGGCGACGTGGCGGAACGCGTCGGACGGCTGGCTCACGGTCAGCCAGCCTACGGAACCGCGCGGGCCCCGGGTCGCCGCGCGGTGATCCCGCCGGTGGAGGGGTGCGGCGTGGGCGCGGCGGCGCTGCGCCAGGTCCGGCGTCACGCCACGGGGTGCATCACGGCGAACACCTCGCCCGACGGGCCCGACACGATCGCCACCCGCCCGTACGGCGTGTCGACCGGCTCCTGGAGCACCTTCCCGCCGTGCGCGCCGACGCGGTCGGCCGTCGCGTCGGTGTCGTCGACCGCGAGGTAGAGCGTCCACGCGGCGGGAGCGCCGCCCCCGGCGCCGGCGCCGTACGCGCCGACGCCCGCCGCGGGATGGTGGCCGACGTCGAGCACCGCGTACGTCAGTCCGCCGCCCGACAGGTCGCGCACCGTGTACTCGAACAGGCCGGTGTAGAACGCCAGCGAGGCGGCCTGGTCGTGCGAGAACACCTCGGACCAGGTGGGGGCGCCGGGCGCGTCGACGAGCGTCCAGCCCGGGTTCGTGTCCGACTGCCAGAGGCCGACGACCGCACCGGTCGGGTCGGCGAGCAGCGCGGTGGTGCCGCGGTCGAGGACGGCGGTCGGCTCGATCAGCACGCCGGCGCCGAGCTCGACCGCCCGCGCGACGGACGCAGCCACGTCGGGGGTCGCGAGGTAGACGCACCAGGCCGCGGCGGGGACGGGGCCGTCGGCCGCGGGCGTCGTCAGCCCCGCGACGCGGCGGCCGTCCAGCATCCCGACGAGGTAGCCGCCGTTGTCCGGCCGGCCGACCTCGAACTCCCAGCCGAGCACGGGACCGTAGAACGCGCGGGCCGCGTCGAGGTCGGCGACGACGATGTCCGCCCAGCACGGGGAGCCGGCGGGCCACGGGTGGTCGCGGGTCGTCATGTGCCCATCCCATACCTCGCGACGACGACCGGCACGGCGAGCCTGCCCGCGCGACGCGTCGCGGCGTGTGCTAGTCACGGACCATGGCGGACGCGCCCGCGAGCCCGAGGCCGGACGAGCCGTCGCGTCCGCACGACGGCACGCGGCCGGGCGACGCGCTCCGGCCCCTCGTGCCAGAGCCGCGACCGCCGCGTACGCCGCGGCCCGCGGAGGACTCGCAGCCGCTCGACGGCGTCGTGCCCACGGGGCCCGGCGGCGCGCCCGCCGGCGGCGAGAGCATGCTGACCGTCGTCGTCGCGTTCGCCGCGAACGCGCTGATCGCGGTCGCCAAGACGGCCGCGGCGGCCGTCACCGGGTCGGCGTCGATGGTCGCCGAGGCCGCGCACTCGTGGGCCGACACCGGCAACGAGGTCTTCCTGCTGCTCGCGCAGCGCAAGGCCGCGCGGCCGCCCGACGACGACCACCCGCTCGGGTACGGGCGCGAGGTCTACGTCTGGTCGCTGTTCGCGGCGATCGGCCTGTTCGCGGTCGGCGCGGGCGTGTCGATCACGCACGGCATCCAGGAGCTGCTGCACCCCGAGCCGGCGAGCGACTTCGTGATCGCGTACGTGGTGCTCGCGATCTCCGCGGTGCTCGAGGGCGTCTCGTTCATGCAGGCCAACCGGCAGGCCCGGCGCGCGGCGGCGCGGCGCGACCGCGACCTGTTCGAGCACATCCTCGCGACGTCCGACCCGACGGTGCGCGCGGTGTTCTTCGAGGACGCCGCGGCCCTCGTGGGCATCGTGATCGCCGGGACCGGCATCGCGCTGCACCAGGTCACAGGCTCGGTCGTGCCCGACGCGGTGGGCTCGATCCTCGTGGGGCTGCTGCTCGGCGTGGTCGCGGTCGTGCTGATCGAGCGGAACCGCCGCTTCCTCGTCGGGCAGAGCGCGGACCCGGCGCTGCGGGACGCGGCGCTGCGCGCGCTGCTCGCGCTGCCCGAGGTCGAGCGCGTCACGTCGCTGCGCATCGAGGTCGTCGGTGCGATGCAGATGTTCCTCGTCGGCGCGGTCGACCTGCCCGGCTCGCCGGACGAGGTCGAGGCGTCGCACCTGCTCGCGATGCTCGAGCGGCGCGTCGCGAGCACGCCCGGAATCGTCGGCGCGGTGCTCTCGCTGTCCGAGCCCGAGGAGCCGTCGCTCGTGCCACGCAGCCAGGAGGGGACGCCATGACGCAGCAGGAGGAACCCGGGGTCGAGCCGGGGCCTGTCCCCGTCGCACCGACCGCGCCCGACGCGGCACCCGCGCCCGGACCCGGGCCGACGGGCGAGTTCCACGTGCCGGTCCGCCGTCTGCTCAAGCTGACCGTCCCGGCGGTCGTCGTCGGGGTCGGCTGCGCGCTGACGCTGTGGGGCCTGTCGTCCCTCGCGGGAGCGCTCGAGCACGTGCTGTGGGACGACCTGTCGGGCGTCTTCGGCCTGACGAAGGACTCGCGGTTGTGGATCGCGATCATGCTCGTGCTGACCGCGGTGCTGGTCGGCCTGGTCGTCACGTACGCGCCCGGGCACGCGGGACCGGACCCGGCGACGACGGGTCTCGTCGAGAAGCCGCTCGCGATGCGCGTCCTGCCTGGCCTCGCGGTCGCGCTCGTCCTGATGCTCGCGGGCGGCGTCTCGCTCGGGCCCGAGAACCCGATCATGGCGATCAACGCCGCGCTCGTGACCGTCTTCGGCGCGCGCGTGGCACGGGGTACGCCGGCGATGCTGTGGATCAGCCTCTCGACCGCCGCCACGATCGGCGCCATGTTCGGCACGCCCGTCGCGGCAGCGCTGATGTTCTCCGAGCTCGACCTCGGCGACCGGCGCATCCCGCTGTGGGACCGGTTGTTCGCACCGCTCGTCGCGGCGACCGCCGGCGCGCTCACGATGTCGCAGGTCGCGTCCGACCTGTCGATGCAGCTCGACCTGCCGCAGTACACCGACCTGCGGTTCCGCGACCTCGGGTTCGCCGTCGTGATCGCGCTGGCGACCGCGGCGCTCGGCCTCCTCGGCGCGTACGTGTTCACGCCGCTGCACCGCGCGTTCCGCCGGACCGGGCGGCCTCTCGTCGCGATCGTGCTCGGCGGTGTCGTCCTCGCCGGGCTCGGTGCGCTGGGCGGCTCGATCACGCTGTTCAAGGGCCTCGAGCAGATGAAGCAGCTGCCCGGGCTCGCGGATGCGCACGGCGCGGGGTGGTTCTTCGGCATCGCGCTCGTCAAGCTCGCCGCGCTGCTCGTCGCGAGCGCGTCCGGGTTCCGCGGCGGCCGCATCTTCCCGGCGACGTTCGCCGGTGCGGCGATCGGGTTCGGCATCCACGCGTGGCTGCCCGGTGTCCCGGTCTCGCTCGCGGTCGCGTGCTCGGTCGTCGGGATCGTGGTCGCCGCGACGCGGTCCGGGTGGTTGTCGCTGTTCCTCGGCGTCGCGCTCGTGCCGGACACGCTGCTGCTGATGCCCTGCCTGCTCGCGACGCTCGCGGCCTGGCTGCTGGTGACGAACCGCCCCGAGCTGCGCGCGACCGACACCGACGCTCCCGGGCCCGCCGGGACGCCCGCGCCCGCGAGCGTCAGCGACGCCGGTCAGGCTCCGCCACCGTCTCAGGATCGCTGAACACCGACGCGTGCCCGCGTCCGCGCACCCACCGGCCCAGCGGGCCCGGGTCCTGCGCACAGGCCCGGGCGATCACCGCGACCCCGATGACGACGAACGCGATGGCGAACAGCCACGAGATGTACGAGAACACGAGGCCCAGCACCCCGAACTCGCGGGCACCGCGTACGAGCACGATCGGCAGGTAGACCGACCCCGCCAGCGTCAGCCCCGCGAGGCACACCGATGTCGCGACGCCGGAGAAGAGGAGGGGGCGCCACCGGACCTCGCGCTGCACGAGCACCCACGGCGCGAACGTCCAGACCGCCGTCCAGAGCACGAGCTGCACGAGCAGCGGCAGCCAGCCAGACCACACCTCGCCGCGCGACGCCCGGCGCGTGAGCCCGATCAGCCCGACCGCGAGCAGGATCGCGATCAGCGCCGCGAACCACCGCCACCACGACCGCAGGCTCGGCCGCGGCACCTGCCAGATGCGCAGGTAGATGCGCTCGAGCGCGCGCGAGAACGACGTCGCGCTGACGATCGCCACGACGACGCCGAACACGCCGATCCCGCTCTCCACGGTCGCGTCGGACGGGATGGACGCCTGCAGCGTGGAGCGCACCGACTGGGGGAGGTCCAGGCTCTCGGCGAGCGCCGACCCGAGACTGCCCCCGTCGCGCGGGTGCAGCGTGGCGGTGACGAGCATGATCGGCACGATCGACGTGAACGCCTGCGCGGCGAGCGTCATCGCCCGGTCGAACAGCTCGATCCGGGCGAGGGCGAGCGCGCAGTCCTCGAGCAGCCGCCCGACCGACGTCCGGCGCACCTGCGCCCACCGGCGCAGGCCCCAGGAGCGCCACCGATCGGTCGTCGTGGTCACGGCTCGTCCAGGAACCTCAGCACGGTGTCGAGGTACTGGTCCCGTGCCGGCTGCGGCGAGAGCGCGAGGTCGTGTGCGCCGCCCGGGATCGAGACGAACCGCACGTCGGAGCCGAGCAGCGGCGCGCGCGCCTCCATCTGGCGCGGGTCGAGCACGACGTCGGTCGTCAGCAGGTTCTCGTGCGGGCGCGTGCCGTCGCCGCGCTCGGCGGACGCCAGCACCAGCACGGGACAGTCGATGTCGACCCCGCGCGCGACGCGCGCCTGTGCGCGCAGCACCGCCCGGACGAAGCCCGCGCGCACCGGGAACTTCGCGGCCGGCTTCCACGAGAGGTCGAACCGCCACTCCCCGCCCGAGTCGGCGTGCAGCGCGCCGGCGTAGTGGCTCGGCAGGTCGCGGACCTTGGCGCGCGGCGCGACGCGGCCCAGCACCTGCACGAGCGGACCCGCGACGGCGGTCTCGGCGCGCGGGCCCTGCAGGTCGAGCCACGGGCTGTTGAGCACCACCTTGGTGAGCAGGCCGGGCCGTGCGTCGGCCCAGAGGGCCGCGATCAGGCCCCCCGTCGAGTGGCCGAGCAGCGCGATCTGGTCGTGGTCGCGCAGCAGGATGCGGAACGCGGCGTCGATCTCCTCGGCGTAGGTCGCGAGGTCGGTCGTGTAGTTGGGCTCGCGCCCGGGCCGGATCGAGCGGCCGTAGTCGCGCATGTCGAGGGCGTACACGTCGTGGCCGGCCGCGGCGAGCGCGTCGCCGACGTGCGCGTGGAAGAAGTAGTCGACGAAGCCGTGGAGGTAGAGGACCGCGCGTCGCGGCGCGGGGCCGTCGGGGGTGCGGTGGACAAGCGTCGCGACCGGGTCGGGATCGCGGCCGTCGGGGCGGAGCTGCAGCGTGCGGGCGGTCCAGCCGGGCCCGAGGACGTCCTCCTCATCCATGAGGCGATGCTGCCACGGGCCGCCCGGCGCGGCGCGCGCGCACGCGACGCGTGGGCTCGGTCGCCGTCTGCGCGCCGGGGTGACGGCGACCGGGGTGGGCCGGGAGCGCGCGGCGGTTCCGGTGGTGCGCGCGGTCCCCGGTGTCCGGGGGTGCGGAGCCGTCGGAGCCGTCGGTGCCGTCGGTGCGGAGGATCGACGCGCGGGGCGCCGACACGCCGTGCGCGCCGGCGCCCTCCGCACCGACGGTCAGATCCGGCGCGCGGCCCTGCCGCCGGCGTTCCCGCGCTGCGTGCGACCACGATCGCCGGCGCGCCGCGCGGGCAAGACTTGAGCGGAATAGACTCAACTTCGGTCGCGGTTGGGATGAGCAGCCAACCAAGGACCCGATCAGGAGGCCATGTGGATCCCAAGTTCACCACCCGGTCGCAGGAGGCCCTGGGCGACGCCATCCAGCAGGCGTCCGCTGCGGGGAATCCGCAGCTCGAGCCCGCGCACCTGCTCAACGCCCTGCTCCAGCAGGAGGGCGGCGTCGCGAACGGGCTGCTCGACGCCGTCGGCGCCGACCGTGCCGCGCTCGGCCGGTCGGTGCGCGCCGTGCTCGTCAACCTGCCGTCGTCGTCCGGCTCCTCCGTGGCACAGCCGAGCGCCAGCCGCGCGATGTCCGCCGCCATCCAGGCCGCGTCCGACGAGGCGCGCACGCTCGGCGACGACTACGTCTCGACCGAGCACCTGCTGATCGGCCTGGCGTCCGGCCAGTCGGGCGTCGCCGACGCGCTGCGCGCGGCGGGTGCCTCGCGTGAGGCGCTGCTCGCGGCGCTGCCGGCCGTCCGGGGGAGCGGCCGCGTCACGAGCCCCAACCCCGAGGGCACGTTCAAGGCGCTCGAGCAGTACGGCGTCGACCTCACGCAGCGCGCGCGGGACGGCAAGCTCGACCCCGTCATCGGCCGCGACTCCGAGATCCGCCGCGTCATCCAGGTGCTCTCGCGCCGCACGAAGAACAACCCGGTGCTGATCGGCGAGCCCGGCGTCGGCAAGACGGCGGTCGTCGAGGGGCTCGCGCAGCGGATCGTGGCGGGTGACGTGCCCGAGTCGCTGCGCGGCAAGCGCCTCGTCGCGCTCGACCTCGCGGCGATGGTCGCGGGCGCCAAGTACCGCGGCGAGTTCGAGGAGCGCCTCAAGGCCGTGCTCGAGGAGATCACGAGCTCGGAGGGCGAGGTCGTCACGTTCATCGACGAGCTCCACACCGTCGTCGGCGCGGGTGCCGGCGGCGAGGGCGCGATGGACGCGGGCAACATGCTCAAGCCGATGCTGGCCCGCGGCGAGCTGCGGCTGGTCGGCGCGACGACGCTCGACGAGTACCGCGAGCGCATCGAGAAGGACCCCGCGCTCGAGCGGCGGTTCCAGCAGGTCTTCGTCGGCGAGCCGTCCGTCGAGGACACCGTCGCGATCCTGCGCGGCCTCAAGGAGCGGTACGAGGCGCACCACAAGGTGACGATCTCCGACGCCGCGCTCGTCGCCGCCGCGGCGCTGTCCGACCGGTACATCACGGGCCGCCAGCTGCCCGACAAGGCCATCGACCTCGTCGACGAGGCCGCGTCGCGCCTGCGCATGGAGCTCGACTCGTCGCCCGTGGAGATCGACGCGCTGCAGCGCGCCGTCACGCGCCTCGAGATGGAGGAGGTCGTGCTCTCCGAGTCCGACGACCCCGCGTCGCGCGAGCGGCTCGAGCGCCTGCGCGCCGACCTGGCCGACCGCCGCGAGGAGCTCGCGGGCCTCACCGCGCGGTGGGAGAAGGAGAAGGCGGGCCACAACCGGGTCGGCGACCTGCGGGCGAGGCTCGACCAGCTGCGCGCCGACGCCGAGCGCCTGCTGCGCGAGGGCGACCTCGCGGGTGCCGCCCGCCTCCAGTACGGCGAGATCCCGCAGGTGGAGAAGGAGATCGCCGCGGCCGAGGCCGACGAGGCGGAGACCGACGGCGACGTGGTCGCGCACGACACCCCGATGATCGCCGAGAAGGTCGGGCCCGACGAGATCGCCGAGGTCGTCTCGATGTGGACCGGCATCCCCGCGGGCCGGATGCTCGAGGGCGAGACCGCGAAGCTGCTGCGCATGGAGGAGGTGCTCGGCGAGCGCCTGATCGGGCAGTCGCGAGCCGTCGCCGCCGTGTCCGACGCGGTGCGCCGCGCGCGCGCCGGCATCTCGGACCCCGACCGCCCCACGGGTTCGTTCCTGTTCCTCGGACCCACGGGCGTCGGCAAGACCGAGCTCGCCAAGGCGCTCGCGGACTTCCTGTTCGACGACGAGCGCGCCATGGTCCGCATCGACATGTCCGAGTACGCCGAGAAGCACTCGGTCGCGCGGCTCGTCGGTGCACCGCCCGGGTACGTCGGCTACGAGGAGGGCGGCCAGCTGACCGAGGCGGTCCGCCGTCGGCCGTACTCCGTGGTCCTGCTCGACGAGGTCGAGAAGGCGCACCCCGAGGTGTTCGACGTGCTGCTGCAGGTGCTCGACGACGGGCGGCTGACGGACGGCCAGGGGCGGACCGTCGACTTCCGCAACGTGATCCTGGTGCTCACGTCGAACCTCGGCTCGCAGTTCCTGGTCGACCCGCTGCTGTCCGACGCGGACAAGCGCGAGGCCGTCATGGCGGCCGTGCGCACGGCGTTCAAGCCCGAGTTCCTCAACCGGCTCGACGACATCGTGCTGTTCGACCCGCTGTCGCTCGAGGAGATCGGGCGGATCGTGGACCTGCAGGTGGAGGCGCTCGCCCGACGGCTCGAGGACCGGCGGCTCACGCTGTCCGTCTCGCCCGCGGCGCGCGAGTGGCTCGCGCTCGAGGGCTACGACCCCGCGTACGGGGCCCGGCCGCTGCGCCGCCTCGTGCAGCGCGAGATCGGCGACCGGCTCGCTCGTCGACTGCTCGCGGGCGAGATCCGCGACGGCCAGACGGTCGAGGTGGACCGCGGCGACGAGGGCCTGACGGTCACGGCGGCCTGACGGCCCCGGCGGCCCGACGGCCCGTGCGGCCCGGCCGCCGAAGTACGAACGACGCCGCCGACACGGCACTGCGCAGTCACGGGTCTGCGGCGTTGTTCGGTGTTCGCCGCTGGGTGGCTCGCGACGTCCCGGGCTCGGCCACCGGTGGAGCGGCGCCGACGGCGGCGGGGCGTGACAGGGTGGCGCGCATGACGCGCGACCTCCGCCTGCCCGAGCCCCGGACGCCCGACCCGGCGGACGCGCCGCCGCTGCGCTGGGGCGTCGTCGCCCCGGGGCACATCGCCGGGAAGATGGCGGAGGCGCTGCGCGACCACACGCGCCAGCGGGTCGTCGCCGTCGGGTCGCGGTCGGCGGAGCGCGGCGCCGAGTTCGCCGCGCGGTACGGCGTCGACCGCGTGCACGACTCGTACGAGGCCCTGGTCGACGACCCGGAGGTCGACGCCGTCTACGTCGCGAGCCCGCACAGCCACCACCGCGACCAGGCGCTGCTCGCGATCGCCGCCGGCAAGCACGTGCTGGTCGAGAAGGCGTTCACGCGCAACGCCGTCGAGGCGCGCGCCGTGGTCGACGCCGCGCGCGCCGCCGGCGTGCTCGTCATGGAGGCGATGTGGACGCGTTACCTGCCGCACACCGACGTGATCCGGCAGCTGCTCGAGGACGGCGCGCTCGGGACCGTCCGCCGCGTCGTCGCGGACTACGGCGTGCTCGCCGGACCCGACCGGCCGCAGCGGCTCGTCGACCCTGCGCTCGCGGGAGGAGCCCTGCTCGACATCGGCATCTACCCGCTGTCGTTCGCGGCGTTCGTCGCGCGGCATGCGGGGTTCGGCGCCGCGCCGACGGCAGTGCAGGGGGCCGGCTCGCTGACCGACACCGGTGTGGACGCGCAGCTCAGCATGCAGCTCGCGTACGGCGACGCCGAGGCGCAGCTGTTCACGTCGATCGTCGCGCCCTCGGGACACACGGCACACGTGCTCGGCGACGCGGGGCGCATCGACGTCGACGAGCGCTGCTACACGCCCGCAGGGCTGACGGTGACGATCGGCGACGCGGTCGGCACGTGGGACGCGAACCGGGTCGAGGGATACGGCGGCCTCGCGTTCCAGGCGTGCGCGCTCGCCACGTGGGCCGCCGAGGGCAGGCGCGACTCGCCGCTGCTGCCGCTGGACGAGACCGTGACGATCCTCGAGACGGCCGACGAGCTCCGTCGCCAGGTGGGGGTGCGCTACCCGGGGGAGTGAGCGACGGGCGCGGGACGGCTCGCCGTGCGGGTGGCCGCGCGCCGGATCCGGCCACGGCGCGTGACAGATGTCAGGTCGCAGCAGTGGCGGATCGCATCGGTCCCGCGGCGCGCGCCCGGCCAGCATCGTCGTCATGAACCCCGCTGCTGACGCCCTGCTCGGTCTCCTCGTCCTCGCCTGGATCCTCTGGCGACAGACGCAGACGCGCGAGGTGCGGTTCGACCGCGGCCCGCGAGGGTTCGCGATCATCGCCGGCGTCGGGCTCTGGCAGGTCGTCTCGTTCCTGGGCGCGCACACGGTGCGGCCCGTCGCGATCGGCGTGCTGGTCGGCAGCCTCGCGGTGTCGGCGGCGTTCGGCGTGCTGCGCGGGCGGCTGCAGCCGGTGTGGCGCGCGGCCGACGGGCGCGTGCTGCGACGCGGCACGGCAGTCACCGCCGGGCTCTGGCTCGTGGCGGTCGCGCTGCACCTCGCGGCGGACGAGTACGCGAAGCACGTCGACGCGGCTGCCGCGGGCCTCGCGAGCGCGAGCCTGATGCTGTACCTCGCCGTCTCGCTCGGCGTGCAGACGCTGGTGGTGCGCCAGCGCGCCACCCACCTCGTGCCCCGTGCGGGTGAGGCCTGCGCGACGCCGGCAGCGCCGGTCGCCGCCGGCCCCGCACCGACGCCCGCGGTCGCCGCTCCGACGCAGTGGCCGACCCGCTGACGGAGCCCCTGCCGCCGCCGGCGTGCGGTCAGGACGAGAGGCCCGCGCCCGTCAGCGTGTGCGCGACGACCGAGCCGGTCAGGTCCGTGTCCGGCGACGCCAGCACGCAGTAGGCCGCGCGCTGCGTGGGCCAGTGGTCAGGGTCCGAGAAGAAGACGTCGCTCACGCCGGCCTCCTCGGCGTCGGGGGACAGCACGGTGATCTTCTGCTCGCACTGGTCGAGGGCGTTCTCGAAGACGGTGCCGGACGGCTGGCCCTCGCCGTCGAGCTCGACCGGCCCGGGCAGGGTGGTGCGCGCGATCACCTCGGCGCCGTGGGGCACCGCGCAGTCGACCACGCGTGCGTCGCTCATCGGGAAGGTCGTCGGATAGACGTCGAGGCACGAGCCCGCGGTGAGGTCGGTGCGCAGGTCGTAGTCGGACGAGGGCGCCTCGGCGGAGCTGCTGGAGGACTCGTCGAAGTCGCCGTTCGACGCCGCGATGCCGATCACGACGGTGATGAGTGCGCCCACCCCGATGATCACCGAGGAGATGATGACCGCCGCGAGCGACAGACCCTTGCCCGGCCGCCCGGACCGGCGCGTGCGCACGAGCCCCCAGATCCCCAGCCCGAGGCCGACGAGCGACGCGATGCCCAGCGTCACGAGACCGGCGATGGCCGTGACGAGCGCCGCGACCGCGACGGGGTCCGTGCTCTGCGGCGGCGCGTAGCCGCCGTAGCTCCCGGGGTACGCGCCGGGATAGGCGGAGTAGCCGGGCGGGGGCGGGTACTGGCTCCCCGAGCCGTACGCGGGCGGCGCACCGTACGGCTGACCGGACGAGGCTCCGTAGGGCGCGGCGGGCTGGGCCGGCGCTGACCCGTAGTGCTGCGCGGGCGCCGCGCCGTAGGGCTGGCTCGCCGCCGCCTGCCCCTGCGGCGTCCCGTACGGCTGGGTCGGGGTCGTCCCGTACGGGTGGGCGGGCGCGGACCCGTACTGCTGGGTCGGGGTCGTCCCGTACGGCTGCGCGGGAGCGGACCCGTACGGCTGGGTCGGGGTCGACCCGTACGGCTGCGCGGGAGCGGACCCGTACGGCTGCGCCGGAGCGCCAGGCTGCGCGCCGCCAGGCTGCGCCCCGCCCGGGCCCGCGGGCTGCTCCTTGGGCCGGTCCTCGGGGGCCGCGAACGGGTTGGTGCCGGGCTCGTCGCTCATGCTCGGAGGCTACCCAAGCCGCGCGCCCTCGCCGCCGCGCGAACGGGCGAGATCAGTCGGCGATCTCGAGCACCACGGGCACGTGGTCGGACGGCGCCTTCCCCTTGCGCTCGTTGCGCTCGATCGTCACGCCCGTCACGCGGGCGGCGAGCGCGGGCGAGGCGTACGTCAGGTCGATTCGCATGCCCTCGTTCCGGGGGAACCGCAGCTGCTGGTAGTCCCAGTAGGTGTACGTGTGCTCGGCGGGCACGTGCTCGCGCGACACCTCGGTGTACCCGGCGCCGCCGATCGCGACGAACGCCTCGCGCTCGGCGGGCGTCACGTGCGTGCGTCCCGCGAAGAAGGCCGGGTCCCACACGTCGGTGTCGAGCGGCGCGATGTTCCAGTCGCCCACGAGCGCCACCTGCGCGCCGGCGTCGGCCGCGAGCCAGCCCGCCGCCGCGTCACGCAGCTTCGCGAGCCAGTCGAGCTTGTAGACGTAGTGCGGGTCGCCGATCTCGCGGCCGTTGGGCACGTACAGGCTCCAGACGCGGACGCCGCCCGCGGTGACGCCGAGCGCGCGCGCCTCGGCGGCCGCCGGGTCGCCCCACGTCGGCATGCCCGGGAAGCCCTGCTCGACGGCGTCGACGCCGACGCGCGAGATCACCGCGACGCCGTTCCACTGGCTGAAGCCGTGCGTCACGACCTCGTACCCGAGCGCCTCGAACGGCTCGCGCGGGAACTGGTCGTCCTTGCACTTGGTCTCCTGCAGCGCGAGCACGTCGACGCCGGACCGCTCGACGAACGCCACCGCCCGCTCCGTACGCGCTCGGATGGAGTTGATGTTCCAGGTGGCAAGCCGCATGGCCGGAACGCTACCGGCCGCCGCCGACACACCCGGACGGACGAATCGGACGTTCCGCGCACAGGTTGCTCTTGAGAACGGTGAGGTCCCGCGGCTAGCGTCCGCCCCAACCAGGGTGCGGTCCGGCGCCCTTGGGACGAACCGGAGGTCGACGGTGACGTCGGAGCTCAGCGGTCGGCGCGCGCTCGTGACGGGCGGCGCCTCGGGGATCGGCCGTGCCGTCGCGGTCGCGCTGGCGGGGGCCGGCGCGGACGTCGCGATCACCCACCTGTCGCACGATCCCGAGCCCGTGCTCACCGAGATCCGCGACGCGGGGAGCAAGGGGTTCGCGTTCCAGGTCGACACGCGGCACAGCTGGGACGTCGACCACGCAGTCGGCGACGCGGCGCAGGCGCTGGGCGGCGGCATCGACGTGCTCGTCAACAACGTGGGCGGCATCATCGAGCGCCGCACCGTGCCGGAGCTCGACGACGCGGCGTGGCACGCGGTGCTCGAGCTCAACCTGACCACCGCGTTCTACGCGACGCGCGCAGCGCTGTGCACGATGCCGGACGGTGGCCGGATCATCACCATCTCCGCGCAGGCGGCGCGCTCCGGCGGCGGGACGGGCCTCGTGGCGTACACCACCGCCAAGGCCGCGCTCGAGGGGTTCACCCGCGCCCTCGCGCGCGAGGTCGGCTCCCGGCGGATCACGGTGAACGCGGTCGCCCCGGGGTTCGTCACGGGCACGCCGCTGCACGCGCTGCACACCCCGGAACCGGCGCAGCGCGCGGCGGTCGCGGGGTCGGCCGTCGGGCGAGCGGGGACCCCGGACGACGTCGCGGCGGCGGTCGTCTACCTCGCCGGCGACGCGGCGGGCTTCGTCACGGGCGCGACGCTCGACGTCAACGGCGGCGCCTGGTTCTCCTGACGCCGCGCCCGCCACGGACCGCCCGCACGCGCGCGGCACGGACCCCAGACCCCCCGGGGCGCGGCCGGGGGCCGGAACCCTCCCTCCAGAGCCCCGGCCCCCGCCGTGGTGCTGCCGCCCCGCCCCTCTGCAGGGCGGCAGCGTGGGATCAGCTCACGTCGTCGTCGACCCAGTCGAAGGTCTTCGTCACGGCCTTCTTCCACAGCCGGTACTGGCGGTCGCGCTCGGCGTCCTCCATCGAGGGCTCCCAGCGCTTGTCCTCGGCCCAGTTGTCGATGACGTCCTGCTCGCCCGACCAGTAGCCGACGGCGATGCCCGCGGCGTAGGCGGCCCCGAGCGCGGTCGTCTCGGCCACCTTCGGCCGGATCACGGGCACGCCGAGGATGTCGGCCTGGAACTGCATGAGCAGCTCGTCCTGCACCATGCCGCCGTCGACCTTGAGCTCGGAGAGGTCGACGCCCGAGTCGGCGTTCATCGCGTCGAGCACCTCGCGGGTCTGGAACGCGGTGGCCTCGAGGGCGGCACGCGCGATGTGCGCCTTCGTCACGTACCGCGTCAGGCCGACGAGCGCGCCGCGCGCGTCCGCGCGCCAGTACGGCGCGAACAGGCCCGAGAACGCCGGCACGAAGTACGCGCCGCCGTTGTCGTCGACACTCCTGGCCAGCTCCTCGACCTCGGGGGCCGACGTGATCAGCCCGAGGTTGTCGCGCAGCCACTGGATGAGCGACCCGGTGACGGCGATCGACCCCTCGAGCGCGTACACGGGAGCCTGGTCGCCGATCTTGTAGCAGAGCGTCGTCAGCAGGCCGTTCTTCGAGGGCACGGGCGACGTGCCGGTGTTGAGCAGCATGAAGTTGCCCGTGCCGTACGTGTTCTTGGCGTGGCCGACCTCGAAGCACGCCTGGCCGAACGTCGCCGCCTGCTGGTCGCCGAGGATGCCGGAGATCGGCACGCCGGCCAGCAGGCCGCCCTCGCGGTCGTTCCCGTAGATCTCGGACGACGAGCGGATCTCGGGCAGCATCGAGAGCGGGATGCCCATCTCGCCCGCGATCTCCTCGTTCCACGTCAGCGAGTCGAGGTTCATCAGCATGGTGCGCGAGGCGTTGGTGACGTCGGTGACGTGCACGCCGCCGTCGACGCCGCCCGTCATGTTCCACAGCACCCACGAGTCGGTGTTGCCGAACGCGAGGTCCCCGCGCTCGGCCGCCTCGCGCGCGCCGTCCACGTTGTCGAGGATCCAACGGATCTTCGGGCCCGAGAAGTACGTCGCGAGCGGCAGGCCGACCTTGGACTTGTAGCGGTCCGCGCCCCCGCCGAGCGCGCCGAGCTCGTCGGCGATCTTCTGCGTGCGGGTGTCCTGCCAGACGATCGCGTTGTAGACGGGCTTGCCGGTCTTGCGGTCCCACACCACCGCGGTCTCGCGCTGGTTGGTGATGCCGACGGCCGCGACGTCCTTGGCGGTGATGCTCGCGCGGCCGAGGGCCTGGCCGACGACGTCGCGCACGTTCGTCCAGATCTCCGCCGGGTCGTGCTCGACCCACCCGGCCCTCGGGAAGATCTGCTGGTGCTCCTTCTGGCCGACGGCCACGATCTGCCCGCCGTGGTCGAAGACGATCGCGCGCGAGCTGGTCGTGCCCTGGTCGATGGCGACGACGTACTGGGTGTCGGGCATGACGAACTACCTCCGAAATGGCTGGTGGAACTGACGGGTGCTCCCGTCCGGCGCGTGGCCTCGGGAGACGGGCCCGGTGGCGGGGTCGCGCCGTGCGCGCGGCCCCGCCGGCCGGACCTGCGGGGCGTGCCTCAGAAGATGTAGGCGTTCGCCAGGAGCGCGGCGAGGACGCCGCCCACGATCGGGCCGATCACCGGGACCCACGCGTACGACCAGTCGCCGCTGCCCTTGCCGGGGATCGGCAGGAACGCGTGCGCGATGCGCGGGCCGAGGTCACGAGCCGGGTTGATGGCGTAGCCCGTGGGGCCACCGAGCGAGGCGCCGATGCCGACCACGAGGAGCGCGACGGCGAGCGGGCCCAGGCCGGAGGGCGTCGGGCCGAACGCGAGGATGACGAACACCAGCACGAAGGTCGCGATGACCTCGGTGATGAAGTTCCAGGCGTAGGAGCGGATCGCCGGACCGGTCGAGAACACCGCGAGCTTGGTGGCCGGGTCGGCCGGCTCGTCGAAGTGCTTCTTGTACGCGACCCAGCACAGGGTCGCGCCGATGATCGCGCCGATCATCTGGGCCAGGATGTACCAGGCCGCGTTGCCCGCCGTCGGGTTCAGCGTCGCTGTGACCTGCCCGCCCGGGCCCGTCACCTTGTAGAACGGCTGGTCGGCGACCCAGAGGCCGATCGTCACCGCCGGGTTGAGGTGCGCGCCCGACTTGAACGCGACGTACACGCCGGAGAACACGGCGAGGCCCCACCCGAAGTTGATCAGCAGCCAGCCGCCGTCGAACCCCTTGTTCCGCGGCAGGATCACGTTCGCGACCACGCCTGTGCCGAGCATGACGAGCATCCCTGTTCCGAGGATCTCGGAGATGAATGCGTGGGACATGAGTGTGGACACGATCAACCCCTTCTGACGGACTCCGTTGTCACGTGCGCCCCGCACCCTCGCGGGGGTATCGCTGCCCCCGCTGGTCAGGTCCCCACGGGACCTGACGATCCGTGTCCCGCGGGCGAGCCCGGCTTGGTGCCGGAGCCCGCGGTGTCGTCGCCGATGTCGACCATCGGCGCGAGCTCTGCTGCCCGCAGCCGCACGGCCTCCGCCGACGCGTCGTCCTGCTCGAGCGCCGCGGCGTGCTCCGCCTCGGCACGCGCCCGGTACGCCTCGATCTCGGCGCTGCGCGTCTGCGCGTCCCACCCGAGCACCGGGCCGACCAGGTCGGCGATCTCGTCGAGCGCGCCCACCCCCTTGTCGGCCTGCTCGTAGTTGAGGCGCGTGCGGTGCAGCAGCACGTCGTCGAGGTGCAGCGCGCCCTCGTGGCTCGCGGCGTACACGATCTCCGCCCCGATGTACGCGGGCGCGGTCGGCAGCGGCTTCGCGAGCTCCGGGCGCTCCTCGCACAGGTCGATGAGCTCGCCGAGCAGCGAGCCGTACCGGTGCAGGAGGTGGTCCATGCGGGGCCGGTCCCAGTCGAACCGCGACCCGATCGCGCGCGCCTGGCGCTGGATGACGTTGAGCCCTTCGGCGCCGACGAGCGGGATGTCGTGCGTGAGCGACGGCAGCGAGGTGGCGCGCGAGCCGATCGCGAAGTCGACGGCGTCCTTCGCCATCACGCGGTACGTCGTCAGCTTGCCGCCGGCGATCACGGTGAACCCCGGCGCCGGGCTCGCGACGGTGTGCTCGCGAGACACCTTGGCCGAGCTCGTGCCCTCCTTGGTGCCCGGCTGGAGCAGCGGCCGCAGGCCGGCCCACGTGCCGATGACGTCGTCGCGCGTGAGCGGCCGCGCGAGCACGGTGTTCGCGTGCTCGATGACGTAGTCGATGTCGGCCGCGGTCGCCACGGGGTGCACGAGCTGCTGCTCCCAGGGCGTGTCCGTCGTGCCGATCACCCAGTAGCGGCTCCACGGGATGATGAACAGCACCGACTTCTCGGTCTGCAGGATCAGGCCGGTGTCGCCCGCGATGCGGCTGCGCGGCACCACGATGTGGATGCCCTTGCTGGCGAGCACGCGGAGGCCGCCCTCCGAGCCCGCGAGCGCCTCGGTCTGCTCGGTCCAGACGCCGGTGGCGTTGATGACGTGGCTCGCGCGGACGTCGATGTGCTCGCCCGTCTCGAGGTCCTGCAGCTCGGCGCCCGTCACCTGGCCGCCGGTCGTGCGCTGCAGCCCGAGCACCTGCGTGCGGCTCGCGGCGTACGCGCCGTAGCTGACGGCCGTCCGGACGAGGGTCGAGACGAGCCGCGCGTCGTCGACGCTCGCGTCCCAGTAGCGGACCGCGCCGATCGCGGCGTCGTGCCGCAGGTCGGGGAACAGGCGCTCCATGCCCTTGCGGGTGAGGTGCCGGTGGATCGGCATCGCGCGCTTCGAGCCCGAGACGCTGGCCAACGTGTCGTAGAGCGCGACGCCCGCGCCGACGTACGCGCGCTCCCAGACGCGGTTCTCGAGCGGGTACAGGAAGCTGACGGGCTTCACCAGGTGCGGCGCGAGCTTGTTGATCAGCAGGTCGCGCTCGGTGAGCGCCTCGCGCACCAGGTGGAAGTCGAGCATCTGCAGGTACCGCAGCCCGCCGTGGACCAGCTTCGAGGAGCGGGACGACGTACCGCTCGCCCAGTCCTGCGCCTCGACGATGGCCGTGGAAAGTCCCCGCGCGACGGCGTCCAGCGCGATGCCGGCGCCGGTGACGCCACCGCCGATGACGAGGACGTCGAGCTCGTTCCCCTTCTGTGCGGATGCCCTCAGTACGTCGAGAGCGTCGGTGCGGGCCTGGGCCGTCAGCGGCGCGGTCCTCATGGAGGGGTCCCCCGTTCGTCCGTCTCGCCGCTTTTCGGCGGCGTGGTTATCGTCATCACGGGGCGAACGGACGCGCAACCGGACTGCACGAACGTGCAGTGGGAACGCGGTCCCGACGGGAGGGTCGATGTACGTCGAGCGGGAGCAGGACGTGCTGCGTGCCGCGTCCATGTACTACCTGCAGGACCTCAAGATGGAGGTCATCGCGCGCCACCTGGGCACCTCGAGGTCCACGGTGTCGCGGCTCATCAAGAGGGCGCGCGAGGCCGGGCTCGTCGAGATCACGCTGCGCCCCGCGAGCACGCGTGCACCCGGGCTCGGCCGCTCGATCGCGTCGGCGTTCGGCATCGACACCTACGTGGTGCCCGTGCCCGACTCCGCCTCGCACATCGAGCGCCTCGACCAGGTGTCGATGACCGGCGCGAAGCTGCTCTCGTCCTGGTTCGACTCGAACATGGTGCTGGGCGTGGCCTGGGGGACCACGCTCGCGGCGGTCTCTCGGTTCCTGTCGCCGAAGCCGACGCGCGGCTCCCACGTCGTGCAGCTGAACGGCGCCGCGAACATGCGCACGAGCGGCATCGAGTACGCGTCGGACCTCATCTCGTCGTTCGGGACCGCGTTCGGCGCCGCGGTGCACCACTTCTCGGTCCCCGCGTTCTTCGACTACTCGGACACGAAGGCCGCCATGTGGCGCGAGCGGTCCGTGCGGCGCGTGCTGGACATGCAGCGGCGGGCCGACATCGCCGTGTTCTCGGTCGGCGCGGTGGCCGGCGCGGTCCCGTCGCACGTCTACGCGGCGGGCTACCTCGACGACGCCGACGTGCGCGTGCTCCACGACGAGGGCGTCGTGGGTGACGTCTGCACGGTGTTCCTGCGGGCCGACGGGTCGTGGCAGGACGTGCCCCTGAACGAACGTGCGACCGGCCCGACGCCCGTCGAGCTGCAGCGCATCGCGCGACGCGTGTGCGTGGTCGCGGGGGACAACAAGGTCGCTCCCCTCCTGGCCGCGCTGCGCGCCGGCGTCGTCACGGACCTCGTGGTCGACGAGATCACGGCGACGGGCCTGCTGGACGCGGTCGAGCCGATGCACGTGCACCGGCGCACCCGCGCGCACGCCTGACGCAGGGCGGCGCGGGCCGCGTCTCCTCCCGCCGCGCGCCTCGCAGGAATCTGAGCGAACCGTCGCTCGCCGCGACCGACAGCCCGATGTCCTCGCACGCGCATCGCGGGCGCGGCCCGGGTGGGCGGCGGTGGGGTCGGCGGTCGCTAGCGTGGGCGCGTGACCCCCGCCGCCGTGCGCATCCGACCCGCCCTGCCCGCCGACGTCCGCGTGATCCGCGACCTCGTCGAGCCCTACGCGGAGCAGCGCATCCTCCTCCCCAAGGAGTGGGTCGGCTACTACGAGGCCGTGCAGGAGTTCCTCGTCGCGGAGGACGTCGAGACGGGTGACGTGGTCGGGTGCGGCGCGGTGCACGTGCTGTGGTCGGACCTCGCCGAGATCCGCACCCTCGCCGTCGCGCCGACGCACCGGGGACGCCGGGTGGGGCACGCGCTGCTCTCGGCGCTCATGGAGCGGGCGCGCGAGCTGGGGCTGCGCCGGCTGTTCTGCCTGACGTTCGAGGTCGACTTCTTCGTCGGTCACGGGTTCCACGCCATCGAGGGCACCCCCGTGACGCCCGACGTCTACCTCGAGCTGCTGCGCTCGCACGACGACGGCGTCGCGGAGTTCCTCGACCTCGCGCGCGTGAAGCCGAACACGCTCGGCAACACGCGGATGCTCATCGAGCTGGACTAGCGGTGTGCCGAGCGTTCGCCTCGGTCGCGGACGAACTGGGTCGAGGGCGTCGTCGTACGCATGGTTGGACGCCACGGGGTGTTCTGCGGCGCGCGGCGTCCGACCACGCGTGCGGCCACAGGGACGGGGCGCCCGCGCGGGGTCAAAGGGGGTGGCGCGCGGGCGCGGGGTCAAGCGGTGGCGCTCCGGGTCGGGGGCGTCGTCGTACGCATGGTTGGACGCCACGGGGTGTTCTGCGGCGCGCGGCGTCTGACCACGCGTGCGGCCACAGGGACGGCGCGCCGGCGCGGGGTCAACGGGGTGGCGCGCGGGTGCGAGGCGGACGGTCGGGGGGGTGTCAGGTCGGGAGCGCGTACGTCGGGTCCTCGTCCGGGCCGCTCGCCGGGTGGCTGACGACGAGGCCGTCCGCGACGAGCGAGGCCAGGCAGCGCTCGCGTCGCTCCCGGTCGGGGCACACGGCCTCGACCGCGGCGGCGGGCACGGGACCCATCGCCTCGCGGAGCAGCGCCATGATCCGACCGCGCGCCTGCCGGTCGGTGCCGTGCCACGCCTGCGTGCGGCGGCGGTGCGCGTGCGCGTCGGGCGGGCAGCCGGTGGCGCGCCATGCGCAGGCCGCAGCCACCGGGCACGCGTCGCAGCGCGGCGAGCGAGCGGTGCACACGAGCGCACCGAGCTCCATCGACGCGACCGCCCAGCGGGCGGCGCGCGCCGGATCGTGCGGCGCGACCGCGTCCGCGCGGGCCACCTCGCCGCGCGTCTGGCTCGGCGACGGGAGCGCCTCGCCGCCGACCGAGCGCGCCAGGACGCGACGCACGTTCGTGTCGAGCACCACCGCGCGCCGCCCGAACGCGAACGCCAGGACGGCCGCGGCGGTGTACTCGCCGACGCCGGGCAGCGCGCGGAGCGCCTCCGCGTCGTCCGGCACCTCGCCGCCGTGCCGCTCGACGATCGCCCGCGCGCACTCCTGCAGGCGCAGCGCGCGCCGCGGGTAGCCGAGCCGGTCCCAGGCGCGCAGCACGTCGGCGGGGCTCGCGGCCGCGAGGTCGACGGGGCGCGGCCAGCGGGCCAGCCAGGCGCGCCACGCGGGCTCGACGCGGACCACCGGCGTCTGCTGCAGCATCACCTCGCTGACGAGCACGCCCCACGGCGTCCGGTCGGCCGCGCGCCACGGCAGGTCACGCGCGCGCTCGTCGTACCAGTCGAGGACGGGTTCGACGATGGCGCCGGCGACTGTGGACGCGGCGGGGTCGACGAAGGGCACCGCGTCATCCTGCCCTGTCCCACCGACGGCGCCGTCGGGCAACGGGTCGCACGGCGGATCCCCGGCACGCCGGGAGAGGTCGGCCGGTGCGGGCCGGGCGGCTCGTAGCGTGTGCGCCGACGGGTGGATCCGGCCGGAAGGGGGAGCGACGTGGGCGTGGTGCGACCGTCGGGCCCGCTCCCGAGCCGCGTCTACTGGCGGCGGCGGCTCGTGGTGCTGGGCGTGCCGGTGCTCGTGCTGGCGCTGCTCGTCTGGCTGGTCGCGGGCCGCGGATCGTCCGACGCCAAGGCGGACCCCGGCGCTGCGTCGAGCCCCCACCCGTCGACGACCGCGCACGCGAGCACGTCGGGCGGGTCCCGGCCGAGCTCGTCACCGACGCCGACTGCGACCGCGGGTGGCGTCACCGACTGCGGGGCGGCGGCGCTCGCGGTGACCGTGGTGCCGGGTGCGACGAGGTACGCGGCCGGCGTCAGCCCGGCGTTCACCGTGACGATCACCAACGTGGGCACGCAGGCGTGCCTCGTGGACGCGGGTGACGCGCACCGCGCGGTCGTCGTGAGCTCGGGCAAGGACCGGGTGTGGTCGAGCCAGGACTGCTCGAGGTCGACGACCGCGTCGCGCGTGCTGCTGCTGCCGCCGGGCGGCAAGGACGCGCAGCGCGTCGTGTGGAACCGCGTGCGGACCGCCGCGGGCTGCCCCGCGAACCTGCCGGCGCCCAAGGTCGGGTCCTACAAGGTGGCGTTCACGGTCGGCGGGGCGACGGCCAAGGCGGCGAAGTTCCGGCTGGCGTAGGCCGGCACCGGCCCGACAGCGTCAGACGTAGCGCTCGAGGATGCTCGACTCGGCGAGCCGCGAGAGGCCCTCGCGCACCGCACGGGCGCGCTGCTCGCCGACGCCGTCGACGGCCATGAGGTCCTCGATGCCCGCCGCGAGCAGCTTCTGCAGGCCGCCGAAGTGCGCGACGAGCCGGTCGACGATCGCGCCGGGCAGGCGCGGGACCTTGGACAGCAGGCGGTAGCCGCGCGGGCCGGCCGCGGCGTCGAGCGCGTCGCCGCCGCCGGGCAGCCCGAGCACGCGCGCGATGTGCGCGATGTCGAGCAGCTCGGTCGAGTCGAGCGCGCCCAGCTCGGCGAGCACCGCGTCGACGTCGCGCTTGCTGGTGTCGACGTAGTCGCGGATCACGAGCTCGCGGTCGGAGCCGATGCCGCCGACGAGCTCGTCGAGCTGCAGGGTCAGGAGGCGGCCGTCGGTGCCGAGCTCGACGACGTAGCCCTCGATCTCCTCCGAGATGCGGCGGACCATCTCGAGGCGCTGCACGACGGCGGAGACGTCGCGGACCGTCACGAGGTCCTCGATCTCGAGCGCCGAGAGCGTGCCGCTGACCTCGTCGAGGCGGGACTTGTAGCGCTCGAGGGTCGCGAGCGCCTGGTTGGCGCGCGACAGGATCGTCGTGGAGTCCTCGAGCACGTAGCGCGTCGAGCCGACGTACAGCGCGACGATCCGCATCGACGCCGACACCGAGATGACGGGCAGGCCCGTCTGCTTGGCGGTGCGCTCGGCGGTGCGGTGGCGGGTGCCCGACTCGGACGTCTCGATCGTGACGTCGGGCGTCAGCTGCACGCCGGCGCGCACGATGCGGCTGATGTCGCGGTCGACGACGACGGCGCCGTCCATCTTGGCGAGCTCGCGCAGCCGGGTCGCGGAGAACTCGACGTCGAGCGCGAAGCCGCCCGAGCAGATGCTCTCGACCGTCTTGTCGAAGCCGAGCACGATGAGCGCGCCGGTGCGGCCGCGCAGGATGCGCTCGAGCCCGTCGCGCAGCTCGCCGCCGGGGGCGACCGCGGCCAGGGTCGATCGCAGCAGGTCGTCGGGGGAGTGCGGGTGCGCCACGCCTCGCATCGTATCGATCGTGGTGGGCCGCGCAGGGGTGCCGCGCGCGCCGAGCGGGTGATGCGTGATCGTGACCTTGCGGCAACACCGCGGAGACGTCGAGGGCGTTGACTGTTAGGAAACCTAACTGTTAATTTCCGAGCACCCGGTCGAGGGCGACCGGGTGCGACCGACCCGAGCGGAGGCCGATGTCCGTGCAGCAGCCCGGCACGCCGGGGCTCCTCCGCGCGATGAACGACCGCGCGGCCCTCGCGCTGCTCCTCGAGCACGGGCCGCTGACCCGCGCGCGCATCGGCGAGCTCACCGGGCTGTCCAAGCCGACGGTGTCGCAGGTCGTCGGCCGGCTCGAGCACGCGGGGCTGGTCGGGGAGGTCGGCGAGCACTCGCCGGCGCGCGGGCCGAAGTCGGTGACCTACGGCGCGACACCGGGCCACGTGCTCGGCGTGGCCGTCGACGTCCGGCCGCAGGAAGCGCGCGCCACGGTCGTCGACGCGGCTGGCACGGAGCACCCGATGGTCGAGGTCGCGCTGCCGCGCGTCGCGGCGCAGCGCTCGCCCGTCGGCGACGTGTCGGCCGCCATCCAGGCGGCGTGCGAGGCGGCCGGCGTGCGGCCCGACGGCGTCGTCACCGTGATGGTCGGGCTCCAGGGCGCCGTCGACCCGCGCACCGACGACCTGACGTTCACCGGCCTGCTGCCCGGGTGGCCGCGCCGCCGGGTGCGCGCCTGCCTCGAGGAGGGGCTGGGCGTGCCGGTCGCCATCGACAACGACGTCAACCTCGCGGCGGTCGCCGAGCGCGACCTCGGCGCGGGGCGCGACGTCCCGGACTTCTGCCTCCTCTGGATCGGCGAGGGCCTCGGTGTCGCGGTCGACCTCGGCGGGCGGCTGCACCGCGGCGCGTCCGGCGGCGCGGGCGAGATCGGGTACCTGCCGGTGCCGACCGCCGCCATCGCGCTCGACGCCGAGGCTCGCGACCTGCAGGACCTCGTCGGCGGCATCGCCGTGACCCGGATCGCGCGCGCGCACGGCGTGCACGGCCGGACGCTGGGCGCGGTCCTCGAGGCGCTCGGCGACCACCCCGCGCGCGACGCGGTGCTCGCCGAGATCGCGCCGCGCGTCGCGGTGGGGGTGCTGCCCCTGCTCGCCGTGCTCGACCCGCAGCTCGTCGTGCTCGGCGGCGCGACGGGTGCGTCCGGCGGCGCCGCCCTCGCGGAGCTCGTCCGCGCGCACGTGCGCCGGGCCACCCGGTGGGCGCCGCGTGTCGTCGCGAGCGCCGTCCCCGACCAGCCCGTGCTCCGCGGCGCGCGTGCGCTCGTCGCGGCGGAGCTACGTCAGCGGTTCCTCGACCTCGTCACCTGACCCCACACGCACCACAGCCACGTCCCGGCACCACCACGGCCGACGGACGCTCCTGCAGCACACCCTCGGAGCGGTCGCGGCCTCGACCAGTGATCGGAGCACCCGTTGAGAACGCGCACCCGCATCGTCATCCCCGCGCTCGTCGCCGCCGTCGCCGTCGGCACCGCCGCGTGCGGCGGCTCGTCCGGTGGTGGCGGACCCACCGCCGCCGCCAGCGCGCCGCCCACCGTGTCCGGGACCATCGAGTTCTGGCACTTCTTCACCGACCGCGAGGCGACCGTCATCCAGGGCGTCGTCGACGACTTCGAGAAGGCGAACCCCGGCGTCAAGGTCGTCGTCAAGAGCGGACAGGACGACCAGAAGATGCGGCAGGCGATCTCCGCCGGTCAGCCGATCGACGTCGCGCTGTCGTACTCGACCGACCAGGTCGGTCCGCTGTGCAGCTCCGGCGACTTCACCGACCTGACGCCGTTCATCGAGCGCGACAAGGTCGACCTGACGCAGATCCCGAAGACCGTGCTCGGCTACACCGCGTACGCGGGCAAGCGGTGCTCGATGCCGGCGCTCGCGGACGTCTACGGCCTCTACTACAACAAGGACCTGCTCTCCGCCGCGGGCTACACCCAGCCGCCGAAGACGCTGAGCGAGCTGTCCGACATGGCCGTCAAGCTGACGAAGTACAACGCCGACGGCTCGATCAAGCAGCTCGGGTTCATGCCGTTGCTCGGCTACTACGAGAACGCCGAGGCGCACTGGGGTCCCTCCGCCGACGCGCAGTGGCTGAAGGAGGACGGGACGTCGGCCATCGGCTCGTCGCCGGGCTGGCAGACGCTGCTCACCTGGCAGAAGGACCTGATCGAGCGGCTCGGCGGGTACGCCAAGCTCGCGAAGTTCCAGGCCGCGCTCGGCGAGGAGTTCTCCGCGCAGAACGACTTCCAGACGGGCCGCGTCGCCATGAACCTGGACGGCGAGTACCGGACGGCGTTCATCGCGGACCAGGCGCCGAAGCTCAGCTACGGCACCGCGCCCTTCCCGTCGGCCCAGGGCTTCGAGAGCACCTACGGCGGCGGGTACATCACGGGCAACATCGTCGGCATCGGCAAGGGCTCGAAGAACCCCGAGGCCGCGTGGGCGTTCATCAAGTACCTGACGACGGACACCGACGCGCAGGTCAAGCTCGCGAACGGGCTCAAGAACGTGCCGACGACGCACGACGCGATCACGTCGCCGCAGCTCCAGCTGCCCGAGCAGTTCAAGACGTTCCTCGACATCTTCGAGAACGAGCACTCCTCGACGACGCCGCCCAGCTCGATCGGCGCGGAGTACCAGACGATCTTCGGCACGCACACGGCGAAGTGGCAGCAGGGCAAGGTCGCCGACCTGCCGGGCATGCTCAAGCAGGTCGACTCCGAGATCGACGCGGCCGTCAAGCTCCAGGCCGGGAGCTGACGCGCATGGCCTCGGCGATCGGCCGCCGCCGCACCCGCGTGGCCTGGGGGTTCCTCGGCCCGTCGGTGCTCGGCATGCTGGTGTTCTTCGTGTTCCCGCTGGTGATGACCGTGTACTACTCGTTCACGAGCTTCGACCTGTCGAACCCACCGCGGTGGAACTCGTTCGCGAACTGGAAGTTCCTGTTCGGCGGGGACCCGCTGATCGGGCAGGCGACGTTCAACACGCTGTGGTTCGTCGCCATCCTGGTGCCGGTCCGGATCGCCGGGGCCATGCTCGTCGCCTGGGCGCTGACCCGCGCCCGCACGGCGTCGGGCGCGCTCCGCACGCTGTACTACCTGCCCGCGCTCATCCCGCCCGTGGCGTCGACGATCGCGTTCGTCTTCCTGCTCAACCCCGCGACCGGGCCGGTCAACAAGCTGCTCGGCGCCGTCGGCATCGAGGGGCCCGGGTGGTTCACGTCGCCGGCGTGGGCCAAGCCGTCGCTCGTCCTGCTCGGCCTCTGGGTGCTCGGCGACATCATGATCATCTTCCTGGCGGCGCTGCTCGACGTGCCCGTCGAGCAGTACGAGGCGGCCGAGCTCGACGGCGCCAACGGCGCCCAGCGGTTCCGCCACATCACGATCCCCAACATGGCGCCGGTGCTCATGTTCTCGCTGATCACCGGCATCATCGCCGCGCTGCAGTACTTCACCGAGCCGGCGGTCGCGTCGTCCACCGCGATGGGCAAGGCGGCGGTCGGCGAGGGCGCGTCCGGCATGCTCGGGTGGCCCGACCAGTCGACCCTGACGTACGGCCAGCTGCTCTACCAGAAGGCGTTCGGCGCGAACCTGTTCGGGTACGCCTCCGCGATGGCCGTCGTGCTGTTCGTCGCGGCGGGCGTCGTGACGGCGGTGCTGCTGCGGCGGTTCTCGTCCTTCACGCCGGAGGTCGCGGCGTGAGCGCGTCGACCCTGACCCGGCCGCAGGCGTCGGGTGCGGCACCGCGGCGGCGCACTCGGGTGGTCGAGGGCACCCCGTGGCGGCGGCGCTCTCCGCTGGTGTTCGTCGCCGACCACGCGCTGCTGATCGCGCTCGCGGTGATGTTCGTGGCGCCGTTCGTCTTCGTGCTGCTCACCGCCGTGATGTCGCCCGAGCAGGCGGGGACCTCGTTCAGCTGGCCCACGTCGTGGCACTGGGACAACTTCGCGCAGGTCTTCGAGAAGCTGCCGATGCTCAAGTACTTCGGCAACTCGTTCCTCTACGCCGGGCTCGCGACGCTGTTCATGCTCGTCTCCTCGGTGCCCGCGGGGTACGCGCTGGCCCGCATCCGGTTCCGGGGCTCGCGCCTGTACTTCTTCGCGATCATCGCGATGATGCTGCTGCCGCCGCAGGTCACGTCGGTGCCGCTCTACGTCATGTGGTCCAGGCTCGGGCTCACCGGGTCGCTGTGGCCGCTGATCCTGCCGAACCTGCTCGGCGACGCGTTCTCGATCTTCCTGCTGCGGCAGTTCTTCCTGACGATCCCCGCGGAGTACAGCGAGGCCGCGCGGATCGACGGGTGCGGCGAGCTGCGCACGCTGTGGCGCGTCATCCTGCCCATGGCCCGCCCCGGCATCGCGGCGACGTCGATCTTCCTGTTCTTCGCGTCGTGGAACGACTACTACGGGCCGCTGCTGTACACGTCGGAGAACGAGTCGGCGTGGCCGGTGTCGTACGCGCTCGCGCAGTTCCGCGGGTCGCGGTCGGTCGACTGGAACCTGACCATGGCCGCCACCCTGATCGCGATGGTGCCCGTCGTGCTCGTGTTCCTGCTCGCGCAGCGCGCGTTCGTCCGCGGCGTCACGCTCACGGGGGTGAAGGGATGAGGCTCACCGTCGTCGGCGGCGGGTCGACGTACACGCCCGAGCTGGTCGACGGGTTCGCGCGGCTGCGCGCGGTGCTCCCGCTCGACGAGCTCTGCCTGGTGGACCCGGACGCGGGGCGGCTGTCCCTCGTGGCGGGCGTGTCGCAGCGGATGTTCGCGCGGGCCGGCTACCCGGTGCGCGTGACGACGACGTCCGACCTCGCGGCCGGGGTCGACGGCGCGGCGGCCGTGCTGCTGCAGCTCCGCATCGGCGGCCAGGCGGCGCGGCACAGCGACGAGACGTTCCCGCATGCGTGCGGGTGCCTCGGCCAGGAGACGACCGGCCCGGGCGGCCTCGCGAAGGCGCTCCGGACCGTGCCCGTCGCGCTCGACATCGCCGAGGTCGTGCGGCGGCACGCCGCTCCCGAGGCGTGGATCGTCGACTTCACGAACCCCGTCGGGATCGTCACGCGTGCGCTGCTCTCGGAGGGACACCGCGCGGTCGGGCTCTGCAACGTCGCGATCGGGTTCCAGCGGCGGTTCGCGGCCCTGCTCGGGGTCGCTCCGGACCAGGTCGCCCTCGACCACGTCGGGCTCAACCACCTGACGTGGGAGCGGGCGGCCGTGGTGGACGGCGTCGACCGGCTGCCCGGCCTGCTCGCGCGGCACCTCGACGAGCTCGCGGCGGAGGTCGAGCTCGCGCCGTCGCTCCTCGCGCTGCTCGGGTGCGTGCCGTCGTACTACCTGCGCTACTACTACGCGCACGACGAGGTGCTCGCGGAGCAGCTCGCGCCCGGGGCGCGCTCGCGCGCGCAGGCGGTGATGGACGTCGAGGCGGAGCTGCTCGCGCTCTACGCCGACCCCGCGGTCGACACCAAGCCCGAGCCGCTCACCCGCCGGGGGGGCGCGTTCTACTCTGAGGCTGCGGTCGACCTGCTCGCGTCGCTGACCGCGGGCGACGGCGACGTGCGCGTGGTGAACGTGCGCAACGACGGGACGCTGCCGTTCCTGCCCGACGACCACGTGGTCGAGGTGCCGGCGGTGGTCGGGCCGGACGGGATCCGGCCGGTCGCGGTCGCGCCGCTCGACGCGGGGGCCGCCGGGCTCGTGGCCCACGTCGCGGGCTACGAGCGCCTCGCGCTCGAGGCCGCGGTGCACGGCGGACGCGACCGGGTGGTGCGCGCGCTGCTCGCGCACCCCCTGGTCGGGCAGCACGACCGTGCCTCGCGGCTCGCGGACCTGCTGCTCGCTGCGAACGCGCGCCACCTGGCGTGGGCGCGGTGAGCGGCGAGGTCCTCGTCGCGGTCGACGGCGGCGGGAGCAAGACGGACGTGCTCGCGCTCGCCGCCGACGGCACCGTGCTGGCGCACGCGCGCGACGGCGGGTCGTGCCCGCAGGTCATCGGCGTGGACGCGGCGCTCGCGGTGGTCGACCGGCTCGTGCGGGGCGTGCTCCGGGACGTCGGAGCGGGTGGGGTGGCGCGCGCGGGCGTCTACCTCTCCGGCCTCGACCTGCCCGTCGAGGTCGAGACGTTCACCGCCGCGCTCGCGGGGCTCGACTGGTTCGCGGGCGCGCGTTCGACGGAGGTGGACAACGACACGTTCGCGCTGCTGCGCGCGGGCACCGACGCCGCGCAGGGCGTCGCCGTGGTCTGCGGCACCGGGATCAACTGCGTCGGGCGACGCGCCGACGGGACCACGGCGCGGTTCCCCGCGCTCGGGCGGATCTCGGGCGACTGGGGTGGCGGCTACGAGCTCGGCGAGCTCGCGATCTGGCACGCCGTGCGCGCGCACGACGGTCGCGGTCCGGCGACCCGGCTCGAGCACCTGGTGCCGGCCGCGCTGGGGCGCGACGACATCGACCAGGTGACGGCCGACCTGCACTTCGGCCGGCTGCCCGTGCGGACCATCCCGGCGCTCGCGCCCGTGGTGCTCGCCGCCTCGGCCGACGGCGACGCCGTCGCGCGGGACGTCGTCCTGCGGCAGGCCGACGAGGTCGCGACGCTCGCCCTGGTGGCGATCGAGCGGCTCGGGCTGCGCGGCGCCGAGGTGCCGGTGGTGCTCGGCGGCGGGGTGCTCGCGTCCGGTGACGCGGTGCTGCTCGACGCGATCGCGGCGCGGCTCGCGGACGGCGCGCCCGGCGCGCGGCCGGTCGTCGTGGTGGACCGACCCGTGGTCGGCGCCGCCCTGCTGGGTCTCGACGCCGTGGGTGCGCCGGCGGCGGCGCGGGACCGATTGCGCGCGACCGTGCCGGTGGACGCGCTGGCCGTCCGGGCATGAGCGGCTGACGAGCCGGCGGTGCGGTCAGCGGCGCTCGTCCTGGCCCGCGCCGGCAGCCGCCACCGCCTCCCGGAGGTCGGCCGCCAGGAGCACGGTCATGCCGTCCGGCGCCGCGATCCCGTCGAGCGAACCGGCGGGCACGACCGCGCGCGTGAAGCCGAGCCGGGCCGCCTCGGCGAGCCGCCGGCCCACGCCCGCGACCGTGCGGATCTCGCCCGCGAGCCCGACCTCACCGACCGCGACCAGCCCGCGCGGCAGCGCGACGTTCTCGCGCGAGCTGATCGCGGCGAGCGCGAGGGCCAGGTCGCCGGCGGGCTCGACGACCCGCGCACCGCCGACCGTCGACACGTAGACGTCCTGGTCCGCGAGCCGCGCACCGAGCCGCCGCTGCAGGACCGCGAGCACCATGGCGAGGCGGCTCGAGTCGACGCCGCTCGTGGTGCGGCGCGGGTTCGGCACCGCGGACGGCGCGACGAGCGCCTGCACCTCGGTGGCGAGCGGACGGCGCCCCTCGAGCGTGACGGTCAGGCACGTGCCCGGCACCGGGTGCTGCGCACAGGAGACGAACAGGCCGCTGGGGTCGGGCAGGCCGACGATGCCCTGCTCCGAGAGGTCGAAGCAGCCGACCTCGTCCGTCGGCCCGTAGCGGTTCTTGGTCGCGCGGAGCATGCGCAGCCGCGAGTGGCGGTCGCCCTCGAACTGGCACACGACGTCGACGAGGTGCTCGAGCGTGCGCGGACCGGCCACCGAGCCGTCCTTCGTCACGTGGCCCACGAGGACGACCGGCAGGTCGCGGGACTTGGCGGCGGCGATCAGCGCGGCCGCGACCTCGCGCACCTGCGCGACGCCGCCGGCCGTGCCCTCGACCTGCGCCGAGGCGATGGTCTGCACCGAGTCGAGCACGAGCAGGTCGGGATCGACCGCCTCGACGTGGCCCAGCACGGTGGCGAGGTCCGTCTCGTCCGCGAGCAGGAGGTTCGGGTCGAGCGCGCGGATCCGGCCCGCGCGCAGCCGGACCTGGGCGGCCGACTCCTCGCCCGTCACGTACAGGACGCGCCGGCCCGTGCGTGCCGCGCGGGCCGCGACGTCGAGCAGCAGGGTCGACTTGCCCACGCCCGGCTCGCCCGCGAGCAGCACCACCGCGCCGGGCACGATGCCCCCGCCCAGGACGCGGTCGAGCTCCTCGACCCCGGTGGGGCGCGCGAGCGCGGTGTCGACCGAGATCTCGCTGATCGGCCGTGCGGGCGCGCGGGTCGGCGCGACGGCCGCCGTGCGCGGGGCGCCGCCGCCCGGCCCCGCGTCCTCGAGGACCGTGCCCCACGCCTGGCACTCGCCGCAGCGGCCGACCCACTTGGAGGCCGTCCACCCGCACTCCGAGCACCGGTAGGGCGGGCGGGCGTTGCGGTCGCGCTTGACGGTCGTCGTGCTCACGCGCTGCACGCTAGACGCGGCCACCGACACGACGCGGGCGACGCGTGGAGCGGCGGTCGGATCAGTCGCGAGCCGGCGGCAGCGCGTCGCCCGGGAAGCTCCGGGTGGGATGCACCTCGTAGGTGAAGACGCCCGCACGCACGCCCGGGTCGTCGTCCATCACGGCCCGGGTGGCGGGCTCGTCGAGCGCGAAGATGCCGATGCCCGCGAGGTCCGAGTCGTCGCGCACCGGCAGCACGATCGCGAGGCGACCGTCCGCGCGCAGCTCGAAGTTGCGGCGGCCGTGCTCCCACACCACGGCAGGGGTCTCGGGGCTGCCGTACGCCGACCCGTGGCGGAGCAGCACGGCCGTGTACGGCGCCGTCGTGGTCAGCATCGCGCGCATCTCGTCGTCAGAGATCGTCATGCGCCCAGCGTGGCCCCGCGGCCGTCGGTGGGCCAGGGTGGCGCGGCCCCGCGACGAGCGTCGGCGACCCGCTCCGGTCGCCCGTCAGTCGCGGGTCGGGGGCCCGTGGTGGGCACGCGTGCGACGAGCGCGGGCGAACCGGCTCGGCCGGTGCGGCGTGCCGCCGCGGGCATGGGCCGCGTCGATAGGGTGGCGCGCGTCCGGCAGGGGCCGGTCGTGCGACGAGGGGAGCCCGATGAGCGAGACCGGACGGCCCGAGCCCGACCGCGCGTACCGGCCGGCCTGGGCACCGACCGGGCAGACGCCCGGCGCGGCGGCCGACGGCGCTCCCCCGGCCGCGCAGCCAGGAGTCGCCCCGCAGACCCCCACGGCGCCCGGCCCGGTCCCGCCGCCGGCGCCCGCAGCCCCCAGCGGCGTCTCGCCGCAGGCCCCCGTGTCGCCGTACTCGTCGACGTACGCGACGACCACCGCGACACCGCCGCCCGCCGTGGTGCGCGTACCGACCGCGGCGGGCCCCGCGGCCGCGGCGAGCGCCGCAGGTGCGGCGCGGCCGACGGGCGGCGGCACGCCGCCCGGCGCGTGGGCGCGCGCGGGTGCAGAGCGTGCGGCGACGTCCGAGCCCGGCCAGGTCTGGTCCCGCGCCGGGGGGTCCGACGGGACCGACGCCCGCGCTTCGTGGTCCGCCGCCGCGGCCGGCGCCGTCGGCGTGGCCGCCTCGGGTGCCGGCCCGACGGGCGGCGGCGCGACACCGCCTGGCCCGGGTGGCCCGGGTGGCGCGCCCGGTGGTGGCGCGGCACCTGGGGGTGGCGCGCCTGGAGGTGGTGCCACGGGCGCGGGTGCGCCCGGCGGCGCCGGGTCCGGCGGGTCGCGCGGCGGGCGTTCTGGCTCGCGCGGCGGCGGTTCGTCACGCCCGCGCTGGCTCGTGCCGCTCGTGGCGGTCGTCGTCGTGCTGCTCGTCGCGGTCGTCGTCGTCGCGATCGCGACCCGCCACGGCAGTGCGAGTGCCGAGGAGACGCCGACCGACGCCGCGACGATCGTGCTGCCCTCGCCGACGCCGACCGTCCCGGCAGCGTCGCGTCAGGCGTCGACCCCGTTCGCCAAGGCCCTGCCGAGCTCGGTGCTGCAGTACGCGCTCAAGACGTCCGTGCCGAACGACGAGTGGGTCAAGGCGGGTGCGATCGAGGCGTACACCGACACGTACACCGACGGCGGGTCGGGCACCGTCACGGTGACCGCGGGCCAGTTCGAGACCACGGACGCGGCGAGCGCCTTCGCGCAGACCCTGGTGGCCGCGCTGCCCCAGGCGACGTCGTCGGCCGCGCCCACGGCGTCTCCCGCACCGTCGCTGCCGGTGTCCGGGGACGTCACGGTCGGCGGCAAGAAGGCCGGCGCCTACACGATCGTCGACGCCGGCGACGGCACCGGCGTCGCGGTCTGGAACAACGGCACGACGGTCTTCCGCGCGACGGCGCCGGTCGCGGACATCGCGAACGTCTACGCCGCGTACCCGCTCTGACGGACGTCGGCTCGCCGCGCCTCGGTGCGACGACGGGCGGGACGCCCAGGGGATGGCGTCCCGCTCGTCGCACCGGGTCGGCCGGGGAGGCAGCCCGGCGCGACCCCCTCAGGCGGCCGAGGTCGTCGAGCTCGACGAGGACGACGGCTGCGTGAGGTCGTAGACGGTGACCCCGCCGACGGTCTGCGCCGTGAAGTGCGCCGCGACCCACTCCTCGATCTGCGAGCCGACGTCCGCGCCGCCGCTCGCGCCGCCGAAGCCTGCACCGCCCTGGCCGCCGACGAAGTAGTGCACCTTGCCGTCGGCGACCCACGCCTCGAACTGCTCGAGCGTCGGTGACGGGTCGGAGCCGTTGAAGCCGCCGATCGCCATGACGGACTCCTGCGCGGCGAGCTGGTAGCTCGCGGCGTTCTGCGAGCCGACCGTCGCGGCGACCCACGTGTACCGGCCGGCGTCGCGCTCGAGGAGCGCGGTCAGCTCGGCGCTGACTGACGCGCCGTCGAGCAGGCCGCGCATCCCGCCGCCGCCCGGGCCGCCACCGTTCTGCGTGGTCCCGTTCGGGCCGCCCCGCGCTCCCTGCGGGCCGCCCGGGCCGCCCGCGCCGCCGAACCCGCCGCGCGGACCCCCGCCGCCCGGCCCGCCGAAGGCTCCCGTGACGGTCGGCCCCGCCGACGGGATGGAACCGGCGTGCGCGGTGGCGACGGTCTGCAGCGTGTACGCGGCCGGCCCGAGCAGCCCCGCGACGAGGGCCAGGGCCGCGCCGACCCGCGCCACCGCCGCGCCGCCGGCGAACGCCACGAGCAGCAGCACCGACGCCGCGATGCCGGTCGAGAGCACGATCCACCGGAGCCACAGCAGCCACTGCGAGGACCGGTCGAGGAGCGCGAACGACCAGAGGCTCGTCAGCAGCGTCACAGCCGCGAGCAGCGCGAGCGCCCACAGCTCGGCGCGCCGCTGCCACAGCAGCCACCCGCCGATCCCGACCAGCGCACCGATCGCCGGGGCCAGCGCGACCGTGTAGTACGCGTGGAAGATGCCGGCCATGAGGGAGAACGTCAGGCCGGTGACGAGCAGCCACCCGAGCCAGACGACGACCTCCGCACGCCGGGCATCCGTCCGCCGCGCCCGCGCGAGCAGCACCAGCGCCGCCGCGCCCAGCACGAGCGCCGCGGGCAGCAGCCAGGCGATCTGGCCGCCGACCTCGGCGCCGAGCATGCGCGTGATGCCCGTCGCGCCCCAGCCGCCGCCGCCGTTTCGGCCGCCACCGCCGACCGAGCCGACCTCGTCGCCGCTGATCCGGCCCAGGCCGTTGTAGCCGAAGGTCAGCTCGAGGAAGGAGTTGCTCTGCGACCCGCCGACGTACGGTCGGGCCGACGCGGGCACGAGCTCGACGAGCGCGACCCACCACCCGGCTGAGGCCACCGTGGCGAGCACCGCGAGCAGCCCGTCACGCACGCGCCTGCCGAGCGAGACGGGGCCCGCCCACAGGAACGCGACGGCGATGCCGGGCAGCACGAGGAACGCCTGCAGCTGCTTGGTGAGGAACGCGAGCCCGACGAGGACCCCGGCCAGGACCATCCAGCGCGTGGTGCGCGGACCCTCGACCGCGCGCAGCGTGGCCCACGCCGACGCCGTGAGCAGCAGCACGAGCAGCGCGTCCGGGTTGTCGAACCGGAACATGAGCGCCGCGACCGGCGTCAGCGCGACGACCGCTCCCGCGAGCAGGCCGGCACCGGCCGAGAACCGGCGTCGCACGCTCGCGTACAGGACGCCGACCGTGGCCACCCCCATGAGCGCCTGCGGAGCGAGGACCGACCAGGACGACAGGCCGAAGATCCGCACCGACAGACCCATGACCCACAGCGACGCCGGTGGCTTGTCGACCGTGATCGACGCGCCCGCGTCCGACGCGCCGTAGAGGAACGCCTTCCACGACTCCGCGCCGGCCCGCGCCGCTGCCGCGTAGAACTGGTTCGCGTAGCCGGAGGACGAGAGGTCCCACAGGTAGAGCGCCGCGGTGACGAGCAGCAGCCCGCCGAGCGCGGGCCACTCCCACCGGGGCCGGGCGTGCCGGCCGGGTGCCCCGTCGGCGGGAGCGGGCGGGTCGGGGACCGTCGGCTCGGTAGGCAGCGGCCCGGTCGGTACGTCGTCCCTCGCGGCGCTCGGCGGCGGAGGCAGGAACGCGGCGTGCGTCGTGGTCATCGGGCGACCTCCTCGGTGGGGGCGGTCGACGTGCGGGCGCGGAAGACCCAGCCGCGCAGCAGGACGAACCGCAGGACGGTCGCCGCGAGGTTCGCGACGACGAGGACGACGAGCTCGACGGCTCGCGACGCCCCGGGAGCGACGGCGTGGAGCGCCGCGAGCGAGGCGGAGGTCAGGGCCCAGGCGAGCCCGAGGACGAGGAGCCCCTGGCCCTGGTGCAGCACCGCGCGGGAGCGGCCGCGCACGCCGAACGTGAGGCGCCGGTTCGCGGCCGTGTTCCCGACGGCGCTGATCAGGAGGGCGAGCAGGTTGGCCCACTGCGGGCCGACCGGGCCGGCGAGCAGCAGGTAGAGCGCGACGTACGCGAGCGTCGACGCGGCGCCCACGAGCGCGAACCGCACGACCTGTCGCAGCAGCACGTGCCGCGCGCTCGCGGACGCGTCGGCGGACGCGTCCCCGACCAGCGGGAGGGCGGCACGCATCTCGTCGAGCGGCAGGCGGCCGGCCGCGAGGTCCCGGGCCAGGCGCGCGACGCCGCGAAGGTCGGCGGTCGCGGTGGCGACGACGGCGACGCGGGAGTCCGGGTCGTCCACCCAGTCGACCGGCACCTCGTGGATGCGCAGCCCGGCGCGCTCGGCGAGCACGAGCAGCTCGGTGTCGAAGAACCAGCCGTTGTCCGCCACGAGGGGCAGCAGCCGGCGGGCGGCGTCGGCGCGGATCGCCTTGAAGCCGCACTGCGCGTCGGAGAACCGCGCCGCGAGCGCGCCGTGCAGCAGCAGGTTGTAGCAGCGCGAGATGACCTCGCGCCTCGGCCCCCGCACGACCCGCGCGGTCCGGGTCAGCCGCGTGCCGATCGCCAGGTGCGAGTGCCCGCTGACGAGCGGCGCGACGAGCGGCAGCAGCGCCGACAGGTCCGTCGAGAGGTCGACGTCCATGTACGCGAGCACCGCGGCGTCCGAGCCGAGCCACGCGGTGTGCAGCGCCCGCCCGCGCCCCTTCGCGTCGAGGTGCACGGCGCTGACGCCGGGCAGCTCGTCGGCCAGGCGGGTCGCGATCGCCCACGTGCCGTCGGTCGACGCGTTGTCGGCGACCGTGAGCCGCGCGGTGTAGGGGAACTGCGTGTCGAGGAACCAGCGCGCGGCGCGCACGGCCCGCTCGAGACCGACCTCCTCGTCGTGCACGGGGATGACGAGGTCGAGCACCGGGCCGACGGGCGGCGCGCCGGTGGCGGGGGCGGGTGTCTCGGGCATCGGGTCGCGGGTCGTCGTGTCCATGCCTCGACGTTGCGCGGCCTGCCCAGCCGCGCGATGTGGCGCGTCTGTGCTGCGCCTTTGAGGGTCCGCGTCACCCGTCCGGGTGGCCCGCTCGGCGGACGCCGCGCGCGGTTCGTCCCGGGTTGCGGCGCAGCCGGGCGGGTGACCGGCTGGGAGTCTCCTCAGTGCGCGCTGTGCGCCTGCCGAGCACACGCGCATGCGCCCGACCACGACCCGCCTCCGTCGCGCCCTCGCCGCGACCGCCGTGACCGCCGTCGCCATGCTCACGCTGTCCGGCTGTCTCAAGGCCGACATCACCATGACGGTCAATGCCGACGAGACGATCGACGGCTCGATGACCATCGGGCTCAGCAAGGCGCTGCTCGAGAGCACGGGGCAGTCGGCGGCCGACGTGTTCGCCCAGGGCTTCTCGGAGGGCGACGGACCGTTCGACGGCGTGGCTGACCAGTCCTCCGCGCCCTACGACGACGGCGAGTACGTGGGCCGCACGTTCACGGCGCACGGCATGACGCTCGCGCAGTTCAACAAGCAGGACGACGGCGACGACTCGATGGCGCTCGAGCATGTCGGCGATACGTACGTGCTGACGGGCCTGCTCGACTTCGCGTCGGGCGCGCAGGACGCGGGGCAGTCCGGCACCACGCTGCCCGCCGGCATGGGGTCGGTCCACGTCGCCTTCACTTTCCCGGGCAAGGTGCTCGAGTCGAACGGGAAGATCGACGGCAACACGGTCGAGTGGAGCGGCTCGGCGACGTCGAAGCTCGAGCTCACCGCGACCGCCGAGGACCACGGCGCGAAGCCGTTCCCGTGGCTGCTCGCCGGGATCGGTGGCGGCGTGGCGCTCCTCGTCGTGCTCGCCGTCGTGCTGCTGCTGGTGCGGCGTCGCCACCGCCGGTCGCACGACGAGGACCCGGCGGCGCTGCCGCCGTTCGACCTGGGCGGCGGGCCGTCGTGGGGGCCGCCGGCGCCGGTGGGTGCGCCGCAAGGACTCGGGACGCAGGGCCAGGCGCCGCAGGGCTACGGTCAGCCCGGCTACGGTCAGCCGGCGTACGGCCAGCCGGCGTTTGGGCAGCCCGGCTACGGCCAGCAGGGCCAGACGCCGCCCGGCTACGGCCAGGTGCAAGCCGGTCCCGGGCCGACGGGCTTCGGGCAGCAGCAGTAGACGCACCCGGCAGCGCGTCGGCGGACGAACCCCGCCCGACCTACCCGGCGGCGATGATCGAGCAGACGTTGCCCGCGGGGTCGGTGAACCACGCGATGAGCGGCCCGCCACCGCGGAACACGTAGTCGTCGTCGGTCTGCGTCGGCGTGCCCTCGTAGCGCTCGAACGGCACGCCGCGCCCCCGCAGCTCGGCGACCGTCGCGGCGACGTCGTCGACCGGGAAGTTGAGGATCGTGAACGTCGCGGGCACGTGCGCGTCGCCCTTGGGGTACGCGATCACGTGGTAGCCGTCCGCGAACCGGATCGTCAGGATGCCGTGGTCGACCGAGGTGTCGAGCCCGAGCGTGTCGCCGTAGAACGCCTGCGCCTTCTCGACGTCGTCGACCGAGAAGCCGCTGAAGCTGGTGCCGAGGTCCGTCATGCGTCACGCCTCCGTGCCGGGGGTAGGAGGCCCAGTCTGCGACGCCGCCGCGGCCCGCGCACGGCCGGACGAGATGCCGGAGCGGGACGCCGGCCCTCCGCGCTGCCAGCGGGTCGGGCTAGGCGCTCGTCGCTCCGACCGCGCGCCACGCGACGCCGGCGGCATCGGTCGGCGCGGCGCTGCGGACCGGCAGGGGGCGCTCGGGCGCGGCGACGCGCGCCGCCGGCAGCGTCACGGTGAACGTCGCGCCGCGCGCCGAGGACGAGACGGTGATCGTCCCGCCGTGGGCCGTGACGACCGCGTGCACGATCGCGAGCCCGAGGCCGGTCGACCCGGACGTCCGCGCGCGGGACGCGTCGCCGCGCGTGAACCGCTGGAACAGGCGGTCGCGCAGCTCGGGCGGGATGCCGGGGCCGTCGTCGGCGACGTGGACCACGATGTCGCCGCGCACCCGACGGGCGCGCACGGTGACGGTCGTGCCGGCGGGCGTGTGCAGCCGGGCGTTGGACAGCAGGTTGGCGAGCACCTGGCGCAGGCGGTGGTCGTCGCCGACCACGAGCAGCTCGTCGTCCTCGGGCAGGTCGAGCTGCCAGCGGTGCTCCGGGCCGGCGGCGTGCGCGTCGGTGACGGCGTCGATCGCGAGCACGGCGACGTCGAGCGGCTCGGACGCGAGCGGGCGGCCCGCGTCGAGGCGGGCGAGCAGCAGCATGTCCTCGACGAGGCCCGTCATGCGCTCGGACTCCGACTCGACGCGCGCCATCGCCTGCAGCGCGCCGGGCGGCAGCTCCTCGGGCAGGCGGCGGACCAGCTCGGCGTAGCCGCGGATCGACGCGAGCGGGGTGCGCAGCTCGTGGCTCGCGTCGGCGACGAACTGGCGGACCTGGAGCTCGGACTCGTGGCGCGCGGTGAGCGCCGACTCGACGTGCCCGAGCATCGTGTTCAGCGCCGCGCCGACCTGCCCGACCTCGGTGCTCGGGTCGGTGTCGGCGACGGGGACCCGCTCGGCGATGACGACCTCGCCCCGGTCGAGCGGCAGGCGGGCCACGCGGCGCGCGGTCGCGGCGACGCGGTCGAGCGGCCGCAGCTCGCGACGCACGAGCACGAGGCCGACGGTGCCCGCGACGAGGAGCGCGAGGGCCGCGACCACGACCTCCACCGCGACGTAGCCGGTGACGGTGTTGGTGACGGGCTCGGTCGGGAGCGCGGTGACGAGGTGCGCGCCGTCGGGCGTGACCATAGCGACGGCGCGGTACGCACCGAGACCGTCGAGGTGGACCCCGTGCGCCTCACCATCGGTGGGGACGTCGAGCAGCGTCTGCGTCTGCGCGGGCGTGAGCGTGCGGAACCGGCCGGACTCGTCGACGTAGCCGGCGCGGGCGGTCGTGTCGCCGGACGACGACCCCGGCACGAACACGTTGACCGTCCCGCTCGCCTGCCCGAGCTGCAGGCTCGCCGGCGGGGGCCGACGGCCCGGCGTGCCCCGGTTGCCGTACCCGTCGGGTGCGTTGGCGGCGCGGTTGCTCGCCACCGAGAGCCGCGAGTCCATCTGCGCGATCAGCGACGAGCGCAGGGCGAGCGTCGAGACGACGCCCATCGCGGCGGCCACGACGGCGACCAGCCCGACGACGCCGACGACGAGCCGGCGGCGCAGCGTCCAGCGCGAGCGCCGGGGGGACGCGCTCGCGAGGGACGCCGGCGCCGCGCCAGCCCGACGCGCCGCGGGGCGCCCGTCCCGGCGACCGTCGTCGCGCGGGCCGGACGCCCCGGTGGGTCGCGAGCCCATCAGGCCGGCTTGAGGACGTACCCCACGCCGCGCAGCGTGTGCAGCATCGGCGCGCGCCCCTTGTCGATCTTGCGGCGCAGGTACGAGACGTAGAGCTCGACGATGTTGGCCTGGCCGCCGAAGTCGTACTGCCACACGCGGTCGAGGATCTGCGCCTTCGACAGCACACGCTTGGGGTTGCGCATGAAGTAGCGGAGCAGCTCGAACTCGGTCGCGGTCAGGCGGATGTCGTCGCCGCCGCGCGTCACCTCGTGGCTGTCCTCGTCCATCATCAGGTCGCCCACCACGAGGACGGCCTCGTCACGGGCGGAGACGGCGCCGGCCCGGCGGAGCAGGGCGCGCAGCCGCGCGACGACCTCCTCGAGGCTGAACGGCTTCGTCACGTAGTCGTCGCCGCCCGCCGTCAGGCCCGCGATGCGGTCCTCGACCGCGTCCTTGGCCGTGAGGAACAGGATCGGCACGTGCGGGTGCGTCGCGCGGACCCGGTGCAGCACCTCGAGGCCGGACAGGTCGGGGAGCATCACGTCGAGCACGATGACGTCCGGGTCCAGCGTCTTGACCTGCTTGAGCGCGGCGTGCCCGGTGAGCGCGTGGTCGACCTGCCAGCCCTCGTACCGCAGCGCGGTCGACAGCAGCTCGGCGAGAGTCGGCTCGTCGTCGACCACGAGGGCGCGAACCGGGGAGCCGTCCGCGCGCAGCAGGGCGTCGGGGCGGCGGATGGTCGAGGTCGTCATGCCGCCCAGGGTCGGCGCGGATCCTGGTGTGCGCCTGGAGCGAACCTGGGAAAGCACTGAGTGCGCGGCGGGTGGCGCGGGTGCGGCTCGTCTGAGCCCGACCCGGCATTCGCCCGGAAGACGGAGCGGCCGTCACGCGTCCGGGTGACGCCGCGGCGGGGCGTCCGGGCGACGCGGACGGCCCCGGGCCGTCACTCGGGCGGGGGAGGGGTCAGTCCAGCGGGTAGGGGCGGGGCGAGCCGGCGACGGCGGCCGCGAGGATCGCCTCGATGGCGAACGCGGTCGACTCGGGCAGGTCCACGCTGTCGTCGAGCAGCCACTGCACCTGCAGGCCGTCCATGACCCCGATGATGGCGCTGGCTGCGAGCGCCGCGAGCGACTCCGGCACGCGCCCCTCGCCGACCTCCATCACGGCCCCGGCGATCTCGCCGCGCAGGATCGTGAAGCGGTTCCGCACCCAGCCGCGCGCCGGGTGGTTCTCCGTGACGGACTCGCCGGTCAGCACGGAGTAGCCCTGGACGATGCCGCGGCGGTGCGCGTTCGCGCGGACGGTGCGCTCGAGGTGGCGGAAGAGCTCGAGGCCGCCGGGGATGTGCTTGCCCTCGAGGTTCTCGACGTCCTCCTTGTCGCGGTACTCGAGGACCTCGATGAGCAGCTGCTCCTTGGAGCCGAAGTGGTGCAGGACGCCGGCGTGCGTGATGCCGACCTGCTCCGCGACCTCCGCGAGCGAGCCCGTCTTGTAGCCCTTCGAGCCGAAGGTGTTCGCGGCCGCACGCAGGATCTCCTGGCGGCGCTCGACCGTGGCCTGCCGGGGCTTGCGCGGCGTGCGCCCGGTCGCGGGCGTCGATGGCACGGCGTCGTCCATGGCCGAAACCATATCGTGATCTACGGACTTACTGACAAGTTAGTAAGTCGTGCTTAGATCGACGTCAGACGACAACGACGACGTCCCGATCGGAGCTCCACCCCGTGCCGCTCGACCTGCCGACCGAGGCCACCGCGCCAGCCGCGTCGACCACCGCCACCGCCCGCCCGTCGGCCGACGCCGACCCGCGGCCGGCCGCCGCCGACGCGCAGCCCGCCGCCGCGCCCGACGTGACCGACGTGGTCGGCGCCTCGCGCCGCGGAGCGGTGCGGCCCCGGTCGCTCGAGGCGCTCGTCGCCGAGCTGACCGACGCCGAGAAGGTGTCCCTCGTCGTCGGCGCGGGTCTGTGGGCGACGACGGCGATCCCGCGGATCGGCCTGCGCGCGATGCACCTGTCCGACGGCCCCGCCGGCGTGCGCGGCGTCTCGGAGGACGGCGTCGAGACGTCGGCGTCCTTCCCCGCGCCGAGCGCGCTCTCGGCGACGTGGGACGTCCGGCTGGCCGACGAGGTCGGCCGCGCGTTCGCCGCGGAGGCCCGCCGGCACGGCGTCGACGTGGTGCTCGCCCCGCAGGTCAACCTGCAGCGCACCCCGGTCGGCGGCCGCCACTTCGAGTGCTACTCCGAGGACCCCGAGCTGACGAGCCGCATCGCGGTCCACGTCGTCAAGGCGGCGCAGGACCGCGGCGTCGGCATGTGCGTCAAGCACTTCGTCGCCAACGACTCCGAGACCGAGCGGACCACCTACCTGTCCCGGGTCGACGAGCGCACGCTCCGCGAGGTCTACCTCGCGCCGTTCGAGCGCCTGGTCGACGAGGCGCGCGCGTGGTCCGTCATGGGCGCGTACTCCGGCGTCGACGACGGCGCGGTCGCCGCTCCGGTGCTCGAGCACGCCCCGCTCCTGCAGGGCGTCCTCAAGGACGAGTGGGGCTTCGACGGTGTCGTCGTGAGCGACTGGGTCGCCACCAACTCCGTGGTCGAGGCGGCCGAGGGCGGTCTCGACCTGCAGATGCCCGGGCCGGACGGCCCGTGGGGCGAGGGACTGCTCGCCGCGGTCGAGGCGGGCACCGTGAGCGCGGCCGTGCTCGACGACAAGGTGCTGCGCGTGCTGCGCATGGCCCAGCGCGTCGGTGCGCTCGACGGCTTCGCGCCCGAGGGTGCCGAGCGGGACGACGTCGCGAGCATCGACGTCGCGGCGACGCTGCGCGAGCTCGTGGCCCGGTCGATGGTGGTGCTCCGTGACGACGCGCAGGCGCTGCCCGTCCTCGCCGCGGCCGACGGCGACGCGCGCCGCATCGCGCTGCTCGGTCCGAACGCGGTCGCCCCCTTCGTGCAGGGCGGCGGCTCGAGCTACGTGCGCCCCGACCGCACCGCGAGCCTCCCGGACGCGATCGCCGCGGCGTTCGGCGGCGCGCAGGTCGACCTCCGCGCGGGCGCCGTCTCGCGGTTCGTCCCGCCGGCCCTCGACCTCGTCTCCCGCTGCTCGACGCCCGACGGCCGCCCGGGCGCGCTGATGGAGCTGCTGGACGCCGACGGCGCCGTGGTCGAGGGCGGGGACGTGACGAGCTGGGACGGCTGGCGCCGCGACGTGCCCGAGCACGCGGTCGCCCTCCGCATCCGGACCACGGTCCGCCTCGACGAGCCCGGCCGGCACGAGGTCGGCGTCGGCACGGTCGGCCGGCACCGCATCGTCGTCGACGGCCAGGTCGTCTCGACGGGCGACCGCGTGGTCGGCGAGGACGTCATCCTCGACTCGAGCGTCAACCAGCCGGTCCCGGCGCTCCTGACGATCGACGCCACCGAGCCGCGCACGGTCGAGATCGACGCCACCGTGCAGGCTGCCCACCCGGTCGGCTACCGCTCGTTCGCGCGCGCCGACCTGGTCCACCGCCTGCCCGGCGCGACGCCGGACGAGCTGCTCGCCGACGCGGTCGCGGTGGCGCGCGACGCCGACCTCGCGATCGTCGTGGTCGGCACCAACGAGGAGATCGAGTCCGAGGGGTACGACCGCACGAGCCTCGCGCTCCCGGGCACGCAGGACGAGCTCGTGCGCGCCGTGCTCGCCGCGAACCCCCGCACCGTCGTCGTCGTCAACGCCGGCGCACCCGTGGTCCTCCCGTGGCTCGACGAGGCCCCGACCGTGCTGTGGTCGTGGCTCGGCGGGCAGGAGTGGGCGGACGCGCTCGGCGACGTCCTCACCGGCGTGACCGAGCCGAGCGGCCGCCTGCCGTGGACGCTCCCGGCCGACGAGGCCGACGTCCCCGTGCCGCACGCCGTGCCTGCGGACGGCGTCGTCGAGTACCACGAGGGCGTCCACGTCGGGTACCGGTCGTGGCTCCGCCTCGGCCGCACGCCCGCCGCGCCGTTCGGTCACGGCCTCGGCTGGACCACGTGGTCGTACGAGCACGTGGTCGTCGCGGGCACCGGCGAGCACGGCGTCGACCTCGACGTCACGCTCGTCAACGACGGACCTCGCGCGGGCCGCGAGGTCGTCCAGGTGTACGTCGAGCCCCCCGCGCAGTCGCCCGTCGGCGACCGCCCGGTGCGGTGGCTCGGCGCGTTCGCCGTCGTGGACGCCGAGGCCGGCGCCCGCACGACGGTCCGGGTCCGGGTGGACGCGCGCGCGTTCCGGACCTGGGACACGACGCGTCACGGCTGGGTCACCCCGGCCGGGACGTATCCGATCCGCGTCGGTCGTTCGTCGGACGACCTACGCCTCGTGGTCGACGTGGACCCCGCGTCCCCGCCGTCCGGACCCGGAGTCAGTCCCGCGTAACACCGCGGCGGTCCGCAGTCGCCGCGGAGCACGAAGCACAACGGCAGCACCGCACCACCCGCACGGCTCCCATCCCGCAAGTACCCAGCAGTGCAAGGAGGCACTCGTGAGAACGCGCAAGCTCGCAACGCTCGTCGCCGGTGTGGCGGCGGTGGCGATGCTCGCCACGGCCTGCTCGTCGGGCTCGTCCAGCAACCCCACGACGAGCGGCGGCACCAACGGTGGCAAGGCGTCCGGCCAGGCCCTGACGATCGGCATGCCCAACGGCACGCAGACCAACAACAGCAACCCGTTCCTCAACACGTCCGCCGCGCGCTCGCTCGGCTACGCGTTCGCGATCTACGAGCCGCTGGCCGAGGTCAACGACACGCGCCCCGCGCAGGACCCGATCCCGTGGCTCGCCAAGTCGTGGACCTGGAACACGGACTACACGCAGATCAAGATCGTCGCGCGCGACGGCGTCAAGTGGTCGGACGGCCAGGCGTTCACGGCCGACGACATCGCCTACTCGCTCCAGCTCCGCAAGGACCACGCGGCGCTCAACAACGAGGGCCTGCCCTACAAGAACATCGCGGTCGCCGGCGACACCGTCACCGTCGACTTCGACTCCGGGCAGTACGTCAACCAGATCAAGGTGCTCCAGCTGTTCGTCGTGCCGAAGCACATCTGGTCGACGATCGCGGACCCGGAGCACGACACGAACCAGAAGCCGGTCGGAACGGGCCCGTACACGCTCACCACGTGGACGCCGCAGGCCGTGACGCTCGACCAGAACCCGACCTACTGGGGCGGCAAGCTCGCCGTGCCGCAGCTGCGCTACACGTCGTACTCGGGCAACGACACCCTGACGACGGCCCTCTCGACGGGCGACGCGCAGTGGGGCTGGACGTTCATCTCGGACTACCAGAACGTCTACGTCGCCAAGGACCCCGCGCACAACAAGGCGTTCTTCCCGGCGGGCCTCGGCATCGACCAGCTCGTGCTCAACACGACGAAGGCGCCGTTCAACGACGTCGCCGTCCGCAAGGCGCTCAACCTGGTGGTCGACCGCAAGAAGGCGTCCGAGATCGCCGAGGCGGGCATCTTCCCCGAGCTCAAGAGCGTCACGGCCATCCCGACGCCCGCCGGTGACTCGTTCATCGCCGACGCGTACAAGGACAAGAGCTACGCGGTCGACGTCGCGGGCGCCAAGAAGGTGCTCACGGACGCCGGCTACACGTACTCGGGCGACAAGCTCATGGGCAAGGACGGCAAGCAGGTGTCGTTCGTGCTGCAGGACCCGTCAGGCTGGAACGACTACATCACGTCGCTCAAGCTCATCCAGGACGCGGCCAAGTCCATCGGCATGAACGCCTCGGTCGAGACGCCGAACGCCGACACCTGGACCGACGCGGTCAACAAGGGCAACTTCGACGCGGCCCTGCACTGGACCAACGCGGGCGTCACGCCGTGGGAGATGTACTCCAACATGTTCGACCCGGCGTACTACCAGCCGGTCGGCAAGGTCGCGGCGTGGAACTACGGTCGCTACCAGAACGACGACGCGAAGGCGGCGTTCAAGGCGTACACCGACGCCACGGACGACGCGGGCCGCAAGACGGCGCTCGACAAGCTCCAGGACATCTACGTCTCGGAGGTGCCGGCGCTGGGCATCGACGCCCGCCCCGCGGGTGCCGAGTTCTCGTCGAAGTACTACGACGGGTGGCCGAGCGACGACAACCCGTACGCCAACCCGCAGCCGACGGTCGCGAACGTCGCGCTGATCCTCACGAAGCTCAAGCCGGCTTCCTGACGAACGACCCGGCGCGGCGGCTCCCACCTCGGGCCGCCGCGCCGGGCCGCCCCGGTGGTCCCGCGCGAGCCACGCGCTCCGGGCGGGACCACCGACCGCCGCCCCCACGAACCTCCAGGTGACCGATGAGCGACGAAGCTCCCCGTAACCCCGGCCGCCCCGCGGCCCCCGCGTCGGCCCCCGTGCTGGCCGCCGTCGGCCTGACCAAGCACTTCCCGGTGCGCGGCCTGCGCAGCAAGGGCGTCGTGCACGCCGTCGACGGCGTCGACCTCGAGCTGCACTCCGGCCGCGTGCTCGCGCTCGTCGGCGAGTCCGGCTCCGGCAAGTCGACCGTCGCGCGCCTCCTGGCCCGGCTGTACACGCAGACGGACGGCCAGGTGCTGCTGCACGGCGAGCGCGTCACGGCCCGCAAGGGTCGTGCCTTCCGTGCCTACTGCCGGCGCGCCCAGATGATCTTCCAGGACCCGTTCGCGTCGCTGAACCCCGTGCACACGGTGCGGTACGTGCTGACGCGCTCGGTCCGGATCCACCGCCCGACGCTGCGCGGCGCGGCCCTCGAGGCCGAGCTGCGCGCGCTGCTGGACCGGGTCCAGCTGAACCCCGACCGGTTCATCGACAAGTTCCCGCACGAGCTGTCCGGCGGTCAGCGCCAGCGCGTCGCGATCGCCCGCGCGCTCGCGGCGGACCCCGAGGTCCTGCTCGCCGACGAGCCGATCTCGATGCTCGACGTGTCGATCCGCATCGGGATCCTCAACCTGCTCAAGGACCTGCGCGACCGGCTCGGCATCGCGATCCTCTACATCACGCACGACATCGCGTCCGCCCGGTACTTCGCGGACCGCACGCACGTCATGTACGCGGGCCGCACGGTCGAGACCGGCGACAGCGAGTCGGTGACGCAGCAGCCCGCGCACCCGTACACGCAGCTGCTCGTCCGGTCCGCGCCCGACGCCGAGAACCTCGGCGCCCCCGCCCACACGGGCGCGCGCGGCGAGCCGCCGAACATGGTGAACCCGCCCGCCGGCTGCCGGTTCAACCCGCGCTGCCCGTTCGCCACCGAGCTGTGCCGCACGCAGAACCCGCCGCTGCTCGACATCGGCGCCGACCGCACGGTGGCGTGCTGGGGCTACGCCGCGCGGGTGCCGGGCGCGCTCGACGGCGTGCCCGCGGACGCGCCGGCGCGCGCCGACCTACCCGACCTCCGCGCCGCCGCGGCCCCCGTCCGCCGCGGCGCCCCGGAGGTGGCCCGATGAAGTTCCTCGCCCGCCGCGTCGGCTTCTACGCGATCACCGCGTGGGCCGCCGTCACGCTCAACTTCCTGATCCCGCGCATGCTCCCGGGCGACCCGGTGCAGTCGCTGATCAACCGCTACCAGGGGTCGATCCCGTCGAGCGCGGTCCACTCGCTCTACGTGCTGTTCGGCCTCGACACCAAGAAGTCGCTCTGGCAGCAGTACGTCGAGTACTGGCAGCAGATCCTGCACGGCGACCTCGGCCTGTCGTTCGTGCACTACCCGACGCCCGTCTCGGAGGTCATCGCGCAGTCGCTGCCGTGGACGATCGGCCTGGTCGGCATCGCGACGATCATCTCGGTGGTCGGCGGCTCGCTGGTCGGCGTCTACCTCGGGTGGCGGCGCGGCTCGTGGGCCGACGGCATCGTGCCCGTCACGACCTTCTTCTCGTCGGTGCCGTACTTCTGGCTCGGCCTGCTGTTCATCTCGCTGTTCGCTGTGACGTGGCGCTGGCTGCCCCCGGGGCAGGGCTACGACACGGCACTGACGCCGGGCTGGACGCCCGCGTTCGTGGGGTCGGTGCTGCAGCACGCGCTCCTGCCGGCGCTGACGATCGTGCTCTCGTCGGTCGCCGGCTGGATCCTCGGCATGCGCAACATGATGGTGACCGTCACGAGCGAGGACTACGTGACCGTCGCGCAGGCCAAGGGCCTGTCCGAGCGGCGCGTGATGTTCGGCTACGCCGCGCGGAACGCGATCCTGCCGCAGGTGTCCGGCTTCGCCCTGAGCCTCGGGTTCGTCGTCTCCGGCACGCTCGTCATGGAGATGGTGTTCAGCTACCCGGGCATCGGCTACGAGCTCTTCCAAGCCATCGGCGGCAAGGACTACCCGCTGATGCAGGGCATCTTCCTCGTCATCACGTTCTCGGTGCTCGCGATGAACATCCTCGCCGACATCGTCTACGTGATCCTCGACCCGCGTACCCGCCAGGAGGCCTGAGATGTCGAACATGCCCCTGGACGTCGTCCCCGTCGACGCCGCAGCCGCGGCCGAGTCGGCGCAGGTCGACACGGTCGTCCCGAGCCGCCAGCGGTTCGTGTTCCTGCGCGGCGCCAAGGCGATCACCGGGCTGGTGATCCTCGGCGTCTTCGCCGTCATCGCGATCGTCGGCCCGTGGATCGCGCCGTACGACCCCGACGAGATGACCGCCGACCTGCTCGTGCACCCGTCATGGCACCACCTGATGGGCACCGACCACCTGGGCCGCGACATCTTCTCGCAGCTCATCGTCGGCACCCGCGGCGTGATGATCGTGGGCCTGGTGGCCGGCGTGATCGCCACGGTGCTCGCCATCGCGGTCGGTGTGAGCGCCGGGTTCCTCGGCGGCGTCGGCGACGAGGTGCTGTCGTCGCTCTCGAACATCTTCCTGGTGATCCCGGCGCTGCCGCTGATCATCATCATCTGCAGCCAGCTCTCGGACGCGGGCAACTTCGTCGTCGCGCTGGTGCTCGCGTTCACCGGGTGGGCGTGGGGTGCGCGGCTGCTGCGAGCGCAGACGCTGTCGCTGCGCAGGCGCGACTTCATCGAGGCCGCGCGCGCGAGCGGCGAGAAGACGTGGCGGATCGTCTGGTTCGAGACGCTGCCGAACCTCACCGCGATCATCGCGTCGAGCTTCATCTCGACCGTGACGTTCGCGGTGCTGTCGCAGACCACGCTCGCGTTCATCGGCGTCACGTCGGTGAGCGACTGGAGCTGGGGCTCGATCCTCTACTGGGCGCAGGGCAACCAGGCGCTCGCTCGCGGCGCGTGGTGGTGGTTCGTGCCGGCCGGCCTGCTGATCGCGCTGCTCGGCATGGCGCTCTCGCTCGTCAACTTCGGCATCGACGAGTTCGTCAACCCGCGGCTGCGCCTCGCCGGCCTGACGCCGCGCGAGATGCGCCGCCGCAAGATCCGGCCGCGCATCGGGTTCACGGTCGTCGCCAAGGACGCGCCGCGCGCCGTCGCCCGGCCGGCCGTCGTGCCCGTGACGGAGCTCGACGAGCCCGCCGACGAGTCGCTGCCCGCCGACGCGGTCGACGCGCCGACCGGCTTCGAGCCGCCCGCGTCCCTGCGGCGGAGCGCGACCCCCGACAGCACCGGACCCGCCGACCACGAGGAGGCCGCGCGATGACCGCCCCCACCACGAGCGCCGCCTTCCCGGCGTCCGCCGCCCGCGAGCGCCGCCCGATCCTCGAGATCCGCGACCTCGTCGTCGACTACGGCTACGGGGAGGACCGCGTGCACGCGCTGCGCGGCGTCAACCTGACGCTCCACGAGGGCGAGGTGCTCGGCCTGGCCGGCGAGTCCGGCTGCGGCAAGTCGACGCTCGTCTACGCCGCGACGCGCCTGCTCGCGCCGCCCGGGTACATCTCGGCGGGCGAGGTGCTGTTCCACCCCGAGGGCGGCGGCGAGCCGATCGACGTGCTGCGCCAGGACGAGCGGTCGCTGCGCGCCGCGCGCTGGCAGGACACGGCGATCGTGTTCCAGGGCGCGATGAACTCGCTCAACCCGGTGTACCGGATCGGGCGGCAGCTCACCGACACGATCGCGGCCCACCGGCCCGAGATGACGCGCCCCGAGCGTGAGGAGCGGGCGCGCGAGCTCCTGAGCATGGTCGGCATCGCGCCGAACCGGATCAGCTCGTTCCCGCACCAGCTCTCGGGCGGCATGCGCCAGCGCGTGATGATCGCCATGGCCCTCGCGCTCGAGCCGCGCGTGCTGATCATGGACGAGCCGACCACGGCGCTCGACGTCGTCATGCAGCGGCAGATCCTCGAGCAGATCATGGAGCTGCGCGACCGGCTCGGGTTCGCGGTCGTCTTCATCACGCACGACGTCTCGTTGCTGATCGAGATCGCCGACCGCATCGCGATCATGTACGCCGGCGAGATCGTCGAGGACGCGCCCGCGCAGGACGTGTACCGGCGGCCGCGGCACCCGTACTCGGACGGCCTGCTGCACTCGTTCCCGCCGCTGCGCGGCCCGCGCCGCGAGCTCGCGGGCATCCCGGGCTCGCCGCCGGACCTCGCGCACCTGCCGTCCGGGTGCCCGTTCCGCGACCGCTGCGCGTTCGCGTGGGACGCCTGCGCCGCCATCCCGCCGCGCCTCGTGCCGCCCGCGGTCCCCGGCGACTCCCCGGGCCGGCTCGTCGCCTGCCTGCGCCACGACCCGCAGGCGGTCCGCTACGGCGGCTTCGAACCCCTCCCGGCCCCGGACCGCCTGGCCCTCTGACCCCCCCGCCACGCCGCCCCCGCCACGCCGGCCCGCCCGGCGACGAACAACGCCGCGACCACGTCACTTCACAGTCACGTGGTCGCGGCGTCGTTCGTGTCCGGCGGCGCCTCGCTGTCCGGGTCGTCCGCGCGTCAGCTGCCCTCGGTCACCGGGAACAGCCGGTCGGCGACGAGGCCGTGCGCCTCGCGGTGCACGCGCTCGGCCGTCGCGGGGTCCGGCGCCTCGACGAGGCAGAACACCTTGCCCGCACTCTCGTCGACCCAGTAGCGGTGGTAGAGGACGCCGTAGTCGCCCTGCACCTCCAGGTCGCGCGCGTGCGCCGCGCGCACGTCGTCGATCGTCGCGCCCTCGGGCAGCGCGTCGTGCATGTCCATGTAGAGAGCCATGGTCTTTCCCCCTCGGGTGGATGTGTCCGGTTTGACACACTCAGACTCGTGCCCGTCGTCCCGCACGACCATGACCGCGTCGCCGCCGTGCCTGACCGCGGCCCCGCCGCCGCCCCCGACCGGGACGCCGCCGCGGACCAGGCCGCCGTCGTCGACGCCGTGCTGTCGGGCCTGCGGCTGAGCGGCGCGATCTTCCTGCGCGCCGAGTACGGCGAGGCCTGGGCGTACGAGTCGATGTCGACGCAGGGCATGGGCCGGGTGCTCGACGTCGAGCCCGAGCACCTCGTGCTGTTCCACGTGGTGGCGAGCGGCCGCTGCTGGATCGAGGTCGAGGGCGGCGAGCGGCTCTGGGCCGACGCCGGCGACGTGATCGTCATCCCGTACGGCGACCGGCACCGGATGGGCGGCACGGCCGACGCGGAGCTCGTCCCCATCGAGCGGCTCCTCGCGCCGCCCCCGTGGACGCAGCTGCCCGTGATCCGGCACGGCGGCCCCGGCCCGACGACCGGCGTCGTGTGCGGGTACCTGCGGTCGGACGACCCGCTGCTCGACCGGCGGACCCGCCTGCTGCCGCCGGCGTTCGTCGTCCGGCCGGCCGAGGGCGGAGCGGTCGACTGGGTGCGGTCGAGCATCGAGTACGCGCTCGCCCGGACCACGCTCGACGACGAGGGCCGCATCGCGGCCCCGCCGCGCCTGCCCGAGCTGCTGCTGGTCGAGATGCTCCGCATCCACCTGACGTCGTCGAGCGCACCGGGCGCGCGGCTCGTCCGCGCCCTGCACGACCCGGTGCTCGGGCCGGCTCTGGCGGCGATCCACGCCGACCCCGGCCGCCGCTGGACCGTCGCGGACCTCGCGGCGACGAGCCACGTCTCGGTGTCGGCGCTCGACGAGCGGTTCCGCGAGGTGCTCGGGGTCGCGCCCATCCGCTACGTGTTCGGCTGGCGGATGCACCGGGCGCGCGAGCTGCTCGCCGCGCGCGAGCTCGGCGTGGCCGCGGTCGCGCGGCGCGTCGGGTACGAGTCCGAGGAGGCGTTCAGCCGCGCGTTCCGCCGCGAGCACGGGGTCGCACCGAGCCAGTGGCGCCCGGGGTCCTAGGGCCGCCCGGTGCCCCGACCGATCGCGCCGGGGGCGCAGCCCGCGCGCCGCCGGCGCCGGTTCATAGCCTGCCCGGCGGCCACGTCCAGCGTGCGCACAGACCTGGCCGGTGACGTGGGTACCGCGCCGGCGGAGGGGCCGGCGCACCAACCCTGAGGAGACGGCCATGACCGTGCAGGCGATCGACGAGACCACGTGGCTCACCGCGAACGTCCGCCCGGCCGGCCGGCTCGGCCGCGACGACGTGGACCGCCTGCGCGCGCTGCTCGACGCCCTCTCGGCCAGCGCGTCGATGATCGTGCTCGACCTCGCGGCCACCAGCCTCCGGGCGGCCGGCGCGGTGGGCGCGGCCGGCGCGATCGACGACGCCGCGGCGCAGCTCGAGGCGCGCGGTGGCTGCCTGCTGTGCGTCAACGCCGACGACGACACCTGCGCCCGCCTGTCGGGCTGCCGGCACGCGGTGGTCGTCGGACAGGGCGCGCCGCGTCCGGTGGGCGCACCCGCGTGACGCGTGACGAACCGGCGAGCAACCTCGCCGGAGCCTGTGAGGGAGCCGCCGACGCGGGGGCGCGCCCGGACGGGTGACCTACGGTGGTGCGGGTGAGCGAGCCGCGGACCGAGACGCCCTGGCCGGGCCCGGTGCCCGTGCGTCCGGGACCGACCGCGCCCGCCGATGCCGACCCGGCGGGCCGGCCCGTCGCCGGGCACCCGACGGCCCACGTGACCTCCCGCCGGACGCGGTCGCGCGGCCCGGTCGTCGCGGTCTGCGTCGCCGTCGCTGCCGCCTCGGGCCTGGGCATCTGGCTGATCTGGGCGGTCTTCGTCGGCTCGACGCGGGGCCAGCGGGTCGAACGCTCCGCGCTGCGCGGCGCGGCCTACGGGCAGACGCACCTGTGGCACGTCGCCGAGCGCGTGCTGAGCGTCGTCTCGGTCGGCTTCATCGCGGCGGTGCTCGTGGCGGCGATGCTCATCGCGGTGCTGCGTCGGCGATGGTCCCTCGCGGTGCAGGTCGCGGTGCTCATGGCGGGCGCCAACCTGACCACGCACGTCCTCAAGTACGACGTGTTCGACCGCCCGCACCTCGGCATCCCGTCGCCGTCCGTGAACACGCTGCCGAGCGGCCACACCACGGCCGCCGCGTCCGTCTCGGCCGCGCTGCTGCTCGTCGTCCCGGCGCGCGCCCGGCCCTGGGCGGCCGCCGCGGGTGCGGCGTACACGACCGCGACGGGCGTCTCGACCCTCATCGGCCAGTGGCACCGCCCGTCCGACGTCGTGGCCGCGACGCTCGTCGTGCTCGGCTGGATGGCCATCACGTGCGCGCTCGTGGCGCTGACCCCCGCGCGGCTCTCGGGGCCGGCGACGGGCGCGGTCGACGCCGCCGCGGTGTCGCGCGCGGCGGCCGACGACACGCGGGACGCCGCGCGCCGGCAGCGTCGCGGCGTCATGGTGGTGCTCGTCACGCTCGGCGTCGCGGCCGGCGCCGTCGCGGTCCTCGCGCTCGGGCACACCTGGGCGCAGGACTTCTCGCTCGCTCGCGCGGACCTGCTGGTGGCGTACGCGGGCGGCGCGGCGGGTGCGACGGCCGCGAGCTGCCTGACGTTCGCCGCGATGCTCGCGCTGCGCACGGCGGTGTCCGACTCGGCGGTCCCGGCGCGGGCGGTGCCCGGCCGGGCCGCGCCGGGACGATTGCCACGTGCTTGACGACAGGTCGTAGAGTCCGCAGGGTTCCCCCCGACGAGCGAAGGACTGGGCATGGCAGGCCGCAAGCTGGTGATCGTGGAGTCGCCCGCCAAGGCGCGCACGATCGCCGGGTACCTCGGCGACCAGTACGACGTCGAGGCGAGCGTCGGCCACATCCGTGACCTCCCGCAGCCGTCGGAGCTGCCCGCGGAGATGAAGAAGGGCCCCTTCGGCAAGTTCGCGGTCGACGTCGACAACGGCTTCGCGCCGTACTACGTGGTCGACGCGGACAAGAAGAAGAAGGTCAGCGAGCTCAAGAAGCTGCTGAAGGACTCCGACGAGCTCTACCTCGCCACCGACGAGGACCGCGAGGGCGAGGCCATCGCGTGGCACCTGCTCCAGGAGCTCAAGCCCAAGGTCCCCGTCAAGCGGATGGTCTTCCACGAGATCACGCGCGAGGCGATCCAGCGTGCGCTGTCGAGCACGCGCGAGCTCGACGACCGGCTGGTCGACGCGCAGGAGACGCGCCGCATCCTCGACCGCCTCTACGGATACGAGGTCAGCCCGGTGCTGTGGCGCAAGGTCCGCCAGGGCCTCTCGGCCGGCCGCGTGCAGTCCGTCGCGACGCGGCTCGTGGTCGAGCGCGAACGCGAGCGCATGGCGTTCGTCGCCGCCGACTACTGGGACGTCACCGGCACGTTCGCCGTCGAGGACGCCGGTGAGCCCACGTTCCCCGCGCGCCTCACCGGGCTCGACGGACGCCGCGTCGCCACCGGGCGCGACTTCGACGACGCCGGCCGGCTCACGGGCGACGCGGTCCAGCTCGACGAGGCCGCCGCGCAGGCGCTCGTCACGGCGCTCGAGCAGGCGGACTTCAGCGTCCGCAGCCTCGAGACGAAGCCGTACACGCGCCGCCCGGCCGCGCCGTTCACCACCTCGACGCTCCAGCAGGAGGCGTCGCGCAAGCTCCGCATGGCCTCGCGGCAGACGATGCGCACGGCGCAGACGCTCTACGAGAACGGCTACATCACCTACATGCGTACCGACTCGCCGGTGCTCTCGACGCAGGCGATCGACGCCGCGCGCCGGCAGGCCGCCGAGCTCTACGGACCCGAGTTCGTGCCCGACGCCCCGCGCGTCTACACGAGCAAGGCGAAGGGCGCGCAGGAGGCGCACGAGGCGATCCGCCCCGCGGGCGACCACTTCCGCACGCCGGCGCAGGTCGCGCGCGAGCTCAGCGGCGACCAGTTCCGGCTGTACGAGCTGATCTGGAAGCGCACGGTCGCGTCGCAGATGGCCGACGCGCGCGGGTCGACGGCCTCGGTCCGGATCGGTGCGACGGCCGACGGTCGCGACGCGGTGTTCTCGGCGTCCGGCACGGTCATCACGTTCCGCGGCTTCCTCGCGGCGTACGAGGAGGGCCGCGACGTCGAGCGCTACGAGTCGGGCGAGCCCGGCTCGGGGTCCGGCGAGGGCGGCCCGGACGCGCGCCTGCCCCGCATGGCGGAGGGCGACGCGCTGACGGCGTCCGACCTGCAGGCCGACGGCCACCGCACGTCACCGCCGCCGCGCTACACCGAGGCGAGCCTCGTCAAGGCGCTCGAGGAGCGCGGCATCGGCCGCCCGTCGACGTACGCGGCGACGATCTCCGTGATCCTGGACCGCGGGTACGTGACGAGCCGCGGGCAGGCGCTCGTGCCGTCGTGGCTCGCGTTCGCCGTGACCCGCCTGCTCGAGGAGAACTTCGACCGGCTCGTGGACTACGACTTCACGGCCGAGATGGAGGAGGACCTCGACGCCATCGCGTCCGGCGACAAGGACCGCGTCGACTGGCTCACGCAGTTCTACTTCGGCGACGCCTCGGGCGGCGAGTCGGGCGAGGGCCTGCGCGACCTCGTCGAGAACCTGGGCGAGATCGACGCCCGCGAGGTCAACTCGATCGAGATCGGCGACGGCATCGTGCTGCGCGTGGGCCGCTACGGCCCCTACCTCGAGGCGCCGGGGCTCCAGCCGGACGACGAGCCGCGGCGCGCGTCGGTCCCCGAGGAGCTGGCTCCCGACGAGCTGACGGTCGAGAAGGCGCGCGAGCTGCTCGAGACGCAGCCGGACGGCGACCAGGTGCTCGGCGAGGACCCGTCGACCGGCACCACGATCGTCGCCCGCAACGGGCGGTTCGGTCCCTACGTCACCGAGCTGCTGCCCGAGCCCGAGCTCGACGAGGGTCTCTCGGCCGCGGCTCGCAAGAAGGCCCTCGCGGCCGCGCCGAAGCCGCGGACGGCGTCGCTGTTCAAGTCGATGTCGCTCCCGACGGTCACGCTCGACGACGCGCTCAAGCTGCTGTCGCTGCCGCGCGTGGTGGGCGTCGACCCCGAGACGGGTGCCGAGATCACCGCGCAGAACGGCCGCTACGGCCCGTACCTCAAGAAGGGCACGGACTCGCGGACCCTCGCGTCGGAGGACGCGCTCTTCTCGACGACGCTCGACGAGGCGCTCGCGATCTACGCGCAGCCCAAGCGCGGCCGCGGCGCGACCGCGACCCCGCCGCTGCGCGAGCTGGGCGACGACCCGACGAGCGGCAAGCCGATCGTCGTCAAGGACGGCCGCTTCGGCGCCTACGTGACGGACGGGACGACGAACCGCACCCTCCCGCGCGACACGACGCCCGAGTCGATCACGCGCGAGCAGGCGATCGAGCTCCTCGCGGAGAAGCGCGCGTCGACCCCGGCGAAGAAGAAGGCGCCCGCCCGCCGCGCGACGACCCGCACGAAGGCGGCATCGAAGAAGTAGCGCACGGCCGCACCCCCGCCGGCGTTCCCGCGCGGCACCGCGAGTTCCTGCCGAAACCGTGAGTCTCGCTCGATCCCGCGAGTCGTGACTCACGGAACCTGGCGGAACTCACGGCCCCCGGGTTCGCCGCGCGGGCTCGACCCGCTCCACCCGCCCGGCCGCCTGCGGCCCGCCCCCTGCGGCCCGGCCGCGCGGTGGGCGGCGCGGCACTAGGTTGGCGGCCATGGCTCGCACCGAGGACCCCCGCACCGCACCGCCGATCCGCTGGGGCATCCTCGGCGCCGGTGGCATCGCCGCGCAGTTCGCGTCGGCCGTCAACCAGTTCACCCGCGCCCAGCTCGTCGCGGTCGGCTCGCGGAACAAGGACCGCGCCGAGCGGTTCGCCACGGCGCACGGCATCCCGACGGTGCACGTCGGCTACCAGCGCCTGGTCGAGGACGAGCGGGTCGACGCCATCTACGTCGCCACGCCGCACTCCGAGCACCGCGAGCACGCGCTGCTCGCCATCCGCGCCGGCAAGCACGTGCTCGTCGAGAAGGCGTTCACGCGCAACGTCGCCGAGGCCCGCGAGGTCCTCGACGCGGCGCGCGAGGCGGGCGTCTTCGTCATGGAGGCGATGTGGACGCGGTTCCTGCCGCACGTCGCCGCGCTGCACCAGGTGATCGAGGCGGGCGAGATCGGCGAGATCGTCAGCCTCGCTGCCGACCACGGGCAGTTCATGGCGTTCGACCCGCACTCGCGGCTGTTCGACCCGACGCTCGCGGGCGGTGCGCTCCTGGACCTCGGCGTCTACCCGGTGGCGTTCGCGCACGACGTGCTCGGCGTCCCGGACACCGTGACGGCCGTCGGGACGCTGACCGAGACCAAGGTCGACGGGCAGGTCTCGATCGTGCTCGGCTACGGCGAGCGGCGGCAGGCGACGCTGCACACGACGCTCTGGGCGAAGACGCCCACCACCGCCGCGATCGCGGGCACCGAGGGCCGCGTCTTCGTCGAGGGCGAGTTCTACCGGCCCACGTCGTTCCGCCTCGAGCGCCGCGACGGCCGCGTCTGGACCTTCGACCAGCGGTACGCGAACGGCCTGCAGTACGAGGCCGCCGAGGTGGCGCGGCGCGTGGCCGCGGGCGACCACGAGTCGGAGCGGATGTCGTGGCAGGGCACGCTCGACGTCATGACGACGATGGACGAGGTGCGCCGGCAGGTCGGGGTCGTCTACCCGGGGGAGTGACGGTCGGACGTGTCGGCGCCCGCGGCTACCCTGACGCCGTGACCGAGGTCCCCGCCGCCGAGCCCGTGCCGCACCGCGGGCTCTTCGTCTCGTTCGAGGGCGGCGACGGCGCCGGCAAGTCGACGCAGGCGCGCCTGCTCGGCGAGTGGCTGACGCGCATCGGGCACGAGGTCGTGCTGACGCGCGAGCCGGGCGGCACCGAGCTCGGCCGGCTGCTGCGCGACGCGGTGCTGCACGGCGACCACGTCGACGCGCGCACCGAGGCGCTCCTGTACGCGACGGACCGCGCCCACCACGTCGCGTCGCTCGTGCGGCCCGCGCTCGAGCGCGGCGCGGTCGTCGTCACCGATCGCTACCTCGACTCGTCGGTCGCGTACCAGGGCAGCGGCCGCGACCTCGGCGCGGACGAGGTCGAGCGGCTCTCGCTCTGGGCCACCGAGGGTCTGCTGCCGGACGTCACCGTGCTGCTCGACGTCGACCCGGTGCTGGGCAAGGCGCGGCTGACGAGCGAGCCCGACCGGCTCGAGCGCGCAGGCGACGAGTTCCACCGCCGCACGCGCGCCGCGTTCCTGTCGCGCGCCGAGGCGGACCCCGTTCGCTGGCTCGTGCTCGACGGCACGCGGCCCGCCGACGAGCTCGCCGGCGCGGTCCGCGCACGCGTCGCGGCGCTGCTGGGGGTCGCGGCATGAGCGTGTGGGACGACCTCGTGGGTCAGGAGCCGGCGGTCGAGGTGCTGCGGCACGCGGTGGAGCACCCCGGCGCCATGACGCACGCGTGGTTGCTCACGGGCCCGCCCGGCTCCGGGCGGTCGAACGCGGCCCGCGCCTTCGCGGCGGCGCTGCAGTGCACGCGCGGCGGCTGCGGCGAGTGCCACGACTGCACGACGACGCTGGGCGGCACGCACCCCGACGTCACGGTGGTCGCGACCGAGGGCGTCGTGATCCGGGCGGAGACCGCGCGGCCGCTCGTCGAGCTCGCGCAGCGGTCGCCGTCGCAGGGTCGGTGGCGCGTGATCATCGTCGAGGACGCCGACCGGCTCAACGACACGAGCGGGAACGCGCTGCTCAAGGCGCTCGAGGAGCCCGCGCCGCGCACGGTCTGGCTGCTCTGCGCGCCGAGCCCGCAGGACGTGCTGGTGACGATCCGGTCGCGCTCGCGGTCGGTCGCCCTGCGCGTGCCCCCGGTCGAGGCGGTGACGCAGCTGCTCGTCACGCGCGACGGCGTCGACGCGCACGTCGCCGAGGTCGCCGCGCGGGCCGCGCAGAGCCACGTCGGCATCGCGCGCCGGCTGGCTCGCGACCCGGAGGCTCGCGCCCGGCGGTCGGCGGTGCTCGCGATCGCGTCGCGCATCCGCGGCGTCGGCGACGCGGTGCTCGCGGCGGGGAAGCTCGTCGAGACCGCGCAGGCCGACGCGAAGGCCGCGACCGAGGAGCGCGACGCCGCCGAGCGCGCCGCGCTGCTGCACCAGCTCGGCGCCGACGGTGCGGCGACGCTGCCGCCCGCGGTGCGTGGCGAGGTCCGGCGGCTCGAGGAGGAGCAGAAGCGCCGCGCGACCCGGGCGCAGCGCGACGTCCTCGACCGCGCGATGGTCGACCTGCTGTCGCTCTACCGGGACGTGCTCGTGGTCCAGCTGGGTGCCGGGGTCGAGCTCGTCAACGTCGAGCACGCCGAGGCGGTCCGCGCGCTCGCCGCGGACAGCACGCCCGAGCAGACCCTGCGCCGCATGGACGCCGTCGGGCAGGCGCGCACCCGCCTGTCGGGGAACGTCGCGCCGCTGCTGGCCGTGGAGGCGATGGCGGTGGCGCTGCGGCCGCAGGGCTGACGCGCGTGAGGCGTGCGACGCGTCGGGCTGACGCGCGGGGGCGTGCGGCCCGCGGGTCTGACGCGTGGAGCGGCCGCGGGGTGGGTGGCGGTCCGCGGGCGCGTGCGGGTCGGCGGGCCGGGGCGACGGCCTCGCATGGTGGCCGGTGGGCCCGGCGGATCGGGCGAACCGGTTACCGTGGCGGCATGCCGATGACTCGTCCGTCCGCGGCGCGCGCGGGCGTCGTCGCCGGCCTGCTCGCCGCGGTCCTCGCCCTCGCCGGGTGCACCGGCGGCGGCCACACCGTCGCGCCGTCGCCGATCCCGACGCCGAGCGCGACGGCGGCGAGCCCGAGCCCGGACCTCGCGCGCTTCTACGACCAGACGATCAGCTGGAAGAAGTGCGCGCAGGGCAGCTGCGGCACGGTCGAGGTGCCGCTGGACTACGCGAACCCGACGGGCGACACGATCAACCTCGCTGTCGCGCGCGAGGCGTCGACGGGCAAGCACCCCGTGGGCTCGCTGCTGATGAACCCGGGCGGGCCGGGCGTCTCGGGGGTCGACTTCCTCAAGGACGTCACGCCCCAGATCCCGAAGGAGATCCGGGCGGCGTACGACCTGGTCTCGTTCGACCCGCGCGGGGTACAGCGGTCGGCGCCGGTGCACTGCGTCGACGACAAGGAGCTCGACCACCTCATCGAGGACGACGTCGACAAGTCGACCCCGGCGGGGCTGCAGGCGTTCGAGGCGTCCTGGCAGTCGTTCTCCGACGGCTGCCGCGCGAACATGGGTGCCGAGCTCGCCCACATCGACACCGTGAGCGCCGCGCGCGACCTCGACGTGCTCCGCGGCGTGCTCGGCGACGCGTCGCTCGCGTACCTCGGCTTCTCGTACGGCACCAACCTCGGCGCCACGTACGCCGCGCTGTTCCCGCAGCGCGTCGGTCGCATGGTGCTCGACGGCGCGATGCCTCCGACGCTGACGTCCGACGAGATCACGATCGGCCAGGCGAAGGGCTTCGAGCAGGAGCTGCGCGCCTATGTCGAGGACTGCCAGGGCGGCAAGGGCTGCCCCCTGACGGGCGACGTCCAGCACGGCCTCGACCAGATCACGTCGCTGCTCGACCATGCGACGGCCAGCCCGCTGCCGACGGGTACGAGCCGCAACCTCACCGGCTCGCTCGCGTACAACGGCATCGGACAGGCGCTGTACGCGACGAAGCTGTGGCCGACGCTGACCCGCGGCCTCACGGAGGCGATCAAGCAGGGCACCGGGCGCATCCTGCTGGCGCTCGCCGACTTCTACACCGACCGTGCGCCGGACGGCACGTACACGACGAACACCATGCAGGCGTTCCCGGCGATCTCGTGCACCGACACGGCGACCGACTCGAGCCCCGCGGCCATGACGGCCCAGGCGGCCGAGCTCGCCAAGGTGGCGCCGACGGTCGCGCCGTACTTCTCCTACGGCGCGCTCCAGTGCAAGCACTGGCCCGTGCCGGCCGTCGGGCCGCTGCCGTCGTACGCCGCGCAGGGCGCCCCGCCGATCCTCGTCGTCGGCACGACGGGCGACCCGGCGACGCCGTACCCGTGGGCTCAGCAGATGGCGGAGATGCTCTCGTCCGCACGGCTCCTGACGTACGTCGGGAACGGCCACACGGCGTACCTGAGCTCCAACTCGTGCGTGAACGGCGCGGTCGACCGCTACCTGCTGACCGGCTCGCTCCCCGCCGAGGGCAAGCGCTGCTGACGCCGTCCGGGCCGGCGTGCGGCCGCTTTGGAGCCCGGCGGCTGGGGCAGGTACAGTAGGCGCGCTCGCCCGGCCGGTGCCGCGGCGATGCCGCCTTAGCTCAGTCGGCAGAGCGTCTCACTCGTAATGAGAAGGTCAAGGGTTCGATTCCCTTAGGCGGCTCAGCAACCACGAAGGCCCCGTCCCGGCGTCACGCCGCAACGGGGCCTTCGTCGTGCCGTGCGGGTCGCCGGGTGGCGTCGGACCGCGTCGATCGCGGATCACGGGCGCCGCTCGGCGACGACGGCGGCGATGTCGCGGTGGTTCAGGTAGACGAGCACGCGCCAGCCGCCGTCCATGCGGCGCATCAGGTAGCTGGACTCGAGCGTGAGTGGCTCGGCGGCCTCGTCGACCAGGTCGACGTCCCACGTCGTCGTGGCGAGCACGTGCCGGTCGTCGAGCTCGTGCACGTCGAGGTGGCGGAGCGTGGTGCCGGTCGCGCCGATCGCGGCGAACATCGCCTGTCGCGCCGGGAGCGCACGCGCCAGCTGGTCGCGGCTGACGAGTGCCACGGCCGCGGGGTCCAGGCTAAGGAACTGGTCGTGGAACACGTCGGTCGATCGGCTGCCCGACATGGTCTCGAGAGCGGCTCTGACCTCCGCGGCGGTGTGCGACGACGACATGTCAGCTCCCTGCTTCCGGTCGATTGAGGGCTACGACAGTAACTGTTGCGACAACTAAAGTGAACCACCGCGGCGTGACACCATGCGAGGCGCTGGTCACCAGAGGGGAGCCGCCGATGCCCGGGCCGTCCGTCGCCGTCTCCACCGCGGTCATGCGCCTCGCGCGCGAGCTCCGGGCAGCGCTCGACCGGGCGTTCGACGACCTGGGCCTCACCTCGCAGCAGGCGGCACTGCTCATCCACATGGTCACCGGCGCCACGAGCCCGAAGGAGCTCGCCGGCCTGCTGGGCGTGGACACGGCGGGGATGACGCGGATGCTCGACCGGCTCGAGCGCAAGGGCCTCGTGACGCGCGCAGCCGATCCGGACGACCGTCGCGCCGTCCGGGTCTCGCCGACCCCCGCCGGCGCGGCTCTGGTGCCCCGCCTGGCACCGATCTTCGACCGCGTGTCCGCCGCGCTGGTCGGCGACCTGGACGCCCGCGACCTGACGCGAACGGTCGAGGCGCTGCTGGCGAACCTGCACGACGCGGACGCACGGTAGTCGCACCGCGTTCCCTCGCCGTCGGTCCGCTGCCCGTCAGTAGCCCGAGCGAGCGATGTGAACGATCACACCAACGCGGCACCACGAGTGCCGCGGCGCTCGCCGAAGTCGCCTCACAACCCGGGCGTTACGGAAATGTGACCGCTCACATCCTTCCGGCCGGGAGATTGTGACCGTTAACATCGGCGCACACGGACCTGGCTCAGCACGGTTCGGGGCTCTGTCCGGCAGCGTGGCCGGACTCAAAACGAGGAGGTTTTGAGGATGAGGAAGCGACTGCTCGCTGGGCTCGCACTTGCGGGGGCCCTCGCGCTGGCGACGACCGGATGTTCCAGCTCCAACAACAACGCCGGCTCGTCCGGCACCGGCGGTTCGGGTGGCGGCAAGACCCTCACGGTCGGCTTCGCCCAGACCGGGTCGGAGTCGGGCTGGCGCGCGGCGAACACGCAGTCCATGAAGGACGCGTTCTCCGACGCGAACGGCTTCAAGCTGATCTTCAACGCCGCGGACAACAAGCAGGAGGCGCAGATCGCGGCCGTCCGCAGCTTCATCAACCAGAAGGTCGACGCGATCGTCATCGCGCCGATCACGGTCGACGGCTGGGACGACGTGCTCAAGGAGGCCAAGGACGCCAAGATCCCGGTCATCCTCGAGGACCGCACGATCAACGTCTCGGACGACAGCCTGTACGCGGCGTGGGTCGGCGACGACTTCAAGAAGGAGGGCGAGACCGCGGGCGCCTGGGCCAAGCAGACCGCGACGAGCCCGACGAACATGGTCGTCCTCGAGGGCACGACGGGCTCGGCCCCCGCGCTCGACCGCGCGACCGGCTTCAAGGCCGGCGCCACGGGCGCACCCATCACGACGCTCGACTCGCAGACCGGCAACTTCACGCGCGCCGACGGCAAGACCGTGATGGAGGGCTTCCTCCAGAAGTACGGCAACAAGATCCAGATGCTGTTCGCCCAGAACGACGACATGGGTCTCGGCGCGCTCGACGCGATCACGGCCGCCGGCCTCACGCCGGGCAAGGACATCAAGATCGTGACGATCGACGCGACCCACGACGGCCTGCAGGCCCTCGCTGACGGCAAGTTCAACTACGTCGTCGAGTGCAACCCGCTGCTTGGCCCCCAGGTCGCCGACCTGGTCAAGAAGGTCGTCGCCGGCGAGTCCGTGCCGAAGACCCAGGTCGCCACCGACCAGTCCTTCACGCAGGAGCAGGCGAAGGCAGCCCTGCCCGACCGCAAGTACTGAGTCCGCTCGAACCACTGAGTCCGCTCGGTCCCGCAGTCGACGGGCCGGGGGTCGGCGCCACGCCGGCCCCCGCCCCGTCCGCGTGAAGGAAGCAGCAACGATGTCCCACTCCGACGCCGAGACGGCGAGCGACGCGCTCGTCGCGATGCGCGGCATCACCATCCAGTTCCCGGGCGTCAAGGCGCTCGACGGCGTCGACCTCGTCCTGCGCGCGGGCGAGGTCCACGCGCTCATGGGCGAGAACGGCGCGGGCAAGTCGACGCTCATCAAGGCGTTGACCGGCGAGTACGCCGTCGACGCCGGCACCATCACGGTCGCGGGCGAGCCCCGCGTGTTCCACGGCACCGCCGACGCGCAGTCGGCCGGCATCTCGACCGTGTACCAAGAGGTCAACCTCTGCGCGAACCTCTCGGTCGGCGAGAACGTCATGCTCGGCCACGAGCTGCGCCGCGGCGGCCGGATCGACTGGCGCGCGACGCACCGCGCGGCCGCCGAGCACCTCGAGAACCTCGGCGTGGAGCTGGACACCCGCACGTCGCTCAGCACGCACTCGATCGCGGTGCAACAGCTCGTCGCGATCAGCCGTGCGATGGTCACGGACGCGAAGGTGCTCGTGCTCGACGAGCCGACGTCGAGCCTCGACCGCAGCGAGGTCGAGCAGCTCTTCAGCGTCATGCGCGACCTGCGCGCCCGCGGGGTCGCGATCCTGTTCGTCACGCACTTCCTCGACCAGGTCTTCGAGATCGCGGACCGGTGCACGGTCCTGCGCAACGGTCGCCTCGTCGGGGAGTACCCGCTGCCGAGCCTGACGCCCGGCTCGCTCGTGCAGCTCATGCTCGGGCGCGAGCTCGACGACCTCGAGGCGCTGTCGAGCGTCGCCGACCGGCACGTCGACCGCTCGGGCGCGCCGGTCGTGCGCGCGACGGGCACGGGCCGCAAGGGCGTCATCGAGCCCACCGACATCGACGTCTACCCCGGCGAGGTCGTGGGCATCGCCGGCCTCCTCGGCTCGGGCCGCACCGAGCTGGCCCGGCTGCTGGCCGGCGCCGACCACGCGGACTCCGGCCAGATCGAGGTCGCCGGCAAGGCGGCCCGGCTGGCGAACCCGCGCAGCGCGATCGACCACGGCATCGCCTACTCGTCCGAGGACCGCCGCGCCGAGGGGATCCTCGGCGACCTGACCGTCGCCGAGAACATCGTGCTCGGGATCCAGGCCCGCAGGGGATGGCGCAAGCTGCGCAAGGCCGAGCAGGATGCCGTCGTGGCCGAGTACATCGCTGCCCTCGGCGTCCGTCCCGCGAGCCCGAGCACGCTGATCCGCAACCTCTCGGGCGGCAACCAGCAGAAGGTGCTGCTCGCCCGCTGGCTCGCGACCGCCCCCGCCCTGCTCATCCTCGACGAGCCCACGCGCGGCATCGACGTCGGCGCCAAGGCGGACATCCAGCGCAAGGTCGCCGAGCTGTCCGCTCGCGGCCTCGCGGTGGTGTTCATCTCCTCGGAGCTCGAGGAGGTGCTGCGGCTCTCGCAGCGGATCGTCGTCATGCGCGACAGGCGCAAGATCGGCGAGCTCGCGTCGCACGACGTCGACGTCGACGCCGTCATCGACTTCATCGCCCACGAGGGCCAGGAGGGAGCGGCGTGAGCGCCGTCATGAAGCACCGGCTGTTCTGGCCCCTCGTGGTGCTGCTTGCACTGATCCTGCTCAACACGGTGTCGCGGCCGTCGTTCGTCAGGATCACCGTGCACGACGGGCGGCTGTACGGCTCGCTCATCGACATCCTGCGGAACAGCGCGCCGCTGATGCTCGTGGCGCTCGGCATGACGCTCGTCATCGCGACCCGCGGCATCGACCTGTCGGTCGGCGCGATCATGGCGGTGTCCGGCGCGGTCGCGCTGACGATCATCCAGGACTCGGGCGACCCGGCGAACCCGGCGGTGCTGGCCGTCGCGATCGGCACCGCGGTGGGCGCGGGCCTCGTGTGCGGCCTGTGGAACGGCTTCCTCATCTCGGTGCTCGGCATCCAACCGATCATCGCGACGCTCGTGCTGATGCTCGCGGGCCGCGGGATCGCGCTGCTCATCACGGGCGGCTTCATCACGACGATCAACAGCGACCCGTACAAGTTCATGGCGCAGGGGTACGTGCTCGGGCTGCCGTTCGCGTTCTACGTGTCGCTCGTGGCGATCGCGATCGTCGCGCTCATCGAGCGGCGCACCGCCCTCGGCATGCTGACCGAGGCGGTCGGCATCAACCCGGAGGCGAGCCGGCTCGCAGGCGTGCGCGCCCGCGGCATCATCTGGGGCGCGTACGCGGCGAGCGGCCTGCTCGCGGGTTTCGCCGGCATCCTCTACAGCTCGAACATCATGGCGGCCGACGCGAACGCCGCCGGCCTCTACATCGAGCTCGACGCGATCCTCGCGGTCGTGCTCGGCGGGACGTCGCTCGCCGGCGGCACGTTCAGCATCGCCGGCACCGTCGTCGGCGCGTTCACGATCCAGACGCTCAAGTCGACGATCACCTTCCTCGGGGTGCCGCCGGCCGTCACTCCCGTGTTCATGGCGGCCGTCGTGGTCGTCGTCGTCCTGGTCCAGTCGCGCCGGTTCCGGCGCTTCATGGGACGGCTTCCGGCGCGACTACGCACCTGGACGTCCCGCACGCCCGACGGAGCGGAGGCCGCGTCGTGACGAGCACCCAGGTGGCGCCGGCGCGCGAGTCGCACGTCGTCAGCAGCCGGCACCGGTTCATGACGCGTCACGCCTCGTGGATCCCCGTCTTCGCGGCGATCGCGATCCTCGTGGCGATGGTGATCGGCGCGCAGATCTACTTCGACGGCGACTTCCTGTCGCCGCCGCTGATCTCGTCGATCCTGCTGGACAACTCGTACCTGCTGATCCTTGCCGTGGGCATGACGTTCGTGATCCTCACGGGCGGCATCGACCTGTCGGTCGGCGCGGTCATGTCGTTCACCGGCATGTTCGGTGCGAGCCTGCTCCGGGACGGCCTGCCCTCCGGCGTCGTCGCGCCCGTGATGCTCGCGTGCGGCGCGCTCATCGGGCTCGGCATCGGCGTCCTCGTCCAGTACTTCGACGTGCAGCCCTTCATCGCGTCGCTCGCGGGCATGTTCCTGGCGCGCGGCCTCGGCTTCGTCGTGAGCCTCAACTCGATCAAGGTCACGGACTCGTCGATCCTCTGGCTGCAGCGGACCCGCTGGCACTTCGGCGACTGGTACGTGACGGCGACCGGGATCCTCGCGCTGCTGGTCGTCGCCGTCGGCGCCCTCCTGCTCGCGTACACGCGGTTCGGCCGGACGATCTACGCGGTCGGCGGCAACGAGCAGTCGGCGCGGCTCATGGGTCTGCCCGTCGCGCGGACCAAGCTCCTCGCGTACGTCGTCAGCGGCACGTGCGCGGGCCTCGCGGGCGTCGTCTTCACCGCGTACACGGGTGCGGCGTACCCGCTCAACGGCATCGGCACGGAGCTCGACACGATCGCGGCGGTCGTCATCGGCGGCACGCTGCTGATCGGCGGCAGCGGGTTCGTCGTCGGCTCGATGATCGGCGTGTTCGTCTACGGGATGATCAAGACGATCATCAACTTCCTCGGCGTCGACCAGTCGTGGACCCGCATCACCATCGGTGGGCTCCTGCTGCTGTTCGTCGTCGTGCAGCGCGTGATCGTCGCGAGGTCGGCACGACGGCGGTAGACCAGTGCCGTGAGCGGGGACGCCGCCCCTCCCACGGCATGATGAGCGCCATGGAGAACGCGCTGCCGCTGGTGCAGGTCACCGGTGCCACCGTGCGTTTCCAGTCGGACACCGCGCTCGACGACGTCGACTTCCGGATGTTCGCGGGTGAGGTGCACTCGCTCATGGGCGAGAACGGCGCGGGCAAGTCGACGCTCATCAAGGCGTTGACCGGCGCTCTGCCGCTCGACGCAGGCGTCATCACCCTCGACGGCCGGACCGTGCAGTTCGCGACCCCGCACGACGCGCAGCTCGCAGGCATCAGCACGGTGTACCAGGAGATCGACCTCCTGCCGAACCTCACCGTCGCGGAGAACATCGCGCTCGGCCGCGAGCCGCGTGGCCGGCTGGGCTCGATCGACTGGCCGGCCATGCGGCGGCTCGCGCGCGAGGCGCTCGCGGACCTCGGGCTCGACATCGACCCGGCGTCGGTGCTCGCCACGCACCCGCTCGCCGTGCAACAGCTCGTCGCGATCGCGCGCGCCATCTCGACCGACGTCAAGGTGCTCGTGCTCGACGAGCCGACCTCGAGCCTCGACTTCGACGAGGTCGCCGAGCTGTTCCGCGTCATCCGCGAGCTCAAGTCGCGAGGCGTCGCGATCCTGTTCGTGTCGCACTTCCTCGACCAGGTCTACGAGATCTGCGACCGCATCACCGTGCTGCGGAACGGCCGCCTCGTCGGCGAGTACCTGACGACCGAGCTGCTGCGCATCGACCTCGTGCAGAAGATGCTGGGACGCTCCGCCGCGGCGCTCGCGGCCCGGCCGCGGCTCGACGGCTACGAGGACCCCGACCCGTCGGTCACGCTGAGCGCCCGGGGCGTGACGGTCCTGCCGGGCATCGCCGACGCCGACCTCGACCTCGTCGAGGGCGAGGTGCTCGGCGTCGCGGGCCTGCTGGGCTCGGGGCGCTCGGAGCTCGCGCGAGCGCTCACCGGGGTGGACCGGCTCGAGGCGGGCATCATCCGCATCGACGGGCAGGCGACGCGGCTGTCGAGCCCGCGGCGCGCGCTGTCCGTCGGGGTCGTCTACTCGTCGGAGAACCGGCGCACCGAGGGCCTGATCGGCGAGCTGAGCGTGCTCGAGAACATCACGCTCGCGCTGCAGGCCCAGCGGGGGATCCTGCGCCGCATCCGGTCGGCGCGCCAGCGCGAGCTCGCGGCGAGCTGGGTCGAGGCGCTCGACATCCGGCCGCCCGACATCGACCGCCCGGTCGGGACGCTCTCGGGCGGGAACCAGCAGAAGGTGCTGCTCGCGCGGCTGCTCGCCCTGTCGCCGCGCGTGATCGTGCTCGACGAGCCGACGCGCGGCATCGACGTGGGCGCGAAGGTCGAGATCCAGAACCTCGTCGGCGAGCTCGCCGACACCGGGCTCTCCGTCGTGTTCATCTCGGCGGAGCTCGAGGAGGTGCTGCGCGTCGGCACGCGCGTCGCGATCCTGCAGAACGGCCGCGTGGTCGACGTGCTGCCGTCCGACGGGCTCACCACCGACTCGCTGCTCGCCCTGGTGGCGCGTCCCGAGGAGGACGAGTCGTGAGCGGCGACCGGGGCTCGCGCACCGCGAACATCCTCGACGTGGCGCGGCTCGCGGGTGTGTCGCACCAGACGGTGTCGCGCGTGCTCAACGACCTCCCGAACGTGCGCCCCGCGACCCGCGCGCGCGTCGAGCAGGCGATCGCGCAGCTGCGGTACAGCCCGTCGCCCGCGGCCCGCGCGCTCGTCACGCGCCGCACGCGCACGATCGGGCTCGTGACGCCGGTGGCCGCGGACTTCGGCCCGACGTCGATCGCGATGCACTTCAACGTCGCCGCGCGCGCCGCGCGCTACAGCGTCGAGACGGTGAGCTCGCTCGACGCCGACCCCGCGAACATCCGCGCGATCGTCGAGAGCCTGCTGCGACAGCGCGTCGACGCGATCGTCCTCGTCGTGGTCGACGTCGAGGTGCTCGAGCTGGTCCGCGGGCTCGACCTCAGCATCCCCGTCGTCGCCGCCGCCTCCACCGCCCGACGCAGCCCGCAGTTCGTGTCGATCGACCAGTACCGCGGCGCCCGCGCAGCCGTCCGCCACCTGGCCGAGCTCGGGCACGAACGGATCGTGCACCTGGCCGGCCCGCAGCGGGCGCCCGACGCGATCGAGCGCGTGCGCGGTTGGCGCGACGAGCTCAACGAGCGCCGTCTCGAGGTCGTCGCCCCGATCCACGGCGACTGGTCCGCGGCGAGCGGGTACCGGCTGGGTGCCGAGCTCGACGTCGATCCGGGCTCGGCCGTGTTCGTCGCGAACGACCACATGGCGATCGGCGTCCTCTCGGCGCTCCGCGAGCGGGGCCTGCGCGTCCCGCACGACGTGAGCGTCGTCGGTTACGACGACGTCCCCGAGGCGGGGTACCTGTACCCCGCGCTGACGACCGTGCGGCAGGACTTCGCGGCGCTCGGCGAGCTGATGATGCAGAAGGTGCTGGTCGCGGTCGAGGAGCCCGACAGCGCGACGGTCGACACGCCGCTGCCGACGCACCTGATCGTGCGGCAGTCGACGCGCGCGGCGCGGCCCTGACGCTTCGACCCGGGACGCCCGGCCGATCTGGGTCGTCGTGACCTTGGGGTTCGTGGTGTGCTGCGCCGCTCGTTGGTGCTCGACCGGGCCGGGCGGGCGGCGCGGTGTGCGACCTAATCGGCGAGGACCGCGAGTGCGGCCTCGGCGCACTCGTCGTCCTGCCCGGGCGCGAACCCGCCGCTGACGGCCAGCGCGCCCACGACCTCGCCATCCCGGCGGACCAGCGCCGCGCCGGCGCCCGCCAGGATCGGCATCCGCGCCACCCGGTCGAGCTGCGCGAAGAAGCCGGGTGAGCTCTCCTGCATCTTCCACAGCGCGGCACCGTCCCGGCGGAAGAGCGCGATGCTGGACGCCTTGGTCTCGGCGACCGGGGCCGACATCGGCGGCGCGCCCGCCATGCGGCCGAGCGCCTGCAGGTGGCCGCCCTCGTCGACGACGGCGACGGTGACCTGGATGCCCATCGCGGCGGCGCGCTCGTGCCCGCCCGCGATCGCGGCTTGTGCGTCCTGGAGCGTGAGCGGCATGACGACTCCTCGTTAGGTGGACAGATGTCCTTGCATGGACGACCGTACTCCTGCGGACGCTGCGGTATCCACTGGGATGATGAGCCGGTGGACCACCCGACCCGGCCCGACTCCGGCCCCCGACGCCCGAACGCGCGCGGCCAGGGAGACCGGCTGCGCGAGGAGCTCATCTCCGCCGCCGTGCGCATGCTCGGCGACCTCGCCGACGACGAGTCGTTGTCGCTGCGCGCCGTGGCACGAGCTGTGTCGATCTCGCCGACGTCCGTCTACCTGTACTTCCCCGACCGGGACGCGCTCGTGGCGGCGGCGATGGAGCGGTGCCACGCGGAGATGGTGCAGGCGGCGGACGACGCCGAGGCGGCCGAGGCCGATCCAGCTCTCGCGCTGCGCGCCAGGGTCCTCGCGCAGGCCGCGTGGGTGCAGGAGCACCCGGGTCTGTACAAGGTGATGCACGAGAGCACGGTCGGCATGCCCTTCAAGGAGGTGCTGCTGACCCGCACGGTCGCTGCGGTGCAGCGGTGCATGTCCGCGGGTGTCGCCTCGCCCGGTGACGCCGCGGCCGTCGCGCTCGACCTGCGGACGGCCGTCGTCGGGATGCTGTCGCTGCGGATCAACGAGCCCGAGGTCGCGTGGCCGCCCTTCACGGAGCAGGCGGACCGGTTCCTCGTGAAGCTCGTCGGGCTCGTGCTGCCGGCCGAGCCAGCGCGGCGCTAGCGGTCCGTCTCCGCAGGCGCCGGGCGCGCCGGGTCCGCCGCCTCGGCGGGTGCAGCCGCGTTCCGGTCCTCGCGCTTGAGGCCCAGCAGCGCGAACAGGAACGCGCCGGTCGCCGTCAGGCACAGGAGGATCAGGCCGATCGTGTACGAGTGGTCCTGCTCGTCGTAGGTCGCGCCCATGACGAGCGGCGGGAAGTAGCCGCCGAGGCCGCCCGCCGCGCCGACGATGCCCGTCACGGCGCCGACCCGCTCGGCCGGCGAGCGCCGCGCGACCCACGCGAACACGCCGCCCGCGCCGAGGCCGAGGAAGAACGCCATCGCGACGAACTCGGTGCCCGCCGGGACCTCGGGGACGGGCTTGAGCGCCAGCAGCACGGCCACCACGGCGGCGCCCGCGAGCGAGACGAGGACGATCGGCTTCGGGTGCCAGCGGTCGGACAGGATGCCGCCGAGCGGGCGGGCGATGACGGCGGCGATGGCGAAGCCGGCGGTGCGCGTGCCGGCGCCCGCGAGGTCGAACCCGTAGACGTCCTTGAGGTAGGTCGGCAGGTAGGTCGAGAACGCGACGAAGCCGCCGAACGTCACGGCGTACAGGAACGCCATCTGCCACGTGACCGGCAGCCTGCTCGCGGCGCGCAGCTTCGGCACGACCGCCTCGGTGTTCGGCTTCCAGGCGGGCGCGTTCCGCATCAGGAGGATCAGGACGACGCCGGTCGCGGCGAGCGCGGCCGCGATGATCAGGTGGGCCGCGGTGTACCCGAACCAGTTGACGAACCGCGGCGTGAAGAACGACGAGAGCGCGGTGCCGCCCATGCCGGCGCCGAACACGCCGGTCGCGAAGCCGCGACGGGTCGGTGGATACCAGCCGTTGACGAACGGGATGCCGGCGGCGAACGACGTGCCCGGGATGCCGAGCAGGAACCCGAACACGAGCAGCAGCGCGTACGAGCCGGCGTTCCCCGCGATCATGACGAGCAGCACGGGGATGATCGAGACGAAGCTGAGCGTCGCGAGCATGGTCCGCCCACCGAACCGGTCCGTGAGCGCGCCGACGGGGATGCGGCCCACGGCGCCCACGAGCACCGGCGTCGCGATGAGCAGCGCCTTCTGGTTGGCCGAGAGGCCGAGGTCCGTGGTGTACCGCGCGGCGAGCGGGCCGACCAGGTTCCACGCCCAGAACGTGATGGCGAACGTCCAGGTGGCGAGCACCAGGTTGAGGGTCTGACCGGGGGGCCGGGTCGTCGGCACGGTGGCGGACATCGGTTCTCCGAGGATGCGAGAGCGTCGGTGGGGGAGGGCGGGTCGCCGTCAGCGGCGGGTGGTCTGCCGGTCGCGCGTGCCGACCGGGTCCCACCCGCGGCGCGGCGCGCTGGCGCCCGGCGTCGGCCGGGCGTCGCGGCTGCGGTACACGACGTACGGGCGGAACAGGTAGTGCACGGGCGCCGTGAACGCGTGGACGAGCCGCGTGAACGGGAAGATCGCGAACAGCACGAGCCCCGTGAGCACGTGGATGTGGAACTCGGTGGGTGCCGCCGCCATCGCGTCGACGTCCGGGTGCAGGACGAACAGCGACCGGAACCACGGCGACACGGTCTCGCGGTAGTTGTGGCCGTCCGGGCCCTGGAACGCCGAGTACACCGAGACCCACAGGCCGAGCACGATCGCGAGCGTGAGCACGACGTACATGAGCTTGTCGTTCTTGGTCGTCGCCATGAACACCGGGCCGGTGCGCCGGCGCCGGTAGATCAGGATCGCGATGCCGCCGAGCGTGCAGATGCCCGCGAGGATGCCGAGCGTCAGTGCGACCACGTGGTACTGCGTCTCGGTGATGCCCGCCGTGTCGGTCCACGACTCGGGGATCACGAGCCCGCCGATGTGCCCGCCGATGACGAACAGCAGGCCGATGTGGAACAGCGGGCTGCCGATCCGCAGCAGCCGCGACTCGTACAGCTGCGACGAACGCGTCGTCCAGCCGAACTGGTCGTAGCGGTACCGCCAGATGGTGCCGCCGACGAGCGTGGCGATCGCGAGGTAGGGGAACACGCCCCACAGGACGACGTTCACGACGGGCCTCCGACGGGGTGGGCGGTCTCGTTGAGCGGCAGGAGCCGGGGGTCGGTGGGGTCGAGCCCGACGGTCTCGCGCGGCGGGCCGGCGGCGGCCATGGCGTGCACGGCGGCCTTGTCGGCGGGCGACGCGCCCGGCAGCGTCGCGCACACGGCCTCGAGCACACCCGCGTACGGGGAGCCCTGCTCCAGGAGCGCGAACCGGATGAGCTCGAGGCTCGGCCGGTACTCCTGCAGCAACGCGGGGCCGTCGACGGGGTCGGCGACCGCCGCGTACTCGAGCACGAGCGGCAGGTGGTCGGGCAGCTCGCCGCGCGTGTCGACCAGGAACCCGCTGGCGCGGTAGCGCTCCTTGAACGCCGCGAGCACCTCGCCGCGGCGCCGTGTGTCGCCGTCCGTCCAGTACGAGAGGTACAGCGACTGGTGGCGCGACAGGTCGAAGACGTGGACGTAGGTCCGCTCCAGCTCGTCGAGCGGCGTCGCCGACGCGTGGTCGAGGAACGCGCGCAGCCCCTCGCGCGCGCGGCCCGGCGGCAGCTCGTCGACCGCGTCGGCCAGCAGTGGGAGCCGCTCGACCAGCTCGGCGTCCGGGTACGCGAGGCACCACGACGCGACCTGGTGGACGACGCGCGCCGCACCGCGGTCGCTGTCGACGGCGGTCGCGTCGCGGTCCGCGGGGCGACGAGCTTGTCGCAGCCTCACGACGACCCCTCCGGCAGCGCGTCGCCCGGCACCTGGCCGTCCGGGCCGGGAACGGTGCTCGTCGGCTGGTCGCGATGGTCCGGGAACAGGCCGGGCGGGGTGCCGTTGCCGTCCCAGTTGAGCAGGTTGACTCGGCCGCGCATCGAGTCGGCGGGCGCGATGCCGTCCGACGTCTGCCGTTGCCTCAGCGCATGGAACGTCTCGACCGCGACCGGCACCGGCCGGCCCGACGCCTCGCCGAACGCGCCGGACTCGTACATGCCCGGGCCCTCGTCGAAGTTCAGCGAGCAGCCCAGCTCTTCGAGCTCGTGCCCGCGCTCTTCGTGCGCCTTCGGGATCACGTACCGGTCGTCGTACTTCGCGATCGCGAGCAGCCGGTACATCGCGTACATCGCCTGGCCCGTCATCCCGACCGAGGCCGCGACCTCCTCGCGCGCGCCGTCGCCCATCGTGATGCCGCGCATGTACGACCGCATCGCCGCGAGCTTCTTGAGCACGCCCGTGACGAGGGCCGTGTCGCCCGCCGTGAACAGCTCGGCGAGGTACTCGACCGGGATGCGCAGCGCGTCGATCGCGCCGAACAGGTTCCCGTGGTCCTCGGCGTCGTGCCCCTGCTCGCGCAGCAGGTCCACGACCGGCGAGAGCGGCGGCACGTACCAGACCATCGGCATCGTGCGGTACTCGGGGTGCAGCGGCAGCGCGACGCGGTACGTCTTGGCCAGCGCGTACACCGGCGACCGGCGGGCCGCGTCGATCCAGTCCTGCGGCACGTCCTGCTCGCGCGCCGCCGCGACGACCGCGGGGTCCTCCGGGTCGAGCATGAGGTCGAGCTGGGCCTCGTAGAGGTCCTTCTCGTCCGCGACGGAGGCCGCTTCGGTGACGCGGTCCGCGTCGTAGAGGAACACGCCGATGTAGCGCAGCCGGCCGACGCACGTCTCCGCGCAGATCGTCGGCAGCCCGACCTCGATGCGCGGGTAGCAGAACGTGCACTTCTCGGCCTTGCCGGTCTTGTGGTTGAAGTAGACCTTCTTGTATGGGCAGCCCGTGATGCACTGCCGCCAGCCGCGGCACCGGTCCTGGTCGACCAGCACGATGCCGTCCTCGGCGCGCTTGTAGATCGCCCCCGACGGGCAGGACGCCATGCACGACGGGTTCAGGCAGTGCTCGCAGATCCGCGGCAGGTAGAACATGAAGGTCTTCTCGAGCTCGAACCGGATCTTGTCCTCGCTCTCGCGGCGGACCTTCTCCACGATCGGGTCGAGGTGGCCGAGCTCGTGCGCGCCGCCGAGGTCGTCGTCCCAGTTGGCCGACCACGAGATCTTCGTGTCCTCGCCCGTGATGAGGGACTTGGGCCGCGCGACGGGGAAGTCGTCACCCAGCGGGGCGTCGACGAGCTTCTCGTAGTCGTACGTCCACGGCTCGTAGTAGTCCTCGAGCTTCGGCTGGACCGGGCTCGCGAAGATCGTCATGAGCCGCTTCGCGCGCGAGCCCGTGCGGAGCTCGAGCCGGCCGCGCTTGTTCAGGTGCCAGCCGCCGCGCCACTGCTCCTGGTCCTCGTACCGGCGCGGGTACCCCTGGCCGGGGCGCGTCTCGACGTTGTTGAACCAGACGTACTCGACGCCCGCGCGGTTCGTCCACGCCTGCTTGCACGTCACCGAGCAGGTGTGGCACCCGATGCACTTGTCGAGGTTCATGACCATCGCGACCTGAGCCATCACGCGCATCAGTACTCGACCTCCTGCGAACGCCGACGGATCGTCGTCACCATGTCCCGCTGGTTCCCGGTCGGACCGAGGTAGTTGAAGGTGTACGAGAGCTGCGCGTACCCGCCGACGAGGTGCGTGGGCTTGACGAGCAGGCGCGTCACCGAGTTGTGGATGCCGCCGCGGCGGCCCGTGCGCTCGGTCTTCGGCACGTCGATCGTGCGTTCCTGCGCGTGGTAGACGAACACGACGCCCTCGGGCATGCGGTGGCTCACGCACGCGCGGACGACGATGATGCCGTTCGCGTTGGAGCACTCGATCCAGTCGTTGTCCCGGGCGCCGATGGCGTCCGCGTCCTGCGGGCTCATCCAGCAGACCGGGCCGCCGCGCGACAGCGAGAGCATCAGCAGGTTGTCCTGGTACTCCGAGTGGATCGACCACTTGGAGTGCGGCGTCAGGTAGCGGACCGTCACCTGCTTCGCGCCGTCCGGACCCAGCTGCGGCTCGCCCAGCAGGCGGTGCAGGTCGAGCGGCGGCCGGTAGATCGGCAGCGCCTCGCCGAGGTCCTGCAGCCAGTCCTGGTCGAGGAACACGTGCATGCGGCCCGTGAGCGTGTGCCACGGCTTGAGACGCTCGACGTTGACGGTGAACGGCGCGTACCGCCGGCCGCCCGTCTCCGAGCCCGACCACTCCGGCGACGTGATGACCGGGACCGGCCGGGCCTGGGTGTCGGCGAAGGTGATCCGCTTCTCCTCCGACCCCTCGGCCAGGTCGGAGAGCTTCTTGCCGACGCGACGCTCGAGCGTCTCGAAGCCCTGGACCGCGAGCTCGCCGTTCGTCGTGCCGGACAGCGTCAGGATCGCCTCGGCGAGCTTGACGTCGGTGTCGATCGCGGGACGGCCGTCGCCCGCGCCGCCGAGCATGACGCCGTTGAGCCTCGCGAGCCGGTCGACCTCGTGCCGGACGTCGAACGTCAGGCCCTTGACCGTGAAGCCCAGCTTGTCGGCCAGCGGGCCGATGGTCGCGAGCTTGTCGGCGATCGCCGTGTAGTCGCGCTCGACGACCTGGTAGACGGGCCCGGTGCGATCCGGGTCGGCCGGCGCCTCGCCCGGGGTGTCGTGCGAGAGCGCGACGCTGACGAGGTCGTGCCGCACGCCGAGGTGCGTGCGCGCCTGGTCGGAGAACTTCCGCGCGACGGCGTGGAACGCGTCGAAGTCCGAGCGGGCCTCCCACGGCGGGTCGATCGCCGGCGAGAACGCGTGCACGAACGGGTGCATGTCGGTCGACGAGAGGTCGTGCTTCTCGTACCAGGTGGCCGCCGGCAGCACGACGTCGGACAGCATCGTCGTGCTCGTCATGCGGAAGTCCGCCGAGACGAGCAGGTCGAGCTTGCCCTCGGGGACCTCGTCCCGCCGACGGACCTGCGAGGTCTCGATGTCCGGCTCCTCGGCCGTGACGTTCGAGTGCGTGCCCAGCAGGTACTTGAGGAAGTACTCGTCGCCCTTGGCGGACGAGCCCAGCAGGTTCGCGCGCCACAGGACGAGCGTGCGCGGCCAGTTCTCCGGGGCGTCGACGTCGTCGACGGCGAACCTGAGGTCGCCGTCGGCGAGCCTGCCGCGGATGTGCGCGGCGGCGTCGGCGGCGTCACCCGCCGCGCTCGCGGCCAGTGCCTCGTCCGCGAGGTCCAGGGGGTTGCGGTCGAACTGCGGGTAGAACGGCATCCAGCCGCGCTTGGCCGACTCGGCGATCGTGTCCGCGGTGTGCATCCCCGCGAGGTGGCCCTCGGCGAGCGGGGACGCGAGCGCGTCGGCGCGGTAGCCGTCGAACCGCCATTGGTCGGTGTGCATGTACCAGTACGACGTGCCCGGCTGCGTGCGCGGCGGGCGCGACCAGTCGAGCGCGTTCGCGAGCGAGATCCAGCCCGTCAGCGGGCGGCACTTCTCCTGGCCGACGTAGTGCGCCCAGCCGCCGCCGTTGCGGCCGAAGCACCCGGTGAAGGCGAGCAGCGCGAGGATCGCGCGGTACGTGGCGTCGCCGTGGAACCACTGGCAGATGCCCGCGCCCATGATGACCATCGAGCGGCCGTTGCTCTGCTCGGCGTTGGTCGCGAACTCGCGCGCGATGCGGGTGGCGGCCGCCGCCGGGACCGATGTGATCGCCTCCTGCCACGCGGGCGTGTACGGGGTCTCGGCGTCGTCGTAGCCCGCGGGCCACTCGCCCAGCAGGCCGTCGCGCTCGACGCCGTACTGCGCGAGCGTCAGGTCGTAGACCGTCGTGACGAGGTGGTCGCCGAGGCGGCGGACCGGCACGCCGCGGCGCAGGACGCGACCCTCGCCGTCGGGGGAGTCGAAGCTCGGCAGCAGCACCGTGGCGGAGTCCGTGCTCTCGGCGCCCCGGGCGCCGACGGCGTCGCGCACCGACAGCGCCGGCGTCACGCCGTCGAGGTCGAGGTTCCACAGGCCCTCGCCCGAGTCCGTGTACCGGAAGCCGAGCGACCCGTTCGGCACGACCGGCGCGCCCGTGGCCTCGTCGAGCAGCACGGTCTTCCACTGCGCGCCCTCCGACTCCGCGCCGCGGACCGCGTCGGCGGCACCCGGCGTCGGCCCGAGGTCGGACGCGCGCAGGAACCGGCCCGGCACGTACGCGCCGTCCCGCTCCTTGAGGCGCACGAGGAACGGCAGGTCCGTGTACTGCCGGACGTAGTCCCGGAAGAACGGCACCTCGCGGTCGACGAAGTACTCCTTGAGGATCACGTGGCCCATCGCCATCGCGAGCGCGGCGTCCGTGCCGGCCTGCGCGGGCAGCCACTCGTCGGCGAACTTCGTGTTGTCGGCGTAGTCGGGCGACACCGTGACGACCTTCGTCCCCCGGTAGCGGACCTCGGCCATCCAGTGCGCGTCGGGCGTGCGCGTCACGGGCACGTTCGAGCCCCACATGACGAGGTACGTCGCGTCCCACCAGTCGCCCGACTCGGGGACGTCCGTCTGGTCGCCGAACATCTGCGGGCTCGCGACGGGCAGGTCCGCGTACCAGTCGTAGAACGACGTCATGACGCCGCCGATGAGCTGCATGAACCGCGTGCCGACGGCGTGCGACACGATCGACATCGCCGGGATCGGCGAGAATCCCGCGCAGCGGTCCGGCCCGTAGGTCTTGATCGTGTGCACGTGCGCCGCGGCGACGATCTCGGTGGCCTCGTCCCAGCTGACGCGGACGAGCCCGCCCTTGCCGCGCGCCTGCTGGAACCGCCGGCGCTTGGCGGGGTCACCGACGACGTCCGCCCAGGCCAGCACCGGGTCCTTCAGGCGGCCCTTGGCCTCGCGGTACAGCTCGAGCAGCACGCCGCGCGCGTAGGGGTAGCGCACGCGCGTCGGCGAGTACGTGTACCAGCTGAACGCCGCGCCGCGCGGGCAGCCGCGGGGCTCGTAGTCGGGGCGGTCCGGCCCTGGCGACGGGTAGTCCGTCTGCTGGGCCTCCCACGTGATGATGCCGTCCTTGACGTACACCTTCCATGAGCACGAGCCCGTGCAGTTCACGCCGTGCGTCGAGCGGACGACCTTGTCGTGCCGCCAGCGGTCCCGATAGAACACGTCCCCCTGACGGCCGCCCTCGCGGAACACCGCGCGGCCGTCGGCCGTCTCGTCCCACCGCGTGAAGAACCGACCTGTGCGCAGCAACGCGTCGGAGGCTGGACCGTCGAGCCGAGGGACCGCATCGTCCATGCCTCCGACCGTAGTGAGGCGGCCCCCCGGCGACGCAAGCGTCTGCCGTGGAAAATCAGTGCACCGCGTTGATCTTCGCGCGGGTCAGCGGGCCCATCCGGCCGACCTGCGGCAGGCCGTGCTCCTTCTGGAACGCCTTGACGGCCTTCGTGGTCTCCTTGCCAAACACCCCGTCGAGCGCGAGCTTGTGGCCCGCCCAGCTGAGCCGACCCTGCAGGAAGACGACGGCGTCGCCCTCGTCACCGGGGTCGAGGTCCGCCGTCAGCAACGGCGCGATGAGCTTGCCGTTGAGGTCCAGCGAGTAGCCCAGGTACGGCTGGTGCCACACGGAGGTGATCGTGTCGACGGGCACGTTCGAGATCTTGCCCGTGCCGCTGTTCGTCGAGCGGACGATGCCGTTGCCCAGCGACGGCGCGATGTGACCGAAGCCGTTCTTCGACGGCGTGAAGAACGCGGGGACGCCGGCCGGCGGGTGGGACTTGCGGGTCACCTTGAGCTCCGCGCCCTTCCACGCCTTGAACGCCGTGCCGAACTTGGCCGGGCAGCCGAACACGCGGCGGGTGTAGCCCAGGCAGAGGCCCGCGAAGCCCTTCTTCAGGGCGAGCATCGCGGCGATCATCATCGTCCGCGGTGGTGAGTCGTGGTGGTGCGGCTGGCCGGGGTCGGCGGGCATCGGCGGCGGCGGGAACGCGCCTTCGTCGCCCGGGAAGCCGTCGCCCGGGAAGCCGTCTCCGGGGAAACCCTCGTCGCCGGGTGCGCCGACGCCCGGGAAGCCGGGGCCGGGGATCTCGTCGCGGCCCGGGAACGGCAGGAACGTGGGCAGGTCCGGCGCGACGACGTCGTCGTCGGCGTCCTGGTCCTCCTGCTCGTCGCCGCCGGGAGGCGCCTCGGCCTCGTCGGGCTCCGCGAGCACGGACGCGAGCATGAAGTCGTCGTCGGTGTCGGCGGTCGGGTCGGGCGCGGGCTCGTCGAGGTCGGGCGGGACGATGCCGGGATCACCCGTTCCGGGTGCGTCGATGCCGAGCTCGTCGATGCCCGGGCCGTCCGCCGGCGGGACCGTCGGGGCGGGGACGGTGGTGGGGTCGTTCTGGTCGGTCACGGGTCTCGCCTCCCTGCTGGGGGCGGCACCGGCGGCATCGTCGGTGCCGGCTGTTGACGAGGAGGAGCGCGCGCGACGCCGCGGGATACCGGCGTGTCGGTGGTGTACGTCAGGCTGGGCGCGTGGCCTTCGAGTTCGACGCGACGCTGCGGCCGTGGGACGTCCGGCGGCACGACAGCTGGGTGTTCGTCGACCTGCCCGAGCCGACGTCCGACGAGATCGCTGACCTGGTCGAGGGCCGGACGCGCGGGTTCGGGTCGGTGCGCGTCGACGTCGCGATCGGCACCACGCGGTGGCGGACCTCGATCTTCCCCGGCGCCGCCTGCTACGTGCTCCCGGTCAAGAAGGCGGTACGCACGGCCGAGGGCGTCGCGGTGGGCGACGCGGTGCACGTCGTGCTGGACCTGGTGGACCTGACGTAACGTCGGCAACGAGCCTCGACGACGAGGTCGCCCGACGGACGGAGGCTGGCGCGTGGCGCTGCTGACCTGCCACTTCTTCTCCGACGCGCTGGAGGTCAGCACCGCGATGACGGTGCTCCTGCCGCAGACCACGCACGAGCAGATCGGGCTCACGGGCGTCGCACCCGCCGATCCGCCTCCCGTGCTCTACCTGCTCCACGGCCTCTCCGACGACGAGACCATCTGGACGCGCCGCACCTCGATCGAGCGGTACGCGACCGAGAAGGGCCTCGCGGTCGTGATGCCCCGCGCGGGGCGCTCGTTCTACGCCGACGAACGGTACGGCGCGGCCTACTGGACGTTCCTCACCGAGGAGCTGCCGCGCGCCGTCGCGTCGTTCTTCCGCGTCTCGCAGCAGCGCTCCGACACGTTCGTCGCGGGCCTGTCGATGGGCGGGTACGGCGCGGTGAAGTGGGCGCTGCGGCACCCGGACCGGTTTGCCGCGGCCGCGTCGCTCTCGGGCACGCTCGACGTCGTGGGTGACACCGGCGTCGCGGCGCACGTCCCGCACGTGTGGGGCGGCCCGCCGCGACCGGGCTCCGACGACGACCTGCTGGCGCTTCTCGAGCGCGCGGACCTCGCGGAACTGCCGGCGCTGTACGTGGCGTGCGGGACGGGTGACGAGCTGATCGACGTGAACCGCCGGTTCGTCGGGAACGCCGTGCGCGCGGGGGTGGCGGTGCACTCCGACCTGGACCGGCCCGGCGACCACGACTGGGCGTACTGGGACGCGCGGATCCGGGACGTGCTCGCCTGGCTGCCGATCGGGGGCGTGCACCACGCGTGACCGCAGGGCGCGGGCTGCGCTCCGGGTAGCGTGCGCGCGTGCCGTCCTACCGCGTGAGCGCCGCCGTCGGGCTGCTCCGGCCGGGGACGGCCGCGGCCGACGTGCTGCCCGAGGCGGTCGCGACCGCGCGCGAGCTCGTGACCGTCGAGGCGTTCGACGTCGCGGTCGTCCGCGGCGAGGCGCGCGTCACCGTCCGGTTCGAGGCCGGTGACGACGCCGCCGCGCGGCGCGCCGGCTGGGCCGTGCTCGCGCGGCTCGACGAGCTCGCCGAGATCCACGACCGCGCCGTGACGCGGCGGTTCGGCAGCCGCTGGTACCCGCTGCGCTGAGCGACGGTCAGACGACCGGCGCGGACTGCCCGAGCAGCACGAGGTCGCCGACAGGCTCGGCGGCCTGGTCGTGCGCGTGCCGCCTGGCGGCCTCGGGCCCGGGCGCGTCGGGCCGCACGAAGCGGTGCCCGACGACCAGCCCGGCGCGGCCCGCGTCCGACGCCTCGGCCAGCACCGCGGCGTCGCCGTCGAGCTCCCCGACCCACGCGAGCGCCGCGCAGGGGGCACCCGAGCCGGCGAGCCAGCCGCGCGCGTCGTCGAGCGCGCCGCCGGGGAACCGCTCGACGTGCCAGCGGCCCGCACGCGGCACGACGGCGAGCGGCAGCGACTGCCCGCCCTCGACCACCGCCTCGAGTCCGTGCTCGAGAGCGCGCAGGACGAGGTCCTGGACCGCCGCGGACGGTGGCTCGGGAAGGTCGTCAGGGCGCGTCGGGCGGCGCGCGGGGACTGCGGTCGGCGTCGGCGTGGGCGCGGGTGCCAGGCCGGGGGCCGGCGCGGGCGCGGCGCCCGGGACCGGGGAGCCGGCGGATCCGCCGGCTCGGCTCGGCAGCCGGGTCGCGCCGGCGACGGTGGTCGGACCGGTCCAGGGCGCGGTGGGCTGGCCCGGTGCGTGGAGCGCCTCCACGGCTGCAGCCGGTGCCGGCGTCGCGGGGGGAGCGGTCGATGCGCTCTCGGAAGTCGCGGGGTCGGCGTCGATCGCCTCGCCGGCCGGCTGCGGATGGGGCTGGGGCACCACGTGCGGCGCGCCGCCGAGGTGCACTGCGGCCGCGCGGACGTAGCCCGTGACCCACGCGGCGCGGCCCTCGACCCAGCGCGCGCGCAGGTCCTCGAAGGGCAGGACCACGGCCTGCCCGGTCGCGTCGACGACCGCGGGCCCGCTCGAGCCCTCGACGGTTCGCAGCACCCACGACGAGCCCGGGGCGCGCGCCACGAGCGCGTCGCCGAGCCCGACCGCGAGCGCCGCCACCATCCCGTCGGGGACAGTCGCGGACCCCGAGCGCGCCCAGCCTGCGCGCGACGCGTCCACGAGCGCCTCCAGCGCGGCGGCGTCGTCGACGTCGGCCCCGCTCGACCGGAGCTGGGTGCGGAGCCAGTCGAGCCGCGTGAGCTCGGCGGCCGTCAGCGGTCGCAGTCCTGCGGCGAGGGCAGCGGACGACGACGCGGTGATGCTCACGCGTGCGGCATCGGCGGCGCGCCGGGCGCGCTTGAGCCCGCGGCGGTCGGGTTCCGCCGGACGGGTGCACGTGCGTCTGGACGATGCCGACGAACCTCTCGGCTCGGGCGTCCGCCCGCGTCTCCGATCCCCGCGCGCCGCCGCGCCCGCGCCCTTCCGTGGGCCGCGTGCGTACTCTGGCGCGCGATGCAGCCTCCAGCTCGAGCGCTCCGGCGGCGGTCGACCGGCGGACGGTCGCGCGGCCTCGGTGCCGCGCTCCTGGTGGTCGCCGCGCTCGCGGCGTCGGCGTGCGCGGGCCCGGCCTCGGGCGTCCCGCTGCGGCCGACGGCGACGGTCGTCGCCGACGCGGCGCGCCCCAAGACGGCGCCGCCGATGCCGACCGCACCGGCGCCCCGGACGGTGACGCCGGCCACGGTCCCCGCCCCGGAGCCGCGCCCCACGGCGGCCGCGAAGCCCCGTCCGCGCCCCACGGGCACGCCGGCGACGAAGCCGCACCACACGCCGACCCCGTCGCCCACGACCGACAAGTGCGAGACGACGTACCACGGGCCGCCGTTCTTCACGTCGTCGCCGACCGCCGGCGGCGACGGCTCCAACGGCGACATCCCCGCACGCATGATGACCGCCGTCCCGTGGGCCGTGGACTCGCACGGCACCGGGTTCTGGCTGCTGACGAAGGCCGAGCGGGCGCTCGTCCGGCTCGACACCGCGTTCGAGGACCGCTTCGGCCACCACCTCGACATCGACCTCGCGTACCGCGACCTCGCCACGCAGAAGGCGATGTACCAGGCGCTCGGGCCGTCGGTCGCCGCGAAGCCGGGCACGTCGAAGCACGGCACGGGGCTCGCGATCGACGTGCCGGAGTGGCCCTGCGAGTACGGCTGGGGGACGACGCAGCGCGCGTGGCTCGTCACGAACGGCCCGGCGTACGGATGGTCGTCGCCGTGGGGCATGGCGAAGTCGACAGACGCCGAGTACTGGCACTTCGAGTACGTCGGCTGACGCGCCGGCGCGAGACGGACGGACGCACCCCCGGGGGCGCGTCGTGACCCGCGGCCGAGCCGTCGGACGGACGGTCGACCGCCGCGCCCGGTCGTCGCCGTCAGACGGGCGGTCGCACGTCCGCGGCCCGGGTCGGGATCGTCATCAGCGCGACGATTCCGCCCCCCGCCATCAGCCCGGCGCACGCGAGCATCGCGATCCGGTGCGCGGGCTCGAGCGTCGCGGCGTCCGTCATCGAGTCGCCCACGCCGGCCGCGACAGGCAGCACGGCGACCGCGAGGAGGCCGGCGACGCGCGCGACAGCGTTGTTCACACCGCTCGCGGCCCCGACGAGGTGGTCGGGCGCCGCGCCGAGCGCGGTGGTGGTCAGCGGCGCGACCGTCGCCGCCAGCCCGAGCCCGACGAGCACGACGCCGGGCAGCACCCGCGTCACGTAGGGCGCGTGCGGGCCGATCCCCGCGAGGAGCGCGACGCCGACCGAGCCGATCAGCGGCCCGGCGGTCATCGGCAGCCGTGGGCCGAGCCGCGCCCCGAGCGATCCCGCGGTGGGCGAGAGGCCGAGCAACAGCAGCGTCACCGGCAGCGGCGCGACACCGGCCGCGAGCGGCGAGTAGCCGGCGACCACCTGGAGCGTCACGACGAGGAAGAAGAATGTGCCCGAGAGTGCGGCGTAGACGAGCAGCGTCGCGCCGTTCGCGCCGGCGAACGGCCGCCACCGGAACAGAGCGGGCGGGAGCACGGGTGCCTTCGCGTGCGCCTCGACCACCACGAACGCGACCAGCGCGACGACGCCGACGGCGAGGGCCGCGACCGCCGGGCCGGGGTCGGAGCCGAGCGCCGTGAAGCCGTACGTCAGCCCGGCGAGCCCGACCGCGCCGAGGACGGTGCCCGTGACGTCGAGCTGGCGCGCGGCATCCGGGTCGCGGGTCTCGGGCACGGCGCGGAGGGTGACGACGAGCACCGCGACCGCGAGCGGCAGGTTGATCGCGAACACCCACCGCCAGCTCGCGACCCCGACGATCCAGCCGCCGATGAACGGCGCGAGCGCGCCCGAGAGCCCGGACATACCCGACCAGACGCCGATGGCGCGCCCGCGGTCGTCGGGCCCGAACGACGACTGGAGGATGGCGAGCGACCCGGGCGTGAGCAGCGCGCCACCGACGCCCTGGAGAGCGCGTGCCGCGATCAGCCAGCCGACGCCGGGTGCCAGCGTGCACGCGAGCGACGCCAGCGCGAACCACACGGTGCCGACCAGGAACACGCGCCGACGACCGAGCCGGTCGCCCAGCGTGCCCCCGAGCAGCAGGAACGCCGCGAGCGTGAGCCCGTACCCGTTGACCGTCCACTGCAGGTCGGCCGTCGTGGCGCCGAGGTCCTCGGCGATGTGCGGCAGCGCGATGACGACGACGGTGCTGTCGACGAACACCAGCGCCGAGCCGAGCACCGTCGCGAGCAGCACGAGCCGGCCCCGCGCCGAGCGATAGGTCACAGGCTCGGCAGCAGCCCGCACACCGCCGCTCGCCGGGCGCGGCTCGACGGGTCCCGCGGGTGGTGGTGTGCCCCGCCCGGGGTCAGCGGGGCCGGTCACGGTCCTTGCTCGGCTGCACGCGCTTCGGCTCGCCGGGCATCTTGGGGTACTCGGGCGGGTACGGCAGGTCGCCGGCGTCGTCGTCGGCCGCCTGCCGGTCGGCGAGCTCCAGCAGCGACTCGATCGAGAACCGCGGCGTCTCGTGCGCGGCGAGCGGGGCGAAGGGGTCGCCCACCGCGGCCACCCGCGCGGGCATGGTGAGCACGTCGAAGTCGTCCGGGCGGACGTCGGCGATCTCGTCCCAGGCGAGCGGGGCGGACACCGTCGCGCGCGGGTTGGCGCGGATCGAGTACGCGGACGCGATGGTGCGGTCGCGGGCCATCTGGTTGTAGTCGATAAAGATCTTCTGGCCGCGCTCCTCCTTCCACCACTTCATGGTGACGAGGTCCGGCAGGCGGCGTTCCAGCTCGCGGCCGAACGCGATCGTGGCGCGCCGCGCGTCGACGAACGACCAGCGCGGCTCGATCGGCACGAAGACGTGGATGCCGCGACCGCCCGACGTCTTCGGGTACCCCGTCAGGCCGTGCTCGCCCAGGAGCTCCCGCACGTGCGGCGCGACGCGGGCCGCGTCGGAGAAGTCGGTACCGGGCTGCGGGTCGAGGTCGATGCGCAGCTGGTCCGGCGCGTCGACGTCCGCGCTGGTCACCGGCCAGGGGTGGAACGTGATCGTGCCGAGGTTCGCGGCCCACGCGACGACCGCGAGCTCGCTCGGGGCGACCTCGTCCGCGGTGCGCCCCGACGGGAAACCGATCCGCGCCGTGCGCACGTAGTCGGGCGCGCCCTGCGGCACGCGCTTCTGGTAGAACGCGTCGCCGCTCGAGTCCTGCCGCGTCGCGAGCTTGGCGCCCTCGAAGACCCCCGCGGGCCACCGCTCGAGCGTGGTGGGGCGGTCGAGCAGCGCGCCCAGCACACCGTCACCCATGGCCACGAAGTGCTCGACGACCTGCAGCTTGGTGATGCCGCGAGCCGGGAAGTAGACCTTGTCGGGGTTGGACACACGGACGGTGCGACCGCGCACGTCGAGCTCGACCGCGGGCACCTTCGACGGCGACATGCGCCCAACCTAGGGCGGAGCACCGACACGCGCCCAGGGGCGGGCGGTCACGGCTGCCGCATCAGCCCGCGCTGGTGCGCGACCGAGACGGCCTCGGTCCGCCCGGAGGCGCCGAGCTTCGCCAGCAGGTTCGAGACGTGCACCGACGCCGTCTTCGTCGAGATGAAGAGACGCTCCCCGATCTGGCCGTTCGTCAGGCCCTGCGCCACGAGCGAGAGCACCTCGGCCTCGCGGGGCGTCAGCACGTCGGTCGTCGCGTGCCGCACGCCGGGCACGTCGAGGCGCGCGCGGCGGGCGAGGTCCCGCACGCTCGCGGCGAGGGGGAGGGCGCCCATCGCGGTCGCTGCCGCGAGCGCCTGCGCCGCCTCGGCGGTCGCCTCCGCGCGTTCGCCCGACGCCACGAGCGCGGCGGCGAGGCGGGCGCGCGTCCGCGCGACCTCGTACGCGTACCCGTAGTCGAACTCGACCAGCGCGGTCCGCCAGAGTGCCGCGTCGTCCCGTCCGTGCAGCCGGGCGTGCTCGGCGCGGGCGCGCGCCAGCCAGGCTCGTCCCTCCGGCCCGAGGCGCCCGCCGCGCGGCTTGCCGTGCACGGCCGTGTCCTGCGCGCGCTCGAGCAGCGCGTCACCGCGCTCCAGCAGGTCCGACACGTCGCGGCCGGCGAGGCGCCGGCGCTCGGCCTCGTCGGCGAGCCCGCCGAGTGCGACGGCCGCGATCCAGATCGCACCGAGGAAGTGCTCCCACCAGATGCGGCCGAGGAAGTCGACGACGTGGTCCGTGAGGGCCAGCGCCTCGTCGACCCGCTCCTCGCGCATCAGTGCGTCGATCGTCGTCCCGCCGGCGTGCAGCGCGACCAGCCCGTCGCGCGGCCACTCGGGTTCGAGCGCGAGCCCCCGGTCGACCGCGTCGGCGTCGCCGCGCGCCACGGCGGCGTACATGCCGACCGCCTCGAGCATCGAGGCGACGCCCGGCGGCGCGTCCGGTGCCGGCTCGCGCCGGGACAGGTCGCCGCGCGTGTACGCCACCAGCTCGACGAACATCGCGAGCTGGACCGCGTGCACCTGCCACGTCAGGCCCGTGCGGCGCGCGCGCTCGACCGACTCCCGCGCCAGCTCGCCCGCGCCCTCGACGTCGCCCGCGCCGAACAGGTCGGTGACGAGGTTGAACCGCACGCGCATCTCGGTGACGACGTCGCGTGCCCGCCGCACCGTCTCGAGCGCCTCGCGCAGCAGGCGCGACGCCTTCTCGGGGTCCTCGGCGTCGAGCACCGCGAGCGTCGTGACGGCGTCCGACTCGGCGTCGGCGGCGTCGACCTCGCGCGCGACCGCGATCGCCTCGACCGCCGCGTCCCGCGCCTCGGTGTCGAGGTCGAGGTTCAGCGCCGAGCGAGCGACCGTGGCGAGGCCCCAGGCGCGCGCGGCAGAGGGCCCGACGAGACCAGCGACGGCGGCCTGCGCCTCGCGCAGCGCGTCACGCGGGCGCTCGACGTCGAGCAGCCGGCGGGCGAGGTCGCACCGTAGGGCCGCCTGCCGTCCGGGGTCGTCGGCCGTCGCGTCGACGGCAGCCCGGGTCAGCTGCATCGCGCGGTCCACCTGGCCGGCGGCGCTCGCGGCCGTCGCGGCCGTCATCAGCACCGCGATCCGGTCCTCGCCGGCGTCGGCGACGGCGTCCCACAGCCGGAGCACGACCTCGAGGTGGCGGAGCTCCTCGGCGGGTGCGAGCAGCCGGTGCGCCTCCTCGGCCGCCGAGCGCGACGCGGCGAGCGCCACGGGGAGGTCCGGTGCCCGCAGGGCGTGGGCCGCGAGCTGCGACGGCCGGCCCAGGCTCGGCTCGGCGGTGAGTGCCACGAGGTAAGCGCGGTGCAGCGCCGACTGCTCGCCCGGCAGCAGGTCGCCGTACACGGCCTCGGCGAGCAGCGCGTGCCGGAACGCGATCTCGCCCTGCTCGCCCACGAGAACCTGGTGCGCGACCGCCTCCCGCAGGGCGGCGTCCACGGCGCCCGGCTCGGCCAGCAGCGGTGACGCGTCGGCCGCGACCGCGGCGCGCAGCAGCGGCTCGGCGACCCTGCGGCCCGCGGTCGACGCGATGCGCGCCACGTGCTGCACCGCGGGGTCCAGGCCGTCCACGCGCGCCCGCACGACCTCGGCGAGCGACCACGGCAGGGCGGGCTCGGGGCCGGCCTCGATGAGCTCCTCCGCGAAGTACGCGTTGCCCTCCGACCGTTCCGCGACGCCGCGCAGCGCCGCCTCGCCCAGCGGCCGGCCGGCCACCGCGGTCGCGAACGCGCGGAGCTCGTCGGGCGCGAACGGCGCGAGCTCGAGGCGCTCGACGCGCGGGTGCCGGGCGAGCTCGGCCGCGAGCGGTCGCCACGGGTGCCGGCGGTGCAGGTCGTCGGTGCGGTAGCTCGCGACCACGACGACGTGCTGGTCGCGGAGCCGGGCGACCGCGAAGCGCAGCAGGTCGCGGCTCGACGCGTCGGCCCAGTGCAGGTCCTCGATCACCAGCAGCAGCGGGCGGCCCGGCCGCCCGACCATGCAGGCCGCCTCGACGAACCCGTCGAAGAGCTGCAGGCGGCCCGTCTGGTCGTCGGGTGCCGGCGGGGCAGCGGCGCCGGGCAGCAGCCGTGCGAGCGCCGGCCGCTCCGCGACCACCGCGTCGACCGCCTCCGGGTCGACCTCGCGCAGCTGCACGAGGGCGTCCGCGAACGGCAGGTACGGCACGCCGATCTCGCCGAGGTCGACGCAGTGCGAGACGACGACGCGCACCCCCTGCGTGCGCGCCGTCTCCGCGACATGGAGCAGCAGCCGCGTCTTGCCGACCCCGGCGTCGCCCGCGAGCAGCACCGCCGACGGCTCGCCGCCGCCTGCTCGGGCCAGTGCAGCCTCGAGCTGGGCGACCTGAGCCTCGCGTGCGACGAACGGCGTGCTCATCGGGCCACGTGCCATGTCCCCGATCGTCGCAGCAGCCACCCACACGCGTCGCGGACCGCGTCCCCGGTCCGGGAGGCGAACCCGCCGCCGACGGCCGCGGGCATGCTCGCCCCGCCCGCCGCGCGACCGGCCGTGCCGCCCCCGCCGCCCGCGGCCGTGCCCCCTCCGGCACGGCCGCGGCCACGGGGCGACCGGATGCGGTCGGCACCTCGCGCGCGGCGCGACCGGCGCGGGTCGACGCCGGCCAACAGCTCGGTGCGCCGGAACTCCAGCTCCGCCTCGAGTGCGGGCCCCCAGATGCTCATGACGTCCTCCTTCACCGCTCCGCGCCGCCCCTGCCGGGCCGACCCCCGGCCTGGCCGGGCACCGCCCACGCTCGTCGTGAGCCGCGCGGTCCGGGATGGGGAGCCCGGGCACACCTGCGTGCGGATCCGGGCCTGAGGTACCTCAGAACCCGCGGATCCGGACGTCGTCCGCCTATCACCCCATCGATTCCGCGATCCACACGGCGGGATGCCGCGGCGTCGGGCACCCTGGCTCTGTGGGTGAGGTGAGAGACCTGAGGAGCGCCGCGAGCGTTCGTCGGCGCGATGCGGGCGCTCTGGACGACGAGCTGACGCTGCGCGCGGAGCGGACCGCGTCGCGGACGGCGCGCCACTGGGTGATGCGGACGGTGGCCGACGCGGGCGTCGGTGGCTCGGTCAACCAGGTCGTCGAGCTGCTCACGGCCGAGCTCGTGTCCAACGCCGTGGTGCACGGACCCGACGGTGGCGCCGTCCGCGTCGGCGTCCGCGTCTCGAACGGGACGGTGCGCGTCGAGGTGGGCGACGAGGGCGGCGGATCGCCGCGCGTCCGCCACCCGGAGCCCACCGCGACGAGCGGCCGAGGCCTCGCCCTGGTCGAGGCGCTCTCCGAGACGTGGGGCACGCAGCCGCGTGGTCCGCGCGGCGAGGGGAAGGTCGTCTGGTTCGAGGTGCGCGTCGACGAGTAGGCCCGTGGCCTGCGGTTGCGTCACGCTGGGCGTAGTTTGCGCACCATGCGAGGTTCGCCCGGTCCAGGGGAGACGAGATGAGCGACGACCAGACCACCACGCGCGTCCCGGTGGTCACGGCCGAGGTGCGGGACGACGGCACGGGCGAGATCAGCGTCGACGGCGTGCTCGAGCGGGTCACGACGGGCAACCTGCAGGAGGCCGGCGCTGCGATCACCACGCGCATCGCCGAGCTCGCCGGTCGGCTCGGCCAGCCGGTGCCGGTCGAGGTCCGTGACCCCGACGGACTCTGGTCGTTGCTGATCCACGCCGACGGGCTGGTGGACGAGGCGCCCACCGCGGCCGGCGAGGGCGCCGAAGCGGGCGAGGTCCCGGCCGTCTCCGGTGCGATCCCGGTCGCCGACGAGGGCCACGCACCCGCCGGAGCTGCGCCGGGCGCCGAGCCCGACGCGGCCGCCGAGCCTCCGTCGAGCGCCCGCGGCCCGCGCGCCGCCCGGCCGGCCGCCGACGCCTCCGAGACGGAGAGCGGTCCTGCGCCCGCCGTCGCGGCCGCGCGCACGCCGACCGCGCCCAGCGCGCCCACCACGAGCGCGCCGACCGCGCCCACGGCTCCGAAGCAGTCAGCACCCGGGGCGGTTCCCGGCACCGGCTCCGCCGGCCTCCCGACGCTCGACGACCTGCTCGCCGCGCGCCACCCGGCGGGTGCGGCGGGCCCCGCGGAGCACGGCTGGCGCGCGGGCGTCCGCCGCGTCACGTTCGGCGCCGTCAAGCCCGGACCCGGCCGCGCGGAGCGGGTGCGCCGCGCGGAGTCCGCGTCGGTGCGCCGCACCCTCGACGGCCCGCGCACCGTGGTCGTCGTCAACCCCAAGGGCGGCGCGCACAAGACGACGGCCACGATGCTGCTGGCCTCGACGTTCGGCCTGCAGCGGGGCGGCTACACGCTGGCGTGGGACAACAACGAGACGCGCGGCACGCTCGGCTGGCGCTCGACGCACGGCGACCACGAACGCACCGCGGTCGACCTGCTCAACGCGCTGCCCGCGCTCCAGCGCCGCGGCATGATCCGCATCGGCGACCTCGACGGCTACGTCCGCACGCAGCCCAGCGAGCAGTTCGACGTGCTCGCGTCCGACGAGAGCTCGGCCTCCGCGGCGTCGGTCGACGCGACCGCGTACAAGGCGCTGCACGGCGTCCTGTCGCAGTTCTACCGGGTGATCATCGTCGACACCGGCAACAACATGAGGGCGTCGAACTGGCAGGCGGCCGTCGACGCGGCCGACCAGATCGTCGTCGTGTCGACGATCCGCGAGGACACGTCGCAGTCCGCGGCCTGGGCGCTCGACGCCCTGCGCGCCATGGGCCACGAGGACGCGGTGCGTCGCGCCGTCACGGTGCTGTCGGCCCCCGACCGCAAGGTCGACAAGGACCTGCGCAAGCGGCTGCGCAGCCACTTCGGCGCCCTCACGCGCGCGGTCATCGAGGTGCCCTACGACCGCTCGCTCGTCGCGGGCGGGCCGATCGACTACGGGGCGCTCGCGCCCGAGACGCGGGACGCCTGGCTGCACGTGACGTCGGTGGTCGCGGACGGCCTGTGATGCTCCGCGGGCTCGTCGTCGCGCTCGTCGGGGCGCTGCTCTGCTTCTACGGCATCCGGTCGGTGCACCTCGCGGTGCTCGGGTCCGGGTTCGCGATCGGCTTCCTCGTCGGCGACGCGTCCGGCCAGTCGGTCGGACCCGCGCTCCTCTGGGGCCTGTGCGGCGCGGTGATCGCGTGGGTGCTCGTCTCGGTGGTGTTCCGCCTCGCCACGTTCTTCGTCGGGCTCGCGACGGGCGCGGTCGTCGGGGCGAAGCTCTGGTCGGCGCTCGGCAACGACCAGACGAGCGTGCTGCTCGGCGTCGTCGTGGTGCTCGCGCTCGCTGCGCTGGGCGCCGAGCTCGCGGTCCGGTTCCGCCGCCGCGCTCTCCTGTGGGAGACCGCGCTCGGCGGCGCGTCGATCATCCTGTCGGGGCTCGCCATCATGTGGCCGAGCGTCCTCGGCGCGTTCGCGCACCCCGACGACGGATGGCAGCAGTGGCTGATGCTCGCCGCGTGGCTCGCCCTGTCCGCGTGCGGCTGGTACGTGCAGCGCCGGTTGTTCCGGCGGCAGCTGGGACTCGCGCCGCTGCCGCCGAAGGCGCCCGCCGCGCCGCCGGCTGCGTGACGGCCTCCGCTCCCCGGCGGATCACCAGCGGCGGACGCGCTGCGGCCCGGCGGTCTCCACCCTGCGAGGCGTGGACAGACGACGGCGCCGGCCGGGGAAGGCTCCCCGACCGGCGCCGCGCGTCACCTCGTCGGCTCAGCCGACCAGGTTGACCTTCACGAACTGCGTGAACGCGTTGCCGTTGGTGTTGTCCGTGACGGCCCAGACAGCCTGGCTGAACGCCGTGCCGTTCACGACGGAGATCGGCACCACCGCGTACACGTAGAAGTACTGGCACTGGCCGCTCGCGAGGTTGCCCACCGAGTCGATGCCGTCCTCGACGTCGCCCGCGATGAGCGAGGCGTCGTAGTACGTGCCGCCGACCTTCAGGCGGATCGTGAGGTCGTTCGCCGGGTTCGCAAGGCCCGCGTCGCCGTAGCAGACGTATGCCTCGGCGGAGAGGACGTCACGCGTCTCGTCGTACCAGCCCAGGTCCTCGGTGTCGAAGACGACGGACGACCAGGAGTCGAGCAGGAAGGGGTCCCCGGCGTTGAACGGGGTCGCCTGGCCCGACAGGATCGCCAGCGCGCCGTTGCCGCTCGTCACGCTCGAGATGACGTTCGAGACGACCACGCGGTAGCGGTACAGGCTCACGCCGCTCGTCGCCGTCACCGTGAGCGTCGACGACGTCTTGCCGGCGTACGTCTTCCAGGTGTGGCCGCCGTCCGAGCTGTACTGCCACTGGTAGTGCAGGCCGCCACCGGTCGCCGTGACGCTGAACGTCGCCTTGCCGTTCATCGCGGCCGCGGCCCACTGCGGCTGCCTCGTGATCTTCGGCGAGGTCATGCCCTTGGGCCACGCGATGGTCGTGGTGGACGCCGACGTGCGCGTCTTGGTCGTGTAGCCCGACCGGGTGCCGGTCACCGCGACGGTGATCTTGGCGCCGTGGTCCGCCTTGGCGAGCTTGTACGTCGAGTGCGTGGCGCCGCTGATGGCCTGGCCGTTGCGCTTCCACTGGTAGTGGAACGTGGCGGTCGGCGACCACGCGCTGACGTGCGCCGTGAGCGTCGAGCTGACGCGCAGCGTGCCCGTGATCGTCGGGGCGTGCGTGGCCTTGAACGGCACGGTGGCCTTGACCGAGGAGCTCGTGACGACCTTGGTCGTGTAGCCGGACGCCTTGCCGGTGACGCGCACCGAGAGGTACTTCCCGCGGTCCGTCGAGGTGACCTTGTACGTCGACTTGGTCGCCCCCGAGATCGGCGAGCCGTTGCGCAGCCAGCGGTACGAGTACGAGCTGGCCGCCGGCGTCCAGGTGCCGCGGTGCAGCGTCAGCGTCGAGCCCACCTGCGACGAGCCGCTGATCGTCGGCTTCGGGGCGCCGAACACGCCGTAGCCGACGACGGTCGAGCCGCTCGCGCGGACGGCCTTCGTGTAGCCCGGCAGCGTCGCGGTGACCACGACGCTGAGCTGGTGGCCGCGGTCGGCGGCGCGCGGGACGAACGACGACGCGGTCGCGCCGGTGACGGCCTTGCCGTCGATCCGCCACTGGTAGGCGACCGCGGTGGGCTTCGGCGCCCAGGTGCCGAGCGCAGCGGTCACCTTGGAGCCGACGCGGACCGTGCCGGAGAGCGTCGGGTTCGGCGAGCCGGCGAAGTCGGCCGTCGCGATCGTCGCGGAGACGTGGTTCGTCGCGTCACGGTAGCCGGCCGCGGTGCCCGTGACGGTCGCCGTCACCAGCTTGCCGGCGTCGGCGGCGGCGGGCGTGAACGTCGCAGCGGTCACCGGAGCGCCGGCGCCGACCTGCCACGAGGTCGTCACCGTCGTGGGCTGCGGGTTCCAGCCGGTCGCCGTGACGCCGAGCGTCTGGCCGACCTTGGCGGTGTGGTCGAGCGCCACGGTCGGAGCCTGGGCGTCAGCGAGGCCGAACGTGTAGCGGACACAGTCGGCAGTCACGGACGTCAGGGTCGCCTCGGCGCTGTCGCCACCCGTGGCGAACGCGTAGCCGACGCTGTGCACGACAGCGCCAGGGAACGCGGCGGCCCATCCGGCGGCGGTGGTGTCGGTCGGCGCGGCGGCCGCGAGGGTCGCGTCGGCGGACGGGTCCAGCGTCCACGCGGTGCTCGCGTCCGTCGCGCCGGACGCCGTGAGCACCGACGACTGGCCGTCGGCGCCGGTGCCGCTGAAGTCGACGGCGAGCGCCACGGTGGGCGTCGGGCTCGCAGCGGCGTAGTCGGCGGCCAGCGCGGCTGCCTCGCCCAGGGCGAAGTCGCCGGTGTGCGTCGCCGTCAGCGCCGCCGACCCGTCGGTCGAGACGCTCACTCCGCCGTCGCGCCACTGGCTCGCGGCCGAGAGCGCCCAGCCGGAGGGCGCCGCGATGGTCGCGAGAGGAGCGTCGCTGACCGCCGAGCACGTGAACGGCGCCGGTGCGTCGGCGAACGCGGGGGCCGCGAGCGCCGGCATGGCGATGGACGCGGCGACGAGACCGACAAGGGTCGTCGCGCCGCGGGAGAGGAGCCGCATGCGGGCCTGCTTCCTGGTGCAAAGGGAGTAGGGGCCGCCGGCCCCCTGGCTGGACTGTCGCGCTGACGATCGGCACTCCCGGTGCCACGCGTGAGCGCGGCGCGCTGATGTGAGCCGAATCGTGACATCGGCTTCGTCACCGTGTGACGCCTTTGAAAGCCTCGGGCGACGGTTCACCCGGATGGCCCATGCCCGGCGATGCCAGACTCCTGCCGTGGCCCATGCACCCGGCAAGCTCCTGCTGCTCGACTCCGCGTCGCTCTACTTCCGCGCGTTCTTCGGCGTTCCGACGTCGATCTCGGCGCCCGACGGCAGCCCCGTGAACGCGGTGCGCGGCCTGCTCGACATGATCGCGCGGCTCGTGACCGACCATCGCCCGACGCGGCTCGTGGCGTGCTGGGACGATGACTGGCGGCCGGCGTTCCGCGTCGAGGCGATCCCGTCGTACAAGGCGCACCGGGTGGCCGCGGACGGCGACGAGGAGGTCCCGGACCTGCTCAGCCCGCAGGTGCCCGTGATCGCCGAGGTGCTGGCGGCGCTGGGCATCGCTCGGGTCGGCGCGGCCGGGTTCGAGGCCGACGACGTGATCGGCACGCTCGTCGCGCGCGAGGCGGCCGCGGCGCAGCCCGCACCGGTCGACGTCGTGACGGGCGACCGCGACCTGTTCCAGCTCGTCGACGACGCGCGCCGGGTGCGCGTGCTCTACACCGTGCGCGGCATCAAGGACCTCGAGGTCGTCGACCAGGCACGTCTGGCTGAGCGATACGCCGTGACGTCGGGCCCCGCGTACGCCGACATGGCGGTGCTGCGCGGCGACCCGAGCGACGGCCTGCCCGGCGTGCCGGGCATCGGCGAGAAGACGGCCGCGCAGCTCGTCGGCCGGTACGGCTCGCTCGACGGACTGCTCGCGGCCGTGGCGGACGGCGATGCGACGCTCAGCCCGACGCAGCGTCGCCGGCTGCTCGACGCTGCTGCGTACCTCGAGGTCGCGCCGGCGGTCGTGCGGGTCGCGGCGGACGCCCCGGTGGGCGACGTCGACGACCGGCTGCCGGCCGTGGTCGCCGACCCCGAACGGCTCGTCGCGCTCGCCGAGCGGTGGGGCCTCGCGTCGAGCGTGCGGCGCGTGGTGGACGCGCTCGTGGCGGTCGCCTAGCCCGTCAGCCCTTCGTCCAGACGTTCGGCTGGACGTTCTGCCAGCCGTCGCCGAGCTTCGGGTCGGTGCCGTTGGTGGCGATCACGAGGTCGTCGCCGACCTCGATCGACGTGTGCTCGACGGACGGGACGCACGAGATGCGGGCCAGGTCGCCGACGGGGACGGTGACGGCGCAGAGCTGGCCGTGCTGACCGACCGCCACGAACTGCTTGCCGTCGGCGTCGGTGAGCAGCAGGCGCGTCGTCTCCGGCCGGACGCTGTCGCCCAGACCGTCGAGGTCGTTGTCCGGGATCGTGTCGACGCCCCGCTGCGGGCGGTCGAACGCGCTCAGCAGGGTCGTGGCGCTCACTGCCTGCGCCGCGGCCGCGCGGGGGGACTCCTTGAGCCAGACGAGCCCGCCGATCACCAGCGCCGCGGCGACCGCGAGCGCGACGACCGTGGGCCAGACCCGGCGCTGCGGCGTCTCGACCGCGTCGCCGAACCCGGCGAACGTCTCGGTGAAGAGATCGCCCTCGTGGTACGTCGTCATGCTTCGATCATCGGCGCGTTCCGGGCCGGACGTGAGCATTCGGGCACCGGCGAGTTGACCGGGATCGCGTCGCCGCAGGTCGCCGACTCAGGCCGCGTGCGTCATGACGCGGTGACGAGCGCCGCCAGCGCGACGACGAGCCCGGCGGCGACCACTTCGGTCCCGGCTCGCACGCGTGACGAGAGCCGCACCCCGATCAGGCCGCTCGCCCCGGCCAGCACGCATTGCCACGCCAGCGACGCGGCAGCAGCGCCGAGCGCGAAGGCCAGCAGCGCGACGGTGTGCGCGCGGCCTTCGGCCGGGAGCCGGGTCGCGAGCCCTGCGGCGACAGTCGCAAAGGTGAGCGCGGTCAGCGGGTTGACGGCGGTGAGCGCGACGAACCGCGCGTACGCGCGCCAGGGCGAGGCCGGGCCACGTCGGCCGCCGGATGCCGCGTCGGGCGCGGCCGCGTCGGGCTCACCCAGAGCCGTGGCCGTGCGGTGCGCGGCCAGCCGTCGCACCGACCGCACGAGCTCCACCAGGCCGACGACGAGCAGCACCGCGCCCGCGCCGCGCCGCAGCACGACATCGTGCGCCCCGACCACCGCCGCGACGCGCGACCCGATCAGCACCGCGAGCACCGCGTACACGAGGTCGACCGTCGCGATCCCGGCCGCCGCAGCGAAGGCGACCCGGCGCGGGCTCGTCAGCCCGGTGCGCAGCAGCAGCACGCCGACCGGGCCGAGCGGCATCGCGACCGCCAGGCCCGCGACGACTCCCAGCAGCAGCGCGTGCACGCGGCCAAGCGTGGGGGAGCGGCGGCTCGAGGTCACGTCCAATGGCGAGGACGGCGATTCCGGGCGCGCCGGGCACTGCCCGTCCCCAGGCATGCAAGGACCCCCCGCACACCCGCCAGAGCTCACCTGCCCTTGCTGCCTTCCGGCCCTGGGGGAGTTCAGCGAGATGACGCCGCACGAGGGGTCTGCCGCCAAGCCTAACCCAGCGGATCGGGCGCCGAGGCCGCGTCGGCGGGTGCCGGTCCGTCCCCGCGCGGGGACGGCCGGCGCCGGTCGGCGGCCCGGTGAGGCACCGCCCGAACCTCCGATAGACTCTCCGGCGCAACCCGGTGCCCGCGTGGCCCGGGCTGCGGCCTGGAGGATTCGCCTAGTGGCCTATGGCGCACGCTTGGAAAGCGTGTTGGGTGCAAGCCCTCGGGGGTTCGAATCCCCCATCCTCCGCCGAACAAGGGCCGTGTCACCTGCGCTGAGACGCAGGGGCACGGCCCTTCGTCGTGGTGCAGACCCCTGTGCACACGTCCCGGTCGTGCGCAGCTCGGCCCGCTCGCCGCGGATGCCGCGCTCGCCGCGGACGGCGCATCGCCACCCTCGCCGACGTTGCGATCCGGGACGGCGGGAACAGGCGGATTTGCCCCGGCGGATGTAGCGATTCGGTACAAACGGGGTCATAGTGGACAAGGCAGACCGGTGGGGCGCTGCTCTCCGGTCGCCGCTGACGGGGAAGGTCCGACTCCCGCGCGTCCATGGGGGGCAATCGTGCGCGTCTTCGCTGCTCTGTCCGCGCTCTCACTGGCTGGCGCGGCCGCACTGGTCGCGACGCCCGCGAGCGCCGCACCGCCCGGTCAGCCGACCTGCGGGTCGACCCTCACCGCCGATACCGTGCTGCACTCGAACCTGGTCTGTGCCGGCAACGGCCTGACCCTCGCCGCTGGCGTCAGCCTCGACCTGGGCGGGCACACGCTGCGCAGCACCGCCGGCGGCGTCGGCCTGACCATCGTCTCCACCGGCACCGCCACGCTCAAGCACGGCATGATCACCGGCTGGGACGCTGGGGTGCGCACGCTCCTCATCTTCGACGGCCCCGGCAACGGTCCCCTGCTGGTCGACGGCGTGACGTTCAAGCGAAACGCCGTCGGCGTCGACGGTGTCTCCGACGGGTTCGGGGGGAAGAACCTGACGGTCACCGGGTCGACGTTCGCGGACAACACGTTCGCCGGCGTGACCGCCGAGTTCACCTCGGACACCTTCGACCGGACCGCGTTCGTGAACAACAACGTCGGGTACTGGGGCGACACCGGTTCCGAAGCCACCCTGGCCAACACGCGCTTCACCGGCAACGACACGGGCGCGATCGCTGTCGAAGCGAGCGTCACGCTCACGCACGCCACCTTCAAGAACAACCGCCGGGCGATCTCCAGCGACGGCAGTGTCGCAGGCATCGTCGTGCAGGACAGCCGCATCACCGGCTCCGACGTGGCCATCCACGGCCAGGGCGCCGAGGTCCGGGTCTCGGGGACGGCGTTCGCCAAGAACACCACGGCGGTCGAGATCGGACCGTTCGGGGCCCGGCTCACGGGGAACACCTTCCGCAAGAACGGCACCACGGTGACGCTCCTCCCGTCGGTGTCGGGGACGATCATCGTCATCAGCGACAACACGTTCCGCCGCAACGGGGACGGGCTGCGCCTGGAGAACGCCGACAGCTCCATCAGCGTCGGAGGCAACGACGCCCGCAACAACACCGGGTGGGGCATCTACGCACCCGGCGTCACCGACCTGGGTGGCAACACCGCCCGGCACAACGGCAACCAGCCGCAGTGCGTCGGGGTCGCCTGCCCGTAGTGCCGGACACGAACGGCCTCCACCGCGCCCACCATCCGGACATACCCGAGCGATCCGGTCGGGATGCGGTCTAGCGTCGCAGCCGTGCGTGCGCGCACCAGGCGCGAGCGCCGACCCGGAGGCCACCGATGTCCGTCACCGACGAGTACCTCGCCAACAACCGCCGCTACGCCGAGCAGTTCGACGGCCCGCTGCCGCTGCCGCCCGCCCGTCACGTGGCCGTCGTCGCCTGCATGGACGCGCGGCTGAACGTCTACGGCATCCTCGGGCTCGCCGAGGGCGAGGCGCACGTGATCCGGAACGCGGGCGGCGTCGTCACCGACGACGAGATCCGCTCGCTCGCCATCAGCCAGCGCCTGCTCGGCACGAGGGAGATCATCCTGATCCACCACACGGACTGCGGGATGCTGACCTTCACGGACGACGCGTTCAAGCAGTCGATCCAGGACGAGACCGGCATCAAGCCGCCGTGGTCCGCCGAGGCGTTCTCCGACCTCGCGGTGGACGTGCGGCAGTCGATCGCGCGCATCAAGGCGAGCCCGTTCGTGCCGCACACCGATCAGGTGCGCGGGTTCGTGTTCGACGTCGCCACAGGCCTGCTCGACGAGGTCGTCTGACCGGGCGCGGTGGCGCGGTCGGACGACCTCGAACGAGGGGACGGTCAGCAGGCCTTCGGCGTGCCACCGCAGGCCGGCGCGGTGTCGCCGTCCGGGCTCACGCTCGGCTGGGCGGACTTCGGCTGCTGCGGGTCCGCGGCGGGCGCCGTGGCGGCCGGACCCTGGCTGAGGATCGTCTGCCGGTACCGCGCGCCGCCCGACGGGCCGTAGTCGACCTGCTCGAGCAGTCGGCCGTCAGACGTGTCGAGGATCAGGCGCTCGCGTCCCGAGCCGGGCATCGTGCGCTCGACCGCCTTGCCGGTGCGCCCGGCGTGGTCCTGGACGGTGCCCACGACCGTGACGCCCGGCACGCGTGCCGCCACGTCCCACAGGGCGGCACGCAGCTGCGGCGACGCCGGCGTCTCGCGCAGCAGGTCCCCGACGACGACCCACAGCTCGGTGTCCGGGTCCGGCCCGGCGCCCGCCGACCCGGCGCGCAGCACGCGCTCGAGCGCGTCCGGGTCGGTCGGCAGCGCGTAGAGGCCCGCCCAGTCGACGGCGGCGCCCGCGTCGAACACCGTGGCGTCGAGCGGGATCGTCCTGACGGGCCCACCGGCGCGGTGGTCCTCGAGGCGCGCGTCCTCCAGCACGCCCGGCACGAGGCGTCCGAGCCAGATCTCCCGGTGGTACGCCGGCCCGTCGCCGTCCTGCTGCTCCGAGACGACGTGCCAGTACGCGGCGTCGGACCAGCCGCCGGGCTGCTCGGCGGCCGCGGCGCCCGCTGCGGTGAGCACCGCGGCCGCCTGCGCCGAGTCGGGGCGCGAGCCGCCGAGCCCGACGACCGGCGCGACGACGAGGGCGGCCGCGGCGGCGACCGACGCGATCGCGACGACGGTGCGGCGGCGGCGACGCGAGCGGCGCGCGACCGCTGCCACGTGCTGCTCCGACACGCGGATCTGCGCGTCGAGCGCGGCGCGGGCGCGGCCGAGCACGGCGTCGCTCGGGGGGCGGTAGGTCGGGGCGGTCTCGTCGAGAAGCGTGTCGAGGTTCATGGCGGTCTCCCTCAGCGGGTCGAGTAGGTGTCGAGGACGGTCTGCGCGCGGCGCCTGCCGCGCGAGAGCCGGGCACGCGCGGCCTCCGGCGTGATGCCGAGGACCGCCGCCGCCTCCGCGGGTGTCAGCCCGTCCCACGCGACGAGCAGCAGCACGTCGCGTTCGTCGGTGGTCAGTGCGAGGACGGCGCGGCGCAGCTCCTCGCGGCGGCCGAGCGCATCGAGGCGGGCGTCGACCGCCTGCCAGTCCATGTCGTCGAGCGCGGGCCAGCCGACCGGTGCGGCGCGCGTGCGCAGGTGCGCGCGGACGACGTTGCGGGCGATCCCGTACAGCCACGGCAGCGCCGAGCCGGACTCGTGCGCGTGGACGCGCTCGCGCGCCGACGTCGCGGCGACGAACACCTCCGAGAGGAGGTCGTCCGCGGCGTCGGGTCCGGTCCGCCGCGCCAGGAAGCGGTGCACGGCGCGGGCATGACGCTCGAAGAGCAGCGCCATGGCACCCGGGTGCAGCCGGACGCGACTCAGGAGCTCGTCGTCCGAGGGGGCGTCGTCTTCCATGCCCCTCCTATGCGCGTAACCGCGCGAGCGTGACGGCTCAGGCCCAGTGCCAGCGCACCCGCACGCGGCGCGTGGGGTCGAGCTCGCGCACCCGCCGGAGCGCGGCGGGCAGGAACCGGTAGCTCTCGACCCCGTCCGGCGTCACGACGGCCCACGGGATCAGGCCCGCGAACCGTGCGACGACGACCAGCACGCCGAGCGACAGGACGAGCCACACCTCGACCGGCAGGAGTAGCACCGCCAGCACGACCGCGACCAGCGGCGCCGCGACGAAGATCAGGACCGACACCACCACGCTCAATGCGAAGCCGGCGAGGTCGTCGCTCCACGCGGTGACGTCCGCGTTCGCCCGCACGGCGTCCGGGTCGATGTGCCGCAGCCGCGGCCGCCACGGCAGCAGCCGCACGTCGAGGAACGCGCCCGGGGCCTCCGGCGCGACGGCTGCGGCGGTGTACGGCTGCTCGAGGGCGGGTTCCACGCCGCGAATGCTAGACGCCGCTCGCACCGGAGCTCGCACTGCGACCCCGTCCGGCGGTAGGGACATCCCGACCCCGCACTCGTGGGTGGCCGGGCTGTCCGCGGCCACGCGCGGCGCCCTAGCGTCGTCGTCATGACGACCCCGACCACCGCCCCGCCCGGCACGGGCGCCGACCGGCCGCAGGGCGCGCCCGCGCCGGCGCCGGACGTGCCGCTCGCCGACGACGTCGCCACCGTGGCACCCGCGTTCGCCGACCCGCGCGCGTTGCTGCTCGCGCCGGTCACGCCGGCCACCTGGCGCGGCTACGGACAGGCCGCGATCGGCTTCCCGTGGCTCCTCACGGTGTTCGTGGTCGCCGTGACGGCGTTCTGGCTCGGCGTCGGGCTGGTGTTCCTGTTCGGCGTCGGCCTGCTGCTCCTGATCGTGACGCTGCTCGCGGCCCGCTGGTTCGCCCGGGTCGAGCGGGCGCGGCTTCGCGCGCAGCTCGGCACCGACATCCCGACCCCGACGTACCGCCGCGCGACCGGCACCGGCGCGTGGGCGCGGATGTTCGCACCGCTGCGTGACGCACGGTCGTGGGTGCACCTCGGCTACGCCGGCGTCGCGTGGCTGGTGGTGACGCTCACCTGGAGCCTCGGCATCGGCGGTACCGGCTGGGCGCTCGCGCTCCTCGCCTTCCCGGCCGTCGCCGGCATCGCCGGGCTCGACCACCCCGACGTCCCGCTGTGGTTCCCGGTGCTGATCGGCGTGGTCTCCCTGTGGCTCGCGCCCGTGCTGTCGCAGGCGCTCACGCTGCTGCACGTGCGGCTCGCGCGGCCGCTGCTCGGGCCGTCGCGGCGCGACCTCGACGAGGCCCGTGTGCGCGCCGAGCAGGAGCGGGCCCGCGCCGCCGAGGACCGGGCCGCCGTCCTGACCGAGACGCGCACGGCCGCGGTCGGCGCCGCCGACGAGGAGCGCCGACGCATCGAGCGCGACCTGCACGACGGCGCGCAGCAGCGGCTCGTCGCGCTGGGCGTCGAGCTCGGAGTGGCCCGCCGGACGGCCGAGACGGACCCGGAGGGCGCGGCCGCCGCGCTCGACCACGCGCACCGCGAGGTCAAGGAGACGCTCGCCGAGCTGCGCGACCTGGTACGCGGCATCCACCCCGCGGTGCTGACGGACCGCGGCCTCGACGCGGCGCTCTCCGCGCTCGCGGTGCGGAGCCCGGTCCCGGTCACCGTCGACGCGGGCGAGGGCCTCGACCGCGCGTCGGCCACCGCGCAGGCGGCCGCCTACTTCGTCACCGCCGAGGCGCTGACGAACATCGCGAAGCACGCCGAGGCCACCCGCGCGCACGTCACCGTGCAGGTCCTCGACGACGGTGCCGACCCGCGGCTGCGCCTCGTCGTCTCGGACGACGGCCGTGGCGGCGCCGCCGGCGCACCGGGCAGCGGCCTCGACGGGCTCCGGGCCCGCGTCGCGGCGCTCGACGGATCGTTCGACCTGGTCAGCCCCGCAGGTCGCGGGACTCGTCTCACAGTGGAGGTGCCGTGCGCGTCGTGATCGCCGAGGACTCGGTGCTGCTCCTGGACGGCCTCACGCGGCTGCTCGCCGCTGAGGGCCACGACGTCGTGGGCTACAAGACGGCCGACGAGCTCGTCGCGAACCTCGGCCGCCGCGGCTCGTCGGCGGCGCTGCCCGACGTGCTCGTCACCGACGTCCGGATGCCGCCCACCCACACCGACGAGGGCCTGCGCGCCGCGATCCACCTGCGGAGCCTGCACCCGGCGCTGCCGATCCTCGTGCTCTCGCAGTACGTCGAGCAGCGCTACGCACGCGAGCTGTTCGCGGGAGACGTGCGCGGCCTCGGTTACGTGCTCAAGGACCGCGTGGCCGACGTCGACGACTTCCTCGAGGCGCTCGCCCGGGTGGCGGCCGGCGGCACCGTGATCGACCCGGAGGTCGTCGCGCAGATCCTCGCGCGCAGCCGCCGCACCGACCTCGACACGCTGACGCCGCGCGAGCGCGAGGTGCTCGGCCTCATGGCCGAGGGCCGCTCGAACACGGCGATCGCCGACCGCCTGGTCGTCGGCCTGCCGGCCGTCGAGAAGCACGTCACGTCCATCCTCACCAAGCTCGGCCTCGCGCAGGACGCGGACGACCACCGCCGCGTGCTGGCCGTGCTCCGCTGGCTCGACCAGAACCCGGGAGAACGCGCATGACGACCACGATCCAGCCCCCGACGCGGACCGCCCCCCGGCCCGCCCGGCCCCCGCAGACGCCTGGCTCGCGCATGCTGCGCACGTTCGGCGCCGTGTTCGCCGGCCTCCTCGTGCTGGCCGGGGCGTGGGCCTCGATCGGCACGGTCGCGAGCCTGTGGGGCGGCCGGGACACGCAGACCGCGACGGCGACGTATGCCGCACGGCCCACGGTGGAGCTCGTCGCCGACGGCGGCGTGACGGTCGCGACCGGCGGTGACCAGGTCGTCGTCCACCGCACGTGGCGCGTGCCGCTCGGCAGCATCCGCTACTCGGTCGACGACTCGGCGGACCGGCTCGTCGTCAAGCACCGGTGCCCGCAGTTCGTCGACGGCTCGTGCACCGCGAGCCTGGCGGTGACCGTCCCGTCCGGCACGGCGGTCGTCGTGCACGCGTCCGACGGCCAGGTCGCGGTCCGCGACGTCCAGGGCGCCGTGACCGCGCGGCTCGGTGACGGGTCCGCCTCGATCACCGGCGTGCACGGCGCCGTGGACGTCCGCAGCGCCGACGGGCACGTCGACGTGCGCGAGGTGGTGGGCGACGTCACGGCCCGGTCGTCCGACGGCTCGGTGCTGGTGAGCGGCGTCACGGGCGACGTCACGGCGCACTCCACCGACGGCCGCGTCGACGTCGCGGCGGTCGAGGGCGACGTCGACGCGTCGTCGGCCGACGGCGACGTGACGGTGCGCAGCACGGGCGAGCCGGTCGCGCTCGACATCTCGACGTCCGACGGCCGCCAGACCGTCCAGGCGCCGACCGACCCGTTCGCGACGCGCCACGTCCGGATCCACAGCACCGACGGCGACGTGGCGTTCCTCGGCCCGCGCGGCTGAGCGCACGGCCCGGGCCGGAGGGGGTCCGGGGACGACGAAGGCCGTTCCTCTGAACCAGAGGAACGGCCTTCGTGCTGCACCGGTCGGGGTGGCGGGATTCGAACCCACGACCTCTTCGTCCCGAACGAAGCGCGCTACCAAGCTGCGCCACACCCCGGAGAGCCCGCTCAGGATAGCCGACGCCTGGGGGTGGGACGAAACCGCGTCAGGCGGCGTGCGTCACTGCGCCGCGACGAGCGTCAGGAGCGTCGCCTCGGGCCGGCACGCGAACCGGACGGGCGTGTACGGCGACGTCCCGAGCCCCCCGGAGACGTGCAGCCACGTGGACCCCGCACCGCCCGGACGGTCGGGTCGCGGGCCGGGCCAGCCGTGCAGGCCCTTGGCGCGGCCGGTGTCGAGGTCGCAGTTCGTGACGAGCGCGCCGTACAGCGGCACTGCGAGCTGGCCGCCGTGCGTGTGGCCCGCCAGGACCAGGTCCGCGTCGTCCGCGAGCATCGCGTCGAGCACCCGTCGGTAGGGCGCGTGCGTGACGCCGAGGTGCAGGTCGACGGTCCGGTCGCCGGTGCGCGCGTCGTCGGCGCCGCCGGCCGCGGGGAAGCGGTCGAGGTTGAGGTGCGCGTCGTCGGTGCCGACGAGCGAGATGCGCCGGCCGTCCACGTCGAGCACGCCGCGGTGGTTGTCGAGGTCGACCCAGCCGGCGCCGCGCATGCGGCTCGCGAGCTCGCGCCACGGCAGCTCGACCTGACGGTCGTTCCGGCGCGGCCCACGGTGGGGCTTCAGGTAGCGCGCCGGGTTCTTGGCCACCGGCGCGATGTAGTCGTTCGACCCCATCGCGAACGCGCCCGGCACGGCCAGGTGCGGCTCGAGCGCCTCGAGCAGCGCCGGCATCGCGTCCAGGTGCGCCCAGTTGTCGCCCGTGTCGATCACGAGGTGCGGGTCCAGCGAGGCCAGGTCGCGCACCCAGTCGACCTTGCGCCGCTGCGTCGGGACGAGGTGGAGGTCCGACAGGTGCAGGATGCGCAGCGGGTCCTGCCCGGCGGGCAGCACCGGGACGGTCACCTCACGCAGCGTGTACCACTGGGCCTCGACGAGCGACCAGGCGAGTGCCGCGGTCCCGGCGAGCGCGAGCCCACCCGCCGCGCGCGCCGTGGCGCGCGCGGCCGACGCGGGGGGCGGCACCCGCCGTGGCCCGTGCCGGGACCGCCGCCGCCCGGCCCGGGCTTCGTCGGGCCGCCCTTGCCGCCGCCGTCGTGGTTGCCGGGCTGGTTCCCCTTGTCGTTGTTCTGCTTGTCGGGCGAGTTCCCGTTCGACAGCGTGAGCGTGACGGTCGTCCCGCGCACGCCGCGGCCGGACGGGCTCTGCTGCGCGACGGACCCACCGGGGACGTTGGAGTCGATCGTCTGGGGGTCGACCTGGACGGAGAACCCGGCGTCGGTGAGCGTCTGCGTCGCGGCCTCCACGGTCTGGCCCACCACGTACGGGATCTGCACCTGGTCGCCGTAGAGCTCGTGGTTGCCGACCGACCCGAAGTCGGGGTTCGTGCCCTTCTTCAGCGCGGACTCCATGAACCGGACCCACGTCGGGGCGGCGATGTCGGCGCCGTACAGGTACTGGTGGTAGACGCCGGCGATCGTCTTGCCCTGCACCGGCTTGAAGCCGGTCGGGTACCCGACCCACACGGCGGTCGCGAGCCGCGGCGTGTAGCCGACGAACCAGGTCTCCTCGTTCTTGGACGTGGTTCCCGTCTTGCCGGCCGAGGTGAACGTCGGCTTGTTCGGCACGTTCTTCGCGGTGCCCTGCCAGACGTGGCTGAGCGCGAAGTTCACGGCGTTCGCGTACCGGCTGTCGATCGCCTCGTGGCAGTTCGCCTTCGGCACGGGCAGCGACTTGCCGTTGGCGTCCACGACCTTGGTGACGGCGACCGGGGTGCAGTACGTGCCGCCCGACGCGAACGTGGCGAACGCCGCGGCCATCGTCATCGGCGCGACGTTCGCGGTGCCGATGACGTTCGACGGGAGCGGCGGGACCTTGCCGCCGCCGGGCGTCGAGAGGTGGACGCCCAGGTCGGCGGAGTCGTCCATGATGTCGCAGAGGTCGAGGTCCATCGCCATCGACAGGTACGCGAGGTTGACCGAGTTCTCGGTCGCCTGGAGCACGCTCATCATGCCCGAGCCGGGCTCCGAGTTGCCGGGGGTCCAGACCTCGTACGGCATCCGGGCGCCGCACGCCGTGAACATGTTCTTGTTCAGCGGACGCACCGTGCCGTTGACGCGCTCGTACAGGCTGTGCCCGGACTTGAGCCACTCGAGCAGGGTGAACGGCTTGAACGTCGAACCCGGCTGGAAGCCGCGCGAGCCGCCGTAGGCGAAGTCGGTGTTGTAGTTCACCGACGTGTCGCGCCGGCCGGCGTTGGAGGTGGCGTCGTAGTTCCGGTTCTGCGCCATCGCGGTGATCTTGCCGGTCCCGGGCTCGACCGAGACGATCGAGCTGGCGACGCCCGACGGGTCCTTGACGGGGATGCCCTTCTTCACGGACTTGTCCGCGGCCTTCTGCTGCGACGGCACCAGCGTCGTGGTGATCGTGAGGCCGCCGCGGTAGAGGAGGTTGGTGCGCGCCTGCTTCGTCTTGCCGAACGCCGGGTCGTTGGCGATCACCTTGGTGACGTAGTCGCAGAAGTACCCGGACCCCGCCACGACGCTCCCGGCCGCCATGCAGCCCTGCGACACCTTGGTGAGGTGCAGCGTCTTGGCCAGCGGCGTCGCCACGCCGGCGGTGTACTGCGCGTCGGTGATGTACCCCTGCTGGTGCATCAGCGCGAGGACCGTGTTGCGCCGGTTCTCCGAGTCCTTCGGGTTCTGGACCGGGTCCCACTTGGTGGGGCTCTGCGTGATGCCCGCGATGGTCGCGGCCTCGAGGTAGCTGACGTCCTTCGCGTGCTTGCCGAAGTAGTACTCGGCCGCCGTCTCGACGCCGTACTCCGAGGGGCCGAACTGGGCGATGTTCAGGTAGCGCTCGAGGATCTGGTCCTTCGTCAGGTCCTTCTCGAGCGCGATGGCGAGCTTCGCCTCGCGGAGCTTGCGCTCGTAGGTGGCGCCGCGCGCCTCCTGGATCGCCTTCTGCTGCTCGGCCTTGGTCGGCAGCTCGAGCGCCTGCTCGATCAGCACGTTCTTGACGTACTGCTGCGTCAGCGTCGACGCACCCTGCGTCGAGTCGCTCGACAGCTGGTTCTTGACCATCGCGCGGAGCATGCCCGTGGGGTCGACCCCGCCGTGCTCGTAGAACCGCTTGTCCTCGGTCGCGATCACCGCGTGCTGCAGGATCGGCGCGATGTCCGAGAGCGGGACGACGATGCGGTTCTGGTCGTAGAACGTCGCGAGCACCGACCCGTCGGCCGCGAGGATGGTCGACTTCTGCGGCAGCGTCTTGGCGTAGTCCAGCTCCGTCGGCAGCGCGTCGAACGCCTCGACGGCCGTGTCGGTCGCGGTGTTCGCGACGGCGACGGCGGGCAGGGCGAGACCGGCGGCGAGGACGCCACCGAGACCCGCGACGAGCGCGAAGGACAGGAGGAGGGCCAGCGCCTGGGCGGCGTTGACCTGACGGCCCCGCCGGACGGGCGGCCTGGGCGCAGGGTTCGGCATGGCCGCCAGGGTAGTCGCGCCACCTTGAGGCGCCCGGGCGAGCGCGGTCCGGTGCGCCGGTCTGCACCGGACCTGCACAACGACGCGACGCCACGTCCCGCCCCCGCGGGACCCGCGGGGGCGCCAGGGCCCGTACGGGTGGCCGCGCACCCGGTTCCACCTGCCGATATGACCCGATCGGAGGCTCGTCACGGGTGATCGTGACCGGATAGCGTCCGGGGCCAGGGTGACGCGGCCTCCCGGCGGCGGCACAGCAGGGGGCAGTGGTACAGGAGGATCAACGTTGACCACGTCTGTGCGGGGAGCGCACTGGACCGCGTCCGCGGCGTGCGGCAAGGGCGGCAAGCAGAACGTGTCGCCCGAGGCGATGTTCGTCGAGGGATCGGCGCAACGCGAGGCTCGTGCGGTCTGCACGGCGTGCCCGGTGCGGCTCGAGTGCCTCGCCGAGGCTCTCGACAACCGGCTGGACTTCGGCGTGTGGGGCGGCATGACGGAGCGGGAGCGCCGTGCGTTGCGTCGCCGGCGGCCCGAGGTGCAGTCCTGGCGCGAGGAGCTCGTCGCCCCTGCGGAGCTCGTCGGCGGCTGACCGGCCGGTCCTCGGTCGCGCGGTGGGCCGCGTCGCGCGCCGTCGTTAGGGTGGCGCCATGGCGACCCAGTGGGAGTATGCGACCGTTCCGCTCATCATCCACGCCACCAAGGCGATCCTCGACCAGTGGGGCGCCGACGGGTGGGAGCTCGTGCAGGTGGTGCAGGGCCAGGACGCGACGCAGCTCGTGGCGTACCTCAAGCGGCCCAAGGAGTCCTGATGGGCGCGGCCGACCGCCTCGCGGAGCTCGGCCTGGCGCTCCCGACCGTGGCCGCACCCGTCGCGGCGTACGTGCCCGCCGTGCGCTCGGGCTCGATGGTCTACGTCAGCGGCCAGCTGCCGTTCGTCGCGGGCGCGCTGCCGGCCACCGGCAAGGTCGGTGCGGAGGTCGACGCCGAGGACGCCGCCGGGTACGCACGGATCTGCGCGCTCAACGCGCTGGCGGCCATCGCGGCGCTCGTCGAGGACGAGGGCGGACCCGCGGGCGCCGACGCCCTCGACCGGGTCGTGCGCGTGGTGCGCGTCGGCGGCTTCGTCGCGGTCGACCCGTCGTTCACCGCGATCCCGGGCGTCGTCAACGGTGCCAGCACGCTGCTGCACGACGTGCTCGGCGGGGCCGGCATCCACGCGCGCGCGGCCGTGGGGGTCGCGGCGCTGCCGCTCGACTCGCCCGTCGAGGTCGAGCTGGTCGCCGAGGTCGGCTGACCCGCGCCGCGCCCGGAGGCTGACGACGAAGGCCGCGCACCCGTTCGCCGGGGCGCGGCCTTCGTGGTCGTGCGGTGCTGGGTGCGGTGCCGCGTCAGCGGGCGCGGCGCTCCAGGCGGTCGAGGTCGAGGAGCACGACCGCGCGGCCCTCGCGGCGCACCCAGCCGCGCGCGGCGAAGTCGGCGAGCGCCTTGTTCACCGTCTCGCGGCTCGCGCCGACGAGCTGGGCGAGCTCCTCCTGCGTCAGGTCGTGCGCGACGCGCACGCCCTCGTCGACCGGCTCGCCGAAGCGCGTGGACAGGTCGAGGAGCGCCTTCGCGACGCGGCCCGGGACGTCGGAGAACACCAGGTCGGCGAGCGCCTCGTTGGTGCGGCGGAGCCGGCGCGCGAGCGCCTGCAGCAGGTGGCCGGCCACCGACGGGGTGTCCTTGAGCCACGCGACGAGCTCCGCGTGCGCGAGCTCCATGACGACGGCGTCCGCGACGACCGACGCGGTCGCGGTGCGCGGGCCGGGGTCGAAGAGCGAGAGCTCGCCGAACATCTCGCCCGGACCGAGGATCGCGAGCAGGTTCTCGCGCCCGTCGTTCGAGCGGCGGCCGAGCTTGATCTTGCCCTCGCGGATGACGTAGAGCCGGTCGCCCGGGTCGCCCTCGTGGAACAGGACGTCCCCACGCAGCGCCTCGACGGGCTTCATCGCCTCGGCGAGCGCAGTGGCGGTCTCGTCGTCCAGCCCCGCGAAGAGCGGAGCCGTCAGCACGATGTCGTCGACCACGGTTGCCTCACCTTCCCGGCCGGTGGTCCGGCCCCAGCTTCGCCCCGGGCGCAGGGCGCGCGGGCAACCGCAGGTCACGGCGGCCCCGGTACTCAGTCTGCCCCATCAGCAGGGGTCAGGAGTGGTCCCGCGGTCCCGGCGCACGGACCGCGCTCGCGGCGACGTCGTCGGTGAGGCACGACACGAGCCGCTCGGTCGCGCGGTCGAGCGCGTCGTCGACGCCCGCCTCGTAGCGCGCGAGCCGCTCGTCGAGCTCGCGCAGCTCGGACAGCCGTCCGACGTCGCTCGCGCCCGGGCCCGCCAGGAGGGCGCCGAGCTCGGCCGGACGCGGCACCTCGACGCTGACCTCGATCGGCAGCTGGAACGCGACGCCCTCGCCGAGCGGCTGCGGGCCCGCGGCCTGGGCGACCGCGAGGTCCATCCGCGCACGGAGCAGCCGACGCCACCAGCCGACCCGCGCCCGCTCGGCGCGGAGCGCACGGCGGTGGAGGTGCAGGTCCAGGATCGGGGCGCCGACCGGGGGCGTCATCACGCGCGTTCCTCCTCGGGTGTCCGAGAGGTGGTTCGGGCAACTCGGGCGGGTTCTTGAGCGTCCGTGCAGGTGACGGGCCCGGGATCACCCCAGCGGAGCAACGCGCGGCGTGTGTCGGTGCCGCCGCCTAGGGTGGCCGCCATGGTGCAGGTGGAGGCGGAGAGCCCGCTCGCCCGGACGCGGCGGGCTCGGAGGGTCGACCGGCTGCTCGGCGAGCGGTACCCCGACGCGCGGTGCGAGCTTGACTTCCGGAACGCGTTCGAGCTCCTGGTGGCGACCGTGCTCTCGGCGCAGACGACGGACGTGCGCGTGAACCTGACGACACCCGAGCTGTTCTCGCGCTACCCGGACGCGGAGGCGCTCGCGGCCGCGGACCCGACCGTGCTCGAGGAGATCCTGCGGCCGACGGGGTTCTTCCGCGCCAAGGCGAGGTCGGTGCAGGGGCTGTCGGTCGCGCTCGTGGAGCGGTTCGGCGGCGAGGTCCCGGCGCGGCTCGCGGACCTCGTGACGCTGCCGGGCGTCGGGCGCAAGACCGCGAACGTCGTGCTCGGCAACGCGTTCGGCATCCCGGGCATCACCACCGACACGCACGTGCTGCGGCTGTCCAAGCGGCTGGGCTACACCGCGAGCGACGACCCGCTCGTCGTGGAGAAGGACCTGCAGGCCGTGCTGCCGCGGCGCGACTGGACCATGGCGTCGCACCGGCTGATCTTCCACGGACGGCGCACCTGCCACGCGCGCAAGGCGGCGTGCGGCGCGTGCCCGGTCGCACGGCTGTGCCCGTCGTTCGGCGTCGGCGAGGTCGACCCGCTGAAGGCGGCGGGCCTGGTCAAGCCCTGATCCCTCAGCCGCGGGTCACGGTGTAGACGACCGTCGTGCGGGACGACGCGGCGTTCGAGCTGCCGCGGTAGAGGACCGTCAGGGAGTGCCGCCCGACGGTGAGCGTGCGCGGCAGCGCGATCGTGACCCTGCCGGTCGTCCCCGACACCGTCACCTTGCCGCTCGCCACCACGGTGCTGCCCTGGCGGACCTGCACGGTGCCGGACGGCGCGACCGAGTGGCCCGCGACCTTGACGACCACCGAGGTGCGGGTGCCGTAGCGGGCCGTGCGGTGGGTGAGCGACGCCGTCGTGGTCGAGGCGGCCTTCGCCACCGTCACCGACGCAGTGCCCGACGACGCCCTCCAGGCGGCCGACGAGGGAGTGAAGGCCGCGCGCAGGGTGTGCCTCCCGGCGGCGAGCTTCGGTCCGGCCGTCGCCTTGCCGCTGTGGACCGTCGCCGACGCGAGCTTGCGGGTGCCGTCGTAGAACGCGACGGTTCCGGTCGCGGTGGTGGGGGAGACCGTTGCCGTCAGCGGCAGCGCGACCCCGGCGGTGCGGGGCGTCCCGACGGTGAGGCGCGTGGTCGTCGCCGTCGGCGGGGGCACGGTCAGGCTGACGACCTGCGCGCGCGTGCTCGGGGCGTTGCCCGGCGCGAGCACGAGCAGCCGGCCCGACGTGGCGCCCGCCGTGCGGTGGACGGTGAGCGACCTCGGGCCGTCGAACGAGAACGAGCCGGACACGCCGCGGTCGAACCAGTAGGGCGGCGCGCCCACGTTCGCGACGAACGTCGGAGCGACGTCGACGACCTGCGTGCCGTCCGGTGCGAGCGGCGAGTAGGTCCAGACCGTGATGGCGGGCCGCGCGCTCACCGGGATGCCGGCGGCGCCGAGGTGGACGGTCGCGACCAGCACGTCGTCGTCGAAGACGCCGGTGTCGGTGGTGCCCGTGAGGCCGTTGACCGGTGTGGAGTCGACCAGCTCGCCGGTCGACCAGTCGTACGTGTCGGCGAGCGTGACGTCGGCGGCGCCGTTCGCCGTCAGCAGCTTCTCGACGACCAGCTCGAGGTCGGGCAGCCCGTCGCGGTCGACGTCGATCTCGGCGATCACGTTGACGGCCTGGCCGAGCGAGGCCCAGTCGCCGTCCGTCTGCACGCCGATGGCGAGCTGCTCGGCGGACGCCGGGCCGTGCGCCGCGACCACCGCGGGGACGTTCGACGCCCAGCCGACCGCGCGGAGGTCGCCCGACCGCACGGCCGACGCCGAGGAGCTGGAGAGGTCCTGGTCCTCGAGCTTGGGGCTCGTGGCGCCGAACACGAGCGGGGTGACGAGCGAGCGCCAGCCGCCACCGAGCGAGTAGCCGCCGCCCGTCACCGGGAGCGTCGCCGTGGTCGACGCCGCGTTGGCGTAGTGCACGGCCGAGGTGGTCAGGGTGCTGACGGGGCGGGGCGCGGCCTGCACCGGCACGCGCAGCTCGCCGGGTGCCGTGGCGCCGGTCGGCGTCAGCACCAGGCGGCCCGTCAGCTGGGCGACGTGGTCGACGGCGTAGCCGCCCTGCGTGGCCTGCTGCGTCGGGTCGAGGTCGCGCGTCAGCGTCGACGGGGTCGCGTGCAGGGTGAGCGTGACGGTCGCCGACCGGTGCGCGCCGACCACCACCTGGCCGGGGGACACGGTGAGCGACGCGGCGCCCACCGTCGTCGAGCGCGCGAACGAGGTGTCGTAGGTCGCGTCGGTGTCGCCGAGGTTGGTCACCGTGACCGTCCGGCTCGTCGTCAGCCCGCTCGCGCCGACCGGCACGACGCCGAACGTGACGCCCACCTGCGCCGGGCGCTGGCTGTCGTACGCGATGACGCTGCCGGTGACCGCCGCGAGCGCGTCCACGCGGCCCGAGCCGGTGCGCTGCGGGCCGTATACGAGGCCGCCGATCTTCGCGGTGGTCACGTCGTGCGTCGCGGTGTTCTCGATCGCGGCCTTGACCTGCGCGGGCGTCCAGCCCGGGTGCGCCTGGAGCACGTCGGCCGCGATGCCGGCGACGTGCGGCGAGGCCATCGAGGTGCCCGTCAGCGACTGCGCGCGCGTGCCGGCGCCCGAGGCGGCCGAGACGACGTCCGTGCCGGGCGCGGCGACGTCGGGGCCGGAGCGCCCGAGCGACCCGTGGTCACCGCGCGACGACGACGGGTTGAGCACGTCGCCCGCGAGGTCCTCGACGACGGCGCCGGCCAGCTGCGGGCCGAGCTGCGCGTGGACGGCCGGCCCGCCCTGGCTCGCCTCGACGAGCGCCGGCTGGAGCGCCGCGGCCGCTGCCGGGAGGAGCTCGGCGCCCGGCAGCGTGGCGTTGCCGCCGAGCACGCCGTCGGGCACGTCCTGCGTCCCGGGCAGCAGCACGCCGACCGCGCCCGCGTCCTGCGCGTTGTCGAAGCGGGTCGCCGAGTTGCACGCGCGCTGCTGCGCGTCGTCGCTCCACGCGAGGTAGACGATGCGGTGCGCGATGCGGTTCCTGACCGCGGTCGTGAAGTCGTCGGGCGAGCACCCGTCGAACGCGAGGTTCGCGGGGTCGGGGAGCACCACGTCGGCGGACGCGCCCACCGTGCCGGTGTAGGCCGCCGAGTTGTGCGCCGGGTACGTGCGCGCCACCGACGCCGGTGCCGTGACCTGCACGCCGTCGTAGTCCTGCGGGCCGCCGACGGAGTTCGCCACCGAGAGCGCGCTCTGCGCGTTGCCCGGGTCGCCCGCCACGTCCTGCACGTCGCCCGCGTTGCCCGCGGCCGTCACGACGAGAGTGCCGAGCGCCGAGAGCTGGTCGACGAACAGGTCGTCCGCGGTGTCGGCCGGGCCGCCGTCGCTGCCCAGCGACAGGTTGACGACGTCGACGTGGTCCGACAGGTCGCCGTCGGCGTTCGGGTCGGCGGCGCGGTCGAGCGCGAGGGCGGTGAGCGACGTGCTGCCGCCGAGGTCGCCGAAGATCTTGAACGCGTAGATGCCCGCCTCGGGCGCGGTGCCGGGGCCGATCTGCCAGCCGGAGATGTCGCCGAGCGTCGCGTAGTCGCCGGTGAACGTCTGGCCCGCCGCGTCCACGCCGTAGCCCGCGGCGATGCCCGCGACGTGCGTGCCGTGGCCCTCGTTGCCGTTCTCGAGCTGGTACGGCGAGTCGATGGGGTTCGGGTCCGGCGTGGGGGTGAGCGACGTGCCCTCCACGCCGTCGTCGCCCGCGTCCGCGTCGTACGTGTGGCCGGCGAAGTCGTAGCCGCCCAGCAGCTTGCTGTCGTCGTAGAGCGACGGGTCGAGCGGGTTCTTCCCGTCGTTCGCGTCGGCCTGCGCGTACGCCGGTGCCGTGCCGGGGCCGCCGAAGTCGGCGTGCGTGTAGTCCACGCCGGTGTCGACGACGGCGATGCGGACGCCGCGCCCCGTCGCGTGCGCGTCGGACCACGCCTGGACCGCGCCCGTGAAGACGTCCTCGCGCGCGTTCGCGACCTTCTTCGGCGTGACGCGGTAGATGCCGACGACGTCCGGGTCGCCGGCGAGTGCGCGGACGTCGGAGGCGTCGCCCGTGACGAGCGTGCCCGGCACGAGGTTCGTGGTCGTGCCGAGCCGCTTGGGCTCCGCCGTGCGGGCGTTCTGCCGCGTCAGCGCGTGGGGGACGACGTCCTGGGCGACGGCGGCGGTGTGGGCGCGCGCGGCGCGCACGGCCGCGGCGGAGCCGCCCGCGGCAGCGACGGAGCGGCCGGAGCGGGCGTCGAGCCGGACGAAGGCGGTGACCTGGCCCTTCGCGTGCGCGAGGCGCGGGTCGATCGTGGCGCGGTGCGCGGCCGCCGCGGCGCCGGCGGGGTCGGTGGTGGCTGCGGCGCCGGAGACGCCCGCGGTGCACGCGGCCGCCGTGAGCGCGAGCGCGGTCACGGCGGACAGGACGGATCGACGTGCCATCGGACTTCCCCCGGTCAACGTGGCGGACGTCGAGTCCTCCCGACGAACGCGTGCACGCTACCCGGTGCGCGCGCCGGCGCCGGCACGACCGGCCGGGCACGCCTCGAGCGCCCGCTCCACGTCGGCGTCGTCGTTCCAGACGTGGAACGCGAGCCGCGTCCCGCCGCCGCGCCCCGCCGTCCGGCAGCCGGCCCTGGCGAGGCGTGCGCGCAGCGAACCTTCGGCGTCGTCGGGCAGCCGGACGATCGCGCTCCCGGTCGGCTCGAGCCCGAGCCCCGCGCGGAACCGGTCGGCCAGCCCGGCTGACCAGCGGCGCACCTCGGTGAGGTCGACGCCGTCGAACGCCTCGAGCGCGGGCGCGGTGCCGGCCCAGCAGATCCAGGCCGGCGAGATGTCGAGCCGCCGGGCGTCCGGCGCGAGCCGCAGGTCGTGGCCGTAGACGGACGACCACACGTCCTGTGCGGCGTACCAGCCCGCGCTCGTCGGCCGCAGGTCGCCCGGCCCGCCGGCCGGGACCGTGAGGAACGCCGTGCCGCGCGGAGCGCCGAGCCACTTGTACGCGGCGCACACCGTGAGGTCGAACGCGCCCGCGTCGACCGGCAGCCACCCCGCCGCCTGCGTGAGGTCGACGAGGGTCCGCGCCCCGACGGCGGCGGCCGCCGTGCCGATCGCGTCCGCGTCCGCGATCGCCCCGTCGCGCGACTGCACGAGCGAGTACGCGACCAGCGTCGTCGTCGGGCGGACCTCGTCCGCGAGGCGGTCGAGCGGCACGGCGCGCACGGTGAGCCGGTCGGCGAGCGCGACGAACGGGTAGGTGAGGGAGCTGAAGTCCTGCTCGGCCGTCAGCACCTCGGCGCCGTCGGGCAGGCTCGCGGCGACGGTGCCGACGAGCGGCGAGACCTGGGCGCCGACGGCGACGCGCGTGCGGTCGACGCCGACGAGCCGCGCGAACGCCGCGCGCGAGCGGGCGACCGCCTCGTCGTACGCCGCGAGGTCCTGCGTCCCGGCCTGCCAGCGGGCGACGGCGTCGCGGACCGCCGCCGCGGTCGCCCGCGTCGGGAGGCCGCACGTCGCGGCGTCGAGGTAGCCCGGCACCGGGTCGTAGAGGCCGCGGAACGCGTCGAGGGTGCGCATGCTCGATGGTCCGGCGGGGCCGCGCCATCACACAACGACCGATCTTGCCTAAGACCCATAACATGGCGTGATGGACCTCGACGTCGCGTCGCTGCGGATGCTCCGGGCCGTCGAGGACGCCGGCACCATCACCGGAGCGGCCACGACGCTCGGCCTGAGCCAGCCGGCCGTCAGCCAGCACGTCCGCCGCCTGGAACGGCGGCTCGGCACCGCGCTGCTCGACCGGTCGGGCCGCTCGGTCCGGCTCACCGAGGCCGGCGAGGCGCTCGCGCGGCACGGCGCGACCGTCGCGTCCGCGCTGCGCGCCGCGACCGCCGAGGTGTCGGCGCTCACCGGGCTCCAGTCGGGCCGGGTGCGGCTCGTGGCCTTCCCGTCCTCGTCCGCGACCCTCGTGCCCCGCGCGCTCGCGGACCTGCGGGCGCGTCACCCGGGGCTGACCGTGACGTTCGACGAGTCCGAGCCGCCCGAGTCCCTGCGCGCGCTGCGGGCAGGTGCGTGCGACGTCGCGCTGGCGTTCTCCTACCCGGGCGACGCGCGCGGCGACGGGCTCGACGGGCTCGTCGCGCGGCACCTGCTCGACGACGCGACGCGCGTGGTGCTGCCCGCGGGGCACCCGCGCGCCGACGACCCCGACCTCGCGCTCGCGGACCTCGCGGACGAGCGCTGGATCGCGGGCTGCCCGCGCTGCCGCGGCCACCTGCTGACCTCCGCGGAGGCGAGCGGGTTCGCGCCGGACATCGCGTTCGCGACCGACGACTACGTCGCGGTGCTCGGACTGGTCGAGGCCGGGCTCGGGGTCGCGGTGCTGCCCGACCTCGTGCTGCCGACCGCGCGGCGGCACCCCGGCGTCGTGCTCAGGCGAGCGCGCGGCACGTCGGCCCGGCGGGTGCACGCGGTGACGACGCCCGACCTGGTGCGCGTGCCGGCCGTGACGGCGACGATCGACGCGCTCGTGGCGGCGGCGGCGGCCTGACCGCGCGGCCGCGCGACCGCGCGGGCGGCGACCGGTCCAGCACGCCCTCGCCCCGGGCGCGGGTCAGCGCAGCGGCACGAACACGTACTCGCCGTGCGTCGTCACCGACACCGCCGTTCCGCGCCGGACCACCAGGTGCATCGTCGTCCGCACCGGCACCACGAGCCGCCCGCCGTCCGCGAGCTGCGCCACGAGGGCCTCGGGCATCCGGTCGGCGCTCGCGGAGACCAGCACGCGGTCCCACCCGCCGATCGTCGGCCGGCCGAGCGCGCCCGGGTCGGCGGGCTCGACCACGGCCCACTCGAACCCGCGCGCCGCGACGTTGGACGCGCCCCACGCGGCGAGCGACTCGTCCAGCTCGAGGCCCAGCACCGCGCCCGTCGGACCGGCCAGCTGCGCGAGCAGCGCCGTCGTCCAGCCGGAGCCCGCGCCGACGTCGAGCACGCGCGCACCGGGCGGCACGTCGAGCAGGCGCAGCATCGCGGCGACCGTGCTCGGCTGCGAGCCCGTCTGGCCGTGCCACAGGGGGAGGGCGCGGTCCTCGCCGGCGTGCCCGCGCACCTCGCGCGGCAGGAAGGCGGCGCGCGGCACGGCGCGCATCGCGTCCGCCACGCGGCGGGCGACGTCGGCGTCCGGGTCGGGGCTGGGGGCGGCCGGGCCGGCCATCCGTCGAGCCTACGATGCGTCCGTCGAGCGCGACGGTGCGCGGCGACCGGCCCGGCGGACCCGCGGCGGACGGCTCGGAGGACGGATGGCGACGCGCGGAGCGCAGGCCGGGCGGGCGAGCGGCGCTGGCGGCCCGCCGGCCGAGGTCGACGTCGCGGTGGTCGGCTCGGGGTTCGGCGGGTCGGTCGCGGCCCTGCGGCTCGTCGAGAAGGGCTACCGCGTCGCGGTGCTCGAGGCCGGCCGCCGGTTCGCGCCCGAGACGTTGCCGCGCACGTCGTGGGACGTCTCCCGCTTCCTGTGGGCGCCGCGGCTCGGGTGGCTCGGGCTGCAGCGGATCCATGTGCTGCGCGACATCGTGGTGCTCGCCGGGGCGGGGGTCGGCGGCGGGTCGCTCGTGTACGCGAACACGCTGTACGAGCCCGAGGCGGGCTCGGCGTTCTGGTCGGACCCGCAGTGGGCGCACCTGGCCGACTGGCGCACCGAGCTCGCACCGTTCTACGACCAGGCACGCCGCATGCTCGGTGTGGTCGACAACCCCACGATGACGCCCGCCGACGAGGTGGTGCGCGCCACCGCACGCGACCTCGGCGTCGAGGGCACGTTCCGGCTCGCGCCGGTCGGCGTCGTCTTCGGCGAACCCGGCACGCCGGTGCCGGACCCGTTCTTCGGCGGTGTCGGCCCGGAGCGGCGCGGGTGCCTGCAGTGCGGCGAGTGCATGACGGGCTGCCGCCACGGCGCCAAGAACACGCTCGTGACGAACTACCTGTACCTCGCGGAGCGGGCGGGAGCGCTCGTCGTGCCCGAGGCGACCGTGACGCGCCTGCGGCCGCGTGCCGACGGGCGGTGGGACGTGACCGTGACCCGCACCGGGCGGCGGGGACCCGTGCGGACCACGGTCGCGAGCCAGGTCGTGGTCGCCGCCGGCGCCTGGGGGACGCAGCAGCTGCTCCACCGGCTGAAGGCCGACGGGACGCTGCCGCTGCTCTCCGACCGGCTCGGTGCTCTGTCGCGGACGAACTCGGAGTCGCTCGGGGGCGCGGCGATGCGGTGGCGCGGGCACCGCGCCCGCCCGGACCTGACGCGCGGTGTCGCCATCACGTCGTCCGTGTGGCTCGACGAGCGGACGCACCTCGAGCCGGTCCGGTACGGGCGCGGGTCGAACCTGATGGGGCTGCTCTCGACGGTCCTGACCGACGGCGGCGGCCGCGTCCCGCGGCCCGTGCGCTGGCTCGGCCAGGTGCTGCGGCACCCCGGCCGCGTGGCGTCGCTGCTGCTCGGGATCGGCTCGTGGTCCCGGCGGACCGTCATCGGGCTCGTGATGCAGACGGGCGGTGCCGCGTTGACGGTGCGCCCGCGGCGCACGTGGCTCGGCGGGTGGCGGCTGACGTCGTCGCCCGACGCGGGCGAGCCGAACCCGACGTGGATCCCGCGCGCGAACGAGGCCTACCGGCGCATGGCGACGCATCTCGACGGGTTCGCGGCGAGCAGCCTGGGCGAGATCGTCGACGTGCCGATGACCGCGCACTTCCTCGGCGGCTGCACCATCGGCGACTCGCCCTCGACCGGCGTGGTCGACCCGTACCACCGCGCGTACGGGTACCCGGGCCTGCACGTCGTCGACGGCTCGACCGTCTCGGCCAACCTGGGCGTGAACCCGTCGCTGACGATCACCGCGCAGGCCGAGCGGGCGTTCGCGATGTGGCCGAACCGCGGCGAGGCGGACCGGCGGCCGGGCGTCGGGGAGCCGTACCGACCCGTCGCGCCGGTCCCGCCCGGGCGGCCCGTGGTGCCCGCGCACGCGTCGGGGGCGCTGCGGCTGACGGTCGTCCGCCGCGACGGCTGAGGTCGCCGGCCGCGGTCAGTCGCGGCGGCTCGCGGCCTCGCGCTCGGCGCGCGCCGCGGCCACGACGACCGCGGTCGGCGCGGTCGGCACGGGGTTGGTGCGCGGCACGTCGGCCGCCGCGACGTCGGGCACGAACTTCGGCTTACGACCGGGGCGGCCCGGTGCGCGTCGTTCCTCGATCCCCTCGAGCGTCGACGCACGCCACACGGCCCCGCCGTTGAGCCGGCCGTCGGGCTGAGGCAGCCACGGCACGCGGCGCGAGAGCCACACGCGCACGGTGGCGTGCTCGACTCCGAGGCGGTCCGCGAGCCGCGCGATGTCGTACAGGTCGTCGAGGCCCGTGGACGGCAGCTCGGCCGTCGCGTCGGTCCCCGCACGGGGCGGGTTCGGCGAGGCGGACGGGACGTTCGGGCCGGGCACGGCGGCAGCGTAGCGGCAGGAGCGCCAAATATGTGACGGACGCGTGACGGAATCAACACACGATCTTCGCCCTCTCGGCCCTCAAGTCCTCCTGGACGGCCGTCCGATATACCTAATGTGTCACGGGTGAGTAACAGAAAGCGTCGGCCGGCCCACCGCGCCGAGCCCGTGCGCTCGCCCCTCGCGGCGCGCGTGCACGACCTCACGCCCGCGCGTCTGGCGCAGGGCGGTGTCGTCGCCGTGCTCGTCGCCGGGCTGTGCACCACGATCACCGCGCAGGCGTCCGCCTCCGGCACCGAGACCGACAGCGGCCGCACGGCGGCCATGGCCGAGGCGCGCGACGGGGCCGTCGACGTCGCGGCCGACGCGCTGGTGGTCGCCGACGCGGTCCAGACGAAGGCCGCGCACACCACGGGTGTCAGCGCCGCGAAGCTCGCCGAGCTGCGGACCGCGGCCGCGCAGGTCGACGCACTGATCACCGAGGCCGAGGGGCACACCAGCACCGCGTCGGACACCCGGGACGCGGGTGGCACCCCGTCGCCGTCCGCGTCGGCGGACGCGCCCGCGCCGACGGCCTCGCCGTCCGCGAGCACGCCGTCCGCGATGTCCTCGCCGTCGGCGACCGCGTCGGGTGCGCCGGCCGACGCCGCCGAGCCGGACGCCGCGAACCCGGCCGCCTCGCCGACCGCCGCACCGGTCGGCTCGGACGAGAGCCCGTCCGCCGCTGACGCCGACCCTGCGTCCGACACCGCGGCCGTGGCGCCCCCGACCGTCGCGCCCTCGACCGCCGCGTCCTCGACCGCGGCGACATCGACGGCGGGCCGCGCCGCGGGCGCGACCGTGCCGGGCGCGACCGTCGCCGGCGCCGCGAAGGCCGCTCCGCCCGCGCCCGCGAGCGCGTCGGCCGAGACCCCGTCGCCGTCGAGCACCGCGACCACCGGCACCCCGTCGGCCACGGGAACCGCCACGGCCGCCGCCGGGACGACCGCCACCGGGACGACCCCCGCCGGCACCTCGCCGACCGCGTTCGACGCGAAGGTCCCGACGATCCCCGATACCGCCGGCCCCGAGGACCAGACCACCGAGGACCTCCGCACAGCCGTCGCGCACCTCGCGACGATCGCCGCCGAGGTCCGCGCCGAGGTCGCCGACGAGGCGGCCCGACAGGCCGCCGACAAGTCCGCGGCCGACAAGTCCGCGGCCGACAAGGCGGCGGCGCAGAAGACGGCGGCGGACAAGAAGGCGGCGGACCAGGCCGCCGCCGAGAAGGCCGCCGAGCGCAAGGCGGCGCAGCGTGCCGCCTGGAAGCGCTCGCTCCAGGGCTTCCCGAACGGCCGCATCCCGGCGAGCGCGCTCTGCGGCGTCCCGTTCGACTCGAGCGTGCTGCTGCGGTGCGACGCCGCTCAGGCGCTCACCGCTCTCGACAAGGCGTACTCCCGCGCGTTCGGCCACCACCTCGAGGTCAGCGACTCGTACCGGTCGTACGGCGCGCAGGTCGCGTGCCGCGCCACGAAGGGCTACCTCTGCGCGGAGCCCGGCACGTCCAACCACGGGTGGGGCGTCGCGGTCGACCTCGGCGGGGGCATCCAGTCGTTCGGCACGTCGACCCACGGCTGGATGAACCGGAACGCCGCGAAGTTCGGCTGGCACCACCCGGGCTGGGCCGAGCCGGGCGGCTCCAAGCCCGAGCCGTGGCACTGGGAGTTCACCGCCTGACCGGGCCGCTGCGCGGTCGCCGGTCCGGCTTCCGGAGCGCGGCACGGACAGGCACGAACCGGACGTAGTATCCGTACCCATGGATGCCCGGCCCGAGGGGCCGCGGCCGGGCTCGCTGGTGGGCCGCGGCGCGGAGCTCGACGACCTCGACGGCCTGCTGTCCGACGTCGCCGACGGCGCGGGCGCCACGGTGCTCATCGAGGGCGAGGCCGGCGTCGGCAAGACGAGCCTGGTCGGCACGCTCCGCCAGGGCGCCGCGATCCTCGGCCTCGACTTCCGCCTGGTGCGCGCGGCCCAGGCGGACGGTCGGCCGGTCGGCCTGCTGACCGACGCGCTGATCGACCCGTCCGCGGCGCACGGCCCGGTCGAGTCCGAGCTGGTCGACCTCACGGCCGCTCTGACCGACGGGCACGCGCAGCCGCAGGCGATCGCGCGCGCCGCCGAGCTCGCGGCCGCGCTCGTGCGGCGGCAGAGCGACAAGCGCCCGTGGGTCCTCGTGCTCGAGGACCTGCACCACGGGGACACGGGCTCGCTCGAGGCGCTCGTCCGGCTCGCCCGCGAGGGCGCCGTGCCGGGCGGCTTCCTCGTCATGACGATGCGTCCGGTGCCGCACCGCACCGAGCTCGCGACGACCGTGGCGGCGTGGACGCGCGCCGGCGCGCGGTACGTCGAGCTGCGCCCGCTCGCGCCGCGGGCCGTGGTCGACGTGGCCGAGCGTCTGGTCGGCTCGCCCGTGGGCCCCGCGCTGCGCGGCGCGCTCGCGACGACCGGCGGCAACCCGCGGTTCGCATCCGACGTCGTGCGCACCGCCCGCGCGCACGGTGCGCTCGAGGAGCGCGACGGCGTGGTCGACGTGGTGGGCACGCAGTGGCTCGACTCGCTCGACGAGGTGGTGCGCGGGCGGCTCGAGTACCTCGGCGTCGAGGTGCTCGCGCTGCTCGAGCAGGCATCGGTGCTCGGCACGTCGTTCGTGGTGCTGGACCTCGCCGCGATGTCGGGCGCGAGCGTGCCGGACTGCTGGCGCACGTTGCGGCACGCGCTCGCCGCCGGGGTCGTCCGCGCGCGCGGCGACCGGCTGGTCTTCGGGCACGACCTCTGCCGAGGCGCGCTCTACCACGGGCTCGACGCGCAGCAGCGCCGCGTCCTGCACGCGCGGGCCGCCTGGGCGCTCGACCGCGCGGGCGCGCCGAGCCACGTCGTCAGCGACCACCTCGCGCGCGCGCGCTGACCCCTCCGCTGGCCGAGCGGCGCGCGCCCGCGCCGCCTAGCGTGGCGGGTGACGGCCGCGACGCCGTCCCCTGACGATTGGAGCTGGCATGGCCACGCGCACCGCACGCACCGACTGGCACGGCACGCTCGAGGAGGGGAGCGGCACCGTCACGCTGGCCAGCTCGGGCCAGGGCTCGTTCGAGGTCTCGTTCCCACGCCGCGCCGCCGACGACGCCCAGGGCGTGACGAGCCCCGAGGAGCTCGTCGCCGCGGCGCACTCGTCGTGCTTCGCCATGCAGTTCTCCGCGCTGCTGGCGCAGGCCGGCGGCAACCCGCAGGCCCTCGAGATCACCGCTGACGTCCGGTTCGGGCCCGACCCCGCCGGCGGGTTCCACATCCCCGGCATCAAGCTCACCGTCCGCGGCAAGGTGGACGGCCTCGACGCGGAGCGGTTCCAGCAGGTGGCCGAGGAGGCCAAGGCGACCTGCCCGGTGAGCAAGGCGCTCGCCGGCACCACGATCACGCTGGACGCGGCACTCTCCTGAGCCCCTCGGCGACGCCGAGGCGAAGCGACGCGCGCCGGACCGGGACGGGTCCGGCGCGCGTCGTCGTCCCACCGCCGGTGGCCGGTGTCCGCGCCGCGAAAGGCCATGACGGGCGCGCGTGGCGCGGTGCGAGACTGCAGCCGTGTCGACTCCCACCCTGACGAGCACCGACGTCGTCGCCGCGCTGCGCGCGGCCGTCAGGGGCTCGGTGGACGACTCCTCGCGCCGCCGGGCGGAGTACTCCACGGACGCGTCGAACTACCGCGTCGTGCCGCGCGTGGTCGTGTTCCCGCTCGACACCGACGACGTGCTCGCCGCGCTCGAGGTCTCGCGCACGCTCGGCGTGCCGCTGACGGCCCGCGGCGCCGGGACGTCCGTCGCCGGCAACTCGATCGGGCCCGGCATCGTGCTCGATTTCTCGCGCCACGTGAACCGCGTGCTGTCGCTCGACCCCGACGCGCGCACCGCGGTCGTCGAGCCGGGCACGATCATGGCGACCCTCCAGAAGGCCGCCGCGCCGCACGGCCTGCGGTTCGGGCCGGACCCGTCGACGTGGACCCGCGCGACCCTCGGCGGGATGATCGGCAACAACGCGTGCGGGCCGCGGGCCGTCGCGTACGGGCGCACGGCCGACAACGTGCTCGCACTCGACGTCGTCGACGGCACGGGGCGGCGGTTCACGGCCGGGGCGGGCTCCCTCGACGCGGTCCCCGGGCTCGACGCGCTCGTCAGCGCGAACCTCGACGTCCTGCGCACCGAGCTCGGTCGCTTCACGCGGCAGGTGTCCGGCTACTCGCTCGAGCACCTGCTCCCCGAGAACGGCCGCGACCTCGCCAAGGCGCTCGTCGGCACCGAGGGCACGGTCGGCACGCTGCTCGGCGCGACGCTGCGGCTCGTGCCGATCGCGGCCGCGCCGGTGCTCGTCGTGCTCGGCTACCCCGACATGCCGACCGCCGCCGACGCGGTCCCGGCGCTGCTCGCGCACGCGCCGCTCGCCATCGAGGGCATGGACTCGCGGCTCGTCGACGTCGTGCGGCGCGTCAAGGGTCCCGGGGCGGTGCCGACGCTCCCCGCGGGCAACGGCTGGCTGATGGTCGAGGTCGGCGGCGACACGCTCGACGAGGCGATGTCGCGCGCGCAGGCGCTCGCCGCGGACGCCGGGACCGGCGCGGTCGGACTGTTCCCGCCCGGGCCCGAGGCGTCCGCCATGTGGCGCATCCGGGAGGACGGCGCGGGCCTCGGCGGCCGCACGCCCGGCAACGAGCAGGCGTGGCCCGGGTTCGAGGACTCCGCGGTCCCGCCCGAGCGGCTCGGCGCGTACCTGCGCGAGCTCGAGGGGCTCATGTCCCGCCACGGCGTCGACGGCCTCGCATACGGGCACTTCGGCGACGGCTGCGTGCACCTGCGGCTCGACATCCCGCTCGAACGCTCCGGCGACCCGCTGCGCGAGTTCATGACGGACGCCGCGGGGCTCGTGGCGGCGCACGGCGGCTCGCTCTCGGGCGAGCACGGTGACGGCCGCGCGCGCTCCGAGCTGCTGCCGGTCATGTACTCCTCGCGCGTCATCGAGCTGTTCGGGGCGTTCAAGGCGCTGCTCGACCCCGACGGGCTCCTGAACCCGGGCGTGCTCGTCGACCCCGGGCCCCTCGACGCCGACCTCCGCCGGCCGCACGCCCGACCCGTGCTCGGCTCGGGAGGCTTCGCGTTCGCGCACGACCACGGCGACCTCACCACGGCGGTGCACCGCTGCACGGGCGTCGGCAAGTGCCGCGCCGACAACACCGCCAACGGCGGGTTCATGTGCCCGTCGTACCTCGCGACGCGCGACGAGAAGGACTCGACCCGCGGCCGCGCGCGCGTGCTGCAGGAGATGGTCAACGGGGGCTTCGTCACCGGGGGGTTCGCGTCGCCCGAGGTCCACGACGTCCTGGACCTGTGCCTGTCGTGCAAGGCGTGCTCGTCCGACTGCCCGGCGGGCGTCGACATGGCGGCGTACAAGTCCGAGGTTTTGTACCGGACGTACCGTCGGCGCGTGCGGCCCGTGTCGCACTACGCGCTCGGCTGGCTGCCGCGGTGGGCGCGGGCCATCACGGCCGTGCCCGGGGGTGGGCCGCTCGTCAACGCCGTGCTGTCGTTCGGGCCACTGCGGAAGGTGGTGCTGGCGGGCGGCGGGATGGATCCTCGGCGCGGGGTGCCGGCGTTCGCGCGACGGCCGTTTCGGGCTTGGGCTCGGGCTGCGGGGCTCGTCGACTCCCGCCCCCTCGCTTCGGATGCCGCCTCCGGCGTGGCGTCCGCCGGCGACGCGACCGTGTCGCCTGCCCGTGACGGTGGCTCGGGTGCTGACGCCGTTCGCGGTGAGAAGTTCGTCGTGCTGTGGGCCGACTCGTTCTCCGACTCGTTGGCGCCCGGGGTCGGGCGGGCCGCGGTGGCCGTGCTCGAGGACGCCGGGTACCGCGTCGTCGTGCCGGACGGCGAGGCGTGCTGCGGGCTGACGTGGATCACGACCGGGCAGCTCGACGGAGCGCGGAAGCGGCTCGAGCAGCTGCTGACGGTGCTCGGGCCGTTCGCCGTCAACGGCGTGCCGATCGTCGGCCTCGAGCCGTCGTGCACCGCGGTGCTGCGGTCCGACCTGCTCGAGCTGTTCCCGGACGACCCGCGCGCGAAGGCCGTCGCCGCCGGCACGCACACGCTGGCCGAGCTCCTGACCGCCCCCGCGCCCCTCGGCCCGGGCGACGCGTGGCAGGCGCCGGATCTCGCGGGCGTGACGGCCGTCGTGCAGCCGCACTGCCACCACTACTCCGTGATGGGCTTCCGGGCCGACGAGCGCCTGCTGCGCGCCGCGGGCGCCGACATCCAGGTCGCCGCGGGCTGCTGCGGCCTCGCCGGCAACTGGGGCATGGAGAAGGGGCACTACGAGACGTCGGTCGCGGTGGCCGAGCGGTCGCTGCTGCCCGCGCTGCGCGAGCTGCCGTCGCGGCCGGGGTCCGAGCACGTGCTGCTCGCCGACGGCTTCTCGTGCCGCACGCAGGCCGGCGACCTGGCGGGCGTCGAGGGCGTCGCGCTCGCGGAGCTGCTCGCGGCGCATCTCGCGCGCGTCGCACGCTGACCTCGGACTCGGCGGCCCGTCACCAGTCGCCGGTCAGGGGCTGCCCGTCGGGTCCGGCGGGGCGCCGCTCCGCGACCACGTCGGTGATGCGGTCGACGAGCTCGAGGGCGCGCGCGAGCGTCCGGCGGTCGGCGTCGTCGAGCGCGACGTCGACCGCATCCGCGAGCCGGGCGACGCGGCGGTGGCGCTCCGCCCTGATCGCCGACCCCCCGGCGGGCGTGAGTGCGAGGAGCTTCTTGCGGGCGTCCGCGGGGTCCGGTCCTGCGGTCAGGTGACCCGTGTCGGTCAGGTCCTTCACGGTCGCGGCCATCGTCTGGTGTCGCACGCCGCGCGCTGCGGCGAGCTCCGCGGTGGTGAGCGGCCCGCGGGTGTCGAGCAGGTCGAGCACGGCGGCCGGGCTGGGCGCGAGCTGGTCCGTCGGGCGCGTGGCCCGGACGAGCCCGCTGATCGCCGACCGGAGGTGGGCGGCGAGCGCGGCGGCGGAGGGCGGCGGCTCGTGGTCGGTCACCGTCCGAGGCTAGATGTCTACAGGGCTATCTGTACAGTCACTCCTGTAGAACTCGACGCAAGGAGACGCAGGTGCAGCTCATCAAGCACGTCCACTCGTGCGTGTCGCTCGTCAAGGGCGGCGGCCGGATCGTCGTCGACCCCGGCACGTTCACACCCGACGCGGCCGAGGCCGTGGCGGCGGCCCAGGCCGTGCTCGTCACGCACGAGCACTTCGACCACGTGGACGAGGGGCTGATCCGCCGCGCGCTCGGGGACCGGCCGGACCTGCGCGTGTACGGACCGGCGGCGCTCGTCGCGCGGTGGAGCGGGGCCGGCGGCCAGGTCAGCGCGGTCGCGCCGGGCGACCGGTTCGAGGTCGCAGGCTTCGACGTGGCGGTGCACGGCGGCTCGCACGCCGTGATCCACCGCGACGTGCCGAGCGTCGCGAACGTCGGGTACCTGATCGACGGCCGGGTCTACCACCCCGGCGACGCGTACGACGTCCCGCCCGCGACGGTCGAGACGCTGCTGCTGCCGACGAGCGGCCCGTGGACGCGCATCGGCGACGCCGTCGACTTCGTGCGCGCCGTCGCGCCCCGCCGGCTGGTCCAGGTCCACGAGATCATGCTCAGCCCGACCGGTCAGGCGGGTGTCGAGCGCTTCCTGAGCCCGGACGCCCTGATCGACGTGCCGCTCACCGTCCTCGCGCCGGGGGAGGAGCTCACCGTCTAGGCCCGGCGACCGCGCCGCGGACGCCGGTGGACAACCGGCGGACGAGCCGTGAGGGTGGCGACATGCTCGTTGCCTTCTCCGTGTCGCCGCTGGGTGTCGGCGAGTCCGTGTCGCTGGCCGTCGCCGAGGCGGTGCGCGTGGTCCGCGAGTCCGGCCTGCCGAACCGCACCGACGCGATGTTCACCACGATCGAGGGCGAGTGGGACGAGGTGATGGACGTCGTCCGGCGCGCGACCGAGGCCGCCGGGCGCGGCGCGGGCCGCGTCAGCCTCGTGCTGAAGGCCGACATCCGGCCCGGTCACACCGGCGAGCTGACGGCCAAGGTGGAGCGCGTCGAGGCCGCGCTCGCGGCTGGCGAGACCGCCTGACGGGCGGCGCCGTCCGCGTCCGCGCGCGAGCCGTGCGCGTGCCGGGGCGCGGTCGCGCGGCCACGCGTTCGAGTGATCCGGCGCGCCACCCGTTCGCTCGTGCCGGGCGCGGCGTCCGCTGTGGCACCCTGGGTGCGCGCCGGCCCCGGCGCGTCAGAACCATGGGTGTCACCGCCGTGCACGCGCGCCCCGGAGAGGTCCCGAGATGCCGATCTTCGAGCTGGACGAAGGGCGTCCGCGCCTCGTTCAGCCGATGCAGCCGCTCCCGGGATCGTTCGGCCAGGACTGTGCCGCGCTGCTGACGCACCATCTCGCGGCCGTCGCCGGCGAACCGCTCTTCGTCGTCCGTGCGCGCTCCACCGCACCCGAGCACGCGGACGTCCCCGAGCTGCTCGCACTCGACTCGACGGGCCGCCCGGTGATCGTCGAGGTCGTGCCCGTCGTGGACGACGACGCCGTCGTCGCCACCCTGCGCCACGCCGGGGCTGCGGCACGCATGACGACGACCGACCTCGCGCGCGCCTACCACCCGGACCCGAGCCGGTTCCCGGTCGACTTCGCGGCGTTCCGCGAGCAGGTCGCGTTCGGCGCGACGACGAGCCGCCGCGAGGGCGTGCGCCTCGTGCTGCTGTGCTCCGAGGTCGCGGCCGCCGCCGGCGACACGCTCGCCTTCCTGCGCGGTCCCGGCCGGCACGTCGACGTGCTGCAGGTCGGCGTCGTCCGTGGCGTCGACGACCGCCGGATGATCGACGTCTCGCCGCTCGCCACGCACGAGACCGTGCGGCGGTCGGTCGAGCCGACGGCGCTGCGGCTCGTGCGCTCGAGCGAGGCGTTCGCCACGGCGATGGCGTACGACTCGGGGCGGCTCAACCTGTCGCGGCCGCCGATGCCCGGAGCCGTCGTCAACCCGCCGCACCGCGTCTCGTCGCCCGAGGCGATCACGCCGGTGACGGGCGTCCGCGTGCCGGACGGCGCGGCGTCCCGGCCCACCAACGGCCACACGCCGGCGCCCGGCGTGCCGCCCGTCCCCGCGCCGCTGCACGCCCCGCTCGCCCACGACCCGGCCGAGCTGGAGCCGCCGTTCCGGCCCGAGCAGCCGGCGCCGTCGCAGCCGCCGCACGGCTCGCTCCAGCCGCCGGGCCAGCACCTGCCCGCCGTCTCCGGGGGACCCCGCCCGCTCACGCCGCCGCACGGCGCGCCGCCGGTCGCCGCTCCGGGGTCCGCGTTCTCGGCCGCGCCTCGGGCCGCAGCCGGGCAGGCGGCCGCCGGGTCGCCGGTCACGGCCGCGCCGTCGCCGGCCGGGGCGGCGACCGGGTCCACCGCCGGGGCGCCCGCCGCGCCGGCCACCACGTCGGCAGACGAGACGGCGTCGGCAGCCGCGCCCCCGGCCGCCGCGGCGGCCCAGCCTGCCGCAACCGCGCTGGACGTGCCCGTCGCGCCGGCGTCGGTCGCGTGGACCGCGCTCGACGCGCCCGCGGGGTCGTTCCCGGCGCCGCTCGGGACGTCGGCCACGTCGCTGCCGCTGCCGCTGCCGCCCGCGCCCGCGCGCGCCGAGCCCGAACGCCCCGCGGCAGAGCAGGTGCGCCCCGCCGCAGAGCCCGCCGCGGCCCCGCCCGGCGCGCCGCCCGAGCGGTCGTCGACCACGGGCAACGACGGGCTCCCGGTGCCCGAGCTCGCGACGCTCGCCAAGCGCCGCCGCGCGATCACGACGCTCGTCTGGTACCGCGAGCGCCGCGACCAGCGGCTCGTCGCGCTGCTGCGGCAGGACGGACTCATCCAGCTGCCCGACGGCCGGACGTACGCCGACCCGGACCTCGCCGCCGCGGCGGCGGCCGGCAGCCTCGCGCGCATCGACGGCTGGCGCTCCTGGCGCATGGGCGACGGCGGCCCGACCCTCGCGGAGGCCGCGGGAGTGCCGGCGACCTGACGTGCGGCCGTCCCGGCGCCGTCAGACCTCGAGCACGACCTTCCCGAACTGCGCCCCGGCGGCGAGCCGCGCCAGTCCGTCGCGCGCCCGCGCGAGCGGGAACGTGGAGTCGACGAGCGGCCGCACACCGGTCCGCGCCAGGAACGCGACCAGGTGCTGCAGGTCCTCGCGCGAGCCCATCGTGGTGCCGACGACGGTGATCTCCTGGAAGAAGATGCGCTGCAGCTCGGCCGCGTCGGCGTCGCCCGATGTCGCGCCGGCGACCACGACGCGGCCGCCGGGGCGGACCGATCGGATGCTGTGCGACCAGGTGGCGCGCCCCACGGTCTCGAGCACGACGTCGGCGCGCGGCACGCGGGCGCCCGTCTCGAACGCGCCCGCGGCGCCCAGCTCGAGCGCCTGGGCCCGGCGGTCCTCGTCGCGGCTCGTGACGAGGACCTCGAGCCCCGCGGCCGCGCCGAGCAGGACCGCCGCAGTCGCGACACCGCCGCCCGCGCCCTGCACCAGCACCCGCTGGCCCGGTGTCGCGCCGCCGTTGACGAACAGCATCCGGTACGCCGTCAGCCATGCGGTCGGCAGGCACGCGGCCTCGACGAACGACAGCTCGGCCGGCTTGTCCACGAGGTTGTAGGTCGGCACCGCGACGCGCTCCGCGAGCGTGCCCGGGTACCGCTCCGACAGGAGGGTGCGCGGCTCGTCGGGTCCGACGCCGTGGCCGAGCCCACCACCGATGACGCCGTGCAGCAGCACCTCGCGGCCGTCGGGCGTGACGCCGGCGGCGTCGGTGCCGAGCACCATCGGCAGCTGCTCGGCGCGCAGGCCGACGCCGCGCAGCGACCACAGGTCGTGATGGTTCAGCGCCGACGCGCGGACGTCGACGACGGTCCAGTGCTCGGCCGCCACCGGCTCGGGCCGTTCGCCGACCTCGAGCCCCGTGAGCGGGTCGTCGGGCGAGAACCGGGCGGCGTAGGCGGCGAGCACGACGCCACGCTACCGACGCCGTCTCACCTGTCAGAGCAGCGGGAGCATCCGACCGAGGTCCGGCACCGCGTCCGCGGAGCTGGCCGGCGTGAGCGCGGCGGCGAGCACGTCGACGTCGTACGAGGTCCGCCCGGTCGCGAGCCGCATCCACGCGCGCGGGTCGGCGACCGCGAGGTCCCACCCGCCGCGCGCCAGCACGATGCCCAGCAGCGCGTCCGCGACGAACCGCAGCGCCGCAGGGTCCACGGGGTCGACACCGGGCCCGGAACCGGCGACGCGCCGCACCGAGCGGAGCAGGTCGTCGGCGTGCACCACGAGCTCGACGACGCGCGACGTCGTCATGGTCGAGAGCAGCACCGGTCCGCGCCGCGCCTGGACCACGAGGTCGTCACCGCGGTGCGCGTCGAGCAGCGCGAACGCCGCCGCGGCGCGCCGGTCGACCTCGGGCAGCGGGTCGCGCGCGATCTCCGCGGCGAGGTCGCGGGTGTTCTGCGCGATGTCGGCCGCGCGGTCCGGGTAGCTGCTGACGTACTCGCCGAGCGTCAGCGGCATCGTCCCCGGCGGCGCAGGCGTGCAGACGGCGAGCGCATCCATCGCCCGGCCGAGGTGCGCCACGAGCTCGGCGACCGTCCAGCCGGGCAGCACCGAGGCCTCGCCGGCCACGGAGTCGTCGACGACCTCCTCGACCCAGCCGCGCAGGCGGCGCCACTGGGCGCGCAGCGCGGTGTCGGCAGCAGCGAGGTCGGCGCTCGTCATGCGCGTCATGGTGCCAGCAGTCCCCCGGCACAGCCGCGACGCGACGGCGACCCGCCGCGTCGGACGGCCCGCACGACGCACAGCGGGGCCGCGGGCCGCGGACGGGCACGGGCGTCGAGAGGTGCGCTGAGTCCGCTGCTGCCACCCGACACGCCCGCGACAAGCCGCGGCAGCCTCAGCGGGAGCGGACGCCGTCCTCGAGGAACTCGCTGACCAGCGCGCCGACCAGGTCCTCCTCGATCAGGAACCCGTCGTGCCCGTAGTCGGAGTGCACGGTCCGCACGGGACCCGAGCCGGGGATGCCCGCGGCGATCCGCTCGGACTGCGCCGGCGGGAAGAGCCGGTCGGAGTCGACGGCGATCACGAGCGCGCGGGCCGTGATCTGCGCGAGCGCCGCCTCGACGCCGCCGCGGTCGCGGCCGAGGTCGTGCGTGATCATCGTCCGCGTCAGCACCACGTACGTGTTGGCGTCGAACCGGCGCGCGAGCTTGTCGCCGTGGTGGTCGAGGTAGCTCTGGACCGCGAAGCGCCCGCCGTCGAGCGGGTCCTCGGCCCCCTGCGGGATGCGGCCGAACCGCTCGTCGAGCTCGAAGGCCGACCGGTAGGTCTGGTGCGCGATCTGCCGTGCGATGCCGAGGCCGACGTGCGGGCCGTCGCCGTCGGCGGCGTCGTAGTAGTCGCCGTCGCGATAGCTGGGGTCGGCGCGGATCGCGGACAGCTGCGTGTGGAAGCCGGCGATCTGGTCGCCCGACGTCTGCGCCGCGGTCGCGATCGCCGCGATCGCCTCGACCCGGTCCGGTGCCATGACGGCCCACTCGAGCACGCGCTGGCCGCCCATCGAGGCACCGATGACGAGCGCCCACGAGTCGATGCCGAGCAGGTCGGCGAGGCGGATCTCGGCCGCGACCTGGTCACGCACGGTCAGCAGCGGGAATCGCCCACCCCACGGGCGGCCGTCGGGCGCGGTGGACGCGGGACCCGTCGAGCCCTGGCAGCCGCCGAGCACGTTGGGCGCGACCACGAAGTATCGGTCGGTGTCGATGGGCGCGCCCGGCCCGACCATCGACTGCCACCACCCGGCGGTCGGGTGGCCCTCGGCGGGCTCACCCGTCACGTGCGAGTCGCCCGTCAGCGCGTGCAGCACGAGCACCGCGTTGGTGCCGTCCTCGTTGAGCTCGCCCCAGGTCTCGTAGGCGAGCCGGACCGCGGGCAGGCGGCCGCCCGACTCGAGCGCGAACGGCCCGAGGTCCGCGAACCGACGGCGGCCCACCGGGTCGCCGTCACGCCACGCCGCGGACGCCGGCACGGGCGGGCGCTCGGGCAGCGGCACGCGGCTCGCGACCGTGCGCGGGCGCGCCTTGGCGCGTCCGAAGGTGAGCGTCTCGTCCTGCACGAGGCCCCAATCTACGTACTGGTCCGGTGGCGGGCCGAGCGGCCCACCCTCCGGGACGGCACCGCCGTCCCGGTCGTCGTCGGTGTCGCCGTCAGCCACGGCAGCCCTCGGGCACCGCGGGTCCGCGACGCGCGGCGGCGGGTGCCACCGGTGTCGCGGACCCGCGGCCCGGCATCGTCAGGCGCCCTTGGCCGCGCGGAAGCCCGCGTCGAGGTCGGCGAGGATGTCGTCGATGTGCTCGATGCCGACCGCGAGACGCACGAGGCCGGGCGTCACGCCGGAGAGCTCCTGCTCCTCGGGGGTCAGCTGGCTGTGCGTGGTCGAGGCCGGGTGGATGACGAGCGAGCGCACGTCACCGATGTTCGCGACGTTCGAGTGGAGCTCGAGCGCGCTGACGAACGCCTGACCGGCGGGCGAGCCGCCCTCGAGCTCGAACGCGAGCACCGCGCCCGCGCCCCGGGGGGCGTACTTGACCTGGTTGGCGTGCCACGGGCTCGACTCGAGGCCCGAGTAGTGGACCTTGACGACGTCCTCGCGCGCCTCGAGCCACTCGGCCACCTTCTGCGCGTTCGCGACGTGACGCTCGACGCGCAGCGACAGCGTCTCGATGCCCTGCGAGATCAGGAACGCGTTGAACGGCGACACCGCCGAGCCCAGGTCGCGCAGCAGCTGGATGCGCGCCTTGAGGATGTAGGAGAGGTTGACGCCGAAGATGCCGTTCACGCCGAGCGTCTCGCCGATGACGAGCCCGTGGTACGACGGGTCGGCCTGGTTGAAGCCGGGGAACCGGTCCGGGTACTGCTGGTAGTCGAACGTGCCGCCGTCGACGATGACGCCGCCGATCGCCGAGCCGTGCCCACCGAGGTACTTGGTGGCCGAGTGCACGACGACGTCGGCGCCCCACTGCAGCGGGTTGATGAGGTACGGCGTCGCGACGGTGTTGTCGACGATGAGCGGCGCGCCGTACTCGTGCGCGACCCCCGCGACGAGCTCGATGTCGAGCACGTCGGACTTGGGGTTCGGGATCGTCTCGGCGAAGAACGCCTTGGTGTTCGGGCGGATCGCCGCGCGCCACGAGTCGGCGTCGTGCGGGTCCTCGACGAACGTCGTCTCGATGCCGAGCTTCGGCAGCGTGTAGTGCAGCAGGTTGTACGTGCCGCCGTAGAGCGACGGGCTCGCGACGATGTGGTCGCCCGCCTCGGCGACGTTGAGGATCGCGAACGTCTCCGCCGCCTGGCCCGAGGCCACGAGCAGGGCGCCGACGCCGCCCTCGAGGCTCGCGATGCGGTTCTCGACGACCTCCTGGGTCGGGTTGCCGATGCGCGTGTAGATCGGGCCGAGCTCCTTGAGCGCGAACCGGTCAGCGGCCTGCTGGGCGCTGTCGAAGACGTACGACGTGGTCTGGTAGATCGGCAGCGCGCGGGCGCCGGTCGCCGGGTCCGGGGACTGGCCGGCGTGGATCTGGCGGGTCTCGAAGTTCCAGCTCTCGTTGCTCATGGTGGCTCCTTCGCGGTTCGGGTCGGTGATCAGTCGTCAGGCGAGAGATCGCTGGTCCGCGGGGAGCTCGGGCAGCCGACGTCCGTCCCGCGGGGAGTGGGGTGGAGTGGCGCACGGTCGAGCCGGGCTCGGCGAGGTCAGGGCCGCGTCTCGAGGGACGGTGACCTGCCCGCAGGCATGCCGAACGTGCGCTGGTCAGCGACACATTCGACGGAACATGCGCCGAGAGTAGACAGACCGATCCGGTACGTGAAACGGCCGTCTCACGATGCGGTCGCGCGTGTGTCCGCGACCGCGACCGCAGCCGGGGGTCCGCGTGGCGAACGGGTGACGCTGTCGCCGCCGCGCCCGATTCGTCCCGAAGCACACTCCTGTGACTCCTGTTACTCGTGTGACTGATGTTCACTTCTGGGATTAGCGCCGGTAGCGTCCGAGGGGCGCGGGCATCGCAGCCCGCCGTGCAGGTAGCGCGGGCCGGGCCGGCAGCAGCTCAAGATCGGGCCGCGCGCAGCCGAGGGCAGACCAGGGGCGGCAGCACGGCCGCCCTCGAGGCGGACGGGGAGAGGCAGCACGGCGTGACGGACGGGAACTGGCTCAGACGCGGTCGCGGTCGCGCGCGCCTCGTCGCAGCCCTCGGCGCCCTCGCCCTCGCGGGGACGATCGGCGCCACCTCTGCCAATGCCGCGCCGACCCCGCCGTCGCAGCAGGACGTCGCGGACGCCCAGCACGCCGTCACGGACGCCGCGCAGTCGGTCGCCGACATCGAGGTCCGGCTCGCCCAGCTCGCGACCGTCGCGGACGAGGCCGACGTCAAGGTCCAGCAGGCGGGCGAGAGCTACACCCAGGCGCTCGCCGACGCCGATGCCGCCCAGGCCACCGCGGACGCCGCCCAGCAGCGCGCGGACACCGCGGAGGCGTCGGCCGAGGAGACCCGCGAGACGCTCGTCGCGCTCATGCGCCAGATGGCGCGCTCGGGCGGGTCGACCGACATGCTGCAGGCCGTGCTCTCGGCCGACGGCTTCCAGGACGTCGCGCGCCGCACGGTCGCCCTCGACCAGGTGACGGGCAAGGTCGACCAGGCCGTGCAGAACTACCGCGCCGCGCAGGTCGTGTCCACGACGCTCGCGACGCGCGCGCAGGACGACGCGGACGCCGCCGCGGCCGCCAAGAAGGACGCCGCCGACGCGCTCGACGTCGCCGAGCAGACCCAGAAGGACGCGCAGCAGCAGGTCGACGACGCGTCGGCGGAGCGCGACCAGCTGATCGGTCGGCTCGCGCAGGCGCGGAACACGAGCGTCGCGGTCGAGCGACAGCGCCAGGACTTCCTCGACCAGCAGGCGCGGGAGCGCGCAGACGCCCGCGCCAAGGCGCAGGCCCTCGCGGCGGCGCACGCGCAGGAGCAGGCGCACCACTCGTCGGGCGGCTCGAAGGCCGGCTCGTCGGGCGGCTCCGGCGGTTCGTCGTCCGGGTCGGGCTCTGGTTCGTCAGGCGCGGGTTCGTCCGGGGCGGGTTCGTCCGGGTCGGGTTCGTCCGGGTCGTCGGGGTCCGGCTCCGGATCCGGCGGGGGATCGGGGTCGTCGGGCGGATCTGACCAGGGCTCGAGCGGCTCCGGGCACTCGGACGGTGACTCCGGCTCGTCATCGGGCGGCTCGTCGTCGGGCGGTGGGTCGTCGTCCGGCTCCGGCTCGTCGGGCTCCGGCTCCTCCGGTTCGGGCTCCTCCGGCTCCGGCTCCTCCGGTTCGGGCGCGGGTTCCTCCGGCTCCGGCTCCAGCGGCGGCTCGTCCTCGGGCGGATCGTCCTCGGGTGGCTCGTCCCCGGGTGGCTCCGCGTACGGCCTCGGCACCGGCACGTCGCGCGGCAGCGCGGCCATGGGCGCGGCGGCCGTCGACGCGGCGCGCGCCGAGCTCGGCTCGCCGTACGTCTGGGGCGGTGCGGGTCCGTCGTCTTTCGACTGCTCCGGCCTGACGATGACGGCCTGGCGCAAGGCGGGCGTCAACCTCAACCGCACGTCGCGCGACCAGTACAAGCAGGTCAAGAAGATCAGCTACGACGACCTGCGGCCCGGCGACCTCGTGTTCTGGGCGACCGACCCGAGCAACCCCAGCTCGATCTACCACGTCGCCATGTGGATCGGCGGCGGCCAGATGATCGAGGCACCGCGCCCCGGCCTCACGGTGCGCATCACGGCGATGCGCTGGTCGGGCACGATGCCGTACGCCGGTCGCCCCTGACGCGGCGAACACCGCCCGCCGATCGGGCGTCGCCGCACGCCGGCCGCGCACGGGACGGCGACCGGCGCACGGCGACCCGATGCTCAGTCCGTGTGGCCCTCGTACAGCCCCATGCGGTTGCCCTCGGTGTCGACGAAGGCCGCCCACCAGCTCGTCTCGCTGATCTGCGCCTTCGGCACGAGGACCTCGCCGCCGAGCTCGACCACCCGTGCGAGCGTGTCGTCGATCGAGTCGACCTCCACGTAGCTGCGTGGCTGCTGGAGCTTCTCGTCACGAGCTCCGAAGCCGCCGCCGCTGATCTTGTTGGGCGCCGACCACATCGGGTAGTCGTCGAAGCCCGGCGGTGCCGAGATCGACCAGCCGAAGACGGCCCCGTAGAAGCCGGTCGCGCGCTCCATGTCGTCGACCGGGATGTCGATGTGCGTGATGTCGCCGTGTGGCATGTCTGCTCCCGCGTGCTCTCGAAAGGTGCTCGTCGGTGGACCCCTCCACGCTAGGACGAACCACCGACATGCCCCAGTGCCCGGCGCTCCGGACGCACGAGGGGCGGGCCACCTGTCCGGTGACCCGCCCCTGCGAGGCTGACGCCTGGCGTCAGTGGTTGTAGCCCGCGTCGATCGCGCGCTGCCGGGACTTCTCGATCTCGGCCTCGGCCTCGGCGCGACCCACCCAGTGGGCGCCCTCGACGGACTTGCCGGGCTCGAGGTCCTTGTAGACCTCGAAGAAGTGCTGGATCTCGAGGCGGTGGAAGTCGGAGACGTCGTCGATGTCCTGGCGCCACGCGGCGCGCTGGTCGCCGGTCGGCACGCACAGCACCTTGTCGTCGCCGCCGGCCTCGTCGCGCATGCGGAACATGCCGAGCGCGCGGCAGCGGATCAGGCAGCCGGGGAACGTGGGCTCCTCGAGCAGCACGAGCGCGTCGAGCGGGTCGCCGTCCTCGCCCAGGGTGCCCTCGATGAAGCCGTAGTCGTCGGGGTAGCGCGTCGAGGTGAAGAGCATGCGGTCGAGGCGGATGCGGCCCGTCGCGTGGTCCACCTCGTACTTGTTGCGCTGGCCCTTGGGGATCTCGATGGTGACGTCGAACTCCACAGCACTCCTCGGTCGGCGTCCTCGCCCGATCCCGGGGCGGTGGACGAACGGTTCCGGCGCGTCGGGGTCGTCCGTCGCGCTGATCTGGTGACAGTAGTCTGACGCACCCGCGATCCGGTCGCCGTATCGGGTTCGTCACGGCCGCGCTCGGAGCGCCAGAGACGGCGGACGGGCACGGCGGACGGGCACCGCGGACGAGCACGAGACGACGGGACGGTCCATGGCGAAGGCGGGGCGCGTGGCGGCGACCGCCGCGCTCGTCGTCGTGCTCGCAGGCGGCGCGTACGTGACGGCCGACGCGTACGACCTCGTGCCGGGCGTCGTCACGCTCGCGCCCGTCCCGTCGCCCGCGGCGCCGTTCCCGACCGCGCCGGGCGCCCTGATGCCGACGGCCGACGCCGCGCCGGCGCTCGAGGAGCTCGACCCGCAGGCGCCCGTGCCCGACGACGCGCGCGTGCAGCAGCTGGTCGACGGGCTCGTCGCCGACACCCGGATGGGCTCGTCGGTCGGCGTGCTCGTGGCCGACCAGCTGACGGGCGACACCGTCGCGGCGCACCTTCCGACGCAGGGCCGCATCCCCGCGTCGACCGCCAAGCTCGTGATGGCCGTCGCGTCGATGACCGCCCTGGGCGCGGACACGACGCTGCCGACGCAGGCGGTCCGCGGCGCCGGCGACAGCGTGGTGCTCGTGGGCGGCGGCGACATGATGCTCGCGGCCGGCAAGGGCTCGTCGGCCGCGGTCGTGGGGCACGCCGGCCTCGCGGACCTCGCCCGGCAGACCGCCAAGAAGCTCAGGCTGCAGGGCCTGACGACCGTGCACCTCGGACTGGACGACTCCCTGTTCACCGGTCCGACCGTCAGCCCCGGCTGGCACCCGGACTACCTGACGGGCGGCTTCGCGGCACCCGTCACGGCGGTCGCGGTGGACATCGCCAAGACGCGCGAGGGCGAGTACGTGCCGCGGTGGCCGGACCCCTCGATGCAGGCCGCGCGCACGTTCGCCACGCGGCTGGCCGAGAACGGCATCACGGTCGTGGGGAGCCCGACGCGGACCTCGGCCCCCGACAGCGCGCAGGTGCTCGGCGAGGTGCGCTCGGCGCCGCTCGGCCAGGTGCTGCAGTACACGCTCGAGACGTCGGACAACACGATCGCGGAGGTGCTCGCGCGACTCGTCGCGGTCCACGAGGGGCTGCCCGCGACGTTCGAGGGCGGCGCGAAGGCGGACCTGCTCGTGCTCCAGGGGCTGGGGCTCGACACGACGGCGGCCGTGCTGGCCGACGCGTCGGGGCTCGCCGACGGCTCGGTGCTGCCGCCCGACCTGCTGGCCGGGCTGCTGCGGCTCGTCACCGACCCCGACCAGCCCGCGCTGCGGCCCATCGCGGTGGGCATGCCGATCGGCGGGCTGACCGGCACGCTCGACGACCGCTTCACGCAGTCACCCGCGCGCGGGCTGGTGCGGGCCAAGACGGGGAGCCTGTCGCACGTGACGTCGCTCGCCGGGACGGTGCAGACCGCGGACGGCCGGCAGCTGGTGTTCGTCGTCATGGCCGACAAGACGCCCGACGGCGGCCAGGACGCGCCGCGCCGCGCGATCGACGCGTTCGTCACGTCGCTCGCCGGGTGCGGGTGCCGGTGACGCAGCGGCGGGCCGCCCCGAGAGGCGCCGCCCGCGCCGCCGGTTACCGTGGGCCGGTGGAGCTCGAGCAGGCAGGACCCGTCGACTGGCCGACCGCCGCCCGGATCGCGGGCCGGCTCGCGGCGCCCGGGCCGAGCGCGAGCCGCGAGGAGCTCACCGCGCTCGTCGCCGAGCTGCGCTCCGCTGCCGGCCGCGCCGCCGAGCACGCGTCGCGGATCACGCAGCTGACGCCCGCCGACGGCAGCGCCCCCGCGCAGGCGTCGCGCGTGCTCGTCGTCGACCGCGCCCGGTGGGCCGCCGCGAACACCGAGGTGTTCGCCTCGATGGTCGGCCCCGTGACGGTCCGCGGGCGTCCGGTGCCGCCCGCTGCTCGCGCCGCCGGTGCCGTGCAGGTCGGTGGGGTGCTCGCGCTGCTCGCGGGCAAGGTGCTGGGTCAGTTCGACCCGTTCGGCGGCGCGGACGGTGAGCCAGGGCGGCTGCTGCTCGTCGCGCCCAACGTCCTGCAGGTCGAGCGCCAGATCGGCGTCGACCCGTCCGACTTCCGGCTCTGGGTGTCGCTGCACGAGCAGACGCACGCCCTGCAGTTCGCGGCCGCGCCCTGGCTCGCGGTGCACCTGCGCGCACGGGCCGCCGAGCTGCTCGAGGACCTCGCCGGCCCGCGCGGGCTCGCGAGCTCGGCGGCCGAGCTGGTCGAGGGCCTCGTGCGCGCGCTGACGCAGCCGGGCGGGTCGGTGCTCGACGTGCTCCCGCCCGCGCAGCGCGAGGCGTTCGAGGAGGTCTCGGCCGTCATGGCCCTGCTCGAGGGCCACGCCGACGTCGCGATGGACGAGGTCGGGCCCGGTGTCGTGCCGAGCGTGCGGGACATCCGCCGCAAGTTCGAGGCGCGGCGGGACGAGAACGCGCGGGCCGGTGGTGTGGACCGCCTGCTGCGCCGCCTGCTCGGCATGGACGCCAAGCTCGCGCAGTACCGCGACGGCGCGGCGTTCGTCCGCGGCGTGCAGGCGGAGGTCGGCGTCGCGGGCCTCAACGCGGTGTTCGCGGCCCCCGAGAACCTGCCGAGCCGGCGCGAGGTGTCGGACCCGCGCGCGTGGGTGCGCCGGGTGCACGGCTGACGCGGGCGGGCGCGAGGGACGACGGCGGGCGGCGACGGACCATGGCACAGCCGGACCCCGCGGTCGCGGCCGTCCGATCGGCGGTCGCGGCCGGCGTCGCGGGCCTGCCGCCGGGCTCGCTCGTGCTCGTCGCGTGCTCGGGCGGCCCGGACTCGCTCGCGCTCGCCGCGGCGCTCGCGTTCGTCGCGGAGCGTGGGGGGCGGACGTCGCGCGTGGGGTCCAGGCCCGGTCCCGAGCGCGGCGGGTCGGCCGCGAGCCCGGCCGGCCTGCGCGCCGGGGCCGTCGTCGTCGACCACGGGCTGCAGCCGGGCTCCGCGGCCGTCGCCGAGCGGGCCGCGGGCGCGTGCCGGCGGCTCGGGCTCGAGCCTGTCGTGGTGCGGGCGGTCCGGGTCGGGGCCGCGGGCGGACCGGAGGCGGCAGCGCGTGACGCGCGGTACGCGGCGCTCGAGGACGTGGCACGCGAGTGCGGCGCGGCGGCGGTGCTCCTGGGCCACACGCTCGACGACCAGGCCGAGACGGTGCTGCTCGGGCTGGCCCGCGGCTCCGGGGCGCGCTCCCTCGCGGGGATGCCCGCCGTGCGCGTCCCGTTCCGGCGACCGCTGCTCGGGCTGCGGCGCGCCACGACGGTCGCGGCCTGCGGCGCGCTCGGGCTCGAGCCGTGGCACGACCCGACGAACGAGGCCGACGGCGGACCGCTGCGGAGCCGGGTGCGGGGTGTGGTGCTCCCGGTGCTCGAGCGCGAGCTCGGGCCGGGCGTCGCCGAGGCGCTCGCACGGTCGGCCGCGCAGCTCCGGGCCGACGCCGACGCGCTCGACGCGCTGGCCGTGGCGTTGCTGGCCGAGGCCCGCGTGGTCGCCGCGTCGGTCGTCGACCCGCCCGGCCACGACGACGGGCGGCCCGGTGGCGCGGACGACGAGGGCATCGACGCCGAGGCGCTCGCCGCGGCGCCCGGAGCGGTCCGCGTCCGCGCCCTGCGGCTCGCGGCGCTCGCGACCGGCGTGCCCCCGGGTGCACTGCGCGCGGAGCACGTCGACGCGCTCGACGCGCTCGTCACCCGGTGGCGCGGGCAGGGACCGGTCGCGCTGCCCGGCGGGCTGGTGGGGCGGCGTGCGTGTGGCAGGCTCTTCCTCGGCGCGCCCCCGGCTCGTGACGAGCTGCCCGCGGCCGCCGATCACGCGCAGCACGACTGACAGGAGCAGCACCGGTGGACCGTGCCGACGTGGAGAACGACCTCGAGAAGGTGCTGCTCTCGCAGGAGCAGCTGCACGCGCGCCTCGACGAGCTGGCTGCGGCGATCGACGCCGACTACGCAGGCAAGCAGCTGCTGCTGGTCGGCGTGCTGAAGGGTGCCGTCATGGTGATGGCGGACCTCGTGCGCCGGCTGCACACCGACGTGCAGATGGACTGGATGGCGGTCTCGTCGTACGGCTCGGGCACCAAGTCGAGCGGCGTCGTGCGGATCCTCAAGGACCTCGACACCGACCTGACCGGTCGGCACGTGCTGATCGTCGAGGACATCATCGACTCGGGGCTGACCCTGTCGTGGCTGCTGTCGAACCTGCGCAGCCGCGGCCCGGAGAGCGTCGAGATCGCCACGATGCTGCGCAAGCCGGAGGCCGCCAAGGTCGAGGTCGACGTCCGCTACGTCGGGTTCGACATCCCGAACGAGTTCGTCGTCGGCTACGGGCTCGACTACGCCGAGCGCTACCGGAACCTCCCGTTCGTCGGCACGCTCGCCCCCCACGTGTACGGCGCGTGACCACGGCACGGACGTGCTGTGCAGTCCGCCACGGGCTGATGTGCCCTGGGCGAACAGGGGCGGATCGCGCCAGGTCGACCGTGTACGTTCGATGACCTGCACCCCTGCGAGCGGAGGATGAGGGGCACGCGCCCCGATCGCCCATGAACCTCAAGCGCCTTGTCCGTGGCCCGATCCTGTGGATCGTCCTCGCCGTCGTCCTGCTGTGGATCGCGGCCGCGACCCTCGGCGCTCCGAGCGCGAAGAAGGTCGACACGTCGGTCGGCCTCTCGCTGCTGAAGCAGGACGGCGCGGTCCAGCAGGCCAAGATGACCGACGGGCAGCAGCGCGTCGACCTCACGCTGACCGAGGACCTCAAGCAGGGCGACACCGACTACGGCAAGTCCGTGTACTTCATCTACACGGAGCCGCTGGGCGACACCGTGGCCGACGCGATCGTCGCGTCCGACCCGCCGAAGGGCTTCACGTCGGTCGTGCCGCAGACGTCGTGGTGGAGCAGCCTGCTCCAGCTCGTGCTGCCGTTCGTCATCATCCTGGGCATCTTCTGGTTCCTGATGGCGAACATGCAGGGCGGCGGCTCGCGCGTCATGAGCTTCGGCAAGTCGCGCGCCAAGCTGGTCAGCAAGGAGTCGCCGCAGGTCACGTTCGCGGACGTCGCGGGCGTCGACGAGGCGGTCGAGGAGCTCCAGGAGATCAAGGAGTTCCTGTCCGAGCCGGCGAAGTTCCAGGCCGTGGGCGCCAAGATCCCCAAGGGCGTGCTGCTCTACGGGCCTCCCGGCACCGGCAAGACGCTCCTCGCGCGCGCCGTCGCGGGCGAGGCGGGCGTGCCGTTCTACTCGATCTCCGGCTCGGACTTCGTCGAGATGTTCGTCGGCGTCGGCGCGAGCCGGGTGCGCGACCTCTTCGAGCAGGCGAAGCAGAACGCGCCGGCCATCATCTTCGTCGACGAGATCGACGCGGTCGGCCGTCACCGCGGCGCCGGCCTCGGCGGCGGGCACGACGAGCGCGAGCAGACGCTGAACCAGATGCTCGTCGAGATGGACGGCTTCGACGTCAAGACGAACGTCATCATGATCGCGGCCACCAACCGGCCCGACATCCTCGACCCCGCCCTGCTGCGTCCCGGCCGCTTCGACCGCCAGGTCGCGGTCGAGCCGCCGGACCTCAAGGGTCGCGAGCACATCCTGTCCGTGCACGCCAAGGGCAAGCCGATGGCGCCGCACGTCGACCTCACCGCGGTCGCGCGGCGCACGCCGGGCTTCACGGGTGCCGACCTCGCGAACGTGCTGAACGAGGCCGCGCTGCTCACCGCGCGGCAGAACGGCCAGGTCATCGACGACCACGCGCTCGACGAGGCGATCGACCGCGTCGTGGCCGGCCCGCAGAAGCGCACGCGCGTCATGAACACCAAGGAGCAGAAGATCACCGCGTACCACGAGGGCGGCCACGCCCTGGTGGCCGCGGCCCTCCGGTACACCGACCCGGTGACGAAGGTGACGATCCTGCCCCGCGGCCGCGCGCTCGGCTACACGATGGTCATGCCGCTCGAGGACAAGTACTCGACGACGCGCAACGAGCTGCTCGACCAGCTCGCGTACGCGATGGGCGGCCGCGTCGCCGAGGAGCTCGTGTTCCACGACCCCACGACGGGCGCCAGCAACGACATCGAGAAGGCCACCGCGACGGCCCGCAAGATGGTGACCCAGTTCGGCATGAGCAGCCGCCTGGGCGCGATCCGGCTGGGCCAGGACTCGGGCGAGGTCTTCCTCGGCCGCGACGTCGGCCACCAGCGCGACTACTCCGAGGACATCGCGGGCGCGATCGACCTCGAGGTCCGCGCGCTGATCGAGCGCGCGCACGACGAGGCGTGGGAGATCCTCGTCGAGTACCGCGACGTGCTCGACCACCTCGTCCTCGAGCTGCTCGAGAAGGAGACGCTGAACGCCGAGCAGCTCGCCAAGGTCTTCGAGCCGATCGTCAAGCGACCCCCGCGCCAGGTGTGGCTCAGCTCCGACCAGCGCGCGGTCTCCGACCGTCCGCCGGTGCTGACCGCCGCCGAGAAGGCGTCGCACAACGGCCACGCCATCGTGCCCGAGGACGAGGCCGCGGGAGCGCACGAGGAGCACCCCGCGAGCGAGGCCGTCGAGGTGCCGCCCGCCGCGGCGCCGGAGACGGCATGAGCGCGGACGGCGTGGTGTCGTCGATCGGTCCGGTGACGAGCGAGGACCGGGCGGTCGGCGAGTACGACGAGCCGCGCGTGCGCGCGGCGATCCGCGAGCTCCTCGTCGCCGTCGGCGAGGACCCGGACCGCGAGGGACTCCGTGACACGCCGGACCGCGTGGCGCGCGCGTACCGCGAGATCTTCGCGGGCCTGCGGCAGGACCCCGAGGACGTGCTGACCACGACCTTCGACCTCGGCCACGAGGAGATGGTGATGGTCAAGGACATCGAGGTGTACTCGACCTGCGAGCACCACCTCGTGCCGTTCCACGGCGTCGCGCACGTCGCGTACATCCCCGGCGCGGACGGGCGCATCACGGGCCTGTCCAAGCTCGCGCGCCTCGTCGACGTCTACGCGCGGCGGCCTCAGGTCCAGGAGCGGCTCACGGCGCAGATCGCGGACGCGATGGTGAACGTCCTCAAGCCGCGGGGTGTGCTCGTGGTGGTCGAGTGCGAGCACCTGTGCATGTCGATGCGCGGCGTGCGCAAGCCGGGCTCGCGCACCGTGACGTCGGCCGTGCGCGGCCAGATGCGCGACGTCGCCACGCGCGCCGAGGCGATGAGCCTCGTGCTCGGCCGCTGAGCCCCCGAACCGCGATGACGGCAGGTCGGGCGATCGCCCGCACCTTCTGGCGGCTCAGCCGCTGGCGCCTCGTGTCGACGCGGCCGCCGCGTGACGGCGCCGGCATCCTGATCGGCGCCCCGCACACGTCGAACTGGGACTTCGTGCTGATGCTCGCGCTCGCGGGCGAGCTCGACCTGCCGATCCGGTGGCTCGGCAAGCACACGCTGTTCCGGGGACCGGCGGGGCCGCTGATGCGCGCGCTCGGCGGCATCCCCGTCGACCGGCGCGACCCGGCGGGGCTCGTCGAGGAGCTCGTCGCCCGCGTGCGCGGCGGAGAGCGGTTCTACCTGGTGGTGACGCCCGAGGGCACGCGGCGCGGCGCCGGCTGGAAGTCGGGGTTCTACCGCGTCGCGCGCGAGACCGGCTGGCCCGTGACGTTGGGCTACGTCGACCGCACGACCATGACGACCGGCCTCGGGCCGACCGTCGAGCTCACGGGCGACGTGCGCGCCGACATGGACGTGATCCGCGCGTTCTACGCCGACAAGGCGGGCTTCCGGCCTGGCAACCGGACAGAGCCGCGGCTGCGCGCGGAGGACGGCGGCGCGGGCGTCTGACGGCGCGACGCCGGCCCGGCGTCACGTACCCGCTGCCTCGTGACCCGCCGGCGCGCGAGCCTGCACCCGCCGCGGGCTCGGAGCACGAGGCGCCGCACCCTAGGCTCGGGGCGTGAGCGTCGAGGGACCCGCCGGGCTGCCGCCCGAGCTGCGCCGCGCCGGACGCTGCCTCGTCATGGGTGTCGTGAACGTGACGCCCGACTCCTTCTCGGACGGCGGCCGCTGGTTCACGCCGTCCGCGGCGGTGGCCCACGCGCTCGCGCTGGTCGAGGACGGCGCCGACCTGCTCGACGTCGGCGGCGAGTCGACGCGGCCCGGCGCTCGGCGCGTGCCCGTCGAGGAGGAGCGCGCGCGTGTGATCCCCGTGATCGCGGACCTCGCGCGGCGCGGCCTCGCCGTGAGCGTCGACACGACGCGTGCCCAGATCGCGCGCGAGGCCGTCGACGCGGGCGCGGTGCTCGTCAACGACGTCTCCGGCGGCCTGGCCGACGACGCGATGTACGGCGTCGTCGCGCAGACCGGGGCCGCGTACGTCGCGATGCACTGGCGCGGGCACGCCGACGTCATGGACGACCTCGACCGCTACGACGACGTCGTCGCCGACGTCCGGCGCGAGCTCGCCGAGCGCGTCGCGGATCTGCGGGCCGCCGGGGTGCGGGACGACCAGGTGGTGCTCGACCCGGGGCTAGGGTTCGCCAAGCCGGGCGCGAGCAACTGGCCGCTGCTCGCGCGGCTGCCCGAGCTGGTCGCGGACGGGTTCCCGGTGCTGGTGGGCGCGAGCCGCAAGCGGTTCCTGGGCCATCTGCTGGCCGGGCCGACGCACGAGCCCGCGCCGCCGCTGCGCCGCGACGACGCGACCGCCGCGATCACCGCGCTCGCCGCCGTCGCGGGTGCGTGGGCCGTGCGGGTCCACGAGGTGAGCGCGTCCGTTGACGCCGTCAAGGTGGCCGCCGCATGGACGGCCGCAGCGACGCGCGACGGCGGCGCGCAGGACGACGACGAGCTCGCGGTCGACGAGGACGCGAGGACCGGAGGGAGCACCCGTTGAGCACCCAGGACGAGCGATCGGCCGCGCCGCTGGACCGCATCCGGCTGACCGGCGTCTCGGCGACCGGCTACCACGGCGTGTTCGAGCACGAGCGCCGCGAGGGCCAGACGTTCGTGGCCGACGTCGTGGCGTACGTCGACACGCGCCGGGCCGCGGCGCGCGACGACCTCGCGCACACGCTCGACTACGGCACGCTCGCGCAGCAGGTCGTGGCCGTGCTGGCGGGAGATCCGGCCGACCTCATCGAGACCGTCGCCGAGCGGATCGCCGCGACGGTGCTCTCGCACGCCGTGGTGCAGGGGGTCGACGTCACGGTGCACAAGCCGCAGGCGCCCATCACGGTGCCGTTCGTCGACGTGACCGTCGAGATCCATCGCGACCGCAACAAGCTCCCCGCCGCCGAGCCGGTGCTGGGTGACGGCACGACGGCCGAGCGCGTGCCGCGCGCGGAGCCCGTCCGGACCGCGGCGATGCCGGTGGTGGGCGGGCCGGCCGTGGGAGCCGGTGCGGCGCCGTCGGCACCGGTCGGGTCCGGGACGCCGCACCCGCTGCGCGAGCCTGCCCAGCACGCGCCGGACCAGCAGCCGCCGGACCAGACCGCGCCGGACCCGCACGCGCCTGCCCTGCCTGCGCCGGACCAGCCCGCGCCGGACCAGACCGCGCCGGACCAGCCCGCGCCGGGCGCCCCCGCCGCGGGCGCCGACGCGCAGCCGGTCGTCTCGGACGCGCCGGTCTGGGCGCCGATCCCCGGCGTCTCGGGCGCGCCGACCGCACCGGAGCCCGTCGAGCGGGTCGTCATCGCGCCCGCACCGGTCGACGCGCTCCCGACGGGCGTGGTCCCGTCCGTCGCGCCGGCCGGCTCGGAGACCGTGGCGCCGGTCGCGCCCCTGCCGCCCGTCTTGCCGGCCGCACCGGTCGTCGCAGCCCCCCCGGCGGCACCGTTCGTGCCACCGGCACCGCTCGTCGCCGCGGCGGTGCCGGTCCCGCCCGTCGCGCCGACCACGCCCGGCCGGCCGGCCATGCCCGCCCCGCCCGCGATCCTGGTCCCGCCCACGATCCCGGTCCCACCCGCGCCGACCACCACCCCGACCACCACCCGGACCGCCACCCCGACGGCCGAGGCGTCCTCCGCCGCGAACCACGCCCCGGTCGGTGAGCTCGTCCCGGTCGACGTGGTCGACGGCGAGCTCATCGCCGACGCGCTCGACGAGGCACCACCCGTGCCCGTCGACGTCGTCATCGCGCTCGGCGCCAACCTCGGCCCGGCGCAGGAGACCCTGCGCCGGGCGGTGCACGACCTCGCCGCGACGCCCGGCCTGCAGATCGTCCAGGTGTCGCCGCTCGCGCGGACCGCGCCCGTCGGCGGCCCGGACCAGCCGGACTTCCTCAATGCCGTCGTCCTCGCGCGTACGACGCTCGCGCCGCGCGAGCTGCTCCACGCCGCGCAGCGGATCGAGCAGGGCCACGGGCGCGAGCGGCACGAGCACTGGGGGCCGCGCACGCTCGACGTCGACCTCGTGGTGTACGGCGGCGTCCTGGCGGTCACGGACGACCTCGAGCTCCCGCACCCGCGCGCGCACGAGCGCGCGTTCGTCCTGCAGCCCTGGGCCGAGGTCGACCCGCACGCGGTGCTGCCGGGTCTCGGCGGCGGCCCGGTCGCGCAGCTCGCGGCGACCGCGCCCGACCGGGAGGGCCTGCGCTGGATGGCGCTCGACTGGCTCGAGGCGCCGTCCCCGGTCCCCGCGGCGCCCGCCCCTGCGGCCCCCGCGCCCGCTGGGCCCGCGCCCCAGGGACCGTCCGCGCCGGCGTCCGCGGGTGAGCACCCGCCCACGCGGGACGTGTGATGGCGCGGACCCGCTGGCAGACGCTCCTCGTCATCGCCGCCGCGCTCGCGGCGGCCGTCTGGATCGTCCTCGACTCGCTCTACCGACGCGGCACGCTGCCGCCGCGGGTGTCGTGGGCCGTGGCGGCGGTCGAGGTCGTCATCGCGGCCGTGGTGCTGACGATGGGCTGGACGGTGCGCCAGTACCTGCAGGGCAAGCGGCCGTCCCTCGACCCGATCCGCGCCGCGCGCACGGCCGTGCTGGCCAAGGCCGCCTGCTACACCGGCGCGGTGCTGCTCGGCTGGTACGGCGGCCAGGCGCTGCTGTTCGTCTCGAACCTCGACGGCCCCGGCAACGGCGGTCGTGCGGGTGCCGCGGCCATCGCGGCGGGCGGCGCGCTGCTGCTCGCGGTCGCGGGCCTCGTCGTCGAGTGGTTCTGCCGCATCCCGCCGCCGGAGGACGAGAAGCACGCCGCCGCCCACGACGGCACGCCGAGCGCGAGCTGAGCCGCACCCGCTGACATCCGTCAGCGGAACGCCCGGCCGCGCGATGGAAGGATGGCCGCATGACGGCCGAACCGTTCACCCCGACCGACGTCACCTGGACGCCCGTGTCCCGCCGGCTCGTCGGCGCGCGGCTGACCGTCGCCGCGTGCGTCCTCGGCCCGCTGTTCGTGGGGCTCGTGGTCGTCGCTGCGCTCACGGCGCCCGGCGTGTGGGCGGCGCCCGCGGTCGTCGCGCTCGTCGCCGCGTGGCTCTGCTGGCTCGTGCCGCGCCAGGTGCGTGCGATGGCGTACGCCGAGCGGGCGGACGACCTGCTCGTGCGGCGCGGCATCATGTTCCGCCGCCTCGTCGTGGTGCCGTACGGCCGGATGCAGTACGTCGACGTGAACGCCGGCCCGCTCGCGCGCCGGTTCGGCATCGCGTCGGTCCAGCTGCACACGGCCTCGCCCGCGACGACGGCCGAGATCGACGGCCTTCCCCCCGAGGAGGCGGCCCGCCTGCGCGACCGGCTCGCGTCGCGCGGCGAGGCGCGCCTGGCCGGCCTGTGAGCGCGGGTGACGGCGCCGGCGTGCGCCGCGACACCGCGCCGGGTCCGGCCCCCGCGCCGACGGACGTCGACCTCGCGACGGCCGACTGGCGGCGCATGCACCCGATCACGCCCGCGCTGCGCGGGTGGAAGACGCTCGCGGTCGTGGTGGCGGTGGGCTGGTACCAGCTCGGCGACCACCTGCACGACGCCGAGGGGCTCGTGCAGGGCGGCCGGTGGCTGATCGCCGTCGGAGCCGTGGCCGCCATCGTCCTCGTGGCGTCGGCGTACGCGACGCTCGCGTGGCGCGTCACGCGGTTCGCGGTGACCGACGACGCGGTGCACCTCAACACGGGCGTGCTGTTCCGCCAGCACCGGCAGGCGCGGCTCGACCGGCTGCAGGCGGTCGACGTGGTGCAGCCGCTGCTCGCGCGGCTCGTCGGCCTCGCGGAGCTCAAGCTCGACGTGGCCGGCGGCGCGGGCGCGAACGTCACGCTGTCCTACCTGCGGGAGTCCGACGCGCTCGCGCTGCGGGCCGAGCTGCTCGCGCTCGCCGCGGGTCTGCGTCGCCCGGCCGCGCCGGCCGCCGCACCCGAGCCCGCGGGGGTCGTCCCGCCGGCTCCGGCGCACGCCGTCGTCCCCGGCGGAGCGGTCTCCGGCTCGACCACGCCCGGCACCGCAGCGGCCCACCCCGTCCGGCCCGCGTTCGAGGAGGCGCCCGAGCGCGAGGTCTACGAGGTGCCGATGCCGCGGCTCATCGGCGCCTCGCTGCGCTCGGCCGGCGCCGTGATGATCGCCGTGTTCCTCGTCGTCGCGGTCGTCGTGACGGTGCTGAGCCGCGACGTGGGCGCGGCGTTCGCGTTCCTGCCCGCGCTGTTCGGTGGCGTCGGCGCGTTCTGGTCGCGCATCAACCAGGGTGCGAGCTTCCGCGCCGCCATCTCGCCCGACGGCATCCGCCTGCGCCACGGCCTCACCGAGGCGCGCACCCAGACCGTGCCGCCCGGCCGCGTGCAGGCGATCCGGCTGACGCAGGGCCTGTGGTGGCGCGGCCGGGACTGGTGGCGGGTCGAGATGAACGTCGCGGGCTACGGCCAGGGCGCCGACGTGCAGCGCGAGACCGTGCTGCACCCCGTCGCGACGCGCGCCGAGGCCATGACGGCGCTCTGGCTCGTGCTGCCCGACCTCGGCGTCGGCGACCCGGCGACCGTCGTCGACGCCGCGCTGTCGGGCCGGGACGGCGACGGCGGCTTCACGCCCGCGCCGCGCCGCGCGCGCTGGGTCGACCCGATCGGCTGGCGCCGCCGCGGCGTGCTCGTCACGGACCGCGCGCTGCTCACGCGGTCCGGGCGGCTGCGCCGGCAGGTCGAGGTCGTGCCGCACGAGCGCACGCAGTCGCTCGGCCTCCAGCAGGGCCCGATCCAGCGCCGGCTCCGCCTTGCGACGTTCCTCGTGCACTCGACGCCCGGCCCGGTGCGGCCCAGCGTCTGGCACCTCGACGAGCACGCCGCCGCGGCGCTCCTCGACGAGCAGGCGGAGCGCGCCCGGACGGCCCGCGCGGTGGCGACGCCCGAGCAGTGGATGCGCGCCGTCTCGGACGGCGGCTCGTGACGGCCGGCGCCGCAGCCCCGGAGCAGCGGCCGGGCCGACTCGGCGTCGGCGTGGTGGGCGCGGGGCGGGTCGGCGCGGTGCTCGGCAACGCGCTGCGCGCCGCGGGGCACCCGGTCGTCGCCGTCAGCGCCATCTCGCAGGAGTCGCGCGACCGTGCGGAGGCGCTGCTGCCCGGCGTCCCCGTGGTCGACGTGCCGGAGGTGGTGCGGCGCGCCGAGCTCGTGCTGCTCACGGTGCCGGACGACGCGCTCGCGGACCTCGTGGCGGGCCTCGCGGAGACCGGCGCGTGGCAGGTCGGTCAGATCGTGGTGCACACCTCGGGCCGGTTCGGCACGGACGTGCTGGCACCCGCGCGCGCGGCCGGCGTGATCCCCCTCGCGATCCACCCGGCGATGACGTTCACGGGCACGTCGCTCGACCTCGCGCGGCTCGAGGGCTGCTCGTTCGCCGTCACCGCGCCGAACCCGGTGCTGCCGATCGGCCAGGCGCTCGTCGTCGAGATCGGCGGCGAGCCGGTGGTGCTCGGCGAGGAGGCGCGCGGGCTGTACCACGCGGCCCTCGCGCACGGCGCGAACCACCTCGTCGTGCTCGTCGCGCAGGCGGCGCAGGCGCTCGCGGCGGCGGGCGTGCCCGACCCGGGGCGGATGCTCGGCCCGCTGCTCGAGGCGGCGCTCGACGGCGCGCTGCGCGCCGAGTCGCCCGACACGGTGGGCCAGCGCGGTCCCGGCGCGATCTCGGCCCTGACGGGTCCGGTGCGGCGCGGGGACGCGGGCACGGTCCGCGAGCACGGTGTGGCGCTCACCACGTTCGCGGCGGCCAGCGGGGCGGTCGACGTCGTCGCGGGATACCGTGCCCTGGCCCGCTCGGCGACGCGACGCGCCCTGCTCGCGGGCCTGATCGGCCCCGACGCCGCCCAGCAGCTGCTGGATGCGGTCGCGGGCATCGATGAGGGACCGGCAGCGTTGGGAGACACGGAAGGTCGTCGAACCGACGACGAGGAGGGCGACGCATGACGAGCACGGTGACCCCGACGCTCGCACGCACGCGCGAGGAGCTGGCCACGGCCCTCGGCGGGCCGGCGGGTCGCGGTCGGCGCGCCGTCGTCATGACGATGGGCGCGCTGCACGCGGGCCACGTGTCGCTCGTCGCCCGCGCGCGCGAGCTCGCGGACCAGGTGGTCGTCACGATCTTCGTCAACCCGCTGCAGTTCGCGCCGACCGAGGACCTGTCGCGCTACCCGCGCGATCTCGAGGGCGACCTCGCGCAGCTCACCGGCCCGGGCCTGCTGGGCGACGGCGACGTGGTGTTCGCCCCGACGCCCGACGTCATGTACCCCGACGGTGACCCCGTGGTCCGCGTGAGCGCGGGCGCGATCGGCGACGTGCTCGAGGGCGCCTCGCGGCCCGGGCACCTCGACGGCGTCCTGACGGTCGTGCTCAAGCTGATCCACCTGACGCAGCCCGACGTCGCGCTGTTCGGCGAGAAGGACGCGCAGCAGCTCGCGGCCGTGCGTCGCATGGTGCGCGACCTCGACGTGCCGGTCGAGGTGGTGGGCGCACCGCTCGTGCGCGACCCCGACGGCCTCGCGCTCTCGAGCCGGAACGCCTACCTCTCGCCCGACGAGCGCGCGCGGGCGCTCTCGCTCTCGCGCTCGCTCAAGGCGGGCCGCGCGGCCGCTCCGCACGGAGCCGCAGCGGTCCGCGCGGCGGTCGCGGCCGAGCTCGGCGACGTCGACGTGGACTACGTCGCGCTCGTCGACCCCACGACGTTCACCGAGGTCGGGGACGGCGCCACCGGCGCCGCGCTCCTGCTCCTCGCGGCCCGCGTCGGCACGACGCGCCTGATCGACAACACCGCGCTGCGCCTTCGGGAGGACGCATGACGACGCTCCAGCGCACGATGATGACCGGCAAGATCCACCGCGCCACCGTCACGCAGGCCGACCTGCACTACGTGGGCTCGATCACGGTGGACGCCGACCTGCTCGCGGCGGCGGACCTGCTGCCCGGCCAGCAGGTCGACGTCGTCGACGTGACGAACGGCAACCGGCTGACGACGTACGCGATCGCGGGCGAGGCCGGCTCGGGCCAGGTGTGCATCAACGGCGCCGCGGCGCACCTGGTGCACCCGGGCGACGTCGTCATCCTCATCGCGTACGGCCTGATGTCCGACGCCGAGGCACGCACGTACGAGCCCCACGTGGTGCTCGTCGACGCGCAGAACCGGATCGTCGACCTGTCCGAGGACCCGGGCCAGGTGCCCGCCGAGTGGACGTCGCAGGCCGGGCTCGAGTCGAGCGGGGTGCCGTTCGAGCGGGGCCGCGACCTGGTCGCGCACTCGACGCCGCACGTCGGCGACCGGTGACCGCGCACCGCGCCGCCGCGCCCGCCGCACCGGCAGTGGCGCCCACGGAGCCCGCGCGGGCCGACGGAGCACGCGATCGCATCCTCCGCCGGTCCGCCGGCTCCACGCGCGCCGAGGACCCCGCGCTGATCGCTCCGACGCGGCTCGCGACGCGGCTCGCGGCGCCTCAGCCGGGCTGGGTCGTCGAGGCCGACGCGGTCGTCGTCGGCTCGGGCATCGCGGGGCTGACGGCCGCGCTCGAGCTCCGGACCCGGGTGCCGCGCGTGCTGCTCGTCACCAAGGACACGCTGGCGTCGGGCTCGACGGTGTGGGCGCAGGGCGGCGTCGCCGCGGCGCTCGACCCGACCGACTCGCCGGTGGCGCACCTGCAGGACACGCTGGTGGCGGGCGTCGGCCTGTGCGACCCGCGGGCGGTCGAGGTGCTCGTCACCGAGGGGCCGGCGCGCGTGCGCGAGCTCGTCGCGCGGGGCGCGGTGTTCGACCGCGGCTCGGACGGCGAGCTGTCGCTGACGCGCGAGGGCGGCCACCACGCCGACCGGATCGCGCACGCGGGGGGCGACGCGACGGGCGCCGAGATCAGCCGCGCGCTCGTCGCGCAGATCGAGGCGGTGCGCGACGACCCGGGCATCGAGGTGATCGAGCACGCGCTGGTGCTCGACGTCCTCACCGGCCCCGCGGGGCCCGACGGCAGACCCGGCCGGGCGTGCGGCGTCACCCTGCACGTGATCGGCGAGGGGTCGCGCGACGGCGTCGGCGCGGCGCTCGGGCGTGCGGTCGTGCTCGCGACGGGCGGCATCGGCCAGGTGTACCGGTCGTCGACGAACCCCGTGCAGGCGACCGGCGACGGCATCGCGGCCGCGCTCCGGGCCGGGGCGACGCTCGGCGACGTCGAGTTCGTGCAGTTCCACCCCACCGTGCTGTGGCTCGGCTCGGGCGTGAAGGGTCAGCTCACGCTGGTGTCCGAGGCCGTGCGCGGCGAGGGCGCCCTGCTGCTCGACACCGACGGCGTGCGGTTCATGCCCGACGTGCACCCGATGGCCGAGCTCGCACCGCGCGACGTCGTGGCGAAGGCGATCCTGCAGCGCATGGCGGAGACGGGCTCCGACCACGTCTGGCTCGACGCGCGGCACCTCGGCGCCGACTTCCTGCGTCGCCGGTTCCCGACGATCCACGAGCGCCTGTCGGACCACGGCATCGACATGACGACCGAGCTGATCCCGGTCGCGCCCGCGCAGCACTACCACTCGGGCGGCGTGGTGACCGACATCGTCGGCCGCACGACCGTCCCCGGCCTCTACGCCGCGGGGGAGGTGGCGTGCACCGGCGTGCACGGCGCCAACCGGCTCGCGTCGAACTCGCTGCTCGAGGGCCTCGTGTTCGCGCACCGCGCGGCGCGGCACATCGCCGGCGCGGTCGCGTCGGGCGCGCTCCCCGCGACCGATCCGGAGGAGCGGCCGGGCGACGCGGCGCTCGTGGCCGCGGCGTCCCGCGCGCGCGTGCAGCGGATCGCGACCGACGGGCCCGGCGTGCTGCGCTCGGGCGACGGGTTGTCGCGCGCCGTCACCGCGCTCGCCGCCGTGCCGACCGACGCGCACCTGCGGGTCGACGACGGCCGCCGGCTCGCGGCGCCGCAGGTCGCCGAGTGGGAGACGACGAACATCCACCAGGTCGCGACCGTGCTGACGGCTGCGGCGCTCGCGCGCGAGGAGAGCCGCGGCGGCCACGTCCGGACCGACTTCCCGCAGCGGGACGACGAGCGATGGCGGCTGCGCCTCGAGCTCGCGGTCGACCCGGACGGCGCGCTGACCGCGCGCCGGGCGCCGATCGTCTGACGTCGGCGCCCTGCGATACCCCGAGGGGGTAGCCGGCGGAGGTCCCGAGCGAGCCGCGCGACCGGCTACCGTGGCGTCGTGCCGACCCCGCCGCCACCCGCCGACCTCGCCCGCATCGTGGCCACAGCGCTCGACGAGGACCTCGGCCCGGCCCCCGGTCGCGACGTCACCACGCAGGCCACCATCCCGGCCGACGAGGCCGGCATCGCCGACCTCGTGGCGCGCGCCGACGGCGTCGTGGCCGGCCTCGTGGTCGTCGACGAGGTGCTGCGGCAGGTCGCCGACCGGCTCGCCCTCGTGACGCCGAGCGTCGAGGTGCGGGTGGCCGACGGCACCGCGGTCACGCGCGGCGACGTGCTCGCGACCCTGACCGGTCCGGTGCAGGTGCTCCTCGTCGCGGAGCGCACGCTGCTCAACCTGACGAGCCGCGCGTCCGGCGTCGCGACGCACACCCGCCGCTGGGCCGACGCGCTCGCGGGCACGGGCGCCCAGGTGCTCGACACCCGCAAGACGACGCCGGGCCTGCGCGCGCTCGAGAAGTACGCGGTGCGCTGCGGCGGAGGCACCAACAAGCGCATGGGCCTGTACGACGTCGCGATGGTCAAGGACAACCACGTGGTGGCCGCGGGCTCGGTCGCCGCGGCGATCGAGGCGGTGCGCACCCGGTACCCCGACGTGACGATCCAGGTCGAGGCCGACACCACGGAGCAGGCGCTCGAGGCCGTCGGCGCGGGCGCGCGCTTCCTGCTGCTCGACAACATGCCGACGGACGTCCTGTCCGCGACCGTCGCGGCGGTGCGCGCGGGGGAGCCCACGACGGGCCGCGTCGAGCTCGAGGCGACCGGCAACCTGACCCTCGACCGCGCGCGCGAGGTCGCCGCGACAGGGGTCGACTACCTCTCGGTGGGCGCGCTGACGCACAGCTCGCCGATCCTCGACCTGGCCCTCGACCTCCGCGCCTGACGCGCACCGCGACTCCCACGCCCGGCCGCGACTTCCGCAGCAGCCCGCGACTCCCGCAGCAGCCCGCGACCTCCGCCGCAGCCCGTGACTTCCGCCAGTATCCGTGAGTCGCGACTCGCGGACGCTGTCCGATCTCACGGTCTCGGCGCCGAACCGCCCACCGGGGCGTCCAGGTCGCGCCGGTAGGATCGCCCGGTGAGCGAGACGCCCCTGACGACGCCTGACGACACCCCCGAGCAGCTGCGCATCCGCCGCGAGAAGCGCGACCGCCTGCTCGAGCAGGGTGTCGAGGCGTACCCGGTCGGCGTCCCCCGTACCCACACGATCGCGCAGGTGCGCGCGGCGCACCCGGACCTCGAGCCGGGCCAGGAGACGGACGACGTGGTCGGCGTCGCGGGCCGCGTCGTGTTCCTGCGGAACACGGGCAAGCTCTGCTTCGCGACGCTCCAGGACGGCGAGGGCAACCGCCTGCAGGCCATGCTCAGCCTCGCGGAGGTCGGCGAGGAGCGCCTCGACGCGTTCAAGGCCGACATCGACCTCGGCGACCACCTGTTCGTGCACGGCCGCGTCATCGCGAGCAGGCGCGGCGAGCTCTCGGTGTTCGCCGACGCGTGGCAGCTCGCGGCGAAGGCGCTGCGCCCGCTGCCGAACCTGTACGACGGCACCGAGCTCTCCGAGGAGGCGCGCGTCCGCCAGCGCTACATCGACCTGATCGTGCGCCCGGCGGCGCGCGACATGGTCCGCTGGCGCGCGGGCGTGGTCCGCTCGCTGCGCGAGAACTTCCACCGGCGCGACTTCCTCGAGGTCGAGACGCCGATGCTCCAGACGCAGCCGGGTGGCGCGGCCGCCCGGCCGTTCGTCACGCACATGAACGCGTACGACATCGACCTCTACCTGCGCATCGCGCCCGAGCTGTTCCTCAAGGAGGCGGTGGTCGGCGGCATCGAGCGCGTCTTCGAGATCAACCGCAACTTCCGCAACGAGGGCGCCGACAGCTCGCACTCGCCGGAGTTCGCGATGCTCGAGGCGTACGAGGCCTACGGCGACTACGACACGATGGCGACCCTCACGCGCGACCTCGTCCAGACGGCGGCGGACGACGTCTTCGGCACGACGGTCGTGACGCTGCCGGACGGCACCGAGTACGACCTCGGCGGCGAGTGGGCGACCCTCACGATGTACGGCTCGCTGTCCGAGTCGCTCGGCGAGGAGATCACGCCGGAGACGTCGCTCGACGAGCTCGAGAAGATCGCCGACCGCCTCGAGATCTCCGTCGACCCGAAGAGGGCCAGCCACGGCAAGCTCGTCGAGCAGCTGTGGGAGGACCGCGTCGGCGAGCACCTGCACGCGCCGACGTTCGTCCGCGACTTCCCCGTCGAGACGAGTCCTTTGACCCGCGACCACCGGGAAATCCGCGGCCTCGTCGAGAAGTGGGACCTCTACGTTCGCGGGTTCGAGCTCGCGACGGCTTATTCCGAGCTCGTCGACCCGGTGATCCAGCGCAAGCGCTTCGAGGCGCAGGCGTTGCTGGCCGCCGCGGGCGACGACGAGGCGATGCGCGTGGATGAGGACTTTCTCACAGCGGTCGAGTACGCGCTGCCGCCGGCAGGAGGTATGGGCATGGGCGTCGACCGGTTGCTCATGGCACTGACCGGATACGGGATCCGCGAGACGATCCTTTTCCCGCTCGTGAAGCCGTCGGCCCGATGAACGGCCTGCTCACGGCGCTTGCGGCGCTCATTCCTTCGATCGGAGTGGGCCTGCTGTTCTGGTACGCGATGCGCGCCGTCGTCAATGCGGACCGTACGGAACGAGAGGCTTTGGCGAGAATGGACGCCGCAGAACGCGCCGCGCGAGCCGCCGATTCGACGAAAGACGCGCAGCGAAACGTTTGACGGCTCAATTCCGCCGATGCGATAGTGATTCGGTCAGGGTATTCCGACCCCCCCTCACCGGAGTAAGCAATGGCGCAGAAGGTCCAGGTCCTGCTGGTCGACGACCTCGATGGCGGGACCGCCGACGAGACGGTGTCTTTCGGCCTCGACGGAGTCAGCTACGAGATCGATCTCACGTCGGCGCACGCCGGCGAGCTGCGCGAGGCGCTCGCGCAGTGGATCGGCCACGCCCGCAAGGTCGGCGGCCGCTCCGCGGGTGGGCGAGGCGCGGGCCGGGCCAACGGCCGCCGCTCCTCGGCCGGTTCCGGCCCCGCGGGCGACATCCGCGAGTGGGCGAAGGAGAACGGCTACCACGTCTCCGAGCGCGGGCGCATCTCGGCCGAGGTCAAGGCCGCGTACGACGCCGCGCACTGAGCAGCGCGCCGCGGCTCACGCGGCGAGCACGACAAGAGGGCCGGACCCCGATGCACCCGGGGTCCGGCCCTCTCGTCGTTCCGGCCGACGCGACGTCGGCGGCGCGTGGCGTGGTCAGGACACGCCGAGCGCCGTCCGGGTCGCCGTCAGCTCGCGCACCGCGGCGTACTGCTCGCGGACGCGCGGAGCCGGCTCGGCCTGGAAGACCTCGGCCTGCGCGGCCGCGGTCCAGTCGGGCGCCTGCTCGGCGCCCGAGAGCACCCACGCCGCCTGGCGCGCGGCGCCGTCCGCGACGTACTCGCCCGACGGCGGCACGTGCACGTCGACCCCGAAGACGCTCGGCGCGATGCGCCGGACGGCCTCGGACTTGGCGCCGCCGCCGATCAGGAACAGCCGCTCGACCGCGACGCCCTGCGCGCGCAGCGCGTCGATGCCGTCGGCGAGGGCGCACAGCATCCCCTCGACCGCGGCCCGCGCGAGGTGCGCGGGCGTGGTGTTGGCGAGCCGCAGCCCGTGCAGCGCACCCGTGGCGTCGGGCTTGTTCGGCGTCCGCTCGCCCTCGAGGTAGGGCACGAGTACGAGCCCGTCCGCACCGGCAGGCGCCTGCAGCGCGAGCGCCGACAGGCCGGTGTAGTCGACGCCGAGCATCCGGGTCGCCGCGTCCAGCACGCGCGTCGCGTTGAGCGTGCACGCGAGCGGCAGGTAGGCGCCGGTGGCGTCCGCGAAGCCCGTGACGAGGCCGGACGCGTCCGCCGTCGGAGCGGCGCACACGGCCGAGACGACGCCCGACGTGCCGAGCGAGACCGCGACGTCGCCGGGCCGGAGCCCGAGCGCGAGCGCCGCGGCCGCGTTGTCCCCCGCACCGGGGCCGAGCACCGGACGGCGCGCGCCGACCGCGGACTGCGGGCCGCCCTGCGACGGTCCGAGCACGCGCGGAAGCTCCGCGGAGTGGCCGAGCGCGAGCTCGAGCAGGTCGGGCCGGTAGTCGTTCGTCACCGGCGACCAGTAGCCCGTGCCCGACGCGTCGGAGCGGTCCGTCACGAGTGCGTCGAGACCCGCACCGCCGTCGCCCGCGTCGTACCCGGCGAGCCGCCACGTCAGCCAGTCGTGCGGCAGCGCGACCGCCGCCACCTTGGCCGCGTTCTCCGGCTCCGCGTCGCGCAGCCAGCGCAGCTTGGTGGCGGTGAACGACGCGACCGGCACCGAGCCGGTGGCCTCGGCCCACACCGCGGGGCCGCCGGCCTCGTCGATCAGGTCGAGCGCCGCCTGCGCCGAGCGGGTGTCGTTCCACAGCAGCGCGTCCCGCACGACCTCGCCCGACGAGTCGAGCGCGACCATGCCGTGCTGCTGACCACCGACCGCGACGGCGTCGACATCGTCCAGACCGCCTGCCGTCTCGATCGCCACCTGGAGCGCGTCCCACCAGTGCCGGGGCGCGACCTCGGTGCCGTCCGGGTGGCTGGCCCGCCCTTCGCGGACCAGCTCACCCGTCTCGGCGTCGCGGATGACGACCTTGCAGGACTGGGTCGACGAGTCGACCCCCGCGACGAGCGCCATGGATCAGCCTCGCGCGCCGAGCAGGTGCTCGAGCGCCAGCTGGTTGAGCTTGACGAAGCCGAAGCCGCGCGCGCCCACCGCGTCCACGTCGACGTCCTCGTAGGCCGAGGTGTCGGCGAGGAAGTCGGCGATCGACTCGCCCTCGTTCAGCGTCGGCTGGCTGAGCGACAGCACGCCCGCCGTCTCGAGCGCGGCCTGGACCTCCGGGTCCGCGCGGAACGCGGCCGCACGCTCCTTGAGCAGGATGTACGTCGCCATGTTGGCCGCGGCCGAGTCCCACACGCCCTGCTCGTCCTCGGTGCGCGACGGCTTGTAGTCGAAGTGGCGCGGGCCGTCGTACGTCGGGCCGCCACCCGGGAAGCCGTTCTCGATGAGGTCGACCGTGGCGAACGCCGAGAAGAGCTCGCCGTGGCCGAACACGAGGTCCTGGTCGTACTTGATCGACTTCTGGCCGTTCAGGTCGATGTGGAACAGCTTGTTCGCCCACAGCGCCTGCGCGATGCCGTACGTGTAGTTGAGGCCGGCCATCTGCTCGTGGCCCACCTCGGGGTTGAGGCCGACGATGTCGCCGTTCTCGAGCGTGTCGATGAGCGCGATCGCGTGGCCGATCGTCGGCAGGAGGATGTCGCCGCGGGGCTCGTTCGGCTTCGGCTCGAGCGCGATGCGCAGGCCGTAGCCCTTCTCCTTGATGTACGCGGCGACGGTGTCGATGCCCTCGGCGTAGCGGTCGTGCGCGGCCTTGAGGTCCTTGGCCGAGTCGTACTCGTAGCCCTCGCGGCCGCCCCACATGACGAAGGTCGACGCGTCGAGCGACGCGGCGAGGTCGACGTTGCGCAGGATCTTGCGCAGCGCGTAGCGGCGGACGCGGCGGTCGTTCGAGGTGAACGCGCCGTCCTTGAAGATCGGGTGGCTGAACGTGTTGGTCGTGACCATCTCGACCGTCACGCCCGTGTCGGAGAGCGCCTTGCGGAAGGCGTCGAGGATGCGCTCGCGCTCGGTGTCGTCCGAGCCGAACGGCACGACGTCGTCGTCGTGGAACGTCACGTGCGACGCGCCGAGCTCGGCGAGCTCGTGCACGGAGCGGACCGGGTCGAGCCACGGACGGGTGGCGCTGCCGAACGTGTCCTGCGCGTTCCAGCCGACGGTCCAGAGACCGAAGGAGAACTTGTCCTCGGGGGTGGGCTTGCGAACCATGGATCTCTCCTCGTCGAGATTTGTTGTGCGACTGAATTTATCTGCGCGAGTGGGCTAGGGTCAAGCCCATGAGGCCGAGCCCCGCCCGCCAGGCGACCCTGCGCGAGCACAACCTCGGGCTCGTGCTGTCCGAGGTGATCGACGCAGCCGCGGCGGGCGCAGCACCACCGTCCCGCGCCGACGTCGCCGCCGCGACCGGACTCGCGCGCGCGACCGTCTCGGCACTGGTCGACCGGTTGGTCGGCGCCGGTCTCGTGGCCGAGCTCGCGCCGACGCAGACGCTCCGCGCCGGGCGCCCGGCGGTCCCGCTGCGGCCCGCCGCGCGCACCCTCGCCGCCGTCGGCGCCGAGGTGAACGTCGACTACCTCGGCGTGCGCGTGCTCGACCTGACGGGCGGCGTGATCGCCGAGCGCGTCGAGCCGGGGGACTTCCGCGACAGCGACCCGGCGCCGGTGCTGGCGCGCCTCGGCGCGCTGGTGGACGGCGTGGTCGACGGCCTCGACGAGACCGGCGACGCGGCGGCCGGTGACGAGCCGCCGCCGCTGCGCGTCGCGGGGACGGCGCTCGCGCTGCCGGGGATCGTCGACCGCGGCGCCGGCCCGCTGCGCGTCGCGCCCAACCTCGGGTGGCAGGACGTCGACGTCGTCGGGGCGCTCGTCGTCGCCTCGCGGAACTTCGCCGCGCACCCGCCTCGCCTCGCGAACGAGGCGGACCTCGCGGCGCGCGCCGAGTCCGCGGCGCGGCTGCGACCCGCCGCGCACGCCGCCGGCACCGGTGGGGCGCGGCCCGGCCGGCCGGCCACGGCGTCGGACGGGCCCCCCGGCCGGGAGGGGGCGCGCGCCTCCGCGACGGACGGCTCCGCAGACGGCCAGCGAGCGCGCCCGTCGTTCGTCTACGTCTCGGGCGAGATCGGCATCGGTGGCGCGCTCGTGCTCGACGGCGAGATCTTCGCGGGCCGCCACGGCTGGGCGGGCGAGCTCGGCCAGACGCTCGTCGACGGCAAGCGGCTCGAGCGGCTCGTCGGCCAGGACGCGCTGCTGCGCGCCGCGGGCCTCGACCCCCGCGCGGGCGTCGACTCGCTCGTCCGGGCCGCGCGCGCGGGCGACGAGCGCGTTCGCGACGTGCTCCACGAGGCCGGGTCGCTGCTCGGCAGCGCGGTCGCGAACCTCGTCAACCTGGTCGACGTCGGCGACGTTGTGCTCGGCGGCAGCTACGCGCGCCTCGCGGAGTGGATCGCCGAGCCCGTGCGCGCCTCCCTCGCGCGTCACGTGCTCGCCGCGCCGTGGGCGCCCCCGAGCGTGGACGTGGCCCGCGCCGGCGAGATCCCCGCCATGACGGGCGCCGCGCTCTCCGTGCTCGCGGACGTCGTCGCCGACCCGAGCGCCTGGCTCCCGGACCCGGTCGACGCCTGACGCGCACGGGGCGTCGGCGAGTCCGCGCCGAGACCGTGAGATCGACGTCGAGCCCGCGAGACACGTCTCACGGTCCGGCGTGCAACTCACTGACGCGGACGAGGCGCACGGGCTCGAGCACCCGGCGATCCGGGCGCGGCGCCTAGGCTCCCCGGGTGACCACGCTCCTCATCGGCACCTATCCCGCCGCCGGCGCCGGGACCCCCGCGGGCCTCGGCGAGGGCGTCTGGCGCGTCGAGCTCGACGACGCGACCGGCGCGCTGGGCGACGCCCGCCTGCTCGCCGAGCTGCCCGCCCCGAGCTTCCTCGCCGCGACGGACGGCCGCGTCCACGCCGTGCTCGAGGCGGAGGACGGCCTCGTCGCCACGCTCGCACCGGACGGCGAGCGGCTCCACGAGGTCGCGCGCGTCGCGTCCGGCGGCGTGCACCCGTGCCACGTCGTGCCGCTGCCCGGCGGCGAGGCGCTCGCGGTCGCGAACTACAGCTCGGGCGCCCTCGGGGTCGTCCCGCTCGACGGCGGCTCCGCGGCGGAGCCCGTCAAGGTGCACGGGCACGCGGGCCACGGTCCGCGCGCGGACCGGCAGGAGGGACCGCACGCGCACTTCGTCGCGGTCGCGCCGGGCGGCCGCCACGTGCTCGTCGTCGACCTCGGCACGGACGAGATCCGGCGCTACGCCGTCACGGACGACGGCCTCCGGCCCGCCGGCGTCGCCGCGACGCTCCCGCCGGGCACCGGCCCGCGCCACCTGGACTTCGCCGCGGGCCACGTGTACGTCGCCGGCGAGCTCGACGTCCGCGTGCACGTCCTCGCGTGGGACGAGCAGACCGCCACGGGTGCGTGGGTCGGCGCGGTGCCCGCGGTCGTCGGCGTCGACGTCGAGGGCGACGACCTCCCGTCGCACCTCGCGGTCGACGGCGACGACGTGGTCGTCACGGTCCGCGGCTCCGACGTCGTGACCCGCTACGCCATCGCGCCGGACGGCAGCCTGACGGACGGCCGGTCGACGCCGCTCGGCGGCGGCTGGCCGCGGCACTTCGCGGTCGTGGGCGGCTGGACGGTGGTCGCGCTCGAGCGCGGGCACGAGCTCGTCACGGTCGACCGCGACGGTCGCGTCGCGGCGCGCCTCGACCTGCCGTCCCCGGCCTGCGTGCTGCCCGTCCGCTGACGCCGGTCCGGCGGCCACCGCCCGACGCCCGGTCGCGACACGCTGGACCGCCTCGCGGGCCGGCGCCCGTCGGTCCCACCGCGGCACCGCCCACGCTGGGCGACAATGGGAGCAGACCCGCCCCGCCTGACAGGAGACCCCGTGACCGCCGAGCGCGCCCCCCGCGTCGCCATGCTCTCGGTCCACACGTCCCCGCTCGACCAGCCCGGCACGGGCGACGCCGGCGGCATGAACGTCTACGTGCTCGAGCTCTCGCGCGCGCTGGCCGCGCGCGGCGTCCGGGTCGAGATCTTCACGCGCGCGACGTCCTCGGACCTGCCGGAGACGCAGGTGGTCCCCGGCACCGACGCGGACGGCCGGCCGATGTCGCGCGACGAGTCCCGCGCCGTGCTGTGCGGCGACGCCGTCGAGCCGGGCGTGACGCCCGCGATCCTGGTGCACCACGTGCCTGCCGGCCCGTTCGAGCGGCTCGACAAGAACGACCTGCCGGGCGTGCTGTGCGGCATGGCGGCGGGCGTCCTGCGCTGGGAGGCGGCCCGCGAGCCGGGTTGGTACGACGTGGTGCACTCGCACTACTGGCTGTCCGGGCAGGTGGGCCGCATCGCGGCCGACCGCTGGGAGGTGCCGCTCGTCCACACCAGCCACACGCTCGCGCGCGTCAAGAACGCGTCCCTGGCGCCGGGCGACGCCGCCGAGCCGCACGCGCGCGTGCTCGGCGAGGAGCAGGTGGTGCAGGAGGCGGACGCGCTGGTCGCGAGCACCCCGGCCGAGGCCCGCGAGCTCGTCGAGCTCTACGACGCCGACCCCGCACGCGTGCACGTCGTCGAGCCCGGGGTCGACCTCGACCGGTTCCGCCCGGGCGGCCCCGAGGCGCGGGCGCGCGCCCGACGCGAGCTCGGCCTGCCCTCGGACCGGCCGATCGTCCTGTTCGCGGGCCGTGTCCAGCCGCTCAAGGGACCCGACGTGCTGGTGCGCGCGCTCGGCGTGCTGCGCGACGCGGGCCGGCCGGTCCCGCTGCTCGTCGTGCTGGGCGGTCCGAGCGGCCGCCCGACCGCGGTCCGCGAGCTCGAGGCGCTCGCGACGCTCGCCGGCGTGCGCGCCGACGTGGTGGTCCGCCCGCCGGCGGACCGCGACGAGCTCGCGCGCTGGTACCACGCGGCGGACCTCGTGGCGATGCCGTCGCGCAGCGAGTCGTTCGGGCTGGTCGCGGCCGAGGCGCAGGCGAGCGGTGTCCCGGTGGTCGCGGCGGCGGTGGGTGGCCTGCGCACGGTCGTGGAGGACGGCGTCTCCGGGCACCTCGTCACGGGTCATCAGCCCGAGGGGTGGGCGCAGGTGGTCGACGCGCTGCTGTCCGACGACGGCGAGCGCGCCCGCCTCGCGGCCGGCGCCCGTGGCGTCGCCGAGCGCTTCGGCTGGGACGCGGCCGCCGACCAGATGCTGAAGGTCTACGCGGTCGCACGCGAGTCGCTCGACCCCCGCTGACGGGCCGCCCGCTCCCTGCACGCCGCCGCCGACCAGGGGACGGACGTCCCGGCGACGCGCGCTCGGGGCTGCGGCAGGATGGGCGCATGACCTACACCCTGGTGCTGCTCCGCCACGGCGAGAGCGAGTGGAATGCCAAGAACCTCTTCACCGGCTGGGTCGACGTGGCCCTGTCCGAGAAGGGCGTCCAGGAGGCGAAGCGCGGCGGTCAGCTGCTCAAGGACGCGGGCGTGACGCCCGACGTGCTCCACACCTCGCTGCTGCGCCGCGCGATCACCACGGCGAACTACGCGCTCGACGTCGCGGACCTCCTGTGGATCCCCGTCAAGCGCAGCTGGCGCCTCAACGAGCGCCACTACGGCGCGCTCCAGGGCAAGGACAAGAAGCAGATCCGCGACGAGTACGGCGAGGAGCAGTTCATGCTCTGGCGCCGCTCGTACGACGTCCCGCCGCCGGAGATCGAGCTCGGCTCCGAGTTCTCGCAGGACTCCGACCCGCGCTACGCCGGCGAGCCGATCCCGCGCACCGAGGCCCTGGCCAACGTGCTCGACCGCGCGCTCCCGTACTGGAACAGCGACATCGTCCCCGACCTCGAGGCGGGCAAGACGGTGCTCGTCACGGCGCACGGCAACTCGATCCGCGCTCTCGTCAAGCTCCTCGACGACGTCGACGCCGACACCATCGCCGGCATCAACATCCCGACCGGCATCCCGCTGGTGTACGAGCTCGACGAGGAGACGCTGAAGCCCGTGACGAAGGGCGGCACCTACCTCGACCCCGAGGCTGCCGCCGCCGCGATCCAGGCGGTCGCGAACCAGGGTCGCTGACCCCGCACGCCGCGCGAACGCGCCGGTCCCCCGACGGGGCCGGCGCGTTCGCTGTCCCGGCCTGGGATCCTGGGCCCATGCACACCGATACCTGGCAGGACCGTGTCGACCGCTTCTGGGCCGAGGTCGACCTCGACGACGAGGCGGCCGCACTCGCCGGCATGCGCGCGCTCGTCGAGGAGCGCGACCCGGACGACCCGGTCGCGCTGTTCGAGTGGGCCGGCATCCACGACTCGCTCGGCCTGGAGGAGCAGGCCGTGCCGCTCTACCGCCGCGCGCTCGCGGGCGGGCTCGACGACTACCGCACGGCCCGCGCGACGATCCAGCTCGCGAGCACGCTGCGCAACGTCGGCGAGCTCGACGAGGCGGTCGACCTGCTGCGTGCCGCGCCCGACGTCCCCGAGCTCGGCGGCGCCCGGCAGGCGGTCCTCGCCCTCGTGCTGCACTCGCGCGGCGAGCCCGACGCGGCGCTCCGCGAGGCACTGACGGCGCTCGCAGACACGCTCCCGCGCTACCAGCGCTCGATGCGCGCCTACGCGGCGGCCCTGACGGAGCCCGAAGCCTGACGACCCGCGACGCCTGACGACCCGCGACACCTGACCGAGCGCGCAACCGAAGGCCCCGACGCCGCGCGAGCGTCGCGGCCGGCCGCACCCGGACGCGGCGGAGCGCCGACCCCCGAGGGCCGGCGCTCCGCCGTCTCGCGCCTCCCGGGCCGGCGTCGTGCGCCGTCGGCCCGGCTCAGGCGCAGCTCGTCGCTCGCGTCAGGCGGACCGGTCCAGCTGCTCGCCGAGCACCCCGGTGACGAGGTACACGACGCGCTCCGACACCGAGACCGCGTGGTCGCCGAACCGCTCGTAGAAGCGGCCGAGCAGCGTCACGTCGACGGTCTCCTGCGTGGTGCCGGCCCACTGACCTCCGAGCAGCGCGGTGAACACGTCCTCGTGCAGCTCGTCGAGCAGGTCGTCGTCCTGCTGGATGCTCTCGGCGAGCGGCAGCTCGTGGTTCGTCAGGAGCGTCGTGGTGCGGCGCGCGACGCGGACGGCCGCGTCGTGCATCTCGGCGAACGTCCCGGACAGCGCGTGCGGCACGGCGTGCCGCGGGTAGCGGCCGCGCGCGATCTGCGCCACGTGCCGCGCGAGGTCGCCCATCCGCTCGAGCGAGGCGATCATCCGCAGGGTCGTGACGATGATCCGCAGGTCGGTCGCGACCGGGGCCTGCTGGGCGAGCAGCAGGATGCAGCGCTCGTCGAGCTCGCGCTCGAGGGCGTCGATGTCGTGGTCCTCGACGATCACCGACTCCGCGAGGGCGAGGTCGGCCGTCAGCAGGGCGATGCCGGCCTGGGTCACTGCGTGCTCGACGCGGCCGCTCAGGGCGACCAGGTCCTCGCCGAGCTGGTGGAGCTCGGCCTCGAAGATCTCGCGCATGGGTTCCTCTCCTGCCGCGGCACGCGCGGCCCGTGCGGCCGGGGGCGCCGCGCTCGGGTCAGGCTGGCATCGGCAGGTGAACGGTCGGGTCCTGGCGGGTGAACGCGCGGGGGCCGTTGCATGGAGGCCGCGGCGTCCGCCGGACCGCCCACCCGCCGCCCCGGCCGCCCCCGCCCGGTTCGTCCGGATGTCACCCGGCGCGGGTGGTCCCCTTGGGCGACGGCCTCCCCAGGATGGCCGGGACGGCGACGTTCGAGCGAAGGGTGCGAACCGATGGCGAGACAGGTGACGGGCTGGGTCGGCTGGGTGTGGTTCGGGGCGTTCACGCTGCTCACGGTGGGTCTCTTCAACATCATCGGAGGCCTGGTCGCGGCGTTCTCGCCGAAGGACGTGCTCGCGTGGTCAGGGCACTCGGTCGTGCTCGTCGACGTGTCGGCGTGGGGCTGGGTGCACATCGTGCTCGGCGCGCTGCTCGTGATCGTCGCGTGCTTCCTGTTCGCCGCGCGACCGTGGGCCCGGATCGTCGCGTCGATCCTCGTGGTGCTGAACCTGATGACGCAGTTCCTGTCGCTGCCGATCACGCCCTGGTGGTCCATCGCCGTGATCGTGCTCGACGTGTTCGTGCTGTGGGCGCTGATCGTCCACGGGGCCGAGGTCGAGGACGCCGTGCGCTGAGCCCGGCGCGCCGCCGCAGCGACCCTCGCCCGAGGCGCTGCCCATCCGAAGGAGGACGCCCATGCCCACGTCGTTCGGACCGGTCGAGCTCTACGCGCTCGAGTTCCCCGACGACCGCATCCCGGACCCGGTGAAGGCCGAGCTCCTCAAGCTCGTCGAGTCCGAGCAGGTGCGAATCATCGACCTCGTCGTGGTCCGCAGGCCGCTCGACGGGAGCGTCGAGGTGGTCGAGATCGAGCAGGTCGCGGACCAGCTCGAGCTCGTCGGCATCGGGCTCGCGGCTCCCGGCATCGCGGGCCAGGAGGACATCGACGCCATCAGCGCCGACCTGCCGCCGGGGAGCTCGGCGCTCGTGCTCGTCATCGAGAACGTGTGGCTGCGCGGCATCGTCGGCGCGATCCGCGACGCCGACGGCATCGTGCTCGCCGCCGAGCGCATCCCCGCCGAGGTCGTCAACGCGCTCGCCGAGATCGACGAGCCGGGCGACCTCGCACCCTTGACCGACTGATCCGAGGAGGAGACATGCCCCCCATCCGACGGCTGGGAAGGCCCGGCCTGATCGGCACGGCCGCGCGCACCGCGGTCATCGCCGGCACGGCGAGCGCCACGGTCGGCGCGGTGAACCGCCACCAGTACAACAAGCAGCAGGAGAGCTACGAGCAGCAGCAGTACGCGGCCGCCGAGCAGCAGCGCCAGCTCGAGGAGGCGGCCCGGCAGGCCGTCGCGCAGCAGCAGGCCGCCCCCGCCGCGGCGCCCGCGCCTGCCGCCGCGGACCCCGACCCGCTCATCGCCCAGCTCCAGCAGCTCGGCCAGCTGCACGCCCAGGGCATCCTGGACGACGCGGAGTTCGCTGCGGCCAAGGCCAAGCTGCTCGCCTGAGGTGACGACATGACGACATTCACGGCCTGGAAGTTCGACACCGCCGAGGGCGCCGACCGCGCGGCGGACATCCTGCACGACGCGCAGACCGACCGGCTGGTCAAGATCATCGACCACGCCGTCGTCTCGTGGCCGCAGGGCGACAAGACGCCGAGCGTGCACCACGCGCACGAGGACAAGTGGCGCGGCACGGGCTGGGGCGCCTTCTGGGGCCTGCTCTTCGGCGCGCTGTTCTTCGTGCCGGTGCTCGGGGTCGCGGCGGGCGCGGCGGTCGGTGCGATCAGCAAGGCGGTCGCCGCGCTGGGCATCGACGAGGCGCAGCTCGACACCATCCGCGAGCAGGTCACGCCCGGCACCTCGCTGCTCTGCGCCGTCACCGACGAGGGCGACCTCGACCGGCTCGGGGAGCGCCTCCACGGGCTGCACAGCACGCTCGTGGCGACGAACCTCACGCCGGCCGAGAAGTCGCTCCTGATGGAGACGTTCGGCGGCTGACCTGGCCGGCGACGGCCGCCGTGCGTGAACGGCGGCCGTCGCGCGCGTGAATGCTGCACGTCGGGCACGCGCCCGACGGCGCCGCACGCGCGGAACGGCCCGGCGCTCGACCTACGCTGGTGGCGTGGACGGACTCGACGGCTTCGCGCTCATCGCCGCCGGGATCGTCGGCATGGTGGTGGGTGTCGCCTCCGTGCTGGCGTTCCGGTGGAGCGAGCGCGTGCAGCGCGCCGTGCCCGAGCAGGCCCCCGCCGAGCTGGACGAGGGGCTGGTGCGGGCACTCGCCGTGCTGCGCTCCGCCGCGGTCGTGCTCGACGAGGACGACCGGGTGGTCCGCGCGAGCGCGCCGGCCCATGCGCTCGGCATCGTGCGCGACGGCCGCATCGCGCCGGCCGCCATCCGCGAGCTCGTCGCGCTCGTCCGCCGTGACGGCGTGATCCGCGACGAGGAGCTCGAGGTGCCGCGCGGTCCGGTCGGCCCCGGCGTGCTGCTCGTCCAGGTCCGCGTCGCGCAGGTGAGCGCGCGGCACCTGGTGGTCTTCGCGGAGGACCTCACGCAGGCGCGCCGGCTCGAGGCGATCCGCCGCGACTTCGTCGTCAACATCTCGCACGAGCTCAAGACCCCGGTCGGTGCGCTGACGCTGCTTGCCGAGACCGTCGAGGACGCCGCGGACGACCCGACCGCGGTGCGCCGCTTCGCGGGCCGCATGCGCAGCGAGGCCACGCGCCTGTCGGCACTGGTGCAGGAGATCATCGAGCTCTCGCGGCTCCAGGTCGCGGGTGCCCTGGGCGAGCCGAGCCTGGTCGACGTCGACGCCGTGGTGGCGGAGGCCGTCGACCGCGCCCGCACCACGGCGGACGGCAAGCACGTGCGCCTCGAGGTCGGCGGCCAGCAGGGCGCCCGCGTGTTCGGCAACCACGACCTGCTCGTCACGGCGGTGCGCAACCTCGTCGACAACGCCGTGGCGTACAGCGCGGAGGCGTCGCACGTCGGGATCGGCGTCCGCGACAAGGCGGGCCTCGTCGAGATCGCGGTCGTCGACGAGGGCATCGGCATCCCGGCCGCCGACCAGGAGCGCGTCTTCGAGCGGTTCTACCGCGTCGACCCGGCACGCTCGCGCGACACCGGCGGCACCGGCCTCGGCCTGTCGATCGTCAAGCACGTGGCGGCCGACCACGGCGGCGACGTCACGGTGTGGTCGGAGCCCGGCCGCGGTTCGACGTTCACCCTGCGCCTCCCCGCCGCCTCGCGCGAGCAGGCCGCCCCGGCAGCGACCGCGACGCCGCCGTCCGGCGCGGTCCTCGCCGTCCCCGCCCAGCCCGTCCACCACCTCGAGCCCGACCAAGGAGCCCCTGTGCACCGGAGCGCGTCATGACCCGCATCCTCGTGGTCGAGGACGAGGAGTCCTACCGCGACCCCCTGACGTACCAGCTCGAGCGTGAGGGCTACGAGGTGGTGACCGCCGCGACCGGCACGGAGGCGATCGAGCGGTTCGAGGACGGCGGCGCCGACCTCGTGCTGCTCGACCTCATGCTGCCCGGCATGCCCGGAACCGAGGTGTGCCGCCGCCTGCGCGCGACGAGCGACGTCCCGGTCATCATGCTGACCGCCAAGGACGACGAGATCGACAAGGTCGTGGGCCTCGAGCTCGGCGCCGACGACTACGTGACGAAGCCGTACTCGTCGCGCGAGCTGCTCGCGCGCGTGCGCGCCATGCTCCGCCGGGCCGAGAAGGTGCCGGCCACGGCGGGCGCGCCCGCGCCGACGCACGGGTTCGACCCTCTCGACGACGAGGACGGCGTGCTGCAGGCCGGCCCGGTCCGGATGGACGTCGAGCGGCACACCGTCCGGGTCCGCGGCGAGCTCGTCAGCTTCCCGCTCAAGGAGTTCGAGCTGCTCGAGCTGCTGCTGCGCAACGCGGGCCGTGTGCTCACGCGCGGACAGCTGATCGACCGCATCTGGGGCTCGGACTACGTCGGCGACACCAAGACGCTCGACGTCCACGTCAAGCGCGTCCGCGCCAAGATCGAGGCCGACCCGGCCAACCCCGTGCTGCTCCTGACGGTGCGCGGCCTGGGCTACAAGCTCGCCGACGACGGCGAGTGACGGCCGCCTGACGCGCACGCGGACCGCCGTCGTGTGACGGCCGTCACGCGCACTGCCTGGTCACAGGCTCGCGTCCGGCACTCGACGGCCACCGTTCACCCGAGGTTCACCCGAAGCCGCCCGACCGGTCACCCACGGTTCCTACCGTCGGGTCCGCCGCGCACACCCCCCGTGCGCGCTCCCCGGATCGAACGGACGGACACACAGTGAAGCTCTCCCTCCACGGCCGTGCCGGCGCGGCGCTCGCCCTGACCGGCGTCCTGGCCCTCACGCTGGCCGCTTGCGGGACGGACGACAACGGCTCCGGCAACGGCTCGACCAGCGGCTCGACCTCGACCGACGGCTCGGGCGGCGGCTCGGCGCTGAGCGGCGAGCTCAACGGCGCGGGCTCGACCGCGCAGCAGAAGGCGATGGACGCCTGGCGCGCCGCCTTCCAGCAGGCCAACTCGGGCGTGACGGTCAACTACGACGGCACCGGCTCGGGCGCGGGCCGCACGAGCTTCATCAGCGGCGCGGTCGACTGGGCCGGGTCCGACTCGGCGATGAAGCCCGAGGAGCTCACGCAGGCGCAGGCGCGCTGCCAGAACACCGAGGCGTTCGACGTGCCGGTGTACGTGAGCCCCATCGCGGTCACGTTCAACCTCAAGGGCGTCAAGGACCTCAACCTCGCGCCGGCCACCGTCGCGAAGATCTTCGACGGCAAGATCACCACCTGGAACGACGCGGCGATCGCCGCCGACAACCCGGGCGTGACGCTGCCGTCCACCACGATCACGCCGGTGCACCGCAGCGACGACTCGGGCACGACGAACAACTTCACGGACTTCCTCTCGCAGGCCGCGGGCGGTGCGTGGAGCTACCCGGCCAGCCAGACCTGGCCGATCAAGGGCGGCGAGTCGGCGCAGGGCACGTCCGGTGTCGTGCAGACCGTGCAGAGCGGTGAGGGCACCATCGCCTACGCCGACCTGTCGGCGGTCGGGACGCTGTCGGCCGCGAAGATCAAGGTCGGCGACGCGTGGGTCGCCCCCTCGGCCGACGGCGCCGCGAAGGTGCTCGACGACTCGCCGCTCGACACCAGCCGCTCGGCGGACGACGTGGTCGTCAAGGTGAACCGCACCACCACGGCGGCCGGCGCCTACCCGGTCATCCTCGTGTCGTACGCGATCGCCTGCCAGAAGTACGACTCGGCGGCGAAGGCGGACCTCGTCAAGGGGCTGCTCACCTACATCGTCAGCGCTGACGCGCAGACGGCCGCCGCGTCGGCCGCCGGCTCGGCGCCGATCACGGACGACCTGCGCACCAAGGCCCTGGCCGCGATCAACAAGATCGCCGGCTGACCAGACGCGATCGCGGCCGCTCGAGCCGCTGCGATCGCCAGCGGGTGGCCGGCCCGGCCCCGGGGGGAGACGGGCCGGCCACCCGTCCCCGGTCCACGTGACCGGGGCGACTTCCCCCCACATCCCCCCAGGCAGCACCGCAGGAGACCCGTGTGACCAGCACGCAGAGCCCACCGGACGCCGCTCCGGTCGGGCCTCCCCCTCTCGCCCCGCCCGCGCGGCGGCGCGGTCGCCCCGGCCGGGTCCGGGTGCGCGACCGCGGCATGAGCCGCGCGTTCCGCTGGCTCGCCACCGGGGCCGGCGCCCTGATCCTCGTCGTGCTCGCCGCGGTCGCCGTGTTCCTCGTCGTCAAGGCGTGGCCCGCCATCACCGAGCCGACCGACCAGCTCGTCGCCGAGGTCCCGTGGCTGCACGGCGCGAGCTCGCTGCTCTCGTTCGTCGGGCCGCTGATCTTCGGCACGGTGCTCGCCGCGGCGCTCGCGCTGCTCATCGCGACGCCGATCGCGCTGGGCATCGCGCTCTTCATCTCGCACTACGCTCCCCGCCGGCTCGCGGCGGGTCTGGGCTACGTGGTCGACCTGCTCGCCGCGATCCCGTCCGTGGTCTACGGCCTCTGGGGTGGTCTGGTGCTCGCACCGTTCGTGCAGCCCGTGTGGTCCTGGCTCGGCGAGACGCTCGGCTGGATCCCGTTCTTCTCCGGCGACGTCTCGCCGACGGCCCGCGTGCTGCTGACGGTGGGGCTCGTGCTCGCCGTCATGATCCTGCCGATCATCACGGCCGTGAGCCGCGAGGTGTTCCTCCAGACGCCGCGGCTGCACGAGGAGGCGGCGCTCGCGCTCGGCGCGACCCGGTGGGAGATGATCCGCACCGCGGTCCTCCCGTTCGCACGGTCCGGCATCATCTCGGCCGCCATGCTCGGCCTCGGCCGTGCGCTGGGCGAGACGATGGCCGTGCTGATGATCCTGTCGCCCGGGTTCCTCTACTCGTTCAAGCTCCTGGTCGCGGGCCAGCAGCAGACGATCGCGGCGAACATCGCCGCGCAGTTCGCCGAGGCCTCGCCGATGAGCGTCTCGGCGCTGATCGCCACCGGCCTCGCGCTGTTCGTCATCACCCTCTTCGTCAACATGACCGCGCGCTGGATCGTCTCCCGCCGCAAGGACTTCTCGGGGGCGAACTGATGACCACCGCAGACCTCAGCTCGACGAGCAGCGAGTTCCGCGCGCTGATCACGCAGGTCGACAAGCGTCGGCACCGCAAGGACCGCACGATGCGCGTGCTCATCTGGGGCGCGTTCGTGCTCGCGATGATCCCGCTCGTCTCCGTCTCGCTCACCGTCGTCGTGCACGGCATGCAGAAGCTCGACCTCGACTTCCTCACGCACTCGATGCGCGGGGTGTTCGGTGGCGCGGACGCGGGCGGCATCTACCACGCGATCGTCGGCACGCTGCTGATCACGCTGTTCGCGACGCTGATCTCGGTGCCGATCGGCCTGCTCACCGCGATCTACCTCGTCGAGTACGGGCGCGGGTCGCTCGCGCGGGCCGTCACGTTCTTCGTCGACGTGATGACGGGCATCCCGTCGATCGTCGCCGGTCTGTTCGCCTACGCGCTCTTCGCGGTGTTCTTCGGGCCGGCGGTCCGCATGGGCGTGGTCGGCTCGGTGGCGCTGTCCGTGCTGATGATCCCCGTGGTCGTCCGCTCGAGCGAGGAGATGCTGCGGCTCGTGCCGAACGAGCTGCGCGAGGCCGCGCTCGCACTCGGCGTCCCGAAGTGGCTCGTCGTCATCAAGGTGGTGCTGCGCACGGCCGTCGCGGGCATCGGCACGGGCGTGACGATCGCCGTCGCGCGCGTGATGGGCGAGACCGCACCGCTGCTGATCGCCGTCGGCACCATCGACTCGATCAACACCAACCTGTTCAGCGGCCGCATGATGACGCTGCCGGTCTTCATCTACCAGCAGTACCAGCAGGGCCTCGTGCCCTGCACGCCGGGACAGCAGAACTGCATCCCGACCATCAACTACGACCGGGCCTGGGCCGCGGCGCTGACGCTGATCATCCTCGTCATGCTGCTCAACCTGATCGGCCGCCTGATCACCCGCTTCTTCGCTCCGAAGAACCTCGGCTGACGGAACTGAAGAGGAAAAGGACTGCGACCCATGGCACAGCGCATCGACGTCAAGGACCTGAACATCTACTACGGCGACTTCAAGGCCGTCGCCGACGTCGGCATGGCGATCGAGCCCCGCTCGGTCACCGCCTTCATCGGGCCGTCGGGCTGTGGCAAGTCGACGTTCCTCCGCACGCTCAACCGCATGCACGAGGTGATCCCCGGCGCGCACGTCGAGGGCACCGTCGCGGTCGACGGCGTGGACCTGTACGGCGCCGACGTCGACCCGGTGGCCGTGCGCCGCCAGGTCGGCATGGTGTTCCAGCGCCCCAACCCGTTCCCGACGATGTCGATCGAGGAGAACGTGCTGGCGGGCGTGCGCCTCAACAACAAGCGCATCTCGAAGTCGGACGCCGCCGACCTCGTCGAGGTGTCGCTGCGCAGCGCGAACCTGTGGACCGAGGTCAAGGACCGGCTCAACCGGCCCGGCTCGGGCCTGTCGGGCGGCCAGCAGCAGCGCCTGTGCATCGCGCGCGCGATCGCCGTGAAGCCTCAGGTGCTGCTGATGGACGAGCCGTGCTCCGCGCTCGACCCGATCTCGACGCTCGCGATCGAGGACCTCATCAGCGAGCTCAAGTCCGCATACACGATCGTGATCGTCACGCACAACATGCAGCAGGCGGCGCGCGTCTCCGACCGCACGGCCTTCTTCAACCTCGCGGGCGTGGGGCAGCCGGGGCGGCTCGTCGAGATCGACGACACCGGGACGATCTTCTCCTCGCCGCGTGAGCAGGCGACCGAGGACTACATCTCGGGTCGCTTCGGGTGAGCCGAGCCCGGGAGCGGCGGCGGGGTGCGGAGGGGCGCCCCTGACCTCTTCCGGACTCGCTGCAGACGAGAGGCCGGCCGCGTCGTGCGGCCGGCCTCTCGTGAGTCGTGCGGGTGCGTCGGCTCGTCAGCTCGAGGGCGTCGCCGTCGGCAGCAACGCCGCGTACTCGTCGAGCGTCCCGTCGAGCACCGGCACCCGGAGGCTGTAGCTGCCGTCGGCGGGCGTCGCGAGCGTCACCGTGGTCATGCCGCCGGGAGGCGTGTCGGCGGCGGGCGTCCGGACGTCCGCCTGGCCCTCGACGTCCTCGCCGAGCAGCAGCACGGTCTGGTGGGACTTCACGTCGACCTTGGTCGGTGCCGTCTCGCCGATGGTGATCGAGACCGTGGTGTCCGTGTCGCCGTCGTTCGTCAGCGCGCCCGTGAGGACGCCCGGCTTGCCGTGCGCCTCGGACACGAGGATGAGGTTCGACGCCCGGACGTCGCCGATCTGCGCGCGCACGCCGTCGGACGCGCTGTACGGCTTCTCGGTGGTCATGGGGTTCGTGGCCGAGCACCCGGCGAGCGCCGCGGCGGCCACGGCGGCGCCGGCGGCGAGGACGACGACGCGGCGCGGGCTGCGGCGGGTGCGGAGGCGGGGCGAGGTCACGGTGACTCCTCGTGGCGTCGGGCGCCTGGGCGCCGCGGTCGTGCGTGGATCGACGGGTGCTCGTCGACCGGGGCGCGGCGCACGGGGCGCGGTGCTCGGTCGCAGGGCAAGACTAGCCGTCCGCGGGCCGCGGACCTGGTGCGTGGCCGCCTGCCGGGCGCCGCGCGGGGCGAGGCGTGCGTCACGCCCGCGCGGGTGCAGCCCCCACTGGCCCGTCGGGCGCGTTCCCGCAGGCCACAGGGGTGCCCGTGCCGCGCCGCCGGCCGCGGGTGGCCGGCCGGGGTCACACCACCCGTTCGGCACAGCCTGGGCCTCTGACCTGCGACGACGTCGCCGTGCGCCCGGATTGGGCCGGATGTGGCCGTGGTAGGATGGACCTCTGCGAAAGGGGACACCTGCAGATGTCTTTCACTGTTGGGGAGACCGTTGTCTACCCGCACCACGGTGCAGCGAAGATCGAAGAGATCAAGACCCGGACCATCCGCGGAGAGGACAAGATCTACCTCAAGCTCAAGGTCGCGCAGGGCGATCTGACGATCGAGGTCCCCGCCGAGAACGTCGACCTCGTCGGCGTTCGGGACGTCGTCGGCCAGGAGGGGCTGGACCGGGTGTTCGAGGTGCTCCGCGCGCCGTACACCGAGGAGCCCACCAACTGGTCGCGCCGCTACAAGGCGAACCTCGAGAAGCTCGCGTCGGGTGACGTCATCAAGGTCGCCGAGGTGGTGCGGGACCTGTCGCGTCGCGACGCCGACCGCGGCCTGTCCGCGGGCGAGAAGCGCATGCTCGCCAAGGCTCGCCAGATCCTCGTCTCAGAGCTCGCGCTCGCGGAGCACACCGAGGAGGACAAGGCCGAGGCGATCCTCGACGAGGTCCTCGCGTCCTGACGCATCGACCCCGCCGAACCTGCTGACCCGCCGGTGACCGTCGCCGCGATCCTGACCGCCGCCGGCAGCGGCACCCGGCTGGGCCATCCACTCCCGAAGGCGCTCGTCCCGTTGCGGGGCGAGCGCCTTCTGCTGCACGCGGCGCGTGGCCTGCTGGCGGCCCGCACCACGGCGGGCGAGCGGGTCGAGGTCCTCGTCGTCACGACGCCCGCGGACCGCGTCGACGAGGTCGCGGCGCTGCTTGCCGGGGTGCTCGGGGAGGCCGACGTGCGCGTCGAGGTGGTGCTGGGCGGCGCCACGCGGCAGGCGTCGGTCGCCGCGGCGATCGCCGTGCTGCCGCACGACGTCGACGTCGTGCTCGTGCACGACGCGGCCCGCCCCCTCGCGCCGCCCTCGCTCGCCGCCCGCGTGGTCGAGGCGGTGCGCGCCGGCCATGCGGCGGTCGTGCCCGGCCTGCCGGTGGTCGACACGGTCAAGCGCGTCGGGCCCGCCGACGGGTCGGGGGCCGAACGGGTGCGCGAGACGGTCGCGCGCACGGACCTGCGCGCGGTGCAGACGCCGCAGGGTTTCGAGCGCGCGCTGCTCGTCGAGGCGCACACCGCGGGCGCCGACCACGGCCGGGACGAGCGCACGGCCGTGTCGGACGACGCCGGGCTGGTCGAGCGGCTCGGCCGGCCGGTGTGGGTGGTGCGCGGCGACGACCGCGCCGCCAAGATCACGACCGCGCGCGACCTCGCGCTCGCGGAGCTGCTGCTCGCCGAGGAGGACGCATGACGACGCGCCGGTCCCGCAGGGCGGTGCTCGCCGAGGAGGACGCATGACGACGTGCCGGTCCCGCAGGGCGCTTCTCGCCGAGGAGGACGCATGACGACGGGTCTGCCGCGCACGGGTGTCGGCGTCGACGTGCACGCCTACGACCCGGACCCCGCGCCCGGCGCCGTGCTGCACCTGGCCGGCCTCGCGTGGCCCGGCGAGCGGCCGCTCGCCGGCCACAGCGACGCCGACGTCGCCGCGCACGCGGCTGCGGACGCGCTGCTCTCGGCGGCCGGCATCGGCGACCTCGGCCAGCACTTCGGCACGGCCGAGCCGCGGTGGGCCGGCGCCGCGGGGGTCGTGCTGCTCGGCGAGGCCGCGCGGCGCGTGCGCGAGGCCGGGTTCGAGATCGGGAACGTCGCGGTGCAGGTGATCGGCAACCGGCCCCGGCTCGGGCCGCGGCGGGCGGAGGCCGAGGCGGCGCTCTCCGGTGCGTGCGGCGCGCCGGTGTCGGTGACGGCGACGACGACGGACGGGCTCGGGCTGACGGGCCGCGGGGAGGGTGTCGCGGCGATCGCGACGGCGCTGGTCGTCGAGCGCTGACCCCCGGCGCCCCTGCGCAGGCTCGGGCCGGGGCCCGGGCCTCAGGCCTCGGGGTCGACCGGCGCCGCGTCGTCGAGCGCCTCGCGACGCGCCCGCGCGCGGCGGCGCGCCACCGTTCCGGCGACCACGACGAGCACCGCGATCGCGGCGAACCACAGCGCGCCCGCGGCGAGCACCGAGGTGGTCATGCCGTCGTCCCGAACACCCTGTCAGTGTAGGAGTTGGCGAACAGGCGGTTCGGGTCGGCGTCCGCGCGCACGCGCTGGGCGTCGGCGAACCGCGGGTAGAGCTTGCCGAACCGGTCGGCGTCGAGCCAGTGCATCTTGCCCCAGTGGGGGCGGCCGTCGAACCCGGCCATGATCTGCTCGACCGCCTCGAAGTACGGACGGAACGGCAGGCGCCGGTACTGGTGCACCGCGACGTACGCGCTCTCGCGGCCGTGCGCGGTCGAGAGCCACAGGTCGTCGGCCGCGGCGAACCGGATCTCGACGGGGAACGGGACGTGCTCGCCGGACGCCTCGATCCAGCGGTCGATCTCGCCGAGGACCGCGGGCAGCACGTCGCGGGGCACGGCGTACTCCATCTCGCGGAACCGCACGCGGCGGGGCGAGATGAACACCTCCGCGCTCGGCGCGGTGTAGCGGCGGGACGAGAGGGCGCGCGCGCTGATGGCGTTGATGCGCCGCGTCGTGGGCGGCACGAGCGTCGCGACCTCGTTGACGACCTGGAACAGGCCGTTGGAGAGCAGCTCGTCGTCGACCCACGCGCGCATGCGCGGCAGCGGCACGTCGACCGCGTCCGGGACCCGGTTGTTGCGCTTGGTGAGGGCGCGGCGCGTGTGCGGGAACCAGTAGAACTCGAAGTGGTCGTTCGCCTCGACGAGGCCGTCGGGACCGTCGAGCTGCTCGAGCACGTCGTCGAGCGGCCAGGGCTCCTCGCGCGCCTCGAGCCGGAACGCCGGCAGCACCTCGAGCGTCACGGCGGCGAGGACGCCGACGCTGCCGAGGCCGAGCCGCGCGAGCTCGAACAGCTCGGGGTCGTGCGTGGGGGACACCTCGCGGACCTCGCCGGCCGCCGTCACGAGCCGCGCGCCGACCACCTGCGTCGCGAGGCCGCCGAGCCGCGCGCCCGTGCCGTGGGTTCCCGTGGAGATCGCGCCGGCGACCGACTGCTTGTCGATGTCGCCGAGGTTCCGCATCGCGAGGCCCCGCTCGGCGAGCGTCGCGTTGAGGGCCGCGAGCCGGATGCCGGCGCCGACGGTGACGTGGGTCGTGCCGTCCGTCTGGGGGACGACACGCTCGACGGCATTCATCCTGTCGAGGCTCAGCTGGACGCCGTCCGTGACGGCCGCGGGGGTGAACGAGTGGCCTCCGCCGACCGCCCGGACCCGCAGGCCGTCGCGCGCCGCGCCGAGCACGGCCTCGGCGAGTTCTCCCTGGTCACGGGGCAGTTCCACGCGTGCGGGGGTGGCGCTTGCCGTGCGCGCCCAGTTGCGCCACGGGGCGGCGGTGCTCTGTCGTCCCATGAGGCGAAAGGGTCCACCTGGTCACTTGTCCAAGTCAAGTGCGTCACATTCTTGACTATCGTCGTGACCCGACGTGGGATATGCCCAGGGGAGGCGACGCGACGTCAGCATCCGAGGTGTCGCGGAGTCTGAGGGAGGGACGAAGGGCATGAACCGACTGCCCGTGGCCGAGCGGCGTGAGCAGCTCATCGAGGCCGCGTTGACGGTGGCAAGCAGGGACGGGATCGAGGCCGCCACGGTGCGCGCCGTCGCCGCCGAGGCCGGGGTCTCGCTCGGCGTCGTCCACTACTGCTTCCAGGACAAGGACGAGCTGCTGCGCGCCATGGCGCACGCCATCACGCAGCAGAACCTGACGAGCACGCTCGGCGCGCTGCCCGAGGGCGCGCCGGTCGAGGCGGTGGTCGAGGGCGTGATCCACGCGCTGTGGCACGGCCTCCGCGACAACCGCGGCGCGCAGCTGCTCAGCTACGAGCTCACGACGACCGCGCTGCGCCATCCGGAGCTCGCGCAGGTCGCGATCGAGCAGTACGAGGGCCAGTGGGCCGCGGCCGAGCAGGCGCTGCAGCTCGTCGAGCACGCGTCTGGCATCACGTGGGCCGTCCCACGCGCGGCGCTCGCGCGCACGGTCATCGCGGTGGTGGACGGCATCTCGCTCGCGTGGCTGGTCGACGGTGACGACGCCTCCGCGCTGAGCGCGCTCCAGGGGTTCGGCCGCTACCTCGCCTCCGTGGCGGTGCCCGGCGAGGTCGTCGAGGAGCCCGTCGGGGCGGACGTGCCCGCGTGACGCTGCTGCCCGCGGCCGGTCCGCGTGAGGCCGCGCGGGCGCGCGTCGCGACGAGCGCAGGGTTCGCCGCGCAGGGCTACGTGCTCCTGCTGCTGCTGCTCAACCTCGACGCCTTCAAGGACCGGTACGACGTCGGCGACGGCACGATCGACGCCGCGATGCTCGGCGTGCTGCTCGCGGCGGCCGTGGGCAGCGGCGTGGCGGACTGGCTGAGCCGCCGGCCGGGCGGCAGCCGCGTCGCGCTCGCGGCGGGCCTCGCGCTGATCGCCGTGGTGCTGCCCGTCGTGGCCGTCGCGCCGACCTTCCTCGGCGCCGCCGCGGCGCTCGTCGTCTACGGCGTCGCGCTCGGCACCGTCGACGCCTCGACCAACATGCAGGGCGTCGCGACGCAGCGGGTCGCCGGGCGGCCGCTGACCGCGGGCTTCTACGCGGCCTGGTCCTGCGGCGCGATCGTCTCGACGCTCGCGGTGTCGTTCACCCGGCTCGCCGGGCTCGAGACCGAGCCGGTGCACGTGCTGCTGCTGACGGCGACCCCGGTCGCGGCGGCCGCCGCGGTGCTCGCGCTGCGCATGGGCATCCGCAACGACCACGGCGCGGTCGTCGGGCCGGAGGTGGCCGCGGACGGCGCGAAGGTCGCGCTGCCGTGGCGGCCGATGCTCGTGCTCGCGGTGGCGGTCGTCGCCTACTTCGCGGTCGACAACGCGACGCAGGCCTGGGGGACGATCTACCTGCGCGACGCGCTGAACGCGTCCGAGTGGGTCGCGCCGCTCGTCATCGCGCCCTACCTGATCACCACCCTGATCTCGCGCGCGCTCGGTGACACGGCCGTGCGCCGGTGGGGCCGCGTCGCGGTGGTCCGCACCTCGGCGCTCGTCGGGGCCGCGGGCCTCGTGCTGGTGATCGCGGCACCCGACTGGCCGCTCGCGATGATCGGCTTCGCGATCACGGGCGCGGGCCTCGGGCCGATCGTGCCGATGTGCTTCTCGGCGGCCGGAGCGCTCGCGCCCGACCACGCCGACGCCGTGATCGCGCGGCTCAACGTGTTCAACTACGGCGGAACGCTGCTGGGCGTCGTGATCGCCGGCCTGGTCGGCGCGCAGACGAGCTTCCGGGCCGCGTACGTGATCCCCGTGGCGCTCGTGCTGGTCGTCGCCGCGATCGCGGGCCGGTTCGCGGTCGCGCACGACCTGGCGGGGGACCCCGTCGACGAGCCCACGGAGGTCAGCGCATGACGACGACGACGGCGGCCGACCCCGCGCGCACGACGCTCGGTGCGCGCCTCGACGACGCGACGCGCCACCTGCCCGCGCCCCTCGCGGTGGTGGACCTCGACGCGCTCGACGCGAACGCGAGCGACCTGGTGCGCCGCGCCGCGGGGACCGCGATCCGCGTGGCGAGCAAGTCGGTGCGCGTGCGCCACGTGCTGCAGGACGTGCTCGCGCGCCCCGGGTTCGCGGGGGTCATGGCCTACTCGCTGCGCGAGGCGCTGTGGCTCGTGGAGAACGGCGTCGACGACGTGCTGATCGGGTACCCGACGGTCGACACCGACGCGCTCGACCGGCTCGCCGCGTCGCCGCGGGCGGTCGCCGCCGTGACGCTCATGGTCGACGACGTCGCGCAGGTCGACCTCGCCGCGCGTGCGGCGCAGGCGCACGGCGTCACGCTGCAGGTCTGCCTCGACATCGACGCGTCGCTGCGGGTCGCGCTCGGTCCCGTGCGCGCGCACCTCGGCGTCCGGCGCTCGCCCGTGCACACGCCGGACGACGCCGCGGCGCTCGCGCAGGCGATCGCGCGGCGCGGCGGCGTGCACGTGCGCGGCCTCATGTTCTACGAGGCGCAGGTCGCGGGGATGCCCGACTCGAGCGCGGCCGTGCGGCTCGTCAAGCGGCTGTCGATCGGCGACCTGGCGGTGCGGCGCGCCCGCGTGCTCGACGCGGTCCAGGACGCGCTTGGGTACCCGCTGACGCTCGTGAACTCGGGCGGCTCGGGGTCCGTGCAGTCGAGCGTGTCCGACCCCGTCGTCACCGAGGTCACCGCCGGGTCGGGCCTCTTCGTGTCCACGCTGTTCGACCAGTACCGCTCGTTCGCGCCGCGGCCGGCGGCGTTCTTCGGGCTCGACGTCGTGCGCATCCCTGCGGCGGGCTACGCGACCGCGTTCTCCGGCGGCTACATCGCGTCCGGCCCGCCGACCGCGTCGCGCCAGCCACGGCCCGTCTGGCCGACGGGGCTGTCGCTGACGCCGCGCGAGGGCGCGGGCGAGGTGCAGACGCCGCTGCGGCTCGCGGGCACGGCCGACCTGCGCGTCGGGGACCGGGTGTGGTTCCGCCACGCCAAGGCCGGCGAGGTGATGGAGCGGTTCGACCAGGTGCACCTCGTGCGAGGCGCGGGCGTCGTCGAGTCCGTGCCGACGTACCGCGGCGAGGGCCGCAACTTCGGCTGACCGGGCCGCGACGGCGCGGGTCGGGTGCGGAGCGGGACCCGGCCGGCCCCGACCGGCCGCCGCCCGCTGGGAGGCGGGCCGCCCGCGCGCGTCCCGGTAGCCTTGCCCGGTGACCCTGCGCCTGTTCGACTCCGCGACCCGCACGGTGCGCGACTTCGTCCCGCTGCGCGCGGGCGAGGTCGGCATCTACCTGTGCGGCGCGACCGTGCAGGCGCCCCCGCACATCGGGCACCTGCGCTCGGGCGTCGCGTTCGACGTGCTGGTCCGCTGGCTGCGCCGCACCGGCAACCGGGTCACGCTCATCCGCAACGTCACGGACATCGACGACAAGGTGCTCGCGAAGGCCGAGGCCGCGGGCGAGCCGTGGTGGGCGTGGGCCATGACGAACGAGCGCGCGTTCACCGCCGCGTACGACGCGCTGGGCGTGCTGCCGCCGACGTACGAGCCGCGCGCGACGGGCCACGTCCCCGCGATGGTGGAGCTCATCGAGCAGCTGATCGACGGCGCGCACGCCTACGCGGCCGACACGGGCGACGTGTACTTCGACGTCGCGTCGTTCCCCGACTACGGCTCGCTGACCAACCAGCGCGTCGAGGACATGGTGCCCGCGCCGGACGACGCGCCCGAGGGCGGCGCCAAGCGCGACGCGCGCGACTTCGCGCTCTGGAAGGCGCGCAAGCCGGGCGAGCCGGCGACCGCCGCGTGGGACACCCCGTGGGGGCCGGGCCGGCCGGGCTGGCACATCGAGTGCTCCGCGATGGCGCAGCGCTACCTCGGCCCCGAGTTCGACATCCACGGCGGCGGCCTCGACCTGCGGTTCCCGCACCACGAGAACGAGCGCGCGCAGTCCCGCGCCGCCGGTGCGCCGTTCGCGCGGTACTGGCTGCACAACGGCTGGGTGACGCAGGGCGGCGCCAAGATGAGCAAGTCGCTCGGCAACGGGCTGCTCGTCGACGTCGTGCTCGCGCAGGTGCGCCCCGTCGTGCTCCGCTACGCGATGACGGCCGTGCAGTACCGGTCGATGCTCGAGTGGACGGACGACACGCTGCGCGAGGCCGAGGCCACGTGGGAGCGGCTCGCAGGATTCGTGGAGCGCGCGGCCGAGAAGGTCGGCGCCGCGGACGACGCGGAGGTCGCGAAGGCCGAGCTGCCCGCGGCGTTCGCCGAGGCGATGGACGACGACCTCAACGTGCCCGCCGCGCTCGCGGTCGTCTTCGAGACGCTGCGGGCCGGCAACTCGGCGCTCGCGGCGGGTGACGCCGCGGCGTCGCGGACCCACATGGTCGCGCTGCGCGCGATGCTCGACGTGCTCGGCCTCGACCCGGGCAGCCCGCAGTGGCGCTCGGGCGGCGACGACGACCGGTTGACCCGCGCGCTCGACGGCGTGGTCGCCGGCGAGCTCGAGGCCCGCGCCACGGCCCGGGCGAACCGGGACTTCGCGACGGCGGACGCGATCCGCGACCGACTGACGGCGGCTGGGGTCGTCGTCGAGGACTCACCGGACGGCGCGCGCTGGTCGCTCGCCGCCCGCACCGGGCAGGAGGGCTGATGGCCGGCAACTCGGAGCGCCGCGGCGCCACGCGCAAGGCGGGCTCGAAGAAGGGCGCGGTCGTCGGCACGGGCGGCCACGGGCGCCGCTCGCTCGAGGGCAAGGGCCCGACGCCGAAGGCCGAGGACCGGCCGTACCACGTGGCCGCGAAGCGCAAGGCGGCCGCCGAGAAGGGCGCGGGCCGCTCGGGCCGGCCGTCGGCGTCGGCGTCGCGCTCCGCCGGGGGCGGCCGGGGCGGCCGGACGAGCTCGACGCACGAGATCGTGTCGGGCCGGAACTCCGTGGTCGAGGCGATGCGCGCCGGGATCCCCGTCACCACCGTCTACCTGGCCGCGCGGCTCGAGGCCGACGACCGCACGCGCGAGATCGTCTCCACCGCGGCGGACGCGGGCTACCCGCTGCTCGAGGTCAGCCGCACCGAGCTCGACCGGCTCACCGACGGCTCCGTCCACCAGGGCGTCGCCATCCAGGTGCCGCCGTACGCGTACGCGGACGAGGACGACCTGCTCGACGCCGCCGAGGCGTCGGGGCGCGCGCCGCTGGTCGTGGCGCTCGACGGCGTGACCGACCCGCGCAACCTCGGCGCGGTGCTCCGCTCGGCGGGCGCGTTCGGCGCGCACGGCGTGCTCGTGCCCGAGCGGCGCGCGGCGGGCGTCACCGCGTCGGCGTGGAAGGTGTCGGCCGGCGCGGCGGCCCGCGTGCCGGTGGCGCGCGTGACGAACCTCGTCCGGACGCTGCAGGCGTACAAGGAGGCGGGGCTGTTCGTCGTCGGGCTCGACGGCGGCGGCGACACCACGGTGGGCGAGGTGCCGTTCACGACCGACCCCCTCGTGCTCGTCGTCGGCTCGGAGGGCAAGGGCCTGTCCCGCCTCGTCCGGGCCCAGTGCGACGCCGTCGCGGCGATCCCGATCGCGAGCGCTGTCGAGAGCCTCAACGCCGGCGTCGCGGCGGGCATCGCGCTGTACGAGGTCGCGCGGCAGCGCGCGGAGCAGTAGCCGCCACACGCGGGACGCCACGCGCCGGACAGGGCCGGCTCCCGCAGCGCGGGCGGCGGGCGCCGCTCGTCAGCCGAGGATGATGTCGTCCTCGATGCGCGGCAGCTGCTCGGTGTCGCGCAGGTCGCCCGACTGCACGCCGAGGATCGCCTGCTCGTCGGGGCGGTCCGGCAGCACGTTCGCGACGTAGCTCTTCACCACGTCCGCCATCGGCACGTCCCGGTGCTGCTGCTGCGACAGGTACCAGCGGTGGTCGAGCAGCTCGTGGTAGATCTGCGCGGGCTCGAGCTTCTTGCGGAACTTCTTCGGCACCGAGCGGACGGCCGGCTCGAAGATCTCGGTGAGCCAGTCGTGCGCCACGAATGCCTCGTCCTCGCGCTGGCGGTCGGTCGCGGCGCGGTACTCGTCGAGGTCGTTGAGCAGGCGGCGGGCCTGGTTCTCCTGCACGTCGAGGCCCGTCAACCGCATCAGGCGGCGCGAGTGGTGGCCCGCGTCGACGACCTTCGGCTGGATGCGGACCGTCGTGCCGTCGACGTCCGTGGTGATGTCGAGCTCGCCGACGTCGAAGCCCAGGTCGTTGAGGCGGTCGATGCGCGCCTGCACGCGCCACCGCTCGCCGTAGCCGAACGACTCGACCTCCGTGAGCGCGCGCCACAGCTCCGTGTACCGCTCGGCGAGCGCGTTGCCGATCGCGACCGCGTCGACGTCCTCCTCGAGGAACTCGCCGGCCTGCAGGTCCATCAGCTCGCCGATGATGTTGACGCGCGCGACCTCGAGGTCGTACTCGCGCTGGCCGACCGTGAGGTTGTGGTGCAGGTCGCCTGTCTCGGCGTCGACGAGGTAGGCGGCGAACGTCTCGGCGTCGCGGCGGAACAGCGTGTTCGACAGCGACACGTCGCCCCAGTAGAAGCCCGCGAGGTGCAGCCGGACGAGCAGCACGGCGAGCGCGTCGATGAGCCGCGTCGCGGTGTCGGGACGCAGCGACTGGCTGAACAGCGCGCGGTACGGCAGCGAGAACTGCAGGTGCTCGGTGATGAGCACGGCCTCGAGCGGCTCGCCGTCGGGGTCGCGGCGGCCGGTGATGACGCCGACCGGCTCGACCGACGGGACGTCGATGCGACTCAGCTGACGCAGCAGCTCGTACTCCCGGTACGCGACCGTCTCGCCGATCTCCTTGACGGCGATGACGCGGCCCGACAGTCGCACGAACCGCACGATGTGCCGCGAGATGCCGCGGGGGAGCGCGGCGAGGTTCTCCTGCGGCCAGTCCTCGAGCGGCACGTGCCACGGCAGGTCGAGGAGCGCCGGGTCGGGGTTCGCCGCGGTGATCTGCAGGCTCTGCCGGGTCGGGCTCATGGGGTCATCCTCCCAGTCGGAGCGCGCGAACGACGAAGGGGCGGCCCCGGCGAACCGGGACCGCCCCTCCTGGGGCGTCAGACGCCTCAGGCGCCTCAGGCGTCGATACGCTCGCCGGTGCCCGCGTGGAACAGGTGCTGCTCGCCACCGCGGATCCGGACGTAGATCGTCTCGCCCTTGTCCGGCACGCGGCGGGGGTCGACGCGCACGATGATCTGCGCGTCGCCGGCACCCGAGTGCACGGCGTCGGCGTGGCCGAACTCGTTGGTGAGCGAGCCGTACACGAACGCGTCGGAGCCGAGCTCCTCGACGATGTTCACGACGACCGGGATGCCCTCGCCGGCCGGCACGAGGTCGAGCGACTCGGGGCGGAAGCCGACCGTGATGTGGTTGCGGTCGTCCTCGGTGAGCTGGCTGATGACCGAGCGCTCGAGCGGAACGCGCGCGCGGCCGAGGTTCGCCGAGCCGTCGAGCACCGGGAACGTGCCGATGTTCATGGCCGGCGAGCCGATGAAGCCGGCGACGAACACGTTGTTCGGGGTGTCGTACATGTCGCGCGGGGTGCCGACCTGCTGGAGGACGCCGTCCTTGAGGACCGCGATGCGGTCACCCATCGTCAGGGCCTCGGTCTGGTCGTGCGTGACGTAGACCGTCGTGACGCCGAGGCGGCGCTGCAGCGACGCGATCTGCGTGCGCGTCTGGACGCGGAGCTTGGCGTCGAGGTTCGACAGCGGCTCGTCCATGAGGAACACCTGGGGCTGGCGCACGATGGCGCGGCCCATGGCGACGCGCTGGCGCTGGCCACCCGAGAGGGCCTTCGGCTTGCGGTCGAGGTACTGGCTGAGGTCGAGGATCTTGGCGGCCTCCTCGACGCGCTGGCGGATCTCCGCCTTCGGCGTGCCGGCGATCTTGAGCGCGAAGCCCATGTTGTCGGCGACCGTCATGTGCGGGTACAGCGCGTAGTTCTGGAAGACCATCGCGATGTCGCGGTCCTTCGGCTGGACGTCCGTGACGTCGCGGTCGCCGATGAGGATGCTGCCCGAGTTGACGTCCTCGAGGCCCGCGAGCATGCGGAGCGAGGTCGACTTGCCGCAGCCGGAGGGGCCGACGAGGACGAGGAACTCGCCGTCCTCGACTGCGAGGTTGAGGGCGTCCACCGCGGGACGCTCCGTGCCCGGGTAGATCCGGGTTGCGTGGTCGAACGTGACCGTAGCCATGCTGATCAGTCCCTTCACCGGCAGGTACGTGCCGGACGATCCGTTGTGGAGGGTGTCAGTGCTTGTTGTCCACTCTGACACGGAACGAGGCCGGCACGCGGCCGCCCTCGGTCCGCGTTCATGATCGCACACCGCCGGGCGTGGTCGGACCGGGACCGTGGTCCCCGTCACACGGACGGGCGCGCGTCCGGACCGCGTCAGCCGACGACCGTCCGCCCGCCGTCGTCGGCCCCGGCGAGCACCAGGACGCCGTTCCAGGCCGTGAGGAAGCGGCCCGTCGCGAGATCGTCGGCGAGCGGCAGACCCGTGGTGGACCACGTGGGCCCGGGCGTCCCGTCCGCGAGCGCGAACGTGCGCAGCGCGCCGCGGGACTGGACGTAGAGCACGTGGCCGTCCGTGTACACGCTGTCGGACGCGAAGCCCGACGGTTGGGACCACACCGTCCGGCCCGTGCGGGCGTCGAGCGCGAGCACGGTGGTCGCCGTCTCGGTGTACAGCACGCCGTCGAGCAGGACCTGCGCCGGTGCGGCCGCGGCTTCGCGCCAGAGCTGCCGGCCGCGCCGCACGTCGTACGCGGCCACGCCGCCCGACGTCGAGGTGACGAACGCGAGATCGGGCACCGAGCCGTCGTCGACCGCCAGGTAGAGCTCCTGGCCGGGAGGGACACCCGGCGTCGCGAGCGACGACTCCTGCGTGTACGCGCTCTGGTCGGCCGTCGGCCGCAGGTCGTTCCTGACGACCAGGCCCGCGCGGGCGAGCGACCACGAGGACATCCCGTCGCTCTCCATCCGCTGCGTGACGGCACCGGACGCGTCGAGCAGCGCGCCGTGGCCGTCGGCGCTGAGCAGCACGTGCTCGGCGTCGGCCTGGAGCGTCCAGCCGGGGGAGATCCCGTCCGCGCGCGGCGCCGGCACCGTCCAGTCGAGCGTGCGCGTCCACGCCACGGTGCCGTCGAGCCCGCGCGCCGTCACGGTCCACGTGCGGGTGCCGCCGTGCTTCGTCGGCTCGGCGGTGAGCACCCGGTCACCGCCGAGCGCCCACACCTGCACGTCCTGACGCCAGGCGTCTCGCGTCTTGCCGGTGCGGGGGTCCAGGACGCGCACCTCGGTGGGCGTCCCGCCGTCGGCGAGGTAGTCGAGCGAGATCGGGCTGACGAGGCAGACGACGCGGGGGTCCGCACCGCGCGGAGCCGTCGCGGCGCGGCACTCCACGCCCGCCTCCTGCGCGTCGTCCGGCGCCGCCGCGTCGGGGGCGGGGACGCGCACCTGCCACGCGGCGTCACCCGTCGCGGGGTCGAGGCGCTCGATCCGCGCGCCGTCGTCCCGCGGGCCGAAGAGGACGATCGCACCGTCCACCTGGACGCCACCCGAGGACTCGGCCGCCGGCAGCACCCAGAGGGACTCGGGATCGCGGGTCAGCGCCTGGATCACGCCCGGGACGCGCTCGAACCGGCTGAGGTACGCGCGGTGGCGGTCGTCGACCACGTGCTGGCCGGCGGCGAGGCTCACGGCCACGAGCCCGGCCGCGAGCGCCCACGGCCAGCGCCGCCGCCCGGAGCGGCGGGCGGCCGGCTGCTGCTCGGGCCGCGCGTCGTCCTCGTCGAGCTCGACGGCCCGCAGGTTCGGCCCCATGACCGCGCACCCTACGGGCAGGGTGCGCGCGCCGTCCCGGAGCTCGCGCGAGCTCGGCGCGCCGCGCGAGCGGGTCGAGCTGCCGCCCCGTCGGAACTGTCAGCCGACGACCGTGGAGCTGCTGTCCGTCGGGGAGTGCAGCGTGACGACGCCGTCCTGCGCGCCGAGGTACAGCACGAGGTCGGCGAAGTCGCTCGCGACGCCCTCGGCGACCGAGCCGAGCCCCGTCAGCGACAGCCGCTGACGCCTCGCACCGTCGTCGAGCGCGAACGTCTCGATGGCGTCCGTCGACGGCGTGTACAGGACGCGTCCGTCGGTGAACATGGCGCCGGTGCTGCCGCCTGGCACCGGTGAGCGCCAGAGCACGCGGCCTGTCCGGGCGTCGAGCGCCACGACGTCCGCCGCGTCCTGCGCGTAGAGGCGCCCGTCGAGCAGGACGCCGGGCAACCACACCTGGGAGAAGGTCCACAGCCGACGACCCGACGCGCCGTCGATGCCCGCGAGCCCCTCGGGTGTCAGCGCGAGGACGACGTCGCCTGCCGAGCCGTCGTCCACGCCGAGCGGGAACGGCTGGGTCGCCGGGGGCACGCCGGGCGCCTCCAGGCGCTCGGTCGACGTCCCGTTGTCCCGCCCGGTGAACGACGTCCGGACCAGCGCACCGGCACGGGCGAGAGACCACCCGGTGGCGCCGTCGCCGTCGACCGTCCGCAGCACGTGGCCGTCCGCCCCGAGCACCGCCGCGTGCCCGTCGGCGCTCAGCAGCACGTGGTCCGCGTCGCCGTCGACGCTCGCAGCCGGGCCGCCGCCGGCGGGGAGCGGGTGCGGCCGCCACGCGTCGAGCGTGCGCGACCATGCGCGCGAGCCGTCGGCACGGCTCGCCGTGACGGTCCACGTGTGCGCGTCGTCGCCCTTCTCCGACGCGGTCACGATGCGGTCACCCGCGACTCCCCATAGCTGGAGGCGCATGCTCCACCGCGCCACGACGCTCCCGTCCGTGCCGTCGAGCACGACGACGTCGCGGTCCTCGGGCCGGTCGAGCTCGACGGCGGGGTCCTGGGGCGACAGCACGCACGCCAGCCGTCCGACGCGGCCCTCGCCGCCGGCCAGCGGCCGGCACTCCAGTCCGGGCGACGCGGCCGCGTCGGACGGATCGGGCAGCGGCAGTCGGGTCGTCCAGTCCGCTCGGCCGGTCGCGCGTGCGTGCCCCTCGACCACGCCCTCGCCGTCGACCCGTACGGTCACGATCCGCCCCGCGGCTTCGCCCGGCACCTGCCCGTCGGTGGGCAGGTCCCACAGCCTGGCGGGCGTGCGCTGCAGCGGGAGCACGACGCCCGGCACGTCGTCGAACCGCTCGAGGTGGGCCGTGCGGCGCGCGTCGACCACGTGCTGCGCCACGGCGAGGGCGCCGACCAGAGCGAGCGCGGACCCGAACCACGGCCAGCGGCGGCGGTGCGCGTCAGTCGCGGCCGGTGGCCGCTCGGGCGGCGCGCCGTCCTCCTCGAGCTCGACGGCCTGGAGGTTCGGGCCCATGACCGCGCACACTACGGCCGCGCGCCGTGCGTGCTGGACTCCGCGCGAACCCTGCTGGTGCGTCAGCCGACGACGGTCGTGGTCCGCTGGTCGCATCAGCCCAGGAAGACGATGCTCCCGTCGTCGTTCCACCCGACGACCTCGCGGAACCGCCCGTCGACCTCGAGCTGCTGCACCGTCCACGCGGGGTTGCCGGGCCCCGCCACCTCCGAGCCGAGCCGCTTCGTCCACAGCCGCTGACCCGACGCGAGCGAGAGCGCGGTGAGGCCCGCGACGGGCGCCGGGACGAGCAGCGCGTTCCCGTCGGTGCCGATCTGCTGCACGGAGTAGTCGGTGTCGACGCGCCACAGCTCGCGTCCCGTGCGCGCGTCCAGAGCGACCACGCCGTCCGTCTGCCCGAGGTAGAGCCGGCCGTCGAGCAGGAGGCCGGCCTGGATCGGCCCTTCGTGGTGCCAGCGGGCCGCGCCGGTCGTGACGAGCCGGCCCGTGACACCCGACAGGCCCGTGTCGCCCGCGGTCGTCGTGAACGCGATGCCGGGCGCGGAGCCGTCGTCGGTGGTCAGGTACGCGCTGCCGTCGGTGGTCGGGACGCTGGTGCCGTCGCGCAGCACGATCGAGCCGGTGCGCGCGCCCGACGGGGCGCCGTACTCGCTCGTGATCAGCAGTCCGCCGCGCAGGTTGTCGACGTACGAGTACTGCGGCAGCTCGAGCGAGCGGCCGAGCGTGCCGGTGCTCGACAGCTCCCACACGTGGCGGTCGCTCGTCACGAGGATCCCGCCGCTGGGCGTCGTGCCGAGGCCCGGCGTCTCCAGCACGTCGTCGGGCGAGCCGCCGGGCCGGCCGTACGGCGAGGTGATCCGGACCGCGGGGGTGGTGAAGGTCCAGCGCTGCGTCCCCGCGACGAGGTCGCTCGCGACGATCCGCCACGAGCGGGTGCTGCCGGACCCCGCGACCGCCGTCGCGACGACCAGGTTCGGGCCCGCCGTCGTGAACGACGAGGTGCCCGCGACGGTCCGGCGCGCCAGCACCGCGCCGGTCTTCGGGTCGATGACCCACAGGGACGTCGGCGGCCGCTGCGTCTCGGTCTGCGCCTGCTGGGTCGCCGTGCAGAGCGCGACCTGCCCCGTGCCGTGGGGCGCGGCGGAGCAGGACGTGAACAGCTGCTGCACCTCGTCGGCGGGGCCGGGCAGGCGGTCGGGCCGGGGCACCGGCGTGCGCCACAGCTCGCCGCCCGTGCGCCGGTCGAACGCGACGACGGCGAGCGGCTCGTCCGGCGCGCCCTCGACGACCGCGAGCAGGCGGTCGCCCAGCTCGGTGCCCGCCTGCAGCGCGGTGCCCAGCGACGCGTCGCCGCGCCACCGCGCGGACAGCTGCGGGTCGACGGGTGCCAGCACGCCCGGCAGCACCGCCAGCCGGGCGAGCCGCGCGCGCTGGTGGGCGTCGACGACACCCTGCGTGGCGACGAGCGCGCCGACCGCGATCACGGCCGACGGCACGAGCCAGCGCCAGTGGCGGCGCAGCCAGGCTCGCGCGCGGTCGCCGGGCTCCGTCGGCGCGGACGCCCCGGGGGGCCCGGGCGGCCCGGGCGGCCCGGTGTCGGGTCCGGGTGAGGGGTCCGACCCCGCGGCGGCGTCCTGCCGGCGCCGACCTCGGGGCACGCTGCGGGCGTCGTCGTCCTCGACGAGCTCGACCAGCTGCGTGCGCGCGGCCACGCGACAACGCTACGCCGCGGGTCGGTGATCCGATCCGGTCAGGCGGCGCAGCGCCGCGACGAGCGCCTCCGGGTCGTCCACCCGGTAGGGCGCGCGGGTGTCCCCGCGGCCGACCTTGACGGCGACGTCGTCCGGACCGAGCGCCTCAAACGCGCGCTCGTCCGTCACGTCGTCGCCCGCGTAGACGACCACCGCGGCGCCGAGCTCGTCGCGCAGCGCGTCGATCGCCTCGCCCTTCGAGGCGTGCAGCACGGAGATCTCGACGACGTCGTGGCCGTGCAGCACCCCGGCGCCGAGCCGTTCGCCGAGCCGGAGCGCCTCGTCCTCGGCCGCGGTCGCGTCGCGGTCCTGCGCGAGGCGCGTGTGCACCACGACCGCCGTCGGCTTCGACTCGACCCAGACGCCGTCGCGGCCGCGCGCGATCTCGGCCGCCGCGGCCCCGAGCTCCGCGAGCCGGTCGGCCTGCTCGTCGGTCAGTCGCACGACGTCGCGGTCGAGCCCGAACGTCGTCACGCGCGCCCGCTCCGCGCCGTGCGAGCCGACCAGGTAGGTGCCCGCCGGCATGTGCGCGAGCGCGTGCAGGTCGTTCATCGCGCGGCCGCTGACGAGCGCGACTGCGACGCCGTCGCCGGCCAGCGCCGCCAGCACGTCGTGCGCGCCGTCGACCATCCGCGAGGTCGACGGGTCGTCCACGAGCGGAGCGAGCGTGCCGTCGAAGTCGAGCGCGACGAGCAGCGGCCGGACGCGCGAGATCCGGTCGAGCGTGCTCGCGAGGTCGTCAGTCATCGCCGTCCCCCCGGCTGGTCGGGCCCTGGCCCGGCCCCGCCGCGAGCGCGGCGAGGAAGTCCTGCGACCACGCCGTGACGTCGTGGCCGAGCACGCGGCGGCGCAGCCGGCGCATGCGCTTGCGCTGCTCGCGCGGGTCCATCTGCACGGCCGCGTGGATCGAGTCCTTCATGCCGTCGATGTCGTGCGGGTTGACCAGCACGGCCCCGGCGAGCTCGTCGGCGGCGCCGGTGAACTCCGACAGGACGAGCACGCCGCGGTCGTCGGACCGCGCCGCGACGTACTCCTTCGCCACGAGGTTCATGCCGTCGCGCAGCGCGGTCACCAGCATGACGTCGGCCGCGAGGTACAGCGCCGCCATCTCCTCCATCGGGAACGACTGGTGCAGGTACTGCACGGGCGCGCGCCCCACCTGGCCGTAGTCGCCGTTGATGCGGCCGACCAGCACCTCCACGTCGTCGCGCAGCTGCTGGTACGCGCCCACGTTCTCCCGGCTCGGGCTCGCGACCTGCACCAGCACCGCGTCCTCGGCCGAGAGCCGGCCGTCCTCGAGCAGCTCGCCGTACGCCTTCAGCCGGTGCCGGATGCCCTTCGTGTAGTCCAGGCGGTCCACGCCGAGCAGCAGGTGCTTCGGGTCGCCGAGCTCGGCGCGGATCTCGCGGGCGCGGGCCTGCACGGCGTCGGTGCGGGCGAGCTCGTCGAACGCGTGCGAGTCGATCGAGATGGGGAAGGCAGCGGCGCGGACGGTCCGGTTCTCGCTCGTGACGGTGACGAGCTGGCCGCGCGTCGGCAGGTCGGTGAGCCGGCGCACGACGCGGACGAAGTTCTGCGCGTCGCCCGCCCGCTGGAACCCGACCAGGTCCGCCCCGAGCAGCCCGTCGACGACCTGGCGGCGGCGCGGGAGCTGCGCGAACAGCTCGAGCGGCGGGAACGGGATGTGGTGGAAGTAGCCGATGCGCAGGTCCGGCCGCAGGTCGCGGAGCAGCCGAGGCACGAGTTGCAGCTGGTAGTCGTGCACCCACACGGTCGCGCCCTGCGCCGCCTGGTCGGCCGCCTTCTGCGCGAACCGCTGGTTGACGCGGCGGTACGCGTCCCACCAGTGCCGGTGGAACGTCGGGGCGGCGATCGTGTCGTGGTACAGCGGCCACAGCGTGTCGTTCGAGAAGCCCTCGTAGTACCGCTCGACGTCGTCGGCCGTCAGCGACACGGGGACGAGCTGTGTGCCGTCGACCTCGAACGGCTCGAGCTCCTGGTCGGGCGCGCCGCCCCAGCCGACCCACGCGCCGTGCGCCTTCGCCATGACGGGACCGAGCGCCGTGACGAGCCCGCCCGGCGCGCGGGTCCAGTCCGGCTCGCCGTCCTCGCCGACCGTGACATCGACGGGCAGGCGGTTGGCGACGACGACGAACTCGTGACCGGCAGGCGGCAAGACGATCAGCTCCTCGGGGGTTCTGCTTCGACCCTAGCCGCGGCCCAGGCGCGCTGCGCGGCTTCCGTCGCACGTCACAGCGCTGCCGCTAGCGTCAGGGCATGGAGCGGATCGGCTTGGCTCCGGGGTCTGAGATCGGCGGGTACACGATCGTCAGCCCCCTGGGCTCGGGGGGCATGGGCGCGGTGTACCGCGCGGTCGACGGCGGTGGGGACGCGGTGGCGCTGAAGCTGCTGCACCCGGGCATCGGCTCGGACGCGGCGGCGCGCGAGCGCCTGCGACGCGAGGTGGCGGCGCTGCAGAAGCTGCGGCACCCGGCCGTCGCGGCCGTGCTCGACGCCGAGGCGGACTCGACGGAGGCGTTCATCGTCACGGAGCTCGTCGACGGCGACACGCTCGAGCAGCACGTGCGGGCGCGCGGCGCGCTCGGCGCGGACGACCTGCTGGCGCTCGCGGCGGGCCTGCGCGGCGCGCTCGCGGCCGTGCACGCGGCGGGGGTCGTGCACCGCGACCTCAAGCCCTCGAACGTGCTGCTGACGGACCACGGGCCGGTGCTCATCGACTTCGGGATCGCGCAGGCCGCCGGGGACTCGTCGCTGACGTCGACGGGCCTCGTCATCGGGACGCCTGGCTACCTCGCACCCGAGCTGATCGACGGCGGCGAGCCGTCCGCCGCGACCGACGACTGGGGCTGGGCCGCGGTGCTGGCGTTCGCCGCGACGGGACGCCCGCCGTTCGGTGCACGGCCGCTCGAGGTGGTGCTGGCGCGTGCCAGGTCCGGCGAGGTGGACCTCGACGGCCTGGGGTCGGTGACGAGCGCCGCGCTGCGCGGTGCCCTCGCCGCGGACCCGGCGGAGCGGACCGCACCCGACGACGTGGTGGCGGCTCTGACCGTCGTGGCGGCCGAGGGGGAGACGTACGACGAGCCGCGCGCGGTCGACGAGCCCGACGAGGACGGCGGCGAGCCGGCGGAGGACGCGGCGACCGTGGTGCGGCCGGCGCCGAGCAACGGCCGGGCGAAGGGGGCGGCGGCAGCCGGCGGCGCGGCGACCGTCGCGGTGGTCGCGGGCGACCCGGCCGTCACGACGGCACTCCCGAACGACGGCTACACGCGCGCTCTCGCCGCCGACCCCCCGGACGCCGCCGAGGAGCCGGCGCCGCGCTACCTGCCGCCCAACGACAAGCCGGAGTGGCCCGGCGACGACCCCTCGTTCGCGGAGAACGACCCGGCGCTCGCCCCCGAGGGCGTCGACTGGCTGCGCGAGGACCTCGACGCCTCGAGCGTCGACGGCCCCGACGGCTCGGGCTACGTCCGTCCGCCGGCGCGCCGGCGCTGGGGGACGCTGCTGGCATGCGCGGCGCTCGTCGGCACCGCGGGTGCGCTCTACCCGGGCATCACGCTGCTCGTGGTGGGCGTGCTGCTCGTGGTCGTCCGCGCGGCGGGCTCGACCGTCGAGGCGATGCACCAGCGGCGCGAGCGCCTGGGCGTGCGGCGCCGCGACCGTGCCCGCGCGGTCGCCACGAGCCCGTGGCACCTGCTGCGCGCGATCGTCGGCCTCGTGCCGTCGCTGCTCGTGGGCGCGAGCGTGATGGTGATCCTCGTCGGCGTCACGTGGTGGCTGGTCGGCGAGGGCCACTGGACCATCGAAGGCTCTCCCGCGGGCTCCGCGCCGACCGGCACGACGGCCGCCTACCTGGTGGGTGGCGCGGTGCTGGTCGGCGTCGCCGTCGTGTGGTGGGGGCCGCTGTCCGCGATGACGCGCACCGGTGCGCGGCGCGTGCTCGCCGTCGTCGCACCGCCGAGGCTCGGGGCGTTCATCGCGATCGTCGTGCTGCTCGGTGCGGCGGTGCTGCTGTGGGCGCAGATCCGGTCGGGCGCCGACATCCACTGGGCGCCGTTGCCGACGCCGACGGTCCCTGGGTCCTGACGCGGCCGGGCCGAGCCCGGGCGCGACCGCCGCGCGGCCGCCGGCACGGGGGCCGGGACCGCCGGGTACCGACGCGCACAGCCGCGAGCCCTACTCTGTGCGGCATGACTGCGCACCGCGGCACGGCCGGCGCCGTCGCACGCGCGCGCGTCGCCGTGGACGGTGCGGGCCGACGCGCCCTGGCGGTCGCGCTCGCGGTCGCCGCGGTCGTCGCGGGTCCGCTCCTCGCGGCCCAGGACCGGCTCCTGCTCGGCTCGTGCACGACCCCCGGGCATGTCGGGCCGCTCGCGATGCGGCTCGCGCTCCTGCAGGCCTCGCCTGACTGCCCCGCGGGAACCGTCGGCCTGGGCCCGGCGGGTCGCGGCGCGGTGGTGCTGGCGAGCGTCGCGCTGCCCGTGCTGCTGGCGCACCTCGCGCTGGTCGTGATCGGCGGCTCGCTGGCCGCGCTCCTCGCGCGGCTCGCGCGTGGGATCCGAGGCGTGCTGCGCGCGCGCCTCGTCCCGCCGGTGGGCCGGGTGCGTCTGGTGCCGGTGCGCGCGGCGGGTCCTGTCGTCGGCCGGCGGCGGGTCTCGCACGGGCGGGCAGCGTTCGACGCGCTGCCCACGCGCGGGCCGCCGGTGTCGGCGTAGCACCCAGCCGCACCCCGCGACGCGCGTCGACCCCGTCGACCCGTCGCCCCCCGACCCCGCAGACCAGGAGAGACCTGTGCCCACCAACGAGCCCAAGCCCACCAAGGCGCAGCGTCGCGACGACGCACGTGCCAAGGCCGTCGCCATGCGCAAGGAGCAGGAGCGCAAGGCGAAGCGCAACCGCATCATCGCGATCACCGTGCTCGTCGTCGCTGTCGTCGCGCTCGGCTTCACCGGCTACTGGATCTCGCAGCAGAACCAGCAGAACACGGCGTCCGGCAGCAACGTCGTCTACGGCGGCGACAGCAGCGACGTCGTCGCGCCGAAGCTCGCCGACGTCACCGTGCCGTCGACGGCGAACGACCAGGGCGGCGTCTACGTCAGCAAGGCCGGCGTCGGCCACACGACCGACGGCGACGTGGTCGTGCGCATCTACTTCGACCTGCAGTGCCCGTACTGCCAGCACTTCGACGCCGCGAACTCCGCGGAGCTCGACAAGCTCGCGGCCGAGGACGGCGTGACGATCGAGTACCGCCCGATCTCGTTCCTCGACGGCAACTCGCTCGGCACGAACTACTCGACGCGCGCCGCGAACGCCGTCGCGATCGTCGCCGACAAGAACCCGGAGAACTTCACGAAGTTCATCACCGCGCTGTACGACAACCAGCCGGCCGAGGGCACCAAGGGCCTGACCGACGACAAGATCGCCGAGATCGCCCAGGGCGTCGGCGTCCCGTCGTCCGTGACGGACACGTTCACGCACACCGTCAAGGGCACGTACGAGACCGGCTCGTCGGGCTCGACGACCAAGCACGACGGCGAGTGGCGCACGTTCGCGCCGTGGATCTCGGCGGCCACCGTGCAGGCGAACACCGACATGGGCGGCAAGCTCGGCACGCCGACCATCCTGATCGACGGCAAGAAGTGGGAGGGCGACCTGTACACGGCCGGCCCGCTCACCGACGCCGTCAACCAGGCGGTCGCCGCCAAGAAGGGCTGATCTCGCCGAACGCGACGACGGCCGGGGCGCCCCGGGAGACCGGGCGCTCCGGCCGTCGTTCGTCCGCCCGTCGGCCCCTCCCGGCGCCGTCAGATCGGCGGGTCGGCCGCCGGTAGGCTGACCGGCACCGCCTCCTTAGCTCAGCTGGCCAGAGCAGCTGTCTTGTAAACAGCAGGTCGTCGGTTCGAATCCGACAGGGGGCTCCAGGAGTTCGTGCGTCGTCGGGCGCCCGTCCGCACGGCGGTTCTGCGAGCGTGCCGGCGCTCTACGGCCGGCGGTCGTCCAGCTCGGTCTGCATGCGCGCCAGCTCCGCGACGTCCAGGATCGTGTGCTCGAAGTGGACGCGCACGGTGACCTGCAGGAGCTCGGGCTGGCGCGAGCGGGCGGCGGCCGCGACACCGCCCGCGCGTTCGGCCATCGTCAGGCGCGGGATCTGGAGCCCGAACGCCTTGTACGCGCGCTGGGTGTGCAGCTGCAGCCCGCGAGCCGTGTCCCGCAGGACGCGGTTGCCGCACCGTTCCATCAGGAGCTCGGGGACGCCGACTGCGAGGATCGGGTGGGGCACGGGGTCGGGCGACGCGAACTCGCGGTAGATCTGCTCGTCGATGTCCGAGAGCCACGCGAGGTCGTCGACGGTCAGGTGAGGGCACGCGAGGCCGGCGGCGATGCCGAGCAGGGCTGCGTACGGCACGGCGATCTCGGTCAGCTCGGCGGGGTCGAACGGGGCGACCCGGTAGGAGCGGTTGGCCTCGAAGCGCACGAGGCCGGTCTCGGTCAGCCGGCGCAGCGCCTCGCGAACCGGGGTGCGGGAGACGTGCAGGCGATCGGCGAGCGCGGCCTCCTGGAGCTGGACGCCGGGGCTGATGACGCCGTCCACGATCTCGCGCTCGAGCTGCTGGTACACCCGCTCGGCGCGGACGGTGTGTGCGGCGCCTCGCTCGGGTTCGGCGTCGGGCGTCAGCATGGTCGCCTCCGCTGGTCGGGACTGGTCCGAGCCTAGGGGCAGGTCCCTCGCCGACCCGTCAGGCCGTGACCTCGATGGTCTTCCGGGTCCCCCACGACACGTTGCCGACGGTGGCCATGGCGTACCAGCGCAGCACCCGGAGGACGGTCAGGGACCACAGGCCGACGAGCGGGGCCACGGCGACCACGACGAGCCGCTGCGCGGTGGTCTGATCGCTGCGCCGTAGCGACAGGTAGGGGGCAGCGACCAGTAGCTGGGCAGCCCCGACGATCACGACGCACGTCACGATCGCGGACGGCCGCAGCAGCGCACCGGACGCGATCACGACGGCGAGCGCCGCGGTGACGGCGGCGTACTGCATCCAGCGCACGAGGTGGATCCAGAACGAGAACCGGCTCAGCGGCAGGCGGGCGAAGCGGGTCCGCGATCGCATGAAGGAGCCGCGCATCCACCGCAGCTGCTGGCGCCGGTGGCCGTCGAACGTCGTGGGCATGTGCGAGAACGCGAACGCGCTGGTCTGGTGCACCGTGCGACCCCGCTGCTGGGCGTACAGGGTGAGCAGGCTGTCGTCGGAGGTGTGCACGGGGCGCCCGAAGAGCGTCTCTCCGAGGTAGTCCTCGACGTTGTCCCACAGGACCGCAGCGCGGTAGACGGCGAGCGGCCCGGAGTTCACCAGGACGGAGCCCATCCGCGACAGCGCCGCGCGGTCGACGAACTGCATCGACACGAACCAGACCTCCTGCATCCGAGTGAGCAGGTTCGTGCGGTAGTTGGTGACGAGGATGGTGCCGGCCACCGACTGCACCTGCGGGTCCGCCAGAGGCTGGAGCACCTCCTCGATCGCGCGGGCGTCGAGCTGGGTGTCGGAGTCGATGGTCAGGTAGAGCTCGGCGTCCGGGAAGGCGCGGGCAGCGCTGACCTGGGCGTGGCGCTTGCCGCCGTTGGCGGTGCGCTGCCACGACACCTGGACGCCGGCCGCGCGCGCGTGGGCGAGGAACCGGTCACGCACGCCCGCGTACTCACCGGTCGTCGACCCGTCGTCGACGACCGAGACCGCCGCCGGCAGGTGCGTCTGGCGCAGCAGCGACCGCAGGCTGGCCTCGAGGATGGCGTCGTCCTCGTTGTACGCCGGCACGAGCACGACGACCTTCGCTCGGGCGAGCTCGGCGGCGGCCGCCGGCGTCGCGCGGTACGGGCGATCGACGGCCGCGGAGACGAGCTGCCAGACCAGCAGGCCGATGCCACCGAGATACGCCCAGAGGACCGGGTGACCACCGGCGACCGCAGCCACGAGCCGGAACGTCGCCCACGCGACCGCGATCCCCGCCCCGGCCATCAGCACCCATCCCGTGCTGCCTGGCCGACGACGAGCGCTCAGTGGCTCAGGGACTGGACGGGACATGACGGCCTCCTGGGGCGGGGATCGACGGGTGCGGGCGGGGTGCTGTTCTCAGCGGGTCGCGCGGCGGCGGTGGGCGAGCCTCAGCGCGAGGGCGCCGAGACCGATGGACGCGGCGCCGGCGACCAGGATCCAGACGGCGCTGGCTCCGGTGGACGCGAGGACAGCGACCGTCGGGCCGCTCGCGAGGGCGGCCGAGAAGACCGTGGGTTCCCCGTCACTCATGGTGGTGCCTCCTTGTCATTCGGTATACCGACGCCACCCAGCATCGCGAACAACACGCCCGGAAAGTCAGGACTTTCGGCTCAATCTGCTCTCATCGGTATGCCCATAACGTGGTGGTTGTCGTCATGAACCGCCTACCGAAAGGCCGCAAGATGTCCGCCGCAACGTTCGCCCCCACCGCTCCCGCCGCCGCCTCCCGCACGGCCACCTTCGACGCGGTGATCGTCGGTCTCGGTTACGTGGGCCTGCCCCTCGCGCAGGAGGCGTGCCGAGCCGGCATGCGCGTCGGCGGGTTCGACGTCAGCGACCGCGTGGTCGACGGCCTGCTCGCCGGCCGGTCGCACGTCGACGACCTGTCCGACGCGGACGTCCGCGCGATGGCAGACGCGGGCTTCACGCCCGCGACGGACGTCACCCTGCTGGCGGACGCTGCGACGATCGTGATCGCCGTCCCCACGCCGCTGGCGACGACGGGGCTGCCCGACCTCGGCCCCGTGCGCGCGGCCGTGCGGACGGTCGCGGAGAATCTGCGCCCCGGGACGCTCGTGATCCTCGAGTCCACCACGCACCCGGGCACCACCGAGGAGATCGTGGCGCCGATGCTCGAGGAGTTCTCGGGGCTCCGCGCCGGCCGCGACTTCGCGCTGGCGTTCTCACCCGAGCGCGTCGACCCCGGCAACGGCCGCTTCGGCATCCGCAACACGCCCAAGGTCGTCGGTGGCCTCGACCAGACGAGCACCGAGCGCGCCGTCGCGTTCTACTCCCGGTTCGTCGAGCGGGTCGTGCCGGTGCGCTCCACCCGCGAGGCGGAGACCGCGAAGCTGCTCGAGAACACCTATCGGCAGGTCAACATCGCCCTCGTCAACGAGCTCGGGCGCGCGTTCCACGACCTCGGTATCGACGTCTGGGACGTCATCGACGCCGCCGCGACGAAGCCGTTCGGCTTCCAGGCCTTCCGCCCCGGCGTCGGCGTCGGCGGGCACTGCATCCCGATCGACCCGATGTACCTGGCGCACCACGTGCGCGAGCAGCTCGGGCGCCCGCTGCGCATCGTCGAGCTCGCCCAGGAGATCAACAACTCCCAGCCCGCGTACGTCGTCGCCCGCGTGAGCGAGCTGCTCGCCGCCCAGCGGCGCGACCTGGCCGGGGCGCACGTCCACCTGCTCGGCGTCGCCTACAAGCCGAACATCGCCGACGACCGCGAGACCCCCGCCGCGCCGCTGGCCCGGCTCCTGCTCGACGCCGGGGCGCACGTGACCTGGCACGACCCGCTGGTCGCCGGCTGGGACGTCGACGGTGCGCTGCGCGTGAGCGACGACGAGCAGGCGGTCGCGGTCGCCACGGCCGACGTCGTGGTGCTCGTGCAGGACCACGACGCGTACGACGTCGACGCCCTCGCGCAGGCGGCGCCGGCGTTCCTCGACACCAGGGGCGTGGCGACGACGCCGCTCGCCCACCGGCTCTGAGGCCGGCACGGTCGGGCGGCCCGGGCGACTCACACGCCCGCAGCGACCCCCACCGAGGCAGCCGCCGTCGCCCGCCCCGCGGCGCGACGGCGGCCGACCGCCTTCCCCGCCTCGGCCAGCAGGAACACGCCCACCGCGAACAGCGCGCTGAGCCCCCAGCTCGACCACCCGATCGGCGCGGACTGGAACCACGTGTGCATGAACGGCGCGTACGCGAAGACGAGCTGGAGCACGAGCAGCGCGCCGCACGCGAGCCAGATGACGCGGTTCCCCCGCAGCACCCGCACGGTCAGGCTCGACGCGTGCAGGAAGCGGCAGGAGAACAGGAACGCCATCTGCCCGAGCGCGAGCATCGTCACGGCGGAGGTCTGCGCGATGCCGGCCGAGACCCCGTACCCGCGCTCGATCTCGAAGACGGCGAGGGTCGCGCCGCCGATGAGCAGCGACGCCCACAGCACCTGCGCGAGCGCGCTGCGCGACAGCACGGGCTCGGTCGCGGGGCGTGGCGCTCGCGTCATGAGCCCGTGCTCGGCCGGCTCGTAGGCGAGAGCGAGCGAGAGCGTGACGGCGGTGACGAGGTTGACCCAGAGGATCTGCACCGGCGCGAGCGGCAGCGTCAGCCCGGCGAGCACCGCCACGAGGATGACGAGCGACTGGGCACCGTTGGTCGGCAGCAGGAAGACGACGGACTTGCGGATGTTGTCGTAGATCCGCCGCCCCTCCTCGACCGCGCGCTCGATGGTGGCGAAGTTGTCGTCCGCGAGGACGATCTCGGCGGCCTCCTTGGTCGCCTCCGTGCCCTTGATGCCCATCGCGACGCCGACGTCCGCGCGGGTCAGCGCGGGCGCGTCGTTCACGCCGTCGCCCGTCATCGCGACGACCTGGCCGTGCGCCTGCAGGGCGCGCACGATCCGGAGCTTGTGCTCCGGGCTCGTCCGGGCGTAGACGTGCACGTCCTGCACGCGCGCCTTGAGCTGCTCGTTCGTCATCGCCTCGAGCTCGGCGCCGGTGAGCACGGCGGCCTCCCCATCGGGCACGATGCCGAGCTCGCGCGCGATCGCGACGGCGGTGCCGGCGTGGTCGCCCGTGATCATCGTGACCGCGATGCCCGCGCGGTGGCAGTCGGCGATGGCCGCCGTCGCCTCGGGCCGCGGCGGGTCGACGATGCCCACGACGCCGAGGAACGCGAGCCCCTCGAGGTCGTCGAGCTCGAGGGTGCCGTCGCCGCGCGCCGGCCCGGGACCCGCCGCCGCCGCGAGGACGCGCAGGCCCTGGCCGCCGAGCTCGTCGATGACGGCCTCCCACCGGTCGCGGTCCAGTGGCGCGCCGTCGCGCTCCTGCGTGCAGCGGTCGAGCAACCGGTCGGGCGCCCCGACGAGGTGCGTGACGAGGCCCTCGGGACCGCGGTCGAGCGACGCCGAGAACTTGTTCGACGACTCGAACGGCACCTGTGCGACGCGCGCCGCGTCGCGGTCGTCGTCGGCGAACCCGGCCTTGATCGCGAGCACCCGCAGCGCGCCCTCCGTCGGCTGGCCGACCACGTGCCATTCGCCCGCGGCGTCGGGGGCGACGCGGGCGTCGTTGCAGGCGCCGACGGTCTCGACCAGCTCACGCAGCGCGGGGTGCGCGTCGAGGTCGACGGCCACGCCGTCGGCGGTCGTCACGGTGCCGGCGGGGTCGTACCCGAGGCCCTCGACCGCGTACCGGCCGTCGGTCGTCACGACCGAGCGGGCCGTCATCTCGTTGCGCGTCAACGTGCCGGTCTTGTCCGAGCAGATGGTCGTCACCGACCCGAGCGCCTCCACGGCCGTGAGCTTGCGCGTGATGGCGTTGCGCCGTGCCATCTGCTGCACGCCGAGCGCGAGCGTGATCGTCACGAGCGCCGGCAACCCCTCGGGCACGCCCGCGACGGCGAACCCGATCGCGGCCGAGACGAGCTCGTCGAGCGGGAACGAGTGGACCAGCCGGCCGATGACGAGCATCACGGCGGCCATGCCGAGGATCAGCACCGACAGCCGCTTCCCGAGCTGGGCGAGCTGGCGCGTCAGCGGGGTGTCGAGCGGGCTGACCTCGGCGATGAGGGCCTGGATGCGCCCGATCTCGGTCGCCGCGCCGGTCGCCACGACGACGCCCTCGCCGCGCCCCGCCGCGACGAGAGTGCCCGAGTAGAGCATCGACGTGCGGTCGCCGAGCCCGGCGTCGGCCGCGACCGGCTCGGTCTGCTTCGTGGCCGCCACGGACTCGCCGGTGAGCGCCGACTCCTCGACCTCGAGGTTCGTCGCCTCGACGAGCCGCACGTCGGCCGCGACCCGGTCGCCCGAGCGCACCCGCACGCGGTCGCCCGGCACGAGGTCCTCGGCCGGCACGACCGTCCACTCGCCGTCGCGCCGCACCTGGGCGTCGAGCGAGAGCATCGTCCGCAGGCCGTCGAGCGCGCGCTCCGCCTGGCCCTCCTGGATGAAGCCGACGAGCGCGTTGATCACGGCGACCGCGAGGATCACGCTGAAGTCGACCCAGTCGCCCATGATCGCCTTGAGCACCGCGGCGGCCAGCAGGATGTAGATCAGCACGTCGTCGAAGTGGTGCACGAACCGCAGCCATGTCGGGGTCCGCGGCGGGTCGGGCAGGCGGTTCGGCCCGGTGCGGGCGAGCCGCTCGGCGGCCTCGGGACCCGTCAGGCCCGCCGGCCCGGAGTCCAGGTCGGCGAGGACGAGCGTCGAAGAACGGGCGTACGGGGCTGCCTCCGTGTGCACGTGGCCATCGTGGCACCACGCCGCGCGGCGGCCACCCGAGCCGCGGCCCGCGGCGTGGCGGTGATCTCCGCCACGACCGTGCGCGCTCGCGGACCCCGGACGTCGGTCCCGACCAGGACCGCCGGCCGCCCGGGACGAAGGTCCCGAGCCGAGCCGTGGTCCATGCATTTGCATATACCGCGCTGATAGACGAGCGGGTGAGGTCGCCCGGGCCGCGCGATCCCTGCGATGCCGATGCCCTACCTCCGCGCGCTGTGCGCCGCTCGTTCCACCGAGCCCTGGGAGAGGGTCATGAAGCTCCGCAAGTACGCCAAGATCGCCGCCGTCCCGGTCGGCCTGCTCGTGTCCGGTCTGATCGTCGCGCAGACGTCGTCGGCCGCCTTCACGGCGCAGACGCAGACCGCCGCGAACTCGTGGGCCGCCGGCCAGCTCACGCTGACGAACGACAAGGTCAGCACCGCCGCGTTCGCCGCGACGAACATCGTGCCCGGCCAGTCCGGCACCAACACCATCAAGGTCGACTACACGAGCGGCGCCAAGGCGGCCGTCAAGATGTACGCCACCGCGCCCGTGAGCAACGAGCTCGCCACCGCGCTCCAGCTGACGATCAACGAGGGCGCGACCCAGGTCTTCTCGGGCTCGCTCGCCAGCTTCTCGGCGAAGAACGACTCGGCGTCGGGCGTCGGCACGTGGACCCCGACCGCCAGCGGCAGCCAGACCTACACCATCAGCTGGACGCTGCCGGGCACGGTGTCGTCCTCGACGATCCAGGGCCAGACGGCCGGCGTCACCTTCGCCTGGGAGGCGACCAGCCAGGCCTCCTGATCCATGGCGATCAGCTGACCCTGCGACGCCGCGGCCGGCACCGACCGGTCGCGGCGTGGCTCACCGCGCACCGCGAGGAGGTGACCCATGGACGACGTCACGCACCACGAGCACACGCCGACCGCCGCAGCGGCCGAGCCGCCCGTCGGCGTGCTCACCGACCTCCGTGCGGCCGCCTCGCGCATGGTCCTCGCGGCCGTCGTCGGCCTGCTGTTCTGGGCCGTCGCCTGCGCGCTCGTGGGCATGAAGGTCACGACGATCCGCTCGGGATCGATGGAGCCGTCGATCATGACGGGCGACGTCGTGGCCGCGTCGCACCTCGACTTCGCGGACGTCGAGCCCGGTCAGGTCGTGACGGTGCACAACCCCGTCGACGCGGGCGGCTACCTCACGCACCGCGTGAACGCGGTCGACCCCGAGGGTCGGCTCGTGACGAAGGGCGACGCGAACGCCTCCACCGACTCGACGCACGTGCCCGCGGGCGACGTATGGCTCGGTCGGCTGCGCGTCCCCTGGGTGGGCTACCCCGTGGTCTGGGCGCGGCACCACGACTGGGTCGCGCTGAGCCTGGCCACGGTAGGGCTGGCGCTCGTCGTCCGCGGCAGCATCGCGACCCCGATCCTCCGCTCGTTCGGCGACGCCGACGACGGGGACGGGTCCGCGCGGCGGTCGAAACCGCGGCGCCGTCAGCAAGTCGCGGTGGCCGCGGTCGCCGGCGGCGTGCTGGTCACGCTCGTGGCGCTCCAGGTCAACGGGTCCAGCGCCGCGGCGTTCACGTCGCAGAGCCGGACGGCCACCAGCACGTGGTCGGCGGCGACCGCGCCGTCGCTGGGCCCGTACGGCAGTGCCGTCATGGCGTCGAAGCCGTATCTGTGGTTCCGGATGAACGAGCCGGCGTGCACGTTCGTCGACTCGTCTGGCAACGGCAACAACGACTTCCTCGTGGGCACTGCAGACTGCACCGTGGGGGGCGCGCTCCCCACCCAGGTGCAGAACGACCTGGGTACCGCGTTCCTCGGTACCTCGGCCCTTGCGTCGGACCGCACGTACCCGTCGCTGAACGCCATGACGTTCGAGGCGTTCGTGCGCTTCACGGACAGTGCGCAGGAGAGCGGGAACAGCACCGTCGCAGAGTTCGTGTCGCCGTCGGGCTGGCGTGACCGCCTGTACATCTCGTACAGCAGCGTCGTGTACCAGGCCAGCGCCTCGACGGGCACGAACTACCTGCAGGGCAACGTCCACGGCGACAGCCAGTGGCACTACATGGCCGTGTCGATGTCCGGCAGCACTGTCGACATTCGCGTCGACGGCTTCACGTGGCACAGCGACTCTGTGAGCCGCGCCGCGGACTCGATCGGCCGGTTCGTGATCGGAACGCACAGCCCGCCGTACTCGAACACGCACGCGCTCGGGACCGAGAACTTCAAGGGCGCGATGGACGAGATCGCGCTCTACACGCGGGCGCTCACGCCGGCCGAGCTGCAGGCGCACTACCAGGCGTCGCTCAAGTAACGCCGCGTCAGACCGCCGGCCCGGTCTCCTCGAGGAGCCTGAGCGCCGCGGAGACCCGCGGGTTGCGCGACGGGTCGGCGTCGATGCCGAGGGTCGCGTACAACGCGTTGACGTGGTTCTGCACCGACTTCTCGGTGATGCCGAGCTTGTGGCCGATGCCCGCGTTGGACAGGCCCGACGCGAGCAGGCGCAGCACCTCGTACTGCCGGTCGGTCAGTCGCGAGACCGCCGAGCCGGCGCGCGGCGTCACGCGGGCCAGGAGCTCCGGGTCGAGCACGGTCTCGCCGACGGCGGCCGCCCGCACGGCCGCGACGAGCACCTCCTCGCTCGTCGACGACGTCTTCGACAGGTACCCCCACCCGGCGGCGACGTCCCGCGGCAGGTCGAGCAGCAGGTCCATCGCGTCGTGCGCCGACAGCAGCAGCACGCCGAGACGGGGCTGGCTGCGCCGGAGCGTGACGCCGAGCGCGATGCCGTTGCCGTCCGGCAGGTCGATGTCGAGCACCGCGACGTCCGCGAACCCGGGCCGCAGGACGCGCGCCGCCTCGCCCGCCGTGGCGACCGCGGCCACGACGTCGATGCCGGGTGTCTCGCCCAGGGTCCGCTGCAGCATCGATCGGAACAGCGGCTGGTCCTCGACCACGGCGACGCGGACCGGCGGGGGAGTCGTCGAGCTCATCGGTGTCAGTATCGTCACCGGCGGGCGCGTGGCGAGCAGAACGCGCCGAGGCGGGCAGCGTCGCCCGCCGCGCACGGACGGACAGGACGGATGACGAGCAGCCAGAGCGAGCCGCGCGCGCGGCGGTCGACGGGTCGGGCGGTGAACGATCCGTCCGCCGCCACGAGCCGCGGCGACGACCGTGAGGACCAGGTGATCCTGCTCCGGTCGACGCTGATCGTTGCCTCCGGGTACGCCCTCGGCGCGGCCCTGCAGGGCGCGTACATCTACTCGCAGTTCGTCACGGGATGGTCGAGCGCGTCGCTCGCCCAGCGGCTCGGCGCGAACCTGATCGGGGTCCTCGCGCTGGTCGTGACGCTCTACCTGATGCGGCTCCACCGCGAGACGCGCGCGGTCGTCCTGGCCGGCGGGGCCGTCGTCGCGGCGGCCATCGCCGCCGCCGCCCGGTACGGAGCGCAGCTCCTCATCGGGGTCTATGACGACCCCACGCCCGACGAGACGTGGGGCGAGGTCGCGGGCGGGTTCGTCATCGTGCTGATCTCGACCGGCATCGGGATCTGGTCGGTCCACTCCCGGCGGGCCGCTCGGTCCCGCATCCGGGCCGCCGAGCGCGAGGCCGTGCACATCGAGGTCGCGGTGCGCGCCCTCGAGCAGGAGGAGGTCCGCGTGCGCCGCGCCGTCGCCGAGGGGCTGCACGGCACGTTGCAGCAGAAGCTCGTGCTCGTCGAGGCGCGCCTCGCGGCGCTGCAGCAGCACGTCGAGGCGGGTGACGTGGACGCGGAGGACGTCGATGACCTGCGCTGGGTGCGCGCCGAGCTCGACGAGGCCCGCGTGATCGACGTCCGCGAGATGAGCCGCCTGCTGTACCCCGACCGGCTGGAGCTCGGCCTGGTGCCCGCGGTGCGTGCGCTGCTCGGCCGGATCCCCGCGAGCATCGCGACCCGGCTGTCGGTCGCACCCCGCGTGCGCGAGCTCGACGACCCCGCCGCGGGCAGCCTGACGACGTCCGAGCGCCTCCTCGCGGCGCGCATCGTCGAGGAGGGCGTCACCAACTCGCTCAAGCACGGGCCGGCCGCCTCGATCGAGGTCTCGCTCGACGCCGTCGACGGCGTGCTGGTCGTGACCGTCGAGAACGACGGGGCCCTGTACGACGCCGCGCTCGCCGGCGCGGCGTCCGGCACCGCGCGCCTGGCGCAGCGCGTGTCGCTGATCGGCGGGACGCTCACGCTCAGCCCGGGGGCGTCGCGCGGTGCGCGGCTCGAGGCCCGGCTGCCGCTCGGCATCGAGTGACCGCCTGAGGGGCCGTCACCCCTCCGCCGCGAGGCCGTCACGCGGGGGTGTCAAGCGTGTCGCTCCGGTCACACCCGTTCGGCGGAGTCCGGTTTCGGTGCGTCCCGGCGGGTACGTCGCGACCTGTCCCGGGTGAAAGAAATCGGCACTTCGGACGCCGCGGGTGCTGCCACCCACGAGGCAGGCGGGCGCCTTGCCGATGACACCTACGTTCATGAACAGCCGTCCAGTTGGGACGTCTTTGTGAGCGGGTGTCGGCGCGGTGTCGAGACCCTCCGCCCAGCACTTTTGGAGACACCATGACTTCCACGAAGCCCACCGTCCCCGGGGACCTCGGCGCCCAGGAGCAGGAGCGCAAGCGCAAGAAGCGCGGCGCCGTCGTCAAGTTCACGCTCGCGGGCGTGGCCCTGCTGGGTGTCGGTGCCGCCGCCACGTCGGCGCAGTGGTCGGACGACGCCTGGTTCTCGGCCAGTGCGTCCGCCGCGACGCTGCAGCTGCAGGGCAGCCTCGACTCGACCCCGCTGAGCTGGGACCCGGCCGACACGAAGTCCGCCGCCCTCGCGATCCCGGCCGCGACCTTCTCCGACCTCGCGCCGAACGAGTCGCGCACCTACACGGTGCACGTCAAGAACGCGGGCAGCACGTCGATCACGGTGACCGCGCCGGTGTGGTCGGCCGACTCGACGAACAACGCCGTGTTCAGCGGCTCGAAGCCCGCCACGGTGTCGTTCGACCAGGCCACGTCGTTCACGCTCGCGAAGAACGCCACCAAGGACGTCATCGTCACGGTCAAGGCCGGCAACTGGACGAACGCCGACACCACGTCGTACCAGGGCGCGACCGGCGCCGGCTGGGTCACCTTCTCGACCACGCTCGGCTCCTGAGCCGCACGCGCGGCCGGGGGGCGTCACCGCCTCCCGGCCGCGCGCCTCGCCTGACACCCGACGACCTGGGGACCTGCACGTGAGAATCTTCCGAGCGGCCGGCAACGCGCTGCTGTGGCTCGTCGCCCTCGTCGGCGTGCTCTCGGCCCTGCTCTGGGGCGCGACGTCCCTCGGCTACGTGAAGCCCCTCGTCGTCATCTCCGGCTCGATGGAGCCGAAGATCATGACGGGTGACCTGCTGCTCGACACGCCGCACCCGACCAGCGAGCTCCGGGTCGGCGACGTCGTCGCGATCCGCAGCGAGGTGACGGGCAAGCTCATCAGCCACCGCGTGGTGAAGGTCGCCCCCAAGGACGGCCACTACGAGGTGAACCTCAAGGGCGACGCGAACAAGGCGCAGGACGGCGAGACGTACGTCGTGGGCGACACGGTGTGGCGGCCCGTGCTCCAGGTGCCGCACGGCGGGTACGTCGTCACGACGCTGACCAAGCGCTCGGTCGCGATCCCGCTAGGCGTCACGCTCCTCGCGCTGATCGGTCTGTCGATGACGGCCGAACCCGCGCCGCGCCGCCGTTCCGGCGACGAGACCGAGCCCTGCCCGAACGTCAACGCGCCCGACACCAAGGACGCCGTGGACGGCGCGCCCGTCGACCCCGCCCCGGCGGACGAGGCCGTGCCCTACCAGTTCCCCGACCGCATCGCCGACCTGACGGGACTCAGCCGCCGATGAGCCGCGCACGCCGCTTCTCCAGCGCCGCCCTCGTGGCAGCGCTGGTCGCGGCGTGCCTGCTGGCGGGTGCGAGCGGCGCGGACGCGCTGCCGCGGTCGGTCCCGCTCAGCGTCGAGTTCGCCAACCTCCTGCCCGGCGGCTCGGCGTCGCACAGCTGGCAGGTCGACATCCCGTACGACGCGCGGTTGCAGAAGGCCGCCGTCCACCGACAGGGCCCCGGCGTCGCCGACTGGACCGCCACGCTCTGCCCGTCGCGCGGCGGTGCGTGCCTGGACCTGCTCGGTGCCGTCGACGGCAAGCCGGTCGCCGCGGGCTCCTACGTGCTGGCGGTCGGCGTCACCGTGACGTCGTTCGCCCCGGGTGACGCGCAGCAGATGGACGGTCGGCTGACGTTCGTCCAGCGCGATCCCGGCTCGCTCGCCATGACCGGCGCCGGCTCGGTCGTCCCGCTGCTCTCCGCAGCGCTCGCGGCCGTCCTGGTCGGTCTCCTTCTCTTCGTCATCGCGCGTCGCCGTCACAGCGACGAGCAGGTCACCCCTGGAGCACCCCGATGATCCGGATCCTTCGCCGCGGCGCCACCGGCACCCCCCGCTCCCGACGCGTCAGCAAGGTCGTGCGCTTCGCGCTCGCCGGCGTGGCGCTCGCCGGCATCGGTGCGGCCGCGACGTCCGCCGCATGGAACGACTCGGCGTTCTTCAAGGCGACCACGTCGACCGCCACGGTGGACCTGCGGGGCAGCGCCGACGGCACCACCTACAGCGCCGCCGACACGACCACCGTGGCGGTCGACCTGTCCGCCGGCCTGACGAACCTCGTGCCCGGCTCCACGGTGACGAAGACTCTCTACCTCTGGAACGCGGGCTCCTCGAAGCTCACGCTCGCCTGGGGCGCCAAGCCGACGTCGGTCATCGGTGCGACGTGCGACAGCGTCACGTACGGGACGCTGACGACGAGCGCGCTGCCGGGCGACTCGGCCGGCGGGGCCGCGAGCAAGACGACGGTGACGGTGACCTACACGATCCTCTCGACCGCGGACCAGACGACGTGCGCCAACAAGAGCGCGTCGCTCTCGGTCAGCGTCGTCGGCACCACCACGCCCTGATCGGCCGCGGCACCATGACGGGACGGCGCTCGGGAGCGCGCAGACGGGTCACGCCGTGGCTCGGCGTCGGCGCGCTCGCGCTCGTCGGCGCGCTCGTGGCGTCCACCGCGACGACCTCGGCGGCCTGGAACGACCCGGCCTTCGCGCGTGCCACCGTGGCGACGCTCGCGAGCGGCACCACGGTGCGCATCAAGTCCACCGACGGCTCGGTGTGCCTCGACAACCGCTCCAACGGCGGCGGGACCGCGACGGCCTCGACGCAGCAGGTCACCGCCCGGACGTGCGCCAACGTGAACTCCCAGAAGTGGACCGTCAACTGGGACAGCACGATCCGGACCGCGGGCTTCACGACGACGTACTGCCTGGACGTCGACAGCGAGGGCACCGCGAACGGCACGGCCGCGATCGTCTACACGTGCAAGACGACCGGCAACCTGACCAACCAGCACTGGACGGTCTGGTCGGCGAGCGCCGCGGGCCAGGCGTGGGAGACCGGCCAGGCGGGCACCCCGGCCGGCAACGACCGGTGCGTGTCGGCCGCGCTCAACGGCGGGGGGACCGTCACGAGCCCGACGAACGTCGTCCTCTGGACGTGCGGCGCGTCCGGCTACCAGCAGACGTGGGTGGTGGCGACGTGGCCGTGACGAGGAGGCGGGGACGGCTCCTCGTGGCGCTGCTGGCGGTGGCGTCGTTCGTCGTCGCGGGAGCCGCGGCGCACGCCGTGCGCCCGACGGCCGCGGCGTGGCAGGACCCCGCCTACGCGCGAGCCACGGTGTCGACCGCGGGCTGGACGGTGAACTCGTGCCAGGTGCGGAACGGCGACGGCACGGTCGCGACGTCCGTGCCGTGCACGGTGCAGACCGGCGCGACCGTCAACTACTGGGGGAACGCTGGCTCCGGCCAGGGCAACTTCTCCGTGAGCCTGAACGCCCCGGGAATCAGCAACACGCAGTACTTCACGTTCACGCTGACGATCCCGACCGCGACCGCCCCGGCGTGGTGGAGCTGGGCGAACGCCTCGATCACGGGCACCAACAACGGCATCACGTTCGGCTCGCGCTGCGCGGTGCTCCCGCAGTTCTCCGGCACGTTCCCGCCGAACCGCGGTGCCACCGTCAACGTCTACATCGCGTTCGCGGACAACCGCTCGGCGACCCCGCTCTGCGTCACGCCCTGACCCGGGCGCGCCCTCACTCGACGGGCTCGAGCTCCGGCCGCTTCGCCAGGCGCAGGTCGCCCGACGACCGCTTGTGCAGCCGTCGCGTCGCCCACGGGTACACGTGGTGGCGCAGCCAGTGCGCGTTCCACCGGGCCGTGTCCGCGAAGCCCATCGGCGGCTGCGGCGCGAGCGGGTCGTCCCAGTCCGGGCGGTCCGGCTCGAGGCCGAGCCCCACGAGCGCGGCCTGCGCGACGCGTGCGTGCCCGTCGGTCGTCAGGTGGATCCGGTCCTCCGACCACATGCGCCAGTCGGCGAGCGAGCGGATGCCCCACACGTCGAGCACGTGCGCGCCGTGCCGGCGGGCCATCGACCAGATCAGCGTGTTGTAGATCCCGATGCGCGACCGCGTGGTGCTCACGAGCGGCGAGCCGGCCGTGTCGTAGCCGGTCGCCAGCAGCACGTCGACGCCCGCGGCCCGCAGCCGCACCACGGCGGCCTCGAGGTTGCGCGCGAGCCGGTCGATGTCGGCCGTCGGCCGCAGGATGTCGTTCCCGCCGCCGACGAGGCTGACGAGGTCGGGCTTGAGCTCGAGCGCCGCCGGGACCTGCTCGAGCAGGATCGGCTTCAGCAGCCGTCCGCGGATCGCGAGGTTCGCGTACTCGAGCGGCGTCTCACCGGCCTCGACACGGCGCTGCGACAGGATCCCGGCGAGCACGTCGGCCCAGCCACGCTGCGGCGCGTCCTCGCCGGCGGGGGAGTCCCAGAGGCCTTCGGTGAACGAGTCGCCGACGGCGACGTAGCGGGACCACGGCACAGGTGAGTTCACCCGGTCAATTCTGCACGCCGGCGCGCGTCGCCTGGGACCGACGGCCCGGGCGGTGATCCACGACACGTCGACTTGACCTTCATATGAACTGCCCTTGGGTCGATCGTCCCCCAGACGCGGCAGTGCGGCCGTTCACGGTTGAACCACCACGCAAGGACGTGGGGCACTCACCACCTGAAGGAGTGGGCAGATGACGACACAGCAGTCGCACCACCAGCGGGACAACCGCAAGCGCGCCGTCGCGATCGGGCTCGTCGGCCTCGGGATCGCAGGCCTGGCCGCAGCGTCGGCGGCGACGCTGGCCGTGACCGCGGGCGGCACGGACAAGGTCGCGGGCGGAAGCGCGAACGTGACGATCGAGGGCGCCGGGCTCTCGGCGCTCCACGTCGACCTCGGCAGCACCCAGGCCCCGGCTCCCGTCTGGAACATCAACGAGAACTGGCCCGCGGGCTCGGCGCCGGCGCTCACGCTCTCCGACTTCAACGGGACGGACGGCGACGCCGTCGCCGGCACGTACGACGTCGCGGTGTACGACACCCTGACGAGCGGCGCGGCCGGCACCAAGCTCGCGTCCGGCACGGTCGACGCGGCGGGCGGCGAGGACGCGCTCACGGTCCCGCTGACGCTCGCGAGCGGCACGTGGGGCGACCTGCTGACGAACAGCAAGAGCGTCACGGTCGTCTTCGAGGCCGAGTGAGCCCCTGATGCTCACCAGCCACGCAGCACCCACCCGCACGGCCCTCCGCGGCCGTGCGGGTCGGCTGCGTGGCGTCGGCTCGTGGATCGTCTTCGGCCTGGTCGTCGTGCTCGCGGTGCTCCTCTGGCCGCACCAGTGGGGCGGCCGCACGAGCCTGACGATCGTCTCGGGCCACTCGATGGACGGGACGTACTCGACCGGTGACCTCGTCGTCGGTCGGGTCGGGACCGCCGAGGTGGGCGACGTCGTCGTCTTCCGTCCGCCGGGACTCGACGGCTACGTCGTCCACCGCATCGTGGGCGGCGACGCCGAGTCGGGCTGGGTGACCCGCGGTGACGACAACACCTGGGACGACCCGTGGCGCCCGACGTCCGACGACGTCGTGGGCGTCGCGCGGTGGCACGTGCCGCACGCGTGGGCCGTCGTCCGGCTCGCGACGTCACCGCTCGCGATCGTCGCGTACGCGCTGGTGGTTGTCGGGATCTTCCTGTGGCCCCCGCGGAGCGTGACCGCCGAGCCGGACACCGGGCCGGATGCCGACGACCCGGGCACCGACGACCCGGCCATCGACGATCCGGCTACCGACCACGCGGCGACGTACGAGCCCGCGGCCGACCGACCGCGCGCAGACCTGGCAGGGAGGCCGCGATGACGCCGCACCGCACCGCTCGGCTCCGCCGTCTGCCGAAGGCCCACGCCGCGTCGCTCGCCGTGCTCCTCGTCGGCATCGGCGGCCTCGCGGCCGCGTCGGCGGCGACGCTCTCCGTCGACGCCTCGGGACGCGACTCCGTCGCCGCCGGTTCCGCGGACCTCGTGTCGTGCGACGCGTCCGTGACGGCGACCCTGGGCGGCTACGCCTGGGACGCGGCGAACGGCCGGTTCACGGCGAACCGCGTGGTGGTCTCCGACGTCGCGAGCGCCTGCACCGGCCGGGCGGTCGCGGTCGCGGTGGTGTCCGCGAGCGGGACGGTCATCGGGGTCGGTGACGCGACCGTGAGCGGCACGCAGACGCCGGTGACGATCACCACGCTGACGAACCCGACCGCCGCGGCCGACATCCACGTGGTGATCTCGTGACCCGGGCCCACGCGACGCGTCGTCGCGCCTCCCGCTGGCTCGCGACCCTGGCCGCCGCCCTCGTCGCGGTGCTCGCGGTGCTGTCCCTGACCGAGGCGAGCGCGTCGACGCTGACGGTCACCGCCCGCAAGGGCGTCCTCGACACCTCCAGCCGCTGCACGTCGACCGCCGTCACCGTGACGCCGACGACGTCCGGCACCCAGACCACCGGCGTCACCGTCACCGGCCTGGTCGCCGCGGACGTGACGCGCTGCCAGGGCCGGACGGCGACGGTCCGGCTGGTCGGCGCCGCGGGCCAGGAGCTCGCGGTCGTGCCGGGCCTGACCGTGTCGGGCTCGATCGTCGCGTCCGGCCTGGCGCTGACGACGGCGGACGTCGCCGCCGCGCTCGTCGACGTCGCGGGGTTCGCGGTGCCGACGACGTGGAGCGTCCCGGAGGTCCCCGTCGCGGGCTGCTACTTCACCGACGCCGCCGGCAACAGGGTCGGGAGCTGCTCGGTCACGGGCCAGGACGTCTACGGCGTGGGCGTCGACCCTGCGAGCGGCGTGCGCGTCCTCGACGTCGGAATCCGCACCTCGGGGACGCCGTCGAGCTCGAGCTGGCGGATCCACTTCACCTACCGGCTGCAGTCGCGCACCGTGAGCGGCCAGGCCTGGAGCTGGGCCGACGCCGAGATCATCTCGGTGCAGAACGCGCCCGACGTGAAGGTCACGAGCACGTGCGGCTCGCTGCCATGGGTCTCGATCACCGACGTCAACCCGTACCGAGGCACGTGGGAGATGAAGATCGCGGAGAACGCCGGCGCCTACTTCGCGGCCAACCCGGGCGCGCCCCGCGTCTGCGTCCCCTGAGCCGCGCGACCTAGGGCAGCCGCCAGTCCACGGGCCGCCCACCCTGCGCCTCGAGCAGCGCGTTGGCCCGCGAGAACGGCCGTGACCCGAAGAACCCCCGGGACGCCGACAGCGGCGACGGGTGCACGGACTCGATGCGCGGCACGTCGCCGAGCATCGGCGCGAGGGACCGCGCGTCGCGGCCCCAGAGGATCGCGACGAGCGGTCCGCCGCGCGTGACGAGCGCCTCGATCGCGCGCTGCGTCACGGCCTCCCAGCCCCGCCCTCGGTGCGAGGCCGGCGCGCCGGGCCGCACGGTCAGCACCCTGTTCAGCAGCATGACGCCCTGGTCGGCCCACGGCGTGAGGTCGCCGCACGTCGGTGCGGCCACGCCGAGGTCGGCGACGAGCTCGCGGAAGATGTTGTCGAGCGAGCGCGGCACGGGGCGCACGTCGGGCTGCACCGAGAACGACAGGCCCATCGGATGGCCGGGCGTGGGGTACGGGTCCTGCCCGACGATCAGCACCTTGACCTGCGCCATCGGCCGGGCGAACGCCCGCAGGATCGCGTCGGGCGCGGGCAGGTACTCCCGCCCGCCGGCGAGCTCCGACCGCAGGAAGTCGCCCGCCGCGTGCACGTGCGGCTCGACGGGCGCGAGTGCGTCCGCCCAGTCGGGTGCGACCAGGTCGGCGAGCGGCGTCGGCGTCACGGTCCGGCACGCTACCGGAGGCGCGCGGCGTCCCGCAGGGCCCCCTCCGCGAGGTCGGACGTCCGCCGCGAGCACGAATGACACACGTGTCATTCCGCGCCTAGGATGGCGCCGAACACCGCACGGTGCGAGGGAGGACCCGGCAATGGACACCGCCATGGACAGCTCGGCGCTCGTCGTCGACCTCCTGCCGAACCCGTCGGGCACGCTCACCGAGCGCGACGAGCAGATCCTCGCGTTCGAGCGCCAGTGGTGGAAGTACGCCGGCGCCAAGGAGCAGGCGATCCGCGAGCTGTTCGACATGTCGGCCACGCGGTACTACCAGGTGCTCAACGCGCTCATCGACGACCCGGCCGCGCTGGCCCACGACCCGATGCTCGTCAAGCGCCTGCGCCGCATGCGATCGTCGCGTCAGCGTGCGCGCACGGCCCGCCGGCTCGGCGCCGACGCCTGACCTGCGCGGCGTCGCCAGTCTGACCCGTTAGCCTTGCCGCCGTGAGCAGGGCCGACTACCCGTATCCCGACGACGAGTTCGACGCCGCAGCAGGCGGCGACGTGCCGCGCGGGGTCCACCGCGAGCCCCGCACGGGCTGGAGCCGCTGGTGGCCGTTCGTGCTCGTCATCGTGCTCGCGCCCTTGCTGGCGTTCGCCCTCGTGACGCTCTACACGCACCAGGGCGGCGGCGACACCTCTGACGACGGCGGCCAGGGCGTCGAGGACACGCCGACCGGCACGGCCACGTCGACGGCGAAGGCGTCCGAGCCCGCCGGCACCAAGACCCAGTCCGCGCCGCCGCAGACCACGACGCCGGCCGCGACCGTCAACCTCGACGCACCCGTGTCGATCCTCAACGGCGCGAAGATCCAGGGCCTCGCCGGCCGGCAGGCCACCAAGCTCAAGGACGCGGGCTTCACCAAGGTGACGACCGGCAACTCGACCGGCACGCTGCCCGCGTCGTCGACCGTCTACTACGCGACCGAGGACCTGCAGCCGACCGCCCAGAAGGTCGCCGACACCCTCGGGATCGACGCGGTCGAGCAGGACGCCGGCAAGGCCGGCTCGTCGATCACCGTGGTCCTGACGAGCGACCCCGGAGCCTGACGGACGCCTCCGCGACGCCGGACGGGTGCCCGCGCGCGTCACCCGTGGGCGGCACCACCGGCAAGAAGGCCTGGTCGCGGGGCCCTTCGCGTCGCTACGCTCGCCGCACCAGGGTGCGTCAGGGCACCCACCGACGGCGAGGAAGCAGCATGGCGCAGGGCACTGTGAAGTGGTTCAACGCGGAGAAGGGGTACGGCTTCATCACCCCCGCTGGCGGCGGCCAGGACCTCTTCGTGCATTTCTCGGCCATCCAGGCCGACGGCTACCGGTCCCTCGAGGAGGGCCAGCAGGTCGAGTTCGAGGTCGGCCAGGGCACCAAGGGGCCGCAGGCAGAGCAGGTCCGCGGCCTCTGACGCTCGCCGCACACGGCTCGCTGAAGGGCCGCGCACCCACCGTGGTGCGCGGCCCTTCGTCATGCCCGGTGCCCTGACGGGGTCGCGCCCTGCGCGCTCGCTCCCGCGGGAGCCGCGACCGCGCTCCGTGTCTCGTCGCACGGGGTCCCCGCGGCCGTGTTCGCCCTGTGCGAGCACGGGCGCCCGAGGGGTGGGCTGTCTTGCACTCGGGGGGGTCGAGTGCTAACCATTGGTCTTAGCACTCTCCGGTGGAGAGTGACAGAACCACCCGGCCGCCCGGTGAGGCGTGCCGCACGCGGGAAGTGACCGCGTCGCGGGGCGTCGTCCGTCGCGGGCACCAGCGCGGCCACCCACATACCGAACGAAGGATCACAGCCCCATGGCCAAGATCATCGCCTTCAACGAGGAGGCCCGGCGCGGCATCGAGCGAGGTCTCAACGTCCTCGCCGACACCGTCAAGGTCACCCTGGGCCCCAAGGGCCGCAACGTCGTGCTCGACAAGAAGTGGGGCGCGCCGACGATCACCAACGACGGCGTCTCCATCGCCAAGGAGATCGACCTCGAGGACCCGTACGAGAAGATCGGTGCGGAGCTCGTCAAGGAGGTCGCCAAGAAGACCGACGACGTCGCCGGTGACGGCACGACGACGGCGACCGTCCTCGCCCAGGCGCTGGTGCGCGAGGGTCTGCGCAACGTCGCCGCGGGCGCGAACCCGATCGCCCTCAAGCGTGGCATCGAGAAGGCCGTCGAGGCCGTCACGAACGCGCTCCTGACGCAGGCCAAGGAGGTCGAGTCCAAGGAGGAGATCGCCGCCACGGCCGCGATCTCGGCCGGCGACACCTCGATCGGCGAGCTCATCGCCGAGGCCCTCGACAAGGTGGGCAAGGAGGGCGTCATCACCGTCGAGGAGAGCAACGCGCTCGGCCTCGAGCTCGAGCTCACCGAGGGCATGCGCTTCGACAAGGGCTTCCTGTCGGCGTACTTCGTGACCGACCCGGAGCGCCAGGAGGCCGTCCTCGAGGACGCGTTCGTCCTGCTCGTCGAGTCGAAGATCTCGAACGTCAAGGACCTGCTCCCGCTGCTCGAGAAGGTCATCCAGGCGGGCAAGCCGCTGTTCATCGTCGCCGAGGACGTCGAGGGCGAGGCCCTGGCCACGCTCGTCGTCAACAAGATCCGCGGCACGTTCAAGTCGGTCGCCGTCAAGGCCCCCGGCTTCGGCGACCGCCGCAAGGCGATGCTGCAGGACATGGCGATCCTCACCGGTGGCCAGGTCGTGTCGGAGACCGTCGGCCTCAAGCTCGACACCGTGGGCCTCGAGGTCCTCGGCCAGGCGCGCAAGGTCGTCATCACCAAGGACGAGACGACGATCGTCGAGGGTGCCGGCGAGGCCGCGCAGATCGCCGGTCGCGTCAACCAGATCCGCGCCGAGATCGAGAACTCGGACTCGGACTACGACCGCGAGAAGCTGCAGGAGCGCCTCGCCAAGCTCGCCGGCGGCGTCGCCGTCATCAAGGCGGGCGCGGCCACCGAGGTCGAGCTCAAGGAGCGCAAGCACCGCATCGAGGACGCCGTCCGCAACGCGAAGGCCGCCGTCGAGGAGGGCATCGTCGCCGGTGGTGGCGTCGCGCTCATCCAGGCCGGCAAGACGGCGTTCGAGGACCTCAAGCTCGAGGGTGACGAGGCGACCGGTGCGCAGATCGTGAAGCTCGCGATCGAGGCCCCGCTCAAGCAGATCGCCGTCAACGCGGGCCTCGAGGGCGGCGTCGTCGCCGAGAAGGTGCGCAACCTCCCGACGGGTCACGGCCTCAACGCCGCGACCAACACGTACGAGGACCTGCTGGCCGCGGGCGTCAACGACCCGGTCAAGGTGACGCGTTCGGCGCTGCAGAACGCCGCGTCGATCGCCGCGCTGTTCCTCACCACGGAGGCCGTCGTCGCCGACAAGCCGGAGAAGGCCGCCCCGGCCGCTCCGGGCGGTGGCGACGACTTCGGCGGCGGCTTCTGATCCGCTGACCGAGGCCGCGCCTCGGGCTGGGGCCTCGCCCCGGCTCACCGGCGGCCCTCGCGCCGCCGGGCACGACCCACGACGGGCCGGTCACCTTCGGGTGGCCGGCCCGTCGGCCGTCTCCGCGGGGGGTCGTCCGCCGAGACCTGTGGTCGCGTTCCGGACCTGTGGTTGCAGGCACAGGTCTCGACGCGAAGCACAGGTCTGGACGCCGGGGCGCCGCCCGGCGCGTCGTGCGGCGGTCGGAGCTCGCTCGCCGAATCGCCCACATCGGACATGTCGGCCCCGCTAGCGTCCATGAGCCGCACGGTCGTGCGGGACCCGTCCAGGGCAGGGGGACAGCCATGTCTGCACTCACGTACCGGTTCGTGCTCGCGACGCAGCACGACGGCGTGACGCTCACCGGCAGCGGAACGACGACCTACCCGTGACGCAGCTCTGGCGCGCCTTCGGCGACCTCGTCCCGATCGCACTGGTCGTGGGCGGGGTCGTCGGCGTGGGCGTGTTCCTCGGGTCGTGGGCGCATCGTGGGCTCGAGCGGAGCCGCGCTGCGGTCGGGACCGCCGTCGTCGACGCGCTTCTGGCGATCTGGGGGCTCTGCTACCTGGCGGTGACGCTCGCGCCCGCGGCGGGCGCCGAGGACTCGACCGTCCAGCTCGTGCCACTGCGCGACCTCGACGACTACGCGCACGCTGTGTCGTGGCAGGTGCCGGTCGCGCAGGTCGGCGGCAACCTCGTGCTCTACGGCGCGCTCGGCGTGCTGCTCGCGGCGCGTTGGCGCTGGGGCGTGCCGCGCACCGTCGCCGTCGGGGCGCTGATCGCGGTCGTCGACGAGGGCCTGCAGTGGTTGCTCGGAACGGGGCGGTCCGTGACGACGGACGACGTGATCGTCGGCGCCGTCGGCGTCGCGATCGGGGCGACGGTCGTGGTGCTCGCGCGTTCGGTCCTCGCCTGGGCGGCGCGCCGCAGGGCTGCCGCGGGCGTACCGGTGGCGGCCGGGGCAGGTCAGCGCTGGCGGTAGCTCGCCAGGAAGTTGCCGAGGCGCTCGACGACCTCCGCCATGATGCGGGCCTCCGGCAAGGTGACGAGCCGCAGGTGGTCGGGGTCCGGCCAGTTGAAGCCGGTGCCCTGCACGAGCAGCACCTTCTCCTGGACGAGCAGGTCGTACACGAGGCGTGCGTCGTCGTGGATCTGGTGGACCTCGGGGTCGAGGCGCGGGAACAGGTAGAGCGCGCCCTGCGCCTTGTAACAGCTGACGCCCGGGATCGAGACGAGCCCGCTGTGCGCGACCTCGCGCTGCTCGTGGAGGCGGCCGCCGGGTGCGATCAGCGGCTCGATGCTCTGCACGCCGCCCAACGCCGCCTGGACCGCGTGCTGGGCGGGCACGTTCGGGCACAGGCGCGTGGACGCGAGCAGGGTGATGCCCTCGAGGAAGCCCGTCGCGTGGTCGCGCGGCCCGGTGACGACGAGCCAGCCGGAGCGGTAGCCGGCGACGCGATAGGTCTTCGAGAGCCCGTTGAACGTGAGGCACAGCAGGTCGGGCGCGACCGACGCGAGCGGGATGTGCTGCGCGCCGTCGAACAGGATGCGGTCGTAGATCTCGTCGGCGAGCAGCAGCAGGCTGTGCTCCCGCGCGAGGTTCGCGATGCCCTCGAGGATCTCGCGCGAGTAGACCGCGCCGGTGGGGTTGTTGGGGTTGATGACGACGATCGCCTTGGTGCGCGGCGTGATCTGCGCCGCGATGTGCTCGAGGTCGGGCTGCCAGCCGTGCTCCTCGTCGCACCGGTAGTGGACGGGCTTGCCGCCGGAGAGGCTCGTCATCGCCGTCCACAGCGGGTAGTCCGGCGCGGGGACGAGCACTTCGTCGCCCTCGTCGAGCAGCGCCTGCATCACCATGGTGATCAGCTCGGAGACGCCGTTGCCGAGGTAGACGTCGTCGACGTCGAACTCCGGGAAGCCAGGGACGGTCTCGTAGCGCGTGACGATCGCGCGCCGCGCCGGCAGGATGCCGCGGCTGTCGGTGTAGCCGTGCGCGTGCGGGATCGCGGCGATGACGTCCTGGACGATCTGCGGCGGGGCGTCGAAGCCGAACGTGGCGGGGTTGCCGGTGTTGAGCTTGTAGACCGTGTGACCCTCGGCCTCGAGGCGCGCAGCCTCGGTCAGTGCGCTCCCGCGGATCTCGTACAGGACGTCGCGGAGCTTGGTCGACTGGTCGAGCGGTCGCATCGAGGGCACGAAGCCGAGGGTAACCGGCGGGCGCGGCGCCTCAGGACAGCGGCGTGCGGTGCCCGGCCCGGTCCCGGCCGGGGACGCGCAGGCCGGACGCGCGCAGCCGCCGGATCAGCTCGTGCGCGCTCACCGGCGTCGCGCCGAGCGCCACGATCTCGTCGTAGCGGACGTCCGGGACGTCGTAGTGGTCGAGGTCGAAGCCGCGTTCCGGGATGCCCGCGCGAGCCGCGAACTCGTGCAGCTCGTCGAGCGACGCGTCGCTGACGAGGTGTCCCCACAGCCGGCCGTGCTGCGGCCACATCGGCGGGTCGACGAGCACGGTCACCGGGCGAGGGTACGCCGACACGCGCCGCGCGACCTGCGCGGTGTCAGACGGCGAACAGGCGCGACGCCTGCGTCTCCGCGTCCGCGTACGCCTGCGCGGCGGCGTGCATCGCGGTGCTGATCTGCTCGAGGGAGCTCTCGAGCCGGGCCTCGGTCGCCGACCAGTCGGCCAGCACGCCGCCGAACGCGGTGGCCGCCGCCCCGCGCCACGTGTCGCGCAGTGCCGCGAGCTGCCGGTGCATCGCCGCGACCTCCGACCGGATCGTCGCGGCGCGCGTCTGCACGCTCGCCGCTGCCTGGGCCACCTGGGCGCTGTCGACCTCGTACCGGGTCACGTCGTCTCCGTCCGTCCGGGCCCCCACGCGGGGCCGACGTGGAGACGCTAGGCCGCGGGGTGGGTGCGGCCGGCGGGGTCGCCGGGCTCCGTGGACGGAGCGTCCACCGACGGGGCTGTGGACGGTTCGGCGGCCGGCGCGGACCCGTCCAGGGCGCGGTCCGGCGCTCCGTCGGACGTCGCGCCCATGGTGCTGGGCAGGTCGGGTGCGTCGGGGCCCGCCTCGGCGTCGAGGATCGCCAGCTCCTTCGCCAGCCGGTGCCGCTCGGCCAGGAGGTTCTGCCGCGCCGGCTCCTCCCACGCCGCGCCGAGCGGGCTCGAGAACAGCGTGGGACGGCCGAGCAGCTTGTCGAGGATGCGCAGGCGGGCCCGGACGAAGTCGCGCGCGGGCAGGTGCGCGTACTCGGCGCGCACGTCCAGCAGGTACGCCTTGTACTTCTGCGGCTCGCTCGCGAGCATCGCGAGGTCGGCGTCGCACAGCACCGCGCAGTCGACGTCGTTCGGGTTGGGCGCGTGCCGCACGAGCGCGACCACGAGGTCGTGCACCCGCCGGGCGCGCGCCTCGCTGACGCCGAGCGCGGTGAGCTCCTCGTAGGCCAGACGGGCGCTGGCGATCTCGTCCTCGCCGCCGCGGTTGGCGTACGCCTTGCGGTCAGCCGAGTCGAAGATCGCGCCGTGGTACCAGGCGGCGAGCCGGACGAGGTCGGGCTCGTGCGTCTCCTCGACGAGCTCGTCGACGCGCGCGAGCACGTCCACCAGGTGCTTGAGGTTGTGGAACGTGCGTCCCGGCGCGGTCCAGCGGTCGATCAGCGACTGCCCGGCCTCGCGGATCTGCTCGGTCGACGCGGTTCCCCCGGCTCCGACGACGCTTCGCTGGAACGACGAGAGCAACCACTGCGGTGCGTCATGGACGCCCATGGACCAGCCTTACGACGACGACTCGGACGGGTCATCGTAAGCCCTGGCCCCGCGCGGGGTGCGGTGTTCCGACAGGTCGCGAAACGGCTCACGGCGCGCGCGGTGCGGAGACCGGCACGGCTCGCCGACGGTGGAGCGGGAGCCTCGAGGGCGTGTCGCGCCCCTCCGCACGGACGGCGGAGGCGCGCGCACCGGGACGCGATGCGCGGCTCTGGACGGGCGGTGCGTCAGGAGGCCGGCGACGCGGGGAGGGCGACGCGCACCGTCGTCCCGCCGTCCGGCGTCTGCGCGAGCGTGACCTCGCCGTGGTGCGCGCTGACGATCGCGGCGACGATCGCCATGCCCAGGCCGGCACCGCCGCCCGACGTCCGGCCACGCGACGCGTCGACCCGGTAGAACCGCTCGAACACGCGCTTCGCGTGCTCCGGGTCGATGCCCGGGCCGTGGTCGCGCACCTCGACGACGCCTCGCGGCGCCCCGCCCGGCCCCTCGCCGGAGCCGACGGCGATCTCGACGCGCGTGCCCTCGGGCGTGTGCTGGACGACGTTGCCCACGAGGTTCGCGAGCACCTGCCGCAGCCGCGCCTCCTCGCCGATCACGACGAACGGCCCGCCGGATCCGCCCTCGGTCAGCGGCACGAGCCGCGCGGTGCGGGACGGGTCGAGCGCGTGGAGGTCGCTGACGGCGTCGGCCGCGAGGACGGTGAGGTCGACCGGTCCGAGCTGGAGCGGGCGACCCTCGTCGAGGCGCGCGAGCGCGAGCAGGTCCTCGACGAGACCCCCCATCCGGGTCGCGGAGCTCTCGATGCGCCGCATCGTGTCGTCGACCTGGTCCTTCGACGTCAGCGCGCCCATCCGGTACAGCTCGCCGTAGCCGCGGATCGTCGCGAGCGGCGTCCGCAGCTCGTGCGACGCGTCGGCGACGAACCGGCGCATGCGGGCCTCGGACGCGGTGCGGACGTCGAACGCGTCCTCGATCTGGGCGAGCATCGTGTTCAGCGCGGCGCCCAGCCGGCCGACCTCCGTCGTCGCCGGCGCGCTCGGCACACGTCGAGAGAGGTCGCCCGCGGCGATCGCCGCCGCGGTGTCCTCGATCTCGTGCAGGGACCGCAACGAGCGACGTACCGCCCACCAGCCGGCGACGGCGCCGATGACGAGGATGGCGACGCCCGTCAGCAGCAGGACGAGCACCATGCTCTGGAACGTGTCCTGAGCGCCGCCGAGGGGCAGCGCCACGGCGACGGACCCGACCACCGTGTTCTGCGGCCCGGCCGTCGCGGGGAACATCGCGACGCGCCAGTGCGAGCCCGCCATGGTCGACGTCACGGTGAACGGCTTGCCCTTGAGCCTCGAGGCCTGCCGGACCGTCAGGTCGGGGATGTTCGGCGTCCCGTACTGCTCGACGACCGTCCTGCGGTAGACGGCGCCCTGCCCCCACAGCTCGGTGTCGAGGCTGACGTAGTAGTCGGACGGCGTCTGGAGGTTCGCGGAGCCGCGGAGCGGGTCCGACGAGCTGGCGGCGATCTGCTGGGCGAGCGCGAGGCCCTCCGTCGAGAGCTTGCTGTCGAGCTGCGCGACCAGGTTGCGGTGCAGCAGCGTCGACGCCGCGACACTGGTGATGACCAGGCCGATCGCGAGCAGCACGCTGATGATGCCGACGAGCCGGGCGACGAGCGGGACGCGCGACCAGCCGTCCGTCAGACGGGCCCCGGCGCGGCGGACGCCGGCGACACCCGAGGGCGTGCGGCGCTGCGGAGCCGCGGCGTCCACGTGGACCGGGCGGTCGGTCGCCGGCGTGGGGGTCGGCACGTCCGCCTCGGGGTGTCCGGTGCCGGGGCGCCGCGTCCCGGGCGGGGGCGGCACGGGACCGACGCCGGGCGGCACGGCCACGGGCGCCCCCGGGGCGCCGGCGGCGGGAGGGGGAGCGCTCGTCACGGGGCCTCGCGCAGCAGGTAGCCGACGCCGCGGCGGGTGTGGATGAGCGGCGGGAGCTTCTGCCCGTCCTGGTCGGTGAGCGCGTCGATCTTGCGGCGCAGGTACGAGATGTAGGACTCGACGATGTTCGCGTCGCCGCCCCAGTCGTACTGCCAGACGTGGTCGAGGATCTGCGACTTCGACAGGACGCGGCCCGGGTTCAGCATGAGGTAGCGCAGCAGCTTGAACTCGGTCGGCGACAGCTCGACGGGCCGGCCCGCGCGGTGCACCTCGTGGCTGTCCTCGTCGAGCTCGAGGTCCGCGTACCGCAGCACGCTCGTCTCGGTGTCGAGGTCGGGCCGGGTGCGGCGCAGCACCGCGCGGATGCGCGCCACGACCTCCTCGAGGCTGAACGGCTTCGTGACGTAGTCGTCGCCGCCGACCGTCAGACCCTGCACCTTGTCGGCGGTGTCGTCGCGCGCCGTGAGGAACAGGACGGGGACGTGCTGACCCTTCTCCCGCAGGCGACGCGTCACCGTGAAGCCGTCCATGTCAGGGAGCATGACGTCGAGCACGACGAGGTCCGGCTCGGTGTCGCGTGCGAGGCGGAGCGCGGAGCCGCCGTCCGCCGCGGCGTGCACCTCGAACCCCGCGAACCGCAGGCTCGTGGCGAGGAGCTCACGGATGTTCGGCTCGTCGTCGACGACGAGCAGGCGCGCCTCCGGCTGGGTCATGGGACCAGTGTCGACCCGGACGCTGGGAATCCGCTGGGCGAAAGCCGAGCGCACCGGCTCGTCCGGGGGCTTGGAGCCCGCCACGAGGGCGCGTCTCCGGCCGATCCCACACGGAGCCCGTCGAGGTCAAGCCATGGATCCGGAGGTTTCGGGCACGCGTCCGACTCCAGGTACCTTCGACGCCATGACCCTGCTGACCGTCGTGCAGAGCGCGCCCGATGCGGCGCTCGACGTGTTCGCGCCGCGGTTCACCGCGGCAGGCCTCGACGTCCGCGTCGTCGCCGCCTTCGCCGGCGAGGCCGTGCCCGCGCCCGACGAGGTCGGCGACGGCCTCGTGGTGCTCGGCGGCCCGTTCTCCGTGCGTGACGACGCCGCCGCCCCGTGGCTCGCCGAGGTGCGCGCGCTCCTCGCCGAGGTGACGGTGCCGACGCTCGGCATCTGCCTGGGCGCACAGCTGCTGGCCGTGGCTCGCGGCGGACGCGTGCAGGTCGACGCGCCCCCCGGGCTCGAGGGCGGCGTGGTCGACGTCCGGTGGCGCCCCGAGGTGGCCGAGGACCCGGTGCTCGGCCCGGTCGCTGCGCTCGCGGACGCCCGGCACGCGACCCCGTCGCTGACGCTGCACCGCGACGCCGTCGTCGACCTGCCGGCCAAGGCCGTGTGGCTCGGCTCGTCGCAGACGTACCCGTACCAGGCGTTCCGCGTCGGTGCGGCGTGGGGCGTGCAGTTCCACCCCGAGTCGTCGGTCGAGTCGGTGGCGCGCTGGGCCGCGGACGACGTCGACGCGTCGCCCGACGACGTCCGCGCGGCCTACGCGGCGCGCGCCGAGCAGATCGACGCCGTCGGCGCGACGCTCGCGGACGCGTTCGCGGCACGCGTGCAGGCGGTCGCCCAGGAGCGCGTGGCGGTCTGACGCGACCCGGGCCGGCCGGGCGACCGCCGGTGACCTCCGCGCCTCGCGGTCCGCGACTTCGCGTCCGCGCGTTCGCGTCCGCGACTTCGCGCCGCATCCGTGAGTTCGGTCAGTTTCCGTGGATCCGGACTCGCGGAAGCTGACCGAACTCACGGACTCGGGCGGGTGACCCGACCGAACTCACCGACTCGATCGGCTGACCCAACCGAACTCGCGGACTCGGGCGGGTGACCCGACCGAACTCACGGAGTCGATCGGGTGACCCGACCGAACTCGCGGAGTCGATCGGGTGGCCCGACCGAACTCGCGGAGTCGGCAGGTGTCGCGCTGCGCGCGACCACCGCCGGTCACGCCACGGAGTCCAGGTCCTCCGCGTCGACGATCGTGTAGGCGTAGCCCTGCTCCGCCAGGAAGCGCTGGCGGTGGGCGGCGAAGTCCTGGTCCACCGTGTCGCGCGCGACGACCGTGTAGAAGTGCGCGGTCCGCCCGTCGCCCTTGGGGCGCATGATCCGGCCGAGCCGCTGCGCCTCCTCCTGGCGCGAGCCGAACGACCCGGACACCTGGATCGCGACCGCCGCCTCGGGCAGGTCGATGGAGAAGTTCGCGACCTTCGACACGATCAGCGTCGAGATCTCGCCCGACCGGAACGCGTCGAACAGTCGCTGGCGCTCGCGGACCGTCGTCTCGCCGGTGATCAGGTCGGCGCCGAGGTGGTCACGCAGCTCGTGCAGCTGGTCGAGGTACTGGCCGATGACGAGCACCTGCTCGCCCGCGTGCTTCGCGACGAGCCGCTCGACCACCCGGTTCTTGCCGGCGGCAGTCGCCGCGTACCGGTACTTCTCTTCCGGCTCGGCCGTCGCGTACGTCATGCGCTCCGAGTCGGGCAGCGTCAGACGGACCTCGACGCACTCGGCGGGCGCGATGTAGCCCTGCGCCTCGATGTCCTTCCACGGCGCGTCGAACCGCTTGGGGCCGATGAGCGAGAACACCTCGTCCTCGCGCCCGTCCTCACGGACCAGCGTCGCGGTCAGGCCGAGGCGTCGGCGGGCCTGCAGATCGGCGGTCATGCGGAAGATCGGCGCCGGCAGCAGGTGCACCTCGTCGTAGAGGATGAGGCCCCAGTCGCGCGCGTCGAGCAGCTCGAGGTGCGTGTACACGCCCTTCCGCTTGGTCGTCAGCACCTGGTACGTCGCGATCGTGACGGGCTTGATCTCCTTGCGGGCGCCCGAGTACTCGCCGATCTCGTCCTCCGTCAGCGTCGTGCGCTTGACGAGCTCGTCGCGCCACTGGCGGGCCGACACGGTGTTCGTGACGAGGATCAGGGTCGTCGTCTTCGACCGCGCCATCGCCCCGGCGCCCACCAACGTCTTGCCCGCACCGCAGGGGAGCACGACGACGCCCGAGCCGCCGTGCCAGAAGCCGGCGACCGCCTGCTCCTGGTAGGGGCGCAGGTGCCAGCCGTTCTGCTCCAGGTCGATCGGGTGCGCCTCGCCGTCGACGTACCCCGCGAGGTCCTCGGCCGGCCAGCCCAGCTTGAGGAGCACCTGCTTGAGGTGGCCGCGCTCGGACGGGTGGACGACGACGTCGGTCGTGTCGAGCTGGGCACCGAGCAGGCCCGCGGTCCGCTTCGAGCGCGTGACCTCGGCCATCACCGCCGCGTCGAGCGCGTGCAGCACCAGGCCGTGCACCGGGTCCGCGACGAGCTGGAGGCGGCCGTAGCGCGACATCGTCTCCGCGACGTCGACCAGCAGCGCGTGCGGCACCGGGTAGCGGCTGTACTCGAGGAGGACGTCGACGACCTGCTCGGCGTCGTGGCCCGCGGCGCGCGCGTTCCAGAGGCCCAGCGGCGTGAGGCGGTAGGTGTGGACGTGCTCCGGCGCGCGCTCGAGCTCGGCGAACGGTGCGATCGCGCGGCGGCAGGCGTCGGCCTGGTCGTGGTCGACCTCGAGCAGCAGCGTCTTGTCGCTCTGGACGATCAGCGGGCCGTTCGGCACGGGCTCTCCTGCTCCCCGACGGCTGCGGCCGGGCGGGCCGCGAGACGGTCGGATCGGACGTGGGACGCGGCCAGGTGGGCTGGTCGCGATCGTGGGGTGGTCAGGTCGGGTCGGCCGGCGCGACCGAGGCGATGCGGTGCACGGCGACGGTCAGCTCGGCCTCGCGCTGCGGGTCGACCGCCCGGAGGCGACCGCCGTCGACGCGGACCGGGCGGAGCAGCCGGCGCTGAGGCGCGCCCGTCGAACCGACGAGCTCGACCCAGACCAGCGCCTTCTGCGCGGCCGCCTCGCGCAGCAGCACCAACGCGGAGGCGGGGTCGTCTGTTCCGGCCGGCGACGGGGGCGCGGGGGAGGGCGGCCGGGCGAGGTCGGCGCCCTGGGCCGTGCGGGTCGCCGAGAGACTCGGGACGGCGGCCCGCGCGTCGGGCGGCGCGGGTGCGGGGTGACCGACGGCGGGGCGAGCGAGGTCGCCGGCGGCCGACCGTGCACCAGCGCCGGCACCAGCGCCGGCACCTGCACCAGCGCCGGCACCGGCCGACCCGCCGATGCCGGCACCGGCCGCCCGCGCGGACAGCGCGCCCGCTGAACCGGCCGTCCGTCCGTGCGGAGCGTCGCGCGTCGCGCCGCCAGCGCCACCGTCCCGGGTCGGCCCGACCGTACGCTCCGCACCGACGGTCGCCGGGTGCGCGGCCTGCGGCCCGTCCCCCTCGGGGCGCACCTCCCAGTGCACACCGGTCGCGAGAGGCAGCGGCGCGACCGCGGCCTCCGCCGCCTCCTCGGCGCGGCGCAGGTGCGGCACGAGCGCGCGCAGTCGCTCGAGCGACGTCGCGTCCCGCGCCTGGTTGATCAGCGCGTCGGACTCGGCGCGGCGGCGCGCGGCGAGCGTCGACCGCCGACTCACCCGCCGCACCTCCGGAGCCACGTGGAGCACCTGGCCGTCCGGCCCCTCGGCCACGGGCGCGAGCCCGCGGGCCCGGAGCGCGTCGAGCAGCTCGCGCACGCCCGCCTGGGCCGCGAGCACGGTCGGCGCGAGCAGCACGAGCCCCAGGCCGGCGAGCCGCGGGTCCTCGGCGAGGCCTGCGAGCAGCGCCGGGTCGTCGGCACGCACGTAGCTCGACGCGCCGCCGACCCGCACGAGCCCGTGCCGGCGCGCGGCGTCGCGGACCAGGTACTCGAGCGGCTGCGGGACGCGCCCGCGTGCGAACGTCGCGAGCTCCGCGAGCAGCCCGTCGGCGGTCGAGCCCTGGTCGAACGCCCGCCGCACCGACTCGGGCGTGAACCGCACGGTGAGCGCGCCGCCGCGCGACTCGACGCGGGCTGCGCGGTCGATCAGCTCCTCGAGCGCCGTGCCTGGCCGCCCGGGCACGATCCCCGTCAGGTCGCCCTGCAGCAGGATCTCGTCGACCCCCGCGGGCAGCCCGGCCTCGAACGCCACCGCGGCGTCGCTGCCGGGCGTGACGAGGGCGCGACCCGGTGCCGTCAGCGCGCCCGCGCCGACGACGCCCACCTGCACGGCCTCGTCGAGGATCGCCTCGACGGCCTGCCGCGGCGGAACCGCACGCGGCGTCCGCCAGCGGAGCGCCTCGACCACCGCGTCGACACCGATCGCCGCGCCCTCCGGGGCGTCCGCGAGCACCCGGAGCACCGCCGCACGCAGGCGCGGCGCCCACGGCCGCTGCAGCTCGGGGTCGAGCGCGGCGATCACGCCGCCGCGGTCGTCGCGAGACCCGACGAGCCAGGGCGTGCGCGCCGTGTCCCGCCACGCGCGTGCCAGGACGGCCCAGCGGCCCGGCAGCTCGCGCGCGTGCCACTCGTCGGCCGCGACCGTCGGCACGAACGAGGGCGCCTCCTCGCCGTCGTCGGCCACGAGGCCCGCCGCGCCGGCGAGCTCGACGACGAATGCCGTCGTCGCCTCGTCGACCTCGAGCGCGGCGGCCGTCCGCTTGAGCTCGCGGACCCCGAGGCCGCCCGCGCGCAGCACCGCCGGCGGCTGCTGCTCCCACGTCCGCACCAGCCGCGCGACGAGCCGCACGATGCGGTCGCCCGCGCTCGCGGCCTCGGCGGCGAGCGTCTCCGCGGCGCGCACGGGCGCGGACTGCGCGACCGTCGGAGGCAGCGACGGCGCGCGGTGCGTGCGTCCGCCGCGCAGCGCGAGCGCCGCCGAGCGCGGCAGCACCACGTGGCGGGCGTCGACGGCCACGAGCACGCCGTGCTCGACGAGCCAGCCCACCGCGGCGCCCGCGGGCGTGCCCTTCGCGGGTGCGAGCCCGACGGGCGGCCCCCACAGCAGCGCGTCCACCACGGAGCGCGCGCCGGGCGGGGCGTCGGCGAGGCGCGCGGCCGGGTCGGGCTCGAGGCCCGCGCGCTCGGCCGCCCGGGCGTCGAACGTGTCGGGCGCGAGCCCGGCCGGGTAGGCGCCGAACAGCTCCGCGACGCCGGGCGCCGCCCGCAGCACGCCGTCGTCGTCGGGGAAGACGAGCAGCCGGGTGGTCGCGCCGGCCAGGTGCGCCGCGACGAACGAGACGGCATCGGGACCGTCGGCCCCCACCGCGTGCGGCACGTCGGCGGCCGTCACCGCCCCGAGCGCGACCACGGCCTCGACGACCTGCAGCACCGCCGCGTCGACCGACGCGAGCGCGCGCTCGAGGCTCGTGCGGCTCGTCGCGCGGACCGCGAGCGAGGAGAGCGTCGACGGCGACGGGGACGCGAGGTCCGGCCGGGCGCGCAGCAGCGCGACGAGCTCGTCGTCGGTGCGCGCGCGCAGGTGCGCCGTGAACGGGGACATCCGCACCACGATACGTGCGCCGGCCCCGCCTGTGCCCGGGACCGGGGTTACCCTCGGTGCCGCTCCAGGGCCGGACGGCCCGCCCGCGAGCACCGGACGAGGAGGTCCCCGATGGCGGTCAGCCGCGCGCGTGTCGTCGTCGCGAGCACCGCAGGCATCTTCGTCGAGTCGCTCGACTGGACGATGTACGCGCTCCTCGCGCCGCACTTCGCGGGGCAGGTCTTCCCCGGGCACGACGAGGTCGCCAAGGTGCTCGGGGCGTACGTCGTGTTCGCCGCGGGCTTCGTCGCGCGGCCCGTCGGGTCGTTCGTCATGGGCCGCATCACGGACGTGCGCGGTCGGCGCGCCGGCCTCGTCGCGTCGGTGTCGCTGATCGCCGCGGGCTCCGCGCTGCTCGCGCTCGCGCCGACGTACGCGGTCGCGGGCTGGTGGGCGGCCGTCGTCGTGGTGGTCGCGCGGCTGACGCAGGGCATCGCGATGGGCGGCGAGGTCGCGACGGCCGCGACGTACGTGGTCGAGGTCGCGCCCGCCGAGCGCCGGTACCGGTACGGCGCGTTCGCGTACTCCGGCGACGCTTTCGGCACGCTCGCGGCGACGATCGTGCTCGCGGTGCTGCTCGGCGTGCTCGGCACCGACGCGGTCGAGAGCGGGGGATGGCGCATCGCGTTCGCGTTCGCCTCGCTCTGCGGGCTGCTGGCCGTGTGGATCCGGCGGGGCGTGCCCGAGTCGCGCGTGTTCGAGGCCGCGCGTGACGCGGGCCCCGAGCCGATCCGTCCGCTGCTCCGCGCGCACCGCGGCCGGATGGGCCTCGCCTTCATGCTCACGATCGGCTCGACCATCGGCGTCTACCTCGGCAGCGTCTACCTGCCCGAGTACGCGCACCACACCGGCCGCTACACCGACGCGCAGGCGACGAGCCAGCAGACCGTCGCGCTCGTCGTGCTGCTGCTCGCGATGATCGCGTCCGGCTTCCTGTCCGACCGGTTCGGCCCGCTGCCACTGATCCGCATCGGGTTCACGGGTGCCGCGCTGCTCGTCGTGCCCCTGCTCGTCGGGTTGGCGAACGGGTGGCTGCCGTTCGTCGTCGCCGCGCCGCTGTTCACCGCGTGCGTCGGGCTGCAGCTCGGCGTGACGCCTGTCGCGGGGGCGCGGCTGTTCCCCGTGCCGATCCGCGCGGTGGCGCTCGGCGTGCCCGCGGGGCTGGCGATCGCGATGTTCGGCGGCACGTTCCCCTACGTCGCCGAGTGGCTGATCTCGGAGGCGCACGCCCTCCGGCTGGTGCCGGTGTACGCCGCCGTCGGGCTGGCGGTGTCGGCGGTGGGCTCGTGGCTGGTCTCGTACCGGCTGATGTACCCGCCCGACACGCTCGCCGGCACGCACGCCGTGCCGCCGGCGCCGGCGGTCGCGGGTGAGGATGCGGTGAGCCCCGGCTCGAGGCCGTGAGTCGTGGTCGAGGCCGTGAGCTCCGCCGGTTCGCGTGGGTTGCGACTCACGGGTGCGGCACCAGACTCACTGTCTGGCCGCGAGCTCACTGGGTGGTTGGACCGGAGAAACGTGGAACGGAGAACGTCGATGACGCTCAGCACCGAGGTCTATGGCGCGCTGCGCGCCGACGCCGCCGCGCTCTTGCCCGACCTCGTCGCGCTGCGGCGCGCGCTGCACGCCGAGCCCGAGCTGGGCCTCGACCTGCCGCGGACGCAGGCCATCGTGCTCGACGCGCTCGAGGGGCTCGACCTCGAGGTCGCCACCGGCACGTCGCTCACCTCGGTGACGGCCGTGCTGCGCGGCGCACGCCCCGGCCCCGCGGTGCTGCTGCGCGGCGACATGGACGCGCTGCCCGTCACCGAGGACACCGGCGAGCCGTTCGCGTCGCGCAACGACGGCGTCATGCACGCGTGCGGCCACGACCTGCACACGGCCGGCCTCGTCGGCGCCGCACGGCTGCTCGCCGCCCGCCGGGAGGAGCTCGCCGGGTCCGTCGTGCTGATGTTCCAGCCCGGCGAGGAGGGCCCCGCGGGTGCGCTGCACATGATCGAGGAGGGTGTGCTCGACGCGGCGGGGGAGCGGGTCGTCGCGGCGTACGGGCTGCACGTCATGTCGGCGGTGCTGCCGACGGGCCTCGTGGCCTCACGACCGGGCACGATGCTCGCGGCGGCCGACGACTTCCGCATCACCGTGAAGGGGCGCGGCGGTCACGGCTCGATGCCGCACCTCGCCGCCGACCCGGTCCCCGTCGCGGCCGAGATCGTGCTCGCGCTGCAGACGATGGTGACGCGCGAGTTCGACGCCTTCGACCCCGTGATCGTCACCGTCGGGCACCTCACGGCGGGGACGACGCACAACGTCATCCCGGCGACAGCCGAGCTCGAGGGCTCGGTGCGCACGTTCTCGGAGGCGGTCCACGACGTCGCGCCCGAGCGGCTGCGTCGCGTCGCGGACGGCATCGCCGCCGCGCACGGCATGACGGTGGACGTGGACTACCACCGCGGCTACCCGGTGCTCGTGAACCACGCGCCCGAGGTCGACCGGATCGGCGAGGTGACGCGCGCGATGTTCGGTGACCAGGCGTTCCTCGTGCCGCCGCAGCCGATCGCGGGGGCGGAGGACTTCGCCTACGTGCTGAACGAGGTCCCGGGCGCGTACTTCGGGCTCGGCGCGGCGCCGGTCGGCGAGGACCCCGCGACGGCGGCGTACAACCACTCGGCGCAGGCGCGGTTCGCCGAGGAGGCGCTCGCCGTGGGCCCGGCGGTGCTCGCCGGGCTCGCGCTGCACCGGCTGGCGGAGGGTGCCTGACGAGCGGGGCGGGGGCCGGATCGAGGCGGCTTGCCCGCGTGCGGGCCGGTAGCCTGGTGACCAGGTAGTCCTCGAGCAACGACAGGGGTTCACGGTGCCCACCGGCAAGGTCAAGTGGTACGACACCGAGCGCGGCTTCGGCTTCATCGCCGACGACGACGGCGGCGAGGTGTTCCTGCACGCCTCGGCGCTGCCCGCAGGCGTCACCGCGCTCAGGCCGGGTGCGAAGGTCGAGTTCGGCGTGGCCGACGGGCGGCGTGGCCCGCAGGCTCTCTCCGTCAAGGTGCTCGAGCCCCTTCCGTCGGTCGCGAAGGCCAAGCGCCGCCCGGCCGACGAGATGGCGGTCGTCGTCGAGGACCTCATCAAGCTGCTCGACCGGGTCGGCAACGACCTGCGCCGCGGGCGCTACCCCGAGAAGGCCCGCGCCACCCAGTACGCGACGCTGCTGCGCGCGGTCGCCGACGACCTCGAGGCCTGAGCATGCCCGTCGCCACGAAGGACGCCGTCCTCGGGTCCGCCGTCGACCTCGCGCGCGAGGTCGCGATCGAGCTCGCGCAGGATCCCGCCGACGTCGGTGAGCACCTCGGCTTCACGGTCGACGACGAGCGGCTCGTCTCGCACCGCTTCGCGTGCCTGGCCCGCGGCTACCGCGGGTGGGAGTGGACCGTCACGGTCGCGCGCGTGCCCCGCGGGCGCTCGGCCACCGTCTGCGAGGCCGAGCTCCTGCCCGGCGACGACGCCATCCTCGGCAAGGCGTGGGTGCCGTGGTCCGACCGCCTGCGGCCGGGCGACATCGGTGCCGGCGACGTGCTGCCGTTCCGCGCCGACGACCCGCGCCTCGTGCCCGGCTGGACGCCGACCGGCGACGCCGAGCTCGACGAGGTCGCGATCGACGAGCTCGCGCTCGCACGCGCGCGGGTGCTCTCGCCGCTCGGGCGCGACGAGGCCGCCGACCGCTGGTACCGCGGCGCGCACGGCCCGACGACCCCGGGTGCGCTCGCGGCCAGCGCAGCCTGCGCCTCGTGCGGGTTCCTCGTGCCGCTCCAGGGCTCGCTGGGCCAGCTGTTCGGCGTCTGCGCCAACGAGTGGTCGCCCGACGACGGCAAGGTCGTCAGCTACGACCACGGCTGCGGCGCACACTCCGAGACCGACGCCGAGCAGCCCGCGTCCGAGTGGCCCGCGGCCGACCCGCTGATCGACGAGCTCAGCGTCGAGGCGGTGGACCTGTCGAGCCTGCCTGCGGCTGCGGCTGCGGCTGCGGATGTCGCGACGCCCGCCGCGGAGCCCGCGCGGGTGCCCGACGAGGTGGCCGAGGACGTGGTGGCTCGCGGCGAGTTCCCGGCCGAGGACGCGGCCGGGCAGGACGCGGACGCCGTGGCCGAGGACGTGGTGGCTCGCGGCGAGTTCCCGGCCGAGGACGCCGCGCCCGCCGACGAGGCTGCGCCGGAGGACGACGGACCGGCCGACGAGGCGTCGGCCGTCGACGCACCGCCGACGACCGCCGACGACGCCGCAGCCGACGCCCCGCCCGCCGACGCCCCGCCCGCCGACGCCCCGGCCGACGAGCCGGCCACAGACCCGGAGCCGTGACGCCGGACCCCTTCGGCACCGCCGCCCTCCGCGCGGCCGTCCTGGGGGCCTGGCGGGCGTCACCCGCGCGACTGCGCGAGGACGCCAACGTCGAGGAGGACCACGCCCGCGGCTACTACCGCGACCGGGTGGTCGTCGAGCTCGCGCAGAACGCGGCCGACGCCGCGACCCGCGCGGGCGTGCCGGGCCGCCTGCTGCTGCGCCTGGGTCACACCGACGACGGACGCGCGGTGCTCGTCGCCGCGAACACGGGCGAGCCGCTCGACGCCGAGGGCGTCGCGTCGCTCGCGTCGATGCGTGCGTCGTCGAAGCGCGCGGGCGACGGAATCGTCGGTCGGTTCGGCGTCGGGTTCGCGGCGGTGCGGGCGGTGGCCGACGAGGTCTCGGTGCTGTCGACCTCAGGCGGCGTGCGGTTCAGCCTGCGTGACACCGCGGCGCTGCTCGCCGAGGCGGCGGCCGAGGTCCCGGCCCTCGAGGACGAGGTGCGCCGGCGGGACGGCTCGCTGCCGGCGCTGCGTCTGCCGCTGCCCGCCGACGGCCGCCCGCCGACCGGCTACGACACGGCGGTGGTGCTCGAGCTCCGCGACGAGGTCGCGTTCGACGAGGTCGCGGCCCTGCTCGCGGCGGTGGACGACGCGCTGCTGCTCGCGCTCGCCGGGTTGACGGAGGTCGTCGTCGAGGCGCCCGACGGACCGGGCCGACGTCTGGCGGACGTCGGTGCGCGGTGGGTCGTCGCGTCGGCGGAGGGCGAGCTGCCGCTCGCCCTGCTGGCGGACCGGCCGGTCGAGGAGCGCGCGGCGCGTGCCTGGCGCGTGACGATCGCGCTCCCGCGCGACCCCGCGGCCGCGCGCGCCGACCTGACCCGCCTGCACGCGCCGACCCCGACGGACGAGCGCTCGAGCCTGCCGGTGCTCGTCGTCGCGACCCTGCCGCTGGACCCCACCCGCCGCCACGTCGCCCGGGGCGCGCTCACGGACGCGCTGCTCGATCACGTCGCCGGCGCGTACGCCGCGCTCGCGCGGCTGGTGGCCGACACCGACGGCGACGTGCTGGCGCTCGCGCCGACCGGGTTCGCCGCGGGCGAGGTGGACGGCGATCTTCGCGCTCGTGTCCTCCGGGCGCTGGCGGCGACGCCGCTCCTCGTGCCGGCGGCGGCCGCGGGCGGGCTCGCGGGGGCCGACGCCGGCACCGCCCCGCTCGTCCCCCCGGCGCGCGCGGTCGCGATCGAGGGCGCGGCCGGCCGGGACGCTGCGACCCTGCGGGTGCTCGGCGAGTGGGTGGCCGGGCTGGTGCGCGTCCCGCCGGGTCGTGAGCCGCAGGCACGGTCGCTGGGCGTCGAGGTGCGGCCGCTCGCGGACGTCGTCGACGAGCTCCCGGCGCTGCCGGACCCGCGCTGGTCGGAGCTCTACGGGGCGCTCGCGCCGCTCGCGGACGACCCGCGCGACCGCGAGGCGCTCGCCGGCCTGCCGGTGCCGCTCGCCGACGGCCGCGTGGTCCGGGGCGCTCGAGGCGCGCTCGTCGTGGACGCGGACGTCGCGGCAGCGCTCGACGACCGCACCTTCGACGCGCTGGCGCGGCTCGGGCTGCGGATCGTCGACCCCGCCGCCGCCGGCCCGCTGCTCGAGCGGCTCGGTGCCACGGCGGCCGACGCCGCGGCCCTCCTGACGCAGCCCGCGGTCCGCGCGGCGGTCCTCGCTGCCGCGGACGACGACGAGCCCGACCCCGAGGTGACCCATACCGTGCTCGCGCTCGTCGCCGCGGCTCGCGAGGTGCCGCCCGACGCGCGGCCGTGGCTGGGCCTGCTGACGCTGACCGCGGCGGACGGCGAGCCGACCCCGGCCGACGGCCTGGTCCTGCCGGGCTCGGCCGCGGCTCGGCTGCTCGACGAGCGGGTGCTGGCCCCGGTGGCGCTCGAGCTGGTGGACCGCTGGGACGCCGACACGCTCGCGGCCGTCGGCGTGCGGCGCGAGCTCGTGGTGCTGCGCGTGGCCGACGTCCTGGCCGACCCGGCGAGCGCCGACGACCCCGATGCGCTCGCCGCGCAGTCGCTCGACGGGTGGGAGGAGTACCTCGAGCACCTCGCGGACACGCTCGGCGCGGGCGCGTACGTGGGTGACGCCTCCGCGGTCGCGGACCTCGACGCCGTCGCGCCGGGCGCATGGCCCGAGGTGCTCGCGCGGATCGCGGGCGAGCCCGAGCTGCGTCGCGTGCTCGTCGAGCCGGTGCGTGGCGAGGGCGGCGGGGTCGCCGGGTCGTACACCGCGTGGTGGCTGCGCGAGAGAGCGGACCTCGGCCTCGGTGCGCCGTTCCTGGTCGGCTCCGGGCTTCCCGTCGGCGGGGCGGCCGACCCTGCTGCCGCGCTCGTCCCGCCGCCGCCCGCCACTGTGGCGGCACTCGACGGCGAGGTGCAGCGTGCTCTCGGTGGTGTCGAGGGCCTCGCGGAGCTCGACGGCGCCGCGTGGACCCGGCTGCTCGACGAGTGGGAGGTCGGCACGCCTGTCGCGCCCGCGCTCGCGGTGCTCGTGTGGCGGCACGCGGCGCCCGCCGACCCACCCGAGCACGTCCCGGCACTCGTCGCCCCCGGCCGGATCGCCGTGGTGCACGCGCAGGACGCGGCGGTCGCCGACGGCCCGATGTGGTGGCAGCGCACCGACGTCGCGGCGGTCGTCCCGTGCCTCGCGCGCGACGACGCGGTGCGCGCAGGCGCGGCGCTCGACCTGCCGTTGATGAGCGCGATCGCCCCGGGTCGGCCGGACGAGCCGGGCGTCGACGCGCCCGTCCCGGCGGCCGCGGCCGAGCTCGTCGCGGAGCTGCCGGCGACGTGGCGCGAGCACGACGACCTGCTGGTCGACGGCGTGCCGGTCGAGTGGTGGGTCGACGCGGACGGGCTGCCGCACGCGACAAGCCTCGCGGGCCTCGCGGCGGCCCTCGCGCAGGCGGCCGGGCGGTGGTCGCAGCGCGCCGCGCTCGAGGCGGTGCTGCTCGACCCGGCGCGCGTCGCCGAGCTCGCGCTCGATGCTGCCTGGGGCGCGCCGGACGCGTGACGTTTCCACCCCGACCGCGTCAGCCCACCGCGGGACGGCGGCCCGTCAGGCGGCCCGGTGGCGGCGCGTCCAGTCGAGCGCGATCCCACCCAGCGCGAGCCCCGCGAGGCACACCCAGGCGGGCGTCCACCCGACGTCGGTCAGCGACCCGAGCAGCACGCACGGCACGAGCGCGACGAGCCACACCGCCATGCCGACGAGCACCACGCGCCGCAGGTCGACGGAGACGGGTTCCGGGGGAGTGCGCAGGGCCACGTCCGCAGGCTAGCCCGGCCTACCGCCGGACGACGGCGACGATCGACTGCACGGCGGGGAACAGCTGGCCGAACGACCGCTGGTACAGCACGTCGTCGCCGCGGTAGGGGTCGACGACGTCGTCGTCCGCGGCGCTCACGGGACCGGCGGTCGGCCGCGCGGCCCCGGCGAGCGGCACGAGCGCCGCGAGCCGGTCCGCGGTCGTGGCACCCGCACCCGGGAGGGCGGCCGGGTCGACGAGCGTCGCGAGCCGTCCGAGCTCGCGCAGCGTGAACGTGCGCCGCACGGCCGACGGCACGAGCTCGACGACCGCCGCGCGGTGCCGCCGCGTGAGAGCCACCACCAGGTCGGCCTCGCGCACGTGCGCCTCGGTGAGCTGCCGCGCCGCGAACCCCGCGGTCTCGCCGCCGACGCCCGCCACCAGCTCGGCCATCGGGGCCGTCATCGGCGCACCCACCACGGCGCCGACCCCCGCCGACGCGACCTCGATCGCGGGAGCGAGCGCCCCGACGGGCGCGCCGCGGAACGTCGCGCCGAGGCCGATCGCGAGCAGCCGCTCGACCGCGGGCGACCGGCAGATGTTGCCGGTGCACACGGCGAGGACGCGCAAGGGGGCAGGCATGATCGCCGATTATCCAGGCTCGGCCGCCACGTCCTGCCGGCCCGACCGGTGCTGACCCGATCGGCGCACCGGGATCACCCCGTGCATCACCCGGACGGCCGGGCGCCCAGGGCGCACGGTTACGATTCCGGCACGACGCGAATCGGGGGAACGGGGTGTCGTGGCAGCGCTGAGCATGCGGAGGGCGCCGGAGCCCGCAGCGCCTGCTCGCCACGCCCGCGACCCGCGCATCGCGCGCCTCGACCCTCGTGCCCGCGTCGCGCTGCTGTCCGTCGGGGCCGCGGCCGTCGTCGTCGCCGGCGCGGCCGTCTGGCTGACGAGCGACGCGCTGCGCGCCCACGACGAGCTCGTCTCGGCCCGCGCCGACCTCGCCCGTCTGCAGGACCAGGTGCGAGCCGGCGACGACGCGGGCGCCCGGCGCACGATCGCCGCGCTCCAGGCGCGGACCCGCGCGGCGGACCGCGCGACGCACGGTCCCGTGTGGACGCTCGCGGGCCAGCTGCCCGGGCTCGGCCGCAACGTCGACGCGCTCCAGACGGTGTCGTCGACGGTCGACGGTCTGACGCGGCGCGCGCTCCCGTCCCTGATGGACGCGACGCACCTGCTGAGCCCCGAGGCGCTCGCGCCGGTCGACGGCCGCATCGACCTGGACCCGCTGACGAAGGCCGCGCCGACGATCACGGGCGCCGACCAGGCCATGCGCGCCGCGGTGCAACAGCTCGCCGGCATCGACACGCACGGGCTCAACGGCCAGGTGGCCGACGCCGTCGACCAGGTCCGCTCCGGCATCGGCGACGCCGCGACCACCACCGCGACGGCCGCGCGGGCGGTCCAGCTGCTGCCGGCGATGCTCGGCGCGGACGGCACGCGCAACTACCTCGTCCTCGTGCAGAACAACGCGGAGCCGCGCGCGACGGGCGGCATCCCCGGCGTGGTCCTGCTGCTGCGCGCACAGGACGGCAAGGTGACGCAGGTCGACGAGCGCTCGGGCGCGTCCCTGCGACTCGCCTCGTCGCTGCCGCTGGACGACGACGAGAAGGCGATCTTCAGCCCGCTGCTCGGCACCGACATGCGGGACGTCACGTTCACGCCCGACTTCCCGCGCAGCGCCGCGCTCGCGAAGGGCATCTGGGAGAGCAAGGTCGGCGGCGCAATCGACGGCGTCGTCTCGGTCGATCCCGGCACCCTCGCGCTCGTGCTCCAGGCGACGGGCCCGGTGCCGCTCTCGGACGGCACGTCGCTGACGGCGGACAACGCGGTGCAGCGCCTGCTCAACACCGTGTACCTCGACATCCGCGCGCCGCAGGCCCAGGACGACTGGTTCGCGTCGGCCGCGAGCCGGGTGTTCGACAAGGTCCTCGGCGGCGTCGGGACGGACGCCCAGGCGGTGCTCGACCGCCTCGGGGAGGCCGCACGCCAGGGCCGCCTGATGATCTGGTCGGCGCACGACGACGAGCAGGCGCGACTGACCGGCACGGTGCTGGGCGGCGACCTGCGAGGCGTCGACGGGCCGGACGGCCTGCCACCGACGAGCCCCGTGATCGGCGTGTACCTCAACGACGGAACCGCCGCGAAGATGGGCTACTACGAGAACCTGACGATCGAGGGGAAGTCCACGGCCTGCCGCCCCGACGGCTCCCAGATCGTCCACCTCGACATCAGGCTCACGAACACCGCGCCCGCCGACGCCTCGACCACGCTGCCGCGGTACGTGCTCGGTCCGACGAAGGTCGTCCCGTGGGGCTCGGTCAAGACGAACGTGCTCCTGTACGGACCGCTCGGGGGCCGGATCGAGGGCCTCAAGCTGGACCCGGGCCCCCAGGGAGCATTCGCCCAGATCCATCACAACCTGACGGTGGCCGCGGTGACGACCGTCTTGGCACCCGGACAGAGCCGCACTTTCTCGCTCGACGTGTCGACCGCGAAGGGCCAGGTCAGCGACGTCCAGGTGCGGTCGACGCCCCTCGCGCGGCAGGGCGGTGCGACCACGGTGGGTAGTGCTTGCTCGGTGTAACCGTTAGCCTTCACGTGTTACACGAGTCGTCTCAACAATGACGATCGCCATTTCCCGGGGGGGACCCAATGAAGATCACGCGTATCGCTGCTGCCACCCTGGTGGCCGGCGGCCTCGTCCTGGGCCCCTCGGTCGCCGCCTTCGGTGCGACGTCCACGAGCTACGAGGCTCCCGGCGTCAGCGCCACCGTGTCGGTCATCGCGCCCACGGTCGGCCAGACCTTCGTCTTCGTCATCAACGCCAACGTGGCGAACGTGACGCTCACCATCAGCTCGCCCACCGCGCCGAGCTCCGCGATCACGATCGCGGGCACCAAGTCGCTCACCAAGGCGACCGCGAACGGCCAGGCGACCTTCGACGTGACGCTCAGCGCGGGCGGCACCTACACGCTCGTCGCGACGGACCCGGCGACCGGCGCGGTCCTCGCCTCGCAGGCGATCACCGTCAGCGCTGCGGGTGGCGGCTCGAGCGCCTCCGGCAGCGGCGCCCTCGCCGGGACGGGCTCGAACGAGACGCCGATCATCGCCGGTGCGGCCGCGCTCGTGGTCCTCGGCGCCGGTGGCGTGCTGCTGGCCCGCCGCCGCCACGCGCACCAGGGCTGATCCGCCCGGCGCACGCGACACGACGAAGAGCCCCGCACCGTTGGTGCGGGGCTCTTCGCGTGTGTCGGCGCACATCGCGAACGTGTGTCGAGCGCCAGGTGGAACCGCGGTCAGCAGGCTCGCCCGGCCGGGGGCGCCGGCCGTGCGTCGTCCCCGCGGCAGCTCACCGCAGCCCAGGCGCGCAGGTGTCTTCCGGCACCCGCTCACGAGGAGTAGATCGACGACTCCGACGGGTCGTCGGCGGTCGACGGCTCGGCGGTCGTCGCCGGTCCGCCGACCGGAGCGGTGCTCCGGGAGGTCCCGGCCGCCGGGCGGCGGCGACGCTTGCGGCCCGCGCCCTTGGTGTGGGACGGCGTCGTACCGCTGCCGGGTGCGTAGTCGTAGTACGTGTACGCGTCGCCCTGCTTGCGCGGCTGCCGGTTCAGCACGATGCCGAGGATGCGGGCGCCCACCGTGTGCAGGGCGCCGACGGACTCGTCGAGCTGGTTGCGGTGCAGCTTGTCCGCGCCGACGACCAGCAGGGCGCCGCCGGTGAGCTTCGCCAGGATCGCGGCGTCGGTCACCGGCAGCAGCGGCGGCGTGTCGACGATCACCATGTCGTAGCTCTCGGTGAGCTCCTGAAGCAGCTGGGCCATCGACACCGAGCCGAGCAGCTCGCTCGGGTTGGGCGGCACCTGGCCGGAGGGCAGCACGTGCAGCTGCCCCGTGCCCCAGGGCTGGATGACGTCGTCGACGGTCGCCCGGCCGATCAGCACGGTCGTCAGGCCTGCCGAGCCTTCGATGCCCATGTACTTCGCGACGCTCGGACGGCGCAGGTCGGCGTCGACGAGAGCGACGCGCGAGCCGGCGTCCGCGAGCGTGATCGCCACGTTGATCGCGGTCGTCGACTTGCCCTCGCCGGGCAGCGAGCTGGTGACGACGATCGAGTGCGGCCGGTCCGCGATGTCGAGGAACTGCAGGTTGGTGCGCAGCCGGCGGAACGCCTCGGAGCGCTGGCTGTGCGGGTTGGACTGCACGATCAGCGGGTGGCGCGGGGCGTCCTCGTCGTAGCCGATCGCGCCGATCACCGAGGTGTCCGTGACGCGGGCGACGTCCTCGGAGTCGCGGACCCGCGTGTTGAGGAGCTCGCGCAGGACGGCGATGCCGATGCCGAGCACGAGCCCGACGAACAGCCCGACGACGACGTTCATCTTGAGGTTCGGCGACGAGGGCGCGGTCGGTGCGGTGGCGGGGCGCACGACGGAGACCTTCACGGCGGAGCTGGTGCCGTTGGTCGGGGTCTCGAGCTCGCCGATGACGTCCTTGAACTTCGCGGCGATGGCGTCCGCCGTCGCCGCGGCGATCGCCGGGTTCGCCGCCGTGACGTTCACGTTGATGAGCGACGTGTTCAGCGGGGAGCTCGCGCTGACTTCCGCGGCGAGGTCCTCGGCCCGGCCACCGAGCCCGAGCTGGTCGATCACGGGATTGAGGACGAGCGGGCTCGTCACGATCCGGGTGTACGAGGTGACCTGCTTCTGCGTGAAGCTCGAGCCCTGGAGGAGGTCGTCGGTGGTCTGGCCGCCCTGGACGGAGACGTACAGCTGCGTCGTGGCGGTGTACCGCTCGGGCGCCGCGAGCGAGAAGCCGGCGGCGAGCGCGCCTCCCAGCACGGTCGTCAGCACGATCGACAACCAGCGCTTGCGGAGGATCGTGATGTAGTCCTTCAGTTCCACGGCCGTGGGACCCCTCTCAGAGCGATTCTGCCGAGGATTCTCCCACGTCCACTCGACACGCCGGCACCCGCGAGATGCGAGGGAATCCGGTTCCTCAGCGCATAGCGGCGAAGGGGCACGGACGGGAACAGAGCGGACGGACAGGCATATTCGCCGCCCCGGTGGCCCAGAAAGCGATCTTCCGGTGAATTCTCTCGGCCGCTCGACGGCCGACGCCAGCAGCTTTAGAGCGCGCGGGCCGCGGCGCGGAGGTTCTCGGCCACACGCAACGACTCTTTCCTCAGCCGGGCGGCCGCCTCCTCGAGCGTCTCGGCGAACGCCAGGGCACGGCCGGCGTCGCTGACCAGCTCGAGCTCCACGCGGTCGGCCGTGTCGCCGAGCGCGCTGAGGTAGTCGTCGTACTTGAACCGCGGCTCGGCCCCTCGCACGTCCGGCATCGAGACGAGCGTCGCAGGGACGCCGAGAGCGTTCGCGAACACGAGGCCGTGCAGGCTCGTCGTGGCGACGAACGGCGCCCCTGCGAGGCGGCGAGCGATCTCGAGCGGCTCCGTGTTCGGGAGCGCGACCTCGTAGCCGTTCGCGCGCAGGGCGGCGACGGTGCGCGCGCCCTCTCGCGTCGCGAGAACTCCGAAGTGGGGCAGGAACACCGGCGCGCTCCCACGCCGCACGTCCCCGAGGCCCAGCTCGGCGACCACGACCCCGGGATCGCCCAGCGGGGTGTCCTCGGGCAGGCCCAGTGCGGACCGGGTGAGGACGCCGCGGACCGCGAGGAAGCTCTCGGCGCGCAGCGGCGCATCAGCGACGCGACCTGTCCGCAGGCCTGATCCGAACACGCGCGCCTGGCCACCGTTGGCCTGGTAGGTCTCCAGCAGCGACCCGATTCCGTAAACCGATGCGCGCCGCGCGGAGCGCCACCGCACACGCGAGCCCGTGAGCTCGCTCAGGGCCAGCGGGCTGAATTCATCGCCGAAATTCGAGACGCGTCGCGGGCCGTTTGCTGCCATGCGGTACCATGCTGCCCCGTGCTTCACGAGTTCGCCGGCGACTGCGCGTAAGGAATGCGTCGGACGCCACCAGTAAAGGTCGATGGTCATTGCAGTATTCCTCTTCCACGAGACGCGTCGATCTCTTGCTGTCGCTCGAGCTTCCCGCCCTTCAAGTCGCCGGCGCGGTCGTCGCGCTCGGCGCCTGGTGGGCACTGGGTCACACTACTACCGCTGACTTCCAGTCCGTTGCCGTCAAGGCCTACGCGATCTCGTCGGTCGTGGCATTGCCGGTGACACTCGGGCTCCCCTACTTGATCCCGAATTCCTATCGCGGAGCCTCCGGCCAGGAAATACGCGGACGAGGACCGTGGTCACCCTATGTCTCGCTGACGGTCGCTTCGGGACTCATTGCGTACGGTTGCGGGTTGGCCGGGCTGGTGATTCTGGCCTCGCGGCCCTCCGCAGGGCTCGCCGTCGTGGTGGCGACCTGCTTTGCGGCTGGATTCGTCGCGCTTTCTATTCTCGGTGCGCAGACGGCGCGCGTCATGAACCAGCGCGGCCTGATGATCATGTCGAGCCTCGGCCAGGCGCTGCTCCCGCTCACGTGGCTCCTTGCCGGTTGGCTGGGTGCGTCCGCGCACGTCGCGAACGAGCTTCTCGCGGCCGGTGCGGCACTGGGCTGCGGCCTGCTCGTCTGGCACGAGCGTCGGCGTCTCGTCTCGCCCGTCGCAGCCATCCGGAGCGCCGAGGGCCGGACGATCCGGTCGGCGCTGCTGCTGATCCCGCACCTCGTGCTCTTCGCGGCGTTCACGCAGGGCATGCGACTGCAGGCGGTCGGCCACGCGAGTCCTGAGCGGGTCGCCGCGGCGCACGACGTCATGCTCATCATCACGATCGGCGCGACCCTCGCGGGGTCGATCCACGCCTTCATGACCGTGAAGATCCAGGCGGCGCCGGACGGGCTCGTCGACGAGCGGGTCCGCGTGAACGCGTTCGTGTACGGCGCGATGGCGGTCGTCTGCGCCGTCGGCACGGTCGTCGCGATGGCGTGGCTCGCGCCGCATGCGATGTCGAACTTCCCCGACCTCGGACCGGCGAGCGTCGCGGCTCTCGCGCTGGTCCTTCCGTCGATCCTCACGTACTACGCGCTCAGCGGTCTGGCCATGCGCGACTCGCGTGCGGTCGTCCTGCTCGTGACGTCGGCGACCACGGTCGCGGCCTACTACGTGACGGCCTCGATCTGGCCGACCACGTCGGCAGCGGACGCGAGCATCGAGTACGGGTTGTCCTCGCTGGTGCTTCCTCTGGTGCTGTTCTCGATCCTCATGGCGACCGCGCGCGGGCAGGCCCGGGGCAGGATCGTGCGCCTGAGCCGCGCGTGCGCGGTCGGGTATGTTCCAGCACTCGCACTGGGGGTCGTGGCATGGGTGCGGTAGCGACGGCGCAGGGGAGCTCCGGTGCGCGCTGACCTCCTGATCGCGGCGGCGGCGGCTGCGACCGTCGCCGTGTTCCTGGTCTGCGCTGCGCGGGGCGTCCGTGCCGGCGTGTGGATCGCGATCCTCGTCGCGTCGACCATCGTCCCGCTGCTCCTGACGCACGGGACGGACATCTACCACGTGGGGATCGCGGACGCCGTGCCCGGCGTCCGGACGTACACCGTCCTGCTCGTGGCCCTGACGGCGATCGGGCTGGTCGCACTCAGGCACGCGCCGATGCCCTTGGCCCTCGTGGCCTTCGTGTGCGTCCTGGCGGTCCTGTACCTCGCCGTCTGGCCGCGGTCCTCGTTCATCGAGGCCGGCGTGCTCCAGCTCCTCATCGGCATCTGCGGGTGGTACGTCGGCAGTGCCTGGGGTGGCGGCTCGCCATTGCGAGAACGCGAGGCCTCGGCGATCGCGACGACCGTCCTCGGGATTGTCGTGGCCCAGATCATTTTCGCAGCGGTGCAGCTGTCTGGACACCGCCCTTCGATTCTTACGCCGGTCGACGCGGCCCTTCTCGGGAACCGTGTCAACGGCACGGCGAATCACCCCGACACGCTCGGGAAGCTGCTTTTCATGGTGATGCTCGTGGGCCTGTGGCTCATCGGGTCGGGTTACCGCAGCGTGAGCAGAAAGGCGGCGTGGGCCGTCGGGCTCGCCTATATCCCGCTGCTGCTGTCCCAGGGGCGTGCAAACATTGTGGCCGCCATTGTTCTCACCGTCTTCTGGGGATATCTTCTCCCGCGCGACACACTTCCGAGAGCCCGGACGGCGGCGCTCTTCGGTGGCTGGATCGTCGGGATGATGTCGCTTGGTGTCCTGGCGTCACGTTTCGACGAGGATCCGACCGGTGGCGTGCGTGGCCAGCTCCTGACAAACGCCTATGGCCAACTGCACCGGACGTTCTGGCTGGGCACGGGGCCGAACAACTACACGAATGTGGTCGGACCGTTGACCGGGTCGTGGATCCCGGTGCACAACTCATTTCTTCTGCTGGTGGCCGAGGTCGGCGCTATCGGTGCGGCCGCGTTCTTCGTGGGGCTCGTGGTGATCTGGGCACGCGCGTGGGGCCGACGCCGCGCGACCACGCCCCAGGGCGCGGCGGCCCGCGTGCTCATCGCCTCGATCCCCGGCGTCGTGCTCATCGGCATGACCGGCTGGGGCCTGTTCGGGACGTCCGTGCTCGCACTGTGGATGTTCGTCTACGGCGCGCTCTACAGCACGCTGCGCTGGAACGGGTCGGTCGGGCTGGTCGGCTCGAGCTTGGAGCTCGAGACCGCGCGCCGCGCGCCGAGCCTCGAGCTGCGGTCGGTGAAGCGCACATGAGCGACCGTCGCCGTGTGCTCTTCGTGGCGCCGTGGGTCCCTGGGCGGCGTCGGCCACGGAGCCTCGCGCTCCTTCGTAGCCTGCAGGAGCGCGCCGACGTCCGTGCCCTGGTCCTGGTGTGGAACGACCACGACGCCGCCGACGCGCGGGAGCTCGACGGCGACGTCGTGGCCGTGCGGGGCCGTGCCGTCGAGGGCGTCTGGCGCGCGGGTCGGGCGTTGCTGACCCGCCGGTCGCTGCAACAGGCGTATGCCGACGCCGGCGCGATGCGCGAGGCCGTCCGGACGTCCGTGCGTGACTTCCGCCCGGATGCCGTGTTCTTCAACGTCATCAGGTCCGGGCAGTGGCTCCCTCTCGTCGGTGACCTGCCCGTGGCGTTCGACCTGGACGAGATCCGGTCGGAGTACTACGGCCAGGTCGCGGCCCGCGGGCGCGGCCCGGCTCGCTGGGTCGGACGCATCGAGGCGCCGCGGATGGCGGCCGCGGAGGCGTTGGTCGTCGCACGGGCTCAGAGCGTCCTGGTCTCGTCGCCGCACGACGTCGCCGACCGTGCGACGTTCCACCTCGTCCGGAGCGTTCCGGTTCCCACGCCGTTCCGGTGGGACGAGTCGCGTGCCGTCGGCGGCCGGCTCCTGTTCGTGGGTCGGCTCGGGTACGCGGCGAACGTCGAGGCGCTCGAGTGGTTCGTCGAGCACGTCATGCCGCTGCTTCGCGCCCGCGGGGTCCCGGCAACCCTGCGCATCGTCGGTGCCGAGGTGTCCTCGCGCGTCTCGCGCCTTGCTGCACCCGACGTCGAGATCGTGGGGCCCGTCGCCGACGTCGGCGTCGAGTACGCCAGCGCGGCCGTGTCCGTCGTGCCGGTCAGGACCGCCACGGGCGTCCAGATGAAGCTGATCGAGTCGCTGGGCGTCGGGACTCCGACGGTGGCGACGAGGCTGTGCGTGGAGCTGGCGGGTTCGGCCGCCGAGGAGTCGTGCCGCACGGCCGACACCCCGCAGGAGTGGGCAGACCACATCGAGCAGCTGCTCGGGAGCGTACGAGCCCGCGAGGCCGCCTCGGCGAGCGGGCGCCGTTGGTTCGAGAGCAACTACGCGCCGGCAGCCGTCGAAGGGGCCGTCTCTCGCGCTTTGGACGCGGTCGACGTCTGAGACGCGACGAGCGCCCACGGGCCGCTCGTCTCAGGGTTGCGGACCGCCCCGCAGGGGGTCGAACCCGAGCGGGCACGAACGGCCGCCCGACCCCGTGGGTCAGGCGGCCGTTCGTGCCCGCTCGAGCTGTCAGATCACTTGACGGTGACCGAGACCGACTTGCTCGAGTTCGCGTAGTTGTCGCTGCTCGGGTTGAGCGAGACCTTGACGCTGTACTTGCCCGCGGCCGTGACCGACTTCGCCACCGAGAAGGTGTACGAGTGGCCGGCCGTGATGCGGACCGTGCGCGACGAGCTGTAGCCGTTCGGGCCGGTCACCTTGAGCGTGACGTTGCCCGTGACCGACGGCTTGGCCGTGACGGTCGGGCGGTGGCCCTTGCGGACGCTGACGTTCGTCACCGAGACCGAGGTCTTCTTCGCGGCGACCTTGAGCGTCGTCTTGGCCGAGCTGCCGAGGACCGACGCCTTCGAGGAGGTGAAGGTCGCCGTCACGGTGTACGTGCCGACCGGCAGGCCCGAGACGGAGACCGCGGCGGCGCCGGCCGAGACCGTGCGGGTGTAGCCCTTGCCGTTGACCACGAACTTGACGCTGCCCGACGGGGCGGCACCGTTCGACGCCACGGAGGCCTTGAGGGTCGCCTTCGAGCCGACCGTGATGCCGGCGGCGGAGACCTTGGTGCTCGTCTTCGCCGCGACGACCTTGAGCGTCGTGCTGGCCGAGCTGGCCTTCCACTGCGAGCCCGACGTCGGCGCGTAGGAGACGGACACGGCGTACGAGCCGACCGCGAGGCCGGACACGGCGTACGACGCCTTGCCCGACTTCAGCGCGAGGCTGGCCGTGCGGCCCGAGACCTTGACGGTCGCGGTGCCGGTCGGGGTGCCGGCGCCCGACGAGACCGCGACGGACACGGTCGCGGCCGCACCGTAGGCGGCGCTCGGGGCGGAGACGGAGGTCACGGTCGGCACGCTGGCCGGGTAGGCCGCGAACGCGGGTGCCGCGATCGTGGCGCTGCCGGCCACGCCCACGGCGACCGCGAGAGCGGTCAGAGAACGTCGAAACACGCTTTTTCCTTTCCAGGACTGCTGACGGGAATGCGCCGGCCGGGCCGATGCTCCGCGCACATAGTGCACGGAAAGTGGCGCAGATCCTAGGCGGTACCGAACCTTGGTCCGGACCGTTACTTTTGGGCGTCCGAATGGACCGAAATGTGCTGACCCCGCGCCGCCGGTGTGGCTCTGACGTGCGGTTTGCCCGAATACGAAGGATTCACCGACATGTGAGCCTCGACGGTCACCGATGCGCCGGGCGCGAGCTCCGCGGTCCATTCCGCGACATCCAGCCCGTGATACGTGGCGTGGAAGACGTCCGTCTTCTTGCCGTCGATCGTCACGGAGGTGACCTTCCCGCCGGTCGGGGCGTACAGGTCGTAGTTGGTCCGGACGTCCCCGGGCGTCAGCATCCCGCCCGTCATGTACGACGGGAGGCCCTTGCCGCCGGCCGGCGCGGTGTTCTTGAGCGTCAGCGTCGTGACGATCTCGTCGGCGGTCCGCCGCACCTCGATCGTCGAGTCGACGAACCACGACATCTTCGCCGCGCTCCCGTCGTCCAGGTAGACGCCGACGACCGGCGAGCTGCCGTCGTGGCCGACGAGGTCGCCCGAGATCACCGTGCCGGTCAGCTGCTTCTGGTCGTCCTCGTGCGCGGACCACACCATGACCCGGCCCTCCCTGGCGGAGGCGGCGAGCGCGTCGACGACGCCGGTCTTCGGCGTTCCCGCGGCGAGCAGGTGGTCGAAGACGGCGCGCGCCGTGGCGGCGAAGAACGCGTCCTGCGCGGCCGGGTCGTTGGTCTTGAGGTAGATGTCGTGCAGCAGCACCTGCGCCGCGTTGGCGGACGTGAGCCGCTCGCCGGCGACGGCGACCGGTCCCGTGGCGCGCAGGACCTTCCCGAGCACGACGGGGTCCACGGACAGGACGCCATCGACCTGGGCCCCCGTCGCGCGCTTCCACAGCGCGCTCAGCAGCTGGCCCGAGCGCGGGAAGTCCGGGATCAGGTTCACGTCCTGAGCGAAGACCGCCGGCTGCGCGCCGAAGAGCGTGTTCTCCTCGTCGGTCAGCGTGCCCACCGGGGTCCCGTCGGGCGAGTTCAGCGAGCTCTCGCTGCGCTGCTCCTTGACGGACACCGCGCCGTGGTCGGCCTCGACCAGCAGGACGGCGCCGGCAATCCCGCCGGTCGACCGGAACTCGGCGTTGTTCTGCACCATGACGAGGTACTTCCGCGGCCCGTCCGCGCCGAGCATCGGCGGCAGGAGCGCTGCCGCGCGCGCGGCCGTGCGGGTCTGCGCGCGGACCGAGGTCAGTGCGCGGTCGAGCCGGTCGACGGCGTCCGCGACGGGCGCGTGCAGGTCGCCGCGGCTCCGCTCGAGGCCCGCGAGGTCGCGCTGGGCCGCGACGATGCTCGCGTCGGCGGACCGGACGCCGGGCGCGACCTTCGCGAGCGCGTCGATGTCGACCCGGCCTTGGTCGTCGAGCAGCCGGTCGGGGGAGACGACGCGCAGCGCGTCGACGAGCGGCGGCAGCGCGTCGGTGGTGAGCCCGTGCGCGGTCGACGCCATCGCCGCGACCGCGGACAGGTCGGCGTGCACCGGCGGCAGCGCGCGTGCGAGGCGTAGCGGCACCGAGTGCGCCGCCGCGTCGGCCGTCGCCGCGTGCTCCTGCGCGCGCGGCAGCAGGGCCTGCGCGGCGTCGAGGTCGCCGGACGTCGCGTCGTCCCTGAGCTGCGTCAGGTCGTCGGCCGCGGAGGTCAGCGCGGACCGCAGTCGCACCGCCTCCACCGCGGCCCAGCCGGCGAGCACGACGCCGACGAGCAGGACGCCGGCCACGCACAGGAGCGCGATCCGACGCCCGCGCGACCGCTGCCGGCGGGGGTGCTCGGGGCCGTCGGCGCGCGCCTCGTCGGCGTCCGTGCGGACGTCGTCAGGGGTCGTCACTGTGCCCTCCCGGGCGGCTCGGTCACGCCGGACCGTCCGGGCGAACGCCGCACAGGGTAAGTGACGCGCCCATGCGCACCGAAGCAACACCGTTCTGTCACACTGCGCGCATGACTGCGACCTCGCAGGCCGAGGCCACACGCCCGGCCCCCACCCCTCAGAACCCGCTGGACCGGTTCTTCAAGATCAGCGAGCGCGGCTCGACGATCGGCACGGAGATCCGCGGCGGCCTCGTCACGTTCTTCACGATGTGCTACATCATCGTGCTCAACCCGCTGATCATCGGCACGGTCAAGGACGGCCAGGGCAACTTCCTGGCGAACGGCGACCTCGCCGTCATCGCGGCCACGACGGCGCTCGTCGCGGGCGTCATGTCCATCCTCATGGGCGTCGTCGCGAACTTCCCGCTCGCGCTCGCCGCCGGCCTCGGCCTCAACGCCGTGGTCGCCTACTCGATCGCCGCGCTGCCGGGCATGAGCTGGCAGGACGCGATGGGCCTCGTCGTGCTCGAGGGCCTGTTCATCCTCGTGCTCGTCCTGACCGGGTTCCGGGAGGCCGTGTTCAAGGCCGTCCCGATCGAGCTCAAGACGGCGATCAGTGTCGGCATCGGTCTGTTCATCGCCTTCATCGGGTTCGTCGACTCGGGCTTCGTGCGCGCCGGGGCCGGGACCCCCGTCCAGCTCGGCATCAACGGATCGCTCGGCAGCTGGCCCCTCCTCGTGTTCGTGGTCGGCCTGCTGCTGACGATCGTGCTGATGGTCCGCAAGGTGAAGGGCGCGATCCTCATCTCGATCATCGGCGTCACGGTGCTGGCGCTGATCGTCGAGGCCATCGGCGCGATCGGGGCGCACGGGGACAAGAACCCCGGCGGCTGGATGCTCAACGTCCCGAAGTTCCCCGGCTTCGGCCACCTCGTCCAGACCCCCGACTTCAGCATCGTCGGCCACTTCTCGCTGCTGGGCGGCATCCGTCAGATCGGCGTGCTCGCCGTCATCCTGCTCGTGTTCTCGCTGATGCTCGCCGACTTCTTCGACACGATGGGCACGATGGTCGCCATCGGCGGCGAGGCCGGCCTGCTCGACAAGGACGGCAACCCGCCGCGGACGCGCCAGATCCTGATCGTCGACTCCGTCGCCGCGGCGGCTGGTGGTGCGGCGAGCGTCTCGTCCAACACCGCGTACATCGAGTCCGCCTCGGGCGTCGGAGACGGTGCGCGCACGGGCCTCGCGGCCGTGACGACCGGCATCTGCTTCCTGCTCGCGACGTTCCTCGCGCCGCTCGTGGAGCTCGTGCCCTCGGAGGCCGCGACGCCGGCCCTGGTCGTCGTCGGCTTCCTCATGGTCATGCAGGTGGCGGGCATCAACTGGCGCAACTACGAGGTCGCCATCCCGGCGTTCCTGACGATCGTGATCATGCCGTTCACGTACTCGATCACGGCCGGCATGGGCGCGGGCATCATCACGTTCGTCGTGATCAAGCTGGCGCTCGGCAAGGCGAAGCTCGTGCACCCGCTGATGTGGATCATCTCGGTGCTGTTCGTCGTGTACTTCCTGCTCGGTCCGATCAAGGACGCGCTCGGGATCTGACGCGCCGAGCGCACGCGACAACGGCGAGGCCCCGTCCCTGTGGAGCGGACGGGGCCTCGCCGTCGTGTGCATCGGTCAGACGCGTCGGACGGGCGCGGTCAGGCGAACCAGACGTAGCCCGAGCGGCCGCCGAGACCCCAGCCGAGGGCGGAGTGCCACGAGCCAGGGCGGAAGCTCACGCCGTGCGGGCCCCCGGAGTGCTGACGGACGGTGAGCGTCGTCTGGTCGGAGCTCCCGAGCAGCCCGGTGCTCGACGGGGTGAACGTCGCGGTGACGAGGTAGGTGCCGGCGCGCAGGCCCGGTACCGAGACGGTGGCGGCGCCGTGGTGGAGCGTCGCGACGAGCGTTCGACCGCCGACCGTGAACCTGACGGAGCCCTCGGGCCTCGCCGGTCCCTGCGCGGTGACGCGGGCGGTGATCGCGGCGACCTGACCGACCCGGATGGGCGGCGCGTTCACGTGCGTGCGGGTCTGCGTCGCGAGCACGAACAGCGTCGCCGAGCCGGAGCTCGCCTTCCACCGCGAGCCCGCGGTCGGCGTGTAGCGGACGCTCACCGGGTACGTCCCGGGCGCGAGGCCGCGGATGCGTGCCGTCGCCCCGCCGTGGTGGAGCGCGAGCGTCTGCGTCCGACCGGCGACGGTGATCGTGACGAGGCCGCTCGGCGTCCCCGCGCCCGAGAAGACGGAGACGAACACCTGCGCCGGTCTGTTGCCCGAGGTGGGCGGGGCCCACACCGCCGTGAAGGTCGGCACGCTCGCCGGGTACGGCGGACGCGGGTGCGGATGGTGGTGGTGATGGTGGTGGTGCGCGGGAGTCGCGCTGGACTGCGTGACGACGGGCGGTCCCGCCGCGAGGGCAGGAGTCGCGAGGGTGGCGCCGGCGGCGACGCCGACAGCGACCGCGAGGGCGGTCAGGGTGCGTCGAAACATGCGGGCTCCCGTGTCCGTAGGTTCAGGGAATGCTCCGGTTTGACCGATGCGTCACCGATCGTGCTCCGCACCCGGAGGTGGACGCCAGGTGCGGACCAAATGCTGGTCACAATCGTTTCTTACTGGACAATCACACGGGTGTGACCTGGCCAAATGGCGCCTGGAACTGCGTCTCGAGGGCGGCCCATTGCCTGGACAATTGCCCAACTATGCCCGCGTTCTGCTCGGCGGCTGGCGCCGATGGCCGCTCCGCGACCTGGGCGTTTGCCCAACTCCAGGCCTGCGACACCCGACCGGAGGGCAGCTGGCGAGCGTGCCGAGCCGCCTTTCGACCGCCCTGCGAACGTCGTCCACGGCGGGATCCCCGGCCGACGGAGCAGGTGGCCGTCGGCCGTTCGCTCGACCGGGGTGGCCGACCGCGCGGCTCGTGGCGAGGCCGCGCGGGGCAGTGAGGGGCAAGGCGTCTCACGCCTCGAACATCGATTTCCCCCATTTTGGTGCAGCGTTACGCAATTCCCACCCCGAGGTCGTGGCGAGCCATTGGTTATCGGTACCCTGCGTTCATCGGCGACAGTCAGGGGAGGGCGGCCGCCGGCACTTCGAGGGGCACTCGCATGACCCAGGTCCACCACGACCACGACACGATCGTGACGTCGGGCGCACGACGACCCGCTGGGGCGTCCTGGGCGTCGTCCTACGCCAGCCGGATCGCTGTGAGCGATGCCGTCTGCGTCGTGTTCGCGATGGTGGTCGCGTACGTCGTGCGGTTCGACCCGAGCCGCGGCACCGTGGTCGCGGGCGACTTCGCGCCGTCCTACCTGTCGCTCTCGGTCGGCCTCGCGGTCGCCTGGCTCGTGGCGTTGGCGGTCGTGCGCAGCCGCGATCGTCGCGTCGTCGGCGCAGGTCCCGGCGAGTACCAGCGGGTGTTCACGGCGACGTGGCGGCTCTTCGCGCTCGTCGCGATCGCGGCGTACATGCTCAAGATGCAGATCGGGCGCGGGTACCTCGCGATCGCCGCACCGCTCGGCCTCGCACTGCTCCTCACCGGCCGCGCGGCCTGGCGTCGGTGGCTCCGGCGCATGCGCGACCAGGGAGAGTTCCGGTCGGGCATCGTCGTCATCGGCCATCGTGCCAAGGCCGCTCGGCTCATCGAGGAGCTCAACCACGCCCCCCACTCCGGGTACACGGTGGTCGGCGTGTGCGTGCCCGAAGGTGAGGTCGCACCCAACGAGCGCATCCACGGCGTCCCTGTCCTCGGGTCGATGAACGACGCGGCGCACGCCGCCGTCGACGTCGGCGCAGCGGCCGTCGCCGTCAGCGGCTCGGACGCGGTGACGTCCGAGGCGGTGCGCCAGCTCGGCTGGGACCTCGAGGGCACCGGGATCGACCTGGCGCTGACGCTCGCGCTCCTCGACGTGGCCGGCCCCCGCGTGATGCTGTCCCCCGTCAACGACCTGCCGCTGATGTACGTCGACGAGCCGCGGTTCTCCGGCGGCCGCTACGTGCTGAAGTCAGCCTTCGACTGGGTCACGGCCCTGGCGATCACGGTCGTGATCTCTCCGTTGCTGATCACGATCGCCGTGCTGGTCAAGGCCACGAGCCCGGGTCCGGTCTTCTACCGCCAGGAGCGGGTCGGCAAGGACGGCCGCCACTTCGGCATGGTGAAGTTCCGCTCGATGCGCCGCGACGCGCACTCGATGCTCGAGGCGGTGCTTGCCGCCGAAGGCGCGGACAGCCTCGGCCTGTTCTACAAGCCCAAGAACGACCCGCGCGTGACGAAGGTCGGGCGCGTCCTGCGCCGCTACTCGCTCGACGAGCTCCCGCAGCTCCTCAACGTGCTCAACGGCACGATGAGCCTCGTCGGCCCGCGGCCGCAGATCGACGCCGAGGTCGCGCTCTACGACCGCCGCGCGTCCCGCCGCCTGCTCGTCAAGCCGGGCCTCACGGGCCTGTGGCAGGTCTCGGGCCGCAGCGACCTGCCGCCCGACGAGGCGATCCGCCTCGACGTGCGCTACGTCGAGAACTGGACGCTCTTCGGCGACCTCCTGATCATGGCGCGGACCGTGAAGGCGATGTTCGCGGCCGAAGGCGCGTACTGACCCGTCCTCCGGACGGCAGCAGCGCTGGGCTTGACGTTCGCCCCGTGCCGGCGACGAGTCGCGCGCCGGCGCACCGGAAGAGTTCCGTCCCGCCCCTCAGCCTCCCGACCCGCCTCGGCCTGGGAGCACGCCGGTAGGCTCGCGGCGTCTCGACCAGCGAAGGAGTCAGTCGTGCGCGTCAGCGTGATCGGGTGCGGGTACCTGGGTGCGGTCCACGCCGCGGCGATGGCGTCGCTCGGCCACGACGTGGTCGGCATCGACGTCGACGCCGCGAAGGTCGAGGCGTTGGCCGCCGGTCGCGCGCCGTTCTACGAGCCCGGCCTGCCCGAGCTCCTCGTCGAGGTCGGCGCGACGGGCCGGCTGACGTTCAGCACCGACCTCGCCGACGCGGCGGGCGCGGACGTCCACTTCATCTGCGTCGGGACGCCGCAGATGCACGGCGAGTTCCGGGCGGACCTCACGTACGTCGAGGCGGCGACGGCGGGCCTCCTGCCGCACCTGCGGCCCGGCGACGTCGTGGCCGGCAAGTCGACGGTGCCGGTCGGCACGGCGGAGCGGCTCGCCGAGCAGCTCACGTCGACGGGCGCGACGCTCGTCTGGAACCCCGAGTTCCTCCGCGAGGGCTTCGCGGTGCAGGACACGCTGCACCCCGACCGCCTCGTGTACGGGCTGCCGACGGACGACCTCGGCGTCGCGACACCCGAGGGCGAGGCCGCGCGCAAGGTGCTCGACGAGGTGTACGCGGCCCCGCTCGCGGACGACACGCCGCTGGTCGTGACGGACTACGCGACCGCGCAGCTCGTCAAGGTCGCGGCCAACTCGTTCCTTGCCACCAAGATCAGCTTCATCAACGCGATGGCCGAGCTGTGCGAGGCGACCGGCGCCGACGTGACGCGGCTCGCCGACGCGATCGGCTACGACGCGCGCATCGGCCGGCGGTTCCTCAACGCCGGGCTCGGGTTCGGCGGCGGCTGCCTGCCGAAGGACATCCGGGCGTTCATGGCGCGCGCGGGCGAGCTGGGCGTCAGCGACGCGCTCGGCTTCCTGCGCGAGATCGACTCGATCAACCTGCGCCGTCGCGTGCGCGTCGTCGACCTGGCCCGCGAGGTGTGCGACGGCTCGATCGTCGGGCGCCGCATCGCGGTGCTGGGGGCGGCGTTCAAGCCGGACTCGGACGACATCCGCGACTCGCCGGCGCTGTCGGTGGCGGCGCAGATGCAGCTGCAGGGCGCCCACGTGACCGTGACGGACCCGCAGGCGATCGAGAACGCGCGCGCCAAGTGGCCGGACCTGCGGTTCGCGTCGTCGGCCGTCGAGGCGGCGCGGGACGCCGACGTGGTTCTCCTCGCGACCGAGTGGCCGGAGTACCGCGAGCTCGACCCGGCTGCCCTGGGCGAGGTCGTCGCGCACCGCCGGATGCTCGACGGCCGCAACGTGCTCGACCCGGCGGCGTGGCGCGCGGCGGGCTGGACGTACCGGGCGCTCGGCCGTCCGTGAGCCGCGGGCGGCGGCGGTGACGGACGGCGCGGTCCGCGGGGGGGCGGCGGACGCCGGGCCGCCGGAGCCCGTGCATCCGCCGCGGCGCCGGTCGCGCCTGTTCGGCGTCGGCCTGCTCGTCGTCGGCGCAGCGCTCGCCGTGCTCGCCCTCGCGCTCGCGTTCGTCGACCGCTCGCACCCCGACGCCGCCGCCTCGCCGAGCCTGACGCCGTGGTCGACCGCGGGCGCGGACCCGGTGCGTTACGCCGCCCGCCTGGTCGCGCTGACGAACGCCGAGCGCGCCCGCGAGGGGGTGGCAGCCCTGCCGATCTCCGCGTGCGCCACCGTCCAGGCGGACGTCCGTGCCGACGCGCTCGCGGGCGGCAAGCCGCTGGAGCACGCGCCCATGGAGCCGGTCATGACGGCGTGCGGCGTCGCGGAGGCGGGCGAGAACCTCGCGCGCGCGGCCGCGACGCCGGACGACGTCGTGAAGGCGTGGCTGCAGTCGCCCGGCCACCGGTCGAACCTCCTCGACCCGACGTACCACGAGATCGGAGTCGGCTGCCGCCTGGACGGCGACCAGATGCTCTGCTCGCAGGTGTTCCTCGGGCCTTGACGCGTGCCCGCGACCAGCACGCGGAACCCGGAATCATTACGCAAGGTAATGAGTTAGGGTCAGTGTCATGACCACTCGACCCGCTCTCGCCGGCGAGCTGCGCGCGGCGATCATGCTGGCCGCGCGGCGCATCCGGTCGCAGCGCGGAGACGTGGGGCTGTCGGACCCGCAGTACACGGTCCTCGTCTGGCTGACGAAGCGGGGCCCTATGACCCCCGGCCAGCTGGCCGACCTCGAGCGGATCCAGCCGCCGTCCATGACGCGCACGGTCAACGGCCTCGTCGAGCTGGGCCTCGTCGCCAAGGACGAGCACCCGACCGACGGCCGCCAGGTTGTCGTCAGCCTCACCGAGGCCGGCAAGGCCGAGGTCCGCGAGACGCGGCGCCGCCGCGACGCCTGGCTGACCAAGCAGCTGTCCACCATGACCCCCGACGAACGCGCGACGCTCGCCGAGGCCACCGAGCTCCTCCGGAGGATCGCCGACTCGTGAGTCCCACCTTCTCGTCGTTGCAGTACCGGAACTACCGCCTCTGGTTCGCCGGTGCACTCGTGGCCAACGTCGGGACGTGGATGCAGCGTGTCGCGCAGGACTGGCTGGTCCTGACGCAGCTCACGCACGGGTCGGGGGTCGCCGTCGGCGTCACCACCGCGCTGCAGTTCGCGCCGGTGCTGTTCCTGTCGGCGTGGGCGGGCCTGCTCGCGGACCGGTTCGACCGGCGCAAGCTCCTGATGCTGACGCAGGTCGCGCAGGGTGTGCTGGCGGCTGGCCTCGGCGTGCTCGTGCTGGCCGGGCACGCGCAGCTCTGGCAGGTCTACGTGTTCGCCGGCCTGCTCGGCTGCGTCACCGCGATCGACGCGCCGGTCCGGCAGACGTTCGTCGCGGAGCTCGTGCCCGCCGGCAAGCTCTCGAACGCCGTCGGCCTCAACAGCGCGTCGTTCAACGCCGCGCGCCTCATCGGTCCCGCGGTCGCGGGCGTGCTCATCGCCGCGGTCGGCACCGGCTGGCTGTTCGTCATCAACGCCCTCAGCTTCGGCGCGACCATCTTCTCGCTGACGCGGATGCGCAGCTCCGAGCTGAACCGCATGCCGCACGCGCCGCGCCGCAAGCGGCAGATCCGCGAGGGCGTCGCGTACGTGCGCCGCCGCAGCGACATCGTCGTGATCATGGTGGTCGTCGGCGTCGTGTCGACGTTCGGCCTCAACTTCCAGCTGACGAGCGCCATGATGGCGAGCCAGGTGTTCGGCCGCGGCGCGGGGGAGTACGGGCTGCTCGGCTCCGTGATGGCGATCGGCTCGCTCGCGGGCGCGCTGCTGGCGGCGCGGCGCGAGCGCCCGCGGGTGCGGCTCGTCATCGGGGCGGCCGCCGCGTTCGGCGTCACGAGCGGCGTGATGGCGCTGATGCCGAGCTTCCAGTCGTACGCGGCGGCGAGCATCCTCGTCGGCCTGTCGTCGCTGACGATGATGACGGCCGCCAACTCGACCATCCAGATGAGCACCGACCCCGCGGTGCGCGGGCGCGTGATGGCGCTGTACATGATCGTGTTCCAGGGCGCGACGCCGATCGGTTCCCCGATCGTCGGCTGGATCGGCTCGCAGTTCGGTCCGCGCTGGGCGGTCGGCATCGGCTCGATCACCGCGCTGCTCGTGGCCGCCGGTGCCGGGCTGTGGGCGCAGCGCCGGTGGAACGTGCGGGTCCGGTACCACGTGGCGAGCCGGCCCTACATCGAGGTCGTGCACCTGACGCCGGGCCTCGGCTCGGCGCGCGTCCAGACCGCCGGCCGGCTGGGCGCGCAGGAGGCGGCGGACACGCAGTCCGCTGCCTGACGCCGGACGGAGCGCGTCACCCGGCCGAGCGCGACCACCCGGGTGAATCCGGTCGACCTCGTGCCGCACCCGGTGTCCGAGATGTCACGATCGTCCGATGAGCGCCCCCGTCGAGCCGACCACGTCGGGCCACCCCGATGGCGCGCACGAGCGCGCCGCCGAGCCCGACGCGGCGGCCGGCCAGGACGCCGCCCGCGGACGACCACGCGCGACCCGCGCCGGCCAGGACGCCGCCGCCGCGCGTCGCCCCCACCGCACGGGCCGCATCGTCGTCCGCACGCTGCTCGTCACGGTCCTCGTGGTCGTCGCCGCGGGCTGCTGGCTCGCGTTCCGCGCGTGGCAGGCGAGCACCGCGCTGCTCGACGCGCGGTCGGTCGTCAAGCACGTGCAGGCCGAGGCGGGCACGGGCGGCACGGCGCAGGTGCGGGCCGAGCTGCCGGCCGCCCAGGCGTCGCTGGACAAGGCCCGTCGCGCCACCGCGGACCCCGTCTGGGCGCTCGCCGGCCACCTGCCGTGGATCGGGGACGACCTGCGCGCGGTGCGCACGACGTCGGTCGCGCTCGACGACCTGGCGCGCTCGGCGATCCCCGCGGTGAACCGGATCGACGACATCGCCGCGGCCCAGCGCGAGCCCGGCGCCGACGGACGGATCGCGCTCGGCCCGATCGAGGCGGCCGCGCCGGACGTGCACGCGGCGGCGGTCGGCGCGGCACGCGCGGACGCGACGCTCGCGACGATCGACACGGGCAGGCTCCTCTCGCCGCTCGCGAGTCCGGTCGACGAGGCGCGGGACGCGGTGCACAAGGTCGCGCGCCAGCTCGCCACGGGCGACCAGGTCATCACGCTCGTGCCCGCGATGCTCGGCGCCGACGGGCCGCGCAGCTACCTGCTCGTCTCGCTGAACTCGGCCGAGCTCCGGACGCCCGGCGGCATCCCCGGTGCGTTCGCGCTGCTGCACGCGAACGACGGTGCGCTCGACCTCACGGACCAGCGCTCGACGATCGACCTGCCGCACCTCGCGACGCCGGTCCTGCCGCTGACCGCCGAGGAGCTCACGCTCCACACGGACCTGCTGGGCCGCTACGTGCAGGACGCGCTGCTGACGCCCGACTTCCCGCGGGCCGCGCAGCTGCTCGTCGCGCGGTGGGAGCTCGCGGCCGGCAGCAAGGTCGACGGCGTCATCGCGACCGACCCCGTGGCGGCCAAGTACCTGCTGGACGTCATCGGCGCGGTGCACGTCAAGAAGGGACCGACGCTGACGGCGGGCACCCTCCTGCCGGCCGTGCTTCACGACTCGTACCTGACGACACCCGACCCCGCCGCCAACGACCGGTTCTACGCGAAGGTCGCGACCGCGATCTTCCGCGCGGTCGGCGCGGGCCAGGGCGGCGACCAGCGTGGCGTCGTCGACGCCCTGGGACGCGCGGGCTCCGAGGGGCGTCTGCGCATCTGGTCGGCGCACGCCGACGAGCAGCGCCGCCTGGTCGGCACCACCGTCGGTGCCGCGTTCCTCACCGGCCCGCACGGCGACGACGCGGGCGTGTTCCTCGACGACGCCACCGCGGGCAAGCTCGACTACTACCTGACGACGCGCTACTCGATCACCGACCTGAGGTGCACCGGCGCCGACCCCGGCGCGACGGTGCGCGTCTCGCTCGACTACCACCCGCCGGCGAACGTGACGACGTTCCCGGAGTACGTGACCGGCCCGCACGTGGTGCCCGTGGGGGACCTGGCGACGCGGGTCAGCGTGTACGCACCGCAGGGCGCGCCGCGCCCGGAGCTGCGCGTCGGCGACGGGTTCGTCTCCGGCGTCACCGGCACGGCGAACGGCCGCCAGGTGCAGAGCGCGTCGTCCCTGCTCAAGCCGGGTGGCAGCGCGGTCTACACGTTCACCGTCCCCGTCCGGAACGGCGCCGTCGACGTGTGGACCACCCCGACGCTCACGAGCCCGGGCCACGTGCACGCCACGTGCGGCTGAAACCGGCTGAGACCCGCGAAATCACCCGGCTGGACGCACCGAGCGCGTCGCCCGATAAGGGATGATCGTGGGGAAATGTCCGACTTCTGATCACGCAAGGAGCTCATCATGGCCAGATTCCGGCGGGGCGCGCTCGCCGCGCTGGTCACCGTTCTCGTTGGCTTGTTCGTCGCGGCGCCCTCGCTCGCGGCCGACAGCTCGGACGGCTCGACCCAGGGTGCGACCGTGTCAGCGACGTCCGAGCCGCAGTTCGGCTGCCTCGGCGCGACGGACAGCTACGGGGCACCGCTGCCCTGCCAGCTGAGCGTCAACGTGCTCGAGCCCATCTGCGACAACGACGTCCCCTACCTCTCGTACGCCGTGACGGCGACCGGCTCGCCGAACACGACCGTCACGATCACGTGGATCAACCCGACCGGCCAGAGCGTCGTGTACGCCAACCTGCCGCTGACGGGCCGGGTGCTGTGGCCCGGAGCCGTGGTCGACGCGCAGGGCAACCCGCTCGACTGGCCCGGCTGGCGTCAGCTGTCGGACGGCACGTGGGTGCAGGGCGACGAGTTCGACTGGGTCCGCCCGAGCGTCCAGGTCCTGTTCAAGGTGAACCCGGAGGCGACCGTGACGGTCGGCTACCCGCCCGCCACGCCGACCTGCAGCGCCAACCCGCCGGGGAGCCAGGTGCTCGACGACAACCCGACCGACGGGCCGACGAGCGGCGTGCTCGCCGCGACCGGCTCGAACGACGCCAAGCCGATCACCCTCGCGGCCCTCGGGCTCGTGCTGGCCGGTGCGGTCGCCGTGACGCTGGCCGTCGTCACCCGCCGTCGTCACCACACGCGCTGACGCCGACACCTCCCGCAGACCAGGACGCCCGGTGCCCCACCCTGGGGGCACCGGGCGTCCGGCCGTCGTCGCGCTCGCGGACTAGCTGAGCCGCTCGACCACGTGGTCGATGCACGCGGTGAGCGCGAGCACGTCCTCCGGGTCGACCGCGGGGTACATCGCGACGCGCAGCTGGTTGCGGCCGAGCTTGCGGTACGGCTCGACGTCGACGACGCCGTGGCGCCGCAGCACCTTGGCCACCGTGGCCGCCTCGACCTCGGGCTCGAAGTCGATGGTGCCCACGACGTTCGAGCGCACCGCCGGGTCGGTGACGAACGGCGACGTCCAGTCGCGCGAGTCGGCCCAGCCGTAGAGGTGCCCGGCCGACGTCGCGGTGCGGGCTGCGGCCCAGTCGAGGCCGCCGGACGCGAGGATCCAGTCGAGCTGCTCCGCGAGCAGCACGAGCGTCGCGATCGCCGGGGTGTTCAGCGTCTGGTCGAGCCGTGAGTTGGCGACGGCGGTGGTGAGCGACAGCGACTCCGGCACCCAGCGCGACGCCTCGACGCGCTCGGCCCGCTCGACCGCCGCGGGGGAGAGCAGCGCGAGCCACAGCCCGCCGTCCGACGCGAACGACTTCTGCGGCGCGAAGTAGTACGCATCGGTCTGCGCGACGTCGACCGCCAGGCCGCCGGCGCCCGACGTCCCGTCGACCACGACGAGCGCCCCGTCGTCCTTCGAACCCGGCACCCGACGCACGGGGGCGACGGCGCCGGTGGAGGTCTCGTTGTGGGGCCACGCGTAGACGTCGACGCCCGCCACGCGCTCCGGCACCGCCGACTGCCCGGCGGGCACGGTCGTGACGACGGGCGCGTCGAGGAAGGGCGCCCTGTCGGCAGCGGCGGCGAACTTCGCGCCGAACTCGCCGAAGCTCGCGTGCGCCGAGCGCTTCTCGACCAGGCACAGCGTGGCGACGTCCCAGAACAGGGTCGAGCCGCCGTTGCCCAGCACCACCTCGTACCCGTCGGGCGCGCCGAACAGCTCCGCGAGGCCGGCCCGGACCCGCCCGACCAGCCCGCGCACCGGCGCCTGCCGGTGGGACGTGCCGAGCAGCGACCGGCCGACGGCCGAGAGCGCGTCGACCTGCTCGAGGCGCACCTTCGACGGCCCGGAGCCGAACCGACCGTCGCGCGGCAGCAGGTCGGCGGGGATGGTGATCGACTCGAACGGTGCGGCAGTCACGCGGGAAGGATAGGCCGTCCGCTCTCCGCCCCGACTAGGCTTTCACCGCCCGCGCCGCGGCGGACGCGGACAGTAGTGGAGGACGGCAGTGAGCGACCTGATCGATACGACGGAGATGTACCTCAAGACGATCTACGAGCTCACCGAAGAGGGCATCACGCCGCTGCGTGCCCGGATCGCGGAGCGTCTCGGTCACTCCGGCCCCACGGTCAGCCAGACCGTCGCCCGGATGGAGCGCGACGGGCTCGTGGTCGTCACCGGCGACCGCCACCTCGAGCTCACCGACGTCGGGTACGCCAAGGCGACCCGCGTCATGCGCAAGCACCGCCTCGCCGAGCGGCTCCTCACCGACGTCGTCGGCCTCGAGTGGCCGTACGTCCACGAGGAGGCGTGCCGGTGGGAGCACGTGATGAGCGAGCGCGTCGAGAAGCGCCTCGCGGCCCTGCTCGACCACCCGCACTTCGACCCGTACGGCAACCCGATCCCCGGCCTCTCGGAGCTCGGCGAGGAGACGACGCGGGTCGGGTTCCTCGACGGCGTCGTGCCGCTGGTCACTGAGGGCCGCGCCGTGCCGGACGGCAAGGTGACCGTGGTCCGCATCGCCGAGCCGCTCCAGGTGGACGTCGAGCTGCTGACGCGCCTCGCCGAGGTCGGCGTCCGGCCGGGCGGCGAGCTCGTGGTCGAGCGCGGCGACGGGCAGATGACGATCGGCGTGCCGGGCGGGGAGTCCGTGCTCGACCTGCCCGACGAGGTCGCGCGGCACATCTTCGTCGCGGTCTGAGCACGCCTGCCGCCATCTGAGCAGCCTGCTGCCACCTGAGCAGTTTGCCGCCGTCCAGGCTCGCAGGTGTCGTCCGGGTGCCGCCCAGGTGGCGCCCCGGCCTCGTCCGGGGTCCTTCCCGACGACTTCCCGGCGTCTTCCCGGCGATCCGGACACGCGGCCGTGACCTTCGCCATGGCCGCCGGGTGAACCGCTCGACACCGTTATCGGGCCCAGGACCAGCATCGCCGCAGGTCACACGACGGCGCCTCGTCGGTCTGCAAGTCGCTTGTCCAACACGAGGGATCCGCGTCGTGATCGGAGCGTGACAATGGTCCTGGGGGTCGGGTACGGTCGGCCTTGCTTCTCGGAACCCTCAGCTGAGAAGCCCTCGAGCGGAACGCCGAACCCTGCCGCCGCGAGAGGCCGTTGACACCGCCGGCAGGGGCGGGGGACCCAATTTCGGGCACCGAAAGGTGCCCTTGGGGTGAAGTCGGAACGGCTCGTCCGTCCCGGCCGGGTGTTCTCCCACCCGAACCCGACAGCTCACCTCGTAGGCGACCGGAGAGGCCCTGCGTTGACCGTGAGCACCACTCGCGCCCGCCATCGCGCCGCACGACGACCCTCGACGCCGCTGTCGGGGTTCGCCCAGGCGGCGACCGATCAGCTGGGCACCGTCGGACGTCGTACCGCCGTCGTCGCCGCATCGTCGGGACTCGTCGTCTCGATGCTGAGCACCCCCGCCGGGGCCACGAGTGGCAGCGATGCCACCGGCCCGCTGGCCGACGTCGACACCGCGTCCCTGGCCGCGTCCGCCCTGGCGCTGCTCGACACCGCCCCCGTCGTCACGTCGCCGGCCGATGCCGCGTGGACGTTCGACGCGCCGGCCGTCAAGGCCGTGAAGGCGAAGGCCGAGGTCAAGGCTGACCCGACGCCGACCCGCTCGGCCCTCCGCGCCGCGTCGCGCAGCGTCTCCCGCGTCGCGGACGACAACGGCAACGACGACAACGGCGGCAGCTCGTCGGCGCACAACAACCCGATCCCGCAGTCCGTCTCGGGCAACAAGGTGCTCGAGATCGCGGCGCGCTACGTCGGCGTCCCGTACGTGTACGGCGGCTCGACGCCGTCCGGCTTCGACTGCTCCGGCTTCGTCGACTACGTGTACGCGCAGCTCGGCGTCGACCTGCCGCGCAGCTCGGGCGGCATCCGCAGCGCGCTCAAGGTCGTCTCGCGCGCCGACGCCAAGCCGGGCGACATCATCTGGACGCCGGGCCACGTCGCGATCTACGCGGGCGGCAACCAGCAGATCGACGCGCCGCGACCCGGCAAGACGATCCAGTTCCGCGCGATCTGGCAGAGCTCGCCCGTGTTCCTGCGGGTCGGCTGACCGACAGACCCCCCCCGGAGGCCCGGCGACCACGTGTCGCCGGGCCTTCGTGCTTTTCCGCTGGGGTCGGCGGTTACTCTGGTCGCGCACCACGCTGTTGCCTCGCGGTCCGGCAGCCAGCCGGTCCGAACCCGTACATCGGGAGGACGCCGTGCTCACGAACGCCCCGGAGGTCGTCGGCCCGACCAGGTCGCCGCTCGCGTCGAGCGCTCGCACCCTGCTGCTGAACGCCAGCATGGAACCGTTGTGCATCCTGCCGCTCAAGCGTGCGGTGATGCTCGTGATGAGCGGCAAGGCCACCGTGCTCGAGACGGACGGGCGGCAGCTGCACGCCGAGCACGTCTCGGTGCCGTTGCCCGTGGTCCTCTGCCTGACGCGGTACGTGCACGTGCCGGTGCGTCGGCCCGTCCCGCCGACCAGACGCACGGTGCTCGCACGCGACAGCCACCGGTGCGCGTACTGCGGCGGCGGCGCCGACACGGTCGACCACGTGCACCCGCGCTCGCGCGGCGGCCGGCACGAGTGGTCGAACGTCGTGGCGGCGTGCGTGCGGTGCAACCACCGCAAGGCGGATCGGCTGCTGCACGAGATCGGCTGGGAGCTGTCGTTCACGCCGCGGGCTCCGCGGTGGTCCGTCGCGTTCGGCACCGCCGCGACGCGCGCCGAGCCCCTGTGGAGCCAGTACCTCGTCGCGTAGCCGTCACCCGGCGCGAGTGGACCGGGCCCACGGTCGCGTCAGTCGGTGCGCGTCGTGCCAGGCTAGAGGGCATGACGCGAGACGACGTGGTCCTCGTCGGGGTCGACGGCTCGACGCCGAGCCTGCACGCGCTCGACTGGGCGGCCGCGCACGCCGCCCAGCACCACTGGGGACTGCGTCTCGTCACGAGCTACGCGCTGCCGTCGTTCACGGCCGCCTCCCTCGACGGCGGCTACGCCGCGCTCGACGACAGCTCGATCCGCCAGGGCGCGCGGGCGGTGCTCGACGAGGCGGTCGCCCGTGTCGCGGGCATCGGCGTGCCGGTGACGGCGCAGGTGCACACCGGCGACGCGGCCGGCGTGCTCGTCGAGCTGTCGCGCGAGGTCCGGCTGGCCGTCGTCGGGACGCGGGGGCGCGGTGGTTTCGCGGACCGGCTGCTCGGCACGGTCTCGTCGGCGCTGCCCGCGCACGCGCAGTGCCCGACCGTCGTCGTGCCGCTGCGCGCCGACGGGCACCCGCTGCCGGACGACGCGCCGGTGCCGGACGTGCGGCCCGTGCGGCGCGTCGTGGTCGGTGTCGACGGCTCACCGCAGGCGGAGCTCGCGCTGCGGCAGGCCATCGCGGAGGCCGCCGTGTGGGGTGCCGAGGTCACCGCGGTGTCGGGCGTGCCCGTGGGATCGATGACGGGCCTGCTGGCCTGGCTGCCGTCGGCGGTGGACCACGAGCAGGTGCTGCGCGACGTCGAGGAGGGCCTCGGCGTGGTGGTCGAGCGCGCCCTCGAGGACCACCCGGACGTGCCCGTCAAGAAGTACGCGCTGGACGGCGGCGGCGCCGAGCTGCTGACCGAGTTCTCCGTCGCCACGGACCTGATCGTGGTGGGCTCGCGGGGTCGTGGCGGGTTCGCCGGGCTGCTGCTGGGCTCGACGAGCCAGGCGGTGCTGCATCACTCGAACTGCCCCGTGATGATCGTGACCCAGCGGGCCGCCGACCGCTGACGCGAGTGTGATCTACGTCACACGTGACGTGTGACCGGCGTCCTAGGGCGCCTTCTCGACGCGCACCTACCGTTGACCTGCGCTATCACTCGTACGAGTGACCGGATTGTGCCAGCACATCCGAAGTATCCCCGGTTACTGAACCGGCGTGTCGCCTCAAGTCGGGCGTTCCGGATGCCGATCCGTGCGTGAGATCCCCGGTGGGTCAGGGGACGACGGAGGGAAGAACACCATGTCGACTGCCAGTCGTGAGGGGTCGTCGCGCAGCGCCGCGACCCAGACGGAGAGCGATCCCACCACCGGCGAGACGCCCGGCGCCGCCCCCGCGGTCCAGGATCAGGGGGTCGGCGCATCACCTCGCAAGCGCCTCTCGTGGGTGCCGAGCCAGCGCGGTGCCTCCGCCGCCGAGCAGCCCGCCGCCACCGCCCGGCACCGCCGGCGTGTCGCGGTCCTCGTGGCCGCCGTGACCGTGGTCGCCACCGCGGGCGTCGCCTTCGGTGACGACGCGATCGCCTCGCTCGGGCACGACAGCCCGTCGAGCGACCAGAGCGTCGCGGCCGGCGAGCTGCCGGACGCCACGGCGCATGCGCAGGCGGTCGACGCCGCGCGGCTCGCGCTCGCCCACGCCCAGCAGACACTCGCCGCGGCGACCCACGTGAAGGCCGGCCAGTCCGACGCCCTCCAGGCGTCCGCGGCGTCGCTGCAGTCACTCGTCGACGACGCGACGTCGACGGCCGCGGCGCTGACGGCGGCGACGTCGCAGCTGGCCGCGGACGACGCCGCGCTCGGGGACGCCGAGAGCACGGCAGTCGCCGAGCAGGTCGCGGCCGACAACGCCGCCAAGGCTGCCGCGGCCGCGCACAACGCCGCCGCGCAGCACGCCGCAGCCCAGAAGGCCGCCGCGCAGAAGGCGGCCGCGCAGAAGGCGGCGGCGCAGAAGGCCGCGACCCAGCACGCCGCGGCGCAGAAGGCCGCCGCGCAGCGGGCCGCGGCGCAGAAGGCCACCACGACGACGCACTCGACCACGAAGGCGCCCGTCAAGACGACCACCACGACGACCGTCCGGTCGACGAGCGGGACCGCTGCGCTGTCGCGCGTGCCCTCGGGCGGGCTCGCGTGCACGTCGCGGGGCTCGGGCGCACACGCGGCGAGCGCGGCGTCGCTCGGTGCGGCGATCAACTCCTACCGCGCCAGGCACGGCCTCAAGAAGCTGCGGATCGTCACGTCGTCGTCGCTGGTGCGGCACTCGCTGCAGATGGCGAACACCGGCGGCATCTGGCACTCCGGCCACGACAACATCGTCGGCTGCGTCTCGAACGCCAGCTACAGCTACCTGGTGCAGGCGTGGGACCACTCCGCCCCGCACCGCGCGCAGATGCGCCGGACCGGCATCTCGACGATGTACATCGGCGACGCCGAGCGCGGCAGCTGGCTGTACGGGGCGGTGTTCTTCTCCTGACGGCGCACTGACGGGATCCGACCCGGAACGACGCCGCGGCGCGGCCGGCCGTCCTCACGGACGAGCGGGCCGCGCCGCGGCACGTCGGTGGCTCGTCAGGCCGAGCGGATCTCCAGCGTGCAGCACTTGGCGCCGCCACCGCCCTTGAGCAGCTCGGTCGTGTCGACCGGGATCGGCTCGTAGCCGCGCTCGCGGAGCGCCGCCGCGAGGTCCCGTGCGCCGGGCGCGACGACCACGTGCTCGCCGTCGGAGACGGCGTTGAGGCCGAGCGCGGCGGCGTCCTCGTCGGTCGCGACGATCGCGTCGGGGAACAGCTGCCCGAGCACGGCGCGCGACGCGGGCGAGAACGCCGGCGGGTAGTACGCGACCTGCGTCGAGGCGGGGTCGCTCGAGATGATCGCGAGCGCGGTGTCGAGGTGGTAGTAGCGCGCGTCGACGAGCTCGAGCGTGACGACGGGCCGGTTGAACAGCGCCTGCGCCTCGGCGTGCGCGTCGCGCGTCGTGCGGAAGCCGGTTCCCGCGAGCAGCAGGTTGCCGGCGACCAGCATGTCGCCCTCGCCCTCGTTGACGGACGACGCCGTGTGCGTGACGAAGCCCCGGTCGGCGAACCACTTCTGGTACGCGGGGCCCTCGGGGCCGCGCTCGGGGTAGCGGAACTTGGCCGAGTACACGATGCCGTCGACGACCGTCGCACCGTTCGCCGCGTAGACCATGTCGGGCAGGCCCGGGATCGGCTCGATCGTCTCGACCGTGTGGCCGAGGTCGAGGTAGACGTCTCGCAGGCGGCGCCACTGGCTCACGGCGAGGTCCGTGTCGGTGAACCGGGTCTGGTCCATCCACGGGTTGATCTCGTACGACACCGTGTAATGGAGCGGCTCGCACATCAGGTAGTGGCGGGGCGTCGCGCCAGGGGCGGTGGGCGTCATGCGGCTCCTCGGGCTCGGCGGCCGGGGGTCGGGCCGCTGCGCTGACCGGTCCGTGGTCCGGACCGTTCGTCGACGAGCCTACGTTCCCCGCGCCGCGGCGCCCGGCAGCGCCGCCTCAGGCGTGTGCGGAACGCGCGGCGCCGCGCAGCGCGACCCGGATGACGAGGGCCAGCGCGGGGCCGATCAGCCGGGCGGTGAGCGCCCGGGGCAGCGGGCCGACGAGCGCCGCCTCCTCGGCCCAGACGACGAGCGAGCCGCCGCCCGGCTCGTCCCGCACGACGATGTGTGCCCACCCGTGCATCACGGGCCCCTCGCGGACGAAGTGCGCGACGCCCGGGTGCCCGTCGGCAGGCGGGTCCAGGCGCGTGACGCGCATCGAGTCGACCAGGCCGGGAGCGCCGTCGCGGGCGCCGGGACCCGAGACCGCGCGGAACCGGCTGCCCACGTGGAGCGGGCCGTCGACGTCGACGCGCGTCAGCGGGATCCAGTCGGCGTGGTGGCGTACGTCGGTGACCAGCGCGAACGCGTCGGCGGCGGGGAGGGACAGCGGGTGGGCGGCGATGACGGCGCCGGGCCGCGGGGGAGGGGTCACCGGTCGAGCGTCGCGCGTCCGCGCCACGTCGGCGACCCGAGCCCTCGTGGGACGCCCGTCGCCGCGCGTGCTCCGCCGGGTCCGCGAGTTCCGCTCAGGTCAGCGGGTTCCACCACGTCCGAGGGTTCGGCTGCTGTGCGTGAGTTTCTCCAGCCGGCGCGAGTCGTGATCCGCGGATTCGTCCACGAACTCACGGCCTCGACGTGGACTCACGGTCGCGAGGTACTCCGACCGGGTGCCGCGCGCGGTCGGGGGCGGGTCTGGCGGACGGTAGCGTCGGCGGCATGGAGCAGCGGGTGCTGGGGCGGACGGGTCGGTCGGTGGGTGTCGTGGGGCTGGGCTGCTGGCAGCTCGGCGGCGACTGGGGCAGCGTGCCGGACGACGACGCGTTCGCGGTGCTCGACGCCGCGGTCGGTGCGGGCGTCACGTTCCTCGACACGGCCGACGTCTACGGCGACGGACGGTCGGAGCGGCTCGTCGGTCGGTACCTCGCCGCCCACCCCGACGCGGACCTGACGGTCGCCACGAAGATGGGCCGGCGCGCCGACCCGCACGTCGCCGAGGCGTACACCCTCGACGCGTTCCGCGCGTGGAACGACCGGTCGCGGCAGAACCTCGGCGTCGACACGATCGACCTGGTCCAGCTGCACTGCCCGCCGACGCCCGTCTACTCGCGCGACGACGTGTACGACGCGCTCGACACCCTCGTCGACGAGGGCCGCATCGCGGCGTACGGCGTCTCGGTCGAGACCGTCGACGAGGCGCTCACCGCGATCGCGCGGCCGAACGTCGCGAGCATCCAGATCATCCTCAACATCTTCCGGCGCAAGCCGCTCGAGCGCGTGCTGCCCGCGGCGGCCGAGGCCGGTGTCGGGATCATCGCGCGCGTGCCGCTCGCGTCGGGGCTGCTGTCGGGCAAGTACGACGAGCACACGACGTTCGCGGCGGACGACCACCGCACGTACAACCGCCACGGCGAGGCGTTCGACGTCGGGGAGACGTTCGCGGGCGTGCCGTTCGACGCGGGCGTCGCCGCGGCGCGCGAGGTCGCGGCCCTCACCCCGGCCGGGGCGACCACCGCGCAGCTGGCGCTGCGGTGGATCATCGACCAGCCGGGCGTCTCCGTCGTCATCCCCGGCGCGCGCAACGCCGACCAGGCGCGGGCCAACGCGGCCGCCGCCGACCTCGCGCCGATCGACGGGCGCACGCAGGACGCCCTCGCGGCCATCTACGACGAGCGCATCCGGGAGCACGTGCACGACCGTTGGTGACGGCGGCCGCGCCCGGGGCAGGGCGCGGCCCGGCGCCGCACCGAGGCGCGGTCGCTCAGGCAGCCCGCCGCCTCGCGGCCGGCGGGCCCGACCGCGCTACCGGCCGGGCTCGCGGTGCGGCGTCGGGAACGGCGCGAGCGAGTCCGGCGCCGGCAGCTCGCCGGGCACGCCGCGCGGCAGCGTCGTCGGAGCCGCGACCGAGCCGAGCTCGATCGTGTGCGCGTACGTGGCGGGCGGCGGCCCGAACGCGGCGCGGGCGCCGCGGATCACCTGCCGGCCGAGCGCGCGCCCACCCGCCCAGCCGATCACGGCGCCGATGCCGTACGGCACCATGCGGCCGAAGAACAGGCCCGTCTGGCGCCCGAGCTGATGGCGCACGAGCTGGCGCGTCAGCGTCAGGTTCACCTTCTTGACGGTGCCCATCGGCAGCCGCGTCAGCAGCGCGCGCGCCGCCGACACGTTCCGCAGCTCGACCACGTCGGCCACGGCCTTCGCGCCGGACTCGCCGAGGATGCTCGTCATCAGCAGCGCGCGGCGCCGCTCGACGTCCTCGATCTCGATGCCGTGCACGCTCGCGACGGCCAGCGTGAACGCCGCGGACGCCCCGAAGAACGTCGCGATGTCGCTCGCGGTCAGCGCGAGCGCGACGCCCGTGCCGACCGCCGGTGCCGCCGCCGCGACGCCGACCGCGCCGCCCGTGGTCCCGACGACCCGGAGGTACTCCTTCTCGAGAAGGTGCACGATCCGCTCGGGGCTCGCCTCGGGGTTCCGGCGCCGCAGGCTCTCGACGTGCGCGTGCACCGTCGCCGAGGGGATCGTGACGGCCTTGACGAGGGCCTCGTCGACGACCCGCACGACCTCAGCGCTCCCCGGTCACCGTCAGCTCGACGCTCGCCCCGTGCTGGAGCGTGCGGCCGACGGTGCAGTGCTGGTCGATCGCGCGGTGCAGCACGGTGAGCAGCCGCTCGCGCGCGGTGTCGTCGAGGCTCGAGAGGTCGACCACGAGCTCCTCCGCCAGGGCCGGGTAACGGTCCTCGACCTCGTCGCCCATGCCCGAGACCGAGATGCTGACCTCGACATCATCACCCAGGCGGTGCCGGAGTGCCGCGTCGGCGGCGAGCCCGCTGCAGCCTGCCAGCGCGATCTTCATCAGCTCGCCGGGTGTGAAGACGCCCTCGTCCTCGACCGAGCCGATCAGTACCTCGGCGCCCCTCGAGCTCCGGCCGGTGTAGCGCCTGATGCCCGTGCGGTCGACCCACAGGCGGGTGTCACCCGCGTTGGCGTGGATGTCCGGGGACGCGATGTCCGCGTTCGTCGTCATGAACGGATCCTGCCACGCCGGGCGTGACTGCGGTGCCGGAGCCGCGCACAACGGGCGGTCCGCGGCGCCGCTCGGCGGCTCACGGGCGCTGGGGGTAGATGCCCTGCAGCGCGATGATGAAGGTCACGGCCAGGTACGGCGCCAGGTTGTTGTGCGGCTGGCCGTTGCCCGTCGGCGCCACGGCCGTTGGCGCGAGCTGCGCGCTCGGCGTGGCGGTCGCGTACTGCGCCTCGACGACGCGGCCCTGGCGGGACTGCGCCCACGACGCGCCGCTCGGGTTGCCCGTCGTGCCGGACGTGCCCGCGGCGACGGTGCGCACCTGGTGCGTGTGCGCCGGCATCTCCGAGGCCAGCAGCGTCACCGTCGGCACGCCGACCTGCTCGCCCCACGTCACGTCCGAGAGGCCGGGGCCGGAGCCCACGCCGAGCGGGCTGCGGCCAATGAGGTCGGGCAGCGCGAAGTTCGAGGTGCCGTTGCCGCCGTAGTTGACGCCCAGCAACGAGAAGAGCGCGGTGTTCTGGCTGATGGGCAGCAGCTGCCCGTCGCACGTGGCCCAGCCCTGCGGGGCGAAGTTGCCGGCGAAGATGCGGATCTCGCCGAGAAACTGGTCGGACATGTCAGTTCCTGCTCGGGTAGATGCCCTGGAGGCTGATGGCGAAGCTCACCGTGAGGTACGGCGGCATGTTGGGGTGCGGCTGCGTGCCGCCGACGGGAGCGACCGCGGACGCGGCCATGACGGACTGCGCGCCCGCCGCGTAGTGCGGGGCCGCGGTCGCGGCCCACACGGCGTTCGTCGGGTCGGCCGTCGTCGCCTGCGCCGGGACGGCCTGCGCGGCGTGCGTGTGCGGGGGCAGCTCGTTCTGCGTCAGCGTCACCTGCTCGGTGCCGCCGACCTGCCCGAGCGTGAACTGGCCGGACGCGTGGACCGGGACGCGGCCGCGCAGGTCGGGCAGCGCGAACGTCGTCTGCCCGTTGCCGCCGTACGTGGTGCCGAGCAGCGAGAAGAGCGCCTGGTTCTGCTGGATCGACAGGATCGCGCCGTTGCAGAACGCCCAGCCCTTCGGCGGGAAGTTGAAGGCCATCAGGCGGATCTCGCCCAGGTACTGCTCGGACACGGCGGGCTCCCTACGCCTGGCTCGGGAAGATGCCCTCGGTGGCGATGATGAAGCTCACCCCGAGGCTCGGCACGCGGTTCTCGTGCGGCTGGCTGCCTCCGGCCGGCGCGAGCGCCGCGGGCGACATCGTGTTGGTGGTCGAGCCGGTCGTGTACGACGGCGCCGACGTGGCGGCCCAGGTCGCGCCGGCGGGCGAGCCCGTGGTCGCGGGGACGAGCGCGGCGACGACCGCGTGCGTGTGGCTCGGCAGCTGGGTCGTCGTCAGCGTCACGGACTCGGTGCCCGCGCGCTCGCCGATGGTCCGCGCCGACAGGCCCGGCCCCTGGCCCTGGTGGATCGGGACGCGGCCCCGCAGGTCGGGCAGCGCGAAGGTGCTGAGGCCGTCGCCGCCGTACGTCGTGCCGAGCAACGCGTACAGCGTGTCGTTCTGCGAGATCGGGATCAGCGACCCGTCGCAGAAGGCCCAGCCGACCGGGGCGAAGGTGCCGGCGAACATGCGGATCTCGCCGATGTAGGGCGTGCTCACGACGCTCCGTCCGTGTCGGGATCTGGCTCGATGGGGGTGGTGAAGCTCGCGACGAGCGTGGTGCCTTCGGCGTCGCGGGCGGACGGGACGACGAAGACCGGCTCCGGCTCGACGCCCGGCAGGTGGATCGCCGCGGTGGTCTGGTCGACCGCCTCGGGGGAGCGCAGCGTGACGGACCAGCTGCGCCACCCCGCGGCGTCGGTGGCGGGCGAGCACGCTATGACGGCCCACGGCGCGTGGCCGTCGACCTCGAGCGTCGCGCCGACTGCCGACGCCCAGTCGTCGTAGGTGCTCACGGCGTCTCCAGCAGCAGGTCGAGCTCGGTGCTGCCGACCTCGCGGAACCCGAGGCCCTCGTAGAGCCGGCGCGCGGGGTTGTCGCGGCGGACGACGAGCCGCACCGGGCGGCCGGTCGCCGAGGCCTCGTCGACCAGCGAGCGCAGCAGGTGCGTGCCGACGCCGTGGCCGCGTTCGGCCGCGAGCAGGGCGAGGTCGACGACGTGGGTCGCGTCGGCGGCCCGGTCGAGCAGGAGCCGGCCCGCGGGCCGGCCGTCGACCAGCACGACCGCGTCGTCCGCCGCCGGGTGGGCCGCGCGGTAGGCGCGCTCGCGGATGCCGTGCTGACCGTCGACGAACGCGCGGACGGTGGCGGCGTCCCAGCCGAGCGCGGCGAGCTCGGGGCCGCGGACGTCGGCGTGCAGGTCGGCGAGGAACGCGGCGTCGTCCGGCCCGGCGGGGCGGAGCGCGACGGTGGGTGCGGGGGTGGCGACGGGCATCGCGTCAGACGGTCCTGTCGACGACGGCCTCGAGGTGGCCGTCCGCCTCGACCGGGCCGAGGTACAGCTCGAGGCGCCCCGAGCCGTGCTCGAGCGTGTGGATCGCGGCCGGCAGCGGACCGCCCTGCGGGGCGGTGAACTCGAGCGTGAACCGGTCGGCGGTCGCCGTCGTGCCGTGCGGGCCGCTGATGGCGCGCAGCGTGACCGTGCGCGTGCCGTCGTCGGACCGGACGCGGAACCGCTCGCCCACGAGCGGGCGCAGGTCGGCGAGCTCGAGCGGGACGCGCGTGTGGCGCAGCTCGAACCCGACCGCGCTCGCGACGGCACCGGCCGCGACGACGCCGGAGCCCGCGAGCAGGACGGTGCGGCGTGTGAGCACGGAGGACCCTTCGACGAGCGGACGGGCGCGAGCCTACGAGAGTTCACCCGGGACGTTGGTCCGGCCGCGCGGGTGAAACTCGTACTCTGGCGCGCGTGCTGCGCCCCCGACGCCTCGCCGCGTCCGTTATCGCCATGACCTGCGCATTCGTCGGGTTCTCCGGAGCCGCCGCGAGCGGTGCTGCGCCCGTCGTGCACGCCGTGACGAGCACCGGCGACGCGCCCTTCACGTCCGGCTGCGAGGACGGCGTGCCGGGCGAGACGCTCCGCCAGGCGCTGTGCCGCGCGCAGTCCGACGCGACCGCCGAGGTCGACGTGCCCGCAGGGACGTACGCGCTGACGGCCGGCCCGCTCCAGTACTGGCCGACGCAGGCCGCGTCGCTCCGCGTCGTCGGCTCCGGCACGGTCGTCATCGACGCGCAGCACGCGTCGCACGCGCTCGACCTCGACGGCAACCTCGTGGGCGGCGTCGACGTCACGCTCGAGAACCTGACGGTCCGCAACGGGGTGGGCGACGGCATCGGCGGCGGTGGCGTGCTCGCGGGGTCGGCGAACCCCGGTAGCCCCGACTCCCTGACGATCCTGAGCAGCACGTTCTCCGGCAACGCGGCCGCGCCGGCCACGAGCACGGACGCCGGCTCGGTCGGCGGCGCGGTGCAGATGAGCGGCGGCTCGCTCGTCGTCCAGGACTCGAGGTTCACAGGGAACCTCAGCTACGACGCGGCGGGTGCCGCGATCGCGTTCGTCGGCGTCTCGGGGTCCGACAGCGTGCAGGTGACGCGCTCGACGTTCGGCGGCGACCAGGTGACCGGCAGCAGCGGCGCGGGCGCGATCGGCGGCGCCGGCCTCTACGTGGGCGGCGCGGGCGCCGCGGTGACCGTGACCGGGTCGACGTTCGCGTCGGAGGCCGTGATGTCGACCTCGGGCGTAGGCCCGCGGGGCGCGGCGATCCTGGTCGAGGCGGGTTCGCTGGTCGTCACGGGCTCGTCCGTCACCGGCAACACCGTCACGGCGCCGGCGGGAGTTCCCGGCTCGGTCGGTGGCGCGATCGCCGTCGGCGGAACCGTCACGAGCGCCTCGGTCAGCGCGTCGCGGCTCGCCGGGAACACGACGACCCTGGGTGCGACCACCGCGCGCACCGCCGTGCTGGGCGCCGTCAGCGCGCCGGGTAACTGGTGGGGCTGCGCGGGTGCCGCGACCGGCACCGGCTGCGACACCGCACCGGGCGCGACGACCACCACCCCCTACGCGAAGCTCGCGCTCACGGCCTCGCCGTCGCAGGCCCTCACCGGCGCGACGTCGACGCTGACCGCCGCGCTCGCGATGTCGGACGGCTCGGCCGTGCCGCCCGCGCTCGTGGGTGCGATGTCAGGCGCGCCGGTGACGTGGACGAAGGACTCGGGCAGCCTGTCGGGCGCGGCCGCGACGCTGGGCGCGGACGGCACGGCGACCGCCTCGGCGACGCTCGGCGCGAGCGACCTGCAGGCGTCGGCGCAGGTGGACGCGGTCGTCGCGTCGACCACCGTCTCGCTGGTGACGCCGCCGTCGTTCACCTCGGTGCCGCCGTCGATCGTGTCGGTCGCGGAGAACGGCACGCTGACGCTGTCCGTCACGACCGCCGGAACGCCGGCGCCGACGGTCCGGTGGCAGAGCGCCCCGGCGGGCTCCTCGACCTTCACCGACGTCTCTGGTGCGACGTCCGCGACGCTCTCCGTGCCGGGCGTGACGCGCGCCGACCAGGGCCGGCAGTACCGCGCGGTCGCGACGAACACGAACGGCTCGGCGACGTCGTCGGTCACGACGCTCGACGTGACGTGGGGCCCGGAGATCGGCACGCAGCCGACGAGCAGCACCGTGCTCGCGGGTGACGTCGCGAGCTTCACGGTCGCCGCCACCGGCAACCCCGCGCCGAGCTACCAGTGGCAGGCGTACGTCGGCGGCACCTGGACCGACGTCGCCACCGGCGCGATCTACACGCGCACGGCCACGCTCGCGGACGACGGCCTGCGCGTCCGGGTGCGGGTCGACGGCTCGACCCCGCTCCTCTCGGACGAGGCGACGCTGACGGTCCACGCGTTGCCGACGCTCAGCGGCCCGACCGACCAGACCGTCGCCACCGGCGATACCGCGACGTTCCAGGTCGCCGCCTCGGGCGGCAACCCCGCGCCGACGTACCAGTGGCAGGTCCGCGCGCCGGGCGGCTCCACCTGGGCCGACGTGCCGAGCGCGACGAGCGCGTCGCTCGACGTGACCGCGACCCCGGCGCTCGACGGCGCGGCGTACCGCGTCGTGACGCACACCGCGGTCGTCTCCGGGCCGACCGACGTCACGAGCTCCGCCGCGACGCTCCACGTGCTCTACGGCCCGGTGGTCGACACCTCGCCGTCCGACGCCGCGGGCCTCGCGGGTGACGCCGTGGCGTTCACCGCGGCCGGCCACGGCAACCCGGCGCCGACGATCGAGTGGCAGACCTCGCCCGACGGCTCGACGTGGACCACGGTCCCCGGCGAGACGTCCGGCACGTACCTCCGGACGCTGACGGCAGGCGACGACGGCCTGCAGGTGCGCGCGGTCCTGACGGGCCACGGCGTCGCGACGACGACCGCCGCCACCGTGACGCTCGAGTCGGTGCCGGCGTTCACCACCCCGCCCGCGGACGTGACGGCCGACGCGGGGACGGCCGCCGTCTTCGTCGCGGTGGCGAGCGGGCAGCCCGCGCCGACGCTGCAGTGGCAGCGGCTGGACGGGTCGACGTGGACGGACCTTTCGGGATCGAGCGGTTCGTCGCTGACGCTTTCCTCTGTGACCGCCGCCTTGGACGGGACGCAGTACCGGGTGGTCGCGACGTCGTCGCGCGGGACCGTGCCGAGCTCGGCCGCCACCCTCACCGTGCTGAGCGCGCCGACCGTCTCCGCTCCCTTGGACGCGGTGAGCGCCCCCGGCCACGCGGTGACGTTCTCGGTCGCCGCCACCGGCAAGCCCGCGCCGACGCTGAGCTGGGAGACGTCGCCCGACGGGGTGACGTGGACGACGGTCGCGGGGGCCTCCGGGTCGTCGCTGACGCTGACGCCGGCGCTCGCGGACGACGGGTTGCTGGTGCGGGCCGTCGCGCACGCGACGCTCGTCGCCGGGCCGGTGGACGTGCCGAGCGCGGCCGCTTCGTTGACGGTGGTGGCTCTGCCGTCGCTCGTCTCCGGGCCGCCGTCGACAGTGGCGGCGACCGTCGGGGTCGCGACGACGCTCTCGTGGCGCGTGCTCTCGTCCGGCGGTTCGCCGACGTGGGAGGTGTCGCGCGACGGTGGCGCCCACTGGGGCGCGCTGCCGGGTGGGGCGACGACGAGCGTGTCCTCGCTGGCACGCCGCGCTTCGGTGGGTGGCGTCCGGGCCGCCGGGCTCCTGCCTGCGGCCGCGCCTGCGGCGACCACGTCGACCTACTCCGTGACGCTGCGGCCGGCGCTGGCCGACGACGGGCTGATGGTGCGACTGACGGTGACGAACGGCGGCGGGGCGAGCGCGTTCGCGCCGGTGACGCTGGACGTGACGGCCGCGCCGACCGGGGGCGGGTCGGGGTCTGGGTCGGGCTCGGGCTCTGGGTCGTCTGGTTCGGGGTCGAACGGGTCCGGCTCGAACGGCTCGGGGTCGCACGGGTCCGGCTCGAACGGCTCTGGGTCGAACGGCTCCGGCTTGAGCGACCCGGGTAGCGGCCACGGCGTGCTCGGCTCGACCGGCTGGGACGTCTGGCCGGTCGTCGGCCTCGCGCTGCTGCTCGTCGCGCTCGGCACGGCGTTCGTGACGTCGGTCCGCCGGCGGTCCGCGACGCGCTGATCCTCAGCCGGCGATGCGGGTCACCGCGTTCGTCGGCGTCCCGGGGGCTGGCCGCGCGCCGCGGATGTCGTCACGGGCGGACGCGGATGACCGTCTTCCCGTTGCGTCGCCCGGTCGGGTTGAGCGCCGCGATGGCATCGGCGAGCTCCGCGACCGTGTCGACGTTCGGGCGCAACCGTCCGTCCCGCACGCGCTGGACGATCTCGACGAGCTGCGCACGGTCGGACTCGACCACGAAGTCGACCGCGAGCCCGCCGGCGGGCCGCGCCTCGGCCAGTCCGACGACCGTCACGAGCGTCCCTCCGGGCCGGACGACGGCGGCAGACCGCCGCTGGACGTCCCCGCCGATGACGTCGAAGACGAGGTCGACGCCGGCGACGTCGTCGAGCGAGTCGTGCTCCAGATCGAGGAACTCGTGCGCGCCGAAGTCGAGCGCCTTCTCCCGGTCCGCGGCCCGTCCGGTGCCGATGACGTAGGCGCCCGCCTCGCGCGCCAGCTGCGTCACCATCGTCCCGACGGCGCCCGCCGCCCCGTGCGCGAGCACGGACTGCCCGGCACGGAGACGACCGTGCTCGAACAGCCCTTGCCACGCCGTCAGACCGGAGATCGGCAGGCTGGCGGCCACCGTGAAGTCGACGTCACCGGGCAGCGGCGCGAGGTTGCGCGCCTCGACCGCGACGTACTCGGCCAGCGTCCCGTCGCGGTGCCAGTCGGTCAGCCCGAACACCCGCTGGCCCGGTGACAGCCCGGTCGTCCCATACCCCAGGGCGGTGACGACCCCTGCGACCTCGTGCCCGAGGACCGAGGGCGCGCGTTCCCGGCCGCTGCGGTCGGCCCAGGTGGATGGCCAGTCGAGCTCGGTCGGGACGAACCCCGCGGCGTGCACCTCGATGACGACGTCGTTGATCGCCGCGTGCGGCTCGGGGTGCTCGGCCAGGGTCATCCCGGCGAGCCCAGCGCTCTGATCGGTCACCACGATCGCCTTCACGTGCACCCCTCGTTGTCGGCCGCTCGCTGGTGGGACGCCCACCGGCCCGGCGGCGCCCTCCCCGCCATTCCTACACGCGATCCAGCGCGGCGTAGACGTCACTCCGGCTGGTCCACAGGCACGTTCCACGGCGGCGCCCAGGTGGCGGGCCCTCCTCCTGTAACCTGGCCAACGGCCGCGACACCGCTGATCCCCTTGGCGATCGTGGCCTCCGGACCGGGCTGATCGCCACCCACGGCACCAACGACCGAACCCCTCGGAGCTGGTGCTCAGATCGCCGCTCGGTGCCATGCGCCTGTAGCTCAGGGGATAGAGCACCGCTCTCCTAAAGCGGGTGTCGGCAGTTCGAATCTGCCCAGGCGCACAGTGTGTTGATGCAGGTCAGGCGCTCTGCAACTGCAACCCGTGAGTCCGGCGCGATGCCCCCTAGGGCCTCGTGGTCAGCATGTGGTCAGCAGGGTGGTTTCCCGCGGCGCGTTCGTGGCCTGAGCCGGACGCGCGAGCGTCGACGTATGAGCCCCTATGCCGCGTTGGCCGTCAGCGGGCCGCGACTCGACGACTGAAGCGAGCTCGGACACACGACGAGGGGCGCACCCCGTGGGATGCGCCCCTCGCTTTGCGTGGCTGCGCTAGATCAGGACGATCTCGCGGAACGTCGCGGAGTCGCCTTGACCCTCAACGATCATGACCTTGCGGCCCGCTGCCTGCTCGTCAACGACGAGCTTCCAGACGGCGATGGCGTGGCGGATCGCTTCGGTGATGCTCAGGCCCTTCTTCGCCGCCGTGCTCTTGAGGGCGGCGGCGACAGTCGGCGCCAGATTCACGGACAGGCGGACGACTCGGCTCTCGCCGGCGTCCGACGCGGTCCCGGCAGCGGGCCGCGCGTCGTCGGTAGTGGCGATCATCTTGAGTCCTTCTCTCATCCCCGCGTACGCCGAGATTGATGCGCCGATCGGATCGGCGCATCAGGAGCGGTGCTTGCGGGAGTCGGGGTGACGTTGGTCGTTCGTCGGGTTGTTCGCCCTCGGGCGGTTGGACTGCTCTGCAGTCGAGATGCGGCTGGGTCTAGATGCTCTCTCTATCGGCACCCGGATGCACATCCTTAACGCATCTCATGTTGAGGAGTGTAGCCAGATACTTCCCTATATGCCACATGGCACACACACCGAATGTACATCGTGTGTGGATCATGTGCGTCTCGCACGCTATGCTGTGTGAGCCAGACCATTCCGGTCGGCCCTGTCGATGCGAAGGAGAGAGCCATGGCGCTACTGACACCGACCCCGACCCGAATGGACCTGACCCATGACGAGCACTGCCAGGGCTGAACTTCACCCACAGGCGTCCTCCGACGACCTCCTGGACGCTGCGACACTCGCGGCGCAGCGACAGACGCAGGGGACAGTCATGTTCGAACTCATCGAGGACGAGGCGCCGGCCTTGCTCGATGGGTCCGCCCACTTCGCGCCGCTGGCGCTCGTCGAGCACTGGGACGTCACCAATGAGGATGTTCCCGTCTGCGAGCTCTACTGGCCGCTCGTCGTCGAACTTGGCCCCCACATGCTCAAGGGGGACCTGTGAGCACGGGCGGCGCCTTTGCCGACCCGGCGAACGAGTTGTCGGAGGATTCTGAACCGTTCGAACTCGACGGGCGCCCGACGGCGCCCACGGCCGACCCCGCAGGGCCTTCGATCGCGCCGAACCTCGAGTCGGCAGCACTGATCAAGGCCGAGCACCAGAAGCAGCAGATACGCGTCACGACCTGGCTGCTGGTCATGGTTGCCGTCAGCGGTCTATGCACGTTCCTTGCCGCGGTGTTCGCTCCAGCAAGCGCCTGGGAGCGTGTTGACCGCGCAGCGACCCTCATCCTCGTGCCCTTGCTCACCCTCCTCGGGACCGCCGTGGGGTGGTACTTCAGCGAGAAGCGCCGCGACTAGCGCGGGCCGACGTCCGTCAGCGTGCGTCGAGCGTCGAGAGCCGCACGCCCAGCACTGGGGAGCGCCGCTGGTGGGCTCAGCTCGACGAGCACCTCCTGGCCGCACGAGGACGTTGGTTTCGAGTGCGCAGGCGCGTCATCCGGCATTCTGTGCTGCGGGAATCGCATCGAGACAGGAGAGCCGATGTCGATCGAACGAGCGCTGGCCCGCTTCGAGAGCGTCATCGGCGCGGCATGGCCGGAGCCATTCGGCAGCCTGCGGCCAGGGCTGGCCGACGCGGAGATCGAGGAGCTGAGCGCGGCTGTCCGACCGTTCGTGCTTCCACGCCAAGTTGAAGCGCTGTACCGGTGGCGCGGAGGCGGAGACGCCGGGGTCTTCGGTGGATGGCGTATGCGAAGCCCGAAAGAGCTGATCTCCTGGTATCGGTTCACGACCAGCAAGTTGGAGCAACCGCGCACCTGGTTGCCGGTGTTTGACGACCAGATCGTCAACGTCGTCACGCTGGACACCGCGGGCGAGGAGCCATCGGACCCGTCGGTCTGGTACGGCCACACTCACGATGCATACGTGAGTCGGCTCTTCGATTCCGTCGAGGCCCTGCTCGACGTCGTTTGCGATGCTGCCGAAGCCGGTGTACTCAGCGAGACCCAGCCGGGCTCGCTCAGGCTGGCCGAGGTCGAATCCCTCGACGGACGGGCCTGGACCGAACTTCGGCTGCGGCGATGTCCGGGAGCCTTTCGCTGGCCCGACCCACCACCGGGCACATATCTGGGCAGGTTCACCGAACCGGCTTGGCCGCGCCCATGGCTCGCCGCAGTTGGCATCACTGACGAGAGCCTGACGCTGCGCGGAAGGACACATACGATCGCCGAACTGATCGCGGCAGCTGCATCGGGTCCGGTCACAGGAACCATTCGGGGCCAAGTGGTAACCGGCTCAGGTGGCCTCGGGTGGTGGAGTCCGGTCGTCACAGACGGAAGCGCAGAGTTGATTGTCTACTGCGACACGAAGCTCGTGCCCATCGCTCCAACAGTGGGTCAAGAGGCAGAGTTTGACGTCTTGCTCTCCTCCGCGGAGAAGCCCGAGCCATCCGCGGACGACGATCCACAGATCGCCGCGATCGCCAACCGGTTCCGCCCCTCGCTACCGACTGCTGTCGCAAACGCAGCACGACCGGCCCGCCCGTGAACGGCATGCACGAAGCAGCGCCAAGGTGCCGAAACCGCGCTCCCTCGACTTGAAGTAGCGACGCAACTCGGACGTGCTCTGAGTCGTCTGGCTCAATGGGATCCGCATCCGACGCAACGCGTCGCTGGTGCGTCGGCCAGCTTCGACCCCGAGATGACGACGACACTCTTCTTGCATCTCCCAAGAGCGGTCCAACCGACACGTGCCGCCGCCGCAGGGACGGTGACTGCGTCAATCCTGTGACCGCGCCATCGGGGCCAGGCCAGCCTCGGCAGGGGGGACCACGAAGGTCGGCGCGGGAATCCGCGAACGTGGTGCTGGAACCCGCTCGACGGGACGAGTCAGGGTTCGCTGGCGCTTGACGGGTGAAGATGTTCGATCCGCGATCTACGGGCTGGCCGCGACTGGGAGCATCGGGGCGTGACCTACGTCGCCTCCGTATTCGAACGGGCATGCCTCGCGACTGCCGAGAACCGATTGTGGGCAGTCCAGCACGAGGTCGAGGCGCATGCAACGACCCGTAACGACTTCTCGGCCCGTATCCACGCCGAGCCTGCGTTCGCTGCCGATGACGCGGCGCAACTGGACGCGACTGTAGGTGATCCAGCAAAGTGAAGTCGCGGCACATCCTGTTGTTGGCCGCCAGTTTCATACTGAGCGTGTCGTTGCTGGCGGTGATTCACCACACGGGGGATCCGGCTTGGCTCAAGTCGAGCCTTCCCGCCGTAGCCGGGGCCGACGGGATTATGTGGCAAGTGCAGACGACGTTCCTGTCGGTGGGATTCGCGGGGTTGGCCATTGCTGCGCAGCTATTTGCTGAGGCGCCCTTGGCGATCGGTGCCTCCAGGGGAAGGGTTCTCAGCTTCATTGGGGCAGGCTGGTTTGTCGGCGTCGGCCTCGTTGCCAACGCAGTCATTGCTATCGAGACAATTTGGCTGCCCAGCGACCTCGGCATGATCGGTATCGCGTTCGCCTGGTTCGCCCCGTCGGTCGTCTTGCTGGTGGTTTCGACGGTCAAGCTAATGCAGCTCTTCGGGCACCCGTCCCTTCTGGATGAAGTAGTGCGCTCGTCGTTGGTGGACTCGCTTTCCAGTCGCTTGAGCGAGGTGTCGCGCAAATATGCCGACGCCAGGGAACGACTGGAAGGCCTGTTCGCGTCGGAAGGACTCATGGGAGTGCCCAAGGCCTCGGCTGTCACGCTGAGAGTGCCGGTTCCTGCTGGTGGCAGGGTCATCAGAGCCATTAATCCCAAGATCGCGCGCCAGGCGATCGACTCCCTCGGGCTGCGCGCCACCGAGGGCAGCCCGACGAACAGCGCCGCGGCCGAGGTGTTCCTGTCGCCACAGGTCACGCTTGATATTGAACCGGGTGATCGCACCCGACTTGGTGAATCGGCTTTTCGTGTCATTACATCAAATGCGCTCGACGCGGCGACGACTGGCCGGATTGTCCGACTCCTCCAATCCAGCATCGAGTTCGAGCCCTCGGGCTCGGTCACACCAGACGAAGAGACCGATCGTGAGATCGCCACCCTGAAAGACGCGATCGGCACGAACCTTCGATCCGGCGCGCTAGCGACCGCCGAACGGGCCTTGGAGTTACTTGGCCACGTCGTTCGAGGAGTGTGGATGGCCGAGCGCGAGAGCCCGGACTCATCACGCCGGGCGTCGTTCACACGACGTGACTGGTTGTTCCGCAGCGTTGGCGAAGTGGAACAGGATGTCTTGCTGTCACCTCGTGTGGCCGACGTCTTCGTCGGGGCAGCGATGACCCGTGCTATCGAAGCTCCTCGCACCGGCTCGACGGAGTACGTCGATGAGTGCCTTCGAAGTTTCACGAGGTTGTGGTTCGACGTGCTGCGCCACGGAGATCCTGACTTCGATTCGGTGGTGTCGCGTATCACCACGTGCGTCCAGAATTTGGCCGCGTACTCCTACTCGGCGGCCGAGGAGAGCGACGACCTTCAAGCGCGGGGAACCTGGGCCATGGTCGAACTCGTAAAGCTGGCTCTGGACGCCAAGAAGCCGGCGGCCGCCAAGATCGCGGCGCTGGAGTTGAGCGCCCTATTTGAGTTCGATCGAGGAGGCTCCAGCCGATCTCACGTCCGGGGTGGCCAACTGGTCCTTTCCGGATGGCTCGACTACCTCGCCGACAAGCACGACGATCGTGATCCAGCTGACGCGAGCCTTCGGGCACTGGTGACGCCCCGTGGTACGTGGTCAGAGATCCTCGGTGCGCGTGCCGCGGCAGAGCGGGGAGCCGTGCCCTTCAGTCGCTGGGACTGGTGGGAGATGAAGTCAACAACATCAAGCGGTGTGCAGGCCCTCCAGCTTTCCCATTACATCGACCGTGCTCTGTTGTCCGCGCTCGCGTCGTCTTACGGCCCCCTGCCACCTGCCGACGATCAGGAAACAGCGTCCGAGTACAAGCGTTTCCTAAGTATCTTGACGGACGGTGATCGCGAACTGAATGCCCAGGAAGACGGACTTAAGCGGAGGTTCGCTGAGGCGATTGCAAAATGGGACGCGGCCGAAGACGGGCGCCTGGCCGTGGAGCCCTTGTCTCAGACGCGAATTGACGCGCTAGGAACTGCGCTCCGTGAGACGTTGGATCAGCGGTCGCGGCTTGCTGCCGAAATTCCCGTCGTCGAGGACGTGCCTGCCTCGGCGAACACGTCGCACCCCATTCTCGGAATGAACTTCCGAGTCCCGAGGCTTTACCTGGTCGAAAAGATCTTCAACCAAACCTTTGCTGACCCCACAGAACTTGGTCGAATGATCGCGCAGGGTTTCGCGGAAGGTGAGGAGCAGAGGATCGTTCGTGAGCTTCGCTCACTGCGAGACGACGTCCTGGAACCGGCGGCCTCCGCGATCCGGAGTCAGATCGAGGCCCTCGCAAGTGAAGCTGAGTACTACATCTTGCTCGCTCCGTACGGTGGCCTGGACATCCACGAGTGGTACTCCGTGGAGTTCAGGGAAGTGTTGGAAAGTGTGACCCACATCGAGACCGGCGTCCTTGACGGCGAAGCGATCCTCTTTGATCGGCGTACGACGCTCACGTCCTGCCGCAAGCCCGAAGAGAAGGAGGGTCTCTCGCCCGTCGACGGCACATCTATCGCCATGGGCGTGTTCGAGGACGTTCAAGGCGGTGACGAGCCGCAAGTGCGTGTTGAGACGGGGGAGTACTTCGCGGTCTGGCCGGGTGACGCTCCGCGCGTGTTCCGTTTCGGCGCCGGGGCTGTGGCCACTGAGGGCGCCCATGCTGATGAGGAGTCCACGGATCCCGCGGAGGGCTGACTCGGCAGGGCGGTAGTGCCTTGGCGAGCCGCGGCGTGGTCAGCAAATGTCAGCAGACCGATCGGATGAGGCGCAGTCAACGAACTACTCGCATGTATTTCCGCAGTTCAGAGCCTTGTGGCCGCTCCCGGATCGAACTCCTAAAGCGGGTGTCGGCAGTTCGAATCGGCCCAGTCGCACAAGGTTGAGGTTCGGTGTGCGTTGGAGCTAGCGCCTCGGCCGAGACCGTGGGGCCACGCGGACCGTCAAGGGCTGACCGTGAGCCCGTCCAGCCACTCCCGCCAGACCGGCTCCTCGCGCCGGGCGTAGTCCGCGGCGTCCGCCGAGAACAGGTACGCCCGCAGCGTCGCCATGGCCGCACCCGCGGGCAGCCCCTCGCCCTCGCCATAGACGACCACGTTGAGCATCCCCGGCACGGGCCCGGTGAGCCGGAGCAACGCGTGCCGGTCGCCGATGCGCTCGACTGTGCCAGTGGTGCCGTGCAGCTCGACGGTCGCGCCCTCGTCGGTCAGCCCGAGCGCGGCTCGCACGGCCGACCAGAGCGAGGCGACGTCGCCGGGGTGCGACGCGCTGACCTCCAGGTGGGTGGCCCGCTGCCCCGCGAAGTGCGCGAGGTAGGTGCGGAGGTTGTCGAAGAACGGCAGCCACCCCGGCGCGAGCGTGTCCCACCACTCCTGCTCCCAGTCGGCGCCGGTGCCGAACCCGCTGCTCGTGACCCGGACGACGCACGTGCCGCCGGACCGTGCCTCGACGACGAACTCCGACGTGAGCGGACTGAGCGTGTCCGGGTCCTTGCCCATCAGGGCGGCCCAGTCCTCCTCGTAGACGAGGCGGCGCGGCGGGTCCCAGCCGGTGACCTGGCCGTCTGAGCCCATCTCCGGGCCCATGGTGAAGTGCAGGGAGCCGCCCTCGCGCTCCTCCAGCTGCGTCGGCGTGAACCAGGCGCTCATGCCCTTCGCAGTGGCGATCGCTTCCCAGACCTGCTCCGGGGTGCCCGGCACCTCGACGGCGAACTCCAGGCGGTACGGGACGTTCGTGGTGGTGCTCATGACTCCTCCTCCGGGACGGGGTGGGCGGCGACGACGAGCCGGTACGGGTCCCCGTCGTCGTGGTGGTAGCGGGCGGCCAGCTCAAGCACGGCCGCCGTGAGGTCGTCGGCGAACGCCGCGCGATCGGCGGCAGAACGGAAGCCGATCCGGGTGTCGACGGTCAGGGTGGGAAGTCGCTCGCCCGACGATCCGGCCCGGCGGGCCAGGGCGCCGACCTCGCGCACGACGCGGGACGCGAGTGCGACGAGGTAGCCCGCGGAGAGGCGGTCCGGGTTCGCCGCCGGGTCGGCTGCCGACGCGCTCACCGCGGCCGGCGACACCACGTACGACGACGCCGTGGCCCGCAGCACGCGCTCGGTGAGCCCGCCGTGCCGGCGTTCCTCAGCGAGCTCGACCAGGCCGTGCGCCTCGAGCGCCTTGAGGTGGTAGTTGATCTTCTGGCGGGCGATGCCCACCCGGGCGGCGAGCCCCGCGGCCGACGCCGGGACGGTCAGCTCGCCGAGCAGCCGCGCCCGGACGGGGTCCAAGGCGACGGCTGCCGCCTCCGCGCTCTCGATGACCTCGACGTCGTGCATGGCTCTACCGTGACCTTGACAATGAAAGTTGTCAAGAGGTCCTGAACGCGTCGTCGGCCGGGACCGTCGGCGCCGGGAGTCGGCGTCAGACGGCGAGGCCTCGCGGTGCGGTCAGCGTGGATCCTTCGGCTCCGCCGGTGCCCAGGCCCGCTCGAACCACCCGCCGGCTGCGACCTCGGGCACGGCCGGCTCGGGGAGCGCGTGATCCCGATCCGGCTCGCGCGGCCACAGGACCTCGACTCGGCCGGCCGCGGCCCGGAGCGCTTCGCCGTCCACGGTGAAGCTCGACTCGTCCACGCCAAGGGCCGGGTGCGCGACGACGAGAACCAGGTCACCCGGCGGCGGCGCGGGGGACAGCCACAGGTTCGTCGACCACTCCCGGCCACCGCCGCCACCGCTCTGGTGAGTGAGCAGCGGCTCGTCGGCCGAGAGGCCGTCGTCCCAGCGGAAACGCCCGGCGACCGCGGTGCGTCCGTCGGCGAGCTGGACCCCGGCCAGCAACCCGCCGTCGAGGGTCGAGTACGTCAGGTCGGCGGGGTCGAGGTCGAGACGGCATCGGATGGCGAGCTCGACCTGCAGGCCCGTGGTGTAGCGGGCCAGACCCATCAGCAGGATCGCAGCGTCGATGGAGCGCCCGATCACCCCGCTCACGCCGACGGCGGCGGGGGCTTCGTTGTCCGGCGGGCCGAGTCGCGCACGCGCGCGGGCGATGTCGTCCGCATCGCCCGAGAACGCCATCGCCGAGTGCATGGGCCTGACCTTTGTCCCCGTGCAGCGGCGGGTCAACGGCGTTGGCCGCTACAGCAGGGGCCCCCGTCGCTCGACGAGCACGGCGCTGCCGATCGGCTCCGCCGAGCCGGGGGCGTCGTGGTACCGGTGCGCGAGCACGACGCTCGGCAACCCGCGGTCGGAGACCTCGACGAACACGGCGTCCTGCCGCTGGCCGTCCATCGTCAGGTAGCCGTCCCACGCGACCGCGGCGCGCGCGGCCTGCGGCGGTGCGGAGCGGATCGCGTCCCTGGCGCGCTGCTGCGCTGCCGACAGCTCGTCGACGAACCGTTGCAGCGAGCGGTCACCACCGACGGTCTCGACGATCGCGAACGGGATGAGCGGTCCACCTTCAGGCACGACGGACGTGACCGCGTGGGTCAGAGCCAGCTCGGCGAGGGCCTTCACCTCGTCGGACGGCTCCTCGTTCGCGTGCGCCGCGGCTGCGCCGGACGGGCCGCCGGGAAGGAAGGTCGGAGAGGGAGCAGGTGCGGGGGCGGACCGGCGGCGGAAGAGGCTCATGGCGCCCTGTCGGCTGGTGACGTACGGGCCTTGAGCGTGGGCGCACCGAACCCCTCGTCAGGGGGCGTCGTGCGGCACGCGGCCGCCTGACATCCCCGGCGCCTACGTCGTCAAACGGCTGTGCAGACGCCACAGCCACCAGATGGGGAGGCCACCATGCCGACACCAGCCGAGAACCGGCTCGCGCACGTCGCGGACCGGGTCGAGATCGAAGCGCTCCGGGGCGAGTTCTCCGACGCCGCCATGATGAACGACTACGACCGGCTCGCCTCGTTGTTCACACCGGAGGGTGCGCTGCGCATGCCGGACGTCCCCGCCGAGCTCGTCGGTCAGGAGCAGATCCGCGCCTTCGGGCCGCAGCGCCCGGCGGAGTTCCTGGTGCAGACCTCGCACCCGGGCTGGATCGAGATCGACGGCGACACCGCCGCGGGGCGGACGTACATGCACGAGCTCGGGCGTTCCCGTGACGGTCGTTCGGTGACGAACTTCGCCATCTACCACGACCGGTACCAGAGGACTCCGGACGGCTGGCGGTTCAGCGAGCGCGTCTACGAGCTCACGTACCTCGACACGACTGACCTGACAGGCTCGCCGGCGGCGTCCTGGCGGGCCGCGCAGGCGTCCGGAGGCCGGGCGTGACCGCGATCGATCGCGATCATCCTCGGCAGCACACGTCTGGCGACGGAGTTCGTCGACGGCTACAGCCGCTTCGAGCCGAGCGCGAGCTCCGAGGCCTCTCTGGACCTGCTGCTCGACCAGGTGGTCCGCTGGGCGGCGGCACTCGCCCCGCTGCGTTCCCTCGCCTCGTGATCGTCGCCCCTGACCGGAAGGATCGGCCCATGCCCGTCACTGCCCACACCATCCATCTCACGGTCCGAGGCGCGGCTGCGGCGGCCCGGTGGTACGCCGACGCGTTCGGCGCCGCCGAGCGCACGCGCATCGTGGTGCCGGGCGACCGGCTCATCCACGTCCAGCTCGTGATCGGCGACCTGCACGTGACGCTGGCCGACGAGTTCCCCGAGCTGGAGTCCTACGGGCCGCAGCACCTCGGCGGCACCTACGGCGCCATCTACCTGCACGTGGACGACGTCGACACCGCATGGAACCGCGCCGTCGACGCCGGCGCGACGATCCTGCGGCCGCTCGCCGACGCGTTCTGGGGTGAGCGCGAGGGCCAGGTCCTCGACCCGTTCGGGCACCGGTGGGGCCTGACGCAGCACCTGCAGGACGTCTCGCTCGACGAGCTGCAGGAGCGCGCGAGCGCGGCCTTCGCGACGCCCGACCCCCACGCCTGATGAAGCCGGACGACGAGGCGGACGCACCGGGCGGTCGCGGATCCATGACGACGCCCGACGGCGACGCGCCGACCAACCCCCGGGGGTCGCAGCTGAGCGACCAGCCGCGCCTCATCAACGTCGCCTACCGGCTGCTCGGGTCACTGAGCGAGGCGGAGGACGTCGTCCAGGAGGCCTACGTCCGCTGGTACCGGCTCTCGCCGCAGGACCGCGCCGCGATCGCCTCGCCCAGCGCGTGGTTGACGACCGTCACGAGCCGGCTCTGCCTGGACCTGCTCGGCTCGGCCAGGGTGCGACGGGAGCAGTACGTCGGCGCGTGGGTCCCCGAGCCGATCCGCGAACCGACGGAGTGGCCGCGGGCCGGTGGCGCGGTCGATCCCGCCGAACGGATCACCCTCGACGAGTCGGTCCACATGGCGTTCCTCGTCGTCCTCGAGACGATGACCCCGGCGGAGCGCGTCGCCTTCATCCTGCACGACGTCTACCGCTACCCGTTCGCCGAGGTCGCGGAGATCGTCGGCCGGACGCCTGCGGCCTGCCGGCAGCTCGCCTCGTCGGCGCGAGCCCGGGTCCGTGCGGCGAGGACGCCCCCGTCCCCGACCGCCGAGCAGGCCGACGTGGTCCGGAGGTTCGCCGCGGCGTTCGAGTCCTCGGACATCGCGTCGCTCATCGCGCTCCTGGACCCCGACGCCACCGTCATCCCCGACGGCGGGGGCCGCGTCGCCGCTCGGACGCACCCGCTCGAGGGGGCCGAGACGATCGCCCGGTACCTCGTCGGGCTGCTGGCTCATGCGCCGTCGGGCGTGCGGTTCCGCCTGCGGACGGTCAACGGTCGGCCCGGGCTCGTCGGCGAGCAGGACGGCGTCGTGGCGACGGTGTTCTCGTTCGATGTCGCGGGCGGTCGGATCCGCCGCATCTGGGCGACGCGGAACCCCGACAAGCTGCGCGGCTGGCGCGACGTCGCCGGCACCGCAGCGGAGCAGGCGCCGACCGGGCCGCCGACGTAGTCACGGGTGCAGCCGCGCCCCCTTCACCACCTTGTCCACCGCGTTGCGCGGCCCGTGCACCGCGAGCCCGACGAGGTCGAGCTCGTCGGGCGGCACGGCCGCGACCGCCGCGCGGTTGTCGCGGTCGTTCCCCGTCGCGAACATCTCGCGGATGTAGACCGCCTGCGCCAACCCGCGCCCGACGGCGCGGCCGTGCACGGTCCGGAGCGTGTCGAGGTCGCCCGTCAGCACCACGATCGGCTGGCCGACGAGCGGCAGGTACGTCGTCCCGTCGGCGTCGCGGTACGTCTCGCCCATCAGCTCGGGGTGGGCGCCGACGACGCCGCTGGTGAGGAACGCGGTCACGTTCAGGGCCTGCCAGGGCTGCAGGTCGTCGCGCACGAGCACGGCGACCTTCGTCTCGAAGCGCACGGGATCGTCCATGGCACCAGGCTGCGGGGGCGGTGTCGGCCCGGTCTTGTACGTTCCTGACATGGACCGGCGCATGGAGCGGCCCGAGCGCGTGCGCGCGTGGCGGCCCGCGGTGCCCGGCGTCGACGAGGTGCTGCACGCGCACTTCACGCACCACGCCTACCCGACGCACGTGCACGACGACTGGACGATCCTGCTGGTCGACTCCGGTGGCGTCGAGTACGCGCTCGACCGCGGCACGCACCACGCGCCGCCGGGCTCGGTGACGGTGCTGCCGCCCGGCGTCCCGCACGACGGGCACGCCGTCGCGGCGGGCGGGTTCGACAAGCGCGTCGTCTACGTCGACGACCGATGGCTGCCGCCCGCACTGATCGGTGCCGCGGCCTCGGAGCCGTTCCTCGCCGACCGCGCGCTCGCGGCCGAGGCCGGGGGCCTGCACCGCGCGTTCGTCATGCGGGACGACCTCGAGGCCGAGTCGCGGCTCGCGTTCGTCGCCGAGCGCATCGGGCGGCACCTCGACCGGCGCACACCCGCGCCCCGCGCCAACCGAGACCGCGGGCTCGCGCGGTACGTCCGCGAGCGCCTCGACGACGACGACGCCGTGACGCTCGACGCGCTCGCGCGCGAGCTCGGCACCCACCCCACGCACCTGGTGCGCCTGTTCCGCGAGGAGTTCGGCCTGCCGCCGCACCGGTTCGTGACGAGCCGCCGCGTCGACCGGGCGCGCCGGCTGCTGCTCGCGGGCGTCCCGGTCGCGCAGGCCGCCGTCGACGCGGGCTTCCACGACCAGTCGCACCTGACCCGGCACTTCCGCAGGGTGCTCGGCGTGACGCCGGGGGAGTTCCGCGCCGTGGCGTGACGGGCCACCGCCGGGCCGACCACCTGGACGCGCGACCGGTGGAGCAACGGCGCCCGTCGCTCCACGAGACCGCGCCGGCGCGGAAGGATGCGAGTCGTGAAGGCTGTCGTGCACGAGCGGTACGGAGGCCCGGAGGTCCTGCGTGTCGCCGACGTCCCGACGCCGCAACCCGCCGCCGGGCAGGTCCTCGTCCGGGTGGAGGCGACATCGATCAACCTCAGCGACTGGGAGGGGTTGTGTGGCTCGCCGGGCTACGCCCGGCTGGGCGGCCTCCGTGCGCCGCGGCGACGGACGCTGGGGTCGGACATCGCGGGCACCGTCGAGGCGGTCGGGGCGGGAGTCACCCGGTTCGCGCCTGGCGACGAGGTCTACGGCGACAACCTCGAGCTGAAGGGCGGCTTCGCGGAGCACGCGGTCGTCCGTGAGTCGGCTCTGGCGCTCAAGCCGACCGAGCTGACGTTCGTCCAGGCGTCGGCGATCCCGCAGGCGGGTGCCATCGCCCTGCAGGGAACGGCGCGCGCCACCGCGGGCGACCGCGTGCTCGTCAACGGCGCCGGCGGGGGGTCCGGATCCTTCGCCCTCCAGCTCGCCAAGCGCCTCGGCGCGCACGTCACCGGCGTCGACAACGAGCACAAGCTCGAGTTCATGCAGTCCCTGGGAGCCGATGACGTGGTCGACTACCGCCGCGAGGACTTCAGCCGTGACCGGGAGCCCTTCGACCTCGTGCTCGACCTCGTTGCCCACCGGTCCGTCTTCGCCTACCGGCGGGCGCTGGCGCCGGGAGGCCGCTACCGGTGCGTCGGAGGGTCGGTCCGCGCGCTCCTTCGGGTCCTGACCGTGGGCGCGGTCGCGGGACGGCTCACCGGCCGTTCTCTCGGGGTGCTGGCCGTCAGGCAAGGTCCCGCGCACTTCCAGCCGCTCGCCGATCTCTGCGTCGCCGGCGACATCGGGATTCGCATCGACCGCACGTTCGCGCTCGAGGAGGTGCCCGAGGCGCTCGCGCACGTGGGCGAAGGCCGGGCGCTCGGCAAGGTCGTCGTCACGCCGCGGTGACCTGGGTGGGTTGGCGTCGTGCCGCGGTGACCCGGGTGGGTTGGCGCCGCGCCGCGGCGTGACAGGACCCACGGCACGTGGTGCCCGGCGCCGTCGGCGCGCGCGGATTTCGCCCGCTGCGCGAGATCCCGGGTGCACGACGCGCCTCGGACATGTCGGGCTGGGCCCGCGTTCGGCGTATCGTCAGGGGCGTTGTTTCGCGCTCGCGATGGTGGAACCGCCTCGTGAGCGGACCGCCGACGCCCGCCTGGCTGGACGACCGACTCCCGTCGCCGTCGTCGACGCGGACAGGCGCGCGCAGGGCCGGTCTAGGCGCGTCGTGACGCGGCCGCCGCCGGCCCCGAGCTCCCGTCGGCGCGCTGCGTCACGGTGCCGTGCTGTCTGAAGGAGGAGTCGTGGCAGGACCAGGCCAACGAGGGTCCGGTCGCGCGCGCTCCGGCACGAACACGCAGCGCCGACCGGCCGCGCGCCCGGCCGAGCAGGGCATGATCCCGGTGCTCGCCGACGTCGCCCGCGAGGTCGACCGCATCGTCCAGCGCCCGCCGACCAAGCCCGTCATGCGGACGAAGTTCCAGGTCGTGGCGCTGCTCGTCCGTGAGGAGAAGGCGCGCGTCATGGCGGACGCCACCCTGTCCGCGTCGCGCCGGACCGAGCAGCTGAAGCGGCTCGACGGGATCGCGACGCAGCTGGCCCGCACGGCCGCGCGCGACACCTCGCTGCTCGCGCTGCTCGCCGAGGACGCGCGCGTGTCCGACGCGGCCCGCCAGTTCAAGGCGACGCTGATGCGCGAGGGCGGCCTCGAGGTCCCCGACGAGCCGGAGCCCGAGCCGGTCGCGGCGCCCACCCCCGTGCTCACGACGACGACGCAGGTGGTGCCGCAGTCGGTGCGGGCGCGTCAGCTCGCGAACCCGTTCCTGGCGCCCGACTACGAGGCCGCGGCCGAGCGCGCCGCGGCGCGCGCCCGTCGGCTCGCCGGCTGGGAGCTGCTCGAGCCGCTGTTCAACTCGTTCGAGCGCGCCGCCACCGGCCAGCCCGCGTGCATGGACCTGCCCGAGCCGCGCTCGTTCTTCGCGCCCCTCGGCCGGGAGCTGATGCACCACCAGGCGCAGGTCGTCGAGGCCGCGGCGCGCGGCCACCGCACCTTCCTGCTCGCCGACGAGCCCGGCCTCGGCAAGACGGCGCAGGCGCTGCTCGCGGCCCAGGCGGCGAACGCGTTCCCGCTGCTCGTCGTGGTCCCCAACGTCGTCAAGACGAACTGGGCGCGCGAGGTCGGGCTGTGGACGCCGCTGCGGCGCGCGACGGTCGTGCACGGCGACGGTGACGAGGTCGACGCGTTCGCGGACGTCGTCATCGTCAACTACGAGATCCTCGACCGGCACGTCGGCTGGCTCGGCAACCACGGGTTCCGCGGCATGGTGGTCGACGAGGCGCACTTCATCAAGAACAAGACGTCGCAGCGCTCGCAGCACGTCCTGCGGCTCTCGGACCGCATCCGCGAGCGCACCGCGCGGCCGCTGATGATGGCCCTGACGGGCACCCCGCTGATCAACGACATCGACGACTTCCGGGCGATCTGGGAGTTCCTCGGCTGGATCGACGACACGAAGCCCGTCGGCAAGCTGATGACGGCCCTCGAGGACACGGGCCTGACGCCGGCCGACCCGGGCTTCTACTCCGCCGCGCGGTCCGCCGTGATCGACATGGGCATCGTGCGTCGCCGCAAGATCGACGTCGTCGCCGACATCCCCGCGCGCCGCGTCGCCGACCTGCCGGTCGAGCTGGACGGGGCGGTCGGGCGTTCGATCCGGGCCGCGGAGGCGGCGCTCGCCGCGCGGCTGGTGCGGCGGTACCGGGCGGCACTCGAGGCCCGGGGCGACACCTCGACCGGTGGCGCGATCGACCTCGAGCTCGCGCGTCGCGTCGCGGCCGGCGAGCTCAAGGACTCGAGCGACAAGGCCGGCGGCGAGAACGTCTTCACGATGGTCCGGCGCATCGGCCAGGCCAAGGCCGGGCTGGCCGCCGATTACACCGCGCAGCTCGTGCGCAACGTCGGCAAGGTCGTGTTCTTCGCCCGGCACGTCGACGTGATGGACCAGGCCGAGCAGAACTTCGCCGACCGCGGCCTGAAGTACGTGTCGATCCGCGGCGACCAGACCACCCGGACGCGCAACAAGAGCATCGACGCGTTCACCAACGACCCGGACGTGTCGATCGCGGTGTGCTCGCTGATGGCGGCCGGTGTCGGGATCAACCTGCAGGTCGCGTCCAACCTGGTGCTCGCCGAGCTGTCGTGGACCGACGCCGAGCAGACGCAGGCGATCGACCGGATCCACCGCATCGGCCAGGACGAGCCGGTGACGGCCTGGCGGATCATCGCGGCGCAGACGATCGACTCGAAGATCGCGGAGCTGATCGACTCGAAGTCGGCGCTCGCGGCACGGGCGCTCGATGGCGCCGGGGACGAGGAAGGGGCGTCGTCGGTGGACGTGCAGCTCGAGGCGCTGGTGGGGCTGCTGACGGACGCGCTGGCGGCGGAGGGCGTGGGCTGAGCGCGGTGCTCAGAGAGCGAGCCGTGCGTCGAACGGCGGCATGAGCGTGCAGCGAGACGTCGGAGCGTCCGGCTCGCCGTGCGCGATCTCGTAGGCGCACTCGGAGCAGCAGCCCTCCTGCATCAGGTGCTCCCTCCAGGAGTGCCCGCACGCAGGGCAGTCACGGAGCCGCGGCGCCGGCTTCCAGCGTCTCCACCACGGCACGCGGTCCGGTCGCCACGATGTCGGCGAAAACGAGATCTCGAGTCGCTCAATCTGCGCCGGAGCGTCCCGTGGTGTCCACGGGAGCCCGAGGTCGTCGACCATCTCGAACCTTGGCTCCTCGATCTTGAAGATCTCGCGAATGGTTCGGCGGACGTCCTCCTCGAGACCTGCGGCCGTGGTCGCCTCGGCCGCAACGGTGTCGATCACGGCAATCCACCGGTACGGCTCCACGGGGAAGACCTCGACCCGTCGGGGATGTGCGGCCACGCGCGGAGACTACCGACGGAGTGATCGGCGCTGTCGGCGCGCTGGTGCGCATCCCACGGCTCTGACCCGGCCCCGCCGCGTACCGACATAAGGTGCGGGCATGAGCGCCTGCCCGACGTGTCGTGGGAAGGGCGCGCCCACGCTCTTCGGGCTTCCTATGGAGGCTGCGCGGGCGGCTGGCGAGGCTGGAGACCTCGCACTGATGGGCTGCCTGCTGCCGGAAAGTGCGCCGCACTACCGATGTGGCCGCGGGCACCTCTGGCGCATCGAGGACGAGGCACTATGGCTCGCCGACGTGACCTCGGTCCTGCGGGCGCATGGCTACGACGAATCCATAGACGACGAGGAGCTCGAGCCGCGATAGGCGATCGGATCGTGCCGCGGCGTGGCGACGGTCTACCGCGCGTCCGCCCGCAGCCAGCCCACCTCGCGCGCTACATCGTCGGCGGCCCCGGACAGCTGCGCTCCGGCGTCCAGGCGCAGGACCATCTCGGCGAACCAACGGCGATCGCTTGCCGGGTCGAAGCCTGCCAGCGCGACCGTCAGCGCGACGTGGCTGCCGGCGTGCCGCGCAACCACGCGAAGCTCGCCCTCGAGCGATCGCCACTCCCGCTCGCCCTCCCACCCGCGCCACGAGGCCTCCAGCGAGGTGAAGTACTTGGCCAGGTCACCGAACCCGTCGTCGGCGTAGTGGCGGCGGACGGTGTGGCTTGCCCGGATGTGGGGCCCGACGAGCGTCACCTCGATATCGCCGGATGGCAGGCGCGACACCTCGAGGAGGTCCGGGGCGGTGCCGATGCGGATCACCACTGCACCCTAGGGTCCGCTCCTCGCGGGTGGGCGCGACAGCCCGCGGGTGCTCGCGCCCTGGCCCACGCGCAGGCGCCGGACTAGCGTCATCGCCCGCCACCGTCGGCACGGGCCGGCGAATGGGCAGCCGGAGGTTGCCGTGGACGACGCGCCAGTCCCGCGCGACGACCGCGTGCTGCGCCTGACGTCCGGCGTGAGCTGGGCGATCGTGCCGTTCCTGCTGCTGGCGTTCGCCGTCCTGTACCCGGACCCCGCCGGGACGCGCCACCTCTTCGCCTGGGACATCGCATCGCGCATGACGGCGATGACGCTCGCGTCCGCCTACCTCGGCGGCGCGTACTACTTCGTCCGCGCTGGGCTGGCGCGCCGGTGGCACACCATCAAGGCCGGCTTCCCGCCGGTCGCGCTGTTCGCCACGATCCTCGGCGTCACGACCTTCGTCCGGTGGGACACGTTCGCGCACGGGCGGGTCGCGTTCTGGCTGTGGGTGCTGCTGTACGTGGTCGCGCCGTTCCTGATCGCGGTCGTGTGGTGGCGTAACCGGCGCTTCGACGTGCCTGCGGCGCCAGGGGAGCCCGTGCTCCCGGAGGCCGCGGCGCTCTTCATCGGCGCCGTCGGTGTGCTGGCGGTCGTCACCGGCGGGGTGCTGGTGCTGTTCCCGCGGTACGCCGCGAGCGTCTGGCCGTGGCCGTTGACGCCGCTGACGTCGCCCGTCATGGGTGCTGTGCTCTGCCTCGGGTCCGCCGCCACGGGTGCGTTCGTCGAGCGGCGCTGGTCGAGCGCGCGGCTGCCGTTCCAGGTCGCGGGCGTGATGCTCGCGCTCATGGTGGTTGCCGCCTTTCGCGCTCGAGACGAGTGGCGTGGTGACCGTCCGCTCAGCTGGCTGTTCGCCGTGGGGTTCGTCGCGACGCTCGTGCTCGGTGCGGCGCTCTACCTGCGGATGGAGCGGGTGAGCCGGCAGCCGGTCGAGGTTCCGGCGTGACGACCGGCGACGCGGGGACCATCGCGTCGGTGATCGCCCGCATGGAGGCGGACCTGGCGCGGCTGACGGCCGCCGACGATCCGCGCCGGTACTTCCACGGCGTCTACCTGCGGACGACCCGCGCGGTCGCCGAGGAGGTCGCCGACGGCGGCTTCGCCGATCCGGAGTGGGTGCTGCGCTGGGACGTCGCGTTCGCAGACCTCTACCTCGACGCGCTCGCGGCCGCCCGCCAGCCGGGGGTCGAGCCGGTGGACGCTGAGACGGCCGAGCGGACCGTCAGCGGCCCGTGGCGCGTCGCGTTCGGCGCGCCACGCGACCTGCCGCCGCTGCGGCACGTCCTGCTCGGGCTCAACGCGCACATCAACTACGACCTGCCGCAGGCGCTGCTCGCCGTCATCCCGGCCGCCGACTTCGCCTCGCCGGCGGTCAGGGCACGGCGCGAGGCCGACCACCGGCACGTCGACACGGTGCTGAGCGGGCGGGTCGCCGCCGAGGACGACGAGCTGACGGCCGTCTCGCGCGTCGGCGTCCTCGATCGGCTGCTCCGGCCGGCGAACCGCGCCGCAAGTCGGCGCTTCCTCGCCGAGGCGCGCGAGAAGGTCTGGCACAACGCCACCGCTCTGGACGAGGCCCGCGCGGCGGGGCCGGACGCGCTCGCGGCGCGACTCGCAGAGCTCGAACGGCTGTGCGCGGCGCGGGTCCAGGACCTGGTGAGCTCGCGGCAGGTGCTGCTGTCTCTCGCGGTGCACGGGTTCGGGGTGCGGCTCACCGGTGCCTGAGACACGGCAGACGTGCCCGCTCCGCGTACTACGGTCACCCCGTGACGACGCCCCCTGAGCCGCAGTCGGCCCCCGCGGACCTCGATGACGAGGCCGCGCTGGTCCGCCCGCTGTCCCGCATCGCCTACGCGTTCTGCGCCGCGCTCGTGGCCATCGGTCTGCTGGGCGCCTTCGTCCTGGTGCCCGACCCCGTCGTGACCCTCGGTGGACTCGCCCTGGGGCTCGGGCTCGGGCTGGTGTCGCTGGTCGTGCCGCCGCTCCTGATCCGCGGCGGCCTGCGGCGCGGGACGGGCCGGACGGCCGACCCGGCGAGCGAGCACGCCGTGGTCCGGACCGCCGTCTTCATAGGCCTGGCGTTCGCCGAGCTGCCCGCGCTCGTCGCACTCTCGCTCGTGGCGAGCGACGGCAACCACGACGTCGGGGCGCTGCTGATCTCCGTGCCGTTCGCGATCGTCTCGCTCCTCGTGAACGTGGCCGGAGCGGGCGCCGTGCGCCGGCACCTGCGGCGGATCCGCGGAGGAGTTGCCTGACCGGGCACGTCGGCAGTGTGACCACGGTCCCAGCCTGCCCGTGTCAAGGCCGCACCTCGCGTTGCCGATAATTCTCCCGGCTGCTCCCACCGGAGCGTCGCCGCCACGTCGAGCGCGACCCGCTCCCCGAAGAGCCCCGAGGCCCTCCATGCATCACCTCGTCCGCCGTTCCTCCGCCACGCTGGGCGCGCTCGCGCTCGTCGCGATCGGCGCGCTCGCCGGCGCGCAGTCCGCGTCCGCCGTGGCCGGCGACCCTACCGACACGACGCTGACCGTGGCCGGCACGGTCGCCACGGGGCACAACCTCGCGGGAACGGTCTCAGTTACCGGTTTCGTCGCCGCGCTGCCCGACGCCGTCGTCGACCTGAGCGTCGACGGTGGCACCGCGACCGAGGTCCCGCTGACGGTCGACATGCCGTCCACGGGAACGGGGACCGGCAGCGCGTCGATCTCGGTGCCGACCACGGGGCTGGCGCTGGGCGACCACACGCTGACCGCGAGCTTCGCGGCGCAGGGCACGCTCGCCGCGTCGCAGGACGTCGCCACGTTCACGGTGCTGCCCGCGAGCGTCGCGTGGCAGCTGCGCTACGCCGACGGCTCGAAGGTGGGCGCGACGCTGACGCAGTTCGTCGTGCACGCGGTCGGCTCCGACCAGATCCCAGGCGCGGCCGTGTCGCTGATGGCCGGCATGGACGGGCTCCTCGACGGGGAGGAGATCGGGCACGGCACGGTCAAGGCAGACGGCTCGTTCGACGTGTCGGCCAACGTGTTCGACGCCGACGTCGTCCTGCCGGGCACTTCGACCGACTACTGGGTGGTCGTGACGCCGTCGGGCCAGCCCGCGATCGCCGGCGCAAAGGTGAGCGTCGCCGCGCCGCTGCTCTCGTTCAAGATCGCCCTCGAGACCCCGGCGAACCCCAAGCGCGGCATCGCGCGCGTCTCGTTCACCACGTCGATAGCGACGGTCTGGCTCGACGAGGTCCTCGCCGACCCCGCCGACACGATCGACGCCGCGGGCCTCAAGGAGGGGTTCAAGGAGGGCGGTGTCTTCCTGCTCGTCGACGGCAAGCCGGTCGACCCCGCCACCATCAAGCTCGCCGACGGCGCCGCGGGCATCGTCAAGGGTTCGTTCCCCGCGCCTGCGGTGGGCAAGCACACCGCGCAGCTCGTCGTCCCGGGCTTCGAGGGCATCCTCGAGGACTCCGCCTCGCCGGTGCGTAGCTTCACGATCCGTGCGCGCGTGCTGACTCCGGTCGTCCACCACCACGGCGACGTGCACCCCGGCGACTCGATCACCGTGACGGGCACGGGCGTGCAGCCGCACGCCACCGTGAAGATCGTGCTGCACTCGACGCCCGTCACGCTCGGGACGGTCAAGGCCGACGCGTCCGGCGCCTTCTCGGCGACCGTGGTGATCCCCGGCAGCACGCCGGCCGGTGCGCACACGATCGTCGTGACGGCCACGGCGGCCGGCACCGCGAAGGTCACGGGTTCGACGCCGCTGACGGTCGTCGCGGTGGACCCGAGCAGCGAGCTGGCCACCACCGGTAGCAACGACGCGGGCCTCGGCGGCATCGCCGGCGCGCTCGTGCTCGCGGGCGCCGGCGCCGTGGTGCTCGCCCGCCGCGCCACCCGCTCGCACTCCTGAGCTGACGAGGCCGGGGCGCGGTCCTGCGGGATCCGCGCCCCGGCCGTCGGCGTCTCCGGGGTCGACTCGGGGCGTGCCTCCCGCCGTCGGGCCGCGGGTGGCGCAAGATCGCGGGATGGCTGTGCCGCACCTGATGGAGATCCACGGCCCGGAGTTCCAGGCGATGGCGGCCCGCGTCCTCGAGGTCACCGCGCTCACCTCGCGCCTGAACGCGCTGCCCTTCGACGACGAGCCCGGGAAGGCCGCTCTGCTCGAGCAGATCCTCGGCCGCCCGCTCGCGCCGCGCGTCACGATCTACCCGCCCTTCTACACGGACCACGGGCTCAACCTCGAGCTGGGCGAGCGGGTGTTCGTCGACCAGGGCTGCACGTTCCTCGACTACGCCGGGATCCGGCTCGCCGAACGCGTGATGGTCGGGCCGCGCGTCACGTTCATCACGAGCGGCCACCCGGTCGATCCCGCCGAGCGGAAGCGCTACCTGACGGGCGCGCCGATCGACGTCGCGGAGAACGTCTGGATCGGCGCCGGCGCGACGATCCTGCCGGGCGTGAGCATCGGGCGGGACGCGGTGGTCGCCGCGGGTGCGGTGGTCGCCGACGACGTGCCGGCCGCGTCCCTGGTGGCGGGGCCGAAGGCGACGGTCCGCCGCACCTGGTGACTCGCTGTCAGCGGCCGGGCGGGGGTCGGCTACCCGACGACCGTCAGCGTGTCGGGGTCGACCGTGAACAGGGTGTCGAGCACCGCCTCGGCGGCTGCGATGTCGTCCGCGGCAACCGCGGCCCGCACCTCACGCAGCGTGGCGACCGTCCCGGGCCCGAGGATCGCGGGTTCGTGCATCGCGTACCACCGGACGCGCGTCGACAGCCGCGCCAGCGTCTCCGCCAGTACCGCGTTCCCGGAGATGGGTGCGATCTCGTCGCCGGTGCGCCCCACCAGCCCGAGGAGCCCGTGCCGGCCAGAGCCCTGCGCGTCGATCGCCTCCGTGAACACGGCGAGCACCGCCTCGCGGTCTCGGGCGCAGGCGAGGCGCAGCGACAGGCGGCGGAGCGCCCCGACGGCACGGAGCGCGGCGACGACGCCGGCCCGGTCGAGCGTCGCCACGCGTGCCGGCTGGTGGTAGCGCTGGACGACGAGGCCGAGCGCCGTCAGCGTCCGGAGCGCGTTCCGCACCGGTGTGCGTGAGATGCCGAGCCAGCGCATCAGCTCGGACTCGCGGAGCGGCTCGCCGGGGACGAGCGTGCCGTCGAGCAGCGCGTCCCGGATCGCGTCGGTCGCGCGGTCGCGGATCAGCGGGGAGCGTGGCAGGGCATCCGTCGGGTCGTCGGGGGTACGGGGTGACGTCGCAGCCTCGTGCTCGAGGTGGAGCACGGTCGCCCGGAACGCGGTGGCCGCCGCCTGGCCGTCGCCTGCGAGAGCGGCGCGGATGGTCGCCCGCTGGTTGCGGCGCGTGGCCTCGACGTCGACGCGATCCGTGTGCAGGCGGCCGAACCGCGCCATCGTCGGTGAGAGCCACGTGCGGACCCGGTCGAGGTCCGGGTTGCCCGCACGCGCATAGAAGACGTCGTAGAGCTCGCGCTGGCGGCTCTCGCGCAGCGCCCGGCGCAGCTGGTCGGTCGAGCCCAGCGCGTCCGCGCGGTACGCGCGCAGGCGCTCACGGTCGCCGTCCGTGAGCCGCGGGGTGGCCTCGAGGATCGCCTCCGTCGCGATCTCACCGATGACGACCGCTGTCTGCGCCACGTGCTCGGGGTCGACCGGCGCGACGTACGTCGCGCGGCGCGGCTCGACCACCGCCAGGCCCAGGAGCGCGAGCTTCGCGATCGCGTCGCGGATCGCGGCGAGCGGGGCGTCGAACTGGCGGCAGAGCTCGGCCTCGACGAGGCGTGCGCCCGGCGCGAGATCGCCCGCGACGACGGCGTCGACGAGGCGTCGTTCGACGTCTGCGCGCTGCGGCGTGCCGCTCAGGTCGAGGGTTCCGCCCGGGATCGGCACGCCGCCCACCCTACTGCTGAAAGTTGAGACGTTCGTCCTGAAACTGGACAGTGCACGCTGAAATACATTTGGGAGGTCAGTTCAGCGCCTCACACCGGGGGACCCCATGCGCACCGTTCGTATCGCGACGGCGGCCGGACTCGCCGCCGTCCTCGCAGGCGGCGCGGCGACAGCCGCCGCCGCCGATCCGGGAACGCCGGGCCAGCCGCAGGCCGGCCGCGTCGTGTTCCACGAAGACTTCCAGAACGCGCCCGCGACCGGCCTGCGCACCATGCTCAGCGCGTACGTCGGCGCGAACGGCGAGACGTACACCGCCGACCCGTACTGGATGAACGCGGTCAAGGCCAACGGCATGGTGCTGTCGTTCAAGAGCACGCCCGCCGCGAAGGACGCGACCGGCGCCGGGAACGGCACCGAGACCGTCGCGTTCAACACGCTCCGCCAGCTTGCCGAGGCCCTCGGCAAGGTGAACGGCTCGGCGAACCCGCAGACCAACCTCGCGATCTCGGCGTACACGCAGGACTCGAAGACGGCGAAGAACCCCGACGACCAGGTGATGCTCGCGACGAATCAGGACATCACGCTCAAGGACGCGCAGGGTCGCTTCCTCGCGTTCTCGGTGAACGCGGCCGCCACCAACGGCAAGAACAAGGCGCACCCGGACCGCGAGAACCCGCAGCTCAAGTTCGCCGTCGTGCGCGACGGCAAGGAGCAGGCGCTGACGTCGACGCCGATCGACCCGATCACCGACTCGCGCTCGCGGGTGGTCGCGGTGACGGCGACGAACCCGCAAGGCGCGAGCGAGCCGGTCTACGCGGGTCGCTTCACGTCCGACAAGTCGTTCCTCTACGACGGCGGATCGTTCGGCATCGTCGTGCGCAACGGCACGTCGGCGAACATGGGCAACGACGGCGCGTTCGACGACATCGAGGTGGTCGACGTGACGCCGCAGCTCGACAAGTCGTTCTCGGAGCGCACCGCGACGACCGGCGACTCCGTCCGCCTGACGCTCACCGTCACGAACACCGACGAGCTCGCCGCCAAGGCCGGCTGGTCGTTCACCGACTCGCTGCCGTCGGGGCTCGTCATCGCCGAGAATCCTCGCCTGACGACGACCTGCGACGCCGAGGTGACGGCCGCGGCCGGCTCGGGCGCGATCGCGGTGAAGGACGGCGCGCTCGCGGCGGCCGACAAGTCCTGCACCGTGTCTGTCGACGTCACGTCGGACACGGCGGGCACGTACAGCAACGGCGCGGACAACATCACGGTCCGCCGCGGGCTCGACGCGCCCGACACCGCCACGGTCACGTTCAAGGACGCCGCCGCCGGTGACCTCGTGGTGCGCTACGTCGACCGCGACGGAAACCCGCTCGCCCCCGCCGACCACTCCACCGGCGCGCCCGGCGCGGAGTACACCACGGCGCCGAAGGACGTCGACGGCTGGCAGCTGGTGCAGGCCGAGCTCCCGTCGAACGCGAGCGGCGTCTACACCGACGGCACCACGACCGTCGTCTACGTGTACGAGCGCGTGCCCGCGCCCGCCACGGGGACCGTCGTCGCGCACTTCGTCGACACGGACGGCAACCGCCTGACCGACGACGCGAGCACCTCGGGCCCGGTCGATGACGACTACGCGACCACGCCGGCCGACGTCCCCGGGTACCACGTGGTCGTCGTCCACGGCGACGAGACGGGCAAGTACGTCGACGGGACCGTCGAGGTCACGTACGTCTACGAGCGCGACGCGGTGACCCCCGCGACGGGCGACGTCGTGGCGCACTACGTCGACACGAAGGGCAGCACGCTCTCCGGCGACGTCACGGGCTCGGGGCCCGTCGGCGACGACTACGCGACCAAGCCCGCGCGCATCCCCGGCTACCACGTCGTGGTCGTCCAGGGGGACGAGAAGGGACGGTACGTCGACGGGACGATCGTCGTCACGTACGTCTACGAGCGGGACGCCGACCCGGTGAAGCCGGTGAAGCCGGTGACCCCGGTCGAGCCTGTGAAGCCGGTGACCCCCGTCAAGCCGATGACCCTGGTGAAGCCGGTCCACCCCGTGACGCCGAAGACCCCGCTCGTACCGCAGACGCACGTGGTCGCTGACCCGGGCGCGACGGCCCCGACCGGCCGGCTGGCCTCGACGGGCAGCGAGGGCACGGCCTTGTTCGCCGCGATCGCCGGCGGCCTCGTCGCAGCGGGCGCGCTGACCGTTCTCTACGCGAAGCGCCGCACGCAGCAGTAGACCGACCCGCCCAGGACCGGTCCCGCCGTCGTTCTCGACGGCGGGACCGGCCTTCGCGCGTCAGGCCGCGGGACGTCCTCGGCCGAGCTCCAGCCGCATGACGACGCGCTCGCGGCCTCCGGAGTGCGCGGCGGTCGCCCCGGCTCGCGTGAACCCCGCCGACTCGAAGAGCCGCGTCGTCCCGACGTACCCGGAGATGACGTCGACCTTGCCCTCCGCGCCGACGTCGACCGGGTAGCCCTCGACCACCTCGGCGCCCGACGCGCGCGCGTGCTCGACCGCGCCCGCCAGGAGCGTGTGCATCAGCCCCTGGCGGCGGTACCCGGCGCGGACGACGAAGCACACCGCGCTCCACGCGTCGCGGTCGTCGAGGAACGGGATGGTGCGCGAGTGCATGAGGCGTCGGTACGTGCTGCGCGGCGCGACCGAGCACCAGCCCGCGACCACGCCGTCGACGTACGCGAGCACTCCCGGGCCTGGCTCGACCTCGCACTGCCCGCGCATGTAGTCGGCGCGCTCGTCGTTCGGCACCCGGGAGTCCCGGTACGACATGCACCAGCACCCGCCGCCGCCCGGCTTCTTGACGCCGACGACCTCGCGGAAGTCCTCGAACCGGCCGAACGCCGGGAGCACCTCGAGCCTCATGCCCCGACCGTAGGCCGTGCCACCGACACGACCCGCGTGGTGTCGTCAGCCGCGCGGGCGACGTCCGAACAGACCGCGCCGCCCCACGTCGACCATGCCGACCGGCAGCGTCCCCGCCGGGGGCGCGGCCGCACCCGCTGCTGACGGCGCCGGAGCCCCGCCACCCGCCAGCGTGGTGCGAACCCGGTCCATGAGGTCGTCGACGTCGTCGACGTCGTACCCCTCGCGGAACTTGGTGGAGGGGAACCGCTGCGCGTCGATGTCGGCGGCCGTCAGCGGCACGGCCGCGTCACCGCGGAGCGTCGCCACCACGCGGTCGAGGAAGTCGTCGACGGCATCCTGGTCGTAGCCCTCGCGGAACTTCGTCGCCTGGAACTTGGCGTTCAGCACGGCGTCCGCAGTGAGCGGCTCGTGGGGTGCCGTCACAGGCCGGAACGCACCGACGTGGCGGGCACCCAGCCCGAGCGACCGAGCACGACGACGTGCCGCCACTTGCCGGACTTCGTCCCGAACGACGTGACCCGAGCGCTCACCTTGACGTGCACGATCTTGGACGCCGACGACGCCGCCCGCGTGCGCAGGTACGTCGCCTTGCCGATGCTGAACGTCTTGTACTGCCGGATGTAGCTGGAGTGGACCCAGCCGGTCAGCTTCGTGCCGGTCGACGTCGTGTACGTCACCGGGATGAACGAGTTCGTCATCGTGCCCGGCTTGTTGATGAGCTTCGCGTTCGCGGGCAGCACCTTGATCGACGTCATCGCGGTCGAGGGACCGGTGCGCAGGTTCAGCCGCCCGGTCGCGTAGTAGGTGCAGCTCGTCGGCGTGGCGCGCGCGCTGATCTTGGACGCGAGCGTCGTGACCGGCAGCCCGTGCGCGGTCAGCCACGTCACCGGGTTCTGCGGCGAGCCGGAGCCCCAGTACGCGTTCTTCCAGACCTCGAGGTGCAGGTGGGGGCCGCTCGCCGGGCCGGACGCGCCGACGTCGGCGATCCGCTGGCCGATCTTGATCGTCTGGCCGACACGCACCCACTTGGTCGCCTGCCACATGTGCAGGTACGCGATGTACACGGTCTGGCCGTCGACGACGCTGCGGATCGTCACGTAGCCGGCCGAGCCGTTCCGCGGGTTGACCGCGTAGGCGACCGTGCCCGACGCGAGCGCGTAGATCGCCGTGCCGTCAGGCGCCGACATGTCGAGGCCGTAGTGGAACGTCGACGCGCCCACGGCGGGGATGCAGCGCGCGCCGTACCAGGAGCTGATCGAGAACTTCCCGGCGACCAGCGGCAGCGCGAGCTTCGTGCCGCCCGCGGTCGTCGTGGTCGTCAGGTTCGTGCCGTACTGCGGGGTGCGCGGCGGCGTGACGACCGGGGGAGTCGTGGGGGTGGGCGTCGGCGTCGGGGTGGGGGTCGGCGTCGGCGTGGGCGTCGGTGTCGGCGTCGGGTCCGGGGTCGGCGACGGCGTCGGCTCCGGGCTCGTGCTCTGCGTCGGTGTCGGCGCGGGCGCGTCCGCGGCCTGGGCGGCGGGGACGACGACCGTCAGCGCGACGGCCGCGGCGAGCGCGACGCCACCGACGCGCAGCGCGCCCGGCGCGGCGGCGCGGCGGAGGTCTCGGATACGGGCGGCGGCGAGGGGTACGCGCACGGGGCATCACTCCAGAGCAGATCGACGCCGGCGACGATTGCTGTGACGCCGACCCTCTGACATCGGTTGCCGCGGGCCTCGACCTGAGTGTTTCGGCTGTCCGATTGTGGTCGATCTGCTGGGGTCGGCGCGATACCCCTGGGACAGAAGTTTCTGCTGGGTCGGTTGTGACGGGAGCTCGGACGCGGGTCGAGAGGCATTTGCCGAGGTCAGAAAGGTGCGCCGACCGGGTCAGCCGAACCGTCCGTTCACGTAGTCGTGCGTCCGCGGGTCGCTCGGCTGGGAGAACATCGCCTCGGTGTCGCCGTGCTCGACGATCGCGCCGGGCGTCCCGGCCTCCGCGAGGAAGAACGCGCACTGCTGCGAGACGCGCGCGGCCTGCTGCATGTTGTGCGTGACGATCACGATCGTCACCTCCTGCGACAGCTCGCCGATCGTCTCCTCGATGCGTCGCGTCGAGGTCGGGTCGAGGGCCGAGCAGGGCTCGTCCATCAGGAGCACGCGCGGCCGGACCGCGAGCGAGCGCGCGATGCAGAGGCGCTGCTGCTGGCCGCCGGACAGCCCGCCGCCGGGCGCGCGCAGCCGGTCCTTGACCTCCTTCCAGAGGCCCGCGCGCGTGAGCGCTGACTCGACGATCTGCTCGCGCTCGCCCTTCGACACCTTCACGCCCGTGAGCGCGAGGCCGGACGTGACGTTCTCGGCGATCGACATCGCGGGGAACGGGTTCGGCTTCTGGAACACCATGCCGATGCGGCGGCGGGCGTCGGTCACGCGGCGCGAGGCGTCGTAGATGTCGGCGCCGTCGAGCAGCACCGAGCCCGCGAGCGCGGCTGACGGGACGAGCTCGTGCATCCGGTTGAGGATGCGCAGGAACGTCGACTTGCCGCAGCCGGACGGCCCGATCAGCGCGGTGACCTGCCCCGCGGGCATCGTGAGCGAGACGCGGTCGAGCACCTTGTGCGAGCCGAACCAGGCGGAGACGGCGCGCGCCTCGAGCGTGCTGGGCGTCGACGGCGTGGCCGGGACCGGGCCGGCGAGCGAGCCGAGAGCGGCGGGGGCGCCGGCAACCGGCTCGAGGACCGCGGTGTCGTCGACCGCGGGCAGCACCGCGGTGTCGCCGAGCGCCGCGGAGGCGCCGGACCCGGGGCGGACGTCGTCGGGCAGGGTGGTCGTCACGGACGAACCCTCTCGTGCGGGGATGGACGGAAGGTGAACGGCAGGCTGCCGCCAGGACTCACAGCAGGTTCGGCAGCAGGACGAACACCTGCTGCCCGGCGAGCAGCCCGAGCAGCAGGAGCGCCGGCCCGCACGTCAGCCACGTCTGCCAGCGCCCCCACCAGCCGCGCAGGAACGCGGCGGCGAGCGCCACGAGCACGAGTCCGGCGAGCGCGATGACGAGCCACGGCCAGGCGTCGGGGTCGCCCGCGAAGGCGCGCTCCGACGCGGCGAGCTCGGGGGCGGACACGACGGCCCGCGGCGTGACGAACGGGTCGGAGACGAGCTGCGCGTCGACGCGGACGACGTCGGACGGCAGGAAGCGCGTGCCGGTCGCGCTGACGAGCGTCAGCCGGCCCGCGCCCGGCGCGAGCACGGCGGGGAGAGCCGAGCCGCTGCGGCGGACGCCGGTCACGCGGTAGACCGCGGTGCCCTGACCCGTGACGGTCGTGATCGTCGCGCCGGTCGTCAGCCGGTCGAGGTGCGCGAACGGTCCGCCGAACGTCGACTGCCGGCCCATCACGACGCTGGCGCCGGACTGGCCGGGTAGCGGGGTGTCGCGGCGGTGGCCGGGCCCCGAGAGCAGCGCCTGCGACGTGGTGCCCTCGGACACGACGGCGTCGAGGTGCAGCGCGGGGACGCGCAGGATCGCGACGGGTGTGCCGGTCGGCAGCAGCGCGTCGTCGGCGGAGATCTGGCCGACCGGTGCGGTGCCGTTGGCGAGCGCCGAGCGGAGCTGGTCGTACCGCACGTGCTGGTCGCGGGACTCGTGCAGCGGCGAGACGACGACGGCCTGCAGCACCAGGCCGAGGAGCAGAGCGCCGGCGGCGGCGAGCGCCGAGCCGAGCACGCGGGCGCGGGCCGAGGCCTCGAGGTGCGGGAGCGCGGCGTCCGGGCTCGGCAGTGCGAGCACAGGGGCCGGCACGGGGGCGGTCGTCGTCATGAACGTCCTTCGGATGCGGGAGGGCGGGAGGCCGCCGCGCGAGCCGCGCGACGACCCCCCGCCCGGGGTGTGCCCGAGGTCAGCGCGTGACCTTGAGGGTCTTGGCCGCCGAGGTCGCGGGGGCGACCGTCGACGAGCCGGTGTACGTCACGACGATCTTGTGGCTGCCCGTCTTGAGGAGCGGGAGCTTGATCGTCGCCTTGCCCCTGCTGAGCGTGTGCGTGGCGATGGTCTTCTTGCCGTCCTTCACGACGACCTTGCCGGTCGGCGTGACGCCCGTGGCGCTGACGGTCACGGTCACCGACGCGTGCTTGGTGTGCTTCACCGTCGTGAGGCCGGTGAGCTTGACCGACGCCTTGGCCTTCGCGACCGCGACCTTCACGACCGCGCTCGTGCTGCCCTTGACGACCGCGGTCGTCGTCGGCAGGTAGACGGCCTTGACCGCGTAGCTCGTCTTGGTGGCCTTCACGGCGAGAGCGGCCCTGTGGGTGCTCGTCGAGAACGTGGCCGAGCCGAGCAGCTTGCTGCCGTCGTAGAACGCGACCTTGCCGGCGCCGTACGTGGCCGCCGTCACCGTGGCCGTCAGCGTGAACGACTTGCCGACGACCGGCTTGGCCGAGGCCGCGACCTTCGTCGAGGACGACACGGCCGGGACCGCGGAGACCGTGAGCGGCTTCGACGCCGTCGGGTCGGGCGCGCCGACGCCGAGCAGCGCCGGGACGAAGTAGGCCACGACGTCGGACGTGCCGGTGGCTGACGGCGTCCAGCTGGCCGAGGCCGACGTCGCGTTCGCTGCGACGGTCACCGTGGCGAGCGTCGTCGCCGTGCCGCCCGCGACCTTGGCGAACGTGACCGTGCCGCCGCCCAGGCTGACGTTCGTCAGCGCCGCCGTCAGCGTGGCGGGCTGGCCGACGGTCGCGGCCGGGAGCGTGCCGAGAGCGACGGTCGTGCTCGACGGAGCCGCCTGGTAGGCACGGGTCTGCGTGTCGCCGCACTTGACCGCGCCGGTGAGCAGGCCGAACCCGTACTCGGTGATGACCGAGGTCTGCTGGCAGACCTCGGACGTCTGGCCGACGAACGCCTTCGCGATGTTCGACGTCGGGTCGTCCGCCAGGCGCGACGGCACGATGTTGTAGACCGGGCGCGTGAACGCGTTGTACGCCGAGTTCAGCGCGTACGAGCCGGCCGTGCCCTGCACGGGCTCGGTGCCGTTGGTCGCGCCGAGGAGCGCGCCGTGGCGGTTGTCGGTGACGAGGCCGTTGCCCTGCGCGATCCACTGACCGGCCGAGAACGGGGCGATCGCGCCCGCGTCCTGGTCGTCGGTGCCGCTGACGAGCGCGTTGCCGTGGTGCTCCTCGACCAGCGCGTTCGTGAAGTCGTGGTCCTTGATGTTCGGGTACGTGCCGCTCGAGATCTGGGTCTCGGTGATGCCGAGCTGACCGAGCCAGAACGAGCGCGTGCCCGAGCCGGCCTGCGGGATGAACGTGGTGATCGGCACGACACGCGCGCCGCCGGCCGCGGTGTCCGCCGGGTGCAGCAGCGTCGAGACGCCGCCGACGACCTGCACGCGGTCGTACACGCCCTGGTAGATGGCGGTGATGTCGGCCTTCGTCAGGTCGTGCGGCAGCACGCTGTTCGGTGCGACGGCGTAGGTCACCGCGTCGACGGCGAACGGGACGTAGGTGAGCACGCCGTCCGGGCGGACGTCCGCGGCACCCGGGCCGCCCGACGAGCGCGCGAAGTCGATCTTGCCGAACGCGTCCGCCGTCGTGACGGCGACGGTCCCGCCCGCGAACGTCGCGACGTTCGCCGACGTCGTCTGACCGATGGCGGCGCGCAGCAGGTCGCGGCCCGCGCCCGAGCCGTTGGCGCGCGCGACACCCGTGCCGCCCGAGCGCGTGACGACCGAGGAGTCCGGCTTCGTCGCGTCGTACGACGCGATGAGGTGGTTCGGGACCGCCGCGGCGATCGCGTTGACGACGTCCTGCGTGGTGTCGGAGCCGAGGCCGACGAGCGTGCCGAACGTGCCCGGTGCCGGGTCCGCGCTGGCGGGCAGCGCGAGCGCGCCGATCGCGAGCGCCGACGCGCCCGCGCAGAGCGCGATGCGCGTGAAGGCGTTCACCTTCATGAAGGGGGTTCCTCTCCTGAGGTCCGAGGTTCGCGGGTCCGCGAGCGCCACCGCTCGGCGGCGACGATCGGACGCTAGGGACGGCGGGCGAACACCCGGTCCTGGTCGGGCGTCCAGCGTGGAAACACCGCGTTCACCTGGGCGAACGTTGGGCGACGCGCAGGCGAGAACCGCCCGTACGGGCTACAGTCCCCGCGCTTCGAGCAGCCGCGCGCGGCGCATGAGCAGCGGGCCCGCGACGCACGCGGGCAGCCCGAGCGCCAGCGACCCGGCGAGGCCCGCGCGCATGGCGGTGACCGCCGCGGGCGTCACGCGCGGATCGACCTCGGGAGCCGCAGCCGCGGGTGGCGCACCGGAGCCGCCGCCCGAGCCCGAGCCGGTGTCGGCGTCGGCCGGCGGGAGCGCGCCACCGCCTCCGGAGCCCAGCGAGCCGCCCGCTGGGCTGCCGTCGCCGTCGCCGTCGCCCGAGCCGCCGGTGCCCGTGCCGCCCGTCGGGGCCGTCGTCGGGTCCGCGCCGCACAGCGTGGTGTGCGTCGCTCTCGACGTGAGGGACGCCGCGACCGACCGGGTCCTGGCCGCGTCGGCCGCCGAGAGCGGCACGTACCCGCGGGGGAGCCGGCCCTGCGCGTCGCCCGGCACCTGTCCCGTGCCGGCCGCGACCCGCAGCAGGCCCGCGTCGTCCTTGAGCTCGTCGGCGTCGGCGCGGCAGACCGCGATCGCGACGTAGCTGACCGTCGCGAGCGGGTACGCGCCGAGCACGCGCGCGTTCGCGTCGGGCACGCGCACGCCCGGGGCGCTCGACGACTGCGGCATCGCGGCGACGGCGGCGCCGATCGACGCGGCGCTGGGCGCGACGGCCTGGCCCGCGTTGTTCACCAGCGCGGCCGTCCGCAGGCCGAACCGCGCGGCGGCCGAGGCGTCGGTGAGCGCGAGCTCGAACCGCTGGCCCGGCAGCTGCGCGCCCGACGAGGTGAAGCCCGGCGGCAGCTTCGTCACGTCCCAGACGACCTTGCCGCCCGCGTCGGCGCGCTGCGCCCGCATCGCGCCCTCGTTCATGTCGTTCATGTACGGGCGCAGGTCGAGCGTGCCGTAACCCGGGTCGGGCACGGTCTCGTCCTGGCGGTACGTCGACAGGTCGGCCTTGGGGTAGGAGTCGATCTCGGCGTCGTGGGCGATGTCGAGCGCGCGGTAGGCGGGGTTGAGCACCATGCCGTACTCGTCGGGCTCGCCGCGCAGGAACGCCGCGGCGAACGGGTCGGCCTTGATCCACGACCAGACCTGCGCCGCTGCGTCCGACGAACCCAGCGCGACGAGCAGCCCGTCGGGACCCGCGGTCGGCACGAAGTCCGCGAACGACGGGTTGAGCTCGACGAACTCCGGGTCCGTGACGATCGAGCGCGGGTTCTTGGTGAGCGCCTTGCCGCCGCCACCCGGCACGTCGGCGCGGTACGACTGCGTCAGCAGCTTCGCGAGCAGCCGTGCGTTCAGGGTCAGGTCCGTGACGGGCGTGCCGTTCGCCGCGGCGCCCTTCGTGCCGAGCGCGTCGTTCGTCTCGATGTTGTAGGCGACGACGATCGCCGACTGCACGACGGGCGCGTACACGACACCGGCCTCCTTGCCCGCCGTCGCGTCGAGCGGGCGCTGCACGAAGCCCAGGTGCGCCGCGCCGAGCTGGTCGCTCGTGATCTCGCCGCGTGCCTCGTCGTCGCCGATCTGCGAGAACCCGTACGTGGTGCCCGTCGCGCACAGCGCGGGCTGCCAGGACGTGATCGCGTCGGAGACGAGCTCGTGGCCGACCACGCGCCGCTCGTCGGCGCCGATGCGGCACGACGAGCCGACGGGCTGGAAGTCGAGCCGGAACACGAGCCGGTCGCGCCACGCGGTGGCCGAGAGCGGCGAGCCCGAGAGCGCGCCGTCCGGCGTCTGCTCGACGGGCGTGCCGTCGGCGTCGACGGCCGTGCGGGGCACCACCACGAGCCAGCACGAGCGTCCGGTGCCGTTCGCCAGCCGGTCGCCGCAGCCGAGCTGGGGCGCCTCGAGCGTGGTGTTCGTCGTGAACACCGCCGTTCCCGTGCCGTCGTCGCCCGTGCGGGTCGCCGTGATCTCGTTCGTCGTGGCCGACGTGAAGTACGGCGACGTGTCCCAGACGGTGGTTCCGTCGACCGCGCGGAACGGGACCGCGTACGCCTTGAGGTTCGGGTTCGTCAGCGGCGGCGGCACGAGGTGCGCCGCGTCGTACGCCTGCTGCGGGTCCTCGCCGGGCCGCAGCGTGCGGCCGCCGACGCGGTCGCCGAGCAGGCCCGAGAGCCCGGACGGCGGGGCGCCCCACTGGCACTGCTCGGCCGTCGGGCCCGTCGCGGGGTCGCCCCAGCACTGCATGACCTGCAGGTAGTTCGCCGCGAACCGGCCGTGCGACGTCGCGGGCGCACCGCTCCACGCGATGGTGACGCCCTGGTTGGTGATGTCCTTCGTCTGGTTCACCGTCACCGTGAGCCCGCGCAGGGCGCCGTAGCCGGGGTCGGTCGCGTCGTGGCCCGCGACGAGCTGGGGGTCGACCCACGCCTGCGTCTGCGTCGACGACGTGGTGGGGAAGTCGGACGGGAGCACCGGGGTCGGTGTCGGGTCGGGGGTGGGGGTCGGGCCGTCCGTGGGGCTCGCCGTGGGACCGGGGTCGCCGGCGGGGGCCGTCGGTTCCGTCGTGGGGGCCGTCGTCGGGTCGGTGGTGGGCTCCGTCGTCGGGTCGTCCGTGGCCAGGGTGGTCGCGGCGTCCGTCGCGCGGGGATCGCCGAGCCCGTCACCCGCGTCGGCCGAGGCGGCGACCGCCAGCACGCCCGAGAGCAGCGTGAGCGCCAGCCCTCCGACCGCGAGGCCCGAGCCGACGCGGTGCAGCGCCCGCGCCCTCACGCGCCGGCCCCCTTGCGGACGCGCGCCACGAGCGGCGGGCCGGCGACCAGGAGCAGCAGCAGCCCGACGCCCAGCGCCATGGCGAGCGACTGACCGGCCGGCGTCGCGTGCGCGCCCGTCTGCACCGGCTCGGCCACGACGTTCTGGCACACGCCGGTGTCGGCCTCGCACGCGACCGGGCCGCCGCCGTAGTTCGCCGCGACGACGCCCGTGCCAGTGCCCGCGCCGGTGCCGCCGCCCGAGCCGTCAGCGCCGAGCGCACCGCCGGTGCCTCCGCCGGACCCGGCCGCGCCGGTGCCCGCGCCGCCGATGCCGCCGCCGGTGCCGCCCGAGCCGGTCCCGGTCCCCGTGCCGCCACCCGCCGCGCCCGAGCCCTTGCCGCCCGAGCCCTTCGACCCGCCGCCGACCGGGGTGGTCGTGCCCTTCGCACCGCCGGTCCCGGTCGAGCACTGCGTCGCGCCGAGCTTGTCGCACGGCGACGGCTGCGGGGCGTTCTTGGCCAGGGTGTTCGTGCCGTCGGACGAGAACGTCGGGTTGTGGCAGCCCTTGATGTCGACGGACTGCGCCTGCACGCCAGGGATGCGGCGCACCTGGTCGAGTCCTGCCTGCACGAGGTTGATCGGCAGCGGCGAGTACCCGAGCACGGGCGCCTGCTGCTGGCCCTCGCAGAGGAAGTAGTACGCGAACGCGCCGAGCGTCCGGCCCTTCGCGTCGGTGAACCCGTCGGCGTTGTCGGTCGGCACGACCACATAGCTGTACGACGAGAGCGGGTACACCCGCGGGTCGGTGCTCGTGTAGACGCGCGTCAGGTCCTGCGTCAGGTACGCCGCCGAGGACTTGTCGGTGTTGATCCGGGCCGAGAGCAGCGCGACGGCGACGTTCGACGCGGTGGGCTCGGCGTAGTAGCCCGCGGCGTTGAGGATCTTCGCGACCGGGTAGCCCGTCTTCAGCGCGTACGAGTACTCGACGTAGGTGATCGTGCCGACGTTGGCGGTCTGCGCCACGTACCCGGCGACGCCCTGCGAGTTCGGCTGCGACACGAAGCCCTTGCCCGCGACGGTCGGGAACTGCGACGTCGTGCCGCACGGCGTCGACCGCCCGGCCTTGCGGCAGTACGCGTCCCAGTCGCCCTGGTGCTCGTGCGCCATCCACGTGGTGAACTGCGCGGTCGACCCCGAGCCGTCGGACCGGACGACCGGAACGATCTTGCGCGGCGGCAGCGCGAGCCCGGGGTTGTCCTGGGCGATCGTGGGGTCGTTCCACATCGTGATGACGCCCGTGAAGATCTTCGTCAGCACGTCGCCCGACAGCCGCAGGTTCGTGACGCGCCGCCCGCCGACCTGCAGGTTGTACATGAACGCGGTGCCGCCGGCCACGATCGGCATGTACGCGAAGCCGCGCGTCGGGAGCGTGTCGAGCACGCCGCCGTCCGTGATGCCGTACGGGATCTCGGTGCTCGCGAAGTCGACCGTGCCCGCCTTGAACTGGTTGCGGCCGTCCGACGAGCCCGTGCTCGCGTAGTTGACGCGCATGCCGTACTGCTGCACGTTGCGGCGCCACTGGTCGATCGCGTTCGAGCTCCACGACGAGCCGGCGCCGTTGATCGGCACGTAGCTGGACGCTGCCTGCGCGGGCGCCGCGGCGAGCGTCGCCGCGAGGAGCCCGGCGAGGGCGATGGCGCTCGCGACGAGGCGACGGGTGCGGGTCACGGGTGCTCCTCGGTGGGGGAGTCGGGGGCGCCGGGCGCGGTCGGCGCCTCGGAGGGCAGCTCGCCGCTGACGGCGTAGCGGGCGAGCACCGGGTCGACGGTGGCGTCGCCGGTGGGCTCGAGCTCGGAGAGGGCGCGCGGCCGCACGCGGATCCCGTCGAGCACCCGCGCGTACAGGTCGGCCCGGCGGGCGCGCGCGGCCGCGTCCTGCGCGCCGATGACGCGCGCCAGCACGAACAGCAGGACGACGATCATCATCAGCACCGCGGCCGTGCCGAAGCCGCGCGCGATCATCGACGGCTCGGGCGACTTCACGAACTGGAAGATGGCGAGCGGCAGGCTCACCATCGGGCCGTGCAGCGGGTTCGCGTTGAACGCCGCGGTGAAGCCGGACGTCAGCAGCACGGGCGAGGTCTCGCCGATGCCGCGGGCAGTCGCCAGGATGACGGCGGTCGTCAGGCCGGAGCGCGCGGTCGGCAGCACGACCTTCCAGACCGTGCGCCACTGGCCCGAGCCGAGCCCGTACGACGCCTCCTTGAGCGTCCCGGGCACGAGCCGCAGCACCACGTCCGCGGAGCGGATCATGATCGGCAGCATCATGATGCTGATGGCCATCGACGCCGCGAGGCCCGACTTGTCGAGGCCGAACGTGAGGATCGCGGTCGCGTAGACGAAGAGGCCGGCGACGATCGACGGGAGCGCGGTCATCGCCTCGACGACCGTCCGCACGAGCCGCGAGAAGCGGCCAGGCACCTCGGTGAGGAAGACGGCGGTCGCGAGCCCGAGCGGGATCGTGATGGCGAGCGCGAGCGAGATCTGGATGAGGCTGCCGACGATCGCGTGCGCCACACCCCCGGTCGTCAACGGGTCGAGCGGCCCCGCGAGCGCCATGTCCTGCGTGAAGAAGTTGGCGTGCAGCAGCGCCCGCAGCCCGCGCCCGAAGGTGAACGTCACGATGAAGACGAGCGTCGCCATGACGACGAACGCGAGGCCGTGCACCACGACCATGACGACCCGGTCGCGCACCGCGGGCGCGTCCGCGTCGAGCGAGACGACCGTCGCGTAGACGACGAGGAACAGCACCGTCGCGATCGCGACGCACGCCACGACGCCCTGCACCGGCGCGAGCTGCGTGGCGATGACGGCGGTGAGCGACAGCGCCGCGACGCCGGAGCCGACGAGCGCCAGCGCGTCGCTGATGCGCGCGCCGCCGAGCTGTCGGCGCCGTTCGGGGGCCGGGTCGGGTGCGGGCGCGGGCCGGTGGGTGCGGGCCGGGGTGGCGGGCTCGTCGGCGGCACTCGCGGGCGGCGCAGCGGGCGCGTGATCGGCCGGTGCGGCGCCCGACGGGCGGGAGGCGAGGGTCGTCATCGTCAGGTCCCCTGGCCCGAGCGCGACCGCGCGGCGATGCTCGACGCCGCGAAGTTCACGACCAGCGTGAGCAGGAACAGCGTCAGGCCGGCCGCCATCAGCGCCGACATGCCGAACGTCGAGGCCTCGCCGTACCGCAGCGCGATGAGCGAGGAGACGGAGTTCGTGCCGTTCTGCAGGACGTGCCACTGCACCTGGAAGACCGGCGAGATGATCATGTAGACCGCGATGGTCTCGCCGAGCGCGCGGCCCAGGCCGAGCATCGTGCCGCCGATGATGCCGCCCGCGCCGTACGGCAGGACGACCGAGCGGATCATGCCCCAGCGCGTCGAGCCCAGCGCCAGCGCACCCTCGCGCTCGCCGACCGGCGCCTGCATGAAGACCTCGCGCATGATCGACGTCATGATCGGCGTGATCATCAGCGAGACCACGAGGCCGGCGACGAACGTCGACGACGTGTAGACGGTGACGGTCGACAGAGGGTCGCGCGGGTCGGTGCCCTGCACCGCGAGCGGCGGGAACCACGCGAAGACGGTCGACAGCCACCGCGCGACGTCCGTCAGGTGCCCCTGCAGGAAGAAGAAGCCCCAGAGGCCGAAGACCACCGACGGCACCGCGGCCATCAGGTCGACGAGCGTGACGAGCGCACGCCGCAGCCGGGCCGGCGCGTACTCGGAGATGTAGAGCGCGGTGCCCAGCGACAGCGGGAGCGCGAACGACACCGCGACCGTCGCGATCAGCAGCGTCCCGACGATCACGGCCGCGATGCCGAAGTGGTGCGAGTCCGGCTCCCAGTCCTGCGTCGTCAGGAAGCTCGGCCCCGCGACCCGCAGCGCCTGCCACGCCCGCGCCAGCAGGAAGATGCCGACGAACGACATGATCGCCAGCACGCTGATGCCGCCGCCCCGCAGCACGCCGCGGAACGCTCGGTCGGCAGGCGCGCGGCGCGTGCCGAGCCGGCGCGGCACGTCCGCGTCGGGAGGCCCGCCGGGGGACGGCGGCAGGTCCGCAGGGGACTCGAGCACGGTGGCCATCGGGGGAGGACGCTCTTCTCGGCACGGGGGGCTCGTCGTCGCCGGCGGCGGCCGGTCGGGCCGCTCACCTGCGAGAACGGGTCGAGCGCGGGAGCGCCGAACGAGGCGAGCGTGACGGCCGTCGGCGACGTGCGCGGTGCCGGCGGGCATCACGGGGGCATCGGGCGGGCGAAGCGTTGGTGAACCGTGGGGGTGCCGTCGGCCCCGCCCGCCGGGCTCGTCCGGGTTGCGCCCGGTGCGCCGTCAGCGGCGCGGGCGCGTCACTGGCCGAGCCGGCCGTCGATGCGTTCGCGCAGCAGGTCGGCGTGCCCCAGGTGGCGCGCGTACTCCTCGATCTGCCCGACGATCGCCTCGCGCAGCGAGATGCCGCCGCCGCCGCTGCCGTGCTCGTTGAGCGGGTCGTCCGCCGTGGCGTCGAGGCTCGGGGCCTCGGCGACGAAGCGCTCGGCGAACTCGACCTCGGCGCGCCACGTCGCCCACGCCTCGGCGACCACGTCGTCGTCGGCCACGGCGCCGTCGAAGTCGCCGTCGGGGCTCTCGGGCGACGTGTACAGGCGGGACGCGTCGCGGCCGGACAGCAGCCCCCGGAACAGCCCGCGCTCCATCTCGGCGAGGTGCCGCACGAGACCGAGCAGCGACAGCGTCGACGGCTCGACGGCGCGCCTCGCGAGCTGCTCGGCGTCGAGGCCGGCGCACTTGAGCTCGAGGGTGAGGCGCTGGCGGCGCAGCGACCACGCCAGGGTGGTGCGCTCGTCGCCGAGCCGCGGGCCGTGCTCGCGCGGGTCCTCGTCGGACGGCCTGCCGTCCTGGGTGAACATGTCGGCGCGTCGGCGTGAGGACATGGTCGCCATGCTCGGCGGCCGGCGGCGCGGCGGCAACGACAATGGGCCCCGGCGGCGTCCCTGCAGGCCGCGCCAGTTGCCTCGAGCCACCCTCGGGGCGCCCCGCAGGTTGCCTCGAGCCACGGCCTTCGACCCCTCGGCAGCGTCGTTGAGGTTTCACCCACCGGGTTCGTCTGGACGTTTGACCAGGACGCCACCGATGCCCCAGACTTCCACTCGACGGTGTGCATCGCCTGCCCCCTGCGCGGTGCACACCGTTCTCACGTCCGAAGGGCGGGACCCACGCGGTCCCGCCCTTCGCGTTCTCCGGCGGGACGTGCGTGACGCGTGCGACCGGCGCCGTGACGGCGCGCGACCGGCCGGCCCCCGCGACCGGCCAGCCCCCCCGCGCCGCGGCGCGACCTCACCCGCGCCGCGCCCGGCGCGGCAACCCGGCCCCGGCGGACGCCGCGGTTAGCGTTCGAGCGTGACTGTCCCCGTGCGCACCCCTGGCTCGGGAACCGACGAGGCTCCCGACGACGACGCCCCCTCGACGCAGGACTCCGGCGTCGTCCTCGTGGAGCCGCCGAGCGCCGACGAGCTCGTCGAAGGCGCGATCGCCACGTGGCGCGCGTCCCTGGTCGAGGCGGCCGGCGGCTCGACGCTCGCCGACGTCGAGCTGCTCGGCGACGCCGCGCTCGACCTGTCCGCCGCGCACCCCTCCGGCATGGCGCAGCTGTACGCCGGCCGTGAGACGCGGCTCTCGAACCTCGTGCGTGAGGGCGGTGCGCTGTCGACCGCGCGCCGCCGGGCACGTGCCGTCTCCGCGCGCGCGGCCGTGTCGGCGCAGCGGTTCGGGTTCGCGCCGACCGCGCTCGCCATCGGCGTCGCCACGTGGACCGAGACGATCCGCCCCGAGCTCGCGGGTGACGACGTCGCGGCGCTCGCGTCGGTGACGCGGCGCGCCCCCGCGCGGCCGTCGACCGCTCCCGACGGCACCGCGGACGACGCCGCCGACGACGCGGTCGGCACGCCCGAGGCGCCCGCGCCGCGCACCGTCCGCGCGCCCGTGCTGCTGCGGCCCGTCACGCTGCGTCCCCGTGGCTCGGGCGAGAGCGACTACGAGCTCGCGCTCGAGCCGACGCTCGAGGTCAACCCCGTGCTCGCGCGGGCGCTGCGGTCACGCGGCGCGCTGCTCGACCCGGGGGCCGTCGCGCGCGGCACGTTCGCGTCGGGCGGGTTCGACCCGCAGGCCGCGCTGGACCGGCTCGCGTCGCTCGGCGAGGCCGTGCTCGACGACTTCACGCTCACCGAGCGCGTCGTGGTGGGCGCGTTCGTGCACCCGGGCCAGGCGCTCGTCGACGACCTCGACGCGCTCGCCGGCACGCTCGACCGGCACGAGGTCGTGGCCGCGCTCGCGGGCGTCGAGGAGGAGCGCGAGCGGCTGCTGCGCCCGCTGCCCGCGCCGGTGACGGGTGACCGCGACCCCGGCATGGAGCGCGGCGTCGGCGACCTCGACCCCGCGCAGCAGCACGTCATCGACGTCGTCGCGTCGGGCGCCCACACGTTCGTCGACGCGCCCGCCGGCGCGGACGTCACCGGGACGGTCGCCGCGATCGTCGCCGACGCCGCCGCGTCGGGCCGCACCGTGCTGTACGTGCCCGGCCACCGTCGCGCGGCCGTCGAGCTGGGCCGCCGCCTCGACCGGCTCGGCCTCGGCGACCTGCTGCTCGACGTCGCGCCCGACACGGGCTGGCGCGCGCACGCGTCGCGCCGGCTGCTCGGCGCGATGACGGCCGAGCCGCCGCAGATCGACGTCGCGGGGATCCTCGCGCTGCGCGAGTCGCTCGCCGCCCATCGCGAGCGGCTCGCCGGGTACGTCGACGGCCTGCACGCGCCGCGCGCGCCGTGGGGCGTGTCGGCGTACGACGCGCTGCAGCAGCTGGCCCGGCTGACCTCGGCGCGCCCGACGCCGCGCACCACCGTCCGCCTCACGCCCGAGGTCGCGCGCGTGCTCGACGAGCCGCGCCGGTCGTCGCTCGCCAACGACCTCGTCGCCGCGGGCGAGCTCGGCGCCTTCTCGGTGCGCCCGTCGGACACGCCCTGGTACGGCGCCGACCTGCGCACGCCCGCCGACGCTGAGGTCGTGCGACTGCGGCTTGCGCGCCTGCTCGACGACTCGCTGCCGTCGCTCTTCGCGCGCACCGCCGAGGTCGCCGCCGAGACGGGGCTGGTCCAGGCCACGACGCTCGACGCGTGGCGCGCCCAGCTCGACCTGCTCGACGGCGTGCGCGGCGCGCTCGACGCGTTCCTGCCCGTCGTGTTCGAGCGGACCGCCGCCGACCTCGTCGCCGCGACCGCCTCGCCGCAGTGGCGCGAGCAGCGCGGCATCGAGATGGGCTTCTGGCTGCGACGCCGCCTGCGCAAGCAGGCGCACGACATGCAGCGCCCCGGCCGGCCGATCGCCGACCTGCACGCGGGCCTGCTCGAGGTGCAGCGCCAGCGCGAGGCGTGGCAGGCGCAGTGCCCGTCGGGCGGCTGGCCGCGCCTGCCCGAGGGGCTCGAGCACCTCGAGGACGAGTACGCCGCGGTGCGGCTCGACCTCGACGCGCTCGAGGAGGTGCTCGCGACGACACCGTCGGGCGGCGGCCTGACGGCGATGCCGCTGACGGCGCTGGTCGGGCGGCTCACCCGCCTGCGCGCGGACACCGACGCGCTCGACACGCTGCCCGCGCGCACCGGCCTGGTGCACCGCCTGCGGTCCGCGGGGCTCGGAGCTCTGGTCGACGACCTCGCACAGCGCCGCGTCGACCCCAAGGTCGCAGCAGCCGAGCTCGACCTCGCGTGGTGGAGCACGGTGTTCGAGCAGGTGCTGATGACGGACCCCGCGCTCGCGGGCTACGACGGCGCCGCGCTCGGCGAGCTGTCCCGCCGGTACGCCGACCTCGACCGCGCGCACGTCGCGAGCCTCGCCGGCCCGGTGCGCCTGGCGGTCGCCCAGCACGTCTCGACCGCGCTGCGGCGGCACCGCGAGCAGGCCGAGGCGCTGTTCGGCGAGCTCGTCGAGGAGCGGCTGACGACGCTGCGCGACACCTTCGACCGCTACCCCGACGTCGCCCGCCGCCTCCGGCCGGTGATCGTCGCGAGCCCGATGCTCGTGCCGCAGGTGCTGCCCGCCGCGCGGACGGTCGACCTCGTGGTCCTCGACTCCGCGGCGCACCTGCCGCTCGAGGTCGCGCTGCCCGCGCTCGCGCGGGGCCGCCAGGTGGTCGTCGTCGGCGACGCGCGGTGCGCGTCCGGCTCGGCGCTCGGTTCGCTCTCCGAGGTGCTGCCGACGGTCTCCGTGACGGCCGACGCCTCGCGGCGCGACCCGTACCTCACGGCGTTCCTCGGGGCGCACGGGTACGGCGACGTGCTGCGCGCGACGCCGCTGCCGGTGCACCGCCCGCTCGTCCGGCTCGACCTCGTCGAGGGCACCGGCATGCCGGACCGCCACACCGGCGTCGTCGAGGCGCCGCGCGACGAGGTCGACCACGTCCTCGAGCTCGTGCTCGACCACGCGCTGATGCGACCCGACGAGTCGCTCGCCGTCGTCACGGCGTCGCCGCTGCACGCCGACGCCGTGCGCGAGGCCGTCCTCTCCGAGGTCCGCGGCAACCCCGCGCTCGCCGCGTTCTTCGACGCCGGCCAGCCCGAGCCGTTCGTCGTCACCGACCTCGCCGGCGTGGCAGGTCTGCGCCGCGAGGCCGTGGTCCTGTCGCTCGGCCTCGGCCGGACGCCGCACCGCCGCGTGCTCCACACGTTCGGGCCCGTCTCGGAGCCGGGCGGCGACGCGCTGCTGCTCGACGCCCTCGGCGCGACGCGCCACCGCCTGGTCGTCGTCTCGAGCTTCGCCGCCGCTGACCTCGACCCCGAGCGGCTGCGCGGTCCCGGCCCTCGTCTGCTGCGCGACCTGCTCGCGTTCGCCGACCGCCGCGGCGCGGGCGCGTCGGGGGAGGAGCTCGTCGCCTCGCTCGTCGTCGACGGTCCGGCCGACGCGCGCCCGGCCGACGCCGATGCGCGCCCGGCCGACGCCGGCGCCACCGACACGGACCGCCTGCTGATCGACCTGGCCGAGCGGCTCTGGCACCACGGCCTGACGGTCGAGCTCGACCACGGCATCCCCGGCGGCGACCGCATCCCGCTCGTGGTGGGACACCCCGACGTGCCCGGCGAGCTGCTCGTCGCGGTGCTGACGGACGACGCCGCCTACGTCGACGAGCCGAGCGTGCGGGTCCGGGACCGGCTGACCGCCGACCGCCTCGAGCGGCTCGGGTGGTCGGTGCTGCGTGTGTGGTCCGCCGCCGCGTTCCTCGACCCGCAGGCCGAGGTCGACCGCATCCGCCGCTCTGTCCACGCCCGCGTCCCCGCGCCGGCCGTGCCGCGCTCCGGGCCGGTCGAGCTCGGCGTTCCGGAGCCGGTCGACGCGAACGACGAGGGCGACGAGCTCCCGTCCGCCGAGGCCGACGCCGGCTCGAGCGGCGCGGGTGAGCCGGCCGACGCCGGGGTGGCGCTCGGCACCGTCCCGCCGAGTGAGTCGACGCCTTCCGACGACGTTCCGATGGCGGCGACCGACGAACCGGCGGCGAGCACGCCGCTCGAGATCCCGTCGGACTCGGCGGTCGTGCACGGCGACGACGTCGCTGCGGAGGACGGAACGACCGACGCGCTCGCGACGGCGCCCGGCACTGCGAGCGCGGGCGAGCCCGACGCGGAGCCCGACGCGGACGACGCCACCGACGCGCCAGCCGCTGCCGCCGAGCCGGGCGAGCCGACCGCGACCGAGGCAGCGCCCTCGGAGCGCGCTCTGCAGCTCGTGCTCCCGGTGCCGACGTCGCGGCGGCCGGACGTCCGCAAGGGTCTGCCGATCGGCGCGTACAGCGACGACCAGCTCGACGACCTCGTGGCGTGGCTCCGGTCCGACGGCCAGGACCGCTCGCGCGACGAGCTCGCGTCGGCGCTGCGCGACGAGCTCGGCATCACCCGGCGCTCGCACCGCGTCGACACGGCGGTCCGCTCGGCGATCTCCCGCGCGCTGTCCTGACGGGCTCGCCGGCCAGGCCGGCCACCCGCAGGCTCACCAGTGCGGCGGCTTGTCCCGCTCGAGCCGGTCGTCGTTCGAGTCGTCGGAGCGTGAGCCCCACCCGACGTCCGAGTCGTCCTTGCTGCGGAACGCGACGGGCGGCTCGGGCTCGGTGCTCGGCGAAGGTGCGGCGTCCTGCGCGTCCGCCGTCGACGCCTGCCCGCGCGGGAGAGCCGGCAGCCGGCTGAGCAGCGCGCGGCTGTCGCCGCCGACGGGCCCCGGCGCGCGCACGGCCCGGCGCGGTCCGCGCCGTCGTCCACCGGATTCCGTCGTCACGCGCCCATCGTCCCACCCGGGCCGGCCGGGCCGGGACGGGACGGCTCGGCGCCACCGGCCGCCCGCCGGTGGGCGACGCCGACGTCAGCGCTCGGGAGGCGGGGACGCCGCTGGCGGAGTCGTCGGCGGCCCGGCGGCCGCCGAGCCCGGTGCCGTGTCGTTCGCCACGGCCGGGCTCAGCCGGTCGGCGAGCAGGTCGCGGATCTCCTGCAGCAGCAGGATGTCCTCCGCCGGCGCCTGCGGCTCCTCCTCGACGCCGCGCTTGCGCCGCTTCGCGAGCGCGTTGAGCGGCAGCACGATCAGGAAGTAGATCGCCGCGGCGGTGAGCAGGAACTGCAGCAGCGCGCTGAGGATCGCGCCGACGTGGATCGGCTGCGGCGCGGTCTCCGGCTTCCCCGGCTCTCCGGCGTACCAGGAGTACGGCCCGATGTCCCACAGGTTGTCGAGGTTCGGCTTGCCGAAGATCCAGCCGATCAGCGGGCTGATGACGTTGTCCTGCAGGGACTTCACCACGGCCCCGAACGCGGCGCCGATCACGACGCCGACCGCGAGCTCGACCGCGTTGCCTCGCGAGATGAACTCCTTGAACCCCGCGCCGACCTTGGCGAGGCCCTTGACCCCGGCGGTCGCGCGGTCCTGGAGACCTGCCGCGTGGCGGTGGGGAGACGGGCTCGGCTCGGTCACGCTGCCTCCTGCGAGGTCGGGGGTCGGGCGAGTCCGTCGATCATGGCACGACGATCGCGGACAGCAATGCGGACGCGGACGCACCCGCGACGCTCGTGGCCTCGTCGGGCTGCACCGCGAGCAGCACGGGCGGCATCTCGCCGTCGCCGCCGCCACCCCCGAGCAGGCCGCCGCTGCCGGTGCGCGAGCGGACCGCCTCGGCGGGCGTCGGCAGCACCAGTGCGCGGCGTGCGACGGTCCGGCCCGTCGCGCCCTCCGCCGTCGCGGCGACCACGTCCACCCGCATCCCGGCGGAGAGGAGCCGAGCAGCCGCCGGGTCGGCGAACCGGACCGCCGCGACGACCGTGCCGGCCGGCCCGTGCACGTCGCGCGGAGCCAGGACACCCGCCACCAGCGGAGTGCCGCCCTCGAGCGGTACCGCCACGGTCGCGCCCGCGACACCCGACACCGCGGTGGCGGCACCCGTGGGCGCGAGCTCCGGCGGGACGCGGGCGACCCGCACGTCGGACCGTTCGAGCGCCGCACCGGCCTGGACGGCGTGCGCCGTGACGACCACCGGCACGGTGCGGGTGGGCGGTGGCGCGGCGACGTGCAGCGCGGCCGACGCCGCGACGCCGACGCAGGCTGCGACGACCACGAAGCGTCCCCGCCAGACGAGGCTGCGCCAGCGCAGCGAGCGCGGGAGCGGGGCGCGCGGGTAGGGGCCGCGGGGACGCGGTGATCGAGCGAACCCGCGTGGCCGGAGCGCGTCGGCGGTGGCGGCGGACGAGACGCCTGGGTACGGGGGCACCGACCCGGCGGCGGAGTGCGACGACATGCGACGACGCTAGGAGCGCGTCGGCCCGCCGATCGGCGGCAGGGGACGCGTCAGTGGAGGCGCGTGCTCGTCACGGGCCTGTGGGCGGCTCGCCGGGGCGCGAGGCGCGCAGCGTCCGCGTCGGAACGACGCGCGTCCGTCCTCCGGACGACGCGCCGTGACGTCCCGCGGACGCGTCCGGCGTCCCGCGGACGCGGCCCGACATCGCGCGGACGCGGCGCGACATCACGCGGGCGCGGCCCGTGTCAGGCGGACGCGGCCGGCTTCGACGCCGCAGCGGTCGACGAGCCGGACGCCGAGGAGCCCGACGTCGAGCCGCCGGACGACGAGCTCGACGACGCAGGGGCCGACGACCCGCCCGACCCGGAGTCGGACGAGCCCGACCCCGCAGTGGCGGACGACCCGGAGCCGGACGACGACCCCGCCGTCCCGGACCGCTTGGCCCCGGACCCCGCGCGAGCGTCGTTCCGGTAGAAGCCCGACCCCTTGAACACGACGCCGACGGCCGAGAACACCTTGCGCAGCCGACCCTCGCACTCGGGGCAGACCGTCAGGGCGTCGTCGGTGAACGACTGGTGGATCTCGAAGGCGTGGCCGCAAGCCGTGCACGCGTAGGCGTAGGTGGGCACCGGTACTCCTGATGACGTCTCGCCGGGCCGCCGTCGACGGCCTGGCACTCGCATGGTCCGAGTGCCAATGCTAACGGCTCCGGCCGCCACGCGATTCCCCGGCGACGCCGTGCGACGTCAGCGCAGCCAGCGCCACTCCTTCGTCGTCGCGACCGCATCCACCCGCCGGTCGTGCGCCTCGCGCGGGAGCGGCCGCGTCGAGGCGTCGTACAGCTCCTCGGGATACACGAGCACGACCACCGGCACGTCGGAGCGCGCCTCGACCAGCGCCCGGTCGTACCAGCCGCCGCCCTGCCCGAGCCGGGTCCCGTCGGTGTCGACGGCGAGCGCCGGGGCGACGATCACGTCGGCCTCGGCGATGGCCGCCGTCCCGAGGGTTGGACCGCCGGGCTCGGGTGGCCGACCGGGTGCGCGCTCCCGGAGGTCGTCCGGGCCGCGGTACTCGGCCCAGTCGCGCTGGAGCCCGGACCCCAGCACGGGCAGCAGGACGCGCACGCCGCGCGCGGCGAGCCGCTCGAGCAGCGCGGCCGTGCCCGGCTCGCTGGGCCGCGACGCGTAGACGGACACGCAGCGCGCCGCCGCCACCACGGGCTCCTGCTCGACGACCTGCGCGAACGCGGCCGCACACTCCTCGCGCCGACGCTGCGAGCGCGCGTTGCGGGTGTCGCGGATCGAGCGTCGAAGACGCTCCTTGACCTCGTCGACCTCCGCGCCCTCGGACTGGTGCACGTAGGGCTGGGCGCCGTCGCTCATGCCCTCAGTGTCGCAAACGGACGGGCCGACCCGACGGTGAACCTCCGGCGGCGGGTCGATGACGAGTGACACGTTCCACAGGCCGGGCCTCGCGAACCGCCACTAGCCTCCGTTCATGACGATCCACAAGGCAGTCATTCCCGCCGCGGGGCTCGGGACCAGGTTCCTCCCCGCCACGAAGTCGACTCCCAAGGAGATGCTTCCCGTCGTCGACAAGCCCGCGATCCAGTACGTGGTCGAAGAGGCTGTGCGCGCCGGGCTCGATGACGTCCTGCTGATCACCGGTCGCAGCAAGCGCACGCTCGCCGACCACTTCGACTCCGTCCCGGAGCTCGAGGCGGCGCTGGAGGCGAAGGGCGACCACCAGCGCCTCGCCCGCGTCCGCGAGTCGACCGACCTCGGTCACGTGCACTTCGTCCGCCAGGGCCAGCCCAAGGGCCTCGGCCACGCCGTGCTCCAGGCCAAGCACCACGTCGGCAAGGAGCCGTTCGCGGTCCTCCTCGGCGACGACCTGATCGACGAGCGCGACGAGCTGCTCGAGCCGATGATCGCGCTGCAGGAGCGCGTCGGCGGTTCGGTCATCGCCCTGCTCGAGGTGCCGGAGGACCAGATCTCGCTCTACGGGTGCGCCGCGGTGGAGCCCGTCGAGGGCGCGGAGAACCCGGACCAGGTCCGCGTCACCGCGCTCGTCGAGAAGCCGGCGGCCGCGGACGCGCCGAGCAACCTCGCGATCATCGGCCGGTACGTGCTCAGCCCCGCGGTGTTCGAGGTGCTCGAGAGCACGGAGCCCGGGCGCGGCGGCGAGATCCAGCTGACCGACGCGCTCGCCACGCTGGCCGACATGCCCGCCGAGCAGGGCGGCGGCGTGTACGGCGTCGTCTTCCGGGGGCGGCGCTACGACACGGGCGACCGGCTCGACTACCTGAAGGCCGTCGTCCGGGTGGCGGCCGACCGCGAGGACCTCGGCCCGGACTTCCGCGCCTGGCTCGCGGAGTTCGTCCCGACTCTCCGGGACTGACGGGGATGCCCGCGTGCCGGGTGCGGCGCGGGTGACAATGCGCGCATGAGATCGGTGCAGGACCACTTGGCGGCCGTGCTCGCCGCCGTCGGGCCGGTCGCACCGCTCGACGTCGTGCTCCACGACGCGTCGGGCTGCATCCTCGCCGCGGACCTCGTCGCCCCGCGCGACGTGCCCGCGCTGACGGTCGCCGCGCGCGACGGGTACGCGGTCGCGGCGCACGACACCGTCGACGCCCTGCGGTCGATCCCCGTCGCGCACGACGTGCGCCCCGGCGCGGGCGGCCCGCTCCGGCTCGTGCCCGGCCAGGCGGTGCGCGTCGCGTCCGGCGCGCCCTTGCCGCTCGGCGCGGACGCGGTCGTGCCGCTCGAGGAGACGGACCGCGGCGCGGCGCACGTGGCGCTGCAGCGGCCCGCGGTGGCGGGCCAGTTCGTGCGGCCCGCGGCGTCCGACGTGCGCGCGGGCGAGGTCGTGGTCGAGGCCGGAACCCGGCTCGGCGCGCGCCAGCTCGCGCTCGCCGCCGCGCTCGGCCGGTCCCGGCTGCGCGTGCACCCGCACCCGCGCGTCGTGCTGCTGTCGGTCGGTGACGAGCTCGTCGAGCCTGGCACGAACGCCGAGCAGGGCGCCGTCTTCGAGGCGAACGGGCACGCGCTCGAGGCGGCCGTGCGCGACGCGGACGCGACGCCCGTGCGCGTCGCCGTGCTGCCCGACGACCGCGGCGGCCTGCGCGAGGCGCTCGAGGACCAGCTCGTCCGCGCCGACCTGATCGTGACGACGGGCGGCCTGTCCGAGCTCGCGCACGACACCGTGAAGGACGTGCTCGCGCCGCTCGGCAGCGTGCGGCTCGACCAGGTGGCGATGACGCCCGGGCAGCGGCACGGGTTCGGCGTCGTGGGGGCCGAGCTCGGCGACCGCGCGGTCCCGATCTTCGCGCTGCAGGGCCACCCGGTGGCGGCGCAGGTCTCGTTCGAGGTGTTCGTCCGGCCCGCGCTGCGCGCGATGGCGGGCCACACCGAGCTGTACCGGCCGTCGGTCGCGGCGGAGACGACGCAGGGCTGGACGTCGCCCGCCGCGCTGCGCCAGTTCGTGCCGGCCATGGTGCTCGGCTCGCCCGAGGAGGGGTACCGCGCGACCCCGCTCGGCGACCCGAACGCGCCGACGGTCAACGCGCTCGCGCACGCCAACGCGCTCGCGGTCGTCGGCGAGCAGGACCGTTCCGTGCACCCGGGCCAGGTGGTGCACTGCCTGGTGCTGGAGGGCTGATGGCGGTCGGCTGGCCCGCGGTCCTCACCGACGGCGACGTGCGGCTGCGCCCGCTGCGCCGGCGGGACGAGTCGGCGTGGATGACCCTGCGGGCCCGGAACTCCGCGTGGCTCGAGCCGTGGGACGCGACCAGCCCGGTGCCCGTCACCGGGCCGCGGCCGTCGTTCCCGGGGTTCGTGCGGACGCTCGCGGCGCAGGCGCGCGCCGGGTCGGCGCTCCCGTTCGCGGTCGAGTACCGCGGCGAGCTCGTCGGCCAGCTGACGGTGTCGTCGATCATCCTCGGCTCGCTGCGCTCGGCCTCGATCGGTTACTGGGTCTCGGAGCACGTCGCCGGTCGCGGCGTCACGCCCACGGGTGTCGCGCTCGCCACCGACCACTGCTTCGGCGTGCTCGGGCTGCACCGCGTCGAGGTCAACATCCGGCCCGAGAACAAGCCGTCGCTGCGCGTCGTCGAGAAGCTCGGGTTCCGCGACGAGGGCCTGCGTCTGCGGCTGCTGCACATCCAGGACCGGTGGTGCGACCACCGGAGCTTCGCGCTGACCGTCGAGGACGTGCCGGAGGGTCTGCTCGCGCGGTGGCACGCCTCACGGGCCCAGCGGGCCTGACGCCGACGGGACGCACCGGGGCCGCCCGGGTGGCGCGTCCGCCCGCCGGCACCGACACGCCGGGCGCGTCCACGATCGCCCGCGGGGCCGCCCCTACCGTCGGTGCGTGAACGATCTCGCAGGACCGGTGGCGCTCGCGCTCGTCGGCCTGTGGGTGGCCTATCTGGTGCCGCACAAGCTGCGGCACCGACAGCAGCTGCTGGAGTCGCGGACCGAGGACCGCTACTCCGAGGCGCTGCGCGTGGTCGCCGTGAGCGACCGGCCCGGCCGGGCCCACCGGCTGGAACGGGCGTCGCGGACCGCGTCGGCGTCCGCGGAGTGCGCGCCGGCCGAGGCGCGGACCCGCCAGCTGCTGACCCCGGGCAGAGGGGTGCCGGTGCGACCCGCCGGCACCGCGACAGGAGGCACCACCGTGGACCGACCGCTCGGCACCCAGGACCGTCTCTCCGCCGAGGCCGTGCGCCGCCGGGCGCAGGCGCACGCCGCGAGGGCCGCCGCCGTGGCGCGCCGTCGTGGCGCCGCGCGCCGCCGCGCGCTGCTCGCCGGGGTGCTGCTCGTCGCGACCGTCGCCGCGTGGGGGGTCGTCGGCGTCGTGACCACCGTCTCGTGGCTCGTCGCCGCGGTGCCGACCGTGCTGCTCGGCTCGGTGCTCGTGCTCGGCCGCCGCGCCTCGCGCTCCTGGGCCGCGGCCGACGCGGAGTGGGCGAAGCGGCTCGAGCAGGAGCGCCGCGAGTCGTTCGCGCCGCCGGTGACGGCTTCGCGCGGAACCCCCGCGGTGGCGCCGGCGAACCGGACGGCAGCGCCGGCGAAGGCGCGGCCCGACGCAGCCCGTGAGGTCGCGCCCGCGCCGTCGGCGCGGACGGCCGTCCCGCTGGTCACCGGCCGCGCGGTCCACCCGTCGGAGGCGGAGACGCAGCTGTTCGAGCGGATCGTCGAGGACCGCGGCGAGGGCGAGGCGCCCGCACGACACTCGACCGGTGCGACACCCGTCGTCCGCCGTTCGGCCCCCCTGGACGACGCGGTCGCAGCCGCCGACGCCGGTGCGGCGCGCGACGACGACGAGGCCTGGTCGCCCGTCCCCGTGCCGCGCCCGACCTACACGATGAAGCCCGCGGCACCGCGCCGTGAGCCCGCGCCGCTCGGCGAGGTGGAGGGCTCGACGGCCGCCCGCGCCGCCGAGGCCGTGCCCGCCGCGGCCGACATCGTCGGGGTGCCGGGCGCCGAGCAGCACGCCGCCGTGGAGCCGCCCGCCGCCACCACCGGCAGCATCGACCTCGACGCGGTGCTGGCGAAGCGCCGCGCCTCGGGCCAGTGACCGGGCGCCGTCTGGCGTGCACGGCTGCGGGGCCGGCCGATTTCGTGATGGGCCCACCCGTGGTGCTAATCTGTAGCCCGCTCGCGGGGCTGTGGCGCAGTTGGTAGCGCGTCTCGTTCGCAATGAGAAGGTCAGGGGTTCGAATCCCCTCAGCTCCACCCGAGAGAGGCCCCACACCCTCACGGTGAGGGGCCTCTCGTCGTTCGCGGGCGGGAGCGGCGCGAACCGGGCGCCCCCCGTGCGGCCGCGGAACCGCCGCACGTGGGGGAGCTGGGACGGTTGTCGCGGCGCGGGCCGGATCGTAGCCTCGTGAGCGTGTCTCGGACGGCCGAGGACCGCCGCCAGGGTGCACGCGACCCCGTCGTGCGACGCGACGCCCGCGGCGCCGGTCCCGTACCCCGTCGCGACGCCGCGGGCGCGCCGCACCTCAGGCGCGGCACGGTCGACCGGACGGCGCTGGTCGGGGCGCTGATGAGCGCGCCCGCCTCCGTGGTCACGATCGTCGCGCCGCCCGGCTACGGGAAGACCACCGTGCTCGTGCAGTGGGCCACGCGCGCAGGGCAGCCCGTCGCATGGGTCTCGTGCGACCTCGTGGGGCAGGACCCCGCGTCGCTCTGGTCCGCGATGGTCGGCGCGCTGGGACGGTTCGCGCCACCCGGGTGGGCCGCTCCCGACCTCCTCGCCCGGACCGGCGGCGACGTCGCATCGGTGCCGGCGCTGGTCTCGGCGCTCGCCGAGCTCGACGACGGCGTGATGCTCGTGCTCGACCACGCCGAGGCGATCACGGGGCCCGAGTGCTGGGCCAGCCTCGCCGAGCTCGCGCTGCGGCTCCCGGCGGGGTGGCGGGTCGCGTTCGCATCGCGCGACCGGCTGCCGCTCCCGCTGTCGCGCCTGCGCATGGGCGGCGAGCTGCTCGAGCTCGGCATCGCCGAGCTCGCCCTCACCACGGCAGAGGCGCGCGAGCTCGTCGCCAACGCCGGCGTGGAGCTCGACGACGACCGGGCCGCGGAGCTCGTCCGCGAGACCGAGGGCTGGCCGGCCGGCGTGTACCTCGCGTCGCTCGCCCTGGGCGCGGGCGAGCCCGCCTCGGGTTCGACGTTCACCGGTGACGACCGGCTGATGCGCGAGTACCTGCGGGCCGAGCTGCTGCCTCGGATGTCGGCACGTGAGCGCGACTTCCTCATGCGCACGTCCGTCCTCGAGCGGCTCTCCGGCCCGTCGTGCGACGCGGTCCTCGAGACGACGGGCTCAGCAGACACCCTCGAGGCGCTCGAGTCGCGCAACCTGCTCGTCGTCCCGCTCGACCGGCGGGGCGAGTGGTACCGGTGCCACCACCTGCTGCGCGACCTGATGCAGAGCGAGCTCCGCCACGCGGACGCGGGCGTCGAGCTCGCGCTGCACCGCCGCGCAGAGGCGTGGTTCGCGGCGCACGACCAGCCCGGCCCCGCCATCGCGCACGCCCAGGCCGCGGGCGACGCCGACCGGGCCGCGGTGCTCGTGCTCGAGGCGATGCAGCCGACCTGGGCGAGCGGCCGGATCGAGACCGTCCGCGGCTGGCTCGAGTGGCTCTCCCGGCACCCGCCCACCGAGCTCTACCCCGCGATCGCGGCGCACGGTGCGCTGATCTTCGCGCTGCTCGGCAGCTCCGGCGAGGCCGAGCGGTGGATCGCCGCGGCCGAGAGCATGCCGGCCACCGGTGTGCTGCCCGACGGCAGCTCCCAGGCGGCCACGCTGGCGTACATGCGCGCGAACCTGGCGCGCGAGGGTCTCGTCGGCATCGAGCGCGACGTCGCGCTCGCCCTCGGCGGCCTCGCGCCCGAGAGCCCGTACCGCGCCACGATGCTGCACTCCGCGGGGCTCGTCCACCTGCTCGGCGGCGAGCTCGCGGCGGCCGAGACGGACTTCGGTGACGCCGTGGCTCTCGCGGGCGCCGCGGGCGCGCAGCCCCTCGTCGCGCTGGGGCACGCCGAGCAGCACCTCGTGGCGCGCGGGCTGCGGGACCGTACGGCGGCCGACATGCACCTCGAGGCCGCTCTGGTCGCGGTGGAGGAGGCGCGGCTCGACCACTTCTGGACCAGCGCGCTCGTGCTCGCCGCCGCCTCGCGCGCGGCCGCGGCCGCCGGGCGCGTGCCGGAGGCCCGGGCGCTCGCGCGCCGGGCCGCGCGGCTGCGGCCGCTGCTCACGCACGTGCTGCCGGTCGTCTCGGTGCAGGCGTTGCTCGAGCTCGCGCACGCGTCGCTGGACCTCGTCGACCCCGCGGGCGCGCGCGCGTCGCTCGACCAGGCGCGGCGGATCCTGGTGCGCCGCCCGGGGCTGGGCCGCCTGCGCGACGACGCGGCCGAGCTCGCGGCGCGCCTCGGCCGGATCACCCAGGCGGACGCGGCGGGCTTCACCTCGCTCACGGCGGCGGAGCTGCGCCTGGTGCCCCTCATGTCGACGCACCTGTCGTTCCCGCAGATCGCCGAACAGCTCCACGTCTCGCGGCACACGGTGAAGACGCAGGTGACCGCGGTCTACCGCAAGCTCGGCGTCTCGTCGCGCCGCGACGCCGTGGACCGGATCGAGGCGCTCGGCATCGCCTGAGGCCCCGGGCCGGCCCGGCTCAGCCGAGGCGTGCCAGCAGGTGGTCGCCCACCCGCAGGGCGTTCGCCATCACGGTCAGCGCCGGGTTCACCGCTCCGATGCTGGGGAAGAAGCTCGCGTCGACCACGTAGAGGTTGTCGAGCTCGTGGGCCTTGCAGTCGGTGTCCAGCACCGACGTCGTGGCGTCGCTGCCGAACCTCACCGTGCCGGCCTGGTGCGCGCAGCCCCCGACCGGGATGTCGTTCTTCATGTAGATGTCGCGCGGCACGAGGTGGCCGGGGTGCATACCGAGGTGGTCGAGCCGCCTCGTCACGCGGTGGTAGAGCTGCTCGAGGGGCTCGAGGTTGTTCGGCGTGTACGTCAGCACGACGTCGCCGTCCTTCGACAGCGTGACGCGGTTCTCGGGCCGAGGCAGGTCCTCGGTGGAGAGCCAGAAGTCGACCGCGTGCGCAGCGACCTCGTCGAGCGCGAACATCGGCGCGAGGGCCGCGATGCGCTTCTCGCCGCGGTACATGGGTGCGGACGACTTGCCCACCATCTGCACGTTCCCCATCGGGAACGCGAAGTCGTCGTCGCCGAAGTAGTAGTCGTTGAGGCCGAGCGTCTTCTGGAACCTCGTGTCGTTCCGCTCCTTCGAGACGGCCAGGAACGCGCGGCTGTTGTGGAAGCAGTAGTTCCGCCCGACCTGGTCGGAGCCGTTCGCGAGCCCGTTCGGGTGCCGGTCGTTGGCGCTCGCCAGCAGCAGCTTCGCGGAGTTGGCGGCGCCCGCCGACACCACCACCACCGACGCGGCGAACCGCTGCTCGGACCCGTCGACGACGGCGACCACCGAGGTCACGCTCCGGCCCGACGGGTCGGTCTCGAGCCGGCGCACCTCGGCGCCGCGGAGCAGCGTGACGTTGTCGTGCGCGAGCGCCGGGCGGACCGCGACGACGTCGGCGTCGGACTTGGCGCGGACCAGGCACGGGAAGCCGTCGCACGTTCCGCACCGGATGCACGCGCTCGCGTCGCGGTCGGTCTCGTCGAGCATGACGCCGCACGGTGCGTGGAACGGGTGGAGGCCGACCTTCGCGAGGTCGTCGAAGAGCTGCTGGATCCGGGGCTCGTGCGAGACCGGTGGGTACGGGTACGGCGCGGTGCTGGGCGGCTCGGAGGGGTCCTCGCCGCGCGCGCCGTGCACCTGGTAGAGCCGCTCGGCCTCGAGGTAGTACGGCTCGAAGACGTCGTACCCCACCGGCCACGCGGGCGAGATGCCGTCGCTGTGCTGGAGCTCGCCGAAGTCCTTCTCGCGCAGCCGGTAGAGGGCGGCGCCGTAGAACTTGGTGGCCCCGCCGACGTAGTAGTGGACCTGCGGCTGGAACGGCCTGCCGTTCGCGTCGTACCAGGTGTCGGCCGAGACGTACCGGTTCTCGACGAACACGGCGTTCGCGTCCCAGTTCTCCGGCTCGCGCGGCAGCCAGTCGCCCCGCTCGAGGATCAGGACCCGCTTGCCCGACGGCGCGAGCCGGTGCGCGAGCGTCCCGCCGCCCGCGCCGGATCCCACGATGATGACGTCGTACTCGTCGGCCATGGCTGGCTCCTCCGCCTCGCAGGTCAGCGCCGCTCCGTGTCGATGTGCGGCCGGTCCTCCTCGTCGCCGCCCCACGCGATCCGGTGGGGGGTCGACGACTCCTCGACGTGCGCGACGTGCTCGTGGTCGAAGTACTCCCAGGCCCACGTCAGGAACGCGTCGGTGCGGGAGTGCACGCCGCTCAGCAGCAGCGCGTGGACCCCGAGCCAGGCGGCGAACGCGAAGGGGCCCTCGACCTGGTGGCGGTGCCGCGTGCCGACCTCGGCGACGGCGGCGTTCCGCCCGATCATCGCCATGATCCCCTTGTCGCGGTACACGAACGGCTGCGCCGGCTCGCCGTGCAGGCCGCGGACGAGGTTCTGGGCCGCCCAGCGGCCGGACTGCTGCGCGACCGAGCCGAGCTGCGGGAGCGCGCGCGTCGGGTCGTCGGACGGGATGTTCGCCGCGTCGCCGACGGCGTACACGCCCGGGTAGCCGTCGACGGTCAGGTCGGGGCGCACGTCGATGCGGCCCCCGCGCCCCGGTGTCGGGCCGGCGTGCTCGAGGATCGCGGCGCCGGACTCGCCGCCGCCCCACACGACGGTGCGCGTCGGGATGCTGGTCCCGTCGGTGAGGACGACCCGGTCCGCGTGCACCTCGCTCACGCCGACACCGAGCCGGATGTCCGCACCGCCCGTCGTCAGCTTGCCGTGCGCGTAGTGGTGCGCCTGATCCGAGAACTGCCCGAGCAGCGCGTTGCCGCGGTCCACGAGCGTGACCCGGCCCGGCTCGAGCCCGCGGGTCCGGTGCAGCTGCGCCATGAGCTCGACGAGCGCACCGGTGACCTCGACGCCGGTCGGCCCACCGCCGACGACCACGACGTCGATCGCGCCGTCGGCCGTCGACGCGGGGTCGGCCAGCGCGGTGCGCAGCAGGTCGCGCAGGTGGAGGCGGAGTCGCTCGGCGTCGGCGACGGAGTACAGCGGGAACGCGTGCTCCTGCGCGCCCGGGGTGCCGAAGAAGTTGGGCTGGGCGCCCGCGGCGACGACGACGTGCGACCCGGTCAGGACGCGGCCGTCGTCCAGCGTCAGCGTGCGCGCCGCGAGGTCGGCGGCCACGACGTCGGCCGTGTTCACGTCGACCTTCGGGTGCTCCCTGAAGATCGTCCGGTGGGGACGGGCGATGTCCTCCGCGGGGAGCTGCGAGCTCGCCACCTGGTAGAGCAACGGCTGGAACTGGTGGTAGTCGTTGCGGTCCACGAGCGTCACGTCGACGCCCTGGGCCGCGAGCTCCCGGGCGCTCGCCACCCCGGCGAGGCCGCCCCCGAGGACCAGGACTCGTTCCGCCATGCCTCGAAGCCTCGCGGCGCTCGCCGTCGCGGCGCATCGTCCGGTCCGGATGACGCGCAGCCCGAGCCGGGCCGTCGGCGACGGGCGCCGGCCCGGTCAGACCAGGCCGAGCTCCCGCGCGCGACGCACGGCCTCGTTGCGCCGGCCGACCGCGAGCTTGTCCAGGATGTGCCGGACGTGGGTCCGCACGGTGTTGACCGAGATGAACATCGAGGCGGCGATCTCCTGCGTGCTCATGAGCTGCGCGAGGCGGTCGAGGATCTCGCGCTCACGCTCCGTCAGCGGCTCGTCCGGCGCTCGCCGCGGACGACCGGGCGTCAGCACGGCCCGCGCCGGCGGCTCCGTGCGCCAGGTCGGGCGCTCGCGCCTCGTCGCGGGCCGGAGGGCGCGCCTCGCCGCGGGTGCGAGCCAGGCGGCTCGGCCGATGACCTCCGGGTCGGTGCGCAGGAGAGCCCGCACCCCCGGTCCGGCGTTGCGCAGGGGGCGCCTCAGCTGCTCGGGCTCGCCGAGGGCCAGCGCCTCGAGCACGAGCGCGCGGCCGTCCTCCGAGCGGCCCTGGCGGCAGAGCCGCTCGGCCCGGTCCACCAGGCGTTCCATCTGCAGCGGCGACGGCTGGACCCGCAGCTCGGGCCAGTCGTCCGCCGACGGGCCGGCGACACCGCGCACCGCGGCCCGGCCGGGCGCGTCCGGTGCCGCCCCGCCCCCGGCGGTGTCGCGCGCAAGCGCGGCCTCGAGCACCGCGTTCTCGTGCGCGAGCGGGACCGCGAGCCAGGACGACTCGGGTTCGCTCCGACGCAGCAGGTCGCGCGCGCCGGGCAGGTTGCCCCGGTCCCGCATCAGCCGGACGCGCAGGAGCAGGCACAAGGCGGCGAGCGTGGGCTCCTCGGCGCTCTCGCGCGTGCGCACCGCGCGGGTGAGCCACAGCTGCGCGCGCGCGAGCTCCTGCCGCTCGGTCGCGACCCACGCGCGGGCCAGCGCGGACGCCGCCGACCGCCCGTCCGGCCCGATGCCGGCGTCGTCCGCGATCCGCTGCTCGGTCTCGGCGAGCGCGTCGGCCCGCGTGAGGTTCCCCCGGCAGGCCTCGACGAGCGCGAGCATCGCCAGCGCGCGCCGGCGGCGCGGTTCCCCGTCGTCCTCGCCGAGCCGGAGCATCGCGTCGGTGAGCCGGCCGGCCGCCGCGTCCAGCTGGCCCTCCCGGAACGAGATGCGCCCCTCGACCTCCTGGAGACCGGCGCCGACGACCCTCGCCGCGGCCGGCGGGAGCGCGGCGACGGCCGGTCGCGCACGGTCGACGGCGTCGAGCGCAGCCTCGGCATCACCCTCGGACAAGCTCACCCGGAGGTGGACGAGCGTCTCCGAGAGCGCCGACGCGTCGCCGCCCGGGCCGAACCGCTGCGCGGCCGCGAGCCACACCGCGGCGCGGTCGACGTCGCCCGAGAGGGCTGCGCGGGCGGCCTGGACGACGGCGGTCTCGCGCGTCTCGACCGGCGCGTCGCCGACCCAGCCGTCGAGCCCGCGCGCGTCGTCCGACGCCACGAGACACTGCGCGACCACGCCGGCGTCGACGAGGACCGCGGCGCCGTACGCGGCGTCGCCGGCGAGCGCCGCGTGGGTGGCGGCCTCGCCGGGAAACCCCTGCGCGACGAGGTGGTCCGCGACCCGGCGGTGCAGGCGGGCAGCTTTGTCGGGCTGCCGGCGGCAGAGCTCCGCGTAGAGCGCCCCGCGGACGAGCGGGTTCAGGCGCAGCCGGCCGCCGGTCGCGTCGGGGATGACGAGGGGGTCCGCGTGCGCGAGGGCGCGTGCCCGCTCCGCGCGCCGGTCACCGCACAGCCGGGCCGCGAGCGCCGGCGAGAACTCGTCGACGACCGAGACCGAGCGGAGCAGCGCGCGGTCGTCGTCGGCGAGGCCTCCGAGCACCTCGGCTCGCAGGAAGTCGCCGAGCGAGCCGACGGTCGGGGCGAGGCAGGCGCGCACCTGCGCGTCCGACGGAGCCGTCCAGCGGCGGTCGCGGAGCTCGAGCGCGGCGAGCCGGACCGCGGCCGGCCAGCCGTCGCACGCGTCGAGCGCTGCGCGGACGGCGGCTCCGCTCGGCTGCAGCCCCAGCGCGGTGAACGTCGCACCCACCGTCTTGGCGCTGAGCCGCAGGTCGTCGGCGCCGAGCTCGGCCAGCCGTCCGTCGATGCGGTAGCGGTAGAGCGGCAGCGCGGGCCGGCGCCGGGTCAGCAGCACGAGGCTCAGCCCGTCCGCGGCCCGGTCCAGGAACGGACCGAGCGCTCGGACGGCGCGTCCGCCCGCCAGCTCGAACCGGTCGAGCACGAGCGTGACCCGCCGGGGGCCGGTGGCGAGCGCGTCGGCGAGCGCGTCGACGGCCGCGGGGCTGATGCCGGTCACCGCGCGCTCGCTCGTCGGCACCCCGTCGGCCAGCGTGCTCATCAGGTGCGACCAGAACACGTCCGGGTCCGCGTCCGCCGGCTCGAGCGTCAGCCAGAGGACGTCGGGCTGGGTGAGCGTCCACTGGCCGGCGAGCACCGTCTTGCCCCACCCGGCGGGCGCGCAGACGACGGTCAGCTGTGCCGAGGACGCGGCGTGCGCGAGCCGGTCGACGAGCCGCGGACGCGGGACCAGAGGAGCACGGGGCACGCGCGGGGTCCGCGCGGACGGGGCGGGGAGCAGCCCTCGCGGCTCGACGTCGGCAACGATCGCAGCGTCGTCTCGGACGTCCATGGCCGCCTCCCCTGCCCCGCCCGTGGGACCCGCTGCGACGCGCGGGCCACGCCTTCGACCCAACGTCGCGGGCGCGGGTGAGTCATCGCCTCGATGGGGTGAAGCGCGGCTCGCCCGCTCGGACCGGTCCGGGCCGGGAAGTCATCCCCGTGGGACGACGCCGGGCGCGGCCGGAGCGCCCACGGTGGGGATCTCGGACGCGTCCGGCACCGTCGGCGCGTCGTCCCGGCGTGAGGAGTCGAGATGGTCAAGACGGCGGGGCACGCCGAGACCCGGCCCGCGGACGTGCTCGTGATCTTCGGCATCACGGGCGACCTGGCCAAGGTGATGACGTTCCGGTCGCTCTACCGGCTCGAGCGTCGCGGCCTGCTCGACTGCCCGATCGTGGGCGTCGCGGTGGACGACTGGTCGCTGGACCAGCTGGTCGAGCGGGCGCGCCAGTCGATCGTCGGGACGGGCGAGACGCTCGACCCGGCGGTGTTCGACCGGCTCGCGAAGCGGTTGTCGTACGTCAGCGGCGACTTCAAGGACGCCGCGACCTACGCGAGGGTCGCCGACGCGGTGAAGGGCGCGCAGAGCCCCGTGTTCTACCTGGAGATCCCGCCGTTCCTGTTCGGCGAGGTCGTCCGCATGCTCAGCGAGGCCGGGCTGACGGACGACGCGCGGCTCGTGATCGAGAAGCCGTTCGGCCATGACCAGGCCACCGCGGTCGCCCTCGCCGAGGAGCTGCACCAGTACGTCGAGGAGTCGCAGCTGTACCGGATCGACCACTACCTCGGGAAGATGGGGCTCGAGGAGATCCTCCACCTGAGGTTCGCGAACGCGATCATGGAGCCGGTCTGGAGCCGGAACTACGTCGAGTCCGTGCACATCACGATGGCCGAGGACTTCGGCGTGGAGGACCGCGGGCACTTCTACGACCCGGTCGGCGCGCTGCGGGACGTCGTGGTCAACCACCTGATGCAGGTGGTGGCCGCGTCCGCCATGGAGCCGCCGTCGCGCGGGGACCCGACCACGCTCAAGGACGCGGAGGTGGCCCTCTTCCGCGCGGTCGAGGAGGCCGACCCGGCCCACTACGTCCGCGGCCAGTACGACGGGTACCTCGGCATCGACGGCGTCGCCGCCGGGTCGACCACCGAGACGTACGCCGCGCTGCGCCTCGACATCGAGAACTGGCGGTGGGCCGGCGTCCCGTTCTTCATCCGGACCGGCAAGCGCCTCGCGGCGACGCAGACCGAGCTGCGCCTGGTGTTCAAGCGGCCCCCGCGGCTCGGCTTCGGGCCGCCGAGCCACCGACCCGAGCCGAACCAGCTCGTCGTCCGCCTCGACCCGTCGACCGGCATCAAGGTCGAGGTCGACGCGCACCGCGCGGACCTCGCCGGGGTCGGTCAGGTCGAGATGCAGATGCTGTTCGCCGACGAGGGCGGCGAGGGCCCGACGCCCTACGAGGTGCTGCTGCACGCGGCGATGCTCGGCCAGAGCACGCGCTTCGCCCGCCAGGACGCGGTCGACGAGACCTGGCGGATCATGCAGCCGCTGCTCGACGCGCCGCCGGACGTGCACCCGTACCAGCCGGGGTCCTGGGGCCCCGCGGCGGCCGACCGCGTCACCGCCGGGTTCGGCGGGTGGCGCACGCCCTGGATCTAGAGAGCGACCTCCTCGCGGAAGTCCGCGAGGATGATCCGCGCCGCCGCCTCGATGAGCGCGAGGTGCGAGAACGCCTGCGGGAAGTTGCCCAGGTGCCGCGCTCGGTCGACCTCGAACTCCTCCGCGTACAGGCCCAGCGGCGACGCGACGCGCAGGAGACGCTCCATCAGGTCCCGCGCCCGGTCCATCTCGCCCACCGTGGCGAGCGCCGAGACGAGCCAGAACGAGCAGATCAGGAACGTGCCCTCCTTGCCGGACATGCCGTCGTCGGTCTCGTCCGTGCGGTAGCGCAGCACGAAGCCGTTCTCGGTGAGCTCGCGGTCGATCGCCTCGACGGTGGCGTGCATCCGCTCGTCGGTGCCCGGCAGGAACCCGAACAGCGGCGCGAGCAGTGTCGAGGCGTCGAGGGCGTCGGTGTCGTAGTGCTGACGCAGCACGCCGCGGTCGCTGACGCCGTGCGCGAGGATGTCCTCGCGGATCTCCTCCGCCGTGGCGCGCCACTTCTGGGCGAGCTCCTCGTCGTCGCGGATGCTCGCGAGCTTCGACGCGCGGTCCAGCGCGACCCAGCCCATGAGCTTCGACGAGACGTAGTGCTGCGGCTCGCCGCGCGCCTCCCAGATGCCCTGGTCGGGCTCGCGCCACGCCGCGATCGCGCACGCCGCCTGCGACTCGACGAGCGGCCAGAGCCGCCTGGGCAGGCGCTTGCTGCGCGTCGTGTGCAGCAGGATCGAGTCGAGGACGGCACCGAACACGTCGTTCTGGCGCTGGTCGAACGCGCCGTTGCCGATGCGGACCGGCCGGGCGCCCTCGTAGCCCGTCAGGTCGTCGCGCGTCGACTCGGTGAGGTCCCGGCGGCCGTCGATGCCGTACATGATCTGCAGCGCGCCGTCGGGGTTCGGCTGGAGGTCCGCGACGAACTGCATGAACTCGTCGGCCTCCCAGTCGAGGTTGAGGTAGTGCAACGCCTGGAGCGTGAACGTGGTGTCGCGGACCCAGGTGTAGCGGTAGTCCCAGTTGCGCTCGCCGCCGGGGGTCTCGGGCAGCGACGTGGTGAGGGCCGCGACGGTCGCGCCCGTGGGCATGAACGTCAGCCCCTTGATCGTCAGCGCCGAGCGCTCGATCGGGTGGCGCAGCCGGTGGTCGGGCACCCGCGCGCGGGCGAGCCAGCTGCGCCAGAACTGGACGGTGGCACCGATCCGCGCCTCGGCGTCGGCGACGTCGACGGGCGAGGCGAGGCCGTCGGCCCACGACAGCGCGCAGAAGGCCTTGTCGCCCTTCCGCAGCACGTGACGCGCCCGCGCCGAGCCGCCCTCGATGCCGATGAGCATGTCGGTGCTCAGGCGGAAGCGCTGGCCGGCACCCGAGGCGTCGGCGGCGTGACCGTCGCCGACCTGCGACCAGTCGGCCGGGACCCGGCCGTAGTCGAAGGCGGGCTCGCAGACGAGCTCCACCTCGACCGAGCCGTCGAGGCACTCCACCGTGCGCACCAGCAGGTGGTCGGCGTCGTCGTCGGCGGGCGGGCGCGTGTGCGGCGTCACGACGTCCGGGCCCTGCCGCGGACCCATCGTCAGCGCGTCGTGGACCAGCAGCCACCCCCCGGGCGTGTGCCACGTCGTCGTCATGACGTTCGTGCCGGGGACGTAGACGCGGGCCGTCGGCACGTTGATCCCGTACGGACCGAACCGGAACGAGCCGGCGCCGCGGTCGAGGAGGTTCCCGAACGCGCTCGGGGCGTCGAAGGCGGGCACGCAGAGCCAGTCGACCGAGCCGTCCGGCGCGACGAGGGCGCCCGTGTGGCAGTCGGACAGGAACGCGTAGTCCGCGATGGGCGGGAACGGCGAGGTCGCAGCGCTCACGGCGCACTCTCCTGAGGCTGGTGGCGGGGCTCCATGCTCGGCCGGACGCGTGGCGCGCGGCATCACCCCCCGGTGATGACGTCTCGCGCGCGGCTGCGGTCGGCGCACGCGGGACGAGAGCCGCGCAACCTCCGCGGCGGTCATCTCGCCGGGGTGATGCGACCCCGCCCGGCCGCTCCCTAGGCTCGCGGCACCGGGGTCGTGCGTCCCGTCCCGGCCGTGCTCGTGGGAGCGTCCAGGAGGGTGACGCCCGTGACCTCAGCAGTCGAGGCCCTCGTCGCGATCGGTGCGGTCGACCCGGTCCCGTGGGCGCGCAGCCAGATGGCGTTCACGCTGGCCTCGCACATCATCCTCGTGCCGCTCGGCGTCTCGTGGGCGTTCATGACGCTCGTCGCGAACTACCGCGGCATCAAGCACCACGACGCCGACGCGCTGCGGCTCGCGCAGCGCTGGTCGAAGTACATGGCGGTGACGTTCGCCGTCGGCGCGGTCACCGGGACGGTGCTCTCGTTCGAGTTCGGCCTGCTCTGGCCGCGGTTCATGGGCCGGTGGGGCGCCGCGTTCGGCGTGCCGTTCGGGTTCGAGGGCATCTTCTTCTTCACCGAGGCGATCTTCATCGCGATCTACATCTTCGGCTGGCGCCGGCTGCGGCCGTGGGCGCACTTCTGGACCGGCGTGCCGATCTGGGTCGCCGGCATCTTCGGCACGATGTCGGTGGTCGCCGCCAACGCGTGGATGAACGCGCCCACCGGGTTCACGCTCGACTCGTCGGGTGACGTCGTCGCCGTCGACCCCGTCAAGGTCATCTTCAACGACGCGATGCCGCTCCAGGCGGCCCACATGCTGGTGGCGGCCTACCTGGTCGGCGGATTCCTGATCGCCTCGGTGTACGCGGTGGCGATGCTGCGCGGCCGCCAGGACCACTACCACCGGACCGCGTTCGTCATCGCCTTCACGGTGGCCACGGTCGCCACGCCGGTGCAGATGGGGGTGGGCGACGCGCTCGCGCGCTGGGTCTACGACGAGCAGCCCACCAAGTTCGCGGCGATCGAGCTCGTGCCGAGCACCGGGAGCGACGTCCCGGAGACCCTGCTCGGCCACCTCGACGCGAACGGGCAGGTCAGCGGCGGCATCCCCATCCCGGGGCTCGCGTCCTGGCTGTCCGACCCGAGCACCGGCCGGTCGACGGTCGTCCAGGGGCTCGACGCGGTCCCGGCGGACACCCGGCCGACCACGTCCGAGGTCAACGTCGTCCACCTGTGCTGGGACGTCATGGTCGGCCTCGGGACGCTGCTGCTCCTGCTCGCGCTCTGGTACGCCGCCACGTGGGTCTTCCGCCGACGGATGCCCGCGAGCCGGTGGTTCCTGCGCGCCGCGGCCGTCTCGGGCGTGCTGGCCGTGGTCGCGATGGAGGCGGGCTGGGTCGTCACGGAGGTCGGGCGCCAGCCCTGGATCGTCTACAACCTCATGCGCGTCGAGGATGCCGCGACCGCGAACACCGGGGTCTGGGTCACGTCGATCACCGTCGGGGTCGTCTACGCCGCGCTCGCGGTCACGACCGTCGTCGTCCTGCGCGGCATGAGCCGGCGTGCGCGCCGCCGCGACGAGTTCGTCGAGCACGAGGGTCCCTACTCCCCGACCGTGCCCGCGGCGGACCGGGACGAGGTCGCGCTGTGAGCACCGTGGTCGCCCTCGTGCTGCTGCTGGCCGTGACCGCGTACGCCGTGTTCGGGGGTGCGGACTTCGGTGCGGGGTTCTGGGACCTCGCCGCGGGCGGGGAGGAGCGCGGACGCCGCCCGCGGGCGCTGGTCGAGCAGTCGATCGGTCCGGTCTGGGAGGCCAACCACGTCTGGCTGATCTTCATCTTCGTCGTCGCGTGGTCGGCGTTCCCGGGGGCCTACGGGTCGATCTGGCTGACGTTGTTCGTCCCGCTGACGCTCGCCGCGCTGGGCATCGTCCTGCGCGGCGCCAGCTTCGCGTTCCGGAAGGCGGTCGCCGGCCGGCGCGCGCGCACCGTGCTCGGCGCGGGGTTCGCAGCCGCGTCGGTGCTGGTGCCGTACTGCATGGGCTCGGTCGCGGGCGGCATCGCGTCGGGGCGCGTGCCGCCGGGCGGCAAGGCGGGCGACCCCGTCGACAGCTGGCTCAACCCGACGTCGGTCGTCGCCGGGCTCCTCGCCGTCGCGCTGGTCGCCTACCTGGCCGCGGTCTTCCTCGTGTGGGAGGCGCGCGGTGCGGGGGAGGAGGACCTCGCCCGGTACTTCCGGCGTCGCAGCGTCGTCAGCGCGGTCGTCGTCGCGGCGGTCCTCGTCGTCGGTCTGCTCGTCGTCCGCACGGACGCGCGGCCGGTGTTCGACGGGCTGACGTCGCAGGCGGCGCCCGTCGTGATCGCCGGGGCGCTGTGCGGCGCGGGTGCGCTCGTGCTGCTGGTGCGCGGCGCGGCGCGCGGTGCCCGGGTGCTCGCGGCGCTCGCCGTCGCGGCGACGGTGGTGTCGTGGGGCGTGGCGCAGTGGCCGTACCTCCTGCCCGAGACCCTCACCGTCGCGGACGCGGCCGCGCCGTCCGGCACGCTGACGGCGATCCTCGTCGCGGTCGGGCTCTTCGTCCTCGTCGTGGCCCCGGGGTTCGTCCTGCTCTACGTGCTCGAGCAGCGCCGGCTGCTGCCCGACGAGGGCGTCGAGGACGCCGCCGAGGCACGCGCGGTACCCGGTCCCGGCTGACCCGCGGCGCGGTCGAGGGCCACCCGGGATCGAGCCGGACCGGGACAAAGGCGACGTCCCGACCTAGATTCGCTGTCATGACGAGTCCCACGGACGTGACGCAGGTGATCCGGACGAGCTCGGTGCCGTGGTTCACGCTCTCGGCGCAGGACGTGGTGCACGACCTCGGCACCGACGCGGGCGCCGGGCTCACGTCGCACGAGGTGACGAGCCGGCAGGCGTTGTACGGCCCGAACGCGATCGCGTCCGAGCCGCCCCCGTCGACGTGGTCGGTGGCGCTGCGCCAGCTGCGCGACCCGATGAACCTCATGCTCATCGCGGTCGTGATCGTCTCGGCCGCCATCGGCGAGGGCGCCGTGGCGGTGCTCGTCGCGGCGCTCGTCATCCTCAACGTCGTGCTCGGCACGCGGCAGGAGCTCAAGGCGCGCGCGAGCGTGGACGCGCTGGCCAAGCTCCAGGTGCCGCAGGCGAAGGTCGTGCGCGCCGGCACGCTCGCCCAGGTCCCGGCGCTCGAGCTCGTGCCCGGCGACATCGTCAACCTCGAGGCCGGCGACCTCGTGCCCGCAGACGGCCGGCTGCTCCGGTCGGCGACGCTCGAGACGCAGGAGGCCGCGCTCACCGGGGAGTCGGCGCCCGTGCCGAAGGACCCGGCGACGCTGACGGACCCCGACGCGACGCTCGGCGACCGCGCGTGCATGGTCTTCCAGAACACGTCGGTGACCCGCGGCACGGCGACGATGGTCGTCACCGACACCGGCATGAAGACGCAGATGGGCCAGATCGCGTCGATGCTCTCGGCGGTCGCGCCGGCCAAGTCGCCGCTGCAGCGGGAGCTCGACTCGCTGACGCGCGTGCTCGGGATCGTCGCGTGGTCGGCCGTCGCGGTGATCGTCGTCATCGGCCTGATCCGCGGCGAGGACGCGACGACCGTGCTGCTGCTCGGCATCTCGATGGCGATCTCCGCGATCCCGACCGGCCTGCCGACGTTCGTCCAGTCGATGCTCGCGTACGGGAGCAAGCAGCTCGCCGAGCACCGCGCGGTCGTCAAGAACCTCACCGACGTCGAGACGCTCGGCGCGACGAGCGCGATCAACTCCGACAAGACCGGCACGCTGACGATGAACGCGATGACGGTCCGCACGATGTTCCACGGCGGCCGGTGGTTCCGGATCCAGGGCGAGGGCTACGCGAAGACGGGCGCGATCGAGCACGTCGCCGGCACGGAGGTGCCGGACTTCACGCGCCTCGCGTACGGGCTGTGCCTCGACAGCGACGCGACGGTGTCCGACGCCGGCGAGGTCGTCGGCGACCCGACCGAGGCCGCGCTCGTCGTGCTGGCCGCGAAGATCGGGGTCGACGCCGAGGAGACGCGGCGGGCCTACCCGCGCGCGGCGGAGGTGCCGTTCGACTCGGCGTACAAGTTCATGGCGACGTTCCACCAGCTGCCGGTCCAGGGCACGCTCGGCCTGGTCGAGCTCGTCAAGGGCGGGCCCGACGTCGTGCTCGCGCGGTGCTCGCAGGCGCTCGCGCCCGGGGACGCGGTCGTGCCGATCGCGGAGTCCGTCGAGGACATCCAGGCGGCGAACCAGCGGATGTCGGAGCAGGGGCTGCGGGTGCTCGCGTTCGCGTTCCGCCGCGTCGACGCGCCGCTCGCGGACGTGCAGGCCGACCCGATGGCGCACGTCGAGGACCTGGTGTTCGTGGGGATGGTCGGCATCATCGACCCGCTGCGGCCGACCGCGAAGGACGCGGTCCGCACGGCCCGCGAGGCCGGCATCGAGGTCCGCATGATCACCGGCGACCACGCCATCACGGCGTCCGCCATCGGCCGCGAGCTCGGCCTCGGCCCGGGTGCCGCGTCGGGCGCCGACATCCAGGCGATGACGGACGCGGAGCTGACGGCCGCCCTGCCGGACCTGCACGTGTTCGGCCGCGTCACGCCGCAGGACAAGCTGCGGCTCGCCAAGCTCATGCAGGCCGGGGGCGCGATCGTCGCGATGACGGGCGACGCGGTCAACGACGCCGCGGCGCTCAAGCAGGCCGACATCGGCGTCGCGATGGGCTCGGGCTCGGAGGTCACGAAGCAGGCCGGGAAGATGATCCTGACCGACGACAACTTCGGCACCCTTGTCACCGCGATCCGCCTCGGCCGCGGCATCTACGACAAGATCGTGAGCTACGTCCGCTACCAGATGGCGTCGCTGTTCATGCTCGTCCTGCTGTTCCTCGTGGCGAGCCTCGCGAACATCAACGGCGGCGTGCCGCTGACGCCGATCATGGTGCTGTTCCTGAACTTCTTCATCACGATCTTCCCGGTCGTCGTGATCCTGCTCGACCCCTCCCCGGACGACCTGATGCAGCGCCCGCCGCGCGACCCGAAGGTGACGATCTCGAACCGTCGTGCCGTGACGCAGTGGCTCGTGTACGGCTTCGTGATGTTCGGCGTGACGCTGCTCGCGCTGCTGCTCGCGCCCGGGCCGATGAGCCAGGACCACGCGAACGTGCCGATGACGATGGCGTTCGTGGTCGCGGCGCTCGCGTCCCTGTTCGGCGGGCTCGCGATGCGGCGCGACCCGGGCTCCGGGCTCGAGGCGCCCATCGTCAACGCCGTGAAGTGGCTGTCGATCCCGCTGCTGCTGACCGTCGTCTCGGTGCAGGTGGCCGGGCTGCAGCGGCTGCTGATGACGACGTCGCTCACCGGGCCGCAGTGGCTCGCCGCGATCGCGCTGGCGGCGGTGGTGCCGATCGTCGTCGAGCTCGACAAGCTGGTGCGCCGGCACCGGGGCGCGTAGCGAGCCGCCGGGCGGCCGCGCCCCGGCCGCGTCGCCCAGCCGCGTCGCGACGGGTGCAGCGTGCGGCCGCGTTGCCCAGCCGCGTCGCGACGGGTGCAGCGCGCGGCCGCTGCGAGGATGGCCGCGTGCCCGACGACCTGCGCCCCGACGACCTGAGCCCAGGCGCCGACCTGAGCGACGACCCCGGCACGGCTGCCGCGGGCTCGCGCTGGGCCGCGGTCCGCGCGTGGATCGACCCGCTCGTCGTCATGATCCTGACGGTCCTCGTGCTGGGCCTCGTGCTCCCTGCGTCCGGCGGCGCGGCGACCGTGGTGCACGGCCTCGAGACGGCCGCGATCGTCCTGCTGTTCTTCCTCTACGGCGCGCGCATGCCGACGCGCGAGGTGTGGGACGGGCTGCGCAGCTGGCGCGTGCAGGGGTCGATGCTCGCCGCGACCTACGTCGCGTTCCCGGTCCTCGGCCTGCTCGTGCAGCTGCTGCCGGACTCGGTGCTCGCACCCGACCTGCGCACCGGCCTGCTGTTCCTCTCCGTGCTGCCGTCGACGGTGCAGTCGTCCGTGGTGTTCACGTCGATCGCGCACGGGGACGTCGCGGCGGCCATCACCGGCGCGACCGTCTCCAACGTCACGGGCGTCCTGCTGACGCCGCTGCTCGCGGGGCTGCTGATCGGTGGGACGGGCGGCAGCTCGCTCGCGGGCTCGGTGCCGCAGATCCTGCTGCAGCTGCTGCTCCCGTTCGCGGTGGGCCAGGTCGTCCAGCCGTGGATCGGTGGCTGGGTGCGGGGGCACGCGCACCTGACGCGGATCACGGACCGGACGACGATCCTGCTGGTCGCGTACGCGTCGGTGAGCGAGGCCTCGACGTCGGGCGCGTGGGACGACGTCACGCTGGTCGTGGTGCTGACGCTGCTCGTCGTCTGCGCGGTGATGCTCGTGGCCATGCTGGCGCTGACCTGGACCGGCGGCGGGCGGCTCGGGCTGGGCAGGCCGCAGCGGATCGCGCTGCTGATGTGCGGGTCGAAGAAGAGCCTGGCCACGGGTCTGCCGATGGCCTCCGTGCTGTTCGCGCCGGCCGTCGCCGCGAGCGTCGCGCTGCCCGTGATCGCGTTCCACCAGCTGCAGCTCGCGACGTGCGCGGTCCTGGCGCGCCGTCTCGCCCGGACCGTCGAGTAGCGTGCTCCCGGGCGTTCGTCACCGTTCGTCCACCTGGTGAAGCCGTCGCCCGAGGAGCACCGTTGCACGCTGTCGTCCCCCGCCCCGCCAGCCTCGAGGAGCTCGGGGGCGAGCCGTACCGGGTGGGCCCGGACACGACCGTCGACGTCGACGGCCGGCCCGACCTGGTCCAGGTGGCGGTGCTCGCCGCCGACCTGATCGGTCGCGTCACCGGAAGCCCGATCCCCGTGCGGCACGCCGGCCGGGACGAGCCGGGTGCGGTGCGGCTGACGATCGCCGACGACCTCGACGACGAGGCGTACCGGCTGACCGTCCGCGCGCGCCGCGTGCAGATCGAGGCGGCGCGCCCGTCCGGCCTGGTGCGCGGCCTGGTCACGCTGCGCCAGCTCATGGACGACGACGGCGCCGTGCCCGCGGTGCGCGTCGCCGACCGGCCGCGGTTCGCGTGGCGTGGCCTGTCGATCGACGTCGCGCGGCACTTCGTCACGGTGCCCGACCTCAAGACCGTGATCGCGCTGATGTCGCACTACAAGCTGAACGTGCTGCACCTGCACCTCACGGACGACCAGGGCTGGCGGCTCCACGTGCGCTCGCGCCCCGAGCTCACACGCCGCTCGTCCGCCTCGGCGGTCGGCGGCGACCGCGGCGGGTTCTACTCGGCCGACGACTACGCGGACCTCGTGGCGTACGCGGCGGCGCGCGGCGTGCGCGTCGTGCCCGAGATCGACGTGCCCGGCCACGTCAACGCCGCGACGCACGCCTACGGCGAACTCAACCCGGACGGCCGGCCGACGGACGAGTACACGGGCATCGAGGTCGGCTTCAGCCGGCTGCACGCGGACCTGCCGGCCACGCGCCCGTTCCTCGACGCGGTGTTCGCCGACGTCGCGGCCATGACGCCCGGCGAGTACGTGCACATCGGCGGCGACGAGGTGCTGACGATGGACCACGACGAGTACGCGCGGCTCGTCGGCATGGCGGCAGCCGCGGTGCGTGCCGCCGGCAAGAAGGTGATCGGCTGGCAGGAGATCGCGCACGCGGCGGTCGAGCCGGGCACGCTCGTGCAGTTCTGGGACCCGCGCGCCGACCCGGCGGCGTTCGTCGCGGCGGCGCGCGCCGGTGCGCGCTTCATCATGTCGCCCGGGTCGCACGCGTACCTCGACATGAAGTACGACGCGAGCACCGCGCTGGGGCTCGAGTGGGCGGGACACATCGAGCTGCGCGACGCCTACGACTGGGAGCCGACCGCGTTGATCGACGGCCTGCCCGCGGAGGCGGTGGTGGGTGTCGAGGCCGCGATCTGGACCGAGACGCTGCGCGACCTGCGCGCGCTGACGACCATGCTGCTGCCGCGCCTGGCGGCCGTCGCCGAGGTCGCGTGGACCGGTGCGGCGGACCGGTCGTTCGACGACTTCCGCGAGCGGGTGGCCTCGCACGCGCGGCTCTGGGAGCGGCTCGGTCTCGGCTGGTACGCGAGCCCGCAGGTGGACTGGCAGCGCTGACCCGCCGCGCCGTCCGCCGCCTCGCGGCCTAGACCCAGCTCTCGAACCACATGTGCGAGTGCCAGAACGACCACGGCACGGTCCACGCGGACCAGATCGGGTAGAAGTACAGGCCGACCGCCACGGCCGCCGCGACGAACACCGACACGCACGTCAGGGCGATGCGCCTCGCCCGTGGGTCGCCGTCGCGGGGACCCACCACCAGCCCGAGCACGTACGTGAGCGTCAGCACGACCCACGGGACGAAGGCGACCGAGTAGAACGTGAAGATCGTGCGGTGCGCGTAGCCGAACCACGGCAGCCACCCGGCGACGATCCCCGACAGGACCGCGACCGCACGCCAGTCCCGCGTCCGCAGGAACCAGACCACCGCGATGACGATCGCCGCCGTCGCGCCCCACCACACGAGCGGGTTGCCGATCGCGGTGATCGCCTGCGAGCACTTGTCCGAGCCGCACGCCGCCTGCGCCTGGTCGCCGAACAGGCTCGAGATGCTGGTCGGGTACCACATCGACGTCGGGCGCCACTGGACGATCCAGCCGAGCGGGTGCGCGGCATACGGGTGCGGCGAGTCGAGGCCGTTGTGGAACTGCCACATCTGCTCGTGGTAGTGCAGCAGCGACCGCAGCGACCGGGGCAGCCACTGGACGCCCTGGCCGGGGTTCTGCTCGGCCCACTGACGCAGGTACGCGTCGGGGTGCGTGAACCACGAGAACCACGAGCCGAGGTACACGAGCGCGGCGACGCCGACCATGCTGACGCCCGCGACGATGCCGTCGCGGAAGACCCCGGCCTCGAACCACCGGCGCACGCCGATGGTGCGTCGCGCCTGCATGTCGCCCAGCACGCTGAGCACGCCGAACACGGCGAGGAAGTAGATGCCGGACCACTTGGTGCCGATCGCGAGGCCGAGCAGCACGGCCGCCGCGAGCCGCCACCACCGCCAGCCGAGCCGCGGGCCGAGACCGGCCGCGAGGTCTCCGCCGGCGTCGAGCACGGCCGCTGCGCGGTCCGCGAGCCGCCGCCGGGAGCGGTCGCGGTCGATCAGCAGCGCGCCGAACGCGGCGAGCACGAAGAACATGAGGAACGGGTCCAGCAGGCTGACGCGCGACTGGACGATCGCCTCGCCGTCGACCGCGAGCAGCAGGCCGGCCACCGTGCCCAGCGCCGTCGAGGCGAACAGGCGCCGGCCGATCCGCGCCACCATCAGCACGGACAGGGTGCCGACCACCGCGGCCGAGAGCCGCCACGCGGTCGAGCTCGTCGGCCCGCCGCCGAGCCACATGCCGAGCGCGATCATCCACTTGCCGACCTGCGGGTGGACCACGTACTCGCCGGTCGTGAGGATGCCCGACATGGTGCCGGCCTCGAACTTGGCGTTCGGGTCGTTCTCCCAGTTGGCCTCGTAGCCCTGGTGCAGCAGCGAGTACGCGTCCTTGACGTAGTACGTCTCGTCGAACACGAGGTGGTGCGGGTTGCCGAGGTTCCAGAACCGCAGCACGCCGCCGAGCACCGTCACGGCCAGCGGCAGGAGCCACCCGAGCACGCGCGCGCGGCGCGTCGCGTCGAGCGCGAGCGTCGCCTCGCCGAGCAGGCGGCGCAGGAGGCGGGTGGCGGTCGGCTCGGCCGGGTCCTCGCCCGGTTCGGGGGCGGGGGAGCGGCCGCGCCGCGCGCGCGTCGGACGGTCGTCGGGCGCTGGCTCGGGCCGCTCGGGCTGGAGCGCGGCCGGGTCGGGCCCGGCGCTCGTCGGTGCGAAGACGGGACGGTCCCGGTCGCCGGTGGCGACCGGAGCCCCGGGCACGGGGCCCGAGGGCGGGTTCGACGCGACGTCGTCGGGCGTGGGCGGCACCCGGTCATGGTAGGGGCGAGCGCTGTGCCGGGGAGGGGCATCCGAACGTTACGGAGACCGCGGTTATCGATCGGGGCTGTGGGTGGCTCGAGCCGCGGCGGCACCCGCCCTGCGGGGTCGGCCGGCGGTCGGGTGCCGGCGGCTCGACCGTTCGCGGCCAGGTGGGACGCTTGCCGCATGTCGAACCCCCAGCCCGCCGGGCGGCTCGTGCTCGCCGCGACGCCGATCGGCAACGCCGAGGACGCCTCGCCCCGCCTGCGCCGCCTGCTCGAGGAGTCGGACGTCGTCGCGGCCGAGGACACCCGGCGCCTGCGCGCCCTCGCGGCGCGGCTGGGCGTCACGATCGGCGGACGCGTCGTCAGCCACCACGAGCACAACGAGGCCGCGCGCTCCGCCGAGCTGCTCGAGGTCGTCGCGAGCGGGGGCACCGTCGTGGTCGTCACGGACGCGGGCATGCCCGCCGTCTCCGACCCGGGTTTCCGCGTGGTGACGGCCGCCGTCGAGGCAGGGCTCACGGTCACGGCGGCCCCCGGGCCGAGCGCCGTGCTGACCGCGCTCGCGCTGTCCGGCCTGCCCACCGACCGGTTCTGCTTCGAGGGCTTCCCGCCGCGCCGGCCGGGCGAGCGGGCGCGCGCCCTCGCGGCGCTCGCGGACGAGCGCCGCACGATGGTGTTCTTCGAGGCGCCGCACCGGCTCGCGGAGCTGTTGGGCGCGATGTCCGACGCGTTCGGCGCGGACCGCCCCGCCGCGGTGTGCCGCGAGCTCACCAAGACCTACGAGGAGGTGCGGCGCGGCGCCCTCGGCGAGCTCGTCGGCTGGGCCTCGGACGGCGAGGTGCGCGGCGAGATCGTCGTGGTGGTGGGCGGTGCGGCACGGGCTGCGGCGACCGTGGGCGACGTCGTGACGGAGGTGCTCGCGCGGGCCGACGCGGGGGAGCGCCTCAAGGACGTCGTGGGTGACGTCGCGGAGGCCGCAGGGGTCTCGAAGCGGGAGCTGTACGCGGCGGCGCTCGCCGCGCGGCAGCGCTGACGCGGCATCGTCGAATCGTTACGATCACCGCGTGACGACGGCCCCGCTCCTCGAGGACACGTACGACGGCGCGCACCCGGTCCGCACGCTCACCGGGCTGTTCCGCGGCCAGCGCCGCAACGTCGGCGTCGCGACGGCGGCGTTCGTCGTCAAGCACTCGCCGGTCTGGGTGATCCCGTTGCTCACGGCGAACGTCATCGACGTCGTCGTCGACCACCGGCCGCTGCGCGAGCTGTGGGTCACCGCGGTGCTGATGGCGCTGTTCATCGTCCAGAACCTGCCTCTGCACCAGCTCTACGTCCGCTCGCTGTCGCGCGCGGTGCGCACCGTCGAGACGAACCTCCGCATGGCGCTCGCGCGCCGGCTGCAGGAGTTGTCGATCGGCTACCACCGCCGCACCTCGGCGGGCATGCTCCAGACGAAGATCGTGCGCGACGTCGAGAACGTCGTCGAGAGCTGCCGGCAGGCGTTCGACACCGGGATGGCGGCCGCCACCACGCTGGTCGGCGCGGTCGTCATCACCGCCTTCCGCGTCCCGGAGTTCCTGCCGGTGTACGCGCTCGCGGTGCCGGCCGCCGCGGCGCTCGTCGTGTCGATGCGGCGGCGCATGTCGGCGCGCAACGCGGCGTACCGCACCGAGGTCGAGCACATGTCCGCCCGCGTCTCCGAGATGACGCACCTGATCCCGATCACGCGCGCGCACGCGCTCGAGCGCGACGAGCTCTCGCGCATGGACGCGACGCTGGTCGGCGTGCGTCAGGCCGGGTTCCGGCTCGACGTGACGAACGGCTGGTTCGGCGCGCTGTCGTGGATCCTGATGCAGCTGCTGTCGGTCGGGTGCCTCATCGGTGCGGCGTGGGTCGCGTGGAGCGGCCGGTTCGGCATGACCGCGGGCGACGTCACGATGCTGTCGTCGTACTTCGTGGCGCTGACCGGCGCCGTGACCGCACTGATGAGCATGGCGCCGATCGTCACGAAGGGCCTCGAGTCGGTGCGGTCGATGGGCGAGGTGCTGACGTCGCCGGACCTCGAGCGCAACGCGGGCAAGGCCGAGGTCGGGGCGGTCGAGGGGCAGCTCGACTTCGAGGCGGTCTCGTTCGCCTACGCCGACGCCCCCGACGAGTCCGCGGTCGACGGCCTCGACCTGCACGTGCGGGCCGGCGAGACGATCGCGCTCGTGGGCCCGTCGGGCTCCGGCAAGTCGACCGTGCTCAACCTGGTGATCGGCTTCCTGACGCCGACCGCCGGCCGCATCGTGCTCGACGGCCGCGACCTCGTCGAGCTGGACCTGCGCACGTACCGCCGGTTCCTCGCCGTGGTGCCGCAGGAGTCGCTGCTGTTCGAGGGCACGGTGCGCGACAACGTCACCTACGGGTCGCGCGACCACTCCGACGCGGCGGTGCTGGCGGCGCTGCGCGACGCCAACGCGCTCGAGTTCGTCGAGGAGATGGGCGGCCTCGACGCGCTGATCGGCGAGCGCGGGGCGCGGCTGTCGGGCGGGCAGCGGCAGCGGCTCGCGATCGCGCGGGCGCTGATCCGCGACCCGCGCGTGCTGGTCCTCGACGAGGCGACCTCGGCGCTCGACACGGCGTCCGAGCGGCTGGTGCAGGAGGCGCTCGCCCGGCTGATGCGCGGCCGCACCACGTTCGTCGTGGCGCACCGGCTGTCGACCATCCGCGGCGCTGACCGCATCGCGGTGCTCCGGCACGGCCGGCTTGTGGAGCTCGGCACGCACGCCGACCTGCTGGCCGCCGACGGCGCGTACGCCGAGCTGACCCGCCTGTCGGCGGGCCCGGGCGTCCCGGTCGGCGGCTGACCTCGTGGACGGCCAGTCGGCTGGACCCACGGCGTGCGACAGGTGCGGGCGAACGGGTCGGGCGCGGCGTGTCGGGGACCTTCCGGCCCGACCGAACGGGCTCGACCGCACCGTGCGCACGCGCACCCGCCGACCGCCCACAGGCGCGCCCGGCCGGGTGCGCGTCCACAGCACGGCCCCGCGGCCGCAGCGCCTCACGGCTGGGCCCGAGGCTCGGCGGATGGATGCGTACGACGTCGTCAGTCACCTCCGCGACCTCGGCGGTGTGGCGCGGACCGGCGACCTGCTGCGGCGGGGAGTCGCCCGGCGCGCGTTGAGCAGAGCGCGCGAACGGGGAGCCGTCGCGGCGGTCGGCCACGGCTGCGTTGCGATCCTTGGCGCCCCACCGGAGCTCGTCGCTGCCGTGCGAGCGCGTGGCGCCGTCACCTGCGTCTCGGCCCTGCTGCGGTACGGGCTCCCGCTTCGGTCGCCACCCGGTCAGCACCACGTCGCCATCGACACCCATCGCGGCGCGCCTCGGCGAGGACTGCTGCCGTCGACCGTCCGGCTGCACTGGACCGCTCAGGCCCACGCCGACGGTCTCGTGGTGCCGCCGGCTGTCGCATTGGGCCACGCGGCCCGATGCCTGCAGCTCCCCGACCTCGTCGCAGCGGTCGACGCCGCCCTTGCACGCGGCCTGGTGCGTCGCGTCGACCTCGCCGCGCAGAGCCCGCGCGCCGGAGCTGCGCTGTTCCGCCGTGCGCTCGCGCTCGCGGACGCGCGTAGCGGGTCGTTCCAGGAGTCGATCGTGCGGGTCGCCCTGGTGGAGGCGGGCCTCGACGTGGAGCCACAGGTCCGGATCCCGGGCGTCGGCCGGGTCGATCTGCTCGTCGACCGGCACATCGTGGTCGAGGCAGACGGGTTCGCGTACCACGGGGACCGGGTCGCGTTCCGGGAGGACCGCCGGCGTGATCGGCGGCTCGAGCTCGCCGGCCACCCGGTACTGCGCTACGCCTTCGAGGACGCGGTGCACGGGGTCGAGCACCTGGTGGACGAGGTGACGCGATTGGTCGCCGCGACCTCGGGTGCGGCGGACGTGCGCCGCGCGTCGCGTGCGAATGGTGCGGGTGACCGCCGGGCATGAGCGTGCTCGACCCTCGACGCGCTGCGGGTCGGCGCTCGACCGCACATCTCGCACCGCGCTCGGTGGAGCACGGGCGGAGGGGCTCTGCACCAGGCGGGTCTCGAGCCTCACTGGCCGGCGTCGGGCCTCGGTGCGCGCGGCCCGGCCCCGGTGCACGCCGGCCAGCCGGCCGGCTGCCGTCAGGCGGCGGTCGACGGCAGGAGCTCGACGCCCGCGGCGGCGAGCTCCTGGCGGGCCGCGGCGCCCAGCCCCGGGGTGACCGGGACCGTGAGGTCGGTGAGGACCCGCGTGCGCAGCCCTGCGGCGTGCGCGTCGAGCGCCGTGGCCCGCACGCAGTGCGACTCGGCGATGCCGACGACGTCGACGTCGGTGACGTCGGCGGACCGCAGGATCTCCTCGAGGTCGCGGCCCGCGGGGTCGACGCCCTCGAAGCCCGAGTACGCGGCGGCGTAGGCGCCCTTCTTGACGCTCGCGTCCGGCGCGAGGTCGGCGAGCGCGGGGTGCAGCTCGGCCTCGGCGGTGCCGGCGACGCCGTGCGGCGGCCAGGTGTCGACGAAGTCCGGGTGGTCCGAGAAGTGCGCGCCGGGGTCGACGTGCCAGTCCTGCGTCGTGACCACCAGGTCGTACGCGCCGCGGTTTGCCGCCGCGTACCGCGCGATCGCCTCGGCCACGGCGTTGCCGCCCTCGACCGCGAGCGCGCCCCCCTCGCAGAACGTGGGCTGGACGTCGACGACGAGCAGGGCGCGTGCCATGACGTCAGCGTCGCACGCCGTGGTGGCGCCGCGCACCGGAGCGTGGTCCGCTGGGGCATGCGCCGCAGAACGCGCCACCTCGGACCGACCACCACGGCCGCGCAGGCCGCCGTCGCCCTCGCGGCGGTGGCGCTGGCGGTGGCTGGCTGCACCAGCGGCGGTTCGTCGTCCGCGACGACCACGCCCGCCACCGCGCCGCCCGCCACCACGCCGGCCGCCCCCGCGACGACGACCCCCGCCACGTCCGCGCCGACCACCCCGGCGACCCCGAGCTCCGGCCCGACCGGCACCCCCACGGGCGCGCAGGACGTCGTCACCGGGCTCTCCGTCCCCTGGGGGATCGCGTTCCTGCCGCAGGGCGACGCGCTCGTCACGCTGCGTGACGACGCCCGGATCATCGACGTCGCGCCCGACGGCACGACGACCCCGATCACCGGTGCGGGGGCCGACCAGCTCCGCCGTACCGTCGTCCACCAGGGCGAGGGCGGCCTGCTCGGCATCGCCGTGCTGACGCCCGCGACCGGCGACCAGGCCGAGATCGCGGTGTACGCGACGACGGACAGCGACAACCGCGTGCTGCGCGGCACGCTCACCGGCCACTCGCTCGGCGCGCTCACGCCGATCCTCACGGGCATCCACAAGGCGTCGAACCACGACGGCGGCCGGCTCGCGGTGGGCCCCGACGGCTACCTCTACGTCACGACGGGGGACGCCACCGACCGCCCGACCGCGCAGGACCGCTCGACCCTCAACGGCAAGATCCTGCGCATCACGCCCGACGGCGACCCCGCGCCCGACAACCCCTTCCCGGGATCGCCCGTGTGGTCGTACGGGCACCGCAACGTGCAGGGCATCGGCTGGAGCGCGGACGGCCGCATGTTCGCCTCGGAGTTCGGCCAGGACACGTGGGACGAGCTGAACCTCATCGTCAAGGGCGCGAACTACGGCTGGCCGACGGTCGAGGGCATCGCGCACGACGGCCGGTTCCACGACCCGCTCGTGCAGTGGCACACCGACGAGGCGAGCCCGAGCGGCATCGCGGTGACGCCGGACGCGGTGTACCTCGCGGCGCTGCACGGCGCGCGGCTGTGGCGGGTCCCGCTGACGGCGACGGGCGTCGGCACGCCACAGGCGTTCTTCACCGGCACGTACGGCCGCCTGCGCGCGGTCGCGGTCTCGCCGTCCGGCGAGCTCTGGGTCCTGACGAACAACACGGACGGCCGCGGCCGGCCGAAGCCCGGCGACGACCGCATCGTGCGGCTGACGTTCGGCTGACGCCCGGCGCGATGCTCGGCCCCCGCCGGCCCCCGCCGACCTGCCGGCCCCCGCCGGCCCCGCCCCCGCCGGCCCCGCGTCCGGCCCCGACCGACGCCGCCCCGGCCGCCCGTGCCCGCCACCTAGGATCGGCGCATGTCCCGCATCCTGTCCGCCGTCGCCTGGCCCTACGCGAACGGCCCCCGCCACATCGGTCACGTCGCCGGCTTCGGCGTCCCGTCGGACGTCTTCTCCCGCTACATGCGCATGGCGGGCCACGACGTGCTCATGGTGTCGGGCACGGACGAGCACGGGACGCCGATCCTCGTGCAGGCGGAGAAGGAGGGCGTGACGCCGCAGGCGCTCGCGGACCGCTACAACCGCGTGATCGTCGAGGACCTGACGCAGCTCGGACTCTCGTACGACCTGTTCACCAGGACGACGACGCGCAACCACTACGCCGTCGTCCAGGAGATGTTCCGCACGGTGCACAAGAACGGCTACATGGTCGAGCAGTCGACCATGGGCGCGATCAGCCCGAGCACGGGACGCACGCTGCCGGACCGCTACGTCGAGGGCACGTGCCCGATCTGCGGCTACGACGGCGCGCGCGGCGACCAGTGCGACAACTGCGGCAACCAGCTCGACGCGATCGACCTGATCAACCCGCACAGCCGCATCAACGGCGAGACGCCGAAGTTCGTCGAGAGCACCCACTTCTTCCTCGACCTGCCCGCGTTCGTCGACGCGCTCGACGCCTGGCTGCGCACGCGCACCGACTGGCGCCCGAACGTCCTCAACTTCAGCCTGAACCTGCTCGACGACCTGCGGCCGCGCGCCATGACGCGCGACATCGACTGGGGCATCCCGGTGCCGCTCGCCGGCTGGGAGGAGAACCCGAACAAGCGGCTCTACGTCTGGTTCGACGCGGTGATCGGCTACCTGTCCGCGTCGATCGAGTGGGCGCGCCGCAGCGGCGACCCCGACGCGTGGCGCCTGTGGTGGAACGACAAGGACGCGCTGTCGTACTACTTCATGGGCAAGGACAACATCACGTTCCACAGCCAGATCTGGCCCGCCGAGCTGCTGGGCTACGACGGCAAGGGCACCAAGGGCGGCGCGCCCGGCCCGTACGGCGACCTGCAGCTGCCGACGGAGGTCGTCAGCAGCGAGTTCCTGACGATGGAGGGCCGCAAGTTCGCGTCGAGCCGCGGCATCGTCATCTACGTCCGCGACATGCTCGCCCGGTACCAGCCGGACGCGCTGCGGTACTTCATCTCGGTCGCCGGCCCCGAGAACCAGGACGCCGACTTCACGTGGGCGGACTTCCTGCGCCGCACCAACGACGAGCTCGTCGCGGGCTGGGGCAACCTCGTCAACCGCACGGCGTCGATGATCCACAAGAACTTCGGCGAGATCCCGGCGGCGACCCAGCGGCTGCGCGTCGACGAGGCGCTCCTGGCGGAGACGACGACCGCGTTCGGCCGCGTCGGGGAGCTCGTCGGCACGCACCGCCACAAGGCGGCGATCGGCGAGGCGATGCGGGTCGTCCAGGAGGCGAACCGCTACATCTCCGAGACGGAGCCGTGGAAGCTGACGAGCGACCGCGACCGGCTCGCGACCGTGCTCAACACCGCGGCGCAGGCCGTGTCGGACGCGAACACCCTGCTCGCGCCGTTCCTGCCGCACTCGGCGCAGAAGGTCCACGAGGTGCTGGGCGGCACGGGCACGTTCGCACCCCAGCCGCGCATCGAGGAGGTCACCGACCTCGACGATGCGTCGCGCTCGTACCCGGTGATCACCGGCGACTACTCCGCCGTGCCCGCGTGGACGCCCGTCCCGGTCAAGCCGGGCACGCCGGTCGCGAAGCCGACGCCCGTGTTCACGAAGCTCGACGACTCGATCGTCGAGGAGGAGCTGGCCCGTTACGCGGGGCTCTGACGCGCATGACGGACATCCGGCGCGTCCGGCGGGCGGACGGCGTCCGCGCTGACGGGCTCCGCTGATGGGCGGGCACCGCTGATGGGCGGCCTCCGCTGATGGGCAAGCGCCGCGAGACGGGCTGGCCGCCGCCGCCGGAGGCGCTGCCGCTCCCGGTGGTGGACAACCACACGCACCTCGACACGGTCGTCGACTGGCTCGCGGACGGCTGGGACGGGCCACCGGCAGGCGCAGGCGCGGGCGCGGCCGAGCCCCCCGCTGAGACCCCCGCCGAGCCCCCCGCAGAGCCCCGCCTCGTCGGCCTCACCGAGCAGCTCGAGCGCGCCGCGGCCGTCGGCGTCCCGCGGATGGTCCAGGTGGGGTGCGACCTCGACGCGGTCGCGTGGACCGACGCCGTGGTGCGCGAGGACGCGCGGCTGCTCGGCGCGGTCGCGATCCACCCCAACGAGGCCGTGCTGCACGCCGGCGTCCGCGAGGTCGCGCCCGACGGCCTCGACCCCGACCCGCAGCCGCGCCACGACGTCCCGCTCGACGAGGCGCTCGCCCGCGTCGCCGCGACCGCCCGGGCGAACCCGCGCATCCGCGCGATCGGCGAGACGGGTCTCGACCACTTCCGGGCCGGTCCGCGCGGCCGCGAGGTCCAGCGCGACGCGTTCCGGTCCCACGTCGCGCTCGCCAAGGAGCTCGGCCTCGCGCTGCAGATCCACGACCGCGACGCGCACGGCGAGGTCGTCGACGTCCTGCTGGCCGACGGCGCGCCCGACCGCACCGTGTTCCACTGCTTCTCGGGTGACGCGGAGCTCGCCCGGCTGGCAGTCGAGCACGGCTGGTACCTCTCGTTCGCCGGGCCGGTCTCGTTCCGCGCGAACGACGAGGTGCGCGCCGCGCTCCGCGAGGTGCCGCCCTCGCTGCTGCTGGTCGAGACGGACGCGCCGTACCTCACGGTCCACCCGTTCCGCGGCCGCCCGAACGCGCCGTACCTGCTGCCCGGCACCGTCCGCACCGTCGCCGACGTGCAGGGACGCGCGCTCGACGAGGTGTGCGCGGCGATCGACGCGACGTCACGCGCGGTGTACGGCGACTGGTGAGGGAGCGCCCGGACGAGGGACGTTCGGCTATGACGGATCATCACGGATCGGTTACGGTCGGACGGTCGTCCGAGAGGGTGGGCTCGTCGACACCGCTCAAGACCGGGCCGCGCGCGGCCGAATCGACCTGGTACTCCCTGGTGGAAGGACGCTGCCCGTGACGACCGACGCGACCGCCAGCCCCGTGCGGGCTTCGCGGCGCCGGGTCGTCCGCCTGACCGCCCAGGCCGCCGTCCTCGCGGTCGTCGCCGGCGCCACCAGCGCGTTCGCGGTCCTGCACAAGGACGTCACGGTCGACGTCGACGGGCACACGCAGCACGTCGAGGCGTTCGGGCGCACGGTCGGCGACGTGCTCGCCGGTGCGGGCGTGCACGTGGGGGACCGCGACCTCGTCGCGCCCGACGTCGAGGACGCGGTCGCCAACCACGGCGAGATCGTGGTGCGGCACGGGCGCAGCATCGAGGTCCAGGTCGACGGCACGCAGAAGAAGATCTGGACCACCGCGCTCACGGTCGGCGAGGCGGTCGACGACCTCGGCATCCGGCAGCGCGACGCGCGTCTCTCGGCCTCGCGCTCGGCGCCGCTGGGGCGCGACATGCTGCGCGTCTCGACCCAGAAGACGATCCACCTCGTGGTCGACGGCCAGGTGATCGACGGCGTCTCGAGCGGCGAGAGCGTGCGCGACGCGCTGCGCGACATCGGCCTGGTGCTCGAAGAGGGCGACCAGCTGTCGGTCCCGCTCGACGCGACGGCCGTCGACGGGCTCGTCGTCCTGGTGACGCGCGCGAAGACCGACGGCACCACCGTCAAGGAGGCCGTGCCGTTCGGCACGGACAAGATCGACGACCCGGGGATCGCCAAGGGCGAGAAGGTCGTCGTCACGCCCGGCAAGGTGGGTGTGCGGACCACGACGTACCAGCTCGACGTGGTCGGCGGCGTGGTCGTCGGTCGCACGGCGCTCGCGTCGATCGTCACGACGCCGCCCGTCGACCAGGTGGTGCACGTCGGCACGATGGTCATGCCCGACCCCTCGAGCATCAAGGTGGACCCCGGCTCGGCCCAGGCGATCGGCAAGGAGCTCGCCGCGGCCCGCGGTTGGGGCGACCAGCAGTTCGCGTGCCTCGTCGAGCTGTGGAACCGCGAGAGCGGCTGGCGCGTCAACGCCGGCAACAAGTCCTCGGGCGCGTACGGCATCCCGCAGGCGCTCCCCGGCTCGAAGATGGCGTCGGCCGGCGCCGACTGGCGCACGAACCCGGCGACCCAGATCACGTGGGGCCTGAACTACATCGCGAACCGCTACGGCACCCCCTGCCAGGCCGACGCGAGGCAGCGCTCGCAGGGCTGGTACTGACCGGCCGGACCACCCAATGTGACCCGATTCACCCGATCGGGTGACGAACTTGTCATTCGTCTGCCGTGACCTGGACCGGCGTCCTGATCGGGCCCCGACGGGCGCCGCCGCGGGCGGCTGACGGCGGGTGCGCGGCTCGACAGTCAGATCACGGAACGGTTACGGTCGCTCGTCCCCCGGTGACGGGCACCTGCCGAGCGGGGGACGCACGGTTCGAACAGCGGACCGCCCCTGACGGCCGGATCGGGATCCGGGAACCGACGGGGACGCCCCCTCCGGCGTCCTGGGCTCACACGTGAGCGACGTCGGGCGCCGCACGCCGCGAGCGCACCCCGCACCCCGTGCCCGGGCCCTGCGACGGCTGGAGCCTCGTGCCCTTCACGACCCGACTCACCGGTCCCTTCACGCGCCGCAACGACGCCGAGGACGCCCCCACCACCGGGGCGGCGCACGCCACCACGACGCGACGGGACCGCTGGTCCGGTCGTCGGGTCGTGCCCGTCGCCGCCACCGCCGCCGTGCTGGTCGCCGCGGGCGGCACCGCCGCCTACGCGCACGCCGACAAGTCCGTCACGCTCGACGTCGACGGCACCGTGCGCCACGTGCACACCTTCGCCGGGTCGGTCCACGGCCTCCTGGCCGACCGCCACGTGACCGTCGGGGAGCACGACGCCGTCACCGCGTCGGACGGCCTGCGCGACGGCAGCGAGGTCGTCGTGCGGCACGGCCACCAGGTGACCGTCCTGCTCGACGGCCAGGAGCGCACCGTCTGGACGACGGCGCTCTCCGCCGACGACGCGCTCGAGACGCTCGCCGCGCGCGACGCGGACGTGCGGCTCGTCGCCTCGCGCTCGCAGACCAACGGGCGCCCCGAGCTCGCGCTCGACCTCACCGTGCACGGCCCGGCGCAGATCGTCGTCGACGGCCGCACGGTCGACGTGGTCGACGCTGACGCGAGCGTCTCGCAGGTCCTCACGGAGCAGGGCGTCACGCTCGGCCCGCTCGACCGCGTGAGCGTGCAGCGCACCGCCGACGGCACGCTCCAGGTGATCGTCAACCGGGTGAGCATCGACCAGGTGACGACGCACAAGGCGATCGCGTTCGACACGACGAAGCGCAAGGACCCCGCGCACTACACCGGCATCACGACCGTCGTGGCGAAGGGCGCGAAGGGCGAGCGCACGACCGTCACGCAGGTGACGACGGTCGACGGCAAGGTCACCGCGCGCCACCAGGTCTCGACCGCCGTGACGAGGAAGCCGGTCGACCGGGTCCTCGCGGTCGGCACCAAGGAGCGCCCGGTGGCGCAGCCGACGGTGACGCACCACTCGACCACCTCGTCGTCGGGCTCGTCGCGTCCCGCGAAGAGCGGCGGCAAGGCGTCCGGCCTCAACTGGTCCGCGCTCGCCAGGTGCGAGTCGGGCGGCCGCGTCAACGCGGTGTCGTCGAACGGCCTCTACTACGGCCTGTACCAGTTCTCGGTCGGCACGTGGCGCGCGGTCGGCGGCTCGGGGCTGCCGTCGCAGGCGTCGGCCTCCGAGCAGACCGCGCGTGCCCAGGAGCTCTACAACCGCTCGGGCGCCGGCCAGTGGCCGGTCTGCGGCAAGTACCTCTTCAGCTGAGGTCGCCGCAGCACCACAGCTGACGCACCGACCACGGGGTCGGGCGGCCGCATCGTCGGTCCGCCCGGCCCCGTAGTCTCGTCGCGTGCAGACCGTCGCCCTGCTCGGACCGGCCGAGATCCGCGCGCTGGCCGAGCGCGCCGGGGTGCGGCCCACCAAGACGCTCGGGCAGAACTTCGTGCTCGACGCCGGGACGGTCCGCAAGATCGTGCGGCAGGCCGACGTGGAGCCCGGCGACCGCGTCGTCGAGGTCGGGCCCGGGCTGGGCTCGCTGACGCTGGGACTGCTCGAGGCGGGCGCCGACGTCGTCGCCGTCGAGATCGACCCGGTGCTCGCGCGGCTCCTGCCCGAGACCGTGGCGCGGCACGTGCCCGGGCTGACGGCGTCGCGCGAGGAGTCCGTGGCCGGGGAGCCCGTGGTCGTCCTGCGCGACGGCGACGGCCGCGACCGGCTCACGGTCGTGACGAGCGACGCGCTCGACGTCCGGGCGCTGCCCGGGCGCTCGCCCGAGGCGCTCGTCGCCAACCTGCCCTACAACGTCTCGGTACCCGTGCTGCTGACGTTCCTCGAGCGGTTCGACTCGCTCGAGCGCGTGCTCGTGATGGTCCAGGCCGAGGTCGCCGACCGGCTCGCCGCGCCACCCGGCAGCCGCACGTACGGCGTGCCGTCCGTCAAGGCGGCGTGGTACGCGTCGGCACGGCGCACCGCGACCGTGGGCCGGTCGGTGTTCTGGCCGGTGCCGAACGTCGACTCGGCGCTCGTGCGCATGGACCGTCGCCCGGTGCCCGTCGCGTCCGTCTCGCGCGAGGACGTCTTCGCGGTGGTCGACGCCGCGTTCGCGCAGCGACGCAAGATGCTGCGGTCGGCGCTCGCGCCGCTCGCCGGCTCGGCCGACGCGGCCGAGCGTGCGCTCGCGGCGGCGGGGGTCGATCCCCAGGCGCGCGGGGAGCGGGTGGACGTCGACGGGTTCGCACGGATCGCCGGGGCGCTGGCCGCGGCCGTCGAGGCGCCAGGCGACGGCACGCCTGGCAGGGTGGCCCCGTGACGTTGCTGCCGGTCGACCCGCTGCCCGAACGAGAGGTGCGGGTACGCGCGCCCGGCAAGGTGAACCTCTCGCTGCGCGTCGGCCCGGTCGCCGAGGACGGCTACCACCCGATCGTCACCGTGTTCCAGGCGGTCTCGGTGTTCGAGGAGGTCGTCGCGACGCCGTCGTCGGGCCGCACGGTCTCGGTCGACGGACCGCAGAGCGAGCTCGTGCCGACGGACGGGTCGAACCTCGCGCTGCGCGCCGTCGAGCTGATCGCCGAGCGCACCGGCGTCGACGAGGGTGTGCACCTGCACATCTCCAAGGGCGTCCCGGTGGCGGGCGGGATGGCCGGCGGCTCGGCCGACGGCGCCGCCGCGCTGCTCGCGTGCGACGCGCTGTGGCACACCGGCCTCTCGCGCGACGAGCTCGTCGCGCTCGCCGCGGAGCTCGGCTCGGACGTGCCGTTCGCGCTCGCGGGCCACACCGCGGTCGGGTCGGGCCGAGGGCACCTGCTGACGCCCGCGCTGTGCCGCGGCGAGTTCCACTGGGCCTTCGCGGTGCAGGACGGCGGCCTGGCGGCCGGCGCGGTGTACGCCGAGCGCGATCGGCTCGTCGAGGCTCGCGGGGCCGCCCACCGGCTGCCCGCGGCGGACGAGGACACCGACGTGCTCGACCCCGACGAGGACGTCGCGCTGATGCAGGCGCTCCGCGCCGGCGACCCGCACGCGCTGGGCGCCGCGCTGCGCAACGACCTCGAGGACGCCGCGCTGTCGCTCGCCCCGGGCCTGGCCGAGGTGCTTGCGGTCGCGCAGGACGCGGGGTCGCTCGGCGCGGTCGTCTCCGGGTCCGGCCCGACCGTGGCGGCGCTCGCGCGCAGCCGCCAGCACGCGCTCGTCATCGCCGCGGCGTTCACGGCGGCCGGCGTCGCCGAGCGGGTGCTCACGGCCTCCGCGCCGGTCGCAGGCGCGCGGATCGTCAGCGCCGAGTAGCGCGTCGCGCTTGTGCGGTCGGCCCGACGGGCCGATGCTTGAGCAGATGCTTAAGTCTGAGGACCTCGACCGGGTGTTCCACGCCCTGTCCGACGCGAGCCGTCGGGCGATGGTCGAGCGCCTGGTGCGCGGGCCCGCGTCCGTCAGCACGCTCGCCGAGCCGCACGCGATGACGCTGTCGGCGGTCGTCCAGCACCTCGCGGTCCTCGAGAGCGCCGGCATCGTCGAGTCGCAGAAGGTCGGGCGCGTCCGCACGTTCCAGCTGGTGCCGGGTGCGCTCGAGCCCGCGGGCGGCTGGATCGGGGGCCAGCGCCTGCCGGCCGAGCGGCGTCTCGACCGGCTCGGGGCCCACCTCGACGCCGACGGCTGACCCGACGACCCCGCACCCCCCACACGTGTCGGGCGCACGCCTGCCACCGACCGAACCCGAGGAGCACCGTTGGCCGAGACGCCCGCGCGGTCCGCCGCGCACCACACGTTCAGCATCGAGCGCACGTACCCGCACCCGGTCGCGAAGGTCTGGCACGCGTTCGCCGCCGCCGACGCGCACTTCGCCTGGTTCGACGTCGAGCCCACCTACACGGCCACGCAGCAGACGGACGACTTCCGCGTGGGCGGCCGCACGGTCACGGACGGCTCCTGGCACGGTGGCCCGCGCACGCGCTTCACGAGCACGTACACCGACATCGTCGAGGCCGAGCGAATCGTCACGACGTACGACATGTGGGTCGACGAGACGCACATCTCGACGTCGCTCACCACCACCACGTTCGAGCCGGTCGACGGCGGCACGAGACTCACGTTCGTCGAGCAGGGCGTCTACCTCGACGGCTCCGACGACGGCAGCCGGCGCGAGGCCGGCACGAACGGCATCCTCGACACCCTCGGCCGCTACCTCGACGAGTCCTGACCCGGGCGTCGCCCAGGTGCGCACTACCGCCGGACCGCGCACTCCCAGCTACACGGCTCGGCGGGAGGTTCGCACCTCGACGTCGGCGGTGGGCACGGGCGCCGCGCGGGTAGCCTGGCGGCCTCATGGCTCACCTGCTCGGCGCGGACCGCGTCACGCTCACGCTCGGCACGCGCACCCTGCTCGACGAGGTCAGCCTCGGGCTCGACGACGGCGCGCGCGTCGGCGTCGTCGGCCCCAACGGAGCCGGGAAGTCGACGCTCCTGCGGGTGCTCTCGGGCGCGCAGGCGCCGGACGCCGGCCGGGTCACACGCTCCGGCTCGACGCGCGTGGCGGTGCTCGACCAGCGTGACGAGCTCGCGGTCGGCACGGTGCTCGACGTCGTCCACGGCTCGGCGGACCCGCACCTGTGGGCGTCCGACGCGCGCATCCGCGCGGTGCACTCGGGGCTGCTCGCCGACGTCGCGCTCGACGCCGACGTGTCGTCCCTCTCGGGCGGCCAGCGTCGCCGCGTCGCGCTGGCCGCGCTGCTCGTGCGCGACGACGAGGTCCTCGTGCTCGACGAGCCGACGAACCACCTCGACGTCGAGGGCGTCGCGTGGCTGGCCGAGCACCTCGTCGCGCGGTACTCCCGCGGCCAGGGCGCGCTGGTGGTCGTGACACACGACCGGTGGTTCCTCGACGCGGTGTGCACGCGCACCTGGGAGGTCCACGACGGCACGGTCGACCAGTACGACGGCGGCTACGCGGCGTACGTGCTGGCCCGCGCCGAGCGCAACCGGCAGGCGGCGGCCAGCGAGGAGCGCCGGCAGAACGTGCTGCGCAAGGAGCTCGCGTGGCTGCGCCGCGGCGCGCCCGCGCGCACGTCCAAGCCGAAGTTCCGCATCGACGCCGCGAACGCGCTCATCGCCGACGAGCCGCCGCCGCGCGACCAGCTCGCGCTCACGCGCATGGCGACCGCGCGCCTCGGCAAGGACGTCCTCGACGTCGAGGACGTCACGCTCGCGTACGGCGAGAAGGTGCTGCTCGACGACGTCACGTGGCGCATCGGGCCGGGCGACCGGTTCGGGCTCGTGGGCGTCAACGGCGCCGGCAAGACGTCGCTGATGGGTCTGCTCGCCGACCGCGTCCAGCCGACGAGGGGCCGCGTCAAGCGCGGCAAGACGATCCAGGTCGCCGAGCTGCGCCAGGACGTCGAGGACCTCGACGAGCTCGCCGACCTGCGCGTGGTCGAGGTCGTCGAGCGAGAGAAGCGGTCGGTCGTCGTCGGCGGCAAGGAGCTCACCGCGTCCCAGCTCGTCGAGCGCCTCGGGTTCACGCGCGAGCGGGCGCGCACGCCGGTCCGCGACCTGTCGGGCGGCGAGCGCCGGAGGCTCCAGCTGCTGCGGCTGCTGGTCGGCGAGCCCAACGTGCTGCTGCTCGACGAGCCGACCAACGACCTCGACACCGACACGCTGGCGGCGCTCGAGGACCTGCTCGACGGCTGGCCCGGCACGCTGGTCGTCATCTCTCACGACCGCTACCTGCTGGAGCGCGTCTGCGACCGGCAGTACGCGCTGCTCGGCGACGGCCGGCTGCGCGACCTGCCGGGCGGCGTCGAGCAGTACCTCGAGCTCCGCCGCGGCGCCGTCCCGCGCGCGAGCGCGGCCGCCGAGACGGCTCCGCGCGCGTCGGACGCGCCGTCGACCGCGGCACCGGAGGGCTCGACCCCGAGCCCGGCCGACGTGCGCGCCGCGCGCAAGGAGGTCGCGCGGATCGAGCGCCGCCTGTCGCGCATCGCCGAGCTCGAGGCGGGGTTGCACGACCGGATGGCCGCGAACGCGACCGACCACGAGCAGGTCCTGGCGCTCGACTCCGACCTGCGCGCCCTCGCTGCGGAGAAGGACGAGCTCGAGGCGGCCTGGCTCGAGGCGGCCGAGACCGCCGGCTGACGCCGGGCCCCACGCGGGCGTCCGCCCCGCGGCGTCAGCTCGCGTCGAAGGGTGCGACGAGTGCCCGGAGCAGCGCGGCGAGCTGCTCGCGCTCGGCGGCGGGCAGGCCCTCGAGCAGCCCGCGCTCGACGTCGAGCAGATCCGAGAACGCGGCGTCGACGCGCGCCCGTCCCGCGTCGGTGAGCTGCACGAGCACGCCGCGCCGGTCGTCGGGCGAGGGCAGGCGCTCGACGAGCCCGTGCTCCACGAGCCGGTCGATCCGGTTGGTCATCGTGCCGCTCGTCACGAGCGTCTGCGTGAGCAGCGCGCCCGGAGACAGCCGGTACGGAGCGCCCGCGCGCCGCAGCGCCGAGAGCACGTCGAACTCCCACGTCTCGAGGTCGTGGCGGGCGAACGCGCTGCGCCGCTGGAGGTCGAGGTGCCGCGCCAGGCGTGTGACGCGCGAGAGCACCGCGAGCGGGGACACGTCGAGGTCCGGCCGCTCGCGCAGCCACGCGGCCACGATGCGGTCGACCTCGTCCTGCCCGGCCTGCGTCGCCCGGGACTCGCTCGCCGACATGCCGCGCAGGTTACTCGACGTCGACAGACCTGAGGGGGACGCGCGGCCGACGAGCGGCCCTCACCCACGTCGCGCGCAAGGCAGCCGAGCGGCCGTCAGGCACGCTTCGCGCGGGACTCCTCGACCGCGTGCTTCGTCAGCGTCGGCCGCCGCTCGAGCGACGACAGCCCGTTCCACGCGAGGTTCACGAGGTGCGCGGCGACCTCGCTCTTCGCCGGGCGCCGGGCGTCGAGCCACCACTGGCCGGTCAGCGCGACCATGCCGACCAGCATCTGCGCGTACATCGGCGCGGTGCGCGGGTTGAGGCCCTGCGACGTGAACTGGTCCGCGAGCAGGTGCTCGACCTGCGTCGCGACGTCGCCGATCAGGCTCGAGAACGTGCCGGTGGCCTGCGCGACGGGGGAGTCGCGCACCAGGATGCGGAACCCGTCCTCGGACGCCTCGATGTACGACAGCAGCGCGAGCGCGGTCCGCTCGACGAGCACCTTCGGGTGGCCGCCGCCCTCGAGCGCGCCCGACAGCGCCCCGGTCAGGGCCTGGATCTCGCGGTCGACGACGACGGCGTAGATGCCCTCCTTGCCGCCGAAGTGCTCGTACACGACCGGCTTGGAGACCTCGGCGCGCGCCGCGATCTCCTCGATGCTCGTGCCCTCGAAGCCCTTCTCGGCGAACAGGCGGCGGCTCACGTCGAGCAGCTGGGCACGCCGCTGCACGCCCGTCATGCGGGAGCGCGGTGCTCGCTTCTCGGTCGCCACGCGCCCATCATGCCGTGCGACGTGCACCGGGACGGCGAGGTCGGGCCTCCGACCGTCCGTGCGGAGCGCGGTCCGCGCGACGCGCGGCTCACGCTCGCGCGGGCGTCCCGGTGCGACACGCTCCGCACCGACGGTCTCCTGTCGGCCTCGCGCCGCCGCCGTGCGCAGGACCGGACCCCGCCGTCCGGCTGGCAGACTGGTCCGCCGACGGCGGCCCGGACCGCCGGTCCGCCCTGGTGTAACGGCAGCACGCAGGCCTTTGGAGCCTTGCAGTCCAGGTTCGAATCCTGGGGGCGGAGCCGCGCGGAGAACGCGGCCGCCGCCTGAGCGCCGGCGTCACCGGCGGCGGTGCGCGCATAGCGCACCCGCGGACGATCGTGGGCGGGCACGTGCACCCGCACCGCGCCTCACCTCGGCGACGCGCTCGACGTCGCTCCGCGGTACGCCCGCGCCGACGAATCGCGCCCGACCCCGGCGTCAGCGGGCGCGAGCAGTGGCCGAGGCCACGGCCGTCGGGCCAGTCGAGCCTGCTCGCGGCGGTAGAGTGCGACAGCGCCCGAGACCGACGCCCGTACCCGGGCAGACCCCGCGAGGAGCACCCACCGGTGACGATTCCCCGCCCAGCCGCCGTCATCGTCCTCGCCGCAGGTGAAGGCACGCGGATGCGCTCGGCGATCCCCAAGGTCCTGCACACCGTCGGTGGCCGCACGATGGTCGGCCACGCGCTCGCGGCCGCGCGCGGTCTCGACCCCGCCCGGGTCGTCGTGGTCGTCCGGCACGAGCGCGAGCGCGTCGCCGCACACGTGCGCGAGCTCGACGCGAGCGTCCTCCTGGCCGACCAGGACGCGATCCCGGGCACGGGCCGCGCGGTCCAGGTCGCGATGACGGCGCTCGACGCCGGCGCGCAGGCCGACGCCGCCGGCGCGCACGACGGACCGGGGGTCATCGGCTCCGCGACCGACGCGCTGACGGCGGGCGCGATCGTCGTCATGGCGGGCGACGTCCCGCTGCTCGACGCGGGCACGCTCGAGCAGCTGCTCGCGGCGCACCACGAGGACGGCAACGCGGTCACGGTCCTCACCACCGTCGTGGCCGACGCGACGGGTTACGGCCGCATCCTGCGCGAGCAGGGCACGGGCGACGTGCTGGGCATCGTCGAGGAGAAGGACGCCAGCGACGAGCAGCGCGCCATCACCGAGATCAACACGTCGACGTACGTGTTCGACGCGGCGGTCCTCCGCAGCGCGCTCGGCCGCCTGGGTCGCGACAACGCGCAGGGCGAGGTCTACCTGACCGACGTGCTGGCGATCGCGCGCGGCGACGGCGGCCACGTCCGGGCGCTCGCTACCGACGACCCGTGGAGCGTCGAGGGCGTGAACGACCGCGTGCAGCTCGCGGCGCTCGGCGCCGAGCTCAACCGCCGCATCGTCGAGGACTGGATGCGCGCGGGCGTCACGGTCGTCGACCCGGCGACCACGTGGGTCGACGTCGATGTCGAGCTCGAGCGCGACGTCACGCTGCTGCCCGGCACGCAGCTGCACGGCGCGACCGTGGTCCGCGAGGGCGCGACGGTCGGCCCGGACACCACGCTCACCGACGTCGAGGTCGGCCCGGGCGCCACCGTGACCCGTACGCACGGCAGCCTCGCGGTGATCGGCGCGGGCGCGAGCGTGGGCCCGTTCGCCTACCTGCGGCCCGGCACCGAGCTCGGCGAGAAGGGCAAGATCGGCACGTTCGTCGAGACGAAGAACGCGCAGATCGGCACGGGCTCGAAGGTGCCGCACCTCTCGTACGTCGGTGACGCGACGATCGGCGAGCACACCAACATCGGCGCGGCGTCCGTGACCGTCAACTACGACGGCGTGAACAAGCACCGCACCGTGATCGGCTCGCACGCCCGCACCGGCGCCGACAACATGTTCGTCGCGCCTGTGACGGTGGGTGACGGTGCCTACACCGGCGCCGGCACGGTGGTCCGCCGCGACGTCCCGGCCGGCGCGCTGGGCGTCAGCGCGGGGGCGCAGCGCAACATCGAGGGCTGGGTCGAGCGCTCGCGCGCCGGCACCGCCGCCGCCGACGCGGCCCGCCGCGCGCGTCCGGCCGACGACTCGGACGGCCTGTCCCCGCAGGCGCGCGCCGAGCGCGAGCGGGCCGCCGCTGCCGCCGCCACGACGCGGCGCACCCCACCGCCCGACCTGCCCGACCAGCCCGCGCGGTTCGTCGAGGACGCACCCGCTGCCAGCACCGACCGGCCGAGCACCGGCCCGACCGACGAGGACGCCACGCGATGACCGGGATCGTCTCCACCGACGGCGAGAAGCGCCTCGTCCTCGCCTCCGGCCGGGCGCACACCGAGCTCGCCGCCGACGTGGCGAAGCACCTCGGCATCGAGCTGCTGCCGACCACGGCCTACGAGTTCGCGAACGGCGAGATCTACACCCGGTTCGGCGAGTCCGTGCGCGGCGCCGACGCGTTCGTGCTCCAGGCGCACGCGTCGCCCATCAACCAGTGGATCATGGAGCAGCTGCTCATGGTCGACGCGCTCAAGCGGGCGTCGGCGAAGACGATCACCGTGGTCGCGCCGTTCTTCGGCTACGCCCGCCAGGACAAGAAGCACCGCGGCCGCGAGCCGATCTCGGCCCGGCTCATGGCGGACCTGTTCAAGACCGCCGGCGCCGACCGCATCATGAGCGTCGACCTGCACTCGGCGCAGATCCAGGGCTTCTTCGACGGGCCGGTCGACCACCTGTGGGCGATGCCGATCCTCACGGAGTACGTCCGCACGCGCGTCGACCTGTCGCAGGTCGCCGTCGTCTCGCCGGACGCGGGCCGCATCCGCGTGGCCGAGCAGTGGGCCGCGAAGCTGGGCGGTGCGCCGCTGGCGTTCGTGCACAAGACGCGCGACATCCGCCGGCCCAACCAGGCCGTGGCGAACCGGGTGGTCGGCGACGTCGAGGGCCGTTCGGTCGTCATCACCGACGACCTCATCGACACCGCGGGCACCATCTCGGGCGCGGTCCGCGTGGTGCTCGAGGCGGGCGCGAAGGACGTCATCGTCGCCGCGACGCACGGCGTGCTGTCCGACCCCGCGATCGAGCGCCTCCAGCAGTGCGGCGCACGCGAGGTCATCGTCACCGACACGCTGCCGATCCCGGAGGAGCGCCGCTTCCCGCAGCTCACCGTGCTGTCGATCGCACCGCTGATCGCGCGCGCGATCCGCGAGGTGTTCGACGACGGGTCGGTGACGTCGCTGTTCGACGGCAACGCCTGACGGCGAGCCACGTTCGCGCGTCGGTCGCGCGCCGACGAGTCGTTCGTCACGCCGACCCGGGACCATCGCGGTTGGGCCGTCGTCCGGCCACCGGGTAGGATCTGGGGGTTGCCTCGGCGAGGGACGACGGACGGTCCGCCCAGCAGCCCCCGGTGATCGCCCCGCGATCCCCCGGACGGGCTCCGGGAAGGTCCGCACCGGTCCGTGATCGACTGGGCGGTCCGCCTCCGCGTGCCCGTCAGCCGTCCCGCGTCGAGGCCACCGCCTCTCGTCCCATCGCAGCGTCCGTGGACGCCGCCACCCCGTCACGCGCGGTCCATCACCGCCCAACGCTTCCAGGAGTCACCGTGTCCGAGGTCAAGCTCGTCGCCACCGCCCGCACCGAGTTCGGCAAGGGCGCCGCCCGCCGCCTGCGCCGCGCGCACCAGATCCCCGCCGTCCTCTACGGGCACGGCTCGGACCCGCTGCACGTCTCCCTGCCGGGCCACGACACGATGCTCGCGCTCAAGCACGCGAACGCGCTCTTCACCATCGAGCTCGACGGCAAGCCCACGCTCGCGATCGCCAAGGACGTCCAGCGCGAGCCGGTCAAGAACGTCATCGAGCACGTCGACCTGCTGATCGTGAAGAAGGGCGAGAAGGTCTCCGTCGAGGTCCCCGTCGTCGTCGTCGGCGAGTCGGCCCCCGGCACGATCCACCTGGTCGACACCCAGTCGCTGCAGCTCGAGGCCGAGGCCACGCACCTGCCGGCCGCGGTCGAGGTGAACATCGAGGGCGCCGAGGGCGGCACGATCATCACCGCCGGCGACATCACGCTCCCGCAGGGCGCCGCGCTCGTGACGGACGCCGAGACGATCGTCGTGACCGTCTCCGTGCCGCACGTCTCGGCCGACGACCTGGCCGCCGACGAGGCCGCCGCGGAGCTGGCGGCCGAGCAGTCGGCCGCGTCGCACGCCGCCGACGCCACGGAGGAGTGACGCGGAGCTGAGCGGAGGGTGAGGGTCGCCGCAGCGCGGCACTCGCCCGGAGCTCAGCGCAGCGGCACTCCGACAGACAAGATGTCGGAGTGACGAGGGGCGCCGACGCGCCCCCGAACCGACCTGTCCGACGCCCGGTACCGTTCCTGCGGTGCCGGGCGTCGGCGTCTCGGCCCGCACCGCCCCCATCCACCCAGGAGGACCGATGACCGACGGACCGTGGCTCGTCGTCGGCCTCGGCAACCCGGGGCCGCAGTACGCGGGCAACCGGCACAACGTCGGCCACATGGTGCTCGACGAGCTCGCGCGCCGCACGGGTGCGACGTTCGGCGGCCGCTCGGGCGGCCTGCTGTCGAAGCGCCCGCAGGCGGCGGTCGCGGAGGCGCGCCTCGGGGTCCTGCCCGGGGGGGCGCCCGGACCGCGCGTGGTGCTCGCGAAGCCGACGACCTACATGAACGTCTCGGGCGGCCCGGTCTCGGCGCTCGCGAAGTACTACGGCGTCGAGCCGGAGCGCGTCGTCATGGTGCACGACGAGCTCGACATCCCGTTCGCTGACGTCCGTCTCAAGCGCGGCGGCGGCGAGGGCGGCCACAACGGGCTGCGCGACACCACCAAGGCGCTCGGCACCAAGGACTACGTGCGGGTGCGCGTCGGCATCGGCCGACCGCCGGGCCGCATGGACCCCGCCGACTTCGTGCTGCGCGACTTCTCGACGGTCGAGAAGAAGGAGCTGCCGTTCCTGCTCGACTCCGCGGCCGACGCGGTCGAGGCCGTGGTGACCCTGGGGCTCGAGGCGGCGCAGCAGCGGTTCCACACGAAGGGCTGAGCGGCGCCCGGGTGATGACCCGGCGTGGCGCGGACCGGCAGGATGGTCGCTCCGCACGTCGAGCGCGAGGGCTGCCATGACATCGCTGAACCAGTACCGCCGAGGGGCGAAGCTGTACGCCGCCTTCCTCGTCGGACGGGTGCCGAACCACGCGCTGCGGCTCGCGGTCTACCGGCGGCTCGGCATGCGGATCGGCGAGCACACGTCGGTGCACTGGCGCTGCGCGTTCTTCGGCATCGAGGGCGTGCGCGTGGCGGACCACTCGATCATCGGCAACGACTGCTTCCTCGACGGGCGCCGCGGCCTGACGATCGGCCGCAACGTCAACATCGGCGGCCATGTGCACGTGTTCACCATGGAGCACGACCCGCAGGACGCGCGGTTCGCGGCGGTCGGGGGACCGGTGACGATCGAGGACCGCGCCTACGTGGCCAGCCGCTCGACCGTGCTGCCCGGTGTGACGATCGGCGAGGGCGCGGTCGTCGCGGCGGGTGCCGTCGTGACGAAGGACGTCGAGCCCTACACGATCGTCGGCGGCGTGCCCGCGCGGGTGATCGGCAAGCGGACGCGCGACCTCACGTACGAGCTCGACTTCCACCTGCCGTTCCAGTGAGGCGGCGCACGGGGCCGAGCAGCCGCGCGCGCACGTCCCGCACCCGCTGCTGACGTCGCTGGTGCTCGTGGTCGCGCGCCATGCCCGCGAGCAGGTCGACACCGTCGGCCGGTGACGCCAGCAGGCCGCGCTCCGCCCACAGCTCGGCGAGCAGGCGCCGGCCCTCGTCGTCGAGGCGCGGCACAGCGTTGCGGTGCACTCCCAGGAAGGGCGCGCCCGTGCGGCGCACCTCCTCCACGGTGGTGGCCACGTCCGCCGCGCCGCGCGGCCACACCGTCGGGTTGGGGTCGGACGTCAGCTCGAGCCGCCTCTCGAGCGTCCCGTCGGCGCGGAGGATCCAGCCGGCGTAGAGGAAGAACTCGGTGAGCTCGTGCGCGACGAACTCGTCGCCGAACGGCCGTCCCGACCGGCTCTCCACGTCGGCCACCACGTCGCGCACGGTGGCGGTGTCCAGCACGTACGGCGTCACGGTCGCGGGGAAGCGCTCGACCGCGCCGGCCGGGTCGACCCCGAGGTAGCCGAGCACGTGCTCGAGCGCGGGCCGCAGGGGGTGGTCGGCGAAGCCGTGCGCGCGCACCCGCGTCCGGCCGTCGGGGCCCTCGACGAACGCGTCGTCGAGCGAGCCGACCAGGTGGTTCTTCGCGTCGAGCGCGACGTACCGCGGCGTGCGCACGAGCCGGGCGACCGCGAGCTTGAGCACCTGCTGGCCGCGCCAGCCGGACGTCGGCGGCATGGGGCACACGTCGGACGGGCGCAGCACCCGCACGTGGGGGAGGTGCTCGCCGTACGCGGCCTCGAGCCGCGCGCGTGCCGCCCGGCCCAGCCCGCGCGCGGTGTTGTCGAGCACCAGGAGCTCGTGGCCCTCGTCAGCGGGCAGGCGCCGCGCGAGCGACCGCGCCTGCAGCTCGAGCAGCGGGAGCTCGGCCTCGAACACGGGCGTCACGAACGTCAGCGGGCGCATGCTCACCTCCCGGGGGCGAGCCGACCCTAGCGTCGGCCGCCGAGCACGCGCGAGGGCCCGCCCGCGGTGAGCGGACGGGCCCTCGTCAGGCGTGCGTCAGATGTTCGTCCGAGCGACGATGCCGCCGTCGACCCACACGTTGTTCGTCATCGTGAGGGCGTACGCCGTGGGCACGCGGACCGCGCAGTTCTTGTAGACCTGGCCGCGGCCGAACGTGTTGTCGGTGATCGAGACGTTCTTCGGAGCGCCGATCGACGCGTCCTTGATGTTGATCGAGCAGGCGCCGTTGTCGATCGAGTTGCCGCTGATCGTCAGGTTGCTGACCGCGCCGGCGTCCTGCGTGAGCATGACGGCCGCGTTGTGCGAGCCCTGGATCGTGTTGTTGCGGATCGTGATGTTCGAGCCCTGCTGGATCTGGATCGAGTCGTCGTGGCTCGGCGTGTTGTTCCAGTTCGGGTCCTGCTCGTAGTGCGAGTTGTCGTGCAGCCACGAGTTCTCGATCAGCACGTTCGGGCCGTGGATGTGGATCGGGTCGATGACGTGGCTGATGTCGACCCCGCGCAGCGTGAAGTTCCAGCCCTTGACGCCGTCCTGGTTCGCGCTCTCGGTCTGCGCCGCGAGCGTGGAGTTCTCGACCGTGACCGAGTAGGCGTCGCCCTGGACCCGGAGGAGGTCGTTGACCTGCGGGACCGCGGTGCCACGGATGTAGCTGTTCTTGATCAGGACGTTCTTCGCCTTGATCGTCACGTAGCCGCGGATGTCCCAGCCGTCGATCACCGTGTTGTCGTCGGTGATGGTGAGGTTGCCGTCGACCGTCTTCTGGATCGTCGTGCCCTCGGGCACGCCGTAGCCGGGCTTGACCTCGGGCTTCTCGGTGCCGCCGCCGAGGTTCTGGTCGCTGGTGCCGGTGACCTTGAGGTCGCGGTAGGAGACCGTGAGCGGGGCGACCGAGGCCGAGCTCGACATGTACGACGAGAGCCCGACGTAGCCGGCCTTCTGCAGGCTCGCGAGCGAGCCGGTGCCGGACACCTGCCACGCGGTGGGCTCGGCCGAGCCGGCCGCCCAGACCTTGGCGCGGACGGTCGTCGGGCTGGTGCCCGTGACCTCGAGGCGCACGTTGAGCTGGTCGCCCGCCTTGTACGCCGCGAGCGAGGCCGTGCTGAGCGCGGTGCCGTTCTCCATCGCGGAGAGCTGCGTCGTGCCGTCGGCGTTCCACTTGATGCGCGCGGCGTAGCTGTCGGTGCCGACCTGGCGGCCGATCACGGTCATCTGCGACGCGCCGCCGGCGGTGGCCTTGTCGGCCGCGATCGTGACGGTCGTGTTGGTGTCGGTCGAGGAGACCGACGTCAGCGACGCGGTGCGGGTCGAGCCGGCCGTCGTGATGACCTGGCGGCCGGAGCTGCCGGAGACCGAGTAGTTCGACGCGGCGCCGGCGAGCGTCCACGTGCCACCGGTCTGGGCGTCGCCCCAGCCGTTGCTGCGCGCGGTCGAGAAGTCGTCCTTCGCGAGCGTGCTGGACGCGACCGGAGCCGTCACCGTGACCGAGCTCGTGGAGCTCGTCTTCGCACCGGCGTCGTCCGTGACGGTGAGCGTCACGGTGTACGTGCCGGCCTTGGCGTAGGCGTGCGTCGCCTTGCTGCCCGTGCCGGTCGCGCCGTCACCGAAGTCCCAGGCGTACGAGGCGATCGATCCGTCGGGGTCCGACGAGCCGGACGCGTCGACCGACGCGGTGAGGTCCTGCGCCGACGCCGTGAACGACGCGAGGGGCGCCTTGTTGGGCTCGACGGCCGTGACCGTCTTCGAGCTGCTCGTGGTCGCGCCGCGGTCGTCGGTCACCGCGAGCGTCACGGTGTAGGTGCCGGCCTTCGCGTAGGTGTGCGTGGCCGTGCTGCCGGTGCCGGTCGAGCCGTCACCGAAGCTCCACGCGTACGAGGCGACCTTGCCGTCGGGGTCCGAGGACCCGGTGCCGTCGAGCGTCGCGGTCAGGTCCTTCGTCGAGGCGGTGAAGGAGGAGACGGGCGCCTGGTTCGGCGCGACCGCCGTGACCGTGTTCGTCGTCGAGGCGGTCGCCCCACGGTCGTCGGTCACGGTGAGCTTGACGGTGTACGTGCCGGCCTTCGCGTAGGCGTGCGTCGCCGCCGCCCCCGTGCCGGTGCTGCCGTCGCCGAAGTCCCACGCGTAGGAGGCGACCTTGCCGTCCGGGTCGGACGAGCCCGAGCCGTCGACGGCCGCGGTGAGGTCGGTCGTCTTCGCGGTGAACGACGCCACCGGCGCCTGGTTCGGTGCGACCGCGACGACCTGCGTCGACGCGCTGGCCGAGTCGCCGTCGTTGTCGGTGACCGTCAGCGACGCGGTGTACGTGCCGGCCTTGGCGTAGGCGTGGTCGACGACCGCGCCGGTGCCCGTGGTGCCGTCGCCGAAGTTCCACGTGTACGACGCGATGGTGCCGTCGGAGTCGGTCGACGCCGAGCCGTCGAGGTGCGCCGCCAGGTCGCTGACCTTGGACGCGACCTTCGCGGTGGGGACGGCGTTCGGCACCAGCACGGGCTGGGCGGTGGTGACCTTGAGGTCGTCGAAGCGGTACGCGATCGGTGCGTTCGTCACGTTGCCCGACAGGTACGCCGAGACGCCGACCGTGCCCTTGGCCTGGAGACCCGAGGTCGAGCTCGTGGTGCTGACCTGCCAGCTCGTCGGCTCGGTCGAGCCGGTGCGCCACGCCTTGGCGCGGACGGTCGTCGGCGACGTGCCGAACACCTGGAGGCGGACGGTGATCTGGTCGTTCGCGGCGTAGGTGCCGGGCAGGTTGACGGCGGCGAGCGTCGTCGTGCCGTCGACGAGCGCGAGCGTCGCGGTGCCGTCGGCGTTCAGGCGGATCTTGGCGGCGTAGTCGAGCGAGCCGATGTGGCGGCCCGACACCAGCAGGTGCGTGCCCGAGCCCGTCTGCGCCTTGTCGGCCGAGAACGTGATGGTGGTGTCCGTGTCGGTCGCGGAGACACCGGACAGGTAGGAGCTGATGGTCGAGCCGGCGCGGGCGACGGACAGCGAGCCGACCTTGCCGTCGACGGTGTACTGCGACGCCGCACCGTTCTGGACCCACGAGCCACCGGTCTCGGCGGAGCCCCAGCCGGAGCCACTCGTCCGGGTGAACGAGTCGGTGGCGATGGTCGGGTACGTCTCGCGCTGGGCGGTGGTCGCGTTCACGGTCGCCGTGGTGGTCGCGGCGTGCGCGGCACCGGGCGTCAGCGTGACGACGAGGCCGGCGGTCACCGCGGCGGCGAAGAGGCTCCGCGTGCAGACCTGGACGCTCTTGGGCGTGGACATGCCTGTGCTCCTGTGAAGTGGGAATGGTGGTCCGAAAAGGCGCCCATGCTGGAGTTTGGGCGATTTCGATGACCCAACTTTGACATGCGCCCAGGGGTGGGTAAATCGGACATAGGTCCTTACTCGGGGTAATTGGCCTGTGCTTGGCAACCCTGTGAACTGCTGATCTGCACAAGCGTCCAGGAGCGTGAGGCCACTCACATTTGTGCTGGGAGACCGCTGAGAAGCACTGCGAGATGTCTGAATGCGGGCGATTTTGAGCGCCGCTGTCTCACGTACTGGACGCTCGTCCAGGTCTGTTACGTGGCTCACATTTATCGAGTGCGCAGAATGTGCCGGCTGTGACAGCGATGTATTTCCGCTGCTCATCGACCGCGCGTCCGGGTGCGCGCGCAGGTGGCGCCGCGTGTCGCCGGCCGTTCGCCGAGCCGTCACGGACCCGTCACGCGGCCGATTCCGGCGCGTCGCGCAAAGCGGGTGAAATCGGACAGAAGGTGCTGACCGGTACAAGACGGTCGACTAGCGTCCCCGGTGTTCGCGAACATCTCGCTGCCCGGGGGGGTGGACATGACGCTGACCGCCGACCGGGGCCTCTTCAGCTTCGGTGAGGGCGTCGACCGCCGTGCCGCCTCTCGGGAACCCCGTCGGTCCTGGGCGTCGCCGGAGCCGTTCGTGCGCCGCGCGACGACCGTCAACGCCGACGGCGAGCGGCGGGCGAACGCGTGGCGCAGCGCCGGCACCCGGTACGCGGCCGCCGCGGCGAGCCTCGACGCGATGTGCGCCGCCGTCGTGGGGTCGGTCGTCGCGATCCTTGCCGTGCCCGACGCGGCCGGCGTCGCGGTCGCCGCGGGTGCGGCGTCCGTCCTGCTGTTCGTGGCGCTCGTCGCCGCGTTCGGCGGCTACCGCCAGCACGAGCTCGGCGACGGCCCGGCCGAGTTCCAGGCCGTGGCGCGGGCGAGCGGTGCGCTCGCCGCCCTCCTCGTCGCGTGGGCGTTCGTCTTCCGCACGGAGGTGCCGCGTCCCGCGGTGCTCGTCGGCGTCCCGCTCGTCGCGGCCGCCTCGTGCCTGCTGCGGTACGCGCGCCGGCGGCGGCTGCACGCGGCCCGACGTGAGGGCGCGGCCATGCGCGGCACGATCGTCGTCGGCGACCCGGCCTCGGCCGCGCGCGTGGTCCGCGACCTGTCTGCCGAGCCGCACCACGGGTACCGCATCGACGGCCTGTGCATCCCCGACGCGGGGCCGCTCGACGTCGAGGGCGTCCCGGTGGTCGGCGGCGTCGCGGACGTCGTCCAGGTGGTCGCGGACCGCGCGGCGGAGGTCGTCATCGTCTCGGGCTCGTGCCTGAGCGGCGAGGCGATGCGACGGCTCTCGTGGGCGCTCGGCCGCGTGGGCGCGGACCTCGTCGTGGTGCCGGACCTCGTGGAGGTCTCGGGCCCCCGGCTGTCGGTCCGTCCGACGGCGGGACTGTCGCTGCTCGAGGTCGAGGTGGACGCCCCGATCCGGCGCTTCGTGGCGAAGTCGGTCATCGACGTCACGCTGACCGCGCTCGTCGGCATCGTCCTGCTGCCGGTCGTGATGGGGCTCGCGCTCCTCGTGCGGCTGACGTCCCCCGGCCCCGCCTTCTTCCGCCAGACGCGCGTGGGCGTCGACGGCTCGACGTTCACGATCTGGAAGCTGCGCTCGATGTACGTCGACGCCGACGCGCGGCGTGCCGAGCTCGAGGACCGCAACGAGGGCGCCGGCCTGCTGTTCAAGATGAAGGACGACCCGCGCGTCACGCCGGTCGGACGGTTCCTGCGACGCTTCTCGCTCGACGAGCTGCCCCAGCTCTGGAACGTCGTGCGCGGCGACATGTCGCTCGTCGGACCCCGGCCTCCGCTCGAGTCCGAGGTGGCGGCCTACCCGGACGAGGTGCGCCGCCGCCTGCGGGTGCGGCCCGGCCTGACGGGGCTGTGGCAGGTCAGCGGTCGCTCCGACCTCGACTGGGACGAGGCCGTGCGCCTCGACCTCCGCTACGTCGACAACTGGTCCGTGGCGATGGACGCGATGATCCTGTGGAAGACGTTCCGGGCGGTCGTGTCGAGCTCGGGCGCGTACTGACCACGCGCGCCGGAGAGGCGCTCGTCGGTGCCCCGGGATCGCCCGGGTGAACTCGGTCGCCGGACGCCCGGCGGGAGGAATCGGACACCTAGGCTCGAGGGGCAGCCCTGGGCTGCAGACGGAGGAGCTGACGATGGACGACGCCCGCCCGCTGTCGATCGCGATGATCGGCACCCGCGGTGTCCCGGCGCGGTATGGCGGCTTCGAGACGGCGGTCGAGGAGATCGGCCGTCGGCTCGCCGCCCGTGGCCACGACGTCGTCGTCTACTGCCGCAGCGTCGACGGCACGCCGTCGCCCGCCGAGCACCTGGGCATGCGGTGCGTGACGCTGCCCGCGCTGCGCCGCCGCTCGCTCGAGACGCTCAGCCACACCGCGCTCTCGGTCGGGCACCTCGCGGCGCACCGGACCGACGCGGCGTTCGTCTTCAACGCGGCCAACGCGCCGCTCCTGCCCGTGGTCAGGGCGCTGCGGGTGCCGGTCGCCACCCACGTCGACGGCCTCGAGTGGCGGCGCGCCAAGTGGAGCGGCACGGGGCGGCGCTACTACCAGCGGGCGGAGTCGCTCGCGGTGCGCTGGTCGGACGCGCTCGTCGCCGACGCGCCGGGCATCGCCCGGTACTACGCGCGGAAGTTCGGCGCACCGACCACCGAGCTGGCGTACGGCGCTCCGTCGCTCGACGGGATCGCCTCCGACCGGCTCGGCGAGCTCGGGCTCGAGCCCGGCGGGTACCACCTCGTCGTCGCGCGCTTCGAGCCGGAGAACCATGTGGAGGTCGCCGTCGCGGGCTACGTCGCGAGCGACGCCGCGCTCCCGCTCGTCGTCGTCGGGTCCGCGCCCTACGCCGACGAGTACACGGCGCGCGTGCGTGCGGCCGCGGGCGACGACCCGCGCGTCCGTCTGCTCGGTGGCGTGTGGGACGCGGAGCTCCTCGACCAGCTCTACGCCCACGCGCTCACGTACGTGCACGGCCACAGCGTCGGCGGCACCAACCCGTCCCTGCTGCGCGCGATCGGTGCGGGCACCGCGACGGTCGCGTTCGACGTCGACTTCAACCGGGACGTGCTCGGCGGCGCCGGCCGCTACTTCCGGGGCCCGGCGGACGTCGCGCGCGAGGTGGAGCGCGCCGAGGCCGACACCGCGGCGGTCGCGCGCGACGCGGCCGCGCTGCGCGAGCGGGCTCGCGACTACGACTGGGACCGCGTGGCCGACGGCTACGAGCGGCTCGCGCGCGACCTGGTGGCGCGCCGCGTGCCCGGACCCCGGCGCCGCTGGGCGACCACGGCGCCGGCTCGCTCCGAGGTGGTGGAGGCACGGTGACCGACCTGCACGACGCGGCGCCGGAGGAGTCGGCGCCCGACGCTCGGGAGGGCGCGACGGCGGACGCCACCGGGAACCCGCGCAGACGCGAGCCGTACCGCACCACGCTCGCGCGCCTCGCGAGCGCGCAGAAGGCCGCGGCCCGGAGCGCGCCGGCCTACTCGCGGTTCGTCAACCGCCGGCTCGGGCGGCTGCTCGCGGCGGGCGCGTACCGGCTCGGCCTGACGCCGAACCAGGTGACCGGCCTGAGCGCGGTCGCGACGTTCGCCGGCATCGCGCTGCTGGTGCTGTTCCCCGCGAGCGTCGGGCTCGGCGTCGCGGTCACCGCCTGCCTCGTGCTCGGGTACGCGCTCGACTCGGCCGACGGGCAGGTCGCCCGGCTGACCGGCACCGGGAGCCCGGCGGGGGAGTGGCTCGACCACATGGTCGACGCCACCAAGATCGCCACGATGCCGCTCGCGCTCGCGGTGGGGTTCTACCGGTTCGACACGGTGTCGCGCGGGTGGCTGCTGGTCCCGCTGCTGCACGCGGTCGCAGGCTCGGTCCTCTTCTTCGGGATGATCCTCACCGAGCAGATGCGGCGCGCGGCCGGACGGGCGAGCGTCGCGGCGACGGGCGGACGCCTGCCGTGGCTGCGCTCGGCGTTGGTCGTGCCGACGGACTACGGGGTGCTGTGCCTCGCCTTCCTGCTCCTCGGTGCGCCGACCGTCTTCATGACCGTCTACACGGCGCTGGTCGTCTGCACCGCGCTCTTCGTCGTCGCCGCGGCGGCGAAGTGGTACCGCGAGCTGCGCTCGCTGTAGCGGTCGGCGCGCGGCCCGGGCGCCGTCACCACCCGATCGGAGCAACGGCCGAGTTCCCACAAACCGGACAGGCGTCCGAGATGTGACGAAGGTCACACACCGAGGGGTGACCCGTCCGCTTTCGCGTGAATGCGCAGATGAGCGCACCCGTCCCGATCCGTCCGGGTAGGTGCAGGTGTCGCCGAGCGTAGGTTGCCCCGCGCATCGGGATGTTCCACCGCTCCGAAGGGCCCCCCTAGGCTCCCAGCAACTTCGGACGGTGCAGACGCGCCGTCCTTGTCGTGAAGGACGAGGGGACACCCGCCATGGTTCTGCAGCCGCTGCGTGCACGGCGCGCTCGCGTCGTCGCCGTCGCCGGCTTCGTGGCGGGTCTCCTCGCCGGTGCGTTCGCGATCGCCGCGCCCCTGGCCGAGGCGACGAGCGGGACCGTCACCGTGAATGCGCGGGTGCTCGTCAACCGCGTGGTCGCGCCGGGCGCGACGGTCGTCGTCCCGCTGCCCGTGCCCGACGCCGCGACGAGCGCCAAGCTCGTGGTCGCCGCCCAGCTCGCCTGGCGGCCGACGCAGGTCGTCCTGTGCCCGGGCGCCGTCGTGACGGCGACCTGCAAGGCCAAGCCCGCCATGACGACGCCGGTCAAGAGCGTCAAGTACGCGAACGTCACGCTCGACCTGACCAAGGCCAAGAAGATGGTGGCCGTCTACTCGTCGGCCGCGAGCGTGAGCGTGACCATCCGGCTCGAGAGCTACACGGTTCCCGCCGCCACGACGCCGACGCCGACCGCCACGGCCACGCCGTCGGCCGCGAAGCCGACGGCGACGCCGTCCGCCACCGCGACCGCGACCGCCAAGCCCACGGCGACGCCGACCGCGACGCCGAAGCCCACGGCGACCCCCACCGCGACGCCGAAGCCCACGGCGACCCCCACCGCGACGCCGAAGCCGACCACCACGCCGGCCCCGGCGCCGACCCCCTCGCCGACGCCCAGCGCGCCGAGCGCCGGGTCGTCCGGTGGCAGCGCGCCGACGCCCGCGGGCTTCCCGTCCGCGGCGACGACCGGCGTGCCCGCAGGGACGGCGCTGACCGTGCACGACGGCGACCTCACGATCACCAAGGCCGGAACGGTGCTCGACGCGACCGAGGTCCGCGGCATCGTCTACGTCCAGGCGCCCGACGTGGTGATCAAGCGGTCGAAGATCGTCGGCCGGCCGGTCACCTCGAGCCTCGCGCTCGTCATGGTCACGAGCCCGTCGTACAGCGTGACGATCCAGGACTCCGAGCTCTACGCGAAGGACCCGTCGCCGAACATCCGCGGCGTCATCGGGCAGAACTTCACGCTCGAGCGCGTGAACATCCACGACGTCACCGACCAGGCGATGATCAACGGCAACAACGTGACCATCCGCGACTCGTGGTTCCACAACAACCTGCACTGGGACAGCGACCCGAACTTCAACGGCGGCCCGAGCCACGACGACAACGTGCAGATCTCGGTCGGCAAGAACATCACGCTGGTGCACAACACGTTCGAGGGCAGCCACAACGCGGCGCTCATGGTCGCGCAGGACGCCGGAACGATCGGCTCGGTGAACGTGCAGGGCAACTCGTTCGGCAACGGCTCGTGCTCGGTGAACCTGGCCGAGAAGTCGCGCGGCCCGCTCGCCGGCTTCGTGTTCCACAGCAACGTGTTCCAGCGGACCCAGGCCTCGAAGAACTGCGCGATGATCGTCGACACGACGTCGATCGGGCTGCTCGACATGCTCGCCGACGTCTGGTCGGACACCACGCCGATCGCGATCACCCCGCGGTCCTGACCCCCTCGACCGCCGCGACGATCTCGGCGCCGTAGCGCGCCGTGCCGAACCGCTCGAGCGCGTCGGCCCGGCCCGCGGCGGCCAGCCGTCCGCGCAGCTCCGGGTCCCGCGCGAGCCGCGCGAGGGCGCGCGCGAGGTCGGCGGGGTCGCCGGGCTCCACCAGCAGGCCGGTCTCGCCGTCGCGGAGGATCTCGGCGAGCCCCTGGGTGCGCGACGCCACCACGGGCCGGCCCGCGAGCATGCCCTCGACCGCGGTGTTGCCGAACGGCTCGACGCGCGACGGCACCACGACGACATCCGCCCGGTCGAGCTCGGGCCAGGTCGGGCGCACGAACCCGAGGAACGTCACGCGGTCGGCCAGCCCGGCGGCGTCCACCCGCGCGCGGAGCTCGTCCTCGAACCACTCGTAGCCGGTGAACGTGGTGCCCGCGACGCGGAGCGTGACGTCGACGCCGTCGGCGCGGAGCAGGTCGACCGCGTCGACCGCGACGTCGGTGCCCTTGCGCGGCGACAGGCGGCCGACGAGCGCGACGGCGAGCGGCCCGTCGTGCGGTGCGCTCGGCTTCGGTGACGCCGGGGGCGCCGGTGGTCCCGGCACGCCGTTCGGCACGACGCGCGCGCCCCTGCTCAGCCCGCCGAACACGCGCCCCACCGACCGACGCGCGCTCTCGCTGTTCGTCACGACGGCGGACGCGAGCAGGAGCGGCGCGGTGAGCGCGGCGGTGACGGCGCGTGCCTGGTCCTCCTCGGCCTCGTGCACGTGCACGAGCGCGGGGACGCGCGCGAGCCGGGCGGCGGCCAGCCACGTCGGGATCGTCACCGTGTTCACGTAGACCGCGTCGGGACGTTCCGCGCGGAGCCAGCGCGCGCCGCGCAGGGTCGCGGACGACGCCCGGCCGGCGAGCCCGAGGAGCCCACGCGGCGTCAGCAGCGCCTTGCGGAGCACGGGGAACGGCGCGCGCACCACGTGCGCACCGAGCGCGTCCGCGCGCGCCGCGAGCGGGCCGTCCTCGGGCAGCGCGAACGTCACGCGCCAGCCGGCCTCGATCAGGGCCGTGACCGACTCGAGCACCTGCAGGTCGGCCCCGTACAGCTCGGTCGACGGATGCGCGACGACGACGTGCGGCACGGTCACGGCCCCCCGTGCCGGGCGGGCGGCCGCGCGATCGCGCGCAGGCCCGCGAACGTCCCGCGCGTCACCGCGAGCACGGGGCCGGGCCCTTCGAGCAGCTGCCGTCGCCCGCCGCGCAGCAGCACGGCGCGCGCGTACCCGGGCGCACGGAGAGCCCAGCGGCGCCGGGTGCGGGCGTCGAGGTGCAGGGCCGCGAACAGCAGCCGGTTGCGGCAGTTCTGCGCGTAGTAGAGGTCGGACTTGCGGCGCGACCCGGCGTGCTCCTGCGTGCCGCCGACGGCGTGCGTGGCCACGACGTCGCGCCGCACCGCCAGCCGCAGTCCCGCGGCCCGGGCGCGCCAGCTCAGGTCGACGTCCTCCCAGTAGAGGAAGAACCGCGGGTCGAAGCCGCCGAGCGCCCTCCAGGCCTCGGCCGAGACCGCGAGGCACGCGCCGGACAGCCAGTCGACCGCGACGGCCGGGTCGGGCTGGGTCGACCGGGTGCGGCCCGTCGCGGGGTCCAGCGACCCTCCGGAGAACCACGTCGAGCCGTCCTCGCGCTGCACGACCGGCGCGACGAGGACGCCCGGCTCGTCGAGGACCTGGTCCAGCAGTGCGGCCGCGTCCGCCGCGGCGACGTCGAGGTCCGGGTTGACGACGAGGAGCGCCCGCGCGCCCCGTTCGAGCGCCTCCTCGGCGCCGGCGTTGACGCCCGCACCGAAGCCGTCGTTCGCCGTCTCGACCAGCACCCAGCCGTGCTCGCCCGCGAGCTCGCGGGCACGCGCGCGGGCCGCCTCGGACGGCGAGTTGTCGACCACCACCACGAGCGCGTCGAGGCCGGCGGCCGTGCGGGCGAGGTGCGCCTCGAGCAGGTCGGAGGCGCCGTGGTTGACGACGACGACCGCACCGCGCGCTGCCATCCGCACCCCCGCCCCAGACTCGTCGCGTACCGGGCGAAATCGTCCCGCGGACCTGCCCGGATGCTAGCCCAGCGGCTAGCGTTCGGACCCGGACGGACGGGGTGAACCGGGCGTCGCGAGGTCGTCCAGCAGCGGGGAGGGAACGTGGCGGAGCCGCTGCTGAGGGTGCTCCAGTCGTTCCGCGCGCCACGTCCGACGACCAACCCCTACCTCGTGCAGCTGCGCGACTCGCTCGCCGAGCGAGCCGAGGTCGCGACGTTCGGCTGGGGCTCCGGGCTCCGCGGACGCTACGACGTGCTGCACGTGCACTGGCCGGAGGTCGTCGTCGAGCGCGGGTCGCGGCTGCGGCACTGGGCGGCGTGCGCCGCGTTCGCCGCGGTCGCCTGGCGCGCCTCGAGCGGGGGCCGCGCGCTCGTGCGCACGGTGCACAACGTCGAGCCGCACGAGCGGCAGGACCGCGCGACGGCCGCGGTGACGCGCTGGTGCGACGCGCGCACGACGTGGTGGATCCGGCTCAACGACCGCACGCCGGTGCCGGACACGCGGCGGGCGAGCACGGTGCCGCACGGTGACTACGCCGCGTGGTTCGCGCGGTACGACCGCGAGGCCGCCGTGCCCGGTCGGTTGGTGTACGCGGGCCTGGTGCGGCCGTACAAGGGCGTCGAGGACCTCCTCGACGCGTTCCGCGACGTGCCCGGCGACGCCGAGCTCGTCGTCGCCGGCCGCCCGACGACGCCGGCGCTCGAGGCGGACCTGCGCGCCCGCGCGGGCGCCGACCCGCGCGTGCTGCTCGACCTGCGGTACGTCGAGGACGCCGCGCTCGTCCGGTGGGTCACGTCGGCCGAGCTCGTGGTGCTGCCCTACCGCGCGATGCACAACTCGGGTGCGGCGCTGCTCGCGCTCTCGCTCGGCCGCCCGGTGCTCGTGCCCCGCAACGCCGTCACCGACGACCTCGCCGCGGAGGTCGGCGCGAGGTGGGTGCTCCGGTACGACGGGGACCTGGACACGAGCGTGCTGAGCGACGCGCTCGACGCCCTGCGCGCGGCCCCGCCGCACGGCGCCCCCGACCTGGCGGCCCGCGCGTGGCCGGTCGTCGCGGAGGGCCACCTCGCCGCGTACCGCGCGGCGCTCGCCGTCGCCCGCGGGTCGCGGGTCCCGGCGCGGGCGGCGGCGTCGTGAAGGTCGTCGTCGCGATGCTGACGTTCCGGCGCCCCGCCGACCTCGAGGTCGCGGTGCCGGCGTTCCTCGCGCAGCTCCGCCCGCTCGGCGCGCGGCTGCTCGTGGTGGACAACGACCCGGAGGGATCCGCGCGTGCGTTCGTCGACTCCGCCGGCCCGGACGTCGCGTACGTCCACGAGCCGCGCCCCGGCATCGCCGCCGCACGCAACCGAGCGCTGCTCGAGGCGGCGGGCGACGACGTGCTCGTCTTCGTCGACGACGACGAGCGGCCCGAGCCGGGCTGGTTCGACGCGCTGCTCGCGACGTACGCCGCGACGGGCGCCGACGTCGTGGTCGGCGCCGTCGTGTCCGAGTACGAGCTCGACCCGCCGCGGTGGGTCACGCAGGGTCGGTTCTTCGACCGGCGGCGGCTGGCCACCGGCACGCGCGTCGACGTCGCCGCGACGAACAACCTGCTGCTCGACCTGGCGACCGTGCGGCGGCTCGGCGTCGGGTTCGACGAGCGGTTCGGGCTCTCGGGCGGCAGCGACACGCTGTTCACGCGAACGCTGCACGCACGCGGCGCGCGCATGGTCTGGTGCGACGAGGCGGTGGTCGTCGACCGCGTCCCGGCCGACCGGATGACGCCCGAGTGGGTGCTGCGCCGTGCGCGGCGCAGCGGCAACTCCGCGAGCCGCGCCGAGCTCGCCCTCGCGCGCGGTGCATGGTCCCGGGCGCGGGTGCGCGCGCGCTACCTCGCCCGTGGCGGGGCGCGCGTGGCGGGCGGCGCGGTGCGGGTCGTGCAGGGGCGACTGACGCGGTCAGACGTGACGGTGCTCGTCGGGCGCCGGCACGCGAACCGCGGGCTCGGCATGGTCGGCGGCGCGCTCGGCCACGTCGTCGTCGAGTACGGCCGCGGGTAGCGCGTCGGGCAGGTCGACCGTCGCGGGCTCCGCGACGAGCGCGTCGACCACCGCCTCGACCGCCGCCTCGACCGCAGGAGCCGCCGCGGTGGCGTCCGAGGACCCGGCGTGACCCGACGCGCCACGACGCGGTCGGCGAAGCGCCGCCCGGACGGCGCTGCGGACGGTCGGCACGTCACGCCGCAGCGCGGGGACCGCGAGGATCACGAGCGCCGCGACGGCGAGCCCCGCGGCGACCCCGGCGACGAGCTCCACGATGCTCGGGGCCGACCGCAGCGCCCACGCCGTGCCACCCGAGCCGAGGCCCGCCGCGAGACCCACGACGAGCACACGCGCCGCGCCGCCGTACAGCGACCGTACGGGCAGCCGCGTCACGCGGTTCAGCCACCACAGCGACAGCGGCCACGCGAGCATCGGCGCGAGTGCGTATCCGGCGGCGACGCCGACGACGCCCCAGATCGAGCCGCCGACGACGCAGACGATCCGGATCGCCGACGACACGAGCGTGTAGTGCAGCAGCTGCTTCGTCAGGCCCCGTGACAGGTACACCCAGTACCCGACGTACGCGAGCGTCTGGAAGATGCCGGCGACGGCGAGGAACCGCAGGATCGGCGGCACCTGCGACCACGCGTCGCCCAGCAGGATGTCCACGGTCGGGACCGCGACACCGGCCAGCACCGAGAGCCCGAGCGTCACGGGGTAGGCGAGCATCAGCTGGCCCGTGCGGACGATCTTGTCGTACTCCTTCGAGTACCCGGCGCGGGCGAGCACGGGCAGCGCGACGGTCGTGCTGGGGGCGCGCACCTGGTTGAGCGGGTTCATCAGCAGCTGGAACGCGCGGTTGTAGATGCCGAGCGGCGTCGCCCCGAACCGGTGGCCGATGGTCAGCGCGTCGACGTTGTTGGCGAGATAGCCGACGAGCTGCGAGCCGAGCAGGTTGCCGCCGAACCGGTAGAGGTGCCGCATCGGCACGGTCCGGTCGTAGCGCGACGGCAGCCACCGCGCGGCGAGCGCGCAGCCGATGAGGGCGACGACCGCGACGACGAGCTGCTGCGCGACGAGGGCCCAGTACCCGGCCCCGAGGCTGGCCAGCACCACCGCGAGCACGAGAGCGCTGCCGGGCGCGACGACGTCGATCGTCGCGACGACCTGGAACCGCATCGACCGCACGAGGTCGGCGCGCAGCTGCGTCATCATGCCGTTGAGCAGGAACGTCACCGCGAGCGCCCGTGTGATCGGCACGAGCTCGCTCTGGTGGTAGAAGGCCGCGACCGGCTCGGCGATCGCGAGGACCGCGAGCCCGAGCGCGAGGCCGATGGCCGTGTTGGTCCAGAACAGGTTCGACCGCTGCGCGCGCGAGAGGTCGGGCGCCTGGATCGCGGCGGAGCTGAGGCCGAAGTCGCGCAGGGTGTCGCCGATCCCGACGATCGCGAGCACCATCGCGACGAGCCCGTAGTCGCGCGGCTCGAGCACGCGCGCGAGCACCACGACCGAGAGCGTCTGGATGACCAGGCGTGCCGAGAGCCCGAGCCCCGTCGAGAGCGCGCCGCGGGCCGCGTGGCTGGCGAGGTTGCTCGTGTCGCGCTCCGGCGCGGCGCCGCGGCTCACGAGCGGGCCGCCGATCGCGACCGGACGCGGCGGAACGTGCCCCGCGCGGTCCGCACGTTCTCGCGCGCGTTGCGCCCAGCGAGCCGGAGCAGGCCGAAGCCGCGGTACCGCGGCACGCGGGCGCCCGCGAGACGCGTCCCCGTGAGCCGGCCGAGCAGCGTGCGCCGGCGCGACCGCTGCAGCGGCTGGACCGCCACGACGTCGGCCGCCGTGACCGGCGTCGCGACCAGCACGCCGGCCGTGATCGCCCGCTCGACGACGTCGAGGCCGCGCGGCGTGCGTGCCACGAGCGCGCTCCAGCCGTCCGCGTCGTCGAACACCGGGTACCCGCGCTCGTCCGCGTGCCACAGGTCGCCCGCGCTGACGTCCGCGCTCTCGCCCGTGCCGTCGGGGCAGAGCTTGCACCGCCACTGCACGGTCGGCCCGAGCGCTCCGCCCCAGGACTCGTCGTAGCTCGCCGAGACCTCGCGGCCGTCCGCCGCGCGGGCTGTGAACCGGCCGGGCCAGCCGCGCCCGCGGTACCAGAGGTCGTCCAGGGGCGTCCCGGGCTCGAGCCCGAGCTCCGTGACGAGGTCGTCGGTCGCCGTCTGCGCCGGGGTGCCCGCGCAGAAGAAAGAGAGGAGGAGCGGCGCGGGCTCGCCCCTGGTGCGCGCGAGCGCGCGCAGCGCGACGGCCTCGCACGGCTTGCCGATCGTCGCGCCGCGCGGGTCGAGGGCGTCCGGGTGGGAGCCCACCGCGACCGGCGCGTAGCGCGACCCCGCCGACGCGAGTGCCTCCGCGCGCGACCGGATGACGACGGGCACGGTGCGGCGCGGCTCGTCACCGGCGCGCGCGCCGACCACCTGCGTGACCTCGCCGCGCTCGACGAGCCACGCGGCGAGCGCCGTCAGCACCCCGCCGCTGCTGCCGCGCCGGCGGATCTCGGGGTCGGCCGCCGCGGCGCGCCAGGCGCCGAGCACCGGGCCGAGGGTCGGGTGGTACGGGACGCCGGAGTGCCGCTGCGCGGTCACCGTCCAGCCGGGGCAGACGGTGCGGAACGTCGCGGCCGCGTCGGGCGTCGCGACCGGCGCGGAGCCGACCGTCGCGGAGCCGACCGTCGCCGATCCGGCCGCCGCGCCCCCACCGGCGGCGGTGCGGCGCGGGCGCAGGTACCCGCGGCCGTCGATCGCCATCTCGAGCCCGTCGTCGAGCCGGGTGCACGCGCCGCAACCGCTGCAGAGCCCCGCGTCGACCACCGACGCGACGAGCTCGTCGAGCGTGCGCGTCACCGTGCCGCCCGCAGCGCGTCGACGGCCGGCGCGAGGAGCGCGGCGGTGCGCTCGCGGACCGCGGCCACGTCGCCCTCGAGGTCAGCCTTGGCGAGCGTCGTCACATCGTGCACCGGCGCACCCGACGAGCGCAGGTCGACCACGTGCCGCCAGCCCAGGTCGCGCAGCAGGGGCTCGAACTTGCGCGAGTACGCGAGGGGCACGGCGGGAGTGCCGGTCGAGAGCGCGTTGAGGCACGCGTGCATGCGCGAGCCGACCACGAGCCGTGCCGACGCCGTGACCTCGCGGACGTCCTCGAGCGAGGTCGGCACGACCACCTCGACCGCGTCCTCGCCGACGAGCCGGGCGACCTCGCGGACCGCGGGCACGTCGTCGTCGCGGCCGACGCCCTCGAGCACGTGCGCGAGCAGCGCGACGCGCCGGCCCGACGCCAGCAGCTCCCGGCACAGCTCCTCGACGGTCTCGCGGTAGGCCACGTGGTCGACGTGCGGGTTCGGCTGCCACAGCAACCCCGAGACGTTGAGCACCACGTCCCGCGTCCGCGCGACCGCGGGCACGGGCAGGGCGAACACCACGTCGGTGGCGAGCACGTCGACGGGCCGGCCCAGGTCCCGCGCGCACCCGGCGCTCACGGAGTCGCGCGCCATGACGACCGACGCGCGGCGCAGCGACCGGCGCGCGAGAGCGCGCCCGCGTCGCGTGGCGAACGGGCCGATGGTCTGCGGGCCGAGCACCACCGGCGTCCCCGCCGAGACGGTCAGCTCCGCCAGCGTGCTCTGGTTGGTGAGCCGCCCGAGGCCGTACACGTCGGCGAAGCTGTCCCCGGCGCGCGTGTCCACCGCGAGGTCGAAGCCGCCGAGCCACTCGCGCATCGCCGACCGGCCGAACCGGGCGCGCAGCAGGCGCCGCGTGTCTCCGACGGGCATCGGCGCCGGGCCCTTGCCGTACTGGAGGTGCGCGACCTCGGCACCGGGGAAGGCCTGCTCCACGAGCGCGTGCGTGCCCTGCGCGAGCGCGCGCACGCCCAGGTTCGACGAGTGGTCGTCGGCCCACAGCACCAGAACCCGCATGCCGCTCCTCCCCAGGCGTCCGCGACGTCCGCCGAGGGTCCGGGCACGGCTGCGCGCACGGCTCGACGGGAGACTCGGAGTCTAGGAGCGCGCCCGGGCGATTCGGGACATTCGGGACGAGAGATCACCCGGACGCGCCCCGTTCGGAGCACCCGGAGCGCGGCCGGGTGATCTCTGGCCGCGCGTGGGTCCGATTCGTGCCGCGACGTCCATACTGGCGCGGACCGGTGGCCCGTCGGGCCCGCCGACGGCAGCCCAGGGGGATCGCATGAGCGCTTCGCAGACGTCCGCGCCGGCGCCGCGCTCGCGCCGGGCCTGGTGGTGGGCCGCGGCCGCGGCCGTCGTCGTCGCGGCGGTCGTGCTCTGGCTCGTGCTGCACGGCGGCGCGTCGGACGCCGCGTCCGGGGGCGGCACGCCCTCCGCGTCGGGGAGCACGTCGGCGTCCGCGCCGGCCGCGTCGACGAGCCCCTCGTCGGGCCCGGCCGCGACGCCCGGGGCCACCCAGGGCCCGACGCCCAGCCCGTCGAAGGTCGCGCCCTCGCCCGAGCCGTCGGTGTCCGTCCCCGTGCCGCCCATCGACAACCGCAAGCCGACGCAGGCGCCCGCGCACGCGTCCGCGACCTCGGCGGGAGTGACCGTGCGCGTCACGCGCTTCGCGTCCGTCACGACCAAGGGCACGGGACCCGGCGAGCTGTCCGGCCCGGGCGTCGCGGTGACGATCGAGCTGCGCAACGACGGCTCGACGACGTTCGACGCGTCCGCCGTGACCGTCTCCGTGTACGCCGGTGCCGCGGGCACCCCCCTCGCCACCGTCGACAGCGACCCCGCGAACGCGCCGGTGGCGGACGTGCCGAAGGGGGCCACCCGGTCCGGCACGTACGTCTTCCGGGTGACCGACCCGAACGCGGTCTTCGCCGTCTTCGTCGACCTCGCGCCCGACGCGGCGCCGATCGTCTTCCAGGGCCTGCGCCTGAGCTGAGCCCCCCGCGCGGGAGGTCCGCCGCGCTGGGCTGGACGGTTGTCCGGGGCACCGTCGACGCGGTCGCGTGACGCGGTCCGGACCCCCGCTGCGCGCGCCTGCACCCACCTAGGTGAATCACCCTCGGCCCGCGGGTGAAGTCCCGGCAGGCGGGGAAGCGATGGCCCGAAACGCGTATAACGTCCGATTTGGTCATTTCCGAACCGCTTCGGAACCAGAGCCGCCGCGTCCCCGGCGAGAGGGTGAGGACCCCTGTGTCCACCAACATGATCAGGCCGCGCCGCCTGGTCGCGGCCGTCGCCGCGGCGGCGCTGCTGACCATCGGGTTCGCGGCGCCGTCGTTCGCCGACACGCAGCCCGCAGACCCGTCGGACCCCACGAGCCCCGCCACCGTGGCGGCCGACGGTCTGCCCACCGTGCAGATCGACGGCGTCATCTGGTCGCAGGTGACCGTGGGCGACACCGTCTACGCCGCGGGCAGCTTCTCGACGGCCCGCCCGGCCGGCTCGGCCGCCGGCGTCAACACCGTCGCGCGGGCCAACCTCCTGGCGTTCAACATCAACACCGGCGCACTCATCACGAACTTCGCGCCCGTGCTCGACGGCCAGGCCCGCGCCATCACCGCCTCGCCGGACGGCAAGCGGATCTACGTCACGGGCGACTTCAGCCACGTCGACGGCGTCTACCACGTGCGCGTCGCCGCGTTCGACACGGCGACGAACACCATCGTCCCCGGCTTCAAGTCGACGCTCGGGTCGGCCGGCCTGGCGGTCGCCGCGTCGAACACCACGGTGTACGTCGGCGGCAACTTCAAGTCCGTGGCGAGCACCACGGGCGGCACGCTGATCCCGCACACGTACCTCGCCGCGCTCGACGCCAACACCGGAGCGGTCACGTCGTTCTCGGCCGACGCCGACGCGCCCGTCACGTCGCTCGCGTACTCGCCGGCGGCGGACAAGGTGTTCGTCGGCGGGCGGTTCACGCAGCTGACGAGCAACGGCACCGTCTCGTCGTTCTACGGGCTGGCCACGGTCGACCCCGCGACCGGCGCCGGCATCCCGCTGCAGGCGAACACGTACATCCGCGACGCGGGCTCGCAGTCGGCCATCCTCAGCCTCACGGCGCAGGGGCCCGACGTGTTCGGCACCGGCTACCACTTCGGCACCGGCGGCAACACCGAGGGCGTGTTCCGCATCGACGCCGCGAGCGGCAACCTCGTGTGGGACGCGGACTGCCACGGTGACGGGTACTCGTCGTTCATGACGGGTGGCGTCGTGTACCTCGCGACGCACCAGCACTACTGCGGCAACATCGGCGGCTTCCCGCAGCCCGACCCGTGGGTGTTCCACTACGCCACCGCGTTCACGTACGTGCCGACGGGCACGAACAAGGCCGACATCTACGGCTACCCGGACCACGTCGGCCAGCCGGCGCCGTCGCTGCTCACCTGGTACCCGAGCTTCTACTCGGGCTCGTACACCGGTCAGAACCAGGCCGGCTGGAGCGTCACGGGCAACGACAAGTACGTCGTCTTCGGCGGTGAGTTCCCGGGTGTCAACGGCAAGGCGCAGCAGGGCCTCGTGCGGTTCGCCGTCTCGAGCCTCGCGCCGAACAAGCGCGGCCCGCAGCTCAACGACATGTACGGCAACCCGTGGAACGTCTCCGCGAGCTCGCACATCCAGGGCCAGGTCCGGGTCTCGTTCCCGACCACGTGGGACCAGGACAACGAGACGCTGACCTACAACGTGTACCGCGGCTCGACCAACACCGCGCCGATCGCCACCAAGACGGTCACGGCGAAGTTCTGGTTGCCGCAGACCCAGGTGGTCGTCGACAACAACCTGCCGTTGGGGAGCAGCCAGACGTACTTCGTCACGGCGACCGACCCGTTCGGCAACAAGGCGACGGCACCCGCCGTCACGGTGACCGTCAACTCGACCGACACGCTCAGCTCGTACGGCTCCGCGGTCTACAACGACGGAGCGTCCGACTGGTGGCGGCTCGGTGAGCCGTCCGGCTCGGGCGTCGACGACTGGGCCGGTGCGCTGCCGATGGTCGCCAACAGCGGCGTGACGCGCGGCATCACGGGCGCGGTCGGCGGTGACTCCAACACGGCGTCGCACTTCGACGGCACGAGCAACGGCTTCGCGGCCACGCAGACGCCGATCCCCGGGCCGAACACGTTCTCGATCGAGGCGTGGTTCCGCACGACCACGACCGCGGGCGGCAAGATCGTCGGCTTCGGCAACGCCAACACCGGCACGTCGAACAACTACGACCGCCACATCTACATGGACACGAGCGGCAAGGTCTACTTCGGGGTGTACCCGGGGTCGTCGCAGACGCTGCAGACGTCCAAGGCGTACAACGACGGCAAGTGGCACCAGGTCGCCGCGAGCCTCGGCCCGAACGGCATGCAGCTGTTCGTCGACGGCGCGCGGATCGCGTCCCGTGCCGACGTGACGTCGGCGCAGGCCTACTCCGGGTACTGGCGGATCGGCGGCGACTCGCCGTGGTCCGGCGCCGCGTTCTTCAACGGCGACATCGACGACGTGTCGATCTACCCGACGCCCCTGACGCGGGCCCAGGTCGACGCGCACTGGGTCGCTGCGGGCAACACGTCGACCATCCCGCCGGCCCCGGCCGACGCGTACGGCGCCGCCGTGTACAACGCCGGCCCCGACCTGTACTGGCGCCTCGGCGAGACCTCGGGCACGACGGCTGCCGACTCCGGCCCGTCGAGCAACAACGGCTCGTACAAGGGCAACGTCACGCGCAACGTCACGAGCGGCGAGCTCGTGCCGACCGGCAACAAGGGCGTGTCCTTCAACGGCAACTCCAACAACCTGGTGAGCAGCGTCAACTCGTTCACCAACCCGTCGACCTACAGCGAGGAGCTGTGGTTCCGCACCAGCACGACCACGGGCGGCAAGCTCGTCGGCTTCGGTGACGCCCAGACGGGCACGTCGGGCAGCTACGACCGCCACGTCTACATGGAGACCGGCGGCCAGCTGACGTTCGGCGTGTGGACCGGCCAGGCCAACACGATCACGACGTCGACCGCCTACAACGACAACAAGTGGCACTACCTCGTCGCCACGCAGTCGGCCGACGGCATGAAGCTCTACGTGGACGGCGCCCTGCAGGGCACCAACCCGCAGACGCAGGCGCAGGCCTACACCGGCTACTGGCGCATCGGCGGCGACACCACCTGGGGTCCGCAGCCGTGGTTCAGGGGCTCGATCGACGAGTTCGCGATCTACCCGGTGGCCCTCACGGCCAACCAGGTCGCCGCGCACTGGGCGATCGGCACCGGCGGCGTCCCGAACCAGCCGCCCGTCGCGTCCTTCACGAGCACGACGACCGACCTCACGGCCCACCTGACGTCGACCTCGACGGACGGCGACGGCACGGTCGCGAGCTACCTGTGGACGTTCGACGACGGCACGTCGTCGACCCTGCAGAACCCTGACCACACGTTCGCCGCGGCCGGCGACCACACCGTGACCCTCGTGGTCACGGACGACGACGGCGCGACGAGCAACCCGGTCTCGCACACCGTGACGGTCACGGCGCCGAACCAGGCCCCGACCGCCGACTTCACGGTGAGCAAGGACCAGCTCAAGGTCACGGTCGACGGCAGCGGATCGAGCGACCCCGACGGGAACGTCGCGTCCTACCGCTGGACGTTCGACGGCAACGTCTCGGCCTCGACGGGCTCGACCGCGAGCTACACGTTCCCCGACACGGGCACGTACACCGTCACGCTCCAGGTGACCGACGACCAGGGGGCGACCAGCAGCGTCGTCAGCAAGCAGGTGAGCGTCACCGCGCCGCCGCCGAACCAGGCCCCCACGGCCTCGTTCACGGTGTCGAAGACGGACCTCAAGGTCGACGTCGACGGCAGCGGGTCGAACGACCCCGACGGGAACGTCGCGTCCTACCAGTGGTCGTTCGACGGCACGGTGGGCGGCGGCTCGGCCGCCACGGCGACGCACACGTTCGACACCGCGGGCGACCACACCGTCACGCTCGTGGTGACGGACAACCAGGGCGCGACGAGCGCGCCGGTCACCAAGACCGTCACGCTCACCGCACCGACCGGCCCGCAGACGTACGCGGCCGACGCGTTCGGTCGGACCACGGCCTCCGGCTGGGGCACGGCCGACACGGGCGGCGCGTACACGCTGAGCGGCTCGGCGAGCCTGTTCAGCGTCAACGGCGGCGTCGGCAAGATGACCGTCAACCCCGGCTCGACGCCCAAGGCACGGCTCGACGGCGTCAGCGCACGGGACGTCGACATCACGACGGACGTCGCGTTCTCGGCCCTGTCGAGCGGCACGCTGCGCGCCCTGGTCGCCGCCAGGACGAACGGCACGACGAACGACTACACGCTGTCCGTCCGCGTGGCGACGACCGGAGCGATCTCGCTGCAGCTCCTGACGCACGTCGCGGGCGTCGAGACGGCCGTCGCGACGGCCAACGTCCCGGGCGTCACGTACGCCGCGGGGCAGACGCTCAACATCCGGTTCCAGGCCCAGGGCAACGGCTCGACCGCACTGCGCGGCCGGGTGTGGACCGCGGCGACGGAACCGACCACGTGGCAGATCACCGCCACGGACAGCGCGGCCTCGCTCCAGGCGGCCGGCGGCGTCGCGCTCAGCGCGTACTCGCCGAGCTCCACGACGGGCGCCGTCACGGCCAGCTGGGACGACTTCGCGGTCAAGTCGTCCGCCTGACCAGCAGCACCGAGCGAGCGGCGTGGGCCGCCACGGGTCCTCGACACCCGTGGCGGCCCACGTCACACTGGGCCAACTCGAGGGAGCGGGGGGAGCACGCGATGTCGTCGGGCGCCTCCGTCGACCGGTTGACGGCACTCCTGGTGGCGGCGACGCTCGTCGCGCTGTGGGCGGTGGTGTCACGGCGTCGTCCCATGCTGGCGATCGCCGCGCTGCTCGTGATGCTGTGCTTCGTGCCGCCGTGGATCGGCGTGAACCTCAAGATCTTCGTGACGCCGCTGACGGTGGCGTGCCTCGTCGTGGCGATCGCGCTGTGGCGCACCCGGCGGGCGCGGATGCAGCCGTTCGACCTCGTGATGGTGCTGGTCCTCGGGATCATCGCGCTGTCGTTCGTCCTCGGGTGGGTGCCGCTCGAGCAGGCGTACGGCGCGGTCGTCGGGTGGGGGATCGCCTACGTCGCCGGCCGTGTCGCGGGCACCGGCGTGCCCGAGAAGCGTCTGTCCACCGCGATCGCCGTGGCTTTCGGCATCGTGTCGGTGCTCGTCGTCGTCGAGTTCGTGACGCGGCACAACCCGTTCCTCGACCTGCACATGGGCAGCGCGTCCGCGTACCAGCGCTGGGGCACCCAGCAGGTCCGCGGTGGCGTCCCGCGCCAGGAGGGCGCCTTCGGCCACTCGATCGCGCTCGGCGGCTCGCTCGCCATGGCGATGCCGTTCGTGTGGTCGAGCGCGCTGCGCTCGTGGCTCAAGGCGGTGACGATCGTGCTGGTCGCGACCGCCGCCGTGCTGACGTTCAGCCGCATCGGCATCGGGTGCACCGCGCTCGCCGTCGCGCTGTGCGTCATCCTGCTCCGCGACGGGGTCTCGCGGGCGTTCCGGATCGCGACCGTGACGCTCGTGATCGTGGGGACGCTGGTCGCCGTGCCGCTCGCGACGGGCGTCTTCGACGCGGCGGGCGCCGAGGCGACGGACAGCGCGGACTACCGGGGGCTCCTCGTGTCGCTCCTGCCGACGATGGCGTGGCTCGGCCAGTCGTCCTCGGCCGCCCAGGACTCGGCGGGGACGCGCACGTTCGGCGCGTTCGGGTCGATCGACAGCACGCCGATCCTGGTCGGGCTCAACTACGGGCTCGCGGTGCTCCTGATCCTCGCCGTCTCGGCGGCGCTCGGGGCGGTCGCGCTGGTGCGCGGCCACCGCAGCCCGGCGCTCGTCGCCGTCGTGGCGGTGCTCCCGGGCCTCACGAGCGTCGCGTTCATCACCCAGTTCACGACGTGGTTCTGGTTCGTCGTCGGAGTCGCCGTGTCCCAGACGGCGCTCGTCGTGATCGCCCGGCCGTCGGCCGCGGCGGCGCTGTCGCCGCCCGCCCGTGAGCCGGACCGGGCGGAGTTCGCCCGCCCCGACCCGGTCGCCGCGGTGGTGCCCGGTGGTTCAATCGCTGGACGGCGAGAGGATGAGGTGTGTCGCTCCACGACTTCCTGACGGTGCTGCGCAAGCGCTGGGTCTGGGTGCTCGTCCCGGTCCTGGTGCTCGGCGGCCTCGTCACCGCGCTCTCGATGCGCGCGACGCCGGTCTACCGGGCGACGGCGAGCATGTACGTCGCGCTCAGCGCGGGCAACACCGCGTCCGACCTCAACCAGGGCTCGACCTTCACGCAGAGCCAGATGACGTCGTTCGCCCGCCTCGCGACGCTGCCCATCGTGACCGGCCCCGTGGTCGAGAAGCTGGGCCTGTCGGTGCCGCCCAAGCAGTTCGCGCACTCGGTCTCGGCCGCGACGCCGCAGGGCACGTCGATCCTCTCGGTCTCGGTGACGAGCGCGGACCCGCAGCGTGCCGCGGCGGGCGCCAACGCCGTCGCGGCGCAGCTCGTGAAGGTCGTCGAGAGCCTCGCGCCCACCGGCACCGACGGGCGCAGCACCATCCAGGCGACGGTCGTCGACGAGGCGACCCCCCCGAGCTACCCGATCGCGCCCAACACGAAGCGCAACGTGATCGGCGCGGTGTTCGCCGGCCTCGTGCTCGGGCTGCTGCTCGCGTTCCTGCGCGAGGCGCTCGACACCCGGGTCCGCCGCCCGGAGGACGTGGCAGCGGCGATCGACGTGCCGATCGTCGGGTCCGTCCGCTCGCTCCGCCGCGTCCAGGACGCGTCCCCGCTCGCGATGGCGCCCGGGGGTGGGCAGTCCGAGGACTTCCGCCGGGTGCGGACGAACCTGCAGATGATCGGCAAGGTCGGCCGGTTCAAGTCGTTCGTCATCTCGTCCGCCATCGCGGCCGAGGGCAAGACCCACGTCTCGGTGCGCGTGGCCGCCGCGTTCGCCGCGGCGGGAGACCGCACCCTGCTGATCGACGCCGACCTGCGGCGCCCGGCGGTCGCCGACGAGCTCGGGCTCGAGGGGAGCGTCGGGCTCACGGAGTGCCTCGTCGGGCGGTCGTCGCTGGCCGAGGTCGTCCAGCCGCTCGGCGACCGGCTCACGGTGCTCGCGTCGGGCGCGATCCCGCCGAACGCGAGCGAGCTGCTGTCGTCGCGCGAGTTCGAGGACCTGCTCGAGGCCGTGCGGGCCGACTACGACACCGTCGTGATCGACGCGCCGCCGCTGCTGCCCGTGTCGGACGGCGTGCTGATCTCGCGGCTCACGACAGGCCTCATCCTGGTCGTCGACGCCTCGCGCACCCGGCGCGCCCAGGTCCGTCGTGCGGTCGAGTCCGTGCGCGTCGGCGGCGGCCGCGTCTCGGGCGTGGTGCTGAACAAGGTCAAGGGCGGCTCCGAGGAGAGCTACGCCTACGTGCACGACGACAAGCGACGTCGTCGCCGGCGGAGCCGTGCCCGCGGTCACGTGGTCCCGGGGCCGTCCCCGCAGCCGCCCACGTCGCGGTCGCGGCGCAAGAAGGAGGCGCCCGACGTCCCGGTCGGGGCGCCCGAGTCCGTCGCCCCGCTCTGGCCCGCTGCGCTCGCCGCGCCCGAGGTCGCGGCGAAGGCGTCGTCGGAGCCGGCCGCCGCGGCTCCCGTGGCGGCCCGCCGCGACGAGGGCGCCACAGGCGAACCGCGCGCTGCCGCGGCGGTGCCCGCCGAGCGTCCCGCGGAGGCGCGCGACGCGGCGGACGCGGCTCCGGCCGTCGGGGGTCGCGAGGTCGTGAGCAGCGGCGCGCCGTCGCCGGACGCGCCGGTCCGGCTGCCGTCTGCGGTCTCGGCGCCGGTCGACCCGCACGGCACGCCTGCGCGGGTCGCCGCCCCGGCGTCGGCCGCCGAGTCGACGGACCGCTCCGACGCCGCCGGACCCGCCGGACCCGCCGGACCTCCTTCCGACCGACGTGACGGCGTGCCCACCGCGTCCGGAGCGGCCGACCTGGTGTCCGGCCAGCGGGACGGGGCTCCGGGCAGTGGCGGGACGGTCGAGCCCGCACCGGATCGGACCGACGCCCCCCGGCCGGCCGACGCGGACGCGGTCCGTCCGGCCGCGACGGAGCTCGCCGGCGCGGACCCTGCGGCGCCTGTGCAGCGCTGACCCGGTGGCCGTGGTGGAGCGGGCGCCGGACGGCACGGTGCGATGGAGGGCGCGGTGCAGCGGGCGCCGGACGGCACGGTGCAGCGCGGGCCGTGCCCGGGCGGTCGTCAGGCGGCGGGCGTCGCCTCGACGGCGGCGGGAGCTGCCGCCACGGGTGCGGCTGCGGCCGGAGCGGCCATGCGTCGCGTCCCCTTCAGCCGCAGCGCCTGCCGCTCGACGCCGAACCAGGACGCGGCGGCGAGCGGCGCGGTCGCCACGACGGACGCCACCGCGAAGACCGGGACGGGCAGGGCCGCGAGCCCGAGCGTCGCGAGGAGCTGCTGGGCGGGGAACGCGTAGACGTACGTGCCGTACGACAGGTCGTGCCGGAGGTTCCACCGAGGCGCGCGCAGGAGCGTCCCCGTGCCGATCGCGAGGTAGGCGAGCGCGGGCGCGGCGAGCAGGCGGTAGTCCGGCAGCAGCGTCGCCGCGACGAGCACGCCTGCGGCCAGCGCGAGCAGCGCGCGCGTCAGCCGGACGCGGTCCTGCCAGACGAGCACGAGGGCGCCCGCCGAGAACATGAGGGCGAACCGGGCGCCCTGCACCACGTAGCCGTTGTGGACGACGTGCGCGTCCACCGCGGCCGCAGCCGCGAGCGAGCCGACGAAGAGCGCCGTGACCGTCTGGCGGGGGTACCGCAACGCGCCCGCGACCCCGAGCGCGGCGACGCCGAGGTAGCAGTACAGCTCCCAGATCAGCGTCCAGAGCGAGCCGTCCCACACGCCGGGGTAGGGGACCGCGCTCGGCGTGCCGTCGATGCCCCACTCGCGGACCTTCACCCCGGCGTTCACGACGACGTAGTGCGCCATGCCGCCGACCGAGACGTGCGCGCCCGACACGGCGGCCGCGACCGGCGCGATCACGAACGCCGTCACCGCCAGGCACACCCACAGGCCGGGGAGCAGGCGCAGGAAGCGCGCCTTCAGGAACGGCCAGAGGTGCGGACGGCTGATCCACGAGCGCACGATCAGGAAGCCGGAGATCGCGAAGAAGCCGTCGACGAAGACGTTCCCGAGGAGCTGGCTCGCGGGCCGCCAGCCGAGCGTCGAGCCGGTCAGCGGGAACGAGTGCCACCCGATGACGCCCACCGCGAGGACCAGCCGCAGCAGGTTCAGCCCGTTGTGCCGGGCGTCGAACGAGCCGCCGATGGTGGCGCGTTGGCTCGGTCCCGGTCCACCCTCCGGGTCGGCCGACACGCGTGCTGTGGTGGACGTCACTCCCGGATGCTAGGCCGCGCTCCGACCGGTTCGACACGTTCTGCGCGCGTTATCACCCGTACCCCATTGGTGTTCTTTGCGCATTTCATCCGTTCGCCTGCTGTCCGATATGTCCGGCACGACCTAACCTCGTCGGTGTCCCCGTCGTCATCGGTGCCGGCGTCGTCACGCATCGAAGGAGCAAGGCAGATGGCACAGCGCATCGGTTACGCCGCGGGGGCGTTCGACCTGTTCCACGTCGGGCACCTCAACATCCTCCGGCAGGCACGCCAGCACTGCGACGTCCTCATCGCGGGGGTCGTCGCCGACGAGGTCCTCGAGATCACCAAGGGCCGGCGGCCGGTCGTGCCGCTGGCGGAGCGCATGGAGATCGTCAGCCACATATCGTTCGTCGACCGCGTGCACGCCGAGATCCACCTCGACAAGCTCGACACGTGGCGCGACGTCGGCTTCGACCTGTTCTTCAAGGGTGACGACTGGCGCGGGACGCCCAAGGGCCTCGACCTCGAGCGCCGGTTCGCCGACGTCGGCGTCGAGGTCGTCTACTTCCCGTACACGCTGCACACGTCGAGCACCCAGCTGCGGCACGCGCTCGACGTGCTGACGGGCGGCACCGGCGCGGCGGTCGTCGCCGCGCAGTAGAGCGGGCGAGCCGCCCGGCGGGAGTCCGGAGCGCGGGGCGCGTCCACGGCGCGCGCCGGTCCAGAGCGTGCGCCGACGCGTCGGTGGCCGGCGCTCGAGCGTGCCTGTCGGACGCGCTTCGTAGACTGGGAGCATCCCCCCGCTCCGCGGATCGGGAGTTCTTGTCGTGCCCGGACGAGGAGCAGATCACCCATGGACCTCACCGGACTTCTGCCTGCGCTGCTGTCCGACCCGGCCGTCGCGAGCGCGCTGGGCCAGGTCCGCGCGCGCGGCGAGCTCGACGTCGTCGGCCCCGCGGGCGTCCGGCCGCCGCTGCTGGCGGCGCTCGCCGGCGCGACGTCGTCGGCGGACCGCACCGGCACCCGCGAGCCGGGCCGTCCCCTCGTCGTCGTCACCGCGACGGGCCGCGACGGCGACGAGCTGGCCGCCGCGCTGCGCTGCTACCTGCCGGACGACGACGTCGCGGTCCTCCCGAGCTGGGAGACGTTGCCGCACGAGCGCCTGAGCCCGCGGGCCGACACCGTCGCGCGGCGTCTTGCGGTGTTCCGCCGCCTCGCGCACCCGGAGCCCGCGGGCGGCCCGACCGGCGCGGTGCGCGTCCTCGTCGTCCCGGTGCGAGCGCTGCTGCAGCCGGTCGTCGAAGGGCTCGGCGAGCTCGAGCCGGTCTCGATCGCGACGGGCGACCGCGTGGACCTCGACGACGTCGCGACCCGGCTGGTGAACGCGGCGTACAGCCGCGTCGACATGGTCGAGAAACGCGGCGAGTTCGCGGTGCGCGGCGGGATCCTCGACGTGTTCCCGCCGACGGAGGACCACCCGCTGCGCGTCGAGCTGTGGGGCGAGGACGTCGAGGAGATCCGTTGGTTCTCGGTCGCCGACCAGCGCAGCCTCGAGATCGCGGACCACGGGGTCTGGGCGCCGCCGTGCCGCGAGATCCTGCTGACGGACGAGGTGCGCGAGCGCGCTTCCGCTCTCGTCGAGCGCCTGCCGGGGGCGGTCGACATGCTCGACAAGCTCGCCGCGGGCATCGCGGTCGAGGGCATGGAGTCGCTCGCTCCCGTCCTCGTCGACCGCATGGTCCCGGTGCTCGATCTCGTGCCCGACGACGCGCTGCTCGTCGTGGTCGACCCCGAGCGCGTGCGGCGCCGCGCGCACGACCTCGTGGCCACGACCGAGGAGTTCCTCGCGGCCGCGTGGACGAGCGCCGCGGCGGGTGCCGCGACGCCGCTCGACCTGTCCGCCGCGTCGTTCGCGAGCTTCGCCGAGGTCCGCGCGCTCGCGGCCGTGCGCGGGCTCGGCTGGTGGACGCTCTCCGGCTTCACGCTCGACGCCGACGCGGTCGACGCGGCCCACGACGTGGCCGAGGGGCTCGGTCACGACGGGGACGTCACGACCCTGCTCGTCGGCGCGCGCGACGTCGAGCGCTACCGCGGCGAGGTCGCGCGGGCCGTGGCCGACGTGCGGACGCTGCAGCAGTCGGGCTGGCGGCTGGTGCTCGCGACCGAGGGTCACGGCCCCGCGCAGCGCATGGTCGAGCAGCTCAAGGCGTCCGACGTGCCGGCGCGGCTCGTCCCGGCGCTGCCCGACGAGCCCGAGGGCGGCGTCGTGCTCGTGGTCCCCGCACCGGTCGGGCCGGGGTTCGTCGCCGAGCCGCTGCGCCTCGCGGTGTTCTCCGAGTCCGACCTGACGGGCCGGGGAGGCACGTCGACGCGCGACATGCGGCGCATGCCCAGCCGGCGCCGCAACGTCGTCGACCCGCTCGCGCTGCGGCCCGGCGACTTCGTGGTGCACGAGCAGCACGGCGTCGGCCGGTTCGTCGAGCTCGTCCAGCGGACCATCGGCACGGGCGCGAACGCCGCGACGCGCGAGTACCTCGTCATCGAGTACGCGAGCAGCAAGCGCGGCCAGCCGGGCGACCGGCTCTTCGTGCCGAGCGACCAGCTCGACCAGGTGACGAAGTACGTGGGCGGCGAGGCGCCGTCGCTCAACAGGATGGGTGGCTCGGACTGGGCCAAGACCAAGGGCAAGGCGCGCAAGGCGGTCAAGGAGATCGCCGCTGAGCTCATCCGCCTGTACAGCGCCCGCATGGCGACGCCGGGGCACGCGTTCGCGCCCGACACCCCGTGGCAGCGCGAGCTCGAGGACGCGTTCGCCTATGTCGAGACGCCCGACCAGCTCGCCACGATCGACGAGGTCAAGGCCGACATGGAGAAGTCCGTGCCGATGGACCGCCTCGTCTGCGGAGACGTCGGCTACGGCAAGACGGAGATCGCGGTCCGCGCGGCGTTCAAGGCGGTGCAGGACGGCAAGCAGGTGGCCGTGCTCGTGCCGACGACGCTCCTCGTCCAGCAGCACCTCGACACGTTCGCCGAGCGGTACTCGGCGTTCCCGGTCACCGTGAAGGCGCTGTCGCGGTTCCAGACCGACAAGGAGGCGAAGGAGGTCGTCGACGGGCTCGCGGACGGCTCGGTCGACGTCGTGATCGGCACGCACCGGCTCATCACGGGTCAGGTGCGGTTCAAGGAGCTCGGTCTCGTCGTGATCGACGAGGAGCAGCGGTTCGGCGTCGAGCACAAGGAGATGCTCAAGGCGCTGCGCACCAACGTCGACGTGCTCGCGATGAGCGCGACACCGATCCCGCGCACGCTCGAGATGGCCGTCACCGGCATCCGCGAGATGTCGACCCTCGCGACCCCGCCCGAGGAGCGCCACCCGGTGCTGACGTTCGTCGGCGCGTACGAGGAGAAGCAGATCTCGGCGGCGATCCGGCGCGAGCTGCTGCGCGAGGGCCAGGTGTTCTACGTCCACAACAAGGTCGACTCGATCGAGCGGACGGCGGCGCGGCTCAGCGAGCTCGTGCCCGAGGCCCGCATCGCGGTGGCGCACGGCAAGATGAACGAGCACCAGCTCGAGCGCGTCATCGTCGACTTCTGGGAGAAGCGGTTCGACGTGCTGGTCTGCACGACGATCGTCGAGACGGGCCTGGACATCTCCAACGCCAACACGCTGATCCTCGAGCGGGCGGACCTGCTGGGCCTCTCGCAGCTCCACCAGCTGCGCGGCCGCGTGGGCCGCGGGCGTGAGCGCGCGTACGCGTACTTCCTGTACCCGCCCGAGAAGCCGCTGACCGAGACGGCGCACGACCGGCTGCAGACGATCGCCGCGAACACCGACCTCGGCGCCGGCATGGCGGTCGCGATGAAGGACCTCGAGATCCGCGGCGCCGGCAACCTGCTCGGCGGCGAGCAGTCGGGGCACATCGAGGGCGTCGGCTTCGACCTCTACGTGCGCATGGTCGGCGAGGCCGTCGCGAGCTTCCGCGGCGACGTGCCCGAGGAGCTGCCCGACGTCACGATCGAGCTGCCGGTCGACGCGCACCTGCCGCACGACTACATCGCGCACGAGCGCCTGCGCCTCGAGGCGTACCGCAAGATCGCCGCGGCCGGCGACAAGGCGGCGCTCGGCGACGTGCGGGCCGAGCTCGTCGACCGGTACGGGCCCGTGCCGCCCGCGGTGGACAACCTGTTCGAGGTCGCGGAGTTCCGTCAGCACGTCCGCGCCGCCGGCCTCACCGACGTCACCGCGCAGGGCAAGTTCGTGCGGTTCGCACCGCTCGAGCTGCCGGAGTCCGCGCAGCTGCGGCTCAAGAGGCTGTACCCGGGGGCCGTGCTCAAGCCCGCCGTGCGTACGGTGCTCGTGCCGTTCCCGACGACCGCGCGCATCGGCGGCCGGCCGTTGCACGGCTCGGAGCTGCTCGCGTGGGCGCGGCAGCTCATCGACGCGGTGGTGGTCGGCGACGTCTCGGCGGCCGCGACGGTGGGGACCCACGCCTGACCCGGAGGCTGCCGCGGCCGACCTGGACGGCGTCCACGGGTGGTGGCCCTACGATGGCCCCGCTCTCTGGTGCGACGACGCAGGAGGTCCGTGGTGGCGGTGCAGTGGCGTGGGCGTTCGACGACGCGGGTCGTCGGTGCCGGTCTGGTGGGCGTCGTGGCGCTCGGTGCGCTCGGCGCGTGCTCGGGCCGCCCCGGCGCGGCCGCCGTGGTCGACGGCCGGACGATCTCGACCTCGGAGCTGCACACGGTCATCACGGAGCTCGGCCCGTACTTCCAGGACGGCTCGACGAACGGCGTCCTCGAGGCGATGGTCGAGGAGCGGCCGATGATCGACCTCGCGGCCGAGAAGGGCGTAGGCGCGTCCGACGAGGACGCGCAGAAGCTGCTGGACCAGGTCGCGAAGCAGGCGGGGACGCCCGGGACGCCGACGTTCTCGCCCGCGAGCGTCGAGGTCGCGCGCGCGTCCGCGTCGCTGAGCAACCTGCAGAACCTGTCCGACTCCGACGCCGCGATGGCCGAGCTGACCAAGCGCATCGCCGCGCAGGACGTGACGGTCAACCCGAGGTTCGGCTCGCTCGGCAAGGGCAACGCGATCGAGCCCGCGCTCGCCCGCCCGTGGTTCGTCTCGAGCCGCCCGGCGGGGTCCTCGCCTGCGCCGAGCCCCGCGCCGACCGACGACTCCGTGACGCCGGCGCCGACGTCGACGCCCTGACGCGATGACCGACGCCGCCGGACGCGACCCGCTGCGCGAGCTCGTCGCGGTCATGGACCGGCTGCGCTCGCCCGGCGGGTGCCCGTGGGACGCGGTGCAGACGCACGAGAGCCTCGCGCCGTACGCCCTCGAGGAGGCGCACGAGCTCGTCGAGGCGATCGAGGCCGGCGACCGGGCCGGGCTGCGCGAGGAGCTCGGCGACGTGCTGCTGCAGGTCGTGTTCCACGCGCGCGTCGCGGCGGAGGACGTCGACGACCCGTTCGACGTGGACGACGTCGCGCGCGACCTCGTGGCCAAGCTCGTGCGGCGCCACCCCCACGTGTTCGCCGACGCCGCCGCGCCCGGCGACGAGGCGGGCCAGCACGCGGCGTGGGACCGGATCAAGAAGGCCGAGAAGGCGCGGGAGTCGGTGTTCGACGGGATCCCCGCGACGCTCGGGGCGCTCGCGCGGGCGCAGAAGGTCGCGGGCCGCGCGGGTCGCGCCGGGCTCGCGGGTGCTCCGCCGGCGGACGCGACCGACGCGACGGACCTCGGGGCGCGCCTGCTGGCGACCGTGCGCGAGGCGCAGCAGGCGGGTCTCGACGCGGAGGGCGAGCTGCGCCGCGCGTCGGCGGCGTGGGAACGCGAGCTGCGCGATCGCGAGGCGTCCGCGCACTGAGACGTCCCGGCTCGCGCAACGGGCACGGCACACCGGCTGCGCCGGTCGCCGAGGCCAAGGTCCCGTCACGCGTCGGACCCCCTGGCTAGCCTCGGACCGAGGCGCCGCACCCGGCGGTGGACATCCGGCGGAGGTGTGCGTGTGGGCGGCGACGTGACGACGACCATCGGTGTGCCGCGCGAGCACGACGGCCAGCCGCTCGTGGCGGCGACGCCCGCGACGGTCCAGCGCCTCGTCGCGCTCGGGTACGGGGTCGCGGTCGAGAGCGGCGCAGGCACGGGCTCGCTCGCCTCCGACGAGGAGTACGCGGCCGCGGGCGCCCGCGTGGTCGACGCGGCGACCGCCTGGGGCTCCGACGTCGTCGTGACGGTCGACGCACCCGACGCCGAGCACGTGGCGGCGTTGCGGCCCGGTGCGGTGCTCGCCTCGATGCTGACACCCGCCGCGCGGCCCGACCTGGTCGACGCGCTCGCGGCGCGCGGCGTCACGGCCCTCGCGCTCGACGCGGTCCCGCGCATCTCGCGCGCGCAGAGCCTCGACGTGCTGAGCACGCTGTCGAACGTCGCGGGCTACCGCGCGGTCGTGGAGGCGGCTGCCGAGTACGGCGGCATGTTCGGCGGCCAGGTGACGGCCGCGGGCAAGACGCCGCCCGCCACGGTGTTCGTCATCGGCGCCGGCGTGGCCGGCCTCGCGGCGATCGGTGCTGCCGCCAGCCTGGGTGCCCAGGTCCGGGCGTTCGACGTCCGCCCAGAGGTGGGCGAGCAGATCGAGTCGATGGGCGCGACCTTCGTCCGCGAGCCCGCCGCGCAGCAGCAGGTGAGCGCCGACGGCTACGCGAGCCCGCTGACGCCCGAGCAGCTCGCCGCGGCGCTCGACCTCTACGCGGCCGAGTGCGCGCGCGCCGACGTCGTCGTCACGACCGCGCTCGTCCGTGGGCAGGCTCCGACCACGATCACCGCGGCGGCCGTCGCGGCGATGCGCCCCGGCTCCGTGGTCGTCGATCTCGCCGCGTCCGGCGGCGGCAACTGCGAGGCCACCGTGCCGGGGGAGCGCGTCGTCACCGACAACGGCGTCGTGGTGCTCGGCTGGACGGACCTCGCGGCCCGCCTCCCGCGGCACACGTCGCAGCTGTTCGGCACCAACGTCGTCAACCTCCTGCGCCTGCTGACGCCCGGCAAGGACGACGGCACGCTCGTGCTCGACCTCGACGACCCGGTGCAGCGCGGAATGACCGTGACGAAGGGCGGCGAGGTCCTGTGGCCGCCACCGCCGGTCACCGTGTCTGCCGCGCCGCCGCCGCCCGTCCAGGCCGTCGCGGCGCCCGCCCCGACCGCCGAGGAGCTCGCGGAGGCGCGCGCCCGGCGCCGCCAGCGACTGACGATCGGCGCCGCGCTCGGCGCCGTCCTGCTGACGCTCGCCATCTCCTTCGCGCCCGCGGCGTTCCTCGGCCACGTCACGGTGTTCGTGCTCGCGGTCTTCGTCGGGTACTACGTCATCTCGAACGTGACGCACGCGCTGCACACGCCGCTGATGGCCCAGACGAACGCGATCTCCGGGATCATCCTGGTCGGCGCGCTGCTCCAGATCGGCTCGGACGACTGGCGCGTCAGCCTGCTGGCCTGCGTCGCCGCCGCGATCGCGAGCATCAACATCTTCGGCGGGTTCCTCGTCGCCAACAGGATGATCCGCATGTTCCGGCGGGAGGACGCCCGATGACGCTCACCTCGCTCGCGCAGGCGACGTACCTGCTGGCCGCCGTGCTGTTCGTCCTGTCGCTCGCCGGGCTGTCGCACCAGGAGTCGGCCAGGCGCGGCAACGCGCTCGGCATGGCGGGCATGGTGCTCGCCCTGGCGGCGACGATCGCGCTCGCGATCGACCAGTCCGCGCGTCCGCGAGCCGCGACCGCGGGCCTCATCGCGCTCGTGCTGCTCGTCGGCGCCGTCATCGGCACGTGGCAGGCGCGCCGCGTCGAGATGACGCAGATGCCCGAGCTCATCGCGATGCTGCACAGCTTCGTGGGGGCCGCGGCGGTGCTCGTCGGGTACAACTCGTTCCTCACCGAGCCGCACGCCGACGCGGTGCACAGGGTGGAGGTCTTCCTCGGCGTGCTGATCGGCGCGGTGACGTTCACGGGCTCGGTCGTCGCGTACCTCAAGCTCTCCGCGCGCGTGTCGTCGGCGCCGCTGACGCTGCCGGGGCGCAACTGGCTCAACCTCGGTGCGCTCGTGGCGTCCGCCGGACTGATGGCGTGGTTCCTCGGCTCGGGCTCGGTCGTGCCGCTCGCGCTCATGACGGTGGTCGCGCTGGCGCTGGGCTGGCACCTGGTGGCGAGCATCGGCGGCGGCGACATGCCCGTCGTCGTGTCGATGCTGAACTCGTACTCCGGCTGGGCCGCCGCGGCCGCCGGCTTCATGCTCGACAACGACCTGCTCATCGTCACGGGCGCCCTGGTCGGCTCGTCCGGCGCGATCCTGTCCTACCTCATGTGCCGTGCGATGAACCGGTCGTTCGTCAGCGTGATCCTCGGCGGGTTCGGCACGGCCGAGGGCACGGTCGCGAGCGCCGCGGGGGAGCAGGGCGAGCATCGCGAGGTCTCGGCCTCGGACGTCGCCGACCTCCTGACGGGCGCGCGGTCGGTCGTCGTCACGCCCGGGTACGGCATGGCCGTCGCCAAGGCGCAGTACCCCGTCGCCGAGCTCGTCGAACGCCTGCGCGCGCACGGCGTGCAGGTCCGGTTCGGCGTGCACCCCGTGGCCGGCCGCCTGCCGGGCCACATGAACGTGCTGCTCGCGGAGGCGCGCGTGCCGTACGACATCGTGCTCGAGATGGACGAGATCAACCCGGACCTCGCGGACACCGACGTCGTGCTGGTGATCGGCGCGAACGACACGGTCAACCCTGCGGCGCTCGAGGACCCGGGCTCGCCGATCGCGGGCATGCCGGTGCTCGAGGTGTGGCACGCGCGGCAGGTCGTGGTCTTCAAGCGCTCGATGGCCACCGGCTACGCGGGTGTGCAGAACCCGCTGTTCTTCCGCGAGAACACCGCGATGCTGTTCGGCGACGCCAAGGAGCAGGTCGAGGCGATCCTCACGCACGTCGCCCCCGCGCCAGCGCGTGCGGCGGGCTGAGCCCGGCCGGGGCGGACATCCTGCCACCGCGGGTGGCGGTGTCCGCCTGGCAAAGGTCCCGTCACCGAATCTCCATGCCCGCACTAGGGTGAGATCGCAAACCCACCCGCACGCCGGAAGGACACCCCATGGCCAGCATCGAGGCCGTCGGCGCCCGCGAGATCCTTGACTCCCGCGGCAACCCCACCGTCGAGGTCGAGGTGGCACTCGACGACGGCACCATCGCCCGCGCCGCCGTCCCGTCGGGCGCGTCGACCGGTGCGTTCGAGGCCGTCGAGCGCCGCGACGGCGACAAGGGCCGCTACCTGGGCAAGGGCGTCGAGCAGGCCGTCAACGCGGTCATCGACGACATCGCGCCCGAGCTGATCGGCTTCGAGGCGACCGAGCAGCGCCTCGTCGACCAGGCGCTCATCGACCTGGACGGCACGCCCAACAAGGGCAAGCTCGGCGCGAACGCGATCCTCGGCGTCTCGCTCGCTGTGGCGAAGGCCGCGGCCGACTCGGCCGACCTGCCGCTGTTCCGCTACATCGGCGGCCCCAACGCGCACGTGCTGCCGGTCCCGATGATGAACATCCTCAACGGCGGCTCGCACGCCGACTCGAACGTGGACATCCAGGAGTTCATGGTCGCGCCGATCGGTGCGACGACGTTCCGCGAGGCGCTCCGCACGGGTGCCGAGGTCTACCACTCGCTGAAGTCGGTGCTGAAGGCCAAGGGCCTCGCGACGGGCCTCGGCGACGAGGGCGGCTTCGCGCCGAACCTCGAGAGCAACCGCGCCGCGCTCGACCTCATCCTCGAGGCGATCGAGAAGGCCGGCTTCGTGCCGGGCACGGACCTGGGTCTTGCGCTCGACGTCGCGTCGACGGAGTTCTTCAAGGACGGGGCCTACCAGTTCGAGGGCAAGGCTCAGACGCCCGAGTTCATGATCTCGTACTACGAGCAGCTCATCCGCGACTACCCGCTGGTCTCGATCGAGGACCCGCTGTCGGAGGACGAGTGGGACTCGTGGAGCCAGCTCGTCTCGGAGGTCGGCGACCGCGTGCAGATCGTCGGCGACGACCTGTTCGTCACGAACCCGACGCGCCTCGCCCGCGGCATCGAGACCAAGGCGGCGAACTCGCTGCTGGTGAAGCTCAACCAGATCGGCACGCTCACCGAGACGCTCGACGCGGTGACGCTCGCCCAGCGCAACGGCTTCACGACGATGACCTCGCACCGCTCGGGCGAGACCGAGGACACGACGATCGCCGACCTGTCGGTCGCGACGAACGCCGGCCAGATCAAGACGGGTGCGCCCGCCCGCGGCGAGCGCATCAACAAGTACAACCAGCTGCTGCGCATCGAGGAGGAGCTGGACGACGCCGGTCGCTACGCCGGCCGCTCCGCCTTCCCGCGCTTCAAGCAGGGCTGACACAGCGCGCACCGGAGGGCCGGCATCCCCGTCGTGGGGTGCCGGCCCTCCGGCGTTCCCGCGCGACGAGGCCTCGGTCCGGCGAGGGACGAGCGGCGCTGCCGACGGGAGGGCGCCCCCGTCGCTGTGCTGCCCGCCGTTCCCGCGGGCGTAGGGACACACCCACGCGGTCCGGCCCGCCTCGCCCGACGCGGTCAATCGCCGCCGCGAGCGGGGCGGCGCGCCCGCCCGGCCGAGGGTCCCGGAGGCGGCGCGGGTCGCGAGGCAGGATGGGCGTCGTGCCTGCCCCCCGCCGTCCCGCCTCGCCGGCCGCGCCCGGCCGGGCCGCGGCGCGTCCGGGCGCGCGGCACGGCTCGACCCCCGGGGGCTCGACAGCCGGCCGGCCCGCGTCCTCGGGTGCGGCGCGCGGCTCCGGGGCGGCCGCCGCCCGCGGCTCCGGCGGGAGCGGGGCGACCGGGACGAGCACCGCCCGCGCCGACGGCGCGGCGTCGCCGCGCGCCACCACGTCCGGCTCCCCGATCCCTGCGACCGGCGCCGTGCCGCGGGTCGGCGCGCCGCCACCCTCGGCCGCCTCGCGACCCGGCTCGTCCCGGCCCGCGCCGCGCCCGTCGGCCCGCTCGAACCCGCGGGCGGCCGCACCGTCGCAGCACGTGCAGACGCGGCTGCCCCGACTCTTCACGGTCCGCGTCATGGTGTTCGGCTGCGTGGTGCTGCTCGCGTTCATCCTCGTCTCGCCCACGCTGCACTCGTACGTGCAGCAGCGTCAGCAGCTCGCCCAGCTGCGCTCGCAGGTCGCTGCGGCGCAGGCGCGCAACGACGATCTGCAGTCGGACCTCTCGCGGTGGGACGACCCGGCGTACGTGCAGGCGCAGGCGCGCCAGCGGCTGTCATTCGTCATGCCGGGGGAGAAGGCGTTCCGCGTGGCCGACCCGCAGACCGTGCCGGACGTCGAGCCCGCGGAGAAGTCCGGCCCGTCGTCGGCGCTGGACGACACGGGCACCGGCCCCTGGTACCAGGCGGTCTGGTCGTCGGTCGAGGCCGCGGGCGCCCAGCCCGTCCCGCCGGCCGGACAGACGGACGCGTCGGACACGCCGTCGGACGCGACCACGGACCCCGCCACACCGCCGGCGACCACGGCACCCTGACGCGGCGCCGGCCCAGGTCGCCTGGGCGGTGACCCGTCGCACGTCGTCGGACGGGCGACAATGGACGCACCCCGCCGCCCCACGAACGGATCCGTCATGTCCTCCGCCGTCACCGAGCGCGACCTCGACGTGCTGCGCGAGCAGCTCGGCCGCCCGCCGCGCGGCGTCGTCGGCGTCGCCGCCCGCTGCGTGTGCGGCCGCCCGCTCGTCGTCCGCACGGCCCCGCGCCTCGACGACGGCACGCCCTTCCCCACGACGTACTACCTGACGTGCCCGCCGGCGGTCGCGGCGGTGAGCACGCTGGAGGCGACCGGCCTCATGAAGGACCTGACCGCGCGGCTCGAGCACGACGAGGAGCTCGCCGCGGCCTACCGGCGCGCGCACGAGGCGTACCTCGCGGACCGCGACGAGCTCGGGCACGTCGAGGAGATCGCCGGCGTCTCGGCCGGCGGCATGCCCACCCGCGTCAAGTGCCTGCACGTGCACGTCGGCCACGCGCTCGCGGCCGGCCCCGGCGTGAACCCGATCGGCGACGAGGTCCTCGGGCTCATGCGCGACACCTGGCGTCCCGACCGCTGCACCTGCTGACGGCGAGGCCGTTCGGTGGCCGGACGCCGGCGTCGGACGGGCGTCCGTCGGATGCGAGGATGGCGCGCGTGACGCGCGTGGCTGCCATCGACTGCGGGACCAACTCGATCCGACTCCTCGTCGCCGACGTGGACCTCGAGGCGGGCACGCTCGTCGACGTGACGCGCCGCATGGAGGTCGTCCGGCTCGGGCAGGGCGTCGATCGCACCGGTCGCCTCGCGCCCGAGGCCCTTGCGCGCACGCTCGACGCCGCGCGCCGCTACGCCGACGAGAGCCGCGAGCTCGGCGTCGAGGCCACCCGGTTCGTCGCGACGAGCGCGTCGCGCGACGCCGAGAACCGCCAGGACTTCGTCGACGGCGTGCTCGACGCGCTCGGCGTCGAGCCGGAGGTCGTCGACGGCCAGGAGGAGGCGCGCCTGTCGTTCCGCGGCGCGACCGGTGTGCTCGCCGGCCGGCACGAGGGCCCGTTCCTCGTCGTCGACCTCGGTGGCGGCTCGACCGAGCTCGTGCTCGGCACGACGGCGCCCGAGGCGGCCTACTCGATGGACGTCGGCTGCGTCCGCATGACGGAGCGCCACCTGCTCGGCGACCCGCCCGCGCCGGCGGAGCTGGTCGCGGCGCACGCCGACGTCGCCGCGGCGCTCGACGCGGCCGCCGCCGTCGTGCCGCTCGGCAGGACCGTGACGCTCGTCGGGCTCGCCGGCACGGTCACGACCGTCACCGCGCACGCGCTGCGCCTGCCGGCCTACGACCCGACGGCCATCGACGGCTCGGTGCTGGCCGTCGACGAGGTCCTCGCCGCGTGCGACGACCTGATGCTGCGCTCGCGCGACGAGCGCGCGGCGCTCGGCTTCATGCACCCCGGCCGCGTGGACGTGATCGGCGCGGGCGCCCTGGTGTGGCACGACGTCGTGACGCGCGTGCGCGACGAGGTGGCCGCCGCGGGTCGCGCGCTCACCGAGGTCGTGACGTCGGAGCACGACATCCTGGACGGCATCGCCTGGAGCGTCGCCGAGCGCGTGTGACGCCGGTCGGGGCGCTCCGGGTCATCGCCGCACCTGGACCCCGACCCTCCGGCCCCCTCGGCCCCTGACGCCCCCGAAGCGACACGCCCGGTGTCTCACGCTGGACACTAGTGCGCATCGCGTAATACTCTCGGCCGTGCGGCACCGGGAGGGCGGTGCCGCACCACGACGGTCCGCCGGACCGGTGCTCGACGCGATCGAACGGGCGCCGGTGGCGGCGCGACACAGGGAGGCCGGATGGACACGACGCAGCTCCTCAAGGGCGTGCTGGACCTGGCGGTGCTCGCCGTCGTCGCGGACGAGGACGGGTACGGCTACGACGTGGTGCGCCGCCTGCGCGCCGCGGGCCTCGAGGAGGTCGGTGACGCGTCCGTGTACGGCACGCTCCGCCGGCTGTACTCGTCGGGCGCGCTGACCTCGTACGTGGTGCCGAGCGACGAGGGTCCGCACCGCAAGTACTACGGGATCAATGCGCAGGGCCGCTCGACGCTCGAGGCGCAGCGCAAGGACTGGCACGAGTTCGCCGGAGTGATGTCCGGCCTGCTGAACGACAAGGCGGAGGTCGTCCGATGAGCACGCTCGAGTCCACCCCGGACGTCCTCGACGTCACCGGGTACGCGGCCGCAGTGCGCCGCAGCCTCGCCGACCTGGGCAGGGAGCAGGCGGACGACCTGACGGACGGCCTCGAGGCCGACCTCGCGGACGCGCTCGCCGACGCCGACCACGCGCGCCACGGGGGAGACCTCGTCGCCCAGTTCGGCAGTCCCGACGACTACGCGGCCGAGCTGCGCGCGGCGGCCGGGCTCGGCAGCGCAGCCGGGGCGCACGCGGGCGGCCCGTGGCGGCGGCTCGGCGGCCTGCTGCGTGAGCAGCGCGCCGGCCTGCGCACGCAGCCGTGGTGGCCGGGAGTCGCCCGGCTCGGCACCGCCGCCCGCCCGCTGTGGTGGGTCGTGCGCGGCTGGGTCGCGTTCATGCTGCTGGACCGCTGGTTCGGCGCGGGGGGCTCGCAGTGGTTCCCGAGCGGCGGCACGGGCCGGCTCGCTCTCGTGGCGCTGATGATCGCGAGCATCTGGCTCGGTCAGTCGCGGGTCCGGCGCGGTCGGCGGCTCGTTCTCGCGCTGAACGTCGCGCTCGCCCTCGGCCTGCTTGTCGTCGCACCGGCGGTCAGCCGGGACCAGGCGTGGCAGGCCGACGCCGCGAGCTCGGGTGTCGCGGCGCCCGCGCAGGACGGGGTCGTCGTGGACGGCATCCAGGCCGGGAACCTGTTCGTCTACGACGCGCAGGGCAACCCGCTGCACGACGTGCAGGTGTTCGACGACCGCGGGCGGCCGGTCCGCACGAGCGGCGACGGCTCGACCGTCGACAGCCAGTCCGGCGAGCCGTGGACCTACGCGCCGCGCACCGCCGCCGACGGCCGGACGATGTGGAACGTGTACCCGCTCCTCGGCGCGCCCGCGCCGTGGTGGGAGTACGACGGCGAGGGTCAGCTCTCGCTCACGCCGGGTCACTCGCTGCAGGTCGCGCCGCTGCCGTTCGAGAAGGCGCCCGCGGTCGCCCCGGCCGAGGGCGGTCCCGCGCCGGCTCCGACGCCGGCTCCCACGCCGGCGGCGAGCCCGGCTCCCACGCGGTAGCGCGGACGCCGCGCGGGGTGCGTCGCCGAGCGGCCGGCGCACCCCGCGCGACGAAACGCCTGGTCGCGCGGGGCCGCGGTCCCCTAGCGTCGGCCGGGACGACCGCTCGACGAGGAGCCCCGATGACCGCACGCACCACGGCGCCGCGCCCCGACGGTCCCGCGCCGCTCGACCTGGCCCTCGACCGGCGCACCGTGCTGCGCCTCGGCGGGGGCCTCGTCGCGCTCGGCACCCTCGCTGCGTGCACCGATGGGAGCGCTCCTACCACCACGGCGTCGCCGCGCCCGACGGCCTCCGGCCCGTGGGAGCCGCCCGCGGACCCGATGGCGTTCCCCGACGGCTTCGTCTGGGGCGCGGCGACGTCGGCGTACCAGGTCGAGGGCTCCACGAAGGCCGACGGGCGCGGCCCGTCGATCTGGGACACCTTCGCGGCCCAGCCCGGCCGCATCGCCGACGGCTCGACGGGCGACCCCGCGGCCGACCACTACCGGCGCTGGGCCGCCGACCTCGACCTCATGAAGGCGCTCGGCCTGGGCGCCTACCGGTTCTCGGTCGCGTGGCCGCGCGTCCAGCCCACCGGGAGCGGCAAGGCGAACCCGAAGGGAGTCGACTTCTACAGGCGACTCGTCGACGGGCTCGTCTCGCGCGGCATCCACCCCGCGATCACGCTCTACCACTGGGACCTCCCGCAGCCGCTGCAGGACGCGGGCGGCTGGCCGGTGCGCGCGACGGCGCAGCGGTTCGCCGACTACGCGTCGATCGTCTTCGACGCGCTGCACGACTCGGGCGCCAGGTGGCTGACGATCAACGAGCCGAAGACCACCGCGTCGGTCGGCTACGGCACGTCGGCGCACGCGCCGGGCGCGGACGACGTCGAGCAGTACGCCGCCGCCGTTCACCACCAGCTGCTCGCGCACGGCCTCGCCGTCCAGGCGTTCCGCGCGTCGGGGGCGACCGGCGACATCGGCATCGCGCTCAACCTCATGCCGGTCTACCCGACGACGGACGACGCGGCCGCCGCCACGCGCCGGGTCGACGGCGTCGAGAACCGGCTGTACCTCGACCCGGTCCTGCGCGGCACGTACCCGGACGACGCGATCGGCGACCTCGCGGGGCAGATCCCGGCGTCGCGCCCGGCGTTCGACGCGCTCGTGCACGACGGGGACCTCGCGACGATCTCTGCGCCGATCGACGTGCTCGCGGTCCAGTACTACGGCGTCTCGGGCGTCGACGCGTCGGGCCAGTACCAGCAGGTCGCGCCGACGTCGCTCGCCTCGTGGCAGCAGGTCCGCCCCGAGGGCCTGTACGACCTCCTGACGCGCATCACGGCGGACTACCCGGACGCGCCGCCGCTGGTCATCACCGAGAACGGCATCCCCGACCCGGACGCGCAGGGCACGACGGACGACGGCCAGCGCCTCGACTTCCTGCGCCGGCACCTCCAGCAGGCGGCGCGCGCCATCGGCGAGGGCGTCGACCTGCGGCAGTACTACGTCTGGTCGCTGCTCGACAACTTCGAGTGGGCGCAGGGGTACACCCAGCGCTGGGGCATCGTCCGCGTCGACTTCGACACGCAGCGGCGCACGCCGAAGAGCAGCGCGCAGTGGTACTCGGGCGTCATCCGGGCCAACGCGGTCTCACCCGGGTGAGGGGACCTTGGGCCGTGTTGCGCGCGCGTGTGCGCAGTATCACGGGTCTCTCGACGGGACTGAGAGGTGCCGGGCGGATACCGTAAAGGTATGCCTCAGTCTGTCTCGACCCCGGTTGACGCTGCCCCCGCATCGGCGAGGGCCGGCAAGTCGCGCAAGGTGCCGCGCATCGTCATCCTCGGCGGCGGGACGGTGGGCCTGTACACCGCGCGCCGGCTGCGCAAGCGCCTGGGGCGCCGCGAGGCCGCGATCGTCGTCGTGGACCCGAACCCGTACATGACGTACGCGCCGTTCCTTCCCGAGGCGGCCGCCGGCTCGATCGACGCGCGCAACGTCGTGGCGCCGCACCGCCGCGCGCTCAAGGGCGTCGACGTGCTGCAGGGCAAGGTCTCGCAGATCAACCACAGCGAGCGCACCGTGCAGATCACGCCCGAGGAGGGCGAGCCGTACTGGGTCACGTACGACCACCTGGTGGTCGGCCTCGGCTCGGTCGCCCGCACGCTGCCCATCCCCGGCCTCGCGGAGCAGGGCATCGGCTTCAAGACGGTCGAAGAGGCCATCGCGGTCCGCAACCACATCCTCAACCGGATCGACGTCGCGTCGTCGACGTGGGACCCCGAGCTGCGCCAGCGCATGCTGACGTTCGTCTTCGTCGGCGGCGGCTTCGCCGGCATCGAGGCGCTCGCGGAGATCGAGGACATCGCGCGCTACACGGTCCGCCACTACAAGCAGATCGAGCAGAGCGAGCTCCGTTTCGTGCTCGTCGAGGGCAGCCCGCGCATCCTCCCCGAGGTCAGCGAGGAGCTCGGCGGCTACACGCTCGAGCAGCTGCGCAAGCGCAACATCGAGATCCACCTCTCGACGTTCCTCAACTCGTGCGTCGACGGTCACGTCGTGCTGTCGAACAAGATGGAGTTCGACGCCGAGACGATCGTGTGGACGGCGGGCGTCAAGGCGAACCCGGTGCTGCAGAAGTCGGACCTGCCGCTCGACCAGCTCGGTCGCGTCACGGTCAACGCCAAGCTCCAGGTGGTCGACGCCGAGGGTCACGTCGTGCCGGACGCGTACGCCGCGGGCGACTGCGCCGCGGTGCCGGACCTCTACAACCCCGGCAAGTTCTGCCCGCCGAACGCCCAGCACGCGCTCCGCGAGGGCAACCACCTCGGCGACAACCTCGCGCGCGTGCTGCGCAGCGCGGAGCTCACCGACTACAAGCACAAGAACATCGGTGCGGTCGCCTCGCTCGGCATGTACAAGGGCGTCGCGCAGATGTTCGGCAAGATCAAGGTGCGCGGCTTCCTCGCGTGGGTGCTGCACCGGACCTACCACGTGTTCGCGATGCCGACCGTCAACCGCAAGCTGCGCATCATGGCGGGCTGGACGGGCTCGGTGCTGCTGCGCCGCGAGGTCGTCTCGCTCGGTGCGCTGCACGACCCGCGGGCGGAGTTCCGCGCGGCGTCCGTGCCGGCGAAGCCGCGCGTCGTCGAGGCCGAGCAGAAGGCGGCCTCGCTGCCCTCGATCAAGGCCGAGGCGGGCTCGCCCGCCGAGAAGGCGTCGAAGACGGCGAGCTGACACGCTCCTGCCGCCGAGCCCCGACCGGTCCGCCGGCCGGGGCTCGTCGCTTCCCCGGACGCAGCACGCCGTGGCTGCGCGCGGCGGGCCTGGCAGGATGACGACCGCGCCCCCGTAGCCCAATCGGCAGAGGCAGCCGGCTTAAACCCGGCCCAGTCCCGGTTCGAGCCCGGGCGGGGGCACGCAGGTGTCGGTCGGATGGCAGCGCGGCGGCACGGGAGTTCACCCGCCGGGCCGGCGGCTTCACCCGTCGCCCCGACGCGCGCCCGCCGGTCGTCTCCGACGTCTCCCTCGGCAGCGCGTCCGCCGCGCCACCCGACCGTGGCGGTGCGTCGACGCGGTCCCCGCGGCGGTCGGTGTGACAGTAGGACGACGCGCGGGCGAGAGGCGGCGGTGATGCGGACGAGGACGTCGCGATGGCGCACCGCCGCGCTGGTCGCCGCCGTCGGGCTGTCGGCGGCGGCGTGCACGGTCGGGACGCCGGACGAGCACGCCGGCACGGAGTCGAGCCCGTCGGGTCCTGGTGCGCACTCGTCGACCCCGGCCTCGACGGAGCCGCCACCGGCGCCGGCCGTGCCCATCGCTGCGCCGCCCTCGACCTCGCCCCCGAACCCGGGCCCGACCCCGGCCGAGGTGGCGCACCGCGCCGCCTCCAACGTCGACGTGCGTCCGCTGCGGCCCGGAGAGACGCCGCCGCAGTTCGTGCTGTTCTCGTTCGACGGCGCGGGGTGGCACGAGCGCTGGCAGGAGTTCCTGGCGGCCGCCGACCGGGTCGACGCGCGCTTCACCGGATTCCTCTCGGGCACCTACCTGCTCACCGACGCGCACCGCGACGCCTACCGGGGTCCGGGGCACGCACGCGGCGTCTCGGAGGTCGGGTTCGGTGGCAGCGCCGCGCAGGTCGAGCAAGAGGTCCGCGACCTCAACCAGGCGTACGCGGCGGGCGACGAGATCGGCACGCACTACAACGGCCACTTCTGCGACGAGGCGCGCCCCGGCGGTGGGCAGTGGACCGCGGCGCAGTGGCGCAGCGAGCTCGACCAGTACTTCACCGTCGTCCAGAGCTGGAAGTCGATCGACGACCTGCCCGGCGCGCCCGACCTGCAGGTCCCGTCCGACTCCATCGTGGGCGGGCGGCTGCCGTGCCTCGAGGGTCGGTTCTCGGCCGTGCTGCCGGCGTGGCGTGCGCACCACATGACGTACGACACGTCGGGGTCGGGCTCGATCGCGTGGCCCCGGAAGGTGCACGGCATCTGGGAGTTCCCGATGCAGTACGTCGCGTCACCGGCGTTCGGGAACGTGACGGCGATGGACTACAACTTCTGGTTCAAGTTCAACGGCGCGAAGAACGACCCGGCGGCCGCGCCCGCCATCCGCGCGAAGGTCCTCGCCACCTACGAGCACATGTACGACGTGGCGCGGCTCGGCAACCGGGCGCCCCTGGTGATCGGCAACCACTTCAACGGCTGGAGCGGCAACGCGTTCAACCCGGCGGTGAAGGACTTCATGCTCGAGGTCTGCGACGACCCGGGTACCGTCTGCGCCACCTACTCCGACGTCGTCGCCTGGATGCAGGCGCAGGACCCGAAGGAGCTGGCGCACCTGCAGTCGCTGCCGGCGGTGCGCTGACGGCGCTACGGCGCGGAGTCCGACGACGGACGCGTCGTGCGCGTCAGCGCAGCCCCGCGGCGGCCTCGGCGCTCTCGATGTCGGCGAGCCACGCACGCTTGCCGGCCCGCCAGCCCTCGTCCGTGACGCCCAGGCGCCAGTACCCCGAGACGGACAGCTGCGTGTTCGCGATGCCGCGGTCGGCGCGCAGGTGGCGACGCAGCTCACGGACCATGCCCGCCTCGCCGTGCAGGAACGCGCTCGTCGGCGGGGGCAGCGACGGGAGGGCGAGCGCAGCCTCGACCAGGGCGGCGCCGGGGGCGCGCTCGTCGGTGTGCACGTACCGGAGCTCGACGCCCGGCGGCGCGGCGAGCGGCAGCTCGTCGTCGGCGTGCGGCACCTCGAGCAGCGCGTGGCCGACCGCGCTGGCGGGCAGGCGCTCGAGCGCGACCGCGACGGCGGGCAGCGCGCTCGCATCGCCGATCAGCAGGTGCGACGCGGCGTCGCGGTCGGGGGACCACGCGCCGCCCGGACCGGTGAGCGCGACCGGGTCACCCGGCTGCGCCTTCGCCGCCCACGGCGCCGCGACCCCCTGGTCGCCGTGCACCACGACGTCCAGCGCGAGCTCGCGGCGGGCGGCGTCGTACGCGCGCACGGTGTACGCGCGCTGGCGGGGCTGGTCGTCGGCGGGGAGCGCGGTGCGCACCGCGTCGAGGTCGAGCCGACCCTCGGGGTCGATCGGCCGGGGGGCGCCGCTCGGCAGCATGACGAGCTTGACGTACGAGTCGGCGTGCGGCGACGGCTCGAACGTCGCGAGGCCGCCGACGAGGACGCGCACGAACGACGGCGAGAGCCGTTCGGTGCGGACGACGACGCCGACGTGCGGCGCGGGGCGGCGGCGAGGGGCGGCGTCGGGCACGGGACCTCCGGCTGGGGTGGGCTCGCCGGGCGCGTCCGGGGCGAGCCCGGACAGCCTAGGTGGCGAACCCGCGAACGCCGCGACGGCGGCCCGCGATGGTCACCGGAGGCCGGTGCCCGCGTCGAGCTCGGCGTTGAGGCGGGTCAGCAGCGCGGCGAGCTGGTGGCGGTCGTCCTGCTCCCAGCCCGCGAGGACGTCGCGGTAGACGTCGTGCCGTGCGGAGCGGGTCGCGGCGAGCGCCTCGGCGCCGGCGGGCGTCATGCTGATCACGGCGCGCCGGCCGTCGTTCTCGTCGCGCTCGCGGGTCACGTGGCCCGCGGTCTCCATGGCGAGCACCTGCCGCGTCACGGTCGACGCGTCGAGTCGCAGGTGGTCGGCGATCTCGTTGATGCCCAGCGGTCCGTCCGCCGCGAGCCGGCCGAGCGCCAGGTAGGCCGACCGCTCGAGCGTGCCGTCGAGCCGCGTCGCTCGGCGGCGGTTCCGGTCCGCCAGGCGCAGCAGCAGTGCCACCTGCTCCTCGATGGTGCGCACGTCAGGGTCCACGATCCATCCTCCGTCCGTCTGGGTGTAGCATACAGGTAATTACCTGCCACCTACAGATATATCAGGAGCGTCAGTGGCACCCGCCAGGAACGAACCCCACAAGACGGCGATCTACTCGACCGCCCTCACGGCGTTCTTCGCCATCGCCGGCATCGCGATCGTCGACCCCATCCTGCCCATCATCGGCCAGGACCTGGGCGCCACGACGTGGCAGATCGAGCTGCTGTTCACCGCCTACATCGCGGTCATGGCGATCGGCATGATCCCCGCCGTCATGGCGACCGGGAGGTTCGGCTACAAGAAGATCCTCGCCGCGGGCGTCTCGGTCGTGGCGGTCGCCGCGATCTGCGCGTCCTTCAGCAACGGCATCGGCGGGCTCGCCGCGTTCCGCGGCCTCTGGGGCCTCGGCAACGCGATGTTCTTCGCGACCGCGATGGTGCTGCTCGTCTCGCTCGCCAACGACCGCGAGTGGGTCGTCGGGCTCTTCGAGACGTGCGTCGGCCTGGGCTTCGCGGTCGGCCCGCTCATCGGCGGCCTGCTCGGCAAGATCTCGTGGCGCGTGCCGTTCTTCGTCTGCGGCATCTTCATGATCGGTGCGCTGATCATCGCGCTCACGCGGCTCAAGGACCCCGAGGTCGCACCCGCGCCGCTCCGGCTCGGCGAGGTGTTCACGCCGTTCCGCAAGCCCGCCTTCGTCGCGCTGTCCGTGCTGACCGCGACGTACAACTTCGTGTTCTTCATCGTGCTGGGCTACACCCCGGTCGCGCTCGGCCTCGACGTCGTGCCGCTCGGCCTCGTGTTCACCGCCTGGGGCGTCGGCCTCGCGTTCGGCATCCTGGTGGTCGGCCACAAGCTCGCGCACAAGTTCGGTGGCGTGCAGGCCGTGGGCTTCGCGGTGATCGTCGTGATGCTGACCCTCGTCGGCCTCGCGGTGCTCGACCCGACGTGGGCCAAGGTCGTCACGCTCGTGGTCGCCGGCATCGCGATGGGCATCGCGAACGCGAACCTCACCGACCTCGCGCTCGCGATGGGCTCGCCCGACCGTCGTGTCACGACCGGCGCGTTCAACCTCGTCCGGTGGGGCTTCGCGGCCCCCGCGCCGGTGGTCGCCGGGCTGCTCGCCGAGCACGTGGGCGTCGACGCGCCGTTCTGGGTCGGCGTCGCCGTGATCGGCGTCGGCGTCCTGGTGTTCTTCGCGACCGGGCACTTCATGGCCCGGTCGATCGGCGAGCGCGTGCTGTGGTCGCGCTGGAACGCCGACGCGCAGGCGGTCGAGGGCACGCCCGAGGAGGCGCTCGAGCTGCTCTGAGCCGGTCGGCCATGCCGGCACGAAGGCCCCGGTCTCCGCGAGGGAGGCCGGGGCCTTCGTCGTGCCGGGCGGGATCAGGCGTCGCGGGTCTTCACGCGCCACGCGCCGGGGATCATCACCACGACGACGTAGGCCAGCAGCACGCCGAAGCCCTGCCACGCGCTCAGGGTCGTGTAGCTCGGGTCGGCCTGGGACTGGATCTGCGCGTCGGTCTGCGTGATCTGCGAGCCGGCGACGTTCGGCAGGAACGGCATGAGGTCGTGCAGGACGCTCCACGGGATGATCTGGAACAGGATCGGTAGCACCAGCAGCACACCGAGGACCGTCGCGATCGCGGCGGCAGACTGACGCATCAGCGTGCCGAGCGCGAACGCGAACAGCGCGATCGCCGTCACGTAGAGCGCCTGGCCGAACAGCGCCCGGATCACCTGCGGGTCGGTCGCGTCGACGTAGAAGTCCTTGCCGTGGAAGATCGCCCACTGCAGCACCGCGGCGATCGCGACCGCGAGCGCCGTCGCGACGAGCACGACGAGCGCGAGGATCGCCGCCTTCGCCCAGATGACCGGCAGCCGGCGCGGCTCGGCGGCGAAGCTCGAGCGGATCATGCCCGTCGAGTACTCGGCGGTGATGCTGAGCGCGCCCAGCACGGCGACGGCCAGCGGTCCGAGGAACGCCGTGCCACCGAAGGCGTCGAGCGGGTTGGGGTTCGTGTCGTCCGAGTTGACGATCGCGAGGCTCGCGAGCAGCGCGAGGCCGATGATCACGACCGAGGACACCGACAGCGTCCAGATCGTCGACTTCACGGTCCAGAACTTGATCCACTCGGACCGCAGGAGGCCGCCGACCGTCACCCGCTCCGTGCGCTGGGTCGTGACGCCGGCCGGTGCGGCGTCGGTCGTGGTGAGCGTGGTCATCGGGTCACCTCGGGGTCGTGCGTCGTGGCGTCGGGAAGCGCTGCGGAGTGGTACTCGACCGCGTCGCTCGTCAGGCTCATGTACGCGTCCTCGAGCGAGCCGCGCACGGGGGTGAGCTCGTGCAGGACGAGGCCCTCGCGGGCCGCGGCCTCGCCGACCGACGGCGCGTCCACGCCGTGGAGCTGGAGCACGCCGGGCTCGGGCGAGCTGACCGTCACGCCGGGGCCGGCCACGAGCTCGGCGATCCGCCCAGCCTGCGGCGAGCGGACCAGCACGGTGGTGGTCGTCGCCTGCGCGATGACCTCGTCGACCGGGCCGTCCGTGATGATGCGGCCCTTGCCGATGACGATGAGGTGGTCGGCCGTCAGCGCCATCTCGCTCATCAGGTGCGACGACAGGAAGATCGTGCGCCCCTCGCCGGCGAGGTACTTGACCAGGTTGCGCACCCAGAGCACGCCCTCGGGGTCGAGGCCGTTGACGGGCTCGTCGAGGATCAGCGTGCGCGGGTCGCCGAGCAGCGCGACCGCGATGCCCAGCCGCTGGCCCATGCCGAGCGAGAACCCGCCGACGCGGCGCTTGGCGACCTGCTGCAGGCCGGTCATCTCGATGACCTCGTTGACCCGCTTGTCGGGGATGCCGTGCGTCGCGGCCAGGGCGCGCAGGTGGTTCCGTGCGCTGCGACCGGTGTGGACCGCCTTCGCCTCGAGCAGCGCGCCGACCTCGGTCAGCGGGGAGGCAAACTTGTCGTACGGGCGACCGTTGACGGTCACCGAGCCCTGGGTGGGCCGGTCGAGGCCCATGATCATGCGCATCGTCGTCGACTTGCCGGCGCCGTTGGGGCCCAGGAAGCCCGTCACCTTGCCCGGCTGCACGGTGAACGTGATGCCGTCGACGGCGGTCTTGTCGCCGTATCTCTTCGTGAGTGCTTGCGCCTCGATCATCGGTCCTGTCCTCGTCTCGGGTGTCACCGGCCGCCCCCTGTGAATGCCGGCCAGCCCCGACCCTAGGGGGCCGGTCGGGAGGCTGTCCCTCAGGTGCGCCCCCCATTTGTAGTCAGGGTGCCCCCCGTGGCCCCTCGGGGTCGAGGGCGTGCTCCGGGGGACGGGACGGGCGTCCGACGGCGGTAGGGTCCGGGTCGGATCGATTCGTCCTTCGGGGGTCGCGACGACGCGGGCCCCATCGCACCAAGGAGCGAGATGGCGCTGTACGACCTCCCCCTCGCCGAGCTGCGCGCGTACCGGCCCGAGCTCGACGAGCCTGCGGACCTCGACGACTTCTGGGCGTCGACGATCGCGGACGCGCGCCGTCACGACGTGCTGGTCGACCTGCGGCCGGTCGACGCCGGGCTGAGGCTCGTGGACGTCGAGGACCTGACGTTCGCCGGGTTCGACGGCCAGCCGATCCGCGCGTGGGTGACGCGCCCGGCGGGGACGCGCGGCGAGGCGCTGCCCGCGGTCGTCGAGTTCCTCGGCTACGGCGGCGGTCGCGGGCTGCCCCACGAGAACCTGCACTGGGCCGCCGCCGGGTACGTCCACGTGCTGATGGACACCCGCGGCCAGGGGTCGATCTGGAGCGCAGGCGGCGCGACGCCCGACCCCGTCGGCTCGGGTCCGGCGATCCCCGGCGTGATGACGCGCGGCATCCTCGACCCCGCGGAGTACTACTACCGGCGCACGATGACGGACGCCGTGCGCGCGGTCGACGCGGCCCGCGCGCTGCCCGGCGTCGACCCGGCGCGCGTCGCGGTGGCCGGCGGCAGCCAGGGTGGAGGCCTCGCGCTCGCGGCGGCAGGCCTGTCGGACGGGCTCGTCGGCGTGATGTCGGACGTGCCGTTCCTCTGCCACTTCCGCCGCGCGGTCGCGCTGGTCGACACCGACCCGTACCACGAGATCGTGCGCTTCCTCGCGGTGCACCGCGGCCGCGCCGAGCAGGTGTTCCACACGCTCTCGTACTTCGACGGCGTGCACCTCGGCCGCCGAGCGAGCGCGCCCGCGCTGTTCTCGGTCGCGCTGCGCGACGACATCTGCCCGCCGTCCACCGTGTACGCCGCGTACAACCACTACGGCTCGCTCGGCGGCGACCCCGAGCGCGAGATGGCGGTGTACGAGTTCAACATGCACGAGGCGGGTTCGGCCTACCAGACGGACCGGCAGCACCGCTGGCTGAACGCCCGCCTGGGGCTCTGAGTCGGGAGCCGCGGGCGGGGAGCGCACGCGGGCCGGCTCGCGCGCGCGTGGCGCACGTTGGTGCGGCTCGGGCCGCCTCAACGCTGGGCGGTGAGGCCCGCGATGAGCAGGTCGACGAGGTAGTGGAAGCTCGCGTCGACGTCCTGCGGCATGCCGAAGCCGCCGCCCAGCTCGAGCGCCACGAAGCCGTGCAGCCCCGCGCGGAACGCGCGGACCGCGTCGATCTGCCGCTCGGGCGGCACCCCGACGGCTGCGACGGCGCCGGCCAGCGCGTCGACCGCTCGCAGCGCGGCGTCCCGCACGGCCTGCGCGCCGGGGTCCGAGGGCCAGCCGGCGCCCTGCACCGCCTGGTACCGCCCAGGGCGGGTGAGCGCGTAGGACCGCGTGGCGTGCGCCATCGCGCGCAGCGCGTGCGCCGGGTCGGTGCCGTTCCGGGCGGCGGTGTCGCGCGCCGCGGCCAGAGCGTGCGCGAAGTCCGCGACGCAGGTCGCCGCGACGTCGAGCCGCAGCTCGTGCAGGCCGCCGACGTGCTTGTAGAGGCTCGGGACGGCCACTCCGGCGCGCGCCGCGACGGCCGACAGCGTCAGGTCGGTGAACCCCGTAGGGCCCCCCTCGTCCACCACCTCGAGCGCGAGCGCGCCGACCGTCGGCCGGTCGAGCCCTGCCCTAGGCACCGGCCACCGAGGGGCCCCGGCGCTCGGCGACGGCGAACCCGCGTGCGTCGCGGGGGAGGGCCGCGAGGAACGCGAGCGTCCGCTCGGCGACCTGCTCGCCTGCCTGGTGCTGCGGGTAGTGCGCCACGTCCGACAGCATGACGACCTCGGCGCCCAGCCGCCTCCCGATCCACGCACCCTCGGCTGCCGGGTCCGCGAAGTCGGGGTCGCGCTCGCCCAGGAACGCGATCGCCGGCGCCTGCACCTCCCCGAGCCGCTTCTCGACCGGCGCGTGCGTCAGCTGGACGCAGAGGTGCCGGAACGAGCGCAGGTTCGCGGGCCGTGACATCGAGGCGTGGACCGCCGCGACGTGCTCGTCGAACCACGGCGCCTTCGCCCCGCGGCTGAGGGTCTTGCGGTAGTACCCGGTCCATGCGCCGGCGCCCCACGGTCGCGCGAACAGCGCGCGGTACAGCAGCTTCGTGAGCGCGACGGTCAGGCCGCCCGTCGGCGGGTTGCGCAGGAACGGGCCGGTCAGCACGAGGCCGGCGACGGCCGACGGCCGCTCGGCGGCGGCCCAGGCGACCGAGCCCGCGCCCATCGAGCTGCCGACCAGCACCGCCGGGCCGCCGAGCTCGTCGACGAGCGCGAGCACGTCCTGCCCGGTGACGACGTCGCCGTGCGTCGTGAACGTCGTGTCCGAGTCGCCGTGGCCGCGCAGGTCCATGGCCGCGACGCGATGGCCGGCGGCCGCGAGCGGCTCGGCGATGTCGCGCCAGGTGCCGCGCAGGTCGCCCATGCCGGGGACGAGCACGACGAGCGGGGCGTCGGCGGGTCCGGTCAGGTCGTACGCGATGCGCCCCTCGGGACGCTGCAGGTACTGGGTCATGACAAGAAAGCTAATGGCATTAGCCAAACTCCGCAAGAGGGGCGGCGTGCTCGTCGAGGCCGGTGTCGGCGACGTGCGGCACGATGGACGGGCACAGTCATCCATCGAAGGAGCACTCATGTCCGCAGCCCTGCCGCAGGCCTCGGGTTCGTTCGGCGAGAAGCCGGTCCTCACGTTCCCCGCGTCCGGCGCGCCCGACGACCTGCAGGTCACGGTGCTCAGCCGCGGCGACGGCCCGCTCGTCGAGGCCGGCGACGACCTCGAGGTCCACTACCTGGGCCAGTCGTGGGGCGGCAACGTCTTCGACAACTCGTACGACCGCGGCTCGTCGATCAGCTTCCCGATCGGCGTCGGCGCCGTGATCGCCGGCTGGGACGAGGGCCTCGTGGGCCAGCAGGTCGGCTCGCGCGTGCTGCTGTCGATCCCGTCTCACCTCGGGTACGGCGACCGCGGGGTGCCGCAGGCCGGTATCCGCGGCGGCGACACGCTGGTGTTCGTCGTCGACATCGTGGGCACCGGCCGCTGACGCCGGAGCCCTGTCGGACCGCCCGACGGCTCGCGCAGGCGTCGCGCGGGCCGTCGGCGTGCCGCTCCGGGCCGGCACGGCGCAGCGGTCAGAGCACGTGCCGCGCCAGGAAGTCGTTCGTGAAGACGCCACCGGGATCGCGCCGGGCGACGAGCGCGCGGAAGTCGTCCCACCGCGGGTAGAGCCGCGCCAGGTCGCGCTCGCGGTCCGCGAAGAGCTTGCCCCAGTGCGGCCGCGCGTCGAACGGCGCGAGCGCGTCCTCGATCGTGGGCAGCACGTGCGCGACCTCGGGCACCTGCTTCCACGTGAAGTGCAGCGCGACCGTGTCCACCCCGTGTGCCGTCGACAGCCAGAGGTCGTCGGCCGCGACGGTCCGCACCTCGCTGACCAGCAGCAGCGGCGTGACGACGGAGCTCAGCGCCCGCACGGCGGCCAGCGCCGCGGCCGCGTGCCGCCGGGGGAGCAGGTACTCCGACTGCAGCTCGTCGCCGCTGCTCGGGGTGAAGTCCAGGCGGAAGTGCGGCAGGCGCTCGTGCCACGGTCCCGGCTCGCCGAGCTGAGGTGTGCACGCGACCGGGTCGATCCCGGCGATCGGGTGCTTCTTGGCGGTCGCGGGACGCGCTCCGTAGCGCTCGACCTCCGCGCGCTCGTCGCCGGCGCGCACCCGCGCCTTGCGCCACACCTGCTGCACGGCGGGCCCGGACCAGTCGGTGAACAGGCTGACGGAGTCGGCGCTCGCGGTGATCTCGTCGAAGTGCTCGAGCGCCGCGTCCCACGGCAGGTCGAGGTCCACGGTCTGCGCGACGTCGTACGTCGGCTCGACGTCGAACGTGACGCGGGTGACGACGCCGAGCGCGCCGAGCGCCACGACCGAGCCCGCGAGCTCGTCGTCCCCGCGGTCGAGGACGCGCAGCGTGCCGTCGGCGCCGACGAGCTCGAGCCCTGCGACGCCCGCCGCGAGGTTCCGCGCGTGGTCGCCCGAGCCGTGCGTGGCGGTCGCGACCGCGCCCGCGAGCCCGATGTGCGGCAGCGACGCCATCGCGTGCAGCGCCCAGCCGCGCGCGTGCAGCTCGCGCGCCAGCTCGCCGTACCGCATGCCGGCGGGTGCGGTCGCCGTCCGGGCCACCGGGTCGACGGCGACGCCGTCGGTCGCGGCGAGCGCGTCGAGCACGACGAGGTCGCCGGGCGAGTCCGCGAGGTCGTTGAACGAGTGTCGCGAGCCGAGCGCGCGCACCCGCCGGGACACGGCGACGAGCTCTTGGAGCTCCTCGAGCGTGCGCGGCCGGTGGACCGTCGCCGCGCCGAACGTGTGGCTGCCGGACCACGTGGTGGTCATCGCATCGCTCCTCGTGCAGGTGGAGGACCACCGTACGACCCGGGGCGCGGTCGCCCTTGACAGCGCTCGCGGGTCGTCGGCACGGTCGACCGGTGCCCACCCTCGAGCAGTACGCGACCCACACGCCGTTCACCGACCCGGGCCGGCACGCGCCGCTGCTCGCGGCTGCCGGGACCGGCCCGGAGGACCTCCACCGCGCCGCGACGGGCACGCTGCTGCACTACCGCGGCGAGGCGGACCGCGTGACGCCCGAGCAGCTGCCGGACGTGGACCTCCGCTGGGTCTCCGCCCAGCTCGACACCGCGCAGGCCCGCAACCCGGTGCCGCTCGGCGCGCCGCGCACCGACGCGCAGTGCCTCGCAGGCTGCTGCCGCGACCACACGCTCCTGTCGGTCGCGATCCTGCGCGAGCACGGCGTCCCCGCGCGCTGCCGCATCGGGTTCGCGCGGTACTTCCGGCCCGACTTCCACGTGGACCACGCGGTCGTCGAGCGCTGGGACGGCGACCGGTGGGTCCGCTCGGACTCGGAGCTGGCGCAGGAGGGGTTCGACTTCGACGTGCACGACCTCCCGGCCGGGTTCGGCGCGCCGTTCGAGACGGCCGCCGAGGTCTGGCTCGCGGCGCGCGCCGGCAAGGTCGACCCCGCGCGGTACGGCGTCGACCCCACGATGCCCGAGCTCACCGGCATGCCGTTCCTGCTGGGCGAGGTCTTCCTCGAGCTCGCGCACCGCGAGCTGGACGAGATCCTGCTGTGGGACGTGTGGGGGCCGGGCATCCCGCCGTTCGCGCTGCCTGCCGGGGCGTCACCGGACCCGATGCCGCACGACGACGCACCCGCGCTCGCCGACGAGATCGCCACGCTGCTCGTCGCGGCCGACGCGGGTGACGCCGCGGCCGACGCCGAGCTCGACGCGCGCTGGGCGACGGACGCACGCCTGCGCCCGAGCGCCAACCGCGTCGTCACGCTGTCGCCGCTCGGCCGCATCGGCGACGCGGACCTCACGGCCCGCACCACGACCTGGCGCACCTGACCGCGGGGACGGGCGAGGGCCCGCCACGCCGTGCGTGACGAGCCCTCGTCGTGTCGCGCCGGGTCGCGCCCGGCCGGTGTGTCAGGCGCCCGACGGCAGCGGGCACGCGACGCCGGTGGAGTGCACCGGGCAGTACCCGTTCGGGTTCTTCTGCAGGTACTGCTGGTGGTAGCCCTCGGCGTAGTAGAACCGTCCGGCCTCCGTCGCCGGCCGGATCTCGGTCGTGATGGTGCCGAAGCCGGAGCGAGCGAGGCGCGGCTGGAACATGTCGCGCGTCGCGACGGCGGCCTCGGCCTGCTCGTCGGTGGTCGTGAAGATCGCCGAGCGGTACTGGGTGCCCACGTCGTTGCCCTGGCGGTAGCCCTGGGTCGGGTCGTGCAGCTCCCAGAACCGGCGCAGCAGCTCGTCGTGCGGCAGCTTCTCCGGGTCGTACGCGACGAGCACGGTCTCGGTGTGGCCGGTCAGGCCGGTGCACACCTCGTCGTACGTCGGGAACGGCGTGAAGCCGCCCTGGTAGCCCGCGGCGGTCGTGACGACGCCGGGCGTCTGCCACATCTCCTTCTCGGCGCCCCAGAAACAGCCCATCGCGAGGTACAGCACCGCGGTGCCGGTGGGCCAGGGGCCCTGCAGCGGGGTGCCGAGCACGGTGTGCGTCTCGGGGATCGTGTAGGCGTAGTCGTCGCGGCCGGCCAGGGCGCGGTCGGGCTCGACCATCGTCGAGCGCAGGGCGGATCCGAACAGCCAGCTCATGGGTTCGTCCTCTCAAGATTGGTCGGGGTTCCCGGGTCGCGGGTCTCCCGGCACGTGCAACCGGGTGACGGGCGAGCCTGTTCCCGCGCGTGTGCGGACCGTCACCTAGCCTGGGCCTGGTGACGAGCGACGACCTCGACGGCACCGCGACCCCCGGCAGACGCGCCGAGACGGGCCCCGCCGCGACCCCCTCCGTGACCGCGGCGCCGGTCGCGTCGACGAGTGCCGGGCCGGTGCCCGCGTCGGTGCGCGCGGCGGCCGACTGGTCCTGGCGGGTGCTGCTGATCGGACTCGCGCTCGCGGTGCTCGCCTGGCTCGTGGTGCAGGTCAAGGTCGTCGTGATCCCGGTCGCCATCGCGCTCCTGCTCGCGGTGCTGCTCGGGCCGGTCGTCACGTTCCTGCACCGGCGGGCGCGCCTGCCCCGGGCGGCGGCCGTCGCGCTCACCGTGATCGGCCTCGTCGCGCTCGTGGTCGGGCTGCTGACCCTGGCCGGGACGTCGCTCGTGCACGGCATCGGCGACCTGTGGTCGCAGGCCGCGCAGGGCGTCGAGAAGGTGCGCGACTGGCTCGCGACCGGACCGCTGCACCTCTCGGACCAGGACGTGCAGAGCTGGGCCGACCGGATCAAGGACCTGTTCTCCGGCAGCGGCGGCTCGTCGTCGCTGGTCACCGGGGTCCTGCACGCGGGCACGACGGTCGCGCACGTGGGTGCCGGCACGCTGATCACGCTCTTCTGCACGTTCTTCTTCCTGCTCGACGGCCGCGGCATCTGGGCCTGGGTCGTCGGTCTGCTGCCGCGCGGCTCGCGCGAGCGCGTGCACCAGGCCGGGCGCCGCGGCCTCGTCACGCTCGGCGCCTACACGCGCACGCAGATCCTGGTGGCGGCGGTCGACGCGGTCGGCATCGGGCTCGGCGCGCTGATCCTGCACGTGCCGCTCGCGCTGCCGCTCGCGACGCTGGTGTTCGTCGGCTCGTTCATCCCCGTCGTGGGTGCGGTCGTGACGGGCGCGGTCGCGGTGCTCGTCGCGCTCGTGGCCCAGGGGCCGTGGGCCGCGCTGTTCATGCTGGCGGTCGTCCTGCTCGTGCAGCAGATCGAGGGGCACCTGCTGCAGCCGTTCCTGATGGGGCACGCGGTGTCGCTGCACCCCGTCGCGGTCCTGCTCGCCGTCGCCGCGGGCTCGTTCGTCGCGGGCATCGTCGGCGCGCTGTTCGCCGTGCCTCTGTGCGCCGTGCTGAACACGGTGATCCTGTACCTGCACGGGCACGACAAGTTCCCGCAGCTCGGCCACGCGGACCACGTGACGATCCGCGAACGCGGGCACCCGATTCTCGACCGGTCGATCGAGCAGTTCGCGAACACCCCGGACCCCGCGGTCGGCCCCTCGCCCGAGGAGCGTGCGTGACGCCCACGACGCTCGCCGACGTCCGCGCGGCGGCGGCACTGCTCGACGGCGTCATCGAGCACACGCCCGTCGAGCACTCGCGCGCGCTCTCGGAGCTGGTCGGCACGGCCGTCCACCTCAAGTGCGAGAACCTCCAGCGCGCCGGCTCGTTCAAGATCCGCGGCGCGTACACCCGGCTCTCCGGCCTGACCCCCGAGCAGCGCGCCCGTGGCGTCGTCGCGGCGAGCGCGGGCAACCACGCGCAGGGCGTCGCGCTCGCCGCGCGCGAGCTCGGCATCGCCGCCAAGGTCTTCATGCCGGTCGACGCCGCGCTGCCCAAGATCGCCGCGACGCGCGACTACGGCGCCCAGGTCGAGCTCGCCGGGACGTCGGTCGACGAGGCGCTGACGCACGCACTGGCGTACGCCGAGCGCGCCGGCGCGGAGCTGATCCACCCGTTCGACCACCCGGACGTCGTCGCGGGCCAGGGGACGCTCGGCCTCGAGCTGCTCGACCAGGTGCCCGACCTCGCGACCGTCGTCGTGCCCGTGGGCGGCGGCGGGCTCGCGGCGGGGATCGTGGCCGCGCTCGCCGAGGCCCGCCCGTCGGTGCGCGTGGTCGGCGTGCAGGCGGCGTCGGCCGCGGCGTACCCGGCCTCGCTGCGCGCGGGCCGCCCGGTCGCGGCGCGCGACATGCGCACGATGGCCGACGGGATCGCGGTCGGCCTGCCGGGCAGCGTGCCGTTCGAGATCCTCGCGGCGCACGGCACCGAGATCGTCACGGTCTCCGAGGAGGACCTCTCGCGCGCGCTCCTGCTCGTCGCGGAGCGCGCCAAGCTGCTGGTCGAGCCGGCCGGCGCGGCCGCGGTCGCCGCGCTGATGGCCGAACCCGAGCTGTTCACCACCGGTCCGGTGGTCGCGGTGCTGTCGGGCGGCAACATCGACCCGCTCGTCCTAATGCGTGTCGTGCGGCACGGCCTCGCGTCGGCGGGACGCTTCCTCCAGCTGCACGTGCGACTCTCGGACTCGCCCGGCACGCTCGCCGAGCTGCTGCGCGACGTCGCCGGGACGGGCGCGAACGTCCTCGACATCTCGCACGCACGCACCGGCGTCGACCTCGGGGTCGACGAGGTCGCGATCGACGTGCAGGTCGAGACCAAGGGCCTCGAGCACTGCGCCGCGGTGCACGAGACGCTCCGCGCATGCGGCTACCGCGTCACCAGCACGACGCGTACCGCATGACGAACGGCGCCGGCCCCCGACGGGACCGGCGCCGCGTCGTGCGGGGGGTCAGCCCGCGAAGGGCTTGGCGGCCTTGATCGCCACCGGGATCTCGCGGCCGTTCGGCGCGGTGTACGACACCTTGTCGCCGACCGTGCGGCCGTTGATCGCGGCGCCGAGCGGCGACGTCGGCGAGAACACCTCGATGTCCTCGCTGCCGGCGATCTCGCGCGAGCCCAGCAGGAAGACCATCTCGTCGCCCGCCACGTCGGCCGTGACGACCATGCCCGGCTCGACGACGCCGTCGTCCTTGGGCGTGCCGATCTGGACGTTGCGCAGCTTGGCCTCGAGCTCCCGGATGCGGGCCTCGTTCTTCGCCTGCTCCTCGCGGGCGGCGTGGTAGCCGCCGTTCTCCTTGAGGTCGCCCTCGTCTCGAGCCGCGGCGATGCGGGCCGTGATCTCGTCGCGGTGGGCGCCCTTGAGGTGCTCGAGCTCGGCGGTGAGGCGGTCGTAGGCCTCCTGGGTCAGCCACGTGGCCGCAGTCGTGTCGGTCACGATCGCTCCTTCCATGCAGTCGTCGTGCCGGGCGGGACCGGGGGATCCCGCCCTCCAGCAGCCGCGAACGATCGTCCGCGCAACGAGACGGGGGTGTGCCGCTCTCGCGGTCGCGCCGGACGCTCGTCACGCCCGACCGGGGCGGCGTCGAAACGTCAAGACTAGCAACCGGCGCCGCCCGACGCCGGTCCTCCGAACGGGCGACGCAGGTGGGCGGCGCGCGACAGGCCTGGTCAGCCGACCTTGGCGCAGGTCTTGACGAGGCCCGACACGGCGGTCTCGGCGGTCTGGACGTCGACGGTCATGCGCACCGTCGAGGTGTGCGCCGGCCCGACCGTCACGGTGCGGACGCCGACCTGCGCGAACGACTCCGAGAGCGCCTGCACGGTGCACCGCACGGTCGACGAGCGGGGCTTCGTGACGTCGAACGTGACGGTGACGTGGCCGTCGTCGACCACCTTGTAGCCGTAGTCCTGCCAGTGCACCGGGTTCGCGAGCACGCCGCGCGTGACGAACGCGAGCAGACCGAGCGCGACGACGACGCCGACGGCGATCCACACCCGGCGCCGCGTGGTGCGGCGCGCGTCGGGCAGGGGCTCGTACCGACCGGCGGGTGGCGTGGTCGCGGTGGGCTGGGACAACGGGGCTCCGGCGGGCGTGGGACGGTGGGGCGGGCGCTCGGCCCGGCGCGCATCGTGGCGCCGGACGTGCGCGATCATTGTCTCTCGTCCCCAGCCCCAGGAGGTCCGAGGTGTCCGCAGAGCGGCTGCGCCTGATGGCGGTGCACGCCCATCCCGACGACGAGTCGAGCAAGGGCGCCGCGACCACGGCGATGTACGCCGCGCAGGGCGTCGACGTGCTGGTCGTCACGTGCACCGGCGGCGAGCGCGGCGACGTGCTCAACACGAAGTACGGCGAGGTCGCCGGCGGTGTCGAGGGCATGCGTGCCGTCCGCCGCGAGGAGATGGCGGCCGCGGCCGCCGCGCTGGGCATCCGGCAGCACTGGCTCGGCTTCGTCGACTCGGGGTTGCCGGAGGGCGACCCGCTGCCGCCGCTGCCCGAGGGGTGCTTCGCGCTCGTGCCCCTCGAGGAGGCGTCGGCGCCGCTCGTCGAGCTGATGCGCGAGTTCCGGCCGCACGTCGTCACGACGTACGACCCGACGGGCGGCTACCCGCACCCGGACCACGTGATGTGCCACCGCGTCGCGTTCGAGGCGTTCGCCGCCGCGGGCGACCCCGACCGGTACGTCGGGCGCGGCGAGCCGTGGGCGCCGCTCAAGCTCTACTACAACCACTCCTTCTCGCTCGCGCGGTTCCGCACGCTGCACGACGCGATCGTGGCGGCGCACGGCGAGTCGCCGTTCGGCGACTGGATCGACTCGCGCGGTGCGATGGAGATCCCCGAGCGACCCGTGACGACGCGTATCCCGTGCTCCGAGTTCTTCGCCGCGCGCGACGACGCGCTCCGCGCCCACGCGACGCAGATCGACCCCGACGGCTTCTTCTTCGCGGTGCCGCGCGACGTCGAGCTCGAGGTCTGGCGGACCGAGGAGTACGAGCTCGCCGAGTCGCGCGTGCCGACGACGCTTCCCGAGGACGACCTGTTCGCCGGCGTGCGCGGCACGGAGCTGGCCCGATGAGCGCCGCCTGGCTGCTCGCGGCGACGCCGACGCCGAGCCCGTCGCCCACCGCGCAGGCCGTCGGGAACGGCTCGCCGGGGTTCCTCGGGTTCGTGTTCACGTTCCTGCTCGCGGTCGCCGCGGTGCTGCTGTTCCTGTCGCTGACGCGCCACCTGCGCAAGGTGTCGCGGCGGGCCGAGCAGCTCGAGGGCGAGGACGCCGCGCCCGACGACGGCACCGGACCGACGGGCGGCGCTGGACGCGAGCCGGCGGACGGCGACGGGCCGCGGGGATGACGAGCGCGCCGGGCGCGCACCCGCCGGTGCGCGTGACGCTCGCCCAGCTGCGCGTCGGCGCGGACCACGGCGCGGCGCGCGACGCGGTCTGGCACGCGTTCGACGTCGCGTCCCGCGCGGGCGCGGACCTGCTGGTGCTGCCCGAGTACGCGTCGGGCTTCGACCCGCACGGCGTCGGCCGCGAGCACGCCGAGCCGCTCGACGGCCCGTTCGTCGCCCTGCTGTGCGAGCGCGCCACCGAGTCGGGCGTCGCGGTGATCGCCGGCACGACGCTGCCGGGTGAGCGGGACCTCGCGGTCAACGCGGTCGTGGCGGTCGACGGCGACGGCGACCTGGCGGGCGTCTACCGCAAGGTCCACCTGTACGACGCGTTCGGCCACCGCGAGTCCGACCGGCTCGAGCCCGGCCCGGCCGACGCGCCGCCGCTCGTGCTCCAGGTCGGCGACCTGCGGTTCGGCGTGCTGACGTGCTACGACCTGCGGTTCCCCGAGTCCGCGCGGCGGCTCGTCGACGCGGACGCCGACGTGCTCGTCGTGCCGGCGGCGTGGGCCGCCGGGCCGCTCAAGGCGATGCACTGGCGCGCGCTCGCTGTCGCACGGGCCGTCGAGAGCACCGCCGCGGTGGTCGCCGTCGGGCAGGCCGGGCCGGGCGTCACGGGGCACTCGGTCGTCGTGGGCGCCGACGGCGTGGTGCTGCTCGAGCTCGACGAGCAGCCCGCCATCGACTCGGTGGACCTGCTGCCCGCCGCGATCGCGCGCGTGCGCGAGACGAACCCGTCGCTCGCCAACCGGCGCTACCGCGTGGTGCCGCGCGTCTGACGTCGCGAGCGGGCCGCGCCCGGGGCGTCAGGCGATCGTGTACGACGCGATCGACACGGCGACGTAGTGGCACACGAAGCCGCCCACCGTCAGCGCGTGGAAGATCTCGTGGAACCCGAAGTACCGCGGGCTGGGGTTCGGCCTCTTGGTGCCGTAGACCACCGCGCCGAGCGTGTAGCAGAGGCCGCCCGCCGCGACGAGCCACACGATCGTCGGGCTGCCGTAGTGCCAGAACTGCGGCAGGAAGGCGAGCGCGACCCAACCGAGCGCCACGTACACCGGCACGTAGACCCAGCGCGGCGCGCCGAGCCAGAACACGCGCGCGAGCAGCCCCACGATCGCGCCCGACCAGACGATCGTCAGCAGGAGCTTCGCGGTGTGCGTCGGCAGCAGGATCACGGCGAGCGGCGTGTAGGTGCCGGCGATGATCAGGAAGATGTTCGTGTGGTCGAGGCGGCGCAGGACGCCGAAGACGCGCGGCGACCAGCGGCCGCGGTGGTAGACGGCGCTCGTCCCGAACAGCATCACGGCGGACAGGCCGAACACGGCGGTCGACCACTTCGCGGCGGGCGTGGGCGAGAGCACGACGAGGACGATCGACGCGGCGAGCACGAACGGCGAGATGCCGGCGTGGATCCAGCCGCGCAGCAGGGGCTTGACGGTCTGCCCGACGGTGTCGGCCGCGCGCGCGAGCGGGCCTGTCGAGGCGTCGTCGGTGGCGGGTGTCTCGGGCTGGTCGGCCATGTGCTCGTGGGCTCCGGCTGCGTGGGTGGGGCTCGCGGTCACGGGTGGCGCTCGTCTCTCGTCAGGAAACCTACGTTGCCGTAGGTTACGCGACCGTAGGTAGGGGTGTCGACCGCCGTCCGGAACTCACAGGATGCACGCAGCGCGCGCACGGGCGCACCGCCCTCGGGGCCGCCGGCGACCGGTACGGTGAGACGTCCCGCCGCTGATCGGGTCCGCGCCGCCGCCCCGGCGCCCGCCCGAACGGCCTCACCGCCCGAAGGAGTGCGCGTGCGCCTGCCCCATCCGCTCTACGGGCTGTACGAGCGCCGGCTGGCCGCGTCGCTGCCCGCGGACCGGATGCCGCGGCACGTGGGCGTGATCCTCGACGGCAACCGCCGCTGGGCGCGGGCGGTGGGGGAGTCGGCCGCGACCGGGCACCGCGCGGGGGCCGACAAGATCGCGGACCTGCTCGGGTGGAGCGAGGACGTCGGCGTCGAGGTCGTGACGCTGTGGATGCTCTCGACCGACAACCTGTCGCGGTCGGCGGACGAGCTCGAGCCCCTGCTGCGGATCATCGAGGACGCCGTGACCGAGCTCGCCGAGACGCGTCGGTGGCGGCTCCAGGCGGTGGGCTCGCTCGAGCTGCTGCCGGTCCGGACGTCCGACGCGCTGCGCGCCGCCGAGAAGGCGACGGCCGACGTGGTGGGGCTGCACGTCAACGTCGCGGTCGGGTACGGCGGCCGGCGCGAGATCGCGGACGCGGTGCGGGCCTTCCTGCGCGAGAACGCCGAGGCCGGCTCGAGCCTCGACGAGCTCGCGGAGGCGTTCGACATGGAGCACATCGCCGAGCGCCTCTACACCAAGGGGCAGCCCGACCCCGACCTGGTGATCCGCACGTCGGGCGAGCAGCGGCTCGGCGGGTTCCTGCTCTGGCAGAGCGCGCACTCGGAGTTCTACTTCTGCGAGGCGTACTGGCCGGACTTCCGGCGGGTCGACTTCCTGCGCGCCGTGCGCGCGTACGGGGCGCGCGAGCGCCGGCTCGGCCGCTGACGCCGGCCCCGGGGCCGGTCGAACCGGGGCGTGGACCGAAGGTGCGGCCGAACGCCTCGTCGCGCCCCGGGACTCCCGCGACGCGCCGAGCGTCGCCCGTTCGGCCGCACCTTCCGCACGCGCCGGCCGCCGCGCGACACGCCGCGACGCACGTTCACCCGGTGTTCTCGCCCCCGGGCGCGCGGCGCTGACCTGGGCCTCCGCCAGGGTCGTCCGGCACCCGTGTGAACGGTCGATGACGTCCTGCGTGTCCGTGCCCGCGGCTGTCGGTGGGCGGGTTTACCTTCCCGCGTAGAGGACGGCGACCGCCGTCCCGGGAGGCCAGCCCATGGAGCATCCGCTCCGGGAGGAGGGCCGGTCCCGGCGCTCCACGGCCGGCCGCCCCCACCCGTCGCCGATCGTCGGCAGCCCGCGCTCGCGGGGGTCGTCGTGAGGCGCCAGCAGCGGCGCTAGACAGCGCCGGAGGGAGCCTGCCGTGGTCAGCAAGCCCGCTCAGCCCGCCCCGGACCTCGACGCCACGTCCGAGCCCGAGGGTCGGCGCACGCACGTGCTCGACACCTCCGTCCTGCTGTCCGACCCGAGAGCGATCCACCGGTTCGCCGAGCACGACGTGGTGATCCCCGTCGTGGTGATCACGGAGCTCGAGGGCAAGCGCCACCACGCCGAGCTGGGCTACTTCGCCCGGGCCGCGCTCCGGCTGCTCGACGACCTGCGCATCAAGCACGGACGCCTCGACGCGCCGATCCCGCTGGGCGGCGACGGCGGCACGCTGCGCGTCGAGCTCAACCACACGAACCCCGAGGTCTTGCCGGCGGGCTTCCGGCTCGGCGACAACGACACCCGGATCCTCGCGGTCGCGGCCAACCTCGCGGCCGAGGGCCACGACGTCACGGTCGTCAGCAAGGACCTGCCGATGCGCGTCAAGGCCAGCGCCGTCGGGCTCCGCGCCGAGGAGTACCGGCACGAGCTGGCGGTCGACTCGGGCTGGACGGGCATGGACGCGCTCGACCTCACCGAGCAGCAGATGAGCGACCTGTGGGAGCACGAGTCGGTCGCGCTCGCGGACGTCGCCGAGACGTCGGCGGGGCCGGGCATCGACGGGAATGCGTCGGCGCGCGACCTGCCGTGCCACACGGGACTCGTGCTGCACAGCCCGCGCGGCTCGGCGCTCGGCCGCGTCACGGCGGACAAGCACATCCAGCTCGTGCGCGGCGACCAGGACGTGTTCGGCGTGCACGGCCGCAGCGCCGAGCAGCGCATCGCGATCGACCTGCTCCTCGACGAGGAGGTCGGCATCGTCTCGCTCGGCGGCCGCGCCGGGACCGGCAAGTCGGCGCTCGCGCTGTGCGCGGGCCTCGAGGCCGTCCTCGAGCGGCGCCAGCACCGCAAGGTGATGGTGTTCCGGCCGCTGTACGCGGTCGGCGGCCAGGACCTCGGCTACCTGCCGGGATCCGAGGCCGAGAAGATGAACCCGTGGGCGCAGGCGGTGTTCGACACGCTCGGCGCGCTCGTGAGCAAGGAGGTCGTCGAGGAGGTGCTCGACCGGGACATCCTCGAGGTGCTCCCGCTGACGCACATCCGCGGCCGGTCGCTGCACGACGCGTTCGTGATCGTCGACGAGGCGCAGTCGCTCGAGCGGAACGTGCTGCTGACGGTGCTCTCGCGGATCGGCCAGTCGTCGCGCGTGGTGCTCACGCACGACGTGGCGCAGCGCGACAACCTCCGGGTCGGGCGGCACGACGGCGTCGCGGCCGTGATCGAGGCGCTCAAGGGCCACCCGCTGTTCGCGCACGTGACGCTGACCCGGTCGGAGCGGTCGCCCGTCGCGGCACTGGTCACCGAGCTGCTGGAGGGTATCGAGGTCTGACGACTTCACCCCCGAACCCATCCGCGGGGACGCTCGGCAGCCGCTACCTTCGGCGCCACCCAGGCCGACGCAGTGTCGCGCCGACCGTCCCCGCGGAGGATCCATGTCCGAGACGTACGCCCCGGCGCCCGTCGCCACGCAGGCGAGCCCGAAGAACCTGCTCGTCGCGACCTTGCTCGCCTTCTTCCTCGGCACCCTCGGGGCGCACCGGTTCTACACCGGGAAGATCGGGACCGCCATCCTCATGATCGTGACCCTCGGCGCGTTCGGGATCTGGACGCTCGTCGACTTCATCCTGCTGGTGTGCGGCGTCTTCAAGGACAAGGAGGGCCTGCCGCTCAAGTGGCAGTGACCCGGGCGTGACGAAGGGCCGGTGCGGTGTCCGCACCGGCCCTTGCGCGTTGCCCGGGGTCCCACCGGCGCCCCCGGGCCTCGTCAGGCGTCGACGAGCCGGCCGTCCGCGAGGTGCAGGACGCGGTCGGAGAGCGACATCATCAGCGGGTCGTGCGTCGAGATGATCGCGGTCATCCCCTCGGCCTCGACGACCGCGCGGAGCAGCGCCATGACGGCCTGGCCGGTCGCGGTGTCGAGCTGGCCCGTCGGCTCGTCCGCGATGAGCAGCCGCGGCGAGTTGGCGAGCGCGCGCGCGATCGCGACGCGCTGCTGCTGCCCGCCGGACATCTCGCCCGGGCGCTGGTTGGTGTGGTCGCCCAGGCCGACGAGGTCGAGCAGCAGCCGCACGCGCTCCTCGCGGACCGGCGCGGGCAGCTTGCGCAGCCGCAGCGGGACGCCGACGTTCTCCGCCGCCGAGAGGACCGGCACGAGCCCGAACGTCTGGAACACGTACGAGACGACGTCGCGGCGGAGCTCGACCAGGCCGCTCTCGCCGAGCGACGAGACCTCGCGCCCGTCGACGACCACGCGGCCCGCGTCGGGCCGGTCGAGCCCGCCGACGCAGTTGAGCAGCGTCGTCTTGCCCGAGCCGGACCGGCCGACGAGCGCGACGAGCTCGCCCGGCGCGATCGTGAACGACACGTCGCGCAGCGCGTGGACGGCGTTCTCGCCCGAGCCGTAGGTGCGCGAGACGCCCTCGACGCGGACCATCGCGTCGGTCGTCGCGGCCTGGGCCGGCACGGCGGCGGTGGTCGTCATCGGGTCTCCTCGGCGTCGTCGGGGCCGGCGGTGGGGGCCGCCTGCCGAGGGGCGCGCGGGGCGGCCGGCGTGGGCGCCGCGCCGGGGTCCTCGGCTGGGGCAACGGCCGCCGGGGCGGTCGGTGCAGGGGCGGCCGGTGCCGGGGCGGCCGCCGGCCGCGGCCGGTCCGGCCACACCGACACGTGCGACTCCTCGAGCGCGAGCCGCACGCGGCCGGCCAGCTCGAGCGTCTCGCGGTACTCCTGCGGCAGCTGCACGCGGCCCGCGCGGTCGAGCACCGCGAACTCCTCGGCGACCACGTGCTCGGTGCCGTCGTCGTGCGTCTGCGTCCGGCGCACGACCTCCGACGACGTGCGCCCGTCGCGGATCGCGACCGTGCGCTGCACGTGCTCGGAGACGCCGGGGTCGTGCGTCACGACGACGACCGTGGTGCCGAGCTCGCGGTTCACGGTCCGCAGTCCCTCGAGCACGTCGTGCGACGTCGCGGTGTCGAGCTCGCCCGTCGGCTCGTCGGCGAACAGCACCTGCGGCGCGTTCGCGAGCCCGACCGCGATCGCGACCCGTTGCTGCTCGCCGCCGGACATCTGGCCGGGGCGGCGGTCGGCGCAGTAGCCGACGCCGAGCACGTCGAGGAGCTCGGCCGCGCGGCGCGCGCGGTCGCGCCGACGGATGCCGGCGAGCGCGAGCGGGAACGCGACGTTCTCGGTCGACGTCAGGTACGGCACGAGGTTGCGCGCGGTCTGCTGCCAGACGAAGCCGACCATCGAGCGGCGGTAGTCGACGCGCTGCCGCGCCGACATCGCCATCAGGTCCCAGTCGCCGACGCGCACGCGGCCCGCCGTCGGCACGTCGAGGCCCGAGAGCACCGACAGCAGCGTCGACTTGCCGGAGCCCGAGGCGCCGACGATCGCGACGAGCTCGCCCTGCTCGACGAGCAGGTCGAGGCCCTGGAGCGCCTGCACCTCGACGCCCTCGGACTGGTAGATGCGCACGAGCGAGTCGCACACGATGAGGTGGTCCTCGCCGAAGGTGCCGGTCCCGGCTCGCGCGCGCTCCTCGAGCGTCGTGAGCGTCGGCTCGTCGACCGTCGCCGTCATGGCCTCGTCTCCCTCGTCAGCCTGATCTTCCGTCCCGTGCGTCGTTCCGCCGTCATCGTTCGCCCACCCGCAGCACCTCGCCGAGCCGGTCGCGCCGGCGCACCGCCGACTCGACGGCGACGGCCACGGCCAGCGAGACGAGCACGACGACCACGGCGGCGGCGATCGGCAGCCACGTCACCGTGAACGTCGTCGTCCCCGCCAGGCCGGTGGCGACGTCGAGGCCCAGCGAGCGCGTCAGCTGCCACGGCACGCCGATGCCGATCACCGAGCCGGCGACCAGCGCAGCGACGGCGAGCGGCGCGAGCTCGCCGAACGTCATCGCCCGCGCGGTGCGGGCGTCCAGCCCGAGCGTGCGCAGCGCCGACAGCGTCCGGCCGCGCTCGCCGGAGGTCGCGACGACCGTCAGCACCAGCGCCATCGCGGCGTAGGCGGCGAGCACCAGCGCCGTGCCGAGCAGCAGCCAGACGAGCGCGGCCGACAGGGGCTGGTCGCGGACGGCGGCGAGCCAGGTGGTGCGCGTCGTCACGGTGACACCCTCCGCGTGGTCCAGGCCGGCGGCGTGCACGGCGGCCGCCGCGCCCGGGCCGTCGACCCAGACCGTGGTGATCGTCGTGGCGCTCGGCGGCGTGTCGGCGACCCACTTCGACCGGTCCGCCGGGTTCGCGGACGCGCGGTCGATCGTGGCGCGGTCGACCAGCACCTCACCGTTCGCCGGCTGCGCGCCGCCGACCGGGCGCACGGAGTCGAGGCGAGGGAACGCACGCGTGGTGCCGAGCACGTCGAGGTGCACGGTCCCGCCCCCGCTCGAGAGCTCGGGCGCGACGCGCGCCGCGGACGTCGCGAGCGACGGGGAGATGAGCGTCGGCACGTGGTTGCCGGCGGCGGGGCGTGCGAGCGACTCGAGGCGCGCGTCGACCGGTCGCCCGTGCGCGCGCAGGATCGCGGCGAGCGGCGCCGCGTCGACCGCGTCCACGTCGGCCGTGAGTGCCGAGCCGCTGCCCAGCGAGCGGGCCCACAGGCGCCCCGCGGCGGCGATCGTGACGTCGGGCTGCGCCCGGAGCCGCTCGACGGCCGTGGGGTCGATCGTGCCGTCGACGCGGACGTCCGCGACCACGACCGCCTGCGACGCGACCTCCTGGCCGTGCCGCACGCTGACGACCGTGGTGCCGCAGAACACCATGAGCGCGACGGCGACGGTCAGCGTCATGATCGGGACCGCGGTGCCCGCGGCGCGGCTGGCCCGCGCGGTCGAGACGACCGGGACCACGCCGCGCGCGCCGGCGGCCCAGCGCGAGAGCGTGCGGAGCACGGGCGGCATCACGTGGAGCACGACGACCGTCGCGGCGCCCGCGAGCAGCACCGGCGTCGCCGCGAGCAGCAGGTCGACACCGTTCGTCTGGGCCTCGAGCAGGCCGCGGCGCTGCACCGAGACGAGCGCGCCGAGCGCGAGGAGGACGAGCGTGGCCTCGGCGGTGATGCGCCGGGCCCGTTGACGCCCGAGCACGCGCTGCCGGTCCGCACGGTTCGCCGGCAGCCGTCGGCCCGACCACGCGGTGCGGACCTGGAGCACGGCGAGGACGGCCGGCGCGAGCACCGCCACCACGGCGACGAGTGCCGCGATCGACCACGAGCCCCGCGCGTCCGGAAGCACGAGCCACGCGGCCCCCGCACCGACGCCGGCGGCGACGACCACGAGCGGCACGCTCTCGACGAGCGCGCGCACCGCGACCGAGACCGTCGACGCGCCGCGCGCCCGCTCCGCGAGCAGGTACGTCTGCCGGCGCGTCACGAGCAGGCGTGCCGCGAGCACGAGCGCGAGCGCACCCGCGGCTGCCAGGCCCACCTCGAGCACGGACTGCTGCGCGTTCGCCGCGGCCTGCCGCACGTCCTGCGCCGCGAGCACGTCGCCCAGCGACGTGGACACCAACGGCGGGGACACCTGCCCGGGCAGCACCAGGGCGGGCGCCGCGACGACGCGCCGGACGTCGTGCTCGACGGCGTGCGTCTCCGACGAGTCGATCGCATCGGCGACGACGGGGAACCGCTGCTGCTCGGTGAACGAGCGCCCGTCGATCCAGAGCTCCATGTCGGGCAGCGACTCGTCCGTCAGCAGCATCGCGATCCGGCCCTGCAGCCCCTTGTCGGGTGCGGGGCCCGCCGCGAGCAGGTCGGACAGGTCGCTCCACGCGGGCGCCGATGGGTCGACCGCGGTGTACAGGCCCGTGATCCGGACGTCCACCTGGCCGCGCGAGGGCAGCTGCAGCCACAGCTCGGTGCCGGGCTTCAGCCCGAGGTGTGCGGCGGCGCGCTGCTCGACGCCGACCTCGATGACGTGGTCCGGCGCGTCGACGGCGCTGCCCTCCACGGTCGGGTCGTCGAGGCTGACGCCGTCGCCGTCGGTGGCCGCGTCGTCAGCAGGCGGCGGGGGAGAGGCCGGCGCGACGCCCTGGACCCAGCGGACCTGCGACTCCTGACCCGGCACGTAGACCAGGCGGGTGGACACGGCGTGGCTCGTGCCGTCCTTGTCGCGGCCGCTCGCGACGCTGGGGCGCGTCACGATGCTGGTCAGCGGCGCACCGAGCACCGAGCGCAGCGTCGGCGGCAGGTTCGTCGACATCTCCTCGGCGTTGCCCGCCGCCTCGGACGCGATGTTCGGGTCGCGCGTCGTCGAGATCGACGTCTGGCCGGGCACCTGGACGAGCACGTCCGCGCCGATGCCGGCGCTCCGGACGGCCTCGTGCACCGCGTGGTCCGCCGACCGCAGCACGAGCCGCGGCACGAGCAGCGCGAGGAAGACCGTCACGGCGAGCAGCGCCGCCGAGAGCGCGAGCAGACCGAGGTCGGCCCCGCTGCGACGGCGCGAGACGAGCCATGCGTCCGCCGTCGCCGCGCGGCTCCCGGTCGCCAGGCGCCGGCGGAGGCCGGGTCGGGTGTCGGGCCGGGTCGCGGTCATCGTTCGTCCCCCAGTCGCAGGAGCTCACCGGACGCCCGGCGCAGCGCCGCGTTCGTCGTCACCGCGATCACCACGGCGACCAGCACCACCAGCAGCCCGAGGAGCGTGGCCTGCGCGGGCAATGCCCAGTGGATGACCACGCCGGGCACGGGCGGCCTGCCCGCGGACGACACGGTGACGAGCGGCGCGACGCGCGCACCGAGGAAGGTGCCGAGCACCAGGCCGGCGACGAGCCCGAGGACGCCGAGCATCGCGTACTCGAGGAGCACGGAACGCACGAGCCCGCCGCGGGGCACGCCGACGGCCTGCAGCCGCGCGAGCTCCAGCCGCCGGGTGCGCACCGCGACCGTCGTGCTCATCGCGAAGCCCGCGACGGCGAGCGCGAGCGCAGCGAGAGTCACGATCCAGAGCGCTGCCTGGATGCCGGTGTGCAGCGGCCCGTCGGTGGCGTCCGCGCGCGTCTCGGCGCGCGAGCTCACCCGGCCCACGTGGTGGTCCTTGATGGCGGTGGCGGCGCGCGCCGCGTCGGCGTCGGGCACCTGGAGCCACCACTCGTCGACGAGCGGGTCGACCGACGAGCCGATGAGCGCCTGGCGGGCCAGCGACGTCGAGTCGACGAGGAGCCCGTTCGAGTGCGGGTCGCCGGGCAGGTAGGGCACGGTGCCGACGATCGTCAGCCGGACCGGCGCGCCGCCGAGATCGACCGTCAGCTCGTCGTCGACGGCCGCGCCGAGGTCGGTCAGGACGCCGGGCGTCGCGAGCGCGGGGACGCCGTGGAACCCGCTCGGGGTGTCGGTCGCGGCGACCGCGACGAAGCCCTGACCGCCGGCCGCGACCTGGAACGGCTCGATCTGGTCGTTGACCCGGATCGCGCCGTCCTGCGTCTCGAGCGACACGAGCGACGGCGCGCTGCCCTCGGTCTCGTGGCCGAGCGCGGTCCAGCGGACGTCGGTGAGCGGCACGGGCGTGATGTCGGCCGGGTCGACGTCGGCGAGCGACGAGCCGTCGTGGCCTGCGAGGTCGGCGGCGTCCGCCGTGATGGCCCGCACGTTGCCGAGCGAGACGTTGAGCGCCACGTTCCCCGCGGTCGCTTCGAGCACGTCGGTGTCCTCCGCTGCGGGAGCGATGTACGCCCGCAGGCCGACGATCTGCAGCCCGCGCACCGCCACGGGCAGCCGGACGACGACGTCGCGCTGGCCGCCGTCCGCGGGGACCGCCGGCAGGTCGAACGTCGTGCGGGCACCCAGCCGGTCCTGCACCACGAGCGACGAGTACAGGACGCCGGCGAGCTTCGGTGTGACGTCCGAGCGCAGGTCGAGGGCGAGCGCCGTCGGTGCGCCCGGGACGGGGGCGCCCTGGAGGTGGGCGGTCGGGTGCAGCGCGGCCGTCCGGGCGCCCCAGCCGCCGCCGACGCGGCCGCGCAGCAGGTCGTCCGCGTGCGTCGTGTCGACGCCGAGCAGCGTGGTGCTCGCCACCTGCGACTCGGACGACGAGCCGACCGTGACGGTCCGGTCGACGACCGGCGACGCGAGCCGGACGCGGCTGAGGTCCTGGAGCACGTCCCCGGCCTCGAGCGGCGTGTCGAGCTCGGACACCACCCGGAGGTCCGTGCCGACGGCGAGGTCCGCCTGGTCCTGCTGCGACGCGCGCCATGTTGCGAGGAACGTCTGCGCGAACGACCCGACGCCCACCACGAGCGTCAGCAGCAGCACGGCGCCGGCGGCGGGTCCGGGTCGCCGGCCGACCTCCCACGCGGCGAGCGAGCCCACCAGGGCGCGGCTGCGGGCGGCGACGCGCTCGCCGACGCGGGCGAGCAGGGGCATGACGCGCAGCGCGATCACCGCGCCGGCGAGCAGCACGAGCGCGGGCGCGAGCACGAGCACGGGGTCGACCGAGCCGAACCCGCCGACGCCCGAGAGCACGGGAGAGCGGTACTGCTGCAGCTGCCGCAGCGCGACGGCCGCGAGCACGACGAGCGCGAGGTCCGCACCGGTCCGCGCGACGCCGCCACGGGAGTCCTGCCGGATGAGCTGCTGCTCGGCGTCCACGACGCTGCCGCGCCGGCGCAGCACGGGCCCGAGCAGCACCGCGGCCAGGACGAGCGCCGCGACGCCGCACGCGAGCCACAGCGACAGCGGCAGGCCGGGGTCGTCGTGCAGGCCCGCGGCCGTCATCGGCCCGCTCGACGTGATCGCCCGGTACGCCCACGACGCGAGGAAGGGTGCGGCGAGCGTCGTCAGCGCCGCGACGACGAACGACTCGAGCACCGCGAGCCCGAGGATCTGCCGCCCGGACGCGCCGCGCGACGCCATCAGCGTCTGCTCGGCGGCGCGCCGCTCGGCCAGCAGCCGCGCCGCGAGCAGGAGCACCGTGACGGCGACCGCGACGAGCATCAGCTCGACGATCACGAGCCCGACGCGCGTCACCTGGAGGTCGGCGGCGGCGGAGTCGATCGCGGCGGGCAGGTCGCTGCGGACGAACCCGCCGAGCAGGTCGTCCTTCGTCGCGGCCGCGAGGACGCCGGACGCGTCACCCAGCCGCGCGCGGAAGGCCGAGAGCTCGCCGGGTGTCAGGCCGCCGACGTGCGGCTGCGCGACGAAGTGCGCCTCGTTGAGCGTCACCTGGCCCGCCGTGAACGCCGCGGGCGCCACGACGAGAGGCCCCCACGCCTGCGTCATCAGCCGCCCGCCCGAGCCGATCACCGGGTAGCCGCTCGTGTGCGTCGCGCCGCCGAGCACGTCGCGCGTCCACAGCTGCTTCGCACCCCGGAGGTCGTACGTGCCGGTGACGACGAACAACCGGTCGCGGTTCGTGCTCGCCTGCGCGACGTGCAGCACCGACCCGACGCGCCAGCCGTAGGCCTTCGCCGCGGCCGTCGGGACGGCGACCTGGATCCGGCCGTGCGAGTCCTCGGCCGTCGTGGGGAACGCGCCGGTCACGACCCGGCTGTTGGCGGCGAGCGGCGGGTACGACGCGGCGTACACGTACGGGGCGATCGGGTCCGACGTGCCGTCGACGGTGTACATCGCGGACGCGTACCAGGTCGAGCGGTCCGCGGGCACCGAGCCGATCGTCTGGTCGAACGCGGCGGACGCGTGCGCGATGGCCTGCCGTCCGAGCGTGGGGTCGACGAGCGCGATCCGCGAGTCGACCTCGCGGGTCTGCGCCGGCTCGCGCTCGAGCGCGACGTCGACCGCGCGGTTCTCGCTGGTGACGAGCAGCAGCTGGAAGGTCCCGAGCAGCGCGGCACCCACGACCGCGACGGCCAGCACAGGGAACAGCAGCCCGCGCTGCGCGCCCGACCGCCGCCAGAGCACCTGCCACGTCCAGCCCACGCGTCTCGCTCTCTCACCTCGTCGTCGGGGTGCGTCGCCCGGCCCGGTGAACGGGTGCGCGGGGCAACGGCTTGGCGATGCTAGCGCGCGTCGTCGCAGGTGGGACGGATCGTTTTGCCCACTGGACAACGTTATCGAACCCGCGCCGCGACGCGGCCTTGCCCTCACCTGCTCCGGGAGATATATTCCACGCGGAACAATTGATCCGGAGGAGGTGGCGGCGATGCCCGCGGAGCTCTCGGCCGTGGCCGTCCTGCTGCTCGCGCTGCTGCACGAGCAGCCGATGCACCCGTACCAGCTCCACCAGACGCTGCTCGAGCGGGGCGACGCGCGGCTCGTCCGCATCAACGCGGGCTCCGTCTACCACGGCGTCGAGCGGCTCGAGCGGGACGGGCTGGTCGAGGCCGTCGGCACCGATCGCGCGGGCAGGCGCCCCGAGCGCACGACGTACCGGCTGACGGACGCGGGCCGCGAGGCCTTCGCCCGGCGGCTCACGAGCCTGCTCGGCGACGACCACCCCGCCTACCCGCTCTTCACCGTCGGCCTCGCCGAGGCGAACGAGCTGCCCGCCGGGGCCGTGGCCGACCAGCTCGAGCGGCGGCTCGCGCGTGAGCGGGGTCGCCTCGAGCACCTCGCGGCCGCGTACGAGCAGCTGCGCGAGCTCGGCCTTCCCCGCCGGTTCCTGCTCGACGTCGAGTACGACGAGGCGCGGCTGCGCCACGAGGTCGAGTGGCTCGAGCGGACGATCGGCGAGCTGCGCGGCCACCACCTCGACTGGGGCGAGCCCGTCCCCGCCGACTTCGTCCACGCCCGTCAGGCGCTCCGCACCGCGGGCGCCCCCACCACCGCCGGGACCCGCTGAGCACGTGTCGGACCCCGGCGTTAGCGTCGAACCCATCGCTCGGACCGTTCCTCGGACCCGCTCCTCGGACCAGCCCTCGGACCAACCCTCGAGCCGTCCCTCGGACCATCCCCGCACGACCGTTCCCGGAGGAACGCCATGAGCACCCCCCAGCCCCAGGGCGCGCCGCGTACGGCGTCGCTCGTCGACCTGCACGGCCGCAGCCCCTGGAGCGTGCTGCCGCCGCTCTGCCTCGGCTTCTTCATGATCATGCTCGACACCACGATCGTGAACATCGCCGTGCCCACGCTGATCAAGGAGCTGGGCGCCGACGTCGCGTCGGTCGGCTGGGTGAACAGCGCGTACCTGCTGACGTTCGCCGTGCTGCTGCTCGTCACCGGGCGCCTCGGCGACCGGTTCGGCCCGCGCCCGGTGTTCCTCGTCGGCCTGGTCATCTTCACGCTCGCGTCGCTCGCGTGCGGCCTGTCGGGCACGGTCGGCCTCCTGATCGCGGCGCGAGCCGTGCAGGGCGTCGGCTCGGCGCTCATGACGCCGCAGACGATGTCGGTGATCACGCGCGTGTTCCCGCCGGCCAAGCGGGGCGCGGCCATGGGCATCTGGGGCGCGGTCGCGGGCGTCGCCACCATCACCGGCCCGGTGCTCGGCGGCCTGCTCGTGCCGCTCGGCTGGGGCTGGATCTTCTACGTCAACGTGCCGATCGGCGTCGTCGCGCTCGTGCTCGCGCTGCGCACGCTGCCGTCGCTGCCGACCCACGCCCGCACGTTCGACGGGATCGGCGTCGCGCTGTCGGTCGTCGGCATGTTCCTGGTCGTGTTCGGCCTGCAGGAGGGCTCGAAGTACCACTGGGGTCAGATCTGGGGCGCCGTCACCGTCTGGGAGCTCATCGGGGTGGGCGTCGTCGTGCTGGTCGCGTTCGTGCTCTGGCAGCGCCACCTGGGCGACGACGCGCTCATGCCGCTGAACCTGTTCCACACGCGCAACTTCTCGCTCGCCAACTTCTCCGGCGCGGCCGTGACCTTCGCGATGACCGGGATCTTCTTCCCGTTCACGATCTTCCTGCAGGTCGCGCTCGGCATGTCGCCGCTGCACGCGGCCTTGGTCGGCCTGCCCGGCTCGCTGCTGTCGGGCATCGTCGCGCCGTTCGCGGGCCGCCTGTCGGACCGCGTGCCGGCGAAGTGGATCGTCGCGACGGGGTTCGCGATCCTCACGGGCGTCGTGTTCTGGCTGTCCGCGGTGATCGGCCCGGACACGCCGGTCTGGCACCTCGTCGTCCCGATGGCGTTCTTCGGCATCGGCACCGGCTTCCTGTTCTCGCCCCTTGCCAACGTCGCGACGTCGGGGCTCGACCGCCGCAACGCCGGCGCCGGCGCGGGCGCGTTCAACACGAACCGCCAGATCGGCGGCGTCATCGGCTCGGCGGCGGTCATCGCGACGCTGACCTCGCGGCTGGGCGTGCAGATCCCGGCCGCGGCGCAGCAGCAGGCGGCCACCCTCCCCGAGCAGGCGCGCGAGCCGTTCCTCCACGCGTTCCAGAACCTCGACTTCACGGCGTTCGCCGCAGGCGGCGTCAAGGGGTTCTCGCTGCCCAGCTCGGTGCCGGACGACGTCGCGGCGCAGATCCAGGCCGCGGCGCTCAAGGCCATCGACACCGGGCTCTCGAAGTCGGTGTCCGAGACGCTGCTGCTGACGGTCGCCGTCCTCGCGCTCGGGCTCGTCTCGGCGCTGGCCATGAAGGCGTTCGTGCCGCACCACCACGAGCCGACGGCCCCGCCGGCCGAGGCCGAGGCCGCCAAGGTGCAGGCGCCCGCCTGACGGCCGCGACCGGACACACCTCGGACGCACGACGGCCCGGCACCCCTCGCGGGGGCCGGGCCGTCGTCCGTGGTGCCGGCGCGCTCAGGCCTGCGGCGGTCGCGTCATGCTCAGCACGTCGAGCGCCGCGTCGAGCTGCTCGTCGGTGACCTCGCCCCGCTCGACGTAGCCCAGGTCCACGACCGCCTGGCGGATCGTCAGCCCGTTCTTCACGGCATGCTTGGCGATCTTCGCCGCGGCCTCGTAGCCGATCACGCGGTTGAGCGGCGTCACGATCGACGGCGACGACTCGGCGTACGCCCGCGCGCGCTCCTCGTCGGCGACGAGCCCGGCCACGGTCTTGTCCGCCAGCAGGCGGCTCGCGTTGGCGAGCAGCCGGATCGACTCGAGCACGGCCGACGCGATCACGGGGATCTGCACGTTGAGCTCGAAGGACCCGGACGCGCCGGCCCACGCGACGGTGGCGTCGTTGCCGACGACCCGCGCGGCGACCATCAGCACCGCCTCGGGGATCACCGGGTTCACCTTGCCCGGCATGATCGACGAGCCCGGCTGCAGGTCCGGGATCGCGATCTCGGACAGCCCGGTGTTCGGGCCCGACCCCATCCACCGCAGGTCGTTGCAGATCTTCGTCAGGCTCACGGCGATGGTCCGCAGCGCGCCCGAGAGCTCGACGAGGCCGTCGCGCGCGCCCTGCGCCTCGAAGTGGTCGCGCGCCTCGGTCAGGGGCAGGCCCGTGTCCTCGACGAGCAGGGCGATGACGCGCTGCGGGAAACCCGCCGGGGTGTTGATGCCCGTGCCGACGGCGGTCCCACCGAGCGGAACCTCGGCGGCGCGGGGGAGCGCGGCCTGCAGGCGCTCGACGCCGTACCGGATCGCCGCGGCGTACCCGCCGAACTCCTGGCCCAGGGTCACGGGCGTCGCGTCCATCAGGTGCGTGCGACCCGACTTCACGACGCCGGCCCACGCCGCGGCCTTCTCCTCGAGGGCGCCCGCGAGGTGCTCGAGGGCGGGCACGAGGTCGCGGACCACGCCGGCCGTCGCGGCGACGTGCACCGACGTCGGGAACACGTCGTTCGAGGACTGCGACGCGTTGACGTGGTCGTTGGGGTGCACGGCCGCGCCGAGCGCGCGCGTCGCGAGGGTCGCGACCACCTCGTTGGTGTTCATGTTCGAGCTCGTGCCCGAGCCCGTCTGGTAGACGTCGATCGGGAAGTCCGCGTCGTGCGCCCCCGAGGCCACCGCGTCCGCCGCGGCCACGATCGCGTCGGCAACGTCCTGCGGCAGCACGCCGAGCTCGGCGTTGGCGCGGGCCGCCGCCTTCTTGATCCGCGCGAGCGCCTCGATGTGGCCGCGCTCGAGCCGCGTGCCGGAGATCGGGAAGTTCTCGACGGCGCGCTGCGTCTGGGCGCGGTAGAGCGCGGCGGCGGGCACGCGGACCTCGCCCATCGTGTCGTGCTCGATGCGGTACTCGACCGGGGGCTGCGGTGCGGCGTCGGCGGCGCCCGAGGGTGCGGAAGTCATGCCGTCAATCCTGCCCCACGGCGCGGGCAGCTCGCGGCGGCCGAGGGGCGGCGAGCGGCGGCCGGAACGCGGCGGGCGTCCGACCGCGCCGGTGCTCAGACCTCTCCGGCGGTCTCCACGACGTGCACCGTCCCGTCCGCGAGCGTGTACTCGAGCCCGACGATCGCGCACCGCCCGGCCTCGATCGCCTCGGCGAGCGAGACGGAGTACGCCTGCAGCATCTGCACGGTGTTCCGCACGTGCTCGTGGCCGAGCGTCGCCGCATCGGTCGGCCCGTCGGCGTCGCCGAGCCCGATGATGCTCGGGATGACGCGGTCGACGACCGCACGCACGAACCCACGCTGCACCACGCCGTCGTTGAGCGCCGCCGTCGCGGCCGCCACCGCGCCGCACGAGTCGTGGCCGAGCACCACGACGAGCGGCGCACCGAGCACCTCGACGCCGTACTCGATCGAGCCGATCACCGTCGTGTCCAGCACATGGCCCGCCGTCCGGACCACGAACAGGTCGCCGAGCCCCTGGTCGAAGATGATCTCCGCCGCGACGCGCGAGTCGGAGCAGCCGAGCAGCACGGCGAACGGGTGCTGCTCGGCGGAGAGCTCGGCGCGCCGCTCGATGCTCTGCGACGGGTGCTGCATCTCGCCTCGGACGAAGCGGTCGTTGCCGGACTTGAGGGACGTCCAGGCCTGTGCGGGGGTGAGGGGCGTCGTCACGCCCCCATGGTGCAGCACGAACCCGCGTGCGGCTCGAGCGGGTTCGCACGTCGGACGGCCCTTTCGGGGTGCGGCGCGACCCCGACCGGTGTACTCAGGTCCCAGGACGGATCGCCATGAACCGGACGGGGGACGACGTGCGACGACGCACCAGGCTTCTCGCGGTCACCACCGCGGTCGCGGTGGCTCTCCCGCTCGCCGCCTGCGCGAGCGCGTCGGGGCCGCCGAAGCTCACGTGGTACATCAACCCGGACAACGGCGGTCAGGTCGAGATCGCGAAACGGTGCACCGAGGCGGCGAACGGCAAGTACACGATCGCGACCGAGGTCCTGCCGCGTGATGCGGCGTCGCAGCGGGAGCAGCTCGCCCGCCGGCTCGCGGCGAAGGACTCGTCGATCGACATCATGAGCCTCGACCCGCCGTTCATCCCGGAGCTGGCCGAACCCGGCTTCCTGGCGCCGATCCCCGACGACGTCGCCACGAAGGTCACGACGGACGTCGTGCAAGGCGCGATCGACGGTGCCACCTGGAAGAACAAGCTGGTCACCATCCCGTTCTGGGCGAACACGCAGCTGCTCTGGTACCGCAAGTCGGTCGCGCAGCAGGCGGGGCTGGACCCGTCGAAGGACCCCGTCACCTGGCAGCAGCTCATGGACGCGGCCAAGAAGGAGAACAAGTACCTGGGCGTCCAGGGGGCCAAGGCCGAGTCGCTGACGGTGTGGATCAACGCGCTGATCGAGTCGGCCGGCGGCCAGATCATCAAGAACCCGGAGGCGTCGGCCGACGACCTCCAGCTCGGCCTCGAGAGCGACGCCGGACGAGCCGCGGCGAGCATCATGGGCCGGATCGGGCGCGAGGGCCTCGGCGGTCCGGGTCTGCCGACCGCCGACGAGAACGCGACGCTGACCGTGTTCCAGGGCGACAAGGGCTCGTTCATGGTCAACTGGCCGTTCGTCTGGTCGGCGACGCAGGCCGCGGTGTCCGACGGCACGCTGCCGAAGTCGCTGCTCGACGACATCGGCTGGGCGCTCTACCCGCAGGTCGACCAGGGCCAGAAGACGCGGCCTCCCTACGGCGGCATCAACCTCGGCATCGGCGCCTTCAGCAACCACGTCGACCTCGCGCTCGACGCGGCGCAGTGCATCGTCACACCCGAGAACCAGGCGTACTACTTCGCGACCAACGGCAACCCGCCCGCGTCGACCAAGGCCTACGACGACCCGGCCGTGAAGAAGGCGTTCCCGATGGCGGACGTCATCCGCCAGTCGCTCGAGCAGGCGGCTCCCCGGCCGCAGACGCCGTACTACAACGAGGTGTCCACCGGTCTCCAGGAGACCTGGCACCCGCCGTCGTCGGTCAACCCCGACACCACGCCGAAGCGGTCGACGGACTTCATCACCGCGGTCCTGCGAGGGGAGGCGCTGCTGTGACATCTGCGACTGCGGACGTGTCGCACCAGGTGGTCGACGAGAAGCCGGCGAAGGTGCGGCGGTCCGACCGCGCACGTTCCGAGGTCCGCCTCGGCTGGCTGCTCGCGGGGCCCGCGTTCCTGGTGATGGTCGCCGTGACGGTGTACCCGATCATCCAGGCGTTCTTCGACTCGCTGTACTCGTACCGGCTCACCGCGCCGGCCGACAAGCACTTCGTCGGGCTGCACAACTACCAGGTCGTGCTGACGGACTCGGTGTGGTGGAAGGCGTTCGGCGTGACGACCTTCATCACGCTCGTGACGGTGCTCGTCGAGGTGATCCTCGGTTTCGCCCTCGCGCTCGTCATGCACCGGGCGATCAAGTCGTTCCGGGGCATCCTGCGCACCGTGATCCTCGTGCCCTACGGGATCATCACCGTGGTCTCGGCGTTCGCGTGGTTCTACGCGTTCGACATCAACTCCGGGTACATCAACCACTGGTTCGACTGGGTGCCGGGCATCAGCCCGAGCCTCAACTGGTTCGCGCACCAGGGCACGAGCCTCTTCGTGATCATGGCGTCGGAGATCTGGAAGACCACGCCGTTCATCTCGTTGCTCCTGCTCGCGGGCCTCGCCCAGGTGCCGGGTGACCTCGAGGAGGCCGCCCAGGTCGACGGCGCGACGTGGTGGCAGCGCATGCAGCGCGTCGTGCTGCCGAACATGAAGGCCGCGATCATGGTCGCCGTCCTCTTCCGGGCCCTCGACGCGTTCCGCATCTTCGACAACGTCTTCATCATGACGAACGGCGCGAACGGCACGACGGTCCTGTCGCTCCTCGCGTACCGCACCTCGATCGGTCGGCTCGAGATCGGCCTCGGTTCCGCGATCTCGGTGCTGCTGTTCCTGTGCGTCATCGGGATCTGCTTCATCGCGATCAAGCTGTTCAAGGTCGATCTCGCCGCCGCGAGAGGGGAGCGGTGATGAAAGCGCTGTCGACCAAGATGAAGGTCTGGTGGATCGTCATCACGATCCTCGTGCTCGTGTGGTCGCTGCTGCCCGTCCTGTCGATCTTCGCGACGTCGTTCAAGCTGCCGAGCCAGCTCAACCTCGGCAGCTTCTGGCCCAAGACGTGGTCGACGACCAACTACGAGCAGATCTTCGCGGGCTCCGCGAAGGACCTCTTCCTGCCTGCGCTGAGGAACTCGATCGGCATCTCGCTGATCGCGACGGCGATCGCGGTCGTGCTGGCGACCTTCGCCGCCTACGCGATCGCGCGGCTCGACTTCCCGGGCAAGCGGCTGATCCTGACGACCGCGCTCGGGGTCTCGATCTTCCCGGTGATCTCGCTGGTCACGCCGCTGTTCAACCTGTGGCGCAACATCGGCCTGTACGACACCTGGCTCGGCCTGATCATCCCGTACCTGTCGCTCACGCTGCCGATCTCGATCTGGACGCTCGCCGCGTTCTTCCGGCAGATCCCGTGGGAGCTCGAGCAGGCCGCGCAGGTCGACGGCGCCACGACGTGGCAGGCGTTCCGCAAGGCGATCGTCCCGCTCGCCGCGCCCGGCGTGTTCACGACCGCGCTGATCGCCTTCTTCATCGCGTGGAACGACTTCGTCTACGGCATCTCGCTCACCTCGACGAGCCGCGCACGCCCGGTGCCCGCGGCGCTCGCGTTCTTCACCGGCGCCTCGCAGTTCGAGGAGCCGACCGGTGCGATCTCCGCCGCCGCGGTGGTCGTCACCGTCCCCGTCGTCATCCTGGTGCTGCTGTTCCAGCGCCAGATCGTGTCCGGCCTGACTCAAGGCGCCGTCAAGGGCTGACCAAGGAGACTGCGATGGCTGCCATCAACCTCAAGGACATCGTCAAGCGGTACCCCGACGGCTTCCTCGCCGTGAAGGGCGTGAGCCTGGACATCCGGGACGGGGAGTTCGTGATCCTCGTCGGGCCGTCCGGCTGCGGGAAGTCGACGCTGCTCCGCATGATCGTCGGGCTCGAGGACATCAGCGACGGCGAGCTGCGCATCGGCGACGCGGTCGTCAACGACAAGGCGCCGCGCGACCGGCACCTCGCGATGGTGTTCCAGAACTACGCGCTGTACCCGCACCTGACCGTCTTCGAGAACATCGCGTTCCCACTCCGGCTGCAGCGCGGTCAGTTCAGCGAGGACGAGATCACGGCGAAGGTCGAGCGGGCCGCCAAGACCCTCGAGCTCCAGGACCACCTCCAGCGCAAGCCCGCGAACCTGTCCGGTGGCCAGCGGCAGCGCGTCGCGATGGGCCGCGCCATCGTCCGCGACGCCAACGCGTTCCTCTTCGACGAGCCGCTGTCGAACCTCGACGCGAAGCTCCGCGGCCAGATGCGCACCGAGATCGCGCGCATGCAGCGCCGGCTCGGCACCACCACCGTCTACGTGACGCACGACCAGACCGAGGCCATGACGCTCGGTGACCGCGTCGCGGTGCTGAGCAAGGGCGAGCTCCAGCAGGTCGCGTCGCCGCGCGGCCTCTACGAGCAGCCGGTCAACCTGTTCGTCGCGGGCTTCATCGGGTCGCCGCCCATGAACTTCATGCCCGGCGAGATCGAGGGCGACGTGCTCCGGCTGCCATTCGTCGACGTGCCGATCGACGCGCGGCTGCGCGAGCGGATCGGCGACCGGAAGATCGTGATCGTCGGCATCCGGCCCGAGCACTTCTCGGATGCCGGGCTGCTCGAGGACTCCAAGCGCTCCGAGGGCGTCTCGTTCGACACCGAGGTGGACGTCACCGAGTGGCTCGGCGCCGACCTGTACGCGTACATCCCGTTCGAGACGAGCGCCGAGGTCGCCGGCACGCTCGCCGAGCTGGACCGCGACCTCGACGGCGAGGGCATGCGGACCCAGCTCGTCGTGGCGCTCGACGACGAGTCCCGCATCCGCGACGGCGACACCGCGACCCTGTGGTTCGACCCCGCGCGGATGCTCGTCTTCGACCCCGAGACGCAGGACAACCTGATGTTCGACCCCGAGGCGGCGAAGTCGATCGACGAGCAGAACGAGGCCGATCGCCGTGCGTCGCTCGAGCGTGCGCACGCGCGGGAGAAGGCGGCCGCGGGCAGCCGGTGACGCGTCAGTCGCCCTAGCGGGTCAGTCGTCCTGACGGGCCAGTCGCTGCCGGGTCAGCCGGCCTGACGGGTCAGTCGAGCTCGCGACTCCACGGCGGGTTCGCGCCTGCGCGCGACACCGTGATCGCGGCGATCCGCACGCACCGCGCCAGCACCGCCTCGAGCACGCTCTGGTCCGCGTCGTGCAGCGCGGCGCGCCGGTCGCCACCGAGGAGGCCGGCGGACCACAGTCCGTCGATCAGGCCGCCCATGAACGAGTCGCCGGCGCCCACCGTGTCGGCGACCGGGACCGCGGGTGCGGCGACGTGGAGCCGCGCGCCGGCGGAGGTCGCCGCGAACGCGCCCTCACCGCCGTGCGTGACGACGACGGCCGCCGGGCCGACGCGGCACCACTCCTCGGCGATCTCCGCCGGGGCGACCCCGGGTTCGAGCCAGGCGAGGTCCTCGTCCGACACCTTCACGACGTCCGCGAGTCGCACGATCGCGTCGACGTGCGGACGCGCCAGCTCGCGGGAGCCCATCAGAGCGGGCCGCAGGTTGGGGTCGTACGTGACCGTGGCGCGGTCGCGGTGGCGCCGCACGAGGTGGCGGACCTTCGGTGCGCCGGGCTCGAGCACCGCCGCGATCGACCCGGTGTGCACGACGAGCGGGTCGGCAGGCTCGTCCGTCCACGAGTCCGCGAGGTCCCACTCGAGGTCGAACTCGTACGTCGCGGTGCCCTGTGCGTCGAGGTGCGCCGTGGCGATCGGGGTGGTGACGGCCCCGCGGTTGCCGTCGAGCACGCGCACCCCGGACTCCGCGAGGTGCCGGCGCACGATCTCGCCGTCGGCGTCGTCGGCCAGCCACGTCGCCAGCGCGACCGAGCGGCCGAGCCGTCCGAGGCCGAGGGCCACGTTGGCGGGGCTGCCGCCCGGGTGCGCCTCGCGCAGGCCGTCGGCGCGCTCGACGACGTCGATCAGGGCCTCGCCCACGACGAGCGCCGTGCCGCCGGTGCGCCGCGGGCCGCTGGCGGTGGCCGCGGTCGTGCTCGTGCCGCCGGGCGTCGTGCTGCTCCGGGGGGATCCCGTGCCGCGGACGTCGGCGTCGCTCGTCACCGGTCGTCCTGCCCGTCGAACCCGTCCGGCTCGTCGCCGGCGTCGCCCCTCGAGGCGACCACGTCACCGGACGGCCCGGCGCCGGCCGCGTCGCCCGAGGCGCCACGGGCCGCCGCGAGCCGGTCGCGAGCACCGTCGAGCCACTGCTGGCACCGCGCGGCGAGGGCCTCACCACGCTCCCAGAGCGCCAGCGACTCCTCAAGCGTCGCGGCGCCGCTCTCGAGGCGCCCGACGACCGAGACGAGCTCGTCGCGCGCCTGCTCGTAGGTCAGCGCGGCGACGCCCGAGTCGGCGGCTGACGGGGCTGCGCCTCCGGCGGTGGGCGGGGTCGCGGGCGAGGGCTGCTTCGGCACGGCCACAGTCAACCAGCCGCCGCCCACACGGTCCCGCTGCACGGCCGGACGTCCGAGGCGCTCGGAGGCGACCGCCACGCGCCACCCGGTCACCGGGCGGCCAGGCCGCGAACGACGAGCGCGACCTGCCGGCCACGGGCGCGATCACCCGGCGCTGGTCCGCCGCCTTGCGCGTCGGTCAGCCCGTGACGGTAGCCGCGACCTCACCCTCGGCGACGCGGATGCGCAGCGCGTCACCGTCCACGACGTCCGCGGGCGCCCGGACCACCAGCCCGTCCGCGCGCTGCACGACCGCGTAGCCGCGCTCGAGCGTCGCCGCCGGGGACAGGGCCCGAACCTGCGCCGCGAGCCCGGCGATCTCGGCGGAGCCGTGCGCCAGCGCGTGGTGCAGCGCCCGCCGCGCCGCCCCGAGCAGCGTCGCGACCCGCGCCTCGTGCTGCTCGACGAGCGACTCCGGCCGCGCCAGCGCCGGGCGCGTGCGCAGGTGGTCGAGCGCCGTCTGCTCGTGCGTCAGCCGATGGTGGAGCGCCGCTCGGGCGCGCAGTCGTGCCTGCGTCAGCCGCGCGCGCTCCTCGGTGACGTCCGGCACGATCCGCTTCGCGGCGTCGGTCGGGGTCGAGGCGCGGAGGTCTGCGACGAGGTCGAGCAGCGGGGTGTCCAGGTGGTGCCCGATGGCGCTGACGAGCGGGGTACGGCACGCCGCGGCGGCTCGCACGAGCGCCTCGTTGCTGAACGGCAGCAGGTCCTCGAAGGAACCGCCGCCGCGCGCGACCACGATCACGTCGACGCGCGGGTCGGCGTCGAGCTCCGCGATCGCGGCGCGCACCTCGGGCACCGCGCGCGGGCCCTGGACCGTGACGCGACGGATCTCGAACTCGACCGCCGGCCACCGCGTGCGCGCGTTGGACACGACGTCGTGCTCGGCGTCGCCCTGCTGGGCGCAGACGAGCCCGACGCGCTGCGGCAGGAACGGCAGCGGCTGCTTGCGGGCCTCGTCGAACAGGCCCTCCGCGCCGAGGACGCCCTTGAGGTGCTCGATCCGCGCGAGCAGCTCGCCGAGGCCGACCAGACGGACGTCGTCGGCCGCGAAGCTGAGCGACCCGCGCTTGGCCCAGTACTCCGGCCGCGCGTGCACCACGAGGTGCGACCCGTCGGTGAGCCGGTCGGCGACGCCCGCGAGCGTCGAGGCCGGGACGGAGACGGAGAGGGACATGTCGACGTCGGTGTCGCGCAGGGTGAGGAAGAAGCGCTGGTTCCACCGCTTGAGGTTGAGCACCTGACCTTCGATCCACACCGGGGGCATGCGCGCGATGTAGTCGGCGATCTTGGGCGCCAGGTGCCGGACGGGCCAGGGCCGGTCCGGCGACGTCTCGCCCGCCTTGAGCGGCAGCGGCCCCCGCGCCGGCGTGGCGGTCGAGGGGTCGGTCAGGGACGCGTCCTCGTGTGCGGTGCTCACGAGGACCAGCCTGCCGCACCGGTCCGACACGGACGCCGACGCGCACGTCGCGCCGCCGGTCGGTGCCCGTCCCGTGGAGGTCGCGTGGACGCGGCCCCGGGCCGCCCCGCGGGCCGCCGGTCTCCGCCCGGCGCCACCTAGACTCGAGGCGTGACCTCCCCGTTCCCCTCGTCCGCTGCGCCCGCGAGCGCCGTGGACGCTGCCTCGGCGGAGGCCGCCGGGATCGCGGCCGTTCCTGCCGCCACGACCGAGGGGCCCGACGCGCCGGCCCGCAAGCGCGTCCTCCTCGCAGCTCCGCGCGGGTACTGCGCGGGCGTCGACCGCGCGGTCGTCGCCGTCGAGAAGGCGCTCGAGCACTACGGCGCCCCGGTCTACGTGCGCAAGGAGATCGTCCACAACAAGTACGTGGTCGAGACCCTCTCGGCGCGCGGCGCGGTGTTCGTCGACGAGACCGACGCCGTCCCGGAAGGCGCGCGGGTCGTGTTCTCCGCGCACGGCGTCTCCCCGGCCGTGCGCGCGGCGGCCGAGGCGCGGTCGCTCCAGACGATCGATGCGACGTGCCCGCTCGTCACGAAGGTGCACAAGGAGGCCGTCCGGTTCGCCGACGACGACTTCGACATCCTGCTCATCGGCCATGCGGGCCACGAGGAGGTCGAGGGCACGCAGGGCGAGGCGCCGGAGCACATCCAGGTCGTCAACTCGCCCGCCGACGTGGCGAACGTCGTGGTGCGCGACCCTGATCGGGTCGTGTGGATCTCGCAGACGACGCTGTCCGTGGACGAGACGATGGAGACCGTCCGCCGCCTGCGCGAGCGGTTCCCCAACCTGCAGGACCCCCCGAGCGACGACATCTGCTACGCCACGCAGAACCGCCAGGTCGCGGTCAAGAAGCTCGCGCCGCACTGCGACGTCGTGATCACGGTCGGCTCGGCGAACTCGTCCAACTCGGTGCGGCTCGTGGAGGTCGCGCTCGACGCCGGTGCGCGTGCCTCGTACCGGATCGACCACGCCGCCGAGATCGACCCGGCGTGGCTCGAGGGAGCCGCGACGGTCGGTGTCACGTCGGGCGCGTCGGTGCCCGAGATCCTCGTCCGCGACGTGCTCGACGTGCTCGCGGCCCACGGCTTCGGGGACGTCGAAGAGGTGCGGACCGCGACCGAGGACCTGATGTTCTCGCTGCCGCGCGAGCTGCGCGCCGACCTGAAGGCCGCCGGCACGCCCGCGCCGCGGCCGCGCCGCGAGGGTCGCGCCGCACTCGACGTCCGGCCCGTCTGAGCCCGCCGGTCTCGCCGGGTCACCGACCCGACAGAGCCTGACGATCAGCGCGGGGTCGAGGGGCGGTGCCGCTCAGCCTGCCGCCACTCCGCCTCCCGGCGTGCTCTCGCCCGTGCGATCACCTCCGGCTCGCTCCGGGTCGAGCGCCCGCGCGTCGCGTGCCGCGACGCCGTCGAACGCCACCAGCTGGTCCTCCGCCGACGCCACGAGCTCCGGGGCGCTGACCGCCGAGAGCCGCGGGTTGGCGGCCGGCGGCGTCTCCAGTCGCTCGTCCACCACGTGCAGGTCGGCGAACCGCCGGGCGCTCACGAGGACCCGGGTCTCCAGCGACGAGACCGTCGCGTTGTACGCGCCGGCCGCTCCGTCGAGCGCGCGACCCAGCCGGGTGAGGTGGCCGCCGAGCGTCGCGAGCCGCCCGTGGAGCTCCTTGCCGAGGTCCAGCACCGCCTGCGCGTTGCCCGCCAGCGCGTCCTGCCGCCACGCGTAGGCGACGGTGCGCAGCAGGGCGAGGAGCGTGGTCGGCGTCGCGACGATGACGTTCCGCTCGGCGGCGTACTCGAGGAGCGCGCCGTCCTGCTCGAGCGCCGCACTGAGGAACGACTCCGCCGGCACGAACATGACGACGAACTCGGGCGCGGGCGTGAACTGCTCCCAGTACCGCTTCGCGGCGAGCGCGTCGACGTGCGTGCGCACGTGGCGCGCGTGTGCCGAGAGCCGGTCGGCGCGGACGTGCTCGTCGGACGCTTGCGCCGCCTCGAGGAAGCCCAGGAACGCGACCTTGGCGTCGACGACCACGTGCTTGCCGCCGGCCAGCCGCACGACCAGGTCCGGGCGCTGCAGGCCGTCGTCGGTGCGCACCTGGTCCTGCTCGACGAAGTCGACGTGCGCGAGCATGCCGGCGGCCTCGACGACGCGACGCAGCTGGATCTCGCCCCACCGGCCGCGCACCTGGGACGCGCGCAGCGCCGTGACGAGCTGCGCCGTCTCGGAGCGCACCTGCTCGGACGCGACGCGCATCGCGCCCACCTGCTCGCGCAGCGCGACCTGCGCCTCGTTCCGCTCGCGCTCGGCCGTCGCGAGCTGGGCCCGTACGTCCGCGAGCGTCCGGCCGAGCGGCTCGACCAGCTCCCGCACCGCCTGCTCGCGCTGCGCGAGCTCGCCCACCTGGGCCTGGCGGTCGGCGGCGAACCGCTGAGACGCGAGTGCGAGGAACTGGTCGGTGCTCGCCGCCAGCGCGTCCGCGGCCAGCGTGCGGAACCGGTCGCCGAGCCCGTCGCCGGCAGCCGCCCTGGCGCGCTCCGCCTCGAGCAGCGCGCCCGCGCGGGCGGCCGCGAGCTCGGCGCGCCGGACGCGCTCGTCGGCGCGCCGCGCGGCCCACGCGAAGCCCGTGGCGACGCCCGCCACGAGCCCGAGCAGCCCCGTCACCACCGCGGCCAGCACCTGTCCTGCGTCCATGCCCGCACTGTCGCAGAACGCACTGACACGGCCGTGACCTGGACGGAACGCGCCCGACGCGGGCGGTGCCGTGATGTCGGACGACACTCCTATGCTGGCGCGATGCTCCCCGAGGACCCCTCCGCGCGGCAGCCGACGGAAGGGCCCGTCGGCGCTCCCGCCGAGGCCCCGGTCGACCCGCGCGACGTCGCGCCCGGCCGCCAGCACGACGACGCCGGCGACCAGCACGGCGACCGCCCCGGAGCGCCGCCCTCCGCGCCGTCGGTGCCCGCGCTCGCGCTGCGCGGCCTGTGGCGCCGGTTCGACACGAAGATCGCGGTCGCAGGCGTCGACCTCACCGTGCCGGCCGGCTCGTTCTACGGGCTCGTCGGACCCAACGGAGCAGGCAAGACGACGACTCTGTCGATGGCAACCGGCCTGCTGCGCCCCGACGCGGGACAGGTGCTCGTGCACGGCGTCGACCTCTGGGCGCAGCCGCTCGTCGCCAAGGCGATGCTGGGCGTGCTGCCCGACGGGCCGAAGCTGTTCGATCGGCTGACCGGCGAGCAGCTCATCGTCTACGCGGGCCTCCTGCACGGCCTCGACCGCGACACCGTGGTCGCGCGCGCGCACGACCTGCTCGCGGCGCTCGACCTCGTCGCCGACGCGCGCACCCTCGTCGTCGACTACTCGGCGGGCATGACGAAGAAGATCGCGCTCGCGTGCGCGCTGGTCCACGCGCCGCGGCTGCTCGTGCTCGACGAGCCGTTCGAGGCGGTCGACCCGGTGTCCGCAGCGAACATCCGCGCGCTGCTCGCGGACTACGTCCGCTCCGGAGGCACCGTCATCGTGTCGTCGCACGTCATGGACCTGGTGCAGCGCATGTGCGACCACGTCGCGATCGTCGCTGCCGGCCACGTCCTCGCGGCGGGCACGCTCGACGAGGTCCGCGGCGGCCGCGACCTCGAGGACGTGTTCGTCGACCTGGTCGGCGGGCGGGCGACGGGGGAGGGGCTCGCGTGGTTGCGCACGTCGTCCGCCTCAAGCTGACCATCCTCGCCAACAGCCTCCGGCGCAGCCCGTGGCAGGTCGTCGGGCTGCTCGTCGCGACGCTGTACGGCCTCGGCATCGCGTGGGCCGTGGTGGGCGCGGCGATCGGCGTGAGCACCCAGGACCTCGAGATCCGCGCGCAGGTCGCGACGATCCTCGGCGCGGCGCTCGTCCTCGGCTGGTGGTTCGTGCCGCTGGTCGCGTTCGGCGCGGACGCGACGCTCGACCCGGTGCGGTTCGCGACGTCGACGATCGGGCGCCGCGACCTGCTCGTGGGTCTGACGCTCGCGGCGCTGGTCGGGGTTCCTGGCGTGCTGTCCGCGCTCGCGGCGCTGTCGCTCGGCGCGACGTGGTGGAAGGACCCCGTCGCGCTCGCCGCCGGGCTCGTGGGCAGCGTGCTCGGGCTCGCGGTGGCGGTGGTGGGCGGACGGGCGCTGGTCACGGCGGCGTCGCGCGCGCTGGCGGGCCGCCGCGGCCGCGAGCTGATCGCGGTGCTGATCGTGGTCGTGTCGCTCGGGGTCGTGTTCGGAGCGAGCCGCGCGTCGTCGATCGCGGTGCACGTCGACCGGCACACCTTCGAGGGACTGGCTCGCGTCGTGGGCTGGACTCCGTTCGGGGCGCCGTGGGCCGTCGCGGCGGACGTCGCGCGGCACGACTGGCTGACGGCGCTCGCGCACCTCGCCATCGCGGTGGCGACGGTCGTCGTCTCCGTCGCCGTGTGGAGCGCGGCGATCTCGCGGACGGTCGAGGCACCCCGCCACGAGAGCGCCGGACGGTCGCGTGGCCTGGGCTGGTTCGGCCGCGTGCCCGCATCGCAGCTCGGCGCCGTGGTGGCGCGGTGCCTGACCTACTGGGCGCGCGACCCGCGCTACGCGCTCGCGCTGGTCATCGTCCCCGTCCTGCCGCTGCTCCTGTGGTTCATCGGGCGCGGTGGAGCGCTCGCACTGGTATCCGGCCCCGCCGCGGCGCTGCTCACCGGCTGGGGCATCTCCGCGGAGGTCGCGTACGACGGGACCGCGCACTGGACGCACCTCGCGGCACCGCTGCGCGGGCTGACCGACCGGCTCGGCCGCGTGATCGCCGCCGCGTGCGTCGCGGTGCCGCTCCTGGCCTTCGTGACCGTCGCGGGTGCGCTGCTCGCGGGGCGCCCGGAGGACATCGCGGCGGTGGGCGCGGCGACGCTCGGGCTGCTGCTCGTCGCCTACGGCGGCGCCAGCATCGCGTCCGCGCTCGTGGTCTACCCCGTGCAGCAGCCGGGCGAGAACCCGTTCCAGAGCCGGCAGGGCGCCTCGCTCGCGGCGATCACCTCGCAGTTCCTCGGCTGGTCCGCGGTCGTCGTGGTCTCGCTGCCGACGCTCGTGCTCGCCTGGCTGACCGTGCAGCATCGATCGGGGTGGCTGCTGGCGGCGCTGGTGGTCGTCGCGCTCGGCATCGGCGGGGCGGCGCTCGCGTTCGGCGTCCGCCTCGGCGGGCGCGTGCTCGACGCTCGCGGGCCCGCGCTGTTCGTCAAGCTGCTGTCGTACGAGTAGTCGCCCGGAGCCTCGGCCGCGGGCGGGTCCGAGGCCGCCCGTAGACTTGCCGCCCGTGGCTCTCACCATCGGCATCGTCGGCCTGCCCAACGTCGGCAAGTCCACCCTCTTCAACGCACTGACCCGCGCCCAGGTGCTCGCGGCGAACTACCCGTTCGCGACGATCGAGCCCAACGTCGGCGTCGTGCCGCTCCCCGACCCGCGGCTGCAGGTGCTCGCGGACCTGTTCCACAGCGAGCGGATCCTCCCGGCGACGGTCTCGTTCGTCGACATCGCGGGCATCGTCAAGGGCGCGAGCGAGGGTGAGGGCCTCGGCAACAAGTTCCTCGCGAACATCCGCGAGGCCGACGCGATCTGCCAGGTCACGCGCATCTTCGCCGACCCCGACGTCGTGCACGTCTCGGGCAAGGTCGACCCGATCGGCGACATCGAGATCATCTCGACCGAGCTGATCCTCGCCGACCTCCAGACCCTCGAGAACGCGATCCCGCGCCTCGAGAAGGAGGTCAAGGGCAAGAAGACGGCACCCGAGGTGCTCGACGCGGCGCAGCGCGCCAAGGCCGTGCTCGAGACCGGCCGCACGCTGTTCGCCGCCGGGCTCGCCGACGACGAGCACGTCCGCGCACTCCAGCTGATGACGAGCAAGCCCTTCATCTACGTCTTCAACACCGACGACGCAGGCCTGGCGGACACCACGATGCAGGAGCAGCTCCGCGCGATCGTGGCCCCGGCGGACGCGATCTTCCTCGACGCGAAGTTCGAGTCGGAGCTCGTCGAGCTCGAGCCCGACGAGGCCCGCGAGATGCTCGAGGCCAACGGCCAGACGGAGGCCGGCCTCGACCAGCTCGCGCGGGTCGGCTTCCACACGCTCGGCCTGCAGACGTACCTGACGGCCGGCCCGAAGGAGGCCCGCGCCTGGACGATCCACCGCGGCTGGACCGCCCCGCAGGCGGCCGGCGTCATCCACACGGACTTCCAGAAGGGCTTCATCAAGGCCGAGGTCATCTCGTTCGCCGACCTCGTCGACGCCGGCTCCGTCGCCGCGGCCCGCGCCGCCGGCAAGGCCCGCATCGAGGGCAAGGACTACGTGATGGCCGACGGCGACGTCGTGGAGTTCCGCTTCAACGTGTGACGACGGGGGTGCGCCGTGCCGCGAAGGCTCATGTTCGTCCAGCTGAAGACGGGTTTCGACGTCGACCGCGGACCGTCGTGGATCGGGTGGGTCGAGTTCAACAAGTCGTGGAAGACCGCGAGGTTTCACGGTCGGGAGCTCCGGCGCTCTCACTCCCCGGGCCCGGATGCCAACTTCTACGACGTCGAATCCGACGAGTGGTTCTGGCTCTCGGGTCCGAAGCGAGATCGGACCGATACGCGGTACGGCCCTCGGACGACGGTCGTCGATGACGATGCTCGCGAGGCATACGAGGAGTTCCTGAACGGAGCACCTTTGCCGGGCCACGCGCTGGGCTGAGCCCCACGTCGTCGAGTCGGAGGGGGCCGCGGTGCGTGGCCGACGATCCGATCACCGAGCACGCCGCGTCGAGCGAAGCCTGGTCGACGAGCTCGCGAAGGTCGAAGGCGAACGCCACATAGCCCCGGTTGGCGAAGAAGGTCACGCACCTGTGGGCGCAGGACGGACCGCCGATGTCGATGGCGTTCCCGCGGCCATGTCCCGCCGGACCTCGCCAGCGCTTCGAGCGTGATCGGCCACTCGTCGCTGGTCGAGCCGACGGCTTCGGCGTCGGGGAGGGTTCCCGGGATCTTGCAGCGTGTGACGTCGGCGACCGAGCGTCGGACATGCCCGCGGATCGCGCGGGCTGGGCGTAGACCTGCGCGAGGATGCCCCCGTGCCACGAACCAGCCGCGAGCGTCGGCGCCGCACTGCGATCACGGTCGCCCTGGCGATCGCCGTCATGATCCCGATCGCATCGTGTGCCAAGACCGAGCCCCACGCCGACGGGTCGGCGGTCGCTACGGCGCCGACGAATCCCGCGAGCACCTCGACGGCCGAGCTCGTCGTGGAGATCCACGTCCCTCTCGCGCCCGACCCGGACGCCACGCCAGGCGCTTACCCGTTCCCGTGGATCGACACCGTCGAGGACTATCTCGCGGGCCTCGACGGCAGCGACGGAGCGGAGTACGACGACGGCGAGGAGTACGGGGACGAGTACCTCTTCTTCGTCGCCGGCGCTCCCGAGGCGGCGCTCCTGGAGCTGGCGAGGCGCGTCGCGTTGCTGCCCGACGTCCCCGTGGGGGTGTACGCGGTTGTCACCGACACCGTGGCGCCCGAGCTCGGCGTCGGCCGCCGCGTCGAGCTCGGCGAGGGCTAGTCGGCTCGACGTACGCGCCGCGCCGCGTGCGGCTCCTTGCGATGAGGGCGTGAAACGCGCCCCGCGAGGGAGGAGCCGAGCCATGTGGATGCGACACCATTGGCAGTTCAAGGACCACTTCAACCAGAGCCTGGGCGCGGGTGGGGCCAAGCAGGCGCTCGCGGTCTTCGGACACCGGGTTCTCGCCGAGGGCGAGGGCTGGGTGCTCGGCGAGATCGACGGGGGTCTCGTGCTGGCGCAGGCGATGCCGATCGGCGACGGCAACCAGATCCACGTCATGGTCGTCGCCGCGACGGAGAACGAGGCGTCGCTGGTGGCGTGCGACCAGGTGGCGCAGCACATCGAGGGCGCCCAGACGCTGTGATCCCCGGTCACGTGCCGCGCCGGGGCGCGAGCGGCGGCGTCAGCAGAGGCCTCGCGTGGCGTCCGTCAGCACCCGAGATGTCCCATTCGACGACTGACGGGTATGGCGCACACGGCGCCAGGAGAGGACCCTCGTCGCCAGGAGCCGTGATCGGACGAGCCCCGGCGAAGGTGCCGGCGCGACCGGCTCGGGGGGACCGCTCATGGTCAAGCGCATCGCACTCGTCAGCATCTCCGCCCTGGTCGCGGCATCGGCGTCGGTCGCGATCATCGCGACCCCCGCGGCGGCCGCGACGGTCACCGTGACCACCACGACGGACGTCGTCGACGGCGGCGACGGGCTCATCTCGCTGCGCGAGGCGGTGGACTCTGCGAACGCGGCCGCCGATCCGACGGTCATCGAGCTCGCCGCGTCGAGCACCTACACCTTGACGTCGTGCGGCGGCGACGAGGACGCCAACGTCACGGGGGACCTCGACTACACGGGTCTGCTGGGGCTCACGATCAACGGGCACGGCGCCACGATCGACCAGACGTGTCCGGACGAACGCGTGCTCGACCAGCTCGACGGAACCGCGCAGGTCGCACTCGGCGCGTTGACGATCACCGGCGGCGACAGCACGGACGGTGCCGCGGTGCGGTTCAACGGCGACATCGTGCTGACGGGCGTGACCGTGTCGGGCAACGACGCCGCGACCGGGCCCGTCCTGAACAGCGGCGAGTCCCACACGTCGAGCATCGGGCTCGTCGACTCGACGGTGGGGCCGAACACCGGGACCGGCGTCCGGGTGTCGTTCGGCAGCATCTCGGTCGACGGGTCGACCATCACGCAGAACACCGGCCGCGGGATCGGTGCGATCGACGGCGCGCTCGGCGTCGTCGACTCGACGATCAGCGACAACGGCCAGGGTGGCGTCTCGACGACCGGCCAGGGCGACGGGGAGCTCAGCTTCGTCAATTCCTCGGCCGTCGACAACGGGGGACCGGGCGTCGTCTGCTCGGCGTGCGGCGACCTGGTCGTCACGGCGTCGACGATCACCGGGAACGTCCCGTCCGGCGCGACCGTGGGCGGTGGCATCCAGTGGAGCGTCGACCAGGACTCGCCGACGGACGCGCGGACCGCCACGATCACGGACTCGACCATCGCCGGCAACACCCGCAACGGCCCGGGCGGCGGGATGGTCGTCTCCATCATCGAGCTCACCGACGGACCGCCTCCGGCACAGATCGACGTCGTCCGCTCGACCTTCAGCGGCAACTCGGCGACAGGCGTCGACGGGCGTGGCGGCGGCCTCTTCGCTGCCACGGGCGAGGTGCACGTCGACAACGCGACGTTCTCGGGCAACACCGCCGCGGTGACGGGTGGAGGCGTCGACACCGCCACGGGCGACGTGTTCCTGCGGCACGCGACCGTGGTGGGGAACAGCGCACCGACCGGCGCGAACGTCGGCACGGGAGAAGACCTCGAGAGCTTCGGCTCGATCGTCGCCTCCGCGGCGGGCGGTGGCACCGACTGCGCGATCGCGGGCACCACGATCTCGTCCGGGTTCAACGTCGGCGGCGACACCTCGTGCGCCTTCGTCGGCGGCCCCGGCGACAAGACGAACGTCGGAGACCCGCAGCTCGGGCCGCTGGCCGACAACGGCGGCCCGACCCCGACGAGGCTGCCGCTCGGCACGAGCCCCGCCGCAGGCGCTGTGCCCGCCGCCTCGTGCACCGTCTTCACGGTCGACCAGCGCGGGGTGACCCGGCCGGCCGGGACCAACTGCGAGGCGGGCTCCGTCGAGATCGCGGAACCGGTCGCCGTGGTCTGCACCCAGACGGGAACCCCCGGCAAGGACGTGCTGATCGGCGGCCCGGGTGACGACGTGCTCTGCGGCCTGGGCGGTGCCGACGTGCTCATCGGCGGGCGCGGCAACGACCACCTCATCGGCGGGGACGGCGCGGACCTGCTGGTCGGTGGCCCGGGGAACGACCAGCTGGACGGCGGCGCGGGCAAGGACCTGCTGCTCGGCGGCCCCGGGGTGGACCACCTCGACGGCGGGCCGGGCGTCGACCTGTGCGTGGACGCGGACGGCGCGAAGCCCCATCTCTGCTGAGCCGGAGCGCGTGCGCCGTCGCGCACACCGCTGGCGTCCGCACCGCACGCGAGCTGTCGTCCCGACCGCTGACGTGGTGGAGTTGCGACGAGTCCTGACGCCGTGGAAGAGGGAGCGCACGTGTCGTACGTCGTCGATTTCGAGAACGTCTCCACCACCGGGCTGGAGTCGTCGCCCGTCGCGCAGGCGCTCGCCGGCCTGCGCGCGAACGAGGCGCGGTACTTCAGGAACAAGTACGACCACGTGTTCACGGTCGAGCCGGCGTCGGAGCAGCCGGACCTCGTCGCGTACGTCGACCGCATCCTGCGCGCGGAGAAGGATCTCGCCATCGCCTCGACGCCGCTCGAGGTGACGCAGCTCGAGGTCGACGGCATCCGCTGGACGTACGTGTTCTACGAGTCGGGCCTGTCGGTCAACGTGCTCTACACGCTCGCCGACGCCGGCAAGCGCGCGGTCGGGTTCAAGCTCTCGGACGGCATGGAGGTCCCGGCCGAGCTCGCGGACCGGTTCAAGTTCGCGCGCCAGAAGTCGAAGCTGGCCGGGACGATCCGCGGGTCGTTCTTCGTCGTCAAGGGCGAGTACTGACGCCCGTGGAGTGGAGGTTCGACGGCGAGGTCGTGGTGTGGCGCGGCCCGACGCCGTACGTCTTCGTCGAGATGCCCGAGCCGGCCAGCGCGGAGCTCAAGGAGGAGGCGCGCGAGCTCATCTACTGGGGCCAGGTCCCGGTGCGCGTCCGGATCGGACGCACCGAGTTCGCGACCGCCCTCTTCCCGAAGGACGGGCGGTACCTGGTGCCGCTGCGGGTCGCGGTGCGGCGCGCCGAGGGCATCGAGCCGGGTGACGTCGTCACCGTCCGGCTGCAGCCCGAGCGCGCCGCCCGCGTTACAGGGGGCGCCGCCAGGGCGGCCCCCCGTGCGTAGCCGCGTCAGCCCGCCGCGCGCGTGACGAGCTCCGCGATCCGCTTCTCGACCTCGGCCGTGAGCTCGGTGATCGCGTAGTACGTCGGCCACATGGCGCCGTCGTCGAGCGCCGCGGCGTCGCCGAACCCGAGCATGGCGTAGCGGGACTTGAACTTGGCGGCGGGCTGGAAGAAGCAGACGACCTTGCCGTCCTTCGCGTACGCGGGCATGCCGTAGTACGTCTTCGGTGCGAGCACCGGCGCGTGCTCGGCGACGAGCTCGTGCAGCCGGTCGGCGATCGCGCGGTCGGTGCCCGTCAGTTCCGCGATCTTCGCCTCGACCTCCGCCGCCGCCTCCTGCGGGCTGACGGCGCCCTTGCGCGTGCGGGCGGCGCGCACCTCCTTGGCGCGCTCCTTCATCGCGGCGCGCTCTGCGGCGGTGAAGCCCTCGTCGGAACCCTGCTGCGGTGCGTTCATGGTGTCGTCTCCTCGGTCGGTGCTCATGCCTCGATGCTAGGAATCCGCAGGTCGCGAGGGCTTCTCAGATCCTGACCAGTCTCCCGGCGCGGCCGGGCGGGGCCAGTCTGCGGCGCGCCGCCTACGCTGTCGCCGTGCCGAACGACGCCATCCCCGCCGACGGCCTGCTCGAGCTCGAGGGCGTGTTCCGGATGCGGGTCGCCCCGGGCTGGACGCTGACGGGCATCCCGGGTTCGCGCTACAAGGTCAGCGACGACGAGCGCGAGGTCGACGTCTCGTTGCGCCGCACCGACGGCCCACCGGACGACGCGCGCGCCACGGTCCTGGCGTTCGCCCGGCTCAAGGGAGCGAGCGGCGACGTCACGGTCGTCACGCCCCAGGACGAGGACGGTGCGCGCGCGTTCGCGTGGTTCACCGCGGCGGCCGAGGACTGGGTCGCGGCCGTCCTCTGCCACGGCCGGTTCACCGTGCTCGGGTCGACGCACGGGCCGGCCGGCGACCACGACGCGATCGCCGACGGCGAGCGGATGCTCTCGACGCTCGGCCCGTCGTCGCCGCGGCGCCGCTGGCTGCGCGCCCGCTGACACCGGGCGAACTGGCGCCGGACGAACAGACGCCGGGCGAACAGAGACGAGACGCCCTGCGGGCGTGCTCAGCCGGCGGGGGAGAGCACGAACATCCGCAGCTCGCGCCCCGACCGCTCGGCGTAGGCCGCGTACCCGGGCCAGACCTCCAGCAACGCGGGCATCAGCCGGGCGCGGTCCTCGTCCGACGCGATCGTCGCCACGACGGGGGTCGTCGTGCCGGCCAGCGTCACCGTGGCCTGCGGCTCGGCGAGGAGGTTGCCCGACCACGCCGGGTGGTGCTCCTGGCCCCAGTTCGAGCCGAGCACGACGAACCGCTCGCCGTCACGGACGTACAGCAGCGTCGCGGCGCGCGGCTCGCCGGACACCCGGCCGGTCGTCGTCAGGATCAGCTGCGGCAGCGTCGGCCGTCCGAGCACGCTCCAGCGCCCGCGGGTGCGCTGCTGCAGGCGCCGGTCGAGGCCCGACGCGGCGCGACCGACGCGCGCGAACCAGCGCGTCCTGCCCAGGCGGCGCACCGCCGTCTCGAAGCCCATCGGCGCATCATGCCGCACGGCGACAGGACCTCTGGGCGGCGGCCGGCGCGGCGCAGCTTGGCGCGAGCGCCCCGGCCCTCGAGCGCCCAGGAGACCGGCCGGGACGAGCTCCGACCTGCGCGACCGGTCCAAACCGGCCACAATCCGACGTATCGGGCGCCTGCTTGCTACTGGTGGGTACCGTTCGCATAACGATGTGTGGCAAAGGGGGCCGTCCGATTCGGCGGGTCCCAGATGTCGGACTACCGTCCATGCATCCATTCGTTCGTGCTGGTGGCTCCGCGCGTCAGCACGATCGGTTCCCGCCGGCCGTCGGCCGGCGGTTGAGTGTTACTGGAGGCAGAGTGACCATCAGGCGTAAGGGCCTCACGGTGGCCGCGCTCGCGGCGGGCGCGCTCGTGCTCGCTGGCTGCGGCACCGCAGGGGGCAAGACGAATTCCAGCGCGTCGCCTAGCAACAACTTCGCCGACACGATCAACATCGGCATCGAGCAGACGCCCGACACGTACAACTCGAACACGGCGGACGCCAACAGCGTCTACAACGCCTACGTCGACAACCTGACGCAGAACGGCTTCGTCAAGATCCAGCCCGACGGCTCGATCAAGGCGAACACCGACTACGGCACGTACGAGAAGGTGTCCGACAACCCGCTGACGGTGAAGTACACCTTCTCCGACAAGGCGGTCTGGTCGGACGGCACGCCGATCGACTTCGACGACGCGCTCCTCGCGTGGGCGGCCTACTCGGGCACGCACCCGTCGGGCCAGAAGGCCGAGGACGGCTCCGAGGCCGATCTGTTCAACGCCGCGAGCACCAACGGCTGGAACCAGATCAAGATGCCCGAGGGCAAGGCCGGCGACAAGTCGTTCACCCTCGTCTACACCAAGCCCTACGCCGACTGGGAGAGCCTCCTGAGCGGTGGCTTCGTCCCGGCGCACATCGCCGCGAAGCAGGCCGGTCTCTCGACGGACAACAACGACGAGGCCCTGGTCACGGCCATCCAGAACAACGACACCGCGACGCTCAAGAAGGTCGCGGACTTCTGGAACTCCGGCTGGAAGTACCAGGCCAACCTGCCGTCGCTCCCCGACGTCGCGCTGCTCCCGGCCGCCGGCCCGTACAAGTACGACAACGCGTCGAACGGCACGCTGACGCTCGTCAAGAACGACAAGTACTGGGGCACGGCGGGCAAGACGCAGAAGATCGTCTTCAAGACGGTCAACGCGGACGAGATGGTCCAGGCCCTCCAGAACGGCGAGATCGACCAGTTCGACCCGTCGAACCCGACGAGCGACATGGTCTCGCAGCTCTCGGCCCTCGGTGCCTCGGTGAAGGTCGAGAAGGGCGAGTCGCTCAGCTTCAGCCACGTCGACATCGACACGGGCAAGGGCGGCAAGTTCGAGGACCAGCGCGTGCGCCAGGCCTTCGCCAAGTGCATCCCGCGTCAGGACCTCGTCGACAAGTTCGCGAAGCCGATCTTCGACGGTGCGCAGATCCTGCGCCTGCACGAGTACCTGCCGTCGCAGAAGGACTACGAGACGGTTCTCGCCCAGGTCCCGTCGGCCAAGCTCTACGACACGGTCGACATCGCCGGTGCGAAGCAGCTCCTGCAGCAGGCCGGCGTCAAGACGCCGTACAAGGTCACGTTCAAGTTCGCGGGCCAGTCGCAGCTGCGTGCCAACCAGGTCGCGCTGATCAAGGCCTCGTGCGACCAGGCCGGCTTCAACATCGTGTCCGCGCCTGACGACGACGTGTTCACGACGCTGACGCAGCCCGGCAAGTGGGACGCGGCCGTCTTCGGCTGGTCGGGCTCGGGCCTCATCGCCTCGGGCCAGTCGATCTACGTGACCAAGGGTGCGCAGAACTACGGGCGCTACTCGAACACGAAGGTCGACCAGCTGTGGGACCAGATCGTCCAGGTCACGAACCCGGACGACGCGGTGCCGCTGAAGGCGCAGATGGAGGAGCAGCTCTGGAGCGACCTCTACAACATCACGCTGTACGCCAACCCGGGTGTCACGGCCTACAGCTCCAAGCTGACGGGCCCGGTCTACAACCCGACGCAGTACGGCAGCACGTGGAACGCCGCCACGTGGACGAAGTCGCTCTGACGCACGTCCGCTGACCGAAACACGTCCCCCCGTCGCGCTGACGGTCCCGAACTGGGACATGATGCGCGGCGGGGGGCCGTGCGGTTCCACGAGTAGGAAGATCCACCGATGACCGTGTTCGTGACGAGACGCCTGATCGTCTCGTTCTTCATCGTCCTGGCATCGACGGCACTGATGTACGTGCTGGTCGCAGTGTCGGACAACCCGCTCAAGGACCTCCTTGAGTACAACGGGCCGGGTCGTGCCGACCGCATCGCCGCGCGCACGCGTGCGCTCCACCTCGACGTGCCGATCCCGGGCCGCTACGTGCTCTGGTTGCAGGACGTCGGCCGGTGCGTCGTCCCGGGCGGGCACGACTGCACCCTGGGTCTCGACCGCTCGTCGCGCCCCGTGCTCCCTCAGCTGCAGACGGCCATCGGCTCGACGCTGCGCCTGGTCGTCGCCGCGACCGTGCTCGCGCTCCTGATCGGCATCGTCACCGGCATCGTCACCGCGCTGCGCCAGTACTCGACGTTCGACTACGGCATCACGTTCGTGGCGTTCCTCTGCTTCTCGCTCCCGGTGTTCTGGGTCTCGACGCTGCTCAAGCAGTACATCGCGATCGACCTGAACAACTGGCTCGCGAATCCGACGATGAGCTACGCAGCCCTGTTCGCGATAGCGCTGATAGCCGGCGTGCTCTGGGCGGTCGTCATCGGCGGTCAGTGGCGCACGCGCTGGATCGTCTTCGGCGTCGCCGCGCTCGCCACGTTCACGACGCTCTTCGTGCTCCTGACGACCGACTGGTTCACGTCGCCCTCGATCGGCGTCGTCGGCATCCTGGTGATCGGCGTCGTCATGGCGTTCCTGTGGGCCGCGCTCTTCGCCGGCCTGCGCCCGCGCACGCGCCGCGTGCTCTGGACGAGCATCGCTGCCGCGGTCCTCGGCACGATCGCGATCGTGCTGGCGCAGCCTCTGATGGACGGCATGAACTGGCTGACGTTCTTCCTCGTGGCCCTGGTGCTGATCGGCATCGGTGTCGCGACCGGCCTCGTCGGCGGCGGCTACGTGAAGCGCCTGGCCGCGCAGGTCGGCGCCGTCACCGGCGTGACGATGACGGTCCTGATGGCCATCGACCAGATGCTCGCCGCGTACCCGTTCGTGTACCAGCAGACCGGCGGCCGTCCGATCCCCACGACCGGGGCGTCGACGCCGAACCTCGACGGCAACTTCTGGCAGACGAACACCGACGTCGCGCTGCACCTCGTGCTGCCGACCCTCGCGATCATGCTGATCTCGTTCGCGAGCTACACGCGGTACACCCGGGCAAGCATGCTCGACGTCCTCAACCAGGACTACGTGCGCACGGCGCGGGCGAAGGGCCTCAACGAGCGGACCGTCCTCGTCCGGCACTCGTTCCGCAACGCCCTGATCCCGCTCGCCACGCTCGTCGCGTTCGACTTCGCCGGCGTCCTCGGAGGCGCGGTCGTGACGGAGACCGTCTTCGGCTGGAGCGGTATGGGCCTGCTCTTCCAGACGGGCCTCAAGAACGTCGACCCGAACCCGGTGATGGCGTTCTTCCTCGTCACGGCGATCGCGACCGTCGTGTTCAACCTCCTGGCGGACATCGCGTACGCCTACCTCGACCCCCGGATCAGGCTGTCATGAGCACCGACGACGGCCTGCGGAGTGAATCAGTGAGCGAAGAGACCCCTCTCCCGGTGGAGTCGGAGCGCATCGAGGCGCAGATGCACCGCCTCATCTCCGCCGACACCGACGTCCTCGGCGTCGAGACGGCCTCGGCGGACATCCCCGTCGCGGCCCGGTCGTCCGCCCGGACGGTCATGATGCGTTTCTTCCGCCACAAGGCGGCCATGGGCGGCCTGATCGTCCTCGCCTTCATCGTGATCCTCGTGTTCAGCTCGGTGGGCATCGGCCCGATCCCCGGCTGGTGGCACCAGGACTACCGCGTCCCGCAGCCGCTCTACAACGGCGGGCACCCGACGCTCCAGCTCTGGCCGTTCAGCCTGGGCAAGCACCCGTTCGGGCAGGACGACATCGGCCGCGACTACTTCGCGCTCGTGATGACCGGCGCGCAGCAGTCGATCATCATCGCGTTCCTCGTCGGCTTCGTCGGCTCGGCGATCGGCACGATCATCGGGGCGGTCGCGGGATACTTCCGCGGCTGGACCGAGTCCGTGCTCATGCGCCTCACCGACGTCGTGATCACGATCCCGCTCGTCGCGATCGCCGCGGTGGTCGCGAAGATCGCCCAGGACTGGGGCGGGGTGTGGGCGCTCGGCCTGTTCATCGGGCTCGTCACGTGGACGGGCCTCGCGCGCATCGTCCGCGGTGAGTTCCTGTCGCTGCGCGAGAAGGAGTTCGTGGACGCCGCGCGGTCGATCGGCGTGCCCAGCGGGCGCATCATCTTCCGGCACATCCTGCCGAACACGGTCGGCGTCATCATCGTCTCGGCGACGCTCGCGATGTCCGCCGCGATCCTGCTCGAGTCCGCGCTGTCGTTCCTCGGGTTCGGCGTGCAGCCGCCCAACACGTCGCTCGGCCAGCTGATCGAGTCGTACCGCGCCGCGATGGGTCCGCGCCCGTGGCTGTTCTGGTGGCCCGGTCTGTTCATCGTCGCGATCGCGCTCGCGATCAACTTCATCGGTGACGGCCTGCGGGACGCGTTCGACCCGCGCCAGAACCGGCAGAAGGCCTGAGAGGAACCCATGAACAGCGCGACCACCGGGCCCGTCGAGGGCTGGCAGGACAAGTACGTGGAGCCGATCCTCGAGGTCGAGGGACTCGGCGTGGACTTCCAGGTCGAGGGCCAGTGGGTCATGGCGTCCGAGGGCGTCGACCTGCGCATCCGTCCCGGCGAGGTGCTCGCCCTGGTCGGCGAGTCCGGCTCGGGCAAGTCGGTCTCGTCGATGGCGATCCTGGGTCTTCTCCCGAAGAACGCCCGCGTGAAGGGGTCCGCGCGGCTGCTCGGCAAGGAGCTGATCGGCGCTTCCGCGCCGCAGCTGCGCGCCGCCCGCGGCAACGACATCGGCCTGATCTTCCAGGAGCCGATGACGGCCCTGAACCCGGTGCTGACCGTCGGGTTCCAGGTGTCCGAGATCATCCTCAGCCACCAGAACGTGACGCCGCACGAGGCCCGCGAGCGGACGATCGAGCTGTTCCGGCTCGTCGACCTGCCGACTCCCGAGGCGAAGTTCGACGCGTACCCGCACCAGCTCTCGGGCGGTCAGCGGCAGCGCGTCATGATCGCCATGGCGATCGCGTGCGACCCGGTCCTGCTGATCGCGGACGAGCCGACGACGGCGCTCGACGTCACCGTCCAGGCCGAGATCCTCGACCTGCTGCGCGACCTGCACACGCGCCTCGACTCGGCGATCCTGCTGATCACGCACGACATGGGCGTGGTCGCGGACCTCGCGGACGACGTCGTCGTCATGCGCAACGGGCACGTCGTCGAGTCCGGGCCGATCCGGCAGCTGTTCGCGGCGCCGAAGGCGGACTACACGCGCGACCTGCTCGCGTCGGTGCCGCACCTCGGCGCGGAGATCGCGTCCGGCAAGCTGTCGATCAAGGAGCCCGCGGTCGAGGTCGAGACCGAGGCCGTGCCCGCGCTCGAGCTCGAGGACGTCGCGATCGAGTACCCGGGCCGCGGCCGCACGCCCGCGTTCCGGGCCGTCGAGGGCGTGTCCCTGTCGATCGCGCCCGGCGAGGTCGTCGGCCTCGTCGGCGAGTCGGGCTCGGGCAAGACGACGGTGGGTCGCGCGGTCGTGTCGCTGCTGCCGGTCGTCGAGGGGCACGTGCGCGTCGGCGGCACCGACATCGCGGGGCTCTCGCGCAAGGAGCTGCTCCCGCTGCGCCGCCGATCGGCGATCGTCTTCCAGGACCCGGGCTCGTCGCTCAACCCGCGCATGACCATCGGCGAGTCCATCGGCGAGCCGCTCTTCCTGCACGAGAAGCTGCGCAAGTCGGCGCTCGACCGCAAGGTCGAGGAGCTGCTCGACCAGGTCAAGCTGCCGCACGCCTACCGCAACCGGTACCCGCACGAGCTCTCCGGCGGCCAGCGCCAGCGCGTCGGCATCGCCCGGGCGCTCTCGCTCAAGCCGCAGCTGCTGGTGGCCGACGAGCCCACGTCGGCGCTCGACGTCTCGGTGCAGGCGCACGTGCTCGAGCTGTTCCAGGAGCTCCAGCGCGAGCAGGGGTTCGCGTGCCTGTTCATCAGCCACGACCTCGCCGTCGTCGAGATCCTGTCGAGCCGCATCGCCGTGATGCGCAACGGGCGGCTCGTCGAGATCGGCTCGCGCGAGGACGTGCTGCTCAACCCGCAGGACCCGTACACCAAGCGGCTCATCGCGGCCGCGCCCGTGCCGGACCCGGACGAGCAGGGCTCGCGGCGCGAGGAGCGCTCGCGGCTGCTCGCCGCCGGCGCCGGCCCCGAGGCCTGACGCGGCCGGGTCCGCGCGCCCCACGAGGCGCGCGGACCCGGCGCTCAGACCAGCAGGCTCACGACGAGCAGCACGAACGCGCCGCCCACGACCGCGAGCACCGGCGTGGCCAGGCGGACGACGACCGGACCGTCGGCGAGCTCGTGCGTGGTCGAGCGCGACCACTCGCGGCGGACCCACGCCGCCGCTGCGCCCGAGTGCGACCCCCATGCGGCGCTGGCCGTCGGCTGCGGGTCCTCGCCCATCGAGAGCGTCGAGGCCTCGCGCCGCGACATGCGGATGTCGGCGTAGCGACCCGAGGCGGGTGCCGCCCAGGCGGCGAACCGGCGGCCGTCGTCCGCGACGAGCGTCAGCGCGAAGCGCGTCTCGACGGCCTCGAGCCGCGTCCACGGCACCTCGACGTCGTGCACGACGTTCAGCAGCCGGACGCCGTCGCCGTCGACGTCGACCGCCGGGCGCACGAGGATCGCCCACACGAGCGCTGTGACGAACAGCATCTGCGGCACCGCCCGCACGCCGGCCTCGCCACCACCGTCGCGCAGCGCGAGCCACAGCCAGCCGACGCAGACGACGCCCCAGATCACGAGGGCGACGGCGGCGGTGCGGGGGCGGAACCGGTGGCTGGGCACGCGCCATGCTCGCACGCGCGGCGCCCGCGGGCGGCGCCGGATGCGTCGTACGCCACCGACCCGCGGGCAGGGCGGGCTTCGTCGAGCAGGTAAGATCGTCGTGCGCCGCTGTCGGCGCGGCCCCCTCACCCTTCACTCGAGAAGAGTTCGCATGCCCTCGTCCGCCCCCGCGAGCACGGCCACGCGCCCCGACCTGCGGAACGTCGCGATCGTGGCGCACGTCGACCACGGCAAGACGACCCTCGTCGACGCGATGCTGTGGCAGTCCGGCGCCTTCGGCGAGCACGCGCACGTCGACGAGCGCGCGATGGACTCGGGCGACCTCGAGCGCGAGAAGGGCATCACGATCCTCGCGAAGAACACCGCGGTCCGGTACGCCGGGCCCGCGGCGGCTGCGGTGGGGCAGCCCGGCGGCATCACGATCAACGTGATCGACACCCCGGGCCACGCCGACTTCGGCGGCGAGGTCGAGCGCGGTCTGTCGATGGTCGACGGCGTCGTGCTGCTGGTCGACGCGTCCGAGGGTCCGCTGCCGCAGACGCGCTTCGTGCTCCGCAAGGCGCTCGCGGCGAAGCTGCCCGTGATCCTCGTGGTCAACAAGGTGGACCGGCCCGACGCGCGCATCACCGAGGTCGTGCACGAGGCGACCGACCTGCTGCTCGGGCTCGCGTCCGACCTGCACGAGGACGTGCCGGACCTCGACCTCGACGCGATCCTGGACGTCCCGGTCGTGTACGCCGCCGCGAAGGCCGGCCGCGCGTCGCTGACGCAGCCCGCCGACGGCGGCCTGCCGGAGGAGACGAGCCTCGAGCCGCTGTTCGCGACGATCCTCGAGAAGATCCCGGCGCCGACGTACGACGAGGGCGCTCCGCTGCAGGCCCACGTCACGAACCTCGACGCGTCGCCGTTCCTCGGCCGCCTGGCGCTGCTCCGCATCTTCAACGGCACGCTCACCAAGGGCCAGACCGTCGCGTGGGCGCGGCACGACGGCTCGCTGCAGAACGTGCGCATCACCGAGCTGCTGGAGACGAAGGCGCTCGAGCGCGTCCCCACCGAGCAGGCCGGTCCGGGCGACATCGTCGCCGTCGCCGGCATCGCCGACATCACCATCGGCGAGACGCTCACCGACCCCGACGACCCGCGCCCGCTGCCGCTCATCACGGTCGACGACCCGGCGATCTCGATGACGATCGGCATCAACACGAGCCCGATCGCCGGCAAGGGCGGCAAGGGCCACAAGGTCACCGCGCGCCAGGTCAAGGACCGCCTCGACAAGGAGCTCGTCGGCAACGTCTCGCTCCGGGTCGTGCCGACCGACCGCCCCGACGCGTGGGAGGTCCAGGGCCGCGGCGAGCTCGCGCTCGCGATCCTCGTCGAGCAGATGCGCCGCGAGGGCTTCGAGCTGACCGTCGGCAAGCCGCAGGTCGTCACGAAGAAGGTCGACGGCCACGTCCACGAGCCGGTCGAGCGCATGACGATCGACGTCCCCGAGGAGTACCTCGGCGCGGTGACGCAGCTGCTCGCGCAGCGCAAGGGCCGCATGGAGACGATGTCGAACCACGGCACCGGCTGGGTCCGCATGGAGTTCCTCGTGCCGGCGCGCGGCCTGATCGGCTTCCGCACGCGCTTCCTCACCGACACGCGCGGCACCGGCATCGCGTCGTCGATCGCCGAGGGCTACGAGCCGTGGGCGGGCCCGATCGAGACGCGCCTCAACGGCTCTCTCGTCGCGGACCGCGCGGGTGTCGTGACGCCGTTCGCGATGATCAACCTGCAGGAGCGGGGGACGTTCTTCGTCGACCCGACGCAGGAGGTCTACGAGGGCATGATCGTCGGCGAGAACTCCCGCGCGGACGACATGGACGTCAACATCACCAAGGAGAAGAAGCTCACCAACATGCGGTCGTCGACCGCGGACAACTTCGAGAACCTCGTGCCGCCGCGCAAGCTGACGCTCGAGGAGTCGCTGGAGTTCGCCCGCGAGGACGAGTGCGTCGAGGTGACGCCCGAGATCGTCCGCATCCGCAAGGTGGTGCTCGACCAGTCGGAGCGCGCCCGCATCTGGGCCCGCACCAAGAAGGCCTAGACCGGAGCTCCGTGGGGGCACGCGACCGGGGAGTGGGCGGCGTCGTCGCCGTCCACGCGCACCCCGACGACGAGACCCTGGCGAGCGGCGCACTCCTCGCGGCGTGCGCCGCCGCCGACCTTCCGGTGACGGTGGTGACCTGCACGCGCGGTGAGCGCGGCGAGGTGATCGGCGACGAGCTCGCGGAGCTCGAGGGCGACGGCCCGGCGCTGGCCGCCCGCCGGGAGCGCGAGCTCGCGGCGGCGCTCGCCGCCCTCGGCGTCACGGACCACGTCTTCCTGGACCAGGTGCCGCCCGCGGGCGAGCGCTACGAGGACTCCGGCATGGCGTGGCTCGCGGACGGCCGGGCGGGCGCCGCGGAGGAGCTCCCGCCCGGGGCGTTCGTGGCCGCGCCGCTGGACGAGGCGGCCGCGCGGCTCGCGCGCGTGCTGCGCGACCGGCGACCGGCGGTCGTCGTCACGTACGAGCCGGACGGCGGGTACGGGCACCCCGACCACGTCCGCGCGCACCTCGTGACCACGCGCGCGGTGCAGCTCGCGGCCCGGGCCGGTGACGATCAGCGCCGGGGGTACACGGTGCCCGTGCTGCTGTGGGCCGCGCAGGACGCGGCCGCGCTGCGGGCGGGTCGCGCCGCGCTGACGCTCGGGGACGAGCCGCGGACCGGCCACCGCGCGGGCCCGCTCACCGTGCCTCCCGCAGACGCGCCGCTGCCGTCCGTCGCGGTCGACGGCGTGCGCGTCGACGCCGAGGTCGACGTGACGCCCGTGCGCGCCGCCGTGCTCGAGGCGCTGCGGGCGCACGCGACGCAGGTCCAGGCAGTCCGAGCGGTCGACGGCGAGGCGGCGCTCGTCGGGTGCTTCGCGCTCAGCAACCTCGAGCTGCAGCCGCTCCTGCCGTCCGAGGGCTACCGGCTCGCCCGACCCGCCGACCGCGCGGCGCTCGCCGCGCTCGAGGGCTGGCCGCTGGTGGCGCGGGCGCGCTGAGCCGCGCCGCCGGGGTCGATGCGACCCGCCGGCCGATCGCCCCGAGGTCCCGCAGGTAGCCTGGCCGCGTGCAGCTCGACTCGCGCCCGACGCCGCCGCCGGCGTCCTGGGGCAGCTTCCTCGGCGCGTTCGCGCTCGGCATCGTCGTCGGCGCGGTCGGCACCGTGATGCACCGGTCGATGCGGCCGTGGGGTCTCGTCATCTGCCTGGTGCTCGTGCTGACCTCCGCGGTCGCGGTCCGCGCGTGGGGCGGGCGGCGGGCGTGGACCGGGTACGCCGCCGCGCTGACGGCGACGGTGTGGGTGCTCTCGACCGAGGGGCCCGGTGGGGACGTGCTCGTGCCGTCGGGCCAGAACATCGGGTGGGTCTGGATGATCGGTGCGCCGGTCGTCGCCGTGATAGTCGCGCTGCTGCCCGCGGCGGTGTTCGACGACCGGCTCCGGCCCGTGCGCGGCGGCGCGTCGGGTGGCGCGGTCGGGCCCGGCGGGCCGCTCCCGTCGGCGGGCTGGCCGCAGCCGACGGCGACGGAGCCGGGTTGGCCGCAGCCGACGTCGGGCTGGCCCCACCCGGCGTCCGCCGAGCCGGGAGGCTCGCGGCCGGCGTCGTCGGACGGGGCCTGGTCGCAGCAGCGACCGGTCGACCCGGGCTGGCCGCCGACGCGTCCGAGCGGGACGGCGGAACCGGGCGCCGGTCCGTCGGCCGGGGGACCGTCGGCCGGGGGACCGTCGGCGTGACCGACGCGCTGGTCGACGAGGACGCGTTCCGGTCGGCGGTCGGCCGGCTGCCCGCGGGCGTCGCCGTGGTCACGCTGCGGCTGCGCGGGCTCGACCACGCCATGACGGCGAGCGCGGTCGCGTCGGTCTCGCTCGCACCGCCGCTCCTCCTGTTCTGCGTGCACGCGGACGCACGGTTCCGCGAGGCGCTCGACGAGACCGACGGTTGGGCCGTCTCGGTGCTCGCCGACGACCAGGCGCACGTCGCCGACTGGCTGGCTTCGCCCGGCCGGCCGGCGGTCGACCAGCTCGCGCGCGTGCCGCACCGGTCGGCGCCCGTGTCCGGCGCCGCGTGGGTCGACGGCGCAGCCGCCTGGTTCGACTGCCGCACCGCGTCGATCCACAGCGCCGGGGATCACGACGTCGTCGTCGGGACGGTGCTCGCCGTCGAGCAGGGGCGGTCGACCGCCGGCGGGCTCGTGCACCTGCGGAGCCGCACGCGCCCGGTGCGGTGACGGCCCGTCGTGCGGGGTGGCGCGGATCCTGTGGAACGGGCGTGAAACCCCTCGTCGCCGACGCGCCATACACCGGTCGGCGCAGATCCGCCACGTAGACTTCGCCGGGCGCGGCAGCCGCGCGGGAACGGCGGGGGAGCAGCATGGCCGACGGCATCGATCGCGACGACTCGACCCCTGAGCGCCCCGCGCCCGAGGCCGAGCCGACGGCGATCGACGAGCCCGCGGCCGAGACCGCGGAGCCTCCCGCCGAGACACGCGCGGACGCCGAGGCCGACGCCGGCTCGGCGGACGGCGCCGAGGCCGATCCCGCCGTCGAGGCCGAGGAGCCCGGCGCGGGTGTCGACGTGGCTGCCGCGGACGAGCCCGAGCCCCAGGCGAGCGATGACGGGGCCGGCGAGCCGGACGGCGAGGACGCCGCCGACGTGACGACCGACGAGCGCGGCGACGACGCGCGCGACGCGACGGCTGAAGCCGAGCCTGCCGAGGGCGACGACGACCCCGCCGACGCGACGGCCGAAGCCGAGCCGACCGAGCGCGACGACCCGGCCGACGCGACGGCTGACGCCGGGCCGACCGAGGGCGACGACCCGGCCGACGCGACGGCCGAAGCCGGGCCGACCGAGGGCGACGACGACCCGGCCGACGCGACGGCTGAAGCCGGGCCGACCGAGGGCGACGACGACCCGGCCGAGGCCGACGACCCGGCCGCGGTGTCGGCGGGGTCCGACGGGGACGTCGGCGGGCCGGCGGAGCCCGGCGAGGACGTCGGCGGGTCGTCGGAGTCCGCCGGAGGCCCCGTCGAGCCAACTGACTCCGACGAGCCGAGCGAGACCCACGAGGCGGCTGCAGCGCCGACCGAGTCGGGGGACCGGGCCACGCATCAGGAGGGCTCGGCCGAACCGCTCGCCGAGCCGGCCGACGCCCCGACAGCGGAGGCGAGCGAGACCGACGAGCCCACCGCGGAGTCGCCCGCGCCGGCCGTCGAGCCGGTCGTCGAGCCGGTCGTCTCTGGCGCGCCCGTCGCCGAGTCGCCCGGACCCGGCGGCACCGCTGACGGGGGCGAGCTCGCGGAACCGACGGACGAGTCGCACCCGGCAGCCCCCGACGACACCCAGTCCGACGCGGAGCCGGACGACCCGCCGGCCCGCGCGGCCGCCGCGACGGTCGTCATGCCCCCTCTCGGCGACGCCCCGACCGTGGTGTCCCCGCCGCACGCGCCCGAGCCGACCGGACCGACCGGAACGACCGGCTCGACCGGCCCGCGTACCGAGGTCATGACCCCGTACGGCTCGATCGCCGCCCAGGCGCCGGACAAGGCGCCCGCCGCGGCGCCGGTCCGGACGTCCGCGTTCGGCGGTCGCGACGCCGCGGCGGCACCCGCGGCCGGGCTCGGCGCGACCGCCGCGACCGCCGCAGCCGCGTCGTCGGCCACCCCGACGGCCCAGAGCGCGGCGCCCCGAGCCGAGGCTGCGCACGCGGCGGCCGCCACGGCGACGCTCCCGCCCACCTCGGCCGGCCCGGCGCTGCCCGGCGCGCGCACGTTCGAGCACGTCCCGCAGGCCGAGCGCCCGTCGTCCCCGCTCGACGTGTTCGAGCCGCAGCGGCACGAGCGCCGCTGGCCACGCCGCCTCGGCGTCGCCGCAGGCGTGCTCGTGGTGCTCGGCGGCGCGTACGTCGGCGCGAGCTACGCGCTCGGCGACAAGGTGCCGCGCGGCGCGACGGTCGCGGGCGTCGAGATCGGCGGCCTCTCGTCGGCGCAGGCCGTGGCGGCGCTCGACGCGCAGCTCGACGGTGCGACGGGCAAGGCGATCCCGGTGACGGTGCACGGCACGTCGTCGAGCCTCGACCCCGCGAAGGCCGGCCTCACGTTCGACGCCGACGCCACCGTCGCACGCCTGACCGGCGTGGACCTCTCCGCCCCGATCCGCCTCTGGGACCACCTCGTGGGCGTCGGCGACCAGCCGGCGGTCGCGGCGGTCGACGAGGCGAAGCTGAGCGCCGCGGTCCAGGCGCTCGGCAGGTCGACCGGCAAGAAGGCGGTGGACGGCTCCATCGTGTTCGTCGACGGCTCGGCGCACGAGACCGCGGCGAAGGACGGCTGGGCGCTCGACGAGGACGCGGCGCGGGACGTCGTCCGCACGTCCTGGCTCTCGGGCGCGCGTCCGCTCGACCTGCCGTCGAAGACGGTCGCGCCCACCGTCACGGGCGACGAGACGGACCGCGCGATGTCGGAGATCGCCGAGCCGCTCACGGGGGCGCCCGTGTCGGTGCAGGTCGACGGCAAGCTGGCGGTGCTCCAGCCGCTGCAGCTCGCGGCCGCCGCGACGATCGCCCCGAAGGACGGCTCGCTGCAGCTGACGATGGACGGCGCCAAGCTCCGGGCCGCGGTCCTCACGCAGCTCCCGGACCTCCTGACGCAGCCCGCCGACGCGTCGTTCGCGTTCAAGGACGACAAGCCGGTGCTCGTGCCGGGCAAGGCCGGCACACAGCTCGACCCCGCGACGCTCGCGACCGCCGTGGCGGGTGCTGCGGTGGCCGACAACCGCACGGTCGACGTCGCGCTGACGCCGACCCAGCCCGAGGACTCGACCGACGCGCTGCAGAAGCTCGGCATCACGGAGATCGTCTCGGAGTTCTCGACGCCGCTGACGGCGGAGAAGATCCGTGACATCAACATCAAGCAGGGCGCCAAGAACATCACCGGCACGCTCATCAAGCCGGGCGAGACGTTCAGCCTCGGCAAGGCGCTCGGCGAGGTCGACGCCGCGCACGGCTTCGTCGACGCGGGCGCGATCGTCGACGGCGAGCACACCGACGCCATGGGCGGTGGCCTGTCACAGCTCTCGACGACGACCTACAACGCGGCGTACTTCGCGGGCTTCCAGATCCTCGAGCACCACCCCCACTCCGAGTGGTTCGCGCGCTACCCCGAGGGCCGCGAGTCGACGCTCTTCCTGCCGTCGATGGACATGCGCTGGAAGAACAACACCCCGACCGGCGCCCTCGTGCAGGCCTGGGTCGCGAACAACCGCACCTACGTGCGGATCTGGGGCACCAAGTACTGGACCGTGCAGTCGACGACCGGCCCGCGCAGCGGCGTCGTGCAGCCGACCACGCGCTACAGCCAGAGCAAGACGTGCGAGCCCGCCGCAGCCGGGAACCCCGGGTTCACCGTGACGGTGACGCGCCGGACGTCCCTCGGCGGCCAGCTCAAGGACACGAGCAGCTACACGACGCGGTACAAGCCGCAGGACAAGGTCGTGTGCGGCAAGGCGCCGACGTCCGCGAAGAGCTCCGCGGGCTGACGGCGCGCGACGGAGTCCGCGAGGACCTGTCAGCCCCGGTCGCGCCGCGCGCGCGGCGTGGGTGGCGGCGGCACGGTCTTCGCGAGCACGACGTCGGTGGCCGGCACGCGCACGTCGCCGCGGCGCGTCCGGACCGTCAGCCCGTCGTCGTCGACGTCGAGCACCTCACCGAGCACGTCGGTGTAAGGGGGCTCGCCCGGCTCGGGCGAGTCGTCACGCACGCGCCGGACGACCACGCGCACGCCGGGCGTCCATGCGCGCCACGCGTCGGTCGTCATCGCACCGCACCGCTCGTCATCGGACGCCGCCGCCTCGTCCGCGCACGAGGCGTGGACGCGTCGTCGGACGTCGGAGCATGTGGGGGATACTAGGTGCGCTTCCGACCATCGCGGTCCCCTGGAGGACACCACCGTGACGTATGTGATCGCCGAACCCTGCGTGGACGTCAAGGACAAGGCGTGCATCGAGGAGTGTCCGGTCGACTGCATCTACGAGGGCAAGCGCTCGCTCTACATCCACCCCGACGAGTGCGTGGACTGCGGCGCCTGCGAGCCGGTCTGCCCGGTCGAGGCGATCTACTACGAGGACGACGTCCCCGAGCAGTGGAGCGAGTACTACAAGGCGAACGTCGAGTTCTTCGACGACCTCGGTTCGCCGGGCGGCGCCGCGAAGATGGGTCTCATCGAGAAGGACCACCCGATCATCGCGACCCTCCCGCTGCGCATCCACGAGGACTGATGGGCCTGCTCGGCGGGTCGCTGCCCGACTTCCCCTGGGACACACTCGTCCCGTACGCGGAGAAGGCGCGCGCGCACCCGCGGGGGATCGTGGACCTCTCGGTCGGTACGCCGGTCGACCCGACGCCGGCCGTGGTGCGTGACGCTCTCGCTGCCGCCGCGGACTCGCCGGGCTACCCGACGACGCACGGCACGCGCGAGCTGCGGGAGGCCGTCGTCGCATGGTTCGCGCGCCGGCGGGGTGTTCCTGGGCTGGACCCGGCGGCCGTGCTGCCGACCGTCGGGTCGAAGGAGCTCGTCGCGTTCCTGCCGTCGATGCTCGGCCTCGGCGCGGGCGACGTCGTGCTCCACCCCGCGGCGGCCTACCCGACGTACGACGTGGGCGCGCGCCTCGCGGGTGCGACTCCGGAGCGGTGCGACGACCCCGCCGCACGGCTCTCCGAGGGCAGCGGCGACGTGCGGCTCGTCTGGCTCAACTCGCCGGGCAACCCGGACGGGCGCGTGCTTGCGGTCGACGAGCTCCGGGCCGTGGTCGAGGCGGCGCGGGCCGCGGCCGCGCGCGACGGGCGCCCTGTCGTGGTCGCGTCGGACGAGTGCTACGCCGAGCTCGCGTGGGACGCGCCGTGGGCGACCGAGGGCGTGCCCTCGGTGCTCGACCCGCGCGTCACGGGCGGCTCGCACGACGGGCTCCTCGCGGTGTACTCGCTCTCGAAGCAGTCGAACCTCGCGGGCTACCGCGCGGCGTTCGTGGCGGGCGACCCCGCGCTGATCCGGCCGCTGCTCGAGGTGCGCAAGCACGCGGGCATGATCGTGCCCGGCCCGGTGCAGGCGGCGACCGCCGCGGCGCTCGCGGACGACGCGCACGTCGCCGAGCAGCGCGAGCGCTACCGCCGGCGGCGCGCGCTGCTGCGCGGTGCGCTCGAGGACGCGGGCTACGTGGTCGACCGCTCGTACGCGGGCCTGTACCTCTGGACGCGCCCCGAAGCGGGCGGTCAGGACTCGTGGACCACCGTCGCGGACCTGGCGGGTCTCGGCATCCTCGCAGCGCCCGGCGCCTTCTACGGCGACCCGGTCCACGTGCGCATCGCGCTGACGGCGTCCGACGAGCGCATCGCCGAGGCTGCCGCGCGCCTGCGCGGCGCGTGACACGGTGGCCCCGCCCCAGCTGCTGACGCGGCGCCGGTGCTCCGTCTGCGGCGCTGCGCCCACGGCGTGGCTCGCGCACCTCGACGCGGACCGGAGCTGGTTCGGCGTCCCTGGCGACCGCCGGTCGTGGGGCACGCGGGTCGACCTGTGCGACGAGTGCCGCGCGCTGGTCGAAGCAGGTGACGTCGAGGCGGTCGTGGCGCGCCTCGCCGCGCGCGACGGCGACGACGGCGACCGCACGCCCGCGGCCGCCGCGCTGTGCGCCGCCTTCGTGTCGGCAGTCGCCGTCGCCGACTGGCTGCCGCCCGGCGTCGTCGCTGCGGTGCCCGACGGCTTCGTCGAGCTCGGCGAGCTGACCGGCTGGCTCGACCTCGCGAACGCGTGGCCGGCCGAGCACGTGCGGCGCGTTCCGGAGACGCGCGAGGACCACCTTCGGTACGCCGACTCCGACGAGGTGGTGCTCGTGCGGTCGCCGTGGCCCGGCGTCGACGTCGGCGACGTGGTGTCGTACCTCATCAGCTGGGCCGACCAGCACGAGGCCTTCGTCTCGGGTGACGTGACGCCCGAGCGGCGCGAGCGGGAGCGGGCGATCGTGCGCGACTTCTTCGTCGCGTTCGACGCGGCGTTCCGGGAGGAGTGGGACCGACACCTCCGGGACTGGATGTGACACCCATCACAACGGGACGACGGTCCCGCGGACGATTCGTCAGGGCACGCTAGCCGCAGGTACCGTCAAGGTGGCCAACGACGGCCACGAGCGCAGGCCGAGAAGGCCGCCGTCGCCCGCGCCGGACGCCCGGGTCAACCCCGCGCCGCACGTCGCAGGAAGGAACCACACATGTCCGAGGTCATCACCTCGATCCCCCAGGCTCCGGTCCAGCTGGTCGCCCACGGCGAGAGCCGGGACCTGCCGATCGTCACGGCGACCGAGGGCAACGACGGCATCGTCGTCTCGTCCCTGCTGCGCGACACCGGCCTGGTCACCGTCGACCCGGGCTTCATGAACACCGCGTCGTGCGAGTCGAGGATCACCTACATCGACGGCGACGCCGGCATCCTGCGCTACCGCGGCTACCCGATCGACCAGCTCGCGGAGTCGTCCTCGTTCCTCGAGGTCGCGTACCTGCTGATCCACGGCGAGCTGCCGTCGGCGGACGAGCTGTCGGCGTTCGAGGACCGCGTCAACCGGCACACGCTGGTCCACGAGGACTTCCGGACGTTCATGGGGACGTTCCCGCGCGGCGCGCACCCGATGGCCGTCATGTCGTCGGCGATCAACGCACTGTCGACGTTCTACCCCGAGTCGCTCGACCCGTTCGACCCCGAGACGGTCGAGCTCGCGACGGTGCTGCTCCTCGCCAAGACGCGCACCATCACGTCGTACGTCCATCGGACGAGCCGCGGCGAGCCGCTGCTCTACCCGGACTACAGCCGCGGGTACGTCGAGGACTTCCTGCGCATGACGTTCGCCGTGCCGTACGAGCAGTACACCGCCGACCCGGTGGTCGTCGAGGCGCTCGACAAGCTGCTGATCCTGCACGCCGACCACGAGCAGAACTGCTCGACGTCGACCGTCCGCATCGTCGGGTCGAGCCACGCCAACCTGTACGCGTCGGTCGCGGCCGGTGTGAACGCGCTGTCCGGGCCGCTGCACGGCGGTGCGAACGAGGCCGTGCTCACCATGCTCGACGAGATCCAGGCGAACGGCGGCGACGCGTCGGAGTTCATGCGCCGGGTCAAGAACAAGGAACAGGGCGTCCGGCTCATGGGCTTCGGCCACCGGGTCTACAAGAACTACGACCCGCGCGCCGCGATCGTGAAGAAGAGCGCGCACGCGGTGCTCCAGGCGCTCGGCAAGGACGACGAGCTGCTGGACCTCGCGCTGGGGCTCGAGGAGATCGCGCTGTCGGACGACTACTTCGTCAGCCGCAAGCTGTACCCGAACGTCGACTTCTACACGGGGCTCATCTACAAGGCGATGGGCTTCCACCCGTCGATGTTCACGCCGCTGTTCGCGCTCGGCCGCATGCCCGGCTGGATCGCGCAGTGGCGCGAGATGATGAACGACCCGCAGACCAAGATCGGTCGCCCGCGGCAGATCTACACGGGCGAGGTCGAGCGCGAGTACGTCCCGGCCGACCGCCGCTGACCCTGACCCCGGCCCGGCCCGGCCCGGCCCGGGCTCAGCCGAACGCCGACAGCCCGTCCGTCGCCAGCGCCCGCTCGCTGCGGGCGAGCGCGCGGAGCATCCCGGTCGTCCCGTGTCGCCGCGCCCCGAGCACGGCGAGCGTGGCGACCACCGGGTCCACGACGACGGTCGGGAACTCCAGGGCCGGGAGGTCGACGCTGGCCGCGAGGTCGTCGGCGTGCACGACGACCTCGAGCGCCCGGCAGACGGCGAAGTCCGCGGTCGCGAGGACGCAGTCCTGCCACGGCACGTACACCGCCGGCCCCGCGCCGGCGAGCAGGCTCGGGAGCGCGGCGCGGGTCTGGGCGAGCACCTCGCGGCACGCGTCCGGGCCGATCGCGGCCATCGCGTTGAACTCGTCGCGGATCGACGTGTTCTCGGGCGCGTCGCGGCCGGCGAGCAGCCAGTCGGTGCGTGCGTAGAGGCCCGTCAGGTCCACCTGGACGGCGTGGGGTGGGACGCCGCCGAAACCGAGGAACTCGACGGCCGTCTCCGCCTGGCTGACGAGGTGTCGGGTGAGCCCGCCGACCGTCATGCCGGGGAGCGCGGACTCGTCGGCCCACCGCTCGGCGACGCGCGCCGAGCCGACGAGCCCCGGGATGGTGTCGAGAGCGGCGAGCAGGACCTCGTCCGGAGCGAGGGCGCCGCGGAAGGTGAGCGTCATGGCGCGACCCTAGGGGCGACCACCGACAACCCCCGACGTCAGTCGGGCGGGAGCTCGAGGCGCACCTGACCGGCGGGGACGGCCGGCCCCTTCGCCGGTCCCCAGGCGCCGGCGTCGCGGTCCCACCGCTGGTCCCCGACCTGGACCCCGACGAGCCCGAGCGGCCGCGCCGTCGCGACGCCCCACTGCCCGACGGCCCAGGCGAGCCGCGCGGCGTCGTCGCCCAGGCGGGCCGTGTCGACGACGACCGCCGGCCCCGCGCCCTTCGCCGCGGGCGCGACGCTCGTCGCGAGCGGGCCGAGGTCGCGGTGCACGCGGTCGACGACCGTGGCGGGCACGGTGCTCGACGGGCCCGAGCCGGCGTCGGCATCGTCGTCGACCGGGTGCAGCGTGCACGTGAGCGCCGCGGCGGAGTTGCCGGTCAGCGCCGAGGCGTAGGCGCGTGCGGCCGCCTCGTGCTGCGCGTAGGCGTCGGGGAAGCCGGACCGCTGCACGGCCTGCGCGGCCTCGGTGATCGGCATCGTCGCGTAGCCCTTGACCTTCACGAGCGCCGAGTAGAACCGTCCCGTCGAGTACACGGGGTCGAGGATCTGCTCCTCGGTGCCCCAGCCCTGCGACGGCCGCTGCTGGAACAGGCCGAGCGAGTCGCGGTCGCCCTCGGGCAGGTTGCGCAGCTTGGACTCCTGGATCGAGGTCGCGAGCGCGATCGTCACGGCGCGCGCCGGCAGCCCGCGACGGAGCGCGACGGCGGCGACGAGGGCCGCGTTGTCGGCCTGGCCGGGGTCGAGCTGCCACCGCGAGCCGTCGCTCGTGGCGTAGCAGGCCTCGGGCGGCGGCGGACCGTGGTGCGTGTGGTCGAGCCACGCGATGACGCCGGCCGTCGCGAGCACCAGCAGCACCGCGAGCCCCGCCACGGCACAGCCGAACCGGCCGGCGCGCGCGCCGCGGGAGCGCCGCGGACGCCGACGAGCGCTCATCCCGCCGCGCTCGTCGGGCCGGCCGTGCGGATCACTGGTGCGCGTGCAGCGCGGCGTTGAGCTCGACGCCCGCGCGCTCGCCGCGCGCCACGGCCTCGACCCCGCCCGTCAGCGAGTTCCGGCGGAACAGGATGCCGTCGGCGCCCGAGAGGTCCCGCGCCTTGACCACGCGCGTCTCGCCGCCGGCGAGGCCGACGACCGTGACCTTGGTGCCGGCGGTGACGTACAGGCCGGCCTCGACGACGCAGTCGTCGCCGAGCGAGATGCCGAGCCCGGCGTTGGCGCCGAGCAGCGTGCGGCGACCGATCGACACGACCTCGCGGCCGCCTCCGGACAGCGTGCCCATGATCGAGGCGCCGCCGCCGATGTCCGAGCCGTCGCCGACGACGACGCCGGCCGAGATCCGCCCCTCGACCATCGACGTGCCGAACGTGCCGGCGTTGTAGTTGACGAAGCCCTCGTGCATCACGGTCGTCCCGGGCGCGAGGTGCGCCCCGAGGCGCACGCGGTCGGCGTCGGCGATCCGCACCCCCGAGGGCAGCACGTAGTCGACCATGCGCGGGAACTTGTCGACGCCGAGCACCGTGGGCGCGACGCCGGTCGCGGCGCGCAGCCGGGCGCGCGTGAGCTCGAAGCCCTCGACCGCGCACGGACCGCGGTCCGTCCAGACGACGTTGGGGAGCGCCGCGAAGATGCCGTCGAGGTTGATGGATCTCGGCGCGACGAGGCGGTGCGAGAGCAGGTGCAGCCGCAGGTACGCGTCCGACGCGCCGCTGGGCGCCTCGTCGAGGTCGATGACGGTGCGCACGACACGGACGCTGACCCGGCGCGCCTCGTCGGTCCGCTCGGCGTCGACGAGGTCGGCGGGCGGCGCGTCAGACGTGGGTTCGCCGAGCGCGGGGGCGGGGTACCACGTGTCGAGGGGCGCTCCGGCGTCGGTCACGGTGGCCAGTCCGAAACCCCAGGCTGTCCGAGTCATGGCGCCAACCCTAGGTCACGAGCAGGGCCGTTCCGGGGTCAGAAAGGGTTACCGACCAGTAACCGTTTCGCCCGGACGGGCTGCTCCCGGCGGCCGCGTCAGGGCACCGGCGCGGGCCCGCGCGCCGACCCGGGCCGGAGCGCGGGCCGACCGGCCACCGGCAGCCTCGTCCGTCGTTACGGTGTCCGCATGGACCGCGCCCTCGACCTCCACGCCGACGTCGTCGACCTGGCCCGTGCCCTGTGCGACGTGCCGTCCGAGAGCGGCGACGAGCGCGCGCTCGCCGACCTCGTCGAGGACGCGCTGCGGGGCCTGCGGCACCTGCGCGTCGACCGCGACGGGGACGCCGTCGTCGCCCGGACCAACCTCGGCCGCGCGCGCCGCGTGGTGGTCGCGGGCCACCTCGACACCGTGCCGATCGCGGACAACCTGCCGACGCGGCTCGAGGACGGCGTGCTGTGGGGCCGCGGCACGGTCGACATGAAGGGCGGCGTCGCCGTGCAGCTCGCGCTCGCGGCCGAGCTGACCTCGCCCGCGCACGACCTGACGTGGGTCTTCTACGACCACGAGGAGGTCGCCGCCGACCTGAACGGTCTCGGCCGGCTCGTCCGTACGCACCCCGACTGGGTCCGCGGCGACTTCGCGGTGCTGTGCGAGCCGACGGCCGGCGGGCTCGAGGGCGGCTGCAACGGCACGCTGCGCGTCGACGTCGTGCTGCACGGCGTCGCGGCGCACTCGGCGCGCGCGTGGGCCGGGAAGAACGCCGTGCACGCGGCCGGCGAGGTGCTCCGCCGGCTGGAGGCGTACGAGCCCGCGACGGTCGAGGTCGACGGGCTCGCGTACCGGGAGAGCCTCAACGCGACGCTCATCAGCGGCGGCACGGCGCCGAACGTCATCCCCGACCGCTGCGTCGTCACCGTCAACTACCGCTTCGCGCCCGACAAGTCGCTCGACGAGGCAGAGGCGCACGTGCGCGCGCTGCTCGACGGCTTCGAGGTGAACCGCACCGACGGCGCCGACGGCGCGCGGCCCGGGCTCGACGACCCGATCGCGCAGGAGTTCGCCGCCGCGGTGCTCGCCGTCACGGGCGGCGCGCCGTCGGCCAAGTACGGCTGGACGGACGTCGCGCGGTTCTCGTCGCTCGGCGTCCCCGCGGTCAACTTCGGGCCGGGCGACCCGCTGCTGGCGCACAAGGTCGACGAGCGGTGCCCGGTCGACCAGCTGCGGCTGTGCCGTGACGCGTTGCGCGCGTGGCTCGCCTGACGAACCGCGTGCGAACCGCACCCGAACCGAGGCCGAACCGCGCCCGAACTGTTCGGCGACCCGTCGTGCGAACGAACCGGTTCCGCCCGACCCGCGCGCCTAGAGTCGACACATGAGTGACGACGGCCAGCCCGCACCGGGCCACGGCTACCGCAAGGGGCCCGTGCTCCTGCGCGGCGAGCAGATCCCCGCGACGACCTCCGACCAGCGGCTGCTGAGCCGCACGGACCCGTCGAGCTGGCTGCACGACGACCCGTGGCGCGTCATGCGCATCCAGAGCGAGTTCGTCGAGGGGTTCGGCGCGCTCGCGGAGATCGGGCCGGCGGTCAGCGTCTTCGGCTCGGCGCGCACGCCCGCCGACGACCCCGTCTACGAGGTCGCGGTCGAGGTCGGCCGCCTGCTGGTCGAGGCGGGGTACGGCGTCATCACCGGCGGCGGGCCCGGGATCATGGAGGCGGCGAACCGCGGTGCCAAGAAGGCGGGCGGGCTGTCGGTCGGCCTCGGCATCGAGCTGCCGTTCGAGCAGGGCATGAACGAGTACGTCGACCTCGGCGTCAACTTCCGGTACTTCTTCGCCCGCAAGACGATGTTCGTCAAGTACTCCGAGGGCTTCGTCGTGCTGCCGGGCGGCTTCGGCACCCTCGACGAGCTGTTCGAGGCGCTCACCCTCGTCCAGACGCACAAGGTCATCGAGTTCCCGATCGTGCTCGTCGGCCGCGACTACTGGCAGGGCCTCGTCGACTGGATCTCGGGGCCGGTGCTGTCGCGCGGCATGATCTCGGCGGCGGACGTCGAGCTCCTGCAGATCGTCGACACGGCCGAGGAGGCCGTCCAGATCGTGCGCGAGCGCGGCGCCGAGCTCCGCGCGGAGGAGGAGGCGGCGGTCCGCGCCGCGGCCGCGGACCGCGCGGCCGCCGAGGACTCCAGCCGGTGAGCCGCCGGTGACGCTCCCGCCGCTGCCGGGCGTCCCCGCGCCCGGCGCCGTCCTGCGCCTGCGCGGCCGCGAGCTCGGGCCCGAGCGCACCGTCGTGATGGCCGTCGTCAACCGGACGCCCGACTCGTTCTACGCGCCCGCGCGCTTCGACGACGCGTCGGCCGACGCCGCGGTGGCCCGCGCCGAGGAGGAGGGCGCCGACATCCTCGACATCGGCGGCGTGCGCGCCGGCCGCGGCCCGCGCGTGTCGGTCCAGGAGGAGCTCGACCGGATCGTCCCGCTGCTGCGCCGCGTCCGGACGCGGCACCCCGACCTTCTCGTCAGCGTCGACACGTGGCGTGCGGACGTCGCGCGCGTCGTCGCGGACGAGGGGGTCGACCTCGTCAACGACACGTGGGCCGGGCACGACCCGCAGCTCGTCGAGGTCGCGGCGGAACGCGGGCTCGGCGTCGTGTGCTCGCACACCGGGGGCGCGCTGCCCCGCACGGACCCCTTCCGAGTGGCGTACGGCGTCGGCGACGAGCCCGCCGATCCGGACGGCGCCGACGGCGCCGACGTCGACCCGCTCGCCGTGGCGTCCCGTGACCCGCTCGACGCCGTGCTCCGCGACGTGGTCGCGACGGTGCGGGCCGCGGCGCGCCGCGCGGTCGACCTCGGCGTCGACCCGGCGAGCGTGCTCGTCGACCCGACGCACGACTTCGGCAAGAACACGTGGCACTCGCTCCACCTCGTGCGGCGCACGCAGGCGCTCGTGGTGCTCGGCCATCCCGTGCTGATGGCGTTCTCGCGCAAGGACTTCGTGGGGGAGTCGCTCGACCTGCCCGCCGCGGACCGGCTCGAGGGCACGCTCGCGGCCACGGCTGTCGCGGCGTGGCTGGGCGCCCGCGTGTTCCGGGCGCACGACGTCGCCGCGACACGCCGCACGCTCGACATGGTCGCGACGATCCGCGGCGACCGCGCGCCGGCCCGCGCCGTGCGGGGGCTGGCATGACGGGCACGGCGACGCTCCCCGAGGACCACGCAGGCGCGGCCACCGCCGACGCGGCGCGCACGTGGTGGGACCCGCGCGGCTGGCGCTGGTGGGTCCAGGTGCTCGCGGTCTACGCGGCGGCGCGCGCGTTCACGACGGTGGCGCTGCTCGTCACGCTGCGCGGCCAGGTCGTGCCGAACTACTGGATGCCGACGGCGCCCGGCTCGTTCTGGCAGTTCACCGGTCTGTTCTGGGACGCGGACTGGTACCGGCAGATCGCCGAGAACGGGTACCCGGCGCAGCTGCCCGTGGGCGCGGACGGGCTCGTGCAGCAGAACGCCTGGGCGTTCTTCCCGCTGTTCCCCTTCTTCACTCGCGGCGTCATGACGGTCACGGGGCTGCCGTGGGACGTCGCGGCGCCGTGCGTCGCGGTGCTGCTCGGCGCGGTCGCGATGCTCGTCATCCACCGGCTCGTGGTGCACGGCGCTCCGCAGGCGGTCGCGGCCCGGCCGGGTCTGCCGCTCGCGACGGTCGCGCTCGTCAGCGTGTTCCCGACCTCGGTCGTGCTGCAGGTGGGGTACACGGAGGCGCTCGCGCTGATGCTGATCGCGATCGCGCTCCTGATGGTCGTGCAGCGACGGTACGGGTACGCGGCGCTCGTCATCGTGCTGCTCGGGTTCTCGCGCGCGGTCGCGCTGCCCATGGCCGCCGTCGTCGTGGTGCACGCGCTCGTGCGGTGGCGCGACGCCCGGCGCGGCACGGACCGGCTGGTCGCGCACGACGTCGCCGGCATCGCCGGACTCGCGGCGGCCGCCGTCGTCTCGGGCGTCGCATGGCCGCTCGTCGCGGGCTGGGCGACGGGGCGGTCGGACGCGTACCTGCTGACGCAGCAGGCGTGGCGCGGGGTCCGGTCGACGGCGCCGTTCGAGGGCTGGGGCTACGTCTCGCGGTTCTGGTTCGGCGACCGCGCGTCGCTCGTGCTGGTCGCGAGCTTTGCGCTCGTCATCGCCGTCCTCGTGGTCCCCGCGGCGTGGCGGCTGGGCAACGAGCTCCACACCTGGGCCGCGGCGTACCTGCTCTACATCGCGGCGGCGGTCGAGCCCGGCTCGAGCCTCGCCCGCTTCCTGCTGCTCGCGTTCCCGCTCGGCGCCGTGACGGCCGGGGTGGTGACGCGCCCGGCGAGCGCGCGCCGCTGGTGGCTGGCAGGCGTCGTCGTGCTCATGCTCGCGCTGCAGCTCGTCTGGATCTGGAACATCTGGCGGTTCGACCCGCCGACCAGCTGGCCGCCGTGACGGGCCCGCGCGTGCGCGCGCTCCCCGGGGGCGGGTGCGCGCGCCCGGTGCGCCCGTCGTCCGCCGGACGGGTGGGTCGTGCGCATCGGTCGAGGTCGCGGCGCCGCGGTGAACTAGACTGTCCGACGGACATCCGGCAGCTCGGCCCCCTCCCGACGTGCACGCACGCGGGTGGGAGGTCCCGTCGGGACGAACGAGGCGAAGGAGAGGCCCGCATGGCCGCGATGAAGCCGAGGACCGGCGACGGCCCGCTCGAGGTGACGAAGGAGGGTCGCGGCATCGTCATGCGCGTCCCGCTCGAGGGCGGTGGTCGGCTCGTGGTCGAGCTCAACGCGACCGAGGCCGCGGAGCTGGGCGAGGCGCTGACGTCCGTCGTCAGCTGACCCGTCGACCGTATGGCGCCGGACCGCGCACCCCGCACGCTCCCGACGGTCAGCGCGTCGGGCGACGACCTCATCACGAGCCCGCTGATCGCGGCGGGCTCTCTCGACGCGGTCGCCGTGCCGGTCGCGCCCGGGGTGCCGGGTGACGACCACGGGCTGCAGCCGCGCCCCGGCGCCGCGCAGGCGGCGGCGCGGTACGGCATCGACCTCGCCGAGATCGGCGAGCGCGTCGCCCTGACGGGCGCCGCCGGCGAGGCGTACGTGCTCCAGTTGCCGCGCTCCGTCGGCTCGGCGGTCGAGCTGCCGTGGAGCCAGCTCCCGCCGCGTGTGGTGCTCGTGGGCGTCGGCGACGCGAGCCCGGCGGAGCTCCGCCGGGCCGGTGCTGCGCTCGCCCGAGCGACGCGCGGCCTGACCACGGTCGCCACGACCATCGGCGTCGACCGCGGACGCAGCGCGTCCTGGTCCGCCGACGCGGCACGCGCCATCGCCGAGGGCTACCTGCTCGCGGCGTACAACCCGCCGTCGGCGGCCGCCAAGCCGGCCGAGGGCGCGCCCGACCTCGTGCTCCTCGAGCGGGACGGCACGCGGGTCGCCGCGGCGCTCGAGTCGGCGCGCGTCGCGGCGTCGGCGACGTGGCTGGTCCGCGACCTCGCGACCACCCCGTCGAACAAGAAGGACCCGGCGTGGATCGCGGACCGGGCCCGGCGCCTCGGTGGCCGCCAGGGGCTCGCGGTGCGCGTGCTCGGCCCGCGGGAGCTCGCGACGCAGGGCTTCGGCGGCATCCTCGCGGTGGGCGCGGGCTCGGCGTCCACGCCCCGGCTCGTCACCGTCTCGTACACGCCGGCCACGCCGAGCGGCGCCGACGCGCGCCACGTGGTCCTCGTCGGCAAGGGCGTGACGTACGACACCGGCGGCCTCAGCATCAAGCCGCGCGAGGCGATGGTGCCCATGAAGACCGACATGACGGGTGCCGCGGTCGCGCTGGCCACCGTCCTGGCTGCGGCGAACGAGGGCGTCGCGCACCGCGTCACCGCGGTGCTGCCGCTCGCCGAGAACCACGTCGGTGGCGCGTCCTACCGGCCGGGCGACGTGCTGACCATCTACGGCGGCACGACCGTCGAGATCGCGAACACGGACGCCGAGGGCCGGCTGCTGCTCGCCGACGCGCTCGCGTACGCCGACGCGGAGCTCGACCCGGACGTCGTCATCGACGTCGCGACGCTGACGGGCGCGGCGAAGGTCGCGCTCGGCCCGCAGATCGGCGCCCTGTACGGCACCGACGACGCGCTCGTGGCGGCGCTCGCCGCAGCGGGCGACGCCAGCGGGGAGCTCGTCTGGCCGATGCCGCTCGTCGACGAGTACGAGGAGGGGGTGCGGTCCGACGTCGCCGACCTCCGCCACGTCGCGCAGGACGGCTCCCTCGGTGCCGGCTCGATCGTCGCCGCGCTCTTCCTGCGGCACTTCGCGGGCAGTCGGCCGTGGGCGCACCTCGACATCGCCGGGCCGGCCCGCGCGGGCGCGGACAAGCACGAGGTCACCGAAGGCGCGACGGGGTTCGGCGCGCGCCTGCTGCTGCGGTACCTGGTCGACCTGGTCTGACTCGAACCTGGTCGGCCTGGTCTGACCGAACTTGGTCGGCCTGGTCTGACCGAACCTGGCCGACGCGGGTGGACCGGGCCGGCGCGAGCCCGTCAGCGCTTGACGGCCACCAGCAGGCCGTCGCCGGCCGGGAGCAGGGCCGGCAGCAGCCGGTCGTCGTCGCGGACCTTGCGGCCGATCTCCCGCACGGTCGTCGTCGTCTCGTCGCGCCGCGCCGGGTCGGCGACGCGGTCGTGCCAGAGCGCCCCGGCCACGGCGAGCACGCCGCCGGCGCGGAGCAGGCGGACGGCCTGCTCGACATAGGCGGGGGCGTTCTCCTTGTCCGCGTCGACCAGCACGAGGTCGTACGCGCCGTCCGTCAGGCGGGGGAGCACGTCGAGCGCGCGGCCCGAGATGGTGCGGGTGCGGGTGGGCCGGACACCCTCGTCCGCGAACGCCTCCTTGGCGGCGCGGTGGTGCTCGACCTCGAGGTCGATCGTCGTCAGCACGCCGTCGGCCGGCATGCCGCGCAGCAGGTACAGCGACGAGACGCCCGTGCCGGTGCCGATCTCGACCGCGGCCTTGGCGCCGACCGCCGCCGCGAGGACGGACAACGCCGCGCCCTCGCCGGGCTGGACGGGTGCGCAGCCGAGCTGCGCGGCGCGCTCGCGCGCGCGGAGCAGCACTTCGTCCTCGCCGAGGAACTCCTCGGCGTAGACCCAGCTGTTGGCCTTGTCGGTGGAGATGACCGCCTCCGAGGGGGTGCGTGGTGACGCGGCCAGCGTAGCCGCGGGCGACCGCCCGGTCGGGGAGGCCCGCGGGGCGCGCACGCAGACCGTGCGCGGACGCGGCGGACGTGCGGCGGAACTGTTCGCACGTCGTGGACGTTGCAGTCGGAGGTCGGGGCGTGCGGGCGACGCCTGCCGCGACACCTGGGAGGATGGACCTCCGCGCACCGCCCGAGAGGACCGCGCCGCATGACAGCACCGAACGGCACCGCCACGACGCCGTGGCAGCCGCCGTCGTGGGAGCAGATCGTGCGCGACCACTCGGCCCGCGTCTACCGCCTCGCGTACCGCCTGACGGGCAACCAGCACGACGCCGAGGACCTGACGCAGGAGACGTTCGTGCGCGTCTTCCGCTCGCTGCACACGTTCACGCCCGGCACGTTCGAGGGCTGGCTGCACCGCATCACCACCAACCTGTTCCTCGACCAGGCCCGCCGCCGCCAGCGCATCCGGATGGACGCGATGGGCGACGACGACGACCGGTTCGAGTCCGCCGACGAGCTCGCGGGGCCCGAGCGCGCGTTCGAGCACGCGCACCTCGACCACGACGTGCAGCGCGCGCTCGACGAGCTGCCGCCCGAGTACCGCGCGGCCGTCGTGCTGTGCGACGTCGAGGGCCTCTCGTACGAGGAGATCGCCGCGACGCTCGGCATCAAGCTCGGCACCGTCCGCTCGCGCATCCACCGGGCCCGCGCGCGGCTGCGCGTCGCGCTCGAGCACCGGGCTCCGACCGGGTGGTCGGCGGACGGCGGCGCCGGCGCGTCGGCGGGTGCGCCCGAGGCGCCGGTCGTCGCGCCCACGGTCGACGAGGTGGTGCCGTGAGCCACCGCGGTCCGTGGATCAGCGCGTACCTCGACGGCCAGCTGTCGCCCGAGGAGGCCGAGCGCGCGACCGCGCACGTCGCGCAGTGCCGCGCCTGCGCCGAGGAGCTCGCGGCCGCCCGCGCGACGAGGCGCGCGCTCGCGGCCGCGCCCGACATGGACCCGACGCCCGACCTGACGGCCCGGCTGCTGTCGCTCGCGCCCGGGGAGCCGAGGCGTGCCGTCCCGCCGGTCGACCCGTTCGCGCCGCCGGCCGCGACCGCCGCCTTCGCGTCCTACGGGCTCGCCTCCGGGCGCCTCGAGGCGCTGCGCGGCGCACCGCTGCGGGGGCGGGTGCGCCCGAGGCGCTCGCCCGTGCGCATCGCGGCCGGCTCGGTGGCCGGGCTCGGCGCCGTCGCCGCGATGCTCTTCGCGCTCGGCGACCGGCCCGAGGTCGCGCCCGTGAGCCACCCGGGCACGGACCTCGGGCTGCTGGGGGCGTCGACGGGTCCGGCGGACTCGGTGCGGCTCGCGGCGCTGAGCGCGGACGCGGACGGCGACGTGCCCGTCGACACCCGCGGCGACGTGACCGGCTGGCTGCGCGCGCACCACTGGGCGTTCCCGTCCGCGCTGCCCGCCGGCTGGTCGGTCGGCGCGGTGCGCTGGTGCGACGACTGGTCCGCCGGCGCCGCGCAGGCGAGCTCCGCGGCGCCGCACGGCCGCCTGCTCGAGCTCGACCTCGTCGGGCCGCGCGAGTCGGTCGTCGTCGCGGAGCAGCCGGGCCGGCTCGACCCGGAAGCGGTCGCGCACGCCGATCGCGAGCAGGTCGCCGGGCGCGACGTGCTGGTGCTGTCCAACGAGCCGTGGCACGTCGTGTGGCAGGCGAACGGGACCGTCGTGCAGGTCGTCGCGTCGGCCCCGAGCGACGACGTCGAGGCGCTTGTGGCAGCCTTTCCCGTCGGCGCCTACGACGACGGCGTCCCCGCGCGCATCGTGCGCGGGTGGGACACCGTGACGGGAGCGATGCAGCGGCCATGACGAACCCGCCCGCCGAGGGTGCCGAGCCGCGCGAGCCCGCACGTGACCCGTTCGCCCCGCCGCGCTCGGCGTACGCCGCCGGCCCGGTCGTCCCGGCCTCCGAGCCGCCGCAGCCGACCGCCGACGCGGGCGGCCGCGACTCCGGCTCTGCGCCGACCGCCCACGCGGGCGACCGCGACTCCGGCTCTGCGCCGGCCGCGGACGCCGACGGCCACGACGACGGACGCGTGCCCACCACCGACGCCGTGCCCCCGCACCCGGCGCCCGCGGCGCGCGCGTACGCCTCGGGCTACCCGTCGTCGTCCGGCGCGCCCGCGGCGGCGCAGGCGGGTCCGGCGACGCCGCCCGCGCAGGCAAGTCCGGGGACGCCCGCGCAGATGACTCCGGCGACGCCGCCCGCGCCTGCGGTCGCTGCCGCAGCTCCCGAGGCGTCCCCGAGCGCCGCGCCCGCCCCTGCAGGCTTCGCCCCGCCCGCCGCCGCGTCGGCGCGCGCCTACGCCGGGACCTCGGCGCACCACGGCCCCGCGGGCTACGCGCAGCCGTCCGCGGCGGCCCACGACCGGCCCGGCTTCCCGACGTCGCACGCGGCGCAGGGGCAGCCGGCGTTCCCGCCCTACCGGACCCCGTACGGCCCCGCGCCGCGCCTGCCGTACCCGGACCTCGAGCCCGAGCCGCGGCGCCGCCGCTCGCTCTCGGTCGTGTGGGTCGTCCCGCTGCTCGTCCTCGCGCTCGTCGCCGGGCTCGTCGGCGGCGTGCTGGGCTCGAGCCTGACCCGCGACGACAGGCTCGCGGACGCCGGCCTGCCCGCGGTCCCGGTCGGCTCCGCGCCGACGCCGCGGGCGTCCGACTCGGTCGCGGGCATCGCCGCGGAGGTGCTGCCGAGCGTCGTGTCGATCCAGGTCAGCGGCAGCGCGGGCCAGGCGACGGGCTCGGGCTTCGTGCTGCGCCAGGACGGCTACATCCTGACGAACAACCACGTCGTGACGGAGGGCAGCGACCGCACGGCGTCGTCGATCGTCGTGACGTTCGCCGACGGGAGCCAGAAGAAGGCACGGGTCGTCGGGCGCACGGCGGACTACGACCTGGCGGTCGTCAAGGTGGGCGTCAAGGGGCTGACGCCGCTCGCGCTCGGCGACTCCGACAAGGTCGTCGTCGGCGACCCGGTCGTCGCGGTCGGCGCTCCGCTCGGCCTCGCCGGCACGGTGACGACGGGCATCGTCAGCGCGCTGAACCGGCCGGTGTCGGCGGGCGGCGCGCAGAGCACCGGGACGGCGTTCATCAACGCGATCCAGACCGACGCGGCGATCAACCCCGGGAACTCGGGCGGCCCGCTCGTCGACGCGCACGGCCAGGTCATCGGCATCAACTCGGCGATCGCGCAGCCGCCGGGCACGTCCGAGGGCTCGGGCGGCAGCATCGGCCTCGGCTTCGCGATCCCGTCGAACCAGGCGCGGCGCACCGCCGAGCAGCTCATCGAGAAGGGCCACGCGACGTACCCCGTGATCGGCGTGCTGCTCGACCAGCGCTACACCGGCGAGGGCGTGCGGGTCGCGACGGCGCCGCAGAACGGCCAGTCGCCCATCACCGCGGGCGGACCGGCCGACCGGGCGGGCATCAAGACGGGCGACGTGATCCTCGCGATCGACGGTCGGCCGGTGACGGAGCCCGACGAGCTCATCGTCGCGATCCGCGCGCGCACGCCGGGCGACACGGTCGTCCTGCGCGTCCGCACCGGCACCGCCGACGCGCGCGACGTGCGCGTGAAGCTCGACGAGTCGCAGTCGGACTGAACCGGTTCTGCTGCCGGTCGGCTCAGGACCGCGGGGTACCCTGAGCCGGTGTTCGGGATCAACGGCGGAGAGCTCCTCGTGCTCCTCGTCGTGGCCGCGGTCGTCATCGGCCCCGAACGCCTTCCTGGGTACGCCGAGCAGCTCGGCCAGTGGGTGCGCCGCGCGCGCCAGTTCGTGCAGGACACCAAGCAGCGCGTGGACGAGGAGCTGGGCGAGGAGGCGCGCTCGGTCGACTGGGCGTCGCTCGACCCGCGCAAGTACGACCCGCGCCGGATCGTGCGCGAGGCGCTCCTCGACGACGTGACGAAGCCCGTGTCGGCGATGGCCGGCGCGGGAGCGGCGGTGCGGGACCCGTCGCCCGCGACCGGCGACTGGCGTCGCTCACCCGCTCCCGTCGGTGCGCCCGGCACGCCGTTCGACGACGAGGCCACCTGACCTGACCCGACCCCGTCCGGCCGGGCGACCTGCACGGCCGGGGTCGTCCGGCGCTTGCCCTCCGAACCGTTCGTGGACCGCCCGCCAGGCGGCCCGCGCGGCCTGACAGAATGGCGGAATGCTCGTGGCGCCGCAGCGCATCTTCTCCGGGATGCAGCCCACCTCGGACTCGCTCCACCTCGGCAACTACCTCGGTGCGCTGACGCAGTGGGTCGCCCTGCAGGACGGGTACGACCCGATCTACTGCGTGGTCGACCTCCACGCCCTGACGGTGAACCCGGAGCCCGCGGTGCTGCGCGAGCGGACGCGCCGCACCGCCGCCCAGTACCTCGCCGCGGGTGTCGACCCGTCGCGGTCGCTGCTGTTCGTGCAGTCGCACGTGCCGGAGCACGCGCAGCTGACGTGGATCCTCTCCTGCCTCACCGGCTACGGCGAGGCGAGCCGCATGACGCAGTTCAAGGACAAGTCCGCGAAGCACGGCAACGAGGGCACCAACGTCGGGCTCTTCACGTACCCGATCCTCATGGCGGCGGACATCCTGCTGTACGACACGGCGCTCGTGCCGGTCGGCGAGGACCAGCGCCAGCACCTCGAGCTGACGCGCGACCTCGCTCAGCGACTGAACGCCCGCTTCGGCGCCGACACCGTGGTGGTCCCTGAGCCGTACATCGTGAAGGCGACGGCCAAGATCTACGACCTCCAGGAGCCGACCGCGAAGATGAGCAAGACGGCGTCGAGCCCGAACGGGCTCGTCGAGCTGCTCGACGACCCGAAGGTCGTCGCGAAGCGGATCCGCTCGGCCGTGACGGACACCGAGCGCGAGATCCGCTTCGACACGGCGGCCAAGCCCGGCGTCTCGAACCTCCTGTCGATCTACTCGGCCCTGTCCGGCCGCACGATCACGGACCTCGAGGGGTCGTACGAGGGCAAGGGCTACGGCGACCTCAAGAAGGACCTCGCCGACGTCGTCGTCGCGTTCCTCGAGCCGTTCCAGGCGCGGTTCCACGAGTTCCTCGACGACCCGGCGCAGCTCGACGCCGTGCTCGCCGACGGCGCGGAGCGCGCCCGCGAGATCGCGGCGCCCGTGCTCGCGCGCGTGTACGACCGGTCGGGGCTCCTCCCGGCGCGGGCCGCCGTCGCCGGGGCGCGCGCATGAGGTTGCCGGAGCGATCCGGCGACCAGGTCCGGATCGGCATCGCCATCACGGTGCCCGAGCCGTACGCGACGCAGCTCCAGGACGCCCGCGCCCGGTACGGCGACCCGTGGGCCGAGTTCATCCCACCGCACATCACGCTCATGCCGCCGACCGTGCACGAGCCCGACGAGCTGCCAGTGATCGGCAGGTATCTCGACGGCGTCGCCGCGCGGCACGAGCCGTTCGTCGTCCGCCTGCGTGGCACCGCGACGTTCCGGCCGGTCTCGCCGGTCGTGTTCGTCCAGGTGGTCGAGGGCATCTCCGGCTGCGAGCTGCTCGAGCGCGACGTGCGTACCGGTCCGCTCGCGCAGGAGCTCCAGTTCCCGTACCACCCGCACGTGACGATCGCGCACGAGGTCGACGACGAGCGGCTCGACGCCGCGTTCGACGGCATGGCGGGCTTCGACGCGTCGTTCGTCGTCGACCACTTCCACGGCTACGAGCACGGCGACGACGGCGTCTGGCGTCCGGCGCGGGATTTCGTGCTGGGCGGCGGGGCTCGTGACGACGCCGACGAGCGCGAGGCGAGCGTCTCGTCCTGAGCCGCCGCCGCGGTTCCCGAGCGCGACGGCGACGGACCGCCTAGCGTCGACCCGTGATCCGGAACCGTCGTCGCGGTGCCGCGCACGACGGTGACGCCGCTGCGCCGCCCGCCGGCGCCGGTCGCGCGCACGTCGCCGCGGCCGCTGCCGCACCCGACCCCGGCGCGGACCGGCCGAGCCTCGTCCAGCGGGCCAAGGCGCTGCTCGACCGGCTCCAGCGCACCCGGGCGGCCCGCGCCAACGCCCGGTTCGGGGCCAAGGGCGGCGGGCTCCTGACGGGAGGCATCGCCTACGCCACGCTGTTCTCGGTGTTCGCCGGCCTGACCATCGGCTACGCGGTGTTCATGGCGGTGCTCGGCAAGAACGAGCACCTGCGCCAGTCGGTGATCACCGCGATCTCGGACGCGCTGCCGGGGATCATCAAGACGTCCGCGGGGGACACCCAGGGCCTCATCGACCCGAGCTCGCTGCACCTCAGCGGGGGTCTGACGGCCGCGGGCATCGTGGCGTTCGTCGTGCTCGTGCTGAGCGCGATCTCGGCCACCGCGGCGCTGCAGACGGCGGTCAGGGCGATGTTCACGGACGAGGGCGGCGGCAACGCGGCGATGGGGAAGGTGCGCCAGCTCGGCGGCTTCGCCGCGTTCGCGGTCGCGATCCTGCTCTCGGCCATCCTGACGACCGCGATGGCCAGCGTCACGCAGTGGGTCCTCGGGCGGCTCGACTGGAGCGGCGGCACGACGATCGCGCTGCGGCTGGTCGGCGCTCTGGTCGCGTTCGCCGTCGACGCCGGCATGTTCGTGCTCGTGGTGCGGTTCCTCGCTGGCCAGCGGCCGCCGTGGCGTGACCAGCTGTGGGGCGCGGGGATCGCGGCGTTCGGGATCGGCGTCGTGCGCTGGCTCGGCACGTCGGTCGTCGCGGGTTCGGCGGCGAAGCACAACCCGGCGCTCGCGTCGTTCGCCGTGATCGTCACGCTGCTCGTCTGGGTCAACCTGATCGCGCGGATCGTGCTGCTCGCCTCGGCGTGGACGGCAAACCCGCCGCTCCGCGTGCAGCCTCCGGCGCCGCCGCAGGAGCAGGCACGCGACGTGTCGCGCGAGGGCGACGCGCGCGCTGCGCTGAGCTGATCGCGGCCGGTTCGTGCTCGCGGATCCGGGGCTAGAGAAGCGCCCGCACCGCGTCGATCCGGCCCGCGAGGACGGCGAGCCGCGCGCGGGTGCTCGCGGGCTCGCCGCGCTCGCCGAGCCGGAGCATGCCCGGGTCGCCCGCGCGCTGACCCGCCTCGATCCGGTCGGTTGCCATCGTCACGCGCGTGGTGACGTGGTCGAGGATCACGGCTGCAGACGGCGGGTCCGACGCGGCGCCCTCGTTCGCTCCGGAACGGTACGCGTCTGCGATCACGCGAAGGCCGCGGGCCGCCGTGGCCGGGTCCTCGCCGAGTCGAAGCAGCGGTGAGTTCCACGCGAGCATGGCGAGGTCGTCGAGCGGCACACCCGGCCCGGCCGTGTCCCAGTCGAAGACGCCCGCGAGCGTGTCGCCGTCGAACGCCATGTTGTACATCGCGCTGTCGTGATGGCAGACGATCTCGCCCGGCTCCAGCGCACGCTCGACGAACCGCCACCGTCTCGTGCCCCGCGGGAAGCCGGCGACGGCGCCGTGGAACCGCCGGAGCCAGCGCGCAGCGGCACCGAGCTGCGCGTCGGTCAGCTCCTCGACCCCGATCGGGACCACCCGGCCGTCGAGGTAGGTGAGGACCTCGCGGCCCTGGTCGTCGACGCCGAGCACGCGCGGGATGCAGTCGAGTCCGGCCGCCGCGAGGAAGTCCAGCAGCTCGTGCACCGCGGGCGTCCACGCGCCGGTCGGACGCCGCACGGTGTCGCCCACGCGGACGGCGCCGCCCACGTTGCCGCCCGGCAGCACGATCTCCTCACCCGCGTCCACGACCGTCGACCGTAGCCCGTCGCCCGCGCGCTCGCAGGCGCCGTTGCGCCCGAGTGCCGACCCGACGCCCACACGAGGCGGGCTCAGTGGTGGCCGGTGCCGCTCATCCCCGGCATCCCGCCCATCCCGGGCATCGTCGCGTGCGCCCCCGCCTCGGTCGTCGCGAGCGTCGGGACGGTGATGAGCGCCGCGACCAGCGCGCCCAGCGCCAGGAGGCCGAGGCGGCCCCAGACACCCGCCCGCACGGGCCGGGCCCGGGCGCGCGGCCCGAGCCGCAGGTCCACGGCGAGGACCAGGGCGCAGACGAGCTCGAGCCCGACCACCACGGCGTCTGCCACACCCACCACTCCCGCGGTGGGCAGGACGAGCACCCAGCCGACCGCGCCCAGGGCGAGCCCGAAGAACGCCGTCCGGCGTGCGCGCAGCGGTCCGCGGAGCGCGGTACCGGCCCAGCCCAGCTCGGCCGCGCCCCACACCGCGGCGGTCACGCCGATCAGCGCGTGATCGCTGAGATGCTCGGATGCCACGGCGAGCCGGACCAGCGCCGCGGCGAGAACGCCGTAGCCGAGCCAGGTGCGTCGGACGAACGCGGCAAGCGGCTCGCCGTCGGCGAAGCCGCCCCGGTGGGCGCCCGGGTGGCCGGTGGTCAGCATCGCGACCTCCGTCACGCGCGAGCCAGGCGCTCCGACGTGGCCGCGCGGTCGGCGGCGAGTCCGACGCCCAGCAGGAGCACCGCGCTCGCGAAGTGGAGCACGTTGTCGGCGCCGTTGAGCGCCAGGATGTTCGCCGACGACCCGACGAGGAACAGGCCGACGATGCCGACCAGCAGGTACACCGCGCCGACGGTCGTGTTCACCGCGCGCGCGGCCGACGCCGAGGCGAGGGCGGCGGCCAGCAGTGCTGCGCCGATCAGCAGGTGGACCACGTTGTGCAGCGGGTTGACCGCGAACACGATCAGCGTCTTGCCGCTCGTGGCGGCGAAGTCGACGCCGGGCGTGACGAAGAAGCCCGCGATGCCGACCAGGAGGTAGACCGCGCCGAAGGCGGTGCCGATGATGCGGTTCGGGGACTGACCCATGTCGGGACCTCGATTCCTCGGGTGAGGCGGCGGCGCCCGTGGGCTCACCGTCGCGCTGTCACCCTGAGTTCGGTGCGAGCGGTCCGTCGGATGGGTCCGTCATGCTCCCCACGACCGGTACAGGTCGCGCAGCAGCGCCAGCTCGGCGCCGTGGTGCGCGAGCTCGTCGGTCGCGTGCACCACGAGCGCCGCCCACGGCGACTCCGCGAACGGGCCCCAGCGCGGTCCCATCTGCTCCCAGATGCCGTCCTCGCCGAGGCCTTCCATCGTCGAGCGGAAGGCCGCGGCGGACGCGCGCAGATCGGTCAGCGCAGGTCCGACCTCGCCGTACCACGCAGCGCCGGAGGGCTGGATCGGGCGCGGAACGTCGCTCGCGCGCAGGTAGTCGGCGAGGCAGTCCGACGCGAGGTGCCAGAGCCGCCAGGCGATCGTCGTCACGGGCGGCGGCTCGGGCTCGGGGCGGACGTGGTCGACGCGCCAGCCGCCGCCGGGAACCGGCCGCACCGACCACATGCCCGCGACGGGCTCCCACAGGTACTCGTCCTGGGTCAGCCCGTCGAGCCGCGCGTCGAGGCGCGTCCACGCGTCGTCGTAGCCCGACAGGATCAGGGGCAGCGTCGCTCGGTCGATCACGCGCGCCAGGCTAGGGGAGGCCACCGACACCCGGCTCGGTCTTGCCCGCGCCGGCCCGGTCCGGCCCGGTCCAGCCCGGTCGGCGTCAGTCCCGGCGTCGCTCTGGCTCGTCGATCCCCCGCCGCGCGAGCTCCTCGCGCACCGTCCGCGGGATCTCGCGGCACCCGCACTCCTGCGCGTGCTCGAGGTGCCACGCGACGCGCGCGTCCATCGGTGCACCCTGGCCGAGCTCGTGCGCGTCGTGCCACTCCCGGTTCAGCGTCATGCGCCCAGCCCACACCCGGTGCCGCGGCCTGACCAGGGCCGAACGGCTCAGAACGCGCGCGTGATCATCGCGCGCTTCGCTCGCCTCTCCGCGGCCTTCCGCGCGGCTGGGTCAGAAGGCGCGCGTGATCATCGCCCGCTTCACTCGCCTCTCCGCGGCCTTCCGTGCGGCTGGGTCAGAACGCGCGCGTGATCATCGCGCGCTTCACTTCTTGGATCGCCTTCGTCACCTGGATCCCCCGCGGGCACGCCTCGGTGCAGTTGAAGGTCGTGCGGCAGCGCCACACGCCCTCCTTGTCGTTGAGGATCTCCAGGCGCTGCGCGCCGCCCTCGTCACGCGAGTCGAAGATGAACCGGTGCGCGTTCACGATCGCGGCGGGGCCGAAGTACTGGCCGTCGGTCCAGAACACCGGGCAGCTCGAGGTGCACGCGGCGCAGAGGATGCACTTGGTCGTGTCGTCGAACCGCTCGCGCTGCTCGGCCGACTGCAGGCGCTCACGCGTCGGCTCGTTCCCCGTCGTGATGAGGAACGGCATGATCTCGCGGTAGCTGGCGAAGAACGGCTCCATGTCGACGACGAGGTCCTTGATCACCGGCAGGCCCTTGATGGGCTCGACGGTGATCGGCTTGCTCGGGTCGAGGTCCTTGAGCAGCGTCTTGCACGCGAGCCGGTTGCGGCCGTTGATGCGCATCGCGTCCGACCCGCACACGCCGTGCGCGCACGAGCGGCGGAACGTCAGCGAGCCGTCCTGCTCCCACTTGACCTGGTGCAGCGCGTCGAGCACGCGGTCGGTGCCGTGCGCCTGCACCTGGAACTCGTCCCAGCGCTCGGCGAGCTCGCCGTCGTCAGCCGGCAGGTGCCGCAGCACGCGCAGGGTGACGGTGAACGACGGAACCTCGCCGATCTTCGAGGGTGCCTCAGCAACAGCGGTCATCAGTACTTACGCTCCATCGGCTGGTAGCGGGTCACGGTGACGGGCTTGGAGCCCAGCACGAGCTGGTAGTCGTCGAAGACCTCGGTGTACGCGAACGCGCCGTCGTGGTCGCCGTCGGCGCCCGACTGCCACTGGCGGCCGCCCTTGGCGGGCAGCGGGCGCCGGTAGGCCATCGTGTGGCGCATGTAGTTCTCGTCGTCGCGCTTCGGGAAGTCCTCGCGGAAGTGCCCGCCGCGCGACTCGTCACGGTTGAGCGCGCCGACCACGACGGTCTCGGCGATGTCGAGCAGGAAGCCCAGCTCGACGGCCTCGAGGAGGTCGGTGTTGAACGTCTTCGACTTGTCCTGCACCGAGACGGCGCGGAACCGCTTGTGCAGCGCCTTGATGTCGGCGAGCGCCTGCTGCAGGGACTCCCGGGTGCGGAACACCTGCGCGTTCGCGTCCATCGTCTCCTGCAGCGCCTTGCGGAGGTCCGCCACGCGCTCGCCGTCGGGGCGCACGCGGATCTGCTCGAGCTCCGCCACGACGTCGACCGCCGGGCTCTCGGGCAGGTCGACGAACGACGCACCGACGGCGTAGTGCGCCGCCGAGATGCCGGCGCGCTTGCCGAACACGTTGATGTCGAGCAGCGAGTTGGTGCCGAGACGGTTCGAGCCGTGCACGGACACGCACGCGACCTCGCCCGCGGCGTACAGGCCGCGGATCACGTCGTTCGAGTTGCGCAGGACCTCGCCCTCGATGTTCGTCGGGATGCCGCCCATCGCGTAGTGCGCGGTCGGGTAGACGGGCACCGGCTCGGTGTACGGCTCGATGCCGAGGTAGGTGCGCGCGAACTCGGTGATGTCCGGCAGCTTCGCGTCGATGTGCGCGGGCTCGAGATGCGTGAGGTCGAGCAGGACGTAGTCCTTGTTCGGGCCCGCGCCGCGGCCCTCGCGGACCTCGTTCGCCATCGAGCGGGCGACGATGTCGCGCGGCGCCAGGTCCTTGATGGTCGGCGCGTACCGCTCCATGAACCGCTCGCCGTCGGCGTTGCGGAGGATGCCGCCCTCGCCGCGCGCGGCCTCCGAGAGCAGGATGCCGAGCCCCGCGAGGCCCGTCGGGTGGAACTGGAAGAACTCCATGTCCTCGAGCGGGATGCCGCGGCGGTAGGCGAGCGCCATGCCGTCACCGGTCAGGGTGTGCGCGTTGGAGGTCGTCTTGAAGATCTTGCCGGCGCCACCCGTCGCGATGACGACGGACTTGGCCTGGAAGACGTGGATCTCGCCCGTGGCGAGCTCGTAGGCCACGACGCCGCTGACGTTGACCTCCTCGCCCTCGGGCACGTGGCCCGCCGCGAGGTCGTGGTCGACGAGGAGGTCGAGCACGTAGAACTCGTTGTAGAACTCGACCTCGTTCTTGACGCACTGCTGGTACAGCGTCTGCAGGATCATGTGGCCCGTGCGGTCCGCGGCGTAGCAGGACCGGCGGACGGCTGCCTCGCCGTGGTTGCGCGTGTGGCCGCCGAACCGGCGCTGGTCGATCTTGCCCTCGGGCGTGCGGTTGAACGGCAGGCCCATCTTCTCCAGGTCGAGCACCGCGTCGATGGCCTCTTTGGCCATCACCTCGGCGGCGTCCTGGTCGACCAGGTAGTCACCGCCCTTGACGGTGTCGAACGTGTGCCACTCCCAGTTGTCCTCCTCGACGTTCGCCAGCGCGGCGCACATGCCGCCCTGCGCGGCGCCCGTGTGGGAACGCGTGGGGTAGAGCTTGGAGATGACGGCCGTGCGCACCCGGGTCGAGGACTCGAGCGCCGCACGCATGCCCGCGCCGCCAGCGCCGACGATCACGACGTCGTACTGATGCGTCTGCATGGGGTTCCTTACTGGTGCGACTGGGGTGGCTGGTCTGCGGCTCGTGGGGTCGAGCGATCAGCCGGCGGTGCAGAACGAGGGCAGCAGGTCAGCGGCGACGCCGTGCGGGCACGGGTTGAACGTGAAGATCACGAGCGTCCCGAGCACGACCACGACGAGGAACGCGAGCCCGACGAGCGACTTCAGGACGAGGCGCGTCGTGTCCTTCTCGGCGTAGTCGTTGATGATCGTCCGCACGCCGTTCGTGCCGTGGATCATGGCGAGCCACAGCATCAGCAGGTCCCAGACCTGCCAGAACGGCGACGCCCACTTGCCGGCGACGAACGCGAAGTCGATCGCCTTGACGCCCTCGCCCGTGACGAGGTTGACGAACAGGTGGCCGAAGATCAGCACGAGGAGCAGCACGCCCGAGACGCGCATGAACACCCAGCCGTAGAGCTCGACGTTGCCGCGGGTGGTGCGACGACCGGGGCCTGCCTTCGGCGGGCGCGGGGCCTTGGGATCGGCGATCAGCGTCATCAGTTGCCCCCGAAGACGTGCATGAGGTGACGGGGCAGGAAGCCGGCCATCGTGACGACCCAGAGGGCGACGACGATCCACAGCATCCGGCGCTGGTGCTTCGGACCCTTGGCCCAGAAGTCGACCAGGATGATGCGGATGCCGTTGAACGCGTGGAACACGATGGCGGCGACCAGGCCGGCCTCGCCGAGGCCCATGATCGGGTTCTTGTACGTGCCGATCACGGCGTTGTAGTCGCCCGGTGACACCCGCACGAGCGCCGTGTCCAGCACGTGCACCAGCAGGAAGAAGAAGATGACGACGCCGGTCACGCGGTGCGCGACCCACGACCACATGCCTTCGCGCCCTCGGTAGAGCGTTCCGGCGGGCGCTTTGTCGGGCGCCTTCGCGGGCACCGTGGGCATGGGGGAGCCTCCCGGGAAGTCACTGCGTCGGACGTCGGCGTCCTTGTCGCACTCACTGTAATGACACCGAACCGTCACGCCTGCCCCGCGCGGGCCCAAGGTCCCGGGTTGTGACCCATCCCACATCGTGGGACGCGCTGCGCGGATGGCTAGCCTTTCCGTCATGCCGAGCCAGCCTGACGAGTCCTCGAGCGTGGCGACGGCGGAGCCGGGCGCGACGCCCGACCCCATCGACGGTTTCCACGCGGTCATCCCGGCCGGCGGCGCGGGAACGCGGCTGTGGCCGCTCTCGCGCGCTGGTCGTCCGAAGTTCCTCCTCGACCTGACGGGCTCCGGGCGGACCCTGCTGCAGGCGACGGTCGACCGTCTCGCGCCGCTCACGGGGGACGGCAACGTGCTGGTCGTCACCGGCGAGCGCCACGCCGAGGCGGTCGCCGAGCAGCTGCCCGGGCTCGGGGGCGCGAACGTGCTGGCCGAGCCGTCGCCGCGGGACTCGATGGCGGCGATCGGACTGGCGGCTGCCGTGCTGCTCGAGCGCCACGGGGACGACGTCGTGCTCGGCTCGTTCGCGGCCGACCACGTGATCGCCGGGGCCGAGGCGTTCCAGCGCGCGGTCCGCGAGGCGGTCGTCGCCGCTCGCGCGGGGTACGTCGTGACGATCGGGATCGCGGCGACGGGGCCGTCGACGGCGTTCGGCTACGTGCGCGCCGGCGCCGGGCTCGACCTGGCGGACGCCCCGTCGGTACGGCTCGCGGCGGGCTTCACGGAGAAGCCGGACGCCGAGACCGCCGCCGCCTACCTCGCGACGGGGGAGTACCGGTGGAACGCGGGCATGTTCGTCGTGCGCGCTGCCGTCCTGCTCGACCACCTGCGCGCCCAGCTCCCGGCGCTGCACGACGGGCTCCGCGAGATCGCTGCGGCGTGGGACGCGCCGGCGCGTGACGAGGTGCTCGCCCGGGTCTGGCCCGGCCTGACGCGCATCGCGATCGACCATGCGATCGCCGAGCCGGTGGCGGCCGCGGGCGGCGTGGCCGTGGTGCCGGGCGACTTCGACTGGGACGACGTGGGCGACTTCGCGTCGCTCGCGGGGCTCGTGCCCCCCGGCTTCGCATCGGACGCCGGCGACGGCGACGGGCCCACGCTGGGGGACGCGGCCGCGGTGCTCCGCAGCGGGTCGCCGGGCGCGTTCGTGGTGACGGCCGACGGTCGCACGGTGTCGGTGGTCGGAGTCCCGGACGCGGTGGTCGTCGACACGCCGGATGCGGTGCTCGTGACGACGCGCGCGCACGCGCAGGACGTGAAGGCGGCGGTCGACGCCTGGCGCGATCGCGGGCGCGACGACCTGCTCTAGCGCCGCGAGCCGCGCGTCGAGCCGCCCACAGGTGCCAGCCTGTGGATGTATTTCCGCAGGTCAGGGCTTGTTTCCGCGATGAGTGGCGCGTAGAATCGCACGTATGTACGAATCGGCGGCGAGTGCGAGCGCAGGCGACGCGGCGCTCCGCGCCGCCGAGCGTGCCGGGTCGCTCGACGATGCCGAGCTGGTCCGCGCGGTCGCCGACCTCGAGGCCGCGGGCCGCCGTCTGGACACTGCCCGGGTGCGGGTGGCGGCCGAGGTGGCGCACCGGTCGCGACGCGATCTCGGCGGCGAGCGGTTGTCGGCGCGGCTGGGCTGCCGGACCGCGAGCGAGGCGGTGCAACGGCTCACCGGCGTCGCCGGTGCTACTGCGGGGCAGCGCATCAGGCTCGGACTGGCGACGCGGGAGGACCGCGCACTGACCGGGGGTCGCCTGCCGGCGCGGTTCGACGCGGTGGGCGCCGCGCTCCGTGCCGGCTCGCTCGGCGTCGACGGCGCTCGGGCGATCGTCGCGGCCCTCGAGCCGACGCTGCGGGTCGCGCCCGCCGAGCACGTCGCCGCAGCGGAGCGCGAGCTCGTCGCTTCGGCGGTCGAGCGGTGGGGGAGCGGAGGCGAAGCCGAGGGCGACGCCACGGGAGCGCCCGACACCGGGACCGACCTCGACACCGTCCTCGACACCGACACGGCTGACGACCCGCGCGACGACGCCCCGGACGGCACGAGTCCCCGACTGACGCGCACCGTCCCGGTGCTCGACGCTGACGCGATCCGTCTGCAGGCCAGGGTCTGGGCGGAGTACCTGGACCCCGACGGCGCGGCACCCGACGAGCGTGACGACGAACGGCGGTTCCTCACCCTCCACGCCGCGCGCCGCGGCCTCGTGCCGGTCAGCGGCCTGCTGCTGCCGGAGGTCGCCGCGACCCTGCGGCGGTACGCCGAAGCGTGGACGAGCCCGCGCACCGCGCCGGTCCCCGACCCGACCACGTGCGCAGGCGAGCGGGCGCGCGGCTGCGACCAGGCGTCGTCGCTGGCTGCCCAGGAGGACGCGGCGTCATCGCCGGCGGGCAAGGGGTCGCCTCCGCCTCGGGCCGAAGAGGCGTCTGTGGCCGAGCCGGCGGCCGCGGCCGAGACGCGCAGCCGCGCCCAGATCCTCCACGACGTCCTCGCCACGGCGATCACCGTGGCGACGCGCGTCGTCGACGCGCCCTCCGTCGCCGGAAACGCTCCGACGCTGGTGGTCGTCGCCCGAGCAGACGACCTTCAGTCGAGCTCGGGCGTCGCGCACTCCGAGGACGGCGGGGCGGTCCGCATCGACGTCGCGCGGCACCTCGGTTGCGCGGGCGCGATCCAGCGCGTGAGCGTGGACGGCGCGGGGCGGATCGTCGGTCTGTGGTCGCCGGATCGGTGCTTCACGGGCGCGCAGCGTCGCGCGATCGCCGTCCGCGACGGCGGCTGCGTCATCCCGGGGTGCTCCGTGCCGCCGGCGTGGTGCGAGGTGCACCACGTCGTGCCGCACGCGGACGACCCTCAGGGCACGCACACCGACAACGGGGTGCTCCTGTGCTGGCACCACCACCGGACGATCGACCGCTCGGGGTGGCGGGTCCGGATGGCTGGCGGTCTGCCGTGGATCAGCCCACCCGCGTGGCTGGACGCCGCTCGCGCCTGGCGCCCGGCGCGACCACCGACCCCGCCGCACCGGTTCGAGCCGCACGCGGTGGAATGACGGAGGCGGCTCGCGCAGGGACGCCCGGGCTCAACGACCTGCGGCAGCCCGAGCGGTCACGAGCCCGAGCGGTCACGGTGCGGGCGCGAACGGTGGCTCGACCTGACGCCGCCGCCGGCTCACTGCCGCATCCGCTCCGGCAGCTCCTGGAGGGTCCACTCGTTGCCGTCGGGGTCCTTGAACGTCGTGAACCGGCCCCACGCCAGGTCCTGCACCGGCGTCGCGTCGACCCCGTTGCCGACGAGGTGCGCGCGCGCCGCGTCGGCGTCGTCGACGACCATCTGGACGCCTTTGAGCGACCCGGGCGCCGTGTCGACCAGGCCGGTCCCGATCGCGATCGAGCACGCCGAGCCGTCAGGTGTGAGCTGCACGAACCGCAGCTCGGGGCTGACGGTCTGGTCGTGGTCGACGTGGAACCCCACCTGCTGGGCGTAGAACGCCTTGGCGCGGTCGACGTCGCTGACCGGGACGAACACCAGCTCGATGCGGAACTCCATGACCTGCCTCCCACGTCGTCGTGATCCGATGCTCGAGCATCCCGCGGGCCGGCCGGCACGGCTCGGCGGGTCGGCGCGCGCTGCCGATGCCGGGCGCGAACGGCCCACGGGGTCGGCGCCTGCCACGGCTAGGCTCGACAGGGTGTCGACCTCCTCCCACCATGCCGTCGGACCGCTCGAGGACCTGCGGCCCGCGCCGACCGAGCCGGCGGTACGCCGTCTGGCGGAGACCGTGGCGACGTTGCGGGACGAGCTCGTCGAGATCCGCCGCGACCTGCACGCCCACCCGGAGCTCGCGCGGACCGAGGAGCGCACGACCAAGGTCGTCGCCGACCGGCTCCGCGTCGCGGGGCTCGAGCCCGTGCTGCTGCCGGGAGCCGGGCTCATCTGCGACATCGGCCCGGGCCCGACGGTCACCGGCCGGAAGCGGATCGGCGTGCGCGCGGACCTCGACGCGCTGCCGCTGCCCGACACGTCGGGCGTGCCGTGGGCGTCGCGGAACCGCGGGATCGCGCACGCCTGCGGGCACGACCTGCACACCACGGCGGTGCTCGGCGCGGGGCTGCTGCTCGCCGAGCTCGCGACCGCAGGGCAGCTCCGGACCGGCGTGCGCCTGATCTTCCAGCCCGCCGAGGAGGTGCAGCCCGGCGGCGCGCTCGACGTCGTCGCCGCGGGGGCGCTCGACGGCGTCGGCCAGATCTATGCCGTGCACACGGACCCGAAGGTCGACGTCGGCAAGGTCGGCACGCGCATCGGCCCGATCACCTCGGCCAGCGACGAGGTCACCGTGGTCGTCACGGGACCGGGCGGCCACACGTCCCGGCCGCACCTGACGGCGGACGTCGTGTTCGCGCTCGGCCAGGTCGTGACGCAGGTGCCCGCCGTCCTGGGCCGGCGGCTCGACCCGCGGAGCGGTGTGAACCTCACGTGGGGCGCGATCTCGGCGGGCACGGCGCCCAACGCGGTGCCGACCTCGGGCGTCGTCAAGGGCACGCTGCGGTGCCTCGACGTGCGGGCGTGGGAGAAGGCGTCGGCCGTGTTCCACGAGGCGGTCGTCCAGGCGACGACGGCGCTCGGCGTCGAGGTCGAGGTGCGTCACCAGCGTGGCGTGCCGCCGGTCGACAACGACGAGCGCGCGACCGGCGTGCTCGAGGCGGCGGCGCGGGACGTGCTCGGGCCCGACTCCGTGCAGCTGACCGAGCAGTCGCTGGGCGGCGAGGACTTCGCCTGGTACCTGACGCGTGTCCCCGGCGCGCTCGCGCGGCTCGGAACCCGCACGCCCGGCGGGCACTCGTTCGACATCCACCAGGGCGACCTGCGGATCGACGAGCGCGCGGTCGAGGCAGGGGCGCTGCTCCTCGCGCGCGCGGCGTGGCTGGCCGGCGGGGTGTAGAGCGCCGGCACGCCGGTCCCGGACGCGCGCCGGTCCGGATCGTGAGACCCCGGGTCCGTCACCTGGGCACATGTTCCGAATCGATAACGGAACCTCCGGGGATACGGCTCAGTAACATGCGGTTCACAGCCCGAGGGCTAACGTCCGAGGCATCGCCATCCGAGACCCTGGACAGTGCTGTGCCCGGGCCGGATGCTCCCAGACGAGAAGCAGGAGAGCCTCGCGTGAAGAAGATCCTCGGTGTGGCCGCACTGAGCGGGGCGGTCGCCCTGGTTCTGGCGGCCTGTGGCAGCGCCCCGTCCTCGGAGTCCACCGGCACGGCCGGCACGACCCCGGGCTCGACGGCGACGACGTCGAACTTCAAGGCCTGCATGGTCTCGGACTCGGGCGGCTTCAACGACAAGTCGTTCAACGAGTCGGGCTACAACGGCCTGATGCAGGCGTCGAAGGACCTCGGCATCCAGACCGCGACGGCCGAGTCCAAGCAGGCGTCGGACTTCGCTCCGAACATCCAGAACATGATCGGCCAGAACTGCAACCTGGTGGTCACCGTCGGCTTCCTGCTGGCGACCGCCACCGGTGACGCGGGGAAGGCGAACCCGAACGTCGACTTCGCGATCGTCGACTCGACGGCGCAGGACGCCAAGGGCAACACGATCGCGCTCGACAACGTCAAGCCGATCAGCTTCGACACGGTCCAGGCCGCCTACCTCGCGGGCTACGTCGCCGCGGGCATGACGAAGACCGGCACGGTCGCGACCTTCGGTGGCATCAACATCCCGACGGTCACGATCTTCATGGACGGCTTCTACGACGGCGTCCAGAAGTACAACGAGGTCCACTCGAAGAGCGTCAAGGTGCTCGGCTGGGACCCGGCGAAGCCGAAGCAGGGCTCGTTCACGGGTGACTTCGAGGACCAGAGCAAGGGCCAGCAGCTCACCAACACGTTCATCGACCAGGGTGCCGACATCATCCTGCCGGTGGCCGGCCCGGTCGGCGGCGGCACCCTCGCCGCGGCGCACGACGCCAACACGGCGGGCAAGGCGATCTCGGTGATCTGGGTCGACTCCGACGGTGTCGAGACCAACCCCGACTCGGCCGACATCATCCTGACCTCGGTCATGAAGCAGATCGGCCAGGCGGTCCAGGACGTCGTGAAGGCCTCGTCCGGCGGCAACTTCAGCAACGAGCCGTACGTCGGCACGCTGAAGAACGAGGGCGTCGGCATCGCGCCGTTCCACAACTTCGACTCGAAGGTCCCGCAGGACCTCAAGGACGAGGTGAAGCAGCTCCAGCAGGACATCATCGACGGCAAGATCACCGTCACGTCCCCGAGCTCGCCCAAGTAGTCCACGCACGACGCCGGCCCGGTCGAACCGGGCCGGCGTCGTCGCGTTCCCCTACGCGCCCTGACCTGGGTGCGGATATCGTCGCTGGTGCCGGTCGCACGAAGGAGGCGCCCCCCGTGAAGCTCGAGCTCCGCGGCATCACGAAGTCCTTCGGTCCGCTCGTGGCGAACGACCACATCGACCTCGTGGTCGAGCCCGGTCAGATCCACGCGCTGCTCGGAGAGAACGGCGCCGGCAAGTCGACGCTGATGAACGTCCTGTTCGGCCTCTACTCCGCCGACGAGGGCGAGATCCTCCTCGACGACGAGGAACGGACCTTCGAGGGTCCGGGCGACGCGCTCGCGGCCGGCATCGGCATGGTGCACCAGCACTTCATGCTCGTCCCGGTCTTCACCGTCGCCGAGAACGTCATGCTCGGCCACGAGGCCACGAAGTCGGCCGGGCTGCTCGACCTCGAGGCGGCGCGGACGCGCGTCCGCGAGCTCGCCGCCCGGTTCGGCTTCGAGCTCGACCCCGACGCCGTCGTCGAGGACCTGCCGGTCGGCGTCCAGCAGCGCGTCGAGATCGTCAAGGCGCTCGCGCGTGACGCGAAGGTCCTGATCCTCGACGAGCCGACGGCCGTGCTGACGCCGCAGGAGACCGACGAGCTCATCGGCATCATGCGCCAGCTGCGCGACGCGGGGACGTCGATCGTCTTCATCACCCACAAGCTCCGCGAGGTCCGCGCAGTCGCCGACGTCATCACGGTGATCCGGCGCGGGCGCGTCGTCGGCTCGGCGTCCCCCGACGCGGCGGAGACCGAGCTCGCCTCGATGATGGTCGGGCGCGCGGTCTCGCTGTCGCTCGGCAAGGCGCCCGCGCAGCCGGGTGACACGACCTTCGAGGTCCGCAACCTGACGGTGCTCGACGCCGCGGGGAGCGTGGTGCTCGACGACGTCTCGTTCGACCTGGCGCGCGGCGAGATCCTCACGGTCGCGGGCGTCCAGGGCAACGGCCAGACCGAGCTCGCGGAGGCGCTGCTCGGGCTGACGCCGCCGATCGCGGGATCCGTCCGGCTCGAGGGTCGCGACCTCGTCGGCCTGTCGCCGCGCGAGGTGCTCGACGCGGGCGTCGGCTTCGTGCCGGAGGACCGCTCGGTCGACGGGCTCGTCGGCGACTTCACGGTCGAGGAGAACCTCGTGCTCGACCTGGTGCACACGCCCGCGTACTCGCGCGGCGGCGCGCTCAACCTCGGCGCGATCCGGCGCAACGCCGAGCACCGCATCGACGAGTTCGACATCCGCACGCAGGGACCGGCGCAGGCCGCGGGCCGGCTGTCGGGCGGCAACCAGCAGAAGGTCGTGCTCGCGCGCGAGCTGTCCCGGCCGCTCAAGCTCTTCGTCGCGAGCCAGCCGACGCGCGGCGTCGACGTCGGCTCGATCGAGTTCCTGCACCGCCGGATCGTCGCGGAGCGCGACAACGGCACGCCGGTGCTCATCGTCTCGACCGAGCTCGACGAGGTCGTCGAGCTCGCCGACCGGATTGCGGTGATGTACCGCGGACGCATCGTCGGCATCGTCCCGGCGGACACGCCGCGCGACGTGCTCGGCCTGATGATGGCCGGCGTCCCGCAGTCCGAGGCGGAGCAGCAGGCCGCCGAGCACCCGACCGCCGGCCTGTGACGGCGAGGAAGGTTCAGCCGTGAGCGACGAGATCCTCCCCGGGGCGACCAGCCCCACCATCGGGATGCCGCAGCCCGAGGCGCCGACGCCCGGCGCGCCCGCCGGCGGGGCGACGTCCGAGGACCGCGCGGCCTCGATGCTGCGCCGCATCGCGACGGGTGAGATCGGCGTCAGCGTGCTGGCGTTCGTGCTCGCGCTCGTCATCGGCGGGATCCTCATCGCGGCCGTCGACCCCGACGTCACGAAGGCCGCGGGCTACTTCTTCAGCCGGCCGAGCGACCTGCTCACCGCGGCCTGGGACTCGGTCACGCAGGCGTACTCGGCGATGTTCAAGGGCGCCGTGTTCAACCCCGACGCCGCGACGTTCCAGCAGGCGATCCGGCCGCTCACCGAGACCATGACGGTCGCGACGCCGCTGATCATCGCCGCGCTCGGCGTCGCCGTGGGCTTCCGGGCCGGCCTGTTCAACATCGGCGCCCAGGGGCAGGTCATCCTCGGTGCGACGCTCGGCGGGTACGTCGGGTTCGCGTGGCACCTGCCGGTCGGGCTCCACCTGCTGGTCGCGCTCGTCGGCGGCATCCTCGGCGGCGCGATCTGGGCCGGCATCGCGGGCTTCCTGCGGGCCAGGACGGGCGCGCACGAGGTGATCGTCACGATCATGCTCAACTACGTCGCGCTCTACCTGCTCTCGTACCTGCTGACGACCGACGCGTTCACGATCCCGGGGTCGAACCAGCCGACGAGCCCCGGCGTCGACGAGTCTGCGCAGCTGCCGCTGCTGCTCGGCGACTGGTCGCGGCTCAACGCGGGCTTCATCGTCGCGATCCTCGCGGCGGTCTTCGTGTGGTGGCTCATGACGCGGTCCGTCATCGGCTTCCGGTTCCGGGCCGTCGGCTCGAACCCGCACGCGTCGCGCACCGCGGGCGTGAGCATCTCGACGACGATCGTGCTCGTCATGGTCACGTCCGGTGCGCTGGCCGGCCTCGCGGGCGCGGTGCAGATCCTCGGCACCGAGAAGCAGCTCTCCGCGGGCATCGCGGGCTCGCTCGGGTTCGACGCGATCACGGTCGCGCTGCTCGGCCGGTCGCGGCCGCTCGGCATCTTCCTCGCGGGCCTGCTGTACGGCGGGCTCGACGTCGGCGGCCGCGTCATGGAGGCGGCGACCGGCACCCCGATCGACATCGTGCTCGTCATCCAGGCGCTCGTCGTGCTCTTCATCGCCGCCCCGCCGCTCGTCCGCGCGATCTTCCACCTGCCCGATCCGACCGCGCCGCGCCGCGCGAAGGTCCGACCCGAGCCCGTCGTGAAGGGAGCGTCGGCATGAGCGCCGCCGTCGACACCCGTCCCGCCGCGCCGGCGCCCGCCGCGCGGGTCCCCTCGCCGCTCGCGCGTCGGTCGTGGAAGGCGCCCATCACGTTCGGCGTGCTCGGCCTCGCGGCGCTCGTGCTGTTCGGCCTGCTGCCCTCGGGCGGCAAGGAGACGACGTTCGCGATCGGCGCGTCCGGGACGTGGTTCCACCTGACCGACTTCACGATCCCGTCGAAGGCGGGCGCGATCGTGCTCAGCCTGATCTGCCTCGCGCTCGCGGGGTACGCGGCGTGGCGCGTGCGCGACGGTCACAAGCCCGGCCGGTGGGTCGGCGCGGTGTTCGGCGTCGCGTGGGTGCTCGCGTTCCTGACGTGGGCCGTCGCCGGCAAGTCGGTGTCGATCGTCAGCCTGCTGCAGAGCTCGCTCGTGCTGGCCGTGCCGCTCGCGTTCGGCGCCATGGGCGGTCTGCTCGGCGAGCGCGCGGGCGTCGTCAACATCGCGATCGAGGGCCAGCTGCTCACGGGCGCGTTCGGTGCCGCGCTCGTCGCGTCCGTGACGCACTCGGTGTACGCGGGCCTGATCGCGGCGCCGGTCGCGGGGCTGCTCATCGGGTCGCTGCTCGCGCTGTTCACCGTCAAGTACCGGGTCAACCAGATCATCGTCGGCGTCGTGCTCAACGTGCTCGCGGTCGGCCTGACGAGCTTCCTGTACGCGTCGGTGCTCAAGCCGAACGAGGCGACGCTGAACAGCCCGCCCCGGCTGCAGGCCGTGAGCATCCCGGTGCTCGCGAACATCCCGGTCGTCGGCCCGGTGCTGTTCCGGCAGACGATCCTCGTGTACCTGCTCTACGTCGCGGTCGTCGTGCTGACGATCTCGCTGTTCCGCACGCGCTGGGGGCTGCGCGTCCGCGCGGTCGGCGAGCACCCGCTCGCGGCCGACACCGTCGGCATCAACGTGCAGGCGACGCGCTGGCGCAACGTGCTGCTCGGCTCGATGGTCGCCGGCCTCGGCGGGGCGTTCTTCACGCTCGGCTCGGTCGGCAAGTTCGCGCAGGAGATGACAGCCGGCAAGGGCTACATCGCGCTCGCCGCGATGATCCTCGGCCGGTGGACGCCGATCGGGTCGCTGGGCGCGGCGCTCCTGTTCGGCTTCGCGAACGCGCTGCAGCTGGTGCTCAGCGTGCTCGACGTGCCCGTGCCCAACCAGCTCATGCTCATGCTCCCGTACCTCGTGACGATCGTCGCGGTCGCCGGGCTCGTCGGCCGCGTGCGCGGCCCGGCGGCGGCGGGGGAGCCGTACGTCAAGGAGTGACGCCATGTCGGACGAGTCCGTCGGTTCGCCGCAGCTCGACTGGGACGCCCTGCGCGCCGCGGCCACCGAGGTGATGGCACGCGCCTACGTGCCGTACTCGAAGTTCCCGGTCGGCGCCGCGGCGCTGGTCGACGACGGCCGCGTGGTCGTCGGGTGCAACGTCGAGAACGCGTCGTACGGCGTGACGCTGTGCGCCGAGTGCTCGCTCGTCTCGGCTCTCGTGGTGGGCGGCGGAGGGCGTCTGGTCGCCTTCACGTGCGTCGACGGCGCCGGCAACGTGCTGATGCCGTGCGGCCGCTGCCGCCAGCTGCTGCACGAGCACGGCGGGTCGCACCTGCTCGTCGAGACGGTGCGCGGCGTGCGGATGATGGCCGACGTGCTGCCGGACGCGTTCGGGCCCGAGGACCTCGTCGAGCGCGCGGGCGAGGCGCGCGCATGACCGAGCCGTTCGACGCGGTCGACGTCATCGTCGCGAAGCGCGACGGCCGCAGGCTGACGGACCCGCAGATCGACTGGGTGCTCGACGCGTACACGCGCGGCGTGGTGGCCGACGAGCAGATGTCGGCGCTCGCCATGGCGATCCTGCTCAACGGCATGGACCGCGCCGAGATCGCGCGCTGGACGGCCGCGATGATCGCGAGCGGCGAGCGGATGTCGTTCGCGGACCTCGGCCGGCCGACCGCCGACAAGCACTCGACCGGCGGCGTCGGCGACAAGATCACGCTCCCGCTCGCGCCGCTCGTCGCGGTGTTCGGCGTCGCGGTCCCGCAGCTGTCGGGCCGCGGGCTGGGCCACACGGGCGGCACGCTCGACAAGCTCGAGTCGATCCCGGGCTGGCGGGCCGCGCTCAGCAACGAGGAGCTGATGACGCAGCTCGCGGACGTCGGCGCCGTGATCTGCCAGGCCGGCTCGGGCCTCGCGCCCGCCGACCGCAAGCTCTACGCGCTGCGCGACGTCACCGGCACGGTCGAGGCGATCCCGCTGATCGCGAGCTCGATCATGAGCAAGAAGATCGCGGAGGGCACGGGCGCGCTCGTGCTCGACGTGAAGGTCGGCTCGGGCGCCTTCATGAAGGACCTCGACCGCGCGACCGAGCTCGCGCGCACGATGGTCGACCTCGGCACCGACGCGGGCGTGACGACGGTCGCGCTGCTCACCGACATGTCGACCCCACTGGGCCTGACGGCCGGGAACGCGCTGGAGGTCCGCGAGTCGATCGAGGTGCTCGCGGGCGGCGGCCCGCGCGACGTCGTCGACCTCACGCTCGCGCTCGCCCGCGAGATGCTCGACGCCGCCGGCCGGCCCGACGCCGACCCTGCGGCCGCCCTCGCGGACGGCCGGGCCATGGACGCGTGGCGCGCGATGATCGAGGCGCAGGGCGGCGACGCGGACGCGCCGCTGCCCGTGGCGCGGCACACCGAGGTCGTCACCGCCGGGAGCGACGGCGTGCTGACCGAGCTCGATGCGTACGCGGTGGGCATCGCGGCGTGGCGGCTCGGTGCCGGGCGCGCGCGCAAGGAGGACCCCGTCCAGGCGGGCGCGGGCGTCGAGCTGCACGCCAAGCCGGGCGACGCGGTACGCGCGGGCCAGCCGCTGATGACGCTGCACACCGACACCCCCGACCGGTTCGCGCGCGCCCGCGAGGCGCTCGCGGACGCCGTGACGATCGGCGCCGCGGACGCGGCACGGACCGACCGCCCGCTCGTCCTGGGACGCGTGAGCGCCTGACGGCCGAGCCGCGTCGACCGGTGCTCGGCGGGCTGGCAGCCCGTCACGCCGCGGGGCAGCATGAGCAGCGACGGCAGCACGTCGTCCGGCTCACCGGAGGAGGAACCATGAGCACGGTCCCGGGCCACGACGCCTGGCGGGACGCGGGCCTCGAGCCCACGCCGCCGGACGCCCCGGCACGACTGACGGACGACGAGGACGACGAGGCGCGCGACCCCGAGGAGTACACCCCGGGCTTCCCGCGCGCCGACCGCGACGGCGCGGCCGCCGAGGCCGACGTCGTCGAGCAGGACACCGAGGTGCCCGAGGACGACGGCGACGACGCACGTGCCTGACGCCGACGAGCAGGAGCCGGCCGACGCCGCGGCGTCCGGGCTCGACCCCGACCTCGTCGCGCGGCTGCCGAAGGTGCTCCTGCACGACCACCTCGACGGCGGTCTGCGGCCCGCGACGATCGTCGAGCTCGCCGCCGCCGCGGGCCACGAGCTCCCCGCGACCGATCCCGACGAGCTCGCCCGCTGGTTCGTCGACGCGGCGTCGTCGGGCTCGCTCGAGCGCTACCTCGAGACGTTCGCGCACACCGTCGCCGTGATGCAGACGGCCGAGAACCTGAGCCGGGTGGCGCGGGAGGCGGTGCTCGACCTCGCGGCCGACGGGGTCGTCTACGCCGAGCTGCGGTACGCGCCCGAGCAGCACGTCGAGGGCGGCCTGTCGCTCGACGAGGTGGTGCTCGCCGTGCAGGAGGGGCTCGCGCAGGGCGTCGCGGCGGCCGCCGAGGACGAGCGCTCGATCCGCGTCGGCACGCTGCTCACCGCGATGCGCCAGGCCGACCGCTGGGACGAGGTCGCCCGCCTCGCGATCGAGCACCGGGACCGTGGCGTCGTGGGCTTCGACCTCGCCGGGCCGGAGGACGGCTTCCCGCCCTCGCGCCACGCGGACGCGTTCACCGTGCTGGGCCGCGCGCTCGTCCCCGCGACCGTGCACGCGGGCGAGGGCGCGGGGATCGAGTCGATCGCCGAGGCGCTCCAGGTCGCGCACGCCGTCCGGCTCGGGCACGGCGTGCGGATCGCCGACGACGTCGGCGAGGACGACCTCGGCACGCGGCTCGGCCCGCTCGCGCACTGGGTGCGGGACCGGCGGGTGCCGCTCGAGCTGTGCCCGTCGTCGAACGTGCAGACGGGCGCCGCGCCGTCCGTGGCGGAGCACCCGGCGACCCGGCTCAAGCAGCTCGGCTTCGCCGTGACGATCAACACCGACAACCGCCTCCAGTCCGGGACGAGCCTGACGCGCGAGCTCACGCTGCTCGTCGACGAGGCCGGCTGGACGTTGGAGGACCTGCGGGACGTGACGGTCACCGCCGCCGGCAACGCGTTCCTGCACGCCGACGAGCGCGCCACGCTCATCGACACCGTGATCCGGCCGGCCTACGCGTCGGCCGTGGGAGGAAGGCACCGGGCATGACGAACGACGACCACACCTTCGACGCGGCCGCGCTGGCGCGGTTCGTCGACCACACGCTGCTGAAGCCCGAGGCGACCGCCGCCGACGTGGCCGCGCTCGTCGAGGAGGCCGCCCGCCTGGGCGTCTACTCGATCTGCGTGTCGCCGTCGTTCCTGCCGCTCGACGTCCCGGAGGCCCTCAAGATCGCCACGGTGTGCGGCTTCCCGTCCGGCAAGCACCACAGCGAGGTCAAGGCGGCCGAGGCCGCGCAGGCGGTCGCGAACGGCGCCGACGAGGTCGACATGGTGATCGACGTCGGTGCCGCCAAGGCGCGGCAGTTCGACGCGGTGCGGGCCGACATCGCCGCCGTCCGCGCCGCCGCGCCGCACCCGACGGTGCTCAAGGTCATCGTCGAGTCCGCGGCGCTGAGCGACCACGAGCTCGTCGAGGCGTGCCGCGCCGCGCGCGACGCGGGCGCCGACTACGTCAAGACGTCGACCGGCTTCCACCCCGCGGGCGGCGCGACCGTCCACGCGGTCCGCGCCATGGCCGACACCGTCGGCGGCCAGCTCGGCGTGAAGGCGTCGGGCGGCATCCGCACGGCGGCCGACGCGCTCGCGATGATCCAGGCCGGCGCGACCCGCCTCGGGCTGTCCGGGACGGCGTCGGTGCTGGCCGGCCTGACGTCCGACGCGCCCGCGCCCGCGGACGCCGGAGCCGCCGGCTACTGACGGTTCTCATCGCCTTCTCACCCGTAGACGTCGCGACGCGCCTCCCGGGGCGGTGACGATAGTTTCTGTCGCCCGCGAACCGGGCGCGGCGTCCGAACGGTCGGAGGAGACACGTGGTGGGACGGCGAGGCCTCGCTGCGCTGGTCGCGGCCGTGCTCGTCCTCGTCGTGGGCGCCGGTACGGGGCTCGCGGTCGCGAGCCGCGACGACGCGCGGCCGACGCTGTCGGTCCCGGCCGCCCTGCGCGACGCGTGGTCCCGCGCGCACGTACTCGAGGGGGAGCACGTCGCGCTCGCGTGGGGCGACGCGCTCGCCATCGACCCGACGCACGCGCCGAGCGACCTCCGGTTCGACCCGCAGCGCGCGGTCGCGCAGCTCGACGCGCTGTACGCGTTCGACGTCGGCGACCTGCGCGTCGTGCGGCCCGACGGCCCGGTCGCCAAGCACAAGGTCCTCGTCGTGGTGGACGGCTCGTGGCGGTCCGACGGTCCGCCGACGGTCGCGCCCGAGCCGATCACCGGCGGGCTGGCCGCGCACGACCGCCTGGCGCGCGGCGGCGTCCGCGACGGCGTCGGGGTGCTGCACGTGCAGGCGTCGGTGCTGCGCGGCGAGGGCGGCTCCGCGGGAACCACGTCGGTCGGCACGGACCTCGACCCGTCGTGGGAGCTCGCGCGCGGGTTCGCCGAGGTGGTCGAGCACTTCTCGGTGCTCGACGGGCCGGGTGCCGGGTTCGCGTCCGACTCGGCGACCACGTTCTGGCCCGTCACGGCGGCGTACCTCGCGTCGCTCGCGTCACCCGGCCGCGTCGGGGACCTGTCCGACCTGATCCGCGCGCCGCAGCTGCACTGGGGCAGCGCGCGGCTCGGGGACGGCGGCTGGCTGCTGCTGCGGTACCTCGCCGACCGGGACGGCGAGCAGCTCGCGGGCCAGCTCTGGCGCGGGGCGCGCGCCACGGAGGACCCGCTGTCGGCCTACCAGCGGATCGCGGGCCTCACCGAGGGCGACCTCGCACGGCACGTCACCGAGTACGCGATGCGCACGGTGACGTGGGACTTCTCGGATGCGTCGGGCCTCGCCCAGGTGCTCGCGCGGATGGACCCCGCGCTGCTCGCGGACCGGTCGACGCCGGTCGTCCCCGACGTCGAGGACCCGGGCCACTTCCGCGTGCTCGACGCGTTCGCTCCCGCCGACTACGGCTACGACCTGGTCCGGCTCGCACCGGACGCGCCGGACGCGACGATCCGCATGCGGCTGCGCGCCCACGTCGGGGCCGGCTCGGGCGGCGTCAGCTTCGGGTTCGTCGCGGTGCGCGACGACGGCAGCGCGCGGTACAGCCCGGTGACGACCGGGGCCGACTCCGAGGTGCAGTTCCCCCTCCACGCCGGCGAGTCGACCGTGTACCTCGTGGTCGTCGGGACGCCGGGCGCCAGGGCGACGCACCGCGCCGCCGACGGCGTGGGCGACGTGGAGCGGTACCCGTTCGAGTTCCGGCTCACGGGCGCGACTGTCGACGACGGCGCCGACGTCGTGCCGCCCGGCATGCACCGCCACCCCAACGGCGGCGGCCTCGTCGACGACGTGGCGACCGTCGCCCGGACGGCGTACGTCGGTCCTGACGCCGTGGTCCGGGGCACGGCGCGCGTGCTCGACCACGCGCGCATCGAGGGCCGGGCGTGGGTCGAGTCCGGCGCGACGGTGCGCGGCGACGCCGTGGTCCGTGACGTCGCCGTGGTCCGGTCGTCGGCCGTGCTCGCAGGCTCGGTCGTCGTCGGCGGGGACGCGACCGTCGCGTTCGCGTGCGCCGCGGGCGTCTACACCCGGTACGCGCCGGTCCGCACGTGCGACGGCGCGAACGACCTGCCCGACGTGAACGTGCCGGCGACGCCGTTCGCGGCGGCCGACCTCGCGTTCGAGCGCGTGCCGACCGCGCCCGCGACGCCGTCCGCTCCGGCGTCGCCCTCGCACGGTGCGACGCACCCGGCCGGCCACGGGGGCGGTTCCGGCGCGGGCGGGACCGGCAACGGGACCGGCAACGGCACCGGCAACGGCTCGGCCGGCGGGTCGAACGGCGGCCCCGCCGGCGGTACCGGTGGCGGCTCGCACGCCGGCCCGGGCGCCGGCCCGGGACCTGGCGGAGGGGGTGGGCCCGGCGGTCCCGCCCACGGCGGCACCGGACCGACGGGCGGCACGTCGTCACCGCCCAAGGTCGCGCCGCCCGACCCGGTCGCGGCCGGTCCGTGCCAGGCGACGTACACGCCGAACACCACGTGGACCGACGGCTCGGGCGAGCACTGGTTCCAGGCGCAGGTCCGCGTCACCGGGACGGGTGCGGGCGTCACGAGCTGGTCGGTCGCCTGGACGATGCCCGAGGGCGAGCAGATCACGTCGGTGTGGAACGCCCAGCTCGGCACGGTCGGCCGCGCGGTCACGGCCGAGAACGAGTCGTACAACGGCACGGTCAGGCCGGGGCAGGACGTGGTGTTCAACTTCCAGGGCACCGTGCCGAGCGAGGACGTCGGCAAACGGGTCCCGTCGATCACCTGCACACCCGGCCGGTGACCCGCCGCGCGGCGGTCGCTAGAGGTGGAGCGCCGCCCGGACGTCCGCCTCGACCGCGTGCAGCCGGTCGGCCGCGGCGCGGCGGGCCGCGCCCACCGCGTGCACGTCGGCCTCTGGCGCCACCGGCTCGACGACCTCGAGGTAGCACTTCACCTTCGGCTCGGTGCCGCTGGGTCGAACGACCACGCGCGTCCCGTCGGCCGCCGTCAGGCGCACGCCCTCGGTGGGCGGCAGCCCGCGCCGGTCCGCGTCGCTGCCGGTCGCGAGGTCGACGACGATCTCGACGCGCGAGCCGCCGAGCGTCGCCGGCGGGTGCTGGCGGAGCCGCTCGACGCGCTCCACGATCTGGGCGGCGTCGTCGAACCGGCCCGACACCTGCCCGGACAGGTGGAGGCCGTGCCGGCGGGCGAGGTCGTCGAGCGCGTCGACGAACGTGCGGCCCTCGGAGCGCAGCCGCGCCGCGAGCGTGGCGAGGAGCAGCGCCGCCGAGATCCCGTCCTTGTCGTGCACGTTGTCCGGGTCGACGCAGTAGCCGAGCGCCTCCTCGTAGCCGAAGACGAGCCCGTCGACGCGCGACAGCCACTTGAAGCCCGTCAGCGTCGGTGCGTAGCCCAGCCCCGCGTCGTCGGCGATCCGCTCGAGGAGTCGCGACGACACGATCGAGCTCGCGAGGACGCGACCGTCGGGCGTCGAACGCCAGTGGTCGGCGATCGTGGCACCGAGCAGCGCACCCGTCTCGTCTCCGTGGAGCATGCGCCAGCCGTCGGCGCGCGCCGTGTCGGGGCCGAGGTGGCCGCGCGCCCGCGGGTCCTGCACCGCGACCGCGCACCGGTCCGCGTCGGGGTCGAGCGCGAGCACGAGGTCCGCGCGCTCGTCCCACGCGAGGCCGAGCGCGAGGTCGATCGCGCCCGCCTCCTCGGGGTTGGGGAATGCGATCGACGGGAAGTCGGGGTGCGGGTCGGCCTGCTCCGGCACGACGAGCACGTCGGTGAAGCCCGCCGCGTTGAGCACGCGTGCGGCGAGGTCGCCGCCGACGCCGTGCAGCGGTGTCAGCACGATCTTGACCTCGCGCGCGAGCAGCGGGTCGACGGTCAGCCCCGCCACGCGCGCCGGTGCGGACGCGACCGCGGCGGCGTACGCGTCGATGACCTCGCGGCCGAGCACGGTCCAGCCCTCGGTGGCGCGCGGCACCGACGCGACGGACCGCACGTGCGCGATCTCGGCCGCGATCGCCGCGTCGTACGGCGGCACGATCTGCGCCCCGCGACCGGCGTCGGTGACGACGCGGCCGCCGAGGTAGACCTTGTAGCCGTTGTCGCGGGCCGGGTTGTGCGACGCCGTGACCTGCACGGCCGCGTCGGCGTCGAGGTGGCGCAGCGCGAACGCGAGGACCGGGGTGGGCTGCGCGCCCGGGAGCACGAGCGCCTCGATGCCGACCGCGGTGAGCACGGCCGCGGTGTCGCGCGCGAAGTCGACCGACCGGTGCCGCGCGTCGTACCCGATGACGACGCGGGGCGCGGGTGACACCCCGTCGAGCTCGCGCCCGAGGTACGCCGCGAGCCCGGCGGCCGCGCGGATCACGACCGCGCGGTTCATCCGGTTCGGGCCGCCGCCGAGCGCGCCACGCAGGCCCGCCGTGCCGAACTGCAGCGTCGCGCCGAACCGGTCGGCCAGCTCCTCGCGGGCCGCGCGCCGCGCGTCGATGCGCTGCCGCTCCTCGGGTGACGGGTCGCCCGGGTGCCGCGGGACCTCGCCGTCGGCGAGGCCGAGCAGGCGGCGCAGCTCGTCGGCCGTCTGCGGGTCCGGGTCGTCCGCGACCCAGTCCCGGACGGCGGTCTCGAGGTCGGACCAGGCGGTCTCGTCCGCCGGGTCGAAGGTCGTGGACGCCCTCGTGCCGGTCATGGGGCCAAGGTAGCGGCGGCCAGGGACGGCGGCTCGCCGGAGGTCCCGATTCAGACGAGGCGGACGATGCTCGCGAGCAGCGCGCTGATCCGCGGCCCCGCGGCGATGCCCGCCTCGAGCACCTCCTCGTGCGACAGCGGCACCGGCGAGATCCCGGCGGCGAGGTTCGTCACGAGCGAGACACCCAGCACCTCGAGGCCCGCGTGCCGAGCCGCGATCGCCTCGAGCGTCGTCGACATGCCGACCAGGTCGCCGCCGAGCCGGCCCGCCATCGCGACCTCCGCAGGTGTCTCGTAGTGCGGTCCGCGGAACTGCACGTACACGCCCTCGTCGAGGCCCGGGTCGACCTCGCGCGCGACGGCGCGCAGCCGTGACGAGTAGAGATCGGTCAGGTCGACGAACGTCGCGCCCTCGAGCGGCGACGTCGCCGTGAGGTTCAGGTGGTCCCGGATGAGCACGGGGGTGCCGGGTCCCCACGCGGGGTTGAGACCGCCGCAGCCGTTGGTCAGCACGATGGTGGCGCAGCCCGCCGCCGCCGCGGTCCGGACGCCGTGCACGACCCGGCGCACGCCGCGGCCCTCGTACAGGTGCGTCCGCGAGCCCAGCACGAGCGCGTGGCGGTCCGGCCGGGCGTCGTCACCCGCGATCCGGACCGAGCGGATCGTGCCGACGTGCCCGACCACGGCGGGCGCCGAGAAGCCGGGCACGTCCGAGCTCGGCACGGTCGCGACGGTCTCGCCGAGCAGGTCGGCGGCGCCGCCCCAGCCCGAGCCGAGCACGAGCGCGACGTCGTGCCGCTCGACGCCCGTCGCGCTCGCGAGGAACGCGGCGGCCTCGCGCGCGACGTCGAACGGGTCGGTGGTCGGGTCGTCCAGGTCGAGGCTCACCCGGCGAGCGTATCCGGCGCCCACGCCGGGGCGGCCCGGCGGCGTGATCCCTGCCACGCGCGCACCGCACCCGCTCGGCCGCGGCACGACGGCCAGCGCGGCGGCAGGCACAATGGACGCCCGTGGGCACCTCGGAGCAGCACGGTCAGCGCGTCGTCGTCATCGGCGGCGGTCCCGGCGGGTACGAGGCGGCGCTCGTCGCGCGGCGCCTCGGCGCGGACGTCACGGTCGTCGAGCGGCAGGGCCTCGGCGGCGCGGCGGTGCTGACGGACGTCGTGCCGTCGAAGACGCTGATCGCGACGGCCGAGTGGATGACGCTCGCCGACACCGCGCCCGAGCTCGGCATCCGCGACGCGTCGTCTCCCGCGGGCGCGTCGGCGGCGATGCGCCACACGATCGACCTCGCCGCGGTGAACATGCGCGTACGGGCGCTCGCGGCCGCGCAGTCCGCCGACATCCGCACTCGCCTCGACCGCGAGGGCGTCCGGCTCGTCGCGGGTACCGGGCGCCTCGAGGGGGCGTCGCGCGTGCGCGTCGATGCGGGCGCCGGAGGCACCGACGAGGTGCTCGACGCCGACGTCGTGCTCGTCGCGACGGGCGCGACGCCGCGCGTGCTGCCCGAGGCCGTGCCGGACGGCGAGCGGATCCTCACGTGGACCGAGCTCTACGACCTCACGGCGCTGCCCGAGCACCTCGTGGTCGTCGGGTCCGGCGTCACGGGCGCCGAGTTCGCCGGCGCGTACACGGCCCTGGGCGCGGACGTCACGCTCGTCTCGTCGCGCGACCGCGTGCTCCCCGGCGAGGACGCCGACGCCGCCCAGCTGCTCGAGGACGTGTTCAAGGCGCGCGGCATGAACGTGCTGTCGCAGTCGCGCGCGGCGGGTGCGCGCCGGGTCGGGGACGGCGTCGAGGTGGCGCTCGCCGACGGCCGCGTCGTCGAGGGCTCGCACGTGCTGTTCGCGGTCGGCTCGATCCCGACGACCGCCGGGCTCGGCCTCGAGGAGGCCGGCGTGCGGCTGCGGCCCAGCGGCCACATCGAGGTCGACAAGGTGTCGCGCACCAACGTCCGCGGCGTCTACGCGGCCGGCGACGTGACGGGCGTCCTGCCGCTCGCGTCGGTCGCGGCGACGCAGGGCCGCACGGCGATGTCGCACGCGCTCGGTGACGCGGTCGCCCCGCTCTCGCTGCGCGGCGTCTCGGCGAACATCTTCACGGCGCCCGAGATCGCGACGGTCGGGTTCAGCGAGGCGCGGCTCGTCGAGCAGGGCGTCACGTACCGGACGAGCATGCTGCCGCTCGCGCGCAACCCGCGGGCCAAGATGCAGGGCATCCGGGAGGGCTTCGTCAAGCTGTTCGCGCACGCCGGGAGCGGGACGGTGCTCGGGGCGGTGCTGGTCGGCCCGCGCGCCAGCGAGCTGATCTTCCCGCTGACGATCGCGGTCGCCCAGCGCCTGACGGTCGACCAGCTCGCGAGCGTCCCGACGGTGTACCCGTCGCTGTCGGGCACGATCGGCGAGGTGGCCCGCATGCTCCACGTCGCACCGGAGGACTGACGCGGAGCGCAGCGCAGGGTGAGGGTCGCGCGCAGCGCGGCACTCGCCCGGAGCGAAGCGGAGCGGCAGTCCGACCACCAGAACAGGGACTGACGCCTCCCAGCGCAGGGTGCGGCTCGCGCGCAGCGCGGCACTCGCCCGGAGCGAAGCGCAGCGGCAGGCCGACCACAAGAACAGGGACTGACGGATGGAACCCCTCACCGAGAAGCAGATCCGCGCGTCGTTCGTGAACGCCTCGCGACGCGAGGCGGCCGACGCGACGCTGCCCGTGCTGGCCGAGCTCGACTGGGACCGGCTCGACTACCTCGGGTGGCGCGACCGCAAGGCGCCGCTGTCGGCGTACGCGGTCGTCCCGCTGGACGGCACGCCGGTCGGGGTGCTGCTGCGGTCGTCGGACCGTGGGCAGCGCCGGACCAGCGCGGTCTGCGCGTGGTGCGAGGACGTGGTCGAGACCGAGGACGTCACGCTGTACGTCGCGCGGCGGGCCGGCGCCGCCGGTCGCAAGGGCAACACGATCGGGACGCTGATCTGCACCGAGTTCGGCTGCTCGCGGAACGTGCGCCGGCGCCCGACCCGGATCGAGGCGGGCAGCGACTCGGCGGAGGCGCGGGCCGAGGTCGTCGCGCGACGGGTCGCCGGATTGCAGGAGCGGTCGGCGCGCTTCGTCGCCGAGGTCCTGCGCGAGGGCTGACCAGCCGGCACAGACGGGGCGTCTTGACGGCCTCGACATCCGCGGACGAGCATCGGCGCCATGCCGACGGACGTCGTGGACGCCGTGCTCAAAGCGGCTCTGCTGCTCATGAGCGTGCTCGGCGGGTGCGCGTCTGTCGGGTCGCTCGCGCGGCTGGGCTGGGCTCTCGCGGTCGCGCCGCCCGATGCGACGCTCGGGCCACCGACCGTCGGTGAGCACGTGACGATGGGCGGGGCGCTCGGGCTCGTCTACGGGCTGCCCGTGGCCGTCTCGCTCGCGCTCGGCAACGTCGTCGGCCTCTGGCACCTGGCATGAACCGCCGCAGCGCCGTGCGCGCGCTCTACGGCGGCCTCGCGGCCGCGTTCGTGCTGTGGTCGGTCAGGTCGCTGGGCAGCCGGGTCGCGTTCGTCGTCGGCGCCGCGGTGATCCTGGTCGGCTGCGCCGCGACGACGATCGCCGTCTCGTGGTCCGAGGGGCGGCGGGAACCCACGGACTCGAGCGAGGACGTGCGCTAGCCACCCGTCCTGAGGCGCACCACCACCGGCAGGTGGTCCGACTGGCGCGGCCCGGTCGGCACCTGGGCGGCGACGAACGTGACGCCGTGACCGAACACCCAGTCGATCCGCTCGGTCGGATCCGTGCTGGTCGAGGTGAGCGCGCCCTCGTCGCCGACGGCGTCCACCGCGGACCGCCACCCGGCGCCCTCGAGCAGCGCGACCTCGGGCGAGCCGGGCGTCGCGTTGAGGTCACCCGCGAGCAGCGCGGGGCCGCGCGGTGGCTCGGCGGCGAGCAGCGCGCGGACCTCGGCCAGCCGCGTCGGGGTGTTCGTGTCCCGGTGCTGGAGGTGGACGGAGGTGACGCGCACGCGGGTGCCGCCGGCGGTCGTCAGCGTCGCCGACAGGGCCGAGCGGTGCTGCGGCCCGGCGCCGTAGGGGAGCGGGTGGACGGCGACGTCGGTGAGCGCGGAGCGCGCCAGGATCGCGTTGCCGAACTGGCGGTCCGCGGCGGGTGCGAACTCGACGGTCATGCCGAGCCGGTGCGCGAGCCAGGTCGCGGCGTCCACGCCGCCGCCGAGCACCCAGCCGCGCTCGACCTCCTGCAGCGTCACGACGTCCGGGTGCTCCGCCTCGATCCGGGCCGCGATCCCCTCGAGGTCGACCGCCGTGAACGGGGACACCTCGTAGTGCAGGTTCCAGTCGACGAGCGTCAGCTCGTCGGACGCCGATCGCGCGGGGACGTCGGCGCCGTGGGTCGTCGTGCCGCTCGGCGCGAGGCCGACGAGCGCCAGCACGAGCGGCGGCAGCAGCAGCAGGCGCACGGCGTTGACGCGCGCCGGCACCGGCTCGCGCGGCTCGGAACCCGCCGTCGCCGACGGACCGGTGCCGTTCGCGCCGCGCGGCGTGCGCCGGCGCAGCCCGGTGAGCGCGAGCACGACCGCCCCGGCGACGACGACCCACGCGTTGTCGACCGGGAGCGGCACGTCGTAGTCGAGGTAGTAGAGCAGCAGCGGCGCGCCGGCACCCAGGCCCGCGACCGCGACCGCGCCCGTGGCCCGCGGGATGCCCGGAGGAGCCGTGCGCCGCGAGCTCAGCGCGCCCGTCAGGACGATGCCCACCGCGACGTCGAACACCGCGAGCGCGACGAGCGCGCCCCAGTCGTCGAGCCACATCGCGCCGACGGTCGCGCCCACGAGCAGCACCGCGGCCGCGACGCGCACCGAGCCGTGCCACGCGTCCGGTCGCAGCAGCAGCCACGCGCCGGCGGTCAGCGCTCCGACGAGGACGAACCCCGCGACGCCGAGCGCGACCCCCGACTGGGAGGCCGCGAACGCGGGGTTGGCCGCGACGATCGTCGCGAGGCCGACGAACGGGCCGACGGCCCAGAGCCGGCGCGGTCGCCCGACGGGCAGGGCGGGGCCCGCCGGCCCGGCGACGAGCCCGCGCGCCGCGAGCATCAGCACGACGACGAGGACGACGGTCACCTCCCAGCCGACCCAGCCGGTGCGCCACACGGCGTCCCAGGTGGCGAGGACCATCTGCACGGACACCGCGAGGCTGCACCCGAGCAGCAGCCCCAACGCGGCCTGCCGAGCACCGCCGGGCCAGCCCCCGGGCACGAGCGCCCGGAGCACGGTGACGGTCTGCGCGGTCTCCCGGCGGCTGACGACGGTGCCCGGGGTCGCCGCGACGTGGGCGACCACGAGCGTCAGCACGGCCAGGGCGGTCGTCACGGTCGCGAGCCCGAGCACGTCGAACGCGAGCCCGAGGTGCTCGGTGCCGTCGGCCGGTGTGGGCGTCAGCCACTGCACCACGAGGCGCAGCACCGAGAGCAGCACCGCGCCGACGAGCACGGTCCGTCCGTCGGGCGCGCCGTCGGCCCTGCCCGTGACGAGCAGCAGCAGCCCCGCCACGACGCCCGCGCCGGCGAACGTGACCACGGCGGCCACCGCGGCGTCGACCGTGCCGACCGTGAACCACCGGTCGAGCAGCGGGCCGGAGGCGCGCACGAGCTCGAGGCACGCTGCGGTCAGGACGGCGAGGAGCGCGACCCGCGTGGGCACTCCCGCGTCGGGCGGGACGGCGAGCGCGGCGGGATCGGGCCGTGCGGCGGACCGGCCGGCCGGCGGCGGGAACGGCGCGGGGAGGGCCCCGGACGGGCGCGGGGACGGCGGCGGCTCGGTCGCGTCGTCGCTCGTCACGCGCGCGACGGTACTCGCGCCACCCGCCGGCCGACACCTGCCGGGCGGACGACCGGCCCGATGGTCGCCGGGGCCGCACGGCGCGTCACTGGAACAGCGCCTCGCCGATGAAGTGACCGCGCTCGGGCGTGGGCGGCACGGCGAACACCCCGGAGCCGACGTGCGAGATGTACTCGTTGAGCGCGTCGGACGAGCCGAGGCGCGTCTGCAGCGTGACGAACTGCGCGGGGTCCTTCATGTACGCGAGGAACAGCAGCCCCGCGTCGATCTGGCCCGTCTCGTCCATGCCGTCGGTGAAGTTGTACGAGCGGCGCAGGATCTTGAGGCCGCCGTTGTTCTCGTGCGCGGCGAGCGCGACGTGCGCCTGCGGGTCGATCACGCGCGCGCCGCTCGCGTCGGTCTTCGCGAAGTCGGGCGTGTCGAACTCGCCGGTCCCGGTGAGCGGAGCGCCGGACCGCTTGTCGCGGCCGAAGACGCGCTCCTGGTCCTCGATGCGGTCGGTGTCCCAGTTCTCGACGTGCATGTGGATCTTGCGCGCGACCTGGTAGGTGCCGCCCTTCATCCACGCCTGGTCCTGGCCGTCGTGCCAGACGAACTGGCCGAGGTCCGCGTCGCTGCGGATGTTGCGCGTGCCGTCCTTGAAGCCGAGCAGGTTGCGCGGCGTGGTCTGCCCCTGGCCGGCGGACGCGCGCCCGAAGCCCATGACGGTCCACCGCGTGACGGCGACGCCGCGGGCGAGCCGCGAGAGGTCGCGCACCGCGTGGAACGCCACCTGCGGGTCGTCGGCGCACGCCTGGATCGACAGGTCGCCGCCGGTCAGCGCGTCCTGGAGCTGGTCCGACGGCAGCGCCGGCAGGTGGTCGAACTTCGCCGGCTTGCGCGCCGCGAGGCCGAACCGGTCGTCGAACACGCCCGGGCCCAGGCCGAGCGTCAGCGTCAGCCCGTTCGGTCCGAGGTCGGTCGCCTCGCCGGTGTCGGTCGGCACGGCGTGCGGGCGGTCCGGGTCCGCGGTGCCGAGCTCGTGGCCGGCCATCAGCACGTCGAACGCCGCGGACCACCGGGCGAGCAGCGACTGGAGCGCGGACGCGTCGGTGGTCGTCAGGTCGAACGTCATGAACAGGCAGTGCCGCTGCGGCGGCGTCGCGACCCCGGCGGGGTGCGCCTGCCCGTAGAAGGGGTACTGCAGCGTGGGGTCGGTGCCGCCCGCGACCGGTGCCGAGCCCTGCGCGGAGTCGGCGCCGACGAAGCCCACGAGCGCGCCCGCGGCGATGCCGCCGAGGGTGCCGCCCAGGAAGGCGCGCCGCGAGACGCCCCCGTCGTGCCTGCTCACCGGGCGGTCGCCACCTTCTCGGCGATCGACGAGAGCGGCTCCTGCAGGGCCTGGATCGCCTGGCTGAGCTTGGCCGAGTCGCTCGCCTTGAGCGCCGCGGTGTACGGCCTGTAGCCGCCGAGCGCGGTCGGGTCCTCGTAGGTCTTCAGCAGCGCCCTGACGTCGTCGAACCGCTGCTCGACGGTCGCCGTGAGGTCGGGGTCGATCTGCTCGAGCCCGGGCTCGAGGTTCGCGAACGCCTGCTCGGCGCCCTCGACGTTGGCGGCGAAGTCGACGAGGTCGATGTGCGAGTACCGCTCCTCCTCGCCCTTGATCTTGTTCGCCTGCACCTCCTCGAGCAGGCCGGCCGCGCCGTTGGCGAGGTCCTCGGGCCTGTAGGTGAGCGACCGGGACAGCTCGGCGAGCTTGCGGACGTTGGCGTCGAGCTCCGCGGCGAGCGTCTTCGTGCCGGCGGTGATCGTCTTCGCCTCGAAGAGGTCCTTCTCGACCGCGTGGAACCCGTGCCAGCCGACGGCGTCGTCGAGGTTCGACGCGCGCATGTCGACGAGGTAGTCGAGGTTGCCGCTGTTGTCGGTCGGATCGGCGCCCGGCAGGACGAAGCCGGCGACGTCGGACTCGATGCGCTCGTAGAACGGGCGCGCCGCGGCGTACGCCTTCTGGGCGGCGGGGAGGTCGCCCGCGTCGACCGCGGCCTTGAGCGCGTCGACCGACGTCACCATCGACGCGACCACGCCGGCGACGTAGGTCGCGTACGTCGTCGTGCCGGCCTCGAGGATCGCCGACGCGCCGCCGGTCGGGGTCGCCGCCTGGCCGGTGACGGTGAAGGGCACGGTGTCCGTCGCGGCGCCGGGGCAGTAGACCGCGTACGAGCCGCCGTCGAGCGTGACCGTGAAGCTGACGGGCGCGAGCCCGGGCGCGAGGTTCTCCTTCTCGCCCACGATGCGCTGGCCCGCGAGCAGCTCGATCTCGGAGATGACGGCCGAGTCCTTGTTCGTGACCGTGAACGTCACGGGACCCGCGGGGACCGACGTCGTGTCGACCTCGCACGCGTCGGCGCCACCGGCGCTGGTCAGGGTGACGGCGACCTTGGCGGCGCCGCCGGACGTGGCGGAACCGGACGGCTGCGCGGCGGGCTCGCCGCCGCCGGAGCTGCACGCGGCCAGGGCGAGCGCGGCCAGCGCGGCCACCGTGGCTGCGGCCGCTGCGGTGCGCGGGCGCGACGAGGTCGGGTTCTGCACGGTGAGGAGCTCCTCAGGCGTCGACGGGGAGGGCAGCCGCGGGGGCCGCCACGGGCGTGGGGGTCGAGGGGACCGCGGCGCGCAAAGCGCGGCGGTGGCGCAGCCCGGCCGCGGCGAGCGCGGCGGCGGCGACGAGCAGGACGAGCGGCAGCCAGCGGTTCCACAGCGTGCGGTCCGCGGCGGCGCTCTGAGCGTCGGCCAGGCGGTCGGCGGTCGCCGCGACCGTGGCCGGGTCGACCTGCCACTGCGCGGGCCCGGCCGATCCGGGGAGCGTCGCGACGGTCATCGCACGCGGCATCTGCAGCCCGCCGCCCGACAGCGTGACGACGGCCTTGCCCGTCTGCGTCGCGTCGAGCAGCGAGCCGTGCGCGGTCCACGCGGTGCCCGTGGTCGTCACGGTCCACGCCGCGTCGTACGGTCCGGTGGCGGCCTGCGGGTCGACGCCGACCGGCAGGCGGCCGCCCGCGAGGGCGACCAGCTCGGTGAGCGTCAGCGTGGCCGGGAGGTCCGCTGCGTCCTGGCCGGTCCACGTCCACCGCGTCGCGTCGACACCCGAGCGGACGGCGGCGACGGGGTGCGACAGCGCGGTGCGCGTGCTGCCGTCGGCGGTCGTCAGCACGAGGGCGCCGCGCTCGACGTCGGCGGTGCCGACGCGGTCCGAGCCGGCGACCACGTCGACCGGCCCACCCGCGCGCGCGGGTGCGGCGGCCGGCACGGCGACCACCAGCACGAGGCCGACGACGGCGAGCCCCGCGGCGAGCGACAGCTGCAGGCGCGGCACCTGCGCGCCCTGCGCGCGACGCTTCGGCGGCCACAGCACGTACGCCAGCAGCGGCACGAGGTAGAGCGTCCACCCGAGCACCTCGACGGCACGCGGGTCGGCGCGGATGCCGAGCACGCCGGTGATCAGGGCGGCCTGCACGCTCCCGTAGGGCGCGAGCCACGACAGGTCGGCGACCTTCGTCTGGCCGATCGTGAGCCAGCCGGACTCGTGCGCGGTGCGCAGCACGCCCATGACGAGCCCGGCCGCGACGAGCACGAGGAAGACGCTCGTCACCTGGAAGAACCGGCCGAGGTTGAACCGGATCCCGCCCTGGTAGAGGCCGATGCCGATGACGACGGAGATGCCGATGCCGAGCACCGCACCGAGCGCGGCGGCGCCGACGCTCGTCGAGTTCTGGAACGTCGCGAGCAGGAAGACCGAGGTCTCGAAGCCTTCCTTGACGATCGCGAGGAACGCCATGCCGGCGACCGCCCACGTCGTGCCGTCCTTGAGCGCCGCGCCCGCGTGCGCCTCGAGGTCCTTCTTCAGGCCGCGGGCGTGCGTGCTCATCCACACGACCATGCCGGTGACGAACACGAGCGCGACGGCGCCCACGACCGTCTCCATGCCCTCCTGGGCACGCTGCGGCAGGCTCATCGAGACGAGCTCGAGGCCGACGCCGATCGTCACGCTCAGCAGCAGGGCCGCGGCGACGCCGAGCCACATGGGTCGCAGCGACGACCCGTTGCGCTTGAGGAAGGCGGCGAGGATGCCGACGATCAGCGCGGCCTCGAGGCCTTCGCGCAGGCCGATCACCAGCGTCGCGAGCACCGACGTCTCCCTCGTGGATGGGTGTGGACCGGGGCGCCGGCTGATCGCAGCGTCGCCCGAGCGAAGGTAAGACTAACCTCACTTCGCCCTCGGCTGAACCCCGGTCCGAGGATGTGAGACGACGCACACCGCGGGCGCCGCGCGAGCGGTCGGAGCGGCTCAGGCGCCCGCCGTCAGCCGCCCGAGCAGGTCCGGCCAGGCCTCCGCGAACGCGGGCAGCAGCGGCAGCGCCTCCACGTCGCCGACCCGCACCCACCGGATCTCGACGCTCTCCGGGTCGGTGACCGCGGGCTCCACGGCGCCGGGCACGCGCTCGCGGGCGAGCACGGTCGTGTACGACCAGTCGGGGTGGTGCAGCACGGACGTGCCGAGCACGACGACGTCGGCCGGGTCGATGCCGGCCTCCTCGGCCGCCTCGCGCAGCGCCGCGTCCACGGCGGGCTCGTCGGGGTTGCGCGCGCCGCCCGGGACGCCCCAGGTGCCGCCCTGGTCGCTCCACGGCGCCCGGTGCTGGAGCACGATCGCGTCGGGCGCGCCGCCCGTCCTCCCGTCCGGGTAGCGGGCCAGCAGCAGCCCGGCGGCGCCGAACAGGCCCCAGTGCCGGCGCCCGCACGCGCACTCGACCCAGCCGTCGCCGGGCTGGCGGTGGTGCGGGTGCTGCGGCGGGGCGGGGACGGACGGGAGGTCCGGTGGCTGCGCGGGTCGCACGGGCGAGCCGGTCGCGTCAGCCGAGGATGTCGCAGATGGCGCCGCCCGCGGTGACGCTCGCGCCCACGGACGCCGTCAGCCCGCTCACGGTGCCCGCGCGGTGCGCGACCAGCGGCTGCTCCATCTTCATCGCCTCGAGCACGACGACGAGGTCGCCCTCGGCGACGGTCGAGCCGTCCTCGACCGCGACCTTGACGATCGTGCCCTGCATCGGCGACGCGAGCGTCGTCCCGTTGCCGCCGCCGGCGCGCTGCGCGGGGCGGCGCGCGGGCCGGCGGGCGGGCGCTCCCGGACGTCCCGCGCCCGGGCGGGCCAGGGCGAGAGCCGCGGGGAGCACGACCTCGAGCCGCTTGCCGCCGACCTCGACCACGACGCGCTCGAGCGCGCCGGCCTCGTCGTCCTCCGAGTCGGCCGGTGCGGTGGTCGGACCGGTGAGCGACGGCAGCCTGTCCGCGAACTCCGTCTCGATCCAGCGGGTGTGCACCGAGAACGGCTGCGCGGGGTCGGCCGGCGCGAACGCGGGCTCGTCGAGCACCGCGCGGTGGAACGGCACGACCGTGGGGATGCCGACGACCTCGAGCTCGGCGAGCGCGCGACGAGCCCGCTCGATCGCCTGCGTGCGCGTCGCGCCGGTGACGATCAGCTTGGCGATCATCGAGTCGAACGCGCCCGAGACCGTGTCGCCCTCGACCACGCCGGAGTCGACGCGGACGCCCGGACCGGACGGGAAGCGCAGCGTCGAGATCTTGCCGGGTGCGGGCAGGAACCCGGCCGCGGGGTCCTCGCCGTTGATGCGGAACTCGAGCGAGTGGCCGCGCGTCGCGACCTCGTCGTAGCCGAGCGGCTCACCCGCCGCGATCCGCAGCTGCTCGCGCACGAGGTCGATGCCGCTGATCTCCTCCGTCACCGGGTGCTCGACCTGGAGGCGGGTGTTGACCTCGAGGAAGCTGACGGTGCCGTCGACCCCGACGAGGAACTCGCACGTGCCCGCACCGACGTAGCCCGCCTCGCGGAGGATCGCCTTGCTCGACTCGACGAGCTGCGCGCGCTGCGCCTCGGTGAGGAACGGCGCCGGCGCCTCCTCGACGAGCTTCTGGTGGCGGCGCTGCAGCGAGCAGTCGCGCGTGCTGACGACGACGACGGTGCCGTGGCCGTCCGCGAGGCACTGCGTCTCGACGTGGCGCGGCTTGTCGAGGTACCGCTCGACGAAGCACTCGCCGCGGCCGAACGCGGCGACGGCCTCGCGCACCGCGGACTCGTAGAGCTCGTCGATCTCGTCGGCCGTGCGCACGACCTTGAGCCCGCGGCCGCCGCCGCCGAAGGCGGCCTTGATCGCGACCGGCAGGCCGTGCTCGGCGACGAACGCGTGGATCTCGTCGACGCCCGACACCGGGTCGGGCGTGCCGGCGACGAGCGGCGCGCCCGCGCGCTGCGCGATGTGGCGGGCGCTCACCTTGTCGCCCAGCGACTCGATCGCCGCGGGCGGCGGCCCGATCCAGACGAGGCCCGCGTCGATGACGGCCTGCGCGAAGCCCGCGTTCTCGGACAGGAACCCGTACCCGGGGTGAACGGCGTCGGCGCCCGCGCGCTTCGCGACGTCGAGCAGCTTGGTGACGTCGAGGTAGGTGTCCGCGGCCCGCGCGCCGTCGAGCGCGAACGCCTCGTCGGCGACCTTCACGTGCAGCGCCTCGCGGTCCTGGTCCGCGTAGACGGCGACCGAGGCGATCCGCGCGTCGCGGCACGCACGCGCGACGCGCACGGCGATCTCGCCGCGGTTGGCGATGAGGACCTTGGTGATGGCCTGGGCGGCGGAGCTGGGCACGGCTCACCGTAACGCCCGGGGCGCGAGCGGCCCGTGTCGGGGCGGAGGCGCCGCGCAAGATTGGAGGACCGACCAACGTCCCGGCACGTGGATTTGTAGAGACCCTACGACGACGCGGGAGGCGCGGGCGGTACGCGGCGTCCCGCCTTGTCCCGATCCGCCAACGCGGTCAGCTCCGCCAGAGGTCCGTGACCGTCACGTCGAGCTCGCCGAGGAGCTCGCGCAGCAGGGGCAGCGACAGGCCGACGACGTTGTGGTGGTCGCCCTCGATGCTCTCGACGAACGGCCCGCCGAGCCCGTCGACGGTGAACGCGCCCGCGACGAGGAGCGGCTCGCCCGTCGCGACGTACGCGGCGACCTCGGCGTCGGAGACGTCGGCGAAGTGGACGGTCGTCGACGCGGTCGCACCGAACGTCGCGCCCGTGCCGGTGCCGGTGCCGTCGGCGCCGGTGGGGCGGAGGTCGACGAGCCAGTGGCCCGTGTGCAGCACGCCGGTGCGACCTCGCATCGCGCGCCAGCGGCGCACCGCGTCGTCGGCGTCCGTCGGCTTGCCGAGCACCTCGCCGTCGAGCTCGAGCATCGAGTCGCAGCCGAGCAGCAGCACGTCGTCGAGGTCGTCGTCGTCCGTCGCGGGCTCGCCGTCCGCGTCGCGCACCACGAGCTCGCGCGCGCCGTCGTCGAGCGCGCGGGCGACGTCCTCGGCCTTGGCCTGCGCGAGCACGAGCACGGCGTCCGCGGGGTCGAGCGCACCGAAGCGCTCGCGGGCGGCGGCCAGCACGGCGTCCTCGTCGACCGACGAGACCGCCACGAGCGGGTCGATGCCCGCGGCGCGGAGCGTGGCGCGGCGGGCGGGCGAGGCGGAGGCGAGCAGCAGGCGGGTCACGAGCCGCGAGCCTACGTCGGCAGATCCGGCCGGACCCGTCGGGCCGGCCCGAGGATTCACAGGACGTTCGGCGTCATCACGCGCTCGCGGCCACGGCACAATGACGGGGTCCCCCAGGCGGAGGAGCAGGAGTGAGCGACATGACGAAGGCGTCCGCACGGCAGGTCGACGACGTCGGCCCGGACGACGTCGACCCGGACGAGCTGCTCGACGAGCTCGACGACGACCCGGACCTCGACCGCCCCGCGACGCCCGAGTGGCGCCGCAGGACCGCGATCGAGATGGCGATCTCGGGCGCGATCGGGCTCATCGCCTCGTTCGTGCTGTCGATCGACTTCGTCAAGCTCGCCGCGAACCCCAAGGCCTCGTTGAGCTGCAGCATCAACGACAAGATCAACTGCGCGACGGTCGCCAAGGACTGGGCCGCGCACCTGCTGGGCGACTACTTCCCGAACGCCTTCCTGGGCATCGCCGCCGAGGCCGTCGTCATCACCGTCGCGGTCGCGATCATCGGCGGCGTCGTCTTCCCGCGCTGGTTCATGCTGACCGCGCAGGCCATCTACACGGTCGGGTTCCTCTTCGCATGGTGGCTGTTCTACGAGTCGTTCTTCCGCATCCACGCGCTGTGCCCGTGGTGCCTGCTGATCACCGTGACGACGACGCTCGTGTGGGCGGGCCTGACGCGCATCAACGTGCGCGACGGCAACCTCTTCCCCGGTCCGCGCGGCGCGGGCATGCGGCGGTTCGTCGCGGCCGGCAACGACTGGTTCGTGACGATCGCGCTCATCGTGGTCCTCGCCGCGATGGTGATGTTCAAGTACGGCTACTCGCTCTTCTGAGCACCCGCTCACGCCACGAGGGCGCGCCCGCCGGTGAGCGGGCGCGCCCTCGTCGTCTGCGGCGCCGGGTACTGCTCAGCCGACGAACGTGCCCTTGAGCACGTCGAGCGGCACGCCGCCCAGCGCGAGCGCGCGGGCGTGGAAGTCGCGCAGCGAGAACTCCTCGCCGCGGGCGCGGGCCGCGGCGGCCGCACCGTCGCGCGTCTCCTCCCAGAGCCGCTGGCCGACCTTGTACGACGGCGCCTGCCCGGGCCAGCCCAGGTAGCGGTTCCACTCGAAGCGGATGAACGCCTCCGGCATGTTGATGTTGGAGCGCAGCAGCTCCCAGCCCTTGTCGGCGTCCCACGTGCCGCCGCCGTACTCGGCGGGGGCCGGCAGGCCGAGGTGCACGCCGATGTCGAACACGACGCGCGCGGCGCGCATCCGCTGCCCGTCGAGCATGCCGAGCCGGTCGCCCGCGTCGTCGAGGAAGCCGAGGTCCGCCATGAGGCGCTCGGCGTACAGCGCCCAGCCCTCGCCGTGGCCCGAGATCCAGCAGGCGAGGCGCCGCCAGGTGTTGAGCGTCGCGCGCTCGAACACGGCCTGGCCGATCTGCAGGTGATGCCCCGGCACGCCCTCGTGGTAGACGGTCGTCTTCTCCCGCCACGTGTTGAACGTCGTCACCTCGGGCGGCACGGACCACCACATGCGGCCCGGGCGGCTGAAGTCGTCGCTCGGACCGGTGTAGTAGATGCCGCCGTTCTGCGTCGGCGCGATGCGGCACTCGAGCGTGCGCAGCGGCTCGGCGATCGCGAAGTGCACGCCGTCGAGCGCGTCGATCGCCGCGTCGGACGTCTCCTGCATCCAGCGGCGCAGCGCGTCGGTGCCCTCGAGGCGGCGGGTGGGGTCCTGGTCGAGCACGGCCACCGCCTGCTCGACGGTCGCGCCCGGACCTGCGATCTGCGCGGCGACGGCCTCCTGCTCGGCGACCACGCGCGCGAGCTCCTCGAGCCCCCACCGGTACGTCTCGTCGAGGTCGACGGTCGCGCCGAGGAACGTCCGCGACAGCAGGCCGTAGCGCTCGCGGCCCACGCCGTCGGCGGCCGGCGCCTGGGGCGCGAGCTCGTCGCGCAGGTAGCTCGCGAGGTTCGCGTACGCCTGGCGCGCGGCGGTCGCGCCGCGCTCGAGCTCGGCACGCACGATCGAGCACGACGACGAGTCGTCGAGCGCGGCGTCGGCCTCCGGCCCCGCGACGAACGACGTGAAGAACGAGGTCTGCGGGTCAGCGAGCTCGTCGGCCTGGCGGATCGCCTCCTCGACCTGGCGGATCGCGGCGACGCGGCCCTGCGACGCCGAGTGGCGCAGCGACTCGACGTAGCCGCCCAGCGCGTCGGGCATCGCGTTCAGCCGCGCGGCGATGTTCGACCAGTGCTCGGGGGTGCCCGTCGGCATGACGTCGAAGACGTCGCGGAGCTGCACCACCGACGCGATGTTGTTGAGCTCGCGCTGCGGCTCGCCGGCCTCCTCGAGCTCGACCTCGAGGCCGAGGCGCTCGCGCATCGCGGCGAGCGTGACGCGGTCGATGTCGTCGACGGGGGTGACGCCGTCGAGCTCCCGGAGCGTCGCGCGGGACAGGTCGGCCCGGGCGGCGTGCCCCGCCGGCGAGAAGTCCGTCATCTCGTGGTCGTGGCCGGCGATGCCCACGCCCGTGGCGGAGACGGGGTCGAGGGTCGCGTACCTGTCGATGTGGGCCTCGGCGATCGCGTCGATCGCCGTCGGGGTGCGCGGAGCGGGGGAGGACTCGTGCGTCGTCGTCACCCGGGAGACCTTACCGGGCAGTAGCAATCACGCACCTGACCAGGACGACCCCAACGTTTCGGCCCCGCTCGTGCGTCTTCACCACGACGATCGTCCAGGGCGCGCAGGGGGCGTCGTGGAGACCGACGCGAAGGGACGGGCATGGCGCAGGACTGGGAACGCCGCGTGGACGAGCTCGTCCGCGACCGCGGCGCCTCGCTCCTCCGCTACGCCGTCCTGCTGACGGGCGACGTCGCGGCGGCCGAGGACCTCGTCCAGGACGCGGTCGTCGCGACGTTCGTCCGACGCGCGTCCGTCCGTGACGCGGCGGCGGCCGAGGCCTACGTCCGGCGGGTGATCCTCACCCGGTTCGTCGACGGCTACCGGCGGGACCGGCGCTGGCGTGGCCTGCACCACCTGCTCGCTCGGCCCGAGGAGCACCCGGGCATCGAGGAGCACGCGGGTGGCCGCGCGGACGTGCTGGCCGCGCTGCGGACGCTCGCGCCCCGGGTCCGCGCGTGCGTCGTGCTGCGGTTCTACGAGGACCTCACCGTGCCGGAGGTCGCCGCACGGCTCGGGCTCTCGCCGGGTGCCGTCAAGAGATACCTGAGCGACGGGCTGCGCGCGCTCCACGTGCAGCTCGGCACGGACGCGGACCCCGGGGACACGCGATGGGTGATCGAGGTGAGCAAGCCATGAGCGACGAGCTTCACGACCTCCTGGCGCGGGCCGCCGACCGTGCGGCGGCGCGCACGACGTGGGACACGTCGGACCTCAAGCGGCGCGTGCGCCGGGGTCGGCGCGTCCGGTCGGCGACGACCGCCGCCGTGGCGGTCGCGGCCGTGGGCGTGCTGGGGACCGCTGTCGGCCTCGGGCCGCACGCACGATCCGGGCCCCCGCTGGTGGGCCCGGGCACCGCGACGCACCCGGTGACCCCGACGGGGTCCTCGCCCTCCCCATCCGTGCCGCCGGCCGGGGACGGTGCGTGCGGTGCGCGCGTGGACGCGCACGCGCTCACGGGCCGGGCCGGCGACGCGGCGGTCGGCGCCGTCGCCGGGGTCGCCGCACCGGGGGCCACCACCGTCGATGTCGTCGTCGCGGGCGCCTCCGTGAGCGGGTCGCACGCGACGACCGCGGCGGGCCCCGGCACGGCCGTCCTGCTGCGGGGCGGGACGGTCGTCGCGCGCGCCGCCACGACCCCGGAAGAGCCCGGGGGCGACGGCGACGCCACCGCGCCGTCGTTCCTCGCCCGCGCCGACCTGCCGGTCGTGTCGTGCGCCGCGGGCGCGGCGCTGCCGGACGGGGACTACGTCCTCGCCGTGGTCCAGCCCGTGCGCGCCGGCGACGCGGTCCGGACCGTGCTCGCGGGAGGCGAGGTCGTGACGGTGACGGGCGGCCGTCCGGCGACGCTCTGCGACGCGGGCCCGCTCACCGTGAACGCGACGGAGGAGCGCTCGACGATGCGGTGGGCGCAGCACGGGATCCCGTTGACGCGCACGCTCGGCGTGCCGGAGCCCGCGCTCCCGGACGGGTTCGCCGCGTCGCCGCGGGTCGTGCTCACGGACGCGTCAGGCCGGGTGATCGCGGTCCAGGCCGGTGTGCCGGGCCTGCGGGTCGTGCGCGGCGAGCAGCCGGTGACCTACGCGACCGCCGTCTTCCCCCACAGCTGCGCAGACGCGGTGGTGCCACCCGGGACGTACCGCGTTCTCGACGTCGTCGACGCGGACCCCTGGGGCTCGGCCGGGACGGTGCGGAGCGTGTCGGAGATCGGCACGGTGACGATCCCGCTGGGGTCCGGGGGCTGAGCGGTGGCGGGGTCGCGGGCTCAGCCGCGCAGGCTCCAGCGCCACGCGTCGGGGCCGGTGCGCCAGCCTGCGGGGCGGACGCCGTGGCGGCGCGCGACCCACGCGGAGCGCTCGGCGGGGCGCTCGACCCACTCGTCACCCGCCGCGGACGACGCCGCGACGAGCCCCGCCACGAGCGCCGCGAGCTCGACGTCGTCGGGCTCGCCGCGGACGACCTGCACGTGCGCCGGGTCGCTCATCGTCCGCCCTCCGGCTCGTCGTCCGTGTCGTCGCCGAGCTCGTCGTCCTCGTCGTCCTCGTCGCCGAAGAGCACCGGGCCGCCGCGCGAGACGCCCCACTCGGCGACCTCGTAGCCCGCGTCGACGAGCTGCTGGGCGATCTCGGCGCCGCTCGCGTCGATCTGGTCGAGGACCCCGTCGAGCGACAGGTCGCTCGTGCCGGTCGGCGGGCCGACGACGAACCCGAGATGGAACGTGTCCGCCTGGATCGCGCTCGGCGGCGCGTCGGCGTCGCCCTCCTCGCCGTCGTCCCACGACATGCCCGTGAGGTCGGCGTGGAGGCCGAGCGTCTCGTGGAGCGTGTCGTAGAGCCGCGCGTTGAGCGCGCCGATCTCGCCTTCGACCGCCAGGATCCGCGGGTCCTCGTCGGCCTCCTCGGAGCCGAACTCGGCGCGCACGCCCACCGCCGTGTCGACGTACGTGTGCAGCGCCGCGGCGAGCATCGCGACCGCGTCGTGCAGCGGGCCGGGGTCGACGCCCGAGAGCGGCTCGGCGCTGTGCGCGCCGTGCGCGTCGTCGTCGTGCTCGTGGAAGTGGGACTCGCTCACAGGGGCTTCCTCACAGCGGGATGTTCCCGTGCTTCTTGGGCGGCAGGCTCGCGCGCTTGGTGCGCAGCAGGCGGAGCGCCTTGGTGATCTCGGCGCGGGTCTGCGAGGGGGCGATCACGGCGTCAACGTAACCACGGTCCGCCGCATCCCACGGGTTGACGATCGCGTCCTCGTACTCGGCCGTGAGCCGCCGGCGCTCGGCCTCGACGTCACCGCCCTCGTCGCCGACCTTCTTGAGCGCGCCGCGCTGGAGGATGTTCACCGCTCCGCCCGCGCCCATCACCGCGATCTGCGCGGTCGGCCACGCGAGGTTGACGTCGGCGCCGAGCTGCTTGCTGCCCATGACGATGTAGGCGCCGCCGTACGCCTTGCGCGTGATGACGGTGACGAGCGGCACGGTCGCCTCGGCGTACGCGTAGATCAGCTTCGCGCCGCGCCGGATGATGCCGTTCCACTCCTGGTCGGTGCCGGGCAGGAAGCCGGGCACGTCGACGAAGGTCAGCACCGGGAGGTTGAACGCGTCGCACGTGCGCACGAAGCGCGCGGCCTTCTCGGCGGCGTTGATGTCGAGCGTGCCCGCCATCTGCTGCGGCTGGTTGGCGATGACGCCGACCGGGTGGCCCTCGACGTGGCCGAAGCCGACGATCACGTTGCCCGCGTAGAGCGCCTGGACCTCGAGCAGCACGCCGTCGTCCAGCACCGCCTCGACCACGGTCCGCATGTCGTACGGCTGCGTGTCGCTGTCCGGCACGAGCGAGTCGAGCGCCTCATCCTCGGCCGTCGGCTCGAGGTCCGCCTCGTGCGGGTAGGTCGGCGGGTCGGTGAGGTTGTTCTGCGGCAGGTAGGCGAGCAGCGACCGGGCGTAGTCGATCGCGTCGTCCTCGTCGGAGGCGAGGTAGTGGGCGACGCCCGAGCGCGTGTTGTGCGTCGTCGCGCCGCCCAGCTCCTCGAAGCCGACGTCCTCGCCCGTCACCGCACGGATGACGTCCGGGCCGGTGATGAACATGTTGGACGTGCCGTCGGCCATGACGATGAAGTCCGTGAGCGCCGGGGAGTACACCGCACCGCCCGCGCTCGGCCCGAGGATGAGGCTGATCTGCGGGACCACGCCGCTCGCGGCGACGTTGCGGCGGAAGATCTCCGCGAACTGCGTCAGGCCCGCGACGCCCTCCTGGATGCGCGCGCCGCCGCCGTCGCTGATGCCCACGAGCGGGACGCCCGTGCGGAGAGCGAGGTCCATGACCTTGGCGATCTTCTGGCCGTGCACCTCGCCGAGGCTGCCGCCGAACACCGTGAAGTCCTGCGAGTAGACGGCGACCGGCCGGCCGTCGACGGTGCCGTGTCCGACGACGACGCCGTCGCCCTCGACGCGGCGCTGGTCGAGGCCGAAGTTCGTCGACCGGTGGCGCACGAGCGCGTCGATCTCGGTGAACGAGCCCGGGTCGAGCAGCGCGTCGATGCGCTCGCGGGCGGTCTTCTTGCTACGCGCGTGCTGCTTCTCGGCGGCGGCCTGCTCGGCGGCCTCGATGCGCTCGCGACGGGTGTCGAGCTCGGCCAGCCGGCCCGCCGTCGTGCGAGGCGCGCCGGGCGCGGGAGCCGGGTTCGCGGTCTGGTCGGTCTGCGTCACCCGTCCGAGGCTAGTTGTCGAAGCCCTCCAGGTTCGTGCAGGGCGATCACGACGAGCGTGCGCCCCGCGTGTCGGGATCCCACAAAGACGCGCGGTCGACGGTCGACGGGAGTCGGACGGCCCGTCGTGGGAGTCGTCGCGGCGCCGCGCGGCCGTCCCGTGGGTAGGTGCACCCCCCGCGGATCGACCGGCGACCCGCATGATGTGCCCATGACCGCTCCCGCCACGCCGCTGCCGCCCACCTCCCGACGTGGGCTGCGTGCCACCGAGCTCGAGGAGCGGCTCGTCGCGCCCGCCGGACCGCTCGCACGGCTCGACGTGGTCGACGAGACGGGGTCGACGAACGAGGACCTCGCCGTGCTCGTCCGCGCCGACCCGGACGCGTGGCCGGACGTGTCGCTGCTGGTCGCGGACCACCAGACGGGCGGCCGGGGCCGGGCGGGGCGCACCTGGACGACGCCCGCGCGCACCGCGGTGACGGGCACGTTCTCGATGCGCGCGCAGCAGACGCCCGTGCACTTCGGGTGGTACCCGCTGCTGGCGGGGCTCGGCGCGGTGCGCGCGCTGCGCGCCGTGTCCGGCGTGCCCGCGGCGCTGAAGTGGCCCAACGACGTGCTGCTGCCGGCGCACGACGAGCTCGACGGCTGGGGCGCGTGGCGCAAGGTCGGGGGGATCCTCTCGGAGGTCGTGTCGGTCGGCGCCGGGCTCGGCTTCGGGCTGAGCGGGACGGACACGCCGCCGCCGGTCGGGAGCGCGGTGCTGATCGGGATCGGCATCAACGTGCTCCAGACGGCCGACGAGCTGCCGGTGCCGAGCGCGACGTCCCTGCTCGAGGCGACGGGGCGCGAGATCGCGCGCGAGGACGTGCTGGCGGCGCTGGTCGACGGGCTCGCGAGCGTGCTCGCCGAGTGGCGGGCCGCGGGCAACGACCCGCTCGCGTCGGCGCTGCCCGCGGAGGTCGCGGCGGCGTGCGCGACGATCGGGTCGCGGGTCTGCGTCGAGCTCCCCGGCGGGACGCGGGTGCAGGGTCTCGCCGAGCGGCTCGGGACCGACGGGTCGCTGGTCGTCGTCGACGAGGCGGGGCAGGCGCACGTCGTGCTCGCCGGTGACGTGCGTCACGTCCGCACGGGTCGGTGACATACCCTCGTCGCGTGCCCGAGGACGGATCGCGTGACGAGCTGGAGGTCGTCGAGTCGACGATCGGGGCGCTCGACGAGGAGCTCCTCGGCGGACCCCGCACGCTCACGGCGCGCGACCTCGCGCAGCGCGCCGGCATCGACCTCGAGATGGTCCGCGTGTTCTGGCGGACCATGGGCCTGCCGCACGCCGACGCAGACGACGCCGTCTACACCGAGCGCGACGCGGAGGCCGTTGACCGCGCCGCGGCGCTGATCCGCGACCACGGGCTCGACCTCGCGACCGTCGTCACCGTGACGCGCGCGCTCGGCCACACGTCGGACCGGCTCGCGCTCTGGCAGGTCGAGGCGCTCGTCGAGGACATGGGCAACCGGTACGAGCTCGACGACGCCACGGCGCGCCTGCTCGTGCTCGACCGGCTCGAGGGCCTCGCCCCGCTGCTCGAGGCGCAGCTCGTGCACTCGTACCGGCGGCAGCTGTCCGCGATCGCGGGGCGGTACGCGGCGGAGTTCGGCGAGCTGCGCGACCCCGGTCCGGACCGGATGGCGCTGCCGCTCGCGCGCGCGGTCGGGTTCGCCGACATGGTGTCGTTCACGCGCCGGACGGCGGGCCTGGGCTCGACGGACCTGTCGCAGTTCGTGCAGCGGTTCGAGACGGCCGCGCGGGACGTGGTCACCGCCGCCGGCGGGCGCGTCGTGAAGACGATCGGCGACGCCGTGCTGTTCGTCGCCGACGACGCGGCGACCGGCGCGCTCGTGGCGCTGGGCCTCGCGGACGCCCTCGGGCACGAGCTCGACGTCGACTCCGCGCGGCGGGCCGGCGGCATCGCCGAGGGCGCTCGCGGCGTCACGCCCGTGCGGGTGGGGTTCGTGTGGGGGCGCGTCCTGTCGCGGTTCGGCGACGTGTTCGGGCCGCACGTGAACCTCGCCGCGCGGCTGACGGACATCGCCGAGCCGAGCACGGTGCTCACCGACCCCGCGACCGCGGACGTGCTGGCGTCCGACACGCGGTTCGTGCTCGAGCGGCGGTCGCCGCGGCGGCTCCAGGGGATCGGGGCGATCGAGCCGGTGCTGCTCCGGGCCGCCGAGGGCGCGGTGGAGTAGGCGCCGGGATCAGGCGCTGGAGCCGCCGCCGGGGATCGGCGCGGGGGGGCAGTGCGGCAGCCGGCGCGGGGATCAGCGCGGCGGCGAACGCGGGGTTCAGCGCAGGGCGGCATGGCTCCTGGCGGGCTCGCCGGCGGAGCCACGCGTCGTGCGGGGAGCAGCCGGCCGGGCGTCGCTGGGGATGTGGACGAAGCCGGACGCATCGAACATTTGTTCGATATACTGGCCGCATGAACCCGGCAGCGCGCTCGAGTGTCGTGGGCGCTGCTTGCGCCGACGCGAGTCTGCTGTCGTCCGCGTCCCCGTCCCCGTCTGACGCCCCGGCCAAGGCGCCGTCGCCGCTCCCTGGAGCGCCGAACGCCGCTGGGACCAACCCGGCGGCGCGGTCGGATGCACCCGTGTCCCTGCACCCCTCGCGTTCGGTCCCCGCTCCGCGCCCGGCGGACGTTGCGCGAGGGTGGCGGGACCAGCTGGGCGGACTGATCGAAGGCGCCGACGGCGGATCGGCCGCGGTCGAGCTCCTCGCCGCACTCGAAGAGCTGAAGGCGGCGGCATGCGCCGCGCAGGCGAGGCTTGCCGTCCGAGTTGACGCCGAGCGTCGTGCCGCCGAGGCGCGCGAGGGCGTTCCGCTCGATCGGCGGGGACGCGGTGTCGCCGTCGAGATCGGGCTCGCGCGGGCCGAGTCGCCGCACCGAGCACGCGCCCTGGTCGGTGCGTCCAAGGCATGGCTCACCGAGATGCCGCACACGTTCGCTGCGCTCGAGACCGGTCACCTCTCGGAGCATCGGGCGCTCCTGCTGGTCCGCGAGACGGCATGCCTGCCCGTGGAGGTCCGAGCCGAGGTCGACCGACTCGTCTGCGGAGACGTCAGCGCCTTGGCCGGCATCGGCACCAAGCGGCTCGTCGCCCTGGCGCGGTCGCATGCCGCGCGGCTCGACCCGGCGTCCCTCGCGGCCCGTGCCCGGCGCGCCGAGACCGAGCGCTCGGTCACGCTGCGGCCGGCGCCCGACACCATGACGTACCTGACCGCGCTGCTTCCCGTGGCGCAGGGAGTTGCCGTGCTCGCCGCGCTCCGTCGCGCCGCGGACTCGGCCCGTGCCGCGGGCGACCCCCGTTCCCGTGGCCAAGTGATGGCCGACACGCTCGTCGAACGGGTGACCGGCCAGCGGGCGGCCGATTCCGTGCCGGTCACCGTGAACCTCGTGATGTCCGACGCGGCGCTGCTCGGCGCGGCCCACGACGGCGCGGTCGTCGACGGTCACGGCTCGGTCCCGGCGCAGGTGGCGCGCAACCTCGTGGCTCACGGTCTCGACGCCGGAGCCGCATGGCTGCGGCGGCTGTACGCCGGTCCCGCGGGCGATCTGCTGGCGACCACCTCGTCCGCTCGCTTCCATGCGCCGGGCCTCGCGGCGCTGCTCCGCGTCCGCGACCAAGGGCTGTGCCGCACTCCCTACTGCGACGCGCCGGCACGCGAGCTCGACCATGTGGTGCCGGCGGCCGACGGCGGCGCGACCGACCTCGAGAACGCGCAGGGTCTCTGCGTCGCCTGCAACCGTGCCAAGCAGGCGCGGGGCTGGCGGCAACGGCCCGACCCGGCGACGCGTGACGGCGTCGGGCGGCACACGGTGCTGACGACGACGCCGACCGGCCACACGTACCGCTCGACGGCGCCGCCGCCACCGTCTCCGCTCGAGCACCCGAGCCGACCGAGCGGCCCGCGTGCCGACGACGGCTCGAGCCCCGGTGCGCCCTTCACGGGCGGCGTGCTGGGGAGCGACGGGTTCGGCGCCGCTTCGCCGCGCCGCCCTCAGGCGGTTCGTCGGCGGTCGGCGGGATCGTCGGTGCACCGCGCCCGCTCGCGTCGTCGCGAGGCGGTCAGGCGGCGCGCCTTCGCCGAGATGGTCGCCGGGCCGTCGCCGGTGGACGCGACGTTCCAGGCGCTCGTCGACGGCCACCGGGGCGCCGACGCCCAGGTGTGAGCGCGGCCCGCCGTAGTGGCGGCAACCGCGGGACGTCCCTACGTGGCTTCGGCGCGAGGCTCGTCGACCGGGTCGATCAGGGCGGGGCCGTTGTTCGCGACGGCGTTGACCGATGTCGAGACCGGCGTCGCGACCAGGGCCGGTGGCTGGTGGCCGAGCAGATCGGCAGCGCCGTCGGCGCCGACGGCGGGGTCGAGCCAGCGTTCCCAGTCCGCGCGGCGGAGCATGAGCGGCTGGCGGTCATGGATGTGCGCCAGCTCGTCGCTCGCCGGCGTCGTCACCACCGTGGCCGTGACGAGCCACCGGTCGGGGTCGTCGTCGGACTTGGTGCGGTCGCGCCAGAACTCGTACAGGCCCGCGAGGGCGACCACGGCGCCGTCCTCGGGGTGGATGTAGAACGGCTGCTTGCGGGGACGCTTGGTGCCCGGCGCCTCGAGCTTCTGCCACTCGTAGTAGCCGTCGGCCGGGAGCAGCGCACGGCGGGCGGCGAACGGCTTGGCGTACGCGCTCGACGTCCCGATCGTCTCCGAGCGCGCGTTGATCATGCGGTTGCCGATCGACGGGTCCTTCGCCCAGCTCGGCACGAGACCCCAGCGCGCGACGCGGAGCTGCCGCGTGATCTCGCCGGTCTCCCGGTCGGCGCGCTCGACGACGATCCGGACGCCGTCCGTGGGCGCGACGTTCCACGAGGGCCCGAGCAGCCGGACGTCGTCGGCGACCGTCGCGATGGCGAACTCGTCCGCGAGCGCCTGGTCCTCCCGGAACGACGCATACCTCCCGCACATGGGGCCAGCCTGCCAGCCGGAGCCGACATGCCGCCGCGGCGCCCCGCGAGCGCGAGCGTCAAGCGTCGGCAACGGCAGGCCCGGGTTTCGGCAGGGGTTTCGTTGTGGCTTTGTCGGGCGACGCCCTCCCTGGTCAAAGGCGGTCGAATCGATTCGCGCGACGGGCGGTCCCGGTGCCACCATGGGACGCGATGACCGCTCCCACAGCCGACCCACCGGCCAACTGCCACGAGCCCGTGCGCATGCCCGCGCACACCTCCGCCATCCCGCAGGCCCGCACCGTCGCGCACGCGCCCGCCGGCGGCTACGGGTCGGGCGCCCGCGGGTCCGCCCACCTCGCCGCGTCGGCGGGTGCGGCGACCGAGACGCTGCCGTCGACGTCCCTCTCGGCCGACGCCGTCGCGAGCGTTCCGTCGGGCGTCGCGGCTCCCGCCCCCGGAGGCGCGAACGCCAGCGCGACCGACGCCGGTACCGGCGCCCCGGCCGACGCCGCCGCCTCGGCGCCCGCCCGCACGTTCCGCCCCAACGCCAAGTACGTCCTGCTGCTCGGCTCGATGTGCGCGCTGCCGGCCATCAGCAACGACATCTACCTCCCGTCGCTGCCGGACGTCGCGCGCGACCTGGGGACGTCGGCGACGGCGGCTCAGCTCACGATGACGGCGCTCATGGTCGGCGGCGCGGCGGGCCAGCTCGTCATCGGGCCCGTGTCCGACCGGTTCGGTCGCCGGCGGCCCGTGATGGTCGGCGTCGCGCTGCACGTGGTGACGTCGATCCTCTGCGCGCTCACGCCGGGCATCTCGGCGCTCATCGCGCTGCGCGTCGTGCAGGGGTTCTTCAACGCGTCGGCGTCCGTCGTGGCGATGGCGGTGATCCGCGACCGGTTCGTCGGGAGCGACGCGTCGCGGCTGATGTCGCGGCTCATGCTCGTCATCGGCGTCGCGCCGCTGTTCGCGCCGTCCATCGGCGGGATGATCGCCGGCGAGGTCGGCTGGCGCGGCACCTTCGGCGCGCTCGCGCTGTTCGGCGTCGGCCTCTGGGTGGTCGTCTGGCGCAAGCTCCCGGAGACGCTGCCGCGCCGTCGGCGCCGCGAGGGCGGGCTGCGCACGGCGATGTCGGGCTACCGCCGCCTCGCCGCCGACCGGCACTTCGTCGCGCTCGCGATGCTGCCGGGCCTCGGCAACGCGGTGCTGATGAGCTACGTCGTCGGCTCGCCGTTCGTGCTGCAGGAGGGCTACGGGCTCAGCGCGCACCAGTTCGCGCTGCTGTTCGCGCTCAACGGCATCGGCCTGGTCGGCGGCGCCCAGGTCAACGCGGCGCTCGTGCGCCGGTTCGCGCCGATCCGCATCGTGCGGGTCGCGCTGCCGCTGTCGCTCACGGCGTGCCTCGGCCTGCTCACGATCGCGCTGACCGGCGCGGGCGGGCTGCCGGTGCTGCTGATCGGCCTGTGGCTCGTGCTCGCGATGGTCAACCTCGTGCCGCCGAACGCGTCGGCGCTCGCGCTGTCGCGCCACGGCGAGATCGCCGGGACCGCGGCGGCGCTCATCGGTGCGATCCAGATCGGCGTCTCGGCGCTGATCAGCCCGCTGTCGAGCCTGCTCGGCGGTGACGCCGTCGCGATGGCCGGCGTCATGGTGGGCGCGCAGGTCGCGGCACTGCTGGTGCTGGCGCTCGCGACGCCCGCGTTCCGCCGCCGCGGGGCCTGGGTCGCGGCCTGACGCCGGGCCTCAGCGCCGTGCGGCCCAGGCGTGCAGCCGGTCGACGGCCTCGACGAGCACGTCCTCGCGCTTGACGAACGTGAACCGCACCCACGACCGCAGCGCGCCGTCGACGTCCGAGCCCGGCCGCGTGAACGCCGACACGGGAACCCCGACGACGCCCGCGAGCCCGGGCAGCGCGTGGCACAGCTCCGCCCCGTCCGCGAACCCGAGCGGTGCGGCGTCCGCGAGCACGAAGTAGGTGCCGTCGGGCCGCGCGACGGCGAACCCCGCGTCCGCGAGCCCGGCGCAGAGCAGGTCGCGCCGCTCGGCGAGGGACGCCGCGAGCTCGTCGACCCACGCCGCGACGCCCGGGTCGGTCAGCGCGAACGCGACCGCGGGCTGCAGCGGCGCCGCCGACACGTACGTGAGGAACTGCTTGACGGTCCGCACGGCGACGACGAGCTCCGCGGGACCGGTGACCCAGCCGACCTTCCACCCCGTGAACGAGAACGTCTTGCCCGCCGACGAGATCGTCAGCGTGCGCCCCGCCATCCCGGGGAGCGTCGCGACGGGCACGTGCTCCGGTCGGGACCCGTCGGCGCGCGCGAGCGTCAGGTGCTCGTAGACCTCGTCGGTGACGACGACGGCGTCGTGCCGGACGGCGAGCCGCGCGATCGCCTCGAGCTCGGAGCGGGTCAGCACCGCGCCCGTCGGGTTGTGCGGCGTGTTGACGAGCACGACGCGCGTCCGGTCGGTGAACGCCGACTCGAGCGCGTCGAGGTCCAGCCGGAACCCGTCGGACGTCGCGACCAGCGGCGCGGTCGTGTGCCGCGCGCCGGCCATGGCGATCACCGCGGCGTACGAGTCGTAGAACGGCTCGAGCGTCAGCACCTCGTCGCCCGGGCCGGCCAGCGCGAGCACCGCGGCCGCGATCGCCTCGGTCGCTCCCGCGGTGACGAGCACCTCGGTGTCGGCGTCGACGTCGAGCCCGTAGTGGCGCGCCTGATGGGCCGCCACCGCCGCGCGGAGCTCCGGGATCCCGGGCCCCGGCGGGTACTGGTTGGCGCCCGAGGCGAGCGCGTGGGCGGCGGCCGCGAGCACCGACGCCGGCCCGTCGACGTCGGGGAAGCCCTGGCCGAGGTTGACGGCGCCGGTCCGCGTCGCGAGCGCGGACATCTCCGCGAAGATGGTGGCGCGCACCGTGCCGTCGCCGGCCAGCAGCCCGGTGGCCGCGGCGACCTCGCGCCAGCGCGGCTCGGCGGGGGAGTGCTCGGGCAGGTGGCGGGCCGTCATGCCGCGAGGATAGGCGCGCGCCGACGCGCGCCCGGGGGCGCTGCGCGTCAGGCGCCGAAGCCCGAGGCGGCCATCAGCCCGACGGCCACCAGGACGGCGATCGACGCCCACGCGCACACGACCCACCACTCGGTGTGGTGGCGCCGCAGCTCGCGGTTCGCCTGACGATCGGCCATACCTAGAAGATCGGCAGCGCACGGCGCACGGACAACGAGCCGCGCCGAACACCCGGGAATTCACCCTTGCGGGCGAACCGTGCCGCACGGCCGCCGGGACGGCCCGCGCGTCAGGACTGCGCGGACTGCAGGTCGTCGCTGAGCTGCTGCAGCCCCTGCGCGAGCTTGTCGAGCGCTGAGGCCGCGGCACCCGACGCGGTGGTCGCCGCGTCGCTGACCTTCTGCTTGGCGGTGTCGACCTTCGCGCGCGCTGCCGCCAGGTCGTCCTTCGCGCCCTGCGCGTTCGACTTCGCCTCGTCCAGCGCGGACTGCGCCTGCGTCGCCGCGGCCTTCGCGTCGCTCACGGCCTGCGCCGCGTTCGCCTGCGCGCTCGCGGACAGCGACGAGAGCTGGTTCTGCGCGTCGTCCGCCTTGCTCTGGACGTCCGAGAGCTTCGCCTTCGCCTCGTCGAGCGCGGCCTTGGCGTTCGCCGCCGCCGAGCTCGCCGCCGCGGCCACGGAGCTCGCCTTCGACTTGGCGTCCTGCACGTCGGACGACGAGCAGCCGGTGAGCGCCAGGCCGCCGGCGACCGCGAGGGCGCCGAGCGCGAGCACGCGACGGGAGGGGCGACGGAAGGAGGCGCGCGTCTGGACCATGCCCCCCATCGTCGCGGACGAGGCGGACCCGGGCGACCCGGCGACCGGGCCCGGACAGGCCGACGCCCCGTCCGGCTGAGCACCAGGCCAGGACGGGGCGTCGGTTGCGAGCAGCGGCGGCGGCCTCGTGGGGGAGGGCCCGGACCGCACCGCCTCAGGAGGCGGTCAGTCCTCCGGCTGCTCGCTGCGGCGGGAACGGACGTCCTCCAGCGACGTGCCGTAGTAGGCCGCGGTCATCAGGTCCTTCATGTCGTCGATCATCGGCATGCGCGGGTTCGCAGGCGCGCACTGGTCCTCGTAGGCGCCCATCGCGACCTCGTCGAGGCGCGCGATGAACTCCTGCTCCGACACGCCCTGCGCCTGGAACGACGACGGGATGCCGACCTTCGAGCGCAGCGCCTCGACGGCGAGCGCGTACGACTCGACGCCCTCCTGCGGGGTCGAGGCCGGCAGGCCGAGCATCTGCGCGATCTGCTGGAACCGCTCGGGGGCGACGTAGTGCTCGTACTTCGGCCAGCTCGTGAGCTTGGTCGGGACGGTGCCGTTGTAGCGGATCACGTGCGGGAGCAGCGTGGCGTTCGTCCGGCCGTGCACCAGGTGGTACGTCGAGCCGACGACGTGCGCCATCGCGTGCACGATGCCGAGGAACGCGTTGCCGAAGCTCATCCCCGCGATCGTCCCGGCGTTGTGCATCTTCTCCCGCGCGTCCTTGGTCGCCGGGTCGTTCGGGTCGCCGTTCACCGACTGCGCGAGGTTGTCGAAGATCAGGCGGATCGCCTGCAGCGCCATGCCGTCGGTGAAGTCGTTGGCGTACACCGAGACGAACGCCTCGGTCGCGTGCGTCAGCGCGTCGAAGCCCGAGTCCGCGGCCAGCGAGGCCGGCATCTTGGACGTCAGGACGGGGTCGATGATCGCGACGCTCGGGGTCAGCGCGTAGTCGGCCAGCGGGTACTTCTTGCCCGCGTCCGGGTCGCTGATGACGGCGAACGGCGTGACCTCGGCGCCCGTGCCCGACGTGGTCGGGATGCAGACGAGCTGCGCGAGCTCGCCGAGCACCGGGAACTTGAACGCACGCTTGCGCACGTCGAAGAACTTCTGCTTGAGGTCCGAGAAGTTGATCTCGGGGTGCTCGTACAGGAGCCACATGACCTTCGCGGCGTCCATCGGCGAGCCACCGCCGAGCGCGATGATCGTGTCGGGCCGGAAGTGGCGCATCTGCGCGGCGCCGGCCTGGACCGTGCGGACCGACGGCTCGGGCTCGACCTGGTCGATGATCTGCAGCGCCACGTTGTTCGAGCGGCGGCGCAGGACGTCGATGACCTTGTCGACGAAGCCGAGGGTCGTCATGGTCGCGTCCGTGACGATCGTGACGCGCTCGACGTCCGCCATGTCGGACAGGTAGCGGATCGCGTTCGGCTCGAAGTACGTCTTCGCCGGGACCTTGAACCACTGCAGGTTGTTGTTGCGTCGACCGACGCGCTTGACGTTGATGAGGTTCACCGCCGAGACGTTGTTGGACACCGAGTTGTGCCCGTACGACCCGCAGCCGAGCGTCAGCGACGGGATGAACGCGTTGTAGATGTCGCCGATCCCGCCGAGCGAGCTCGGGGCGTTCTCGATGATCCGGACGGCCTTGACGCGGCTGCCGAACTCCTGGGTCAGCGCGTGGTCGCGCGTGTGGATCGCGGCGCTGTGGCCCAGGCCGTCGAACTCGACCATCTGATCGGCGAGCGCGATGCCCTGCTCGGTCGTCGCGGCGTGCAGCACCGCGAGCACCGGCGCGAGCTTCTCGCGCGTCAGCGGCTCGTGCGGGCCGACGCCCGACACCTCGGCGAGGATGATCGACGTGTCCGCCGGGACCGTGAAGCCGGCCTTCTCGGCGATCCACTGCGGGCTCTGGCCGACGACGGTCGGGTTGAGCTTCGCGTCGGCGCAGTTCGAGCCCTGCGCGTCGACGCCGAAGATGAACTGCTCGAGCATCGCCTTCTCCGCCGGCGAGGCGAGGTAGGCGTGCAGGTGCGTGAACTCGGCGAGGGCCTCGTCGTAGATGACGTCGTCGATGATGACGGCCTGCTCCGACGCGCAGATCATGCCGTTGTCGAACGCCTTCGAGAGCACGACGTCGTTGACTGCGCGCTTCAGCTTGGCGCTCTTCTCGATGTAGGCCGGGACGTTGCCGGCACCGACGCCGAGCGCCGGCTTGCCGCACGAGTAGGCCGCGCGGACCATGCCGTTGCCGCCGGTCGCGAGGATCGTGGCGACGCCCGGGTGGTTCATCAGCGCGTTCGTCGCGCCGATCGAGGGCACCTCGATCCACTGGATGCAGTGCTCGGGCGCACCCGCCGCGACGGCCGCGTCACGCACGACCTTGGCCGCGGCGACCGACGACTTCTGAGCGTTCGGGTGGAACGCGAAGACGATCGGGTTGCGCGTCTTGAGCGCGATGAGGCTCTTGAAGATCGCGGTCGACGTCGGGTTCGTCACCGGCGTGATGCCCGCGACGACGCCGACGGGCTCGGCGATCTCGGTGATGCCGCGGATCTCGTCGACCCCGATGACGCCGACCGTCTTGAGGTCCGCCATCGAGTTCGTCACGTGCTCGCACGCGAAGATGTTCTTGACGGCCTTGTCCTCGAAGACGCCGCGGCCGGTCTCCTCGACGGCCAGCTTGGCGAGCACGCCGTGCTGGTCGAGCGCCGCGACGGCGCCCTTCTTGACGAAGCGGTCGACGTCCTCCTGCGTCATCGACTGGTACTCGGCGAGCGCCTTCGAGGCGTTCTCGACGAGCTGGTCGACGGCGGTGGCGATCTCGGCCTCGGTCTGCGCGGGGGCCTTCGCGGGCGCGACGGCGACGGCGGCCGCGGCGTCGGCGGCGGGCTTGCGGGTCTTGCGGGGCGTGCTCTCGGTGGTGGTCACCGTGTGTCTCCCAGGGTTGCGAGGTGAACGGACCGGGTCGGCTGGAGCGCCATCGGTCCGCTGGGAAAGACGCTATTGAGCCGGGTCCTGGGATGATTGGGGCCAAGGTCCTGACTTGCGGGAACACCGCTCGCGGGCGCGTTCCGGCGCTCCGGCCGAGGGACCTTCGGCCCCTCGCGTCAGTCCGCGGCGCGCTGGAGCCAGGACGACGAGAGCGACTCGTCCTCGAGGTCGAGCTCGCGCATCATGCGCCGCATCACGGCCTCGTCGAGGTCGCCCGCGTCGCGGTGCTGCATGAGCACCTCGCGCTGCGCGGCCACGATCTCGCGGCGCAGCCGCAGCCGGCGCCGGCCCTCCTCGACCGTCGGGAGCGAGCCGGTCGCCGGGCGGCCCTCGACGCCGAGCCCGCGGTGGCTCTCGGCGACGTCGACGTGGTCCGGCAGGATGTCCTCGGCCTGCTCGGGCGCGAGGATGACGGCCGCCGCGGCGGCGCGGCCGCGCCACATGGCGGACAGCCGCTCGATGGTCGAGTCGGCGCGTTCGGAGCCCATGAGCCGCGTCCACTCGGGGCGCTGCTTCTCGAGCACGCGCTGCACCGCGTCGGCAGTCGCGACGCGCATCGCCGCCTCCTGCGCCGCGTCGGCCGCCTCCTCCTGGCCCGAGCCGACCCCGAGGCGCGTGATGACCCACGGCAGCGACAGCCCCTGCAGCAGCAGCGTGCCGATCGCGACCGTGTACGCCACGAGCTGCAGCGTCGCGCGCTCCGGGAACGGTGCGCCGTTCGCTGTCGCCGGGATCGCCGCGGCCGCCGCGAGCGTGACGACGCCGCGCATGCCCGCCCACGAGACGACGGCCTGCTCGCGGGCCGACAGCCGGTCCGCGACGCTCCGGTGGCTGCCGCGCAGGCGCAGGTTGTCGTACCAGCTCGTGCCGAACACGTAGAGCGGGCGCACCAGCAGCGCGACGAGGAGCACCACGAGCGACAGCTCGACACCGTGCCGCAGCCCCTCGTGCGAGTCGATGACGTCGCGCACGACCCACGGCAGCTGGACGCCGATCAGCGCGAACGTGAACGACTCGAGCAGCAGGTCGAGCGTCGACCAGATCGGCTCCTCGAACAGCCGCGTGGCGTAGCCGGCGCGCGGCGCGGTGTGGCCGAGGTAGAGCCCGGCCGTGACGACCGCGAGCACCCCGGAGCCGCGCACGTGCTCCGCGACCCAGTACGCCGCGAACGGCGTCAGCAGCCCGATCGCCGACGCGACCACCGGGTCGTCGACCCGCATGCGCCCGGCGTGCACGACCCAGCCGAGCACGAGCCCGACCGCGACGCCGACCACCACCGCGAGCCCGAACGTCGTCAGCCCCTCGCCGAGCGCCCAGCCCCCCGTCGCGGCGCCCGCGAGCGCGACCTTGTACAGCGTCAGCGATGTCGCGTCGTTGATGAGGCTCTCGCCCGAGAGCACGGTCATCACGCGGCGAGGCAGCCCCAGACGACGGCCCACCGCGGTCGCGGCGACCGCGTCCGGGGGGGCCACGACCGCGCCGAGCACGAGCGCGACCGCGAACGGCGCCTTCGGCTCGAGCCACCAGAACACGAGCGCGACGGCGGTGGCGCTGACGAGCACGAGCCCGACGCCGAGCCGCGTGATCGAGTTCAGCGACGCGCGGAAGTCGCGGTAGGAGCTCTGCAGCGCGGCCGAGTACAGCAGCGGTGGCAGCACGAGCTCGAGCAGCAGCTCGGAGTCGATCTCGTAGCGCGGCACGAACGGCAGGAACGAGACGGCGAGCGCCACGCCCGTGACGACGAGCGGCGACGACCACCCGCGCTGCCGGCAGACCGCCGCGACGAGTACCGCGCCGGCCACGAGCACGAAGATCTCGACCTGGTGCACGGGCCTCCCGGTACGACCGCTGCGGTGCCTCGCTCGCAACGTAAGGACCGCGGGCACCTGCCGCAACACCGGGTGCCCGCGCGGTCTCGCGGGTGTCGTGCCTACGGTGGTCGGGCGCTGAGGCACCCGGCGCGACCCGACGGAGCGCGGCCGTCGCCGCGCACGGAGGCAACCATGGCTGACGCACCCCTCACCGGTCGCCGCGTTCTCGCGGTCGTGACGAACTACGGCGTCGAGCAGGACGAGCTCGTCGTCCCGGTCGAGCACCTGCGCGACGAGGGCGTCGACGTGACGATCGCGGCCGTCGAGGCCGCGCCCGTCCAGACGCTCGTCGGCGACAAGGATCCGGGCCGCACGGTCCGGCCCGACCGGACCCTCGCCGAGGTCGCAGCCGCCGAGTTCGACGCGCTGCTCGTCCCCGGCGGCACGATCAACGCCGACACGCTGCGGCGCGACGAGAACGCCGTCGCGATCGCGCGCGCCTTCGCCGCGGCGGGCCGGCCGGTGGCCGCGATCTGCCACGGGCCGTGGCTGCTCGTCGAGGCGGGCGTGCTGGGCGGCGTGACGCTCACGTCGTACCCGTCGCTCCAGACCGACATCCGCAACGCCGGCGCCGCCGAGTGGCGCGACGCCGAGGTCGTGACGGACGACGCCGGCGGGTTCCCGCTGGTCACGTCGCGCAACCCCGGCGACCTGCCGGCCTTCACCGCGGCGCTCGACCGGGTGCTCAGCGCACAGGTCGTCCGCAGCTGAGCGAACCGCTCCCGGGGCAGCCGCGCAGCCACTACCATCCGGGTGCCCGGTCACCCGCCGGTGCGCAGTCGGCACCACACGGTGACAGGGAGCGAACGATGAGCGACGCCTACGGCCAGCAGAACCAGCCCGCGACGACCCCGGGCTGGCCGCCCGCGGCCGGCCCGGGGGCCCCCTCGGCGCCGGAGTACCCGGCGACCCCCGGCTACCCGGCCAACCCGGGCCAGCCCGGGCCGGGCGAGGGCTTCTCCGCGGCACCGGCGCCGTACGCGGGCTACCCGCAGACCGGGGCGCCGGTCGGGTACGCGCAGCCGGGCGAGGTCGCCGCCTACCCGCAGCCGGGCCAGTACCCCGCGTACCCGCAGCCGGGCCAATACCCCGCGTACCCGCAGCCCGGCGCCTACGCTCCCGGAGCGCAGCCGTTCCTGGGCGAGAAGCCGAAGAACGGGCTTGCGACGGGGGCGCTCGTCGCCGGCATCGCGGTCGTCGTCATCCTCGCGTGGTTCGGCTTCGCGATCGCCTCGGCGCTCGCCATCTTCCTCAGCGTCCGCGCGATCAAGCGCGCCAACGAGATCAAGCGCAGCGGCTACCCGCAGGCCGTGGGCATGACGCGCGCGCTGATCGGCCTCGCGTTCTCCGCGATCGGGCTCATCTTCTACGTCCTGTCGTTCACGGCCTGAGGGCCGGACGGGGGAACCCGGGACCAAGGTCGTTGCCGGGCGTCGTCGGCGGCGAGCAGAGTCGCCGGTGCGGCCACGAGCCGCGACCACGGACTCAATGAGGAGACCCCCCATGGACCCCGACATCGTCGTCGCCGTCTACCGCTCGCAGGAGCGACTGCTCGAGGCGCGGCTGGAGCACCGTCGCACCCGGCTCGCCCGTGCCGCGCAGGTGCGGCCCGAGCGCCGCCGGCAGGTGCACGTGCGGCGCGCGGGGGTCAGCCGCCGCTAGAGGCCGAGCGGAACGTACTCGAGCCGACGGACGGGGTCCGTCGGCGCCGGCTCGTCAGCCCAGGAAACCGCCGGGACCGCCGCCCTGCATGCCCATGCGAATCCGGGTCTCGTTCTTCACGCCTTCGGAGCGCCGCTCCTGCTCGGCGACCGCCCGCGCGGCATGCGCCTGCTTCTCGCGCTGACGGCGGCTCTCCTCGTCGTCGAGGACGAGCCCACGCCGGGTCAGCGAACCGACGGCCTTGCGCAGAGCTCCACGGATCGTCATGGCTCACACTCTGGCCCGAGGCCCGGCGTCCGTCCATCGCCGCGCCGGGTGGGACGGGGTCGCGTGAGGGGTCCTGCTGGTGCCCGCGAAAGGACTCGAACCTTCGACCTTCTGCTCCGGAGGCAGACGCTCTATCCACTGAGCTACGCGGGCGCGGTCCCCGAGACTACCAGCCATGACGCGGCCGGTCGGACCGGACCTCTGCCCGGGCGCTCACTCGCGGAGCACGCCCGCGAGGTAGTCGGCGGTCTCCGCGACGGCGCGGTCCTCGTCACCCGCGACGATCGCCTCGACGAGCCCGTCGTGCGTGTCGTGCGCCTGCGTGTCGGTGACGAAGTTGAACCGGATGTTCTCGCCGACGGCGTCGATCAGGTTCTCGTACAGCGTCACGAGCACGGGGTTGCCGGCGGTGCGGACGATCGTGCGGTGCAGCGCCAGGTCGGTCGCCACCATGCGGTCGAGGTCGCCCGCCGCGTAGGCCTCGGCGCGCTCGTCGCGCACGTCGATCAGCGCGGACGCGTCGGTCGCGGTGCGGCGGCGGGCCGCGAGCCGGGCGGCCTCGACCTCGAGCGCGCGGCGCACCTCGACGACGTCGCGCTGCCGCGCGTCCGCGATCTGCCGGCCCATCGTCACCGCGAGCTCGGACGTCGAGAGCACGTAGGTGCCCGAGCCCTGCCGCCGTGCCAGGAGGCCGGCGTGGACGAGGGACTGGACCGCCTCGCGGACGGTGTTCCGCCCGACGCCGAGCAGGTCGACGAGGGCGGGTTCGGGGGGGATGCGGCTGCCGACGGGCCACTCGCCCGAGGCGATGCGGCTGCGCAGCTCGTCGACCGCGTTGTCGATGAGACCGGTACGACGCGTCATCTAGGCTCGCGTTCCAGGCATGCGGAGCAGTCAACACCGCGGGTCGAGGCGCCGCCAGACCCCGGATCGTGTGAACGCTCCGGCGGCGCGGCCGCCGGCCGAGAGCCCCCACGAGGAGACCGAACGAGTGACCGACCCCGTCCTGGCGCCCTGGCGCGGGCGCCTGGTGGTGCTGGCCGGCGTCGTCCTCGTGGGCCTCAACCTGCGCATCGCGGTCGCCGCCGTCTCGCCGATCCTCGACCTCGTGCGCGAGGACGTCGCGCTGTCGTCCGCCCAGACCGGGCTGCTCGGCACGATCCCCGTCGTCTCGTTCGCGATCTTCGGCTCGCTCGCCCCGCCGATCGGCCGCAAGGTCGGACTCGAGCCGACGATGATCGGCGCGCTCCTCCTCTCGGCCGTCGGCGAGCTCGCGCGCGCCGCGGCGCACACCGCCCCCGCGTTCCTCGCGTGGTCGGTCATCGCGCTCGCGGGCATGGGCATGGGGAACGTGCTGCTGCCGCCGCTCGTCAAGCGCTACTTCCCGGACCGGATCGGGCCCGTCACGGCGTCGTACTCGGTGGCGCTCTCGATCAGCACCGCGGTGCCCCCGCTGCTCGCGCACCCGCTCGCCGAGGCCCACGGGTGGCGCGTCGCGATCGGTGTGTGGGCGTTCGTCGGCGTCGCGGCCGCCGTGCCGTGGGTCGTGGTCGTCGCGCGGTCGATGACAGCCCGCGCGCACCTGCGCGAGCTGCTGCGCCGGGCGCCCCGCGCCGGGCAGTCGGAGCTGACGACCGCGCCCGCGCCGGGAGTCGCCCGGCTCGTGTGGCGGTCGCCGACCGCGTGGGCGCTCGCCATCACGTTCGCGATGAACTCGCTCGGCACGTACGTGCTGTTCGCGTGGCTGCCGCAGGTGCTGAGCGACGCGGGGCTGGGCGACGAGGTGGGCGGACGGTGGCTGGCGCTGTTCGCGATCCTCGGTCTGCCGGCGTCGCTGCTCGCGCCCGTCGCGACCGCCCGGATGCGGAACCCGTTCCCGCTCGTGGTCGGCTTCGTGACCCTGTGGGCCGCGGGCTACGTCGGCCTGCTCGTGGCGCCCGCGCACGGCACGGCGCTGTGGTGCGTGCTGCTCGGCATCGGCAACGGCACGTTCCCCGTGCTGCTCGCGCTGATCGGCCTCCGGTCGGCGACGCCGGCGGTCGCCGTGGCGCTCTCGGGGATGGTCCAGGGCGTCGGGTACGCGATCGCCGGGCTCGGGCCGGTCGGCATCGGCCTGCTGTACGACGCGACGGGCAGCTGGGACGTGCCGATCGTCGTGCTGCTCGTGCTGCTCGGCGTGCTGGTGGGCGCGGGTTGGCGCGCCTGCCGGCCGGGTCTGGTGGGCGAGCCCGTCGCCTACCCTTGACGTGTGACCCCCGATCAGCTCGCCGCGGCGCTGCGCGCCGCCCTCGTGCAGGCCGTCGACGACGGCACGTTCGCTCTCGACCCCGCGCAGATCCCGGCGACCGTGCACCTCGAGCGACCCCGCCAGCGCGAGCACGGCGACTGGGCCACGAACGTCGCGATGCAGCTCGCGAAGAAGGCCGGCACGAACCCGCGAGCCTTGGCCGAGGAGCTCGCGAAGCGCGTGACGGCGGTCCCGGGCGTCGCGGCCGTCGACGTCGCAGGTCCGGGGTTCCTCAACATCCGCCTCGACGCGGCCGCGGCGGGCGAGCTCGCGCGGTCGGTCGTCGAGCAGGGCGCGGCCTACGGCCGCGGTGACGGACTCGCGGGCGTGCGGATCAACCTCGAGTTCGTCTCGGCGAACCCGACCGGCCCGCTCCACATCGGCGGCGTGCGCTGGGCGGCCGTCGGCGACAGCCTCGCGCGCGTGCTCCAGGCGTCGGGCGCCGACGTCACGCGCGAGTACTACTTCAACGACCACGGCGCGCAGATCGACCGCTTCGCGCGCTCGTTGCTCGCCCGCGCGCGTGGCCTCGCGGCGCCCGAGGACGGGTACGGCGGTCAGTACATCTCCGACATCGCCGACCAGGTGATCGCGGACGCTGCCGCAGCGGGCGAGCCCGACCCGCGGACCCTGCCCGACGCCGAGGCGACCGAGGCGTTCCGCGCGCGCGGCGTCGAGCTGATGTTCGGCGAGATCAAGACGTCGCTGCACGACTTCGGCGTCGACTTCGACGTCTACTTCCACGAGGACTCGCTGCACGAGTCGGGCGCCGTGGACCACGCCGTCGCGCGGCTGCGCGAGCTCGGCCACGTCTTCGACGCCGACGGCGCGACGTGGTTGCGCACCACCGACTTCGGCGACGACAAGGACCGCGTCGTCATCAAGTCCGACGGCGAGGCGGCGTACATCGCGGGCGACATCGCGTACTACCTCGACAAGCGCGAGCGCGGCTTCGACCGTGTCGTGATCATGCTGGGCGCGGACCACCACGGGTACATCGGCCGCATGATGGCCGTCTGCGCCGCGTTCGGGGACACGCCGCACGTCAACCTCGAGATCCTCATCGGCCAGCTCGTGAACCTCGTGAAGGACGGGCAGCCCGTCCGCATGAGCAAGCGCGCGGGCACGGTCCTGACGATCGACGACCTCGTCGGCACGGTCGGCGTCGACGCCGCGCGGTACGCGCTCGCGCGCTCGTCGGCGGACTCGTCGATCGACCTCGACCTCGACCTGCTGGCGTCGGCGAAGAACGAGAACCCCGTGTACTACGTCCAGTACGCGCACGCCCGCACCGCCGCCGTGGGTCGGAACGCGGCCGACGCCGGCGTCCGGCGCGAGGACGGCTTCGACGCGAGCCTCCTGGACGACGAGAGCGAGGCGACCCTGCTCGGGCTGCTCGCCGACTTCCCGCGGATCGTGGCCCAGGCCGCCGAGCTGCGCGAGCCGCACCGGGTCGCGCGGTACCTCGAGGACGTCGCCGGCGCGTACCACAAGTGGTACGACAAGAAGCGCCGCGTCGTGCCGTTCGGCGACGAGGAGGTCACCGACGCGCACCGCACGCGGCTGTGGCTGAACGACGCGACCCGCCAGGTGTTCGCGAACGGGCTGGGGCTGCTCGGGGTCAGCGCCCCGGAGCGCATGTGAGCGCGCCGGAGGGCGCGGAGCGGCCGCAGGTTCGCGAGCAGACGGGCACAGCGAGCGCGCCGGAGGGCGCGGAGCGGCCGCAGGTTCGCGAGCAGACGGGCACGGTGAGCGCGCCGGAGGGCGCGGAGCGGCCGCAGGTTCGCGAGCAGACGGGCACCCTGGCGGGGGCCGGGACCTGCGGCGAGCCGTGGTCGCGCGGGGTCGCGCGTGACGAGGCCGGCGCGCTGACCGTCGCGGGTGTCCCGGTCGCGGAGCTCGCCGAGCGGTTCGGCACACCCGCGTACGTGCTCGACGAGGACGACCTGCGCGAGCGCGCGCGCGCGTACCGACGCGCGTTCGAGGCGGCGTTCGCCGAGTTCGGCGCCGGTGTCGACGTGTACTACGCGGGCAAGGCGTTCCTCTCGGTCGCGGTCGCCCGCTGGGTCCACGAGGAGGGCCTCCGCGTCGACACCGCCTCGGGCGGCGAGCTCGCGGTGGCCCTGCGGGCGGGCGTCCCCGGCGCGGACATCGGGCTGCACGGCAACAACAAGTCGGACGACGAGCTGCGCCAGGCGCTCGCCGCGGGCGTGGGCCGGATCATCGTCGACTCGCTCGTCGAGGTGGACCGCGTCGCGGACCTCGCGGCGGCGGCGGGCGTCGTCGCGCCGGTGATGGTCCGCGTCACGACCGGCGTGCACGCCGGCGGCCACGAGTTCATCTCGACCGCGCACGAGGACCAGAAGTTCGGTCTCTCGATCGCCGCGGGCGGGGACGAGCAGGGCAGCGACAGCCCCGCGATGCGCGGCCTGCTCGCCGTCCTCGCGCGCCCCGAGCTGCGCCTGCTCGGCATCCACTCGCACATCGGCTCGCAGATCCTCGACCCCAGCGGGTTCGAGGTCGCGGCCGCCGCGGTGCTCCGCCTGCGCGCCGACCTCGCCGAGCGGTCGGGCGTGCTGGTGGCCGAGGTCGACCTCGGCGGCGGCTACGGCATCGCCTACCTGCCGGGCGAGGTCGCGCTCGACGCCGACCGGATCGCCAAGGACGTCGCGTCGTCGGTCGCCGCGAGCGCCGCGGAGCTCGGCACGCCGCTGCCGCGGTTCTCGATCGAGCCGGGCCGCGCGATCGTCGGCCCCGCGGGCCTGACGCTGTACACGGTCGGCACGGTCAAGCCCGTGCGCCTCGACGACGACCGCACGCGCCTGTACGTCTCGGTCGACGGCGGCATGAGCGACAACATCCGGCCCGCGCTGTACGGCGCGCGCTACCACGCGGAGCTCGCGAGCCGGACCTCGGACGCCGAGCCGGTGCTCGCGCGCGTCGTCGGCAAGCACTGCGAGAGCGGCGACATCGTGGTCCACGAGGTCGACCTCCCAGCCGACGTGCGCGCCGGCGACCTGCTCGCGGTGCCGGCGACGGGCGCGTACGGCCGGTCGATGGCGTCGAACTACAACCTGCTGACGCGTCCGCCGGTTGTGGCGGTGCGCGGCGGCCAGGCCCGGACGCTCGTCCGGCGCGAGACCGTCGACGACCTGCTGGCACTCGACCAGGGGTGAGGCGACCGGCCGGGCGGCGGTGAGCCGCGTCCGGCCGTGCTCGACGAGGCTGGGCCGGAGGCGGCGCGGTCGGGGTTTCTCCCGGCCGCGCCGTCTCCCGTTTCCGCTCGCCGGGACACGGGCCGCGACCATTCGCGGAATAGTTCAGCGCGCGATCATTCCCACGAGATGGCCAAGGTTTCCTCGTGAATTGCTCACGCATTCCCAAAGGTCCCGGAAAGTTCACCAAGAGTCAGTCCAGAATTGTCTCGGCATTCCGCACGGCGGCCCCGGCCGCCCGATTCCGAAGGGCTGAAACGGAACCGATGACGAACACTCGAACGACGACGTGCCGCCGCCGCGTGGCGACGACCCTGGCGGGCTCGGTAGCGCTCGCCCTCGCGGCGACGGCCTTCACCGCGATCCCCTCCCAGGCGGCCGAAGGCCGGCCTCTCACCGCATCCACCGTCGCGAGCCTCCAGGCCGGCGGTGTCCTCCCCAAGATCAGCAAGAAGCCGACCCTCGACGGCAGCAAGAGCCTCTCCGACCAGGACGGATGGTCCTTCGCGACCAACGCCGGCGTCGACTTCGCCGTGAACGCCGACGGCGAGCTGCGCCTCTCGAACGCCACGACGAGCGGCGTCATCGACCAGCTGGTGTCGCCGGCGCTCGACGTCCCCGCGAGCGAGTCGGCCGGCTACGACCGCTTCGACGCCGAGTTCACCGTGGCGTCCGCGACGGGCGGCTTCCAGCCGGGCCTCCGTATCGAGGTCGCACCCGACAACGGCCACGGCTCGCGCTCCGGTGGCACGTTCACGCTGTGGCACAACCCGGCCACCGAGAAGCTCGAGATCGGTGCCGTCTGGTCGAACCCCCAGGGTGGCTGGTCGAACACGACGCTCGCTGCCGTCGACCCGACGCAGGCGCACACGATCAGGATCTCCGAGCGCTTCGTGGTGAACGGCACGGATGTCGCCGACGTCTACGTCGACGGCGCGTTCGCCGGCCGCGTCGGCACCTACGAGAGGTACGAAGGCAGCGGCCAGGGGAGCATCAGCTCGCTCCTGTTCCGCGCGTCGCAGGCCGTGCCGAACGCGTCCGGAGCCGACTGGGACGTGCAGCCTGCCGTCCCCGGCACCGAGGGCGCCGGCTTCCTGATCAGCGACCTCAGCTACTCGGCGGAGGCCACGGAGGCGCGCTCGCTGAACCGGGTCGCGGTCACCGCCGCGTCCCACGTGAAGTCGCTCGACTTCTTCCAGGTGGACGAGACCAGGTCCGCCGGCCACAACGAGCTGACCGCCGACGGACTGCACGTCTGGACCGACGACAGCTCGAGCAACGCCAAGGCCGCGATGTACCGCGCGCTCCCGAAGGCCATGCCGCTCGCCGAGGTCGGTCAGCCGACCATGACGTTCGCGGACGGCGCCACGGGCGCCCTGCCCGGCCTGCAGCTGGGCATCGACCGTGACGGCAACGGCACGTGGGACGGCTACCTCGTGCAGGAGGGCGACACCTACGGCGGCGGCACCTGGTGGACCAACAAGGACTACTTCGGCGTGCCGTCGGGCGGCGGCTACGCGTCGCTCGGCACGCTCGACGACTACCTGACGGCCAACCCGCAGGCGCAGGTCCTGTCCTTCGGCTACTCGCTCGGCTCGGGCGTCCAGGGCGATGCCACGATCTCCTCGATCACCGTCGCCAACACCAGGTACACGTTCGCCAAGGAGATCGCGTCCTCGGTGTCGGCGTCGCCGGTCAAGCAGGTCGCGGGCGCGACCGCCGTCCTCCCGGTCGTCGTCAACCCGGGCGCGTCGACCGGGACCGTCACGGTCACGAAGGGCTCGACGACGCTCGGCACCGCGTCGGTCGTGAACGGCAAGGCGAACGTCACGCTCGCCGCCGGCAAACTCGCGGTCGGCGCGCACACCGTTCAGGTGGCCTACTCCGGCTCGAGCACGACCGCGGCGAGCACGACCACGGCCAAGGTCACCGTCTCGAAGTCGGCGGCCACGATGTCGGCGAAGTGGTCGAGCGCACGCTACGGCACTGCCGCGACGGTCGACGTGACGGTCAAGGGTGCGGCGGGCGACGCGACCGGCAAGGTCGAGGTCCGCGAGGGCAGCAAGGTGCTCGCCACCAAGACGCTCGCGAACGGCAAGGCCACGGTGTCGCTGCCGAAGTCGCTCTCGGTCGGCAAGCACCCGCTGAGCCTGCGCTACCTGGGTAGCTCGACCGTCGACGCGAAGTCGGCGTCGAAGACGCTGACGGTCTCCAAGGCCACGAGCAAGTCGGCCGTGAAGCTGTCGTCGTCGAAGGTCAAGCCCAGCCAGCGGGCGAAGACCACCGTGACCGTCACCGCGCCGAACCTCAAGCCGAACGGCAAGGCGACGATCGTGATCCAGTCGCAGAGCGGCAAGGTCGTGAACGTCGACGTCACGGTCAAGAACGGCAAGGTCACCAAGTCCCTGCCGCGACTGCTGGCCGGCAGGTACAAGGTGAGCGTCACGTTCGCCGGGTCCTCGACGATCTCCTCGTCGACCAGCGCGGCGAGCAACCTCACCGTGACGTGGTGATCGTCCGCCAGCCGCGATGACCACGGCGGGGCGGTCCGGGTTGCTCCCGGGCCGCCCCGTCCTCCATCCCGTGTCGCCGCGTCGCTGGACGGCCCACGGACGCGCGGCCGTCCAGCCCTATCCTTGGCGCGTCAGTCCCCACCCCTCGGAGGTCTCGTCGTGCCCGACTCGCTGCGCGTCGCCCTGCTCGGCTGCGGCGTCGTCGGGACGCAGGTCGCGCGCATCCTGACGACGGACGCGGACGACCTCGCGGCGCGGGTGGGTGCGCCCCTCCAGCTCGCGGGCATCGCGGTGCGCAACCTCGAGGCGGAGCGCGACGCGTCGATCGACCCCGCGTGGCTGACCACCGACGCCGAGGCGCTCGTCGACGGGGCCGACGTCGTCGTCGAGCTCATGGGCGGCATCGAGCCGGCGCGCACGCTGATCCTGCGCGCGCTCGCGAAGGGCGCCGCGGTGGTCACCGCCAACAAGGCGCTGCTCGCGCAGCACGGCCCGACGCTCTTCGAGGCCGCCGACGCCGCGGGCGCCGACCTCTACTTCGAGGCCGCGGTCGCGGGGGCCATCCCGATCGTCCGGCCGGTGCGCGAGTCGCTGGCAGGCGACCGGGTGCGGCGCGTGCTCGGCATCGTCAACGGCACCACCAACTACGTGCTCGACCGCATGGCGACCGAGGGCCTCGACCTCGACCAGGTCGTCAAGGAGGCGCAGGCGCTCGGCTACGCCGAGGCCGACCCGACGGCCGACGTCGAGGGCTACGACGCCGCCGCGAAGGCCGCCATCCTCGCGAGCCTCGCGTTCCACACGCGCGTGAGCCTCGACGACGTCGACCGCGAGGGCATCACCGGCATCAGCGCGGAGGACGTCGACTGGGCGCGCCGCCAGGGCTACGTCATCAAGCTCCTCGCCGTCGCCGAGCGCTACGACGACGGTCCGGACGCGCCGGGCGTCCAGGTGCGGGTGCACCCCGCGCTCGTGCCCGAGGCGCACCCGCTCGCGGGCGTGCGCGGCGCGTTCAACGCGGTGTTCGTCGAGGCGGAGGCCGCGGGCGAGCTCATGTTCTACGGCCGCGGCGCGGGCGGCGTCCCGACGGCGTCGGCCGTGCTGGGCGACGTCGTCTCGGTCGCGCGCCACCGCGTGCTCGGCGGGAAGGGGCCGGTCGAGTCGTCGTACGCGGCGCTCCCCGTGCTGCCCGCGACCGCGGCGCGCACCCGCTTCCAGCTGCGCCTCGAGGTCGTCGACCGGCCGGGCGTGCTCGCCCAGGTCGCGGCGGTCCTGGCCGGCCAGGACGTCTCGATCGAGGCGGTCCAGCAGACGCCCGCGCCCGACGGGATCGGCGCCGAGGCCGCGACGCTCGTCATCACCACGCACGTCACCACCGAGCTCGCGCTGCGCGTGACGGCCGAGGCGCTGGGGAGCCTCGACGTCGTGCGGCGCGTCGTGTCCGTCCTGAGAGTCGAGGGAGCCTGATGGCCCAGCAGTGGCGCGGCGTCATCGCCGAGTACGCCGACCGCCTGCCCGAGCACGTCCGTCGCACGGTCGTGACGCTGGGGGAGGGCGGCACGCCCCTGGTCGCGGCGCCCGTGCTCTCGGAGCGGGCGGGTGCCGAGGTGTTCGTCAAGGTCGAGGGCATGAACCCGACCGGCTCGTTCAAGGACCGCGGCATGACGTCGGCGATCTCGGCGGCCGCCGACCGCGGCGCGAAGGCCGTGGTCTGCGCGTCGACCGGCAACACGTCGGCCTCGGCCGCGGCGTACGCCGTGCGCGCCGGCATGGTCTGCGCGGTGCTCGTGCCCGACGGCAAGATCGCGATGGGCAAGCTCTCGCAGGCCGTCGCGCACGGCGCGAAGCTGCTCCAGGTCGACGGCAACTTCGACGACTGCCTCGTCGCGGCGCGCAAGCTCGCCGAGGCGTACCCGGTCGAGCTGGTCAACTCGGTGAACCCGGACCGCATCGAGGGCCAGAAGACGGCCGCGTTCGAGATCGTCGACGCCCTCGGCGACGCGCCCGACATCCACGTGCTGCCCGTCGGCAACGCGGGCAACATCACCGCGTACTGGAAGGGCTTCCGTGAGTACGCGCAGGACGGTCCGGCGACGCGCACGCCCGTCATGTGGGGCTTCCAGGCGGCGGGCGCCGCGCCGATCGTGCTCGGCCACCCCGTCGACGAGCCCGAGACGATCGCGACGGCGATCCGCATCGGCAACCCCGCGTCGTGGCAGCAGGCCGAGGAGGCGCGCGACACGTCGGGCGGCCTGATCGAGGCCGTCACCGACGAGGAGATCCTTGCGGCGCACCGCGTGCTCTCGGCCGAGGTCGGCGTCTTCGTCGAGCCGGCGTCCGCGTCCGGCGTCGCGGGGCTGCTCAAGCTCGCCGCCGCGGGCTGCGTGCCGGCCGGCGCGCGCATCACGATCACGGTCACGGGCCACGGCCTCAAGGACCCGCAGTGGGCGCTCCGGACGCCTGACGGCGGCGACGTGCAGCCGGTCCGCGTCACGGCGGACGTCGTCTCGATCGCCGACGCGCTCGGCCTGGACTGAGAGGCCCGACGATGCGGCTCGGCGCCGACCACGTGCGCGTGCGCGTGCCCGCCACCAGCGCGAACCTCGGCCCGGGGTTCGATGCGCTCGGCCTCGCGCTCGCGCTGCACGACGACCTCGACGTGCACGCGCTCGGGACGCCGGACGTCGTGGTGGAGGTGACCGGCGAGGGTGCCGGGCAGGTGCCCGACGACGAGCAGCACCTCGTGGTCCAGGCGCTGCGGCTCGCGCTCGACCATGTCGGTGCGCCGCAGTCAGGTGTGCGGCTCGTGTGCCGCAACCGGATCCCGCACGGCCGCGGGCTCGGGTCGTCGGCGGCCGCGGTCGTCGCGGGCGTGCTGGCGGCGCGCGGGCTCGTCGGCGAGCCCGATGCGCTGCCGGACGACGTGGTGCTGCAGCTCGCGGCGCAGATGGAGGGGCACCCGGACAACGCGGCGCCCGCGGTGCTCGGCGGTGCGACCGTCGCATGGGCGGAGGGCGCGCGGTTCCACGCGGCGCCCGTCGCGGTCTCCGAGGAGCTCGCCCCGGTCGCCATCGTGCCGGCGCAGCACCTGTCGACCAAGGCTGCGCGCGGCGTTCTCCCGTCGCACGTGCCGCACGGCGACGCCGCCTTCCAGGCGGGACGCGCCGCGCTGCTCGTGGAGGCGCTCGGGCGGCGCCCCGACCTGCTGATGACCGCGACGCAGGACCGCCTGCACCAGGAGTACCGCCGGCGCGTGATGCCCGACTCGCTCGCGCTGGTCGACGCGCTGCGCGCGCGGGGCGTCGCGGCGGTGGTCTCGGGCGCCGGGCCGACGGTGCTCGCGCTCGCGCGGCGCCTCGGGGCCGCGGGCGCCCCCGCGGTCGGCGGGGACTCCGCCGTCAGGACCGACGCCGACGACGCGATCGCCGCGGCCTTCGGCGGTGCGATGGGCGGCTGGCGCGTGCTGCCGCTCGCCGTCGACCGGGAGGGCGCGAGCGTGCGGCGCGTCGTGGGCGACCTGGCCGGCGACCGGCTGCGCTGACGCGCTCGACCGACCCCCTCGGAGGCCGCCGGTTGACCCGTTCGGGTGACCCGCGGCGCGGCCGCTCGGGTGGCCGGGAGGCCATGTCGACAGTGATAACATCGACGCGTTCCCCCCGTTGACCGCCTGACTCAGGCGTAGCCACCACGTCCCCGCGGTCGTCGGCGGGCGGGGAGCATCCAAGCCCACGTGCGCAGACGTCGCGGACGTCGTCTGTGCGGCGCGTGCGCTTCCGAATCTCGTCCAGGTCAGCTGAGACCGGACGCCGGCCGAGTCCTCAGGACGCCGGCCACCGACGAGGGGAAGGGTCCTTCGTGACAGACACCATCGAGCCCGCGGTGAGCGCACCGGCATCCGGTGCGACGGGCATCTCGGCACTGCGCCTGCCCGAGCTGCAGGCCATGGCCGCGCAGCTCGGCGTCAAGGGCACGTCGAAGATGCGCAAGGGCGACCTCGTCGCGGCGATCACCGCCGCGCGCGGTGGCTCCAGCCGTACCGCCGCCCTCGAGCCGCGCCGCGCCGAGACCGTGGCAGTCGCCGAGCCGCCCGCGCAGGAGCGCGCCGAGCCGGCTCCCGAGCGTCGCCGCGAGGCCGGGCAGAACGAGGCCCTCGCGGGTCTCGAGGCCGCGCTGGACGCCAAGCTCGGCCCGGGCGACGACCGCTCCACCGCTCCGTCGGGCGAGCGCCGCTCGCGCCGCGCGGGCCGTGGCGCCGGCGCGCCCGTCGCCGCCGACGAGCGCACCGAGCGTGCCGAGCGGTCGGAGCCGGACGCCGACCGCCAGCAGGGCGGCCAGCGTCAGCAGGTCGACCGCGAGCAGCCCGACGGTCGCCAGGACGGCAGCCGCCAGCAGAACCGCCAGAACCAGCAGGGCAACCGTCAGCCGCAGGGCCAGCAGGCCACGCAGGGGCAGACGGCGCCGAACGCGCAGGGCCAGACCGGCGCGCAGACGCAGGCCGGCCCGCACCTCGACGACGACGACGAGCGCGGCGGCCGTCGCCGTCGCTCGCGCGACCGGTACCGCGACCGTGACCGCAAGCGCGGCCGTGGGGGCCGTGCGGGCGTCGACCTGTCCGGACTCGACGACATCGAGGTCAGCGAGGACGACGTCCTGCTGCCCGTCGGCGGAATCCTCGACGTGCTCGACAGCTACGCGTTCGTGCGGACGTCGGGCTACCTGCCGGGCGCGAACGACGTCTACGTGTCGCTCGGCCAGGTCAAGAAGTACGGCCTGCGCCGCGGCGACGCGGTGACCGGCGCCGTCCGCCAGCCGCGCGAGGGCGAGCAGACGCCGCAGCAGGGCAGCCGACCGAACAAGTTCAACGCGCTCGTGCGCCTCGACACGGTCAACGGCATGACACCCGACGAGGCCCGCGCGCGTCCCGAGTTCACCAAGCTGACGCCGCTGTACCCGCAGGAGCGCCTGCGCCTCGAGCTGCCGGACCCGGCGCGCCTGACGCCGCGCGTGATCGACATCGTCGCCCCGATCGGCAAGGGCCAGCGCGGCCTCATCGTCGCGCCCCCCAAGGCCGGCAAGACGATCGTCATGCAGCAGATCGCCAACGCCATCACGACCAACAACCCCGAGGTCCACCTCATGGTCGTGCTGGTCGACGAGCGGCCGGAGGAGGTCACCGACTTCGCGCGCACCACGAAGGGCGAGGTCATCGCGTCGACGTTCGACCGCCCGGCCTCGGACCACGCGATCGTCGCCGAGCTCGCCATCGAGCGCGCCAAGCGCCTCGTCGAGCTGGGCCAGGACGTCGTGGTGCTGCTCGACGGCATCACGCGCCTCTCGCGTGCCTACAACCTGGCCGCGCCGGCGTCGGGCCGCATCCTCTCCGGTGGTGTCGACGCCGCAGCGCTCTACCCGCCGAAGAAGTTCTTCGGCGCCGCCCGCAACATCGAGAACGGCGGCTCGCTGACGATCCTCGCGACCGCTCTGATCGAGACCGGCTCGAAGATGGACGAGGTCATCTTCGAGGAGTTCAAGGGCACCGGGAACATGGAGCTGCGCCTGTCGCGCTCGCTCGCGGAGAAGCGCATGTTCCCCGCGATCGACGTCAACAGCTCGAGCACGCGGCGCGAGGAGCTCCTCATGTCGCGCGACGAGCTGCAGATCATCTACAAGCTGCGTCGCGTGCTCGGCGCGCTCGACCAGCAGCAGGCGACCGAGCTGCTGATCGGCAAGCTGAAGGACACGAAGTCGAACGTCGAGTTCCTGCTCCAGGTGCAGAAGACGACGCCCGGCGGCCTCTTCGGCGACGAGGCGGGCCGCACGGTCTGACGCGTCCCTGGCCCTGCCCGACGGCCCCGCGCTCCCGAGAGGGAGGCGGGGCCGTCGGCTGTCCCGCGGGCGGACGACGCGGCCCGTGAATACGGTGCAGACGTGACCTCGGCCGTCCGGCGCGCACTCGTCGGTGCCGGCGCGCTCGCGACCGCCGCCGGTGTTCTCGCCGGCTGCACGAGCGCGGGGCAGCCGATGGTCGTCACGACCGCCGCGCGGACGACGATCGACGGGCCGCTGCACGTCCGGGTCACGGGGGCGCCGGCGGGCGAGGACGTGGTCGTCAGCGTCGAGTCGACCGATGCGACGGGCACGGCGTGGCGGTCGTCGGCCACGTACGAGGCGAACACGTCCGGAGTCGTCGACGTCGATACCACGGCGAGCGTGAAGGGCACCTACACCGGTGTGTCCGGGACGGGGCTCGTGTGGTCGATGCGTCCCGTCGGCACGGCCGACGCCGCGTACATCTGGCGGCGCACGGGCCCCAGCTCGTTCCGCGTGACGGTCAGGGCGGGCGACGCGACGGCGTCCGCGAGGTTCGAGCGCGGGCTCACGGCCACCACGCTGGAGCACCGCGAGGCGTCCCTGGAGTCCGACGGTTTCGTCGGCGAGCTCTGGTCGCTGCCTGCCGGCACGCAGAAGCACCCGGCCGTGCTCGTGATCGGCGGTTCGGAGGGCGGGATGAACTCGTTCCTCGCGGCCTCGTTCGCAGCTCACGGGTACCCGTCGCTCGCCGTTGCCTACTTCAAGGCCCCTGGGCTGCCGCAGACGCTCTCCGCCATCCCGCTCGAGTACTTCGAGCACGCGCTCGACTGGCTGGCCGCGCAGCCCGGCGTCGACCCGAGTCGGATCGTCGTGGCCGGCGGTTCCCGCGGCAGCGAGGCGGCCGAGCTCCTCGCCGTTCACGACCGTGAGCGCGTCCACGGGCTCATCGGCGCGTCGCCGAGCGACGTCGTCGGGTGCTCGATCCCCGACTGCGACGGGCCCGCGTGGACCCTCGGCGGCAAGGCGGTGCCGTACACGCGCACGTGGAACGACCCCCGGGCGACTGACAACCCCCGGGCGGTGATCCCGTTGGCCAAGGCCGGCGGGCCGGTGCTGCTGGTCTGCGGCGAGGCGGACACGCTCTGGGACTCGTGCGCCTACTCCCGAGCGGCGATGGCCGCGCTCGACGCGGACCCGCAGGCGCCACCCCACGAGCTCGCTGCGGAGCCCGGTGCCGGGCACTTCGTCGACCAGCTCGTCCCCGGCGAGCCCGAGGTGTCGCCCACGGAGTACACCGCCGCGCAGCACGCCATGGAGCAGGCGGTGATGCCCGACGTCTGGCGGCGGGTGCTGGCGTTCCTCGCGGCGCTCGGCGGCTCCGCGCCCGGCTGACAGGCGCGACGCAGCCACCTACACGCTCCTCACGGTGGCGTTCGCGACCGTGCTGTTCCTCGCCGCGCTGTCCGACCGGATGCGGGACGCGCGCGCCCGGTGGGGACCGCTCGGCCTCGCGCTCGCGGGGTTCGGCGTGCTCGCGGTCGTGCTCGTGACGCTGCCGAAGCAGATGTGAGGCGTCACATCGGCACGATCGTGCCGTGCGCGTCCGGGTCGTCAGGGTCCTTCCCGCCAGCGTCACGCGGGTCGCGCGGCGCAACTCGTCGGACGCGATTCGCGCTTGCCCCGGGCACGACCGTCCGACACGGTCGAGGGCATGACGGACGCAGAGTTCCAGAAGGCCACGCTCATGCACTTCCTGCAGCTCGCGCGCGACGCGCTCGTGTGGAAGGTGGAGGGGCTCGACGAGCGGGCGGCGCGCTGGCCGCTGACGCCCACGGGCACGAACCTGCTCGGCCTCGTCAAGCACGCGTCGGGCATCGAGCTCGGCTACTTCGGCGAGGTCTTCGGGCGGCAGGACCCCGCTCTGCCGATCCCGGCGTGGGCACGCGAGGACGCGCCGCCCAACGCCGACATGTGGGCCACGCCCGACGAGTCGATCGAGGACGTCGTCGCCTTCTACCGGCGCGTGCAGGCCTTCGCGGACGAGACGATCGCCGCGCTCCCGCTCGACGCCCGCGGCACGGTGTCGTGGTGGAGGCGACCTGACGTGACGCTGCACCAGATCCTCGTCCACGTCGTCGCCGAGCTGAACCGGCACGCGGGCCACGCCGACATCCTGCGCGAGCTCACCGACGGGAGCGCCGGGCTGCGACGCGAGTGGAGCAACCTGCCGGACCAGCAGGTGGACGCCTGGTCGGAGCACGTGGCACGCCTCCGCGCGGTCGCCGAGTCGTTCGCCCCGTGACGGCGAAGGCCCCTCCCCGGCGCACCGGAGAGGGGCCTTCGAGCCGGCCGGTCAGACCAGGCGTCGCCGCACGAGCGTCGCGATCCCGGCACCGAGGCCGAACAGCACGACACCCGCGGCGCCGAGGCCGAGGGCCTTCGAGCCCGCGCCGTCCGCGCCCGCGATCTCGATCGAGTACGCCGTCGCGCCCGCCGCACCCTCGGGTGCGCCGTACGCCATGCCCTCGGTCGCCGCGCGCTGGGCGTTGGCCTGGAGGACCGCGTACTGCGTGCCGAACGACGCCGCGGTCTCCTCGCCGGAGGCGACGACCTGCGACGTGCCCTCGTCGTGCAGGCGCTGCGCACCGGCGACGAGCGCAGGGGCGCCGGTGGTGTCGTCGGTCGCCTGGCCGAGGCCGTCGGCGAGCTGGCCGGAGCCGTCCGCCGCGTCGTGCAGGCCGGCGGCGAGCTGCGACGAGCCCGCGGCGGCCTGCTCGGCGCCGTCCGCGAGCCTCTTCGACCCCGCGGCCGCGTCGGCAGCGCCCTTGGCCAGCTTGCTCGAGCCCTTCGCGGCCGTGCGCAGGCCGGCCGCGAGCTGCTCGTTGCCGTCGGCCACCTGGTCGACGCCACCCGAGACGGCGGCCGCGCCGGCCTCCAGGTCGTCGAGGTAGCCGCCGAGCGTCTCCGAGCCGTCACCGAGCTCGGCGACGCCGCCGCGCAGCTGCGCGACACCGCCGCGCAGCGACTTCTGCTTCGGGTCGGCAGTTCCGACGGCGGCCGTGACCCCGGCGACGACCGTGTCGACGAGCTGGCTCACGCCATGGTCGAGCTGCGCCAGACCGCCCGCGACGCTCGCGCCCGCGGGGCACCCGGCGACCGAGGCGTCGAGGCCGCACTCGATCGTGATCAGGCTCGTGCCGAGGGTCGTCTTGAGCGTCGCCGCGGCAGCGCCGAGCTGGCCCGCACCGGCGCCGAGGCCCGCGAGCTGCTGCAGCGTCGCGGTGTACGCGGCCTGCTCGGCGGGGTCGACGTGGAAGGACGCGAGGCCGGACGCGATCGCGGCGATGCCCGCCGAGATCTGGTTGGCGTTCGCCGAGATCTGCCCCGCGCCCGCGGTCGAGCCGGCGCGCAGCGCGTCGAGACCGCCGATGATCGTCGTCGGCTGCGACGTGGAGCCGAGCGCCGCCTCGAGCGCCACGATGCCCGCGTGGAGCTGCTGCTGGCCCGCCGGCGCCTCGGTCGAGATCGTGCTCGAGAGCAGGGCCAGGCCGTCGTCCACGTCCTTGAGCCCGCCGGCGACCTGGTCGAGGCCGTCGACGAGGCCCGGCGCCGCCTGGTTCACGGCCGCGAGGCCACCGGCGACGAGGGCCGCGCCGTCGACGAGCGACGGGGCGTCCTTCGTCGGCGTCGTGAGGCCCGCGACGAGCTGGTTCGCACCGGGCAGCAGCCGCGAGTTCAGGCCGTCGGCCAGCTCGCCGGCGCCCGGCGCGAGCTCGCCCCCGAGCCCGTTCGCGAGCTCCTTCGCCCCCGGCGCGAGCTTCCCGCCGAGCGCGGAGGAGAGCTGGTCCGCGCCCGGCACCGCCGTGTCGGCCAGCCCCGAGTGCAGCTGCGCCGCGCCGTCCTTGAGCTGGAGCAGGCCGCCGAGCAGCTGGGCCGCGCCGTCGTGCAGCTTGATCAGGTTGGCGTCGATCTGCACCGCGCCCGACGTCAGGGCCACGCCCTGCTCGCCGCCCGCCTTGATGGTCGCCGAGCCGTCCTTGTACGACGGGAAGTCGAGCGGCGAGACGGGCAGCGCCGTCATCGTCGCCTTCGGCACGACGCCCTTCGAGATGTGCGCGGAGTAGCCGAACTCGGCCGTCGCGGAGCCGATCGGCGGGAACAGCGTCATCTGGAACTGCAGCTGCGTGCCGCCGCGGCCGTCGCCGCCGATCGCGGCCTCCTGCGACGTCACGGCGGTGAACGACGGCGGGAGCACAGTGACGAGCTCGCCGATCATCGGGACGACCGTCGTCGCGTCGGCCGTGGCGGTGCCGCCCTTGCCGTCGGCGAAGCTGACCTGCTGGGTCTTCGCGGTGAGGTTCTCGACGACGTAGTGCACCTCGAGCGTGCCGGAGCGGCCGACGACGTCGCCGGGCTTCACGACCTTGCCGTCGAGCGTGTACGTGACCTTGACCGACAGCGGCAGGTCCTTGTCGTAGTCGCTCATCGAGCGCAGGCGGCGCTCGCCGTCGACGTCGACGGTCGCGACCTGGTCGCCGTCCTCGAGCTTCCAGCCGCGGAAGCCGTCGAGGTTGCGCAGGCCGCTCGTGCTGACGGGGTTGCGCACCGTGGCGGTGCCCGTGCCGGCGAACGCGAGCTGGTCGAAGACGCGGGCGTCCTGGAGGGAGCCCGAGGCGTCGAGGTGCACCTGGACGCTCTCGGTGTCCGTCACGGTGACGTCGCCGGTGGACGCCGCCGCAGCGGCCGTGGCGGGCGCGGCGCCGCAGAGCAGCGGGACGAGGGCGACGGCCGGTGCGGCCGTCCAGAGGGTGCGGCGCATGTCAGGCCTCCGGCCGGGGCTGCAGGGTCAGGAACGGGGCGGGCCCCTCGCGGTGCGGCTCGTCGTCGCGCCGCGCGTACGCGGCGTCGGCGGCGTACGGGGCGGTGGCCGGGGCGGCCGCGGGCTCATGCGCCGGCTCGGGCGCCGGCTCGGGCGTCGGCAGGGCAGCCTCCGCGGCGCCGCCGTCAGGGCCGAACAGCGCGGCGTGCGGGTCCGCGGGCTGCTGGTCGCGCTCCCGCTCGCGTTCCCGCTCCCGCTCCGCCGCCACCTGCGGGCCGAGCAGCGAGGTGGCGAGGTAGCCCGCACCGGCGGCGAGGAGCACCGACGCGGCGCTCGTGGCCGAGGCGGAGACGAACGTCGTCGGGTCGGCGGCGAACACCGGCTCGTAGGCGCCGACGAGAGCGGCGGCACCGAGGAGCGTCGCCCACAGCGGGATGCGCCCGCCGGTCGCCACGGCGACCGCGACGCAGAGGGCGAGCACCACGAGCACCGCGACCGCGATGCCGGCCGTCGTGTCGGGCAGGGCGGCCGCGCGCAGCAGGTAGCCGAGCCACGCGGCGGCGAAGCCGACGCCGAAGGCGCCCGCTCGCTGCGCCGGCGAACGGTCCGGGACGAGGCCGAGCGCCCCGCCCAGCGCGGCCCCGAGCAGCGCGACGTTCTCCACGTCGAGGCCGAGGGAACCGGAGAGCAGGACGATCAGCGTCGTCAGGACTGCGAGGACGAGCCCCGCGAGGATGTACCGCCTCATGACCACCTCGTTGTGGGTGCCGCTTTCGGGTGTCCCGGGGACCGGGTGGACATGCGAAGGACCGCCGTCGTTGGCGGTCCCGGGCCGTCCCACCCCGGCGGGACTGGCGGCGTTCCTATCAAGTCGACGGACCGCCGGGCAATGCGGTACCAGGTAGATACCTGCCGGTATCGGATAAGAGTTACCGATCCGTAACCTGGACGTCCGATATGGGCCGGCTGGGTGACCGTGCGTCCCGTCCGGCCGTCGCCCGGCCGACGGATCCGACGGCGTCCGTCAGGCGCCGAGGTACTCCCGCAGGCGCGCCGCGATGTCGTCCCACTGCCAGTCCGCCTGCGCCCGCGCGCGCCCGAGCGCGCCCATCGCGCGCGCCCGCTCGGGGTCGGTCAGGAGCTCGACGAGCCGCGCCGCGATCTCGTCCGGCGAGCGCGGGTCGACGACGAACCCCGTCACGCCGTCGTCCACCGCGTCCGGCGCGCCGCCGGACCGGCCCACGACCACGGGCTTGCCGCAGGAGGCCGCCTCGAGGAACACGATCCCGAGCCCCTCGGGCTCGAGCCCGAGCAGCCGCGTGCGGGACGGCATCGCGAACACGTCCGCCGCGTCGAAGTACGGGGGGATGTCGGCCCACGCCACCGGTCCCACGAGGTCGACCGACGACGTCACGCCGTGCCGCTCGGCGAGCTTCGCGAGCTCGTCGCGGTACGGGCCGCCGCCGACGAGCACGAGCCGCGCGTCCGGCAGCGCACGGAGCACGGCGGGCCAGGCCGCGATCAGCTGGTCCTGCCCCTTGCGTGCGACGAGTCGCGCGGCGCACACCACGACGGGCGCGTCGCCGAGCCCGCGCTCGGCCCGGATGCGGTCGCCCCCGCAGCCGGGGTGGAACCGCGCCGAGTCGACGCCCGGCGCGAGCCGCGCCTGCCGCGCGCGACCCGCCGGCGACAGCGCGCGGCCGATCTGGTCGCGGCACCAGCCGGAGATGTACGTGAGCACGTCGACCGAGTCGCCGATCCGGCGCAGCAGCTGCCGGGTGCCCGGCACGCGCGCCCACCACACCTCGTGCCCGTGCGTGATCGCGACGACGCGCTGAGCGCCAGCGGCCCGTAGCGCCGGCGCGAGCAGACCGAGCGGGGCCGAGGCGCCGAACAGCACGCGGTCGCACCCGTGGGCGCGGAACGCCGCCACGACGTCACGGCGCACCCGCCCGGTCGGCAGCAGCATCGAGGTCCGGTCGCGGACCACCGGATAGGGGAGCGTCGCGTCGTAGGCGGTGTCGCCCGGCATCGACGACGTGTAGACGACGACCTCGCCCGGCGGGAACCGGTCGGCGAGCGCGGCGACGAACGCCTCGATGCCGCCCTGCCGTGTGGGGAAGTCGTTCGTCACGACGAGGGTGCGCGGCAACAGGACCTCCAGCTCGACCAGGGCGCGCCCATCCTAGGAGCCGCGCGGAGGGGCCAGGCGGGACCGGCGGCGCCGGGGCCGATCGGCGTCGGACGAGGTCGGGTCAAGGTCAGGGGTCAGGGCAGGGGTCAAGGTCGGGTGGGCGTCGGGATGATTTCGACCCCCGTCCCCGTTCTGGCACAATGGTCCGTCGGTCTTCCGGTTCACCCGTGCGAGTCACGCCGGGACCCGGAGACATCTCACCAAGGAGAAACCCCCGTGAAGTCTGGTATCCACCCGGAGTACGTGGTCACTGAGGTCACGTGCACCTGCGGCAACACCTTCGTGACGCGCTCGACCGTGACGAGCGGCAAGATCCACGCCGACGTCTGCAGCGCGTGCCACCCGTTCTACACGGGCAAGCAGAAGATCCTCGACACCGGCGGCCGCGTGGCCCGCTTCGAGGCTCGCTACGGCAAGAAGGCCAACTAGCTCATCCGCAGCGCCGGCACCCGGCGCGGACGACTGCCCTCCATGGCAGTGTCCGCCAGGGTGCCGGCGCTGCGTCGTTGTGCGCGCGTGACGCGCACCGGGCGCCCGGCCACCGCGCGGGGCGCGCAGCCTGACGGGCCACCGCGCCCGCACCGAGGAGGTGCACCGTGAGCGACGCGTTCGCCGCCGCCCAGCCGCTGCTCGCCGAGCACGCGCAGATCGAGGCGCAGCTGGCGGACCCCGCGGTGCACGCGGACGCCGCGCTCGCCCGCCGGCTCGGCCGGCGCTACGCCGAGCTGGGCCGCGTCAGCGCCGCCTACCAGGCCTGGCGGTCCGCGCAGGACGACGCCGAGGCCGCGGCCGAGCTCGCGGAGCTCGACGACGAGTTCGCCGCCGCGCTCCCCGGCCTCCGTGACGCGGCGGCCGTCGCCGCCGAGCGCCTGCGTCGCGTGCTCGTCCCGCGCGACCCGGACGACGCGCGCGACGTGATCCTCGAGGTCAAGGCCGGCGAGGGCGGCGAGGAGTCCGCGCTGTTCGCGGGCGACCTGCTGCGCATGTACACGCGGTACGCCGAGCGCATGGGCTGGGCGGTCCAGGTGCTCGGCTCGACCGACTCCGACCTCGGCGGTGTCAAGGACGCGCAGGTCGCGATCAAGGCCCGCTCCGCCGCAGCGCCGGAGGACGGCGTGTGGGCGCACCTGAAGTACGAGGGCGGCGTGCACCGCGTCCAGCGCGTGCCGGTCACCGAGTCCCAGGGCCGCATCCACACGTCGGCCGCGGGCGTGCTCGTCTTCCCCGAGGCGGACGACGAGGGCGAGGTCGAGATCGACCCGAACGACCTGCGCATCGACGTCTTCCGCTCGTCCGGCCCGGGTGGGCAGTCGGTCAACACGACCGACTCGGCGGTCCGCATCACGCACCTGCCGACCGGCATCGTCGTCTCGATGCAGAACGAGAAGTCGCAGCTGCAGAACCGCGAGGCGGGCATGCGCGTGCTCCGGGCCCGGCTGCTCGCCGCGCGTCAGGAGGCCGCGGAGGCCGCCGCGAGCGAGGCGCGCCGCAGCCAGGTCCGCACCGTCGACCGCTCCGAGCGCATCCGGACGTACAACTTCCCCGAGAACCGCATCGCCGACCACCGCACCGGGTACAAGGCCTACAACCTCGACCAGGTGCTCGCGGGCGACCTCGGGCCCGTCGTCGCGTCGGCGGTCGAGGCGGACGAGGCGGCGCGGCTCGCCGCCGCGGCGGGTGGCACCGCGTGACGGGCGAACCCGCGCTGACGGCGGGCGCCGCGTCCGCGCGGCGTGCTCCCGGGGTGCGCGCTCTGGTCGACGGCGCCACGCACGTGCTCGACGAGGCGGGCGTCCCGTCGCCGCGCGTCGACGCGGTCGCGCTCGCGGCGCACGCGCTCGGCCTCGCGCGTCTCGAGCTCGCCCTCGCGCCCGACCCGGCGCCCGAGGGGTTCGCCCCTGCGTACGCGGCGCTCGTCGACCGCCGCCGGCGTCGCGAGCCGCTGCAGCACATCGTCGGCGAGGCGGCGTTCCGGTACCTGACCCTCGCGGTCGAGCCGGGCGTGTTCGTGCCGCGCCCGGAGACCGAGGTCGTCGCGCAGGCTGCCGTGGACGAGGCCGTGCGCCTCGCGGCCGCGGGGGGTGCGCCTCTCGTCGTGGACCTGTGCACCGGCACGGGTGCCATCGCGCTCGCGGTCGCGACCGAGGTGCCTGCGGCGCGGGTCGTGGCCGTCGACGCGTCACCTTCCGCGGTGGCGCTCACCCGCCGGAACGCCGCCGCGACGGGTGCGGGGGACGTGCGCGTCGAGCTCGGCGTGGTCGGCGGGCCCGGGTTGCTCGCCGACCTCGACGGCCTCGTCGACGTCGTCGTCTCGAACCCGCCCTACATCCCGCCGGACGCCGAGCCCGTGGACCCCGAGGTCCGCGACCACGACCCCGACCTCGCGCTCTACGGCGGCGGCGTCGACGGCCTCGACGTTCCGCGGGCCGTGATCGCGACCGCGGCGCGGCTGCTGGGGCCCGGCGGCCTGCTCGTCATGGAGCACGCGGAGGTGCAGGACGCCGCGGCCCGCGACGCCGCGAGCGCGACCGCCGCCTTCGTGGACGTCGAGACGCGCGCCGACCTGACGGGCCGCCCGCGCATGCTCGTGGCACGCCGCTCCACCGACGGGCGCGTGGAAGGATCGCAGGCGTGAGCGAGCGCATCCGACCTGCCCATGACGCGGCGACCTGGGGCCCGGCGCTCGACGAAGCCGTCAACGTGCTCGGGCGCGGGGAGCTCGTCGTGCTGCCCACCGACACGGTCTACGGGATCGGCGCCGACGCGTTCGCGCCCACGGCGGTGCAGGCACTGCTCGACGCGAAGGGCCGTGGCCGGCAGATGCCGCCCCCCGTGCTGATCGGCGACGCGCGCACGCTCGACGGGCTCGCCACCGACGTGCCGGAGGCCGCGCGCGCGCTCGCGGAGGCGTTCTGGCCGGGCGGCCTGACGATCATCGTCCAGGCGCAGCCGTCGCTCGCGTGGGACCTGGGGGAGACGCGCGGCACCGTCGCGCTGCGCATGCCCGACCACCCGACGGCGCTCGCCCTGCTGCGTCGCACCGGCCCGCTCGCGGTCTCGAGCGCCAACCGCACCGGCTCCGAGGCCGCGGTCACCGCTGCCGGCGCGTACGAGCAGCTCGGCGACGCGGTCGCGCTCTACCTCGACGCGGGCGACGCGCCCGGCCAGGTGGCCTCGACCATCGTCGACGCCACCGGTGCGACGCTGCGCGTCGTGCGAGCCGGCGCCATCACGCTCGAGCAGCTGCGCGCGGTCGCGCCGGTCGAGGGCGCCGCCCCGCCGCCGGACGAGGGCGCCGCCGGATGAGGGTCTACGCGCTGGTCCTCGTCATCGCCGCGACGGTCGCCTACCTGATGACGCCGCTCGCCCGCTGGTGCGCGCTGCGGTGGGGCGCGATCACCGCGGTGCGTGACCGCGACGTGCACGCGATCCCGACGCCCCGCCTCGGAGGCATGGCGATGTTCGCGGGCATGGCGGTCGCGATCGTCATGGCGAGCCGGCTGCCGTTCCTCGCGGGCGTGTACGACAACACCCGCGCGCTGGTCGGCATCTTCGGCGGGGCCGCGCTCGTCTGCGCGCTGGGCGTCGCGGACGACATCTGGGACCTCGACTGGCTGACGAAGCTCATCGGCCAGGTGCTCGCGGCGGGCTTCCTCGCGTGGCAGGGCGTCCAGCTCTACCAGCTGCCGATCGGCGGTGTGACGGTCGGCTCGACGCGCGTCTGGACCTTCCTCACGGTCGTCACCGTCGTGATCGCCATGAACGCCGTCAACTTCGTCGACGGCCTCGACGGGCTCGCGGCGGGAGTGCTCGCGATCGGCGGGTCGGCGTTCTTCCTGTACTCGTACCTGCTGACGCGCGACGCGCAGACCAGCTACGCGAGCCTCGCGACCCTGGTGCTCGCGGTGCTCGTCGGCGCGTGCCTCGGCTTCCTGCCGCACAACGTGTACCCGGCGCGCATCTTCATGGGCGACTCGGGGGCGATGCTCCTCGGCTTCGTCATGTCCGCGGCCGCGATCGTCGTCACGGGCCAGATCGACCCCGAGCAGGTCAACGAGCGGGCGTCGTTCCCGGCGTTCGTGCCGATGCTGCTGCCGTTCGCGGTCCTGCTGCTGCCGCTGCTCGACATGGGGCTCGCGATCGTCCGGCGCGTCGGCGCGGGCAAGTCGCCGTTCCATCCCGATCGCATGCACCTGCACCACCGCCTGCTCGGCCTGGGCCACAGCCACCGTCGCGCGGTCGCGATCATGTGGCTCTGGACGGCCGTGTTCGCGTTCGGCGCGGCGGCCCTCGTGCGCTTCGAGCGGTCGACGGTGCTCTGGATGCTCGGCGGCGGGGTGCTCGTCGCGCTGCTGCTGACGCTCGGCCCGCTGCGTGGCCGGCCGCGTCAGGTGCCGAGCGAGGGCGGCGGCCCGGGCGGCTCCGGCGGCCCCGGCGTGCCCGAGGTGCCCGCCGCGCCGGTCGTGCCGACCGCGTCGCCGGCGTCGAACGACCCCGTCCCACCCCCCACGTCGGCGCGTCCCGCCGTCCGCACCAACCCGGAGAGAGCCCGATGACGACGCCGTCCGACGCCGCCAGGCCACGTCCGAGCCTCGCGGCCGCGAAGCAGTCGTTCCGGCTGGCGCTGCGCGACATGGTGGTGCTGCTCGTCGTCGTGCTCGTGCTGGGGGTGGGTGTCGGCGCCCTGGTCGCCGGCGCCGAGGGCGTCTGGGGCGCGCTGCTCGGGGTGGCGATCGCGCTCGTGTTCTCGGGCACGACGGTGGTGTCCGTCCTGCGGACGGCGGACGACCCACCCGCGCGGGCCGTCACCGTGATCATGGGCCTGTGGCTCGCGAAGCTCGTGCTCGTCTTCGTCGTGCTCGCCGTGCTCTCGCGGTTCGACTTCTACAGCCGCCCGGTGCTCGGCGTCGTGCTGATCGTCGGGGTCGTCGGATCGGCGTACCTGGACCTTCGCGCCGTGCAGCGGACGCGTGCCGTCTACACGGACGCGGACCCCGTCCGACCCCCTGGCTCGACCTCCGACGGCGGTCCGGACCTGGCTGGCTCATAGGTTAGGCTTTCGCCAACCACGAAGGCCCAGCGTCCTTGGGCGTGCCCGCGACGACGAGGGCACGCAGGCGCCAGACCCCAGGAGACAGCCCTGTCCAGCCTTGCGACGATCCTGCCGCTCGCCGTCCCGGCTGACGGCGGTTCGGGCTATGTCCCGCCTTCGATCCACGACTTCTTCCCGCCCGCGGTCCTGTGGGAGGGCACGCCCTTCGAGTTCAACCGCATCATCCTGGTGCGCCTGATCGCGATGGTCGCGCTCCTCGCGGTGTTCGTCGTCGGCGCGCGCCGGGCGGCGCTCGTCCCGGGTCGCTTCCAGAACGTGCTGGAGATGGGCCTCGACTTCGTCCGCAACTCGATCGTCTACGAGACGCTCGGCGAGAAGCTCGGCAAGAAGTACGTCGGCATCATCACGACGATCTTCTTCGCGATCTTCTTCTTCAACATCACGGGCGTCGTCCCGTTCCTGAACATCGCGGGGACCTCCGTCATCGGCATGCCGCTGGTCTTCGCGGCGTGGGTCTTCGTGCTGTACCTCGGCGCCGCGATCAAGAAGCTGGGCCTGGGCACGTTCCTCAAGACGAGCCTGTTCCCGCCGGGCGTGCCCAAGGTCATGTACATCCTGCTGACGCCGATCGAGTTCCTGCAGGTCTTCTTCCTGCGGCCGGCCACGCTGACCATCCGGTTGCTCGCCAACATGATCGCGGGCCATCTCCTCCTGGCGCTGTGCTACTCGGCGACGTCGTACCTCCTCTTCGAGGCCTCCGGCGGCCTCAAGCCGCTCGGCGTGCTGACGTTTGCCGGCGGCGCCATGTTCTTCGGGCTCGAGGTCTTCGTGGCGGCGCTGCAGGCGTACGTCTTCGCGATCCTCACGGCCGTCTACCTCCAGATGGTGCTCGAACCCGAGCACTGAGCCCGGTCGACAGACCACGGCGGAACGCCTCCGCCACAACAACGGACGCGCCGGGTGGCGCGCAGATGAAAGGAACCGCAGTGGACATCTCCGGCAACCTCGCCGTCATCGGTTACGGCCTCGCGGCGATCGGCCCGGGCATCGGTCTCGGCATCCTGTTCGGCAAGACCATCGAGAGCACCGCGCGCCAGCCCGAGATGGCCGGCCAGCTGCGTACCCTCATGTTCATCGGTCTGGCGTTCATCGAGGTGCTCGCACTGCTCGCGATCGCCACGCCGTTCATCTTCGGCTGATGATCACCGCTTCCCTCGCCGCCGCGGGCTCCGTGCTCGCCGCCGAGTCCTCGGAGCCGAACCCGCTCCTGCCGGAGACCTACGACATCGTCTGGTCGCTGGTCATCGTCGCCATCATCGCGGTCGTCTTCATCAAGTACGTGCTGCCGAAGTTCACGGCCGTGCTCGACGAGCGGACCGAGAAGATCGAGGGCGGGCTCGCCAAGGCCGAGACGGCCCAGGCCGAGGCCCAGGCGGCGCTCGCCGAGTACCAGCAGCAGCTGACGGACGCCCGCACGGAGGCGGCCCGCATCCGCGAGGACGCGCGCGCCGAGGGCGCCGCGATCGTCGCGGAGTCGCGCACGCGCGCCCAGGGCGAGGCGGCTCGCGTCGTCGAGAACGCCCAGCGCCAGATCGAGGCGGAGCGCCAGCAGGCGCAGGTGTCGCTGCGCGCCGAGGTCGGCTCGCTCGCCACCGAGCTCGCGTCGAAGATCGTCGGCGAGGCGCTCGAGGACGAGGTCCGTCGTTCGCGCGTCGTCGAGCGCTTCCTCGACGAGCTCGAGGCGCAGACGACCGCGGACGCAGGTAAGGGGAACTGATGCGCGGAACGAGCCGGGCGTCGCTCGCGGCGGCGGAGGAGCGGTGGGAGCCGGTCCTGCAGGCCGCGGGCGCGCAGTCGTCGGACCTCGGCGAGCAGCTGTTCGCCGTCGTCGACGCGCTCGACTCGTCCGGCTCGCTGCGCCGGACGCTCGCCGACCCGTCGATCGAGGGTGACGCGAAGGCCGCTCTGGCGGCGCGCCTGCTGGCGAACGCGGACCCGCGGGTCGTCGAGGCCGTGCAGGGGCTGGTCCGGTCGCGCTGGTCGGCGGACGGCGACCTCGCCGAGTCGGCCGAGCACCTCGCGTTCCACGCGCTGCTCGCCCGGGCGGAGTCGGAGGGCGCCCTCGGTCAGGTCGAGGACGAGCTGTTCCGGCTCTCGCGGGCACTCATCGGGCAGCGCGAGGTGCGCCGGACGCTGTTCGACACCTCGATCCCGGCGGACGCGCGCGCCGGCCTCGTCGACCAGATCCTGGCCGGCCGCACGCACGAGGTCACCGCGCTGGTCGCGCGTCGGCTGGCCGCCCAGCCGCGCGGGCGCCGCTACGTCGCGGCGCTCGGCCACCTGTCCGACCTCATCGCGGCGCGCCGCCAGCGCGCGGTCGCCCTGGTGACGACGGCCTCGCCGCTGTCCGACGCGCAGCGGGACCGCCTCGCGGCGATCCTCGAGCGCGCCTACGGCCGGGTGGTCCAGGTCAACACCGTGCTCGACCCGCACGTCATCGGCGGCCTGCGCATCCAGGTGGGTGCCGAGGTGGTCGACGCGACCGTCCTGTCGCGCCTGGCCGACGCCCGCCGACGACTTGCCAGCTGACGCGCTCCGCGCGCACCACAGACCGCACGCACGCACCGCGTGCGCAACCGAGGAGAGAAGCAATGGCTGAGCTGACGATCCGGCCGGAGGAGATCCGCGCCGCGCTGGACAGCTTCGTGAAGTCCTACGCGCCCACGGGCGCGGTCGCCGAGGAGGTCGGCCGCGTCACTCTCGCGGGCGACGGCATCGCGCAGGTCGAGGGCCTGCCCGGCGCCATGGCGAACGAGCTGCTCCGCTTCGAGGACGGCACGCTGGGCCTCGCCCTGAACCTCGACGTGCGCGAGATCGGTGTCGTCGTGCTGGGCGAGTTCTCCGGCATCGAGGAGGGCCAGGAGGTCCGCCGCACGGGCGAGGTCCTCTCGGTCGCCGTCGGTGACGGGTACCTCGGCCGCGTCGTGGACCCGCTGGGCAACCCGATCGACGGCCTCGGCGAGATCGAGACCGAGGGTCGCCGCGCGCTCGAGCTCCAGGCTGCCGGCGTCATGCAGCGCAAGTCGGTGCACGAGCCGCTGCAGACCGGCATCAAGGCCATCGACTCGATGATCCCGATCGGCCGAGGCCAGCGTCAGCTGATCATCGGCGACCGCCAGACCGGCAAGACGGCCATCGCGATCGACACGATCATCAACCAGAAGGCGAACTGGGAGTCGGGCGACCCGACCAAGCAGGTGCGCTGCATCTACGTCGCGATCGGCCAGAAGGGCTCGACGATCGCCTCGGTGCGCGGGGCGCTCGAGGAGGCCGGCGCGCTCGAGTACACGACGATCGTCGCGGCCCCCGCGTCCGACCCGGCGGGCTTCAAGTACCTCGCGCCCTACACCGGCTCGGCCATCGGCCAGCACTGGATGTACCAGGGCAAGCACGTCCTCATCGTGTTCGACGACCTGTCGAAGCAGGCCGAGGCGTACCGCGCCGTGTCGCTGCTGCTCCGCCGCCCGCCGGGCCGCGAGGCGTACCCCGGTGACGTCTTCTACCTGCACTCCCGCCTGCTCGAGCGTTGCGCGAAGCTCTCGGACGAGCTGGGCGCCGGCTCGATGACGGGTCTGCCGGTCATCGAGACGAAGGCGAACGACGTGTCGGCGTACATCCCGACCAACGTCATCTCCATCACCGACGGCCAGATCTTCCTCCAGTCCGACCTGTTCAACGCCGACCAGCGGCCCGCGGTCGACGTCGGCATCTCGGTGTCCCGCGTCGGCGGTGCCGCGCAGGTCAAGGCCATGAAGCAGGTCTCCGGCACGCTCAAGCTGGACCTCGCGCAGTTCCGCTCGCTCGAGGCGTTCGCGATGTTCGCGTCCGACCTCGACGCGACGAGCCGCGCCCAGCTGGCCCGTGGCTCGCGCCTGACCGAGCTGCTGAAGCAGCCGCAGTACACGCCGTACCCGGTCGAGGACCAGGTGGCGTCGATCTGGGCCGGCACCAAGGGTCACCTGGACGACGTGCCGGTCGAGGACGTCAAGCGGTTCGAGTCCGAGCTGATCGACCACCTGCGCCGGAACACGGACGTGCTGACGGTCATCGCCGACACGGGCAAGCTCGACGAGTCGACCGAGCAGACGCTCGCGGAGGCCGTCGACACGTTCCGCCACGGGTTCCTCAAGGGCGACGGCACGCCGCTCGTCGGTGGCGCGGACGACGCCGAGCACGTCGAGGTCGAGCAGGAGCAGATCGTCAAGCAGAAGAGGGCCTGACGATGGCAGGTTCCCAGCGGATCTACCGCCAGCGCATCAAGTCCACGCAGTCGCTGAAGAAGATGTTCCGTGCGCAGGAGCTCATCGCGGCTTCGCGCATCGGGCGCGCTCGCGACCGCGTGAGCATGGCTGCGCCGTACTCGCGGGCGATCACGCGGGCCGTCTCGGCGGTGGCGACGCACTCGAACACGTCGCACCCGTTCCTCGTCGAGCGTGACGACACGAACCGCGTCGCGGTGCTGCTCATCGCGTCGGACCGCGGCATGGCGGGCGCCTACTCGGCGTCGGTCATCCGCGAGACGGAGCGGCTCATCGAGCGGCTCGAGCACGAGGGCAAGCAGGTCGTGCTCTACGTCTCGGGACGCCGTGCGGTGACGTACTACACGTTCCGCGGGCGCGACGTCGAGGGTTCGTGGACGGGCCACTCGGACGCGCCGTCGACCGACATCGCCGGCGAGATCTCCGAGGTCCTGCTCGACGCGTTCCGCGCGCCGGCCGACCAGGGCGGCGTCGCCGAGGTGCACATCGTGTTCACGCAGTTCGTGAACATGGTGACGCAGCGTCCGCGCGTCATCCGGCTGCTGCCGCTCGAGGTCGTCGAGGGCGTCGAGCCCGCCGACGACCGCGAGCAGCTGCCGCTGTACGAGTTCGAGCCGGACCCGGCCGTCGTGCTCGACGCGCTGCTGCCGCGGTACGTGCGCAGCCGCATCTACGCGAGCCTCCTGCAGGCGGCGGCCTCCGAGCTCGCCGCGCGTCAGCGGGCCATGCACACCGCGACCGACAACGCGGAGGACCTCATCCGCACCTACACCCGGCTGGCCAACCAGGCCCGCCAGGGCGAGATCACCCAGGAGATCAGCGAGATCGTCTCGGGCGCGGACGCGCTCGCCTCGGCCAGCTGAGCCCTGAGCCCCCGTACAGACCACGCCCACGCACACAAGAAGCGAGGCCAGCCAATGACCGCCACCACCGTCGACGAGACGGCCGCCGACGCCGGGACGCCCGGCGTGGGTCGTGTCGCCCGCGTCATCGGTCCGATCGTGGACATCGAGTTCCCGGCGGACCAGATCCCCGAGCTCTACAACGCGCTGACGGTCGACATCGACCTGTCGACGCAGGGCGAGGGCGAGAGCAAGTTCACGATGACCCTCGAGGTCGCGCAGCACCTCGGTGACTCGCTCGTGCGCGCCGTCGCGCTCAAGCCCACCGACGGCCTGGTGCGCGGCGCGGTCGTCACCGACACGGGCAAGCCGATCTCGGTGCCCGTCGGCGACGTGACCAAGGGCCACGTGTTCAACGTGACCGGTGACGTGCTGAACCTCGCCGAGGGCGAGACGCTCGAGGTCACCGAGCGCTGGCCCATCCACCGCAAGCCCCCGGCCTTCGACCAGCTCGAGTCGAAGACGCAGATGTTCGAGACGGGCATCAAGGTCATCGACCTGCTGACCCCGTACGTCCAGGGCGGCAAGATCGGTCTCTTCGGTGGTGCGGGCGTCGGCAAGACGGTCCTCATCCAGGAGATGATCCAGCGCGTCGCGCAGGACCACGGCGGTGTCTCGGTGTTCGCCGGCGTCGGCGAGCGCACGCGTGAGGGCAACGACCTCATCGTCGAGATGGAGGAGGCGGGCGTCTTCGACAAGACGGCCCTCGTCTTCGGCCAGATGGACGAGCCGCCGGGCACGCGTCTGCGCGTCGCCCTGTCCGCGCTGACCATGGCGGAGTACTTCCGCGACGTGCAGAAGCAGGACGTGCTGCTCTTCATCGACAACATCTTCCGGTTCACGCAGGCCGGTTCCGAGGTGTCGACGCTGCTCGGCCGCATGCCGTCCGCGGTCGGCTACCAGCCGAACCTCGCCGACGAGATGGGCCTCCTGCAGGAGCGCATCACCTCGACGCGCGGCCACTCGATCACCTCGCTGCAGGCGATCTACGTGCCGGCAGACGACTACACCGACCCGGCGCCGGCCACGACGTTCGCGCACCTCGACGCGACGACGGAGCTGTCGCGCGAGATCGCGTCGCGCGGTCTGTACCCGGCGGTCGACCCGCTGTCGTCGACGTCCCGCATCCTCGACCCCCGCTACGTGGGCCAGGAGCACTACGACGTCGCGACGCGCGTCAAGCAGATCCTCCAGCGCAACAAGGAGCTGCAGGACATCATCGCGATCCTCGGCGTCGACGAGCTGTCCGAGGAGGACAAGACCGTCGTCGCGCGGGCGCGCCGCATCCAGCAGTTCCTCTCGCAGAACACCTACATGGCCGAGAAGTTCACGGGCGTGGCGGGTTCGACGGTGCCGGTCTCCGAGACGGTCGAGGCGTTCAAGCGCATCGCCGACGGCGAGTTCGACCACATCGCCGAGCAGGCGTTCTTCAACATCGGCGGGCTCGAGGACCTCGAGAAGAACTGGGCCCGCATCCAGAAGGAGTACGGGGTCTGACGACCTCGCCGCGCGGGGCGTCCGGCTGACCGGGCGCCCCGCGACGCACACGTGGGAAAGGAGGGTCCGTGGCAACGATCGAGGTCGACCTGGTCGCGACGGACGGCAAGGTCTGGTCGGGCGTCGCCCGCCAGGTGATCGCCCCCGCCGGCGACGGCGAGATCGGCATCCTCGCCGGGCACACGCCTGTGCTCACGGTGCTCAAGCCCGGTGAGATCCGGGTCTACGCGCCCGAGTCCGGAGAGCCGGCCCGGTTCACGGTCGAGGGCGGGTTCCTGTCGTTCGACTCGAACGTCATGACGATCGTGGTCGACGAGGTCACGGCGGGTCCGACGACCGACGCCACGGCCCGCTGAGGTCCGCCGCTACGTGACCGGGCTCGTCGTCGCACTGGTCGGAGCGCTCGTGCTCGCGCTCCTCGCCGGCGGCGGCCTGTGGCTGTCGCGGACCCACACGCTGGGGCACCGCGTCGGCTCGTTCCGTTGCGCGTCCGGCCGCACCGAGGGCGGTCCCTGGTACGCGGGCGTCGCGCAGTACGGCTCGGAACGCCTGTACTGGTGGCGACGCTGGTCGCTCGCGCCACGGCCGGGCCACCGCTGGGACCGGGCCGGGTTCGCGATCGTCGCACGTGAGCTGCACGACCTGCAGCTGCCCGGCACGCGCGTGCTGCGCGTGACGTGCGAGGCCGGCGGTCAGCGCATCTGGCTGCTCATGTCGCCCGAGGCGTACGCCGGGCTGACGTCCTGGATCGAGGCGACGCCGTCGCGCGTCAGCCGCGTCGTCTGACGCCGCGGCACCCACCCGGGGGAAGGTGACATGCGACTGGTCGTCGCGTCCTGCGCCGCGCGCTACAGCGGCCGGCTCAACGCGAGCCTGCCGCGCGCGACGCGGCTGCTCGTCGTCAAGGCCGACGGCAGCGTGCTGCTGCACTCGGACGGCGGCTCGTACAAGCCGCTCAACTGGATGAGCCCGCCGTGCACGCTCGCGCTCACGGAGGTCGACGACGAGTCGGCCGCCGCGGGCGTCACCGCGCGCTGGACGGTGCAGCACCAGAAGTCGGACGACCGGCTCGAGATCGACCTCTACGAGGTCCTGCACGACTCCGCGCACGAGCTCGGTGTCGACCCCGGCCTGGTCAAGGACGGCGTCGAGGCGCACCTCCAGGAGCTCCTCGCCGCGCAGATCGGGCTGCTCGGCGCGGGCCACACGCTGATCCGCCGCGAGTACCCGACGGCCATCGGACCGGTCGACATCCTGGCCCGTGACGCCGCGGGCGGCACCGTCGCGATCGAGATCAAGCGGCGCGGCGACATCGACGGGGTCGAGCAGCTGACGCGCTACCTCGAGCTGCTGGGCCGCGACCCGCTCCTCGCACCGGTGCGCGGCGTGTTCGCCGCGCAGGAGATCAAGCCGCAGGCGCGCGTGCTCGCCACCGACCGGGGCATCGCCTGCCTCGTGCTCGACTACGACGCGATGCGCGGCGTGGACGACGTCGACGCGCGGCTGTTCTAGCGTCGGGCGCATGACGAGCGCGGCGCCCCGGTCGGGGGCCCCGCACCGGCGGCGCGCGGGCCGCGCGGTGCGGATGGCGCCGCGCGACCTGGTCGGCGTCGCGTGGCGGTCCGTTGCGGTGCTCGCCGCAGCCAACGGGGTGTTCGCGGTGCCGATGGCGCTCGTCGGCCAGTTCGTGTGGCTGGCCGTGCTGACGTTCGCCGTGCCGGTGTTCGCGATCGTGGCGGCGGTCGTCGGCGTGCCCGCCGGGCTGGTGGTGGCGCGCCTGCTGCGGGGTCGCGGCGCCATGGCGCACGTCGGTGCGTTCGCGCTGCTCGGCGGCGTCGCCGGTGCGGGTGTGACGGGTCTCGTGTTCCAGGCCGCGACCGGGTTCGAGCAGCTGGTCGTGCTCGGGTTCGTCGAGGGCGCGGTCGGCGCCGGCGTCGGCTGCTGGTGGACGCTCGGCCGCATGCGCAGCCCGCGGCTGCCGCGCGTCCCACGTCACGTGCCGGACGAGCTCGTCGAGGACCTCGACGTCGACCGGCAGCTGGGACTTGCGCCGCCCGGCCCGTCGCGCGACCTGCCCTGACACGCGACGCTGACGCCCGGGGCAACCGCCGCCGGAGACGTGGACCGTTCGGGTGAGCCCGCCCGATCGGCCCCCGCGCACGGCCGTGGCCCCGCGAGCGTCGCGCGAGCAGCGGGCGGTGGCCCGCGCCTGCCGAGGGGAGCGCGATGTCGGGCACAGGGGACGGATCCCCGGACTGGGGCCGGGCCAACCCGCCGGACGCGCCGCTCGCCGACGCCGGACCGTCTCGCGGCTACCCGGCCCCGCCGTCGCGCCAGCCTGCGTCGGCCGCGATCCCGCACTACCCGGGACGCATCCGTGAGTCCGAGAAGTCGTTCGTCGTCACGTGGCTCCTCGCCTGGCTGCTCGGTGGTTTCGGCATCGACCGCTTCTACCTGGGCAAGACGTTCTCGGCGGTGCTCAAGCTCGTGACGTTCGGCGGCCTCGGCATCTGGTGGCTCGTCGACCTGGTGCTCGTGCTGGTCGGCGCCCAGCGGGACGTGCACGGGAACCAGCTCCGGGGGTACGAGCGGTACAGGGTCCTGGCGTGGGTCGTGACGGTGCTCGTCACCGTCGCGGGCTGGGCGCTGCAGCCCTCCGACGGCGCCGGGCGTGACCTGATCGAGGGCGCGCCGGCCGGCGGTGGGGTCGTCAGCCTCGTCGCCGGCGCGGTCGCGGGGTCGCTCGCTCGTTGACTCGCGGCGCCCGGGACCTGCCCGGCCGCGTCTCTCGCCCGCCCCGGGTAAGGCCCGCCCCGCGGGCTTCCGCCGTGGTGGACGCGACGGGAGGATTCCGGCATGGACCTCTCGACCGTCGCGCGCAGGGTCGGCACAGCGATCGCCGGGAGCGACCCTGCGGAGCGGACCGCCGCGCTCGTCTCGGTGCTGTCCACAGGGATGACCTTCATGCCGGGCCTCCTGCCGCGCGACGGCGCCGAGCAGGCTGTCGCCACCGGCGTCGTCGCGGCGAGCGAGTACGGCCTCGTCGTCACGTCGCAGTCGATCGCGGCGGCGATCGCGCGTCGGGTGGCAGGCGGCGGGGACACCCAGGCAGCCACCGCCCGGCGACTCGCGGCGCAGGCCGGGGTCGGCCTCGCCGTGGCGTGCGCGGGCGCGGTGATCGAGCGGGTCGCGTCACCCCGTCGCGGTGAGCCTGTCCGACGGGCGCTGGCGCGGACCGTCGGCCGCCGGACGTTCCGCGTCGGGCTGTCCGGCGTCGCGGTGGCGGGTCTCGCATCGGCCGACGCCGCGCTCGGCGAGCGGCACCGCTGGCTGCGACCCGCCTCGGGGAGCGCGGCGATCGTGGCCGGCACGGCGCTCGCGGCCGCGCAGATCCGCCGGTACCGCGCGGACGACCCGGGGGAGCGGGCGCGGCTGACGCCGCCGTCCGACCCGCTCGGCGGCGAGGCCGCACCACCGGCGCCGGCCGCGGACGGTGCGCTCCCACCGCTCGCCCGGTCGCTGCTCCTCGGCGGGGCGGTGACCGTCGGCCTGCAGTCGTTCGCGCTCCTCGAGGGCCTCGCGGCGCATGCGGTGAGGCTCGGCGTCCGGCGCGTCGCGCCGGGCGCCGGACCCCTGGCGGGGGCCGTCGGGCACGGCGTCGCGCTCGGCGCGATCGTGGCCGGTGGGTGGGCTGCGCTCGAGTACGCGCTGCGGACCGCGGAGGCCGGCGGCGCGGCGATCGACGCCGCGTACACCCACGCTCCCGACGGCCCGACGGTGAGCGGCGGGCCGGCGTCGTCGGTGCCGTGGTCGTCGCTCTCGCGTGAGGGCGTGCGGTTCGTGAACATGGCGCTCACCCGCGCCGAGATCGCGGACGTCACCCACGTGGCGCCGGACGACGTCCGCGAGCCGGTCCGGGCGTTCGTCGGGCTCGCGAGCGCCTCGACCGTCGACGCCCGTGTCGACCTCGTGATGCGCGAGCTCGAGCGGCTGGGGGCGTTCGACCGCAGCGTCATCTGCGTCGCCTCGCCGACCGGCAGCGGCTACGTCAACTACGTGGCCGTCGAGACGCTCGAGTACCTGACCCGAGGCGACTGCGCGACGGTCGCGCTGCAGTACTCGCTGCGTCCGTCGTTCCTGTCCCTCGACCGCGTCGCGATGGGGCGCGAGCAGAATCGCGCGCTGTTCCACGCCCTGACGTGGCGGCTGCGCAGCATCCCCGAGGCGGCCCGGCCGCGCCTCGTCGGCTTCGGCGAGTCGCTCGGCGCGCACACGCTGCAGGACGCGTTCCTGCACGAGGGCGTCGCCGGCCTGCACCGGGTCGGCATGGACCGGGCACTGTTCCTCGGGACGCCGGCCGGCAGCGCGTGGGCCAAGAGCTGGCGTCTCGAGCCGGGACGGGTCGATCCCGAGGGTGAGGCCGTGGAGGTCGCGTCGTGGTCCGAGTGGGTGGAGCACGACGAGGCTCGTCGTGCGGCGCACCGCTACTTCCTGCTCTCGCACCACGAGGACCCGATCACGAGGTTCGAGCCGGCGCTCGCGGTCCAGCAGCCTGAGTGGCTCGGCCCCGTCGAGGCGCGTCCGCCGGGCGTCTCGATGCTCGCGCGGTGGTACCCGCTGGTCTCGTTCGTCCTCACCCTCGTCGACGTCGTCAACGCGTCGAGCTCGGTCCCGGGCGTGTTCGTCGCGCACGCGCACGACTACCGCGCCGACCTCGCGCGCATGGTCGCGACCGCCTACGGGCTCGCCGTCGACGACGCCGAGCTCGCGCGCGTCGAGGCCGCGCTGCGCGCGCGGGAGGCGGCGTGGGCGGAACGCCGCCTGGTGGCAGAGCAGCTGCGCCGCGCCCGCGAGGCGGTGCAGCGTCAGCTCGAGGCGTGGGGCACCGGAGCAGCGGTCGACCCGGCACTCCGTCACTCGGGGGCCTGACGTGCGGGAGTGGGCGCCCGGCCTCGTTCGACGCGCTCGGGGACCACGGTGATGCGCGGCGCGCCGCACCACGACACGGCCCGAACCCCGCCCGAGCCGCGCCGTCCCAGTAGCGTGCGGACCGAGCGGTCCGGGCCAGGCCGGACCGGGGCGGTCGGGGTGGCGGGAGGCTCCATGGCCAACGCGCTCGGCGCGGGCAGGCTCGTCCGCGTCTGGTCGTCCGCCCCCGACGCCCCGCGTTCGCGCCGTCCGACCGATGTCCTCCTCCTCGCCGCGTCCCTCATCGTCCTCGCCGTGCTGGGCCTCGCGGCGCCCGGTCCGACGGGGGTGGACACAGCCGTCGCGACGCTCCTCGCGTGGCTCGAGCCCGTGTTCGGGTGGCTGTGGAACGCCGCGTACGCGTTGCTGGCCGTGTGCGCGGTCGTGGTCGTCCTGCTCGCCGCGCTCAGCCGGGGCCGTCGTCGCCTGCTCGTCGACCAGGCCGTGGCCGCCGTCCTGGCGTTCGCTGGTGCGACGGGCGCGGGGGCCCTCGCCGGCACCGACGCCGCGTCGAGCGTGGCAGCACTCGTGTCCTCCGGGCCGCCGGTCGTCTACGTCGCGACCCGGGTCGCCGTGCTCACGGCGATGCTCGTCACCGTCTCGCCTCACCTGGCTCGCCCCTGGAGGTACGCGGGACGCTTCGTCGTCGGGCTCGGTGCCGTCGCGGCGATCGGACTCGGGGCGACGAACTTCCTGGGCGCGCTCGGGGCGATCGCCACGGGGATCGCGGCCGCGGCGGTGACCCACCTCGTGCTGGGCTCTCCCGCCGGGCGGCTCACGGTGGCGCAGGTGGAGCAGGCGCTCCGCGAGCTGGGCGTCCCGACCCTGGAGGTCCGCGCGCTGCCGGCCCGCGAGGCGGGCGAGACGCTGTTCGCCGCCCGCGCGGTCGACGGCACCGACCTCCTCGTCAAGGTGTACGGCCGCGACGCCTGGGACAGCCAGGTGGTCGGGTCGTTGTGGGCGGCGCTCACCGTCCGCGGCGAGCGGGCGCGCTTCCGGGGCAGCCGCCGGTCCCGTGTCGAGCACGAGGCCGCCCTGACGCTGCTCGCGGCGCACGCCGGTGTACCGACCCTCGACGTCGTCGCGGTGGGCGTCGCGGAGCAGGGCGACGCGCTCCTGGTCACGCACGCGCCGGCGGCGTCCCTCGACGAGCTGCGCGCGAGCCCCCAGGCCGTCGACGACGGCATGCTCGCCGCGCTCTGGCGCGCCGTGGTCGCGCTCGGCGACGCAGGGATCGCGCACGGAGCGATCGACGACGACCTCCTCGTGCTGCGGACCGACGGGGTGGCGGCGCTGATGGACTTCGATGCCGCCGAGTCGGCCGCGAGCCTCGGCGACCGGTCCATGGACCGTGGCCGTCTCCTGGTCACGACCGCGCTCGCGGTCGGGCCGGAGCGGTCCGTCCGAGCGGCGGTCGCCGCGCTCGGCCCGGACGGGCTCGCGGAGGTGCTGCCCTACCTGCAGCCGGCCGCCCTCGGGCGCCGGACGCGCGCCGACCTGCGCGGGCAGAGCTGGTCGCTCGACGAGCTGCGGCAGACCGCCGTGGCCGCCGCCGGGGTGGAGGCGCCGGAGCTGGAACGGCTCCGGCGGGTCACCCCTCGGTCGATCGGTGTCCTCGCCGTCGGGGCCCTGATCGCCTACGTCGTCGTCACCACGCTGGCCGGCGCCGATCTCGCGAGCGTCGCGGACGCGCTCCGGGCGGCGCAGTGGCAGTGGCTCCTCGTGGCTCTCCTGCTCTCCCCGGTCATCCAGGCGTTCTCCGCCGCATCGACGCTCGGGTCGACGACCGCGCGCCTGCGCTACGTCCCTGTCCTCGTGCTCCAGTTCGCGATCCAGTTCATCGCGCTCGTGATCCCGGCGTCCGCAGCCCGCCTGGCCCTCGAGGTGCGGTTCTTCCAGAAGTTCGGGATCCCGGCGGCGACGGCCATCACGTTCGGCGTGATCGACAGCGTGAGCGGGTTCGTCGTGCAGGTGTCGCTCATCCTCGTGATCGCCCTGAGCGGGCTACCCGGGTTCACGTCCCGCCTGACCGGCGGCTCCGAGGAGACGAGCTCCGGCGACTCGAGCACGTCGCTCCTGCTCGTCCTCGTCGTCGTGCTCGTCGCGACCCTCGTGGTCTGCCTCCTGGTGCCCCGGATCCGCCGTCGCCTCACCCGGCGGATCCCGGAGCTGCGCGCCGCGGTCGTCGCCCAGGGCCGGGATGCGCGGTCCGCGCTGGCCGTGCTCCGCAGGCCCGCGAAGCTCGGCGCGATGCTCGGGGGCAACCTCGGCGCGCAGCTGGTCCAGGCCGGTGTCCTCGGCATCTGTCTGAACGCCCTCGGCGGGGAGGCGCACTTCTCGCAGCTCGTGCTCATCAACACGGCCGTGAGCCTGTTCTCGGGGCTCATGCCCGTCCCGGGCGGGATGGGCGTCGCAGAGGCCGGCTTCACCCTGGGGCTGCAGGCCGTCGGCGTCCCGAGCGCGATCGCGGTGTCGACCGCGATCGTGTACCGGCTGGTGACGTTCTACCTGCCTCCGATCTGGGGTGCGGTCGCCATGCGGTGGCTCCGCCGGCACGACTACGTGTGACGCGTCGGCCGGCCATCCCGTCAGGGGACGGACGTCCGCAGGCCGGGCCCAGCCGATGCGGAAGGATGACGCCGTGAGCGACTCGCCCGGCCAGCCCGCGTCCCCGTTCGCCGTCCGCGGGAGGGTCGTGACGCCGACCGGTGTCGTGGACGACGGCGTGGTCGTCGTCGACGGCGGACTGATCGCGTGGGTCGGCCCCGCGCGCGACGTTCCCGCGCGCTGGGCGGAGGCCGTGCGCGCGAGCGGGTCGGCCGCGGGTCTCGTGCTGCCCGGCCTCGTCGACCTGCACAACCACGGCGGCGGTGGCGGCAGCTTCCCCGACGCGACGACCGCGACCGAGGCGGCGACGGCGATCGCGGAGCATCGGCGGCACGGCACGACGAGCCTCGTGGCGTCGCTCGTCACCGCACCGCGCGACGAGCTGCTCGCGCGCACGGCGTTGCTCGCCGGGCTCGCGGGCGCCGGCGAGCTCGCCGGGATCCACCTCGAGGGCCCGTTCCTGTCGCACGCCCGCTGCGGCGCGCAGAACCCGGACGACATGCTCGCCGGTGACCCTGCGCTCGTCCGCGACGTCGCGGCGGCTGCGCGCGGGCACCTCGTCACGATGACGGTCGCACCCGAGGTCCCGGGCGTCGTGGCGGAGGCACCCGGCGCGGACGACGTCCTCGCTGCGCTCGTCTCCGCCGGCGCCGTGCCGTCGATCGGCCACACGGACGCGAGCGCCGAGCAGGTCGACGCGGCCGTCGCGCGCGGCTTCGACCTGCTCGCCACGGACGGCGGCGCCCGGTCGGGCCGCCTGACGGCGACGCACCTCTTCAACGGCATGCGCCCGCTGCACCACCGCGACCCGGGCCCGATCGCGGCGTGCCTGGCGGCCGCGGCGCGCGGCGAGCTGGTCGTCGAGCTCGTGGCCGACGGCACCCACCTGGCCGACGGAACCGTGCGCTCGGTGTTCGACCTGGTGGGCGCGGACGCGATCGCGCTGGTCACGGACGCCATGGCGGCGGCGGGGATGCCCGACGGCGAGTACCAGCTCGGGCCGAAGGCCGTGACCGTCGCGGGCGGAGTCGCACGGCTGTCGGGGCCCGACGGTGCGATCGCCGGGGGAGTGGCGCACCTGGTCGACGTGGTCCGCCAGGTCGTCGCCGCCGGGATCCCGCTGGCCGACGCGGTACGCGCGGCGTCGACGACGCCGGCCGCCGTGCTCGGGCGCCACGACGTCGGCGCGCTCGTCGCGGGGCGTCGGGCCGACGTGCTCGTCACGGACGGCGACCTCCGGCCGGTGGCGGTCTACCGCGGGGGAGCGCGCGTCGCCTGAGCGACCGCCTGGCGCCGCGCCGAGCGGGACTGGGCCCCGCGTCGGCGCGACAGCCCGTCAGGCGCGAGCGGGCGCGGAGGTGGCTCGCGGCGTGAGGACCGGCGCGAGCAGCCGGGTCTCGGCCGGCTCGTCGCGCTCGAGGCGTGCCATCGCCATGTCGACGGCCACGCCGCCGATGGTCAGCGCAGGGATGTCGACCGCGGTGAGCGGCTGCGGCTGACCGGTCGCGACGTCCTGCGGGCACACCGCGACCAGGGAGATGTCGCGCGGTATGTCCAGGCCGCGCTCGCGCAGCGTCGCGAGGACGGCGGGCAGCGCGACCTCGTTGTGGACGACGAGCGCGGTGACCTCGGGCAGCCGGTCGAGCACGCGGTCGACGGCGTCGACCGCGCCGGCGTGCGAGGACTCGCAGGGTTCGAACACGGCCTGCGCGCCGACGCGGCGGGCCTCGCTCTCGAAGCCCCGCACCATGCGCTGCGCGTAGGTGGTGTGCCGGTCGAGCACGGCCTGCGGCGAGCCGACGAGCGCGATGCTCCGGTGTCCCAGCTGGCTGAGGTGGTCCACCGCGGAGCGGGCCGCCGCCTCGAAGTCGAGGTCGACGCACGAGAGCCCGCCGGGGTCGCGCGGCAGTCCGATGAGCACCGACGGCTGCCGCTGCGCGCGCAGCACGGGCAGGCGCGGGTCCTCGGCCTCGACGTCCATCATGATCAGCGCGTCGACCATGGAGCCGGCGGCGACGCGGTCGACGCCCGCCAGGTCGTCCTGCGTCAGCAGCAGCACGTCGTGCTGGAACTCGCGGGCGCGGGTGACCACGCCGGTGACGAACTGCATGATGACGCCGACGTTCACGTCGACGCGGAGCGGCGCCATCAGGGCCAGCACGTTGGTGCGTGACGACGCGAGCGCCCGCGCGCCCGCGTGCGGCCGGTAGCCGAGCTCGCGCACCGCGCGTTCGATCCGCGCCCGTGTCGCCGCCGAGATCGGCCGCTTGCCCGAGAGGGCGTAGGACACGGTCGACACGGACACGCCTGCGGCGCGTGCGACGTCGTCGATCGTCGTCATCGTCCCTCCTCGTCGAGCGGTGCTCACCCTAGCGGCCGGCGCGCGGCGCCGTCCGGCCGTCCTGCGTCCGGCCGAGATCGGCGCCGGCCTGCAGCGAAGCGCTTCGACCATAGCCACCCCGCAGCCGAGCGTAAAGCGGGCGAATCCCCGGTCTGGACACGGCGCGACATCGGGTCTAGCGTATCGAAGCGCTTCGACGATCGACCGCGACAATCGCGCTCGACCATCCACTCGACGAGGAGACCACGGATGAGGACAAGCACCCGACGCTGGGCGGTCGCTGCCGCCGCGGCGCTGATGGCCCCGCTCGCCCTGACCGCCTGCGGCAGCGGCGGCGGGAGCGGCTCGGGCGGCGACAGCGACACCAAGACGCTCACGATCTGGCACTACGAGACCGACGAGTCGGCGATGGGTCAGGCCTGGAACAAGGCCATCGACATCTTCAAGACCGAGCACCCGGACGTCACCGTCAAGGTCGAGCACCAGACGTTCGAGCAGATCCAGAAGAACGCCAAGATCGTGCTCACCGGCAAGGACGTGCCGGACGTCATGGAGTACAACAAGGGCAACGCGACGGCGGGCCAGCTCGCCTCGCAGGGCCTCCTGACGAACCTCGACAAGGTCGTCACGGACAAGAAGTGGGACGACAAGCTCCCCGGCTCGCTCGCGACCACCGGCCGGTACGACGAGGACGGCCTGATGGGCTCGGGCAGCTGGTACGGCGTGCCGAACTACGGCGAGTACGTGGGCGTCTACCTGAACAAGGACCTGTTCGCGAAGGACGGCGTCGCGGTCCCCACCACGTTCGACCAGCTCGAGCAGGCGCTCGCCGCGTTCAAGGCGAAGGGCATCACGCCGCTCGCGACCGCCGGCGCCGAGTACCCCCTCGGCCAGCTCTGGTACGAGCTCGTGCTGCACTACGGCGACCGCAAGCTCGTCGACGACTACCAGCTCTTCAAGAACGACGTCGACTGGCACGGCGACGCCATGACGCAGGCGACGGACAAGCTCGACGAGTGGATCAAGAAGGGCTACGTCGGCAAGGACGCCGCCGGCCTCAAGGCCGAGGACATGGGCGTCTCCTTCATCTCCGGCAAGGCGCCGATCATGGTCTCGGGCTCGTGGTGGTTCGGCCGTCTGAAGAGCGAGATCACGTTCGACTGGGGCCAGGAGCTCTTCCCCGGCAACGCGCTGCACCCGGGCTCGTCGGGCAACCTCTGGGTCGTCCCGAGCCACGCGAACAGCAAGAGCCTCGCCGAGGACTTCATCGACATCACGCTGCGCCCCGACGTGCAGAACGTGCTCGGCCAGGCCGGCGGGCTGCCCGTCGCGGGTGACACGTCGACGATCACGGACCCGAAGACCAAGGAGCTCACGCAGGGCTTCGCGGACATCCTCCAGCAGGACGGCCTGGCCTATTACCCCGACTGGCCGGTCGCGGGCTTCTACGACGTGCTCGTGAGCCAGCTCCAGTCGCTCGTCAACCAGTCGAAGTCGCCCGACCAGGTGCTCGACGGCCTGAAGAGCGCGTACGAGTCGGGCAAGAAGGACCTGCTCGGCGAGTGACCCGTGCGGGCGCGTGGCGCGGGGTCGTCGCCGCGCCACGCGCCCCCTCGGGTCGGTTCGAAGGGACTGGACGCATGAGCATCGAGAGCATCGAGACGGCCACGGCCGCACACCCGGGCGCGGCTGTCGCCACCACGTCGAGCGCCCGCCGGCCGCGCCGCCGGTCGTCGCGGCTCGGCTACCTGCCGTACCTCGTGCCCGGCGCCATCGGCTTCGCCGTCGTGATCGGCATCCCGTTCGTCATGAACGTGGTCTACAGCTTCCAGAAGTGGAAGGGCGGCGAGGCGCCGCACCACTGGGTCGGCTTCCAGAACTACGTCGACCTGATGCACGACGCCCAGTTCTGGACGTCGTTCCGGAACTCCATCGCCATGATCATCGCGATGGTCGTGATCCCGACGCTGATCGGCCTGCTGCTCGCGTCGGTGCTGTTCGACTACCTCGGCAAGACCTTCGGCTCGCGCACCGCCGCGTTCCTGCGCGCCACGTACTACCTGCCGCAGATCCTGCCGGTCGTCGTGGCCGGCGTGCTGTGGAACTGGATCCTCAACGCGCAGACCGGCGCGGTGAACGTGCTGCTGCGCTCGCTCGGTGTCGAGAACCCGCCGAACTGGCTGGGGGAGCCGAAGACCGCGCTCGCGAGCGTGATGCTCATGCTCGTCTGGGTGCAGATCGGCTACCCGGTCGTCGTGTTCATGTCGGCGCTGCAGCGGGTCGACCCGGAGCTGTACGAGGCGGCCGAGCTCGACGGCGCCGGCTGGTGGCGGCGGTTCCGCGCCATCACGATCCCGCAGATCCGGCCCGAGACGTTCGTCGTCGTGCTCACCTGCACGGTCGCGGCGCTCAAGGTGTTCGGCCCGATCTACGTGCTGACGCGCGGCGGCCCGGAGAGCTCGACGCTCGTGCCGAGCTACTACTCGTACCTCAACTTCTTCGACAAGTCGAAGGTCGGCTACGGCGCCGCCATCGCGAACGTGCTGACGCTCGTGATCGTGGTCGTCGCCGGGATCATCCTCGTGGCGCAGGCGCGGTACGAGCGCAAGGAAGGGGTCCGCTGATGGCCGCCGTCACCGAGGTCGCGCCCGGCCCCACCAGCCGGCCGGACGAGCGGCACCGCCGCGGCAAGGCCCGCTGGGCCGTCCTCGCCGGCGCGGCGGTGGTCGCGCTCGTCATGCTCGTGCCGTTCGTCATCATGCTGCTCAACGCGTTCAAGTCGCCGAGCGACTACTCGCAGCACGGGCCGCTGTCGTGGCCGCAGGAGGTCTATACGCAGGGCCTGAAGAACTTCTGGGACCGCACCGACTTCCCGGTCAAGCTGCTCAACTCGATCTTCATCTCGGCCGTGGTCTCGGTCGCCGGGGTGGTGCTGTCGCTGCTGAACGCCTACGCGATCGGCATCGGCCGGATCAGGGGCCGGCTCTGGGTCGTGACCCTGTTCCTGCTCGCGACGATGCTGCCGCAGGAGGCGCTGATCTACCCGCTGTTCACGATGGCGCAGAAGGTGGGGCTGTCGGACTCGCAGTGGTCCGTCATCATCATCTTCACCGTCATCCAGTCGGCGTTCGGCACCTACCTGCTGGCGTCGGTGCTCGGCACCTTCCCGCCGGCGCTGCTCGAGGCGGCCCAGCTCGACGGGGCCGGCCGCTGGCGCATCCTGTGGCGCGTCGTGCTCCCGATCGTCCGGCCGACGATGGTGGTGCTGATGATCTTCTTCTTCATCTGGACGTGGAACGAGTTCTTCATCCCGCTGGTCATGCTGACGACCAACGACACGCAGACGGTCCCGGTGGCGCTGGCCTCGCTCCAGGGTGACCGGATGATGGATGCGCCGACCACCAACGCCGGCGCGCTCGTCTCGCTCCTCCCGGCCCTGATCTTCTTCCTCATCTTCCAGCGGACCCTGACGCGCGGCGTCACCGCTGGGTCCGTCAAGTAACGGGGGACAGGCACACACATGAAGTTCACCGACGGCTACTGGCTCCACCTGCCGGGCGTCGACATCCTCCGACCGCGTGACGTCACGGACGTGGACGTGAGCGAGGACCGCCTCGCGGTGTTCGCCGCCACGACCGTGCAGCACACGCGCGGCGACTCGCTCAACCGACCCGTCGTCACCGTGACGTTCACGAGCCCGATGGACGACGTGATCGGCGTCCGGATCGAGCACCACGCGGGCGGCGTCGACCGCGGCCCGCACTTCGAGCTCGAGCGGAACGCCGCCGACGTCAAGGTCGTGCCGCCCACCGACGACGAGCCGGTCGCGCTGTTCCGGTCGGGCGGGCTCACGGCCCGCGTCGCGACGCAGGGCGCGTGGTCGGTCGACTTCGAGTCGGGCGGCCGCGTGCTGACGAGCTCGACCGAGCGGAGCATCGGCGTCGTGCGCGACGCGCAGGGCCGGCCGTTCGTGCACGAGCAGCTCTCGCTGGGCGTGCGCGAGCACCTGTTCGGCCTCGGTGAGCGGTTCGGCGCGTTCGTCAAGAACGGCCAGAGCATCGACACGTGGAACGCCGACGGCGGCACCACGAGCGACCAGGCGTACAAGAACGTGCCGTTCTACCTGTCGGACCGCGGCTACGGCGTCTTCGTCGACCACCCGGAGCGCGTCTCGTTCGAGCTCGGCACCGAGGTCGTCTCGCGCGCACAGTTCTCGGTCCAGGGCGAGGCGCTGCAGTACTACGTGATCGCGGGCCCGACGCCCAAGGACGTGCTCCGCCGGTTCACGGCGCTGACGGGTCGGCCGGCGCGCGTGCCGGCGTGGTCGTACGGCCTGTGGCTCTCGACGTCGTTCACCACGTCGTACGACGAGGACACCGTGCTGTCGTTCGTCGACGGCATGGCCGACCGCGGGCTCCCGCTGTCGGTGTTCCACTTCGACTGCTTCTGGATGCGCGCGTTCCACTGGACCGACCTGGTCTGGGACCCGGCGACGTTCCCGGACCCCGAGGGCCTGCTCGCGAAGCTGCACGAGCGCGACCTCAAGGTCTGCGTCTGGATCAACCCGTACATCGCGCAGCGCTCGCGGTTGTTCGCCGAGGGCCGTGACCGGGGGTTCCTCGTCAGGCGCGCCGACGGCTCGGTGTGGCAGACGGACGACTGGCAGGCGGGCATGGGCCTCGTCGACTTCACCAACCCGGACGCGACCCGGTGGTTCACCGGCCACCTGCGCGAGCTCGTCGGGCAGGGCGTCGACGCGTTCAAGACCGACTTCGGCGAGCGCATCCCGACCGACGTCGTCTGGCACGACGGCAGCGACCCGCAGCGGATGCACAACTACTACACGCACCTCTACAACAAGGCGGTGTTCGACCTGCTGGTCGAGGAGCGCGGCGAGGGCGAGGCCGTGCTGTTCGCACGGTCGGCCACCGCGGGCGGCCAGCAGTTCCCGGTGCACTGGGGCGGCGACTGCGAGTCGACGTTCGTCTCGATGGCGGAGTCGCTGCGCGGCGGGCTCTCGCTCGCGGCGTCGGGCTTCGGCTACTGGAGCCACGACATCGGCGGGTTCGAGGGGACGCCCGACCCCGCGGTGTTCAAGCGCTGGCTCGCCTTCGGCCTGCTGTCGTCGCACAGCCGGCTGCACGGGTCGAGCAGCTACCGGGTGCCGTGGGCGTTCGACGAGGAGGCGGTCGACGTCACGCGCCGGTTCACGCACCTCAAGCTCTCGCTCATGCCGTACCTGGCCCGCGCGGGCGCCGAGGCGCACGAGTCCGGCGTGCCGGTGATGCGACCGATGGTGCTCGAGTTCCCCACCGACCCGGGCGCGCAGACGGTCGACACGCAGTACATGCTCGGGCCCGACGTGCTGGTCGCGCCGGTGTTCTCGGCCGCCGGCGACGTCGACGTCTACGTGCCCGAGGGCACCTGGACGTCGCTGCTCGACGGCTCGCGGGTGACGGGCCCCCGCTGGGTGCACCAGGTGCACGGTTTCGACTCGGTTCCCGTCTACCAGCGACCCGGCTCGGTGCTCGCGGTGGGCGCGCGCACGGACCGCCCGGACTACGACTGGGCCGACGGCGTCACGCTCCGCGTCGCCGAGCCCGTCGACGGCGCTCGGGTCGTCGTGGCGGTGCCTACGCCGGACGGGGGAGCGGCCGCGGAGTTCGTCGTCACGCGCGACGGGCGACGGCTCGTCGCCCGGGCGCGGGGCGCGCGCGGCGGCTGGGGCGTCGAGGTCGTCGGCGGTCCGTCGGCGCGGGCCGAAGCGGGGGAGGCCGAGCTGACGCTCGACCTGTAGCGTCGCCGGGGGCCGGTACGGCGGGGTGGACGGGCGTGCGGCTCGTCCACCCGACGCTGTATCGTATCGTTTCGACTTTCCCGATCTCGAGAAGGACCTTCATGGCCAGCATCACGCGACCGTCCGGGCGCACGTTCGGCGACGACTTCCTCTGGGGCTCGGCGACGGCCTCCTACCAGATCGAGGGCGCGGTGGCCGAGGGCGGCCGCCTCCCGTCCATCTGGGACACGTTCTCGCACACGCCGGGCAAGATCCTGAACGACGACACGGGCGACGTCGCGGTCGACCACTTCCACCGCGTCGGCGAGGACGTCCGGATCATGCAGGACCTCGGCCTGCAGGCCTACCGGTTCTCGATCGCGTGGCCGCGAGTCCAGCCGACCGGCTCGGGCGAGTTCAACCAGGCCGGTCTCGACTTCTACTCGGACCTCGTCGACCGCCTGATCGCCGCCGGCATCAAGCCCGTCGCGACGCTCTACCACTGGGACCTCCCGCAGGCGCTCGAGGACGAGGGCGGCTGGGCGAACCGCGAGACCGCGCTGCTGTTCGCGGACTACGCGCGCAAGCTCGCCGAGGTGCTCGGCGACCGCGTCTCGCTGTGGACGACGCTCAACGAGCCGTGGTGCTCGGCGTTCCTCGGCTACGGCTCGGGCGTGCACGCGCCGGGCGTGACCGACGACGTCAAGGCGCTGCGCGCGGTGCACCACCTCAACCTCGCGCACGGCCTCGCGGCGCGCGCGATCCGCGAGGTGCTCGGCGAGGAGACGCCGGTCTCGGTCACGCTCAACCTGCACGTCGTCCGCGCCGCGACGGACAGCCCCGAGGACCTCGAGGCCAAGCGCCAGATCGACACCATCGCCAACGAGGTGTTCCTGCGCCCGATGCTCGAGGGGGAGTACCCGAAGGAGGTCTTCGGCGACACCGCGAAGATCACCGACTGGTCGTTCGTCGAGGACGGCGACCTCGAGCTCATCAAGGTGCCGCTCACGGTGCTCGGCGTGAACTACTACGCCACCAACAAGGTGCGCCGCGGCACGCCGCTGACCGGCCACGGCGAGCCCGGGCCCGACGGCCACCGCCTCTCGGAGAAGACGCCGTGGACGGGCGCCGACGACGTCGAGTTCGTCGCGCAGCCCGGCCCCTACACGGCGATGGAGTGGAACATCGAGCCGCAGGGTCTCGTCGACCTGCTCCTCGAGCTCAACGAGCGCTACCCGGCGCAGCCGCTCGCCATCACGGAGAACGGCGCGGCGTTCTACGACACGGTCAGCGAGGACGGCCGGGTGCACGACGCCGACCGGCTCGCGTACATCCACGACCACGTCGACGCGGTCGGCGAGGCGATCGAGCGCGGCGCCGACGTGCGCGGCTACTTCGTCTGGTCGCTGCTCGACAACTTCGAGTGGGCGTACGGCTTCGACCGCCGCTTCGGCGTCGTGCGCGTCGACTACGACACGCTCGAGCGCACGGTGAAGGACTCGGGCCTCTGGTTCGCCGAGCTCATCCGCACGCGCGCGGTCCCCGCGCCCGACGCGATCGCCTGACGACGGCCGCCTGACCGGTCGACCGACGACCCGCTCCTGCTCGGGGGCGGGTCGTCGCGCGTCGGGGCGAGAGAGGATGGACCCGTGCCCAGCAGTCGCCGTTCGTCGAAGCGCCCGTACGCCGCGGCGCACGTCGAGCTCGACCTCGAGCGCGCGACGGGCGGCCGGAGCGCCGAGACGGCCCCCGACGGCGAGTGGGTCGTCCAGAAGGTGCGCGGCAACGACCGGGAGTACCGCTGCCCGGGCTGCGACCAGCTGGTCCCGGCCGGCACGGCGCACGTCGTGGCGTGGCGCTCCGACGGGATCTTCGGCGAGGCGATCGACGACCGCCGGCACTGGCACTCCGCCTGCTGGGCCGCCCGGGGCCGCCGGGGCCCGACGCGCCGCGGCTAGCGTGGCCGCGTGACGACCCCGAGCCCGACCACCGGCGCCAGCCCGCTGCCGCCCGCGACTGCGCCTGCGCCTGCGCACGCCCCCCGCCTGCCGACCCGCGCGCCGCGCCTGGTCGCGACCGACCTCGACGGCACGCTGCTGCACCCCGACGGTGCGGTCTCGGCGCGCACCGCCGCCGCGCTGGTCGCCGCGGAGGACGCGGGCGTCACCGTCGTCTTCGTCACCGCGCGCCCGCCGCGCTGGCTGGCCGAGCTCGCGCCGCACGTCGCGGGCCACGGGCTGGCGATCTGCGCCAACGGCGCCGCGCTGGTCCGCGTCGCGACGCTCGAGGTCCTGGCGGAGCACGGACTGCCCGACCCGCTCGTGCGGCAGCTCGTGCACGACGTGCGCGCCGCGTGGGGCGAGCACGCGCACTTCGCGCTCGAGCGCCGCGAGGGCTACGCCATCGAGACGGGCTACCGCTCGTGGCACGCCGTGCCGCCAGGCTCGCCGGTCGCGGACCGCATCGAGGACGTGCTGACGTCGAGCACGCTCAAGCTGCTGGTCCGCACGACGGCGACGCTCGACGAGCCGCTGCACGGCGCGCTCGCGCGGATCCTCGGCGACCGGGCGATCGTCGCGGACTCCGGCGAGGCGACGCTCGGCGAGGTCTCCGCCCCGGGCGTGACGAAGGCCGCGACGCTCGCGACGTGGTGCGCCGAGCGCGGCTTGAGCCCCGCCGACGTGTGGGCGGTCGGCGACGCACCCAACGACCTGCCGATGCTCGGGTGGGCGGGGACGTCGTTCGCCGTCGGCAACGCGCACCCCGAGGTGCTCGCGGCGGCCGACCACGTCGTGCCGTCCAACGCCGACGACGGGGTCGCCGGCCTGCTCGAGCACGCGACGGGGCTCGCGCGTCTCGCCGCCGCCGACGGACGCCTACGCTCGACGTGATGACCACGCCAGCCACCGCCACCCCGATCCGCGCCCTCACGGTGCTGCCCGCGACGCGCGAGGACGTCGAGCTGCACACCGCCGACGGGCTGACGCTCGTGGGCGAGCTCGCGCGGCCCGTGGGCCGCCCACCGGCCGCGACGCTCGTCACGCTGCACCCGCTGCCGACGCACGGCGGGTACATGGACTCGCACATCTACCGCAAGGCCGCCTGGCGGCTCCCCGCGCTCGCGGACCTCGCGGTGCTCCGGTTCAACACGCGTGGCACGTCGAGCCCGCGCGGCACGAGCCAAGGGGAGTTCGACGCGGGCGTGTCGGAGCGGTTCGACGTGCACGCGGCCATCGAGTTCGCCGAGTTCCACGACCTGCCGCGGCGCTGGCTCGTCGGCTGGTCGTTCGGCACCGAGATCGCCTTGATGCACGGACGCGACCCGTCGATCGAGGGCGCGATCCTGCTGAGCCCGCCGCTCAAGCGCGCCACCGACGCCGACCTCGACGCGTGGGCGGCGTTCGGCAAGCCGCTCGTCGTCCTGGTGCCCGAGCACGACGACTACCTGCGCCCGGACGAGGCGCGCGAGCGGTTCGCGCGCGTCCCGCAGGCCGAAGTGATCCCGGTCGAGGGTGCGAAGCACCTGTGGGTGGGGGAGTCGTCGGTCCGGCGGGTGCTCGACGAGATCGTGGCGCACGTGCGCCCGGGCTTCCCCGTGCCGCTGCCGACCACGTGGGACGGCCCGAGCACCACCGGGGACGCGGCCGTCGCCCACCTCGGGTCGTCCGCCACGTCGGCGTCGGAGGAGAGCGCATGACGAGCCTGCACACCTACCACCGTGGCGACGGCCTGCCGGTCGTCCTGCTCCACGCGTTCCCGCTCGACCACCGCATGTGGGACGACGTCGCGGCCGCCCTGCCGGCGACTCGGCCGATCCACGCGATCGACCTGCCGGGCACGCCGGGCCACGACGACCAGCTCCCGCCGCCGTCCCTCGACACGTCGGCGCTGCGGGTCGCCGACGCGCTCGCGGGCGCCTGGATCGAGCGCGCCGTCGTCGTCGGGCTGTCGATGGGTGGCTACGTCGCGCTCGCGCTCGCCGAGCGGCACCCCGAGCTGGTGGCGGGCCTCGGGCTGGTCGACACCAAGTCGGTCGCGGACACGCCGGAGGCGGCCGCTAACCGGCTGCGGATCGCGCAGGAGGTCGAGTCGGCGGGGACGGTCGACGCGGTACGACCCATGGTGAAGGCGCTCGTGGGCGAGACGACGCTCGCGGCGCGGCCCGAGGTCGCCGACCGCGTCGAGGCCTGGATCGGCGCGCAGCCGCCGGCCGGCGTCGCGTGGTCGCAGCGCGCCATGGCGACCCGGCCGGACCGCACGCGGGTCGTCGCGGACCTCTCGGTCCCCGTCACGGTCGTGGTGGGGGACGAGGACGGGCTGACGCCGCTCGCGCAGGCCGAGCACATGGTGGCCGCGTCGGCGACCGCGCTGCTCGTGGTGGTGCCGCGTGCGGGCCACCTCTCGGCGGTCGAGGACCCGGAGACCGTGGCGGACGCGCTCGAGGAGCTCGCCGTGCGCGCGGAGCAGGGCGCCTAGCCCTCGCCCGCCTCCACGGCGCGCCGGCGCTCGAGCCCCTCGAGCAGCAGGTCGAGGCCGAACTCGAACTCCGTCTGGTCGTCGCACCAGCCGAGCGTGCTGCCGGGGTCGTCGTGCACGACCTCCGCGAGCATCGCCGCGAGGTTCGGCACCAGGGCCATGAGCCGGGGGTCGAGCTCCGCACCGGAGCTCGAGTCGTCGGGTGCCAGCTCCTGCGTGAACCCGTACACGCGCGAGCCGAGCGCGTGCATCGCGTGGTGGATCAGGTCGTAGGAGAGCCCGCCCGCGTGCATGAGTCCGACGACGCCGTCGACGTACTGCACCATCGCGGGCGCGAGCGCCGCGCGCGTCTCGACCAGCTGCGGCACCCACCGGTGGCGCAGCAGCACGCGACGCGCGGCGAGGATCCGCGCGCGCAGGTCCCGCTCCCAGGTCTCGGGCGTCGTGGCGGGCGTCGCCGTCAGGGCGCCCTCCGCGGCGAACTCCGCGAACGCGAGCTCGACGAGGCCGTCGAGGATCGCGTCCTTGTTGGGAACGTGGTGGTACAGCGACATCGCCTCGACGCCGAGCGCGTCGGCGAGGCGCCGCATCGTCAGCGCGTCGAGCCCGTCCTCGTCCGCGAGCTCGCACGCCGCGCGCAGCACGCGGTCGCGCGTGAGCGGAGCGCGGGTCGCGGTTCTCGTCGCGGACTTCCGTGCGGGCATCCCACCTCCTCGGTCGTCGTCACGGTACCTCGCGTGACGGGTCTGGACCTGGAGCGACCGGCGGTCTACCTTACGACGTAAGACTTACAACGTAAGGGGGAGCGATGGGCATGCAGACGAACCATGACGGAGACCGCGCCACGCGGCCAGCCGACCAGCAGACGGCCGCGGACGTGGAGCGACCCGGGACGACCCGGGCGGACCGGCTGACGACCACCCGGGCGGACCGCCCGACGACCACCCGGGCGGACCGCCCGACGACCACCCGGGCCGCGGTCGTCGACCGCTTCGGCCCTCCGGAGGTCGTCCACGTCGTCGAGCTCGAGCGGCCGTCGCCCGGGCCCGGCCAGGTCCTGGTCCGGGTACGCGCCACGGCCGTGACGGTCGCGGACCACCGCATGCGCAGTCGCGACGTCCCTCGCGGTCTCGGCCTGGTCGCCGGGAAGTTCCTCGGCTGGCGCCGGCCGCGGCACACCGTCCTCGGCACGGAGGCCGCGGGCGTCGTCGAGGCGGTCGGCCCGGGCGTCACGCGGTACGCGACCGGTGACGAGGTGCTGGTCTGGCGCGGGCTCGCGATGGGCTGCCACATCCAGCACCTCGTCGTCGACGTCGACGCCGGCATCGCGCCCGCACCGCGCGGGCTCAGCGCCGAGGAGGCCGTGAGCCTCGTCTTCGGGGCCAGCACCGCGCTGGCGTTCCTCGACCGTGTCGACCTCGACGCGAGCAGCCGCGTCCTCGTCAACGGCGCGTCGGGCGCGGTCGGCACCATGGCGGTCCAGCTCGCGCACGCCGCCGGCGCGCACGTGACGGGCGTGACGAGCGGCCGCAACGCCGAGCTCGTGCGGGGCCTCGGCGCCGACCGGGTGGTCGACCACACGACCACCGACTTCGCGCGCGAGGACGAGCAGTACGACGTGGTGGTGGAGGCCGTCGGCAACGCGCCGTACGCGCGGGTCGCGCCCGTGCTCCGCCGCGGCGGCGCGCTGCTGCTCGTCGTCAGCGACCTGCCTGGCATGCTGCTCGCCGCGTGGCACGGGCGCCGGCTGCGCGGGCTCGTCACCTACCAGGGCGCGCCGAGCCCTGCGGGCCCGACGGTCTCGCGGATCGTCGAGCTGGCCGAGGCCGGCACGCTCCGACCGGTGGTGGACCGGGTCTACGACCTCGACGACGTCGTCGAGGCGCACCGCTACGTGGACACCGGTCGCAAGCGCGGCGCGGTGGTGCTGCGCATGGACTGACCGGTCGCGAGCCGGTCAGCGCCGCTGTTCGCGCAGCCGGTCGAGGGCGACGGCGAGGTCGAGCGTCTCGCCGTCCTTGCCGCCCAGCCCGAGCACGAGCGGCGGGTCCGACGGCTCGAGCTCGGCGGGTCGAAGCCGCGCGAGCAGCCCGCCGGGGGCGCTCAGCACGTAGAACCGGCCCTCGGTGTCGATGCCGACCGTCTCGTTCCGGCGCAGGTACCAGCCGCGCACGCGGGTCCGGACCTGCGACCGCCCGTCGTAGGTCCGCGCGCGCAGCTCGACCGGTGGGGGGCCGGCCGCGCGCGCCTCCTCCACGAACGCGGCGATGAGCGCCGACGCCTGCGCCGACTCCGCGCGCTGCCGTCGCGCCAGGGCGTCGGCGTGCGCGGCGGCGGCCGCTCGGCGCTCTTCGCGCCAGCGGGCGGCGTCGTCGCTCATCGGGTGCCCGTCAGTGCGTGGCGGGCGCGGCGTCGGCGGGCGCGTCCTCGGCCCGGTCCGCCTCGTTCCTGTCGCCCTCGGCCGCGTCGCCCTGCGGGGCGTCCGCGTGGCGCTCCGGCGAGGTGTCGCCGGCGTCCTGGTCGGCCGCGCGCTCGCCGGCCGCCTGCTCGTCCGCCGTGGGCGCCGTGGGCTCGGTGAGGTCGGCGGGCTCGGCGTCGGCCGGCGTCTCCGTCGCCGCTGCCTCCGCGACGACCGGCACCGCCGCCGAGACGGGTGCAGGGCGCCCCTTCCCGCCGCGCGCCGACGTCCGGGCCGGCTTCGCGGGCGCCGCGGGCCGCGTCGCCTTCGCCGACTGCCCGGCCTGGGCCGCCTGCTCCTGCTCGAACGCGGCCTCGGCCCGCTGCGCGCGCTCGAGCGTCGCCCGGTTGGGCTCGGCGCCGAGCAGGTTGCGCAGCTCGTCGAGGTACGCGGTGATCGACTCACGCTGACGGTTGAGGTCCTCGACCTGGCGAGTCGCCGTCGTGCGCTCGCGCTCGGACTCGGTCATCGCGTCGGAGATCTGCTTCTCGGCGTGCTCCCGCGCCTCGGCGACCACGCGGTCGGCGTTGCGGCGGGCGTTCGCCAGCAGCTCGCGGGCGTGGTTCTCCGAGTCGACGCGGACCTTCTCGGCCTGGGCGAGCGCGTTCGCCACGCGCTGCTCGGCCTCGGCGGCGTGCGCCTCGGCGTCGCGGACGAGCCGCTCGGTCTCGGCGCGCGCCGCCTCGTGGCGCTCGGCGTCCTCGCGCTCGGCGGCCTCGCGGCGCGAGGCGATCGAGAGCTCGGCGTCCGCGAGCAGCTGCTCGGCCGCGCGCGTCTGCTCGTCGGCCTGCGCCTTCGCGTTCCCGAGCACCTCGGCGGCCTGCCGGCGCGTCTCGGTGAGCAGCCGCTCGACCTCGAGGCGCGTGCGCTCGCGCAGCTCGGTCGTCTCGCGCTCGGCGGTGGACCGCAGCTCGCCGGTCTCGCGCGCCGCGAGGCTGCGCTGCTCGCCGGTCTCGCGGTCGGTGACCTCGCGCAGCTGCGTCGTCTCGTGCGCGGTCCGCTCGCGCAGCGCACCCGTCTCGCGCTCGGCGGTCGCGCGGAGCGCCGCGGCGAACTGCTCGGCCTCCGCGCGCAGCGCGGCGACGGCCTGCTCGGCCTCGGTGCGCTGCGCGGTCAGCTCGTCCACGGTCTGCGCGCGCTGCTCGCCGGTCTCCCGGTCGGCGCTCGCCCGGACGAACGCCGAGTACTGGTCGGCCTCGGTGCGCAGCGCGGCGACCTCGGCCGCGACCCGCTGCTGCAGCGCCGCGGCGTCCCGCTCGGCCGCGGCCCGGACGCCGTCGGCGTACTCCTGGGCGGCGGTGCGCAGCGCGGTCGCCTCGGCGGCGGCGTCGGCGCGCAGCGCCTCGACCTCGGCGGCCGTGGTCGAGCGCTGCTCCGCGACGTAGCGGTCGACCTCCGCACGCGCCGCGGCGAGCTCCGCCTCGACGCGCTGCCGCAGCTCGGTGGTGTCGGCGTCGGCGCTCTGGCGCAGGTCCTGCGCGTAGCGCTCGGCCGACTCGCGCTGCGCCGCCGTCTCCGCCTCGGTGCGCGACCGCAGCTCGGAGGCGGTGCGCTCGGTGGCGACGCGCAGCTGCGTGGCCTCGTGCTCGGTGGAGGCGCGGAGCGTGCCCAGCTCGCGCTCGAGCGACGTGCGGCGCTCGTTCTCCTCGGTGGTGATGGCGCTCTGGATGCGCGCGGCCTCGCGCTCGGCCGAGCTGACGAGCTCCTCCGCGCGGCGCTGCGCGGCGGTCAGGGTGCTCTCAGCCTCGGACGCGGCGGTCGTCCGGACCTCCTCGGCCTCGCGGCGCGCGGTCGCGAGCAGCTCGGCGACCTCGTTCTCGGCCCGCGCGCGCAGCTGGCCGGAGGCGAGCTTGGCGCGTGCGAGGGAGTCGGCCGCCTGGGCGTTGGCCTGCGTCACGACGTCCGACGACTGCTCCTCGGCGGACCGGAGCAGCTGCTCGATCCGCGAGCCCAGCCCGGAGTACGTGGGCCGCTCGGCCTCGCGCAGCTGACGGTGCGCCTCGGAGAGCTCGGCGGACGTCTGCATCAGCCGCGAGTCGACCGACTCCACCTGCGCGCGGGCGTCCGCGAGCGACCGTTCGAGCTCCGCGATCCGGCCGTCGACCGCCTCCCGCTCGTAGCCGCGGAAGTTGACGACGGGAAAGACAGGTCGGGCTTCGGGCACGGTGTTCCTCCAGGCGGCCGCGGTGCTCCACGGGGGCGTGACGAGCCCCGCCTCGCGACCTCGGTCGAGGTGCGCGTCACGGGCGGGAGCCCGCCCGCCAGGATACGCGGACAGACCGGCTTCCCCAGCGGGACGATTGCCCTGGAACGCGCCGGGTTCGTCACCTGCGCCCGGTCTGCGTTCGGCCCGACGTGCTGGTTTGCCTATCCTGGGGGTTCTCGTCCCGAGAGGATCCCGTGTGCTGAAACGCGTCATCACCGCTGCCGTCGGCGTGGTGGGACTGGTGCTCGTCGGCCTGGGCGTCGCCTCGGCGACCCTCTGGCGAGCCGACGACGTGCTGGTCGCGACCGCGTCCGGCAGTGCCCACACGTACGTGACCGACCCCGGCGTCCTCGAGATGGGGGGCGACCCCGCGACCGTCCGCATCACCGTTCCCGACGGCGCGCACGTCGTCCTCGCGGTGGGCCGCGACACGGACGTGACGGGCTGGATCGGTAGCGACCCGCACGCGCGGGTCACGGGCCTCTCGAGCTGGCACGACCTCGCCACCGCGACCGCCTCCGCGAAGCCGACCCCCGCGCCGACCGCCGGTGCCACCGCCAAGCCGAGCCCCACGCCGTCGCCCACGGGTACGGCGGCGGCCTCGGCGGGCGGCGCGGCGACCTCCGCGGCCGCGGCCGACCCGACCGGGTCCGACATGTGGGTCCAGGAGTCGGCCGGGAACGGCTCGGCCTCGCTCACGTGGCAGGCGCAGCCCGGCCGGTGGAGCCTCATCGCCGTGTCGACCGGCGCGGCCGCGCCTACGCTCTCGATCTCCTGGCCGCGGGTCGTCACGACGCCGTGGCTCTGGCCGCTCGTCGTCATCGGGCTCGTCCTCGTCCTCGGGGCCGTGGCGATGTTCCTCTGGGACGTGCGACGCCGGCGCCGCGGCCCCGACGCCGACTGGACGCCCGTCACCACGGGCGCGATCCCCGCCGTCGAGGGCGAGCCGACGGCGGTCCTGACGCGACGCCAGCTGCGCGAGGCCGCGCAGGCCCGGGCAGCGCGCCCGCGCACGGGTGCGACACCTGTGGTGGGCTCGCCGGAGACGACACCGGTCCCGGCGACGCCCCGCGCCGACGCGGGGGAGTCGACGCAGCCGACGAGCGCCCCGAGCTCGAACCGTCCTGGCGCGCCCGCGTCGACGGCGTCCCCGGCGGCGGTGACCGCCCGCCCGGGCGACCCGTCGACCGCGGCCCCCGTCGGCCAGGACGACGGAGCGGGAACGAGCGCCCCGGCGACCGGGCCGATCCCGACCAGCCGCCGCGCGCTCCGCGCCGCAGGCGCCGCCACCGGCGCGACGCCGGCCGTCGCGCCGCGACCGGTCGGCGCGCACGAGGCACCCACGGCCGTCCAGCCGCCCGTCCAGGCGGCCGGGGGCCGAGCGGCTGCGGCCGGAACCGCCGGTGGCCCGGCGACGCCCCGGACACCGGGCACCACGCCGCCCGCTCCCGCCGGCGCAGCGCCGACCCCGACACCGGGCGCGACCTCGCCTGCCCCGGCTGGCGCAGCGCCGAGCCCGATGCGGGGCGCGACCTCGCCTGCCCCGGCCGGCGCCACCGGGCGTACGACCTCGGTCCCCGGCGCGCGGTCGAACGGCGCGGACGCACCGACCACCCCGGCCCCCGCTGACGCGCCGACCGCGGCCACCGGGCCCGTGGAGCCGCCGCACCACGCGCGCCCCACGTGGCTCCCGGTCCCGCCGGACGCGGGCCAGGCGTCGCCCGCGACCGGACCGCAGGCGACCCCCGCAACGGGGCCGGCGAGCGCGACCCACCACCCGCGATGGCTCGGCACCCACACCGGCCCCGACGCCGGTCCGCCGGCCAGCCCCGTGCTGCCGCCGCCCGGCCCGCAGCGCGGCGCCGGCGACACGGGCGACGAGCCGGACACCGGCGGCTCGCGCGCCGACGCATGGCGTCGGGCCTGGGGTCTGCCGCCGGTCGACCGGGACGACGCGACCGACGGCGAGGGGAGGAACGACCGATGAACCGCCGACGCACCCTCCGGGCGACCGCGACCGCCGCGCTCGTCGCCGTCCTGCTCGCCGCCTGCGGCAGCGCCCTGCCGACGCCGAAGCCCGACGCTGCACCGGCCGTGCCCCCGGCCGCGACCTCCGTGACGCAGTCGGGGGCGATCCTGACGGACCTCGGCTCGGTGCTCGACAAGGCCGACGCGGCGCTCGACGCGAAGCTCCTGCCGCCGCGCGTGGCCGGACCCGCGCTGACGCTCCGGACGTCCGAGTACGTGCGCGCCAAGGCGACGAAGAACGCGAAGAAGCCGACGGCGCTGCCGACGTCCTCGCAGGCGCTCGTGGTCCCGCAGACCGACGGCTGGCCACGCACGCAGCTCGTCGTCACGGAGCAGCCGGCGGACCTGCAGGCGCCGCGCATCCTCGCGCTCGAGCAGGCGTCGCCTCGCGACCCGTACCGCCTGTGGGGCTGGGGCCGCATGCTGCCGGGCGTGAAGATGCCCGCGACGGCGGCGCCGGACATCGGCAGCCCGGTCCTGGCGCCCGACGCGACGGGCCTCGTCGTCACGCCGCAGCAGGCGCTGCAGCAGTACGCGGACGTGCTCGCCAAGGGCAACGCCTCGGCGTACGCCGACAACTTCGAACCCGACGAGTTCCGCGCGGCGGTCGAGCAGGCACGCGCGCAGACGGCCGCAGCGGTCAAGTCGGCCGGCAGCGCCCACGAGGCGTACACCGTCCCGGGTGGGCCGCTGGTCACGCTCGGCACCGCCGACGGCGGCGCGATCGTCGTGGGCGGTCTGACGACCGTCTCGACCGAGACGCTGTCCGGCAAGGGTGGGACGATCCCGATCACCGACCCGTACTACGTCGCGCTGACCGGCAAGAAGAGCGCGAGCAAGAGCTTCGTCCGCACGTTCACCGGCGTCCTCGTCATGTTCGTGCCGTCAGCGGCATCGGGCGACAAGATCCAGGTGCTGGCCGCGGAGGACGAGGTCACGGCCGCAACCGCACACTGACCTCGGTAGCAACGGAAGGAAGAACGATGTCCCAGCCGACCGGTCCCCGGCCGCGCCTCGACGCGCGCGGCGCCGTCGACCTGTCTGCGCTCGCGCGCCCGGCTACTCCGCCCCCCGGCACCCCGGGTGGCCTGCCGAAGCCGGGCCCGTACGTGGTCGACATCGACGAGGCGTCGTTCGCCGACCTGGTCCAGAGCACCACGCAGCACCCCGTCGTCGTGGTCCTGTGGGCGTCGTGGAGCGAGGCGAGCGTCGGCCTGGCTGGCGACCTCGGCACGCTCGCGCAGCAGGACGGCGGGCGCTGGCAGCTGGCGCGGATCGACGCCGAGGCCAACCCGGCCATCGCGCGCGCGTTCCAGGCGCAGTCCGTCCCGACGGTCGTCGCGGTGCTGGCCGGGCAGCCGCTCCCGCTGTTCCAGGGCGCCTTGCCGGCGGACCAGATCCGGCAGGTGCTCGACCAGGTGCTCGCCGCCGCGGAGGCGAACGGCATCACGGGCCGCGCCGCGGCAGGCAATGACGCGCCGCCGCCCGACGCGGAGCCCGAGCCGGAGCTCCCGCCGCTGCACCAGGCGGCCTACGACGCGATCGAGCTCGGCGACTACGCCGCCGCCGCGGCCGCGTACGAGCAGGCCCTGAAGGAGAATCCGCGGGACGCGCTCGCCCGCGCCGGGCTGGCACAGGTCGGCCTGCTCGAGCGCACGCAGGACGCCGATCTCCAGGCAGCGCGCTCCGCGGCGGCCGCAGACGCGCGCGACGTCGACGCGCAGCTCGCCGTCGCGGATCTCGACGTGCTGGGCGGCAAGGTCGACGACGCGTTCGCCCGCCTCGTCGACCTCCTCCGCGTGACGTTCGGCGCCGACCGCGAACGCGTCCGCGTCCGCCTCGTCGACCTGTTCGAGGTCGTCGGCGGCGACGACCCCCGCGTCGTGCAGGCCCGCCGCGCGATGGCCAACGCGCTGTACTGACCCACACCCGGCAGAGCGGTCGCCGCCTGATGCGGGACGACGGCGACTGCGCGAGGCGCGCTCGACGCCAGCAACGCCCGTCGCTCGGGTCGTCCGCGGAGCCCGTCCGGTGTTCGGCAACGTCGAACTCCCGGCTCCCGGCTCCCGGCTCCCGGCACGCGGCCCTCGAGCGGTCCGTCGCGCGGCCCTCGAGCGGGCCCGGTGCTCGTCCCACGTGTGGGCCCGGCGCTCTGCCCTCGGGTGGACCCCGCGCTCTGCCCTCGGGTGGACCCCGCGCTCTGCCCTCGGGTGGACCCGGCGCTCTGCCCTCGGGTGGACCCGGCGCTCTGCCCTCGAGTGGGCCCGCCGAACCCTCGCGTGGCTCGGCAGGAGACCCCCGGCGAGTGGCCGCCAGCGCCGTGACGGCCGTCACGCGCCACGGATTTGGCGATGCCGACGACGTCTGCGTAATGTTCTCATCGTCGCCCGGCAGGGAGGAACGGACACCGAGATCGCACTCGGTGGCTGGTCCCCCGGAGCGACGCCCCCCAAAGCCTCAGCGGCAGTCGAGCATGCCTCGACCGCCTGACGCGGTTGCGGACAGCGTGTGGGGATCGCACCGAAACAAGGCGCCGAACAGGCGGTTTGACGAGGTGGGACCGAACCGCTAAGTTAGAACGGTTGCCTCCGAACGGGTCGAGAGCCCCTGAAGGATGCGCGTCTGTTCCTTGAGAACTCAACAGTGTGCCAAGTAGTCGATGCCAATATGGCTCGCCTGGGTGTTTGCCTGGGTGGGTGTTGGCGTTGATTGACCGGGCTTGTTCGACCCCCGTCG
>NZ_JAUCGQ010000002.1 GCF_030362835.1 Cellulomonas alba
ACGACGCAGATCGACCGCCATCCGGATCGCGCGCTCCCGAAGCTCGTCCGGGTACTTCCTCGGTGCAGCCATGACTCTCATCCTCCGGGGATTGAGAGCCTCCACGGAACCCGGGGCGGTTCACAAGGGGCGAATTCCCTCTGGCGCCGGGGTTAGCGCCCGGCGCGCGCTTCGGAAGCCGTGGCAGCGATTCGTTCGCGGCAACGGTCCGGGTCGTGGAGCAGCTCGTACTCCCAGAGTCGCAAGAGGCGCCAGCCGGCTCGGTCGAGGTAGGCGGCCTGCCGTGCGTCGTTCGCCATGTTCTTCGCGACAAGCGGGCTCTCGCGGTCCTCGGGATTTCGGCCGTGCCAGTAGTCCCCATCGGCTTGGACGACCAGCCGCATTGCCGGCACGCACGCGTCGACCGTCCATTTGTCGAAGATGAGGTGCTGAGGAGCCCAGTTGCCCTCGCCGAAGACATCGTCCATCAGCACGTACAGAGCAAGTTCAGGCCTAGTGGGGCCTCTGCTCGCGAGGTGGTCACGCTGCATCTGCCGCACGCGATGAACGGTGGACTCGTCGGTGCGACGAGCCTCGGTCGCGCATTCTCGCGAACAGCACACATCCCGGTTGCTGACGGGTCGCACGAAGTCGATCCCGCAAATCGGACATTGCCGTATCTCCCGGTTCCGGGCGCCCAGGCCGCGACACTCAACCGAGCAGTAGCGGCCACCCCCGTCCGCGTCGACGCTCGCTACTACCTCAAAGCTCTTGCCACAGACGACACAACTCTTCGCGACCCGACGACGACGGCACTCGTTCGAGCAGAACCGACCCCAGCCCTTCGCGATCTCGCTCTTGGTGGCGGTGAACTCCGCACCGCACCGTTCGCACGACCGATGAACCGGCCCGGGGAACGCACATGACTTCGAGCAGTAGATGCCCCGGCCGTCATTAGCTCGCTGCTGGGTCACTTCGAATGTCACCGAGCACGTCGGGCACACGCGCGCCAAGCGCACCACTCGACGGGCAACGCCCGCGCAGGGCTTCGAGCAGTACACCGCGTCGTCGTCAACCTTCGCGGCCCGCACCGGGAACGGCTTCCCGCAGGTGCTGCACGGCCGGACCGCCCGGGCCCGATCGGCGTCCTTACATTCCTTCGAGCAGAACACGCCTGCCCCGGACGCGAGCCGATTCGGCGACACCTTGAAAGTGCTGGCGCAGTGCGCGCAAGTCCGATCGACGAGGTGTCCCCGCTTGGATGCGTACCAGCAGTCTCGCGAGCAGAACGTCGCGTCGTTGTACGTAGCGAACGCGTTCCCGCAATTGGCACAGTGCTTCGTGACGCGCGGCACGTCAATGGACCGTCAGGCTCGAGACCATGAGCCGAGTGAACACCATCGCCCTACATTCCAAGTTGACACACGACTGCCGGCCACGGCGCGGTACGGGCCCCGCATGGCGGGTCCTCAGACCCCTGCGAGCCGCTCTGGCGGCACGGCAATAACCCCGCGGATTGGCCTGGCCTTCCTTTCACACGCGCGCCCGCGACGCTAGAGCACTTCACGCGTACGCGAAGAGTCGGTGGAGTGGGAGTGACCGCACCTTGCCCTGGAGCTCCGGGTAGTACCCCACTTGATGCAGCCACCAGTGAGGCTGGGGGACGACGCGTACGCAGATGTCGCCGCCCACGTCCAGTGGCTCGGACGCGCCCACGAACCAGAACCACTCGCCCGCTGCGTTGCGAGACCTCAGCGCCCGTCCGGTGAGAGCGCCTGCGTCGCGCGCGGTGACCGGACGCAGCACCGGAGGTGAGTCGGCGTCCAGGCGCACACGCTCAAGCCACGACGAGGCCTCGACATTGGACGATGCCTCTTCAGATTCGACGGACGTCCCTTCGGGCGGAAGCGCGTCCCGGTATACCCACGCATAGTCCGCCGGCCACCACTGCATCACGGGGTTTCGGTCCTGACTGACCCTCCACGTCCAGTAGTGGATCGGCGCACACACGGCCACCGACTCGTGCAGCTCGCCGTCCCCGGGGAACTCAACCAACCGACGCTCCGGGCGAAGAAGCACCTGACCGTCGATGAAGTACCGCCGTGGGACCCCGATCGTCACCTCGTCACCGACCTCGAGGTCGGGTACGTAGGCAGCGGGCACCGGGTGGCGGACCGGCGGCGGCACGGTCTGCCACGTGAGGTCTTCGAACGCGAAGAACTCGGCGTCCATCATGACCATGCTCGCAGGTTCACTCCGTGCTGGAGCATGAGCGGCTCGGGATCCACGGGCACTCCGTTGACGTGAACCTCGAAGTGGTAATGCGGACCGGTGCTGACGCCAGTGTCGCCGGACAAGGCGATGATCTGGCCGCCCCGCACTTGGTCCCCCGGCTTCACGAGCACCTGGGACAGATGAAGATGGCGGGTCTCGACGCCACCGGCGTGCGCGAGGGTGACGTTGAGCCCCGCGCCCGAGTCCCAAGAGACGGTTTCCACCACGCCGACCGTGGGCGCGGCTATCGGCGTTCCGACGGCGGCTTGGAAGTCCGTGCCTGCGTGCAGGCGCCAGACGTGCAAGATCGGGTGGAACCTCATGCCGAACGGTGACGTGATCCGCGCCTGCAACGGAGCGGTCCATTGACCAGAAGGGATGATCCGCTCCTGCGAGGCGGCCGCGGCCCCCGACGCCGAAGCGAGCTCGAAGTTGGACGAGCAGAACGCATCGATGTCCACGCCGCTTGCGCGGTAGTCGGCTGCCGTCATGACGCCTTGCGGCTCGCCGCCGACTTGGAGCGCCGTGCTCGGCTCCTGCGATGCCACCGATCGGGCCGCGCCCGATCCGCCGGTCAACGCGTCCACGATGATCGTTGCTCGCGCCTCGTGCTTCGCGTACGCGCCAGGGAAGGCTGACCGCTGGACGCTCTGGGCGGAGACGGTGATCGGGAGCTGCGCCCAACCGGCGACGTCCAGCAGACCGGCCGGGGATGCCTTGCCGCTCGCGGGGTCGAAATGGGGCGAGGTCCGACCGCCGAAGAACGACAACGCCGCGAAGCGCGGATCGCGAATCTGCTGAGCGGTGCCCCAACCCTGCGACGGCCGCTGCTGGAAGAGCCCCAGCGAGTCGCGGTCGCCATGGTCGAGGTTCTCGAGTCCCGACTCCTGCAAGGCGGCGGCGATCCCCACGATGAGGCCGCGCCGCCCCACGCCGGCTTCAACGCCGGCCACGATGATGCCCTGAGCATTGGTGATCTTGTCGCCGTCCGTAGGGCCGAAGCCAGGGACGGCCCCGCCCGTGGGAATCGTCGGCGCCTGGTCGAGAGGCGGTGGCTGGTACGCGGCGTCGTCGACGGAGTAGCCGAGTTGGGTGCAGGTTTCAGCGGCTGCGGCCTCCCGGCCGCCGCTCGAAACCACAGTCGCCGCCGTGACCCCGACGAAGACGCACGCGCCACCGAGCACGAGGGCGCCGACAAGGAGCTTCGGCCAGTGGCGCGCGAGCCATCCAAGAGTCTGGGTCTTCGCCCAGAGGACGAGCCAGGCGGTGAACGGTTCCAACGGTCTGCTCCCAGATCACCCAGCCGGCTCGACGCTGGAGACCAGCCACGTGCCGCCGGCGGGAGCTGGAACAACGTGGACGCGAATCCACGCACCCGTCGTCGGAACGTCCAGTACGCCCTCCTCGGCGTTGATCGCGACCTGCCGCGGCTGACCACGCACGGTGACGTCTGGCGTACTCGCCGGGTTCGTCGTGCTCAGTCCGCTGCTCCAGAGCTCGCTTGTGACGAGCGGACGCACGCCGGCGGACCAGGCCTGAGCGTCAAGGTCGGGACGCGCCCAGGCGGCGACGAAAGCGGCCGCCGCGTCGGCTGCAGCCGCAGACGGATCGCCGCCAGTCTCATCGGCGCCGAGATCGTCGGTGCCAGCCGTTCTATCTACGACGTTGTCGCTCAAGCTGTCGGATGGGGAGGGAGCGGCGGTGGTCGAGACGGCCTCAGACGGCGAGGCACTGACCGCAGTCGTCGGTCCGGACCCTGAGTGGTCGTTCGCCTGGCCGACAAGGAACACCGCGGCGAGCGCGACGATGACGACGGCGGCGAACCGCCGCGCCGAATACAACGGCCACCGGACGATCGGAGCGAGCGCGTCCCACATCAGAGGTACTCCTCCGGCTCGTCGGCCTTTGCATGCGCGCCCGTCGGCGGCCGCCAGATCTCGAAGACCGGCCTGCCTGCGGCGTCGTATCGCGCGGTCGCCTCCACCACACCGGGCGGAAGCTCGACGGAGTGGCCCAGGACCTCACCTCGGGGAGCGTTCTTGTCGACCGGAGCGGCGAGATCGACATCGCGTTCCTCCGGTCCAATCGGCGGGTGGCTCCGTAGTTGCTCGCGAGTGCCGCCATGCTCGCCGTCCAGCTCGGCGCTTGCTGCGCGCCGACTTCCCATCGGTCCGGCGTCGCGGGCAGCAGAGCCAGCTATCTCCCGCGCACTGGACTGGTCGTTGAGCGCATCTCCTCCACCGACGATCGCCAGCTCACGACGCGAGCGGCGCGGCAACGCATGCTCGGGCTGCTGACCTTCGGGCAGTTCGCGCTGGCGGTCCAGGTACCGCCCTGTGCCTGCAGCGGCGGCCGCGTCCGTCAGCTCGCGGGGTGCTGGCGCCGTCGGCAGCTCGCGACGAGGCGCACCCGTCATGGCGATTTCGTGGGCGTCGCCCACCGCCACGGGGGCGCCCTTGGCGTTGACGATTCGATACGTGCTGGGCTTGCGGCGCAGATCCTCGGGTCCGCCCAGGTCCGGGTTGCCGCCCTTGGCCTGGCCGTCGTCGACAGCGTCGCGGACCGCCTTGTGCGTCACGAATCCGTTGAACAGCGTGCCGATGCCTGACCTCGCCATGCGGCGCGCCGCGCGAGATCCCGGCATCGCTCGGCCGGGTCGCAGCAGCTTGAACAGCACGATGGGAATCGCCGCGACAATCACGAGCTGCAGCCCGAACGCCAGGTGGGAGTCGAGCACCGCCGTGTCGAGCAAGAGATTCGCGAGCGCGGCGACGAAGAAGGCCGGCCCGAGGACGACGAAGCGTCCGACCTGCTTGAGCACGCCGATCACCCAGTCCTGCGTGACGTAGAGCAGCCCGAGCACGCCGAACGCCGGCGCGAGCGGCACGAAGACCCTCGTGGCGATGTACGCGATGACGATGAAGACGGCGGCCACTGCGAGGAAGGGCATCGTGACCCCGACGCGCAGGACCACCGTCGCCGCCGCATCCCAGCGTCCGTTGTTCCCGGTGAGCTGCTGGTACGCGCCGGAGTCATCGCGCTCCACCGACGACGCAGTCTTGACCCACAGGTCCTTCTTTGCCTGGATGATCGCCTGGCCCGCGGACGGATCGTCCTTGACGGTCTCCGCTTCGCGCCACGAGAGGTGCGAAGCCCGGAACAGGTCCGGCCCGTAGGTACGAGCGATCGCGCTGTCCGACGAGCCGACCGTCCCGTCGAGCCATTCGTTGTAGCACGTGTCCCGGTTGATCGTGTCGAACATGTCGTCGAGCGCCGCTTGCGCTCTGTTCGTCCCAGGCGGCCCAGGCGTCTCCTCAGCCGCGCCGACGCCTCGGGCCGACGTGGCGATCGTGGTCTGCACGAGCTGGTCGACCGCGCGCGCCGACGAGACCGGGTAGCTCATGACGAAGGTGGCAGTCACCAGGACCAGGAGCGCCCATCCGGCCGTCGTTACCGCCGCGGAAACCTGGGCGCGCGTGGCTGCAATCAGCACGCCCGAGCCGACGATCACTAGCATCGCCGTCACCCACGGGTCCCACAACCCACCCTTGATCGCGCTCGTTGCCGCGGTGAGCACGCCGTCGAGCGGAGCCAGGAAGTCTGGCGTCACCACGACGCTGAACAGGGAATGCGTGAAGGCCGACACCGACGCGCTTCCGCTCATGAGGGCGTTCGCGACGGAGGTCTGGACCTTGGGCAGCGCATCAGAGCCAGGAAGGCAGCCGTTGTCGTAGTTCACCCAGTGGTAGGAGTACCCGTAAACGTCGGCGATTTTGACGTTCCGGTCCGTGAACGGGTCGGCGTCCGTCGCTGTCGCAGGCTTGCCGTAGAGCTTGCCGGGCAGGCCGTCGAACGGCGAAGCCGGTTCGGGAGCGGGCGCGCACGCCTTCGTCAGCACCGGACCAACTGCCGGCGCGGACGCCGCCGAGGCAGCAAGCGCGGGGCCACCGACGGTCAAGCCAACCGCGAGGGCTGCCGTCATCACGGCGCGGCGGATCATGCCGCGCCCTCCTCCGCGACGAGCTCCACCGCTCTCCGCTTCGCCGGGTCCGCCGTGGTGTTGAGGGCGGCGGTCAGACGTTCGTGATTGCTGTAGTCGACGCGGATCTTCTCGACGCCGCCCTTGCCGTCCTCGCCGCCCATACCATCGCGGAAGATGAACTCCCGCGGTGTCCCGGTGAGCTCGGACCGTCGGGAACGCCGCGAGAGCTTGGCGAACTCAGCCTCGTATCCGACGCCGACCGGCAGTCCGAGGAGCCGGCAGTTGTGGGCCTGCGCCTCGTCGTCGGTCGTCTTCCCGACGAAGGCGGCGCCAACGAAGTTGTTGATGTTCTGCCCGATCACGTTGGCCGCGTTCTGCGTCGAGACGAGCGCCGCTATGTCGTGCTTGCGGGTGTCGGTGGCGACCTTCTGCACGAGCGTCCGGCCGGTCGAGACGGCGGTGATCTCGTGGACCTCGTCGAGGAACATGCCTTTGCGCTCGTTGAAGTCCGCTCGGTACACCGACCGCAGCGCCGACCACGCGGCCAAGGACATGACCGGGCGGCTCATGAGCTCGTCGTACGACCATTCGGTCTTCGGCTTGTTCTCGTCGATCTGCGCCAGGCCCTTGAGGCTGAAGAACGTCATGCGCCGGTCGCTCAGCGGCGCGCCATGGTTTCCGCTGGACGGCGTGGCGAAGAACAGCCGTGAGAGCTCGCGTTCCGACGCCTCACGCAGCCGTCGCCCGACCCGGGCGACGAGGTCGCGGTCGCCCTGGGCGTCGTTGTGCAGGGTGATCAGGACGCCGTGGGCGGTCGAGTGCGGCCGTGCCTCAGCCCTGGCGACCGCGTCTCGTAGGACGGAGAGCGCAGCCTGGTCATTCTGGTCTTCTGCGGGCAGACACCACCGCAGCGTGTCGGTCATCAGGTCTCGGCGCTGAGCCTCGGCAGCTGACTTCGCCAGCGCGAGGGCGTGCTGCGGGTCGGGCTCGTCACGGAACCACGCCAGCTGCGGTTCGGGCACGAGCGCGTACGGGTTGAGTGCGCCCGGCTCGGACTGCAGCAGATTGATGGCGGCCGCGACTCCCCGGAACTCGGGCAGCTCGGCCAGTGCGCCGAGTCGGCCGGACGGGTCCATCACCGTCCACGGCACGCCCTGCGCTCCCGTCTTGTAGACGATCCCGCCTGCGAAGAAGCTCTTGCCCGCGCCGAGCCCGCCGACGATCGGGACGAGGCCCGATCCCTCCACGACCTCGGGGCCGTACCAGGGGTCCCACGTGACCGGACGCTCTGCGAATCCGCTTGTGTAGCCGATCAGCACTCCGCGCTTGTCGCCGACCTCGGCCGTCGCCGCTGGCACACCGGCCGCGAGCTTGAGGATCGGCAGATGGCGAGTGTGGCCCGTGTTCGCCAGCGGCTCCATCGGCACGAACTCGCGCGCCAGACGGAACTGATCGAACTCGCGCTCGATCTTGATCGCCGGCTTGTAGACCTTCTGGACGAGCTTCGCTCGCTGGAGTGCCTCCTCCTGGCTCGGAGCGGCGACTGCTATCCGGAACCAGCCCCGCGTGCGGGTCGCGAGGCCGTCGAAGCCTGAGCGCTGCTCGTCCTCAACCGCCGAGGCCCGCTCGGCCTGCCGGGCGAGCTGACGAGGCGGCTGCTTGCCGTGGTCATCGAGGTAGTGATCGCGCTGAGCCAGGACGCGGTCGGAGAGCTTGTTCATCTCCTTCGACGTCTCTTCCGGCGAGCGCACGTCGACACGGAACGCCCACTCGACGGGGAACGGCAGCTTGTCCGTCTTGGCGATCCATGGCTCGTCCAGCTCAGGGATGTGCAGCTCGCCCATGCGACCGACGGTCAGGACGACCACGTGCCGAGTGATCGGCTGGTCGCCCATCGTCGAGTCGATCCGCACGGACTGCGCCAGAGGCTCCGCGCTCCAGTGCGTCGCGCCGGTGAACTCGTGCAGGTCCTCCTTGGACCACTCGCGTTCCTCGATGGTGTCCTGCAGGGGAGCGGGGCAGCCGAGCGCGAACGAACGAGCCAGGAGCCACGCCATGTCGTTGCCGACGGCGGGCATGGCGTCGACGCCCGGGCCGGCCATGATCTCGTCGATCTCGTCCAGCCGATGCTGGAGCGCCTCGAGCTCCCGCCGCGCGACATCGGCGATCACGCGCCCGGTCAGGTTCACCGCCGACGACCGCGAGCCCAGGTCGACGCCGAAGTACACGAGCTTGTCGCTCTGCATCCGCGACGAGAGCTGGACTTGGTCGCGCTCGAGGATCTTGGCGAAGCCCTCCGTCGGTGCGGGGGAGTTGTTCCACGCCGCCTCCGCCCAGGTCTCCACCGCGTACGGCCGCGTCGTGATGCGCCCGTACACCGTCCGACCCACGAGCTCGGCGATCTGCGACGCGTGCGCCTCGATCAGCGACTCGCCGTCCGCGACGGTGCGAAAGCTCCACCGCTGCGGATCCAGCAGGTACCACGCGACCATGCGCTTGTCGGAGAACGTGACGTGATCCGCCACGCGCGAGAGCAGCCAGTGCATCGGGCTCGTGAGCCGCGGCGCGTCTGGGTGCCGGCCCCGGCCCTTGGGTGCCCTCGTCGACCGCGGTTGCGAGCTGTCGACGAGTTCCTCCGCCGGGTCGTACGAGACGTCGACGTCTTCGTCGTCGTCCCCGTTGGGCCGATGACCCAGCAGCGACCTGAGATTGAGCTGCATCATTCCCCCTCGTATGCAGCGGCCTTTCGGTTCGCATAGGACCGCCACCGTCGACGCCGCCCGAGCGGCAGTGCATGCGCATCCCCGATCGAGGTGATCCGCCTGCGGAATGCCGATGACCGGCGAGAGTGCTGGCCCCTCGTGGGCACGCGGGTCGCGGTCAGCTCGTGCCAGAAAGTCGCGGCGAGCACGCTCATCGGGCGCTCGTGCGTCGTCTTGTCGACCACCCACTGCGACAGTCGCAACGACACGAGCACCGTCAGGGCGACCGAGAGCAGCGAGAACCCGATGCCGGTCTTCACCAGGAACGCGAAGCCCAGCAGCGCGAACACTGGCGTCACGGCGATCATCCGGTAGCGGAGCCGCCCGATGTAGTAGCCCGGTGGACCGAGATAGGTCTGGTCGACGTCGTAGATCTCGTCGTCGTCGGGCAGGCGCATAGTCAGCCCGCGTTGAACAGACCGAGCAGCCACCGTCCGACGTCGTCCGACTTGCCCGAGATGACCATCGCGAGGAATGCGATGCCCACGAGCGTGACGCCGACCTTAGTCACTGCCTTCGAGATGTTGCCGGTGTTGCCGGCCCACAGAACACCGATGGCGATGATGATCAGGATGAGCGGAACCACGTTGTCCTGGATCCACTGAGCGATGCCGCCCGTACCAAACATGACCTACCCCCTGTGTCGGTCTCTATCGTGTAACGCACTACACGCTACACGCGAAGTCGGACCGCTGCCAGCGACCGCTTCGAGATTCATCCGAGATGTTGTGGACCCGTCGGACTCAGACAACCGTCCAGATCGCGAGCCCGCGGGGCGTGCGTTATCGCACGCGGGGCTCAATGGGCCGCACGACTGCTTCGGGCGGCGATGCGCACTGTCATCTCCAGTGTTAGCGGGCGCGTCCCAGCCGCGTCGGCGGCGCGCCGGGCGCCGGCACCTTCGCTAGACCGCTTCGCTCGACGCCCCGGAGTGCTTTGCGAGGTAGGCGCGGGCCTGCTCCGCGTTCTCAAAGCTCGCGCGGGCCGTCCGCTCGATGTAGGCCACCATGCTCTTGGACAAGCCCACGTCGGCGGCCACACTACTGAGCGAGGCGCCGGGCGTGGCCAGCATCGCCAGCACCTCGATGTCCCGAGCAACGCGGGCCTCGCGTTCCCGCTCTGACGCTTCCTTCTGGCGCGCGATCGCTTTGCGCGCGCGGTCGCGGTGCATGTCGTAGCGGGAGCCGCCGTTCACAGGTGGACCCTACCTCACGGCGTACAACGCGTTGCACGAATCTCCGCTTGGCTCGCATCCTGAGTCCCAGGTTTGGCGAATGCAGCCGAGAGCCCTCGGATGCGGATCTCCCGAGCGGACCCGGGAGTCGGGTGACTGGGCATGATCAGATTCCATGGTTCGGTCGGCGCGCGCCTAGCACCAAGCCGCCACGCAGCACAGCTGCGAATCGGGGCTACTTGAGTCGGCTAGCGCCCAGGAGTGCCTCGTCCCGGACGGCTTCCGCCACCGCGGTTGATGAAGTCACCCACAATGCGCGTCCCTGCGGCGACTTCGAGACATAGGAACTTCCAGGCGGAGCGACCAGCCATCCCGAGGCCGCCGCTTGCAGGAGCGCCGGTCGGTCGCGCAGGTAGCCGAGCAATTGTGCGAGACCCGCGCTCAGGTAAGAACTTGAGGATGAAGCTTTAAGTTCCAGCAGAATCGCGCGCGTCGGCACACCGCTATCGACGAACTCGACCACTATGTCGGGGCGGTTGCCGCCCGCAGCCAGCTCATAGTGGAGCATTGCGTCCATCAGCTCAGATGGTGCCGTAGAGGGCGGCCATGACTGATACCACACGCGCACATCGCGCGACGCACTGATCCTAAATGCCGCAAATGGGCGACTTTGCCCATCGACTAATAGGCGAGTCGGATTTAGCCGCAGACCAACTACGGCCAGCGCAGCGGTGATTCGAAGAAGAACGGCTATCTCAAAGAGCCTCCAGTCCTCCTTCGGCTCGAAGTAACGCTCGCTCAGGGCGTCAATCACATCCTCGGGCGACGGTGCGACAAGCATGCGTCGCAAGTGGCGCGCCGCAGCGCCAACTCGCAGTCGATAGAAACCGATGCGATCCGCCTCAAGCCTCGAATATGCCTCGTCGCCCGGCCACTCGGCCGGGACGCCCTCGAGCCAGGCCATGCGGCGCGCGCGATGGATGATGTCGGTCATCGAACGGATCTCCGAGCTCCAAGTCGTCGCCGACTCGCTCAGCCGAGACGCGGCAATCACGCTCCGCTCTTCAGCCGCTTTTAGTGACCATGCCAGAAGCCGATTCTCGGGGATGTCAAAGATGCGATTTGCCGGACGGGTCACCCAAATATCACCCGCCGGGCTCGAGGTCGCGCGATGTCGGACTGTCGCAGCCCAGTCGATGCCGGAGGTCACACTCCGGCCCGCCACCCTCGGACGAGCTGACGCCGTAAGCGGTCTGCGGATTCCTGTCGGCAGCGCAGCAACGAGATCTCGAACCGGCCTCGACAGCATCAAGTGGACAGCCAGAACCCGACGAAGGTCGGACTCCGCTAGGCGAAGCAGTTCGGCTGCTGCCGCGACTGGCCCGCCACGCTCAGTGCTTGCTGCACTGAGGAAAGCAGGGAGATGGTCCCTGACCTCCGAGAGCAGTACCGCTCGGAGTCCAGGCTCCAGGCTGCTCTCGATCTGGCTCATGACAACGCGACTTCGCGGATGGCGGACTCGAGAACGTCTCTGGCGCCGACGCCGGCGCTCGGCAGCAGCTCGTCGATCAGTCCCAAGAGCCTCTCGCTGGCTGTCAATGGCTGGCCCTCGTACTGCGGAACGACGAGGAGACGCGTGGCAGTCAGAATCGCTTCCTCGTCACTAGAAAATGTCGGTTCTCCGCTCGCGGTTTCCGCCAATCCTTCCACTATGAGCTGTGCGAAGTCGCGCCCGATCGCCGGACCGATCGCGACGGGTCCCGCGACGATCGCCATCGCGACGTCGACGAAGATAGCAACGTCGGGGCGGCCCAACTTCGCGAACCATTGCAAAAAGAGCGCGCGATAGTCGGCTTTCGCTGGAAGAGGCACGTCGATCACGGCGAATCGACGAAGGAACGCAAAGGATAGGCGAAAAAGGCTGGCCTTATCGGATACGTTCAGCGTGCCAATAATGCGCCACGCTGGCGTGACGGCGAAGACGCCGTCCGCGACGGTCGGGTTCGATGACCATTCGATCGTTACCGGCTTTCCGTCGCTGGTGGTATACGGCAATACGGAAGTCCGTCCACCGGATCCCTCGCCGCCCGAAAGCACTGTGAAGAGGGGACCAAACGCCTTATCGATGTCGGCGCGGTTTACCTCGTCAATGACCAGCCAGCCGTTGGTGCGTAGCGAGCGCAGCACAACACCAGGTACGAACCGCAATCCATTGGCATCGGGGAGATAACCCCCGATCGTGTCGAACGTTGTCCAGTCGGCTGTCGCGGTCGTCACGTCGTAGTTATTGCTCACGACGGCTCGACACAGCGCTTCGCCCAGCGTAGTCTTCCCGGTTCCCGGTGGGCCGCCCAATAGCAGATGCTTTCCCGCACGAAGGGCGGCGACAGCAGCGGCGACAACGCTGCGCTCGATCGAGAAGCCATCTGGGAGTTCCGCCAGTACGGCTTCGACGGAAAGCCCCTGCAGCGCGGCGGCTGTGTCGGCGTCCGCAGGTGCTTCCTCGGTCGCACCCAGTACCGCGTCCGGGGGAAGCGGTCGCTTTGCCAGTTCAATGGCTTGAGTCACAGCGCGGCTGAGCGAGCGGAACTCGTAGAACGCGGCGTAGTCGTCGACCGCACGGACCGCCTGATTGGAATTCAGGAGGCCGAGGAGTTCATCGGTCGCGCCAATGGCAGGCTCGGCGTTGAACGGGTCGGCGGGTGTCGCCTTGCGTTCAGCTTCAATTAGGAGTGCGCGTATCTCTTCGGGCGTGCGGGCGATTGGCTGCTGGGGTTGCGCCAGTACCCCGCTCGCGTCGGCGGTGGCTGTCCCCGGCATTGTCGCTCGCGTAACGAGGAATGCCATGTCGCCATCGCGCGGAGGGCGCCCTGCGGCCGTTAGAAGTTCAGCAGCCTTTTCGACGTTCTGCGCCTCGACGAGGCTGAGCCTCCTGAGCAAAGCCTCGTCGTCGCGTCCGGGATCGGCAGCCGCTCGAAGGCTAGCAACGAGCCCACGAGAGACCTCCTGGATGGGTCTCGCTGGAGCTGACCCCTTGAACTGTGAAGCGACGGTCTCGCTCAGGCTGCGCAGCCGCAGGAAGTCAGCTGCCGGCAGGGGAGCGGTAAGCGGCTCCACCGCGACAGGTACGACAACCCAGACTTGTCCGTTGTCGGTTCTGTCGCTGGCCTTGCCGGCCACTCGAAGCACGTGCGGGACGCCGCCCGCGACCGCTTCGTACTGTCCGAGTAGCTCCTCGTCGGCTTGCCCCATCGACGCTGCCAGATCGTGCAGTGTGTGCAGTTCATCCTCGCCTCGGGCTGGGGATGACTCGTACAGCGGCACGATCTGTTCGCCGGGCGACACGCGGTGCAATGCGTCTGCCATCGCGGTGTCCGGCTTCGCAGCCAGCTCGCCGTTCTGGACGTGCGCGAAGGTCGTCGCGTTGGCGAACAGGGCGTAGTCGGTCACGACCGTAAAGTAGCGGAGGCCGGCCGCGGCTCCAGGGACGTGTCGGTAGGACACCCTATGGTGACGACGTGTCCAACCGACGACCTTCACCCGACTGGCTTGCTCTGTCGTCACCAGGGCACAACCGTCCACTCGTTCCCCGGGTGGAACGACGGGCGCGGCACGTTCGGGCCGTCGCCGCCAAGGTGGAGTCCGATGTCGGTCTGCCGTTCGAGGAGCTCTACAAGCCGACGAGGGCCGGACTGGGTTTCACGCTCGTTGATCGTGACGTCGCCCGGCGCTCCGCTTGGGCGCTCGTCGGCGAATGGCTCGTCGCTGCTTCAGTGCAAGCGCCCTGCGCGAGCGATGGCCTGAGCGCCGCTCATGAGTGGTTCTGGCGGGGAAGTGACCGCGCGCTCGGTGCTGTGCCTGAAGTCCGCATGTCGATCGACGTTGAAGCCCTCGAGCTTCGAGCCCTGCTTCCGTACCTACTCGACCCGATGGCGGCGGCGACGCGACGCGACGTTCTCAACGCAAACAGCACCCCTCACGAGCGGAGAGTCCGCAAGGCAACCGGCGTCTACTACACGCCGGGCGACGTTGCCCACTTGATGGTCGAACGGGTCGCGTCACGCCGCACAAGTCTCGCTACCGACCTCTGGCTCGATCCCGCTCATGGGAGCGGCGTCTTCCTGCGCGCGGTCTTCTGTGCGCTTGGGGGGCGCCCGGATGCTCTCGATCGCATTTACGGCGTCGACGTGGATCCGATCGCGGCGGAGACTGCATCCTTTGTGCTCACCGCGGAGAGCATCGCCAACGATCCCGACGGAGATCGTCCTTGGGAGGTCTGGCACCGCGTCCGCCGAAACCTGGCCACGGGAGACGCTCTTCTAATTGACCCTGCGCCGCTGACCGACGCGCCGACTTCGCTCATTGACGAAATGGCGCGATCGTTGGACGGGAACCCGCTCGGAAGTGTTCGGCCCTGGCGGCTAGACTCAGTCTTTCCTGAAACGAACGCCAGCGGTTTTGCGTGCATCGTAGCGAACCCGCCGTACGCCCCGCTTCAGCGCAACGCGGCGACACACCACATTTCTGACTTGCACCCCGTTGCGGGCCCGACAGTTAGTGCAGACATATCGCCGGTATTTGTGGAGCTGTGCACCAACCTATTGCCTCGCGAAGGCGCTCTGGCGATTGTACTCCCACTTTCCGCGGTCTCATCCACGCGGTCGCCCTTCCCACAACTTCGCGAATACTTGGCCGGTCAACCGGGCCGGCTCGAGTTGCTCTCATTCGACCGGGTTCCAGATGCCCTCTTTGGCGATGACATCAAGACGCGCAACTCAATTGTGCACCTGGACAGGAGCGCTCCAAGCGACATTACTGTGAGCCCGCTCTACCGCTGGACCAGCCGACGGCGTTCTTCGGCATTGGGCGAAGCTCCCATCGTCTCCATCGCTGGTATCGCGGAAGTGCCAGAAGTCATTCCGAAGATCGGCTCGTCTTGGGAGCGTGAACTCCTCCTCGCCTGCCAAGGCCACGGGCGCTACCTGGCACACCTGACCTTGAGCCAGCGGCTGTCACCGCTCGACAACACGGGCGGGGCCCTGACCGGCGGTGACCAGCTAGACCTGCTGGCGTTGGCGCCGACGGCGTACAACTTCCTCGGGGTTGTCCGCGATCCCTTTCGCGCGGTCATCGACGGGCACGACTCACAGAACAAGTTCTCGATCCTGCGATACGCATCGGAACGGGAAGCCTCGGCCGCCTACGCCCTGCTCAGCAGTCGCCTGGCCTTCTGGCTGTGGCACGTAACGGGCGACGGCTTTCACGTCACCGGCGCGCTCGCCCGCCGCCTGCCGGTCCCGTGGCGCGAGCAGGAGCGCGTCGAGCGGCTGGCGGACCTCGGAGAGCAACTGTGGAAGGACGCGCTTCAGAGGCCCCTGATCAGCAAGAACCGCGGACGCACCACCGTTGCGTACCCTCCGGAGCGCGACACGCAACTCGTCGACGAGATCGATGCGGTGATGGAGGAGGTCGTCGGCGTACCCTATGGCGCTCAGCTGGCCGCGTGGCACGAGCAACTCATCGTTGTCGACTCCGACTCCGAGAGACGCAACTTGATCCGGAGGACGAAGCAGTGAGTCTCGTTGTGACCCGAGAGCAGCGCGACGCCAGCGCGATCACCAAGGAAGAGTGGCGCGAGTACACCAAGACCGTGTGGAGCATCGCCAACGTCTCCGATCCCGAACACCCCGCCGTTTTCCCCCGGGAAATCCCCGCGCGGCTCATCAAGATGTTCAGCTTCGTGGGAGAGACGGTCTTGGACCCGTTTGGCGGCACGGGAACAACGGGTCGCGTCGCAGCCGAGCTCGGCCGCCGGGGGGTTTGTGTCGATCAAAGCGACGCTTACGTCCAGCGCATGCGTCGAGAGAAGGCGATGCTGAACGGGTCAGGCGAGTTGTTCGAACCACGCCTCGGCGACGCCCGGGCGCTCGATCTCGAAGACGAGTCGGTCGGCTTGGCTGTCACGAGTCCGCCCTACTGGAACAAAGCCGACTATGGCCAGGGCCTGAACAATTTGGGCAACGTCGAGGGTTACCTCGAGTTCATCGAGTCCCTACGGCCAGCGTTTTCGGAAGTGTTTAGAGTTCTGGCACCTGGACGGAAGTTTTGCGTTAACACTGCCAATGTCAACCAGCACACCGAGCACGGCTTGCTTACCTTCCCTTTGGCGACGGACCTCGTAATCCTCCTCCGCCAACTTGGATTCGTGCTTGTCAATGAGATCATTTGGAACAAGGATGGCACCGGAGGCAAGTGGGGCTCGGCGAATGGTCAGCGCCCCATCTTTGGCAGCTATCCGTATCCACCGAACTTCCTATTTAAGAACGTGCACGAGTACATCATCATCGTGGCAAAGCCGCCTTCGAAGAAGTCCTCTGGCAAGACCGTGGTGCCCTACGATGAGATTATGCGATCGCCAGAACGGTGAGCGGGGAGCGGGATGACACAGCTGCCAGACCTTCTGACTGGGACAGAACTTTGCCTCGTGGCAGAGGTCCCGGGTGCGGGTGATCGATGGAAGCAGGTGCATTTCAACCTCGACATCGCGCGGCGGTTTTTTAATCTCGAACCCGGTTCGAATCGCTCAATTACTCTCGAGCGTATCGGCCCAACCGGGTACGTCGTCGAGCGTGCTAGCCGGCAGTTGGTCATCCCCGAATCGAACAGAAACTCAAGGATTGAGTTTTCGTTTGGGCGCGCGGCGGAGTATCCTCCGGCTCCGAATCGACCGATTGTTGTTGTCGTGGAAGCGAGCTACCTGACCTACCGGTACAGAACGCTCATGCCCGGTGAACCCGGCTACGAGGGTGCCAAGGCTCTCCTTGCCGCCGGGCCAAGCATTGGAAAGGGTGTCCGGCGAAGAATCGTTACCCTCGATGACCTCGAGGGCTACTGGCCCCACGCACTTCTTCGTGGCGGCATCTAGGCCGCTTCGCTCTGTCGACCGACCGACACATCGAATCTCGATCGATCTTCAGAGCCGCATGAAGGCTATCGTTGCGCCCAGTTTCTAGCGTGTCGCCCGCTCGTGCGTCGGCCCATGGCGATTTTCCGAACCGTGACTACCTTGCAAGTTGTGCATCGATCGCTGCACGAACGCTCGTGAGAGCGTCGGCGTCAAAGCCATCTGGCTTCAACGCCAGGCGATGAAGCCGAGCGTCTTCGTTTTCGGCGCGACCGTCGTCATGGCGGTCGATTTCTCGTACATGCAAGAGTCCGTACCAGTCGAGAGTCTTCCGCGCAGCCGAAAAAGGGTCGCGGTGGATGCCGTAGTGCCGGAGTCGCGCCCAAGCTGGGATCGCAACCTCACCCTCCCTGACGTCACTGTCCGGGTCCGGTCTTAAGGCGTGTAGCCCGCACGCGACCATCAAGAGCAACGTGATCTCCGAATCTTCCAGGACGTGGATCCAGCCGTTCGTGATGAAGCCTGCTGGTACAGCAAAGGTGCTGGACTCGCGCAGACGAGGAACGACGTACGGTCGCCGGTCACCGGAGAGTTGCCGTCCCGCCTCGTGCAGGAGCGTGAAGCCCTCGTGCCGGCCGCGCCGTCCGGGATCGCCCGGGAGTTCGACGAGACCGGCTTCACTGAGGGTGTCGAGCGCAGCGCGGACGGAGCGAGCTTTCTTGTCTCGTGCCGAGGAGTGAGTTGCTCCCCTTCCGGAACTGATGGCGCCGGACGCGATGACGTCGGTCCACCCTCGTTCCGACTCGAAAGAGGCGATCTCGAGCTGCGGGAGGCGAGCGCGATGTCCCGGCGGGGTAGTCATCTGCGCGATCGCGAGGCCCGCGAGATAGAGGCGCAATGCCACTCCCTGGCTCGTCGAGACACGTGTGGCGGACGGTCGCAACTCCCGCCGCGGAGCTCGGCGGTCTGAGGCCGCGTTCTCGTCGATCGGTGCGTCGAGGCACACGAACTCGTTCCGCAGTGTCAGGCCCCGTCGGAGTGATCCGAAGCGGTCAAGCGCCTCGGCCGCGGAGACCACCGACCGTCCGAACGCGCCCGCTAACCGGTCCCGTCGGTACTCGAACGCAGAGCGTTCCTTCGCTCGCAACGGGCGGCTGAAGTCGATACCAAGCATGGGCGCGCTGCTGCCCTCTTTCGTCAGATAAGTCTGAGCGCCTAAACCGGCCAGTACTCGACGTTACTGGTCGATGCTCTAGCAATAGGACTGGCTGGTTTACCTGCGGAACCATGCTACTCGATTTGGCCCAGTGTCGCCCCTACCTTCGACTTGCGTTCGACTCGAGAGGAGGTGCACATGCACAAGACACGAGCCCCTGCGCCACCAGACAACAGGTGGCCTGGGCGCCTGGACGTAGTCAGAACGCTTCTTCAGGCAGCCCAGACCATCCTGCTGCTGCTGCGCTTCATGGGTGGCTGTTGACACCCAGGGGCCCGTCCCGATGCACCGGGGCGGGCCTCACGCGCTTCCACCGTACGACGCAGTCACCGCCAAGGAGAAGAAGGCATGGGAGCTCGACGCCACGGGTAAGGCACGGTTGCGGACCGTCGGTGGCGGGCTGATCGACAAGCAGCGGCGCCTCGGCCTTCACGGCGTCGGCCCGGCGGCAAGGGGACTCAGACCGGCAGGACCCCTCCGTTACGGCTCGCCGTGAGAACTTTCCTTACTGACTCAAGGCGCGCGCCTCCGGCGCGCGCAGTCGGCCTCCCGGGCGGGGCCCCGCGCTCCGGCGCTTCGCGCCTGCGCGCACCCCACCCGTCCAGCCTCCCGCGACACCACGAACGCGAGCCGCAAGCCCCCGGAACTACCTCACCCTCCACTGCTATCCAGCGCCACTGGACCCGCTCGCCCAGCCGGCCCGCACCGACTGCCGAGCATCCGGCCGGCTCCACACCGTGTCAAGGGCGCCGTCTGCGCCGCTGCGCGATGGCCCTTGGCCACCCCTGACCCGGAGCTCCGCCGGCCTCTTGTGCTCCGCTATCGGTTCAGCCCTCGGAATGTCCCATCCGTGAGCCCCAGAGAACGACCACCAAGAGCCAGGCCGACCGCTCGGTGCAGCGGGGTGTAAGCACGGTGGCGGTCTTTGCCTTACGGCGCGGGCACGGAGGTTGGGGTCGAGATCATCGCGGCGATGATCCGTCCAAGAGTTCCAGTTGGCGGCGCCATTCGCCGTGCCACCGCTGTGATGTCAGTGCTTGGGGCAATGATCTCAGCGTTGTCTCGTCGAGGGCGTTGGAGGAGCTGTGGCGCACGGCAATGGCAGACGTCGGCGCGGGTGGGTCGACAACACGGTGCCGGACTTGTGGACGGCGGTCGGCACTCAACAGTCGCGGCTGACGCTCAGCCGGATGTCATGGCCTGCACCGTCGCGCTTCCCGGCCAACCACGCGTCCTCACACGTCGATTCGATCCTGCGACCCGACTTGATGGCCAGCTCGGCGGTGCTGGCGGTCGTCGGCTTCGCTTCCATTGAGCAACTGGTTGAGCTCGTCGCTGCGCGATCGGCCGATCCCCGCGACGGTGTGCGGGTGCTGCTTGGGTGGGAGCCGTTCATCAGCCAACGGGTGTCGTTCGGGTCAGCCACAGCATCGTTCGATGACGAGGTTCGCCGCTACTGGATCGAGCAGGAGGGCGTCTCACTACGCAGCTCCGCCAAGATCGTGCAGACCTTGAACGCCCTTGAGGCCGGCCACCTACAGGTGCGGTTCGTCCCGGGCCACGATCGCCTTCACGCGAAGGTGTACCTCGCCGATCGGGCGGCGACGCTCGGCTCGAGTAACTTCACGCGCAACGGACTGCGAACCCAGCTGGAAGCCAACGCACGGTTCGACCGGCTCGACTCCGACGGGCGCTACGAGGAGCTGCGCACGATTGGCGAGAACTTCTGGCAGATCGGCCAGGCGTGGGACGAGCCGTTCGCCGCACTGCTGCGTGACCTGCTCAAGTTCGTCTCGTGGCCGGAGGCGCTCGCCCGCGCATGCGCCGACCTGCTGGAAGGTCACTGGGCCGACCGTTTCCTGTCGGCGCAACCCGGCGGTGAGCCGCTGTGGCCTTCTCAGCGGTTTGGGATCGCCGAAGCACTTTGGGTCGTTGAGAACGTCGGATCGGTGCTCGTCGCCGACGCCACCGGGTCGGGCAAGACCCGCATGGGTGCCCACCTGACAGCGGCGGTCCGCAACCGGCTTTGGAGCACGGGACGCGTCCGGCGCGACCTCACCGTGGTCGTATGCCCCAAGGCGGTCGAGGCGGACTGGTTGCGGGAGGCCGTCTCCTGCGGCCTGACCGCCCGCACCGTGGCCCAGAGCCTGCTGTCGCAGGCATCGCCAGACGGCCCCCGCCTCCAGGAACGAGAGGTCGCCGAAGCCCAGATCCTCGCAGTGGACGAGGCGCACAACTTCCTCACGGCCTCGCGGCGCACCAGATTCGTCCGAGAGTCATCGGCAGACCATGTGCTGATGTTCACCGCGACCCCGATCAACCGGGGTGCGTCCGACCTGCTGTCCCTGGTCGACCTGCTCGGCGCAGACAACTTCGACGACGCCACACTGAAGGTCCTGGACAATCTCGGCCGACGCGGGCGCGACGGCATCCTCGCGGATCAGGAGAAGGCTCTGCTGCGAGCCGAGATCCAACGGTTCACGGTCCGACGCACCAAGAACCGTCTCAACGGACTCGTCGCAGACAACCCCGAGGCGTACCGCGACCCATCGACCGGCCGGATCTGTCGCTACCCGGAGCACCGCAGCTCGAGCTATCGCACGGGGGAGTCAACCCAAGACGTGGCTCTGGCTGCCGAGATCCGAGAGCACGCGCATGCGCTCACTGGAGTTGGGCTGCTCGGAAACCAACTTCTGATGCCACCCGGACTGCGCCGGGAGATGACCGATGAGCATTGGCTCGAGCTCCGGCTCGGATCGGCCCGCGGCTTGGCGGCCCACCACGTACTGTCCGCGCTCCGTTCCTCGAAGGCCGCGCTGATCGAGCACTTGCGCGGCACGGCCGTTGCGGTGGTCAGCCTCGAGGTGACGAACCTGGTCAAGGCCCAACCTACGGGCAACCAGATCGGCGCCGTTGGTGCGGTCAGGGAGCGCGGACGTCCGACAGTCGACCTGCGGTGCAAGCTGCCTGTGTGGCTGACCGATGACGACGCGTGGCTCGCACGGTGCGAGGAGGACCTCGAGCACTACCTGGCGATCGAACGATGCGCTCGGGAACTGGACGCCAGCCGCGAGCAGGCCAAGGCGGAGCATCTGCTCGCGCTGTCACGCCGGCACAGCCTCGTCCTCGCCTTCGACCGGCACCCCATCACGTTGGCCGTGCTCGGCGCGCGCCTGGCCGCCGCCGGAGTCGATGTCGAGATCGCGACCGGCGCGGACAAGGCCAGCCAGAAGCGCGTGACACGGCAGTTCGCCCTCGGATCGACCCACCGCGGAGTTGCGCTCTGCTCGGACGCGATGAACGAGGGCATCAACCTGCAGGGCGCCTCCTGCATCGTGCACCTGGACATGCCAACGACGCTGCGGGTCGCGGAGCAGCGCGTCGGTCGCGTAGATCGGATGAACTCCCCGCACGCCGCCGTGGAGGTCTGGTGGCCGAACGACGGAGCGGAATTCGCGACTCGAGCCGACGAGCTGTTGGCCACCCGGAACATCGAGAGCTCGCAGCTGCTCGGCTCTAACCTCCCGATCCCGTCGGACGGGAACACGATCATCGACCACTCCCTGTTCAGCCAGACCCGGGACGAAGACTGGGACGGCCTGTACGACGCGCTGGAGCCCGTGCGCCGGCTGGTTAGCGGGGAGGACGCTCTAGTGCCGCCCGACGTGTACGAGGACCAGCAGCACGCCCGGGAACGCGTGATGTCACGCGTGAGCCCGGTGCGCTCCAGCGTGCCTTGGGCGTTCTTCGCTATTGCGGGCACGGCACACGGCGCTCCTCGCTGGCTCGTGTTGGAAGGGAGTGACTCCGCGCCAACGACAGGGCTTCCCGAGGTGACAGCCCGGCTGCGTGCGCTGCTCGCGGAGGATCCGCCGCAACGCGACTTCGACGGGGCCTGCGAATACTGGCTCGAGCGGTTCCTCGACGCTGCGGCACGCGCCGAGATCGCGCTGCTCCCGCGGCGGGATCAGAGGGCTCTCGCGCAGATGGCCACATGCGCGCGAACGTGGGCGTCTGCGGCGAGGTTCGCGGGCGACAGGGAGGAGGCCGCTGCGCGGTGGGACGTGATCGGCCGCATCGCGCGCGGCGAGACCGATGAGGGGGCGGTCGACCTGCACGAAACGGCGGCAATCTGGCGTCAACTGACCCGCACCCGACGTGACGAGTACCGAGCCGCACACCGGCGTCGCCGCTACCTGACCCTGTCCGACCTCGACCAGGACTTGGCGGTCCGACCGCTGGATCTGACCGACGTTGAATCGGGACTGTCCGGCCTAAGCGTGATTCCCACCCTTGACCGACGCATCTCAGCCTGCATCCTCGCTGTTCCGTGAAAGCCGCACGGTGGCCGGCCGGCCCTGGCGCCGCGTCAGCACGAGGAAGGCGGGTCCCCGCTCGCCCATGGCTCGCGCGGTCGACGAGGAAATTGGAGTCTGGGGCACGAGCGGGTGACACCTGACCAACCGAGTCGGGGCGGAACCGTTGTCTACGCCGCAGCGCTGTAGCGGCGGGAGGCTGGTGCGGGCCGCGCGGATGCTCGAACCCTCGGGTTCGCGTCGCGCGCCCGACGACGGGCTGGGCTCTCGTACGCTGCCCAACATGAAGGACCCCGTGCAGCCGACGATCGGCCCACTTGCGTTCCAAGACGCGCCGGTCCCTGTTGACGACCCGAACCAGTGGTTGCGTGCGGCGAGCCGGACGCTGCGTCATCTGGCTCGGTGCCCCCACCTGTCTGACACCACGACCTTCGTCGTCGTGTCGGCTGCCGAGCTCGACCGGTACGAGGTGTGCCAGTGGTGCGCTGACGAAGCCGCCGGAGTCGGACGGAAGTACTTCACGAATCTGGAGGACGCACTGGAAGCGTTCCACATGCCGTTGGAGAACCGGCGCCGGGCACGTGAGGTCGCAGCGGCGCACCGTCACGACAAGATCTGGACGAACGGTGCACGGACCTACATAGCTCTTGCGCTCGGGGACGGGGGGATGCTTGCCCAGCTCGGTAAGTCATGGATCTGGACGTGGGACAACGGTCGTGAGCTCCTCCCGAACCACACCAGCTCGCGGTCGTCCACGACTCGAAGCGCCGACCAGAGGGCGGCCAGCGTGTGCCCCACCTGCAGCGTCCAACTCCCCGCGACCGGAATCTGCGACACCTGCGGGTGACTGACGTCCGGGCCGGCTAGCGTCGGCGCGGCTTAATCGTCCGCACGGCCGCGCTGACAGGAGGGGAGACCCGACCCTCCTTCCGCGTTCCCGCCGTTGACGGCGTCAACGCTAGAATTCTCGCGGGCGCGAACTGGACGCGACACCGTCAGCAAAGGGGCACGTCAGCGCTTCGCGGCAACCCGAGTCGGCCCGCCGTGGTTGGTTCGATTCCCGCCTCCTCCACCGACCGGCTTCACGTCTCTGACCTGCACATTCGCGTTGGGGAGAGGCGCTCCTCGCGGACGCCATCCACAGACGCGTCTCGACGCCGCGCGTCGGCGAGCCGTCCCGCGGGAGCGGCCGATGCACCGGGTAGCCAGTCCGGCTCTGGCGCGGCGACCAGGCGCTGCGTTCGCGCGGGGCGCTCGACCTCGTCAGCGGGCGCCGCGGAGCTGTTCGACGATCGGGCACTCGAACGGGTCACGAGCGGCAAGCCCGACGCGGTTGAGGTACCGCACGACGATCCCGTACGACCGCAGCAGGCTCGTCTCGGTGTACGGCACGTCGTGCTCGGCGCAGAACCGGCGGACGACGAGCCGGGCCGCGCGGAGGTTGGCCGACGGCATGCTGGGGAAGAGGTGATGCTCGACCTGGTAGTTCAGGCCCCCCATGAACACGGCCATGAACCGCCCGCCGCGGACGTTGCGGCTCGTGCGGACCTGGCGTTCCAGGAAGTCCGTCCGGGCGTCGCGCGGGATGATCGGCATGCCCTTGTGGTTGGGCGCGAACACCGCGCCCATGTAGACGCCGAACACCCCGAGCTGCACGGCCAGGAACGCGACGGCCATGAGTGGCGGCAGGAACCAGAACACGACGGCGAGATAGCCGCCGAGCCGCAGCGTGATGAACGCGATCTCGACGGGCCGCCGCTTGACGGCCCCGCGGCCGAAGATCGTCTTGACCCCCGAGATGTGCAGGTTGAGGCCCTCGAGCAGCAGCATCGGGAAGAAGAGCCAGCCCTGGTGCGCCCTGAACCAGCGGCGGAGGGGGCTGCGCGCGACGGGCACGTCCTGCGTGTGGAAGAGGATCGCTCGCCCGTTCACGATGTCGGGGTCGGCGCCGACCTGGTTCGGCTTCGCGTGGTGGCGGCTGTGCTTGTGCTGCCACCAGCCGTAGCTGACCCCGGCGACGAGGTCGCCGATCACGAGGCTCGCCCAGTCGTTCCACCGGCCGGAGCGGAAGATCTGCCGGTGCGCGGCGTCGTGCCCGAGGAACATGACCTGGCCGAGGACCACCGCGAGGGCGGCGGCGACCAGCAGCTGCCACCAGGATCGGCCGATCACCACCAGCGCGACGCCGGTCGCCGCGAGCAGCACGACGAGCACCCCGAACCTCGTCCAGTACCGGCCGTAGCGCCGGCGCATCAGCCCCGCGGCCTGGACCTCGCGGCTGAGGTCGGTGAAGGCGCTCACGGCGCGCGCACGGGGCGACGCGTTCCCGGCTCCGCGCGACCCCGGCGCGGCCGTCGTGGCGCGCGGTCCAGCCGCGACGGAACTCCTACTCGAAGACGACATCCGAAGCCTGCCGGGTGATGCGATCTGTACGGTCACGTTCCTCGTGCGCCAGCACCTCGCTCGCTGCGGATGCCGTGTCACGGTCGTGCTCGAGGTCGTCGGCGATGTCCCGCAGCACCGCGGCGATCTGTGCGGCCAGCCCGTCGCGAAGCTCGTCAAGGGTCGTGTGCTTGATCAGCAACCGACGGTCCGACACGACGAGCTCGATCGGGGCCCCCGCGTGGTCGCTCAGGCGGCGAGCCGTCTCCGGGCTCTCGATGCGGATGCGTTCCGTGCCTCCCACCTGCCGGGAGAAGACCGCCGGCACCGTGTAGCGCGCGGGCGCGTGGCTCGTGCCCAGCTCGGGCGGCAGGCCCGAGACGAGCACCGACGTGAGCCGCAGCGGATCGATCCGCGCGCCGGAGCTGCTGGGCGCCGCGGCGCCCCGGATGCCGTTCACAGGACGGGCTCCGGAGTGGCGCCGCCAGCAGCCCTCCTTGCGCGCCCGAGCCGGTGGCGGAGCTGGCCGATGCGCACGCTCCCGACGACGAGCGCCACGATCCCGACTCCGACACCGGCGATGAGCAGCGTCAGGGCGAGCGGTGCGGTCCCCGACCATCCGAGGAACGACACGGAGACCGGTGCGGTGTTCTGGAGCATGAACACGATCAAGAGGAGCAGGACGGCGCCGCCGATGCAGATGGCGACCCAGGCGCCGCCCAGGCGCGACCGCGAGCCGGGGGTCCGGTTCAGGGGCTCGGTGGGTTTGGAGCCGCTCTGCTGCTGCGGCACGCCGTCGAGCGACGGAGGAGAGGGAGGGGAGTTGATGTTGTTGCGCTGGACGGGCATGACGCCCTCTTCCGCAGTGCCGGGTAGCGGGCGGCCAAGCTGGCCGCCCTTTCGTCCCGGAACTGTGTTCCATGTTACGCCCCCCCGGCGCACCCGCCATCGGGGACGAGGACGTGCAGCCCTTCCCCGCCATCGTGGCCGCACCCGCACCCACCACTGCCACGGCCGCAGACCGCGCGTCGCGCCGTCAACGGTCGGACAGCCAAGCGGGACGTCGGCGGACCGGACGTGAGCCCACGCGGTGGGGGGTCAGGGCTTCGTCGTCCCTTCGCGGCCGTATCGGTCGGCGAACCTGACGACGTCCTCGCGCCAGCCGGGTGCCGCCGTCGACGCCTCGGCGAAGAGGAGATCACCCACGGCGGTGACGCGGTGGAGGACCGTGGCCGGAAGGTGGACCACGTCGCCGGGTCGCAGCGTGCGGGAGACGAGCCGGGCCGGGTCCTCGCCGTGCTCGAGGCGAGCCTGCCCGAAGACGACGGTGAGGGTCTCGTCCTTCTGGGCATGCAGCTGGAGGCTGAGGGACTCGCCGGCTCGCACGAAGATGAGCTTGCCCACGTAGCCGTGCGTGCCGTCGGCGAACAGGGCCTCGTGCCCCCAGGGTTTGGCCACGCCGACGGTGCGCCCGAAGCTGGCGCGGGCAGCCACCGCGGGGGAGCGGTCGCCCCTGCTGCCGTCGGTCGGCGTGCCCGCGTTGAGTGTGTCGGTCATGTGTGCAGCTCCTCGAGCAGGGCGTCCAGGTCGACCAGTGCGATGCGGATGGTGGAGTCGCTGCAGCCGTAGGGCAGGACGAGCGTCCGGCCGTGGAGCATGGCTCCGCAGGAGTAGACGACGTTGGGGACGTAGCCGGAGCGCTCGTCGGCCGCAGGGGTGAGCAGCGGGCGCGCGAGGCGGCCACGAACCCGGGTCGGGTCGTCCAGGTCGAGCAGCAGCGCGCCGATGCGATAGGTGCGCATCGGTCCGACGCCGTGCGTCAGGACGACCCAGCCGCTCTCGGTCTCGATCGGCGATCCGCAGTTGCCGATCTGGACCAGCTCCCAGGGGTGTGCGGGACGCTGGACGACGACGGACTCTGCCCAGTGCAGCAGGTCGCTCGACGTGGTGACCGAGTTGGTTTCCCGGTCGGCCCGCGACAGCGCCAGATAGCGGCCGCCGACCTGCCGGGGGAACAGCGCGAGGCCCTTGTTCCGTGCACCCGGACCCGACAAGGGGGTCGCCGTGAACCGGGTGAAGTCGCTGGTGCGCAGCAGCTGCATCGACACCTCCCGCCCGTCGAAGGCCGTGTAGGAGGCCAGGTACTCCTGCGCGCCGTCGGGAGCGATGAAGCGCACCATCCGGACGTCTTCCACTCCGTGGCTCTCCGAGGCGCCGTGCGGCAGCAGCACTCTCTCGCCGATGGCCGAGTCGGACGGGTACTCGACCTGGTAGGTGCAGTCGGCGATCCACTCGAGGCGGGCGATGGTGCGTTCCGCCGCGCCGCGTGTCAGGCGCTGAGCGCGCAGCACGTCCAGGGCGCGATCGAGGTCGTGCCGGTCGAACGTCGGCGGCAGGGCGTCCAGGACGAAGTCGGCGTTGGTCAGGTGGCCGCCCAGGTCGTCGAGCCGGTGTCGGAACGCCTCGCGCGAGTAGGGGGCGGGCCGGGTGGCCGGGAGCACGCCGACCGACGGGGCGGGGTCCAGCGTGAGGTCGTCGTGGGCGTCGATGACGCCCGTGCGCAGACCCATGCTGGAGACGTGGCCTTCGCCGACGGCGCGCACGGCCATGACGAACCGGGTGGAGCCCGCCGCGACTCCCGTCTGGTCGGGGTGCGGGACCAGGGACGGGTTGAACAGTGCCGCGCCCTCGACCGCGAACTCCTGGGTGAAGTACGCGCCGATGAGTCGCCGGCGGTGCTGTGCCAGGTCCACCGCGTCGGCGACCCGGTGGCGCATCAGGGCGAAGTGGGCGTCCCAGGTGGCGTCGAGGTCCCGGTGACGAGGAGCGAACGCACGAGTCAGGCCGTCCAGCTCCGCGTCGACCTCGCCGTCGGTCAGGCCCAGCACGCGGGCGAGCACGGCCGCCGAACGCGACTCGCCGGACGCGAGCAGCTCCTGGCCCGGCAGGAAGAGCGTGCTGACCACGCGGGTCGGGTCGGGGCCGAGCCTGAGGTCGGTGCGTCGGACCCAGCTCGGGTCGTCGGTCGCGGAAGAGGTCATCGCGCTGCGACGGGCTGCGCCTGCACCAGCTGCAGGCAGGCCAGCCACGCGAGCGTCGACTCGGCGCCCTGGTTCCGGTTCACGCCCGTCGGCTCCAGGCCGTCATAGCAGCCGCCGGTGTGGCGGTCCCGCATCGGGAGATGGCTGTCGTTGTCGCCCTCGAACCAGGTGACGCACCGGTCGAGGACCACGCGCCAGCCCTCGTCGCCCGTCGCCAGGTACGCGGCCGATGCGGCCTCGGCCAGCACGGCGGCCTCGATCGGCTGCTGGTCGAAGCCCGGGCTCATGTCGCCCGGGCCCCGCCCACCCGCAGGGACGAGGGACAGGTGACCGGCGCGGGTCTGTTCCTCGACGAGCCAGCGCAGCAGGCCCAGGCCGTCCTGCAGCAGGTCGTCGTCGTCCAGCTCGACCCCGATGGTGATCAACGCCTGCGGAAGCACCGCGTTGGCATAGCTCAGCCGGGTCTCGGGCCACGGCCAGGGGGCGTCGCCAGCGAGACGGGGCAGCACCCCTCGGGCGTCGCGAAGCATGCGGGACGCCATCGCGTCGTCAGGCGAGCAGCGGAGGATCGCGGCGGCGCCGAGTGCGGCGTATGCCATCGCGCGGGGGTAGGCAGATCGTGCGCCCATCGCCACGGTGGCGCCTCGGCGGGCGTCCGCGGCGAGAGCCTCGTCGTCCACGTGCGCGGCGGCCGTGCCGAGCGCCCAGATCGCGCGGCCCCAGTGATCTCCCGTCGACGGCGCGTCGACCCAGGCGCCGTCTGCGGTCCGCCGGTTGTGCGTGCGGCCGTCGGCGCGCTGGCCGTCGCGCAGGAAGCGCAGGTAGGTCGTCGTCAGCGCTCGCGTCGTCGGCGTGGGTTCCGCCACCCGTGCCATGACGACGAGCCCGCGGGCCACGTCGTCGACGCACATGCCGTTCGCGACGCGCGGCGCCGTGCCCAGCGCGTGCTCGTAGAGCCCGTCCGGCGTCGTCAGGCGCAGCAGGTGCTGGAGCGGGAGCGGACGGTCGCGGGCCGTCGTGCCGTCCATCAGACGGCGCGAACGGTCAGTGCTCGCATCGACGAGGCAAGCTCGAGGTAGCGCGCGGCGACGGTGGGCCACAGCAAGGACGCGGCGAGGTTCCGGGACGTCGCGGCCATCTGGTCGGCCAGCCCATGGATCGTGAGCACGCGCTCGAGGGCGACGGCGATCGCGGACGGGTCGCGCGGCGGCACCAGGAGGCCGGCGCCGCTCGAGAGCAGCTCGACCGCGTGCGGGAAGCTCGTCGAGATCACCGGCTTGCTGGCCGCGACCGCCTCCGTCAGCACTCCGGACGTCACCTGGTCGGGCGAGTCGTACGGGAGCAGGATCACGTCTGCTTGCCGCACCACCTCACGCAGGTCCGGGCTCGACAGGTACCTGCGGTCGAACCGGACCCGTTCGGCCAGGTGCAGGCTCGCGGTCATCTCCACGAGCCGGTCCCGGTACGCCTCGCCCTCGCGCTCCAGGACGCGCGGGTGGGTCTGGCCGACGACCTCGTAGTCCGGCAGCGGCATCCTGCGTCGGAGCTCCGCGAGACCGAGCAGGGCCCACTCGATCCCCTTGCCCTCGGACAACAGTCCCCACGTCAGCACGCGGCGTCGGCGGGTGTGTCCGTTGGGGAACGGCACGATGGTGGACCGGTTGTCCTCGGCGCCGTGCGGGATGACCGTCACGCGGTCCGGGTCGACGCCCCAGCCGGCGATCAGCCTGTCGCGAGCGGTCGTCGTCATCGTGACCAGCGCCGCCGCGTGGTCGACGAGCTCGGCCATGACACGGTGCTGGTTCATCGACGGGCGGGTCAGGACCGTGTGCAGCACCGCGACGACCGGGACGTTCAGCCGCGCGACGAGGTCGAGCAGGTCCTGCCCGTCGGGGCCGCCGTAGATGCCGTACTCGTGCTGCACCACGGCGACGTCGTAGTCGTCGAGCGTCGCCGCGGCCGCAGCCGCACCCGCGGGCTCGGCCGTGACCCATTGGTCGACGACAAGCGGCACGGGCGGCGCGGGCGCGTCCACGAGCCGGACCAGGCCGACGTCCGCCCCGGCCGCCACCAGGTGCGTGACCAGTGCCTCGCTGAACGTCGCGATGCCGCACTGCGTGGGCGGATAGGTGGACAGCATGCCGATTCGAACGCCCATGTGGGGCCTCTTCCGTGGTGCGTTGCCGCAGCGAGAGTGCTGCCGTGCACGGAGGAGGGGAAGGCCGCGTCCCTGGGTTGCTCCACGGAGAGGCGGAGCCGAGGCCGGGAATGACGTCCGGCCCAGTGCGATGCTGCTCCGTCACAGTACCCCGGATCGCCCGCGGCCCCGGCGTACGCTCGAGCCGAACCGGGGGAGGCCACCGTCAGAGTCGCCGTGCTCGCCTCGATCGCGCACCGCGTGCCGCCGCGCGACTACGGGCCGTGGGAACAGGTCGCGGCGACGATCACCGAGGGGCTCGTCGCTCGTGGGCACGACGTGACGCTGTTCGCGACCGCCGACTCGCTGACCTCGGCTCGGCTGCACGCCGAGGCGCCCGCCGGCTATGAGGAAGACGCCTCGGTCGACGCCAAGGTCTTCGAGGCCCTCCACATCGCCGCCGTGTTCGAGCGCGCCGACCAGTTCGACGTCATCAGCAACCAGTTCGACTTCCTGCCGCTCGTCTTCACCCGCATGACGTCGACGCCCGTGGTCACGACGATCCACGGCTTCTCCTCGGAACGCATCGTGCCCGTCTACCGCGCCTACGACGACGTCGGCCACTACGTCGCCATCAGTCACGCCGACCGTCGAGCCGACCTGACCTACGCGGCGACGATCCATCACGGCATCGAGGCACGAGACTTCACCGCCGGCGCGGGTGAGGGCGGGTACCTGCTGTTCCTCGGGCGCATCCACCCGGACAAGGGCACCGCAGCGGCGATCGAGGTGGCCCGCCGCGTGGGCCTGCCGCTCGTCATCGCCGGTGTGATCCAGGACGCCGACTACCACCGCCGCGAGGTCGAGCCGCACCTCGGCGGCACGAACGTGACCTACCGGGGACCGGTCGGGCCCGCGGAACGCAACCAGCTGCTCGGCGGCGCGCGGGCGCTGCTGCACCTCATCGACTTCGACGAGCCGTTCGGCCTGTCCGTGGTCGAGGCGATGATCACCGGCACCCCCGTCATCGCCTTCCCTCGCGGCTCGATGCCGGAGCTCGTCCGGCCCGGCATCTCGGGCTTCCTCGTCGACGACGTCGCACAAGCGATCGCCGCCGTCGCTGCTGCCGGCGATCTCGACCGCGCGGCGTGCCGCCTCGACGCGCTCGCCCGCTTCTCGGCCGACCGCATGGTCGACGACTACGAACGCCTGTTCCGTCGCATCGTCGCCGGGATCACGCCCGACGGCCCGCGACCGACGTCCGCCGCCTGAGCCCGTGCTGCCACCGGCCGTAGCTGACACCCGCGACGAGGTTGTCGATCACCAGGCTCGGGGAGGAGTCCCGGTCTGCGAGCGCCGCTCTACGCCCCCTGGACGTCGTCGTCGCCAATGCCCTGCTCGGCCCACCTGCGGCGCAGCGTTCCCGCGAGCCAGTCGGGAAGGATGAAGCTGAACTCGTCGCCGGCGTCGTCGCGAAAGACGTGCCGGTGCATGTCGCTCGGCATGCCGGCGTCGTCCTGCCAGCCCAGGTAGTCCACCAGCATGCGCAGTCCAGCCGCGTCGATGTCTTTGCCCACGTAGACGGCGTGGTCCTCGTCGTTGTACCTGAATGGCAAGCCGGCGGCGATGAGCGCGTCGTGTTCGCGGCACACGCGGAACTCGATCGGCAGGCGATCCGGGTCGCCGCCGTGAACGACCCGCGTGGCGGCGGACTCGTTGTCACAGCGCAGCACCATGCAGGTGGCCATGGTCTGCACCGTAGCGCGCACACCGCCGTGGGGTGTCAGGGGCCGAGTGCCGAGGACCCCGGCGGCGTTCAGCACGTCAACGGATCGCCTCGAAACGGCGCTCGGACCGTCGGATCGCCCGGCAGAACCGCTGCTCAGCGGCTCGCGACGGGCCGAGCTGCCTGGCTCGGACAGTTTCGGTTCCCGGCCGGTGCCGTCCGTCGCGCCCCGCCATCCGGCGTTGGCACTCGAGCCAGGCGCCGGTTAGTTGTCCTGGGCGCCCGGAGCGGGTCGGTCGCCGCGCGGGACGTCGAACCAGACGGTCTTCCCCCCGCCGTGGTGCCGCTCCACTCCCCACGCGTGCGACAGTCGATCGATCAGCAGCACCCCACGCCCGCCGATCTCGCCCGGGGCGGGATCGCGCAAGACGGGAACGGCATCGCTGCCGTCGCGCACACCGACGCGCAGGTGGGGTCCGCGCTGGTCGACGGTGACCTCGACGGTGCCGGCCGGCGGGCCGTGCACGACCGCGTTGGTGACGGCCTCGGTGGCGAGGAGCTCGATCGTGCGCACGGTGCGCAGGCCGACCCGGTGCGCCCGAGCCTGCTCGCCTGCCCAGTGTCGGGCGTGCGGGATCATCGAGAGGGCAGCGATGAAGCGCACGAACGTGCTCCCGGGGGACTGGTGCGAGATGCGCACGGGTTCATCCTGTGCGGCGATCGGCTCTGACGCACGCCAGGGGGCGCGCATGCCCGGATCACATCTGCAGAGCGTGCGCTGGTGCGCCGAAGGTCAGGCCGCACGCGTCGAGGGTGACGCGGACCGGCTCGCTCGCCGCCCGGACGGTGAACGACTCAGCGGGAGCGGCTGCTCGCAGCGCGACGAGGGCGTCGGCGGCCCACGCGCCGAAGAACGTCACCTCGCTGAGATCCACCGCCACCGGCAGGCCACGCGCCTCGACGAGCCCACGCAGCGAGGTGACGTGCTCGGCCAGGGCGAGGTCGAGCTCGCCCACCTCGAGAGGCGGCGCTCGAGCCTGCAGGACGCGCCTCGCCGGGGCACGCTGGGTACCGGCGGCGGTGGTGCCGTCGAGGGAGGCGCATCCCATGGGCCGTGACGTCGGGCACCGGATCGACGCAGCACTGGCGTCGAGGCACGCATCGCCGTCCGCCGAGGCGATCGACCCCCGCTGGTTCACGAAGCCGGTCCTGACGTTCGACCTGATGCCGCCCGAGGCACGCGCCGCCGACCGGAACGGGGGCACGCCGCTGGCGGACGTGGTCCAGGTCGCGCGCTCGTACGCGAAGACGATCGACGGGGTGCCCCACCAGCTGCAGACGGGCTTCCGGGTGTACCCGTCGCAGGTGGTCGTCGCCCATGCCGTCCGCCCGCTGCGGCCCGCCCCGGCCGGGGCCTTGACGCCCGCGGGTCCCTGGCGCCACCTCGACGTCGTCGTCTACTCGGCCATCAGCACCGTCGGTCGCACCACCGGGCAGCTCGACCCCGGCATCGGCGTCACGCCGGAGAGCGACGACGAGGACGAACCCGTCGACCCGCAGCACCGGCACGCGGCAGAGCAGTGGCCGCGCCTTCCGCCCGCACTGCGCGCCACGCTCCGGCGCGACGTCCCCGACCCGCGCACGTGGCTGTCGAGCATGGCGCAGTGGACGTACGGCGGCGTCCCCCAGCGCCAGGACGCCGTCGTGGTGCGCATCGACGACTCCACGCTCACCTACGCGCTCCTCGAGCGGCGCGTGTCCTGGGGCCTGCGGGTGACGGCCGGAGCGTCCGCGCTGACGCACGCGCCCTGGCGCGTGACGCAGGTGACGTTCGCGCACGACGGCGGCGGCCGCACGGGGATCGGGCGCTCCACGCGACGCCTCGGCCGCGCGTGGCGACGGGGGATCGGACGGTGAGCACGGCGTACGACGTCCTCGGGGTGTCGCCCGACGCCACGCAGGACGAGCTCAGGAGGGCGTACCGCTCCCGCGCGCGCCGGACCCACCCGGACGCCGGCGGGACGCACGAGGACTTCGTTCGCGTCTCGCAGGCGTGGGACCAGGTGCGCGACGCGGCGTCGAGGGCCGCGTACGACGGACGGGTGCGCGCGTCGAGGCCAACCTCGGCCAACCCTGACGTCGCCGCGGATCCGCCGGCGGCGGAGTGGGGGAGCCGCGAGTACTTCCGGCCGGGACGGGCGGGGAACAACCCGCGACCGCGACCGGCGCCGCAGCCGTCCGGACCGTACCCGCCGCCCGGCTGGCGCCCGCCGACGGGCTTCTCGCCCCGCACGACGTCGCGGCGACCGCCGACCGGGGCGTCCCGGCCCGGTCGCCGCGCCGTGCCCACGGAGAAGCGGTGGGGTCCGCGCACCTGGCGCGGGGCTCTGCTCTGGTGGCCGATCTCGTTCGTCTACTGGTGGACGCTGCTGATCGCGATCGTGGTGCTGTCGGACGGTGGCCGGGACGTCACGGGTGCGGCCGCGCTGATGCTGTTCGGGTGGCTGCCGGCGCTGCGCTACTTCCGCCGGCTGCGGACGTGGCGACTCTGGGTCGCGCTCGGGCTGGTCACCTCGTTCTTCGCTGCGGTTGCCTACCTGACGCAGTGGTCATTCGTCGGCGGTCTCATCACGATGGCGGGGCTGGTGGTCGGGGTGGAGCTCGTCCGTCAGGCCGTCCTCAGCTCGAAGGAGATGCTCCTCGCCGGGCGCCGGTGAGACCCGGTCGCGCAGCGAACGCCTCCCGGGACGAGGATCCTGCTCGTTGTCGTCGTCGGTGCTGACCAAGGTGGGGCCATGGGACGAGTCGTGGTGTACGAGCTGCTGTCGCTCGACGGGATCGCCGAGGACCCCGCTCGGTTCATGGGCGACTGGGACGCCGAGCTGGACGCGAACTTGGCTGCCGTGATCGGACGCCAGGACGCCGTCGTGCTCGGCCGGCGCAGCTACGACGAGTGGTCCGGGTTCTGGCCGACCAGCGACGTCGAGCCGTTCGCAACCTTCATCAACACCGTCCCGAAGCACGTGGCGACCTCGACGCCGCTCGCCCACCAGTGGGCGGGCGCCACCGTGATCGAGGGCGACCTCGTCGCGTTCGTCCGCCACCTGCGCGACGCGCTCGGCGGTGACGTCGGCGTGCACGCGAGCATCTCCGTGGCGCGGGCGCTGCTCGCCGCCGGCGAGGTCGACGAGCTGCGCCTCGTCGTCGCCCCGCGGACCGTCGAGGGCGGCCGTCGGCTCCTCGACGGGCTGCCGCTCGAGCTCGAGCTGCTCGAGTCCGTGACGTCGTCGAACGGCTGGCTGCTGCTGGGCTACCGACCGCAGCGCGCCTGACCGCACGAAGGTGGCTCCGCCTACCTCGCCACCGCGGCGACGGATCCTCGTCCGAACAGCGGCATCGCGAGCCGGTGCACGACGGGGGAGCCGGACGCCTCGGCCGGCTCAGCCTTCTCCCGCATCCCCAGCAGCACCTCCACCGCCCGCCGCCCGAGCTCCTCGTGCGGGATCCCGAACGTCGTCAGCCCAGGCCGCAGCCACTCGGCCAGTGTCGCGTTGTCGAACGACACCACCGACACGTCCTCCGGCACCCGCAGCCCCGCCTCCTGCAGCGCCTGGTAGGCACCGAACGCGAGCCGGTCGTTGAAGCAGATCAGGGCCCGCGGGGTCGGGTCCCGCGCGAGCAGGTCGTGCACCGCCGCAAAGCCGTTCGGCGGGAGCCACGCGTCGCACAGCCACCCGGACGCCGGCGCGAGCCCCGCGGAAGCCAGCTCGTCGCGGATGCCGGCGAGGCGCTCGCGCCCGGCGACCGTCGCCGGCGGCACGTCGTGCTCGCCGGGCCCCGCGCCGATCAGGTGCACCGAGCGATGGCCCGCCTCGAGCAGCAGCCGGACCGCAGAACGCCCCGCGGCGTACTCGTCCGGCACCACCGACGGCACGGCCGACGCGCCCACCGGCAGCGCGTTCAGCATCACGGCCGCCGTGCCGTCGAGCGTCGAGGGCAGCGGACGCAGCCGCGTGAACATCGAGGCCAGGATCACCCCGTCGACCTGCCGGTCGAGCATCGCGTCGATCAGCTGGCGCTCGCTCGCCGCGTCGCCCTCGGTCTCGCCGATGAACAGCATGTAGCCGTGCTCCTGGGCGGCCTCGAGGGCGCCTCGGATCATGTCGCCGGCGAGCTGGGAGGTCGCGACCGTGTCGGAGACGAAGCCGATGGTCTTCGTCGTCCCCTTGCTCAGGCCGATGGACACGATGTTCGGCCGGTAGCCCAGCTCGTCGGAGACGGCGTGGACCCGTTCCTGGACGATGTCGGAGATGCGCAGCTCGCGTCCGCGCCCCGTCAGGACCAGCGACGCCGTGGTCGGCGAGACCCCTGCGGCGGCCGCGACGTCCGCGAGAGTCACTCTCTTGCGAGCCACTGAGCCTCCCCAAGTCGAGCCGAGCGTAGTGGACGGTCACAGCCGCGTAACGAACGCGAATCGCGCCCCGGACGCGTTGACATCGGATCGATCGCGTGGCAACACTAGCGCTGCTAAGCCGATTTAGCACAGAGAACGGCGACCGGGCGACGAGGCCCGATCGAACCCGTGACGAAGGGAGACATCGGTGTCTCGACCGGCTGGAAGGACTCGGCGCAAGGCCGCCACCGTGGCCTTGATCGTCGGCGGTCTCATGACCGCGACGGCATGCAGCGCCCCCGGGGGCGACAACAACAACGCAGCGAACACGCAGGGTTCGACGAGCACGTCGACCGCAGGAGGGCAGCCGACCTGCGGGACCGCTCCGGTCAAGCTGAAGATGTACATCGAGACGGGCTTCCCGCTGCCGAAGGACCTCTCGGACGAGTTCACCAAGCAGTACCCGAACGTCACCTTCGACGTCCGCGAGGACCAGTTCGCGGTGATCACGCAGAACGCGCCGCGCGTCCTGGTCGACGACCCGCCGGACCTCATGCGGCTGCCGCAGGTGTCCGAGCTCGCCAAGGACAACCTGCTGCTCAACCTCGACCCCTACGCGACCGCGTTCGGGTGGGACAAGTGGCCCCAGTCGCAGCTCGAGCAGATGCGCGTCAACGCCGACGGCAGCCGAGGCGACGGGCCGCTGTACGCGATGGGCCTCAACTTCTCCATGACCGGCGTCTTCTACAACAAGAAGCTCGCCCAGCAGATCGGCATGACGGCGGCGCCGACGACCCTCGCCGAGCTCGACCAGGACCTGCAGAAGGCGAAGGACGCGGGGATCGTGGGCATCGCCCAGTTCAACGGAGGCGCCACCGGCGGCCTCGCGTTCCCGCTGCAGAACCTCATGGCGGCGTACGGCGACCCCGCGCCGATCAACGACTGGATCTTCCAGAAGAAGGGTGCGTCGATCGACACGCCGACCAACCTCCAGGCGGCCGAGCACCTCGACAAGTGGATCAAGGCGGGCTACTTCGCCAAGGACATCAACTCGTTCGACTACGCGACGATGATGAGCCGCTTCATCGGCGGCAAGAGCCTGTTCATCTTCGACGGCGACTGGGAGTCCGGGAACCTGGACAAGCAGATGGCGGGGAACGCCGGGTTCTTCATCATGCCGCCGGCCCAGGCGGGCGGTAAGCAGGCCGCGATGTCGGCGCCGCTCACGTACGGCATCTCGGCGAAGGCCGCGAACCCCGACTGCGCCGCGTTCTTCCTCAACTGGGTGGCGACGAACGACAAGGCCCGGACGATCGCCGTCCAGGTCGGCGGTTCGCACCCCATGGGCCCGGCGGACGCGTTCATGCCGCCGGTCGAGGCGAACACCGTCACCGCGCAGACGCTCGACGCCGGCGCCAAGATCGGCAAGGACAACGGGGCGATGGACTTCATCGCGAACGCGACCGGAGCCATCTACGCGAAGAGCTGGACGCCGAACCTGCAGAAGATGGTCGCGGGTCAGCAGACGCCGCAGGGTCTTCTCACGGCGGTCCAGAAGGACTACGAGAGCGAGATCGGCGGCTGACATGAGCCAGCAGCGGCTGGACCGGACCGACGCCGACAGCCGCGAGGTCACAGCGCCCGACGCTGAAGCCTTCGAACGCAGGCGCCGCGCCCTCAGAGCGCGGCGCCTGCGCCGAGGCTGGGTCGCGTGGGCGCTCGTGGTTCCCGCGGCCGCGTTCTACGTGGTCTTCGTCCTCAAGCCCATCGTCCTGACGGTGCAGTACTCGTTCTACGACTGGGACGGCGTCACGGCGGCGTCGTGGGTCGGGCTCGGGAACTACGCCAAGCTCCTGCAGGACCCCGAGCTCGGCGGGTCGATCGTCCACGCCTTCGAGCTGATCCTCTACTTCAGCTTCATCCCCGTGGCCCTCGGGCTGGCGACGGCGGCGATCATCCGGAAGTTCGCGACCAGCCGGATCTCCGTGGTGTCGCGGACCGTCCTCTTCCTGCCGCAGATCATCCCGCTCGTCGCCGCGGGCATCATGTGGACCTGGCTGCTCTCCACCGACGGTCTGGTGAACCAGGTGCTGCGGGCCGTCGGCCTCGGGTCGATCACCAGGGCGTGGCTCGGCGACTTCCACACCGCGCTGCCCGCGGTGGGCGTCATCGGCGCGTGGGTGCTGTTCGGCCTGTGCATGCTGCTGCTGCTCGCGGGCATGACGAAGATCGACCCCTCGCTCTACGAGGCGGCGCGCATCGACGGCGCCGGCGCGTGGCGCGAGTTCTTCTCGATCACGCTGCCGAGCCTGCGCCAGGAGGTCGGCGTCTGCCTGACCGTGACGGTCATCGCGGCGCTCGCGAGCTTCGACATCGTCTACATCTCGACGCAGGGCGGTCCGGGCAACGCGACCCTCGTGCCGGGCCTCGAGATCTACTACCTGGCCTTCTTCCAGCGGCAGGTCGGGACCGCGTCCGCGCTCGCCGTCGCTCTCATGCTGCTCGTCCTCGCCGTCGTGCTGCCGCTGCAGCGCCTGAACCGGACCGGTGACTCGTGATCGCCTCCCGCCGAGAGCTGTGGCTCGGCCGCGTGCTGCTCGTCGTCCTGATGCTGGTGACGGTGATGCCGTTCGTCAGCCTGTTCGTGACGGCGCTGCACGAGTCGGGCACGTACCCGCCGGGGCTCGCGTGGCCGGAGGTGCTGCACTGGTCGAACTTCGCGACCGCGTTCCAGTCGGCGCAGATGGGCAAGCTGCTCGTCTCGAGCGTGCTCATCGAGCTCGGCGTCGTGCCGGTCGCGCTGCTGATCGGGACTCTCGCCGGTTTCGCGATCGGGCACCTGCGGCCGCCGGGCGGCCGGTGGATCTTCCTCGCGTTCCTGCTCGGGCTGACGCTCCCGTTCGAGGGCGTCATCGTGCCGCTCTACTACCAGATCCGGGACATGGGCCTGCTGAACACCCGCTGGGCGATCATCCTGCCGCTCATCGGGCTGTACATGCCGTTCGCGGTGTTCTGGATGCGCGCGCACTTCGTCAACATGCCCGACGACGTCTCCGAGGCCGCGCGGATCGACGGCGCGACCACCTGGCAGCTGTTCTGGCGGATCCACCTGCCGCTGTCGATGCCGGCCCTGTCGTCGCTCGGGATCCTGATGTTCCTGTGGACGTGGAACCAGTTCCTGCTCGCCGTGGTGCTCGTCGACGACCCCACGAAGCGGACGATGGCCGGCGCGCTCGGCGCCTTCCAGGGCCAGTGGGGGACCGACATCCCGCTGCTCTGCGCGGGCTCCCTGCTGATCCTGCTGCCGACGCTCGTGCTGTTCGTCGTGTTCCAGCGGCAGTTCGTCACCGCGCTGCTGCAGGGCTCGGTGAAGGGGTGACCGAGGTTGCCTGGCGGCGGCCGCCCTTCGACCCGGAGATCCAGGCGGCGCTGGAGTCGCAGCGCTCCGAGGTCGTGACGGCGCTCGCATCGGACGAGGTTCCCGAGCTGCGGGAGCGGTCCGTCGTCCCGTCGGACGCGCTGCTGAGCCAGAACGGCCGGCTCGCCGTGACGCGGCTCGTCGTGCCCGGCGCCGCGGGGGCGCCCGACGTCCCGGCCGTGCTGGTCCGACCGCGCACGGCGCCCGACGAGCGGACGCCGGTGCTCTTCCACCTCCACGGCGGCGGCCTGGTGACCGGGACGATGTACGACGACCTCGTGCCGGCCGTGTCGCTCGCGGCCGACCTCGGGTGCGCCGTGCTGTCGGTGGACTACCGGCTTGCGCCCGAGCACCCGTACCCCGCCGCGCTCGAGGACGCGTACGGGGCGTTGGTGTGGATGGTCGAGGAGGCGGGCGACCTCGGCCTGGACGCCGACCGCGTCGTGATCGGGGGCGTGTCGGCGGGAGGAGGGCTCGCGGCCGCGGCGACGCTGCTGTCCCGGGAGTCGGGCGGGCCGGCGGTGATCGGCCAGATGCTGGTCTGCCCGATGCTCGACGACCGCAACGACACGACCTCGGCCGTCCAGATGGCCGGCGTGGGCGCGTGGGACCGGCAGGCGAACCAGACGGCGTGGAGCGCGTACCTCGGCGACCGGGTCGGGACGCCCGGCGTCCCGTCGTACGCCGCGCCCGCGCGGGCGACCGACCTGGCGGACCTGCCGCCGACGTTCATCGACGTCGGGTCGGCGGAGACGTTCCGGGACGAGTGCGTCGCGTTCGCCGGGGCGTTGTGGGCGGCGGGGAGCCAGGCCGAGCTGCACGTGTGGCCCGGCGGCTGCCACGGGTTCGAGTTCCTGGTGCCCGACGCGGCGATCTCGCGTGCGGCGCGGGCTGCGCGGACGCGATGGCTGCGGCGGACACTGGCGGCGTCGGCCGGGGCGCGGCGTCGCGGCTGACCCCGAGTCCTGTCACACCTGCGAGCGGAGTACGTCCACCTCGCACCCGGGCGCGAACGGGTCGAAGCCGTGCTCGGTGAGCCAGTGGATCGCGACCAGGCTGCGCCAGCACCACCACGCGCGGACCCCGTCGAGATCGACGTCGGCGCCGTAGCCCGCGACGACGTCGCCGAGCCGCTCGCCGTGCCCGAACGTCAGGCTCGCGAGGTCGAACAACGCGTCGCCCGGGCCCGCCTCCGACCAGTCGAGCACGCCCGTGATCCGGTCGCCGTCGACGAAGACGTGGTCGGCCTGGAGGTCGCCGTGCGCGAAGACCGGCGGGCGCGGCCGCAGTGCCTCCTCGGCGACGCGGCGTCCGCGCGTCACCACGTCGGTGGGCAGGACGCGGTTCGTGACGAGCCACGCGCACTCGTCGTCGAGGCGGGTCGCGAGGTCGTCGAGGCTCCTGCCGGGCCACGGCGGCGGCGGCGCGTCGTGGAGCGCGCGGACGGCTTCTCCCGCCGCGGACCAGGCCGTCGGTGAGGCCGTCGACGGCTGGCCGAGCCGCGCCAGCGGCGCGCCGTGGACGGCGGCGAGCGCCAGCACGTGCGGCTCGCGCCAGAGGACGTCCGGGGTCGGGAGCGGCGCCAGGGCCATCGCCTCGGCCTCGAGCGCGCCGCGCGCCTCGTCGGCGTCGACCTTCAGGAACATGTCGCCGACCCGCAGGACGGTCCGCTCGTTGTGCGCGACGACGACCTCGACCTCGGCCACGCTCGCCATTGTCGTCCGGGCGGTTGTCGGGGTCGTCCCCTTATCGGATGGCCGGCGCGTCGGCCGCACTCGGACGATGCGTGGCGAGCCGACGCGCGGCCCATCCGATCGCGCCATGGACGAGACGCGCCCTGACCTGCAGACTCGCGGGGTGACCACCGTGGGCGGGGCGGTACTGATCGGGCGCGACGACGAGCTGCGGGCACTGACGGCGCGCCTCGCGGACGTGGGCACCGGGCCGGCCGCGACGCTCGTCGTCGGGGGACCGGGGGCGGGCAAGACGGCGCTGCTGGCCGCTGTCGAGCACGATGCTCGCGAGCGAGGCTTCACGGTGCTCGCCGCCCGGGGCACGGGCGCGGAGGCGAACTTCCCGTTCGCCGCGCTGCACCTGCTCCTACGGACGCGGCTCGACGGCGTCGACCGCTTGCCCGCCCAGCAGCGCGACGCGCTCCTCGCGTGCTTCGCGATGGGCGAGCCGGCCGAGGTGAACCCGTTCTTCGTGTCGCTCGCGGCGCTCGAGCTCGTGGTCGAGGCGGCGCCGGTGCTGCTCGCGCTCGACGACCTCGACCGGATGGACCAGCCGTCGGTGGACGTGCTGCGGTTCGTGACGCGCCGGATCGCGGGGGAGCGCGTCGCGGTCGTCGCCACGACGTCCGCGACGCCGGCCGCCGCGAGTGAGAGCACGACCACCGCGCTGCTGGAGCTGGGCGCCCTGGACGCGGACGCGTCGCTGGAGGTGCTCCGGTCGCGGGTGCCGGCGCTCGACCCTGCCCTCGAGGAGCGCGTCGTGCAGCAGGCCGGCGGCAACCCGCTCGCGCTCATCGAGCTGGCGCGGGCGCTCGACGAGGGTGGCGCCGAGCCGGACGAGCGCCTGCCCATGACGGCCCGGCTCGAGCGCGCGTTCGCGTCACGCGCGGGCGAGCTCGACGCGGACGCCCGCGCGGTCGCCGACGTCGCGGCCGTGGACGACGGCGAAAGCGTCGCCGACCTGCTCGCCGCGGCGGAGCTCCTGCTCGGAGAGCCCGTCGCCTGGGCGGCGGCCGAGGCGGTCGCGCGTCGCGGGATCGTCGACGTCATGGGCGATCGCTACCGCGTCGCCGGCCCGCTCATGGGGGACGCCCTGCGACGCACCATGTCCCCGGCCCGGCGCCAGGCCGCACACGCCGCGCTCGCGGAGGTGCACGCCGCCGATCGCGACCGCGCCACCTGGCACCGCGCCGCTGCGGTCGCCGGCCCCGACGAAGCCGTGGCGGCCGAGCTGGAGGCCGCCGCCGCGGACGCGCGCCGGCGCGGCGCCGTCTCGACCGCCGTCGCCTGGCTCGAGCGCGCGGCAGCGCTGAGCCCGACCCCCGAGGCGCGGGCGTCACGGCTGCTCAGCGCCGCCGAGCTCGCGTACGAGCTGGGGCGGTTCGGCCAGGTCGAGGAGCTCAAGGCGCGCGTCGCGGGGACGGCGCTGCACGCGCGGGACCGGTCGCGGCTCACGCTGCTCGACGGCGCGTTCCACGACGGAGCGTCGAGCGAGCCCGCGGAGATCCGGCGCATCGTCGGGCTCGCGCGCGACGCGACACGCGCCGGCGACCCGGACCTCGCGGTCCAGCTGCTCTTCGGCGCCGCGCGCCGGGTGTGGTGGCGCGACCCGGGTGCGGCGATCCGCGGCGAGATCGTGGACGCCGCGCGGCAGGTGCCGCTGCCCCCGCACGACCCGCGCATCCTTGCAGCGCTCGCGCTGGCGGAGCCGTTCGGGCTCGGCGCCACCATCGTCGCGGACCTCGGGCGCTGGCCCGCCGATGCCGACGGCCGGCCGGACCTCGCGGCCCTGCTCGGCATCGCCGCGTTCTGCGTCGGCCAGTTCGACCGGGCGGACGCGTTCCTGACGACCGCGATCCAGGAGCTGCGGGCGCAGGGCCGGTTGAGCCTGCTCGCCGAGGCGCTCGCGATCCGGTCGTGGACCGAGGTGAACCTCGGCATCTTCGTGCCCGCACGGTCCGCCGACGAGGCGGTGCGGCTCGCCGACGAGACCGGTCAGGCGGTCTGGGCCGCCAGCGCGCGGATCGCGCTCGCGCTCTCCGACGCGGTCGCCGGGCGCTGGGATCCCCGGCACGCGGTGCTCGGCCACGCGGAGCGGACCGCGGTCCGGACGCCGAACGCCAGCTCGTCGCTGCTCTCGGCGGTCCAGCTCGTGCGCGGGGTCGGCGAGCTCGGCGCGGACCACCCGGGCCAGGCGTTCGACGAGCTCCGGCGTGCGTTCGACCCGTCCGACCCGGCGTACCAGGAGGTGCAGCAGCTCTGGGCGATCGGCTACGTGGCCGACGCGGCCGTGCGGACCGGGCGCCGCGATGCCGCGCGTGAGCTCCGCGCGGTGTGCGAGCAGCTCGCCGGTGCGCAACCGCCGCTCGGCTCGGCCATCGCGCTGGAGTACGCGGCCGCGGTCCTGGCGGACGACGACGCCGCGGAGGCGCGCTTCGAGGCGGCGCTCGGCGGTCCGGCGCGCGCGTACCCGTGGCACCGCGCGCGCCTGCTGCTCGCGCAGGGCGAGTGGCTGCGCCGTCAGCGGCGGTCCGTCGAGAGCCGGGAGCCGCTGCGCACGGCGCGCGAGGCGTTCTCCGCGCTGGGCGCCGCGTCGTGGGCCGACCGCGCCGACCAGGAGCTGCGCGCGACGGGGGAGCAGGGCTGGCGCCCGGCGTCCGCGCCGGCCGAGGAGCTGTCCGCGCAGGAGGCGCGGATCGCCGAGCTTGCGGCGCAGGGACTGTCCAACCGCGAGATCGGCCAGCGGCTGTTCCTGTCGCACCGGACGGTCGGCTCGCACCTCTACCGCGTGTTCCCCAAGCTCGGCATCACGAGCCGGGGTCAGCTCGCCGGCGCGCTCGCGGTCAGCCGACCGACGTCGCCGCCGCCAGCACCGCCGCGGTGACCGCCTCGGGACGCGACACCATCACGGCGTGCGACGACGTCGTCTCGGCGACCGTCGCGCCGGCGCGCTGCGCCATCCACCGCTGACCCGCCGGCGGGATCGCGTTGTCCTCCGAGGCGACGAGCGCCCAGCTCGGCAGGTGCTTCCACGCGGGTTCGGCGGCGGCCGTGCCGGTGAACGCGGTCAGCGACAGAGGTCGCTGCTCGAGGTACATCAGGCGGGCGCGCGCGGCGCCGACGTCGGCGGCGAAGACCTTCGCGAAGTCGGCGTCGGTGATGTAGAGGTCGCCGTCCTGCCCGTCGGGCGCCGCGGGGTTGCGGACCGGGCGCGTGATCGTCGTCTCCGGGCCGAGCAGCCCGCCGGGGTAGCGCTCCGGGTCGAGCACGGTCGCGATCGACTCGCCCTCGTCGAGCGCGTAGGCGGCGACGAAGACCAGCGCCCGCACGTTCGACGCGCCCCGCGCGGCCTCGCCGATCACCGCACCGCCGTACGAGTGGCCGACCAGCACCACCGGGCCGTCGATCGTGTCGAGCACCGATCGGACCTGGTCCGCGTCGGCGGTGAGGCCGCGCAGCGGGTTGGGTGCGGCGATCACGGGGTAGCCGCGGCCGTCGAGGTCGGCGAGAGTGCTGGACCAGCCGCTCGAGTCGGCGAACGCGCCGTGCACGAAGACGAGGGTGGGCAGAGTGCTCATCTGACGTCCTTCCGGGGTCACCAGGTGGGGTCGAAGCCGCCGTCGAGTGCGATCGCGGCTCCGGTGAGGTTCGGCCACCGGTCACCGGCGAGCACCACCGCGAGCGCGGCGACCTCCTCGGGCCGCGTGAACCGGCGGGTGACCATGGCCGCCGCCGCCCCCTGCTGGACGGCGGCGGGGTCCTGGCCCGTCGCGGCGCCGACGACGTCGGCGACCCCGCCCGCGCCGAGCCACAGGTCGGTCGCGACCGGCCCGGGGTCGATGCTGTTGACGCGGACGTTCCGGTCGCCGAACTCCTTCGACAGCGACTTCGCGAGGTTGACCTGCGCGGCCTTCGCCGCCGAGTAGTCGACGACGAGCGGGTCGGGCACGCGCGCGTTGACGGAGCCGATCACCACGACGCTGCCGCCGCCGCGGGCCAGCAGCACCGGGATCGCGGCGCGCAACGTCCGGACGTGGCTCAGCAGGTCGAGCTCGAGCGTCTGCCGCCACATCTCGTCCGTGACACTCGCGAAGCCCTCGGGCCGCGGGTGCACCGACCCGACGTTGTCGACGACGACGGCGAGGTCGGGTCCGGCCGCGTCGATCAGCGCCGCCGGACCGTCCGGCGTCGCGAGGTCGACCGCGACCGCCTCGACGCCCTGGTCCGCGAGAGCCGCGAGCTCGGGCGTCACCGTGCGCGAGCCCGCGACGACTCGCGCCCCCTCCGCGACGAACGCGCGCACCGTCGCCAGCCCGATGCCCCTGCCCGCACCCGTCACGACGACGGTCGTCCCGCTCAGCCCCAGGTCCATGCCGACGACGCTAGGAGCGCGGCGCCGGGCGATCTTCGGTCAGATGACTGAGTCGTCCGTACTCAGTCACGTGACTCAAGCGCGCTCCGCGCAGGCGGGACGACGATCGGTGACGTCATCGTCTCCGAGGGAGGAAGCCATGTCTGACGTCCGACGCCCCGTCGTCTTCATCCACGGCCTCTGGCTGCACGCGTCGTCGTGGCAGCCGTGGGTCGACCTGTTCGAGCGCGCCGGCTACGCGCCCATCGCACCGGGCTGGCCCGGTGACGCCGACACCGTCGAGGAGTCGCGTGCCCACCCGGAGGACATCGCGGACAAGGGCATCGACGACGTCGTCGAGCACTACCTCGCGATCTTCCGCACGCTGCCGCGCAAGCCGATCCTCGTCGGCCACTCGTTCGGCGGGATGATCTCGGAGAAGCTGCTCGGCCTCGACGCCGCCGACGGCGCGGTGGCGATCGACGCGGCGCAGATCAAGGGCGTGCTGCCCCTTCCGCTGTCGTCGCTGCGCGCCACCCTGCCCGTCTTCAAGAACCCGGCCAACAAGCACCACGCGGTGTCGCTGACGAAGGAGCAGTTCCGCTACAGCTTCGGCAACGCGGTCTCGGACGCGGAGTCGGACGAGCTGTACGAGCGCTGGACGATCCCGGCGCCCGGCAAGCCGCTGTTCGAGGCGGCCGCCGCGAACTTCTCGCTGCACTCGCCCGCGAAGGTCGCCACCGACAACGAGGCGCGCGGGCCGCTGCTGCTCGTCACCGGCAGCGAGGACCACACCGTGCCCGAGGTGATCACGAAGTCGACCCTCAAGCAGTACCGGCACTCGAGCGCGGTCACCGAGCTGGTGGAGCTGACGGGCCGCGGGCACTCGCTCGTCATCGACAGCGGCTGGGAGGTCGTCGCGAAGACGGCGCTCGCCTGGCTCGAGGAGCAGGGGCTCGGCCCCGACGCCTGACGCGGCGCGGGGCCTGGCCGCCCGGCGCAGCGCGGCTCGCGCCGGGCGGCCTCGGTCGCCTCACCAAGGCGACCTGGGCCGACTGCGCCGGCCATCAGCGGCTTCAGGCCGGCCCGCGGCGCCCCAGCCGACAGGGAGCTCAGGCCGCGCCGCGGCGGGCTCGGACGGCCAGGGGGATGCCGATGCCCGCGCCGACGACCACGAGGCCGAGCGCCCACCACACCCACGCCGGCGTGCTGCCGTCGGACGGGTCGGTCGGGGTCGCCGTCGGCGACGGGCTGGGCGTCGGAGTCTCGGTCCGGGTGGGCGTCGGGGTCGGTGTGGGCGTGGGGGTCGGCGTCGGGGTCGCGGTCGGCGTCTCGACCGGCGGCGGGACGACGGCAGTCTCGGTCGGCTGCGGCGGGGTCGTCGGCTTCGGCGTCGGGGTGGGGGTCGGCGTCGGGGTCGGGGAGGGCGACGGGGTTGGCGTCGGCGTGGGGGTCGGCCGCGGAGTGAGCGTCGGGGTCGGACGCGGCGGCACGGTCACCGTCACCGTCGGCGAGGGGAGCGAGAACGTGGGCGTCGGCAACGTCCGCGTCGGGCTGGGTCCGCCCCCGCCGGTGCACGACGCGAGCAGAACCACGGTGATCAGGACGGCGACCACGCCCGCGATCGTGCGGACGGTGCCGCGCTGCGGTGCTCCCACGCCAGCCTCCCGGCGATCGGTCCGGACCACGGCGGCCGAGGGCGGCTGCCCTCGGGAACCCGGCTCTCGGGGGATGCAACGTATCGGCGCGCCGGAGCGGGTGAGAAGGGTCGGACCTCTCGCTTCGTCCGATATCACCCAGCCCGGGTGACCCGGGGCGCGGCGGCCGGCTGCGGATGGGCGGCGGGCAGAACTCGGCCCTTTGGTCCCGGTCCGGCGGCCCGTCCACGTCACTAGCGTCGAGCTGACGACTCGGTGTGGAGCGACCATGACGACCATCAGGGAAGCGGCGGACACGTTCCTCGGCGTGCAGCGGATCGCGGTCACGGGGGTGTCGCGCACGCCGGCCAGCCACGGCGGCAACGTCGTGTACCGAAGCCTGCGCGAGCGCGGCTACGACGTCTTCGCGGTGAACCCGAACGCGACCACCGTCGAGGACGACCCGGCGTACGCGAGCCTGGAGGCGATCCCGGGCGGGGTCGACGCGGTCGTCGTCGCGACGCGCCCGGAGCACGCGCGCGCGACTGTGCAGCAGGCGATCGACCTCGGCATCAAGCAGGTGTGGATGCACCGGTCGGTGGACCGCGGCAGCGTGGACGACGCCGCCACGCGGCTGGGCCGCGAGCACGGGCTGACCGTCATCGACGGCGGCTGCCCGCTGATGTACGGACCCGACGCCGACCGCGCGCACCGCGTCATGTGCCGCGTGATGTCGCTGACGCGACGCATCCCGCGCGAGGTGTAGGGCCGTCCGGTCCGGCGTCCGACCCGCCCGAGGGAGTGCGGGCCGGGCGTCCCGCTCGGCGTTCCCGTGCGCTGTCACGTTTCGCGGCGCTGTCTCGACTCGTGGGGTGAGACCGCGGTGAGACCCACGAGAGGTGAGAACGATGCACGTGTACGTCGCAGGCGCCACGGGCGCCGTCGGGACGAGGCTGGTCCCGATGCTCGTCGAGCGCGGACATCGGGTGACGGGGACGACGACCGACCCGGCGAAGCGGGCGCTGCTCGAACGGATGGGCGCCCGGGCGGTCGTCGTCGACGGGCTCGACGGCGCTGCCGTCGGGGAGGCGGTGGCGACAGCCGAGCCGGACGCCGTCGTCCACCAGATGACGGCGCTGGCCGGGCGGCCCGACACGAGGAACTTCGACCGGTGGTTCGCGCTCACCAACCGGCTGCGGACCGAGGGCCTGGACCACCTCGTCGCCGCTGCTCGCGCGTGCGGGGTCACCCGCTTCGTCGCGCAGAGCTACACGGGATGGCCGAATGCCCGGACCGGCGACTGGGTCAAGGATGAGGACGACCCGCTCGACCCGGACCCGCCCCAGGCGCAGCGCGAGACGCTCGCGGCGATCCGCTACCTCGAGGAGGCCGTGCGCAAGGTGGACGGCACCGTGCTGCGATACGGCGCGCTCTACGGCGGCGCCCCCGACCCGATGGTGGAGCTGGTGCGCAAGCGGCGGTTCCCCCTCGTCGGCGGCGGCACCGGTTACACCTCCTGGCTCCATCTCGACGACGCCGCGGGCGCCGCGGTGCGCGCGCTCGAGGCCGACGTCCGGGGCGTGTTCGACATCGTGGACGACGAGCCGGCGCCCGCGTCGGACTGGCTGCCGTACCTCGCGGAGTGCCTCGGCGCGAAGCCGCCGCTGCGGCTGCCGGTGTGGGTGGCGCGCCTGGCCGCGGGGGAGGTCGCGGTGTCGATGCTGACGCGCACGCGCGGCTCGTCGAACGCCCGTGCGCGGCGCGAGCTCGGGTGGGAGCCGATCTGGCCGAGCTGGCGGCAAGGCTTCCGGCACGGCCTGGCGGCCGGGGCGTAGCCGTGGGCGCAGCGGAGTTCGAGCAGCTGCGGCCGCTGCTGTTCTCGATCGCCTACCGGATCCTCGGCAGCGTGAGCGAGGCGGAGGACGCCGTGCAGGAGACCTGGCTGCGCTACGACGCCGCCGACGTCGACCCGGCGTCGCTCAAGTCGTTCCTGTCGGCGATCGTCACCCGCGTGTCGATCGACGTGCTGCGCTCGGCGCGCGTGCGCCGCGAGTCCTACGTCGGCCAGTGGCTGCCCGAGCCGCTGCTGACGGACGGCGAGCCGGAGGCCTCCGGCGACCCGCTCCGTGCCGCCGAGCTCGCCGACTCGCTCTCGATGGCGGCGCTGCTGCTGCTCGAGCGTCTGACGCCCGAGCAACGCGCGGTGTTCGTGCTGCACGACGTGTTCGCGTTCCCGTTCGCCGAGGTGGCCCAGGTGATCGGGCGCTCGGAGACGGCGTGCCGGCAGCTCGCGTCGCGGGCGCGCCGCCTCGTCGAGGACGGGAGGCCGCGCTTCGACGTGGACCGGCGCGAGCGGGAGGAGCTCGCCGGCCGCTTCTTCGACGCGATGACTGCCGGCGACGTCGACGCGCTGCGCGAGCTCCTCGCGGCCGACGTCGAGGTCTACGGCGACGGCGGCGGCAACGCCCCGCAGTGGACGCGCGTCGTGCGGGGGAGCGACAACGTCGCGCGGATGTTCGGCGGGCTCGGTCGGCGGTTCGCCGGCGTGGGTCTGCAGGTCGAGCCGCACGAGGTCAACGGCCAGCCGGGCGCCGTGCTGCGCGACGCGTCGGGTCGCGTCATCAACGTGTTCGCGTTCGACGTGCTCGACGGCCGGATCCAGGTGGTCCGCTCGGTGATCAACCCGGAGAAGCTGCGCCACCTCGGACCGGTGGCCGACGCGTGGGCCCTGATGCGGGACAACGCGCCGGGCGGGCCCGCGACCTGACCGTTCGCGCGGTCAGGCCGCCAGGTGGAACGTGCTCGCGAACCGGTCCAGCAGGTCGCCCGGACCGCGCAGCACCTCGACGACGCCGGTGGCGATGGCGCGCTCCGGCGCGAGCTCGCCGGAGATGACCCGCCGGATGTCGGGTCCGGCCGCGAACGACAGGTCGACGGGGCCGTCCCCTCGCGCCACGTGGAGCGCGGGCCCGTCCACGCGGATCAGCAGGCCGGCGTCACCGAACCTCGCCCCGTACGCCGTCGGCGGCAGGTCCGCCGCGACGTCCGGCCGGAACGCGGTCCGGAGGGCCATCGTCATCGAGTCCGGCGTGACGATCTGGTCGGTCCGGGGGTCGCCCATCGCCTTGAAGCCCCACGCGCCGAGCGCGAGGACGACCGGTTCGAGCTCCCGGCCGTACGGCGTCAGCTCGTAGACGATGATGCGGGACCGCGGACCGCGCCGGATGATGCCCGCGGCCTGCAGCTCCTTGAGCCGCGCCGCCAGGATGTTGCTCGGGATGCGGGGCAGACCCGCGGCGAGCTCTCCGTAGCGGCGCGGCCCCACGAGCAGGTCGCGGACGATCAGCAGAGCCCAGCGCTCGCCGATCAGCTCGAGCGCGCGCGTGACGCCGCAGTACTGCCCGTACTCGCGCGCGGTCATCGCGTCAGGCCTGCTGCGCCTGCTGCGCCATGAACGCCTCGGGGCCCTGCTCTGCGGCGACCGGGTCCATCCAGCCGAACTCGAGGATGTTGCCGTCGGGGTCGGTCAGCTGGCGCTGGTACATGAAGCCGTAGTCGGAGGCAGCCTGGTCCTCGCGGCCGCCGTGCGCCAGGCCGTTGGCCACCGTCGCGTCGACCTCGGCGCGGCTGTCGAGGAAGATCGCCGTGGAGACCGAGATGGCCTGCGCGGGGTCGCCGATCGGTCGCTCCGAGAACGTCTGGAAGAACTCGCGCGTCAGCAGCATGAAGTAGCTGTGGCCGTCCTCGACGACGAGGCAGGACGCGTTGTGGTCCGTGAACTTGTCGTTGATGGTGAACCCGAGCGACGCGTAGAACGCCTTGGCGCGGTCCAGGTCGGTGACGGGCAGGTTGACGAACATCTGGGCCATGGTGGCTCCCTCGGTCGGCCTCGCTCGGTTGTGACGTCCCCGACACTTGCAAAAAACAAGTGAGGCGTCAAGGGGGTGCGCCGGGCCGGTCGGCGCGAGGACGGCGCGGCCGGACGGCCGCGACGCGACCCCGTCTGGACGCCCACGTCCCGGTCCCTCGGTACGCCCGACGAAGCGGCGGCCGCTCCGACACCGTTATCGTCGCGGGCGGGACCGACGCCGCCTCCCCGCGGCCGCGCGTCCCGCCGGCGCCCGCGAAGGAGAACCCGATGTCGTCCGACCAGCTCACGTTCGACAACCCCGTCGAGCGGCACTCGCACATCAAGCCGCACGCCTCGTGGCAGCCCGTCCCCGGCCTCGACGCCGAGCTCGACCCGAAGGCCGACCACGGCGAGACGACCTACCGCGGCACGGGCCGCCTGCCCGGGCGGAAGGCGCTCATCACGGGCGGCGACTCGGGCATCGGCGCTGCGGTCGCGATCGCGTTCGCGCGCGAGGGCGCCGACGTCGCGCTCAGCTACCTGCCGGAAGAGCAGGTCGACGCCGAGGCGATCGCCGAGGTCGTGCGCGCCGAGGGCCGCAAGGCGATCCTGCTGCCGGGCGACATCCGCGACCGGGAGTTCTGCCGCACGCTCGTGGCCGACGCGGTCGAGGGGCTCGGCGGCCTCGACATCCTCGTCAACAACGCGGCGCACCAGGTCTACCACCAGACGTTCGACGAGCTCGACGAGGCCGACCTCGACCGCACGATCCAGACGAACCTCTACGCGCTGAACTGGATCACGCGCGACGCGCTGCCGCACCTGAGGCCGGGGTCGACGATCATCAACAGCACGTCCGTCCAGGGCTACAACCCGTCGCCGATGATCATCAACTACGCCTCGACGAAGTTCGCCATCATCGGGTTCACCAAGGCGCTCGCGGCCGACCTCGCGCCGCGCGGCATCCGTGTCAACGCCGTCGCGCCCGGCCCGGTGTGGACGCCGCTCCAGGTCTCCGACGGTCAGCCCGCGGAGAAGCTGAACGGGTTCGGCGAGTCGTCGTGGCTCGGCCGCACGAGCCAGCCCGTCGAGCAGGCGCCCGCCTACGTGTTCCTCGCGTCGCCCGAGTCGAGCTTCGTGGTGGGCGAGGTCATCAACGTCAACGGCGGCGCGAACGTGCCGTGACGGTCGGCGGCCGGCCGGCGGTCCGCGTCGTTGCGTCGTCCAGTGGCAACTTGCCCCGCGCCAGGAAGGCCTTTACTCGCTCGGCTCGAGATCCGCGAAGAAGCGATCAACGTCGCGTCTGTCGATCAACCGAGCCAGGCCGACAGCCGATTGGGCTGACTTGTTCTGAGCGTGTGGATTGGCCCGCTGGCCGTGCTGAAGCGGTTGACGGTTCGCAGGGCCGTTTGTCAGGGAGCCAGAGGCCAGATGCGGAGCAATCCGACCACGCGCGGCTCTTCGCAGTCGAGCATAAGGAGAAAGTATCCGTCTGAAGAATCGATCATCGTGTTCCTGACCATCACGCCTTCGTGGCCGCGCAGACCAGCAACCGTCGCTTCGAGTCCCGAGACGCGGACGCCAGCGCCTTGGGCGGCGATGTACTTGACCAACAGCGACTGCGCAAGCGAGCCAGCGTGGCTCGTGCCGAACGGGATGGCGTCGGTCGGGCGCTCACCGAGCAACCTCGCGAGCTCGACTCGTTCCGCGAACCGGTGCTCCGCCCGTTCAACGGCTCCACGAACGGCTGCACCCGGGATCAACGACATCGTCACCCCGCCACCTCCACTGCACTGCTTCCTGCGACTCCACGTTCGCCTTTGCGGGCGAAGTCGACACTGCTCCCCGCCTGGCAGGGAACGAGCGGCAGGCGCCTCGGACCCGCTTGGCGATGACTCTGAAGTTCGGCGCCCACGCCCGACGGCCGCGTCCGGCAAGGCGCCGATGCGCGTGCGTGCGAGCAGGCGACGCATGCCGACGTCACGGGCCTGAGCCGTGGAGGCGGTCGATCAACTGCCGCAAGTCGCTGACGCCAGCGTCGCGGCGGCGCTTGGCCGCCCAGGCCTCGAAAGCGTCGATCGACTTCGAGAGAGAGGTGAGAAGCGCTGCTCTCGGATCGTCTTGCGCGCTCGCGGGCAGTGCGACTTGAACCTTCAGGAGCGAGTCGGCCCTCCGGAAGGCGCCGGTGCGCACGCCCTCGAAGTCAGGGACCAGGTGGTTGCCGGGGACGTGAAACTCGCCGTTGACGTTGACGTCGGCCACGGCCCCCTCGCGCAGCGTGGCGACGTCGAGCATGAGCTGATGAAGGGCGGTGACCCAGGCGCGGTTGGCAGGTGTCCTGCCGCCGACCAGGATGCCGATCGACACGACCCGTGCGCTGTCACCGCTGGCGCTCACGGGACGTCTATCCCCTTACCTGGGCCGACATCGAGAGTCACACCGCACGTTCCCGTTGCGACGGATCTTGCCGAGAAACGTACTGAGCCAGCCCGTCTGTTGTCATCGCCCGAACCGGTGGGGCCGGCCGGCGCGGACAGGGCCGCGGGGCCGGCCGCCCGTCCTCACGCCGTAGGCTCCCCGGCGTGGGGCACTACCTGTCATTCCTGGCGCTCGCGGTGGTGCTCGCGCTGATCCCCGGGCCCGACATGCTATTGACGACGCGCAGCACGGTGGTCCGCGGGCGGCGCAGCGGCCTCTGGACGCTGGTCGGTGTCACGGTGGCCGGCGGTGTGCAGGGTGTGCTCGCGGCGTCAGGGCTCGGCGCGGTGATCGCGGCGTCGCGCCCGGTGTTCGAGGGCATCCGATGGGCCGGAGTTGCATACCTGCTGTACCTCGGCACCCGCGCGCTCGTCACGGCAGGGCGCGACCGACAGGGCGTCGGCGTGGGCGAGACGCTCGGCGTCGAGCGTCCGTGGCCGGGGCTGCGGCAGGGCTTCCTCTGCAACATCACGAACCCCAAGGTTCTGGCATTCAACCTCTCGGTTCTCCCGCAGTTCGTGTCCCGCGACGCAGGTGTCGGCGAGTTGCTGACGTTCGCGCTGACCGCGACCGGCGTGGGCATGCTCGTGCTGCTGGGCGTCGTCGCGGCGGCGGGTGCGGCGCGTCGCGTGCTCGCGTCGAGGCGGGCGCGCCGGCGGCTGGAAGGTGTCGCGGGCCTGACCTTCGTCGGCTTCGCGACGGCGCTGGCCGCGGAGCACTGACCGGTCAGATTGGCGTTTTGTCCGACGGCGTCGGATGGCACCATGGCGAGCGCGGATGTCCCGCGCCTGCCGACTAGAGGTGCCGCCCATGAGCCTGGCGTTCCTGCTCACGTCGCTCGCGATCGTCGCGACACCCGGCACCGGGGTCGTGCTCACGGTCGCGGCGGGGCTGCGCGGGGGCGTGCGGGCTTCGCTGGTGACGGCGCTCGGGTGCACGCTCGGGATCGTGCCGCACCTCGTCGCGGCGGTGACGGGCACGGCCGCGCTGCTGCGCGCGGGCGGTCACGCGTTCGAGGTGCTGAAGGTCGCCGGCGTGCTCTACCTGCTGTACATGGCATGGTCGACGTGGCGGCACAGCGGCGTGCTCGCGGTCGAGGACGAGCAGGCGCCGACACCCCCGCTGCGGCGCATCGTGAACGCCGTGCTCGCCAACCTCCTGAACCCGAAGCTGACGCTGTTCTTCTTCGCGTTCCTGCCGCAGTTCGTCTCGCCCGGCCAGTCGGCGCTCGCGCAGATGACGGGCCTCGGCGCGGTGTTCATGGCGATGACGTTCGTCGTGTTCGCGCTGTACGGCTGGGGCGCGGCGGCGGTGCGGCGGCACGTCGTCGGCCGGCCGCGGGTCGTGCGTCGACTCCAACGGGCGTTCTCGCTCAGCTACCTCGGGCTCGGCGTCCGGCTCGCGACCGTGCACCGGTAGCGGGCCGCCCCGCAGCTCGCGGGCGACGCGCGCTAGAATGCGGGTGAAGCCTTCGTGCACGCCCCGGGTCCGGGTGCGGGTCGAAGGCTTTTTTCATGCCACTCGTCCTCACCGACACGACCCGTCCCACCTACCGCTCACTTCTCGGCCGCCGCGAGTTCGTCGGCCTGTACACGAGCTTCACGGTCACCACTGCGGGCTCGACGATGTCGGGCTTCGCGCTCGGGAGCCTCGTCCACACGGCGACCGGATCGCCGCTGCTCACGGCGATCGCGATGTACGGATCCACGTTCGCCGTAGTGCTCGGCGCGCTCACGCTGATGTCGGTCGCCGACGGCGGCCGGCCGCGCGCCACGCTGCTCGCCCTCCAGGTGCTGTCCCTCGCGGGCGTGGCCTCGCAGGCGTGGCCGGGCCTCCCGATCCCGGGGCGTTTCGCGATCTTGGTCGTGCTCGGGTTCGTGCAGTCGCTGAGCACCGGGGTCCGGATGGGCCTGCTGGCCGAGACGGTGCCGCTGGAGCTCTACGCGCTCGCGCGGTCGCTGATGAACGTCACGTCGGGCGGTGCCTCTATCGTCGGCTTCGCGGTGGGCGGCGTGCTCCTTACGTGCCTCGGGACGTCGGGCGTCTTGCTCACGAGCGCAGGGCTCGCGGCCGTAGCCCTCACGGTGCTCGCGACGACGGTCCGCGAGCGGTCGGTGCGCCTCAGCCGGCGGCCCGGCCTGTCCGCCACCTGGCGGACGAACCGTGTGCTGTTCGCCCGGCGCGGCCCCCGGGCGCTCCTCGTGAACCTCTGGGTGCCGAACGGCCTGATCGTCGGGTGCGAGGGTCTGCTGCTGTCGTATGACTCCGCGCACGCCGCCACGATGCTCGCCGCCGGCTCCGCCGGCATGCTCGTCGGCGACCTGACGGTCGGGCGGCTCCTGACGGCGGCTCAGCGCCGTGCCTGGGCGTACCCGCTGCGGCTCGTCCTCGCGACACCGTTCCTCGCGTTCGCGGCGCATCCGGGCGTGCTCGTCGGCTCCGCGATCCTCTTCGTGTCGAGCGCCGGCTTCGCGGCGACGCTCCCGCTGCAGGAGCGCCTGCTCGCGCTCACGCCCGAGGCGGTCCGCGGGCAGGTGCAGGGCGTCGAGTCCGCGGGCCGGATCGCGTGGCAGGGGATCGGAGCCATCGTGGGCGGCGCGGTGGCGCTCGCGGTCGCGCCGGCGACGAGCATCGCCACGCTCGCGCTCGCCTCGGTCGCCATCACGGTGGCCACCCGAGGCGCGGTCGGGAGCAGCCGCGCGCTCCCGATGTGACCTGGGCGTCCACCACGGCCGGCTCTTGCCACCGACCACCTCGCGGCAGAACTGTGCTGCCAGAAGGCCGCGTGGCGCATCGGGCCGATGCCGCCGGGCCGCCATGATGTCGCCCGGTGCGGACGCCATTCATCGAGGAGCCGTCGTGATCGACTTCGACAACGCGTCATTCGTCAAACTCAACGCGTGGGATGGGGCGCAGGCGCACGCCGAGCTCGCCGAGATCCTCGTCCCCGGCGAGCAGGTGTACCTCGCGTTCAAGGGGATCAGGGACTCAGTCACGTTCACCGACAAGCGGATCGTCGCTCTCAACGTCCAGGGGATGACGGGCAAGAAGAAGGACTACACGTCGCTCCCGTACGCGCGCATTCAGGCGTTCTCGGTGGAGACCGCGGGCGGCCTGGACCGCGACACCGAACTAGAGCTGTGGTTCAGCGGTCTCGGTCGCGTCAAGCTCGAGTTCGGTTCGGGCGTGGACATCCGCGGGCTCGGGCGGCTGCTGGCAGACAAAACTCTGTGACGCGGTAGCCACACTCAGCGGCGCGACTCGAGGATGCGCCGGAGCCGGTCGAGGTCGGCCGCCACGAGCCCGGCGTCGCGCTCGAACTCGTCGTCGGTCATCCCCGCGAGCCGCCGGACGCTGAACACCACCTCGCTGCCGTCGCCGTTCGCCGTCACGCGCATCGGGTTGTAGAACACGTCGCCCGTCGGGAACGCCACGTAGTGGTCGAGGACGCCGTACTCGTTGCGCGGCGCGAACTCGACGCCGACGCGGCCGGCGTCCGTCTCGACGAACCACCGGCCGTCGACCTGGATCACCGACGACCCGAGGCCCGGGGCCCACTCCGCGAGGTGCGCGGGCTCGGACACGTAGTCGTAGACCACGGCCGGCGCGCGCTCGATCAGGACCGTCAGCTGCTTCGACTCCGATGTCATCCCGCCACTGTGCCAGCGCGGTCCGACACGCCTCCGCATCCCGGGCTGCGTCAGGGGCGCGGGTGCACGTCCTCGGCGGCGCTTTCCGACCGCGCCTCGCGCTCCTGGATCGCCTGCTCGGCCTCCCGGCGGAGCAGGCGCCCGCGGCGGACGTCCTCCTCGGCCTTGGCCTGCTTCTTGTCGCTCGCCTTGGTGTCGCGCGGCGGCAGCTGGATCGTCTCCTCGGCCGGGATGCCGGCCTGGAGCTGGCGGCCACGCTCGAGCTCGGCGTCGAGCTCGGCACCGAACAGCAGCGCGAGGTTGGTGATCCACAGCCAGAGCAGCACGAGGATGACGCCCGCCAGCGAGCCGTACGTCTTGTCGTAGCTGCCGAAGCTCGCGACGTAGAACCCGAACGCGACCGACGCGACGACCCAGACCAGCAGGGCCACGAACGCGCCGACGCTCATCCAGCGGAACTTCGGCTGGCGCACGTTCGGCGTCGCCCAGTAGAGCAGCGCGATCGCGACGATCACGAGGAGCACCACGACGGGCCACTTCGCGATGTTCCACACCGTGACGAACGCGTCGCTCATGCCGAGCGTCCTGCCGACGGAGCGGGCGACGTCACCGGACAGCACGAGCGCCACGACCACGAGGACCGCGATGACGAGGAGGGCGAGCGTGACCAGCAGCAGCACGGGCCGCAGCTTCCAGAACGGCCGGCCCTCGGGGATCTCGTACACCCGGTTCATGCCGCGGCTGAACGCGGCGACGTAGCCCGACGCGGACCAGAGCGCGATCACGAGGCCGACGATCAGCGTGACGCCCGCGGCGGACGACGTGGTGAGCCGCTCGAGGATCGGCTGGAACGTGTCGACCGCGCCGGACGGGCCGAGGTCCTTCACGATGCCGAGCAGCTTGTCGACGGTTGTCGCGGGATCGCCCGTCAGGCCGAGCAGCGAGACCAGCACCAGCAGCGCGGGCGCCACGGCGAGCACCGCGTAGTAGGTGAGGGCGGCCGCGAGGTCCGTGCACTGGTCGGCGAAGAACTCGCGGAACGTCTTGCGCGCGACGTACTGCCAGGACGGCTTCCTCAGCTCGTCGGGCGAGCGCGGCTTGCGCGGGTCGTCCGGTGCGGGTGCGTCGGTCGTCGCTTCGTCGTGCGTCATCGCGCTCCTCAGGCGCGCGCGCCGGCGCGGCGGCCGGACTGCGGCAGGGCGTCACCGACCCAGACGAGGGCGCGCGACGTGGGGGTCGCGCCGTGGTTGCGGGTCTCGACGCGCCGCGCCCACGCCCGCACCGCGACGCGGGTGACCCGCACGAGGACGGCGAGCACGAAGAGGCGCCAGATCCGGCGCCAGAAGAACATCCACATGGGCGCTCCCGGTGGTCCAGCCGCTGCGGCGGCTCCCGGGCGCAGTGGTCTCGACGCCGCTCCCACGCTACGACGAGCCTCGCAGCGGCGCTCGGGGACCTGCACGAGAACCGGTTCTGCGGGACGAAAGCCCCCACGCGGCAGTGCGCCGGCCAGTACGTTCACCCCATGGCCGACCCCCGCGGTTTCCTGCGCACGCGCCACCGCGAGCTCCCGCCGGACCGTCCCGTCGCGGTCCGCCTGCTCGACTGGGCGGAGATCCACGAGCACCTCGCGGGCGACCAGGCGGCGATCGGCGTCGTCGGGCGGCAGGCCGGCCGGTGCATGGACTGCGGCGTGCCGTTCTGCCACTTCCAGTGCCCGCTCGGCAACGTGATGCCGGAGTGGAACGACCTCGTGTGGCGCGGCCAGTGGGCCGCCGCGTCCGAGCGCATGCACCTGACGAACAACTTCCCCGAGTTCACCGGCCGCCTGTGCCCGGCGCCGTGCGAGACGGCGTGCGTGCTCGGCATCAACGAGCCGCCCGTGACGATCCGCAACGTCGAGCTCACCATCGCCGAGGAGGCGTTCGACCGCGGGCTGCTCGCGCCGCTCGTGCCGGATCGGATGACCGAGCAGTCGGTCGCCGTGATCGGCTCCGGCCCCGCGGGGCTCGCGGCCGCGCAGCAGCTCACGCAGGCGGGCCACGCCGTCACCGTGTTCGAGCGCTCGCCCGCGCCGGGCGGCCTGCTGCGGTTCGGCATCCCCGAGTACAAGCTGCCCGCGTCCGTCGTGGAACGCCGGCTGGACCTCATGCGCGCCGAGGGGACGGTGTTCCGCTGCGGCGTGGCGGTGGGGACGGACATCTCGGGGGACGAGCTGCGCGCGCGGTTCGACGCGGTCGTCGTCACCACCGGCTCGACCGTGCCGCGGGATCTGCCCATCCCGGGCCGCGAGCTTCGCGGCGTGCTCGCCGCGATGGAGTACCTCGTGCCGGCGAACCATGCCGCGCTCGGTGAGCCGGTCGAGGGCGCGGAGGTCGCGACGGGGCTGGACGTCGTGGTGATCGGCGGCGGCGACACCGGCGCGGACTGCCTGGGCACCGCGTTGCGGCAGGGTGCGGCGTCGGTGACGCAGCTCGAGATCCTCGCGGAGCCGCCCGCGGACCGTCCGGCCGGGCAGCCGTGGCCGACGTACCCCGCGATCTTCCGCGTCTCGACGTCGCACGAGGAGGGCGGCGAGCGCGTGTTCGCCGTCAGCACGGTCGAGCTCGTGGCGGACGACGACGGCCGCGTGTCGGGCGTCCGCGTGGTCGACGTCGAGCGCGTCGGCGGCCGGTTCGAACCGGTGCCCGGCACCGAGCGGACGCTGCCCGCGCAGCTCGTCGTGCTCGCGCTGGGCTTCGCCGGGCCGGAGGCGGGCGCCTTCGCCGCGCAGCTCGGTCTGACGACGGACGCGCGGGGCGCGTTCGTCCGCGGCGACGACTTCTCGACCGGGACGCCCGGGGTGTTCGTCGCGGGCGACTGCGGGCGCGGCCAGTCGCTCGTCGTGTGGGCGATCGCCGAGGGCCGGGCCGCGGCTGCCGCGGTCGACCGGTACCTGGCCGGCGGCACGCAGCTGCCGTCGCCGGTCACGCCGCGGACGGCGCCGCTGCGCGTCTGAGCCGGCGGCCGCTGCGCGTCTGACCCGCGCCCGTTGCGGCCCCGGCACGCCGCGACCGGGCCTGCGTCATCGCAGACCCGGCCGCAGCAGGGGTGGTGCGGGGGCGTGAGGCGTCAGCGCGTCACGGCAGGTAGTAGTTCGGGTTCGGCAGCTTGAACGTGCGGTCCGCGAAGCCGCCCTTGAGGTCGCTGTACTGGTCGCCGAAGTTCGCGACGATGTCGTAGCCGAGCGACTCGATGTGGGCGCGGGTGGCCGACTTGTAGTGGATCGTCGTGCACGAGCCGTTCGGGTCACCGGCGCACGCCGTCTTGAGGTAGGCCGGGTAGTCCGCGACCGCGGGCTTGGTGAACAGCCCGTCCTCGCCGTTCGTCAGCGTGGTGGGCGCCGGGTAGCCGGCGTCGACGCCGATCCCGTCGGACGTCAGGTTGCCGAGCGTCGCGGCCTCCTGCGTCGCCGGGCGGCCGGTGAGGAAGAAGATCGCGTAGCCCTCCGAGGCGGCCTGCTTGACGAGGTCGACCATGCCCGGCGTCGCCGGGAACAGCTGGCCGGTCACGTACGCGGCGTTGGTCGTCGGGTTGTAGGCCCAGTTGCTCGCGATCTCGTAGTTCCACGTCGTGAGCGTCGTGTCGTCGACGTCGAGGACGATGGCCTTGGTCGCGCCCGTCTTCGCCTTCCCGTGCGGGTGCTGCTTCGCCGCGAGCCAGTGCTCACCGGAGCGAGCGACCTTGCTCGCCTCCTTCGCGTAGTTGCCCTGCGGGTCGAACGTGCCCGTGCCGAGCGGGTCGCCGTAGTAGTTGCGGATCTGCTGGCGCAGGACGTCGATGTTGGTGATCTGGTTCGCGGATCTCGGCGTGAACGTCTTGATGGCGGGCTGCGTCGTCGCGCCGTAGGCGACGCCGCCGCCCACGAGGGTCGCGACCACGGCAGCCGTGACGATCGTGGTGCGCCGGGGGAGGCGCCGGAAGCGGAAGCTCATAGATCCATCTCCTTGTGTGTCGCACGTCCTGGTGAGTCGCAGGGATGAATGCACGCTATGCGGACCGGGTGAAGTCGGCGCGGTGGAGGCGAACGGCCGTCCAGGAGGGTGTCCGCAGACGCAGACGCAGACGGGCGGGCCGCCCCCGCGTGGGGGACGGCCCGCCCGTGTGGTCGCCGCGTGTGCGGCGCAGGGTCAGACGATGCGCAGCTTGCTGACGCTCGACGTCGACGTCTTGAGCACCTTCGCCGTCGTGCCCGACGGCGTGAAGGTCGCGGTGACCTTGTAGGTCGCCTTCGTCGAGAGCCGGGGGAGCGTGAGCGTGACCCTGCCCTTGGCCGAGGACTTGACCGCCTTCGTCACGGTCTTGGTGCCGACCTTGACGGTCACCTTGCCGACCGGGCTCGCGAGGCCCGTGGCCTTGACCCTGACGGTGACCTTGACGGTCGCGCCGGCCTTGGCCTTGGTCGTGCTGAGCGTCTCGGTGACGGTCGCCTTGCCGCGGACGACGGCCTTCGTGGCGGCCGACGTCGCCGAGGCGGACGTGTGGCCGAGCACGTGCGCGGTGATGCGGACCGAGAGCCGCTTGCCCACGTCGACCGTCGAGACCGCGTAGGTCTTGGCCGTCGCGCCGGAGATCGCCTTGCCGTTGCGCAGCCACTGGTACGACGCCGTGACACCGGACAGCGACCACGTGCCGGCCGAGGCCGTCAGCTTCGCGTTCGACGCGACGGTGCCCGAGATCGTCGGCGCGGTCTTCAGCACCGGCGCGGCTGCCGCGGCGACCGTCGCGGAGGCGACCGACGTGGCCTGTGCCGGCCCGTGGCCGGCCGTCGACGGCGTGAACGTCACACGCGACGCGACCTTCGTGCCGTAGTCGGCGCCGACAAGGGTGTACGTCGACGCGGTCGCGCCGGTGATGACTGCGCCGTTCCGCAGCCACTGGTACGACGCGACGCCGTCCTGGTCCCAGGTGCCCGCGGTCGTCGTCAGGGTGCTGCCGACCTTCGCCGTCCCGCTCACCGTCGGGGCGGCCGTCGCCGTGGCCGTGACGTAGTACAGGTCGACGCCCTTGGAGCCGCCCGTCACCTGCACCGCGTGGGCGTGGTCGAGCGTGAGCCCACGGTACGGGCCCGCGTAGAAGTAGCCGTCGAGGCTGTCCTCGACGTCGTAGGTCGACAGGACCACGTCGTACTTGACGCCCTGCGTCGCGCCGCCGAGCGTGTACGGGCCGTTGCCCGTCTCGGCGATCGTGGCACCCATCGGCCGGCCCGTCGACGGCTCGAGCAGGTACGGGCCGTCGACGTCCACGCTCACGTCCTCGGGCACCACGTAGCTGCCCTTGACGGCGACCGCGCCGGCGAGGTCGAGCTCGAGACCGGTCGTGCCCGCGGCCACGAGGGTGGCGCCGGAGACGGTTGGCGCGAGCGTGTGCTTCGAGGTGTAGTACCCGCTCGCGTACGTGCCGTACAGGTCGGTGTAGAGGATCTGGTAGCTCGTGCCCGGCGTGACGCCGTCGAGCTCGAAGGTGCCGTCGGCGCCCACGGGCGCGTCGCTCACGTAGTCGATGCCACGCGCCCCGGGGACGTAGGCCAGCACCAGCGCGAACGGCGAGGCGATCCCCGGCGCCTCCACGTGACCGGTGATCACCGGGTCGACCGCGGATGCAGGTGACGCGCCGACGAGCGCCGCGGCGGCGAGCCCGGCGGCGGTGAAGGCGCCGACGGCGAGCCGCCGGCGGGAGGGGTTCGGAGCGGTGGCGCGCGGCGTCATGGCGTTCCTCGTCTGTGGGTGGGTGCGGGACCGGCGTCCCGCGCACGCGTGACTGTGGTGCATCCCGGCTGTCGCTGAGGGCAACTGTGAGCGATTCGGTCGGGATGCCCGGACTTGTCGCCCGCGCTTTCACCCGCGTGACGCAGGCCGTCCCAGAGGACGGAACGCCGCCGTCGGCGCCCCAGCTCCGTCGCCTCGCCGCGCGCGCGCCCGCCGTCCTCGCCAGACTGGCGACCCAACGGGTGGAGGGAGCGGGCCGTGAGCATCCTGCGGACCAAGTCGATCGAGCAGTCGCTCGCCGACGCCGACGAGCCGGAGTTCAAGCTCAAGCGGTCGCTCGGCGCGCTCGACCTCGTCGTCTTCGGCGTCGGCGTCGTGATCGGGGCAGGCATCTTCACGCTCACCGGTCGCGCGGCGCACGCGGTGGCCGGGCCCTCGATCGTCATCAGCTTCGTCGTCGCCGCGGTCTGCTGCGCGCTCGCGGCGGTGTGCTACGCGGAGTTCGCGTCGACCGTCCCCGTCTCGGGGTCCGCGTACACGTTCAGCTACGCGAGCCTCGGCGAGATCGTCGCGTGGATCATCGGCTGGGACCTGCTGCTCGAGCTCGTGCTCGGCGCGAGCGTCGTCGCGCAGGGATGGAGCTCGTACCTCGGCGTGTTCCTCGACAACCTCGGCATCCACATCCCCGAGGCGATCGGGTACGGCGGCGACGTCGACCTGATGGCGATGCTGCTGGTGGTCGCGCTCGGCGTGCTCATCACGATCGGCATCAAGGAGTCGATGCGCGTCAACATGGTGCTCGTCGGCGTGAAGGTGTTCATCGTGCTGTTCGTCATCGTCGCGGGCATCGGGTTCATCGACTCGGCCAACTACCACCCGTTCGTCCCGCCCGCGGCGCACACCGACGCGACGACCGGGCTCACCCAGCCGCTCATCCAGGCCGCGTTCGGGCTGACGCCCTCGACGTTCGGCGTGGGCGGCATCTTCGCCGGTGCCGCGCTCGTCTTCTTCGCGTTCATCGGGTTCGACGTGGTCGCCACGACGGCCGAGGAGACGCGGAACCCGCAGCGCGACCTGCCGCGCGGCATCATCGGCTCGCTCGCGATCTGCACGGTGCTCTACTGCGCCGTGACGCTCGTCGTCACCGGCATGGTGAGCTACGACAAGCTCGACCCGGCCGCGGCGCTCGCGAGCGCCTTCGAGGCGCACGGCCAGAAGTGGATGGCGACGCTCATCGCCGCGGGCGCCGTCGCCGGCCTGACGACCGTCGTGCTGACCCTGCTGATCGGCTCGACCCGTGTCGTCTTCGCGATGGGACGCGACCACCTGCTCCCGCCCGTCGTCGCGCGGGTGCACCCGCGATTCCGCACGCCGTACGTCATCACGATCGTCGTGTCGGTGGTGACGCTGCTGGTCGCAGGGCTGACGCCGGTCGGGGTGCTCGAGGAGATGGTGAACATCGGCACGCTGAGCGCGTTCGTGCTGGTCAGCATCGGCGTGATCGTGCTGCGCCGGACGCGGCCCGACCTGCCGCGCGCGTTCCGCGTGCCCTGGGTGCCGGTGCTGCCGATCATCTCGGCGCTCGTCGGGCTGTACCTGATGGTCAACCTGTCGGTCGAGACGTGGCTGCGGTTCCTGATCTGGCTGGTGATCGGGTTCGTCGTCTACTTCGGGTACTCGAGGCGGCACTCGCGGCTCGAGACGGGCGAGGCCGAGCAGGGGGAGCGGGTCACGACGGGCGCGTGAGGCGCGCGGGCGTCGCCGGAGCCGTCGGATCCGCGGTGTCTGCCGCGTCCGCGGCGGACGTCAGCGCCAGCCGAGACCCGGCGCCACGTGCGTCAGGATCGCCTCGATCACGTGCGCGTTGTACTCGACGCCCAGCTGGTTCGGCACCGTGAGCAGGAGCGTGTCGGCCGCGGAGATCGCCTCGTCCTCCCGCAGCTGTTCGATCAGCACGTCGGGCTCGGCGGCGTAGGAGCGGCCGAAGATCGCGCGGGTCGAGGAGTCGAGCCAGCCGATCTGGTCGTCCTCGTCGGAGCGTTGGCCGAAGTAGGCGCGGTCGCGGTCGTCGACGAGCGCGAAGATGCTGCGGCTCACCGAGACCCGCGGTTCGCGGTCGTGGCCGGCCGCCGTCCACGCGTCGCGGAACGCCTGGATCTGCTTGGCCTGCTGGACGTGGAACGGCTCGCCCGTCTCGTCGTTCTTGAGCGTCGAGCTCATCAGGTTCATGCCGCGCTGGGCAGCCCAGATCGCGGTGGCGTCGGAGCCGGCGCCCCACCAGATGCGCTCGCGGAGGCCTTCGGAGTAGGGCTCGACGCGCAGGAGGCCGGGCGGGTTGGGGAACATCGGCCGTGGGCTCGGCTGCGCGAACCCCTCGCCGTCGATGACCTTGAGGAACACGTCGGTGTGGTCGCGCGCCATGTCGGCGTCGGACGTGCCCTCCGGCGGCTGGTAGCCGAAGTAGCGGAAGCCGTCGACGACCTGCTCCGGTGAGCCGCGGCTGATGCCGAGCTGCAGCCGGCCGCCGGCGATCAGGTCGGCCGCGCCCGCGTCCTCGGCCATGTACAGCGGGTTCTCGTAGCGCATGTCGATGACGGCGGTGCCGATCTCGATCCGGCTCGTGCGCGCGCCGACGGCGGCGAGCAGCGGGAACGGCGACGCGAGCTGCCGTGCGAAGTGGTGGACGCGGAAGTACGCGCCGTCCGCCCCGAGCTCCTCCGCCGCGACCGCGAGGTCGACGGACTGGAGGAGCGCGTCGGACGCGGACCTCGTCTGCGAGGCGTGCGAGGGGTTCCAGTGGCCGAACGAGAGGAAGCCGATGCTCTTCACGTCAGCCACAACAGCACAAGCCGCGCCCGATTCCCAGGTGGGCGATGCCGACACGACCGTCCCGGCCCGACCAGAGGCTCTGCCGCGTGCTCAGCGCGTCTCCGGACCGGGCGTCGGACGGGTCGCGCCGGGAATCATGGGACGAGCCGGCCCGTTGAAACTTGCGAGAACGATTCTCGCAACGGAAAGGGTGATCGCATGCCGGTTCGTTCGAACCGAGTGGAGTTCGAGCGCGACGACGGTGTGGTGGTGCGCTACGTCCGGCACTCGAACGGTGGCGGGCTCGTGTCGCCGCGCGCGCGGGTGGCGGACGACGCGACGGTCGCGGCGACCGCGTACGTCGAGGAGGGCGCCGTCATCGACGAGCGCGCCCGGATCGGCGACTGGTCGTGGGTCGAGCAGGGGGTGCACGTCGAGCACGACGCGGTCGTGTCGCGGCACGTGCGGCTCGGCGTCGGGTCGGTGGTCGGCGCCGGCGCGCGCGTCGGCGAGTACGCGCAGCTCGGCGCGGGCGCGTACGTCGCGCCCCGCGCGCGGGTGGAGCCCGACGAGGCCGTGCCGGACGGCGCGGTCGTCGGCGACGCTCAGGAGCGCGCTGCGGCCTGACGGCCGGCCGCGCCGACGCGGGCCGCGCCTCAGCGCGCGGCCCGTGCGGGGCGCTGGCTAGTGTCGGCGGTGCAGGACAGGCCGCCGCTCCCGCGCGTGCGGCACGGTGCGCCGGGCGAGGGGGACGAGCTGCGATGACCGTTCCCGACGAGGTCGCGGCGGCCGCCCGAGCCGCGCTCACCGGGGCGTCGCCAGAGCGGCGCGAGGTCTTCGAGGCGCGGCTCGACCGCTGGTGGTCCGACCTGCGCGACGGCCTCGCCGCCGTGTACCCCGACCCGGGCCCGCTGCTGCTCGAGCTCGTCAGCGCTGCGGCGCAGGCGTACGCCGAGCGCGATCCCGAGCTGCACCGCCTCGACCTCGAGCGCACGCTCGCGCCCGACTGGTTCCAGCGTCCGGAGATGCTCGGCTACGCCGCGTACACGGAGCGGTTCGCCGGCGACCTCGCGGGCGTGGCGGACGCGATCCCGTACCTGCGCGAGCTCGGCGTCACCTACCTGCACCTCATGCCCCTGCTCCAGCCGCGCGAGGGCGACAACGACGGTGGCTACGCGGTCGCCAACTACCGCGCCGTGCGCGCCGACCTCGGCACGATCGACGACCTGCGCGCGCTTGCGACGCGGCTGCGGGGCGCGGGCGTCAGCCTGGTGCTCGACCTCGTCCTCAACCACGTCGCGCGCGAGCACGAGTGGGCGCGCCTCGCGCGCGGGGGGTCGGCTCGTCATCGCGCGTACTTCCACGTGTTCCCCGACCGCGAGGAGCCCGACGCCTACGAGCGCACGCTGTGGGAGGTCTTCCCGGACTTCGCGCCCGGCTCGTTCACGTGGGACGACGAGCTCGCGGGCTGGGTGTGGACGACGTTCCACGCGTGGCAGTGGGACCTCAACTGGGCGAACCCCGACGTCTTCGCCGAGATGGCGCGCGTCGTGCTGTTCCTCGCCAACGTCGGCGTGGAGGTGCTGCGGCTCGACGCGATCGCGTTCCTCTGGAAGCGGCTCGGCACCGACTGCCAGAACCAGCCGGAGGTGCACCAGCTGACGCGCGCCCTGCACGCGCTGACGCGGATCGCGTGCCCGGCGCTGATCTTCAAGGCCGAGGCGATCGTCGGGCCGTCCGACCTGGCCGCGTACCTGGGCGTCGGGCCGCTGTGGGGCAAGGTGAGCGACCTCGCGTACCACAACGGCCTCATGGTCCAGGTGTGGTCGATGCTCGCGGCCAAGGACGTGCGGCTCGCGTCGCACGCGCTCCGGGCGCTGCCACACGTGCCGTCGAGCACCGCCTGGGTCACCTACCTGCGGGGGCACGACGACATCGGGTGGGCGGTGTCCGACGCCGACGCGGCGGCGGTCGGGGCAGACGGGGGAGCGCACCGGTCGTTCCTCTCCGACTGGTATGCCGGCGAGTTCCCGACGTCGGACGCGCGCGGGCTCGTCTTCCAGTACAACGCGGCCACGGGGGACCGGCGCATCAGCGGGACGACCGCGAGCCTGGTGGGGCTGGAGGCGGCGCGCGACGCGGGCGACGAGGGCTGGGTCGACGCGGCACTGGCGCGGCTGCTGCTCGGCCACGCGATCGTGCTGAGCTGGGGCGGCATCCCCGTGGTGTGGTCCGGTGACGAGCTCGGCCTGCCGAACGACCCGGCCTGGGCCGACGAGCCGGACCACGCGGACGACAACCGCTGGGCGAACCGGCCGCGCCTCGACCCGGCCGCGGTCGCGCGGCTCGACGACCCGACGAGCCTCGAGTCGCGCGTGTTCGGCGGCCTGCGGCACCTGGCGCAGGCTCGCGCCGGGCTGCCTCACCTCCACGCGTCCGTCGCGTCCGAGGTGCTCGGCCCCGACGACCCGGGCGTCCTGCTCGTCGCCCGGCGGCACCCGCTCGGCGCCCTGCTCGCCGCGGCGAACGTGACCGGCGACTGGCGGCCCGTGACGGGTGACCGCCTCCGCGAGCTCGGGCTGACGGCGTCGACGGACGCGATCACGGGCGAAGAGCTCGCGCCGGGGGACGACGGCAACCTGTGGCTCGCGCCGTGGCGCGCGGTGTGGCTGGTCGCGCGCTGAGGCTCGGGGGCGCCACGATGCCGGTGTGAGCGAACCCGCCGAGACCGAGGGAAGCGCCGTCGACGACGACCGTGCCGCCGCCAACGTCGAGGCCGGAGGCGGCGCCTCCGACGCACCCGCTGCGCGCCTGACCGCCGAGCCGGCGCCTGGCCCCGAGCGGCACGCGTCGTGGCTCGAGCTGTTCTTCGACCTCGTGGTCGTCGCGGGCATCGGCCAGCTCGCGCACCTGCTCGCGGTGGACAGCACGGCGGGCGGCCTCGGGCTGTACGCGGTGGCGTTCACCGCGTTCTGGCTGGTCTGGGCGTGCTTCACGGCGTACTCGAACATCGTGGGCGACGCGGTGCACACCGTGACGATGCTCCTCGGGATGGCCTGCCTCGGCGTCATGGTCGCGGCCGTGCCCGAGGTGCACGGCGAGCACGCGCGGGCTTTCGCGATCGCGTACGTGGTCGGCCGGTTCGTGGCGTCGAAGCCGTGGCGGGCGGGCACGGTCGTCGTGGACCTGCCCGTGCTGCAGGCCTCGTTCGGCGTGCTCCCGTGGGTCGTGTCGATCTGGGTCGAGGGGGACCTGCGCTACTGGCTCTGGGCGGCCGGGCTCGCGTTCGACCTGCTCGTGCTGGTGTCGACGACGCGCGAGCGGTTCGTCGCCGAGACGCAGCGCCGGCTCGACCGGATGGCCGACTCGATGGCGCGCCGCTCGGCCGAGCGCCGGCGCCGTGCCGACACGCGGAGCGCGCGGTCCTCGCGGCGACCGGACGCCGCGACCGACCCGCGAGCGGCGACGACGGGGGTGGGCGGCGCCGCGGCTCGCGCCGATGTCGGCCCGGACCGCGGTGGCCCTGGCCGCCCTCGGGACCGCGGCATCCCCGGTGGCCCTCCGGACCGCGGCGGCCCCCGGAACCGCGAGCTGCCGATGACGCCCGAGGTCGCGGGCGCCGACCTGCCTCACCTGGCCGAGCGCCTGTCGCTGTTCGTGCTCATCGTGCTGGGCGAGTCGCTGATCCAGATGATCGAGGGCGCGTCGGAGGCGACGTGGAACCGGCGGCTCGCGGTGACGGCGCTCGGTGCGTTCGTGCTGATCACGGGCCTGTGGGCGGTCGCCGTGCGGCGCGGGTTCGCCGGGGTGGCGCTGCTGTCGGCCGGAGCGATCGCGCCGCGGCTCGCGTGGGTCGCTCACCTCCTGACGACGGGCGCGCTCGCGACGATGGCCGCCGTGGTCGCGCGGCTCGTCGAGGAGCCGGAGGCGCCCGTCGGCGACCACGACAGGTGGCTGATCGTGGCCGCGTTCGGGGTGTACGGGCTCGGGTCGGCCCTCGTACACGTGGTGGTCGCGCAGCGCGCACCGTCGAGGCCGGAGCGCCGCGCCGGGCGCGTGCGCGCGCTGTGCGTCGGTGTCCCGGTGGCCGTCGCCGTGCTGCTGGGTGCGGTGCGTCAGGAACCGGCCGCCGAGGGGCTGGTGTGGACGCTGGCACTCGCCGTGCTGGCCGTGATCGTCGCGACCGCCCGCGCCGCGCGCCGGATCGGCGGCGTGCTGCCGCCGATCCACGACTGACGGCGCGCTCAGCCCTTCAGCGCGTCGAGGAACGCCAGCACCCGCTCCCACGCGAGCGCCGCCTCGGCCGGCTGGTACTCGTCCGCCTTGCTCGCATCCGTGAACAGGTGGCCCGAGCCGGGGTAGTGGAAGACCTCCGCCCGCGCCCCGGCAGCCTCGACGTCGGCCGCAAGGCGCTCGGCGAAGCCCTCGTCGCGGAAGGGGTCCTCGAGCGTCTCGTGGACCTGGACCGGCACGCCCGCCGGCCACGTGCCGCCGAGGTACTCGACGGGGATCGCCCCGGCGAAGAAGACCGCCGCCTGCACGTCGCCCGGCCGGGACAGCGCGAGCATCTCGGCGAGCACGACGCCGGCGGAGAACCCCAGGACCACGAACGGGCCCTGGACGTCCGCGGCGCCGCGGGTCGTCCGCTCGAGCAGCACGTCGTCGCCGATCGACTGGAACCGGGGGATCGCCGTGTCGTAGTCGTCGGACACCGGAGCGTCCGACGGGTTGAGCACGACCACCTCGTGGCCGTGCTCGCGCAGGAGCTCGGCAGCGTCGGTGACGCCCTGGCGGACGCCGAGCACGGACGGGAACAGCACGATCGTCGTCATGCCTGCCACCGTACGAGCAGCCACTGACACCGGCCCGGCGGCCGGTTCCTCACCAGCAGAGGCAGAACGGGTGCCCCGACGGGTCGGCATAGACCTGGAAGCCCTCGTCGGCGTCCAGGTCGGCCGAGCGCAGCAGGCGGGCGCCGAGCGCGACCGCCTCGTCGTGCGCCGAGCGGATGTCGCGCACGTACAGGTCCACGTGGAGCTGCTGGGGCTCGCCGTCGGGCCAGTCCGGTGGCACGTGGTCGGGTGCGAGCTGGAAGCCGAGGCGCGGCTTGCCGTCGACGCGGACGGTGTGCCAGTCGTCCTCCGCCTCGACCTCGCCGCCGAGCAGGCCGGCCCAGAACGCGCTCTCGGCCGCGAGGTCGGCGGTGTCGAAGACGGTGATCTGCTGGGTGATCTCCATCGGCTCATCGTGGCTCGGCGTGCTCGCCGCGGCCATCGGAGGCCGCGACCCCCGGCGCCGAGGGGCGCCGGCCGGGCCTCGCCGTGTGGTCGAGCAGCACGTCGCGCTCGCGCCCGAGCATGCTCGCGCGCAGCACGGTGCCCGAGCCGAACCGGGCCGCGACCGCGTCGGTCGCGCGGTCGAGCCCGGCCGGGTCCGGGCCGTCGAGCGGCAGCGCGGGCTGGACCACCGCGTCGGGCTCGAGCCCCGAGAGCGCGACGCCGACCAGGGTGAGCCCGCGCGCGGCGATGAGCGGCGCGGCCGCGTCGAGCAAGGCCGTCGCCGCTGCGCCCAGCTCGGCACCGGAGGCAGTGGCGAATGCCAACGACCGCGAGCGCGTCGCGCGCGTGTAGTCCGCGAACCGGAGCCGCAGCACGACGGTGCGGGCCGTCCGGTTGCCCGCGCGCAGCCGACGGCAGACCCGGTCGACGAGCGCGAGCAGTGCGGACCGCACGTGCTCCGCCTCGTGCGGCCCCGGACCCAGCGCCCGCTGCGCACCGACCGACCCACGCGGCCGGTCCGTCACGAGCCGCACCGGCGTCAGCCCGTGCACGACGGCAAAGAGGTGGCCGCCGGCCGCCGGCCCGAGGACGCCACGCAGCACGGAGGCCGGCAGCTGCGCGACGTCGCCCGCGGTCTCCAACCCGTAGCCGCGGAGCCTGCGCGCCGTCACGTCGCCGACCCCCCAGAGCTGCTCGACGGGCAGCGGGTGCAGGAACGCCTCCTCGCGGTCGGGCTCGACGAGCAGCAGCCCGTCGGGCTTCGCGACCCGGCTCGCCACCTTGGCGAGGAACGGCGTGCGCGCGACGCCGACGGTGATCGGCAGGCCGACGCGGTCGCGCACCTGGGCGCGGACCCGCGCGCCGATCTCGACGGGCGCGACGTCGATGTGCCGCAGCCCGGCGACGTCGAGGAACGCCTCGTCGATCGAGACCGCCTCGACCTGCGGCGTCGTCTCGCGGAAGACGTCGAACACCGCGCGGCTCGCCTCGACGTACGCCTCGAACCGCGGGCGGACCACGATGAGTCCGGGGCACAGACCGCGCGCCTCGCGGATGCCCATCGGCGTGCGCACGCCGCGGCGTTTGGCCTCGTACGACGCCGCCAGGATGACGCCGCCGCCGACCGCGACCGGGCGCCCGCGGAGGCGCGGGTCGTCGCGCTGCTCGACCGACGCGTAGAACGCGTCGAGGTCTGCGTGGAGGATCGCGGCGCGGCGGTGGCCCGGCTCGGTCATGGAACACATGTTCGATCACGGGTCCGACATCCCGCGAATTCACCCGTCCCGCCGCGCCGGAGAGGCCCCCGGTGCGCGAGTCGTGACGCCGCGATGACGCCGCGGTGATGCGACGTCCGAACGATCGGTGCCAGGTCTCGTCGGCTCGCGAAGGGGGTGGACCGTGGACGATGCGGATGCCGCGCTGCTGCGGCTCGCGGACCCCGCGCAGCGCGCGTCGCTGCTCGGCTCCGACGACCTCCTGCAGGTCGCGCTGGCGAGCTACGCGCTCGACGAGGGCTCCGTCGTCGGCGCGACCACGGCCGTGTTCGACCGCGTCGACCTGACCGTCACCCTCGTGACCGACGTCCAGGCGACCTACCGGTGGGGCCGCGCGACGGACCCGCTCGCGACCGAGGGCACGGCCACCCTGAGCGGCCTCGCCGCGCCGCAGGCCGGCGCCGACGCCGTGTGGACGGGCAGCGTCGTCGTGCGGACCTCGGGCGGCGACGGCCTCATCACCGTCGCCGACCCCAGCGACGCGGGACGCACGCCCGACGGCATCGACCACCTCGGCGTGGGCCTGACGTTCTCGGCGCCGCCGGCGGTGCTGCCCGCGACACCGCCCCTCGTGCTGCCGGTGGTGGTGGCCTTCCTCGTGGCCGCGACGGGGGAGGGCCCGATCTCGCTGCTGCGCCGCACCGACGCGGCACGGCGTGCGGCCGCGCGCTACCCGGTCCTGCCGCCGCCGGCGGTGGCGCCGCTGCGCACGCGCGAGCGGTGCGTGTGCTGGGTGCTGCCCGCGACGGCGTTCGACGACGACGGCTGGCCGGGCGGCGGCGCCGGCACGCCGGCACAGCAGCGCGCCGCCCGCCTCGCCGCCGCGCGCGGCTGGCTGACCACGCAGGGCGTCGCCCTCGTCACGACCTGAGCTGTCCCCGTCCCGGATCCCGTGGAGGACCGATGACCACCCTGCTCCAGCCCGCGTTCCCGTTCGTGAGCGTCGTGATCGACACGAGCGCGCTGCTGCCCGTCGCGCAGCGTGCGCCCGGCGTCGTCGCCGTCGTCGGCCTCGCCGACGACACCGCGGCGACCCCCGCGAACACCCCCGTGGTCGTGACCGACCACGACTCCGTCATGGCCGCGTTCGGCAAGGGCACCGACCCGACGACCCTGACCCAGAGCCTCGACCTCGTGCTCCAGCAGGACCCGATGCCGAGCAAGGTCTACGGCGTCCGCACGGACAGCACGAAGAACTACGGCGCGGCGCTCTCGAGCCTCGAGGCCGCCGACGACGTGACGTTCGTCTGCCTCGCGGCCGAGTACAACGTCGGCACGGGCGGCGGGACGCCGACCAACCTGCGCGCGCTGCTGGCGCACGTCGAGCAGATGTCGGCGGCGGGGAACAAGCGCATCGCCGTCGCGGCGATCGACCCGACCGTCGCGAAGTCCGGCACGTACGCGACCGCGCAGCTCACCGCCTACGCGAACGTGATGAGCGACGACGGCCGCATGGTCCTCGTCGCAGCCCGAGGCGCCGACGCGGACCCCGCGGCCGCCGCGATGGGCGCGATCGCCGGGTACTCGCCGAGCACGAGCGTCGTGCTCAAGCAGGTCCGCGGGTTCCACATGCCGGTGACGGGCCAGTTCTCGCCGGCGGAGATCGGCGCGCTCGCGGGCGCCGGCGTCATCCCCGTCATCGACCCGGCGCTGATCCCGGGCACCGGCCTGTACTTCGGCGACGGCGGAACGTTCACGTCCGACGCGACGCGCAGCTACGTCGACATCGTGCGCGTGCTCGACGACATCGAGTTCCGGCTGCGTGCGGGGCTGATCGGCACGGTCGGCGCGAGCCGCATCACCAAGGCCGGGCTGACGTCGATCCGCATGCGCGTCGAGGGCATCCTCGGCCCGCTCCAGCGGGCGGCCGTCATCGACGACTTCTCCGTGCAGATCCCGGTGCTCGACATCCTCTCGATCCCCGAGAGCGCCCGCAGCGCCGCCGACACGGCGACCGTCGTCACCGCCCGCAGCACCCGCCAGGTCGACGTGCTGCTGAGCATCACGTACGGCCCCGCCGTGCACCGGCTCAACGTCACGCTCGCGCCCAAGTTCTGACCTCAGGAGACCACCGTGTCCGTCACACCCACCGAGTGGAACACCCGGCTGACCGTGCACTACACCGACCCGAACGGCGTCGAGCACCAGATCAGCCCCGTCACGTCGTTCACCCCGACGTTCTCCACGACCGCCGAGGCGCTGCACAGCATCGAGCGCACGCACGTCGGCGTCGTGTACTCGCCCCAGGCGCTGACGTTCTCGCTCACCGTGCCGGTGATCGGCGACGCGGCCGCCAAGCTGACGGCGATCGCGCTGCAGGGCCAGCGGTTCAGCGTCTCGCTGATGGAGGCGAGCGGCGACGACTGGTCGTTCTCGACGCTGCTGCTCGCCGAGTGCATCATCACGAGCGCGAGCCCGACGCCGGCGTCGATCAGCGGCGTGCCGCAGGCGCAGTTCTCCGGCTTCTCGCTGCACGTCGAGGCGACCGACTCCGCGAACACCAAGACGGTGTCGCCGCCGCAGTCCGGCAGCTGACCGTGACTCTCGCGCCGCAGGCGGGGCCGACGGTCGTCCAGCGGACCGGCCTCGCGCTGGTCCACGAGGGCGAGCTCGTCGTGCCCGCACAGGGCTCCGAGGCGGTCCTCTCGGTGCTCAACGGCGACGGGACGCTCGTGCTCGAGTTCCCGATCACGGTCGAGGTGCGCGTCCTCCCGGCGTGCGACCCCGACCAGCACGCCGACCGCACGCTCGACCGCCTGACCCGCGCCTTGGAGGGGCTGGCATGACGACCCTGCGCTTCCCGACCCGCGTGGTGCTGACCGTCGCGGACGACCGGCTCGACGACGACCTCGTCGCGCTCGCGGTCGACGCGGCGGACGCAGCCCTCACGCGGGCGGTGCGGCGCGCCGGGGCGCTCGACGTCGTGCGGACGTCGGCGGCCGAGCCGGGGGACGTGCGGGTCGGCGTCGAGCTGCGCGGGGACCCGCTGCCCGAGACCGTCGACGCGGCGCTGCGGCGTGGGCTCGGCGCGCTCGCGACGGCCCGTGCGGCCGCGCTCGCGGCGGTGCCGACGCCGCGCGGCCGATCGGATGCGGCCCGCGGGCCGTCGGGCGAGTCGGCGAGCGAGCGGGCGGCCGAGCAGCTCGACCCCGACCTGCTGCTCGGCGGCTTCGCGGCCGTCGACGACGCCTACCTCGTGGCGAGCTACGACGAGGGCGGTCGACGCGTGGCGCTGCCGATCGGCGGCAGCGGCCGGGGGGACGAGCGTGCGCGGACGGGTGCGGTCCAGCAGGTCCGCGTGCAGCTCGTCGTGATCCGCAGCGTGGCGGAGCTGGAGGCGCGCCTGCGCGACCGGTACGGAGACGCGGTGCCGAGCCGCGTCGTCGTGCTCTCGGGGCTCGACAGCGGCGCCGCCGTGCTGACGCTCGTCCGGTGGCGGAACGGCGCGGTCGCGGAGCGCGAGGGCATGGGGACGCTCGCGATGTACCAGCCGCCCACGGGCGCCGGCGCGGGGCGGTGGCGGCAGACCTCGCTCCTCGACCTGACCCAGATCTCGTTCGCCGGCCGGGCGGACGACGAGGCCGAGCGCACGCGCTGGCGCATCCGGATGCTGCTGCAGCTCGCGCGGAGCCGTGGCGCCGACGGCATCCCCGAGGCGGACCTCCGCCAGGCGGCCGCGCTGGTGGTGGCGACGATGCCCCAGGTCGCGCCGATCACGTCGTACTACTGGATCGAGGGCAGCGCGTTCGCGGCGCAGCTCATGGAGGTCGACCAGCCGCCGCAGCTCACCGACACGCTGCCGGTCGTCGCGTTCGTCGAGCAGGTCGCGACCGACGTCACCACGCCCGAGGAGCACGCCACGCCGGCGCTGCCGCTGGGGGAGCTCACGTTCGGGTTCGACCCCGACGTCGCGCGCCCGTTCCTCGCCGAGCCGCCCGTAGAGTTCTGGCCGCTCGGCGTCGGCGCGCGGCTCGAGCACCTGATCGGGGAGATCGCGGCGATCCTCGGGATGCCTGCCGGCAGGTTCCCCGGCATGTTCCTGCTTGCGGCGCTCGTGCGGATCGGCCAGATCGCGGCGGGCGTCGGCGCGATCGTGGCGACGGGCGAGGGCACCCCGGCCGACAGCCCGCGGCTCGCCCGGCTCCGCACGGCGATCTCGGCGTACGAGCCGATGACGCGCCTCGAGCTGCTGTACACCGCCCTGGTCGCCGGCGCAGACGAGGGCGGCACCGCGCCGCCGCCGCTGCGGCACAACAGCGCGAGCTGGCTGCTGCACTTCTACGAGGAGTACTTCTCGCGGCGCGACGGCTCCGTCCGCGACCTGTTCGTGGCCGCGTGCCAGGACCAGCTCCTCGACGTGCTCGAGACGAGCCACCGCGAGCTCGTCCAGCGCCGCCGCAACCTCTCGGCCTACCTCCGGCTGACGCGCGTGCTCGTGCTGCTGCTGCTCGTCGACGACGTCGAGCTCTCCGAGCTCCGCCGGCTCCTCGTCGAGCGGATCGACCAGGAGCGCGCCGAGCAGGTCGTCGACGTCGCCGTGCCCGGCGCCGGCCCGCTCGAGCAGTGGTGGTCGTCGACCTCGGTGGTGCTGGGGTCGCTCGGGCACGTCGAGACCGGACCGGTCCCGGTGACGGGACGCGGGTCGCTGCGCCGCACGCGGGACGGGTGGCAGGTGCAGGACAGCGTCGGGCGCTGGTGGACGCGCGGCGACCTCGAGGCCGTCATCGCGGGCGGGCGGCAGGAGGCGTTCGCGGTCGACCCGTTCCTCGAGAAGCTCGCCGACCTCGACGACGTGATCGAGCGGATGCGCACCGTGGGCGCGGACGGCCTGGAGGACGAGTTCGGCCGCCTGCTCGACGAGCTGCGCAGCGAGAACGAGGACAAGACGCGCGACGTCCGGGGCGACCGCGACATCGCGTTCGGCCTCGCCGCGGTCTCCGAGGCGCCGCGCAGCGAGCTCGGCGGCCAGCTCTCGGGCATCCACGAGCTCGCCGACCACGAGCTGCGGCCGCTGTTCACCGGGCCGTCCGCCGAGGTGTACGACACGGGTCTGCGCGCGCTCATCGGCGTCGAGCTCGGCAAGGCGGCGTTCCTCGAGTTCATCAACGTGGTCGGGCTCGTCGCGCTCGCGATCGTGTGCCCCGAGGCCGCGCTCGTCATCGGCGCGGTCCAGGCCGTCGACGCCGTGGACACCGCGCTCGAGCACCGGGGGATCCAGCGCGCGATGCTCGGCGGCGACCGGATCATCACGCACGCGCAGGCCGAGGCCGAGCTGTGGGGCGCGGCGATCGGCGCGGCGCTCGTGTTCGTGCCCGAGGTGCCCGGCCTGCTGCGCGGGACCGCGCGCGGCGTCGGCGCCGTGGTCCGTGGCGAGGCGCGCGAGGCGGTCGCGACGGCGGGGCGCGAGGTCGCCGAGAACATGGCCCGCCACATCGCCGAGCTCGCGGCCCGCGACCTCGTGGTGACGTTCGCGCGCGAGTGCCTGCAGGGGTACCTGCTGAACCTCGTCATCAACGCGGCCATCCAGCGGTTCGCGCAGACGATCGCGCGCGAGGTCGAGGTCACGGGGCACGCGTCGCTCGGCGACATCACGCGGCTCGTCGGCGACGCCATCGCCGGACCGGCACCGGTGACGCCGGCCCCGGCCCAGGGCGCGGGCGGCGCCGGCGGCGGCGCCGGCGGGATCACGCAGGTGACGCCATGACCGTGCTCGAGCACCTGACCCCCGAGGCGGTCGAGACCGTGGTGCGCAGCCACCCGCGCCTGTCGGCCGCGGTCGCGGAGATCGCGGGCCGCACGGGCCTGCCGGAGGACGTGGTGCGCTCGCACCTCACCGAGTCGCTGCGCGAGTCGCTCGAGCGGCTCGGCGAGGCGTACGTCGGCCACACGACGGAGACGATCACCGCGATCGAGGGCCTGCGCCGGGAGATCGACGCGTTCTACGACCGCGTGCTGACCGGCGGCGACCCGAACCCGAGCGTCGAGCACCTGCAGGACCTGTTCCGCCAGCTGCACGACAAGGCCCGCGACCTGAGCGACCCCCAGACGTGGGCCAACGAGCAGCCCGCGACGCCGGTCGAGCCCGCGCACCCGCCGGTCGAGCCCGTGACGCCGCCCGTCGAGCCGGCCCGGGCTCAGGACGGACCCGTGGACGTGGCCGACCCCACCGCCGAGGCGCCCACCCTCGAGCCCGAGCCGGCCGCCGCCGCCGTCGAGCGCGCCCGCGCGATCGAGACCCTGCGCGGCCACGCGCGCGAGCAGGTCGAGGCGATCGAGGCCGAGATCCGCGCGAGCGACGCGGCGAGCTCGGCGACCCAGCAGCAGATCATCGACCTGAACCGCGAGCTGTCCCGGCGCGGTGTCGACGTGGCGCTGCTCCGCGACCCGCGGTACGTCGAGCGGTTGTCGCCCGAGCTGCGGGCCCTCGCGGAGCGCCGCGCCGATCTGATCGACGAGAACAAGGCTCGCGTGCTGGACCGGCGTCAGCTCGGCGAGCGGGCAGCCACGTGGCGCCGAGCGGTCGGCTCGGACCTCGTCGCGCGGCGGTACCTCGAGCTGCGGAGGCGGACGCCGGACCGCGCCGCCCGGCAGCGTTCGGCGGCGGTGGCGGCGGACATCCTCGGCGTCCCGAACACCGAGCTCAACCCGACCCGGCCCGACCACATCGTCCCCGTCCTGGAGGTCGTCGGGATGGACAACTTCGTGCTGCTCCCCGACGACGTCGCGCTCGGGATCCTGAACGACCCGGCCTACATCGACCACCTCAACGAGAGCGCGAACTCCTCGAAGAGCGACTGGGCCTGGGACGACTGGCCGCAGTGGCAGAACCACGGCGTCGACCCGATCCTGCGTGCGGACCGCATCGCGCGCTCCGCGGAGATCCGCGCGGAGATCCGGCAGCGGATCCAGACCGCGGTCAGTCGCCTGGTCGGCTCGGGGAACCTCCCGCCGGTGGTGACGCCATGACCAGCAGCTACCAGTCCTACCTGCACACGCCGAGCGCGGTCCTGTCCGACGGCATCGTGATCGTGCCGCTCTGGTCGGTGACGCAGATGTCGATCGAGGAGACGTACTCGCTGCCGCAGATCGGCGGGACGAGCCGCAAGGCGGCGGTCGCGAGCCACGACGACACGATCTCGATGACGGCCGTGCTGCTGGGTGCCGAGCGGTTCGCGTGGAAGCTCGCGCTCGAGAACCTCGCGGAGTCGTCGCGCCGCGGGACGGCCCTCCAGAAGCTCACGCAGGGAGCGGTCGGCGGGCTGATCCTCGTCACGGCGGCGACCATCCGCACCGACCTCGCGGTGCAGTCGCTCGGGATCACGCTCTCGGCGGCGCGCCGCGACACGCTCGACGTCACGCTGCGGATGGCGCACCTGCCGCGCCCCGGCAGCCTCGCCAAGCTGCTCGACATCGCGTCCGTGGGGGTCGGTGCGCTCACCGACCTGCTCCCGAGGTAGGCCGACGTGGACCCGCTGCCCCCGCTCCTGACCCGCCCCGAGGCGCTGCTCGCGGACGTCGCGCCGGACGTGCTCGCCGAGACGTCCCCGTCCACCGTCGAGACGACCGTGCGCCAGGCGCTCGACACCGGCGTGCCGGCCCGCATCCCGCTCACGGGTCAGCGCGCGCTCGTGCTCGCGGTCGGGCTCGGCAAGGCGCGCGAGCTGATGGCCGCCGACCCGTCGGCCGTCGCGGTCGACCTCGCCGCGAGCGGCACGCCGGCGGAGCCCGACCCGGACCGGCCCGTCGCCCGCCTCACGCTGCTCGACGGCGCGACGCTCGGCGACACCGTGCGCGTGGTCGCTGGCGTCCGCAGCACGCTCGCCGTCGCGGGCGGCGCGGCCGTCGAGGTCGTGGTCGACGCGCTGACGATCACGGCGGGGTCGCTGCGCAGCCCGGGCCAGTACGGCAGCAGCATCACGCTGCGCTGGCGCACGATCGGCACGGCTCCCGACGACGGCCCGCCGCCGGCGCCCGGCGACCCGTCGCTGCCGCGGTTCACCGTCTGGCACGAGCGCACCGAGAAGGAGCGCCGGACCCGTCACGGACGCAGCTGGAGGCGGCGATGAGCTTCGACCTGATGGGCGCGGTCGGTGGCGCCCTCGGTGGGCTGACCGGACAGGACGGCCCCGACGTGACGCCTGGCGCCGTCGGGGCGTGGGCGCTGCTGGTGTACGCCGACCAGGCGGGCGACCTGTCCGGGCAGCCGCTGCTCTCGATCGGCTCCGACACGTACGACGGCACGATCAGCGCGTCGCTCCCGGCGGGGCTCGACGGCGGCTCGTACGAGGTGGTCGTCGAGGGCATGACCGACGACGACTACGCCAAGCTCCGCTCGGGCGGCGACCTCGCGGCGCGGCTGCACCTGTGGTGGAAGGACTCGCCGTCGGGCGTGCTGGGCGACCTCGCGAGCTTCACGGGCTTCACCGACCCGCTGGGCGTCGTCGCGCCGCAGCCGCCCGAGCACTCGCTCGTCGCCGAGCTCCGGGTCGACCGCATCTCGCGGCGCGCGGGGGAGCGGCGCTACGAGGCGGTGCTGACGCTCGTCGAGCGCGTCCTCGCCCGCACCCGGACGGCACGCGTCCAGGGCGCGTGCTACGACGACCTCGGGAGCGTGCTCGACGCGCTCGCGCGCGCCGCGGGCATCACGGTCACGCAGCACCAGGTCAGCGACGTCACGCCGCAGGGCAACGACCCCAGCTGGGCCTCGGTCGCGCCCGGCACGGTGCTCCAGGCGCTGCGCGGTCAGGGCCAGCACGGCGACGGCACGCTGGGCCAGGTGCGCGACGGCCTGCGCGCCTACGGCCCGTCGGTCGCGCTCGTGCGGGACGGGGCGCTGCACGTCGGCCGGTGGGACGACCCCGCGCTGCCGCACCGCACGCTCGACGAGACGGGCGGGCTCGTCAAGATCGAGCGCGGCACACCGCGGGCGCGCGACGAGAAGGCGGGCGACCCGCCCGCCGGCGCCCCGGCGTCGCGCGAGGCGGTCACGCTCACCGCGCTCGGCCGGCCCGACATCAAGCCCGGGGACACCGTGACGGTCGGGCTGCCGCCGGCGGACTTCCCCGCGACGACCGACCGCTCGAGCATCGGTGCCGCGCTGCTCACCACGCTCACCGGGGTCGTCACGGACGCGCTCGGCGCCGACGACGAGGTCCTGACCAGGTCGTGCCTCGTCGTCGACGTCGCGCACCGGCTGTCGCGCCGCAGCGGCTTCGTCACGACGATCCACGCGGTGGTGCTCGCGTCGGACGACGACCACGGCTGGGACGCGGTGCAGACGTCGACGCCGCCGGCCCCCGCGCACGACGCCGCGCCCACCGACCGGGGCACGGGCTCGACCGACGCCGCGCAGGCGACGGCCCGCCGCATCCACGACGCCGTCGCGGCGGCCCTGCCGCGCACGCCGCACAAGGTCGCGCAGATCCGCACGCACCCCGGGACCGACGAGGGCAGCCAGGACGCCGCGAACACGAGCACTGTCTGGTACGCCGACGCCGCAGGCGACGGCCTGCCGGCGGCCGCGCAGCGCGTCGCGATCACGCAGGACCGCCACGGCGAGCTGCGCGAGGTGCCGTACCTGTCGCCGTTCGCGTGGGGCCACTACGGGCTCGCGCTCCCGCGGTACCCGGGCACGCGCGTGCTGCTCGCGACGGTCGAGGGCGAGCAGGACCAGGTCGACGTCGGCGCGCTGTGGGACCGCACGACCGGGGGGCCGCCCGCGCTCGCGGGCGACTGGTGGCTCGTGCTGCCGATCGACCCGGCGAACCCGAGCGACATCGGCGGCGGCGACGGCACCGCGACCGACGGCGCGGCGGTGCACGACCTCACCGACCAGCACGGACACCGGCTCATCGAGACGCCGCAGTTCGTCGTGCGCGTCACCGACCAGGCGACGCAGGGCGGCACCCGGCCCGACCCGGACGACTCGGTCGACACGGGCTCGATCACCATCGAGAACAAGTCCGGGGGCAACACCGCGCAGGTCGTGCTCAAGTCCGACGGCTCGATCACCGTCAAGGGCACCTCGATCACGCTCGACACCGACGGCCAGGGCGACCTGACGCTCAAGGGCAGCAGCATCACGCTCGACACGGGCGGCTCGGGCGACGTCTCGATCAAGGCGAGCAACGTCAAGGTGCAGGTCAGCGGCACGATGGACGTGAGCTGAGATGGCGACGATCGTGACCAAGGCCGGCTCCATCAAGTGCGCCGACAGCGGCACCGCGACCCTGAGCAGCTCCGCGAAGCTGACGGTGAGCGGCCAGGCCGCGCTGCTGTTCTCGGGCGTCTCGACGTTCACGCCGATCAGTGGCTGCACGTTCACGACGCCGTCGGGCTCACCGAAGCCGTGCTCGACCCTGACAGCCTCGAGCGGGCAGTCGACCAAGCTCACGGCGGGGTCCCAGCCCGTCCTGCTGTCGAGCGCCTCGATCATCACCGACAACCCCGGCACGGTGACCGTCACCGCCGGCCAGTCCAAGCTCACGGCGTCCTGAGGAGCGCGCGATGACCCCCGACGTGACCCCCGACCTCGCCATCCGCCGGCGGCGCCTGCTCGGCGTCGGCGTCCGCGCCGACCTCGTCTCGTCCGCCGACGTCGCGCGCGACGTGACGCTCGTGCCGACGGCCGGCGGCGTCGACCTCGCCACCGTCGAGGGCGTCGACAACCTGTGCCAGTGCCTCGCGGTCGGGCTGACGACGCTGCGCGGCTCGGACGTCTTCAACCAGCGGTTCGGCTTCCTCGGCCTGACGCCGCTGACGCAGCAGACGTCGCCCGTGCTCGCGCGCGAGGGCGTGCGCAGCGCGGTCGCCGAGTTCCTCGCCTCCGACCCGCGCGTGCGGCGGATCGTCGAGCTCCAGGTCGACGACCCGCTCGCGGCGCCGACCGGCGCGTCGCGCCGCGTGCTCGACGTGCACGTCGCGTTCGAGGCCGTGAGCGGCGACGCCGCGGTGCTCGGCACGGGCGGCCTCGCGTCGGGCGGCGACTGGGGCGCCGTCCCGCTCGACCCGGCGGGCGACGTCCAGCTCACCGGCGGCGCCGCGACCTCGACCACCGACCCGTCTGGCCCGTCCGAACCGTCCGGCACTGGAGGTGCCCCGTGACCGACAGCCTCGACCTCACCGACGTGCTCGCGATCGACGACGCGGTGACCCGTAGCACCGGCAGCGCGCAGTTCGGCGTCACGGCGGCCGGGTACCTGCCCAAGCCGTTCACACGGCTGCTCGCCGAGAAGATCGCTCTCGCGCAGCAGGTGATCGACCCCGACCTCGACCTGTCGAGCGGCAGCGTGGTGCGCAAGCTCCTCGAGATCGCGAGCCTCGAGGACGCCCGCACGTGGGCCGCGCTCGGCGCGGCGTACGACGACTGCTTCGTGACGAGCGCGACGGGCCGGGCGCTGTCCGACCTCGGCGCAGAGCTGGGGATCGCGCGGCCGTTCCGGTGCGCGACCGGCTCGGTGACGCTCACCGTCTCGGGCGCCGTGCCGACCTCGGTCGCGCCGGTGACGATCCCGCGCGGCGCGCGCCTCACGACGAGCGGCGGCCACCGGGTCGCGCTCGCGTCGACGGTCGTGCTCAACGTCGGGACGACGTCCGTGGCCGCGCCCGTGGTGAGCGTCGACCCGGGCGAGGCGGGCAACCTCGACCCGACGCACGACGACGGCGCCGGCGGCCACCCGCAGAAGCTCGACCGCTGGGAGACGGCCGACGTCAAGCTCACGGCGCTGCTCGAGGCGGACGACGTGGCGGGGCTCGCGCCCGACGCGTCGGCCACGGGCACCGGGCTCGTGCGCATCCAGCACACCGCGGCGCTGACCGGCGGCGAGGTCCCGTGGGACGACGCGCCGTACCGCGCTCTGCTGCTCCGCGCGCCGCGCGGCCTGTGGAGCGTCGACGCGATCGCCGCGACCGTCGCGCTCGTGCCCGGCGTCCGGCAGGTCGCCGTGCGGGACGGCTGGGGCGGGCTGGACCTGTCCCAGTCGATCTTCGGCGACTTCGACTTCATCGAGCGGCTGTTCGCGGCGGAGCGAGACATCGCGAGCCCGTACTTCGTGCGGGTGCTCGTGGCGCCGACCGACGCAGCGATCTGGGACGGGCCCGGCGGGCTGCGCGCCGCGGTCGAGACGGCGGTCCGGGACGTCCGGCCCGTCGGCATCTTCCCCGAGGTGGTCGAGGCCGACCAGGTGTACGTCGCGGTGCAGGCCGACGTCGTCACGCGCGGGCTCACGCTGCCGACGGGGTCGCCCGCCACCGTGAACGCGAACCCGGCGGCCGTCGCGCTCAAGGCCCGGCTCGTCGACCGGCTGCACGGCGTGGTCGACGGCCTCGCGCTCGGCGAGCCGGTGCGCGTCGCCGCCGTGCTGCACGCGCTGATGAGCGAGCCGGGCGTCACCGACGTCGTGCACCTGCGGCTGGTGCGCTACCCCCGCGAGGTGGACCGGATGGGCTCGACCATGGATGTCGACGCGACGCCCCAGGTGCTGGGCCGGGACGAGAACCTCACGCTCTCGGGCGACCAGATCGCGGTGCTCGTCGACCGCCCGGACCTGGTGGTGGTCCGGTGAGCGTCGTGACGCCGACGGGCGCGGCGAGCCTGGCAGCGGCCGCCGACGAGCTGATCGGGCCGCTGTCGGACGCGGTGCGCCCGCACCCGCTGCCGTGGGCGCAGGTGGTCGACCCGGGCGCGCCGCACCACCCGGGGCCGCCGCGGCCCGAGGACCTCGTCACGGTGCCGCAGTTCGACACCGGCGGCGTGACGCGCCACCCGGTGCTGCTGCTGCGCCTCCTGACCGACCTGGGGGACGACGCGATCGAGGTCAGCGCGACGATCGGGGGAGCGTCGCCGGTCACCCTGACGTTCGCGCCGTGGAGCGAGCACGGGAGCTCGCTCCTGCTCGCGGTCCCTGCGACGGACGCGGGCGGCGCTGCGGCCTCGATCGGCGGGTCGCTCACCGCGAAGCGCACCCACCCGGACGGCACCGCCGACGGGCTCTCCGACGGCGCGGTCGTCACCACCTTCGCCGTCGACCTCGTGCAGGGCGTCCTGGGCCGCCTCGCGCTGGTCCTGCTGTCCGAGAAGCCGCGGCTGCGCCGGGAGGCGCGCGAGCTGCGTGCGTCGCGCGTGCTCGACCACGCGCGGCTCGGCACCCTCGACGCGATCGGCGCCGACCTGGGCGTGCCGCGGCTGCGCGAGGAGATCGCGTGGGACGCGGCGACGCGTCAGGTCGCCGCCCAGCCTCTCGCCGGCGGCGAGGTCGACCTCGACTACCGCGCGCGGCTGCGCGTCGTCCGTGGGGTGCGGCTGCCGTCGCCGACCTGGATCGACGCGACGACGAACGGACCGGGAGGGCCGAGCGACCCGGGCCGCGGCTGGCTCGCCGAGGTGGGGTTCACGACGCGCCTCACGGTCGACGAGACGGCGAACCCGCTGCTCGTCGCGTTCCGGGTGGTCGACCCGACGCGCGGCGCGGGCCGCACCGAGCTGCTCGACGCGGTGCGCCGCCTGCACCTCGTCTGGCCGGCCGGTGCGCCGGGCGACGCGGTGCACGCGCAGCGGATGCTCACGCCCGCCGCGGCGGCGCGCGCGACGACGGCTCGCGCCGCGCTCGCGACGCTCGGGCTGCCCGCCGACCAGCCCGTCGCGCCGTCGGTCGCGAACGCGCTCGCCCGGCTCGTCGACCTGCAGACGCAGCTCGGCGTCAGCGTGTTCACGCAGGCGCTGACCGGCCAGCGCGACGACGGCGGCAGCCGGTTCGAGCTCGGCCTCGGCGTCGCGCTCACGCCGCCGACGACCGCGGCGATCGGCTCGGCCGTGACCAAGGCGCAGGCGCTCGACCCCCGGCTGGGTGCGGTCGGCGCGGCCGACGACCCGGTCGCGTCGTGGCTCCTGCGCGCGGCGGGCATGCGGACGGCGCACGCGACGGCGGACGGGACCGTCTACGCGAGCCCGGTGTCGGTCGGTGGGCTGGTCGTCGACGTCGCCCCGGGTCCCGGCGGCCCCGGGCCGCTCACGTTCACGGCCCGGATCGAGGGGCCGGACGCCGACCACGACGGGCCGGTCCAGGCGATCGTCGACGCCCTCGCGGCCGACGCGCTCACCGCGCTGTCGCCCACGGACGCCGCGGCACGGCTCGCGGGCATGAAGGTCAGCTCGGCGGACCCGAGCATCGACGCGGCGCTCGCGGCGCTCGACCTGCCGCGGGTCACCGACGTGGCGGACGTGCAGCAGCGCCTCGCGCGGGTCGCCGTGCGCGACTACGTCGTGGTGGACCTCGGGGCGACCACCGGCGCGCTCGTCGGTGACCACCAGCGGCTGGACGACCTCGTGGCCGTCGCGGCACGCGGGGGAGCGAGCAGCGCGCTGCCGTTCGTCACCGCGACCGGAACGCTCGCGTTCGCGTTCGGCGTCGTCGACCTGCCGCTCGCGGGCAACAACCTCTCGTCGCGGCACACGGTCGCCTACCGGTGGCAGGTGCACGGCCTCGTCGACCGCGGGCTGCGCGTGCGGCCCGTGCTGGGCCCGAGCACGACGCTCGCGTCGGCGGGCGAGGGCGTGAGCGTCGTCGCGTGCGTCGCGTACGTCCGCACGGGCGGCAACGACCCGTACGAGTGGCGCGCGACGCTGCCCGACGACGCGCTCCTGACGCTGCGCCAGTACGAGCACCTGATGAACGTCGTCGAGCTCGCGACGCCCGTGGGCGTGCGCGCCGACACGTGGGAGATCCGGCGGCGGCACGTGAGCGTCGACGGTTCCACGACGCCGACCCCGCTGAGCCCGTCGGCGGCCCGCACCTACCACCGCTACCGCCCGCTGCACCCGTAGGCACCACCACCGGAGGCTTCCCATGAGCACCTCGAACGTCTGGACCGAGACGATCGGCACCGACCCGGACGCCCTCGTCAGCGGGCTGATGAGCAAGGGCATCGAGAAGTACGACGCCCTGCGGCTGATCAACAACCTCGTCGCGGTCAACCTCGGCCAGTCGCCGCGGCACTTCACGTTCTCGTCGGCGCTGCCCACGTCGACGGCGGCCCCGTGCGCGCCCACCTTCGCGCGCACGTTCGACCATCAGGACTGGGTCGACGGCGAGAGCACCGTGCAGGCCGGCGAGAGCGCCGACGACAAGGGCTTCAACTGGCGGTTCCACGCGATCGCCGCCGACCTCGACGCGCTGCACACCGACACGCAGAACCTGTTCCAGTGCCTCTCGACGCTGCGGGCGCAGCTGGTGGCGGCGTTGCAGGACGTCGCCGCCGAGCTCAACCGGATCGACGCGGACATGGCGGGACTCGGCGAACGGGTCCAGCCGAAGAACCAGTGGGAGACGTTCGTCGACGCCCCGCAGTTCCTGGGGGTCCGCGACCTCGACGGCTCGAAGGTCACGATGTGGAAGACGGGCCAGAACGTCGTCGTCCTGCCGGGCGTCGACACGGTCGGCCTCCAGGAGACCGTGTCCCAGCGCGTCGCGACCGGCGGCCAGGTCGCGCAGTACGCCACCGAGAACCCGCAGTTCGGCAAGGACGTGCAGGCCGGCCAGACGGTGCAGGCCCTCATCGACAAGTACGGCAACGAGCACCTGGCCGACGGCCGCACGGTCGCGCAGGCGCTCAACGTGCTGCCGCTCACCTCGACGTACGCCGACCCGGCCACGCTCGTGACGGCCGTGAACGGCCAGGAGCAGGCGTTCCTGCGCAGCACGGTCGGCTCGGTGGACGCGGTCGGCGCGGTGGTGGGCGTGACGTCGACGGGCGCGCCGCTCAGCACCGCGAGCGCGTACTCCGTGGTGAGCGGCGTGGTCGGCGCGCCCGCCGTGACCGGCACCGAGACGGCGGCGGGCAGCCGCGCGACGCTCAACGCGGGGCTCAACGCTGCAGGGTTCGCGACGGTCGCCGACTTCTCCGGCAAGTCCGCGAGCCAGATCGTCGCGGCGCTCGGCAAGCAGGGCATCACCGTGACGGACGCCCAGGCCGGCAACATCGTCGCGCAGGCGCAGATGATCGCGGGCTTCGGCGGCTGACCCGGCCCGGCGGGGTACGGGCCCGCGGAGGTGGTGCTCCGACGGCCGGGGCGGTCGATCCGCTCCGGCCGCCGGGCGTCCAGGGGCCGCGGGCGTCGGGGCGGAGCGGGCCCGCCGCGTGCCGGGGCTACAGCGCCGCGGGGTCGACGCCCGCGCGCGCGAGCAACGCGCCGGTGTCGGGCGACGGGGGGACCCCGAGCTCGGTCGCGAGCACGTCGCGGCAGCGGCGGTAGGTGCGCACGGCCTCGACGAGGTTGCTCTCCGCGAGGTGCAGCACGATCACGGTCCGGTACGCGCTCTCGCGCAGCGGGTCGCCGCCGAGCGCGCGCAGCGCGACGTCGAGGGCCTCGCCGTGCCGCCCGGCCTGCGACCACGCGAGCGCGATGACGTCGAGCGCGTGCAGGCGCAGCTGGCGCAGCCGCTCGCGCTCGAAGAGCACCCAGTCGTCGTACCAGCCGGGCAGCAGCTCGCCCGCGCGCAGCACGGCGTCGAAGTCGCGGGGGAAGGGCGCCTCGTCGTCGACGACGCGGCGCGCGCTCGCGGCGAAGCCCCGCACGTCGACGCGCACGTCGGGGCTCAGCGCGAGCACGCCGCCGACGTCGCGCACGAGCCCCGGCCGGGCGCGCTGCACGCGCCAGAGCGTCGAACGGAGACTGCCGGCGGCCTGGAGCTCGGCGGCGTCCGACCACAGCGTGCCCGCGACCGCGTGCCGCGACGTGCGGCCCTGCAGCGCGAGGTACGCGACGAGCCGTCGGCCGCCGACCGGCAGCGGCACGGGCGTCCCGTCGTGCTCGACGCGGCAGCCGCCGAACAGCGCGACCTCGGTGCCGGCGGCCCGCGCCCCCGAGCCGACCGACGGCCGCGTCGCCGTCACGCTCATGGCTGCCCCCCGATCGCCACGTCCTGACCGTGAGGAGTCGCGGCGCCCAGGCGTGGATACCTGAGCGCCGCCCGCAGGTCAGACGTACATCGGCGTGAGTGCCTCGTACTCCTCGACGCTCGCGTCGCGCAGCACCGCCTCGATGATCGCGCGGCCCAGCGGGTCGAGGTCGGGCGTGAGGAACTGCGCGAGCTCGGCCTTGAAGAACGACGTCAGGACCTGTGCGCCCGCGTCGTACGCCTCGACGCCGACGTGCGACTGGAGCTCGGGCGCGAGCAGCGACTTGCGGATCGGCTGGCCGTCGAGCTTCATCTCCGCCAGGGCGTAGCCGAGCAGCGGGCAGCGCGCCGGCTCGAGCTGCTCGGGGCGGACCCGCCCGCCGCCGCGCCGTGCGAGGTACTCGCGCGTGAGCCACTCGGCGGCGAAGCCGACGTGGTACGCGCCGACGTGCTGGTTCGGCGTGAGCGCGTACCGCGTGCGCGGCGCGGCCAGCAGCTGGCGCAGCAGCAGGTTCGCGGACTCGACCTTGGTGCCCGTCGAGAACGGCCAGAAGGAGCCGACGCCCTCGGACACCAGCCCGCCGTGCGCGATGACGCACGCCTCGGCGCGCGACTCGCCGATCGACGGGTTCTTGTCGCCGCGGGGCGCCACCAGCCGCCACACCCACGCGAGCGCGGGCGGCACGAGGTGGGTGACGCCCATGATCCCGTAGCTCGGGTTGTCGCGGGTGCACGCGGGCATCCGGACGCCGAACGTGCGCACGTCCACGCGCGTCGGCTCGGAGATGACGTCGGGGAACGCGTTCCGGTCGATGACGACCCGGGGGTTGGGGCACGGCTTGCCGGTCGAGTCGAGCGTGTGCTCCCACGGCAGCGCGGTCGCGTCGGGCATGCCGTCGATGTTGAAGAACACGAGCGGCTTGGCGGGGTGGATGCACGCGCGCTCGAGGTGCTCGTCCTCGCCGTACGACCGGATGTTGTCGACGCGCACGAACCAGCCGGCCTCGGCGTCGGCGATCACGAGCCGCCCGCTGTCGTCCTGCAGTGCCGACGCGCACAGCGTCATGTCGTCCGTCACGGGTGCGAGCGCGCTCGACTCGGCGAGCGTCATGCGGATCTCGCCGCCGGTCACGACGTTGCGGCCGAGCAGGATGCGCCCGTCGTCCTCGCGGCGGAACTCCTGGCACATCTCGGACTTGCCGCCGCCCGAGGCGCCCTCGTGCATGACGACGGTGTCGTTGTCGTACGGCGTCGTCACCCGCACCGCCGACGCGTGCGTGGTGAGCCACCCCTCGCGGCCGCCGATGTCGAGGAGCACGGAGAAGACGCCCTTCTTGGCGCTCGGGCCGGGGTAGAGGTTGTAGGCGAACACCTCGTGCAGCTCGGGCGTGCGGTCGTGCACCACGACCTGGCGGCCGCCGAACGCGGTGTGCCGGAACGGCGGGGCGACGTAGAGGATCGCGCGCGGCGTGAACGCACCGAGCTCGTCGAACGTCACCCAGCCCTGCAGGTCGACGAGCGCGAGCGCGAAGAAGGCGGCGTTCGCCGGCACGATCGCGACCGACGGCGAGCCGTGCACGGGGCCGCCCGCGCGGAACGGCACGACGACGAGGTCCTGCGTCGCGAGCCAGTCGAGCGTGGCCTGCTTGGTCGGCGCGAACTCCGCGCCGAACACGTCGCGGTAGCGGGCCTTGTCGGACGGGAGGTCGTCCGCGATGTGCATGCAGTCGGGGTCGCGCCGGCGCATGTAGTCCTCGGGGTAGTTGACCGCGAGGCCGTTGCGGCAGCGCGTCACGGTCGCCTCGACGACGGGGGTGCCCCCGTCGTCGTAGGACACCTCGTGGACGGGTCCGCCGCACGGGCCGAGCGCGAGCCGGTAGAGCTCGTCGCGGTCGGCCGGGACGACGACCGAGGGGCTGGCGTCGACCGCGGCCCGGACCGCGGGCGGCAGCGTGACGTCGGGCAGTCGGACGGCAGCGGTCATGACGGACATGCGGGGCTCCTCGGTCCGGGCGACAGGCGGCCTTGAGGCTCGCCTGAATGACGCTTTGCCTGCAGATTACGAATCCGCAGGCCGCTCGAACCGGGACTTCCGTCGCGTCTTCGCGGCCGCCCGATGCCGCCTCAGCGTCCCGCCGTCACCACCAGCCCTGCCGCTTGGCCCACGCCACCAGCGCCAGCGACATCGCGACCATGATCGCGAGCGACACCGAGAGCTCCACCACCCGGGTGTGCTGGTTGACGATGAAGTTCATGCCGAAAACCGAGGCCAGCGCTGTGATCGGCAGCGTCACGACCGCGATCACGGCGAGCCGTTCGGCCGCGATCGTCATCTTCGTGTCGGTGCGCGTGCGGTAGTACTCGATGACGCCTTGCAGGTACTCCTTCTCCTCGGCCGCGAGCCCGGCGAGGCGGTCGTACTGGTCGACGAGGTCGCCCACCAGATGGCGGCTCTCGGCGGGGATGTGCTGGCTCGACAGGCGCTCGACGCGGCGGTAGATCTGCGCGGTCTGCGCCGCGATCGTCGTCACCGCGAGCAGGCCGTGACGCGTGCGGAACAGCTGGTCGAGGAAGTCCTCGGACTCGTCGTGCTGGCCGGTCGTGACGCGGCGCTCGAGCACGGCGACCTGCGCGGCGAGCGTCTCGATGAACCGTTCCATGCGGCGCGTCATGGTCGAGACGATCGCGTGCGAGACGTCGAACGGCGTGCGCGGTCGCAGCCGGCCGGACCGCAGGCGCTCGAGGACCTCGCGGGTGTCGCGGAGCGCGGCGTCCTCGCTCACCTCGTCGTCGTAGGGGCCGTGCACCGTGACCAGGTAGTTCGGCCCGACGACCCGGTCGAGCTCGACGTGGTGCACGCGTCCCTGCGAGCCGAGCTCGGGCGCGTGCAGCACGAGGAACAGCGAGTCGGGGTAGGCGTGCACCTTCGGCAGCCGGTTGTGGACCGCGCAGTCCTGGACCGCGAGCGGGTGCAGCGCGAACACGTCCGCCAGGACGCGCGCCGCCTCGTCGTCCCAGCCCGGAACGTCGACCCAGACGATCGTGCCGGCCTCGCCGCCCGGCCTGCGCCGGAGCAGCGCGGGCAGCTCGTCGACGCTCGCGTCGCGGACCCCGTCGTGCGTGATGACGTGCACGTCCATGCGGCACCTCCGGTCGTCGGCGTCATCCTGACGCGCCCTCGGCCGCCCCGCCAGGGGGCGGCCGGCGCGGCGCGTGCCCGCGTGCTCGGTAGCGTCGGCGCATGACGATCTTCGACCGCGTGCCCCTGTCCGACCTGCGCCGACGGACGAGCGAGAAGTGGCGGCGGTACCCGGCCGACGTGCTCCCGCTGTGGGTCGCGGAGATGGACGTGCCGGTCGCCGACGTCGTCGTCCGGGCGGTGCACGACGCGCTGACCGCGGGCGACACCGGTTACCACGAGGGCAGCGCGCTCGCGGAGGCCCTCGCGGAGTTCGCGGCGAAGCGGTGGGCGTGGCAGGTCGACCCGGGGCGCGTGCGGCTCGTGCCGGACGTGATGCAGGGGATCGCGGAGGTCGTGCGCGTCGTCACCGGGCCCGGTGACGCGGTCGTCATCAACCCGCCGGTGTACCCGCCGTTCACCTCGTTCGTCGAGCACGCGGGCCGCCGGGTCGAGCACGCGCCGCTCGGCGCCGACGGCCGCCTCGACCTCGCACAGCTCGACGCGGCGTTCGCGCGCGCCACGGCGGGCGGGGGCCGCGCGGCCTACCTGCTGTGCCACCCGCACAACCCGACGGCCGCGCTGCACACGCGCGACGAGCTGGCCGCCGTCGGCGAGCTCGCGGCGCGGCACGGCGTGCAGGTGGTCGCCGACGAGATCCACGCTCCGGTCGTGCTCGACGGCGAGTTCGTGCCGACCACGACCGTGGTCCCGGGCGCGATCGCGCTCCACTCGGCGTCGAAGGCGTTCAACCTCGCGGGCCTGCGCGCTGCGGTCGTCGTGCCGGGCCCCGACGCCGACGTCGCCGGCATCTCGCCGGTGCTCGCGGACGGCGTCTCCCACGTCGCGGCCATCGCTCAGGTCGCGGCGTACCGCGACGGCGGCGCGTACCTCGACGAGGTGCTCGACGGCCTGCGCGCCAACGTCACGACCCTGCAGTCGCTGCTCGCGTCGCAGGTGCCGGCCGTCGCATGGCGGCCGCCCGCCGCGACGTACTTCGCGTGGCTGGACCTCGGCAGCATCACGGACGACCCGGACCCGGCGCGCGCACTCCTGGCCCGCGGGCGCCTGGCGGTCAACCGCGGGCCGTCGTTCGGGCCGGGCGGCGAGCACCACGTGCGGCTGAACCTCGCCGCGTCGACCGAGGTGCTGACCGAGGCGGTGCGCAGGATCGCGGCGACGTTCGCCTGACCGCCCGATCCGCGCGTGGTAGAACCTCGACCACGCCGGTGCACCCGACCGCGGGCGAGAAGAGGTCGACGATGAGCACGCCCCACGACGTCCCGGTGACGCCCGCGCCCGGCGCCGCGTGGCGGCGGCCGAACCCGTTCGGCGACGTCCCGGCGCGGGACTACGCGACCGACGCGGTCGCCCTCGTGCTGCTGTGCGTCTCGCTCGGGCTCGCGTGGTCGTTCCACGACCGAGCGTGGCAGCGGGTCGACGTGGTGCTGGTCAGCGCGGTCTCGGTCGCGTCGCTCGCGGTCACGTACGTGGTGCGGGCGCGCGGCGGCTCGCTGCGCACCGCGCTGCGCGTCCGCGCGTGGTTGGGCCTTCCGTACGCGGTGTGCGTGCTGGCGTCGGCGGCGGTGGACGCGGTCGGCGCGTTCGCGCTGCGGATCACGGGGCCGACGCTGCCCGGCGGCCTCGGGCCGGCCGTCGCCGTCGGCCTCGCCGGGGCGGCGCTCGCGGCCGCTCCGCGCGCGGCCGAGTCGGCCGACGCGGCGCTCGCCGGCGCGGCCCGCCGCCTCGCGCGGTCGATCCTCGGCGGCCTGCTCGCCGGCGTGGTGGTGCTGCAGGCCCTGACGCTCGGAGCGCTGGCGTCGGGCATCGTGCGGTTCCTCGACCGCGTGGGAGCACAGACGTGGGTCGGTCTCACGGCCGACGCCGTGCTCGTGCTGCTCGTGACCGCGCTCGCGGGCGGTCCGCTGCTCGCCACGCTGCGGGGTTCGGCGCCGTGGCGCTGGGTGCTCGTGGCGATCGCGGCGACGACGACGGCGCTCACGCTCACCGACGGGTTCCCGGTCGCCACGATGCTGCCGGACGGCTCCGGCGGACCGGGCCTCGTGCTCGTGCCGGCGGCGGGTGCGGTGGCGCTCGGCGCGGCGGTCTCCGCGACGCTGCGGCGCGTCGAGCCGCCTGTGCGCGCCTGGTGCGAGGTCGCGCGCGCGGCATGGGTGGCCATCGCGGTGGCCGCGGGCGCCCTCGTGGTGATCCACCTGCTCGGGCTGATCCACCTGCTCCACACCGTCCAGCAGCTCGGCGGCGACCTCCACCCCGGGCGGGTGACCGGCCGGATCGCCCTCGTCGTCGCGCTCGACGCGGTGATCGTGGTGCTCGCGCTCGCGGCGAGCGTGGTCGTGGGGCGCCGCGGCCTCGACGCGCGGCCCGTCGGCCTGTGGCTGACCGCCGCGGCCGTGGTGGTCGGCACCGCCATCATCGCGACGCGTGGGTGGGCGCGGCCCGGGCTGACGGACACGATCGTGGCGTACGGGCTCCCGATCCTCGCGGTGCTCGCGCTGACCGTGCCCGACGCGGTCCGGGAGAGCGCGCGGCTGCCGCGCGGCTCCGCGACGTACGGGCCGGGCGTCGGTGCCGACGGGCCCGCCACGGGCGCCCACGACGGCGCCGGGGCGGCCGACCACGGCTTCACCACGGCGCAGGCCGCCGACCCCGCGACGGACCTCGCGGTGCTCGCCGCGATCGTCGAGCGCGCGCCCGAGCTGCGGCCGCTCGTCGCGGCCAACCCGTCGGCGTACCCCGACCTGCTCGCGTGGCTCGCGCAGCTCCACGACCCGGACGTCGACGCCGCTCTCGCGTCGCGGCCCTCGTAGCCTGTCGGGGTGCACTGCTCCTACTTCGACGCCGGGCTGTGCCGGTCGTGCACCTTCATGGGGCAGCCGTACGACGCGCAGCTCGCGGCGAAGCAGGCCCGGTGCGCGGCGACGCTGCCGCCCGTGGCGTGGCTCCCGCCGTTCGCCGGGCCCGAGGAGGGGTTCCGCAACAAGGCGAAGATGGTCGTCGCGGGGACGGTCGACGCTCCGACCCTCGGCATCCTGGACGCGGCCGGCACGGGGGTGGACCTGCAGGGCTGCGGCCTGTACCCGCCCGCGCTGAGCAGCGCGTTCGCGCCGCTCGAGCGGTTCGTCACGCGCGCGCGGCTCGAGCCGTACGACGTGCCGAGCCGGCGCGGCGAGCTCAAGTACCTGCTGGTGACGCTGAGCCCGGACGGCGAGCTGATGCTCCGCTTCGTGCTGCGCTCCCAGGAGGCCGTCGCACGCATCCGCAAGCACCTGCCGAGCCTGCTCGAGGAGGAGCCGCGCCTCGCGGTCGTCACCGTCAACGTGCAGCCCGAGCACAAGCAGGTGCTCGAGGGCGACCTCGAGATCCCGCTCTCCGCGGCCACGACGCTGCGCATGCACCTCGCGGGCGTCGACCTGCACCTGCGGCCGCGCAGCTTCTTCCAGACCAACACCGCGGTGGCCGACGGCCTGTACCGCCAGGCGCGCGCATGGGTCGACGAGGTCGCGCCGGCGCGGCTGCTCGACCTGTACTGCGGCGTCGGCGGGTTCGCGCTCGCGTGCGCGGCCCCGGGGCGGTCCGCCGTCGGCGTCGAGGTGAGCAAGGAGGCCGTCGAGAGCGCGCGGCAGTCGGCGGCCGAGGCGGGCGTCGACGCGCAGTTCCACGCGGGTGACGCGACCGCGCTCGCGGCGGAGCTGCTCGAGGGCTCGGACGCGCCCGACCTGGTGGTGGTGAACCCGCCGCGGCGCGGCATCGGCGCACCGCTCGCGGCGATGCTCGAGGGCTCGGACGCGCGGCACGTCGTCTACTCGAGCTGCAACGTCGACTCGCTCGCGCGCGACCTCGCGGCGATGCCGTCGCTGCGACCGGTGCGTGCGCGGCTGTTCGACATGTTCCCGCAGACGGACCACCACGAGGTGCTCGTGCTGCTGGAGCGCGCGGGGTAGCCGTGGCGACGCCCGACGCGCCCGTGCTCGTCGTCGGCGGGGGGCCCGCGGGGCTCGCCGCGGCCGCGGCGCTGCGGGCGCGGGGCGTGCCCGTCGCGGTGCTCGAGCGCGCGCCCACGGTCGGCACGTCGTGGCGCGGCCACTACGAGCGGCTCCACCTGCACACGACCCGCCGGCTGTCGGCGCTGCCCGGCCTCGCGATCCCGCGCGCGTACGGCCGGTGGGTCGCCCGGGCCGACGTCGTGCGCTACCTGGAGACGTACGCCGCGCACCACCGCCTCGACGTGCACGGCGGCGTGGACGTGGTGCGGATCGACCCCAGGGACGGGGGAGGCGCTCGCATCGCGCCGGACGCGCCGGACGCGGCGGCCGGTTGGCGGCTGACGACCGCCGACGGCGCCGTGCTGACGGCGCCTCAGGTGGTGGTCGCGACCGGGAACGCGCGGGTACCCGTCCGACCCGCGTGGGCGGACGCGTTCACCGGCGACCTGCGCCACACGGCCGACTACCGCGACGCGACGCCGTTCCGCGGCCGGGACGTGCTCGTGGTCGGCGTCGGCAACAGCGGCGCGGAGATCGCGCTCGACCTCGTCGAGGGCGGTGCCGCACGGGTACGGGTCGCGGTCCGCACGCCGCCGCACGTGCTGCGGCGCTCCACGTTCGGCTGGGCCGCGCAGCAGACCGGTCTGCTCGTGCGGCGGCTCCCCGTCCGGCTGGTCGACCGGGTCGCGACCGTGCTCGAGCGCGCCGAGGTTCCCGACCTGAGCACGCACGGGCTGGTCCGGCCGACGACGGGCCTGGCGACGCGGGCGGCGCAGGGGTCGCTGCCGCTGCTCGACATCGGGTTCGTCGACGCGCTGCGGTCGGGTCGCGTCGACGCCGTGCCGGCGGTGGCGGCCGCGGAGGGGGGCGAGGTGGTGCTCGCGGACGGCACGCGGCTCGCGCCGGACGCCGTCGTGCTGGCGACGGGGTACCGACCCGGGCTCGCGTCGCTGCTCGGGCACCTCGGCCTGCTCGACCGCGACGGCTACCCGGTCCCCCGCGCGGGCCGCGTCGCGCCGGGGCTGTACGTCACGGGCTTCACCACGCCGCTGTCGGGCATGCTCCGCGAGCTGCGGCTCGACGCGGCCCGCATCGCGCGCGCGGTCGAGCGCGAGCGACGCCTCGACGGCCACCGGCAGCCACCGGCGTCCTGATTCCGCCGCGCGAGCGGGGCGCGGGCCGCCGACAGTCCGGTCACGAGACAACCCGTCTCACTATCTGAAAAGCCTATAGATCAGGTGGGAATACTCTGTTTTGGTTCTGCCACCCGCACCGCGGGTCATACCCCCACGCAGACCAGGAGCCTGAGATGACTTCCGCCCCCCGCCGTCCCGCCCGCCACTGGGTCGCCGTCGCCGCCGGTGCGACCGCGCTGACCATGGCGCTCGCGGCCTGTGGCGGCCAGGCGAAGGCGTCGGGCTCGACCGACGGCGCATCGGCCGCCGGTGGCAAGGTCGGCATCGTCGCGTTCTCGGTGCCGAAGCCGGCGTACGACGCCGCGGAGACCGCGTTCCAGGCCACGCCCGACGGCAAGGGCGTCGAGTTCTCGGCGTCGTACGGCCCGAGCGGCTCGCAGAGCAAGGCCGTCGCCGCGGGCCAGCCCGCCGACTACGTCGGCTTCTCGGTCGGCCCCGACCTCACGCGCCTCGTGCCCGACACGGTCGACGCCGGCTGGGACTCGGGCTCCACGAAGGGCATCGTCTCGAGCTCCGTCGTCGTCCTCGTGGTCCGCAAGGGCAACCCCAAGCACATCACCGGCTGGGACGACCTCGTCAAGGACGGCGTGCAGATCGTCACGCCGTCGCCCGCGACGTCCGGCTCGGCGAAGTGGAACATCCTCGCGGCCTACGAGCACGTCATCTCCGACGGCGGCACGCCCGAGCAGGCCGAGGCCTACCTCACGAGCTTCTACAAGCACATCGTGAGCAAGCCGGAGAGCGGTGCGGCCGCGACGACCACGTTCACCGCGGGCACGGGCGACGTCCTCGTCTCCTACGAGAACGAGGCGATCGCGTCCCGCCAGAAGGGCGCCGACGTCGAGTACGTCGTGCCGAACGAGAGCGTGCTGATCGAGAACCCGGGCGCCGTCACGAAGACCGCCTCGCCCGCCGCCGCGAAGTTCCTGCAGTTCGTCGAGAGCGCGGACGGCCAGAAGATCTTCGCGAGCAAGGGCTTCCGCCCGGTCGGTGGCGTCGTCGAGCCCGGCACCGTCGAGGGGGCGACCGATCCGGCCAACCCCTTCCCGCCGGTGGCCAAGCTGACGACGATCGCGTCGCTCGGCGGCTGGGACGTGGTCGACAAGAAGTTCTTCGACAAGACCGACGGGATCGTCACGAAGATCGAGGCGTCCGCCGGATGACGACGACGCTCGACCCGACCGGCGCGGCCACCGAGGTGGCCGCGCCGGTCGGCGTCTCCGGGAAGGGCGCTCGTCGGGGCCGCGCAGCACGCCGGCGCGAGCGGACGCCCGACGTCGCCGACCAGCAACGACGGCCGCTCGGCGTCGGGTCCGGCACCGGGCTCGGAGTCCTCGTGCTGTTCCTCAGCCTCGTCGTGCTCCTGCCGCTCGCGGCCGTCGTGCTCGAGGCGGCCGGTGCGGGCTGGGGCAGCTTCTGGGACGCGATCACCACGCCGCAGGCGGTGCGCTCGCTCGTCTTCACGGTCACCGCGTCGGCGATCGTCACGGTCGTCAACGCCGTGATGGGCACCGTGATCGCGTGGGTGCTCGTCCGCGACGAGTTCCCGGGCAAGCGGCTCGTCGAGCTCGTCATCGACATCCCGTTCGCGCTGCCGACGATCGTCGCGGGGCTCGTGGTGCTCGCGGTGTACGGACGCGGCGGCGTGGTCGACCTGTTCGCGACGCGCGGCGGCGTCGTCGTCGCGCTGCTGTTCGTCACGCTGCCGTTCGTCGTGCGCGCGGTGCAGCCCGTGCTGATCGGGCTCGACCGCTCGCGCGAGCAGGCCGCCGCGACGCTCGGCGCCCGGCCGTCGACCGTCTTCCGCCGCATCGTGCTGCCGCCGCTGTTCCCGGCCATCGCGTCGGGTGCGGCGCTCGCGTTCGCGCGGGCCATGGGGGAGTACGGGTCGGTGCTGCTCATCTCGGGCGGCCTGGCGAAGACCCAGGTCTCGTCGATGTACGCCTACGGGCTGTACGAGGCCTACGACTTCCCGGGAGCCGCGGCGACCGCGACGGTGCTGCTCGTGGTGTCGCTCGCGGTGCTCATCGGGTTCGAGCTGCTGCAGAGGCGGGTGGCGCGCCGTGGCTGAGGTCGTGCTCGACGAGCCGGCGACCGGCGCACCCCCGGCGTCGCCCCCCGTTCCGCAGGGGGAGCGGGCGACCCGCGGCCGGCGCACGGTCCGCTGGGTCGCGCTCGCGTACGTCGCTGTGCTCGTGCTCGTGCCGCTCGGCGTCATCACCTGGCGCGCGTTCGAGCCGGGGCTCGCGGCGTTCTGGGACGCGATCAGCTCGGAGCAGGCCGTCACGGCGTTCCGGCTGACGCTCGAGGTGGCGCTCGTCTCCGTGCTGCTCGGCACGCTCTTCGGCGTCGGGCTCGGGCTGCTGCTCGTGCGGTTCCGGTTCCCCGGCCGCCGGCTGCTCGGCGTGCTCGCCGACCTGCCGATCGCGGTGTCGCCGATCGTGGCTGGCCTCGCGCTCGTGCTGGTCTACGGCCGCAACGGCTGGTTCGGGCCTGCGCTCGAGAGCGCCGGCATCCAGGTCGTCTACGCGGTGCCCGGCATGATCCTCGCGACGACGTTCGTGTCGCTCCCGCTCGTGCTGCGCGAGGTCGTGCCGGTGCTCGAGGAGGCCGGCACCGACCCCGAGCAGGCGGCGCGGGTGCTCGGCGCGGGGTCGTGGACCACGTTCCGCCGCATCACGCTCCCGACGCTGCGCCCCGCGCTCACCTACGGCGTCGTGCTCGCGCTCGCGCGCGCGGTCGGCGAGTTCGGCGCCGTCGCGGTCGTGTCGGGCAACGTCAGCGGCAGCGGCCAGACGCAGACGGTCACGCTCGTCATCGCCGAGCGCATCACCCAGCTCGAGCCGGGCGCGTTCCCGCTCGCGTTCGTGCTGATCCTCGTCACCGTCGCGGCCCTGCTGGTCGCGGCGCGGCTGCGTCGGAAGGACGTGAGCGCATGAGCATCCAGGCCCAGGGCGTCACCAAGCGGTTCGGGCCGTTCGTCGCGCTCGACGACGTGAGCCTCGACGTCCGTCCCGGCGGTCTCACGGCGCTGCTCGGTCCGAGCGGCGGCGGGAAGTCCACGCTGCTGCGGGTCATCGGCGGGCTCGAGACGCCCGACTCCGGCGAGGTCCGCATCGACGGACGCGACATGACGCGCGTGCCCGCGCACGAGCGCGGCGTCGGCTTCGTGTTCCAGCACTACGCCGCGTTCGAGCACCTGAGCGTGTTCCGCAACGTCGCGTTCGGGCTCGAGATCCGCAAGCGGCCGAAGGACGAGATCCGCCGCAAGGTCGGCGAGCTGCTCGAGCTGGTGCACCTCGAGGCGTTCGCCGACCGGCGGCCCGCGCAGCTCTCGGGCGGTCAGCGGCAGCGCATGGCGCTCGCTCGGGCGCTCGCGGCGGAGCCGTCGGTGCTGCTGCTCGACGAGCCGTTCGGTGCCCTCGACACCAAGGTGCGGCGCGAGCTGCGGGCGTGGCTGCGCCGGCTGCACGACGAGGTCCAGGTGACGACGGTCGTCGTCACCCACGACCAGGAGGAGGCCCTCGAGGTCGCCGACGAGGTGGTCGTCGTCAACCACGGGCGCGTCGAGCAGGTCGGGCCGCCCGACGAGCTGTACGACAAGCCCGCGAACGACTTCGTGATGGAGTTCCTCGGCCCGGTGACGACGCTCGGCGGCCGGCTGGTCCGCCCGCACGACGTGGAGATCCTGACCGAGCGCTCGGCGTCCGCCCTGCCCGCGCGGGTCGCGCGGCTGCAGAGGGTCGGGTTCGACGTACGCGCCGACGTCACGACGTCCGAGGGCGAGGCGGCGTGGGTGCAGCTCACGCGCGCGCACGCCGACGCACTGGCGCTCGCCGAGGGCGCCGACGTCTGGCTGCGCACGCGGGGCTGACGGGTCGGGCCGACGGCTGCTCTCAGCCGACCTCGACCGTCAGGTCGTGCGTGGCGAGCGGCTCCGTCTCCCACGAGCGCCCGAGCCGCAGCCGCACGACCGCGCGCCCGGCCGCGACGCCCGTCACGAGGAGCGTCTCGGACGCGGCGGACGAGGACGGCGGCGCGTCCGGGGCCGGCGGGGCCGGCGGTGCGGCCGGTGCGGGCGGTCCCGGGGGAGCGACCAGCACCTCCACCGCGACGGCCTCGCCGTCCGACCCGGCGCTCCACCGGTTCCCGGCACCGCTCGCGCCCGCGTCGAGCGGAAGTGCGACGACCTGCCCGACGCCCACGTGCACGGCGTCGGGCAGGTCGGCGGTCCAGCGGCTCACGTCGCGCTCACCTCGGCAGCACGATGTGCTCGCCGAGCCGGTGCTCGAGGTCGGACCGGTCGCGCACCACGCGCCGCACCCGGTCGGCCGGCCCGAACACCACGCCCTCGTGCCAGCCGGCGCCGTCGCGCCAGTAGTGCTGGAGCTTCCCGTTCGTGCGGCGCACGAGCACCTCGAGGTTCATGCCGAAGCTCCCCTCGACGAGCCCCACGACCTGCGCCACGTCGTGGCCGAAGGTCGCGCTGTTGCGCCACACCATGGACCCGCTCGCGTTGTCGCGCCACCAGTGCTGCACCGCGCCGCCGACGGCGACGCAGAGCTCGAAGTTGCCGTGCGGGCCGGCCTCGTCGTGCATGCCGAACTGGCCCTGGATCATGACGGGCGGGCTCGCGACCCCGGCGCCGAACGTGACGCCGTCGTGCCACACGCCGTCGTGCTCCGTGCGCCAGAAGTGCCGCAGCTCGCCGGCCGTCGTCACCGCGACGAGCTCGAGGTTGCCGTGCCCGTCGTCGAGGTAGTCGCCCTGCACGAGCGACGGCCCCGAGTACGCGATGTCGGCACCGAACCGCGTGCTCTCCTGCCAGGTCCAGGGTGCGCCGTTGATGCGCCACCAGTGCGCCAGGCGGTTGTCGGCCGTGCGCACCACGACCTCGAAGTTGCCGGGCGCGCCGTAGTCGCCCTGGACGAAGCCGGGCACGCCCGCGGTGTCGGTCGGGCCGAAGACGCCGCCGTCGTTCCAGTCGCCGCCGCCCCCGGCGCGCCACCAGTGGTGGAGGCGGTGGTCGGACGTGCGGTAGACGAGCTCGAGGTTGCGGCCGTAGGTCGTGCCGGCGAGCGTCGGGGCGTGCGTGGCATCGCTGCCGAACGTCCGGTCGGACGACCACGGGAAGGGTGACGTTCCCTCCCGCCAGTAGCTCGTGACCTCACCGGCGTGCGCCGACACGGCCTCGAAGTTGCGGTGCGCGGCGCCGTTGCCGGACTCGTAGAGGTTGCCGTTGTGCAGGCGGCGCTTGGTCCACGGGTCCGGGTTGAGGCCCGTCAGACCGGCCTTCGAGTACTGGTCGATCCCGGCCTCGCCGTAGCCGACGAGCACGTAGCCGTGGTCGCCCCAGCTGCCCCACGAGTTCTTGCAGATCCACGCCTGCTGGCCGTCGTCGTAGCCGACGACGAGCATGAAGTGGCCGCCCCGCTCGTGGTTGTCGGCAGCCGTCGATCGGCGGTAGACGTAGCCGCCGCTGTAGCCGTCGAAGTCCTGGTAGACGTCGAACCAGCTGGCGATCGGGCCGGTCGTGTCGATCCACTGCTTCTGCTGCTCGATGTCGCCGATCCACGTGAACGCCGGGACGCGCACCGAGCGGCCGGCGCGGTCGGACGACGGCGCGTAGGCCGCGTCGTCGGTGTGGTACGGCCAGCAGCCGAGGTCGGCGAGGCCGTGGCTCGAGAGGAACGCGTCCACGTTGCCGAGGTTGTTGCCGTCGGCGCACCGCGATCCCACGCCGTCGTGGAGGTCGCCCTCGGACAGCCGAGCCCAGTAGGCGTGCTCGATCTTGAGCATCGCCTCCACGAGTGCCGTGCCGGTGAACGCCCAACAGGACGCGCACGGGTTCTGGTCGCGGATCGACGTGATCCAGTGGCCGCCGAAGCGGTTGCGCCAGTCGACGGCCGACGCGCGGGCGTCGCCGCCGGCCGGCGGCGGTGCGGCGCCCTCGGGGTGGTCGGCCCGGACGTGCAGGCCGAGGGCGCGCCGCCGGGCGACGAGCTGCGGGTTGGCGGTCGGCCTCAGCACCCTCGCGAGGTCGATGCGGCCGATGGTGGACGCGAGCGGAGGGCGCGTCTGGTCGGCACCCAGCGGGTGCTGGCGGATGACCTGGTCGTCGCGCAGGTCCGCGCGCAGGGTGACGCCCTGCGCGGCGAGGACCTGTCGCAGCCAGCCGATGTCGTGTGGCTCGGGCATGTCGGAACGCCTCTCATGAGCTGCGCGGCCGGCCGGACGGCCGACCATCAGAGCAGGAGTCGTTCACCCGGACGGGCGATACGGCGGGCCGGGGTGGTTCAGCCCAGCGGGCGCGGCCGGGGCGTCCGGGCGCGGCGTGGCACTGCCGGACGTGGCGGTGCCACGCACGGGAGGTCGGACGTCGGGACGTGGCTCGCCCGCTCGGGAGGCGGGACGGCGCGGCGTGGCCTAGACAGGGTGGAGGGCGCCGCGGCCCGTCGCGTGGACCGGTCGGCGGTGGCGCGCGGCTCGACGCACGCGCGCCCGCCCGTCACTCGCGAGGGAGAACCATGACGACGAACGTGGCCGTGCTCGGCACGGGGACGATGGGCCGCGGGATGGCGCGGTCGCTGGTCCGCGCGGGGTTCGCCGTCACGGTCTGGAACCGCACGTCGGCGCGCGCGGACGAGCTGCGGTCGGACGGCGTCCGCGTCGCCGCGGAGCCCGCCGCCGCGGTCGCCGACGCGGACGTCGTCGTCACGATGCTGTTCGACGAGGACGCGGTGCGCGCGGTCGCCCAGGAGGCGCTCCCCGCGATGCGGCCCGGCGCGGTGTGGGTCCAGTCGGCGACGGTCGGGCCGACGGGCGCCCGGCGGCTCGCGGAGCTCGCGGCGGCGCACGGCGTCGCGACGATCGACGCGCCCGTTCTCGGCACGCGCAAGCCGGCGGAAGACGGCACGCTCGTGGTGCTGGCGTCCGGTCCGGTCGACGCGGGGTCCGTCGCCCAGCCGGTGCTCGACGCGATCGGCAGCCGCACCGTGTGGGCGGGCTCGGCGCCGGGGGAGGCATCGGCGCTCAAGCTCGCGGCCAACGCGTGGGTCGCGACGCTCACCGCGGGCACCGCGCAGTCGCTCGCGCTCGCCGACGCGCTCGGCGTGGACCCGCGGCTGTTCCTCTCGGCGATCCGCGGGACCGCGACCGACAGCCAGTACGCGCACGTCAAGGGTGAGGCGATGCTGACGGGCGCGCTCGAGCCGCAGTTCGCGCTCGACGGGCTGCGCAAGGACCTCGGGTTGATCCGCGACGAGGCGCGCGCGGTGGGTGCGCCGCTGCCGGTCGTGCCGGCGGTGCTCGCGGCCTACGACGCCGCCGCCGACGTGGTGGGCGGGGACAAGGACATCGCCGGCGTCGTCGCGGCCTTCCGGCCGAGGCTGGCCGGCCTGGGCAAGGAAGGGAGCCGCGCGTGAACGTCGCCGACCTGCTGATCGAGGGCTTCGGCCGCGTCGGACCGGTCCTGCACCGCGCCGTCGACGGGCTGGACGCCGCGGGGCGCACCGCTCGACCCGACGGGAACGCCAACTCGATCGCGTGGCTCGCGTGGCACATCGGCCGCGTGCAGGACGCGCAGGTCGCGCCGCTCGCCGGGGTCGAGCAGGTCTGGACCGCGCAGGGCTGGGCGGAGCGCTTCGGGCTCCCGTTCGACGCGCGCGCCACCGGGTACGGCCAGAGCGCCGACGACGTGGCGGGCGTCGACGCCGAGCCGGAGCTGCTGCTCGGCTACTACGACGCGGTCGAGGCTCAGACGCTCGCCTACCTCGCGCGCCTGACGGACCACGACCTCGACGTCGTCATCGACGAGCACTGGGACCCGCCGGTGACGCTCGGGGTGCGGCTCGTCAGCATCCTCGGCGACGACCTGCAGCACGTCGGGCAGGCGTCGTACGTCCGCGGGCTCGTGGAGCGCGGCGCGCGGTGAGCCCGCGCGTCGCGCTCCGCCCGGGCCGCCCGAGGCGCGCTCCGGTGTCAGTGCCCGGTCGGGTCGTCCGGGTAGATGCGGTGGACGCCCGTGTCCTGCCCGCCGTGCGGCGGGTTGCCGTCGGGGTCGTCGTCGTGCGGCATGGCGTCCGGCAGAGGCCGTACGTCCACGCCGCGCGGGTCGGGCAGGTTGTCGGGGCCGCTCAGGGTGCTCATGGGTCCACGATCGGGGCTCGGCGCCCGCGGCGCCAGAGGTGCGGCACCGCCGCCCGCGCCGCCGGTTGTGCCGCGGGGTCGCACCGCCGCCGCCGGTCGAGCAGAGCGGACCCAGCCGCGCGCACTGCGCGTCGCCACCCGTCCTGACTCCGGCACCTGAAGGAGACGCACCAGCCCGAACCGGCCCGCACGAACCAGAACCAGCCGCACGAACGAGAACCACCCCCGTACGAAGGAGTCCCGCCATGCGCCTCGGCATCCACCTGATGCGGTTCGACTCGATGGAGCCGGCCGCCATGCGCGACGAGCTCGCGCGGACCGCAGAGACCGCCGACGCGGCCGGCGTCGCCTGGATCTCGGTGATGGACCACTACTTCCAGATGGTGCGCGCGGGCTTCCCTGCCGAGGACCCGATGCTCGAGGCGTACACGACGCTCGGCTACCTCGCCGGCCACACGGAGCGCGCGCAGCTCGGGGTGCTCGTCACGGGTGTGACGTACCGGTACCCGGGCCTGCTCGCGAAGATCGTCGCGACCCTCGACGTGCTGACGGGCGGGCGCGCGACGCTCGGCATCGGTGCCGCGTGGTACGAGGAGGAGCACGCCGCGCTCGGCGTGCCGTTCCCTCCGCTGTCGGAGCGGTTCGAGCGGCTCGAGGAGACCGTGCAGATCGCCCGCCAGATGTGGGACCCGGCGAACGACGGGCCGTACGAGGGCAAGCACTACCAGCTCGCTCAGACGCTCTGCTCGCCGCAGCCGCTGTCGCGGCCGGAGATCATGATCGGCGGCTCGGGCGAGCGGAAGACGTTGCGCCTCGTGGCCCAGTACGCCGACGCGTGCAACCTGTTCGCGCAGACACCGGACGAGCTCGAGCACAAGCTGGACGTGCTGCACCGGCACTGCGCCGACGTCGGACGCGACCCGTCGGAGATCCGCGTGACGACGCTGCACGGCGGCGACGACCTGCTGCGCGGCGACGTCGCCGCGTTCGTCGAGACGATGCGGCCGTTCGCGGAGCTCGGGGTCGAGACCGTGATCCTCCGTCCGCCGGCGACGTCGCTCTCCGCCTGGGTGCGCGACGCCGTGGCGCCGGCGGTCGGGCCGGTCGGCGAGCTGTAGCAGGCGTGGCCGGGGGGCGCGCCGCGCGGGGGCCACGGCACCGTGGCTGTCGTCGTCCGCGGCGCGCCGCCGTCGCGCGCAGCTCGGGCCGGCTGCCATCGCGGTCGGAGCGCCCGGAGCACCTCGTCCACCACCGCGGTCGGAGCGCCCGGAGCACCTCGTCCACCACCGCGGTCGGAGCGCCCGGAGCACCTCGTCCACCACCGCGGTCAGAGCGCCCGGAGCACCTCCTCCACCACCGCCGCCGAGCGGTCCGCGGCGTCGTCGACGTGCGCAGCGAACTCGCCGGCCTCGACGGGGCTGCACAGGTCCGAGATGCCGCGCACCGCGAGGAACGGCACACCGAACAGGTGGGCCGTGTGCGCGAGGGCGGTCGTCTCCATGTCGGCGGCGAGCGCGTCGGGGAAGTCGGTCCGGACGCCCGCCACGCGATCGGCGTCGACGAACACATCCGCCGAGACCACGGACCCCGTCAGGACGCGGATCGTCGTCGGCTCGGTCGGTCGAGGGGCGAGCCGGTCGGCTGCGCCTACCGCGACGTCGTGCAGCCGGGCCTCGGCCGCGAACGTCGGCGGCATGCCGGGCACCTGACCCAGCGCGTAGCCGAACCCGCGCGCGTCCGCGCCGCCGTACGCGTGCTGCGAGCCGACCACGACGTCGCCCACGCGAACCCCCACGCCGAGTCCGCCGGCACTCCCGGCGCTGACCAGCACGCGTGGCCGGTGCTCGGCGAGCGCCACCGATGCCGCGCTCGCGGCGTTGACGAGGCCGATCCCCGAGCGGACGAGCAGCACCTCGCGGCCGGCGATCGTCAGCCGACGGTGCTCGGCGCCGCCGGGCGCCGGCAGAGGCTCGGACGCGGCCGACGCGCGCTCGACGAACGGCGCGGCCTCGCTCGCCATCGCGACGACGACGACGGCCTCGACGGGCGCGCTGGCGGGGCGCCGGGCTCGCCGGCCGTGAGCGGTGATCTCCGCGGCGGGGTCGGCCGCCGCGTGGCTCGCGGGGTCCGGGGTTGCGGCGGCCGGGGCCGGGCCGTCGAGCGACGGCGCCTCGCGGGCCGGCTCGTCGGGTCCGAGAGCCGTCACGCGGTCACCTGGCTCCAGCCGGCGCGCTCGGCGAGGAACGCGCGGGCGGCTGCCTGTGCCCCCTCGAGCGAGTGGTTCGCGCCCCAGCCGCACTGGACCTCGTTCGCCGCGGGAACCTCGGTCGCCTCGAGCACGTCCTCGAGCGTGACCTGGACGAGCGCGAGGACGTCGTCGAGCTGCCAGGTGCCGGAGAGCATCAGGTAGAAGCCCGTCTGGCAGCCCATCGGCGAGAAGTCGAGCACGCGGTCGCTGTGGTTGCGCGAGTGCTCCGCGAACAGGTGCTCGAGCGAGTGCACGGTCGGCATCTCGAGGTGCGCGCGGTTGGGCTGGGTGAAGCGCACGTCGTACTTCTCGATCACGTCGCCCGCGGGCAGCCGCTTGGTGTCGGCGAGGCGCACGTAGGGCGCGGCGACGGTGCGGTGGTCCAGGTTGAACGACTCGACGTTCATCCGCTGCTCGGTCATGCGGCCATTCTCACCGCTCGGGCCGGCGCGGGTCGGGTGTGTCCGTCGATCGTCGCGCGGGTATGGCCGCCAACCTCGGCGTCGACTCGTCGGACGAGGTGCGGGCCGGCGCGTCAGAACGGCGGCGGGTCGTCGCGTTCGGGGGGCCGCAGTCCTCCTGGCCGATCCGCTCGCGTCTCGCGACGCGGCACGCGTGGGCCAGGGCGCTGGTCGGTCGTCATCAGCAGCGTCGGCGACGGGCGGAGGTAGGTGAAGCCGGTCGGGCTCGTCGTCGCGGTGATACCTGTCTCGGGGTCGTGCGCCACGGACCACCCGAAGTGCGTCTTGAGCCGGTGGTGGCGACGACACAGCGGCCGCAGGTTGCACGCGCAGGTGGGGCCCGCGTCGGGGTCGGACGAGTCGAACGGGAGAGCGTGGTCGAGGTCGCAACGCCACGCGGGCATGCCGCAGCCCGCGAACGCGCACACCTGATCGCGCACGAGCACGAAACGCCGGAGGCGGGCGCCGGGCCGGTAACCGGCTCGACCGACGTCGCCCGGCGGTGGGCCACCGGGTTCCGGCCCGGCCTCGGCGGAGCGCCCCTCACCTGACCGCGCACCCCCGCGCGTCGTCGCGCCCGCCGGCTCGGCGTTCGGCTCGCCCCCACGAGAACGCGCAGCGGCAGGCGTCATCACCAGCCCTGCCCGGTGCGTGTGGTCGTCGACGTGGAGCACGTGGCCGGCGGCGTCGGTGAGGACGCGACGCCACGTGCCGTCGCGGGCGAGGTCGCGCGCCATCGCGGCGGGGATCGGGCCGTAGCCGAGGAGCTCGCCCGGCAGGTCGTCGAGCCCGAGCAACGTGGTCGCGCCGACCGCGACCTGCACGCCGACGCGGTGACCCTGCGGGGTGGGGAGCGGGGTCCCGTCCGGCAGAGCGCCGGTCGCGAGGATGCCCGCGAACAGCCCGCTGAGCGCGTCCGCGCGGCGCTGGTCCGCGCTGCGGTCGTCGTCACGGGCACGCTGGGCACACGCGAGCGCGTCGATCACACCGTGCATCGCCACCGCGTCCGGCGCCGGGAGGTAGGCGTGCACCCACGCCATGGCGTCCGGACCGTGCTGCAGGTCCACGCAACGCTCGCGCCGCGCCTTCTTCGCTCGGGCCTGCGCGACCTCGGGACGGGCGGTGAGCACATGGCGGCGCACGAGACGCCGCAGCTGGGTCGTCGTCAGACCGTCCGCGCGCTCGCGCACCTCGCGGAGCACCGCATCGGCAGCCGGCACGGGAAGCACCGCCACCTCGTCGAGCAGCAGGTCCACCTTGGCGGTGTCGAGCGAGCCCGAGGCGAGGGCGTCCCGCAGGACCGCGAACTGGTCGAGCCCGTGAGCCCGGCCGAGCAGGTGGGTGGCACGCCGCCGCGTGCACGCCAGCGCGAGTGCGACCTCGTCGGCGACACCGTCGCGGGTGACGGGCCGACGGGCGACGAGCTCGCTGATCGCTGCAGCCTGGGCTGCGCTCGCGGCGTCGACGACCTGCTGCCAGCCGGCGATCGCGTTGACGACGTCGGCGTCCGCAGCCCGATCGAGCCGGACGGCTCGGAGCGTCGCTGCGACGGAGGCGACGTCTGCGCCGAGCACGGGGAAGTCGGGGAGCTGGCCGGGCTGCACCGCGCCGCCTCTCTGCGCCGCAGTCGCGGCCTCCACTGCCGATCTCCCCACGAACAAGTGTACGAGAAATGCCCGCTAACAGCACCTTCACCGGCTTCGCTCTGGGCGAAACCCCGGACATGCCCCGGGGCGAAACCGCTGTGCGGAACTGGTGGGAACCGGTGGCGGGAACCGGTGGGCGGAACCGGTGGTGGGAACCGGTGGGCGGAACCGGTGGGGAACCGGTGGGCGGAACCGGTGGGTGGGAACCGGTGGGCGGAATCGGTGGGCGGAATCGGTGGCCGGAACCGGTGGCCGGAACCGACGGGCGCGCCGGTGGGCGGCGCCGGTGGCCGGAACCGACGGGCGGCACCGTTGGGCGGACCCGCTGGGCGGAACCGCCGCGACGCCCGACGACGACCCGCGGGCGACTCCTCCGCGGCCGCGAGCGCACGGCGTCTGCCGTCGGCGGATCCGCCCACGGCAGACCCGAGGTCCACGCGGGCCGGGCCGGTGCGACGGTCGAACGACCCGACCCGAGGAGCACCGATGTCCCACCCTCAGATCCACCCGACCGGACCCACCGAGATCGCACCGTTCGACGCACGCACCGCGGCGCCGCCCGACGCCCGCTGGGCCGGCGAGCAGCGCGCGAGCACCGCCGCACCGTTCGCCCGTCGCGTCGACGAGGACCGAGCCGCCGCCGCCCGCACCGCCGCCACCCGCACCGCCGCCCCACCCGTCGGCCGGGCCTTCGACGACGACCTCGCCGCCCGCCTCCTGCACCAGCGGATCGTCGTGCTCGGGCAGGAGGTCGACGACACGGTCGCCAACCGGGTCTGCGCGCAGCTCCTGCTGCTCTCCGCCGAGGACCCGCGCCGCGACGTCGCGCTGTACATCAACTCGCCGGGCGGCTCGGTCAGCGCGGCCCTCGCCATGTACGACACGATGCGGCTGATCCCGAACGACGTCTCGACGCTCGCGATGGGTCTGGCCGCGAGCGCGGCGCAGTTCCTCCTGTCGGCGGGTACGCCCGGCAAGCGGTACGCGCTGCGGCACGCGCGGGTGCTGATGCACCAGCCGTCGGGCGGCATCGGCGGCACCGCGGTCGACATCGAGATCCAGGCGCAGAACCTTGCGCACGTGAAGCACACGATGCAGTCGCTGACGGCCGAGCACACGGGCCGGACGATCGAGGAGATCGCGCGCGACGCGGACCGTGACGCCTGGTTCACGGCCGAGGAGGCGCGCGCCTACGGGTTCGTCGACAAGGTCGTCGAACGCCTCGACGACGTCCGCCCCGCGGGCGGCGCACGGACGGCGGGCCTGTGATGAGCCAGTACACGATCCCGTACGTGGTCGAGCAGCGCCCGAACGGCGAGCGCGCGGCCGACGTGTTCTCCCGGCTGCTGAGCGACCGCATCATCTTCCTCGGCACCGAGATCGACGACGGCGTCGCCAACGTGGTCGTCGCGCAGCTGCTGCACCTGCAGTCGGAGAGCGACATCTCGCCGATCCACGTCTACATCAACTCGCCCGGCGGCTCGATCACGGCGCTGCTCGCGATCTACGACACGATGCAGTACGTCCGGCCGACGGTGGCGACGTTCTGCCTCGGTCAGGCGGCGTCGGCCGCGGCCGTGCTGCTCGCGGCGGGCACACCCGGTCAGCGGCACGTCCTCGAGCACGCACGGGTGCTGCTGCACCAGCCCTCCGGCGGGGGAGAGGGCACCGCGGCGGACCTCGAGATCCAGGCGCGCGAGATCCTTCGGCTCCGCGCCGAGGTGGAGCAGGTCCTCGCGCGGCACACGGGTCAGAGCGTCGAGCGGCTGCGCCGCGACACCGACCGCGACCTGATCCTCACCGCACACCAGGCGGTCGAGTACGGCCTCGCGGACCGGGTCGTGACGAGCCCGCGGGACGCCGCGTGACGGGCGGCGGGCGGCGTCAGGCGGCGAGCAGCACGGCGTCACCGGCCGCCGACTGGGCACGGCCGCCGGCCGCGCCGCCGCGCAGGACCACGAGCCGCTCGCGCGCCCGCTCGGCGCGCGGGTCCGTGAGGTCCACGACGACGCGCCCCTCGGCCGCCGCCAGCTCGGCGTGAGCAGCGCCGACCAGGTCGACGAGCCGCATGCCGAGCGCGCGGCACACCGCGCCGAGCACCTCGGACGACGCCTCCTTGCGGCCGCGCTCGACCTCGGACAGGTACGCGACCGAGACGCGCGCCGACTCCGCGACGTCGCGCAGCGTGCGGGACTGCTCCTCCCGGCGCGCCCGGAGCAGGGTGCCGACGAGGCGGCGCAGCAAGGGCTCGTCGCGTCCGTCGTGGGTCATCGCCCGTCCTCCTGTCGTCCCTGCGTGCCGTCCCTCGGCGACGGCACCGTCCGCCCGCACCCGCGGGAACGCGGCGACCCGTCCGCCGTCCCTCGTCACGCTAGCCGCGGCCCGGACGACGACGGGGCCGCGCACGTTCTGCCCGTAGCAGAACGGCGCGGCCCCGTCGGCCGGCCGGCTCAGGGAGACGTCAGTCGTCGCCCTCGAGCGCCGGGATGATCGTCGTCGGCAGCATGAACGCGAGCGTGACGATCGCGAGGCCGCCCGCGAACGTCCACGCGCGCCACGCCTCGTCCACCTCGAACGCGAGCGCGAACAGGCCGAGCCCGACGAGGAACAGGATGAACGAGGTCACGACGGCGACGGCCTTGCCCGCGGCGCCGGAACGCTCCTCGTCGCGCGGCTCGATCACGGGGTAGGTCATGGCGTGCTCCACAGGTGCGTCGGTGCTTCGAGTGTCGACCGCGCGGACCGATCCGTCCACGCGCCCGGTCAGGACCCTACTGGTCGTCCGTCCGCGTCGACCTCCAGCGGCCAGAACGGCCGGATCTCGATGCGGCCGAACCGTGCCATCGGGTGCTGCGACGCCGCCTCGATCGCCTCGTCGAGATCTGTGCAGTCGAGGATGTCGTAGCCGGCGATCTGCTCCCGCGTCTCGGCGAACGGGCCGTCGGTGACGAGCACCTCTCCGCGGCGCCAACGGACGGTCGTCGCGTCCTCGGGCGGCCGCAGCCGGTCGCCGTGCTGACGCACGCCGCGCCGGTCGAGGTCCTCGACCCACTGGCCGATCGTGTCGAACGCGGGGTCGTAGGGCTCGGCCTCCGGGTCGGTGCAGACGAACAGCATGTACTTCATGGCGACTCTCCTCGGCGCTCCGTCGGGCACTGTGCCCGATCCAACACCGTGACGCCCGGGCCGTCCCGTTCTCGACACAAGCACGCGTGCCGAACGTCCCGTCCGCCGCGCGCCGCCTGCCTGCGCCGGGCGGAGCGCGGCGAGCGCCAGGTCAGACGAGCGGGCGGGCCCGCGGGGCGCGCGGCCCGAACCGCGGCGGGCGCTGCGTCAGCTCGAGCAGGCGGACGACGCGTCCGCGGTGCCCGCGCCACGGCTCGAGCAGCTCGAGCATCCCCGCGTCGTCGGTGCGCACGCCGGTCAGCGCCCAGCCGACGAGGTGCGCGAGGTGGAAGTCCCCGACCGACACGGCGTCGGCGTCACCGAGCGCGCGCGACGCGACCTCCGCGACCGTCCACGGCCCGATCCCGCGCACCGTCGAGAGCCGCCGCCGCGCCTCCGCGAGCGGCAGGTCCGCGCGCAGGGCGTGGGCCACCTGCGCGGCACGGCGCACGGCCCCCGAGCGGGCGCCCTCGACCCCCGCCGAGCGCCACTCCCAGTCGGGCAGCGCGGCCCACACCGAGGCGTCGGGCGGCACGCGCAGCGGCACGGGCGTCGGCCCGGGAGCGGGCGTGCCGTGGCGGCGGACGAGGCGACGCCACGAGTCCTTCGCGTCGAGCCCGACGACCCGCTGCTCGAGCACCGCCGGCACGAGCGCCTCGAAGACGTGGCCGCTGCGCGGCACCCGCAGGCCCGGCAGGCGCCGCGCCGCGTCCCGCACGACCCGGTGCAGCGCGGGGTCGAAGCCGGTCGGGTCGTCGGCCGCACCGAGCAACGCGGGCACGCCCGCGACGGCCCGCTCGGCACCCGGCCCCCACGCCGTGACGCGCACCTCGCCGCGCACGGCGTGCAGGCGACGCGTCGCGGGCCCGTCGGGCGTCGAGGTGGCCTGCCAGACCGCACCGTCCGGCGCCCAGAACCACGCGGGGTCGCCGCCGCCGCGGCGCAGCGCCGAGAGCGTGAGGCGGAGGTCGAGCGGCAGCCGCGGGCGGTACACGTCCTCGACGAGAGGCTCCGCGACGGGCGCGTCGATGGGTGGCACGCACCCACTATGCGCCTCGCGCACCGACCGCCTGACCACCGCGGCCGCGCCTCGCCTCGCCGGCCCGCGCATCGTCCGCCAGCCTGACGGGGTGGCGATCCGGATCGGCATCTCGGGCTGGCGGTACGCGCCGTGGCGCGGCGCGTTCTACCCGCGCGGCCTGCGTCAGGCCGACGAGCTCGCGTTCGCCTCGAGCCGGCTCACGTCCATCGAGATCAACGGCTCGTTCTACGCGCTCCAGCGCCCCGAGTCGTACCGCGCGTGGGCCGAGCAGACACCCGAGGGCTTCGTGTTCTCGGTCAAGGGGCCGCGGTTCGTCACACACATGAGGAAGCTCGCGGATGTCGAGACGCCGCTCGCCAACTTCTTCGCGAGCGGCCCGCTCGCGCTCGGCGCGAAGCTCGGCCCGGTCCTCTGGCAGCTGCCGCCGACGCTCGGGTTCGACCCCGACCGGATCGCCGCGTTCGCCGCGCTCCTGCCGCGCACGACGGCCGCCGCCGCGCAGCTCGCCGCCCGGCACGACGAGCGGCTCGACGCCCGCGCGTGGACGACCACGGACGCCGACCGCCCGCTCCAGCACGCGCTCGAGGTCCGGCACGCGACGTTCCTCGACCCCCGCTTCCCGGCGCTGCTGCGCGACCTCGACATCGCGGTCGTCGTCGCGGACACCGCGGGCCGGTGGCCCGTCGTCGAGGACGTGACGAGCGACCGGCTGGTGTACGTGCGGCTGCACGGCGACACCGAGCTGTACACGAGCGGGTACGACGACGAGGCGCTCGACCGCTGGGCCGCGAAGATCGCCGCGTGGGCCGCGGGTGACGAGCCGCCCGACGCGCGACGGCTCGGCCCGCCCGCGCCGCACGAGCCCGCGGGGCGCGACGTCGTCGTGTACTTCGACAACGACGTGAAGGTGCGCGCACCGGTCGACGCGATGGCCCTCGCGCGCCGGCTCGGCGTGGGGCCGTAGCACCGGTACCGCCGGGTCAGTGGCCGCGGAGCCGCTCGATGAGCCGCCGGTCGCGCTTCGTCGGCCGTCCGGCGCCCCGGTCGCGCTGCGCGACGACTGCGACGTGCTCCTTGGGCGGCGGCACCGGCGACCGGTCGAGGTAGCACGCGACCGCGACGGCCGCGCCGACGCGTTTCACCACGAGCCGCTCGACGATCACGATCCGCTCCCGCTCGCCGCCGCGCACGTGCACCTCGTCCCCCGGCACGACGACGGTCGCGGGCTTGGCGCGCTCGCCGTTGACGCGCACGTGCCCGGCGCGGCACGCGGCGCCCGCGGCCGAGCGCGTCGGGAACAGCCGCACCGCCCAGCACCACGCGTCGACGCGCGCCCGCACGACCTCCGCCATGCCCCCGACGATCTCACGCCGTGGTGCGCGCTCCTTCACCCGGGCGGCTGCACCCCACCCGCCCGGGCGACTTTCGTGCTCGTCGGTGCCGCTGCACGGTTCGATGGTGACCGGTCCGGCCGCGAGGCGACCGCAGGGGAGCGGCAGGACACCGGATGATGCCGGTGCGGCGCGCCCGACGCGCGACACGGTGAGAGGGGACTCGATGCCTGGACGCCCGGCCGGCCGCCGGCCCTCGTGGAGCGCCGCGCTCGGCGCGGCTGCTGCCACGGCGGCGCTCGCCGTCGCGTGGACCACGCCCGCGCCCTCCGCACCGAGCGCCCTCGACCGGACGGCCACCGTCGCGGCTGATGCTGCGGCCGGCGACGCGGGTGGTTCGTCCGGCGCGACCCACACCCCGGGTGCGACCGCCCGTGCCGTGCCTGCTCCCGCGACCGCCCGCACGGCCGCCGCACCCGCGCACGGCGTGGCGGCGCCCGCGCCCGCCCGGGCCGCCCGCGCGGCGACGACCGCCACCGTCGACCCGTCCGCGCCGGGCACCACGCCCGCCGTGGTCGGCCCGGACGGCTTCGAGTACGACACGTCGGTCCCGGTCGCGAACCCGCCGAAGGCGCGCAAGCACGTCCGCGTGCTGATCGTTCCCGTGTACTGGAGCTGGAACCCCCGGGACTCGGCCACCACCTCGACGTTGCGGTCGCTGGGCGTCACGCAGCTCGACCGCTACTACCGCGAGGTCTCGCGCGGCCGCGTCGGCATCTCCGGCTCCGTCGCCCCCTGGACCAAGATCTCGGCGACCGGCCTCGCGTGCGAGGGCCTCGAGTCGCGGCTCGTCTCGCGTGCGCTCGCGGCGGCGAAGAAGAAGGGCTACAAGCCGTCGGCGTACGACCGCGTCGAGATCTACCACCCGTCCTGCAGCAGCTACTGGGCCGGCATGGCGCAGCTCGGCACCTCCTCGAGCCCGGGCCGGTACCTCGTGATCGACGGCACGCCGTACCTGTCGGTGTTCGCGCACGAGATGGGCCACACCCTCGGCCTCGACCACGCGAACGCGTACCGGTGCAAGGCGTCCGGCGTGCGCGTGACGCTCGCCGCCTCGTGCTCGGCCGCCGAGTACGGCGACGGCTTCGACGACATGGGCGACATCCCGTCGTCGGGGTCGTTCGCGACGCCGCACCTGGCGCAGCTCCACTGGCTGACGTCGACGCAGACGAAGGTCGTCACGCGCAGCGTCTCGAACGTGCGGCTCACGCCGCTGGTCGGGCCGTCGGCGGGCGTCAAGACGATCCGCGTGAAGGCGAGCCGGACGCGCACGTACTGGGTCGAGCTGCGCCAGCACGCGGGCGTCGACTCGAAGCTGTCTCCCGGCGGCGTCGGCGTCGAGGTACGCATGACGGACTCGCGCGTCCGCGCGGGCACCCGCGGTGCGACGCTCCTGCTCGACCTCCAGCCGCAGAACGCGTGGTCGTCCGTGACGCTCCCGGCGGCCTCCGCGTGGACGTCACCCGAGGGAGTCCGGATCACGGTGTCGCGGCTGACGAGCGCGACGGCGACCGTGTCCGTCCGGTACCACGCACCGAAGCCCACGCGACCGTCGCGCCCGGCCGTCACCGCGACGCCCGGCGACACGACCGCGCGCGTCACGGTCGCCCGGCCGGCCGGCAACGGCTCGGTCGTGCAGAGCTACACGGTCCGCGCGGTCCCGGCAGGCGGCGGCACCACCGTGACGAAGAAGGTCGACGCGGCCGCCGCGGCGTCGCGGTCCGTGGCGCTGACCGGCCTGCGGAACGGCACGGCATACGCCGTCTCGGCGACCGCTCGCAACGAGAAGGGCTCGTCGTCGTGGTCGGCCGCCGTCACGGTGACGCCCCTCGCGCTCCCGCCCGTCGTGACGCTGACCTCTCCGGCGGCCGGCGCGACGGTCGCCGGCGCGACCCTCGCCGTCGCCGGCACGGTCGCCCCGCGCGCGGGGTCGACCGCCACCCTCACGTCGATCGACCTCGACGTCTCGCAGCCGTCGGGCGGCGAGGCGTACTGGTCGACGTCGGGGTGGTGGACCGCGACGCACGCGTTCGGCACGTCGCTCGACGTCAGCTCGCTGCTCGACGGCCCGGCCACGCTGACGGTCACCGCGACGGACTCGAACAACCGGACCACGCGTGTGACGCGCACGGTCACGGTGAGGGGCCACTCGCCGACCCTCGCGATCGACCCGTCGACCATCACGGGCACGGCGGCCGACGGCTTCGACATCGCCTACACCGCCACACCGGCGACCGGCCGCTCGCTGACCTCGATGGAGGCGACCCTGACGGGGTCGGACGGGTTCAGCGTGTGGTCCGACTGGTGGCTGCCCGGCGGCGGTACGGAGACGTTCCACGCCGACCTCGGCGGCTGGTTCGTGGAACCGGGCTCCTACACGCTCGAGCTCGTGCTCTCCGACGGGTGGGCCACCGTGACGGTCGACGTCCCCGTGACGCTGACCTGACCGCGGGCCGCACGGGTCACGCGCGCCCGCTGTCCGGCGTCGGCGTCAGGCTGCCGGCAGACGCGTGATGCGCACGTGCCACGCGTCAGGGCCGTCGACGAGCACGACGTACTCGATCGGCGCGCGCTCGGCGAGCTGCGCGAGCAGCGGCCTCGGCAGGTGCGGCGCGACGACCACGAGCGCGTCCCCCTCCGCGATCGCGTCGAAGGCCCCGAGCACGGTCGCGTGGCGGATCGCGTGCGGGATGGCGCGCACGTCGAGCACGGGGTCGCCGTGGTCCTGCGCGCCGCAGTCGCACGTGTGCGGTCCGCAGCGCTCCTCGGTCGCAGCGGCGGACGTCAGGATCTCGACGGGCTCGGGCATGGTGCCTCCTCGGGGTGCGTGCCGACGATCGTCGCCCGGGTCGCCGCCGCGCAGCCAGGGCAAGTGCCGTGAAAAAACGTTCGTGTCGTCATGGCCGGGGGCCGTCTCGCGCGCCGTCGAGGTGCTGCGCGCGGACCGGGGCCGTGGGGACCGGACCGGCCGCCGGGGTCCGCGTGCCGGGCCGCCGGTCGAGCTCGAGGATGCAGTGTCGCTCGGCGACCCAGGGCTGGATCGCCACCGCGCGGACCGGGCCGCCCGCCGCCTCCAGCACGCCCGCGGCGAGTCCCAGGTGGACGTTGCACACGACCTCGGGCCGGGACCGGGCGAGCGCCAGGAACGGGCACCGCCACATGTGGAAGCGCGGCGCGGACTCCTCGAGCTCGGGGTCGAAGCCCATGCTGTCGAGGTGGTGCTCGAGCGCCAGCAGCTGGCGTGCCTCCGGCGTCGTGGCGGACGTCAGGTCGGCGTCGTCGACGGTGCCCCGCGCATCGGCAGCAGCCCGTTCGAGCGCCGTGTCGCGACCCGCGCGGACGGCCGTCTCCGCAGGTGACGCGGCCGATCGGCCGTAGTCGCGGAGCAGCGCCTCGGTCAGCGCGGCGCTCGCGATCGCATCCTCGAGCCGGCGTCGCGCGACGGGGTCGGCGCGCACGTCGTCGGCCGTGCGCGCCCGGTAGATCATGCGCGGCCGGCCACGCACGGTGCGGTGCTCGGGCGTCCGCACGGCGTAGCCCTCGTCCACCAGCCGCTGCAGGTGCTCGCGCGTCGTGTTCTCGTGCAGACCCGTCGCCGCGGCCAGCTCGCCGACCGTCGCCGGCCCGCGCTGCTGGAGCAGGTCCAGCAGCTCGACGCGGCTGACCGACGCGAGCGTGCGCGCGGCCGGCGTCCGGCGGGTCGTCATGCGCCGAGTATCACGCGGCCGCGGGGGCGCGAACCGGGACCTCGTCCGGGACCTCCGCGCGGCACGCGGCGGGCGTGGAAAAACCCGACCGCCGGTCAGCCGCGCAGCCGCAGGTAGGTCTCGATCAGCGACCGTGTCGACGCGTCCTGCGCCTCGAGCGCCGCGTCGTCCCCGGTCAGTGCGGGTGCGATCTCGAGCGCGAGCTTCTTGCCGAGCTCGACGCCCCACTGGTCGAACGAGTCGATGCCCCACACGACGCCCTCGACGAACGTGATGTGCTCGTAGAGCGCGATGAGCTGGCCCAGCACCGACGGCGTCAGCGCGGGCGCGAGGATCGAGGTCGTCGGCCGGTTCCCCGAGAACACGCGCGCCGGGACGATGTCCTCCGCCGTGCCCTCCGCGCGCACCTCGTCGGCCGTCTTGCCGAACGCGAGCGCCTTCGTCTGCGCGAAGAAGTTCGCGAGGAACAGCGAGTGGACGTCGGTGTCGCCGTCCTTGAGCGGGTGCGCCGGGTTGGCGACGGCGATGAAGTCGGCCGGGATGAGCCGCGTGCCCTGGTGGATGAGCTGGTAGAACGCGTGCTGCCCGTTGGTGCCGGGCTCGCCCCAGAACACCTCGCCGGTCTGCGTCGTCACGGGGGAGCCGTCCCAGCGGACCGACTTGCCGTTCGACTCCATCGTCAGCTGCTGCAGGTACGCCGGGAACCGGTGCAGGTACTGGGCGTAGGGCAGCACCGCGTGCGTGTGCGCCCCGAGGAAGTTGACGTACCAGACGTTGAGCAGGCCCATCAGCACGGGCACGTTCTGCTCGAGCGGTGCCGTCGCGACGTGCTCGTCGACCGCGTGGAACCCGGCGAGGAAGTCGCGGAACCCGTCCGGACCGATCGCGATCGCCAGCGACGTGCCGATCGCCGAGTCGACCGAGTACCGGCCGCCGACCCAGTCCCAGAACCCGAACGCGTTCGCGGGGTCGATGCCGAACGCCGCGACCTTGTCCAGCGCGGTCGACACGGCGACGAAGTGCTTGGCGACGGCCTCGCGGCGCGCGTCCTCGTCGTCCGGCGTGCCGAGCATCTCCCAGAGCCAGTCGCGAGCGAGGCGCGCGTTGGTCAGCGTCTCGAGCGTGCCGAACGTCTTGCTCGCGACGATGAACAGCGTCGTCTCGGGGTCGAGGTCCTTCGTCTTCTCCGCGATGTCCGTCGGGTCGATGTTCGAGACGAACCGCAGCTCGAGGCCTTCCTGCACGGACGGCCTGAGCGCCTCGTACGCCATCACCGGCCCGAGGTCCGAGCCGCCGATGCCGATGTTGACGACCGTCTCGACGCGCCGCCCCGTGACGCCCGTCCACGCGCCGCTGCGCACCTGCTCGGCGAACGCGTACACCTTCTCGAGCACCTCGTGCACGTCGTGGTCGACGTCCTGCCCGTCGACGACGAGCGCGGGCTGCACGCCGCGCGGGCGGCGCAGCGCGGTGTGCAGGACCGCGCGGTCCTCGGTGACGTTGATGTGGTCGCCGCGCAGCATCGCCGCGAGCCGGTCCGCGACGCCGACCTCGCCCGCGAGCTGGCGCAGCAGCGCGAGCGTGTCGTCCGTCACGAGGTTCTTCGAGAGGTCCACGTGCAGATCGGCGACGCGGAGCGTGAGGCGCTCGGCACGGCCCGGGTCGTCCGCGAACCACGCGCGCAGGTCCGGCGTCAGGGTCGTCGCGTGGTCGGTCAGGGCCTGCCAGGCGCTCGTGGTCGTGGCGTCGATGGGCTGCGTGGACACGGTCGATCCCTCTCGTCGAAAGGTGCGGTGGTCCCACCGTATTGCCCTGCCGGGGCGCGCTGCACAGGACGTTCGAGCACGTAGGGTGACGCCATGTCGCGCGTGCCCACGGCCCTGGTCGCCGCCCTCAGCATGGGGGTCGCGTTCGCCGTCGCGCAGGGCACCGGCAACCGTGCGCTGGGCGGCGTGGTGCTGCTCGCCGGCGCCGCGTGGTGCGCCGTGCGGGCATGGCGTCCGGCCGGTGCGGCGCGCACCGTCGCGGTGCTCGCCGCCGGGCTCGTCTGCTTCGCGGGCGCCCACCCGCTCGGCCACGTGATCGGTGCGTGGCCCGCCGTCGCGGTCGCCGCGCTCGTGCTCGGCGCCGTCACGTACGCGCTGGTCGACCGGCCGGCGGCGCGCACGGTCACGGCCTGAGGCGTCGCATGACCCCGAGGCGCGCCCCGCAGCGTCCCGCCCGTCTCGTGTGCTGCGGCCTCGCGACCCTCGACGTCGTGCAGGTGGTGGACGCGCTGCCCCGTCCCGACGAGAAGGTCGTCGCGCGTGACGCCGCGGTCACCTTCGGCGGCCCCGCGGCCAACGCGGCCGCGTCCGCCGTCGCGCTCGGCGTCCCGACCCGGCTCGTCACCGCGATCGGCGCCTCACCGCGCGGCGCGCTCGTGCGCCGCGCGCTCGAGGTCGCAGGCGTCGAGGTGCTCGACCTGCTCGACGCCGACCGCGACGCGGACCCGCCGCTCTCGACCGTCCTCGTGACGCGGTCCACCGGCGAGCGGGCGGTCGTGTCGATGAACGGCACCGCCACCCCCGACGCGGCCGACCTCGCCCGCGCCCGGCTCGACGACGCGCTCGCGGGCGCCACGGCGCTGCTCGTCGACGGCCACCACCTCGGCGCGGCCGTCGTGCTCGCCGCCGAGTCGCGCGAGCGGGAGCTGCCCGTGCTGCTCGACGGCGGCTCGTGGAAGCCCGGGCTCGACGCGCTCCTGGCGCAGGTCGAGCAGGCGGTGCTCTCGGCCGACTTCCGTCTCCCGGCGGGGCTCCAGGGCTCCGCCTCGTCCGGTGAGGTCGGCGACGTGGATGCCCTGCTCGACGCGGTCGCCGCGTTCGGACCGGCCGCCGTCGCGCGCTCGGCCGGCGCGGGACCGGTGCGCGTCCGGAGCGTCGCCGAGCTGCGGCCCGGCGGAGACCCGTACGCGTTCGCCGTCGAGGTCGACCGGTACGCGGTGGTGCCTCCGCAGGTGCCCGCGAGCGAGGTCGTCGACACGCTGGGCGCGGGCGACGTGCTGCACGGCGCGCTCGCCGCGGCACTGGCGCGGGGGGAGACGTTCGACACCGCGCTGACCGAGGCGATCGGCGTCGCGAGCATGTCGGTGCGGTACGCCGGCGCGCTCGGCTGGGTCCCGCACGCCCCGCGCTGACGGGCTCGCCTGACTGCTGCGGGCGCCTGCCAGGAGCTGTGGCCGCGGCACGACGGGCAGCCCTGGGATGGCATGTGGCCAGGTCAGAGCCCCGTCGGCCGGCAGGCGCGTGTCCGACCTGTTTCCGTGCCCGCCGCGTACGTCGGTCGTGTGAACGGTTCATCACGATGTGATCACGGTCACCGACCGGGCTTGACTCGGATTAGTAAGGAAGGTCTACTAACAAACGTGACAGCGACGACGCAGCCGCTCGCCGCCCCGACGCAGGGGGTGGGACGAGCCCTCCGCCCCACCGCCAAGGTGCTCCCCGAGCACGCCCGTGCGCACAACCGGTCCCTCGTCCTCGCGCACCTGTTCCACGAGGGCCCGTCGTCCCGCGCCGACATCGCGCGGAGCACCGGCCTCACGCGCGTCACCGTCTCCGGCCTCGTCGCGGATCTGCTGGGCGAGGGCCTCGTCGAGGAGCTCGGCCAGCGCACGGAGAGCCGCGTCGGCAAGCCCGCGACCCTCGTCGGGATGCGGACGCAGGACTTCAGCATCGTGGCGGTCGACCTCACGGACGAGGAGCGCATGCACGGCGCGGTGCTGACGCTCACGGGCGCCGTCGTGCTCCGCCGCGACGAGCCGCTCGAGGGGCGCACGGGCCAGGCGGCGCAGGACCAGCTCGAGGCGCTGTGCCGGGAGCTGCTCGCCGGCGCGCCCGCCCCCGTCATCGGCGTCGGCGTCGCGTCGCCGGGTGTCATCGACCCCGACGGTCGCGTCGTGCAGGCGCCCAACCGGGGCTGGTACGACCTCCCCCTCGCGGAGGTCCTCACCGCGAGCCTCGGCGTCCCCGTCCACGTCGCCAACGACGCCAACACGCGCGCCCTCGCCGAGTTCACCTACGGCGGCGCCGCGGGCTCCGGCTCGATGGTCGTCACGGTGGGGGAGGGCGTCGGCGCCGGCATCGTCGTCGACGGCGCGCTCGTCCGCGGCCGGCACCACGCGGCCGGCGAGCTCGGGCACGTCACCGTCGTCGACGACACGACGCCGGGCGAGGACCCGCGCGCCTGCGCGTGCGGCCGCCGCGGCTGCCTCGAGACCGTGCTCAGCGTCCCGGCCCTGCGCCGGCGCACCGCCGGCCTCACCCCCGAAGACTCCGACGCCGCGCTGGCGTCGGTAGGACGGTTGCTGGGCGTCGCCCTCGCACCCGTCGTCAGCGCCCTCGACCTCGCCGAGGTCCTGCTCTGCGGCCCTTCGGAGCTGCTGGACGGGGCTTTGACCGAGGCGGCGCTGGATACCGTCCGCAGCCGGACCATGCCGGTGATCGGTCAGGAGCTGGCCCTGCGGATGGGCTCGCTCGACGAGGACGGGACGCTCGCCGGTGCGGCGGTCCTGGTCCTGTCAGGTCAGCTCGGGGTCACGTGACGACCCCGAGCCGACCCCTAGCAGGTCGGAAGCACCACCCTCGGCGGGCGCCGTCCGGCGACCGCCTCGCTCACGGGAGGAACCCCAACGTGAAGATGCTACGTTTCGCGGCCGTCGGCGTGGCGGCGGCGCTCGCGCTGACCGCCTGCAGCTCCGGCGGCGACAAGGGCACGCAGTCGACGTCGACGGGCGGCGCGACCAGCGCCGCGCCGGAGGCCGCCACCATCAAGCTGTGGCTGAACGGCACCGACACCCCGCAGGCGCTCCGCGACTACCTGGTCTCGGAGTTCGCCAAGGAGAACCCGGGCTCGACGCTCGTCATCGAGCAGCAGGACTGGAACGGCCTGGTGCCGCGTCTGCAGACCGCCCTCACCTCGGCGGACCAGACCCCGGACGTCGTGGAGATCGGCAACACGCAGTCGGCGACCTTCACCTACGCCGGCGCGTTCAAGGACATCTCGGACCTGTACCAGCCCCTGGGCGGCGACAAGCTGCTCCCCGGCTTCGTGGCGGCGGGCAAGGCCGACGGCAAGCTCTACGCGGTGCCCTACTACTCGGGTGCGCGCGCCGTGTTCTACAACAAGGACATGTTCAAGAACGCCGGTGTCGACGTCCCGACCACGCTGGACGAGTTCACGGCCGCGGCGAAGAAGCTCACGAGCAGCAAGGTCTCGGGCTTCTGGTTCCCCGGTCAGGACTGGTACAACGGCGCGGCCTGGATCTACACCAACGGCGGTGACCTGGCGACGCAGGACGGCGACACCTGGAAGGGCGCGCTCTCGTCCGACGCCTCCATCAAGGGTCTGACGACGGTCCAGGACCTGTTCAAGAACGCGAACCACGCGCCGGCGGACAGCGACTCGAACAACCCGTGGGTCGCGTTCAACGCCGGCCAGGCCGCGATGTTCTCGGCGCCGACCTGGGCGCGGTGGAGCATCAACCTGACCGAGTGCGACAAGAAGGTGGACCCGAAGGACACCTCCGACGCCGCCAAGGCCAAGCTCGCCGACCAGCAGAAGTGCAACGAGGCGCACACGGGCGTCTTCCCGCTGCCGGGTCTGACGGCCGGCACGTACGCGACGGCCTTCGCGGGCGGTTCGAACCTGGGCATCTCCGCGAAGTCGAAGCACCCCGAGCTCGCCAAGAACCTGCTGAAGATCATCTTCTCGGCGGACTTCCAGAACCAGCTCGGCAAGAACGGCCTCATCCCGGGCAACACGGACTACGCCGCCTCGATGGGTGACGACGTCTACGCCAAGGCCGCCGTCGCCGCCGCGCTCAACGCCAAGCTCACCCCGGCCGCCGAGAACTGGGCGACCGTCGAGGGCGACCGCGTCCTGGAGGACTTCTTCCAGAAGATCGCGACGGGCGCGGACATCAAGTCGTCCGCGCAGAACACGGACAAGCAGATCGAGGACATCCTCAACGGCTGATGCTCCTCGGGCCGGTGGCCGGCCGTCGCTCACGACGTACCGGCCGGCCACCGGCTCCACGTGCCACCGCACGTGCCCCCGCGCCGGGCCCTCCGCCCGGCGAGCTGAACCCGGTGCGGCCGGGCCGCCGCGACACGGCGGGTCCGGCCGCACCACCAGACAGGAGCCTCCGTCATGGCAGCCACCGCTCCCAGCCTCCCGGACCGGGCACCGACGCCCGACGGGCGCCGGCGCCGGCGCCCCCGCTTCGGCGTGTACGCCCTGCTCGTCCCCGCGAGCGCCGTCATCGCCGTCGCCCTCGGCTACCCGCTCGTCCGCCAGTTCGTCATCTCCTTCCAGGAGTACGGCCTGCGCCAGCAGTTCGGCGCGCCCGCCGAGTGGGTCGGCCTCAAGAACTACCGCGAGCTGCTCACCGACTCGTACGTGTGGACCGTCATCGGGCGATCGATCGCCTTCTGCCTCGTCAACGCGGCCCTCACGATGCTCATCGGCGTGGCCTTCGCCGTGCTGATGACCCGCGTGACCCGTGGTGCGCGCATCACGATGCAGGTCGCGATGCTGCTCGCCTGGGGCACGCCGGTGCTGGCCACGATGACCGTCTGGCAGTGGCTGTTCGACACCAAGTACGGCGTCATCAACTGGGTGCTGAGCAACGTCTTCGGCCTTCACGGCATGGAGGGGCACTCCTGGATCATCGATCCGACGTCGTTCTTCTTCGTCGCGACCGTGATCGTCGTCTGGATGTCGGTGCCCTTCGTCGCGTTCTCCGTCTACGCGGGCCTCACGCAGGTGCCCGGCGAGACGCTCGAGGCCGCCGAGATCGACGGCGCGTCGGCGCGTCAGCGGTTCTGGAACATCACGATGCCGATGATCCGGCCGGTCCTGTCGATCGTCGCCCTGCTGCAGGTGATCTGGGACCTCAAGGTGTTCACGCAGATCTACACGCTGCAGCGCGCGGGCGCCCCGACGCACGACACCAACCTGCTCGGCACGCTCATCTACTCGTTCGCCCGCGACTTCGCCAAGGCCGGCGCGCTCGCGACGATCATGCTCGTCATCACGCTCGCTCTCACCGGGTTCTACATCCGGCACATGCTGAAGGAGGACGAGCTGTGAGCACGCTGTCCGCCACCACCGCCCCGGGCCGCACGCGCCGCGCGGACGGCGCCGTCAAGTCCCGGGCGCCGCGCGAGGCCTCGACCGGACGCACCCAGCCGCGGACCTCGCGCACGATCTGGAGCGTCGTCGCGGTCCTCGTCTCGCTCGCGTGGGTCTTCCCGATCTACTGGATGATCAACAGCGCGTTCCTGCCGCTCGACAAGATCGAGAACCCGACGCCGACGTTCCTGCCGTTCGGCGGCACGTTCTCCAACGTGCGGCGCGTGCTCGACGACGACTCGTTCTGGGCCGCCATGCGCATCTCGGTGACCGTGGTCGTCATGGTGCTCGTCGCGGCGCTGCTGTTCGCGTTCGTCGCCGCGCTCGCCATCAGCCGGTTCCGGTTCCGCGGCCGCAAGGCGTTCATCCTGACGATCCTCATCGTGCAGATGATCCCGGCCGAGGGTCTGTTCATCTCGCAGTACAAGGTGCTCGACGGCTGGGGCCTCGTGAACCGCTCGGCCGGCCTCGCGCTCGTCTACACGGCCGCGATCCTCCCGTTCACGATCTGGATGCTGCGCGGCTTCGTCGCGGGCGTGCCGATCGAGCTCGAGGAGGCCGGCATGGTCGACGGGCTGTCCCGCGTCGGCGCGTTCTTCCGGATCACGTTCCCCCTGCTCGCCCCCGGGCTGGTCGCGGCCGGCGTGTTCGGGTTCCTCCAGGCGTGGAACGAGTACACCCTCGCCCTCGTGGTCATGACGGACCCGTCCCAGCGGACGCTCCCGCTGTGGCTGCAGGGCCTGGTCGAGACGAACAAGGCGACCGACTGGGGCGTGGTGATGGCGGGTGCCGCGGTCATCGCCGTCCCGGTGATCGTGTTCTTCCTGTTCGTGCAGGGTCGGATGACGTCGGGCCTGGTGTCCGGGGCGGTGAAGGGCTGACGTGAACGCCTACGACGAGGCATCCCTGGACGGGATGCCGGGCCGACCGCGCGCGGCGACGCCGCTCGCCGGACGGTCGGGGGGCTGGGCCGTAGGCCTCGACATCGGCGGCACGAAGGTGCTCGGCGTCGCGGTGGACCCCGACGGCGTGCCGCGCCACGAGGTCCGCACCGCGACGGTGCGGGGGCTCGACGGCGTGGTGACCGGCGCGGCCGACGCGGTCGAGCGGCTCGCCGCGCTCGCGGGGATCGGGGTAGGCGAGCTCGTCGGCGTCGGGATCGGCGTGCCCGGCGTGGTCGTCCCCGGCGACGGCAGCGTCGAGCACGCGGTCAACCTCGGCATCGCCGGGCGCGTGCCGCTGGCGGCGCACCTGCATGACCGCCTCGGCGGCGTCGTGCCGGTGCGCGTCGAGAACGACCTCAACGCCGCCGTCGTCGGCGCTGCGGCCGCGACCGACGGCGCGCACGGGCTCGCGCCCGACGTCGCGTTCCTCGCGCTCGGCACCGGCGTCGCGGCGGGTCTGCTGCTCGACGGCCGCCTGCGCCGCGGCGTGCGCGGGTCGGCGGGGGAGATCGGCCACCTGACGCTCGTGCCCGACGGGCTCCCGTGCAAGTGCGGCCGCGCGGGGTGCCTCGAGCAGTACGCGTCGGGCTCGGCGCTGGACGCCGCCTGGCCCTCGACGGACGGCCGGCCCTCGCCGGCGCTGGTCTTCGAGGCCGCCGAGGCGGGGGACGCGGTCGCGGTCGCGCTGCGCGACCGGTTCGCGTGGGCGGTCGGATCCGCGGTCCGCATCCTCGTCCTGACCTGCGACGTCGGCCGCGTGGTGATCGGTGGTGGCGTCGCCGCGATCGGGGAGCCGCTGCTCGACGTCGTCCGCGCCGCGCTGCTGGCCGAGTCGCGGCAGTCGCCCTTCCTCGCTTCGCTGGACCTCGCGGAGCGCGTCACGCTCGCGCCCGCCGGGGTCCCGGTCGGGGCGCTGGGCGCGGCGCTCGTCGGACGCGGCACGTACGCGTGAGCCGCCGGGTGGTCCGCGGCGCCCGCGTGGAAGAGGAGGTGCGCTGATGGAGGTCGTCATCGCGCCCGGGCCCGCGCTCGCGCGGCTCGCGGCTGACGCGATCGAGGCGCTGCTGCGCCACCGGCCGGACGCCGTGCTCGGGCTCGCGACGGGCTCGAGCCCGCTCGCGGTCTACGACGAGCTCGCCCGGCGGCACGCCGAGGACGGCTTGTCGTTCGCGGATGCGCGCGCGTTCATGCTCGACGAGTACGTCGGGCTGCCGGCCGGGCACCCGGAGCGCTACCGCAACGTCATCGACCGCGAGATCGCGTCGCGCGTCGACTTCGCGCCCGACGCGGTGCAGGGCCCGGACGGTCTGGCGGCCGACCTCGCCGACGCGTGCGCGCAGTACGAGCGCGCGATCGCCGACGCCGGCGGCGTCGACGTCCAGCTGCTCGGCATCGGCACCGACGGGCACGTGGCGTTCAACGAACCGGGCTCGTCGCTCGCGTCGCGCACGCGCATCAAGACGCTGACCCGGCAGACGCGCGAGGACAACGCGCGGTTCTTCGACGGCGACCTCGACCAGGTGCCGACGCACTGCCTCACGCAGGGGCTCGCGACGATCATGTCGGCCCGTCACCTGGTCCTGCTCGCGACGGGACGGGGCAAGGCCGAGGCCGTGCACCAGCTCGTCGAGGGCCCGGTCAGCGCCATGTGGCCCGCGACGATCCTGCAGCACCACCCGCACGTGACCGTGCTGGTCGACGACGCGGCCGCGTCGCGGCTGCAGCTCGCGGACTACTACCGCGAGACCTACGCGGCGAAGCCGGCCTGGCAGGGCCTCTAGCGCGGCAGCCCGCCCAGTAGCCCGCCCAGTAGCCCGTCCGGGACTGCCTCGAGCTCTGTGCTCCCTGCCGGGACCTGTGGTCGCGACCACCGAACTCGGCGCGGAGCACAGAGCTCGTCGCGCTTCCGCGCCGGCCGCCCGGCGGACGGGTGCCTGGTCGGGACGCGATCGCGTGGCCGGCCTGGTCGGCGGCGCGGGCGGACGGGCGGCTGTCGTGTCGGTGGGGCTACGTAGACTCGCCCGCATGAGTGAGCCGCTGTCGCCGAGCACGCCGACCCCCGAGCCGCAGCCGGCGCCGATCGGGCCGGACCAGCAGACCGCGACGAGCGTGCTGGAGCGCGAGGAGACGCGCGAGCAGGTCGAGCCCGGCGACCACGAGCGGTTCGCGCACTACGTGCGCAAGGAGAAGATCCTCGAGTCGGCGATGTCCGGCAAGCCGGTCGTGGCCCTGTGCGGCAAGGTCTGGGTCCCCGGGCGCGACCCGAACAAGTTCCCGGTCTGCCCCGTCTGCAAGGAGATCTACGAGGGCCTCCGGGAACCGCAGGACGGCGAGGGGCAGGGCGGCCAAGGCGGCCAGGGCGGTGCCGAGGGCGGCGGCGGCTCGGGCGGCGGACGACGCTGGGGCTTCGGCCGCGGCTCGTCCGGCAAGTGAGCGCGGCACAGCGGCCGTCCTCCAGCACCTCGCACGCCTCGGCGTCGGCAGCCTCGAACCTGCCGCCGGCGTTCCCTGCGCGTGCGCCGTGGGGGACGGCGGGCAAGCTGCGGGCCTGGCAGGCCGAGGCGCTCGAGCTCTACCGGGAGCGCTCGCCGCGCGACTTCCTCGCCGTGGCGACGCCGGGCGCCGGCAAGACGACGTTCGCCCTGCGCATCGCGACCGAGCTCCTCGAGGCGCGGGTCGTGCGGCGGGTCACCGTCGTCGCGCCCACCGAGCACCTCAAGCGCCAGTGGGCGGACGCGGCGGCGCGGGTCGGCATCCGGCTCGACCCCCACTTCACGAACGCGCAGGGTCGGCACGGCCACGGGTTCGACGGCGTCGCCGTGACGTACGCGCAGGTGGCGAGCAAGCCCGCGCTGCACGCCGCGCGCACCGCGGCGGCCCCGACGCTCGTCATCCTCGACGAGGTGCACCACGGCGGCGACGCGCTCTCGTGGGGTGACGCCGTCCGCGAGTCCTTCGAGGGCGCGACCCGCCGGCTGTCCCTCACCGGCACGCCGTTCCGCTCCGACACCGCCGCGATCCCGTTCGTGGTCTACGCGCCCGACGGCGACGGCATCCGGCGAAGCGTCGCGGACTACACGTACGGGTACGGCGACGCCCTGAGAGACCACGTGGTCCGGCCGGTGCTGTTCCTGACGTACAGCGGCTCGATGCGGTGGCGCACGAAGGCCGGCGACGAGATCAGCGCGCGCCTCGGCGAGCCCCTCACCAAGGACATGACGGCGCAGGCGTGGCGCACCGCGCTCGACCCGAACGGCGAGTGGATCCCGAGCGTGCTCGCCGCGGCCGACCGCCGGCTCACCGAGGTGCGGCGGACCGTGCCGGACGCGGGCGCGATGGTCATCGCGACCGACCAGACCGACGCGCGCGCGTACGCCGGCCACCTGGCGCGGATCACGGGGAAGTCGCCGACGGTCGTGCTCTCGGACGACGACGGCGCGAGCGACCGGATCGACGAGTTCTCCGCGAGCGACTCCCGCTGGCTCGTCGCGGTCCGCATGGTCTCCGAGGGCGTCGACGTGCCGCGGCTCGCGGTCGGCGTGTACGCGACGAGCACGGCGACGCCTCTGTTCTTCGCGCAGGCGGTGGGCCGGTTCGTCCGCGCGCGCAGGCGGGGCGAGACGGCGTCGGTGTTCCTGCCGAGCGTGCCGCAGCTGCTGGTGCTCGCGAACAGCCTCGAGGCCGAGCGCGACCACGCGCTCGACCGGCCCAAGACGGCCGAGGAGGAGGGCGCCCTGTACAACCCCGAGGACGCGCTCGTCGCCGAGGCGAACACGGAGCGCCACGGGGCCGACGCGCTCGGGCCGGACGGCAAGCAGGGCGCGTTCGAGGCGCTCGAGGCGCAGGCGTCGTTCGACCGCGTCCTGTTCGACGGCGGCGAGTTCGGCACGGGCGCCGAGGTCGGCTCGGACGAGGAGCTCGACTTCCTCGGGCTGCCCGGCCTCCTCGACCCCGACCAGGTGTCCGAGCTGCTGCGGCAGCGACAGGCGGACCAGCAGGCGGGCAAGAAGCGCGCACGGTCCGGGCCGACGCCCGAGGAGATGGACCACCGCCGGCAGGCCGAGCTCCGCAAGGAGCTCGCGCAGCTGGTGGGCGCGTGGGCGCGCCGCAGCGGTCAGCCGCACGGCTCGGTGCACAGCGAGCTGCGCCGGCGCTGCGGCGGGCCCGAGGTCGCGCTCGCGGACCCCGGGCAGCTCGAGGCGCGCGTCGAGATGCTGCGCGGGTGGTTCGTCGGGCGGCGCTGAGCGCCGCGGGTCGCGCGCGATACGCCTCGCGTCACCCCCGTCACAAGGTCCGTCTCGCGATGTGGACGCATCGAGCGATTCTCATCCGTGCAGGTCAGCGCGCTGGACACGTGTCTGCATAACACCTGGCGCGATTCGTGCAACCGCACGTTCGGCGCGCGCACGGCGGTCGGCGCTGCCACTCTCGAATCAGGTCGACGGCCCCCCGAACCCGCGGGGGACGCCGCTTCCGGACCTCGACACAAGGAGGCTCGACATGCCGCTGTGGCTCACTCTCATCGTCGTCGGCATCGTGATGATCGTTCTCGGCGTCGCGACCAGCATCGGTTCGTTCCTGCTGTGGCTCGGAGTCATCGTGCTCGTCGTGAGCCTGATCATGACCTTCGTGACGCGCAGCCGGACGACTGTCTAGCCCACAAGGCGTACCACCAGGCGGCGGGGCGTCTCCCCTCTGCATCCCGCCACCGCACAGCGGCCCGCGGCCTCCCGGCCCGGGCCGCTGTGGTGCGTGCGGGGACTCTGCGGTGCGTGCGGGACGCTGCGGGGGAGGACGCCGTCGACGTCCGGCGGGCGAAGCGTCGGCGTCGCGCCGTCACCCGACGCGGAGCGTGCCGGTCGGCACCGCGGCCTCGTCGGCGGAGAGGCGTCGCGCACCGCGCGGCAGCTCGTCACGCGACGTCCGGTGCCGCAGCCGCGCGGCGTCGACCCCCGCCGCGCCCGCCCACCGCTCGTCGACCACGCCGTCGGCCACGAGCGGCACGTGCAGGGCGCGCACGCCGTCGCCCGGCTCCCACGCGCGCACCGCGTCGTCCGGTCCGACGACGAGCAGCTCCTCGGTGGCCCGTCCGTCCGGCCCGAGCCGCCGCCCGGCAGACTTGCGGCCGCCGACCGACGTCTTGGACGTCGACGCCTTCGCGACCGGCTCGAGCGCGCCGGAGCGCCCCTCGCGGGCCACGAGCTTGTAGACCATGCCGCACGTCGGAGCGCCCGACCCTGTCACCACGGAGGTCCCGACGCCGTACGAGTCGACCGGCGCGACGGCGAGCGACGCGATCGCATGCTCGTCCAGGTCGGACGTCACGACGATCTGCGTCGCGCGTGCTCCCGCCGCGTCGAGCTGCGCGCGGACCTCGTGCGCCAGCACGCCCAGGTCGCCCGAGTCGAGCCGCACGGCCCCGAGCGACGTCCCCGCCGCCGCGAGCGCGCGCTCGACGCCGCGCCGCACGTCGTACGTGTCGACCAGCAGCGTCGTCCCCGTCCCGAGCGTGGCGACCTGCGACGCGAACGCCGACTCCTCGTCGTCGTGCAGCAGCGTGTACGCGTGCGCTGCGGTGCCGATCGTCGGCAGCCCGTACCGCCGGCCGGCCTCGAGGTTCGACGTGCCGGCGAAGCCCGCCACCACCGCCGCGCGCGCCGCCGCGACGGCTGCCTCCTCGTGCGCGCGGCGGGAGCCCATCTCGAGGCAGGGCCGGTCGACGGCCGCGCTCGTCATGCGGGAGGCGGCGGACGCGACGGCCGAGTCATAGTTGAGGATCGACAGCACCAGCGTCTCGAGCACGACGGCCTCGGCGAACGTGCCCTCCACCACCAGCAGCGGCGACTGCGGGAAGAACGCCTCGCCCTCGGCGTAGCCCACCATCGAGCCGCCGAACCGGTAGGCGGCGAGGTACTCGAGGGTCGCGTCGCCGACCACGCGCTCGCGCGCGAGCCACTCGAGCTCGTCGGCGCCGAACGTGAAGTCGGCGAGCCGCTCGAGAACGCGGCCCGTCCCCGCCACCACGCCGTAGCGGCGTCCGGCCGGCAGGCGCCGGGTGAAGACCTCGAACACGCACCGCCGGTGCGCGGTGCCGTCGGCCAGCGCGGCCTCCAGCATGGTGAGCTCGTACCGGTCGGTGAGCAGCGCCGCGCTCGTCATGGGCGTCACGCTAGGCCCGGTGGCCGACCCGCGCGCTGCCGACGCGGCGCGCTCGCGGGCGCGCTGCCTACAGTGGGACGCGTGCCGGCCGGGACCTCGACGCAGGAGCGCGAAGAGACGCGCGAGGAGGCCGCCGTCGCCGATCCGTGGGTGACGATCGTGTGGAACGACCCCGTGAACCTCATGACCTACGTGACGTACGTGTTCGAGACGTACTTCGGCCACCCGCACGCCAAGGCGGAGAAGCTCATGCGCCAGGTCCACGAGGAGGGCCGCGCCGCGGTCTCCAGCGGGTCCCTCGAGCAGATGGAGGTCGACGTCGAGGCCATGCACGGGTTCGGCCTGTGGGCGACGCTCCAGCGCAGCGGCCAGTGATGCGCGCGTTCAAGGAGCGGCGCGGCGCATTCGTCGCCCGGGTCGGGCGCGACGAGCGCGAGGTGCTCGCGTCGCTCGTCGCTGACGTCGCGGAGCTGCTCGGTGGTGTGCGGCTCGAGGGCCTGGGCAGGGCCGAGCTCGACGCGCTCGTGGCGAGCGGGGACGACGCCCCGCGCCTGCGCACCGCGCCCGTGCCTGCGCCGGACGACCCCGCGGTCCGCCGCCTGCTGCCCGACGCGTCGCGCGAGAACCCCGAGGTGTCGGCCGAGTTCCGCCGGCTCACCGAGGACGACCTCCGGGCGCGCAAGGTCGCCCGGCTCGCACGGCTCTGGTCGGACCTGTCCGACCCCGCGGGCGACGACGCGCTCCGCGTGCCGCTCGACCGCGCGCCCGAGGTCGCGGCGACGTTCACCGACGTGCGGCTCGTCGTCGCGGAGCGGCTCGGCGTCACGACCGACGACGACGCGGAGCGCCTGTACGAGGAGGCGGCCCGTCCCGGCACCGACGCGACGCGGCACTACCTCGTCTCGGTCTACGCGGCGCTCACGTGGCTCCAGGAGTCACTGGTCACACTCATGCTCGAGCGGCACCGGCGCGGCGATGACGACGATTAGGCTCGCCCCGTGAACGACGCCCCCATCGGCATCTTCGACTCCGGCGTCGGGGGGCTCACGGTGGCCCGCTCGATCCTCGACCAGCTGCCGCACGAGTCCACGCTCTACATCGGCGACACGCTCAACACGCCGTACGGCCCGAAGCCGCTCGCCGTCGTGCGCGCCTACGCGCTCGAGGTCATGGACGACCTCGTCGACGCCGGGGTGAAGGTGCTCGTCATCGCGTGCAACACGGCGTCGTCGGCGATGCTGCGCGACGCGCGCGAGCGGTACACGCTGCGCCGGGGGATCCCGGTGGTCGAGGTGATCCTGCCCGCCGCGCGGCGCGCGGTGGCGGCGACGCGGTCGGGGCGCATCGGCGTCATCGGCACGCGCGCGACGGTCGAGTCGCGGTCCTACGACGACGCGTTCGCCGTCGCCCCGGGCATCACGCTGACGACGCAGGCATGCCCGCGGTTCGTCGAGCTCGTCGAGGCGGGCATCACGTCGGGGCCCGACGTGCTCGACGCGGCGCGCGAGTACCTCGCGCCCATCCAGGCGGCCGACGTCGACACGCTCGTGCTCGGCTGCACGCACTACCCGCTGCTGACGGGCGCGATCTCGTACGTGATGGGCGAGGGCGTGACCCTGGTCTCGAGCGCCGAGGAGACCGCGAAGGACGTGTACCGCACGCTCGTGGCGCACGGCCTCGAGCGCGACCCGTCGCTGGGCCCGGCCGAGCACCGGTTCCTCGCCACCGGGGACCCCGTCGACTTCCAGCGCCTCGCGCGCCGGTTCCTCGGGCCCGAGGTCGAGGCCGTCGAGCCCGCGGGGGTGCTCCGGTGAGGCTCGTCGTCGTCGGCTGCTCGGGCTCGTTCCCCGGGCCGGACTCGGCCGCGTCGTCGTACCTGGTCCAGGCGGAGGACGCCGAGGGTCGGACGTGGTCGGTGCTGCTCGACCTCGGCAGCGGCGCGCTCGGGCCGCTGCAGCGGCACGTCGACCCGCGCACGCTCGACGCCGTCGCGCTGTCCCACCTGCACGCGGACCACGTCGCGGACCTCGCGGTGCTCAACGTGCTGCTCCGGTACCACCCGGAGGGCCCCCGCGGGCTGCTGCCCGTGCACGGTCCGGCGGGCACCGCGGAGCGCGTCGCGCACCTCGCCGGCAAGGACCCCGCCACCGCGGTCGACGGCCAGTTCGAGTTCCACGACTGGCAGCCGGGCGCGCCGGTGCAGGTCGGGCCGCTGACCATCGAGCCGATCCCGGTCGCGCACCCGATCCCGTCGTTCGGCATGCGCGTCACCGGCCCGTCCGACGGCGACCCCTCCCGGCGCGTCACGCTCACCTATACCGGCGACACCGACGACTGCGCAGGGCTCGACGTGCTCGCGCGCGACGCCGACCTGCTGCTCGCCGAGGCCGGGTACGTCGAGGGGCGTGACGACGCGCTGCGCGGCGTGCACCTGACCGGACGGCGCGCCGCGGACCTCGCGCAGCGCGCTGGCGCCAAGCGGCTCGTCCTGACGCACGTCCCGCCGTGGAACGACCCGGCCGTCCCCGCGACGGAGGCGATGGCGGTGTACGACGGCCCGATCGCCGTGGCCGCGCCGGGCGCCGTCTACCCGCTCTGACGCACCGGGCTGGCGGACGCGCCGGGCTCGGGGCAGCCGTCCGGACGTCAGAGCGTGTCGCGACGTCCGGGCCCGTCCCGCCGCCGTGGGCCGCCGTGGACCGCCGAGGGTCGCGTCGGAGCCCGCCGGTAGGGTCGGCCGCATGACGAACGCCTCTGCCGCCCAGCCCGCCGGTGCCCTGCGCGCCGACGGTCGCGCCCCCGACCAGCTGCGCCCGGTGACCCTCACGCGCCGCTTCCTGGAGGCGGGCGAGGGCAGCGTCCTGGTCGAGTTCGGCGGCACCAAGGTGCTCTGCGTCGCCTCGTTCACCGAGGGTGTGCCGCGTTGGAAGAAGGGCTCGGGCGAGGGCTGGGTCACAGCGGAGTACTCGATGCTGCCGCGCGCGACGTCCACGCGGTCGGACCGCGAGTCCGTCAAGGGCCGCGTCGGCGGCCGCACGCACGAGATCTCGCGCCTCGTCGGCCGGTCGCTGCGCGCGATCATCGACGTGGCCGCGCTCGGCGAGAACACGATCGTGCTGGACTGCGACGTGCTCCAGGCCGACGGTGGCACGCGCACCGCGTCCATCACGGGCGCCTACGTGGCGCTCGCCGACGCCGTCACGTGGGCGACGCAGCGGGGCCTCGTCGCGCCCGGTCGCACCGTGCTGCGCGACTCGGTCGCGGCCGTCAGCGTCGGCATCGTCGACGGCGTTCCCGTGCTCGACCTGCCCTACGTCGAGGACGTGCGCGCGGAGACGGACATGAACGTCGTGGTGACGGGCTCCGGCACGTTCGTCGAGGTGCAGGGCACGGCGGAGCACGCGCCGTTCGACCGCACCGAGCTCGACGCGCTGCTCGACCTCGCGGTCGCGGGCACGGCGCAGCTCGCGGCGCTGCAGGAGGCCGCGCTCGCGGCCCCGCCGGCGGACGGCTCGGCGACGCGGTCGGTCGTCGTCGCAGGGCAGCCCGCATGACGGCCCCGCGGCTGGTGCTCGCCACGCACAACGCGCACAAGATCGGCGAGCTCCGCGCGATCCTCGCGCCCGCGCTGCCCGACCTCGACGCCGACGCGGTCGTCGGCGCGCGCGACGTCGGCGCGGCCGAGCCGGTCGAGGACGGCGTGACGTTCGCGGAGAACGCGCTCATCAAGGCGCGTGCCCTGGCGGCGTTCACCGGGCTGCCCGCGGTCGCGGACGACTCCGGCCTCGCCGTCGACGTGCTCGGCGGCTCGCCCGGCATCTTCTCGGCGCGCTGGGCCGGCCGGCACGGCGACGACGCCGCCAACCTCGCGCTGCTCGTCGCGCAGGTGGCCGACGTCCCGGAGCGGCACCGCGGCGCGCGGTTCGTGTGTGCCGCCGCGCTCGTGACGCCGGACGGCCGCGAGGTCGTCGAGACGGGCACGCTGGAGGGGACGCTCGCGTTCGCGCCGCGCGGCGAGCGCGGCTTCGGGTACGACCCGATCCTCGTGCCGGCGGGCGAGACCCGGACGTGCGCCGAGCTGACGGCCGGCGAGAAGAACGCGATCAGCCACCGCGGCCAGGCGTTCCGCGCGCTCGCCCCGGCGATCGTGGCGGCGCTGCGCGGATGACGGCGGTGCGCCGGTGCGCCGGTGCGCACCTGACCGGCGGGACGGGCTCCGCCCGCGGGGCCGGTCCGTGGACGTGACGGGGCACGCCTCGTGACGGCGACCACGCCGAGCGCGGCGACGGTCCAGCTCGTCGCCGACGCCGTGACCTTCGGGTACCCGGGCCGCCCAGTCCTCGACCGGCTCGACCTCGTGGTCAGCGCGGGCGACCGGGTCGGCCTCGTCGGCGAGAACGGCGCCGGAAAGACCACGCTGCTGCGCGTGCTCGCGGGCGACGTCGCGCCCACGTCGGGCGAGGTGCGCCGCGTCGGGACGCTCGCGACGGTCGAGCAGGAGCTCGTCCCGCAGCGCGGCGCGACGGTCGGGACCCTGGTCGAGTCGGCCCTCGCCGCGGTGCGGCACGCTGCGGACGAGCTGCAGGCCGCGGTGGCCGCGTTTGACCACGAGAGCGGTGACCTGTCCGCGCTGGAGCGTGCCGTCGCGCGGTTCGAGCACCTCGCGGCCTGGGACGCGGACCGCCGCGTCGACGAGGCGCTGACCCGGTTCGGCGCGCCACGGGACCGCGGCCGCGCGCTCGACGGCCTGAGCGTGGGGGAGCGGTACCGGGTGCGGCTCGCGTGCCGCCTCGCGGAGCGCACCGACCTGCTGCTGCTCGACGAGCCGACCAACCACCTGGACGCCGCGGGCATCGACTACCTCACGGAGCAGCTGCGCGACTGGCCGGGCGCGCTCGTCATCGTGACGCACGATCGCGCGCTGCTCGACGCGGTGATGACGGCGATCCTCGACCTCGACCCCGCGATGGACGGCCGGCCCGCGCTCTACGGCGCGACGCGGTACGCGGACTACCGGTTCGCGAAGGACCAGATGCTCCGGCGGTGGCGCGCCCGTTTCCGCGCCGAGCGCAAGCGCGCCGACCGCCTCGCGGAGCGGCTCGACGCCGCGTACGAGGGACTCTCGGACGAGTGGCGGCCGCCCAAGGGCTCGAACAAGCACCGCCGCGCGACGGGCGCCCGCCTGCACGTCAAGGCTGCGGACCGGCTCATCCAGCGGCTCGAGGCCGACGCCGTCGAGGTGCCCGTGCCGCCGCCCGCGCTCGCGTTCCCGGACCTGCCGTCGATCCCGCGCCCGACGGTCGACGGCGCGGTCGAGGCGCCCGCGGGCTCGGGGCTGCTCGGCCCGCTGCTCGAGCTGCGGGCCCCGCGCGTCGACGGCGGCCCCGGTCGCCCCCGCCTCGACCTGCCCGGCGTGCGCGTCGACGTGCCGCCGTGCGGGCGGCTGCTCGTCACTGGCCCGAACGGATCAGGAAAGTCGACGCTGCTCGCCGCGCTGTCAGGGTCCGTCGCGCTGGACCGCGGCGTGCGCACGGTCGCTCCGGGCGTCCGGCTCGGCGTGCTGGCGCAGGAGGGCCCGACCGAGCACGCCGACGCCGAGGAAGAGCGTCGGTCCGCGTTCGACGCGTACGCGCGGCACGCGCTCGACCTGCTCGCCGCGGGCGCGCTCGACCCGCAGCAGCTGGTTCCCATCGCCGCGCTCGGGCTGCTCGCCGACGACGACCTCGACCGCCCGCTGCGCGAGCTGTCGGTGGGCCAGCGCCGGCGCTTCGACCTGGCGTGCGCGCTGCTCGCCGCACCACACGTGCTGATCCTCGACGAGCCGACCAACCACCTGTCGGTCGGGCTGGTCGACGAGCTGACCGAGGCGCTGCGCGTCACGTCCGCCGCCGTGGTCGTCGCGACGCACGACCGGCGGATGCGCGCCGACCTCGCCGACTGGCCGGAGCTGAGGCTGGACTAGGGCATGCGCCCGACGAAGGCCATCGCCTGCCGCAGCAGCAGCCCCTGACCGCCGTTCATCTCGACCTGGACCTGCTCGGCGCACGCCTCCTCGGGCGTCAGCCACGCGAGGTCGATCGCGTCCTGCTGCGGGCGGCAGTCGCCGAGCACCGGCACCACGAACGCGAGCGACACGGCGTGCTGGCGCGGGTCGTGGTACGGCGTCACGCCCGGAGTCGGGAAGTACTCCGCGACGGTGAACGGCTGCGGCGACGCGGGGATCTGCGGGAGGGCGACCGGCCCGAGGTCCTTCTCGACGTGCCGCACCAGGGCGTCGCGCACGCGCTCGTGGTACATCACGCGGCCGCTGACGAGCGCGCGGGACATCACGCCTTCCGGCGTCACGCGCAGCAGAAGGCCCACCGCGACCACGTCGCCCGAGTCGTCGACGCGCACCGGCACCGCATCCACGTACAAGATGGGAAGCGTCGTCCTGATGCGGGCGATCTCTGGGGCGGGGAGCCAGCCGGCAGGGCGCTCCGGCTCGCGGGGGAACTCGGCGGACGCGGTCACCGTGTCTTTCTACCCCCCGGCGCGTCGGCGGGCCGAACGGCTCGCAGGGCGGCGCCTGTGACGCGGCCCACCGGGAATACCCGCGGGGCCGCGCTTGCTCTACCGCGTGGACACCGACGACAGGAGGAACCATGGCGACCAGCCACCTGACCGCTGAGACGATCGGCCAGACGATCAACGAGAACGACATCGTGCTGGTGGACTTCTGGGCGGAGTGGTGCGGGCCGTGCCAGCGCTTCGGTCCCGTCTTCGAGGCGTCGTCCGAGCAGCACCCCGACGTGGTGCACGCGAAGGTCGACACCGAGGCGGAGCAGCAGCTTGCGGCCGAGCTCCAGATCTTCTCCATCCCGACGCTGATGGCGTTCCGCGAGGGCATCCTGGTCTTCAACCAGGCGGGTGCCCTGCCGGCGCCGGCGCTCGAGCAGGTCGTGAAGGCCGTCAAGGACCTCGACATGGACGAGGTCCGGGCCAAGATCGCGGAGCGCGAGACCGCCGACGCCTGATCGACGGCGCGAGCCACACAGCCACACCGGCGAGGCCGGGTCCCCTCGGGGGCCCGGCCTCGTGGTCTTGCGGCGGCGGTGCTCGCGTCGGCCGGGGACCTCGAGGCCCGGCGCGATCCGCGGCTGACGGCGCGGTCTCAGCCGCGGATCTCGAACCCCGTCGGCGCGCCCCCGGGCTCGTCCTCCTGGGTGAGTGCCTCGACGCGCGCCCCGGGCGGCCCGGACCGCAGCCAGGAGACGAGCGCGCGCAGTGCGGCGTCGTCGCCGTGCGCCGACACCTCGACGGATCCGTCGGCCACGTTGCGCACCCAGCCCGTCACGCCGAGCCGCTCCGCCTCGCGGCGGCACGCCCAGCGGAAGCCGACGCCCTGCACGTCGCCCGTCACGCGGATCCGGCGGCCAGTCATCGGGCCAGTGTGCCGCCGGCCGACGGCGCCACGCGCGTCGGGCGACGGCGCTGTCGTGCGCGGCCGCTCGCGCTCCCCGCTCGTGCTCGGCCGCGCGGACCCGGCGTCGGGTGCGCGAGGCGGGACTTGAACCCGCACGCCCTCGCGGGCACCAGGACCTAAACCTGGCGTGGCTGCCGTTTCACCACTCGCGCGCGGTGCGAGTGTCCCACAGCGATCCGGCGCGCGGCCGTCAGGCGGCCGCGTCCACCCCCAGGTCGCGGCGGAGCTTCGCCACGTGCCCCGTCGCCCTCACGTTGTACTGCGCGAGCCGGACCCGCCCCTCGGGATCGACCACGACCGTCGACCGGATGACGCCGACCACCTTCTTGCCGTACAGCGTGCGCTCGCCCCACGCGCCCCACGCCTCGAGCACCGAGTGGTCGGTGTCGGACGCGAGCGGGAACGTCAGCTGCTCCGCCTCGACGAACGCCGCGAGCCTGTCGACGCCGTCGGGCGAGACGCCGACCACCTCGTAGCCCGCGCCCTGGAGCGACGCGAGCGAGTCGCGGAAGTCGCACGCCTCCTTGGTGCAGCCCGGCGTCATCGCCGCGGGGTAGAAGTACACGATCACCTCGCGTCCGCGCAGGTCGGACAGCGTGACGGAGCCACCGTCCGCGGTCGGGAGCGTGAAGTCGGGAGCGAGGTCGCCGGGGGCGAGTCGGGGCACGGGAACCTCCAGGGTCGCGGCGCGAGCGGCGCCGCCGGACGGACGGGGACGCGTGCGTCAGCCTATGTCGCGCGAGGTACGGTCGGGCCGTGACCGCCCCCGCCTCGGACGCCCGCTCCGGCCCGCCGATCCGCATGCTCAACGACCGGCTGCTGGTCTCGCTCGACGGTGACCAGGCCGAGCGCCGGTCGTCCGCCGGCATCGTCATCCCGGCCACCGCCGTCGTCGGCAAGCGGCTCGCGTGGGCCACGGTCGTCGCGATCGGCCAGCACGTGCGCCAGGTCGAGATCGGCGACCGCGTGCTGTTCGACCCCGACGAGCGCGCCGAGGTCGAGCTCGAGGGCGCGACGTACCTGCTGCTGCGCGAGAAGGACGTGCACGCCGTCGCTCAGCCTCGCGGCGGGGGCGAGGGGACCGGGCTGTACCTCTGACGCGGTCGCTGCGCGCAGCCGCGACGGCGGCGAGGCACCGCGCTGTCTCTCGGACGCCGTCTGGTCGCGGCCGGCGGCGGCGGCTGCCGGTGCGTCCCGGCGTCTCGTACCGCGGTGTCCGGAGCACGCGGCGCGTGCGCGGCGTGGGGTCTTGCGCCGGGTTCGTCTCGGTGTTGCCCTGAACGTGGTGGGGGTGAGGCGTGGATGACGAGAAGCCGGATGTCGGCGTCGTGCACGAGCCCGACGGCGACCCCGCGGACGAGGCGGGTGATGGGTCGCGCGACGACGCGGCCGACGCCGTCCGACGCGTGCGCGAGCTGCTCGCGCAGCACGTCCCGCTCGCGCTGATCGCCGACCTCACCGACGACCTCCCGCCCACCGCGGCCGACCTGGCGCACGACGAACGGGACGCGCCGGACGAGTCGCCCGGGGGCGCGAGGCACTCGCGCGGATCGGGCCGGGGAGAGGGCGCGTGAACCGCGTCACGTCGGCCCGGTCGGCGCCACCCCGATTTCCGTCCACCGCCAAGAGCCTGTAACGTTCTGCACCGCGCGCACCGCTAGCTCAATTGGCAGAGCAGCTGACTCTTAATCAGCGGGTTCAGGGTTCAAGTCCCTGGCGGTGTACAGCAGAAGGCCCCTGACCAGCGAAAACGCCCGGTCAGGGGCCTTCGTCATGTCCGTTGCCTCACCCCGTTGCTGACCACCGTGGCCACCGACCGCCTCGCGCGTCGAACCGTGGCACGCCCGAGGCGCGCGAAGCGGGTGCTGCCGTCCTGTCGAACCACGGTCCGGCCGCGCGTCATACGGTCGTCAGAGGAGCACGACCCGAGGAGAGCGAAGATGCCCCGATACCTGCTGATCGTCGACTTCCAGCCCGGGTGGGACGACACGCCCATGTCGCAGTGGGCGCCCGAGGAGATCGACGCCCACCTGGCCTACTACGGCGCACTCAACGACGAGCTGCGGGCGTCGGGCGAGCTCGTCGGCGGCGAGATCCTCGCCGGCCCCGACCACGCGGCCGTCGTGCGGTCGGACGGCGCGCGCTCGACGGTCAGCGAGGGGCCGTTCGCCGAGGTGTCGGAGTGGATCGCCGGGTACCAGATCGTCGAGGTGGCGTCGCGGGAGCGGGCTCTCGAGATCGCGGCCCGGGTCTCCGCCGTGCCGGGTCGAGGCGGTCGTCCGCTCGGGCAGCCGATCCAGGTCCGCGAGGTCGTCGGCGAGCCGCCGTCGAGCTCCGCCGAGATGGACGACTACCTGGCCGGCGCGACGTCCGCCGAGGGCTGAGCGGCTCGCGCTCTCGGCCGCTCCGACCGGGGTGCGGGCGCGCTGATTGGCTGCCCCGAGCTGCGGGTCGGACTGCGGGCACGGCGGCGGCGCGTGACGATGTCCCTGCGCGCCGGTCGGCGCCGCGACGGCGACGATCGGAGCGCACCATGACGGAGCAGCAGCACGGCGAGCAGTTCGACGTCGTGGTCGTCGGCGGGGGAGCGATCGGGGAGAACGTCGCCGACCGCGCCGGACGGACCGGTCTCCGCGTCGCGCTCGTGGAGCACGGTCTCGTCGGGGGCGAGTGCTCCTACTTCGCGTGCATGCCGTCGAAGGCGCTGCTCCGTCCCGGTGGCGCGCTGGCCGCCGCGCGTGCCGTCCCGGGGGCCGCGGGTGCAGTGTCGGGCGGCGTCGACGCCGCCGCCGCGTTCGCCTGGCGCGACGAGACGACGCACGGCTGGGACGACAGCTCGCAGGTCGCGTGGCTCGACTCCACCGGGATCACGCTGCTGCGCGGTCACGCCCGCTTCGTGGGGCCGCGGACGCTCGAGATCGCCGGTGGAGACGCGCCGCGCCGGGTCCAGGCGCGTCACGCCGTCGTGCTGGCGACGGGCTCGTGGCCGGTCATGCCCGACATCCCCGGGCTCGCCGACGTCGAGCCGTGGACGAGCCGCGACGCCACCTCGGCACACGCTGTGCCGCCCCGGCTCCTGGTGCTGGGCGGCGGCGTGGTGGGCGTCGAGATGGCGACCGCGTACACCGAGCTCGGCAGCCAGGTGACGCTGGTCGTCCGCGGTCCGCGGCCGCTCGCGGGCGCCGAGTCGTTCGCCGGCGACCAGGTCGTGACCGCGCTCCGGGAGCGCGGCGCTCGCGTGCTGCTCGGTTCGGAGGTCGCGTCGGTCCAGAAGACGCCGACCGGCATCGCCGTCACGGTGACCGGCGACGGCGCCGGGACGGTGGAGGTCGACCGCGTCCTCGTCGCCGCGGGCCGCCGCCCGGGGACCACCGAGCTCGGCGTCGAGACGATCGGCCTCGAGCCGGGACGGCCGATCCAGGTGGACGACGCGCTGTGTGCGACCGGCGTCGACGGTGGCTGGCTCTTCGCCGCGGGCGACGTCACCGGCCGCACCGGGACGACCCACCAGGGCAAGTACGACGCCCGGGTGGCGGGTGACGTGGTGGCCGCGCGGTTCGGGGGTGAGGACGACGGGCGCGCCGCCGAGTCGGGCGCGAAGCCGTGGAGCAGGTTCCGGGCGTCCGCCGACCACCAGTCCGTGCCGCAGGTCGTGTTCAGCCACCCGGAGGTCGCGTGGGTCGGGCTGACCGAGGCCGGTGCGCGCCAGGCGGGGCTCGACGTGCAGGTCGTCGACTACGACCTGGCCGACATCGCCGGCGCGTCGGTGTTCGCGAAGGACTACACCGGCCAGGGCCGGCTGGTCGTCGACCGCGCACGTGGGGTGGTGGTGGGCGCGACGTTCGTCGGCCCCGAGGTGGCGGAGATGCTGCACGCGGCGACGATCGCCGTGGTGGGCGAGGTACCGCTCGACCGTCTGTGGCACGCGGTCCCGGCGTACCCGACGGTCAGCGAGGTCTGGCTCCGCTTCCTCGAGTCCGCAGGACTCTGAACCCGGCGGACGCCTGAGCCGGCGCCCAGCCGCCCCGGCGTCGAGGCACCCAGGCCACCCGAGCGGCGGCCCAGGCCACCCGAGAGGCGCCCAGGCCACGCGAGCGGCGCCCCGGCCACCCGCCGAGGCGCGGCCAGGGCACCAGAGGCGCGGCCGGGCCGCCAGAGACGCGGCCAGGCCGCCAGAGACGCGGCCGGGCCACCGACGGGCGGTCGCGCGGCCCACGGGACGGCCGGTCGGCGCGCGATCCGCGTCGTCCGGCCGCCCCGGGGCGGAGCGTCAGCCGGCCAGCGCGCCGTCGCTCGAGAGCACCAGTCCGATCGCGGCGTCGCCCTTGAGGATGGCGGCGTCGATCAGGCCGAAGTCGTACGACTTGAACTGCGAGAACGTGAGGCCGTACGTCTTCTCGAGGCCGGGCTGGCAGAACGGACGGTCCGGGCACTCCGCGGGACCGGCGAGCACCAGCGAGCCGCACGCGGAGGCGAGGTCGCTGAGGGTCTTGACGTTGTGCTGCGTCGCGAACTTGTCGGTGACCGCGAAGGCGTTCTGGTCCTGCGCCGCCGACGCCTTGCCGACCGTGAGGCCGGCCTTGTCGGCGAGCGGGGTCAGCGCCGCGACGGTCTTGTCGATGTCGGAGGACGCGACCGACGGCGCGCTGGCGCCGTTCTCCTTCGTGTTGAGGAAGTCGGCGAGCGTGGCGGCGTACTCCGGCACGACCGAGATCGTGCCCTTCTCGAGCGCCGGGAGGTACGTCTCGCGGTTGCCGATGGTGCGGACGTCGACCTTGTAGCCCGCCGACTTGAGCACCTCGCCGTAGATCTCGGCGAGCGTCGAGCTCTCCGAGAAGTTCGCCGCGCCGACTGTCACCGAGACGCCCTTGCCGGACTTGTCCGTCGCCGCGAGGTTCTTGTCCGTCACGAACTGCTTGGCGACGTCGCTCGAGGTCTGCCGGTCGATGTCGACGGACTTGTTCAGCGAGATCAGCGTGGGCGTGTCGAGGACGTCCGAGACGGAGTTGAGCAGGTCGATGATCGCGGGGCTGTTCGTCGCCGCGGCCTTGTTGACCGCCGGGATGATGTTGTCCGAGTTCTGCAGGCCCTTGTCGTCGGTGAGGACGACGAGCTTGTCGCCCGCGACGGGCGCGCAGGCCGCGGCGGCGGTGGCGCCGGCGCTCGTCTCGGGGGCGGCGGCCTGGGTCTTGCCCCCTCCCGAACCCGGCGATCCGCAGCCGGCGAGCAGGAGGGCGGCCGTCGCCACCACGGTCACGGCAGAAAGTCGTGCGACACGCATGAGGTGCTCCTCAGGATGGGGACGGTCGAAGGGGAGTGGTCCATTCGAAACCGGACAAGGGCAGTCCGGCAACTGTTTGACGTGCGCAATCACCGCGACACGCCGTGCGCGGCGGAACTCGGCCGCCGACGCGGGGCCTCGCGGTGGGCCGACTGGCACTCGGCCGCCGCGCGGACACCGAACGCCATGCGCCGCCCTGCGTCATGCGTGCACCGTCTCGGCGTCTGCCGGAGACTCGGCGGCCACGTGCCGCCGCCTGCTCCACGGCGACCGTCGGCCGGCGCGCGGGAGGCCGTCGCGGCCCAGGGCGCGCAGCCCCGGGGGGGTGACGACGCGCTGCACGATCGCGAGCAACCCTTCCGCCACCAGGCACAGCGCGGCAACGAGCAGACCGCCGGCGAGCACCTGCCCGTACCGCTGCGTGCCGAAGCCCTCGACGACGATCGACCCGAGCGAGCGCCCGCCCACGAGCGCCGCGAGCGGGACCGTCGCGAGCACCTGCACGGCACCCGTCCGGATCCCGGCGGCGAGCTGCGGCACGGCCAGTGGCAGCTCGACCGACCACAGCACGCGCGACCCCGCCATGCCGACGCCACGCGCGGCGTCCCGCACGTCGGCGTCGACCTCGCCGAGCCCGACGACGGCCCCGGAGAGCAGCGGCGGCACCGCGAACACCGCGCACGCGAGGACTGTGGCGGTGTTGCCGAACAACCCGCTCGCGGCCAGCAGCGTCAGCAGCGCGAGCGTGGGCAGCGCGCGGGTCGTGTTCGCCACGACCACGCCCGCCACCCCGCCGCGTCCGCGGTGACCGAGCCAGAGCCCGATCGGCAGCGCGACGGCGGCGGCGAGCAGCACCGCGAGCACCGACACCTCGACGTGCGCGATGGCGAGCGCGATCACACCGTCGGGCCCCTGCCAGTTGAGGGGGTCGTTCAGCCAGCGGAAGGCCTCCGTCAGCACGTCCACGGCACACCCCCGAGCAGGCGTCCGGCCCTCGTCGCGCGCGTCATACCGGCCTCGTCCCCCGCGTGCCGCGGGTCCACGGCGTGAGCCCGCGCCCGATCGCCGCGATGGTGAGGTCGAGCACGAGCGCGAGCACGAGGCACAGCACCGTGGCCGTCATGATCTCGGCGTGGTAGTCGCTGCGGAACCCGCGGAACATCAGCTGACCGAGGCCGCCGTACCCGACCACGACGCCGACCGTCACGAGCGCCACGGTCGTGACCGTCGCGAGCCGCACGCCCGCGACGATCGTCGGCACCGCCTGCGGCAGCTCGACGCCGAACAGGAGGCGAGCGCGCCCGTAGCCCATGCCGCGGGCCGCGTCGCGCACCGCGGGGTCCACCCCCTGCAGCCCGACGAGCACGTTGCGGACCAGCACCAGGAGCGCGTACGCGACGAGGCCGATCAGCACCGTGGTGCGGCCGATGCCGGTGTACGGGGCGAGCACGGCGAACAGCGCGAGCGACGGGATCGTGTAGAGCACGCCCGCGGTGCCGAGGAACGGACCGGCCAGGCGCGGACGCAGGTGCGCGAGCGCGCCGAGCGGCAACGCGACGACGAACGCGATCGCGATCGCCTCCAGGGTCAGCGAGACGTGCTGCTCGAGGGCCTGGCGGATGTCGTCGGCGTTGCGCGTGACGTACTGCCACGAGAACCACGGGTTCGGTGGCGCGTCGGCGAGCACGGCGATCAGCACCCGGCGAACGTACCCACCCGGTCCGACACGCGCTGGCCGACAGGACGTCCTCGCAGGTCACGGGCTTGCGTGCCCGACCGGTGGACCGGAACGACCATCCCGAGCGGCGCCTGTCGGTGGCTGCGGCTAGCGTCCGGCGGGTGAGCACCGAGCCGACCATCAGCTTCGAGCACGTGCGCAAGGAGTACGACTCCGCGCGCGCCGCCGCCCGAGGCGCAGCCGTCGACGACCTGAGCCTCGACGTCCGCCCCGGCGAGGTGCTCGTGCTCGTCGGCCCGTCGGGCTGCGGCAAGTCGACCACGCTGCGGATGGCGAACCGGCTCGTCGAGCCCACGTCAGGCCGCATCCTGCTCGAAGGGGAGGACGTCACCCACGTCGATGCCGTCGCCCTGCGTCGGCGCGTCGGGTACGTGATCCAGCACGTCGGTCTGTTCCCGCACCGGACTGTCGCGCAGAACGTCGCGACGGTCCCGCGGCTGGTCGGGTGGGACCGCAAGCGCACCGCGAGTCGTGTCGACGAGCTGCTCGCGCTCGTGGGGCTCGAGCCCGCCCGGTACGCGCGTCGGTACCCGCACGAGCTCTCCGGCGGCGAGCGCCAGCGGGTCGGCGTGGCCCGCGCGCTGGCCACCGACCCGCCGGTGCTGCTCATGGACGAGCCCTTCGGTGCGGTGGACCCCGTCGGCCGGCGCCGGCTGCAGGCGGAGTTCGCGCGGATCCAGCGCGAGGTGGGCACGACGGTGATGCTCGTGACCCACGACATCGACGAGGCCGTGCGGATGGCGGACCGGGTCGCGGTGCTGAGCCGGGGCGCCCACATCGAGCAGCTCGCGTCGCCGCTCGACATCGTGGCGCGGCCCGCCACGGACGCCGTCGCGGACCTCGTGGGGCGGGGGCGGATCGCGCGCCTGCTCGCGCTCGGCCGGCTCGACCGTGCGGATCTCGACGCACCGGCGTCCGGTGGCGCCGGTGACGGGGTCGAGCTCGGTGCCGAGCTGGGCGACGTGCTCGCGGCGTTCGTCACCGGCGACCGCGCGTCCGTGCCGGTGCGCGAGGGCTCGACGGTCGTCGGCTCGGTGACACCGGCCTCGGTGCTGCGCGCGCTGCGGCGCCTGACGGACGACGCGCCCGACACCACGGGCGCCGCGGAGACGGGTGCCGGACCCACCGAGGGCGCCGACGAGCCCGTCGGTACGCTGCCCTCGTGACCACCGCCGCGGGCTCGACCCACCAGCGCACGGCACGTCTGGCGTTCGCGACCTGCGCCGGCCTGCCCGACCTCGACCCCGACGACCACGAGCTGCGCGAGGCGCTCGACGCCCAGGGCTTCCCGTCGGACGTCAAGGTCTGGGACGACCCGACGGTCGACTGGGCCGCGTACCCGCACGTCGTCATCCGCTCGACGTGGGACTACACCGACCGGCCCACGCAGTTCGCCGACTGGGCCCGCCGCGTGCAGCGCACGAGCACGCTGCTCAACCCCGCGGCGGTCGTCGCCTGGAACCTCGACAAGACGTACCTGCGCGACCTGGAGCGCGCAGGGCTGCCGATCGTCCCGACCATCTGGCTCGACCCGGAGCGCAACCTCGACGCGCGCGCGATCCACACGCGCTTCCCGGCGTTCGGCGACTTCGTCGTCAAGCCGACGATCAGCGCCGGCTCGCGCGACACCGGCCGGTACGAGGCGGGTCAGACGCAGTCGCGCTCCCTGGCGATCACGCACGCGAAGAACCTGCTCGGAGTCGGGCGCCGCGTCATGATCCAGCGCTACCTCCAGCGCGTGGACACCGAGGGCGAGACCGCGCTGATCTTCGTGGAGGGCGAGTTCAGCCACTCCGTGCGCAAGGGCGCGCTGCTCGAGGGGCCGTACCGAGCCGAGGAGCACGAGGGCACGCTCTACCGGCAGGAGGCGATGACGGCGCGCGACGCGAGCGAGGCCGAGCTCGAGGTGGCCAAGCGCGTGGTCGCGGCGCTGCCCGAGGTCGTCCCCGGCGTCGACGGCCCGCTGCTGTACGCGCGCGTCGACCTGATCCCCGACGCCGACGGCCACCCCGTGGTGCTGGAGCTCGAGCTGATCGAGCCGTCCTTCTTCTTCCACCTCGCGCCGGGCTCGGCGCAGCGTTTCGCCGACGCGATCGCCGCGCGCCTCGGCTGACCCGCGGCGGGGAGCCGGACCCGGACGGCGATTCGGAGGCGGTCCGTCGAGCCGGTACACTTCTCGACGGCTCGCGGCGTACGCGCCGGGTTCCGATGGTGGCTATAGCTCAGTTGGTAGAGCACCTGGTTGTGGTCCAGGGGGTCGCGGGTTCAAGTCCCGTTAGCCACCCCACACCTTCGAAGGGCGTCGACATCGCGGTCGGCGCCCTTCGTCGTCGGTGCCAGTCGTCGTCTGTGCGCGGCGGGGTGCTCAGGCCTCCGGCAGGACGCCCCGCTTGACCGTGGTGGCCACGACCTCGGCCGCGATCGCGCGCGCCGACGCCGAGTCCGGCCCCGGCGAGGCGGGCATCAGGGCCGCACGGTAGTAGCGCAGCTCGTCGATGCTCTCCAGGATGTCGGCCAGCGCGCGGTGACCGCCGACCTTCGGCGGCGACGCGAAGTAGACCCGCGGGTACCAGCGCCGGGCGAGCTCCTTGATCGACGACACGTCGATCACGCGGTAGTGCAGGTGGCCGACGAGGCCCGGCATGTCCCGGTCGAGGAACGCCTTGTCGGTGCCGACCGAGTTCCCGGCGAGCGGCGCTTTGCGGGGCTCCGGCACCCAGCGGCGGACGTACTCGAGCACCTGGGCCTCGGCGTCCGCGAGGCTCGTGCCCGACGCGAGCGCGTCGAGCAGTCCGGACGTCGTGTGCATGGTCCGCACGAAGTCGCCCATCTGGGCGAGCGCGGTGGCCGGCGGCGCGATCACCACGTCGACGCCCTCGCCGAGCACGCGCAGCTCCGAGTCCGTGACGACGGCCGCCACCTCGACGAGCGCGTCGGCGCCGAGGTCGAGCCCCGTCATCTCGCAGTCGACCCACACGATCCGGTCGGCGCTCTCGTGGCCGTTGGTCTGCTGCGGCACGGCGGCCGCGGACGGATCGGGCGTCGCTGCGCTTGTCACGCCGGTCAGCCTAGGGGCTGCCACCGCTGCGCGCGGGCCGGGGTCGTGTCGGTGGCCGGGTCTAGCGTCGCGTCATGGCCTACGACGAGGTGCTGCTCGGTCGGCTGCGTGACGAGCTTGCCGACGTGCTGGACGTGAGCGAGAAGCGGATGTTCTCGGGCGTCTCGATGCTGGTGGCCGGTCGCCTCGCGGTCGCCGTCACCAGTCAGGGGCTGCTCGTCAGGGTCGGCCCGGACGGCGCGACGGAGGCGTACGCGCGGGGCGCCGAGCCCTTCGTCATGCGCGGACGGCCGATGACGGGCTGGGTGCTCGTCACCGACGAGGGCCTCGACGACGACGCCCTGCACGCGTGGGTCACGCAGGCGCGAGCGGTGGTGGCCGAGCTCCCGCCGGAGCCCGAGCGTCGCCAGCGCCGTGCGCCGGCGTCCGGCTAGTGGTGCCGGTCGGAGGCGTCGTCGGACGAGCCGTGCGCGTGGCCCGGCACCGTCGACGCCACCCACGCGAAGAGCGGGACGGCGACGAGCGCCGCGCCGCCCACCAGCAGGGCGGTGCTCCAGCCGACGTCGGCCCACCGCAGCACGAGCAGCGTCACCGCACCGGCCGCGACTCCGAGCCCGGCGCGCTCGAGCCAGGTGACGACCTGCGCCCGGCGCCGGCTGCGCGGGTCCGCGACCGGCTCGGCGCCCGAGGCGTGCCGACCCATCAGCCCTCCCGCGGGGCAGCGCAGGGGCGGGCGGCACGCGGCATGGCGTCATGGTGGCACGTCGACCGCGAACCCGACGCGTGGACGGGTCGCGTCGCGGCGGTGCCGCCCGATCAGGGCCTCGCGGACGCGCCCCCGGCAGGACTCGAACCTGCAACCGACGGATTAGAAGGCCGTTGCTCTATCCGTTGAGCTACGGGGGCTGTGCTTCGGCGACCAGCGTAGTGGGCGGCGGTCGCCGGCCCGCCCGCCTCGAGGCCTCGTGGGACGCCACGAGCGCGGTCGTCCGAGGCGTCGGCAGACGACAGATCCCGACAAACCGTGCCTCTCACCCGCGTGGCATGTTTTGCCAGGTCAGGCCGCACCGGGAGAATGGCGGGTGTGAGCGTGCAGCCAGGGACCGCGGCGCCGCCGGAGCCCGTGCACCCCCGGCACGTCGCCGACGACCCGCGTGCCGTGCTCGCTCGACCGCTCGCCGCCACCTCTCTGCTCGACGCGGTGAAGGACCTGCGTCGCGACGTCGAGGCGACGTCGTTCCCGCTCGACCTGCCGGGCACCGACTCGGCGCGGGCGTCACGCGCCCGGCTCGTGGACCAGCTGGGGGAGCACCTGATCCCGCGGCTCACGCAGCTGTCGGCGCCCGCGGTCGTGGTCGTTGCCGGCTCGACGGGCGCGGGCAAGTCGACGCTGGTGAACTCGCTGGTCGGCGCCGAGGTCAGCGCCGCCGGGGTCCTGCGGCCGACGACGCGCCGGCCCGTCCTGGTGCACCACCCGCTGGATGCCGAGCTCGTGGCGCACCTGCCCATGCTCGACGCCGTCGACGTCGTCACGTCGGACCTCGTGCCTCGCGGGGTGGCCATGCTCGACGCGCCCGACCTCGACAGCGTGCTCGAGTCGAACCGCGACCAGGCGCACCGGCTGCTCGAGGCGGCCGACCTGTGGCTGTTCGTGACGACCGCCGCGCGCTACGGCGACGCGCTCCCGTGGCGGGTGCTCGAGGCGGCCGTGCAGCGCGGAGCGTCGATCGCGATGGTGCTCAACCGCGTGCCGCCCGCATCGCTGCCCACCGTGCGCGGCGACCTGCTCGACCGGCTGCGGGCGCACGGCATGGACGGCTCGCCGCTGTTCGTGGTGCCGGACCTCGGCCCGCACGAGGGGCTCCTCGACGCGGCCGTCGTCGCGCCCGTGCAGCGGTGGCTGACGAACCTCGCGGGTCCCGACCGGTCGCGCACCGTGATCGCCCGCACGTTGCGCGGGGCGTTCGCCGCGCTGCGGCCGTGGGTCGACGAGCTCGCGGAGGCGGTCCAGGACCAGGTCGACGCGGCGGCGGGCATCGCGGCGGCGCTGGACGACGCCGTCGTCGCACCCGTCGACGCAGCGCAGAGCTCGCTGCGGGGCGGCGCCGTCGCCGACGGGGCCGTACGAGCCCGATGGGCGGGGCTGACCGCGCCCGGCGCGCCGCTCGCGGGGCTCGTCAAGGGATCCGGCCGGGTGGCGGGCTCGGCGCGCGACGCGACGGCGCGCGCGGCGGCGGTCGAGCCGCTCGTGGACGAGCTGCGGCGGGCCGCGGCGGCGGCGTTCGCTGCTGCGGGCGGCCACGCCGAGGAGGCGCTCGCGGACGTGCTCGAGGGTACGGGCGCTCCCGTCGGGGCGGCGTCGGTGCGTGGCGCGTGGGACCGCCGCGCCGTGCGCGACGACCGAGGTCGCTCGGCCGAGCGCGCGGCACGCGAGTGGACGGCGCAGGGCGTGCGGGCGGTCCGTCTGTCGCTGACGACCGCGGCCGACGACGGTGACCGGTCGCGCGACGCGCAGCGCGCGGCCAAGCGTCGCCGGCAGGTCGAGAAGGCGGTCGGTGTCGACACGCTGGGCGGGATCGCGCTCGCCGCGGCGGCCGGTGTCGACGAGGCCGCGACGCTGCTGCGCACGCTCGTCGGCGACGATGTCGCGGACCGCGCGGTCGCCTCGCTGCGGGACGACCTGCTGGGCCACGTCCCCGCGCTCGTCGCGCAGGAACGCGCCGCGGCCGCCGCGCCGCTCGCGCAGGAGGACCTCGCGGACGACGCCGCCTCGCGGCTGAGACTCCGGCTCGCGGTCCTCAAGGGGCTCACGTGAGCGCCGGGTCGCTGGGCGAGGACGGCGCGGAGCTCACCGCGCGGGTCGGCGCGCTGCGTGAGGCCGTGGCCGTGGGCGGCGACCGCCTCGACGCCGCGGTCGTCGAGCGCGTCACCGATGCGGTCGACCGCGTCCAGGCACGGCTGTCCCTCGGCGTGGACCACACGATCGTCGCGCTCGTCGGCGGCACCGGCTCGGGCAAGTCGACGCTGTTCAACGCCGTGTCGGGCCTCCAGTTCGCCGAGGTGGGCGTCAAGCGTCCGACGACGTCGGAGGTCACCGCGTGCGTGTGGGGCGGCGACGCGCCCGAGCTCCTCGACTGGCTCGGCGTGGCGCGCGACCGGCGCATCCGCCGCGAGAGCGAGCTCGACGGGGAGACCGAGGCGCCGCTGCGCGGGCTCGTGCTCCTGGACCTGCCCGACCACGACTCGATCGCGCCCGAGCACCGCGAGGTCGTGAACCGGCTGCTGCCGCAGGCCGACCTGCTGATGTGGGTCGTCGACCCGCAGAAGTACGCGGACGACGCGCTGCACACCGGGTACCTGCAGCGGCTCGTGGGCCACGAGGGGTCGATGGTCGTCGTGCTCAACCAGCTCGACACCGTGCCGGAGGAGCAGCGCGAGGAGCTGCTCGCCGACGTCGAGCGGCTGCTGCTCGCCGACGGCCTGACGGGTGTGCCCGTGATCGCCGCGTCGGCACGCACCGGCACCGGGGTCGGCGCGCTGCGGGGATCGCTGACGAACGTCGTCGCGTCCCGCTCCCTGGCCGCGCAGCGCGTCGGGGCGGACGTGCGCGACGCGGCGGACGAGCTCGCGACGCAGGTCGCGGACCGTGAGCCACCGCCCGGGGCTCTGGTGACGAACGACGCGGTCGACACGCTCGCCGGGGCGACGGGCCTCCCGGCCGTGGCGTCGGCGGTGGCCGCCGGCGTGCGCGGCGTGGACGCCCCCGGACGCGGGTTCGGCCCGGTGTCGCACGACGTCGCGGCCCTCGCGCGCGCGCAGTGGCTCGGTGCCGCGACGAGCGGGCTGCCACGCCGGTGGGCGGGCGATGCCGACGCGCGCGCGGCGAGCGCCGCCGAGCTGCGGGACGCGGTGACGGCCGAGCTCGCGAGCGTGTCGCTCATGGCGCGGCGATCGGGGCTCGCGCTCGGCCTGACCGTGCTCGCTGTGCTGCTCGGGGTCGTCGCGCTCGGGTTCGCCGCGGTCGGGGTCGGGTCGCGCCTCGGCGGGGGTGGCGGCGCGTGGTGGCCGCTCGTGGCGGCCGGGGTCGCGCTCGTCGCGGGGGTGGCCGCCCTGCTCGGGGCCGCGGCAGTCCGGCGCGCGGCGGCGGGGCGGCGGGCCGCGGCGGTGCTGCGGGACGGGCGCGCGGCGGTCGAGCGCGCGGTTCAGGCGCGCCTCGTGGCGCCCGTGCGGCAGGTGGTGGACGAGCACCGGCGTGTGCGGGAGCTGACGGACCGCGCGCGCGGCTGACGGAACGCCCAGGCCGGCGGACGCCGCACGACGCTGACGGAAGGCCACGCGGCGCGAGGCGACGTGGACGACGACGGATCGCGGGCAGGGTGCGGCTGCCACGCGGCGCACGAGCCGCCCACAGCCCCGTGATCGCGTGCCCGCTCCACGGATCGGGCACGCGCGCCGAGGCGATCGGGCCCGCGCTCCGAGGCTGGCATCACGAGCCCCGCACCGGTCGGGGCACCGGTCAGCGGAGGACTCCATGAGCAAGAACGACGTCGACCTGACGGTCGCGGGCGTGGTCGGCAGCGAGGTGCGCATCTTCCACGCGGACGACGGCGGCACGCCGTTCGCGATGTTCCGCATGGCGCACACGGCGCGTGTGCGCGACGCCGCGGGCGGGTGGCGCGACGGCGAGACGCTGTGGTTCACCGTCAAGGTGTTCAGGCAGGCGGCGCGGAACGCCGCGCAGTCGCTGCGCACGGGCGACGCGGTCCTCGTCCACGGCCGCCTCTCCACCGAGGAGTGGACGAACGACAGCGGCTCGCACTTCGGCGTCGTCCTCACGGCCACCTCGTTCGGCCACGACCTGACGCGCGGCACCGCGCACTTCGCGAGGACCTCGGCGACCCGGAGCGCGGACGGAGCCACCGAGGCACCCGGCGACGGGCCCGGCACCGACGGGCAGCCCGTGGACCTGTCGGGCTTCGTGGCGGTGGACGACGACGGCGAGCCGGACGAGCTGGAGGAGGAGACGGACGACGGGACGCCCGACGCCTCCGTCGCGGTGCTCGCTGCGGGCCGTCCGGCGCTGGCCGCGGCGCACTGATCGCCTAGGCTGGGGGACCGGCATCCCGGCGACCTCCCGACGCGCGCAGCATGCTGTGCCGCGCGTCGGGAGGGGCGCCGCGGCCCACGAACCCCGACCGACGCGACACCGAGGCGGACGACGAGCCAGTGGCTGAGTTCATCTACACCATGTACAAGGCGCGCAAGGCGCACGGAGACAAGGTCATCCTCGACGACGTCTCCCTGAACTTCCTCCCCGGCGCCAAGATCGGCGTCGTCGGCCCGAACGGCGCCGGAAAGTCCACGATCCTCAAGATCATGGCCGGGCTCGACCAGCCGTCGAACGGCGAGGCGCGCCTGAGCCCGGGCTACACGGTCGGGATCCTCCAGCAGGAGCCGCCGCTCAACGACGACAAGACGGTGCTCGGCAACGTCGAGGAGGGCGTGGCCGAGATCAAGGGCAAGCTCGACCGCTACAACGAGATCTCGGCGCTCATGGCGGAGCCCGACGCGGACTTCGACGCCCTGCTCGCTGAGATGGGCCACCTGCAGGAGGCCATCGACGCGGCCGACGCGTGGGACCTCGACGCGCAGCTCGAGCAGGCGATGGACGCGCTGCGCTGCCCGCCCGCCGACGCCGACGTGAAGGTCCTCTCGGGTGGCGAGCGCCGCCGCGTCGCACTGTGCAAGCTCCTGCTCGAGAAGCCCGACCTGCTGCTGCTCGACGAGCCGACCAACCACCTCGACGCCGAGTCGGTGCAGTGGCTCGAGCAGCACCTCAAGAGCTACCCGGGCGCGATCCTCGCGGTCACGCACGACCGGTACTTCCTCGACAACATCGCCGAGTGGATCTGCGAGGTCGACCGCGGCCGCCTCTACCCGTACGAGGGCAACTACTCGACGTACCTGGAGAAGAAGCAGGAGCGCCTGCAGGTCCAGGGCAAGAAGGACGCCAAGCTCGCGAAGCGCCTGAAGGACGAGCTCGAGTGGGTGCGGCAGAACGCCAAGGGCCGCCAGACCAAGTCGAAGGCTCGTCTCGCGCGCTACGAGGAGATGGCTGCCGAGGCCGAGCGGACGCGCAAGCTCGACTTCGAGGAGATCCAGATCCCGCCGGGCCCCCGCCTGGGCAGCGTGGTCCTCGAGGCGAACGACCTGGTCAAGGGCTTCGACGGGCGCACGCTCATCGACGGGCTCAGCTTCACGCTGCCGCGCAACGGCATCGTGGGCGTCATCGGCCCGAACGGCGTCGGGAAGACGACCCTCTTCAAGACGATCGTCGGCCTCGAGCCGCTGGACGCGGGCAACCTCAAGGTCGGCGAGACCGTCTCGATCTCGTACGTCGACCAGAGCCGTGGCGGCATCGACCCGAAGAAGACCCTGTGGGAGGTCGTCTCCGACGGCCTCGACTTCCTCAAGGTCGGCAACGTCGAGATGCCCTCACGCGCCTACGTCGCGGCCTTCGGCTTCAAGGGCCCGGACCAGCAGAAGCCGGCGGGCGTCCTGTCGGGTGGCGAGCGCAACCGCCTCAACCTGGCGCTGACCCTCAAGCAGGGCGGCAACCTGCTGCTGCTGGACGAGCCGACCAACGACCTCGACGTGGAGACGCTCGGCTCGCTCGAGAACGCGCTGCTCGACTTCCCGGGCTGCGCGGTCGTGGTCTCCCACGACCGCTGGTTCCTCGACCGGGTCGCGACGCACATCCTGGCCTACGAGGGCACGGAGGAGGACCCCGCGAACTGGTACTGGTTCGAGGGCAACTTCGCGGCCTACGAGGAGAACAAGGTCGCCCGCCTGGGCGCCGATGCCGCGCGGCCGCACCGCGTGACGTACCGCAAGCTGCGCCGCGACTGACGCGGCCGAGCGCCCGCTCCCACCGGCCGGGGGCGGGCGCTCGCGCTGTCCCGGCCGGGTGACGCCCGGCCCTGGGGGCTGGGTCGCGACGAGGAGTCCGATGGCCCGGCTCGAGGTCCCGGTCCAGCTGCGCTGGTCCGACCTGGACGCGTACCAGCACGTCAACAACGCAGAGATGCTGCGCCTGCTCGAGGAGGCCCGGATCTCGGCGTTCTGGAGCCACCCGGCCGGCCCCGACGGCCAGCGGCCCGAGGCGCTGTACCCGACCGCCGTGCTCGACGCGGGGCCCGGCGCGGTCGTGTCGACGCTGATCGCGCGGCAGGAGATCGAGTACCTCAAGCCGCTCGGCTACCGCCGTACGCCGATCGTCGTCGAGACGTGGCTCGGGCACCTCGGGGGAGCGAGCCTCGACGTCTGCTACGAGGTCCGTGACGAGCCGTCGTCGTCGCCCACGAGCACGGTGTACGCCCGCGCGACGACGACGATCGTGCTGGTCGACGCGACGTCGGGCGACCCGGTGCGGATCGGCGCCGCCGAGCGCGATGCCTGGCAGCCCTACGTGGGGGAGCCGATCCAGCACCGCCGTCGCGGGCGCTGACGTCAGGGCAGCCTCGGCCCGGTCCCGGCTGCTCACCCACCGAGCCGAGGCGCCGCCGCGGGCGGCCCCCGGTCAGGCACGGCGATGCCCGCCCTTCTGGGGCCGGGCATCGCCGCTCCGGTCATCGGCCGGCGGTGACCACGCGGTCCTCGTCGTGCGGCGCGGCGGAGAGCTCCGCGTCGACGCCACTCGGCGCCGTGGTCGCGGCCGCGGTGGCTCCGATCTGGGCCTGGGCCCGGGCCGCGCCGCGGCGACTGCGGAGCAGTGCCACGAAGGCGACGGCTGTCAGCGCCACCACCGCGGCGCCGTACTCGATCACGGTCTGGCGCAGCCCGCTCCCGTGCACGACGAGGTAGCCCGCCACGATCGCCGGGATGCCGAGCCCGACGTACGACGCGACGTAGACGACCGCGAGCACCCCGGCGCGCTCGTGCGGCGCCGCCAGCGGGACCGTCGTGCGGATGCTTGCGCTGAACACGCCGCCGAACGCGATGCCGGCCACGACGCTGCCGGCGAAGAACAGCGGCTGGCTCTCGGCGACGACCCCCGCGAGCGTGATCGCGACGCCGACGGCCATGAGCGGGATGACCACCGCCAGCGTGCGGCCCGGCTCGACACCGCGCAGCACGTACACCCCGAGCGCCGCGGTGCCCGCGACGACCGCGAGCGACGCGCCACCGGCGACCACCGACGTCGAGTGCCCGAGCTGGCGCACGATCGCCGGGCCGAGTGCGCCGTAGAGGCCCGCGATCGACCAGCCGGCGAGGAGCGCCGGGACGGCGACGGCCAGTGCGCGGCGGGTCGCGGCGGGTGCGTTCACGGTCGGCCGCAGCGACGCGCGGGCGCCGGGGCGCGTCGCCACCGTCTCGGCCATCAGGAGCACGCCGAGGCCTTGCAGCAGGAAGACGGCGGCGAGGACGTCGTAGACGAGGTGCGTCGGAGCGGGCAGGTGTGCGACGAGCAGCGCGCCGCCGATCGACCCGAGCGCCGTGCCGAGCGGCGCCGCCACCGCGTTCGTCAGCGCGCCGTGGCGCGTCGAGACGTCCACCAACGCGGCGCCGACAGCTGCCGCCGCGGCTCCCGTCGCGAGCCCCTGGACGACGCGGGCGACGAGCAGCTCGGTGACGCCGCTCGCTGTGGTGAACACGGCCATCGCGACGAGCTGGCCCGCGACGCCGGCGAGCAGCACCGGCCGGCGCCCGACGTGGTCCGAGAGCCGGCCCGCGACGAGGAGCGAGGCCAGCACGGCGATCGCGTACACCCCGAAGACGACCGTCGTGGTGCTCGCCGTGAAGCCCCACTGCGCCGCGTACCGGCCGTACAGCGGCGTCGGCGCGCTCGAGCCGGCGAGGAAGAACAGCACGATCGAGGCGAGCAGGACGAACGTGGCGCCCGCGGGGAGCGTCCGCCGAACGGGGACGGCGACTGCGGTCATGACGACTCCTGGAGCTCGGGCCGCTGGGAGCGGCTGTGGCAGAACAGACAGGTCTGTCTGGGCCATGTCCTGACAGTAGACAGACCTGTCTGTTATCGTCAAGTCATGGCCGGAACCCAGACCGTCGAACCCCTCGCGGGGACGCCGCGCGAGCGCCTCCTCGCCGCAGCGGACGAGCTCTTCTACGCCGAGGGCGTGCACACCGTCGGCATCGACCGCGTCATCGAGCGCGCGGGTGTCGCCAAGGCGTCGCTGTACAGCACGTACGGCAGCAAGGACGCGCTCGTGCGGGCCTACCTCGAGTCGCGCCACGAGCGGATCCGCGCACGTCTGGAGCAGGCGCTCGGTCGCGCCACGACACCGCGCGACCGGCTGCTCGCCGTGTTCGAGACGCTCGCGGACCGCATCACCGCCCCCGACTACCGCGGGTGCGCGTTCGTCCGCGCGAGTGCCGAGTCCGACGGCGACGACGTCGCGATGCAGACGTCCCGCGAGTTCCGCGGCTGGCTGGTCGACCTGCTGGTCGGGCTCGCGCGCGACGCCGGTGCGTCCGACCCCGACACGCTCGCGCGGCAGCTCGTCATGGTGTACGACGGCGCCGGGCTCGGGGTCCGCATGGACCGGAACGGCGAGTCGGGCCGGCAGGCGGTCGCCGCGGCGCGCGCGCTCGTCGACGTGGGGCTGGCCCCGGCCGGCTGAGCCGTCCACCGACCACTGCCGGCGGCACCGCGCCGAGCCGCGCGGAGGGACTCACGGCGGCGCCGCGCGGGTGTGCGCGGGTTCGGCGTCAGGTCAGGCCAGCAGCTCCAGCGTCCGCCGCTCGGCGACCGCCTGCGACCGCGTCGGCCGGATCGTCTCGCCGTGCGCCCACAGGTCGACGATGCGCGGGTCGATGTACGACGCCCGGCAGACGGCGGGCGTGTTCCCGAGCTCCTCGGCGACCGCGCGGACGACCTCGGTGACGGCCCGGCGGCGCGCGCGCTCGCTGGCCGGCGGTGGCCCCGCGTCGGCGAGGCCGCGCGCGGCGAGCACGGTCGCGTGCCACGTGCGGAAGTCCTTGGGCGTCGCCTCGTCGCCGAGCCGCGCCTTGACGTCGGCGCCGACGTCCGCGCTCGTCACGTCGTGCCACGTGCCGTCGTCGTCGAGCCAGGCGAGCAGCTCCTCGCCGACGTCGTCGCGTCGCACGAGGTGGCGCACGGTCGTGGCGACGACGTCGTCCTCGACGATCGTGTCCCGCACCTGCCCGGACTTGGCGGGGAAGTGCAGGTGGACTCGGCCCTCGTCGCCGTCGCTCGCGGGCGGCAGGACCTCGACGTGCGAGCGCAGGAGGGTCGCGAGCCCGTACGAGCCGTGCTGCAGCGCGTAGCCCTCGCCGCCGACGCGCAGGTAGGCGAGGTCGAGCAGCCGGAACGCGAGCGCGAGCACCTTGGCGCGCGGCATGCCGGGGAGGTCGAGGTCGCGGCGGACGGTCCGCCGCGCCGCCGGCAGGCGCCGGGCGATCTCGAGCACGCGGTCGTGCTTGAGCCGGTCACGTCGCAGCCGCCACTGGTCGTGGTACAGGTACTGGCGGCGCTCGGCCGCGTCGAGGCCGGCCGCCTGGATGTGGCCGTTCGGGAACGGGCTGATCCAGACGTCGCGCCAGGCAGGGGGGATCGCCAGGTGGTCGATGCGCTCGAGCGCGAGCTCGTCCGTGATGCGCGACCGGTCGAGGTCGAGGTAGACGAAACCCCGGCCGGCCTGGCGGCGTGTCCAGCCGGGGGAGTCGATGCGCACGCGTCTCAGCCGGACCATGCGCGTCAGTGTCACCCGGCGCCTGGAACCGCGCTCGCCGACGACGAGCGCCCGGCGGCTGCCTTCAGTCCGGGACGCGGACCATCCCCTCCTGCGCGATCGACGCGACGAGCACGCCCTGGCGCGTGAACACGCGCGCCGCGCCCAGCCCCCGGCCGCCCTGCGCGCTCGGCGTCGACTGCACGTAGAGCAGCCAGTCGTCGACGCGCACGTCGCGGTGCCACCACATGGCGTGGTCGAGGCTCGCGATCGACAGGCCGGGCGTCACCCACGACTGGCCCGCGCGGCGCAGGATCGGCTCGAGCATCACCTGGTCGCACGCGTACGCGAGCAGCGCGCGGTGCAGCAGCTGGTCGTCCGGCACGGCGCCGCGCGCGCGGAACCACACGAGCTGGCGCCCGTGGTCGCGCGGCCCGGGCCCGAGGTAGAGCGAGCCGTGCGCGTGCCGCACGTCGAATGCGGCCTCCTGGGTCCAGAACTTGGCGACGGGGTGGTCGAGGTGGCCCATCTCGTCGAACGCCGACGGCACGTCCTCCGGGGCCGGGACGTCCGCGGGCATCTCGTCCTGGTAGTCGATGCCGTCCTGGTGCTCCTGGAACGACGTGATCATCGACAGGATCGGCGCGCCGCCCTGGATGGCGTGCGTGCGGCGCGCGGTGAACGAACGTCCGTCGCGCAGGCGCTCGACGGCGAACTCGATCGGCTCCGCGACCGCGCCGGCGCGCAGGAAGTAGCCGTGCACCGAGTGGGGGAGCCGCCCGTCGGGCACGGTCCGTCCGGCGGCGAGCAGCGACTGCGCGAGCACCTGGCCGCCGAAGACGCGGCCGCCCGGCTGCGGCAGGCTCGCGCCGGTGAACGCGTCGGGCCGGTCGGGGTCGGCGGCGACGTCGAGCACGCCGAGCACGTGCGCCATCGGGTCGGGGGTCGGGCTCGTCATCGTCCGTTCGGCCTCCGGTTCGGGAGCGGGGTTCGACCAGGCCGGCTGTCGGCGCGGCGTCAGTCCTCGAAGGTGTTGAGCATCGAGTGGGCGGCGCGCTCGAGGTAGTCCCACAGCTCGGCGCGGTGCAGCGGCGCGAGGTCGAGCGAGTCGACGGCTGCCCGCATGTGGCGCAGCCAGCGGTCGCGCGCGTCCGGGTTCACCTTGAACGGCGCATGGCGCATGCGCAGCCGCGGGTGGCCGCGCTGGTCGGAGTACGTGGTCGGACCGCCCCAGTACTGCTCGAGGAACATCGTGAGCCGCTGCGCGGCGGGCCCGAGGTCCTCCTCGGGGTACATGTCGCGCAGCACCGGGTCGTCCGCGACGCCGCGGTAGAACTCGTCGACGAGCTTGACGAACGTCTCGTGGCCGCCGACCGCCGCGTAGAACGAGTCGGGTCGCATCACGGCAGCCATCCTCACACGCGCGGACGGCCGCGACGTGCGCCCGACGGCGTGATCCGCGCGGCAGGTCGCGCAGGGCAGCTCGCGGTCGCCGTGGTCAGAGCCCCAGCTCCGCCAGCACCGGGAGCCCGGCCCGCACCACGGCGCGCGCGTCGGCCGCCGAGGGCGCCGCGAGCGCGAGCTGCGCGAGCCGCCGGCACTCGTCGCCGGTCGTGGCGGCGAGCACCGCGGCCACGTCGGGCAGCGCGCGCGACGTCATCGAGAGCGAGGACACGCCGAGCCCCACGAGCACCACGGCGAGCGCGGGCGACGCGGCGGCCTCGCCGCAGACGCCGACGGGGCGCCCCTGCTGCGCACCGCCCGCGCACGTCGCGGCGACGAGCGCGAGCACGGCGGGCTGCCACGGGTCCGACAGCTCGGCGACGGCACCCAGGAGACGGTCGGCCGCCATCGTGTACTGCGTCAGGTCGTTCGTGCCGATGCTGGCGAACGCCGCGCGGGCCAGGATCGGGCCGGACAGGAGGGCCGCACTCGGCACCTCGACCATGACCCCCGCGGTGTCGAGGCCGTGCTTGGCGCAGGTCGTGACGAACTGCTCGGCCTCGTCCACGGTCGCGACCATCGGCGCCATGACCCAGACGGTCGCCGACTCGGCGGCCGCGGCGTCGGCGATCGCGGTCAGCTGCGCGTCGAGGACCTCGGGGTGCTCGACCGCGGTGCGCAGGCCGCGCACCCCGAGGGCCGGGTTGGCCTCGGAGTCGCTCGTCAGGAACGGCATCGGCTTGTCGGCGCCCGCGTCGAGCGTGCGGATCACCACCTTGCGCCCCGGGAACTGCGCGAGCACCTGCCGGTACGCGGCGACCTGCTCGTCGTGCGTCGGTGCCTCGTCGCGGTCGAGGAACTGGAACTCGGTGCGGAACAGGCCCACGCCCTCGGCGCGTGCCTCGGCGGCCGCGCGTGCGTCGGCAGGGTCGCCCACGTTGGCGAGCAGCTCGACGCGCTGCCCGTCGGCGGTCCGGCCCTCGCCGTCGAACGTGCGCACCTGCGCGGCGAGCGCGAGGGCGGCGGCGACCGCGGCCTCGTCCGGGTCGACGGTCACGGTGCCGGCCGACCCGTCGACGACGACGAGCGCGCCGTCCGCGACGGCGGTGTCGACCCCGCGCGCGGCGACCACGGTCGGGATGCCGCGCGCCCGCGCGAGGATCGCGGTGTGCGACGTGGGGCCGCCCGCGCCCGTCACGATCGCGAGCACACGCTGTGCGTCGAGCGTCGCGACGAGCGCCGGTGCGACGTCGGCGGCGACGAGGACGAACGGCTGCTCGCGCTCCGGCACACCGGGCGCCGGGCGGCCCGTCAGCTCGGCGACCAGCCGGTCGCGGACGTCGGCGATGTCGCGCGTGCGCTCCGCGAAGTAGCCGCCGAGCGCCTCGAACTGCTCGGCCACGGCCTCGGCCGCCTCCCACACGGCGCGCTCGGGCACGAGCCGGTCGGTGAGCACGCGCTGCTCGGCGTCCGCGACGAGCGACGGGTCCGCCGCGATCGCCGCGGTCGCCTCGAGGATCTCGGCGGTGTCGCCGGTCGCGCGGGCGGCGGCCGCCTCGAGCGCGGCACGCACGACCTCCGAGGCCGCCGGGATGCGCGCGGCCTGGCCGGCGTAGTCGCTGCCCGGCGGGAGGCGTCGGCCGTGGGGCGGCTGGGCGACGGGTTCGGGCAGGTGTGCCGCGGGCGCGACCACGCGCCCGGGGCTCACGCCGATGCCGGTGATGACCGTGGGGAACTGCCCGCTCACCTCGTGCGACCTCCTCGTCGTCCCCCGCATCCTGGCCCCCGACGGGCGCTCGACGCCAGCCGGGCCTCGGCGCGTGCCGCGGACCCCGGCGCGCGCGGGGACGCTCCCGCCACGATGCGGCGTCGGCACCGGGTCGTGCCGGTCCGAGGGATAACCTTGGCTGGACGCGCCGGTCGGGCGGCGCCACACCAGCCGGGAGTCCACTTGAGCAAGGCAGAGCAGATCCTCGCAGCGCTGGGCGGCGACGGGAACGTCGTCGACCTCGAGCCGTGCATCACGCGGCTGCGCGTGGAGGTGACCGACGCCCACCTCGTGGACGAGGCGGCCCTCAAGGCGAGCGGCGCGTTCGGCGTCGTCCGCTCGGGCCACATCGTGCAGGTCATCGTCGGCCCCGAGGCGGACAACCTCGCGGCCGAGCTCGACAGCCTGCGCTGAGCGGGCGGACGCGGTCATGACGACCCGCGTTCTCGCACCGGTCCCCGGCATCGTCGTCGCGATGGCGGACGTGCCGGACCCGGTGTTCGCCGGCCAGATGGTCGGCCCCGGACTCGCGGTCGAGCCGCTGCGCGCGCAGCGGCAGACGGTCGTCGCGCCCGTCGACGGCCTCGTCGGCGCGCTGCACCCGCACGCGTTCGCGCTCGAGCTGCTGGACGACCGCTCGGTGCTCGTGCACCTGGGCATCGACACCGTCGGGCTCGCGGGCCTCGGGTTCACGCTGCACGTCGCCGTGGGCGACGAGGTGCGCGCCGGCGACCGCGTCATCAGCTGGTCACCCGTCGACGTCGCGGCCGCCGGGCTCGCGACGGTGTGCCCCGTCGTCGCGCTGCAGGGCGACCCGGCGGCCCTGACGCCGCTCGTCGAGGCCGGGGTGACGGTCGAGTCGGGCGCGCCGCTGTTCGACTGGGCCTGACCCCGACCCGTCGACCGGGCCTGACCCCGGCTCGCGCGCAGCACGCCCCGCCACGAGGCGGATGACGAGGCGGAGCGGCCGCCGAGGCGGGGCTCCGACCGTCAGGGCTCGTCGTCCGCCGTCGTCTCGTGCTCCGGGTCGGGGATCGAGCCGGGCTCGTCGTCGGGTGCCGCGCGGCGGGCGTCCCGGTTGTCGCGGGCCTCGTCGACGAAGGTGTCGTGCGGGTCGGGCGTCGTGCTCGAGGTCGGCTCGTCGTCGGCCGCCGGGGCGCGCGCCGCGAGGTCCGCTCGGTGCGCGGCGAGCAGGTCGCGCTGGCCCGCGAGCGGGATGCCGGCGCGCTCGAGCTCCGCGCGCGCCGCGGTCCGCAGCGCCCGCGCCACGTCCCACTGCGTCGCGGGCGACGTGCGGACCCGCACGCGCAGCGTCACGGCGTCGGCCGCGAGGCGCTCGATGCCCGTGATCGTCGGCTCGCCCTGCAGCTTCGGGCCGAGCTCCGGGTCGGCCTCGACCTTGCGCACCGCGGCCATCAGCAGCTCGCGCACCTGGTCGAGGTCGGCGAAGTAGTCGACGTCGACCTCGACGACCGCGGTCGACCAGCCCTGCGTCTTGTTGCCGACGCGGAGCATCGAGCCGTTCGGCACGTACCAGAGCGTCCCGTCGTTGTCGCGGACCTTGGTGACGCGCAAGGTGACCGCCTCCACGGTCCCGGACGCGGGGCCCACGTCGACCACGTCGCCCACGCCGTACTGGTCCTCGAGGAGCATGAACGTGCCGGTGAGGAAGTCCTTGACGAGGCTCTGCGCGCCGAAGCCGAACGCGACGCCGATGATGCCCGCGGACGCGATGAACGGCGCGAGGTTGACCCCGAGCTGGTCGAGCACGAGCAGCAGCGCGATCGAGCCGACGATCACGCCCGCCGTCGAGCGCAGCACCGACCCGAGCGTGCGCGACCGCTGCGAACGCCGCGCCGAGGCGAGCGGGTCGGCCTTGAGCAGCGCGCTGCCGACGCTCGTGTCGGCGAGCGGCCGCGCGGCACGCTCGGTGATGGGCGTGCCCTCCGCGATGTGGTCGGTGATCGTGCGGATCACGATGCGCAGCAGCACGAGGATGAACGTGCTGACGACGCAGATGAGGATCACGTGCAGCGGGATCCCCTTGAACCACTCCCACCACGAGTTGAGCGACGTGACGTCCGCGGGCTTGTAGGCGGGCGTCTCGCTCGGGCTCGGCGTCGGCTCCGGAGCGGCGAGCAGCGCGGCCGCGCGCACGGCGAGGCTCACCGGCCCTCCTCGCCGACGACGACGGGCGCGGGCTCGGCGGCGCGGCGGCCCGGCGCCGCCAGCCCCGTCTGCCACGCGACGTGCTGCAGCTGCTCGACCGTGAGCCCGATCGTCCGCGAGAGCGCCCGGCCGCCGTGCCCCACGCCGGTCTCGCGGCGCACCAGCACCGGCGCGCCCGTCGTCGCCGCCTGCAGCGCGGCAGCGAGCTTGCGTGCGTGCAGCGGGTCGACCCGCGTGTCGCCCTCGAACACGGTGAACAGCGTGGCCGGGTACGCCGTCCCGTCCACCACGTGGTGGTACGGCGAGTAGCCCAGCAGCCAGCCCAGCTGCTCGGCGTCGTCCGCGTCGCCGTACTCCTCGGTCCACGTGACGCCGAGCCCGAACCGCTGGTACCGGACCATGTCGAGCAAGGGGGCGCTGCACACGACGGCCGCGAACAGGTCGGGGCGCTGCGTCAGGGCCGCGCCCACGAGCAGGCCGCCGTTCGAGCCGCCCCAGCACGCGAGGCGGTCCGTCGTGGTCCAGCCGTCGGCCACGAGCAGCTCCGCGACCGCGTGGAAGTCGTCGAACACGTGCTGCTTGTGGGCGCGCATGCCGGCGCGGTGCCAGTCCTCGCCCTCCTCGCCGCCGCCGCGCAGGTTCGCGACGACGTAGACGCCGCCGGCCTCGACCCACGCGAGCGTCGTCGCCGAGTACGCCGGGTCGAGCGAGATCTGGAAGCCGCCGTACCCGTAGAGGATCGTCGGCGCGGGCGCGAGCGGGCGGCCGTCGGCGTCGACCGCGTCGGCCCGTGCGACGACGAAGGCGCGGACGGTCGTGCCGTCCGCGCTCGTCGCCTCGACCTGCCGCGTGACGACGTCCGGGAGGTCGGGGACCTCGCCGGGAGCCGAGGCCCACAGCGTCACGCGCCGCGTGCGCTCGTCGAAGCGGTGCACGGCCGGGACGCTCGTGTGGTCGGTGTACGAGAACCAGACCTCCGGTCCGCCCTCGGGTCGGGTCACGAGCCCCGAGATGGACCCGAGGCCGGGCAGCTCGAGCGCGCCGGTGGCCTCGCCGGTCGCCGGGTCGTGCGTCGTGACCTCGCTGACCGCGTGGCGGCGCCACGACGCGAGCAGCAGCGTGGGCACGCGCTCGTCGTCGCCGCCGTCGGTGAACGCCACGTCCTCGAGCACCGCGTCCGCGCGCTCCGCCAGGAGCGTCGTCCAGTGCTCGACGCCCGGCCGCTCGGGGTCGGTGACGGCGAGTCGGCCGCGCGGCGCGTCCTGGTCGGTGTGGACGTACAGGCGACCGTCGCGCGCGACCCACGCGCCCGTCTCGGCGTCGAGCCCGACGGCGACCTCGACGAACGCGGGCGCGGCGGCGTCCGCGGCGATCTCGGCGATCCAGACGTCGGTGCGCGGCGCCGTGCCCGCGGACGCCGAGACGATGAGCCAGCGACCGTCGCGCGACACCGAGACGCCGTAGTAGTTCGTGTGGTCGAGGCCCGCGCCGAACACCTCGACGTCCTGGTCGGCGGGCGTCCCGACGCGGTGCAGCCACACGCGGCGGTGGTACTGCCGCTCGTCCTCGGGCAGCAGCTCGGGCGCCAGCCGGCGCACGTAGAAGAACGCCTCGCCGCCGGGCAGCCACGCCACGGGGGAGTAGCGCGCGCGGTCGATCGGCCCGTCGACCACCTCGCCGGTCGCGACGTCGAGCACGCGCAGCACGCTCTCCTCCGTGCCGCCGGTCGACACCTGGTACGCGAGGCGCTCGCCCTCCTTGGACGGCTGCCAGGCGTCGAGCGTCGTGGTCCCTGCCGGGTCGAGCGCGACGGGGTCGAGCAGCACCCGCTCGTCGTCGCCCTCGGCGACCACGACGACCGCGTGCTCCTGGTCGCCCGCGCGCCGCGAGAAGAACCGCCGACCGCCGCGCCACGCCGGCGTCGACACGAAGCCGGCGCCGAGCAGCTCGCCGAGCCGCGCGGTCAGGCGCTCTGTCGCGAACGCGCCGCCCAGGGCGTCGAACCGCGCGCGGTACGCGGCGTAGAGCGCGTCCTGCTCGGCCGACCAGCGCTCGGTGTCGGGGTCGCTCGCGTCCTCGAGCCAGCGGTAGGGGTCGGCGACGCGGTGGGTGTGGAGGTCCTCGACGAGGTCGAGGCGGTGGGCGTGCGGGTAGGCGGGCAGCGCGGGGTCCGTCATGGTCCGCAAGGCTACGACGCGCACCTCGCGACACCCGGCGCGTGCCCCTCGTCCTGCGTCTTCGCTCACCCACCTGGCAGGATCGGCACGTGGCCGACCACACCGAACCGAGCGGCGCCCTGGTGCGCCTCGCCTCGGCGCACGGCGTGGTGCCCGACCACTGGGACTTCCACGGCAACCACCGGCGGGCCTCGGCCGAGACGCTCACGGCCGTGCTGGCGGCGCTCGGGGTCGACGCCTCGTCCCCCGAGCGCATCGACCTGGCGCTGCAGTTCGCGGAGGACCAGCCGTGGCGGCGCGTGCTGCCGCCCGTCGTCGTGATGCGCCGCGGCCGCACGGCCCACGTGCCGGTGCACGTGACGCACGGTGACCCTGTCGAGCTCTGGGTCGAGCTCGACCCGGAGGCCGGCGGTGGACGCCGGGACGTCGCGCAGGCCGACGTCCCCGTCCCGCCGCGCTCGGTCGACGGGCGCGACGTCGGACGCGCGACGTTCACGCTCCCGGCCGACCTGCCCCTCGGCTGGCACACGCTGCACGCGTCGGGCCCGAGCGCCGAGGGCCGTGCGCCGCTCGTCGTGACGCCCGACCGCCTCGAGCTCCCCGAGCGGCTGCGCGACGGCGACCGCGCGTGGGGGTTCATGGCGCAGCTGTACTCGGTGCGCTCGCGCGCGTCGTGGGGCGTCGGCGACCTCGCCGACCTCGCGGAGGTCTGCTGGCGCGCCGGGCGGGATTGCGGCGCCGACTTCGTGCTGGTGAACCCGCTGCACGCGGCCGAGCCCGGCGCGCCGATGACGCCGTCGCCCTACCTGCCGACGACCCGCCGCTTCGTGAACCCGCTGTACGTGCGCGTCGAGGACGTGCGCGAGGCCGCGTACCTCTCGGCCGCCGACCGGGCGCTCGTCGAGTGGGCAGCCGAGCCCGCCCGCGCGCTGGGCGACGACCCCGGCCCCATCGACCGCGACGCCGCCTGGACGGCCAAGCGCGCGGCGCTCGAGGTGGTGTTCGCCGCGCCGCGGTCGGCCGCGCGCCAGGCGCGGTTCGACGCGTTCGCCGAGCGCGAGGGCGACGGGCTGCGCACGTTCGCGCTGTGGTGCGCGCTCGCCGAGAAGCACGGCAGCGAGCACTGGCCCGACGAGCTCCGGGACCCCGCGTCGCCCGCCGTGGCCGAGCTCGCCGCGCAGCTGGCCGACCGCGTCGAGTTCTACACGTGGCTGCAGTGGGTGGCCGACGAGCAGCTCGAGACGGCGCAGCGCGCGGCCCACGAGGGCGGCATGGCGATCGGCGTCATGCACGACCTCGCGGTGGGCGTGCACCCCGAGGGAGCCGACGTCTGGGCGCTTCGCGACGTCCTCGCGCGCGGCGCGACCGTCGGCGCGCCGCCCGACATGTACAACCAGCAGGGCCAGGACTGGTCGCAGCCGCCGTGGAACCCGGACGAGCTCGCTCGGGTCGCGTACCGGCCGTACCGCGACATGCTGCGCTCCGTGCTGCGCCACGCGGGCGCCATCCGGATCGACCACGTGATCGGCCTGTTCCGGCTCTGGTGGGTGCCCGCCGGGAGCCTGCCGTACGACGGCGCGTACGTGCGGTACGACCACGAGGCGCTCGTCGGGATCCTCGCCCTCGAGGCGGAGCGTGCCGGCGCGATCGTCATCGGCGAGGACCTCGGCACCGTCGAGCCGTGGGTGCGCGACTACCTCGCCGACCGCGGCGTGCTCGGCACGTCGGTGCTGTGGTTCGAGCAGGACCTCCACGGCAACCCGCTGCCGCCCGACGAGTACCGCCGGCTGGTGCTCGCGACCGTCACGACGCACGACCTGCCGCCGACCGCGGGCTACCTCGCGGGCGAGCACGTCGCGATCCGCGACCGCCTGGGACTGCTGACCGAGCCTGTCGCCACGGTGCGCGCCGCCGCCGACGCCGAGCGGGGCCGCATGATCGACGCGCTGCGCGCGCGGGGCCTCGTGGGCGACGACCCGTCCGAGCGCGAGATCGTCGAGGCGATGCACCGCTACGTGCTCGGGACGCCCGCGGTGCTCGTCGGGGTCGCGCTCACCGACGCGGTCGGCGAGCGGCGCGCGCAGAACCAGCCGGGCACCGACCAGGAGTACCCGAACTGGAAGGTGCCCCTCGCGGACGGCGCCGGCCGCCTGGTGACGGTCGACGAGCTGTTCGACAACCCGCGGCTGCGCTCGCTCGTCCAGGTGCTGCGCGAGGGCTGAGCCCGTCGCCCGACCCGCCGGGCCTCGGGGCCCCCGCGCGCGGTGGGCGTCGGAGGCCGATCCCGTGCGCCCGCGTCAGCCCGCGGAGGCGGACGGGGTCGGCTCGGTCGCGCCGTCGGTCGGTGCCGCGGTGGGCGACGCGGTCGCCGCCGACTCCTGCTGGAGCACGGAGTAGACCTCGGCGACCATCGACATGAACGTGGTCGCGTCGGACGGGTCGCCGCTGTAGAGGTGGCCGCCCACCGCGATGAGCGGCACGTTCGTCGCCGAGACCGGGTTCGCACCCGTGATCGGCACCGACTTCTGCGCGCGGGCGGTCGCCTGCGTGGCCCAGTCGGTGAAGTCGCCGTGCTCGATGCAGGACGCGACGGTGCCCGACGTCGCACCCGCCTTCTTGACGAGCGCGACGAGCTGCGTCGTGGTCAGGCCGCCGGCCGGGAGGGTCGGCTGCGCGGTGAGCAGCGCGGCGTTGACGTCCCACGCCTTGGCGGGCGTCGAGTCGGTGACGCAGGCGAGGGCGCCGGCGGCGCGCAGGGAGTAGTCGCCGGTGAGCGCGGTGCCGGGGGCGAGCGTGCTGGTGGGCGCGGGCGTCGGGGTCGCCGACGGCGTCGCGGACGCGGACGGGCTCGGCGACGCGGACGGCGTCGTGGTCGGGGTCGCCGTCGCGCTCGCGGAGGGCTGCGGCGTCGGCGTCGGCACCGTGGAGCCGTCGAGCAGCGCGACGGGGTGGATCTCGAGCTGCACGTGCGAGCCGGTCACCCACGACTTGAGCGAGTCCGCGTTGGCGGCCCACCACGCGGCGGAGCGCGAGTCGCGGTAGTCGACGTACGCGATGACGTCGATCGGGTCGGCCGAGGTGCGCCCGAAGTCGGTGTCGACCGGCGTGGCGTCGGGCGCGATGCCCGCGGTCGTCTGCGGCGCGATGCCCGACCCCGAGCCGTCGCCCTCGAACAGCACGCCGTCGCTGAGCATGTTCTTCGGCCCGGTGGCCGCGGCGCGTGCGGAGGCGTGCTGCGCGCGCACGATGCTGCCGATCGTCACGCCGACCACCAGGAGCACCACGAGCCCGACCGCGGTCCACCGGTAGAGCACGCGCCGGCGCTGCTGGGCGGCTCGCCGGCGGGCGGCCTCCCGCTCGGCCTCGCGCTTGCGCACCTCGCGCTCGTGGTAGGCGACCTTGTTCTTGGCGGACTTGCGGTAGCTCATGGCGGGGGGATCCTCCGGACGGACGCCGGGGGACCGGCGACGGCGCTGCTCGCCGCACATCCTGCCCGACGACGCTGGGTGCGCAGGCCCGTCCCGGCTGTGAGTTCGCCGGGGAACGCGCTCGCGCTCGCGTCGGCCGCCCCGGCAAGCGCCGGGTCAGCCCCGGCGGCGGTCCGCCTGCTGCGCGACCAGCGCACGCCGGACGCGGTCCCGCTCCTCGGCCACGAGGCGCCGCAGCGCGGGCGGCGCGTCGGTCTCGGCCTCGAGCCACGCGTCCGTGGCGCCCGCGACGTCGACGCGGTCGTCGTCGGCGAGGTCGATCGGGTACAGCCCGACCACCACGTTCTGCGCCATCTCGTTCGTCTTGTCGGCCCACACGCGCGTCAGCTGCTCGAAGTACGGCGTGACGAAGGGCAGGAGCAGACCGCGGTCGTGCACGCGGCCGAGGCCCGCGATGGTGGCGGCCTGGATCGCGTTCGGCAGCTCGTCGCCGTCGACGACGGCACGCCACGCGGCGGCCTTCGCCTCGGCCGTCGGCATCGCGGCACGCGCGGCGGCCGCTGCCCGCTGGCCGGTGGCCGTCGGGTCGTCGGCGAGCTGCGCGGCGACGTCGACCTCGCCCGCGCGCCCGCCGGCGACCAGCGACGTGAGCAGCTCCCAGCGCAGGTCGGTGTCGATCGACAGGCCGGGCAGCGTCTCGCGGCCGTCGAGCAGCGCGGCCACGGCGTCGAGGTGCGCCTGCGTCGACGCGCGCGCGGCGAACGCCTTGACGAGCTGCAGCTGGGTGTCCGAGCCCGCGTCCGCGGCGCGCGCGAGGCCGAGCAGCCGCTCGGTGGCGACCACGTCGGCCTCCTCGCGGTGCTCGCGGGCCACGTAGAGGTCGAGCGTCGTGTGCAGCTGGCGCAGCAGCACGAGCACCACCGACGAGTCGGTCTCGTGCGCGATGTTGCCGAGCACGAGGTCGACGAAGTCGCGCGCGGGCGTCTCGCCGTCGCGCGTCGCGTCCCACGCGGCGGCCCACACGAGCGTGCGGGGCAGCGAGTCCTCGAACCGGTCGAGGTGCGCGATCGCCTCGGCCAGCGACGCGTCGTCGAGCCGGATCTTCGCGTACGCGAGGTCGTCGTCGTTGACGAGCAGCAGCGAGGGGCGCGGCCGCCCGACGAGCGCGGGCACCTCGGTGCGCGGGCCGTCGACGTCGAGCTCCTCGCGCAGCGTCCGGACCAGGCGGCCCGTCGCAGGGTCGAGGTCGTAGCCGCCGATCGCGAGGCGGTGCGGGCGCTGCACCGGGTGCTCGGCGGGCACCTCCTGCAGCACGGCGAACGACGTGATGACGCCGTCGGCGTCGACCGCGACCTCGGGGCGCAGCAGCGTGACGCCGGCCTTCTCGAGCCACAGAGCCGACCAGGCCGACAGGTCGCGGCCGCTCGTCGACTCGAGCTCGGTGAGCAGGTCGCGCAGCTCGGTGTTGCCCCACGCGTGCTTGGCGAAGTAGGCGCGCACGCCGGCGAAGAACGCGTCGTTGCCGACCCACGAGACGAGCTGCTTGAGCACGCTCGCGCCCTTGGCGTACGTGATGCCGTCGAAGTTGACCTCGACGTCCTCGAGGTCGCGCATGTCGGCGACGATCGGGTGCGTCGACGGCAGCTGGTCCTGGTTGTACGCCCAGCTCTTCTCGAGCGACGAGAACGTGGTCCACGCGCTCGTCCAGGACGTCGCCTCGGCGGTCGCGAGCGTCGACGCGTACTCCGCGAACGACTCGTTGAGCCAGAGGTCGTCCCACCAGCGCATCGTCACGAGGTCGCCGAACCACATGTGCGCGAGCTCGTGCAGGATCGTCACGGTCCGGCGCTCGATCGTCGCCTGCGGCACCTTGGACCGGAACACGTACGACTCGAGGAACGTCACCGCGCCCGCGTTCTCCATCGCGCCCGCGTTGAACTCCGGCACGAAGAGCTGGTCGTACTTGGCGAACGGGTACGCGAAGTCGAACTTCTCCTCGTAGAACGCGAAGCCCGCGCGCGTGACGTCGAGGATGTTGTCGGTGTCGAGGTGCTCCGCGAGGGACGCGCGGCAGTAGACGCCGAGCGGGATCTCGCGACCGTCGCTGCTGGTCAGCGAGCCGTGCTCGTGGTGGTAGGGCCCCGCGACGATCGCAGTCACGTACGACGACAGCACCGGAGTCCGCTCGAACGTCCACGTCGCGGTGCCCTCGTCCCGGCCACCGTTGCGGTTGCTGCCGCCGTCGACCGGCACGGGCTCGCCCACGACCGGGTAGTTCGACACGACGGTCCAGTGGGCGGGCGCGGTGACCGTGAACGAGAACGTCGCCTTGAGGTCGGGCTGCTCGAACACCGCGAACACGCGGCGGCTGTCTGCGACCTCGAACTGCGAGTACAGGTACACCTCGTCGTCGACCGGGTCGACGAACCGGTGCAGGCCCTCACCCGTGTTCATGTACGCGCAGTCGGCGACGACCAGCAGCTCGTTGTCGGCCTCGAGGTCGGTCAGCGCGATCCGGGACTCGGCGAACACCTGCGCCGGGTCGAGCGAGCGGCCGTTGAGCACGACCTCGTGCACGGCGGGCGCGATGAGGTCGACGAACGTCGAGGCGCCCGGCGTCGCGCCGAACCGGAGCACCGTGCGGGAGGAGAACGTCTGCGGCCCGGTCGTGAGGTCGAGCGTCACGTCGTAGGAGCGCGTCTCGACGACGGAGGCGCGCTCGCGCGCCTCGGCACGGGTCAGGTTCTCGGCGGGCACGGGTTCTCCTCGGAGCGGTGCGGGGGGCTGGTGGCCGCGTCGATCATCGCACGCGGCCGCGAACGCCTGGCGCGTGGGACGACATGCACGAACCGCGGCGCGCGATGCAGACTCGCGGGGTCCACCCCACCCGAAGGAGACCTCGTGACGACCACCTCGACCGCGCCCCGACCGACCGTCGACTTCTGGTTCGACCCCGCGTGCCCGTGGGCGTGGATGACGTCGCGCTGGATCGACGAGGTGGCCGAGCGCCGTGACGTCGAGGTGCGGTGGCACGTCATGAGCCTCTCCGTCCTCAACGAGGGCCGTGACCTCCCGGAGAGCTACCGGCGGCTCATGGACGAGTCGTGGGCGCCCGTGCGCGTGATAGTCGCCGCGGCGCGCGACCACGGCGACAAGGTGATCAAGCCGCTGTACGACGCGATGGGCACGCGCCGTCACCCCGGACGCCGCAGCGACACCGCGGCGATCGTCGCCGAGGCGCTCGAGGAGGTCGGCCTGCCCGCGGACCTCGCCACGGTGGGGGAGACGGACGAGGTCGACGGCCTGCTGCGTGCGTCGCACGCCGAGGCGATCGCACTCGTCGGTGACGACGTCGGCACGCCGGTCGTCGCGGTCGACGGCGTCGGCTACTTCGGACCCGTCGTGACGCCCGCACCCACGGGGCAGGCGGCGCTCGACCTGTTCGACGGGCTCGTGCTCATGACGCGCGTGCCGGGGTTCTACGAGCTGAAGCGCTCGCGGACCGCCGGCCCGTCGTTCTGACAGGCGCGTCGGGCGGCTCGAACCGGCTCCTGACCTGCAGGGTTGGGCTGCCCGGTTCGTCCCGTGTGATCCTGTTCCGCGTCCCGCCGCCGACAGCAGGAGCCGCATGGTCACGCCCCGCACGATCCGAGCGCTCGGCCTGCTCGACCTCGTCCTCGTCATCGCGCTGCTCGTCGCCGCCGTCGCGTACCTGACGAACGACGGCCGGCCGGCCGCGGGGCCCACGGGCGACGTGAGTGCGGTCGCGCAGGCGCCGACGCCGACGGCCGCGCCGACCGCGGACACGGCGTTCGCGCTGCCCAGCGGCAACATCGGCTGCGCGATGACGGTCGACGGCGTGACGTGCTCGATCGCGAGCATCGCGTACAAGAAGCCGAAGGTCGAGGGCTGCTCGGGCACGACCGGCCATGTGATCACCCTCGGGACGCAGGGCGCGGCGTGGGCGTGCGTCGAGGGGAAGAAGCCGTCCGTCGCGTCTCCCGAGACGCCCGTGCTCCAGTACGGCTCGACGAGGTCCGTCGGGGACTACACGTGCACGAGCGCGACCGACGGCGTGACGTGCACCGACGGCGGCGGCACGGGCTTCCGGCTCGCACGCGCGTCGTGGGACATGCTGCCCTGACGGGTGCGGTCCACACCGGGCGCATCCAAACCCGCTGGGCCGCTCGTTGCGCGCTGCGGCCACCGGTCCCCGCGGGGCGCTCGCTCCGCGCGGCGCGCGTCGTGCAGACGGGCCGGGAGCAGCCGCGTCAGGCCCGCTCCCGCTCCACCACGTCGGCCGGCCGGGACGGGTGCGTCGCCCCCAGGGGCACCGCGCGGTGCCCGAGGTGCGTGGCGGCCAGCTCGTACGCCGTCTCGCCGTGCACGGCGAGGTCGAGGCCGGTCCGCTCGTGGTCCTCGTGCGCGCGGAACCCGACGGTCCGCTGCACGGTCCTCGCGATCAGCCATGTCGCGCCGAACGCGTACGCCGCGATCACGACGACGGCGACCGCCTGACGGACGAGCAGCCCGACACCGCCGCCGAACAGGAGCCCGCGCGCGTGCCCGGTCACCGTCGCGGTGGCGAGCACGCCGATCAGCAGCATGCCGGTGACGCCACCCACGCCGTGGACCCCCGCGACGTCGAGGGAGTCGTCGTACCCGAGGCGGTACTTCAGGCCCACCGCGTACGAGCACGCGAGGCCCGCCGTGAGCCCGATCAGCAGCGCGCCGATCGGGTTCACCGCGCCGCACGCCGGAGTGATCGCGACCAGACCCGCGACCGCGCCGGACGCGGCCCCCAGCGTCGTCGCCTTGCCGTCGCGCCGCCGCTCGACGAACAGCCAGCCGCCGACCGCGGTGGCGCCCGCGATCTGCGTGTTCAGCAGGGCCGTCGCGGCCGAGCCGTCGGCTGCGAGCGCGGAGCCGGCGTTGAACCCGAACCAGCCGAACCACAGCAGGCCGGCGCCGAGCACGACGAGCGGCAGGCTGTGCGGGCGCATCGGGTCGCTGCGGAAGCCGAGCCGAGGCCCGAGCACGAGCGCCAGCGCGAGGCCGGACGCACCCGAGTTGATCTCGACGACCGTGCCGCCCGCGAAGTCGAGCAGGTGCAGGTGGGTCGCGATCCAGCCGTCGGGCGCGAACACCCAGTGCGCGATCGGGAGGTACACGAGCGTGGTCCACGCGACCACGAACCAGATCCAGCCGGCGAACCGCGCCCGGTCGGCGATCGCCCCGCTGAGCAGCGCCGCGGTGACGACGGCGAACATCAGCTGGAACGCGACGTACGCCGAGGCGGGGACGGTGTGGAACAGCGTGTGCGGGCCGATGCCCGCGAGTCCCACGTGCTGCAGGCCGCCGATCAGGCCGAACGCCGCGTCGGGTGCGAACGCGAGCGAGTAGCCGTAGAGCACCCACACCACCGTCACGGCGGCCAGGCACCCGAAGCTCATCATCAGCATGTTGAGCACGCTCTTGGCGCGCACCATGCCGCCGTAGAACAGCGCGAGGCCCGGCACCATCAGCAGCACGAGCGCGGTGCTGACCAGGAGCCACGCGGTGTCGGCGGCGCTGAGCTGGGCGGGCATCCGGTCCTCCGGGGGAGACGACGCAGGGCGGCCGATCGGCCGGACCGAGCGTGGCCCGCGGCGGTTTCGACCGGCTCACGCGCCCGTTTCGGCCGCGTAACGAGCCGCCCCTCCCTGTTACGTCCGCGTTTCGCGGCAGCAGAGGGCCGCGCGGGCGGGCGCCAGTTGCCCGGCTCCCGCCCGCGACCGGTCTCACCAGATGCTGACGCGCTCCGCCGGGTCGAGGTACAGCGCGTCGCCGGGCTGCACGTCGAACGCCGCGTAGAACTCGTCGACGTTGCGCACGACGCCGTTGCAGCGGAACTCGGTGGGCGAGTGCGGGTCCGTCGCGAGCCGGCGGATCATCTCCTCGTCACGCCCCTTGGTCTGCCACACCTGCGCCCAACCGAGGAACACGCGCTGCGCACCCGTCAGCCCGTCGACCACGGGTGCCTCCTCGAGAGACGTGCCGAGCGCGATCCGGTACGCCTCGAGTGCGATCGACAGGCCGCCGAGGTCGCCGATGTTCTCGCCGATCGTCAGGCCGCCGTTGACCTTGTGCGACCCGTCGAGCTGCGCCGGCGAGAACTGCGAGTACTGGTCGATGAGCGCCTTGGTGCGCTTCTCGAACTCCGCGCGGTCGTCGGCCGTCCACCAGTCCTCCAGCCGGCCGTCGCCGTCGTACTTGCTGCCCTGGTCGTCGAAGCCGTGGCCGATCTCGTGGCCGATCACCGCACCGATGCCGCCGTAGTTCACGGCGTCGTCGGCGTCGGCGTCGAAGAACGGCGGCTGCAGGATGGCCGCCGGGAAGACGATCTCGTTCATGCCGGGGTTGTAGTAGGCGTTCACCGTCTGCGGCGTCATGAACCACTCGTCGCGGTCGATGGGCTTGCCGATCTTGTTCAGCTCGCGGTCCTGCTCGAACGCCGACGCGCGGCGCACGTTCCCGACGAGGTCGTCGGCGGACACCGTGAGCGCGGAGTAGTCCCGCCACTTGGCCGGGTAGCCGATCTTCGGCGTGAACTTCTCGAGCTTCGTCAGCGCCTTGGCGCAGGTCTCCTCGCCCATCCAGTCGAGCCGCGCGATGGACTGCCGGTAGGCCTCGACGAGGTTCGCGACGAGCTGCTCCATCCGCTCCTTGTGGCTCGGCGGGAAGTGCCGCTCCACGTACACCTTGCCGACGGCCTCGCCGAGCACGCCCTGCACCAGCGCGACGCCGCGCTTCCAGCGGTCCCGCAGCTCCTGCGCGCCCGTGAGGGTGCGGCCGTAGAAGTCGAAGTTGGCCTCGACGAGCTCGTCGTTCAGGTACGGCGCGCGGTCGGACACGACGTGGAACGTGAGCCACGCCTTCCAGTCCTCGAGCGGCTCGGACGCCCAGAGCTGCGCGAAACCCTCCGCGAACGACGGCTCGCGCACCACGAGCTGGTCCAGCGAGCCCTGCGGCGCACCGAGCGCCGACGCCCACGCGCGCCAGTCGAACTGCGGCGCGCGCTGCGCGAGCTCGTCCAGCGTCAGCGCGTTGTAGGTCAGGTCGGCGTCGCGGTCCTTGACGACGTCCCAGTGGTGCGACGCCAGCTTGGTCTCGAGCCCGACGACGCGCTCGGCCGCCGCGTCGGCGTCCGCCGGGGCCACGCCGGCGCCGAGGGCCAGGATGCGTGCGACGTGCGGGCGGTACGCCGCCAGGACGGCCGCGTACTGCTCGTCGCGGTAGTACGACTCGTCCGGCAGGCCGAGACCGCCCTGGTAGAGGTGCACCACGTAGCGCTCGGGGTCCTTGGCGTCGTTGTCGACGTAGAGGCCCACCGCGCCGCCGGCGCCCGTGCGCTGCAGCGCGCCCAGGGCGCCGGTGAGCTCGGCCTGCGACGTCGCTGCCTCGACGAGCGCGAGGTCCGCGCGGAGCGGGGCCGTGCCCGCGGCCTCGACGGCGTCGGTGTCCATGAAGCTCGCGTAGAGCGCGCCGATCTGGGCCTCGACGCCGCCGGCGTCGCCGGCGTGCGCGCCCGCCTCCTCGATGATGACGCGGACGTGCTCCTCCGCCTCGTCGTGGAGCTGGCGGAACGAGCCGTCCATGGCGCGGTCGGCGGGGATCACGTGCTCGGCGATCCACCGGCCGTTCACGTGGGCGAAGAGGTCGTCCTGGGGGCGGACGTCGGGGTCGAGGGCGGAGGTGTCGATGCCGCTGCGTGTCATGCGGGCCAGCCTAGGCAGAGGTGCCGACAGGCGCGGCCCGGTCAGCGCGGCGGCGCGGTCTCGGGCGCGGGGACACCGGCCGGGACGCCCGCCGGCACGAGCCGCAGGAACGGGATGTGCCTCCCGACGAGCGCGAACTCGTCGCGGCTGTCGACGGCGAAGCCGAGGTACCGGCACAGCCCGCGCGCGGCGACCGGGTGCCGGCGCGCATAGCGGTCCATCGTGGCCGCGCCCTCGTCCGTGGTGAGGGGCACCGCGCGGACCGCCCACGTGCGCAGGCCGGTGGTGACGCGGGCACGCGGGTCCGCGCGCAGGTTGCGGTACCAGTCGCTGCGCGTGCCGAACCCCGACGCGACGAGCAGCGCTCCGTCCTCGCGCCCGACGACCTCGATGACGACGCTCCGCACCGCGCCCGTGACTCGTCCGCGGTGCTCGACGAGCACGAAGCGGCGGCCCAGGACCCAGCCGAGGTGCGCGCGGTACAGCGCGATCGGCAGCCGGAACCAGGCGCGCCGCCAGCCGGTGGGCACGTCCGGGACGGGGAGCTCGCGCACACGGCGACGCTAGGCCCGGCGCGGCGCCGCCGCAGGCCGACGAGGCGTGCGGACGTGCCGCTCGTTCCGCGTGGACGCGGTGCCTGGTCCGCGTCGCCGCCCCGCCCGGTCCGCGTGGACGCGCGCTGCCCGCCCCTGCGCGCTGCGGCAGGATGGGCCCATGCGCATCCACGTCGCCTCCGACCACGCCGGGTTCGAGCTCAAGGCCGCCCTCGTCGAGCACCTGCGCGCGGCCGGGCACGACGTCGTCGACCACGGCGCCGACACGTACGACGCGCAGGACGACTACCCGCCGTTCTGCTTCCACGCGGGCGAGGCCGTCGTCGCCGACCCCGGCTCGCTCGGCGTCGTGATCGGCGGCTCGGGGAACGGTGAGCAGATCGCCGCGAACAAGGTGGTCGGCGTGCGCGCAGCGCTCGCCTGGAACCTCGTCACGGCGCAGCTGGCGCGCCAGCACAACGACGCGAACGTCGTGGCCATCGGCGCGCGGCAGCACTCGGTGGACGAGGCGCTCGAGCTCGTCGACGCGTTCGTCGCCGAGCCGTTCAGCCAGGACCCGCGCCACGAGCGCCGCATCCACCTGCTCGCGGAGTACGAGGGCGCCCACCGCTGACGTCCCCGCCACGCGCGGTGCGGCTCGGGCAGCCGGTGCCGCCGCGCGTGGCCGGACATCAGAACACCCAGCTGCAGCCCGGCGCGACGGCCCACCCGAACGCGGCGGCCGTCTGCGCCACCGCACCGGGAGTCCGCTCCTCGAGGAGCCCGGCCCGGGCGTACGCCTCGAGCGAGCGGCCGCCGAGGTACGCCGCACCGAGCTCGCGCACGTCGAGCGCCACGTCGGCGTCGTCGTCGGTGCGGCTCACGCTCGCGGCCCAGCCCGTCGTCGCGTCGTGGTCGCGCGTGGTCAGGCGCCAGCGCCCCGCGTTCGACGGCAGGCGCGCGTCGGTGACGTCGAGGACCACGTCGACCGGCGCCGAGTAGCGCCGGGCCTCGAGCGCCGCCGGCAGGTCGAGCAGCCGCACCCAGACGTTGTCGGTGAGTCGCGGGGTCGCGCGGCGGGGCTCGACGAGCAGCTGGAGCAGCGGGTCGTCGACCGGGAGCATCGGCGACTCGACCGTCCCGGTGAGGTCCAGGTCGAGCAGGGCGCCCCAGAGGCGGTGCGCGGCGGCGGCGTCGAGCGCGGCGACCTCCTCGACCGTCACCTTGTTCTGCGGGCCGGCCGGCCCCCAGTCCTCCTTGCGGCGGAAGAGGGCGTACCCGCGGGGCTCGCCCTCGGCGGTGTGGACGCTCAGCAGGCGCTGGGCCTCGGCCCCGTTGCGCCACGCCGGCGGGTCCGCGAGGAACCGCGCGCGCAGCTCGGGCGTCGAGCGGGTGACCGCGCCGGGCCGGTGCGCGCTCGCCGCGGCGTGCAGCGAGTGGACGAGGTCGTCATGGCGCGCGGCGTCGATCGTGTCCAGCCGCACGGTGAGCGCCGCCGAGCCGGGGACGTCGCGGAGCGCCGCCCGGCGGGGGAGCGTCAGGCGGACGTCGTCGGCGGCCGAGCCGTACCCGAACCGCCCGTAGATGGCGGGCTCGGCGGCGTAGAGGGCCGAGACCGGCTCCCCGCGGCCGAGCGAGCGCTCGAAGTGCGCGTCGATCATCGCGTTCAGCAGGCCGCGGCGGCGCTCGTCGGGACGGGTCGACACCCACGTCAGGCCCGAGCACGGCACCGCGCCGCCCGGCACGGGCATCGTGAACTCGTACGAGCCGTGGATCGCGGCGTACTCGCCGTCGGGGCGCTCGACGGCGACGGCGCGGTCGTAGGCGATCGAGAACGGGATCGTCGCGACGGTGTCGGGGTCGCCGGTGAACCCGAAGCCGAGCTCCAGGACGTGCCGGAACCGGGGCAGGTCGTCGGCGGTGACGGGCGAGATGCGATAGCCCTCGGGCAGCGTTGACATGCGCCCATCGTGCCGACCGGCACCGACACGCGGCCACGTGATTGCACGCGGAGGTGCGGCTCAGTCCTCGTCGGGGAACCAGATCGCGCGGCGCAGCGCGACGCGGCGTCCGTCGTTCGTCAGCGGCGTGCCCTCGGCGCGCAGCTCGGCCAGGGCCCTCAGCTCGTGCCGCGGCGGCGGCGCTCCCGAGGCGTTGACGACGCGCCACCACGGCACGCCGCCGCCCGCGCGGCTCATCACCTGGCCGACCTGACGCGGGCCCCCGCGGGCCGCGCCACCGGCCGCGACGAACCCGTCCGAGACGACCTCCGCGATCGTGCCGTACGTCATCGCGCGGCCCGGCGGGATGCGCGCGACGAGGTCCAGCACGGCCTCGGCGTAGTCGTCGTCCATCAGTCCGCGAGCACCTGCGCGATCGTCGGCAGTGTGCGCGGGTCGGCCTGCACGAGCAGCGTCGTGATCGCCGTCGACCGCCACGCGGGCAGCTGGGCGCGCACGTCGTCGGGCGTCCCGACGAGCGCGACGTCGCGCACCAGCTCGAGCGGCACCGCCGCCGTGGCGCGCGCCCGGTCGCCTGCCAGGTAGTGCGCCTGGATCTCGGCGCACGCGTCGCCGTAGCCGAGGCGGTCGAGCACCGCGCGGTGGAAGTTGGCGCCCTTGGCGCCCATGCCACCGGCGTAGAGCGCGACGAACGGGCGCACCGCGTCGGCCGCGGCCTCGACGGACGCGCCGAGCACCACGGGGACCGTCGCGACGACCTCGAACGCGTCGGGTGCGCGCAGGGCCGCCGCGCGCCGCGCGAAGCCCTCCGCGAGCAGCTCGCGGTACTGGTCGTCCATGCGCGGGCTGTAGAACAGCGGCAGCCAGCCGTCGGCGATCTCGGCCGTGAGGGCGACGTTGCGCGGGCCCTCCGCCGCGAGGTGGATCGGCAGGTCGGCGCGCAGCGGGTGCACGGTCGAGCGGAGCGCCTTGCCGAGGCCCGCGCCCTCGTCAGGCCGCAGCGGCAGCCGGTAGAACTCGCCGTCGAACGTCACCGGGGCCTCCCGCGCGAGCACCTGCCGGACGATCGCGACGTACTCGCGGGTGCGGGCCAGCGGCCGCGGGAACGGCTGGCCGTACCAGCCCTCGACGACCTGCGGTCCGGAGGCGCCGAGACCCAGCACGAACCGACCGCCCGAGAGGTGGTCGAGGGTGAGTGCCGCCATCGCCGCGGCGGTCGGCGTGCGGGCCGAGAGCTGGGCGATCGCCGTGCCGAGCCGCACGCGGGACGTGCGCGCGCCCCACCACGCGAGCGGGGTGAACGCGTCCGAGCCGTACGCCTCGGCCGTCCAGACCGAGTCGAACCCGAGCGCGTCGGCCGCGAGCACCGCGTCCTGGGCACCCGGCGGCGGACCGGCCGACCAGTAGCCCGTGTGGTAGCCCAGCCGCATCGTCGCTCCCTGTCCGCGGGGCGCCCTCGCCCCGCGGGGCGTCACGCTACCGGTGGGTATGCGCCGTCACCCCACGCGGTGCCGGTCCGCGAGCGTGTTGAGCAGCGCGACCGCCCGCTCCGCGTCGTCGACCGTCACGACGTACGTGCGGCCGCCGGTGCGCTCCACCTCGACGCCGGGTCCGGTGCGCAGCACGATGCCCGTCCGCCCCCCGCGGCCGAGGCGGTAGCCCCAGCCGCCGAACTCGGGGACCGGACGGACGTGCACGACGCGCGCCTGCTCGACCTCGTCGAGCGGGATCACGAGCCGCGGCCAGCCCAGCGCGGAGCGGACCGTGAGGCCGCGCTCGTCGACGCTGACGTGGAACACGAACATCGTGCCGAGCATGGCGGCGAGGACCACCGCGACGACGAGCGTCAGCGGTGTGTGCAGGACGACCGCGAGGAGCACGAGCACCACGCAGACGACCCCCACCACGACGGCGGTCGACCGGCTCGAGACCGTGCGCGTCCACGCGGCGCGCGCACCGGGCGCGAGGTCGAGGCGCGGCGCGTCCGCGGGCACGCGCTCCGCGGTCGGCTGCGGCGCGTCGCGCGGTGCGAGCAGCGCGACGGCGACACCGAGCACCACACCCGCGAGGATCCCCGCCACCACGACGCCGTCGATGCCCGGCGCGTCGAGCCCGTCCTCGATGCCCCGCTGCACCGCGAGCGCGCCGACCGCCATCACGGCGAACGCGATCGCAAAGCCGACGGCGAAGCCCACGCTGATGCGCCGCGTGCCCGAGCTCCGGCCGGCGAGCACCGCGAGGAGCCAGCAGCCGACCGCGACCACCGCCGGCACGCCGAGCGCGACCGCGAGGAAGCCCGCGAGCGTCCCGGTGCCGTTCGGGCCCGTGGAGTCCCAGTGCGTGGCGACGCGGTCGGGCAGCTCGTCGGCGAACGACGCGATCGCGAGCCCGGCGACGAGCAGCACGGCCAGGGGGACCAGCAGTGCGAGCACCGTCGACGAGAGCCGGTGCGGGACGGGCGGGCGTGCGGTCATCGCAGGGCCTCCTTGACGAGGGCGAGAGTGGTGGCGGGCGGCACGCCGAGGTCGCGCGCCGTGGCGACGACGGATGTGATCGCCGCGTGGAGCGCCGCGTGGTCGACCGGGTGCGCCGTGACGACCGCCCCGCGGCCGCGGCGGAGCTCGATCAGCCCGTCGTCGCGCAGGTCCTGGTACGCGCGCAGCACGGTGTGCAGGTTGACGTCGAGCGAGGTCGCGAGGTCGCGTGCGGACGGGAGCCGCTCGCCGGGCCGGAGCTCGCCGCGCGAGACCATCGCCCGGACCTGCGCGCCGATCTGCGCGAACAGCGGCTCGGGCGAGGAAGGGTCGAGGACGACGAGCATGCCGCCAGCCTAGTTGTTTGAGTGAAACTAGAACAACTTCGACCCGTGTACCCGTGGGCGTGACCGGCGCGCGAGGGGGCGTCACGCGAGGGGGCGTCACGCTGGGGCCGGCCCGGACGGCCGATCGGGCCGGTCGGCGAGATCGCGCGAGGGAGGGCGCGATCGCGCCGTGCCGTTGCGCGTTCGCCGTGCCGTTGCGCGATCGGTGTGCAGGCGCTGGTGCGCCGCGTCGTCGCGTGATCGGGGTGCAGGCGCTGGTGCGCCGCGTCGGCCGGGTCGCGCGCCGTTGCCCTCGCACCGTTGCCCGCGCAGGATGCGACGTCGTGCCGCGTCGTGCCGCGGCGGGCCGGGGAGGGGTCAGATGAAGATGGCGGGGTCGTCGACCTCGACGTCGAAGGGCGCGGCCTCGGTGCGGACGCGGATCTGCGCCGGCACGCCGACGGCGATGGCGCCGTTCGGCACGTCGTGGATGACCACGGCGTTCGCGCCGACCTGCGCGTCGTCGCCGATCCACACGGGGCCGAGCACCTTGGCGCCGGCGCCGATCACCACGCGGTCGCCCAGCGTCGGGTGCCGCTTGCCGTGGCGCATGGACTTGCCGCCGAGCGTCGAGCCGTGGAAGAGCAGCACGTCGTCGCCCACCTCGGCCGTCTCGCCGACGACGACGCCCATGCCGTGGTCGATGAAGAGCCGCCGGCCGATGCGCGCGCCGGGGTGGATCTCGATGCCCGTGACGGCGCGCACCACCTGCGAGAGCAGGCGCGCGGGGAGCCGCAGCGCGGGCTCGCGCCACATGGCGTGCGCGATCCGGTAGCCCCACACGGCGTGCACGCCGGGGTACGCGATGGCGACCTCGAACAGGGAGCGTGCGGCGGGGTCGCGGTGGCGCGCGGCCTCGAGGTCCTCGCGGAGCGCGGCGAGCAGCGGCGACATGGGGGTCCTTGTCGTGGGGGGACGGACGGGGACGGTTCCGGTGGCCCGGGCCGGGCGGGGACGGGCCGGGCGAGCCCGGGCCACCGGCGGGGCTCAGTCGAGCAGGTCGGCGTAGAGGATCGTCGACAGGTACCGCTCACCGAACGACGGGATCACCGCGACGATGAGCTTGCCCTCGTTCTCGGGGCGCTTCGCGAGCTGGATCGCGGCGTAGAGCGCGGCGCCGGACGAGATGCCGACGAGCAGGCCCTCCTCCTTGGCGGCGCGGCGCGCGTACGTCACGGCCGTCTCGGCGTCCACGTCGATGATCTCGTCGTAGATCGACGTGTCGAGGATCTCCGGCACGAAGTTCGCGCCGAGGCCCTGGATCTTGTGCGGGCCGGGGGTGCCTCCGTTGAGGATCGGCGACTCGGCGGGCTCGACGCCCACGATCTTGATGTCGGGGTTGCGCTGCTTGAGCACCTGGCCGACGCCCGTGATGGTGCCGCCCGTGCCGATGCCCGCGACGAAGATGTCGACCTTGCCGTCCGTGTCGGCCCAGACCTCCTCGGCCGTGGTGCGGCGGTGGATCTCGGGGTTGGCGGCGTTGGCGAACTGGCGGGCCAGGACGGCGCCCGGACGCTCGTTGGCGATCTCGTTGGCGCGGTTGACCGCACCCTTCATGCCCTCGGAACCCGGCGTGAGGATCAGCTCGGCGCCGTAGGCCCGGAGGAGCGCGCGGCGCTCCTTCGACATCGTCTCGGGCATCGTCAGCACGACGTTGTAGCCGCGCGCCGCGCCGACGAACGCGAGCGCGATGCCGGTGTTGCCCGACGTGGCCTCGACGATCGTGCCGCCCGGCTGGAGGTCGCCCGACGCCTCGGCCGCGTCGATGATCGCGACGCCGATGCGGTCCTTGACCGAGTTGGCCGGGTTGTAGAACTCGAGCTTGCCGACGATCGTCGCGGGCGCGCCGTCGGTGATCTTGTTGATGCGGACCAGCGGGGTGTTGCCGATCAGCGCGGTCGCGTCGTCGTAGATGCGGGCCATGGTTCCTCTTCGAAGAAGCCGCCGGGGGCTCCGGCGTGGGGGACGGGTGGGAGTGGGTCGGCCACCGTGACACGGCGCACGACGACGTGCCCGGTGGGTGGTGCGGTGGGGCGAGCGCTGACGCAGCCGCGGGTCACGGCCCAGGTCGGGACGTACCGACGGCGGGGGACGGCCAGCGCTCTAGAGACAGCGACAACAGGGCGTGCAGGCGCACGCGGCGGAGAACGGGGTGCACACGCGCACGCTCATCGTTCTCCTCGAGAGGCAGGGCCCCAGATCAGGGCCGCAGACTGGCCGACCGTAGCGTCAACTGCCGGAGCCGCGCAAAGGTTCCCCACGGAGCGGGACGGCCCGGGTCGGCGCCCCGGCCGCGCGACGGCGCGGCGAGGGGCCGCCGAGCACCTACGCTTGGCCTCGCCCGGTCGAGAGCCGGGCGACGGGGTGTGGCGCAGGTTGGTAGCGCGTCCGCTTTGGGAGCGGAAGGTCGTGGGTTCGAATCCCGCCACCCCGACCCGTCGCCGGGCCGTCCCCGTCGGGCGGCCCGGCCCCCACCGGCCGCTGGCTGCGGTTGGATGGCCCGGTGCCCGCCGACCCGCCCCGCCGCATCCGTGTCGTCGGCAACACCGGCTCCGGCAAGACGACGCTCGCGCGCGCGGCCGCCGACCGCCTCGGCGTGCTGCACGTCGAGCTGGACGAGGTGTTCTGGAGCGAGGGCTGGACGAAGCGCGACCGGGACGAGGCGCGCGCCATCCTGCGCGAGCGGCTCTCGACGGCCGGCGCGGCCGGCTGGGTCGCCGACGGGAACTGGAACCGCGACCGGCAGGGCATGCTCGACGACGCGGACCTCGTCGTGTGGCTCGACTACCCGCGCCGGCTCGTCATGCGGCGCGTGCTCGTGCGGACGCTGCGTCGGGGCGTGACCCGGCAGGAGCTCTGGCACGGCAACCGGGAGCGGCTGCGCAACCTGCTGCGGCGCGACCCCGACCAGAACGTGGTGCTGTGGTCGTGGACGCAGCACCCCCACTACCGGGAGACCTACGCCGCGCTCGCGGCGAGCGACCCGCGCGTCGTGCGGCTCGCCGGCCCGCGCGAGGCCGACGCCTGGCTCGCGGGTCTGCGGCGGGTGGCCGGCTGACGCCGGGGCCGGTCAGGGCCTGATGGCCCGCACGTGGACCACGGGCTGACGCATCGTCGTCGTCACGGCCACCTCCGCGACGTCGACGAGCCCGGCGGAGCGCAGCAGCCGCTCGATGCCGTGGTCGGCGTTGTCCGCGAGGAACGCGCGGTCCGCGCCGCGGTGCGACCGGCCGTCGGCGCGCGGCTGGAGGTCGGCGATCGTGACGCGGCCGCCGGGCGCCAGGACGCGCGCCAGCTCGGCGGCGAGCGCGGCCTTCTGCTCGGTCGGCACGTGGTGGAGCGCGAAGGCGCTGACCACGTGGTCGAGCGAGCCGTCCTCCGCGGGCAGGTGGTCGGCGTAGCCGCGGACGAGCGTCAGCGGCAGGCCCGCGCGGCGCGCCTTGGCGGCGGCCTTCTCCAGCGCGCCGCGGTCCGGGTCGAGCCCCGTGACGATCGCCCCGCGGCGGGCGGCGCGCAGCGCGAGGTTCCCCGTGCCGCACCCCACCTCGAGCACCCGCTGCCGGGTTCCCACGCCGGCGACCTCGAGCAGCTGCTCGTGGACCCGCCCGACCCGCGCGAGCCGCGTCATCAGGTCGTACGTCCACATCAGGTGCGGGTTGCCCGTGCCGGGGACGAACGGCCGCTCGCCCGCCGCGGGATCGTCGAGGACGCGGACGGCTGCGTCGGTCGTGCTCATGGTGGCTCCTTCTCGCGGTGCGTCGGCGGGTGGTAGACCGGGTGCCCGGCCTGGCCAGCGTGCGCCACGCCGATCGGCGCGGACCGGACAGCAGTGGGGGGCCATGAGACATCCGTCGGCTCCGGAGCACGCGCCGACCGCGTCGGCGGACGCGCTGCGCCGCCACGTCCGCGTCCGCACGGTGCGGCCGGACGGCACGCCGGTGTTCGCGTACGACGAGCGACAGCGGCGCCCGCCCGTCGACCTGATCCACCTCGACGACAGCCTGGGCGCGGGTCCCGTCCTGCCCGGCGACCACCGGCACGCGCACGACTTCCACGCTCTGGTGTACGTCGAACGCGGTGGCGGTGACGTCGCGCTCGACGACGGCGTCGTCACGCTGCGGACCGGCGAGGTCGTCGCGGTGCCGCCGGGCCACGTGATCGGCGTGGGCAGCCTCAACCCCGTGGTGGGCGCGCTGTGGACGGTGGCGTTCCGGTCGGACGTCGCGGTCCGCCGGACGCCGGCGGCGGCGTGGACCGCCGACCCGCTGCTCGCGGCGTTCCCGGCGGACGGCGTCGGTCGGTACCTGGTGCCGCCCGACGAGCGGGCCGCGTGGACGGGATGGCTGCGCGACCTCGACGCGGAGCTCGACCTCGCGGCACCCGGTGCGCCAGACGCGGTCGCCGCCGTCGTGACGCGGCTGCTCGTGGCGTCCGCGCGGCTCGCGGCTCCGGAGCCCGCGGGCGGCCGCCCTGGACGGCCCGGCGACCCCTTCGTCGCGCGCGTGCTCGACCTCGTGGAGGAGCGCTATGCGACCCCCGTGGGGACGGCCGACCTGGCACGCGAGCTCGGCTACACCGCGGGGCACCTGACGACCGTGGTGCGCCGGCGCACCGGGCGGACGGTGCTCGAGTGGCTGACCGAGCGGCGCATGGCCGAGGCGCGCCGCCTGCTGGTGGACACCGACCTGCCGCTCTCGGCGATCGCGACCCGGGTGGGCTACCGGGACCCGGCGTACCTCGGCCGGCGCTTCCGCGCGGCGCACGGCGTGACGCCCGAGCGCTGGCGTCGGGCGGTGCGGTCGCCCACAGCGGAGCGCTGACTGCTCGGCTCACGCGCCGGGACCGCGTGCCGCGCCGGTCGCCACCTGCCCGATCGTGTCGGTCGGCACACCGAAATCAGTGGCGCCCCGCGCGGATCGTAACGATACGATTCGCGTCAGCCCCGCGCCCCGGCGTCGCCGCCGCTCCGCAGTGCACCACCCCTCGTTCGTCCTCCTCCCGGAGCGCTGCCCGCATGCCCAAGGTCCTCACCGCCGGTCGTCCCTGGCGCGTGATGCTCGTGTTCGCCGTCCCCCTGCTGATCGGCAACGTCGTCCAGCAGCTCTACCAGGTCACCGACGCGATGATCGTCGGCCGCACGCTCGGCGTGGACGCGCTCGCGGCCGTCGGCGCGACGGGCAGCCTGCTGTTCCTGCTCATCGGGTTCGCGTGGGGCATGACCACGGGCTTCGCGATCCCGACCGCGCAGGCGTTCGGCGCCGGGGACCACGCGGCGGTGCGGCGCTCGGTCGCGGCGGGCACGATGCTCACCGCGCTCGCGAGCGTCGTGCTGACCGCGCTCGCGCTCGGGCTGACGCGCCCGGCGCTCGAGCTGCTCCGCACCCCGCCCGAGCTGATGGGTCAGGCGACGACCTTCGCCACCGTGAGCTTCGCCGGCGCCGTGGCCACGATGTTCTACAACTACCTGGCCGCCGCGGTCCGGGCCATCGGCGACTCGCGCACGCCGCTCGTCTTCCTGACGATCTGCTGCGCGCTCAACGCCGCGCTCGTCGTGGTGCTCGTGCGGTACGCGGGCCTCGGGGTCGGCGGCGCGGCGCTCGCGACGGTGACCTCGCAGGCGATCTCGGTCGTGCTGTGCCTCGCGTACATCCGGCGGCGGGTGCCCGTGCTGCTCGTGGGCCGCGCCGACTTCCGGGCGGCGACCGCCGAGCTCGCGGGCCACCTGCGGATCGGCCTGCCGATGGGCTTCCAGGCGTCGATCATCGCCATCGGCACGCTCGCGGTGCAGCTGCGGCTCAACGAGCTCGGCGCCGACGAGGTCGCGGCCTACACGACGGCGACCCGCGTCGACGGGCTCGCGGTCGCGCTGCTCGCGTCGCTCGGCCTGGCGGTGTCGACGTTCGTCGCCCAGAACCATGGCGCGGGCCGGCCGGACCGCATCCGCGTCGGCGTCCGCCAGGGCACCGTCATCGCGGTGGCGGGCTCGGTGCTGCTCGGCGTCGTGCTCGTCACGTCGGGTGCGCCGATCATCCGGCTGTTCGTCGGCTCCGGGCAGGAGGGCGTCGTCCACATGGCGGCGAACCTGCTCGCGGTCAACGGCTCGCTCTACACCGCGCTCGGCGTGCTGTTCGTGCTGCGCGGGGCGCTGCAGGGGCTCGGCCACACGTTCGTGCCGACCATGACGGGCGCGGTCGAGCTCGTGATGCGCGTCGGTGCGTCGCTCGTGCTCGGCGCGATCTTCGGCTACGCGGGTGTGGTGTGGGGCAACCCGCTGGCGTGGCTCGGTGCCGTCGTGCTGCTCGTGCCGGCGTACCTGCGGGCGAAGCGGTCGTTCGACGCCGTGCGCCCCGAGGAGGCCGTGACGGGTGGCGCGGTCGACGAGCCGCTGGTGGTCGAGGGGCCCGCCGAGGGGTCGGCGGTCGTCGAGGCTGTCGTCCCGCAGCCGCGACCCGAGCCGGTGCCCGCGGGCGACGCCGAGCACGGCCGCGACGACGCACGCTGCGAGCCCGCGTCGCGCTGACGGGCGTCGCCGCGCGGCGCGTCAGGCCGCCGCGCGCGCCTGGCGGTCGGGCACGACGACGAGCGCGACCAGCGCCACCACCGCGCCCAGGAGCGTGCACAGCACACGGTCGACCGTCAGCGCCGTCGGGTCGCCCGTCCCGGCGAGCGACACCATCAGCAGCGCCATCGGCGTGATCGTCAGCATCGCCAGGCCGTAGTGCCGCATGACGACCACCTCAGTGACGAGCTGGAGCGCGACGACGAGCGCCGCCACGGCTGCGAAGGGCAGGTGCGCCTCGAGCAGCGGCCACGCCACGAGCGCGCCCGCCACCGTGCCCGCGGCCCGCTGTGCACCGCGGACCACGGCCTGGCCGGTCGAGGCGACGGTCAGCGTCGCGGTCGCGCCCATCACGGCCCACGCGCTGTGCGACGAGCCGGACGCATGCGCCACCCCGCCCGCCGCGAGCCCGGCGACGAACAGGCGCAGCAGCGGCCGGCGGTCGAGCGCGGGGAGGCCCTCGCGAAGGGTCCGCGTGAGCGTGCGGCGCGGCGGGAGGGGGGCCGGCGCCGGCCCGAGCCGTGCGGCGATCACGGCGGCGTGCCGACGCAACGGCTCGGTCGCGGTGCGGCCGCGCGCGTGGGTGGCGTCGTCGGCGAGCACGTCGCGCGCTCGCTCGACGAGGGCCGTCGCGTGCCGGCGCGACGCGGCCGAGCCGGTCGCGAGCGCGACGTCGACCGCGCCGGCCGCCCGGCGGACGGCGACCCGCGCCGGGCCCGCCGGGTGCAGCAGCCATCCCGCGCAGCACACCACCCACGCGAGCGCGGCGCCGACCGCTGCGGCGGCCACGCGAGCGCCGATGTCGGCCAGGGTGGGCTCGCCGCTCAGCCCGGCGCCGACGCAGAAGACGACGATCGTCGCGCCGGGCGGTCCGCTCCGCAGCGCGGTGCACAGCGCCGCCGTCCCGGCCGCGACGGCCGCGGCGAGCGCGACCGTCCCGACGGCGGGCGCCCCCCACGCCGCGACGAGCGAGCTCACCGCGACGGCCCCGACGAGGCAGCCCGCGACCACGGCGAGCATCCCGGCACGCCGGCGGTACGGCTCCCACCGCCCGTAGAGCGACGCGAGAGCCGCGAGGGCCGCGAAGCCGGCGACGCCGCGGTGGCCGGTCAGCGTGCAGGCGGCGAGCGCGAGCGCGACGGCGACCGCGCACCGCACCGCGGCGGCGAGGGTCGAGTCGGCGGGCTGGGTGCGCAGCGCAGCGCGCAGGTGGGCGGGGTCGAGCACGTCCCGGGCCGCGGAACGCGCCGCCGACGCCAGGGGAGCGAGGGTCGTCGTCATCGGTTCCAGATTACTTCACTGGTAAATCAATCTGGAACGACTAGGCTGTGACGGTGGACGCAGTCGAGCGCGCGCGGGCGCAGTGGCGGGAGCGACGGCCCGACGTCGACACGTCCGGCATGGCCGTCGTCGCGCGCGTGCTCCGGCTCGCGGCCCTGATGGCGCGCGAGCACGACGACGCGCTCGCGCGCGACGGGCTCACGACCGGCGAGTTCGAGGTCCTCGCGGCGTTGCGGCGCGCGGACCGCCCGCTGCGCGCGCACGAGGTCGCGACGGTGACGTCGAGCCCGGGGGCGACGCTCACCAAGCGGCTCGACCGGCTCGGCGCCGCGGGGCTCGTCGAGCGGCGCACGCTCGAGCGCGACCGGCGTGGCGTCCTCGTCTCGCTCTCGGACGAGGGCCGCGCGCTGGTCGACGCGGTGCTCCCCGGCCACGCCGGCCGCGAGGCTGCCGTGCTCGCCGACCTCAGCGACGACGAGCGCGCGACCCTCGCGTCGCTGATCGCCCGCGTGCTCGCGACGGCCGAGCGGGGCCCCGCGTCCTGATGCCGCGCCCGGCGGCCGGCGATCGGTGGGTCGACGGGTGCGTCGGCCGTCGCGCGGCGAGGATGGGACGCATGCCCGAGCCCGATGCCCGCGTGGCCGTCTACATCGACTTCGACAACATCGTCATCTCCCGGTACGACCAGACGTTCCGCCGCGGCGAGTGGCAGCGCGACGGGGCGCGGCACCACGCCATGGACGACGCCGCCGACCCCGTCGGGCGCAAGCTCGCCGAGGCGCGCGTCGACGTCGGCGCCCTGCTCGACTACGCGTCGTCCTTCGGGTCGGTCGTCGTCAGCCGCGCCTACGCGGACTGGTCGCTGCCGGCCAACGCCGCGTACCGCGGCCAGCTCGTCGACCGCGCGGTCGACCTCACGCAGCTGTTCCCGGTGACGGCGGGGGTCAAGAACGGCGCCGACATCCGGCTCTCGGTCGACGTGGTCGAGGACCTCTTCCGCCTGCCGGACCTCACGCACGTCGTGGTCGTCGCGGGCGACTCGGACTACATCGCGCTCGCGCAGCGCGCTCGCCGGCTGGGGCGGTACGTGGTCGGGATCGGCGTCGCGGGGTCGACGAGCCGCGCGCTGATGGCGGCGTGCGACGAGTACGCCGACTACGGCGAGCTCGTCGACGTGCCCGAGCTCGCCGACGAGGCGGACGACGCGGACGACGGCGACGACGCGGACGACACTGCGGCGCCAGGCGGTGGCGAGGCGCCCGCGAGCGGGACGCCCGGACCGGAGGCCGGTGCCGGACCCGACGCGGGCGCGCCGGACGGGAGGAGCGCGGCGCGCCCCACGGCGGGGAAGGCCGCACAGCGTGCCGCGTCCCAGCTGCTCGTGCGCGCGATGCGGCTGATCCACGACCGCAAGCCCGACGACGTCTGGCTGTCGTTCGGCGAGGTGAAGAACCAGATGCTGCGGATGGACCCGGCGTTCAGCGAGAAGCCGCTCGGGTTCGGCTCGTTCAGCGACTTCGTGGCCTCGCGCGGTGGGCTCGTCGAGACCAGCCCGAAGCGCGGGACGACGCAGCCGGAGATCCGGCTGCGGGCGCGCTGACCTGGGCCGTTGGTCCGTCGAACGGCTGGCCGCGGCCGAGGAGCCTGAGCCGCGAGCGTCCGCCGTCGCCACCCGCTGCGGTGAGGCGGCCCGGGCTCCCGCCGGGCGCGGTCGGTCGCGGGGACCGGTCGCGCCCGGCGTTCTGCCCGTCTCCGCGCGCGAGGCGGTCCGTGCGCGGAGACGATGTGCTCGTGCCCTCGAGGGAACCCGCATGACGCAGGCCGACCCGCGCACGGGCGCGGACCTCGTCGGTGCGTACCTGCGGGCGGTCGTGGACGACCTGCTCGCCGCCGACCCGCTGATCCGCGCGGACGAGCCCGACGCGGTGCACAAGGCGCGCGTCGCGACGCGGCGGCTCCGCTCGGCGCTCCGCACCTTTCGCGGCGTGCTCGACCGCACCGCCACCGACCCGCTGCGCGCCGAGCTGCGGTGGTGGGGCGGCGTGCTCGGCGGGGCACGCGACCGCGAGGTCCAGCGCGACCGCGTCCGGGCCGTGCTCGACGGCCTCGCGCCCGAGCTCGTCGTCGGGCCGGTGCACGCGCGCGTCACCGCGGAGCTCGACGCCGGCTACCACCTCGCTCGCGCGGCGGTGGTGCAGCTCATGGACCACGCGCGTTACGGAGAGCTGGTGGACGGGCTGCGGGCGCTCGCGGACGCGCCGCCGTTCACCGAGCGTGCCGAGCGGTCGGCGGCCACGATCGCGCGCCGGGCGTGCCGGTCGACGTGGCGCCGCGCGCGGCGGGCCCACCGGGTGGTGGACGAGCGGGTCGCGGCGCTCGAGGAGCCCTGGCTCGAGGGCGACGAGGATCTCTGGACGGCCGACCCCGCCGAGCCGGAGAACGCGGGGCCTGACGCGACCGACCCGGACCTCGCCACGGCGATCCACGAGCTGCGCAAGGCCGCGAAGGCGGCGCGGTACGCCGGCGAGGCGTGCGCACCCGCGCTCGGAGACGCGGCGAGCGCGTACGCGTCCGCATTCGAGGCGCTCCAGGACCTGCTGGGCGCGCACCACGACGCGGTGGTGCTGCACGGTGTGTTCCGCGACATGGGCATGCGCGCGCACCTCGACGGGGAGAACGGGTTCACGTACGGGCTCCTCGTCGGCCTCGAGCGGGCGCGGGCGCAGGGCGCGGTCCGGGACCTGCCCGATGTGTGGCGCGTGGCACGGCGCGAGCGCGTGCGGCGGCACTGACCCCGGCCCCCGGCCCGGGCCGTCGGGTTCCGGCGCCCTAGCCTGGGGCGAGTGACGGAACGCTACGAGCACCGCCGGACAGGCGACCGCGAGCTGCTGGGCTGGCTTCGCGCCGAGGGCGACGACTACGTCGCGGTCGACCTGCTCGGCCGCGAGCTGACCGACGCGGTCGACTGGCCGACCGCCGAGGAGGCGCTCGACGCGCGCGGCCTGCGCTGGCTGTCGGACCTGTGGCAGCTACGGCTCGACGACGGCTCGGTCGAGCGGGTCCGGATCGTCGAGGTGCGGCCCGACGACCGCGTCGTCGTGAAGCGCGACGATCTCGGCGCCGTGGGGGCGGAGCAGGTGGTGCACGTGCTCCCGTTCCCGGCGCCGGCGGCGCTGCAGCCGTTCGCGGGCGACCCGCACGTGCTCGGCTGACATCTTGAGGAAGTCCTGAGGTGGGGTGGAGGGCCGGCTGAGGTGGGTCCGGTGCACTCGTGCCGAGCGTCGGGGAGAGCCCCGCGCCAGGACCCGGGAGCAGCGATGCAGATCACGAAGAAGCGGGTGCTCGTCACGTCGGCGGCCGCGGCCGTCGCCCTCGTCTCCGCGGTGGCGCTGTCCGCCGCGACGGACGCGTCGGCGTCGGCCGGCGGGCAGCAGGCCGCCGCCACGGCGCAGAAGACGCCGGACCGCCCGCCGCACCAGGCGGCCACCGTCAAGACGGACGCGGCGTCGGCCCAGGACGTCGACGCCTTGACCCTGCCGTCGACGATCCGCCAGCTCGCGCAGTCGCTCGGCGTGTCCCAGGACGCGGCGAGCACGGCGGCCGCGGGGCTGCGGGCGTCGGAGCACGGCGACGGGCTGGACCCGCGCAGCGCCGAGTTCGCGGCAGTCGCCGACCAGCTCGGCGTCAGCACGTCGGATCTCGTCGGCGCGATCAACACGATCAAGTCGGAGGGGTGATCCGCCGGGTGATGCCTCCGCGGCCGCGCGGCGGTCGGAGAATGAGCCCGTGCTGATCCTCGTCGCGGAGGACGACCCGGGAGTCGCGGCGTCGCTCCGGCACGCGCTGACCCGAGACGGTCACCGCGTGCTGGAGGCGCCGGACGGTGCGGCCGCGCTCGCGCAGATGCAAGCGCGGCCGGACCTGCTCGTGCTCGACGTGCTGATGCCCCGGATGGACGGGCTCGAGGTCTGCCGGCGCCTGCGCGCGTCCCGCGACCGGACGCCGATCCTCATGCTGACCGCGCGTGACCTCGTCGAGGACCGCGTCGCCGGGCTCGACGCCGGGGCGGACGACTACCTGGTGAAGCCGTTCGCGCTCGACGAGCTCCGCGCCCGCGTGCGCGCGCTGCTGCGCCGGCACGGCGGCCAGGACGACGTCCTCGAGCTCGCCGACCTGCGGATGGACACCGCCTCTGCCACGGTCACGCGCGGGGCGCGGGAGATCGCGCTGACCCGCACCGAGTACGCGCTGCTCGAGCTGTTCCTGCGCCGGCCGGGTCGCGTGCTCGCGGGCGACCAGGTGGTGGAGCTCGTCTGGGGCTACGACGGCTACACCGGGCGGCAGACGCTGTGGGTGCACCTCAGCAGCCTGCGCGGCAAGCTCGAGGCCGCGGGCGAGCCGCGGCTGCTGCACACGGTCCGCGGCATGGGGTACGTGCTCCGGGAGGCGCGGTGAACCTCCGCTCGCGGCTCGGCGTGCTGTCCGCGGTGACGGCGGCGGCCAGCACGCTCGCCGTGTCGGCCGCGCTCCTCGTCGCCGACGCCCGGGCCGCGGTGCCGCGGGCAGACGCCAGCCTCGTCGCGGCCGCGGCGCAGTCCGACCAGGTGGCGCGCGCCGTCAAGAGCCGGAGCGACGGCCCGGACGCGGCGATCGCGCTCGACAAGCCGCTCACGGTCGGGGACGTCACGCTCGAGCTGCTGCCGTCGGCTGCGGCGGCCGCCGACGCGGGCACGAGCACGATCGCGGGCCGGCTGACCGCGCAGGACGTCGAGGCGGTGCGCGGCGGGCAGGCGGTCGCACCCGACTGGCGGACGGTGGACGGCGCGCGCTACCGGGTGCACCTGACCCCCTTCGGCGCGAGCGGCGGCATGGTGGTCGCGGTGTGGCCCGCGTCGGCCGGCGCGCGCGCCGAGCGGGAGCTCGCGCTGCGCCTCGGTCTGCTGGTCGTCGTGGCCGCGCTCATCGCGGGCCTGCTCGGGCGCGCCGTCGCGCGTCGCGCGCTCGCTCCCGTCGCCCGCCTGCAGGCCACCGCCGAGCAGATCACCGCGACGGGCGACCTCGGGCGGCGCATCCCCGTCACCGAGGCGGACGAGGTCGGCCGCCTGACGGCCACCGTCAACGCGATGCTCGCGAGCCTCGAGGTGTCGGTGACGGCGCAGCGCCAGCTCGTGGCCGACGCGTCGCACGAGCTGCGCACGCCGCTGACCGTCCTGCGGACCAACCTCGACCTGCTCGCCGAGCCGCCGGCCCTCGACGACCCCGAGGCGCCCGAGCTCGTGGCTCAAGCCCGGCGTCAGGTCACCGAGCTCACCGAGCTCGTCGCCGACCTCGTCTCGCTCGCGCGGTACGGCCGGACGCCGCAGGCACCCCAGGACGTGCGGCTCGACGAGGTCGTCGCGTCGGTCGTGGCGCGGCAGGGGGACCGGACCGACCGGCATCCCGTGGTGCTGGACCTCGCGCCGACCGTGGTGCGCGGCGAGCCGGAGGCGCTCCAGCGGCTGGTGTCGAACCTCGTCGCGAACGCGATCGCGTGGAGCCCGCCGGGCGCTCCCGTCACCGTGCGGCTGCGCGACGGGCGGCTCGACGTCGAGGACGCAGGGCCCGGCATCCCCGACGCGGACCTGCCGCACGTGTTCGAGCGGTTCTACCGCTCGCCGGCGGCACGCTCGAAGCCGGGCTCGGGCCTCGGGCTCGCGATCGTCCAGCAGGTCGCGGAGTCGCATCGGGGCACGGCCGGCGTGACGTCGTCGCCCGGCGGCTCGACGTTCACCGTCGAGCTGCCGACGGTCGACGGGCAGGCGACCGCGCCCGCGTCGGACGCTTCCGCGTCCGACGAGGACGGGACGGCGCGGGCCGCGCGGGACGCGGTCGGGTCGACGCCCGACGGTCGCGCGCCGGGGTCCGGCGAGGCCGGGTCGAGGCAGCCCGGTCCGAGAGCGGACGAGCGCGAGCGCGCCTAGGCGCCGGCGCCGCGGCGGGGCCGTCGAGCACCCGGACCGGGTGATGACGCCCGCTCGCCCGCCTCGCGACGATCGAGGTCGCGGGGGACCGGCGCGCGTCATGGGGGACGGGCGACTCTGCGCGGGAGGTCGTCATGCCGTCACCTGTCTCCGTCCAGGACTACGACGCGGTGCTCTTCGACCTCGACGGCGTGCTGACGACGACGCGCACGGTGCACGCGGCGGCGTGGAAGCGGATGTTCGACGAGTTCCTCCAGCAGTGGGACGCGGACCACGGCACGACCTCGCCGCACTTCGACGACCGCAGCGACTACGCCGCGTACGTCGACGGCAAGGCGCGCGAGGAGGGCGTGCGGTCGTTCCTCGCGTCGCGGGGCATCGTGCTGCCGCCCGGGGCGCCGGACGCGCCGCCCGAGGAGGTCTCGTGCTGGGGGCTCGGCAACCGCAAGCAGCTGCTCGTGGAGGACGAGCTCGAGCGCAACGGCGTGGAGGCGTTCCCCGGCTCGGTCGCGTGGGTGCGCGAGCTGCGCGAGGCCGGGCTGCGGACGGCGGTGGTGTCGAGCAGCCGCAACTGCGCGACGGTGCTGGAGTACGCGGGCATCGCGAACCTGTTCGACGCGCGCGTCGACGGCGAGACGATCCTCGAGCTCGGACTGCCCGGCAAGCCCGCGCCGGACGGGTTCCTCGAGGGTGCGCGCCGCCTCGGTGTCGACCCCACGCGGACGGTCGTGGTCGAGGACGCGATCGCCGGCGTCGAGGCGGGGCACGCGGGCGGCTTCGGGCTCGTCATCGGCGTCGACCGCGACGACCACGCGGACGAGCTCGCCGCGCGCGGCGCCGACCTGGTGGTCGCCGACCTCGCGGAGCTCGTCTCCGACCCGGAGGAGGACGTCCACCGCGCCGGGCCGCCGAGCCGCCGCCTCGTCGAGGCCGCGCGGCGCATCCTCTCGTCGTCGGGCGACTACCCGCCGGACCGCTGGCGCATCGTCGAGCGGGCGTACAACCCCGACTTCGTGCCGCAGACGGAGACCCTCTTCGCGCTCTCGAACGGCTACCTCGGCATCCGCGGGGCGTTCGAGGAGGGCGAGCCCGTCTCGGCCCCCGCGACGCTGCTCAACGGCTTCCACGAGACCTGGCCGATCGTGTACCCGGAGCGCGCGCACGGCTTCGCGAGCGTCGGCCAGACCATCCTGCCCGTGCCCGACGGCACGACCGTGCGGCTGCTCGTGGACGACGACCCCGTGACGTGCGCGCGAACCGAGGTGCGCACGTTCGAGCGCGCGCTCGACATGCGCCGCGGCGTCGTCGAGCGCACGGTCGAGTACCAGCTGCGCGACGGCCGGCGCTTCCTGGTCCGCACGCAGCGGCTGGTGTCGCTCGTCCAGCGCCACCTGGCCTGCCTGCGGTACGAGATCACCGCGCTCGACGCGCCCGCGCACGTCGTGCTGTCGTCCGAGCTCGTCACGCCGCTGGACGACCCGGCCCCGGAGGTGTCGTTCGACCCGCGCCGGACCCGCCCGGTCGACGGCGCGCTCGACCTCGTGCACGAGCGGCGGGACGGCGCACGCGTCGTCCGCGCCTACCGGACGCCGAGCAGCGGCCTCACGGTCGCGGCCGGCATGGACCACGACCTCGACGGCGGGCTGGCCCACCTCGTCACGCGCGTCGACGGGGCCGGTGCGCACGTCGTGCTCGAGGCGGACCTCGAGGTCGGCGTCCCGGTCGGCTTCACCAAGTGGCTCGCGTACCACTACGGCTCCGAGGACGGCCCGGCGCTCGCGGACCGGGCGCAGCTCACGCTGTTCCGTGCGCGCCGGGACGGGCACGTCGAGGTCGTCGCCGCCCACGAGCGCGCGGTCGCGGAGTTCTGGGCCCGCAGCGAGATCGTGTGGGACGGCTCGCCGATGGCGCAGCAGGCAGCGCACCTCAACCAGTTCACGCTGATGCAGGCGTCGCTGCGCAGCGAGGGGCACGGCGTGCCGTCCAAGGGGCTGACGGGCACGGGCTACGAGGGCCACTACTTCTGGGACACCGAGGCGTACCTCCTCCCGTTCCTCATCCACACCTCGCCCGACGTCGCGCGCAGCCTGCTGATGCACCGCATCCGGATGCTGCCCGCCGCCCGGCGCCGCGCCGCCGAGGTCGGGTGCGCGGGCGCCCTGTTCCCGTGGCGCACGATCAACGGCCACGAGGCGTCGGCGTACTACGCCGCGGGAACGGCGCAGTACCACATCGACGCCGACGTGGCGTACGCGTTGCACCAGTACGTCGAGGTCACGGGCGACACCGACCTCCTGGTCCGCCACGGCGCGGAGCTGCTCGTCGAGACCGCGCGGATGTGGGCGGCGCTCGGCTTCTTCTCCGACCGGCACGACGGGAGGTTCGTGATCAACCGGGTCACCGGGCCGGACGAGTACTCGACGGTCGTCGACAACAACCTGTTCACGAACCTCATGGCGGCCGAGAACCTGCGCATCGCGGCCGACGCCGTCGTGCGCCTGCGGGACGAGTTCCCGGACGACTACGCGCGGCTCGTCGCACGCGTCGACCTGCGCGACGGCGAGGAGGCCGCGTGGCGCCGCGCCGCCGAGCAGATGCACGTGCCCTACGACGAGCGGGCCGGCGTGCACATGCAGGACGACGGGTTCCTCGACCAGCCGCCGTGGGACTTCGCGGGGACGCCGGCGGACAAGTACCCGTTGCTGCTGCACTTCCACCCGCTCGTCATCTACCGGCACCAGGTGATCAAGCAGGCCGACGTCGTCCTCGCGACCGTGCTCCTGCCCGAGCGGTTCACGGCTGAGGAGCGGCGCAGGATCTTCGAGTACTACGACCCCCTGACCACGGGGGACTCGTCGCTGTCGGAGTGCATCCAGGCGATCGCGGCGATCGACGTGGGCAAGTACCGCAGCGGCGAGGAGTACCTGGTCGACGCCGCGGCGATCGACATCGCGGACCGCGCCGGGAACCTGCACGACGGCGTGCACGTCGCGTCCGCGGGCGGCACGTGGATGGCCGTGGTGCAGGGCTTCGCGGGCTACCGGTGGCGGGGCACGCGGTTCGCGCCGATGCTGCCGACGCGTGCGCGCCGGCTGCGCTTCCCGCTCACGATCCGCGGCTCGGTGCTCGACGTCGACATCCGGCCCGACGAGGTGACGTACTCCGTGCGCAGCGGCGGCCCGGTGACGGCGCACCACCACGACGTGGCGTTCACGGTGGCGCCCGGGGCGCCCGTCTCCTTCCCGGGGACCTACCACACGAGCGACGCCGGGCCCGACGCGCTCGACGACGGCGCGGTGCGGACGGGGGTCGCCTGACCGGGTGAAGTTCGGGTGCCGGAAACCTCCGCGTACGGGCGGTTCGCGGGCGGGATTCGTCCTGCTCGTCCCCGATGTCCCCGCCGCGTGGGTGGGCGATCGGGGCGACGTGTCGCACCCGTCCTCTTCACTTGCCGCGTGACCTCGTGGAAAGCACCCCTGACGGCCGTCGCCGCCACCGCGGCCCTGCTCGCCGCCGCACTGCCGGCCGCCGCCTCGACCGGGACGGGCACGGCGCCCGACGGGACCGCGATGACCGTCGCGATCGACGACTTCGACGGACCCGCGCCATCGAGCCGGGAGGAGCGCGTCGTCGTCACCGACGACGGCCGGATCGTGCCGACCACGACGGCCGCCCGGCCGGACGCCGCGGCGCGGCCCTCGGTCCGCCGGCTCCTGGCCGGGACCGGCCTGCGTGCGGCGTCGACGCTCGCGCCCTCGAGCGCGGCGACGGTCGCGCGGTCGCTGGCACCGGTCACCGAGGAGCTGTACGTCGCCGCGATCCAGGACTCGTCGACCACGGGCTCGCTGTCGACGACCCAGGCGACCCAGATCGCGTCGACGGCGGCGGGCTACTGGCAGCGCGAGGCGAAGGGCGGGATCGCGTCCTTCACGGTCGCCGCCGCGGTCGACCTGCCGCTCGACGGCAGCTGCAGCCGCGACTACGAGGACCTCTGGGCGCTCGCCGCCGTGGAGTACCCGGGCGTCGACTTCACGGCGCCGGGCACGCACCTCGCGGTGTTCAGCCCGCTCGGCTGCGAGGCCAGCTACGACTACGCCGGCATCGCGAACGTCGGTGACGACCTGACCACCGGGGGCTACATCCAGGTGGTCGGCGACGAGTGGGGCATCCTCGCGCACGAGCTCGGCCACCACTTCGGCCTCGGCCACGCCGACCTGGCGCTGCAGACCGCGACCGACGTCGCGACGTACGAGTACTTCGGCCTCTTCGGGCCCCAGGCGCTGCAGGTCTCGGACTACGAGCCCGGAGCCCTCGACGGTGCGTGGCGCGCCCAGCTCGGGCTTCCCGGCGAGGCCGCTCGCGAGCGGGTCGCGCGCTGGAACTCCGCTCCCGCCCTGTACTCGTTGACGCCCCTGACCTCGAGCGGCGTCAGCACGCTCGTGGTGCAGGGTTCGGACGGCGCTCCGGCGTTCTACCTCGACTACCGCTCGGGTGCGGCGGGCGACACCCACACCTTCTACGCCGCGGACGCGACCGGCCTCGTCTCCGCGGCGTGGTTCGACGACCTCGCCGACGTGTCGTACCGCCGCGGCGTCACCGTGTCGCTCCCCGCGCTCGGCGACCTGTTCACGGCGGCCTTCCCGGCGAACGACGGGACCTACCACGCGGCGGGCCGGCCGGGCGACGCGCTCACTCTGATGAGCGGCGCCGTCACGATCCGCGTCGTGAGCCAGTCGTCGACCGGCGCCCAGGTGCTGGTCTCGTACCGGGCCAACCCCCAGGTGGGGACGACCACGAAGGTCGCGGTGCCGGCCGTCGCCGAGCACGCCAGGGCGAAGGTCGCGATCTCGGTCACCGCGCCGAACGGCGCCGCGGTCTCCGGTCAGGTCGACGTGCTGATGGACGGCAAGCGGATCGGCGCCGCCACGGTGGCCGGCGGCAGGGCCGCCTTCACGACGCCGAGCGGCATGGCAGCGGGCCGGCACTCGTTCACCGCGCGGTACCTCGGCACGCCCGCGTTCCGCGCCTCGGCCGCCTCGACCAGCGTGCTGATCAAGGACGCGTCCACGGTGCGTGCCTCGGCGGCCAAGGTGCGGGCCGGCACGGGGGCGACCGTCGTCGCGAAGGTGCGCTCCGACCTCAAGGCGACGGGCACCGTCCGCGTCTACAAGGGCTCCGTGGTCGTCGGCAAGGCGAGCGTCAAGGCCGGCAAGGCGACGATCCACCTCCCCAGGTCGTGGAAGGCGAAGACCTACAAGCTGACCGTGAAGTACTCCGGCAGCTCGACCGTCGCCGGGTCGTCGACCACGACGAAGGTCGTCGTCCTGCCTCGTCGCTGAGCTGCCCGCGACCGCCGACGTCGCGTCCGGTGCGCCCGCAGACCACACCGGACTGCGGGCGCCCCGGCACGCCGGGCGGTCCCGCGGGTGCTCCGCCCGGAGCGGTCGCGTGCTCCCGACGGACGACGCCGGCGCGACACACCGGCGGCTAGCGTGGCCGCATGCCGTACCCGCGACCCGACGACGCGCACGCGTGGGGTCCGCCCGGGGCGCGCGGCGGTCCGTGGGGGCCGCCCTGGTCGCGCGGCGACCTCGACCCGGACCGGCGACGGCGCCTGCGGACCGCCGCGCTGACGGTCCCGGCGACGGCCCTCGCGCTCGTCGTGCTGGCCGGCTCGTCGGTCGCGAACCACTTCTCCCACCCGCCTCGCGCGCTCGACGCGCTCGGCTACCTGCTGCTCCTCGTCGCGCCCGCGTGCCTCCCGGCGCTCGGGCTCGGTGGCCGCGCTGCCGCGGTCGCGAGCGTCGTGGCCGGGGCCGGTGTCGGCGCGTACCTGCTGCTGGGCTACGCGTTCGGGCCGGTCGTACTGCCGCTCGTCGTGGTGGTCGTCGTGCTCGGCGCGAGCCGCCGCCGGGTCGTGTCGTGGACCGTCGCCGGGCTGGGGGTCGCCGCCGTGGTGGCGCGCGGGCTGGCGGACCCGACCGCGCGGCCGACGTCGCTCGTGGTGTGGACGACCGCGCTGCTCGCCGCGGGCCTGCTCGGCGAGGGCGCGCGCGGTCGCGGTGAGCGCATGCGGGCGGTGCAGGCGGTGCGGGTGTCGCGCGAGGAGGCAGCGGCGACGGCCGAGCGGCTGCGCATCGCGCGCGACCTGCACGACGTGCTGGCGCACTCGCTGTCCGCGATCAGCGTGCAGGCGGGCGTCGGCCTGCACCTCATGGACCGCGAGCCCGAGCAGGCGCGCGAGGCGCTGCGGAACATCCGCGCGACGAGCGTGGGCGCGCTCGACGAGGTGCGCGAGGTGCTCGGGATCCTGCGCGCCGACGGCGAGGCGCCGCCGCGCGAACCCGCGGTCACGGCGGCCGTCGATCTCGTGCCCGGGCTGCTCGACGCCGCGCGCACCGGTGGCCTCGTCGTGGACGACCGGCTGGACCGGGCCGTGCTCGCGGGACTCGACGACGATCGCGCGTCCGTGCTGGTCCGCGCGCTGCAGGAGGCGCTGACGAACGTGCGCCGCCACGCGGGGGAGCGCCCGCGGGTGGACGCGCGGCTGGTGGCCGACGCGGGCGTGGTGCGGCTCGAGGTGGTCGACGACGGCGGTCGGGCGGCCGCCTCCGGCGGGGTGGGCGCCGGGCGGGCCTCGTCGTCGGGACGCGGGAGCGGGTCCGACGTGCTCTCGCCCGGACAGCCCGACGGGCGGCCCGAAGGCTTCGGCCTGCGCGGCATGCGCGAGCGCGTCGAGGCGCTCGGCGGCACGGTCGGGGCGGGTGCCCGCGGTACCGGGTGGGCGGTCGTCGTGGAGCTCCCGCGAGGCGCGTCGTGATCCGCGTGCTGCTCGCCGACGACCAGCAGCTGATCCGAGCCGGTCTGCGCGCGCTCGTCGACGCCGAGCCCGACCTGACCGTGGTCGGCGAGGCGGCGACGGGTCTGGAGGCCGTCGTGCGGACGCTCGACCTGCTCCCGGACGTGGTCCTGATGGACATCCGCATGCCCGGGCTCGACGGTCTCGAGGCCACGCGCCGCATCGTCGCCGACCCGCGGGCGGCGGGCGTCCACGTGGTCGTCGTGACGACGTTCGAGCTCGACGAGTACGTCGGTGAGGCCATCCGCAACGGTGCGAGCGGCTTCCTCGTCAAGGACACCGAGCCTGCGGAGCTGCTGCGCGCCGTGCGGGTCGCGGCCGCCGGGGAGGCGCTGCTCTCGCCGACCGTGACGCGCCGGCTGCTGGAGCGCGTCGCGCGCGCCACCCGCGACGCGCCGCCGCTGCCGGGCCTCGGCGACCTGACGGCGCGCGAGCGCGAGGTCGTGGTGCTCGTCGGCGAGGGCCTGTCGAACGAGGAGATCGGCGAGCGGCTGTTCCTCTCGCCGCTCACGGTCAAGACGCACGTGCTGCGCGCGTCGGCCAAGCTCGGCGCGCGCGACCGCGCGCAGCTCGTGGTCGCGGCGTACGAGTCGGGGCTCGTCCGGCCCGGGTGGGTCGACTGAGGCCCGCTGCTCCGTCCGGAGCGTCGGGGAGGGTCCGCCCGGACGACGACGGCGACCGGTGCGCCGGGGGAGCGTGGAGGTGCGGTCGAGGTGCGGCCGCGCGACACCACCGGAGGCTCCTCATGACGTCCACCCTCGCCACCGCGCTGGCCCACCCGACCGTCGTGTACGGCGGCTGGTGGCCCGGCCCGTGGTTCCTGCTGATCCCGCTGTTCTGGATCGCCGTCGTGGTCGCGATCGTCGCGTTCGCCACGTCGCGCCGCCGCCGGTGGGCCGCGGCCGGCTACGGCCCGGGAGGCCCGTGCGGCCCGTGGGGCGGCTCCGCTGCGCACGGCTCGGCGACGTCCGTGCTCGCCGACCGGTTCGCACGCGGCGAGATCGACGAGGCCGAGTACCGCGCGCGGCTCGAGACGCTGCTCGCGACGGAGCGCCGCCCGCAGGCCTGACCGGCGTCGCGGCGGGCCCGCGTCGGTCGGGTCCGCCGCACCGGTCGGCCGCGGCGCTGCACGACGTCGCTCTCGCGCCGCCGCGCGGCGACCACCGCCGCGAGGCATCCTTGGCCCCCAAGGCGGCGCGCCCCCGAGCGTCGCCGGCGGGGAGCGTGGCGTGACGGACAGCGAGGTCGCGGCGCTCGTCGACGCGGTGACGCGCCTGCGCGACGCGGTCGACGAGGTCGCGCTGCCGTTCGAGGTGGCGTCCGCACGCGCCGCGCGCGACGAGCGCCGACGCCTGCTGGACCGGCTCGACGACCACCTGCTGCCGCGCCTGCGGCACCCGGACGCGCCGACGCTGGTGGTCGTCGGCGGCTCGACCGGCGCCGGCAAGTCGACGCTGGTGAGCGCGCTCGTGGGCGCGGAGGTGAGCGCCGCCGGCGTGCTGCGGCCGACGACCCGCTGGCCCGTGCTGGTGCACCACCCGGCCGACGCCGACCAGTTCGCAGGCGACCGCGTGCTGCCCGGCCTGCCGCGCCTGACGGGTGCGGGCGCCGCGGGCGGCCGCGGGCTCCGGCTCGTGGCGTCCTCCGTGGTCCCGCCCGGGCTCGCGCTGGTCGACGCGCCGGACATCGACTCGGTCGAGGACGAGAACCGCGAGCTCGCGGTCCAGCTGCTCGGCGCGGCGGACGCCTGGCTGTTCGTCACGACCGCCGCGCGGTACGCCGACGCGGTGCCGTGGGAGCTCCTGGCCGACGCCGCGCGCCGGCGGACGCACCTGGCCCTCGTGCTGGACCGGGTCGACGACGTCGAGGCGGCCCCGGTGCGCGCGCACCTGACGACGATGCTCGAGGAGCGCGGGCTCGCCGGCACGCCCGTGCTCGTGGTGCGCGAGTCGCGGCCGGACGACGACGGGCTGCTGCCCGCGCACGCCGTCGCCGCGGTCGCCGACTGGGCCACCGCGCTCGCCGTGGACGCGCCGACCCGCGAGGCCGCCCTCGCCGCGACCCGCGACGGGTCGACGCTCGAGGCGGCCGGCGCCGCGCGCACCCTCGCGGACGCCGCGGACGAGCAGCGCACGGCCGCCGACCGGCTGCGCGCGGCCGTGCTCGCGGCCTACGGAGCGGCGCGCGAGCTCGTCGCGGAGCGGACGTCCGACGGGTCGATGCTCCGCGGCGAGGTGCTGGCCCGCTGGCAGGACGTGGTGGGCACCGGCGAGTGGGTGCGCGCGATCGAGAGCGGCGTGTCGCGGCTCCGCGACCGGCTGACCGCGGCGGTGCGCGGGCGGCGCGCGGCCCAGCCGGCGCTCGCGGAGGCGGTCGGGCACGGGCTCGAGGCGGTCGTGCTCGACGCGGCGCAGGACGCCTCGGCGCGAGCCCACGCGGACTGGTACCACGACCCCGCGGGGCGCGCGCTGCTCGACGGGCTGACCCTGTCGCGCGCGTCGGGGGACCTGCGCGAGCGGGTCGACGCGGCCGTGCGCGGCTGGCAGGGCGACGTGCTCGAGCTGGTCCGCGAGGAGGGCGCGGGGCGCCGAGCGACCGCCCGCGCGCTGTCGCTCGGCGTCAACGGGCTCGGCGCGACGCTCATGGTCGCGGTGTTCGCGTCGACCGGCGGCCTGACCGGAGCCGAGCTCGGCATCGTCGGCGGCACGGTGCTGCTCGCGCAGCGGCTCCTCGAGGCGGTGTTCGGGGACGACGCCGTGCGGCGCCTGACGCGGACGGCGCACGAGCGGCTCGACCAGCGCGTCGGCGGCGTGCTCGACGCGGAGGCGGCGCGGTTCCTCGCGCTCCTCGACCCGCTCGCGGCGCAGGTGCACGACGGCGGCGCGCTGCGCTCGCGGGCCGCGCTCGTCGAGACCGCCGCGAGGGCGGCCGCCGCCGCGCCGCGGGACGTCGCGGAGCGTCCGCTCGTGCCGGCGTCCGGAGGGCTGCGCGGCGCGGGGCTCGTGGGCGCGGGGCTCGTGGGCGCGGGGGTCGCGGGCCCCGGGCCCGCCGTCGGGGCGCGGCCGGTCCGCACGCCCGACGAACGCCGCCGGTGGTGGCGCCTCGGGCGGCGCAGGTGAACGCGATCACCGCCGCCGCGGCAGCGCCGGGCGCGCTCGGCCGGGTCGAGGCGCTCGACGAGGCGCTCCGGCTCGGGCGGTCGTGGCTCCCCGCCGCGGTGCTCGAGCGGGGCGACGCCGTCGTCGAGCGCGGCCGGCGTCGGCTGGGCCTGTCCGGCGACCACACCGTCGTGGCGCTCGCCGGGCCGACCGGGGCGGGCAAGTCGTCGCTGGTCAACGCGCTGGCGGGCACCGAGGTGGCGCGGCCCGGCGTCCTGCGGCCCACGACCGGTCGGCCGCTCGGGCTCGTGGTCCCGGACGGCGCTGCCACGCCGGTCGTGCCGTCGGCCCGGCGCGGCGGCCGACTGCTCGGTCGCCGGGCCACGGGTCGGTCCGCGGCGACGTCGGCCGCCGTCGCGCCCGGCCCGCACGACCTGCTCGACTGGCTCGACGTCGACGACCGCGTGGTCACCGACGCCGCGACGTCACCGCTCGCGGCCGCCACGGGCCTCGTCCTGCTCGACCTGCCGGACCACGACTCGGTGGTCGTCGAGCACCGCGCGATCGCCGAGCGCCTCTACGACCGCGTGGACCTGCTGCTGTGGGTCGTGGACCCGCAGAAGTACGCGGACGCGGTGCTGCACGTGCGGTACCTGCGCCCCCTCGCGGGCCACGACGCCGTCGTGGTGCTCGTGCTCAACCAGGTCGACCGGCTCCGGGCCGACGAGGTGCGGACGTTGCTCGCGGACCTGCGGCGGATCGTCGTCGCGGACGGCCTGACCGACGCCCGCGTCCTCGGCGTCAGCGCCGCCACCGGCCAGGGCGTGGACGAGCTCCGCGGCCTGCTCGCCGAGGCCGCGCGCCGGCGGCGATCGGCCACCGAGCGGGTGCTCGCGGACGTCCGGGCCAGTGCCGGCGCCGTCGCCGCCGCGTGCGGGGACGGCGCCCGGCAAGGCGTCCCGCAGCAGGCCCGCACCCGCCTGGTCGACGCGCTCGAGGACGCCGCCGGGGCCCCTGTGGTGGTCGACGCGACGCGGCGGTCGTCCGTGCGGCGCGCCCGCGCCGCCACCGGCTGGCCGCCCACCCGGTGGATCGGCGGTCTGCGCGCGGACCCGCTGCGGCGGCTCGGGCTGGGCAGGGCGCGCGCGGCGTCCGGGGGCAGGTCCGGCGGCGCCGGAGACGACCCGGCGGCGGCGTCGGCCACGCGCCGGAGCTCGCTCGAGGGACCGAGCGCCACGGCACGGGCTCGTGCGGCGCTCGCGGTGCGCGCCTACCTCGACGCGACGACCGCCGGGGCACCCGACGACTGGGTGCTCGAGGCGCGTGGCGCCGTCCGGCCCGACGACCTCGCCGACGCGCTCGACCGCGCGGTCGTCCGGACCGATGCCGAGGCGCCGTCCGACCCCCGCTGGTGGCGCGCCGTGGGCGTCGTGCAGTGGGTGCTCCTCGGGGTCGCGGTGGCCGGGCTCGTCTGGCTCGCGGGGCTCGCCGTGGTCGGCTACCTGCGGCTGCCCGAGCCGCCGACGCCCGCGTGGGGGACCGTGCCGTGGCCGACCGTGCTCGCGGCCGGCGGCGCGCTGCTCGGCGTGGTCCTCGCGCTCGCGGCCCGGGTCGCCGCGTCGGTCGGGGCGCGGCGGCGCGCGCGTGCCGTCCGGCGAGCGCTGCGGCGCGCGGTCGACGACGTCGCCGGTCGCCTGGTCGTCGACCCGCTCGCGGCGGCTCAGGCGGCGCTGGACGGCTGCCGGCGCGCGGCACGGGCTGCCGGCGGGCGCTGAGGCTTGCCCGTCGAGCCGGCGCCCGGGTCAGCGGGCGTCGGAGCTCGAGCAGGGCGCCGTGCCGCCGCGCCCGTCCCCGCCGCGTCAGCCCAGGTAGTCCACGTCGAGGTACGGCCCGAACGTGTCGGGCTCCCAGCTCTGCACGAGCGTGGTGCCCGGCTGGAGCGTGAACACGTCGGCCTGCTCGAGCGTGTCCCGGTCGTTCGCGAAGTCGGGCGCGTACGGGCCGGGCACCACCGCACCGAGCTTCACGTCGCCCGCGGGCAGTCCGGTGATCCGGTAGTAGTAGCCCTCGATGTCGGCGGGCCCCGAGCCGACGGCGAGCCCGGTCACCGCGTCGTACACGGTGACGGTGCCGCCCGAGACGGGGTCGAACTCGGAGAGCAGCTGGCCCTCGACCGCCGCGTTCGCGTTCGCGACGGCGACCCGGTCGACGTCGTGGAGCCGGCGCGCGTGCACGTCGCGCACCGCGAGCGCGTGGCGGCCCGGACCGACGAGCGTCACGCCCGTGAAGGTGTGCGTCCCGCGGTCGGCCGGCGTGAACGTGTAGCGGGCGGGCAGCGCGCGGACCAGCGGGTCGTCGGTCGCGAACCGGACCGTGCCCAGGTACGACGCCCCCGTCCTCCCGTGCCGGGCGTGGGCGACCACGGTGACGTCGAACGGCACCCCGGCCGTCACCGTCGCGGGTGCGCGGAGGTCGAGGTGGAGGGTTCGTGCGCCGGCTGCGGGTCCGGGTGCGGCTCCGACGAGGCCGACGACGGCCAGTGCCGCGACCGACCACCACGCGAGCCGTCTCGTCGTCCTGTCCCGCGGTACCGGTGCAGCGTCCATGGCGCACCCCTTCGAGGGCGGCCCGAGGTGGCGCCCCGTGGGTGCCGCCCCTCCCGACCGGCGTAGACCTCGGCGCCAAGCGGCCGCAAGACCGGCGGCGCCACTTCACCCGGCGACGGCCGTGGTCGTGGACGCCCGTCCTGCCGTCGGCGCGATCGGCCTAGCGTGCGGCCATGCCGAAGACCGTCATCCACCTGTTCCACGACGACGTCGACTCGCTGACGCTCGGCTCGCGGGTGCCGCAGCGCATCCACGAGGTCGCCGCCGACCACGACGTGACGGTCGAGGTCTTCTGCTTCGGCCCCGCGCAGCGGAGCCTGGCCGCGTCCGGCTCGACGGCCGAGCAGACCTTCAACCGGCAGATCGACGAGCTGGTCGCGTCCGGCGTGCGCGTCGGCGCGTGCGTCAACGCGGCGCGCGCCGACGGCGCCGAGCAGGCGCTCGAGCAGCGCGGCCTGGTGCTGCGCGTCGCGCGGGACGAGTTCCTGCGGTTCACGCTCGAGGGCGCGACGGTCGTCACGTTCTGAGGGGAGCCGCCCGCGGCCGCCGGCGGTCGCGCCGGCGCGTCCACGCCGCGTCCACGACGACGGCGAGCGCGACGAGCGCGACCATCGCCCAGAACGAGTGCCGCTGCGACCGGAACAGGTCGACGACGAACCAGGCGAGCACCACCCCGCTGACGGCGATGGCCGTCGCCGTGAGCCACGACGCGGCGCCGATCTCACGGCGCAGCCGCCACGCAGCGACCGCCACGAGGACGAACACCGAGAGCGACACCGCGCTGCCGACCGAGGCGAGCGCGCCGAGGCCGAGGACGGTCACGAACAGCAGCATCAGGACGGTCGTGATGACGAGTCCGCCGTGCCGGCCGAGCCGGCTCGTCGACCCGAACGCCGGCGGGAACGTGCCGGAGCGCGCGAGCTCCTCGGTCAGGCCGCGCGAGCCGTAGAGCATCGCCGTCACGGTCGACGACGTGGCCAGCAGCGCGGCGAGCGTCATCATCGTGTAGCCCGCGTGCCCCAGGGCGGGCTCGGCCGCCACCGCGAGGGCCCGCGGGCCCTCGTCGACCACGTCCTGCACCGGCAGCGTGCCGAACAGGCAGACGGACACCGCCACGTAGAGCACGGTCGTGATGGCGAGCGCGCCGTACATGGCGACCGGGAGCTCGCGACGGGGCGCGCGCAGGTCACCGCCGACGAACGAGATCACGGCGAACCCGAGGAACGCGAAGAACGTCAACGCGACGCTCGCGACGACGTCGGAGAGGTCCGGGTACGTGCTCGGCGCAAGGAGGGACGCGTCGACCTGCGGGAGCGTGCCGACCACGAACACGGCGAACACCGCGAGCAGCAGGCCGACGACCACCGACTGGACCCGGTCGACGAGCCGCGGGCCGGCGACCGTCAGCCACGCACCCAGGACCACCAGGGCCGCAGCGCACAGCCTCGACAGCCAGCCGCCCGGCGGAGCGCCGGCCAGGAGCACCGCGGCGTAGTCGCCGAACGACGCCGCGACCATCGCTCCGACCACGACGATCGCGGTCAGGTACCCGAGCCACGCGGCCACGCCGACCAGGCGCCGGCTCGCGAACCCGTGCTGGAGGTGCACGACGATCCCGCCCGACGACGGGTACCGGACCGCCAGCTTCACGAGCGTGTAGCCGAGCGCGCCGGACATCGCCCCGGCGATGACGAACGAGAGCCACACGGCCGAGCCGGCGACGGCGCCCGCCTGACCGAGCAGCGCGAAGATGCCGGCGCCGACCATCGAGCCGACGCCGAGCATGATCGCGCCGCGCACGGTCAGCCGCGTGCTCGCCGGCGGCGCTGGCTCTGCCATGGTCCCCCCGGGCGGGCTGCTGCGTGCCGGTCGGCACCTCGCTCGATGCTCCCGTGCGTCGTCGGACGCTGCCACCGCCCGGCCCGCGCCGACGAGGAGCAGCACCTACCGTGGCGGCATGACAGTGCGGATGGACAACGTCGGCATCGTCGTCGCGGACCTCACGGGCACGATCGAGTTCTTCACCGAGCTCGGGCTCGAGCTGGAGGGGCGCGCCGTCGTCGCGGGCGAGTGGGCGGGCCGCGTGACGGGGCTGCGCGACCAGCGGGTCGAGATCGCCACGATGCGCACGCCGGACGGGCACGGCCGCCTCGAGCTCTCGCAGTTCCTGACCCCCGCCGTGATCGCCGACCACCGCGACGCCCCCGTCAACGCGCTCGGCTACCTGCGGGTCATGTTCGAGGTGGACGACATCGACGAGACCCTCGGCCGCTTGCGCGCGCGGGGCGCGGAGCTCGTCGGCAGGGAGGTGGTCCGGTACGAGGACGCGTACCGGCTCTGCTACGTGCGCGGGCCGGAAGGGATCCTCGTCGGGCTCGCCGAGGCGCTCGGCTGATGGGGGGGGACCCACGCACGGCGCGCGCGGTCAGGGCGGGGCGTGGGTCGTGCCGGGCTCGGACGGGGCTCCCGCGTCGTGAGAGCGTCGGTGCCATGAGCACCCACGACACCCGCACGCAGTACGAACGCATGGTCGCCGGCGACTGGTACGAGGCCGACGCCGAGATCCACGCGATCACCTCGGCCGCGGCGGCGCGGTCGGAGCGGTTCGCCGAGGCGGTGCGGACAGGGGCGGCCGACGCGGAGGACCGGCTGCGCGAGCTGCTCGGCTCGCTCGGCGAGGGCTCGTGGATCCGACCCCCGCTGCACGTCGACCTCGGCGTGCACCTGCACCTCGGCGACCGGTCCTTCGTGAACTTCGGCCTCGTCGCGCTCGACGTCGCCCACATCCGCATCGGGGACGACACCAAGATCGGCCCGAACGTGCAGCTCCTGACGCCGATCCACCCCGTCGACCCCGAGCCGCGCCGGGCGAAGCTCGAGGCGGCGAAGCCCATCACGATCGGCGACAACGTGTGGCTCGGCGGCGGCGTCATCGTGTGCCCCGGCGTGACCATCGGGGACAACACGGTGGTCGGCGCGGGCGCGGTGGTGGTGAAGGACCTCCCGGCGAACGTCGTCGCGGTCGGGAACCCCGCGCGGGTCGTGAAGCAGATCTGACGCGCACCCACCCCGTGCGGCCGGTGCCCGGCGCATCGCCCGGTCCGCCGTGGCGGCACGCCGAGCCCCCGGGCAGAGTGGCGGCATGCGTCTGCTGGTGCTGGGGGGAACGCGGTTCGCGGGACGGGCGGTCGTCGACGACGCGCTCGCGCGGGGCTGGGACGTCACGACGCTGAACCGGGGGAGCACCCCGCCGGCCGCCGGCGTGCGGGCGATCGTCGCCGACCGGACCGACCCGGCCGCCGTCGCGTCCGCCCTCGAGGCCGGCACCTGGGACCTCGCCGTCGACACGTGGTCCGGTGCGCCGCGGGTCGCGACCGCGACGGCCGCCGCGCTGACCGGGCACGTCGCGCGGCTGGCCTACGTCTCGTCGATCTCCGTGTACGTCTGGGGTCAGCATGTCGACGAGACGTCGCCGGTAGTCGACGGCGACCCCGCCGCAGACCAGGGCGCGTACGACGCCGTGAAGCGCGGCTCCGAGCTCGGCGTCGTGCGCAGCTTCCCGGAGGCCCTGCTGGCCCGCTGCGGCCTGATCCTCGGGCCGCACGAGGACGTCGGACGGCTGCCGTGGTGGCTCACGCGGATCGCGCGCGGCGGCGACGTCGTCGCACCGGGCCGTCCCGACCGACCGCTGCAGTACGTCGACGTGCGCGACCTGGCCCGGTGGGTGCTCGACGCGCTCCTCGCGGGGCGGTCGGGGCCGTACGACCTTGTCAGCCGCTCCGGGCACACCACGACCCGCGAGCTGCTCGAGGCGTGCGTCGCGGCCACCGGCTCGACCGCGCGGCTCGTGTGGGTGCCCGAGGCCGAGGTGCTCGCGGCGGGCGCCGAGCCGTGGACGCAGCTGCCGATCTGGGTGCCGGAGGGCGGCGAGTGGGCCGGCTTCCTCGAGGCGGACCCCGCGAAGGCGTCGAAGGCGGGTCTGCGCTGCCGGCCGGTCACCGAGACGGTCGCCGACACCTGGGCGTGGCTGCAGGCCGACGGTCCGCCCGACGACCGCCCGGGACGGCCCCGGCACGGGCTCCCCGCCGACCTGGAGCGGGTGCTCCTCGACGGGTCCCGGTGACGTCGGGCGGCACGCCCGCGGCGCTCGGCTGACGGCCGTCCGGGGGAACGCCGCCCCGTTTCGCTCACCGTGAATGCGTGATCGCGCACCCGAAATGCTCTGTTCATGCCATTTCATTGTCGGCCTCTGAGCGATGTGGCATGAACGTCTGTGAACGACCGGTGCGGCGCCTGTGGGGCACCGCGCGCCGGACCCGGACGCGGACGGAACGGAGCACACGTTGAAGACACGCAGAGGTCGAGCACTTCCCGTCGCGGTCGCGGCGGCGCTGGCGGTGACCGTGGGCGCCGCCGCCCCGTCCGCCGCGAAGGCGCCGGCGCCCCAGGACCAGGCGACGTCGGCGCTGAAGGCGGAGATCGACCGGCTCTACGCGAGCGACCCGGGCCTGCTCGGGCGCACGCACAAGATGCAGGCGTTCATCATGGAGCTCGCGCTCCACGCGAAGACGCGCAACCCCGACTTCAAGGTCATCCCCCAGGACGCCGCCGAGCTGGCGTTCGTCGACGGCGACGTGGACAAGGGCGTCCTGAAGGACCTCGTCGGGCTCGTCGACGGCTGGGGCAAGGAGGACCTGCTGCTCGACGGCGACGGCGTCACCCCGACGGACGAGCAGCGGGCCTACCTGGAGCTGGTCCGCCATCACCTGATGGTCACGGAGACCTCGACCGTCGAGACGCAGGCGGAGCTCCAGGAGTACTACGCCAGGGCCGCGAAGTGGGGCGTCATCCCGTACCCGCGCATCGGCGGCGAGCTCGCCCAGCAGCTGAACCCCGGCAAGCGCTGGGCGGAGAACGGGGACTACTTCTGGGTCGAGGACCCGACCACGATCGGCCTGGGGAGCAGGATCGACGGCACCCGGGACGTGACACGGCTGACCGACGCGAAGAACTACCTCTACAACATCAACGGCCGCCCGTACGACGCCTGGAGCACGTGGGACGCCGAGGAGGCCGCGTACGCGGCGGGTGACGGCGACCGGACGCGCATCACGGACAGCTACGGGAACGGTCTGCTCGTCCCCTCGCCGGGTGGCCCCTACAAGCCGGTGCCCGCGGACGACCCGACCGTGCAGAAGGCGATCACGATCTACGGGGACGAGTGGGACTGGTGGTGGCGGGCCGCGGGCCTCGACGCGAGCGCGGGCCGCCAGACGTGGCTCGACGCGCTGCGGAACTCCGACTACGACGTGATCTACATCGACTCGTTCTACAACCACCGAGCGCTGCCCGCGCACCAGACCCCGCTGACGCGCGCCGAGATCGAGAGCCTCAAGCACAAGCCGGACGGCGGACGGCGGCAGGTCATTGCGTACCTGAGCGTCGGCTCGGCGGAGCAGAACCGCTGGTACTGCCAGGACGACTGGGTGTGGGTCGACCCCACCAACCCGAACACGGAACGCAGCATGAAGTCCGGCAAGCTCGTCAACCGCGTCTACTCGCCGCCGGAGAACGCGCCCGAGTGGCTCGCCCTCGGCTACGGCGGCAACTACGCGGAGGAGGCGGTCGTGCAGTGGTGGAACCCGGAGTGGCGGGACATCATCATCAACGGCGGCAGCCCGTACAAGAACGTCGCGACGGGTGACGACACGTCGTCCATCGACCGGATCATCAGCCAGGGCTTCGACGGCGCGTACCTCGACAACGTCGGCGTCTACAGCCGGCAGGGCCGCAACGGCGGCTGGAACGAGTTCGAGAGCTACTGGCTCGCCCACGGCGGCATCCCCGGCGAGGACCACCCGTACATCTCCGTCGGCGGCATCACGCCCGGGCACGGGCAGGTCGACGTCGACTTCGCCATCGAGTCGGCCAACGGGAAGGGGTACTCCCTCTACCTCAAGGAGGCTGACGCGCAGGGGCCGTTCGCGCGGTACGGCGACGTCAGCTACAACCGCAAGGGCGCGCACATCAAGGGCCTGAAGGACGGCACCGCCTATCTCGCGTACGTCGTCCATGACACGGGCGGAACGACGTCGAGGACGGAGACGGTGACGTTCCGACCCGGGCTGCGGAAGGGCTGAGCGCGGGACTCGCGGAGGTCGGCCGCCGGCCGGCCTCCGCGAGGCTGCGCGACCGGGCGGAACGGAGCGCCGGCTGCGTGTGGCGCCCGGCCCCCGGTCGTCGCGTCCGCGAGACTGGGGCGCCGAGACCACGGGGACGACGTTCGTGCGCGCCCGGGCCGGCGGGACCGGGAGGCGGACCGTGGCGAGGCTGCTGTGCATCGGCGAGATCCTCGTCGAGATGGTCGCGGTCGACGTCGACCAGCCGACCACCCGACCGGGTCGCTGGGCCGGCCCGTTCCCGTCGGGCGCGCCGGCCATCCTGGCCGACCAGGCCGCGCTGTGCGGGGCCGAGGTGTCGCTCGTGGGCACCGTCGGCCGCGACGCCTTCGGGACCGCGTGCCTGACGCGGCTGCGCGCGAGCGGCGTGGTGGTCGACCAGGTCCGGGTGGACCCCGACGGCACGACGGGGGTCGCGTTCGTCAGCTACCGGGGTGACGGGTCCCGCTCGTTCGTGTTCCATCTCGCGGACGCGGCATCCGGCCGGTTCCGCCTCGCGGACGTCGAGTCCGGCCTGCTCGGTGTGGACGTCGTGCACCTCATGGGCAGCAGCGTCTTCAGCGCGGCGGCGGCCGAGGCCGTGGGCGAGGTGTTCGACGCGGCGCGCGCCCGGGGGATCGCCGTCTCGTTCGACCCGAACCTGCGCCCCGAGACGCTCCGGCGCGAGCACGTCCCGACGCTGCTGCGGATCCTGCGGGGTGCGCAGGTCGTCCTCGCGAGCGAGGGCGAGCTCCAGCTCCTGCTCGGCGACGCCCCGGACGAGGACTGCGCGCGTCAGCTCCTGGCTGGCTCGGCGACGACGGTCGTGCTCAAGCGCGGCGCGCGCGGGGCCGGCCTCTACCTCGACGGTCGCGAGGAGCTCAGCGTGCCGGCCGTCCCGGTGGACGAGGTCGACCCGACGGGCGCGGGCGACTGCTTCGGCGGCACGTTCCTCGCCCTCGTCCTGCAGGGCTGGGCGCCCGCGGACGCGTTGCGCCACGCCAACCTCGCCGGCGCGCTCGCGGTGACCCAGCGGGGCCCGATGTCGGGCAACCGCACGCTGGCGGACCTGCGCGCCGCCGAGCACCTGCTCCCGTCGACCTGAGCCGCCGGGACGTGCCGACCGACTGTCGACCGGCTACTGCCCGGTCCCGTCGACGGCGTACGGCTCGATCGCGGCGAGCTCCTCCGCCGTGAGCGGCGCCGCAGCGAGCGCCCCGACCGTGTCCTCGAGCTGGCGGACGCTCGACGCGCCGACCACCGCCGACGTGACGCGCGGGTCGCGCAGCACCCACGACACGGCGAGCTGCGCGAGCGACTGCCCCCGCGACCGGGCGATCGCGTCGAGCGCACGCGCCCTCTCCAGGTACTGCTCGGTCAGCGCCGAGGTCGACAGGAACGGCGAGTCGCTGCGGGCGGCGCGCGACCCCTGCGGCGCCGAGCCGCCGAGGTATCGACCGGTCAGGAGCCCCTGCGCCAGCGGGCTGTAGACGATCATCCCGATCCCGAGGTCGCCGACGACGTCCAGCAGGGCCTCGGTCTGCGGGGTGCCGTCCTCCTCGTCGGCGACGGCCAGCTCGACGTGGCGGTCGAACATCGAGTAGCTGGGCTGGTGGATGAGCAGCGGGGTGCCCAGGTCGTCGAGCATCGCGGCGGCCGCGCGGGTGCGTGCGGGGGAGTAGTTCGACACGCCCACGTACCGGGCCCGTCCCGAGCGCACGGCGTCGGCCAGCGCGCCCATCGTCTCCTCGAGCGGCGTCGCCGGGTCGGCGCGGTGGTGGTAGAAGACGTCGACGTGCTCGAGGCCCATGCGCTCGAGCGAGGCGTCGAGCGACGACAGCAGGTACTTGCGCGACCCGTGGTCGCCGTACGGGCCGGGGAGCATGTCGTAGCCGGCCTTGGTCGAGACGACCAGCTCGTCGCGGTACGGGTGCAGGTCCTTGGCGAGGATGCGCCCGAAGTTCTCCTCGGCCGAGCCGTAGGGCGGTCCGTAGTTGTTCGCCAGGTCGACGTGCGTGATCCCGAGGTCGAACGCCCGGCGGGCGACGTCGCGCTGGGTCTGGAACGGCGTGGTGTCGCCGAAGTTGTGCCACAGCCCGAGCGACAGCGCGGGCAGGTCGAGGCCGGAGCGGCCGGTGCGGCGGTACGTCATGGAGTCGTACCGGCGCTCGTCGGCGAGGTAGCGCGGGGCGATGGGCACGGGACCGGAGTCCTTCCGTCGGGGGATGGGGCGTCGCGCTGCGGCGGCGGGTGGGGGAGGTCAGCAGGAGGCGCGCGGGTGCCTCGGGCGGCGGCTCACGCCGGCTCCGCGACGACCAGCTGGAACCGGGTGAACGTCAGGTCGACGGACGCCTCCGGCCCTGCGACCACGCCGAGATCGGTGTCGTGGAACGGGTCCGTCAGGCGGTACGTCCTCGGGCCGAGGCCACGGAGCTCGACCGCGCCGCTCCAGCGGTCGGCGAAGAAGGCGTAGTGCAGGGCCGTCCCCTTGGCGATCGCGTGGCCTTCGGGGACGTCGAAGCCGATGTCGTACAGCTCGCCGCGGTACTCGCCGGTCGTGAGCCCGGAACGGGCGTCGAGCGCGATCCACCTGCGCCAGAGCGCGTCCTTCTCCGGCGTGAGGACGACCTGCGGGTCCGGCCCGGCCGGGTAGGCGAACTTCGTCGACAGCACCGCGCCGACGCCGTAGCTCGAGGCGAAGTCGTCCTGGCCGTCGCTCAGCTCGACGTGGTCGCCGGCGTAGCTCGAGCCGGTGCCCATGAGCGCCTTCACCGACTTGCCCTTGGACCGGACCTGGAAGGAGGACAGCGGGTCCGCCGACGGGTACTGGTCGACGAAGGGCAGGTTGTGGAAGTCGAGAGCGGTGCCGCACGGGCAGAACTCGACGACCGCATCCGGTGCCGCGGCGTGAACGACGTCGTAGATCGCCTCCCAGAACCGGGCGAGGCCCTCGGTGGACTCCTCCGGGCGCACGTGGCCGTGCGCGGGGTTGAAGCACGGGCCTACGGCGTTGAGGTGCTGACCGTCGAGCTTGAGGCCCTCGAAGCCCCAGCTCGTGACGAACCGCCGAGCCTGCGCGACGAAGTGGTCGATCGTGGGCTGGTAGGCGGGACACAGGGTGAGGTCGTCCCACCACGTCACGCGCTGCGGCTCGCCGTCGGAGCCGAGCAGGAGCATGTCCGGGCGCAGCCGGTGGACGTCGCTCGCGGGGTCGGCCGCCAGGGGCGCCCACCACAGACGCGGGCGCAGGCCGTGCTCGCGGATCCGCGCGGTGAGGGCGCGCATGTCCTCGTCGCCGCGCGGGAACTTCTCCGGGTGGAGCTCCCAGTCGCCCTCGTTCGTCTGCCAGCCGTCGTCGAGCACGGCCCACCGCAGACCGAGCTCGGCGACCTTGGGCAGCGTCGCCACGACCTGCTCGACCGTGAAGTCGCGCTCGTAGCCCCAGGCGCACCAGACCGGCTCGAAGGCCGACACGGGCGCCGCCGGGGCGCGCAGCCCGAGGCCGGCGAGGTAGTCGCGGTAGCGCTCGAGCGGCACGAAGTGGTCGCCATGGTGCGCCATGACGAAGGTGGTGGCCGTGACGAGCTCGCCGCCCGGCGCCAGCACGCGACCTGCGCGGTCCTCGACCGCGATGCTCGCGCCGGCGCTCGTCCTGCGGACGGGCAGGCTCAGGGCGCGCACGACCGGCTCGAGGTGCCCGACGCACAGGCCCGCGTCGCGCCGCCAGACCGTCGCGACGGGGGTGCCGCCGCCGTAGTCGGACGAGTCCATCCCGAGGAAGTTGACCTGGTCGAACGTGTCGGTCACGCGGTGCACCCAGTCGCGACGGTCCGTGTGGGTCGCGCCCGAGAAGGTGAAGAAGCCCCCGGGCGACTCGGGCAGCTCGTGGGCGGCGGTGCGCCACCCGGTCACGCGTACGGGCTGGGTCGACGCGTTGGTGAACGTCGCCTCGAGGACGACCATCCCGGGCAGCCGCTCGTAGGACGTCAGGACGACCGTCTTGCGCACGCCTGCGGGCGCGTCGCCGTGCACCGTCGTGCGGACGCCGCGGCCGTGGTGGGGGTGCACACGCTCGACCGCCTCGTGCCCGCGGTAGGCGAACTCCTCCACCGCCGTCCCGTCGACGAGCAGGACCTCGCTCGGGTCGAACGTGGTGACCGCGACGCCGTCGAGCGACACCCGGGTGAGCAGCGCCTCGTCGACGTCGATCGTGGCGCCGCCGGCGGACGCCGTCAGGACGACCCGTCGGTTCGCTGGGGGCATGCCGAGCTCCTCTTCCGTGGTGTCTCGAGTGATGTCTCGCGCGGACGTCGCCGCGCCTCAGGCGAGCGAGTGGACGAGCGCGAGCCCCGCGACGACCACGATGACCGCGCGGAGGAACCACGCCGGCACCGCCTTGGCCAGGCGTCCGCCCGCGTAACCGCCGACAGCCGCGCCGACGGCGATCGCCGCGGTGGCCGACCACACGACGTCCGCGTGGCCGGTGAAGGACGCGATCGTGAACATGACGGCCGCCGTCACGTTGACGGTCAGCGTCAGGAGGTTCTTGACGCCGTTGATGCGGCCCATGGGCTGACCGGTGAAGGCCCCGAGGACCCCGAGCAGCAGCACCCCCTGCGCGGCCGCGAAGTAGCCGCCGTACACGGAGCAGGCCGCGATCGACGCGCGCAGCGCGCGCGACCGGTACGGGCTCTCGACGGCCGGACCCTCGTCCTCGGTGGCCGGTCCCTGGGCCGCCCGGCTCCGGACCCAGCGGGCGACCTGCGGCTGGAACACGACCAGCAGCAGCGCGAAGCCGATGAGCACCGGCACGACGACCTCGATGGCACCCGGCGGAGTCGTCAGCAGCAGCACGGACCCGACGAGCCCCCCGAGCGTCGACACGACCGTCAGGGGTCGCAGGTGCGGGCGCTCGGCGCGCAGCTCCGTGCGGTAGGCCATGACCCCGCCGAACGCCGACAGGACCATCGCGATGGTGTTCGTCGTGACCGCGGAGGCCGGGCCGAGGCCGAGCGCGAGCAGGACCGGCAACGTCACGAGCGAGCCGGAGCCGACCGCGCCGTTGATCGAGCCCGCCGCGAGCCCGGCGAGCACCAGCACGACCAGCTCGAGAGCGGACACCCCGTCAGCCCTTGACGCCCGAGAGCGTCATGGTGGCGATGAAGTGCCGCTGGGCCGCGAGGAAGAAGGCGATCAGGGGAGCGGTCGCGACCACGTTGGCGGCCATGAGCAGCTCCCACTGGGTGCGGCGCGTGCCCTGGAAGTTCGCGATGCCGAGCTGGATCGTGAAGGCCGACTCGTTGTTGATCGCGATGAGCGGCCAGACCAGGTCGTTCCACGAGCCGAGCAGCGTGAAGATCGCGAGCGTCGCGAGCGCAGGCTTGGCGAGCGGCAGCACCACGCGGAAGAAGATCTGCAGCCGGCCGCACCCGTCGAGCGCCGCCGCCTCCTCCATCTCTTTGGGGATGGACAGGAAGAACTGCCGCATGAGGAAGATGCCGAACGCACCGGCCAGCCACGGCACGATCGCCGCCCCGAGCCCGTCGAGCAGGCCGAGCCTCGAGAACACCATGTAGGTCGGGACCATGAGGACCTGCGTCGGGATCATGATCGTGGCGATGATGAAGAAGAAGGACACGTTGCGGCCCTTGAACTTCAGCCGCGCGAACCCGTAGCCCGCGAGCGAGCACAGGATGCACTGGGCGATGATCGCGCTCAGCGCGACGATCGCCGAGTTGAGCAGCCAGTGCAGCGCGGGCGTCGTCGTGAAGAGCGTGCGGAAGCCGGCGAGCGTCAGGTGCGAGGGGAGCAGCGGCCGCGGGAACTGGGCGAGCTCCTTCGCGGGGGAGACCGACGCCAGGATCATCTGCACGAGCGGCACCAGGAACAGCACGGCCGTCGGCAGCAGGAAGAAGTGCCAGCCGCTGAACGGCAGCCGACGGCGGCGCCGCACCGCGGGCGCGGCGACGACCTGCTTCTCCGCGGCCGGCTCGACGAGGGTCGTCGTCATCAGAACGCCTCCAGGTTCTTGCGCCGGGAGTACATGACGATCCCGAGGGTGATGCCGAGCGTCACGACGAACAGCGCGTACGCGGCGGCGGAGCCGTAGCCGAACTCGAGCGTGTGGAACGCCTTGTCCCAGAGGAAGTAGACGATCGTCTTGGTGGAGTCGAGCGGTCCGCCCCGGGTCGTCGTGTAGACGAGGTCGAAGAGCTGGACGGCGCTGATCGTCTGCCAGACGACGACGAACACGGTCACCGGCGTCAGGTGGGGCCAGACGATCCGCCAGAAGGTCTGCCACGGGCTGGCGCCGTCGATCTTCGCCGCCTCGGTCAGCTCGTGGGGGACGTCCTGCAGCGCCGCGAGGTAGATCACGGTGGTGAAGGCCGCCTGCCCCCACAGCGACATGATCGCGATGACGAGCATCGCCTGCGACGGGTCCTCCAACCAGCCCTGCTGGGGCAGCCCGAGCCGCCGGAGCATGTCGTTGACCAGGCCGAACTGGGGGCTGAACAGGTACGTCGCGAGGACACCGGTCGACGCCGCCGAGGTCACGAAGGGCACGAAGATCGCGGTGCGGTAGAAGCCGATGCCCCGGATCTTGCGGTTGAGCGCGACGGCGAGCAGCAGGCCCGCCAGGACCGACGCGGGCACGAACAGGAACGTGTACAGCCCGGTGTGCCTGACCGCGTCCCAGAACGCCTGGTCCGTGAGGAGCCGGGTGTAGTTGTCGGTCCCGACGAACTCCGGCTGCGAGAAGCCGTCCCACTTCTGGAACGACAGGACGAAGGACCAGATCGCCGGGAAGATCGACAGCCCGACGACGATGACCATGGCCGGGCCGATGAAGGCCCACCCGTGGAGGTTGTCGGCCAGGCGTCGCACCCGGCTGCTGCCGGCGGGCTTGCGGCCCGCCGGCAGCTGCTGGACGGCTGTGCTCTCGTGACTCGTCACCATGGTGCTCCGAAGCGTGTTACTTGGCGGCCGAGGCCAGTGCGGTGTTCGCGTCCGTCTGTGCCTTCTGGAGCGCCTCGGCCGGGTCGCCCTTGCCCTGGAGCACCTGGGAGATCGCGGTGCCGATCGCCTCCGAGAGGCCCACGTAGCCGGGGACGGTGGGTCGGGCGGTCGTCGCGTTGGCGCTGTTGGCGGCCATGACGTCGAGGCCGGGCAGGTCCGCGACCTGCTTCTTGAACTCCGGCGAGTCCTGCTCGGACGCGCGGAGCGGCAGGTTCCCGTACGCGACGTTCCAGCGCAGGTCCTGCGCGGGCGAGGTCAGCCAGTTGAGGAACTCGAAGGTCCAGTGCGCCCGGTTGACGTCCTTGTGGTCGAGTGCGACCCACAGGTCAGGGCCGGAGACCGTCTGGTGGCTGCCGTCGAAGCCGGGGAGCTGCACGACGCCGTACTTGGTACCCGCGACCTGCAGGTCGTGCAGGGCCCACGGGCCGGACGTCTCCATCGCGATGCGGTCGGCCGCGAACAGCTGCGCGATCTTCGTGTCGGTCTGGTCGAGGTAGAGGCTCTTGTCGTCCTGCGCCATCGAGCGCAGGAACGTGAGCGCGTCGACGCCCGGCTTGTCGGCGAACGTCGCGGTCTTCTGGTCGGCCGAGAGGATCTGGCCGCCGCGCTGCCACAGGTGGGGCCAGAACTGCCAGGTGGTCTCCTCGGTGCCGGACACCGAGTACCCGAAGCCGTACGTCTGCGTCGTGCTGTCCGTCAGCTTCTTGGCCGCGGCGCGCAGGTCGTCCCAGGTCCAGTCCTTGGTCGGGTACGCGACCCCCTTGGAGTCGAACACCGTCTTGTTGTAGAGGAGCGACAGGTTGTCGACGAGCGCCGGGAAGCCGATCGTCTTGTGGCCGGACGGCTGAGCCGTCGCCCGCGCCGCTGCCGGCAGCTCGTCCCACTTCACCGCCGGGTCCTTGACCTGCTCGGTGAGGTCGAGCGTGCGGCCCGATCCCTCGAGCTGGCTGGCCCACGAGCCGAACGCGTACGAGATGTCGGGGTAGGTGCCGCCGGCGAACCCGGCGGACATCTTCTGCAGCAGGTCGTCGGTCGACGACGCGCCCGGCTCCGCGACGATCTTCACGTTGGGGTGGAGCTTGGTGAAGTCCTTCGCCAGGCTCTGCAGCAGCTCGTTCGCGCTGTCGGGCTGGCCGGTCCACCACGTCAGCGTGACGGGCGCCTCGGTGTTGAGCACGCTGGCCCCGTGGCCGGAGCTCCCGCTGCACGCGGCCAGGCCGGTCGTGGCCAGCGCGGCCGCGATGACCAGAGCCGTCCGTCGGACTGCTCGTGAACTCTTCGGGCGAACCGTCATCGGTCGCTCCTTTCTGCAGGGGATGCGCTTCGGTGCGCGATCGGTGGCGTCGGTTGTCGTCTGGTCGTGACGCCGAGGGGATGACGGCCTGCGCTGGGGCCGTCGGTCGGGCTGGTGGTCTCGGGCTTCGTGGGCGGGGTGACGACGTCGGCGTTGACCGTCTGTCCACGTCACGAAGGGGGCCGAGGCCGCCCGCGAGCGCTACCGGAGCACGAGGTCCACGTCCCCTCCGAGGCTGCGTGGGAGCACGCTTCGGTGGGCGACGAGAAGCTCGTCGCAGAGATCCCAGATCTGCTGCGGCGTCAGGGTAGACGACGCATTCGGGTCCGCCAGCACCGCCTGGCGGACCTTCCGGGGGTCTCCGGTGAGCGTCGCCTCGACGGCGAGCTCCGCGACGGAGAGGTAGGTGCGGTTGAGCGCGGCGCCCGCCGTGGGGATCGCGCCGACGGCCTTCGGGTGGACGCCGTCGCGGTCGACCAGCGCCGGGACCTCGACGGCTGCGCCCTGAGGGAGGTTGTCGACGAGGCCGTGGTTCGGCACGTTGACGTGGATCCACCGCTCGGTCCCGGTCAGCAGCGAGTGGATGATCTGCGGGGCGTACTCGGCGGCCGGCTCGTCCGGCAGGTCGAGGTCCTCGCCCGCGGCCAGCCGCCGACGCGTCTCTGCGACCTCCGCCACGTTCTCGTCGGAGATCTGCAGGTAGACGAGCGGCTCGAGGCGGTACCTGTCGATCTGCTCGTCGGACCGCAGGAACCACGACAGGTACTCCGACGAGTGCTCGGACGTCTCGGTGGGGTAGTAGCCGATCCGCTCGTACATCTCGACGCGGACCCGGCGCCGGAGCTCCGGGTCGGCGGCGATCTTCGCGTCCAGCAGGGGGTAGAGGCTCTCCCCGTCGCGGCTCCACTCGGTGAGCCACGCCTGGTGGTTCACGCCGGCGGCCTGGTAGGTCGTGCCCTCGAACGGCACGCCGATCAGCTCGTTGAGGCCGTGGACGGTCCAGAACACCGAGTGGCACAGGCCGACGACCTTGAGGTCCGGCGCGACGACCGACCACCACCACACGTTCATGGCCATCGGGTTCGTGTAGTTGAGCACCCAGGCGTCGGGGCAGAGCTCACGGACGTCCTGCGCGATCTGGGAGATGACCGGGAACGTGCGCAGGCCGCGGAAGACCCCGCCGACCCCGGTGGTGTCGCCGATGGTCTGGCGCAGCCCGTACCGGGCCGGGACCTCGAGGTCGACGTGCGTCGCCTCGACACCCCCGACCTGGATCATGATGACGACCGCGTCCGCGCCGGTGAGGGCCTCGCGGCGGTCGAGGGTCGCGACGACGTCGAGCGACCGACCCATGCGCTTCGCGACGTGCTCCGCCGTGCCTCGGGCGATCTCGAGGCGTTCGGGGTCGATGTCGTGGAGCGCGATCTCGAGGGTGGGAAGGTCCTCGTAGCCGAGGAGGTCGACGAGGAGCTGCCGCGTGAACACGGCGGACCCTGCGCCCAGGAAGGCGATGCGTGGCATGGCTCAGATGATCGACAGATCTGGACAAGCGATGCAAGCATCTGAGCGAATTCGGTCTGTTACGATCAGAAAAACTGAGCGTTTCGGAGGGGCGATGTCAACCAACGTGCCGGTCGTCGAAGCGGGCTCGCGCAAGCGGACCCGGCGGTTCGTGCAGATCCTCGACCTGGTCAACGAGCGGGGCGAGGCGACCCTCGCCGAGCTCGCCGAGACGCTCGGGATCTCGCCGGCGACGGCCCGCCGGGACCTGGCCGACCTCGCCGACCAGCGCCTGGTGCAGCGCACCCACGGCGGGGTCGTGGCGCTCGACCAGGGCTCGGAGCTGCCGGTCGAGCTGCGGGACACGAAGTTCCAGGAGGCGAAGCAGGCGATCGCGCGAGCGGTCGCCCAGCGGATCCCGCACGAGCGGCACGCCGTCGCGCTCTCGGGCGGGACGACGACGGCACGCGTCGCGGTCGAGCTCACGCGCCACCCGCTCCTGACGATCGTGACCAACTCGCTGACGATCGCGGAGCTCACCCATGCCCATCCGGCGCTGCGCGTGGTGGTCACCGGCGGCTCCCTGCGCCCGCAGTCGCTCGAGCTCGTCGGGACGCTCGCCGAGCGGACCTTCGGGGCGCTCCACGTCGGCACCGCGATCCTGGGCGCGGACGGCATCGCGGCGAGCGCGGGCGTGACCACCTACGACGAGATCGAGGCGCGCACCAACCGTGCGATGGTCGCCAGCGCCGAGCGCACGATCGTCGTCGCGGACGGCTCGAAGGTCGGTCGGCTGACGCTCGCCCAGATGGTGTCGTTGGACGAGGTCGACACGCTCGTCACCGACGCGTCCGCCGACCCCGACGAGCTCGAACGCATCCGTGCGGCCGGCGTGGAGGTCGTCGTCGCCTGACCAGCGCCGCCGTTAGCCCGCACGTGCGGCGTCCAGTTGCGGCCCACCTGAGCGGTGAACTGCTTGATGCGCGCAGCAAGAGTGATCGTTTGACGCAGAAACGTTGACCGAAGCAGTCGCTCGACCTACGTTTCCCTCGCAAGCACGCAGGAGCGCCTCTTCCGGGGGCCGCCTGCGCGAATGAGCGGTGGAAGCGCCGCGCACGTCGAGCACCAGGAGATCACCGTGCATGAACCCCGCCATGGCAGCAGCCGCCCCACGCCGCGAGGGCGCGGTCCGCGACTCGCGGTGAGCACGGGCTGCCCTGGCGGCACGGTCGCGGCGGTGCGGGCGTGAGCGACAGGTTCGGGGCCGTGCTCGACCAGCACCTCGCGGGGCAGCCCGTGGGCGTCACGTCGGTGTGCTCGGCCCACCCGCTCGTGCTGCGTGCGGCGGCCGAGGAGGCCGCCGTCAACGGGAGCGTGCTGCTCGTCGAGGCGACCAGCAACCAGGTCGACCAGTTCGGCGGCTACACCGGGATGCGCCCGTCGGGCTTCCGCGACCTGGTGCGCTCGATCACCGACCGCGCCGGACTGCCGGGCGAGCAGGTCGTGCTGGGCGGCGACCACCTCGGCCCGAACACGTGGCGCGCGCTGCCGGCCGAGGAGGCCATGCGCCGCAGCGAGGACCTCGTCGCGGCGTACGTCGAGGCCGGCTACACCAAGATCCACCTCGACTGCACCTACCCCTGCGCGACGGACACGACCCCGCTCACCGACGAGGTCGTCGCCGAGCGGGCCGCTCGGCTCGCCGTCGTGGCCGAGGCGGCGGCGGAGCGGACGTTCGGACGCAGCGACCTCCGCTACGTCATCGGCACCGAGGTGCCGGTGCCGGGCGGCGCGCACGAGGTGATCGACCGCCTCACGCCGACGTCGCCCGACGCCGCCCGAGCGACGCTCGAGGCGCACGAGCGGGCCTTCGCCGCCGTCGGCGCACGCGAGGCGTGGGACCGCGTGGCCGCGCTCGTCGTCCAGCCCGGGGTGGAGTTCGACGCGGTCCAGGTCGTCGACTACGACCGCACCCGGACGGCCGCGCTGAGCCAGGTGCTCGAGGGCCGCGACCTCGTCTTCGAGGCGCACTCCACGGACTACCAGACCGTCGAGCGGCTGACGGCGCTGGTCGAGGACCACTGGGCGGTGCTCAAGGTGGGTCCGGGCGTGACGTTCGCCCTGCGGGAGGCGCTGTTCGGCCTCGCCGCGATCGAGGCGGAGCTGTTCCCCGAGAGCCAGCGGTCGGCGCTGCCCGAGGTCGTCGACGCGGTCATGGTCGACGAGCCGCGCTGGTGGAAGGGCTACTACGAGGGCGACGAGGACGAGCAGCGGATCGCCCGCCGCTACAGCTACAGCGACCGCCTGCGCTACTACTGGCCGAACCCCCGCGTGAACGACGCGGTCGCGCGACTGGTGCGCAACCTGCGGAGCAGGCCCGCACCGCTGCCCCTGCTGAGCGCGCACCTGCCGACCCAGTACGAGCGGGTCCGGGACGGCCGGCTGACCACCGATCCCGAAGCCCTCGCGCTCGACCACGTCCGTGACGTGCTCCGCGCCTACGACCTCGCCTGCAACCCCCTGAGCCAGAGGAACAAGTCGTGACCGCAATGCTCCCCAAGACGGCCTTCGGAGACGACGGACGGGGCACGCTCGACGAGCGCGCGGGCGCGACGGGCCGCGAGATCGCCCAGCAGCCCGCCGTCTGGCGCCGGCTCGCCGCCGACCTCGCCGGGCGACGCGAGACCGTGCGCGGCTTCCTCGAGCCGCTCCTGTCGCGCGGCGACCTGCGCATCGTCCTGACGGGCGCCGGTACCTCCGCGTTCGCGGGCGAGCTGCTCGCGCCGGCGCTGGCGCGCGCGCTGTCCCGCACGATCGACGCGGTCGCGACGACGGCCATCGTCACCAACCCCCGCGAGGCCTTCGTCGAGGACGTCCCGACGCTCCTGGTCTCGTTCGCGCGGTCGGGCGACAGCCCCGAGAGCGTCGCCGCGACCGAGCTCGCCGACAGGTGCCTGTCGTCGGTCTACCACCTGATCGTGACGTGCAACGCCGAGGGCCACCTCGCGCGGACGCACTCGGCGTCGGAGCGCTCGCTCGTGCTGCTCATGCCGCCCGAGTCGCACGACGAGGGCTTCGCCATGACGTCGAGCTTCACGTCGATGGTGCTCGCGACGTGGCTCGCCCTCGTGCCGAGCGGGCTGGACTCCGGCGTCGCCGAGCGCCTGGCCGAGGCGGGGGCCGCGGTGCTCCGCCGGACCCCGGACGACGTGGCGAAGCTCGCCGCGCGCGGCTACGACCGCGTCGTCTACCTCGGCAGCGGGTCGCTCGCGGCGCTGGCCCGCGAGTCGGCGCTCAAGGTGCTCGAGCTCACCGCCGGCGAGGTCGTGAGCTACTCCGACTCCTCGCTCGGGTTCCGGCACGGCCCGAAGTCGGTCGTCAACGACCGCACGCTGGCGATCGTGTACCTGTCGAACGACCCGTACGTCCGCCTCTACGACGAGGACATCGTCGCCGAGCTCCAGGCGCAGATGGGCAGCGACAACGTGGTCGTCGTGGGCGCGAGCCCGAGCGCGGCGCTCGAGCCGGACGGCCCGTGGGCCGTGCCCCACCTCGCCGAGGACCCCGACGCGCTCGTCGGCCTGGTGTTCGTGCTCGTCGCGCAGCTCCTGGCGATGAACGCCTCCCTCGAGCTCGGGATCAAGCCCGACACCCCGTGGCCCGACGGCCAGGTCAACCGGGTGGTGCAGGGCGTGACGGTGCATCCGTTCGAGGCGGATCGATGACGGCGTTCCTCGGCGTCGACGGCGGCGGCACGAAGACGGCGTTCTGCGTCGTCACGGACGACGGGCGCATCGCGGGCGAGGTGCGGGCGACCAGCACGTACTACCTCGGCGGCGCGGACGGCGTGCGGGTGATGGGGGAGGTGCTGGCCGCCGGGGTCCGCGAGGTGTGCGCGATCGCCGGCCTCGGCACGGACGACATCGCCCACGCGTTCTTCGCGCTCCCCGGCTACGGCGAGTCGAGCAGCCGGACGGCGGACCTCGACGCGGCTCCGCGCGCCGCCCTCGGCCACGACCGCTACTCCTGCGGGAACGACATGGTCGCCGGCTGGGCGGGCTCGCTCGGCGCGCAGGACGGCATCAACGTCGTCGCCGGCACGGGATCGATCTGCTACGGCGAGCACGACGGCCGTCACGTGCGGGTGGGCGGCTGGAGCGAGCTGTTCGGTGACGAGGGCTCGGGGTACTGGATCGCCGTGCGCGGCCTGCAGGCGTTCAGCCGCATGAGCGACCGTCGCCTCGCGCCCGGCCCGCTGCTCGACGTGGTGCGCGAGCACGTCGGCGCCGGCGACGAGCTCGACGTGATCGGGATCGTCCTGGGGGACTGGGGCAGCGATCGCGGCAAGGTCGCCGCGATGTCCCGCGTGGTCGCGCAGGCTGCCGACGACGGCGACGCCGCCGCGCGCCAGATCCTCGCGGACGCGGCCGGGGAGCTGGCCGCGCTCGTGGAGACGGCCGCGACCCGGCTCGGCTACGCGGACGACGAGCAGGTGCCCGTCTCGTGCTCCGGCGGGGTCTTCTCCTCGCCGCGCGTGCGCGAGGAGTTCGCGACGCTGCTGGCCCGGGCGACCCGGCGCTACGACCTGCGCGAGCCGCTCTACCCGCCGGCCGTGGGAGCCGCGCTGTACGCGGCGCACCTCGCCGGCACCCCGCTCGGACGGTCGGCGCGCGAGCGCCTGCTGGAGGCCGTCCGCGCCACCGACGTGTGACGCCACGGCGACGCGCCTGAAGACGACGGGCGCGCACGGTGGCCCGACCCTGCCCCGTGCGCGTGCTGCACGACCCCTGGTACGAGGAGGTTCCGCTCGATGGACGTCGAAGAGCTCGACGGGCTGGCCCTGCGCGACTTCGCGCCGCGCCCGACGGTGAGGCTGGCATCGCACCGGGTGCCGCGCGCCTCGACGCCCGCCGTGGACGCGCACAACCACCTCGGGCGCTGGCACGCGCACCTGCGTACCGGGCGGTGGAGCGACGACGACTGGCGCGTGAAGGACGTCCCGGCGCTCGTCGGCCTGATGGACGAGTGCAACGTCGCCACCGTCGTCAACCTCGACGGGAGCTGGCGCGACGAGCTCGAGGCCAACCTCGACCGCTACGACCGGGCCCACCCCGGTCGGTTCGTCAGCTACGCCCGGGTCGACTGGGACGAGACGTCGCAGAAGGGCTGGCCGGAGCGGATCGCGGCCTCGGTCGTCGACTCCGCGGCACGTGGGGCGGGCGGGCTCAAGCTCTGGAAGGACATCGGCCTGCGCCTGCGCGACGAGAGGGACGAGCCGATCTTCCTCGACGACGCGCGCCTGGGGGGGATGTGGTCGGCCCTGGCGGACACCCGCCTGCCGGTCGCCGTCCACACGGCCGACCCCGCCGCGTTCTTCCAGCCGCTGGACCGGCACAACGAACGGCTCGAGGAGCTGCTCCGGCACCCGGACTGGCAGTTCATGGGCCCGCAGTTCCCGCCGCTGGCCCGGCTCCTCGACGCGCTCGAGGCGGCCGTGGCGGCGAACCCGCGGGTCACGTTCGTCGCCGCCCACGTGGGCTGCTACGCCGAGGACCTCGACTGGGTCGACCGCATGCTGCGCACCTACGCGAACTTCAACGTCGACATCGCGGCGCGGATCGCCGAGCTCGGCAGGCAGCCGCGCCGGACCAAGCGCCTCATCGAGGACCACCCGCACCGGGTCGTCCTGGGCACCGACGTCTCACCGCCGACCGCCCAGGACTACGAGATCTACTTCCGGTTCCTCGAGACGGCCGACGAGTACTTCCCGTACGACGCCGACGAGCCGCCGGGTAACGGCCGGTGGCGCATCTCGGCCCTCGACCTGCCACCGGAGCTCGCCGCCGGGGTCGTCGGGGACAACGCACGACGACTCATCCCCGCTCTGCACACGCTCGCCTAACCCCCAAGGAGAAGAACGTGAATCGCGCGCACAGCAAGACCAAGCGGACCGCCTTCGTCGTTGCGGCCGGCCTCGCGGCCGTGACGGCGCTCGCCGCCTGCTCCAGCTCGTCCGGCAACGGCGGCGGTGGCGGTGACTCGGGTCCGGTCACGATCAGCTACGGCGTCTGGGACGACACGCAGGGCAAGGTGATGCAGCAGATCGCCGACAAGTTCCACGAGTCGAACCCGAACATCACGGTCAAGGTGCAGATCACGCCGTGGGACCAGTACTGGACGAAGCTCAAGACGGCGGCGACGGGCGGAGCCGCTCCCGACGTCTTCTGGATGAACGAGTCGAACTTCGCGACGTACGCGAGCGGCGGCGTCCTCGCGAACCTGTCGGACAAGCTCAAGGGCTCCGACATCGACATGTCGAACTACATCGACATCCAGACGAAGGCCTACACGTTCGACGGCAAGGTCTACGGCATCCCGAAGGACATCGACTCCATCGGGCTCTGGTACAACAAGGCGCTGTTCAAGGCCGCAGGCGTCGCCGAGCCGACGGCTGACTGGACCTGGGCCGACATGGTGGCGGCGGCGAAGAAGCTGACCGACCCGAGCAAGGGCCAGTACGGCATCGTCGCCCAGTCGGCACCGCAGCAGAGCTACTACTCGACCATCCCGCAGACCGGCGGGCAGGTCATCTCCGACGACAAGAAGTCCTCGGGGTACGACACGCCGGAGGCCATCAAGGGCGTGCAGGTGTGGGTCGACCTCGTGAACAAGGACAAGGTGTCGCCGTCGCTGCAGCAGATGACGGACACGGACGCCGACACGTGGTTCACGTCCGGCAAGGCCGCGATGATCTTCGAGGGCTCGTGGGCCGCCGCCGAGTTCAAGGAGATCCCGTACGCGGCCCAGAACGCGAACGTCGCGCCGATGCCGAAGCTCGACCAGCCGGGTGGCGTCAGCAACGGCCTGGGCAACGTGATGTCCGCGAAGTCGGCGCACCCCGACGCCGCGTGGAAGTTCCTGCAGTACCTCGGCAGCAAGGAGGCCGAGACCGCGCAGGCCGACGCCGGCATCGTGATCCCCGCCTACAAGGGGACCGCGGACGGCTGGGTGAAGGCCTTCCCGGAGTTCAACCTCCAGGTGTTCGTCGACGCGCTGAAGAACTCGTCGCAGTACCCGTCGTCGATGAACTCCGCCGCGTGGCAGGACCCGATCGAGCTCGAGTTCAACAAGGCGTGGTCGGGCGACGAGACCGCCGCCCAGGCTGCGGCGAACTCGGCGAAGATCATGAACGACGCGCTCGCCGCGGAGAAGTGACCGGGGGCTCGACAGGTGACCTCACAGCTCGTGCCGCCGGTCGAGCAGGGGCAGCGGCGGCCGACGCCGCTGCCCCCCCGCGGCACCAAGAGGCGCTCGCTGCGTCACGGTGACCGGTACTGGGCCTATCTCCTGATCCTGCCGACGGCCGTCGGTCTGACCGTCTTCTCGATCTGGCCCGCGATCCAGACCTTCTACTTCTCGTTCACGAAGTGGGGGACGTTCGGCGGCCACGAGTGGACCGGCCTCGACAACTACGCCCAGGTCTTCCACGACCCCGAGCTGCTGCGGTCGCTGTGGAACACCGTGATCTTCTCGGTGATGACGCTCCTCGGCATCCCGCTGTCGATCGGGCTCGCGGCGCTGCTCAACACCAAGGGGCTGCGCGGGGTGGGCGTCTACCGGGCGCTGTACTTCCTGCCCGTCGTCACCATGCCCGCCGCGATCGCGCTCGTGTGGAAGCTCATCTACAACGGCGACACCGGCATCCTCAACCAGTTCCTCGCTGTGTTCGGCGTCGACGGCCCGCACTGGCTGTCGGACCCGGCGACGGCGATCTACGCGGTCGGGGTCGTGTCCATCTGGAGCTCGCTCGGCTACAACATGGTGCTCTTCCTCGCGGGGATGCAGTCGATCCCGGGGGAGTTCTACGAGGCCGCGTCGATCGACGGCGCAGGCCCGTGGCGGCAGTTCTTCCGCATCACGATGCCGCTCCTGACGCCGACGACGTTCTTCGTCACGGTCATCACGGTGATCAACGCGCTGCAGGCGTTCGACCTCGTCTACCTCATGGTCGGCAAGGCCAGCCCCGCGATCGAGGAGTCGCAGACGGTGGTCTACCTGTTCTACGCGAAGGGCATCCTGCAGGGCGACGGCGGCTATGCCGCCGCGATCGCCTTCGTGCTGCTCGCCCTGATCCTGCTGATCACGGCCTTCCAGTTCCGCGTCCAGAAGCGGTGGGTGCACTATGAGTGACCGAGTCCCCGCGACGAGCGCCGTCGGGCCGAAGCGCTCGCACACGGCCATCCACGTGGTGCTGATCGTCGGTTCCGTGCTGATGGTCCTCCCGTTCTTCTGGGAGGTCTCGACCTCGCTCAAGACGTACGCCGAGTCGATCTCCGTGCCGCCGACGATCTTCCCGTCGAGCCCGGTGTGGAAGAACTACACGGACGTCTTCGCCACGCTGCCGTTCGGTGCCCAGTTCCTCAACACGGTGATCATGACCGTGGCACGGACCGTGGGCCAGGTCTTCTTCTGCGCGGCGGCCGGGTACGCGTTCGCGCGCCTCGAGTTCCCCGGACGCAACGCCATCTTCATCGCCTTCTTGTCGGTGCTGATGGTCCCGTCCCAGCTGTTCCTGCTCTCGCAGTTCCAGCTCATGCAGCGATTCGGCCTGCTGAACACGGTGACGGCCCTCGCCCTGCCCGGGATCTTCAGCGCGTTCGGGACCTTCCTCCTGCGGCAGTTCTTCCTGCAGCTGCCGGCGGAGCTGGACGCGGCAGCCCGGCTCGACGGGTGCAACCCGTTCCAGGTGTGGTGGAAGGTCATGCTCCCGCTCGCGAAGAACGGGATGCTCGCGCTGGGGATCCTCACCGCGATCTGGTCGTGGAACGACCTGCTCTGGCCGCTGGTCGTGAACAACGACCCCGAGAAGATGACCCTCTCCGCCGGCTTGTCCACGCTCCAGGGGCAGTTCCTCACGAACTACCCCGTGCTGATGGCGGGGTCCTTCCTGGCGAGCATCCCGATGATCGTCCTCTTCGTCATGTTCCAGAAGAACATGCTCGAAGGAATCGCCTCCAGCGGCATCAAGGGCTGACGCCCCGTCGCACGTCAGATTTCCACAGATTGAGAGACGCAGAATGCCTGCCCCTGAAGCCGACTGGGACGCGATCGTCAACCTGCCGCTGCGCGAGTGGCGGCCCCGCAGCCGGATGACCGCCACCGTCACCCCCGTCGACCACCCGGCGTTCCCGGCGGTCGACATCCACAACCACCTCGGACGCTGGCTCAGCGACGACGGCGACTGGCTGATCAAGGACCCGGCCGCGCTCGTCGCGATGATGGACGAGGTCGGCGTGACGACGATCGTCAACCTCGACGGTCGCTGGGGAGACGAGGTCACCGCGAACGTCGAGCGGTACGACCGCGCGTACCCGGGCCGCTTCGTCACGTTCTGCCACGTCGACTGGGACCGGCTCGCGGAGCCCGACGGCGAGCAGACGCTGCTCGCACAGCTCGAGGACAGCGCCGCGCGCGGCGCCCGCGGCATCAAGGTCTGGAAGAACCTCGGCCTGTGGGTCGAGGACGCCGACGGCTCGAAGATCCTGCCCGACGACCCGCGCGTCATCCGGATCCTCACGCGCGCCGGAGAGCTGGGGCTGCCGATCCTCATCCACGTGTCGGACCCCAAGGCGTTCTTCGACCCGCTCGACGTGCACAACGAGCGGCTCGACGAGCTGATGCACAGCCGGGACTGGTGGTTCGGTGACACGACGAGGTTCCCGACGTTCGAGCGGATCGTCGAGGGCCTCGCCAACCTCGTCGTCGCCACCCCGGGCACCACCTACATCGGCGCCCACGTCGGCTGCGTCGCCGAGGACCTCGACTGGGTCGAGGCGCTGATGGCGAAGGCGCCGAACTTCCACGTCGACATCGCCGGTCGCATGGCGGAGATCGGCCGTCAGCCGCGCCGGTTCGCGAGGATGGTGGAGCGGTTCCCCGACCGGGTGCTGTTCGGCACGGACATCTACCCGGTCTCGGCCGAGGCGTACCGCAACCACTTCCGGTTCCTCGAGACGCAGGACGAGTCGTTCGACTACTCGCCCGGCGCGGAGATCCCGCCGCAGGGCCGCTGGCAGGTGTCGGGCGTCGACCTCCCGGTGCACCTGCTCCGGGCCGTCTACCAGGACAACGCGCGCCGCATCCTGGCGTGACGGGGCATCCGCTCGATCGTCCCGGCCGAGGGTTCAGCGCAGCCGCGCCGCTGCGCTGAACCCTCGCCTCTGCGCGACCTCGCGCAGCGCACGCGTGCGCGGCCTCGCGCCGCACGCCACCCGCTGGCCGCAGGCCACGCGTCTCGTCCTCGCTCCCCGCCCCACGGCGTCGGCCGGGAGCCCCCGCGGCTCTGCCGCGCCCTCGCTCGATCCCGGAGGAACTCCATGACGCAGGCCGCAGTCGACGCCGGCTACGGCGGTCCGCGGACGGTCCGGCGCAACGTCCTGCTGTTCTTCCTGGACGGCGTCACGTTCCAGCCGTCGACCGCGCTGATCTCGATGACGACGGTGATCCCGCTGCTCTTCGACCAGCTCCACGCGTCGACCCTGCAGTTCGCGATCGCGACGGCCATCGTCTCCGTGTGCTCGTTCGTCTCGCAGCCCGTCTTCGTGTCCCTCTGCTCCCGGGTGCGACGCATGGGGCGGTCGTTCGCCTGGATCTTGTTCCTGCAGCGGGTGCTGTTCCTCGCCTTCGTCGTGTCCATGCCCCTGCTCGCGGGCAACCCGTCGACGATGACGTGGGTGTTCCTCGCCTCCTGGGCGGTCTTCAACCTGTTCTCCGGGTCGGGGACGGTGTTCAACGTCCCGCTCGTGCTCAAGCTCCTGCCGCCGAACCGGCGAGCCGGGATGCGCGGGGTGGGCATCGCGATCGGCAGCCTCATCTCGCTCGCGATGGCCGCGCTCATCCCCGTCACGATCGAGCGGGTCTCCTACCCGCAGGACTTCATGGTCCTGTTCGGCATCGGCCTGCTGTTCCTGTTCGCCAACGCCGCCGGCTTCTGGCTGATGGACGAGGGGGAGGACGTCGAGCCGCGACACCCCGTCCGGGTCGCCGAGTACATGAAGGCCATCCCCGCGACGCTGGTCGGCGACCCGGTGTTCCGCGCGATGGTGGGGTCGTGCGTCGCCCTCGTGGTCGCGAACTCGCTCATCCCCTTCTACACGCTCCACGCGATCCGGGACCTGTCGGCCTCGGAGGCGCAGGTGTCCCTGCTCGCCGGCCTCGCGATCGTCACCGGCGTCGCGGTGAGCCTCGTCTTCGGGTTCTTCATCGACCGCAAGGGGCCGGTCAGGCTGTCGCCGGTCGCTGCCGTCGTCGCGACGGCGGCGGGGGTCGTCGGGCTGGTGGCGCACTCGTTCCCGGCGTTCGTCGTCGCGTGGGTGCTCGCGAACCTGGCGAACGCGTGCTACATGCAGGTGACGATGCTGATGCTGGGCGACGTGAGCCCGCGGGGGAAGTCGCCGCTGTACGTGGGCATCCTGCTGTCGATCTCGATGCTCCTGTCGTCGGTCGTCGTGCTCGCGCTGGCACCCGTGCTCGACCACGTCGGCTTCACCGCGCTGTTCGTGCTCGTCCTCGTCTGCGGCGCCGCGGCGTGGTACCTCAACGTCCGGGTCTTCCAGCCCCGCCTGGCGGCGACGGCCGGGACCGAGACCGTGCCGGGCGGGGTCGGGCGGTGACGCCGACGGGAGGCCGCGTGCCGGCTCCTAGAATCGGCGTCCCCACCCCGGAGGTCTGATGAGAGTCGCACTGATCCGCCACGGCCAGACCGACTGGAACATCCAGCGGCGCTACCAGGGCTGGCACGGGCTCGACCTCAACGAGATCGGCCGCGCGCAGGCGCAGGAGGCGGGCGGGCGGCTCGTCGCAGCCGGCTCGGCGACGGGCGCTGACTGGCGGTGGCTCGCGTCGTCGACGTCCCCGCGCGCGGTGCAGACGGCCGAGATCGTCGGGGAGGTCGCGGGACTGGAGCTCCGCGAGCAGGTGCGGGACCTGATCGAGCGGGGCTTCGGCGTGGCCGAGGGCATGCTGATCGACGAGGCGCGCACGCGCTGGCCCGACCGCGACTACGAAGGCGGCGAGTCCACGGCGCAGGTGCTGGCGCGGTCGCTCGCCGCCCTGGACGCCCTGGCAGCCCAGCACGCCGGCACGGACGGCGTCGTGGTGTCGCACGGCACCGTGCTGCGCCTGATCGTCGGGGAGCTGACGGGCACCGACCCGGGCAGCCTGCCCAACGGGGCGATCGCGGTGCTGGACGGAGGGCCCGGCGCCTGGCGGGTCGAGGTCCACCCGGTGCCCTCGGCCTGACGCCGTCGACCGGCCGTCGGGCCGCCCGCGTCCCGCGCGCGTGGTGCCGCACGGTGACCGTCGAGCCCGAGCGGGATCTCCGTCGAGCACCCGGACGGCGCGGGGCGTCGGCGTGGCGCATGGCGCGGGCGGGTGATGAGCGGCTCGTTTCGCCCACCATCAGCGACGTTGCTCGTTAGGGTGCGACGCGACACTCGCCACCACGAGGCCCGGGCAGCGCTGCCAGGCACACCAGGAAGAGGGGCCGCATGTCCTGGCCGACCGTTCTCCCGCTCGTGCGGGCGTCCACCACCGCGACCGTGTCACGCGCCACGACTCGACCGGTCCGGGCGTGACGCCGGCAGAGCCGAGCACGGGCGCGTCGTCTCGAGGGCTGACCCGACGCTCCCTCGTGCTCGCCGCGCTCGCGGGCGGGGCGGGCGTCGTCGGCGGGTACGCGCTCGCCGGCCGGCGCGCGGGCGCGGCTGCCGGCGCGGGGCCGACCGTGACCACCGCCGAGCGGCACGCTGCTCAGCCCGAGGCCCTGTTCCGCATCCCGACGACGGAGCCGATCGTGGCCCTGACCTTCGACGATGGTCCGGACCCGCTGTACACACCCGCCGTTCTCGACCTGCTCGCGGACAGGGGCATGAGCGCCACGTTCTTCCTCGTGGGCGCCAACGCCGCCGCCGAGCCCGAGCTGGTCCGGCGGATCCTGGACGGCGGCCACGGCATCGGCAACCACACCCAGGACCACCGCAGCCTCGACACGTTGACCGCCCAGCAGGTCCGTGTCGAGATCCAGCAGGCGCACGACGCGCTGATCGCCGCGGGCTGCCCCGAACCGGACCTGTTCCGACCACCGAGGGGGCGCACGAACGCGATCGTCGGCACGCTCGCCGACTCCTACGCGTACCGGACCGTGTTCTGGGACGCGTGCGTCGAGCACTTCGTCAACCATCAGCCGGTCGCCGCCGGGGTCGAGCAGATGGTCTCCACGATCCGGCCCGGCTCGATCATCCTGGCTCACGACGGCGGACGGATCGTCGGCTCGGAAAGCGCGCCCCTGTCGCGGGCCCGGACCATCGAGGCCCTGCCCGATCTTCTCGACCGCCTCACCGAACGAGGACTGAGGGTGGTCGACGTCGCGACGTTGCTGCAGGCGACCGGGACCCCCGCGCTCGCGGTCTGAACGTCGACGACGGCCGCCGGCGTTCGCCGCGCCCGACGGGCGGATCCCGCGGAGGGAGCGGACGGGTGGAGGGACCGGGGAGGGGAGCGGACGACGGGAATCGAACCCGCGTAGCCAGTTTGGAAGACTGGGGCTCTACCATTGAGCTACGTCCGCGCAGGTCACAGGCCTGAGCGCCGCCTGCGAGAGGCGAGCCGTGGGTCCGGACCGCGGACACAGGCTACCGGCTCGCGCGGCCTCTCCTCGCACCACCGCGCTCGCCCGGACAAGCCGCCGCGACCTCACGCCGACGTCCGTGCCGACCGGCGGCCGCGACATCGCCCCGCCGTGCGAGCCGACCGACGTGCCGCGCCCCCGCTCGGCCGTCCGAGCCCGTCGCCGGGTGCCCCGCGCGCGTCCGCCTCGCACCGTCCCGGGACGGCCGCCAGGGACCACCGTCGTGGCAGCCGCGTCGCGCCGTGACGTACCATCGAGGGTCGCCCGCGCGCGGTCGCGGTGCTCCCCGCCTCTCGAGGAGCGGTCCGCCGCGCGCCGACCCCGATGCCTGAACACGCCGGAGCTGCCGGCGTCCGCCCGACCATCTGGAGACCAACGAAGTGAAGAGCGCCGTCGAGACCCTGGAGCCCACCAAGGTCAAGCTGACCGTCGAGGTGACGTACGACGAGCTCAAGCCGAGCATCGAGCACGCGTACGAGCACATCGCGCAGGACGTGACGGTCCCCGGGTTCCGCAAGGGCAAGGTCCCGCCGCGCATCATCGACCAGCGCATCGGCCGCGTCGCCGTCATCGAGCACGCCGTCAACGACGGCCTGTCCGGCTTCTACGCCGAGGCCGTGCGCGAGAACGACCTGCGCCCGCTCGGTCAGCCCGAGGTCGAGGTCACCAAGGTCCCGGGTCTCGTCGCCGGCGAGGACGAGGGCGAGCTGCACTTCACCGCCGAGGTCGAGGTGCGCCCCACGATCACCGTCCCGGAGCTGTCCGAGGTCGCGCTGAGCATCGACGGACTGGACGTCTCGGACGAGGACGTCGAGGGCCGCCTCGACGCGCTGCGCGAGCGCTTCGGCACGCTGGTCGGTGTCGACCGCCCCGCCGCCGAGGGCGACTTCGTCGTGCTCGACCTCGTCGCCAAGATCGGTGACGAGGAGATCGACTCGGTCTCGGGTGTCAGCTACCAGATCGGTGCGGGCAACATGCTCGAGGGCCTCGACGAGGCGCTGACGGGCCTCTCGGGCGGCGAGACCACGACGTTCGAGACGGCGCTCGCCGGTGGCGACCGCGCGGGCGAGCAGGCGCAGGTCGCGGTCACCGCGCAGCAGGTCAAGGAGCGCCAGCTCCCCGAGGCCGACGACGACTTCGCGCAGCTCGCGAGCGAGTTCGACACGCTCGCCGAGCTGAAGGACGACCTCCGCGAGCAGGCCGGCCGCATCAAGGCGCAGAACCAGGCCGTGCAGGCGCGCGACCTGCTGCTCGAGAAGCTCCTCGAGGGCACCGAGATCCCGGTGCCCCGCGGCGTCGTCGAGGCCGAGATCCACCGTCACCTCGAGTCGGAGGGCCGCCTCGGGGACGACGAGCACCGCGCCGAGGTCGACGAGCAGGCCACCGTCGCGCTGCGCAACCAGATCCTCCTCGACACGCTCGCCGAGCAGCTCGAGGTCAAGGTCTCGCAGCCCGAGCTCATCGACTACCTCGTGAACGCGTCGCGCCAGTACGGCGTCGACCCGAACACGTTCATCACGACGCTCGACCAGCAGGGTCAGATCCCGCAGATGGTCGCCGAGGTCGCGCGCTCGAAGGCCATCGCGGTCGCGCTGCGCCGGGTCGCCGTCACGGACCCGAGCGGCGCCGACGTCGACCTGTCCGAGTTCATCGGCACCGACGAGGAGGACGCGGCTGCGGAGGCCGAGGCCACCGGTGGCGAGACGAGCCAGGGCGTCGTCAGCGGCTCGGACGCCGCGGCGATCCCGGTCTTCGTGGACGAGCAGCAGGCCTGACGACCCCGGCCGAAGGCCCGCGCCCCTCGGGGACGCGGGCCTTCGCCGTCCCCGGCGGCCGGCGCCGCGGCGCGGTGAACGCGCGTCGGCACGGCGAGACGAGCGAGATCGCGCGCCGCGGGCGATGGATCGCGCGCGCGACGTGCGCGATCTCGCTCGCCGAGCCGCGCACAGCCCCGGCCGCGCCGACGACGTCCACCGGATGCGGCGTCGCGCGGACGTGTCGAGCACTGGTCCCGGACCATCGACGCGTGGATGACGAGACGCTCCTCGCGAGCCTCCCTGACGGTGTCGTGGTCCTCGACGACGCTCGCCGGATCGGGCTCGACCCGCGACGGCTGTACCTCGCCGAGCGACGCGGCCGGTTGGTGCGCGTCCGCCCTGGTGCGTTCGTCCGCACCCGCGAGTGGGAGGGCCTCGCGCCGGGGGAGCAGCACGTGCTCGTGGTCCGAGCCGCGGCCTCGGTCATGCGCCACGTGGTGTTCTCGCACGACTCCGCGGCCGCGCTGTGGGGGATGCCGCTGGTCGCGCCGCCGGCGGCCATCCACGTGTCGAGGGCGCGTTCCGGCGGGTCGTCATGGACCGGCGTCGTCCGGCATCGCGGGGCCGGGGACCTGGCCGTCCACGAACGTGACGGCGTGCGCGTCACGTCGGCGGTCGACACCGTGCTGGATCTCGCGGCGAGCCTGCCGTTCGCCTGTGCCGTCCCCGCGGCGGACCACGCGCTCCGTGCCGGTCTGGTGACGGCCGACGCCCTCGCGGCCGGGGTGGCGGAGCGCGCGGGACGCCGGGGTGTCGCTCGGTCGGCGGCGGTCGCACGGTTCGCGGACGCGCGCTCCGAGTCGCCGGGCGAGTCGCTCAGCCGCGCGCGGATGCACGAGCTCGGTCTGCCGGCCCCGCGGCTGCAGACCGAGTTCGCCGAACGCGGGGAGGTCGTCGCGCGGGTGGACTTCTGGTGGCCGGAAGCGAGGCTGGTCGGCGAGTTCGACGGGCGCCTCAAGTACCGGGTCGACGGCATCGCGGACCGCCGCTCGCTCGAGGAGCGGCTGTGGCAGGAGAAGGTGCGCGAGGACCGCCTGCGCCGGGCGGGTCTCCGCGTCGCACGGTGGACCTGGTCCGACGCCATGAGCCCGTCGCGCCTCGCGACGATCCTGAGCCGCGCGGGCCTCCGCCGAGCGCTCGGAGGAGGTTCCGCGGGCGAGATCGCGCAGAAGCGGCGCGCGATCGCGCGCCCCGGCTGAGCGATCTCGCCCGGCCGGCACGATCTCGCCCGTCTGTTCCAGCCGGGGTGCGGGAGCGCTGCGCGCGGGGGCACCGCGTGGCGTCGGTGCCGCCGCGCGACCGGCGCCGCGCCATGCGGGCGGCGGCGGGGCTCGTGCGCCGTCAGCGAAACCGGGGCCGGGCGGGCCATGGACGCGCTCGTGCGGGCGTTAGGGTCGCTGCAACGCACGGCCCCAGACGAAGGAGCTATTCGTGAACGAGCAGGTGCCGATGATCGGCCGGGCAGACGCTCCGTCCCCGTTCGGTCTCAACGACAGCATCTACAACCGGCTCCTGCGCGAGCGCATCATCTGGCTGGGCTCCGAGGTCCGCGACGAGAACGCGAACGCGATCTGCGCGCAGATGATGCTGCTGGCCGCGGAGGACCCGGACAAGGACATCTGGCTGTACCTCAACTCGCCTGGTGGGTCGATCACGGCCGGCATGGCGATCTACGACACGATGCAGTTCATCAAGCCGGACGTCGCGACGATCGCGATGGGCATGGCGGCGTCGATGGGGCAGTTCCTGCTCTCGTCGGGCGCGAAGGGCAAGCGGTACGCGCTGCCGCACGCGCGCGTCATGATGCACCAGCCCTCCGGCGGCATCGGCGGCACGGCCACCGACGTGCGCATCAACGCGCAGCTGATCCTGCACATGAAGACGGTGCTGGCCGAGCTGACCGCCGCGCAGACCGGCAAGAGCGTGGACCAGATCAACGCCGACGCCGACCGGGACCGCTGGTTCACGGCGCCCGAGGCGCTCGAGTACGGCTTCATCGACCACGTCGTCGAGACCGCGGGTTCGGTCACCGGCGGCGGCGGCACCAACTGACCCGCTGACCGGTGCGAGTGCCTCGCCGACCCGCCCGACCCGCAAGGAGAAACCCGTGAGCATGGAGTCCCAGTTCGTGGCCCGCGCCGGCCGGCTCGCCGGCGGCCTCGCCCCGGCGTCGCCGTCCGGCCGTTACGTGCTGCCGCAGTTCGAGGAGCGCACGGCCTACGGCTTCAAGCGCCAGGACCCGTACACCAAGCTGTTCGAGGACCGCATCATCTTCCTCGGGGTGCAGGTGGACGACGCGTCGGCCGACGACGTGATGGCGCAGCTCCTGGTGCTCGAGAGCACCGACCCGGACCGCGACATCATCCTGTACATCAACTCGCCCGGTGGCTCGTTCACGGCGCTCACGGCGATCTACGACACGATGCAGTACATCAAGCCGGGCATCCAGACGGTGTGCCTCGGCCAGGCGGCGTCAGCCGCCGCGGTGCTGCTCGCTGCCGGCTCGCCGGGCAAGCGCCTCGCCCTGCCGAACGCGCGCGTGCTGATCCACCAGCCCGCGATGGAGGGTGGCGGCTACGCGCAGGCCTCGGACATCGAGATCCACGCGAACGAGCTGATCCGCATGCGCGAGTGGCTCGAGGAGACGCTCGCGCACCACACGGGCCGCGACGTCGAGCAGGTCCGCCAGGACATCGAGCGCGACAAGATCCTCACGGCTCAGCAGGCGCTCGAGTACGGGATCGTCGACCAGGTCCTCGCGAGCCGCAAGGGCGTGCAGCCGACGGTCGTGCAGCCGGCCTGAGACCGTTCCGGACGGGCTCGTCGCATCTGCGACGGGCCCGTCCGCCGTCCTCCGGCGGGACACGCCGGGCCGTACGTCGTGGCGGCTGACATCCCACGGCGCGTGGTGTGCAATGGTGGGGTGCGCGGCCCCCGGGGGCCACACTGATCGACTGGCGATGCCGCTCGGCTCGAGGAAGGGGACGTACGTGGCTCGTATCGGGGACGGAGCCGACCTCCTCAAGTGCTCGTTCTGCGGCAAGTCGCAGAAGCAGGTCAAGAAGCTCATCGCGGGCCCGGGTGTGTACATCTGCGACGAGTGCATCGACCTGTGCAACGAGATCATCGAGGAGGAGCTCGCCGAGGCGTCCGAGACGGGCCTGGTGGAGCTGCCGAAGCCGAAGGAGATCTTCGAGTTCCTCGAGCAGTACATCATCGGCCAGGAGTCGGCGAAGCGGGCCCTGTCGGTGTCCGTGTACAACCACTACAAGCGCATCCAGGCGGGCGACGCCGGGCGCCAGGTGACCGACGACCACATCGAGATCGCCAAGTCGAACATCCTGCTCGTCGGCCCCACGGGCACGGGCAAGACGTACCTCGCGCAGACCCTCGCGCGGATGCTGAACGTGCCCTTCGCGATCGCGGACGCCACCGCGCTGACCGAGGCCGGCTACGTCGGCGAGGACGTCGAGAACATCCTCCTCAAGCTCATCCAGGCCGCCGACTACGACGTCAAGAAGGCCGAGCAGGGGATCATCTACATCGACGAGATCGACAAGATCGCCCGCAAGAGCGAGAACCCGTCGATCACGCGCGACGTCTCGGGCGAGGGCGTGCAGCAGGCGCTGCTCAAGATCATCGAGGGCACGCAGGCGTCGGTGCCGCCGCAGGGCGGCCGCAAGCACCCGCACCAGGAGTTCATCCAGATCGACACGACGAACGTGCTGTTCATCGTGGCGGGCGCGTTCTCCGGACTGGACGACATCATCGCCGCGCGGGCTCGCAAGCGCGTCGTCGGGTTCGGCGCCCCGCTCGTCGAGGCGTCCGGCGAGGGCGACCTGTTCAACGAGGTGCGCCCCGAGGACCTGCAGAAGTACGGCCTCATCCCCGAGTTCATCGGCCGCCTGCCGGTCGTGGCGGCGGTGTCGCGGCTCGACCAGGACGCGCTCGTCCGGATCCTCAGCGAGCCGCGGAACGCGCTGGTCAAGCAGTACCAGCGGATGTTCCAGATCGACGGCGTCGAGCTCGAGTTCACCGACGACGCGGTCGCCGCGATCGCGGACCAGGCGCTGCTGCGCGGCACCGGAGCGCGCGGGCTGCGGGCGATCATGGAGGAGGTCCTCCAGCAGGTGATGTTCGAGGTGCCGAGCCGCGACGACGTGGCGCGGGTCGTCATCACGCGCGAGGTCGTGCTCGAGAACGTCAACCCGACGCTCGTACCGCGGGACGCGCCGCGCGAGAAGCGGCCGCCGCGCGAGAAGAGCGCCTGAGCCGGGAGCCCGTCCGGGGGCTGGCCCGCGACACGCCCGCGCTCGCAGCGGGCCGAGCGGCCGACCGCCCGAGCCCGGGGCACCGGCGTGGTGTTCGCATGGTCCTGCGCGCGCCGGCGAGCCGGCGGATGGGGCCTTCAGCCCTCGGGCGTCCCGCTCGCGTGGTCCTGCGCGATCTCCTCGTGGTGCCGGATGACCTCCTCGACGATGAACGCGAGGAACTTCTCCGCGAACACCGGGTCGAGGTCGGCCTCGTGCGCGAGCCGGCGCAGGCGAGCCACCTGCTCTGCCTCTCGGGCCGGGTCGGCCGGCGGCAGACCCTGCGCCGCCTTGAGCACACCCACGCGCTTCGTCGCCTTGAACCGCTCCGCCAGGAGGTAGATCAGGGCGGCGTCGATGTTGTCGATGCTGCCGCGCAGTCCCACGAGCTCGGCTGGGACGGGCCGGGTGTCGCTCACGCTGGCGATCCTAGGGCCGGGCGTGTGTGGCGAACCGGACGCGACGCCCGTTGGACGCCTCCACAGCGGCGGCGTGCTCGCGCTGGTGGGGCCGGACGGCGCGTCGCGCTGGCCCGGCCGGGTGCGTCGGGGTCGCCGCCGGCCGGGGAACCACCCGCGCCCGGCCCGGAGCGGCGGCGCAGTGGCGGCGGGGCGTCCGGTGGAAGAAGGTAGGGAAGGTCAGCCTGGAGCCGGCCGGGACGGCGACGTCGTCCTAGGGGTCACCGGGGGAGATGACCGTCCAGGAGGTGCCGCACGCATGGATCTGCACTGGCTGAAGCCGCTTCTCGGCCGTCCGTCGCCGTTCGTCACGGTGTACCTCGACGTCACCCGCGCGGAGGCGGCCGGCGAGGCCGAGGCGGCCGACCGGTGGCGTGGCCTGCGGCGCGGCCTCGAGCGTGACGGCGCGTCCGCCGCGGTGCTCGACGAGATCGGCGACCGCGTCGCGGTGCCCACGGGCGTGCGCCGACCGCACGGGCGCGTCGTGGTGGCGGACGCGCACGGCGTGGTCGTCGACCGCGTGCTGCTGCAGCCTCCCGCGCAGTCGACTGCCGAGGTGGGGCCGGCGCCGGCGCTGCTGCCCGCGGTCCGCGCTGCGGACGAGACGGTGGCGTACCTCGTCGTCGTCGTGGACCGCAACGGTGCCGACCTCGCGTGGAAGACGTCGGACTCGGGGCACGGTCCGTCGCGCCGCGAGGTCGTCGAGGGCGGCCACGACGACGTGCACAAGACGCGCGAGGGATCGCTCGCGCGGCGTGGTCAGACGCGGGCCGAGGACTCGTGGGAGCGGAACGCCGAGGCAGTCGCGCGGGCGGTCGAGCACGCGGTCGCCGAGGACGCGTTCGACGTCGTGGTGCTCACGGGCGACGTCCGCGCTGTCGCGCTCGTCAAGGAGGAGCTCGGCCGGCCCGCGCTCGACGTCGTGGTCGAGGTGCCGGGCGGTGCGCGCGGCGAGGGCGCCCGCGGAGACGTGTTCGAGGCTCGTGTCGCCGAGGCGCTCGAGGCGGTGCGCGAACGGCGCCGCGCCGAGGTGCTCGACCGGTTCCGCGAGGCGCAGGGTCGAGGCGAGGGTGCGGTCACGGCGCTCGAGGACGTGATCGAGGTGCTGCGACGCGGGCAGGTGGCGGAGCTCGTGGTGCACGTGGACGCGCTCGCCGGCGGCCTCGGAGACCGCGAGCTCTTCGTCGGGCCCGAGCCGCTCCAGCTCGCGAGCTCCGCGTCCGACCTGGCGGCGCTCGGCGTCAGCGGCGCGCCCCGCACCATGGCGGCGGGCGTCGCGCTGCTGCGCGCCGCGATCGGTCAGGACGCGGGCGTGACGTTCGCCGACGACGGGTCGGTCGACCTCGTCGACGGGATCGGGGCCGTGCTCCGGTGGTCGGACGGGTCGACCCCGAGCGAGGCCGTGCCGACGCAGTCGGCCGACCAGCGGCGCCTGCGCACGGTGATCTGACGAGGGGGCGCCCGGCGGGTGGCGCGACGGAGGGCGCGGGCCGGCCTGTGGCGTGACGGAGAGGGCGCGCCGGCGCGCGTCCCGGCCGTCGACCTGACCGGCAGGCCCGCGGTGCCCGACGCCGTCAGTGGTTGCCGCTCGCGCGCGTGTCGACGTAGAGCTCGTCCACGTCGGCCGCGAAGTCCTTCAGCACGAGCCCGCGCTTCACCTTGAGGCTCGGCGTCAGGTACCCGTTCGCCTCGGTGAAGTCCGTGGGCAGCACGTGGATCTTCCGGATCGACTCGGCGCGCGAGACGGCCTCGTTGGCGCGGTCGACGGCCCGGTCGAGCGCCTCGAGCACCCGCTCGTCGTGGCCGGCGCTGACGACGTCCATGGCCGGCAGCCCGTGGTTGGCGAGCCAGCCGGGGAGCATCTCGGCGTCGAGCGTCACGAGGGCGCCGATGAACGGGCGCTGGTCGCCGACGACGACGACCTGCGAGATCAGCGGGTGGCCGCGCAGCCGGTCCTCGAGGACCGCGGGCGCGACGTTCTTGCCGCCCGCGGTCACGATGATCTCCTTCGACCGGCCGGTGATCGTCAGGTAGCCGTCGTCGTCGAGGGCGCCGAGGTCGCCCGTGCGGAACCATCCGTCCTCGAACGCGGCCTTCGTCGCCTCGACGTCGTGCCGGTAGCCGCGGAAGACGTGCGGCCCGGAGATGAGCACCTGGCCGTCGTCGTCGATGCGGACGGCCGTGCCCGGGAACGCGGGCCCGACCGTGCCGACCTTCGTCAGCCCGGGCCGGTTGACCGTCGTCGGGGCGCACGTCTCGGTGAGGCCGTAGCCCTCGAGGACGCGGACGCCGATGCCGCGGTAGAAGTGCCCGAGCCGCTCCCCGAGCGGCGCGCCGCCCGAGACCGCCCACTGCAGGGCGCCGCCCAGGGCGGCCCGCACCTTGCCGTGCACCAACGCGCCCGCGAGCCGGTGCTGCGCCGTGAGCGCGGCGGACGGTCCGCCCGGGGTGTCGAGCGCCCGCGAGTACTCGATCGCGACCTTGGCGGACCACCGGAACAGCCGCAGCCTGGTGCCCGACCCGGCGCTCTGCTCCGCCGAGTTGTAGACCTTCTCGAACACGCGCGGGACGGCGAGCACGAACGTCGGCTTGAACGAGTCGAGGTCGGGCAGCAGCGTGCGCGTCGAGGGTGAGTGGCCGATCACGGCGCCGGACGGCAGGCACACGACCTGGAGGTAGCGCGCGAACACGTGGGCGAGCGGCATGAACATGAGCGTGCGGGCGCCGGGGGCCGCGCAGACCTCGCCGAGGCCCTCGACGCCGTTGAGCGACAGGCTGACGAAGTTGCCGTGCGTCAGCTCGACGCCCTTCGGACGCCCGGTGGTGCCGGAGGTGTAGATGATCGTCGCGAGGTCGTCGGCGCCCGCCTGCGTCGAGCGGCGCTCGATCTCGGCGTCCGCCACGTCGCGGCCCTCGCCGGCCAGCGTCGTCACCGCACCTTCGTCGATCACGAGCACGTCCGTCAGCCCGGGGAGGTCGTCGCGCACCTGGCCGACGACGTGCGCGTGCGCGGGCGTCTCGACGATCGCGAGCCGTACCCCCGCGTCGGCGCAGATCCAGCGGACCTGCTCGGCCGACGACGTCTCGTAGACGGGCACGCCGACGCCGCCCGCGAACCAGATGGCGTAGTCGAGCAGCGTCCACTCGTAGCGCGTCTTCGCCATCAGGGCGACGCGGTCGCCGGGCTCGACGCCCCGCGCGACGAGTCCCTTCGCGACCGACACGACCTCCGCCGCGAAGGCGGCCACCGTGACGGGCGTCCAGCCGCCGCCGATCGACTGGCGACGCTCGACGTAGACGGCGTCCGGGTGGGTGGCGAGCCGGTCGCGCAGGAGCCAGGGGATGCTCCAGTGCGGCTCGGCGCGCGTGATGCCCTCGGCGTGGAACTCCCGCACCGTGACCTCCTCGGTCCGCCTGCCGGCCCCGTCGGCCCGCTGCCCGTCAGCCTTCCACGTCGCCGCCCAGGTCGGCGCGCGGCCACGGCGCGCCGACCCCTGGGTGGTGGAGGTCAGGCGGGGACGACGAGCTCCGCGTCGTGCGCGACCGCGCCCTCGCCGTCGTGGTCGGCCAGGTCGAGCGAGCCCGTGACGCGGCCGGCGGCGCGGACGTCGTCGAGCGCGATCTCGACACCCGCGCGCAGCGCGTCCGGGACCGCGAGGCGCACGGACGCGATCTCGGTGCGCATCGACACCTTGGCCTCGGACTTCACCTTGCGCAGCGCGGCGAGCGCGGCGCCGGCGGCGCCCACGACGCCCGGGTCGGCGTCGGCGGCGGCGGCCCGCAGCGGGGCGGCGTCGGGCCACGGCGCGCGGTGCACCGAGCCCTCGCGCCACCACGACCAGACCTCCTCGGTCGCGAACGGCAGCACGGGCGCGAACAGCCGCAGCAGCGTGTCGAGCGCGATGCCGAGCGCGGCGCGCGCGGACTGCGTGCCGGCCGAGACCTCGCCGTCGCCGCCCGCGTACGCGCGGTCCTTGACGAGCTCGAGGTAGTCGTCGCAGAACGTCCAGAAGAACGTCTCCGAGAGCTCGAGCGCGCGCGTGTGGTCGTAGCCCTCGAGCGCGGCGGTGGCCTTCTCGACGACGTCCGCGAGGCCGGCGAGCATCGCGCGGTCCAGCGGGTTCGTCACGAGCGCCGGGTCGAGCTCGGCCGTGCCGAACGAGAGCGCGAACTTGCTCGCGTTGAGGATCTTGATGGCGAGGCGGCGGCCGATCTTCATCTGGCCGATCTCGAACGCCGCGTCGGTGCCGAGCCGGGCCGAGGCCGCCCAGTAGCGGACCGCGTCCGAGCCGTGCTCCTCGAGCAGCGCCATCGGCGTGACGACGTTGCCCTTGGACTTCGACATCTTCTTGCGGTCGGGGTCGAGGATCCAGCCGCTGATCGCGGCGTCGGACCATGGCAGCTCGCCGTGCTCGAGGTGGCTGCGCACCACCGTCGAGAAGAGCCAGGTGCGGATGATGTCCTGCCCCTGCGGGCGCAGGTCCATCGGGAAGACGCGCGCGAACAGGTCGGGGTCGGTGCGCCAGCCGCCGACGATCTGGGGCGTCAGCGACGAGGTCGCCCACGTGTCCATGATGTCGGGGTCGGCCGTGAAGCCGCCGGGCACGTCGCGCTGGTCGGCCGTGTACCCGGCCGGGACGTCGGACGCGGGGTCGACGGGGAGCAGGTCCTCGGACGGCAGGAGCGGGTGGTCGTGGTCCGGCTCGCCGGCCTCGTCGAGGCGGTACCAGACCGGGAAGGGCACGCCGAAGAAGCGCTGCCGGCTGATGAGCCAGTCGCCGTTGAGGCCGCCGACCCAGTTCTCGTACCGGACCTGCATGAACTCCGGGTGGAAGTCGAGCTCGGCGCCGCGGGCCAGCAGCGCGTCACGGAGCTGCGCGTCGCGCCCGCCGTTGGTGATGTACCACTGGCGGCTCGTGACGATCTCGAGCGGCTTGTCGCCCTTCTCGTAGAAGTTCGCCTTGCGCTGCGTGGCCTGCGGCTCGCCCTCGAGGTCGCCCGTCTCGCGCAGCCCGGCGACGACCGCCTCGCGCGCGGAGAACGTCGTCTTGCCGGCGATCTCCTCGTAGCGGGCGCGGCCCTGGTCGGAAGCGATCCAGTCGGGGGTGTCGCGCAGCACGCGGCCGTCGCGGCCGATCACCGAGCGCGTCGGCAGCTGGAGCTCGCGCCACCACTGGACGTCCGTCAGGTCGCCGAACGTGCAGCACATGGCGATGCCCGCGCCCTTGTCGGGCTCCGCCGCGGGGTGCGACAGCACGGGCACCTCGACGCCGTAGAGCGGCGTCGTCACCGTGGTGCCGAACAGGTGCTGGTAGCGCTCGTCGTCGGGGTGCGCGATGAGCGCGACGCACGCCGCGAGCAGCTCCGGGCGGGTGGTCTCGATGTGCACCGGGCCGCCCGCGCCGTGGAACGCGACGCGGTGGAACGCGCCGGGGTAGTCGCGCGCCTCGAGCTCGGCCTGCGCCACGGCCGTCTGGAACGTGACGTCCCACAGCCCCGGCGCCTCCGCCTGGTACGCCTCGCCGCGCGCGAGGTTGCGGAGGAACGCCTGCTGCGCGACGGCCCGCGACTCGGCGGAGATGGTCTGGTAGGTGGTCGACCAGTCGACGGAGAGCCCGAGGTGGCGCCAGAGCGCCTCGAACTGGCGCTCGTCCTCGACCGTCAGGCGCTCGCACAGCTCGACGAAGTTCCGGCGGCTGATCGGCACCTGGTCGGCGGCCTTGATGACCTTCCCGTCGGTGCCCTCGTGCGGCGGCTCGAACCCGTCGACGTACGGCAGCGACGGGTCGCAGCGCACGCCGTAGTAGTTCTGCACGCGGCGCTCGGTGGGCAGGCCGTTGTCGTCCCAGCCCATCGGGTAGAACACCTCGCGGCCGCGCATGCGCTGGAAGCGGGCCACGACGTCGGTGTGCGTGTACGAGAACACGTGGCCGACGTGCAGCGAGCCTGAGACGGTGGGCGGCGGGGTGTCGATCGAGTAGATCTCGTCGCGGCTCTTGGTCCGGTCGAAGCCGTAGAGGTTCTGCTCCGTCCAGGCCGCGTCCCAGCGCGTCTCGATGCCGTCGAGCGAGACCTTGTCCGGTACCGCGCGCGTGCCTCGGGTCGGGGCGGGCGTGGTCGGGCTCGGGTTCTGCTCGGTCATGACACCCATCTTCCCAGACCGGCGACATCCGGCGGTGCGGCGACCACCGCTCGTCAGAGGCGGACGGTGCCCTCGACGACCGTCACGGTGGCGCCTCCGACCCAGATCCGGCCGGAGTCCTCGCGCTCGACGTGCACGCGCCCCGCGCGGCCGACCGCGGTGCCCTGGGCCGCGACGTACGCGGCGGGCGCCCGGCCGGTGCGCGTCAGCCACTCGCCGACCGACGCGTTGAGGCTGCCGGTGACCGGGTCCTCCTGGATGCCGATCCCCGGCGCGAACGCGCGCATCTCGAACGCGGTCCGGCCGCCCGCCGGGCGGGGTGCGACGACGCCGAGCTTGCCGGGCGCGGCGCGCGACCAGTCGGGCCGGAGCTCGAGCACCCGGTCCGCCGCGTCGAGCAGGAGCACCGGCCACGCGGGCCCGTTGTCGAGCAGCCGGTGGTCGACGACGGCGTCGGCGGGCAGCCCCAGCACGTCGAGCGCGGACGCGAGCTCGGCGTCCTCGAGGGGTCGGTCCTGCCGCAGCGGCGGCGCCGCGAAGGCGAGGCGGTCGCCCGTGCGGCGGATGGTCACGGGCCCGACCGTGCAGTCCTGGGTGATCGTGTCGCCGTCCACCGGGAGGCCGCCCGCGCCGAGCCACGCGTGGCACGTGCCGAGCGTCGGGTGGCCGGCGAACGGCAGCTCGCCGCCGGGCGTGAAGATGCGGACGCGGTAGTCGGCGCCGGGGCGGGTCGGGCGCAGCAGGAACGTCGTCTCCGACAGGTTGGTCCACCGCGCGAACGCCGCGAGCTGCGCGTCGCTCAGGTCGTCGGCGTCGTGCACCACGGCGACGGGGTTGCCGAGCAGCGGCGTCGACGTGAAGACGTCGACCTCGGTGTAGCGGTGGGCGGCAGGCATGCGTGCACGGTAACCACGACGCGCGCCCGTCGGGTCCGCGACGACCGGGCCGCGCGGGGCGACGATGAACAGCGGACGACGAACGCGTGAACTCGGGCTCGGTGCGGGCGGGATGCCGGTGCCGGGCTGCGAGGATGCGCGGTCGGCACGCGGTCCGGTGACCGTGCCGACGAGTGCCCGACGAGTGCCGGACGAGTGGCGGAGGGAGGCCGGCGCGACCCGCCGAGGTCCCGCCGGGCACGGGTGGTCGACGACGAGCTGTTCTCGAGGTCCGGCCGGGCCGCGCACCCGCGCACGCTCCTCGACGTGCTCGACGCGACCGTCGGGGCGCACGGGGACGCGCCGGCGATCGACGACGGCACGGCCGTCCTGACGTACGACGAGCTCTCGGACGCGGTCCACGCCGGTGCCGCGGCGCTCGCGCGGCGCGGTGTGCGCCGCGGTGACCGCGTCGGCGTGCGGGTGCCGTCCGGGACGGCCGAGCTCTACGTCGCGATCCTCGCGGTGCTCGCGTCCGGTGCCGCGTACGTGCCGGTCGACGTCGACGACCCCGACGAGCGGGCGCGGCTCGTGTTCGAGGAGGCGAAGGTCGCGCTGATCGTGGGGGAGGGCGACCTCGACGCGTGGCGCGCGGCGCGGGGGCGGAGCGCGGCGGTCACGGCGCCCGAGCCCGGTGACGACGCGTGGATCATCTTCACGTCCGGCTCGACGGGCACCCCGAAGGGCGTCGCGGTCACGCACCGCTCGGCCGCCGCGTTCGTCGACGCCGAGGCGGGGCTGTTCCTGCAGGGGGCGCCGCTCGGCCCGGGCGACCGCGTGCTCGCCGGGCTCTCGGTCGCGTTCGACGCGAGCTGCGAGGAGATGTGGCTGGCGTGGGCGCACGGCGCCTGCCTCGTCCCCGCGCCGCGCGCACTCGTCCGCACGGGCATGGACCTCGGCCCGTGGCTCGTCGCGCAGGGCGTCACGGTGATCTCGACCGTGCCGACTCTGGCAGGGCTCTGGCGGCCCGAGGAGCTCGCCGGCGTGCGGCTGCTGATCTTCGGCGGCGAGGCCGTGCCGCCCGAGCTCGCAGCCCGGCTGCTTGCGCCCGGCCGCGAGGTGTGGAACACGTACGGGCCGACGGAGGCGACGGTCGTCTCGTGCGCGGCGCTGCTCACGGGCGACGGACCCGTGCGGATCGGGCACGCGCTCGACGGGTGGGACCTCGCGGTGGTCGGTCCGGACGGCGCGACAGTCGAGCCGGGCGGCACCGGCGAGCTCGTCATCGGCGGCGTCGGGCTCGCGCGGTACCTGGACCCCGCGAAGGACGCCGAACGGTTCGCGGCGGCGCCCGCCCTCGGGTGGGCGCGCGCCTACCGGAGCGGCGACCTCGTGCGCGCCGAGCCCGAGGGGCTCGTCTTCGTCGGCCGCGCCGACGACCAGGTGAAGATCGGCGGCCGGCGCATCGAGCTCGGTGAGGTCGACGCGGCGCTGGGCGACCTGGTCGGCGTGGCGGGGGCGGCGGCCGCGGTGCGCCGGACGCCCGGCGGCGCCGCGATCCTCGTCGGGTACCTGCTGCCGGCGCCGGGCGTCGCGCTCGACCTCGACGCGGCGCGTGTCGCGCTACGCGACCGGCTGCCCGCGGCGCTCGTGCCGCTGCTCGCCGCGGTCGACACGCTGCCGACCCGCGGCTCCGGCAAGGTCGACCGGGACGCGCTGCCCTGGCCGCTCCCGGGCGTCGGCGGCGGGGCCGGGGGTGGCGGGGCCGGTGGTGGCCCAGGCGGCGCCGAGGGTGCTGCGCTGGGCGGGACGGCGGCCTGGGTGGCGACGCGGTGGACCGCGGCGCTCGGGGCGCCCGTCGCGGGGGCGGACGACGACTTCTTCGCCGCCGGTGGCGGCAGCCTCGTGGCCGCGCAGCTCGTGTCAGCGCTGCGTGAGAGGTTCCCGACCGTGACGGTCGCGGACGTGTACGAGAACCCGCGGCTCGGCGCGCTCGCGCGGCGGCTCGACGAGCTCGAGCCGGTCGGGGCCGCGACGCCGCGCGCGGTCGCGCCGGTGCCCGCGTCGGCGCGCGCGTGGCAGTGGCTCGCCGCGGTGCCGCTCGCGGCGCTGGTGGGTCTGCGGTGGCTGACGTGGACGCTCGCCGCGGGTGCGGTGCTCGACGCTGTCGCGCCGGCGCCGTGGCTGCCGAGCGTCCCGCACGTGTGGTGGTGGGTGCTGCTCGGGTGGGTGGTGCTCGTGAGCCCGCTCGGCCGCATGGGCAGCACGGTGCTGGTCGCGCGGGTGATGCTGCGCGGTCTGCGGCCCGGGCGCTACCCGCGCGGCGGGTCGGTGCACCTGCGGCTGTGGTTCGTCGAGAGCTGGGCGCACGCGGCGGGAGCGGGCAACGTGTCGTGCGCGCCGTGGACCACGCTCTACGCCCGGGCGCTCGGCGCGAAGGTCGCGCCCGACGTCGACCTGCACGCGTTCCCGCCCGTCACCGGCCTGCTCTCGCTCGGCGCCGGGTGCGCGGTCGAGCCCGAGGTCGACCTGACGGGCCACTGGCTCGACGGTGACGTGCTCCATGTCGGGCGGGTGCGCGTCGACAAGCGTGCGACGGTCGGGACCCGGTCGGTGCTCGCGCCGGGCTCGCGCGTCGGCCAGGGTGCGCAGGTCGCGCCCGGCTCTGCGGTCCGCGGGTCGGTCCCGCCGGGCGAGCTGTGGGCGGGCTCGCCCGCCGCGTTCGCGGACCCGGTGGGCGAGGGCTGGCCGCATGCGCGGGCCCCGCGGTCGCGGCGCTGGGTCGCCGCGTACGGGGCGACGGCGGCTGCGGTCGGCGCGCTGCCCGTGGTGTCGGTGGTGACGGGCCTCGTCGTGGTCGGGATCGGCATGCGCGGCGCTGCGACGTGGGGCGAGGCGGTTCGCGACGCGGCGCGAGCCGTCCCGCTCGGCGCGGCCGTCGCGTCGGTCGTGCTCGCGCTCGTCACGGGCGTCGCGGTGCGGCTGCTCGGCCGCGGGATGCTCGACGGCTACCACCCGGTGCACGGGCGGGTCGGCTGGCAGGTGTGGACCACGCAGCGGCTGATGGACGACGCTCGCTCCACGCTGTTCCCGCTCTACGCCAGCACGCTGACACCGGTGTGGCTCCGAGCGCTCGGCGCGCGCGTGGGCCGCGACGTCGAGGCGTCGACCGTGCTGATGCTGCCGACCATGACGAGCGTCGGCGACGGCGCGTTCCTCGCGGACGACACGCTGATCGGCTCGTACGAGCTGGGCCGGGGCTGGATGCACGTCGAGCCCGCGAAGGTCGGCAAGCGCGCGTTCCTCGGCAACTCGGGCATGATCGCGCCCGGTCGCGCCGTGCCGAAGCGCGGGCTCGTGGCGGTGCTGTCGGCGACGCCGCCCGCCGCGAAGGCCGGCACGTCGTGGCTCGGTTCGCCGCCCGAGCGGCTGCGCCGCACCGCCTCCGACGTCGACGCGGACCGCACGTTCGAGCCGGCGACGCGGCTGCGGATCGCGCGCGCGGTCGTGGAGCTCTGCCGGTTCGTGCCGGTGGCGTGCTCGTTCGGGCTCGGCGTCGCGGTGCTGCTCGTGCTCGACGCGGTGGTGCGGACCGCCGGCGTCGGGACCGCGGCCTGGGTGTCGCCGCTCGTCGTGCTCGGCGCGGCTGCGGTCGCCGCGGGGCTGGCCGTCGTCGCGAAGTGGGCGCTGGTCGGGCGGCTGCGCGCGGGGGAGCACCCGCTGTGGAGCTCGTTCGTGTGGCGGAACGAGCTCGCGGACACGTTCGTCGAGGCGCTCGCGGTGCCGTGGATCGGGCCGGCCGCGGTCGGGTCGCCCGCGCTGACGCTCTGGCTGCGCGCGCTGGGCGCGCGGATCGGACGCGGCACGTGGTGTGAGACGTACTGGCTGCCCGAGGCGGACCTCGTGACGCTCGGCGACGGCGCCACCGTGAACCGTGGGTGCGTGCTGCAGACGCACCTGTTCCATGATCGGGTGATGAGCATCGACACCGTCACGCTGGGCGCAGGTGCGAGCCTCGGCCCGCACGGCGTCGTGCTGCCCGCCGCGAGCCTGGGCGCGGGCGCCGCCGTCGGGCCCGCGTCGCTGGTGCTGCGCGGCGAGGCCATCCCGGCGGGCTCGACGTGGACGGGGAACCCGGTCGTGCCGGTGCCCGCATGACGGACGCCGACCCCTACCAGCCGCGGCGCGGCGACGGCGGGCTCGACGTCTCGCGTTACGAGTTGGAGCTCGACTACCGCGTCGCCTCGAACCGGCTCGACGCCCGGGCTCGGGTGCACGCGACCGCACAACGCGCGCTCGACCGGTTCTCGCTCGACCTGGCCCACCTGCGCATCACCAAGGTGCTCGTCGACGGCCGGCGGCCCGAGCGCTGGACCCACCGAGACGGGCGCGTGCTGATCCGGCCGGACCGCGTGATCCCGCCCGGGTCGGCGCTGGTCGTCGAGCTGCAGTACACCGGGCAGCCACGGCCGGTCGTCGGGCCGTGGGGCGAGGTCGGCTGGGAGGAGCTCACCGACGGCGTCATCGTCGCGGGTCAGCCCGACGGGTCGCCGTCCTGGTTCCCGTGCCACGACGACCCCGCGGACAAGGCGACGTTCGGCATCACGGTCACGACCGAGGCGGGCTACGCCGTGGTGTGCAACGGCCGGCTCGTCTCACGCACCGCGAAGGCGAGCCGCGTGCGGTGGGTGTACGACCAGCCCGAGCCGACCGCCTCCTACCTCGCGACGGTCCAGGTCGGGCGGTACGAGCCCCTCGAGCTCGCGCCGGGTCCCGTGCGCCAGGTCGCGTGGGTGCCGCTGCGGCTGCGCGAGGTGGCCCGCCACGACCTCGGCCGGCAGCCCGAGATGCTGCACGTGTTCGAGGAGCTGTTCGGGCCGTACCCGTTCGGCGAGTACGCGGTGGTCGTGACGGACGACGCGCTCGAGATCCCGCTCGAGGCCCACGGTCTGTCGGTGTTCGGCGCCAACCACCTCGACGGCCGGCGCGGGTCGGAGCGGCTGGTCGCGCACGAGCTCGCGCACCAGTGGTTCGGCAACAGCCTGACGGTCGCGCACTGGCGCGACATCTGGCTGCACGAGGGGTTCGCCTGCTACGCCGAGTGGCTGTGGTCGCAGGCGTCGGGCGGGCGCTCGGCCGACGTGCTCGCACGCGCCGCGCACGACCGGCTGGCGCGGCTCCCGCAGGACCTCGTCATCGGCGACCCGGGCCGCGACCGGATGTTCGACGACCGGCTCTACAAGCGGGGAGCGCTCGCGCTGCACGCCCTGCGCCGGACCGTCGGCGACGCGGCGTTCTTCGCGACGCTGCGCGAGTGGACGCGGCGGTACCGGCACGGGTCCGTGACGACCGAGGCGTTCGTGGAGTGCGCGTCCGCGGTCTCGCGGCGCCGCGTCGACGAGGTGCTCGAGCCCTGGCTGCACCAGGCGACGCTGCCGACGCTCCCGCGCTGAGCGAGCGCGTCAGCCCGGCCCGGCGTCGAGCGTCGGCGCGTCGCCCGGGCCGCGCGCGCCGAGTCGCAGCGCGACCGCGCCGACGCAGCCCGGCACCGCGTCCGCGTCCGCGACCCACCAGCCCGGGGCTGCGAGCGGGGCCGGGACGAGCACGCGGTGCGGCGGCTCGACCGTGACGTCGCCCGGGTCGACCGCGAGGCCGACACCGGCGGCCTTCAGCACCGCCTCGACCCGGACCCAGCGGCGCAGGACCGCGGGGTCGTCCTCGACGGTCGCCGGCGCGTCCGCCCGCGGCTCGCGCACCCGGTCGGCGTGCGCGACGGCCGCGACCGCGTCCACGTCCGGCCCGCGCTCCGGACCCGTGCGCGCCCCGCCGTCGCGTCCGCCGGCCAGGAGGTCCGCGAGCCCGGCCGTGCGGGTGCCGACGCGCTCGACGTCGACCCCCAGTCCGAGGACCGGTCCGTCGGCGACCGCCGCCACCACGAGCGACCCGGCGCGACTCAGCGACACCCCGACCTCCCCGACGCCGCGCACCCGCGCGACGGGCGCCCCGTGGCGCGCGCTCCCGCACCGCGGGCACCGCCGCGTCGTCACGACGCCCTCGGGATCGACGCCGTGCACGTGCGCGACCGTGTCCCGCACGAGCGCGTCGGCCACCGCCCGCCGGGCGTCCGCGACGCCACGGCGGGTCTCGCCCGACGCCGGGTCGGGTGTCTCGCGCCACCGCAGCACGACCCGCACGGCGCCCATCCTGTCGTGCTGCGCGGTCGGGGCCGGGCCGCCGCGCTCGGCCGCCGGTCAGGCGCCGGGCCGGACCGACAGCCCGGCGGCGCGAGGGTTAGGGTCGCCGAGAGGCCGGTGCGCAGGCAGCGCCGGGCGGTCGGCGGGCGAGACGAGGCCCGCGACGGAGAGGGACACCCAGTGACGAACGGTCTGACGGTCGGGCTCGCGGCCGCGCTCGAGCAGTTCCACCCGCGCGACATCGTGGACGTCGCGACCCTGGCCGAGGAGCACGGCTTCTCGGGCGTGATGGCGGCCGACCACTTCCAGCCGTGGGTGCCCGCGCAGGGGCAGGCGTCGTTCGTCTGGAACGTGCTGACGGCGGTCGGCGAGCGCACGCGCGGCGACCTCGGCCCCGGCGTCACGGCGCCGACCTTCCGGTGGCACCCGGCGATGGTGGCGCAGGCCAGCGCGACGCTCGCGGCGATGTACCCGGGCCGGCACTGGCTCGGGCTCGGGTCCGGCGAGGCGCTGAACGAGCACATCGTCGCGCAGTACTGGCCCGAGGCGCCCGAGCGGATCAACCGCATGTTCGAGGCCATCGACATCATCAAGAAGCTGTTCTCGGCGTCGCTCGCGGGCAAGGACACGAAGCACGCCGGGCAGTTCTACAAGCTCGAGTCGACCCGGCTCTGGACGATGCCCGAGGTGGCGCCCGAGATCCTCGTGGCGACCGCCGGGCCCGTCACGGCGAAGCGCGCGGGCCGGCACGCCGACGGGCTCATCACCGTCGGCGCGCCGCTCGAGAAGATCGGCGGCCTGTTCGCCAAGTTCGACGAGGGCGCACGCGAGTCGGGCCGCGACCCCGAGCAGATGCCGAAGGTGCTGCAGCTGCACCTCTCGTGGGCGCCGACCGACGAGGAGGCTCTCGCGAACGCGATGCAGCAGTGGCCGAACGGCGGCATGAAGTTCCCGAAGGGCGACGTGCGGTCGCCGTTCGAGTTCGAGCAGATGGCGAAGCTCGTCCGGCCCGAGGACTTCGAGGGGCGCATGGTCATCTCCGCCGACCCGGACGCCCACCGCGCCGAGATCCAGAAGTACGTCGACCTCGGGTTCGACCGGATCTACCTGCACAACGTCGGACGCAACCAGCGCGAGTGGGTCGAGGTGTTCGGCCGCGACGTGCTGCCGAAGCTGGCGCGGTGAGGGTGGCCGCGATGACGACGGTGGTCCGGGCATGACGGCCGAGCTGCGCGTCTGGGCGCCCGACGGGCTGCCGGAGATCGCGCCGGGCGACGACCTGGTCGCGCTGCTCGCGGGCGTCCTGCGCGCCGGCGAGCCCCTGGAGGACGGCGACGTGCTGGTCCTCACGAGCAAGGTCGTGTCGAAGGCCGAGGGCCGGTACGTCGCGGCGGCCGACCGCGAGCAGGCGATCAGCGACGAGACGGTGCGCGTCGTCGCGACGCGCGAGCACGCGGGCGGCGTCACGCGGATCGTCGAGAACCGGCTCGGCCTCGTCATGGCGGCCGCCGGGGTCGACGCGAGCAACACGCCCGCCGGGACCGTGCTGCTGCTGCCGGTCGACCCGGACGAGTCGGCGCGCCGGCTGCGGGCCGGCCTCGGCGAGGCGCTCGGCGTCCGGCTCGGCGTGATCGTCTCGGACACCGCCGGGCGGCCGTGGCGCGACGGGCTCACCGACATCGCGATCGGCGCCGCGGGCATCCAGGTGCTCGACGACCTCCGTGGGCAGGTCGACTCGTTCGGCCGCCTGCTCGTCATGACGGTCGCCGCCGTCGCCGACGAGGTGGCCGCCGCGGCCGAGCTGGTCAAGGGCAAGGCGACCGGGCGGCCGCTCGCGGTCGTGCGCGGTCTCGCGCACCTCGTGACGGACGACGACGGGCCGGGCGCGCGGGCGCTGGTCCGACTGGGCGAGGCCGACATGTTCGCGCAGGGCAGCGCCGAGGCGTACGCGGCGGGCTGGAAGGACGCCCTCGCGGCGGAGGCGGGTCCGGAGCAGCAGCAGCCGTAGCGCCCACCGCGGCCGGGACGTCGACCCGGCCGCCCGGCGGGGCGCCAACCCGCGACGCATGGGCGCCGGCCACGTCCCGGCCGGCACGTCGACCTGGGCGCCGGCGTGCCCGCGGGCCAGGTGGATCGAGCCGCGACGCGCGGGCGCCGAGGGGCGTGAGCCTCAGGCCGGCCTCGTACCGTGTGCCGCATGACGCGGCGGGGTCGGGCGGTGGTGGTCGGCGTCATCGTCGTGCTGGTGGTGGTCGCGGGCGTCGCCGCGGCGCAGGCTCTCCGGCAGGGTCCGCCCACGGCGGGCCCGACGTCGACCGGCACGGCGACGCGGACCCCGACGCCCACTGCGACGGTGACGCCGACACCGACCCGCTCGGCCACGCCCACCGCGAGCCCGACCGAGCCCGCGGACCCGCTGGCCGGCTGGACGCTCGAGCAGAAGGTCGGCCAGCTGTTCATGGTCGGCGTCGACCTGACGAAGCCGCAGCAGGTCGCGTACCGCGCGGTGCGCGACGACCACGTCGGGAACGTGTTCCTGCACGGCCGGACGACCGCGGGTCTCGGCCCGACGCGCACCCTGGTCCGGTCGATGACGTCCCTCGTCTCGCCCGAGACCACCCATGGCACGCGGATGTTCGTCGCGACCGACCAGGAGGGCGGGCTCGTCCAGGCGCTCCAGGGGCCGGGCTTCGCGCGCATCCCGGACGCGATGACGCAGGCCGGGTGGTCGACGCCGACGCTGCGCTCGCGGGCTGCGACGTGGGGCGGTCAGCTGGCGGCCGCGGGCGTGAACCTCGACCTCGCGCCCGTCATGGACCTGGTCCCCGGGGCGGCCGCCGCGGCGACGAACCCGCCCGTCGGGCAGCTGCACCGCAACTACGGGTACACGCCGGCGAGCGTGACGGGCAGCGCGAACGCGTTCTCCGCGGGCCTGCGGTCGGAGGGCGTCGGCGTCGCCGTCAAGCACTTCCCGGGGCTGGGCCGCGTGACCGGCAACACCGACACGACCGCGGGCGTCACCGACGGCGTCACGACCCGGCACGGCGCCTCGGTCGACGTCTTCCGCTCGGGCATCGACGCGGGCGCGGAGCTCGTCATGGTCTCGACGGCCGTGTACTCGAGGATCGACGGCTCGCGGCCCGCGGCGTTCTCGCCGGTCGTCGTGACCGACATGCTGCGCGGCGACCTCGGGTTCCGCGGGCTCGTCATCACGGACGACCTCTCCGCCGCCGCGCAGGTCGAGGCATGGACGCCGGGGGAGCGGGCGGTGCAGGCGATCGACGCGGGCGTCGACCTCGTGCTCGTCTCGAAGGACCCGTCCGTGACGCACGCCGCCGTCCAGGCCGTGCTCGGCCGCGCGCGCAGCGACGCCGCGTTCGCGGCGAAGGTCGACGCGGCGGCGCACGCGGTGGTCGCCGCCAAGAGCTGACGCGGCGGCGGCCGGCCCGACGGATCACCCGCGCGGTGCCGCCGGCGCCGATCGTCGCCGTGCCAGGATCGCCCGCGTGATCGTGGTGACGACGAACGACATCCCGGGCTACCGGATCCAGGCCGTGCTCGGCGAGGTGATGGGCCTGACCGTCCGCTCGTTGAACATCGGGACGAGCATCACCGCCGGCTTCCGCTCGATCGGCGGCGGCGAGATCCCCGAGTACACGAAGATCATGTACGAGAGCCGCCAGGAGGTCATGCACCGCATGGCGGCGGAGGCGCAGCAGCGCGGCGCGAACGCGATCGTCGCGATGCGGTTCGACACCGACTCGATCGACCGGTTCTCCGAGGTGTGCGCGTACGGCACCGCGGTGATCGCCGAGCCGATCGGCGCGGGGCAGCCCGGTGCCACGGGCCAGTCCGCGCAGCTCGCGGGGCAGCCGCAGGGCTGACGCGGCCGCGCCGGCCTAGGCCTTCGCGGCCTTCGCCGCGGCCTTGGCCGCCTGCTTCGTCGCGCGGACCTCGCCGAGCGACGTGGCGTCGACGACGTCGGCGATCGACCGCCGCGACCCCTCCTCGCCGTAGGCGCCGGCGGCCTCGCGCCACCCGTCCGGCGTCACGCCCCGCTGCTTGCCCAGGAGCGCCAGGAAGATGCGCGCCTTCTGGTCCCCGAACCCCGGGAGCGCCTTGAGCCGCGCGAGCACGGCCGTGGCGTCGGGCGACCCGGCGGTCCACAGCTGGGTGACGTCGTCGTCGTACTCGTCCGCCACGACCCGCGCGACCGCCTGGACGCGGCCCGCCATCGAGCCGGGGTAGCGATGGATCGCGGGCGGCGTGGTGCACAGCGCCGCGAACGACTCCGGGTCGGCGTCCGCGATGCGCGCGGGGTCCAGCGTGCCGAACCGCGCCAGGATCTTCGCGGGGCCGGAGAACGCGGCCTCCATCGGGTACTGCTGGTCGAGCAGCATGCCGACGAGCAGCGCGAACGGGTCCGAGTCGAGCAGCCGGTCGGCGTCCGCGTCGCCGGTCATCCAGAGCGTCATGTCGCCATCCTGGCATCGGCCAGGCCGGCAGCGGAGCCCGGTGGCCCCGCTGCGGCGCACGAGGGCCCCCCGTTCGTGAGGCGGCGAACCGGCTCCGCCCCACGACCGGGGCCCGCGCGTTCAGGACACGTCACCGCCGCGCGGCGGCCCCGGCATCACGTCGCGGCGGGCGCCGGGGCGAGGTGCCGCGCGAAGAAGCGGGCGGCGTCCTCGCCGGCGTGCGCCGGGACCCCGGTGTGCCCGCCCATGTTGGCCTGCAGCGTCTTCTCCGCCGAGCCGAAGGCGTCGAACAGCTCGAGCGACCGCTCGCGGTCGTTGTTCTCGTCGTCCCACTGGAGCAGCACGTGCAGCGGGATCGTCACACGCTGCGCCTCCGCCAGGATGCTCCGCGGCACGAAGCTGCCCGCGAACAGGCCGGCCGCGACGATGCGCGGCTCCACGAGTGCCAGGCGTGTCCCGATCGAGACGTTGCCGCCGGAGTACCCGACGGGCCCGCCGACCTCCGGCAGGTCGAGGGCGGCGTCGAGGGTTGCCTGCCACTCGGGCACCGCAGTGTCGACGAGGGGGAGGACGAGGCGATCGATCACGTCCTCGCTGGGCGCCTCTCCGGCGAGGACGGCGCGTCGCAGGTCGGCGCGCGCCTGCTCGGTGGCCGGGGACGCCGGGCGCTCGCCGGACTCGGGCAGCTCGACGGTGACCGCTGCGAAGCCCTGCTCGGCTGCGCTGCGTGCCCGGCCCAACAGGCGCGGGTACATCTGGCGCATCCGCCCGGGGTGCCCGAGGAGGATCAGCGGCACCGGGCTGGACGCCGACGCGGAGGAGGGCGTCCACAGGATGCCCGGGATCTCGCCGAGGGTGAACTCGCGCTCGAGGACGTCGCCGAGGCGTTGTTCTGAGGTGACGTGCATGGTCGTGCCTTTCGGGAGTGCGCGGATGAGGCGCTCCCGGACGACCTATCGTCCGACCGTGTCCCCGAGGAGGAGCACCCACGTCGAGACCTTCATGGGGACACCTCCTCTCCACGCTGCACGGACCCGCACACGGTAGCAGCGCGGTGGCAGCATGGCGCCAGCGCGCTCGGAGCGACGAGCGCGATCCCTCTCCGTCCGCGACGCACAGCGCCGGCACCCGCCCGGCCGGACGACCAGTGACAATGGGCGCGTGACGTCGCTCGGGTGGGTCGTGGTCGTGCCGGTCAAGCCGGCCGCACACGGCAAGTCGCGCCTCGCCGGCCTGCTCACGGACGACGACCGCGCCGACCTGGTCAGGGCCATGGCGCTCGACACGATCGCGGCCGCGCGGTCGACCGTGGGGGTTCGTCGGGTCGTGGTCGTGACGGCCGACGACCCGCTCCGCAGAGCCCTCGTCGCGGCGTCGGACGAGGCCGAGGCGCCGATCGACGTCGTCGACGAGCCGGACCCGAGCCCGGATCCGCTCAACGCGGCCCTGCGGGCGGGAGCCGCGGCGGGCCGCCGGCTCGAGCCGGACGCAGCCGTCGCCGCCCTGCTGGGCGATCTGCCGCGGCTGCGCGCGGACGACCTCGCCGAGGCGCTCCACGCGGCGGCCCCGCACCTCGGCGCGTTCGTCGCCGACGCGCAGGGCACCGGGACGACCCTGCTCGCCGTCGCGCCGGGCGCGGAGCTCGACCCGCGCTTCGGTGCGGGCTCCGCGCGCGCACACGCGGCGGCCGGCAACGTCGAGCTGGACGTCCCGCGCACGTCGACCCTGCGGCACGACGTCGACGTCCCGGACGACCTGCGTGCGGCGCAGGAGCTCGCCACCGGCCCACGGACGACGGCGTGGCTCGCGCGCGCGGCCGCGGTCGGGCCGTTGGGCTGACGCGCAGGCGCAACCCGTCAGGGCAGGCGGTCCACCAGCGTGAGGGCGTCCGCCGCGATCTGCGCCGTCGTGGCGACGTCGGTCATCAGCGTCGGCACCGCGCGAACGGTCCACCCGTCGTCGCGCAGCGCGTCTGCCGCGGCCCGGTCCGCGGTGTCCACCAGCCACGCGTCGAGCACCCCGCCGTCGACGCGCCGCCCGTAGTGCCGCGCGACCGCGGCCGCGTCCGTCTCGACGCCGATCGCGGTGAGGCATGCGTCCGCCATGCCGCGCACGGGCGCGCCGCCGATCACCGGGCTGACGCCGACCACGGGCGCGGTCGTCGCCCGCAGCGCCTCGCCGACGCCGGGGATCGCGAGGATCGTCCCGACCGACACCACCGGGTTCGACGGCGGCAGCACGACGACGTCCGCGTCCTGGAGCGCCTCCACGACGCCCGGCGCGGCGACCGACCCGACCAGCCCGACCTGCTCGAACCCGCGGGCCGGGAGAGCGGCGCGGTGGCGCACCCACCACTCCTCGAAGTGGATCGAGCCGCCGTCCACCAGCACGTGCGTCTCCACCTCCGAGTCGGTCGCCGGCAGCAGCCGGACCCCGAGCCCCCAGCGCGACGCGAGCCGAGCCGTCACCTCGGAGAGCGGCAGCCCGCGGCGCAGCAGCTCGGTCCGCGCCAGGTGCGTCGCGAGGTCGAGGTCGCCCAGCGTGAACCACTCCCAGCCGAGCCCGTACGCCTGCAGGTCGTCGGACACGCGCCGGCTCTCGTCGCGGCGGCCCCAGCCCTGCTCCTCGTGGACCGCGCCGCCGAGCGTGTACATGAGCGTGTCGAGGTCGGGGCAGACGCGCACGCCGTGCAGCCACATGTCGTCCCCGGTGTTGGCGACGACCGTGACGGACGCGGTCGTCCCGCCGACCCCGTCCGGGAGGCGGTCGCGCAGCAGCGCGAGCAGGCCGCGCGTGAACCGCGCCCCGCCGACACCGCCCGACAGCACCGTGACCTTCATGCCCGCACCTCCGCGGTGGCGTCGACGTCGTGGAACGCGATCACCGGGCGTCCCGTCCGGGGGTGCTCGAGGACGTCGCAGTCGACGCCCCAGACGTCGCGGACGAGCGCGGGCGTCAGGACGTCGCCGGGTGGCCCCGACGCGACGAGCCGTCCGGCGGAGAGCACCAGCACGTGCTCGCAGTACGCCGCGGCGAGGTTGAGGTCGTGCAGCGCCGCGACGGTCGTCCGGCCGAGCGAGCGCACGAACGAGAGCAGCGCGAGCTGGGCCGAGACGTCGAGGTGGTTGGTCGGCTCGTCGAGCAGCAGCAGCTCGGGCTCCTGGGCGAGCGCCCGCGCGATGTGCACGCGCTGCCGTTCGCCGCCCGAGAGCGAGCCCCACGCGCGGTCGGCCAGCGGGAGGGCGGATGCCGCGGCGAGCGCGCGATCGACGGCGCCCTCGTCCGGGTCGGTGCCCCACAGGCTGCGGTACGGCGTGCGCCCGAGCGCGACGACGTCGCGCACGGTCAACGGCACGGCGCTCGACGACTCCTGCTCGAGGAGCGCGACACGCCGCGCACGCTCCCTGCGCGCAAGGGCGTGCACCGGCGTGCCGTCCACGAGCACCGCGCCCGCCGCCGGCGGGAGGAGCCCGGCGACGAGCCGGAGCAGCGTGGTCTTGCCTGCGCCGTTCGGGCCGAGCAGGCCCGTGAGCACGCCGGTCGGAGGCGTCGCGTCGACGCCGTCGACGACCCATCGGCCGCCCAGCTGCGCGCCGACGCTCGCGATCGTCACGTCCACGCCGCACCTCCGCGACGCCGCAGCAGCACGACGAACACCGGCACGCCGACGAGCGCGGTGACGATGCCGACCGGCAGCTCGCGCGGCGCGAACAGCGTCCGGGCCAGCGTGTCCGCCCACGTCAGGAACACCGCACCGGCCAGCGCGACGACGGGCAGCAGCCGCCGGTGCAGCGGGCCGGTCAGCGCCGAGACGGCGTGCGGCAGCACGAGCCCGACGAAGCCGATCGCGCCGCTGACGGCGACCATCGCGCCCGTCAGCAGCGCGACGAGCGTCATGAGCGTCCACCGCGTGCGGTCGACGTCGATGCCGAGGGCCGCCGCCGCGGTGTCGCCGAACGCGAACGCGTCGAGCCGCACCGCGCTCGTCAGCAGCACCGTCCCGACGCCCACCAGCGCGACGCCCGCGATCGCGACCGACTGCCATGTCGCACCGGCCACCGAGCCGAGGATCCACGCGAGGATCTCCTGGTACGAGTCGCCCTTCGCGGTCCAGAAGACGACGAACGACGTCCCCGCCGCGCACAGCTGCGACACGGCGAGCCCTGCGAGCACCGCGCGCGACGGGGTGAGCGTCCCGCCGCTGCGCGCGAGCGTCAGCGTCGCGGTCAGCGCGAGCAGCGCCCCGGCGAACGCCGCGACGGGCAGCAGCAGCGTCACACCGAGCAGGAGCACGGCCACCGCGCCGAGCGACGCGCCCGACGACAGCCCCAGCAGGTACGGGTCGGCGAGCGGGTTGCGCGTCAGGCTCTGCATGACGGCTCCCGACAGCGCGAGCCCCGCACCCACCGCGGCGGCCGTCAGCACGCGCGGCAGCCGCAGCTCCCACACGATCGCGTCGTGCAGCCGAGGCACGGGCGCCACGTCGAGGCCCAGGTGGTGCGCGATCGAGCGCGCGACCTCGCCCACGCCGAGATGCGCGGGCCCGATGGCGACGCACACCAGCACCGTCAGGACCACCGCGAGGACGCCGCCGCCGACCAGCACCGCGAGCGGAACGCGCCGTCGCGCCGGAGCGGCCGCCGCGACCGCCGGGTGCGTCGCGCCGCCGGCCCGGACGTCGGTCGTCACGACCCCAGCTTCGCGAGCTGCTCGTCGATCGACGCCACGGCCTCGGCGTTCCGCACCCCGGCCTCGGTCGCGGCGAACGGGAGCACGACGTACCGCTGCTCCTTGACCGCGCGCAGCGCCGCCGTCGCCGGGTTGGCCGCGAGCGCCTTCTTCTTCGCCTCCGCGGGGTTCCACGACGCGTCGACCAGCACGATCACGTCGGGGTCCGCCGCGACGACGTCCTCCCACCCCGCGCTCGTCCACGTGTCGTGCACGCCCGCGAACACGTTCGTCAGGCCGGCGGCGTCCATGATCATCTGCGGCGCGCCGATGCCGGCCCCGACGTACGGGGTCCCGTTGCCCGAGCTCCACCAGAGCGCCCTCGGCGGCGTCGCCGGCTTGGTCACCGAGGCGAGCGTCTCGTGCTCCCGCGCGACGAGGGCCTCGGCGCGGTCCGGGACGCCGAAGATGCGTCCGACCTCGCGGATCTCCGCGTCGACGTCGTCGAACGTCAGGGGGTCCGGCTGGTACCCCTTCTCCTTGCACGCCGACGGCGACACGTACGTGCCGATGCCGAGCCTGGCGAGCGCCGCACGGTCGCCCGCGCCCTGTGCGGAGAAGTTCGACTCCCAGCCGGCGTAGACGAAGTCGGGGCTCGTCGCGAGCACCGACTCCTGGCCCGGCACCGTGTCGGACAGGACGGGGACCTTGTCGTACGCCGCCTTCTCGTCGGCCGGCACGGGCCCGTCCGCGAACGCGGTGCCGACGAGCCGGTCGCCGAGGCCGAGCGCGAGCATCGCCTCGGTGGTCGACGACTTGATCGTGACGACCCGCTGCGGCGGGCTGGTGACGGTGACCTTCGTGCCGCAGTTGTCGAGCGTCACGGGGGCGAACGACGGGGCGGCGCTCGGGCCGGAGGCGCTCGGCGCGCTCGGGCCATTCGAGGCGTCCGAGGCCGAGGAGCAGGCGGCGAGGGGCAGGGCGGCGGTGACGAGGGTGAGCGCGGCGAGCGCGCGGAGGCGGTGCGACGGCATGGACGGGTTCGGCTCCGGGTCCGGGGGCGCGCCGCGGGGCCGCAGCGCGGGGGAGGGAGGCGGTGCACGTCGCGCCGCGGGAGGGCCGGCCACGTCCGGCCGGCGTCCCCGGCCACGTCCGGCCGGGTTCCGCTGGTCAGCCTAAGGCCGCCGCGCCGGGTTCGTCGGCCGCGGTGGTCGCCGCGAGACGGGCGACATCAGTCGTCCGGAGCGCTGGATCGCTCGCCCGGCGTGCCTGATCTCGCCCGGCCTGCCTGATCTCGCCCGGCGTGGCTGATCTCGCCTGGCGTGCCTGATCTCGCCCGGGTGCGTCATGTCGCGCCCGGGTGACGCGGGAGGATGGGCGCCGACACTCGTCCCCGCTGCTGGAGGCCACCGTGACCGAGCCGAACCCGACGCCCGAGCCGACCGCGCCCCGGCGGGCGCTCGTCACGGGCGCATCGTCCGGGATCGGTGCCGCCACCGTGCGGCGCCTGCGCGCCGAGGGCTGGTCCGTCGTGGCGGCGGCGCGGCGGCTCGACCGTCTGGAGGCGCTCGCGGCCGCGACGGGGGCCGAGCCGTTCGAGCTCGACGTCACCGACGCCGCGGCAGTCGAGCGGCTCGCGGCTCACCTCGAGGCGAGCGGCGGCCTCGACGCCGTCGTCAACAACGCGGGCGGCGCGCTCGGCCTCGACCCGGTCGAGAGGGCCGACGTCGAGCAGTGGCGCGCGATGTTCGAGGTGAACGTGCTCGGCACGCTGCAGGTGACGAAGGCCGTGCTGCCGCTGCTGCGCGCCGCGGGCGGTGGCGACGTCGTGGTCCTGACGTCGACCGCGGCGCACGGCGCCTACGAGGGCGGTGCGGGCTACACGGGCGCCAAGCACGCCGAGCGCATGCTCGCGACGACGCTGCGCTGGGAGATCGTCGGCGAGCCGATCCGCGTCATCGAGGTCGCGCCCGGCGCGGTCGCGACCGAGGAGTTCTCGCTGGTGCGGTTCGCCGGAGACGCCGAGCGCGCGGCGGCGACGTACGCGGGGTTCCAGCCGCTCGTCGCGGACGACGTCGCGGACGCGATCACGTGGGCGCTGACCCGGCCGCCGCACGTCAACGTCGACCTGCTCGTGGTCCGACCGCGCGCGCAGGCGAGCAACACGAAGACGGCCCGCACGGGCGTCTGACGAACCACCCCGCGCGCGTCGACCCTCGCGGCCGTGACCCGAGGTCGTTACCTCGGGTCACTATTCGGAATCCCGAGGCGCGTGTCGGAGGCGCTTCGTAGGGTGGTCGGGTGCCCTCTGCAACACCCCCTCCGCCGCGCCCGTCCGTCGTCCCGTCCGAGGGGCTCGCGACGAGCGCGGGAGCGGGCCAGGCCCCCCGCACGTCGGGCGGTCGTGGCGCGGAGCGCGACGAGTCCGCGACGCGGACGCTGCTGCGGCTCGTCGAGTGGGCGCGGCCGGCGGTCCCGCGCATCGTGACCGGCGGGTTCACCGCGCTCGGGGCGAGCCTGCTCGCGCTCGCGGTGCCGCAGGTCCTCCGCTGGATCGTCAACGGCCCGATCCTCACCGACGGCTCGTCGCAGGCCGTCGTCGCCGGCGCACTCCTCGTGCTCGCGCTCGGCGTGCTCGAGGCGTTCTTCGTCTGGTGCCGCCGCGCCCTCGTCGCGACGCCCGGCACCACGGTCGAGCGCGACATGCGCGTCCGGCTGTTCCGCCACCTGCTCGACCTCCCGGTCGAGTTCCACGACCGCTGGGCCGGCGGCCAGCTGCTCTCGCGCGCGATGTCGGACCTCGGCGCGATCCGGCGCTGGCTCGTGTTCGGCCTCGTGATGCTGCTGGTCAGCGCCACGACCGCGGTCGTCGGCGTCGTGCTGATGTTCGTCACGAGCTGGGTGCTCGCGCTCGTCTACGTCGCCGGCGCGGTCCCCATGGTGTGGCTGAGCTTCCGCTTCCGGCAGGACTACAAGGTCGCGGCGCGCCGCGCCCGCGAGCAGACCGGAGACCTGGCGACGGCCGTCGAGGAGTCGGTGCACGGCATCCGCGTCCTCAAGGCGTTCGGGCGCGGGGACGACGCGCTCGACGACTTCGTGCGCCAGGCCGACGAGCTGCGCGAGACCGAGATCGACAAGGCGCGCACGCTGTCGCGCGTCTCGTTCGCGCTCGGCGCGATCCCCGAGGCGATCCTCGCGGTCGCACTCGCGGTCGGCGTGCCGCTGACGGCCCACGGCCACCTGTCCGTCGGCGCGCTCGTCGCCTTCTTCGCGACCGCCGCCGTGGTCAACAACCCCGTCGAGCGGCTGGGCCAGCTGCTCGCGATGACGCTCGACGCGAAGGCGTCCACCGACCGGTTCCTGCAGGTGATGGACACGGCGTCGACCGTCACCGACCCGCTCGAGCCGCACGCGTTGCCGCCGGCGCCCGGGGCCGGCTCGACGGTCGAGCTGCGCGGCGTGCGGTTCGCGCACCGGTCGACGCGCGGCTCGTCGGAGGTGCTGTCCGGCGTCGACCTCGTGCTCGAGCCCGGCACCACCACGGCGCTCGTCGGTCTCACCGGCAGCGGCAAGACGACGCTGCTGCAGCTCGTCCCGCGGCTGTACGACGTGACCGGCGGCGCGGTGACGATCGACGGCGTCGACGTGCGCGACCTGACGCGTCACGACCTGCGGCGCGCGGTCGCCGTCGCGTTCGAGGACCCGATCCTGTTCTCCGCGTCGGTGCGCGAGAACGTGCTGCTCGGCACCGACGACCTCACCGGGGCCGAGGCGGACGCCCGGGTCGAGGAGGCGCTCGAGGTGGCGAGCGCGGGCTTCGTGCGCCGCCTGCCGCAGGGCCTCGCGACCGTGATCGGCGAGGAGGGGCTCAGCCTGTCCGGCGGCCAGCGGCAGCGCGTCGCGCTCGCCCGCGCGATCGCCACCCGACCGCGCGTGCTCGTGCTCGACGACCCGCTCTCGGCGCTGGACGTCACGACCGAGGCCGTCGTCACCCGGCGGCTGCGCGAGGTCCTGCGCGGCACGACGTCGCTCGTCGTCGCCCACCGGCCCTCGACCGTCGCGCTCGCGGACCGGGTCGCGGTGCTCGAGGACGGGCGGATCACGGGCGTCGGCACGCACGAGGACCTGCTCGCGAACCACCCGCACTACCGCTTCGTGCTCACCGCGCTCGCTGCCCACGCGCCCGGCGACGGGGTCGAGGAGCGCGGCGACGAGGACGGCGTCGACGGGCCCCCGGGCGGCCCGCCCGGCGCGCGGGCCCAGCGCGCTCCGCGCGACGCCGCCGACGACGCGACGGGCGCGCGCACCGGCCGCCACGACTCCGGCCGCGCCGGCGTCACCCCGGGAGGTGCTCGATGAGCGCCCTGCAGCCCGAGTTCCGCGACCGGCCCGCCGACCGTGCGGAGTCGCGCGCGATCCGCAGCCGCTCGATGCGCCTGCTCGGGTCGCTCCTGTCGCCGGTCGCCGCGGCGACGTGGCTGACCGTGGCCCTGGTCGTGCTGTCGCAGGTCGCCGCCGTGGCCGGCCCGGCCTTCGTGGCGTACGGCGTCGACCACGCGCTACCCGCGTTGCAGGGCGGCGACAGCGGGCCGCTCGTGCTCGCCGCGGGGGCGTACCTCGTCACCGCGCTCGCGGGCGGCCTGCTCACCGCGTGGACCGTGCGGCTCGCGGCGCGCGTCAGCCAGGCGATCCTGCTCGACGTCCGCAGCCGCGTCTTCCGCCACACCCAGCGGCTCAGCCTCGAGTTCCACGAGAGCTACACGTCGGGCCGGATCATCTCGCGGCAGACGTCTGACGTCGACGCGCTGCGCGAGCTGCTCGACGGCGGCATCACGACGCTCGCGCAGGGTGTGCTCGCCATGGTGTTCACCGCCGTCGGGCTCGTGCTGCTCGACTGGCGCAGCGGCCTCGTGCTCCTGATCGCGGTCGTGCCCGGCATCGTGCTGACGCGCTGGTTCCAGGTCCGCTCGCAGCACCAGTACCGGCTCAGCCGAACCGCCGCGGCGCGCGTCATCATCCGCTTCGTCGAGACGATGACCGGCATCCGCGCCGTCCAGGCGTTCCGTCGCGAGCGCCAGGTCTCCGAGGTCTACGACGACCTCGCGGAGGACTACCGGCGCACGAACGCCGAGGCGATCCGGCTCAACGGCGTGTTCGACACGGGTCTCACGCTGATCGGCAACGTGACGGTCGCGACCGTCCTGCTCATCGGCGGCCTGCGGGCGCTGCACGGCGAGCTCGCGGTCGGCGTGCTGATCGCCGCCGTGCTCTACGCCCGGCGGTTCTTCCAGCCGCTCGCGCAGATCGGCATGTTCTACAACGCGTTCCAGTCCGCGGCCGCTGCTCTCGAGAAGCTCGCGGCGCTGCTCGCCGAGGAGCCCACGGTGCCGGACCCGGTGCGGCCGGTGCACCTGCGTGCCCCGCGCGCCGACGTCAGGTTCGAGGGCGTCGAGTTCGGCTACGGGACCGGCCCGACAGTGCTGCCGCACGTCGAGCTGCACCTGCCCGCGGGGCAGACCGTCGCGCTCGTCGGCGAGACGGGCGCGGGCAAGTCGACCGTCGCGAAGCTGCTTGCCCGGTTCTACGACGTGCGCCAGGGCGCGGTGCGGATCGACGGCCTCGACGTGCGCGACATCGACCCGGTCGACCTGCGGCGGGCCGTCGTCATGGTCACGCAGGAGGCGTACCTGTTCTCCGGCTCGGTGGGCGCGAACATCGCCCTGGGCCGTCCGGGTGCGACTCCGGAGGAGATCGAGGCGGCGGCGCGCGCGGTCGGCGTGCACGACGTCATCGCCGCGATGCCGGACGGCTACGACACCGAGGTCGACAAGCGCGGCACGCGGCTGTCGGCCGGCCAGCGGCAGCTCGTGTCCTTCGCGCGCGCGTTCCTCGCCGACCCGGCGCTGCTGATCCTCGACGAGGCGACGAGCTCGCTCGACGTCCCCGGCGAGGCGCTCGTGCAGCACGGCCTGCGCACCCTGCTCGCGGGCCGGACGGCGGTCGTCATCGCGCACCGCCTCTCGACGGTGATGGGTGCCGACCGGGTGCTCGTCGTGGACGGCGGGCGGGTCGTCGAGGACGGCACGCCGGCGCAGCTGGTCGAGCGCGGCGGCCTGTTCGCGGCGCTGCACGCCGACTGGCAGCGCTCGCTGGGCGCGACCGCCGGCGCCTGACGCGGCCGGGCGGCCGCCTGACGCGGCCGTCCGGCCGCCGCCGCCCGGGCCCGACGCGGCCGGGGGAGGCAGGCCCCACCCCGGCCGCGGCGATCAGCGGTTGGCCGCGACCCACGCCCGGATCGCGTCCCGGACGAACGTCGCCTTCTCGGCCGTCTCGTACGCGCTCCGGAACCGGTCGTCCGCCACGTACATGTCGGCCAGGCCGAGCAGGTACCCGGCTGCAGGCGTCCCGTCGTCGTCGCGCGGCGTGCCCGGCACCGACCGCAGCCAGTCGACGTGCCGCTGCGCGAGCGCCTGCGCCTCGTCGGAGGTCGGGTCGAGGCCCGCTCCCGCGGCGGCGGACCAGGCGTTCGTGAGGTCCGCGGCGCGCGCCTTCCACGCGGCCTGCTCGCCGGCGTCCATCGACGTCCACCAGTCGTTCGACGCCCGGTAGGCGTCCGCGCCCCAGCGCTGCTCGACCTCCTCGCGGTACTGCGTGTGGTCGAACCCGTCGAACATGTCCTCGGCCATGAGCCCTGCCCCTTCCTCTCGTGCGGTGATCGTGCGTTCCACGGAGGCGACGAGCCGGTCGAGCCGCCGCGACTCGGCCCGCAGGTGCTCGAGATGACGACGCAGGGCCGCCGTCTCGTCGTCGTGCGCCTCGAGGGCGCGAGCGATCTCCGGCAGGCCGAGGCCGAGCTCGCGCAGCAGCAGGATCCGCTGCAGCCGCACGAGCGCGTCCTCGTCGTACCAGCGGTACCCGTTGTTCCCCACGCGGCTCGGGGTGAGCAGCCCGACGGCCTGGTAGTGCCGCAGGGTCCGGCTCGTGGTGCCCGTCAGCCGGGCGACCTCCTGGATCGACGCCTCCATGCCGACCACGGTAGAAGTTGACGCGGCGTCAACGTCAAGCGCGCGCCCCCAAGCGTCACACCGCGAGGCGCAGCTGCTCCAGCACCGCGCGCGCGAGCTCGGCCGGCGAGTCGACCAGCGCGACCGCCCCGGCGTCGTCGAGCTCGCCCGGCAACGCGTACCCCCACGTCACGCCGATCGTCGGGACGCCGTGCACCTGCGCGCCCTCGACGTCGTGCTCGCGGTCGCCGACCATCACGACCGCCGACGGCGGCTCGGCGAGCGACGCGAGCGCCTCGCCGATCACGGCGGCCTTGTTCGAGGTCGACTCGTCGAGCGGAGCGCCGAAGACGCCGTCCACGAGCTCGGCCAGGCCGAAGTCGGCGCACAGCGGGCGCGCCCACACGGCGGGCTTCGACGTCGCGATCAGCAGCTGGAGGCCCGCGGCGCGCAGGGCACGCAGCGCGTCGGGGATGCCGTCGAACACGCGGGTGTCGTGCAGCGCGCCGGCCTCGAGCGCGGCGCGGTAGGCGTCGACCGCGGCGTCCATCAGGTCGGCCGGCACACCGTGCCGCGCGAACGAGTCGGTGATCGGCGGACCGGCGAACGTGCGGAGCTCGGCGTCGGTCGGCAGCGGCAGGCCGGTGGCGCGGTACGCGGCGGTCGCGGCCGTCACGACGCCCGCGATCGAGTCCATCAGCGTGCCGTCGAGGTCGAGCAGGACGAGGGGCCGAGTCATCCCACCAGTCTGCCGCCGCGCCGGCGATGCTCATGACACGCTGTGCCCGGCCCGCCCGGAGCCACCCCTCGACAGGAGCACCATGACGCCGCGTGTCCGTGTGAACCAGCTCGGCTACCTCGCGACGGGTCCGCTGCGCGCGACGCTCGTGACGGACGCGACCCGGCCCGTGCCGTGGCGCCTCGAGCGTGCGGGCGCGCTGGTCGCGCAGGGCGGGTCGACCCCGCGCGGCCACGACCCGTCCGCGGGGCTCGACGTCCACGTCCTCGACGTCCCCACGCCCGCGCCGGGCACGGGCTACCGCCTGGCGGCCGACGGCGACACGAGCGACGAGTTCGCGGTCGGCGACGACCTGTACGCGGGGCTCGCCGACGACGCGCTGCGGTTCTTCCACCTCCAGCGCAGCGGCGTCGAGATCGGGCCGGACGTCGCGGGCCCCGCCTACGCCCGGCCCGCGGGCCACCGGGGCGCGCACCCGAACCGCGGCGACACCGCGGTCCCGTGCCTCCCCGCGGGCCACGCCGTGACGCCCGACGGTGTCGACCTCTACGAGGGCTGGACCGACTCGCACGTGCTCGACGTGAGCGGCGGCTGGTACGACGCGGGCGACCAGGGCAAGTACGTGGTCAACGGCGGCATCGCGGTCGCCCAGCTGCTCGCCGTCGCGGAGCGGCTCGCGCGTCGCGGCCGGGCCGACTCGCCGTTCGCCCGGCGGGTCCGCGCCGAGGCTCGCTGGGAGCTCGAGTGGTTGCTGCGCATGCAGGTCCCGGCCGGCCACCGCCACGCGGGGATGGCGCACCACAAGGTCGTCGACGAGCGCTGGACGCCGCTGCCCACGCTGCCGCATCTCGACCCGCAGCCGCGCTACCTGCACCGCCCGTCGACCGCCGCGACGCTCAACCTGGCCGCGGCGGCCGCGCAGGGCGCGCGCGTCCTGGCGACCGACGACCCCGATCTCGCGCAGCGCCTGCTCGCCGCGGCCCGCGTGGCGTACGCGGCCGCTCTCGAGACGCCGGACCTGCTGGCTCCGGACACCAACGCGCTCGCCGACGCGGGCGGCGGCCCCTACGACGACACCGACGTCGACGACGAGCGCGGGTGGGCCGCCGCCGAGCTGCTGCTCACGACCGGCGAGGCCGCGTACGCGGAGGACCTGCGCGGCAACCCGTGGTTCGTCGGCGGTACCCGCGACCCGTGGGCGGTGCTCGACTGGCAGTGGACGGGCGCCCTCCCGCTGATGCAGCTCGCGCTCGCGCCGGGCGTCCCGGCGCTCCCGGAGCAGGACGCCGTGCGTGCGGCGGTCGCGCAGGCCGCTGACCGGTGGCTCGCGGCGCAGCGCGCGCAGCCGTTCGGGCACCCGTACGCGCCACCGGACGGCCGCTACGCGTGGGGCTCGAACGGTCGCCTCCTGACGAACCTCACGGTGCTCGCCGCCGCGTACGACGTGACGCGCGACCCGCGGTACCGCGACGGCGTCGCGGAGGGGATCGACTACCTCCTGGGGCGCAACGCGCTCGGCCTGTCCTACGTCACGGGCTACGGCACGAGGTACGCCGCGCACCAGCACAGCCGCTGGTACGCGCACCAGCTCGACCCGAGGCTGCCGCCACCCCCGCCCGGCACGGTCGCGGGCGGCCCGAACTCGGACGTGCCCGACCCGGTCGCTGCGCCGCTCTCGGGCCGCGCGGCGCAGCTCTGCTACGTCGACGACATCGGCTCGTACGGCACCAACGAGCTGACGATCAACTGGAACGCGCCGCTCGTGCAGGTCGCCGCGTTCCTCGTCGATCCGGGCTGAGACGGGGCGCCCGCCCTGGCGAGCCAGGTGGCGGCGCGGCTGTGCAAGCACGCGCCGACAGAGGTCCGTCAGTCCGTCAGCCCGACGAGCCGGCGCACCGTCGCGACCAGCGCCGACGGCGAGTCGACCACCTCGACGGCCCCGGCCCGCTCGAGCTCACCGTGGCCCGCGTAGCCCCACGAGACGCCGACGCACCGCAGCCCGTGCGCCGCCGCGCCGGCCGCGTCGTGCTCGCGGTCCCCGACCATCACGGTCGTGCCGCGCGACCAGTCGCCGATCGCCGCGAGCGCCGCGGCGATCACGTCCGCCTTCGTCGAGGGCACGTCGTCGGGCGGCGCCCCGAACACGCCGTCCACGAGCACGTCGAGCCCGAACCGGGCGCAGATCGGCTCGGCGTAGACCTGCGGCTTCGACGTCGCGACCACCAGCCGGCACCCGTCGGCCCGCAGCCGGCGCAGCGCCTCGGGGATGCCGTCGAACACCGCGTTGTCGTACATCCCGCCCGCGACGAACGCCGCGCGGTACGCCGTCACCGCGTCCCGCACCCGGTCGGCCGGCACGCCGTGCGCGCGGAACGAGTCGGCGATCGGCGGCCCGACGAACGTCCGGAGCTCGGCCGCGGTCGGCACCGGCAGGCCGAGCGTCCGGAAGGCGTCGGCCGCGCACGCGAAGATCCCCGGTCCGGAGTCGGTGAGCGTGCCGTCGAGGTCGAGCAGGACGAGGGGAGCGGCGGCCACGCCGGCATTGTCGACCACCGGCCCGCGCCGCCGCTGCGGCGTCCGAGCAGGCGGGACGGTCGCGCGGCCCGGTAGCATGGCACCCACAGGCGTCGACCCGGCCATCACCGGCGAGCCTCCGGAAGAACAGGGCGCGAGCCCCCAGTAGAACCGGACGGGGCAGGCCCGTCACAGCCGCAGGCGAGTGGTCGGGCCCCGGTCCGGCAAGCGAGGTGGTACCGCGGCGTTCGCGTCGTCCTCGTGGACCGTGCCGTGCGCATCCGTCCGCGGGTGCCGATCACAGGAGCGACCGCCAGTGGCCGACCAGCCGCGCTACCCGCTGCACCGCCCGGACGCGACCGGCGTCCCCGCCTCCCCGGACCTGCCGCAGATCGAGCGTGACGTGCTCGCGCACTGGGAGGCCGACGGCACCTTCCAGGCGTCGATCGACCAGCGGCCCGCGGGCGAGCACGGCGACAACGAGTACGTCTTCTACGACGGCCCGCCCTTCGCCAACGGCCTGCCGCACTACGGCCACCTGCTGACCGGCTACGCCAAGGACGTCGTGCCGCGCTACCAGACGATGAAGGGCCGCCGGGTCGAGCGCCGCTTCGGCTGGGACACGCACGGCCTGCCGGCCGAGCTCGAGGCGCAGCGCCTGCTCGGCATCACGGACACGCGCCAGATCGAGGAGATGGGCCTCGCCGCGTTCAACGCCGCGTGCCGCGAGTCCGTCCTCAAGTACACGGGCGAGTGGCGGGAGTACGTGACGCGCCAGGCCCGCTGGGTCGACTTCGACCACGACTACAAGACGCTCGACGTCACGTTCATGGAGTCCGTGATCTGGGCGTTCAAGCGCCTGCACGACCAGGGCCTGGCGTACGAGGGCTACCGCGTGCTGCCGTACTGCTGGCGCGACGAGACCCCGTTGTCGAACCACGAGCTCGGCATGGACGCGGACGTCTACCAGTCGCGCCAGGACCCGGCGCTGACGGTCGGTCTGCGCCTCGAGAGCGGCGAGCTGCTGCTCATCTGGACGACGACGCCGTGGACCCTCCCGTCCAACCTCGCCGTCGCCGTCGGGCCGGACATCGAGTACGTGGTCGCCGAGCCGGCCCCCGACAGCCCGTTCGCGCAGGCGCACCCGGGCGAGCGCGTCGTGCTCGCGCAGGCCCGGCTCGCGGCCTACGAGCGCGAGCTCGGCGAGGCGACGGTCGTCGAGACCGTCACGGGCGCCGACCTCGCGGGCCGCCGGTACACGCCGCCGTTCGACTACTTCGCCGGCCACGAGAACGCGCACCAGGTGCTCGTCGCGGACTTCGTCACCACGGAGGACGGCACCGGCGTGGTGCACCTCGCGCCGGCGTTCGGCGAGGACGACATGGCGGCGTGCGAGCGCGCAGGCATCGCGCCCGTCGTGCCCGTCGACTCCCGCGGCGAGTTCACGGCGCAGGTCGCCGACTACGAGGGCGTGCAGGTCTTCGACGCGAACAAGCAGATCATCACGGACCTGCGCGACGGCGTCGGTGCGCTCGCCCGCGTCCCCGCCGAGCGCCGCTCGGTCGTCGTGCGCCACGAGACGTACCAGCACTCGTACCCGCACTGCTGGCGGTGCCGGAACCCGCTCATCTACAAGGCGGTGAGCAGCTGGTTTGTGCGTGTCACGGAGTTCCGCGACCGCATGGTCGAGCTCAACCAGGACATCCGGTGGATCCCGGAGCACATCCGCGACGGCCAGTTCGGCAAGTGGCTGGCGAACGCGCGCGACTGGTCGATCAGCCGCAACCGCTACTGGGGCACGCCGATCCCGGTGTGGGTGTCCGACGACCCGGCGTACCCGCGCGTCGACGTCTACGGCAGCCTCGCCGAGCTCGAGGCGGACTTCGGCCGCGTCCCGACGAACGAGGCGGGCGAGCCCGACCTGCACCGCCCGTGGATCGACGACCTGACGCGCCCGAACCCGGACGACCCGACCGGTGCGTCCACGATGCGCCGCATCCCCGACGTGCTCGACGTCTGGTTCGACTCGGGGTCGATGCCGTTCGCGCAGGTGCACTACCCGTTCGAGAACGCGGACTGGTTCGAGCACCACTACCCGGGCGACTTCATCGTCGAGTACATCGGCCAGACGCGCGGCTGGTTCTACACGCTGCACGTGCTCGCCACGGCGCTGTTCGACCGCCCGGCGTTCCGCGACGTGATGTGCCACGGCATCGTCCTGGGCGACGACGGCCGCAAGGCCAGCAAGTCGCTCCGCAACTTCCCCGACCCCACCACGATGTGGGACGTCTACGGCTCGGACGCGGTGCGCTGGTCGCTCATGAGCAGCACGATCCTGCGCGGCGGCAACCTCATCGTCTCCGAGGAGGGCATCCGCGAGGGCGTCCGCCAGGTGCTGCTGCCGCTGTGGAGCACGTACTACTTCTTCAGCCTGTATGCGGCGGCCGCGCGCGGGGGCGAGGGTGTCGAGGGGCACCGCGTCACCGACGCCGGCGGCCTCGCCACGATGGACCGGTACGTTCTGGCGCGCACGCGCGAGCTCGTCGTGACGGTGACGGCGCAGCTCGACGCGTACGACATCCCGGCGGCGTGCGAGTCGGTGCGCGAGCACCTCGACGTCGTCACGAACTGGTACGTGCGCACGCAACGGCAGCGGTTCTGGGACGAGGACGCGGCGGCGTTCGACACGCTGTGGACGGTCCTCGAGACGCTGACGCGTCTGATGGCGCCGCTCGCGCCGCTCGTCACCGAGGAGATCTGGCGCGGCCTGACGGGTGGCCGCAGCGTGCACCTCACCGACTGGCCGACGGCGGACGACATCGTCGCGACCGATGCGGGGCAGGCGTTCACCGACGCCGAGCTCGTCGTCGCGATGGACCGCGTGCGCGAGGTCGTGTCGGTGACCCTCGGCCTGCGCAAGGCCGAGAACCTGCGGGTGCGCCAGCCGCTGCGCGAGCTGCGCCTCGCGGTGCCGCACCCGGAGTGGAACCTGCCGTTCGCCGACCTGGTCGCTGCCGAGGTCAACGTCCGCAAGGTCACCGTGCTCGGCGTGGACGACGCCGCGGCCGCCGAGGTGAACGTCTCGCAGCGCCTCGACGTCAACGCGCGCGCCGCGGGCCCGCGCCTCGGCCGCGCCGTCCAGTCCGTCATCCGCGCCGCGAAGGCGGGGGAGTGGCGCACCGACGAGGGCGCGGTCGTCGTCACGACGCCCGACGGCGAGGTGCCGCTGCTCGAGCCCGAGTACACGCTCACGACGGTCGTGGCGGACCGCGAGGGCGACGACGTCGCCGCGGCGGTGCTGTCCGGCGGCGGGTTCGTCGTGCTCGACCTGTCGCTCGACGACGACCTGATCGCCGAGGGCTACGCGCGCGACGTGGTGCGGGCGGTGCAGGACGCGCGCAAGGCGGCCGGTCTCAACGTCGGCGACCGCATCAAGCTGCTGCTCGACGTCCCGGCCGACAAGGCGCCGGCGGTCGAGGCGCACCGCGACTTCGTCGCCCGCGAGACGCTCGCGGTCGCGATCGAGGTCGGTCACGCTGACGAGCTCGCCGTCACGGTCGAGCCCGTCGCGGCCGGGGGGTACGAGCCGTGAGCGGCGCCCAGCACCAGCGCGACGAGGCGGCCCGCGCGGCGCGTGCGGCCGCCGACGCGGTGTACGCGCAGATCCTGGCGCGTGCCCCGGAGCACGAGCCGAACCCGTCGACCGACCGGGTGCGCGAGGTGTGCGAGCTGCTCGGCGACCCGCAGCGCGCGTACCGCGTGGTGCACCTGACGGGCACGAACGGCAAGACGTCGACGAGCCGGATGGTCGAGCGCCTGCTGCGCGAGCACGGGTTGCGCACGGGCCGGTTCACGAGCCCGCACCTGACGCGCGTCAACGAGCGGATCGCGATCGACGGCGAGCCGATCAGCGACGAGCGGTTCGTCGAGGTGTGGCACGACGTCGAGCCGTACATCGCGATGGTGGACGAGCGGTCGGCGCAGATCGGCCGCCCGCGGCTCTCGTTCTTCGAGGTCTTCGTGGTCATGGCGTTCGCGGCGTTCGCCGACGCGCCCGTCGACGTCGCGGTGATCGAGGTCGGCATGGGCGGCTCGTGGGACGCGACGAACGTCGCCGACGGCGAGGTCGCGGTCATCACTTCGGTCGGCCTGGACCACCAGCAGTGGCTCGGCGACACGATCCTCGACATCGCCGAGGTCAAGGCCGGCATCGTCAAGGACGGCGCGACCCTCGTGCTCGCGCAGCAGGAGGAGGACGTCGAGGGCGTCGTGCTGACGGTCGCCGCGGAGCGCGGCGCGCGCGTGGTGCGCGAGGGCGTCGACATCGCCGTCGTCGAGCGCCAGGTCGCGGTCGGCGGCCAGCTGCTGACCCTGCGCGGCCTCGGCGGCGTGTACGCCGACGTGTACCTGCCGCTGCACGGCGAGTTCCAGGCCCACAACGCGCTGCTCGCGCTCGCGGCGACCGAGGCGCTGCTCACCGGCGGCGCGGCGCTCGACGGCGACGTGGTCGGCACGGCGTTCGCCGACGTGACGTCGCCGGGCCGGCTCGAGGTCGTGCGGTCGAGCCCCACCGTCGTGGTCGACGGCGCGCACAACCCGCACGGCGCGGAGGCGCTCGTCGCGTCGCTCGACGAGGCGTTCGCCTTCGACCGGCTCGTCGGGGTGGTCGGCGTCATGGCCGACAAGGACCCCGAGGCGATCCTGTCGGTGCTCGAGCCCGTGCTGGCCGAGGTCGTCGTCACGCGGGCCTCGGTGCCGCGCGCGATGGAGCCGGACGACCTCGGCGAGGTCGCGGTCGACGTGTTCGGCGAGGACCGGGTGCACGTGGTCGAGCGGCTCGACGACGCGATCGCGCTCGCGGTCGAACGTGCGGAGAGCGAGGTCGAGCGCGGCGCGGGCGTGCTCGTGACGGGCTCGATCCTCGTCGTCGCCGAGGCGCGGGTGCTGCTGGGCCGCGCCTGACGCGCGCACGGTCCCGCGCCCGCGTCGGTCTCGGCCCGCGGGCGTGAGCCTGCACGAACGTGCAGCACGGCCGCACGTCCTCCACTTGACGCTCCCTTGGGCACGCCCTGAAGGTGAGTTTTGTCGCGGCGACCAGCCGCGACACCCCTGCGCAAGCGCCGAGGCGGGCTCGCCGACGAGCCCGCGAGGAGGGATGGCCGCAGTGAAGAAGCTCATCAACGACCCCCAGGACGTCGTCGCGGAGACCCTCGCGGGCTTCGGTGCGGCCCACCCCGACGTGGTCGCGGTGCACACGGACCCCAACTACGTGACGCGCGCCGGCGGCGCGAGGAGCGGCAAGGTCGGGCTCGTCAGCGGGGGCGGCAGCGGGCACGAGCCGCTGCACGCGGGGTTCGTCGGCGAGGGCATGCTCGACGCCGCCGTCCCCGGAGCGGTGTTCACGAGCCCGACGCCGGACCAGATCGCGCCCGCGCTGCAGGCCGCCGACTCGGGCGCCGGCGTGCTCGCGATCGTCAAGAACTACACGGGCGACGTGCTCAACTTCGAGACCGCCGCCGAGCTCGCGGACGCCGACGACGTCAACGTCAGGAGCGTCGTCGTCAACGACGACGTCGCCGTCGAGGACTCCCTCTACACAGCGGGCCGCCGTGGCGTGGCCGGCACGGTGTGCGTCGAGAAGATCGCGGGCGCCGCGGCCGAGCGGGGCGACGACCTCGACGCCGTCACCGCGGTCGCCGAGAAGGTCATCGCCAACGTGCGCTCGATGGGCGTCGCGCTCACGGCCTGCACCGTGCCGCACGCGGGCAAGCCGAGCTTCGACCTGCCCGAGGACGAGATCGAGATCGGCATCGGCATCCACGGCGAGCCGGGTCGCCGTCGGATCCCGCTCGCGGGGGCCGACGAGATCACGGAGATGCTGCTCGCGCCCGTCGCGGACGACCTCAAGCTCGCCTCCGGCGAGAAGGTCCTGCTGTTCGTCAACGGCATGGGGGGCACCCCCTCGTCCGAGCTGTACATCGTCTATCGTCGAGCGCGCGCCCTGCTCGAGGAGCGCGGCGTCGAGGTGGTCCGGTCGCTGGTCGGCAACTACGTGACGTCGCTCGAGATGCAGGGCGCGTCGGTCACCGTGCTGCGGCTGGACGACGAGCTGACGACGCTGTGGGACGCCCCGGTGCACACGACCGCGCTGCGGTGGTGAGGGCCGTGGCCGCCCGGCGGGGACGAGGAGCGTGGGCATGACCCTGGACGTGGCGTGGGCGATCGACTGGGTGCGACGCTCGGCGGCGACCGTCAAGGAGCACCGCGAGGAGCTCATCGAGCTCGACCGGCAGATCGGCGACGGCGACCACGGCGAGAACCTCAACCGGGGGTTCACCGCCGTCGTGGGGAAGCTCGACGCGCTCGAGTCCCCGCCCGGCGACGTCGGCGAGGTGCTCAAGCTCGTCGCGACGACGCTCATGTCCACGGTCGGTGGCGCCGCGGGTCCGCTCTACGGGACCGCGTACCTGCGGGCCGCGAAGGCGGCGGCCGTCCCCGAGCTCGACGCGAACGGCGTGGTCGCCATGCTCGAGGCGGCGCTCGAGGGCATCGTCGCGCGCGGCAAGGCGACCACGGGCGAGAAGACGATGGTCGACGCGTGGACGCCCGCCACCGAGGCGGCGGTCGCCGCTGCCGACGAGGGGGCGGCCCCGGCCGCGGTGCTCGCGGCGGCGGCGGACGCGGCGACGCGCGGCGCCGAGTCGACGATCCCGCTCGTCGCCACCAAGGGGCGTGCGTCCTACCTCGGCGAGCGCTCGGCGGGCCACCTCGACCCGGGCGCCCGCTCGACCGAGCTCATCCTGCACGCCGCCGCCGAGGCGGCCCAGTGAGCGAGACGGCGAACCGCGCCGAGGTCGCGCTGGTGCTCGTCTCGCACTCGCGCGACCTCGCCCGCGGCGCCGCCGAGCTCGCGGGCCAGATGGCTCCCGGCGTGCTGCTGCTGCCGGTCGGAGGCACGGCCGACGGCGGCATCGGCACGGACTTCGACGGCGTGCAGGCGGCGATCGAGCAGGGCACCGCGGACGGCGGGTCCGTGGTCGTCCTGACGGACCTCGGCTCGGCCGTGCTCACCACCGAGTCGGTGCTCGAGTTCCTCGACGACGAGGTGCAGGCGCGCGTGTCGCTCGCGGACGCGCCGTTCGTCGAGGGCGCGGCCGCGGCGGCGGTCACGGCGCACGGCGGGGCCCACCGCAAGGCCGTCCTCGACGCCGCCGAGCACGCGGGGCACACGTTCGCCCCGCACCCGGACGCGCCGCCTCCGGACGCCCCGCCGAAGCCGACCACCGGCGAGCAGGCTCCGCTGGACGACGGCGTCGCGCGCGCTCAGGTGACGCTGCGGAACAAGCTCGGCCTGCACGCCCGGCCGGCCGCCGTCGTCGCCCGCATGCTCGCCGGCTACGACGCCAAGGTCCGCGTCAACGGCGTGAACGCGGCCAGCGTCCTCGAGCTCATGAAGCTCGGCGCGACCGAGGGGCACTCGCTGACCATCGAGGCGGAGGGACCCCAGGCGCAGGCCGCGCGAGACGCGCTCGTCGACGCCGTCGAGAGCGGGTTCGGCGAGCTCTGACCGCGCCGGTGTGACGAAGGTCCCGTCCGTCGGGCCCGAATTGCAGTCGGTGCAAGTTTGCACGGGGTGTAAGTTTTAATTCCGTGAAGATTCTCGACGAGGGCTCGGCCGCGTCCGCGGCCGAGCCGAGCGGCGCCCAGCGCGGCCCCGCGACGGCCGACGCGGCCGAGGGTGCCCGCGCCGAGGGTCCCGCCGCGGTCGGCCTGCGCGAGCGGAAGAAGCGCGCGCGCCGCGAGGCGCTCATCGACGCCACGCACCGCCTCGTCGCGCGCGACGGGCTCGACGCCGTCACGGTCGACGCGATCTGCGAGGAGGCGGGCGTCTCGACGCGCACCTTCTTCAACTACTTCGACTCGAAGGACGACGCCGTGCTCGGCCACGCTCCGTGGCCGCTCACGGACGAGGCCGCCGAGACGTTCGCGACGGGCGGCCCGACGGGCGACCTGCTGGCCGACCTGCGCGTCCTCGTCACGCACGTCCTCGAGACGCCGCCCACGGGCCACGACCGCATGCGGCGCGGCTTCGAGCTCGCGGCCCACGAGCCGCGCCTGCTCGCCAAGCACATCGCCTGGATGGAACGCAGCAAGGGCGAGCTCACCGCGCTGCTGACCCGCCGGCTGGGGGACGACCCGAGCCACCCGCTCGACGTCGTCACGACCCTCGTCCTGTTCGTCACGCACACCGCCGTCATGCGGTGGGACGCGAACGGCGGCGAGGGCGACGCGGCCGACCAGGTGGACGCCGTGATCGCCGACATCCGGGCGCTCGTCGCGCCCTGACCTCTGCGCAGCCCGCAGACCCACCCGCAGACCCCGCACCACCACCCCGGCCGACGCACCCGCGGCCGGGTGAGCACCACCGACAGAACGAAGGTCCCCGCATGTCCGCCGCTGCCCCCGCAGCCGAGGCTACGAGCGACAAGCCGCTCATCGTCCTCACGCCACGCACCGTGTGGCTCATCTTCGGCGCCCTCATGGCGTCGATGTTCCTGTCCTCGCTCGACCAGTCGATCGTCGGCACCGCGATGCCCACGATCGTCGGCGAGCTGCACGGCGTCGAGCACCAGGGCTGGGTCGTCACCGCCTACATCCTGGCGATCGCCATCGTGATGCCGCTGTACGGCAAGTTCGGCGACCTGTGGGGGCGGCGCTGGCCGTTCCTCGTCGCGATCGGCCTGTTCACGCTCGCGTCCGCGGGCGCCGGGTTCGCGCAGTCGTTCGGCTGGCTCGTCGCGTTCCGCGGCATCCAGGGCCTCGGCGGCGGCGGTCTGATGATCCTGTCGCAGGCGATCATCGCCGACATCGTCCCCGCCAAGGAGCGCGGCAAGTACATGGGCCCGATGGGTGCCCTGTTCGGCATCGCGGCCGTCGTCGGCCCGCTGCTCGGCGGCCTGTTCACGCAGCACGCCACGTGGCGCTGGTGCTTCTGGGTCAACATCCCGATCGGCATCGCGGCGTTCGCCACGGCGTGGTTCACGCTCAAGCTGCCCTCGCACCGGTCGGGCAAGCGCATCGACTTCGGCGGCATCTTCTTCATGGTCGTGGCGACGTCAGGCCTGGTGCTCGCGACGGCGTGGACCAGCTGGAGCGGCAACACGGGCTACGACTGGTCGAACACCGGGTTCCTCGCGCTCGTCGCCGGCACGCTCGTCGCGATCGCGGCGTTCATCCTGGTCGAGCTCCGCGCGAGCGAGCCGATCCTGCCGCTGCGCCTGTTCAAGAACTCCACGTTCACGATCGCGACGCTGATCGGCCTGATCCTCGGCATGGGCATGTTCGCGGCGCTGGCGTTCCTGCCGACGTTCCTGCAGATGTCCACCGGCGCGGGCATCACCGAGTCCGGCTTCCTCATGCTGCCGATGATGGTCGGCGTCATGGCGACGGCTATCGGCTCGGGTATCGCGATCACCAAGACTGGTCGCTACAAGCTGTTCCCGATCGTCGGGCTCGCGGTCACCGCGGCGGGCCTCGCGTGGCTCACGCAGATCACCGGCGACATGTCGATGTGGCTGTTCGGCGCCATGATCTTCCTGCTCGGCGTCGGCATCGGCCTCGTCATGCAGCCCGTCGTGCTGGCCGTGCAGAACGCGGTCGACCCGCACGAGATCGGCACCGCCACCAGTGCGAACAACTTCTTCCGCGAGATCGGCGCCGCGGTCGGCACGGCGCTGTTCAGCTCGATCTTCACCGCGCGGCTGACCGAGCGGCTGACGGACGTGTTCGCCGGTTCGCCGGCGGCGGGCGGCAGCGGCGGCGCCTCGGGCATCACGCCGGCGGCCGTGCAGCAGCTGCCCGAGCCGTACAAGACGGGCGTCATCGACGCGTTCACCGACGCGCTCGCGCCGACGTTCTGGTACGTCATCCCGCTGGTCCTCGTCGGCCTCGTGCTGGCGATCTTCCTCAAGGAGGTCAAGCTCTCCGACGTCGCCGGCATGGTGGCGCGCGGCGAGGCGCTCGCGGCCGACGGCTCGGGTGTCGCGGGCTCCGCGGCGGCCGAGGTGGTCGACGAGCTCACGCCGCACGCGACCGAGGTCGACGTGCCGCACCAGCGCGGACCGGGCGCCGAGGCGGGCTCGGACGACGAGGTGCCCGACGGCGACCTCACGGCGCGCCGGTAGCCTGAGCGCGTGACTTCCCCCGAGCCGACGCCCGCGCCGGACGGGTCGGCAGGACCGACCGACGGCCAGGCCGTGCGCCGCAAGCGCCCCGCGAAGCCCCAGTTCACCCAGACGATCCTCGTGCTCGAGGCCGTCCTGGTGTTCTTCGCGACGCTCGTGGCCTACGGCCTGGCCCAGGGCGATCCCTCGCGGTCGCCCTCGACGAGCACCGTGTGGTGGCTCGGCGGCATCACGTCGGTCGTGCTGATCGTGCTCGCGGGCCTCGTCGGGCGACCCGGCGGGTACGTGCTCGGCTGGATCGGCCAGGTCGCGGTGCTCGCCGGCGGGTTCGTCGTGCCGATGATGTTCGCGATCGGCGGCCTGTTCGTCGTGCTCTGGATCGTCGCGCTGCGCCTCGGCGGCCGCATCGACCGCGAACGCGCGGAGTACGACGCGGCCCACCCGGGCGCCGTCGGTCCCTGACCCGCCGTGCCGGCCGGCGGCTCTCGACGGCCCGGCTCTCGACCTGCGAACAACGCCGCAAGAAGCGAACTGCGCAGTTCGTCTCTCGCGGCGTTGTTCGCGGCCGGCGGGTCCCGCGGCGCACCGTCTCGCCGTCCGGCGCACGCGACCGGCGGGTTCCGGCGGTCCCGTTAGGGTTTCCCCCGTGACCGACGCACCCGCCACGCAGCGCACCCTCGTCCTCGTCAAGCCGGACGGCGTCCGCCGCGGCCTCGTGGGAGAGGTGCTCCGCCGCATCGAGGCCAAGGGCTACGCGCTCGTCGCGCTCGACCTGCGCACCGCCGACGAGGCGCTCCTCGCCGAGCACTACGCCGAGCACGCGGGCAAGCCGTTCGTGCGGCCGCTCATCGACTTCATGCGCTCGGGGCCCGTCGTGGCCGCAGTGATCGAGGGCCACCGCGTCATCGAGGGCTGGCGCTCTCTGGCCGGTGCGACCGACCCCACGAGCGCCGCCCCCGGCACCATCCGCGGCGACCTCGCGCGCGACTGGGGCCAGAAGGTGATCGAGAACATCGTGCACGGCAGCGACGGCGAGGACGCCGCGGCCCGCGAGATCGCGCTCTGGTTCCCGGGGCTCTGACCCACCGAACCGTAGGCTCGGCCCGTGCACCTCAAGACCCTCACGCTGCGGGGGTTCAAGTCGTTCGCGTCCGCGACGACCCTGAACTTCGAGCCCGGCGTCACCTGCGTCGTCGGACCCAACGGCTCCGGCAAGTCCAACGTCGTCGACGCCCTCGCGTGGGTGATGGGCGAGCAGGGCGCCAAGTCCCTGCGCGGCGGCAAGATGGAGGACGTCATCTTCGCCGGCACGTCCGGCCGTCCGCCGCTCGGCCGCGCCGAGGTGTCGCTGACCATCGACAACACCGACGGCGCGCTGCCGATCGAGTACTCCGAGGTGACGATCAGCCGCACGCTGTTCCGCAACGGCGGCTCCGAGTACGCGATCAACGGCCAGGGCTGCCGCCTGCTCGACATCCAGGACCTGCTCTCCGACTCCGGCCTCGGCCGCGAGATGCACGTGATCGTCGGCCAGGGCCAGCTCGACGCCGTGCTCCGCGCGACCCCCGAGGAGCGACGCGGCTTCATCGAGGAGGCCGCAGGCGTCCTCAAGCACCGCAAGCGCAAGGAGAAGGCCCTCCGCAAGCTCGAGGCGATGCAGGGCAACCTGACGCGCCTCGGCGACCTGACCGCCGAGATCCGCCGGCAGCTCGGCCCGCTGGGCCGGCAGGCCGAGGTCGCACGCAAGGCCGCCGTCGTCCAGGCCGACCTGCGCGACGCACGCGCGCGCCTGCTCGCGGACGACCTCGCGCAGCTCACTGCGACGCTCGAGCAGGAGATCGCCGACGAGACCGCGGTGCGCGCGCAGCGCGAGCAGGTCGAGTCCGCGCTCGCCGAGACGCGCGCCCGGCTGGCGGCGCTCGAGGTCGAGGCAGCGTCCGCCGCGCCCGCGCTGTCCGAGGCGAGCGAGGTCTGGTACCGGCTGTCGTCGCTGCGCGAGCGGCTGCGCGGCACGGCGTCCCTCGCCGGCGACCGTGTCCGGCTGCTGGGCTCGGCGTCGGGCGGGGGAGAGCGCCAGGGCGCCGACCCCGACGACCTCGCCGCCCAGGCCGAGCGGGTCCGCGCCGCGGAGGCCGAGCTCGCGGCCGAGGTCCAGATCGCGCGCTCCGCGCTCGAGGCCGCGGTCGCGGCTCGCACCAGGGCCGAGACGGAGGCCGGTGACGCCGAGAAGGCGCTCGCGACCGCGTTGCGCGGCGCGGCCGACCGGCGCGAGGGCGTCGCCCGCCTCGCCGGCCAGGTGGCCGCGCGGCGGAGCCGCGTCGAGGCGACGCAGGCCGAGATCGGCCGCCTGCAGGAGGCGCTGGTCGCCGCCGAGCGGCGCGGCGAGGAGGCCACCACCGAGTTCGCGGCTCTCGAGTCGCAGGTCGCGGGCGTCGAGGAGGGCGAGGAGGGCCTGGACGCCGAGCACGAGGCCGCGACGCTGGCCCTCGAGAGCGCGACCGCGCGCGTCGCCGAGCTGAGCGAGCAGCTGCAGGCGGCCGAGGCGCAGCGCCAGCAGCTGACGGCACGCGCCGAGACGCTCGAGCTGAGCCTGACGCGCAAGGACGGCGCGGGTGCGCTGCTCGCGGCGGACTCGTTGCCGGGCACGATCGGCTCGGTCGCGGCGCTGCTCGCGGTCGACGCGCGCGACGAGGACGCGGTGGTCGCCGCGCTCGGTGCGCTCGCCGACGCGGTCGCCGTGGAGTCGGTCGACGCCGCGGTCGACGCGATCCGCTACCTGCGCACCGAGGACGCGGGCCGCGCGTCGGTGCTCGTCGCCGGCGGCTCGGGCGACCGGCGGCCCGGCGCCGCACCCGCGGGCTCGGCGTGGGCGGTCGACCTCGTCCGCGCGCCCGACCAGGTCCGCCCCACGGTCGAGGCGCTGCTCGCCGACGTCGTCGTGGTCGACGACCTCGCCGCCGCGCGCGCCGTCGTGGCCGCGCACCCCGACCTCGTGGTCGCGACCCGCACGGGCGACGTCCTGTCGCGCCACCGCGCGTCCGGCGGGTCGGTGAGCGCGCCGAGCGCGTTGCACCTGCAGGCCGCGCTCGACGACGCGCGCACGGGCGCGGCCGACGCCGCGGCGCGGGCCGAGCGGCTGCGCTTCGAGCTCGCCACCGCGACGACCGCGCGTGCCGAGGCGCGTTCCGACCACGAGCGCACGCTCGACCGCCTCAACGAGTCGGACGCGGCCCTCGCGGCCGTCGCCGAGCAGCTCGGCCACCTCGGGTCGACGGCCCGCGCGGCTCGCGCGGAGGCCGAGCGCCTGCAGTCCTCGCTCGACGCCGCCTCCCGCACGCTCACGGACGACACCGACCAGCTCGCCGAGCTCACCGAGCGCCTCACGGCGGCGGAGGTCGAGCCCGCCGACGCGGAGGCCGCGATCGTCGCGGGCACGGCCGCCCGCGACCGGCTCAACGAGGCCGCGTCGGCGGCGCGAGCGCGCGAGACCGAGGCCCGCCTCACGCTGCGCACCGACGAGGAGCGCGCCCGCGCGCTGTCGGGCCGCGCCGAGTCGCTCGAGCGCGCGGCGCAGGCCGAGCGCGTCGCCCGCGAGCGCGCCGCCGAGCGCGAGCGTGCGAGGGCGCGCCAGGCGGCCGTCGCACGCGCGGTCCACGAGGGTGCGACGCGCGCGCTCGCGGTGCTCGACCGCTCGCTGCGCCGCGCGTCCGACGAGCGCGACGGCGCCGAGGCCGCCCGCGCGCAGCGCGACGTCACGATCACGGCGACCCGGGCGGAGGTCGACCGTCAGGCGGGCGAGCTCGCGAAGCTGACCGACGTCGTGCACCGCGACGAGGTCGCCCGCACGCAGCAGCGGCTGCGCATCGAGGCCCTCCAGCAGCGGGCCGTCGAGGAGCTCGGCATCGACCCCGCGGTGCTCGTCGAGGAGTTCGGCCCGCACCAGGACGTGCCCGTCGTCGTGGTGCCCGGCACCGAGGTGGACCCCGACGCGCCGACCGCGGTGCCCTTCGTGCGCGAGCAGCAGGAGAAGCGCCTGCGCGCCGCCGAGCGCGCGCTGTCGCTGCTGGGCCGCGTCAACCCGCTGGCCCTCGAGGAGTTCGCGGCCCTCGAGGAGCGCCACAAGTTCCTGACGGACCAGCTTGCCGACCTCAAGAAGTCGCGGGCGGACCTGCTCGAGATCGTCAAGGAGATCGACGAGCGCGTCGAGCAGGTGTTCGCCGAGGCGTACCGCGACACCGCCGCGGCGTTCGACGTCGTCTTCCCGCGCCTTTTCCCTGGCGGCGAGGGCCGCCTCGTGCTCACCGACCCCGACAACATGCTGACCACCGGCATCGAGGTCGAGGCTCGCCCGGCGGGCAAGAAGGTCAAGCGGCTCTCGCTGCTCTCGGGCGGCGAGCGGTCGCTGACGGCGGTCGCGATGCTCGTCGCGATCTTCAAGGCGCGCCCCAGCCCGTTCTACGTCATGGACGAGGTCGAGGCAGCGCTCGACGACGCGAACCTCGGGCGCCTGCTCGAGATCTTCCGCGAGCTGCAGGAGGACTCGCAGCTGATCGTCGTGACGCACCAGAAGCGCACGATGGAGATCGCCGACGCGCTGTACGGCGTGACGATGCGCGGCGACGGCGTCACCACGGTCATCAGCCAGCGCATGCGGGAGGACGCGGCCGTCTGACGCCGATCTCCGCCGGCCGGCAACGGGCCGGTTGCAGGGCGGTGGAGATTCTGTGACGGTTCGCCGCGCGCCCCGGGAGTGGGCGTGCCGGGTACCGGGGTGCCACCGGAGACTGGACGCATGGCCGTTCTCGTCGGAATCGTCCTCGCCCTCATCGTCGCCGCCGCCGTGCTCCTCGTGGCCAGCGTCGCCGCTGGACCGCGTGACGTCGACGAGTCGCCGTGGCAGGCCTTCCGCCGCGGCTGGGCGTCCCGCCACGAGACCGAGGGCGAGGCCGCAGCCGCCGCCTCGGCCGAGCCGGTCGACCTGTCGCTGACCGAGTTCCTGTCGGCCACCGCCGAGCGCGGCGAGGGCTACCTCCAGGTCGACGAGCTGGCGGACACGCTCTCCCGCGCCCGCGACCGCGTCCCGGGTCTGCGCCGCGGCTGACGCGCCGACGGCGCGTCCTGCCGACCTGCGACCGACCCGCGGACCGCAGGACGACCCAGGTCGCGCGGGGCGCTCGACGCCCGACAGACTGTCCGCGTGAACGACACCCTCGCCACCCTCCTCGCGGCCGGCGTGCCGATCGCGATCCTCATCGCGCTGGGCACGCTGCTGGTCCGTCGCCGCGGCAACCGCCCACCGACCGGCCCCGGCTCCGACGAGGACTCCAGCGGCTCCGTGCTCGCCCCGCCCCGCCCGGGTGGCTCCACGGTCGACGAGACGACCGCCGTCGACGTCCCCGGCACTCCGCCCGCGCCCGCCGCCGAGCCCGCCTCGGGGAGCGCCCCGCCCGCCGGGGCCGCCGTCCTCGAGCCGGAGCTCCTCGAGCCCGAGGCGCCGGCTCTCGAGGTCCCGGCCCCGGTCGCCGGTCGGCTCGCGCGCCTCCGTGGGCGCCTCGCCCGCTCGGGCTCGCCGCTCGGCGCGCGGCTGCTCCAGGTGCTGTCCCGCGACCACCTCACGGAGGACGACTGGGACGAGCTCGAGGAGACGCTGCTGCTCGCGGACGTCGGCGCCGGCCCGAGCGCCGAGCTGATCGAGGCGCTTCGTACGCGGGTTCGCGTCGAGGGCGTCAAGGACCCCGCCCACGTGCGCACGATGCTGCGCGAACAGCTCCTCGCGCTCGTCGACCCGGCGCTCGACCGCGAGCTGAGCACCGCGCGCACCGCCGACGGCGCGCCCGCGGTGGTCCTCGTCGTCGGCGTCAACGGCACCGGCAAGACGACGACCGTCGGCAAGCTCGCCCGCGTCCTCGTGGCCGAGGGCCGCACCGTCGTGCTCGGCGCCGCCGACACGTTCCGTGCCGCGGCCGCCGACCAGCTCCAGACGTGGGGCTCGCGGGTCGGCGTGCACACCGTGCGCTCGGACCGCGACGGTGCCGACCCGGCCGCCGTCGCGTTCGACGCGGTCCGTCAGGGCCGCTCGGAGGGCGTCGACGTCGTGCTGGTCGACACGGCCGGGCGGCTGCAGAACAAGGCCGGCCTGATGGACGAGCTCGGCAAGATCACGCGCGTCATCACGCGCGAGGCGCCGCTGTCCGAGGTCCTGCTCGTCCTCGACGCCACGACGGGCCAGAACGGGCTCAACCAGGCGCGCGTGTTCGGCGAGGTCGCGGGCGTCACGGGCATCGTGCTGACCAAGCTCGACGGCACCGCCAAGGGCGGCATCGTGGTCGCGGTGCAGCGCGAGCTGGGCGTGCCGGTCAAGCTGGTGGGCCTGGGCGAGGGCCCCGACGACCTCGCGCCGTTCGACCCGGAGGCGTTCGTCGACGGGCTCCTCGAGGCGTAGGCCGCCGGCGCGCGGTCCCGGACGCTCGACCAGCACGAAACCGAACGTTTACGCCGATGTGCGGCTTGTCACACGGCTGTAACGCGCCCCGCAACCGTCCGAAACGGCCGCGGCCGACTGTTGTCCCCGACCGACCGGGTGGTCGGCGGAGGGAGAGTCGGGACATGCTGGCAGCAGATGCCTTCACGTTGGACTCCGGCAACACCGCGTGGATGATGACGTCGGCAGTGATCGTCTTGATGATGACGGTCCCGGGTCTGGCGTTCTTCTACGGCGGCATGGTCCGGGGCAAGTCCGTGCTCAACATGCTGATGATGAACTTCATCGCGGCGGGCACGGTCGGGTTCATCTGGATCCTCTACGGGTACTCGATGGCCTTCGGTTCGAAGACCGACGGCTTCGGCCAGTTCTTCGCGAACCCGTTCCAGTACTTCGGTCTCGTGGGTCTCACGGACGACAAGGGCCTGGGTGCCGGCGTCGGGGTGCCGTCGCTCGTGGGCGTCGGCTTCCAGGCGACCTTCGCCGTGATCACCGTCGCGCTCATCACGGGCGCCATCGCCGACCGCATCAAGTTCGGCAGCTGGGTCGCCTTCACGGTGGTCTGGGCGACCGCGGTGTACTTCCCCCTGGCGCACATGGTGTGGGGCGGCGGCTTCCTCAGCCCGGTGGGCAAGGTCGCGGGCTGGCTGTCGGCGCCGATCGACTTCGCGGGTGGCACGGTCGTCCACATCGACGCCGGTGCCGCGGGCCTCGCGCTCGTGCTCGTGCTCGGCAAGCGGAAGGGCTGGCCGACCACGCTGTTCCGGCCGCACAACCTGCCGTACGTCATGCTCGGTGCCGGCCTGCTGTGGGTGGGCTGGTTCGGCTTCAACGCCGGGTCCGAGGGTGCTGCGGACGGCACGGCGGCCCGTGCGTGGATCAACACCTTCGTCGCGACGTGCGTCGCGATGCTCACGTGGCTCCTCACGGAGAAGTTCCGTGACGGCAAGGCGACCTCGCTCGGTGCGGCCTCGGGCATCGTCGCGGGTCTCGTCGCGATCACGCCGGCGGCGGCCGCGGTCGACTCGTACGGAGCCATCGCGATCGGCGCGATCGCGGGTGTCGTCTGCGCCCTCGCGGTCGGCCTGAAGTTCAAGTTCGGCTTCGACGACGCGCTCGACGTGGTCGGCGTCCACCTGGTCGGCGGCATCACCGGTACGGTCCTGATCGGCCTGTTCGCCACGCACCACCAGGGCGCGTGGTACCCCGACGGCGCGAAGGACGGCCTGTTCTACGGTGGCGGCGTCACGCAGCTGCTCTCGCAGATCGTCGTGGCCGCGTTCGCGATCGTGTTCTCGTTCGTCGTCACCTACGTGCTCGCCCTGATCTTCAAGGCGATCACCGGGCTGCGCGTCAGCGAGGAGACCGAGTCGGCGGTCGACCTGCAGGTGCACGGCGAGACCGCGTACGAGAGCCTCGACGGCTCGCGTGTCCTCACGGAGGTGAACTGATGACGAAGCTCGTCACGGCGGTCATCCAGCCGCACAGGCTCGATGACGTGAAGTCGGCCCTCGAGGCGGCCGGCATCCGCGGCCTGACGGTGAGCGAGGCGAGCGGCTACGGCCGTCAGCGTGGCCACACCGAGGTCTACCGCGGCGCCGAGTACACGGTCGACCTCGTGCCGAAGGTCAAGGTCGACGTGCTCGTCACGGACGAGGACGTGACCGGTGTCGTCGAGGTCGTCATCAAGGCGGCCCAGACCGGCAAGATCGGTGACGGCAAGGTGTGGGTGACCCCCGTCGAGGAGGTCGCCCGGGTCCGGACCGGCGAGCGCGGCGCGGACGCCCTGTAGCGATGACCGAAGGACGGCCGCCCGCGGGGGGCGCGGCCGGGAGCGACCCGCAGGTCCCGCACTCCACCCCCGGAGTGCGGGACCTGCGCGCTTCCCGGCTCGACCTCGCGGCTCGCATGACGGGCCCCGGCACGGACGGGGTGGCGCGCCGCACGGCCGGTGTCGACGTGGTGCTGGCGGCGCTGCGCGAGCTCTGGGACGACGTCACCGGTGGCGTCGACACGACCGGGCTGGCGCTGGGCGCGGTGGGCAGCGTGGGCCGCGGCGACGCGAGCCCGGTGAGCGACCTCGACCTGCTGCTCGTGCACGAGGGCCGCGCGCGCGGGCCCGAAGAGCTGGCCGCGCTCGCACAGCGGCTCTGGTACCCGATCTGGGACGCGGGTCTCGACCTCGACCACGCGGTGCGCTCGCTCGCGCAGTGCCGGCAGATCGCGTCGAAGGACCTGCCGGCCGCCGTGGGCCTGCTCGACCTCCAGCCGGTCGCCGGCGATGCGGCGCTCGTGGCTCGTGCGACGAGCGCGCTGCTCGAGGACTGGCGGGCGGCGGCCCGCCGGCGCCTGCCCGAGCTGCTGGCCTCGACGCGGCAGCGCGCGGACCGTCACGGCGAGCTCGCGTACCTGATCGAGCCCGAGCTCAAGGAGGCGCGCGGCGGCATCCGTGACGCGGTGGTCCTGTCGGCGCTCGCGGCCACGTGGCTCACGGACCGCCCGCACGGCGCGGTCGACGCCGCCTACACGCACCTGCTCGACGTCCGCGACGCGGTGCAGGTCGTCACGCGCCGGCACACCAACCGCCTGCTCCTCGCGGACCAGGACGAGGTCGCGGCGCTCGTGGGGTTCGACGACCGCGACGACCTGCTCGCGAGCATCGCGGAGGCGGGCCGCATCATCAGCTACGCGCTCGACACGACCGCGCGCAACGCGCGCCAGGCGCTGCAGCGCCCCGCCCGCAAGCCCGTCATCGTGCGGGGCCGGCGCACCGGGCCGCGCCTGCGCACGATCGCGGAGGACCTCGTCGAGCACGACGGCGAGATCGTGCTCGCCGTCGACGCCCGGCCCGCCGACGACCCGCTGCTCTCGTTGCGCGCCGCCGCCACGGCCGCGCGCACCGGTCTCGTGCTCAGTCCGGTGACGGTCGCGAGCCTGACGGCCACGCCGCCGCTGCCCACGCCGTGGCCGCGCGCCGCACGCGCGTCGTTCCTGACGCTGCTCGGCTCGGGCCACGCTCAGGTCCCGGTCTGGGAGGCGCTGGACCTCGCGGGCGTCGTCACGACGTGGATCCCGGAGTGGGCGGGCGTCCGCAACCGGCCGCAGCGCTCGCCCGTGCACCGCCACACGGTCGACCGGCACCTCGTCGAGACGGTCGCGCGCGCCGACCGGCACGCGGTCGAGACGCCGGACACCCTGCTGCTCGCGGCGGTCCTGCACGACATCGGCAAGCGCGCCGGCGCGGGGGACCACGCCGTCGAGGGCGCGCGGCTCGCGGGTCCGATCGCGGCGCGGATGGGCTTCGACGACGCGGTGGCGGCGGACGTCGCGCGGCTCGTCCGCGAGCACCTCACGCTCGTCGAGCTGGCCACCACCGCCGACCCGGACGACCCGGTGACCGTCGCCCGCCTGCTCGACGCCGTGGACCGCCGGGAGGACCTGCTGCTCGTGCTGCGCGCGCTCACCGTGGCGGACGCGACCGCGGCCGGCCCGGCCGCGTGGAGCCAGTGGCGCGCCACCCTCGTCGACGAGCTCGTGGCGCGGGCGCGGGCCGCGCTCGGCGGCACGACGCGCGGGCGTCCCGGTTACCCTGGGACGTCCGTGATCCCCCGAACCTGAGGACGGCCGTGTTCGCCACCCTGTCGGACCGACTGACGTCGACCTTCAAGAACCTGCGCACCAAGGGCCGGCTCTCCGAGGCGGACATCGACGCGACCGTCCGCGAGATCCGACGCGCGCTGCTCGACGCCGACGTCGCCGTCCCGGTCGTCCGGCAGTTCACGGGCGCGATCCGCGAGCGCGCGCTCTCGGCCGAGGTGTCGCAGGCGCTCAACCCGGCGCAGCAGGTCGTCAAGATCGTCAACGAGGAGCTCGTCTCGATCCTCGGCGGGCAGACCCGCACCCTGAACCTCGCGAAGAACCCCCCGACGGTCATCCTGCTCGCGGGCCTGCAGGGTGCCGGCAAGACGACGCTGGCCGGCAAGCTCGCGCTGCACCTCAAGGGCCAGGGCCACACGCCGATCCTCGTCGCGGCCGACCTCCAGCGCCCCAACGCCGTCACGCAGCTCCAGGTCGTCGGCGAGCGCGCGGGCGTCCCGGTCTTCGCTCCGCACCCGGGCAACCAGGGTGCCGACGACGTGCTGCCACAGGGCGCCGACCCCGTCGCCGTCGCGCGTCAGGGCGTCGAGACGGCGACGGCCCGGCAGCACGACGTCGTCATCGTCGACACGGCGGGCCGGCTCGGCATCGACGCCGAGCTCATGCGGCAGGCCGCGGACATCCGCGACGCGACGAACCCGGACGAGGTCCTGTTCGTCATCGACGCGATGATCGGGCAGGACGCGGTCACGACCGCGCAGGCGTTCCTCGACGGCGTCGGCTTCACGGGCGTCGTGCTGTCCAAGCTCGACGGCGACGCGCGCGGTGGTGCCGCGCTGTCCGTCGCGTCCGTCACGGGTCGCCCGATCCTCTACGCCAGCACCGGCGAGAAGCTCACCGACTTCGAGGTCTTCCACCCCGACCGCATGGCCGGCCGCATCCTCGACATGGGCGACGTCCTGACGCTCATCGAGCAGGCCGAGCGCGCGTTCGACCAGGACCAGGCCGAGAAGATGGCGGGCAAGCTCGCCGCCGGCGAGGACTTCACGCTCGCCGACTTCCTCGAGCAGATGCAGCAGCTCAAGAAGATGGGCTCGATGAAGAAGATGCTCGGCATGATGCCGGGCATGGGCCAGATGCGTGAGGCCCTGGAGAACTTCGACGAGCGCGAGGTCGACCGCATCGAGGCGATCGTGCGCTCGATGACTCCGGGCGAGCGCGACAACCCGAAGATCATCAACGGCTCGCGTCGCGCCCGCATCGCCCGCGGGTCGGGCACCACGCCGACCGACGTCAACCAGCTGCTCGAGCGCTTCGACGGCGCGCAGAAGATGATGAAGCAGATGGCGCGCAACGGCGGCGGCATGCCGGGCTTCGGCAACCTGCCGGGCATGGGCAAGAAGGCGCGCGGTCGCGTCGCCGCCCCGTCCAAGCGCGTCAAGGGCAAGTCGGGCAACCCGGCCAAGCGCGCCGAGCAGGAGAAGGCCGCGCTCGAGGGTCGTCCCGCGGCGGCGGCGCAGCAGGGCTCGGCATTCGGGCTCGGCGCGCCGAAGGCGCCCGCCGACTTCGACCCGTCACAGCTGCCGTCCGGTCTCGACCGGTTCCTCGGCGGGCGCTGAGGCCGTTCGTCGTGCCCGGCGTCCTGCACCTGCGGGGGACGGTCGTCCTCGACGACCACCACGAGGTCGGCGACGTCTGGGTCGTGGGGGACCGGCTGACGTTCGAGCGCCCGGCCACGGCGCCCGACGCGACGATCGAGGGCTGGGTGCTGCCCGGCCTCGTCGACGTGCACTGCCACATCGGCCTCGCGGCCGACGGCCCGGTCGACGACGCCACGGCCGAGAAGCAGGCGGTCGCCGACCGCGACTCGGGCGTGCTCCTCATCCGCGACGCCGGCTCGCCGGCCGACACGCGCTGGGTGCACGCGCGCCCGGACCTGCCGCGCCTGATCCGCTCGGGCCACCACCTGGCGCGCCCCAAGCGCTACCTGCGGCACTACGGCCGCGAGCTCGCCTCGGTCGACGACCTGCCGACCGCGGTGCGCGAGGAGGCGCTGCTCGGCGACGGCTGGGTCAAGCTCGTCGCCGACTGGATCGACCGCGACCTGGGGGCCGACGGCGACCTGCGCCCGCTCTGGCCGGACGACGTGCTGCGCCGCGCGGTGGCCGTGGCGCACGACGAGGGTGCGCGCGTCACCGCGCACACGTTCGCGGCCGAGGCCGTCGACCCGCTGCTCGACGCCGGCGTCGACTGCCTCGAACACGCCTGCGGTGCGACACCGGAGCAGGTCGCGCGCATCGCGGCCGCCGGCATCCCCGTCACCGCGACGCTCCTCCAGGTGGGCCGGTTCGAGGACATCGCGGCGCAGGCCGACGGCCGGTACCCGCGGTTCGCGGCCCGCATGCGCGGCCTGCACGCCCACCGGTACGACCAGGTCCGTGACCTGTACGACGCGGGCGTCCCCGTGCTCGTCGGCACCGACGCGGGAGGGACGATCGGCCACGGGAACATCGCCGACGAGGCCACGGAGATGGCCCGCGCCGGCATCCCCGCGCGCGACGTCGTGGCCGCCGCGAGCTGGCGCACCCGCGCGTGGCTCGGGGCCGACGGCATCGCCGAGGGCACGAGCGCCGACGTCGTCGTCTACGACCGCGACCCGCGCACGGATGTCGAGGCCCTGCGCGAGCCCGTCGCCGTGATCCTGCGCGGCGTCCGGTACGCGTGACGCGGCGCCGCGGCTGAGCCGTGAGCCGCCGCCGACCGATTCGGACCCGGCGCGGTTCGTCTGGCACAATGGTCGGCTGTACCCGACGGCGGCAGCCCCTCTACCTGCCCTCGTCGTGTCCTTCGTCGGACCGGCGCGCCCTACCCCACGGGCTGCGCGGCGAGACACCCCCAGACAGACATCGGGAGAAGACCACACCGTGGCCACCAAGATCCGCCTCAAGCGCCTGGGCAAGATCCGCGCGCCGTACTACCGCATCGTCGTCGCCGACTCGCGCACCAAGCGCGACGGTCGCGTGATCGAGGAGATCGGCAAGTACCACCCCACCGAGGAGCCCTCGCTCATCGAGGTCAGCTCGGACCGTGCGCAGTACTGGCTCGGTGTCGGCGCGCAGCCGACCGAGCAGGTGCTCGCGCTCTTCAAGGTCACCGGTGACTGGCAGAAGTTCAAGGGCCTGCCGGGCGCCGAGGGCACGCTTCGGACCAAGGGCGACAAGGTCGACCCGAAGGCCGCCGTCGAGGCCGCCGCCGCCGACGCGGAGAAGGTCAAGGCGAAGGCGTCGGAGAAGAAGGTCGCCGCTGACGAGGCTCCGGCCGATGAGCCGGCCGCCGAGGTCGAGGCGCCAGCCGAGGACGAGCAGGCCTGATGCTGGCCGACGCGCTCGAGCACCTGGTGCGCGGCATCGTCGACCACCCGGACGACGTGCGCGTCACGTCCTCCGCGCTGCGCCGCGGCGAGCTGCTCGAGGTCCGGGTCAATCCCGAGGACCTCGGCCGCGTGATCGGCCGCAACGGCCGGACCGCCAAGGCGCTGCGCACCGTCGTCGGCGCGCTGTCGACCGACGGCCCCGTGCGCGTCGACGTCGTGGACGTCGACCGCCGCTGAGCACGACTCGTCGAAGGCCCGGCCCCCTAGCCTGGGGGTCGGGCCTTCGTCATGGACACCGGAGGACGACATGCAGCTGACGGTCGCACGCATCGGCCGTGCCCACGGCCTGCGCGGCGAGGTCGCGCTCGACCTGCGCACCGACGTGCCCGACGAGCGCCTCGCCGCGGGCACCGAGCTCGCCACCGAGCCGGCGTCCGCCGGTCCGCTGACCGTGGTCCGCACGCGCATCCAGCAGGGTCGCTGGTACGTGACGTTCGCGCAGGTCAGCGACCGGACGGCCGCGGAGGCGCTGCGCGGGGTCGAGCTCGTCGTGGACGCGGACGAGGCGGACGACGACGAGGACGCCTGGTACCCGCACGAGCTCGCGGGCCTGCGCGTCGAGCACGTCGACGGCCGCGTGCTCGGTGAGGTCGTCGGCCTCGACCAGGGTCCCGCGCACGACCTCCTGGTGATCCGCGAGACGGGTGGCGCGCGCACGGCGGTGCCGTTCGTCCGGGCGATCGTCCCCGTGGTCGACGTGCCGGGCGGCCGCGTCGTGCTCGACCCGCCGGGCGGCTTGCTCGCGTCGGACGCGGCGAACCTCGTGGTGTCCGACGACGAGACGCGCGGGAGCTGACCCGCGTGCGCATCGACGTCGTCACGATCTTCCGGGACTACCTGACGCCGCTGGACCTCTCGCTCGTGGGGAAGGCGCGCAAGGCCGGCCTGCTCGACCTGCGGGTCCACGACCTGCGCGACTGGACCTCGGACCGGCACCGCACCGTGGACGACACGCCGTTCGGCGGCGGTGCCGGCATGGTGATGCGCCCCGACGTCTGGGGGCTCGCGCTCGACGAGCTGCTCGACGACGACGCGCACCTGCTGGTGCCGACCCCGTCCGGCGAGCCGTTCACGCAGCGCACCGCCGAGGCGCTCGCCGGCGAGCAGCACCTGGTGCTGGCATGCGGCCGCTACGAGGGCATCGACGCGCGCGTCGCGGAGCATTACCGCTCGCGCGTGCGCGTCACCGAGTACTCGATCGGCGACTACGTGCTCAACGGGGGAGAGGTCGCGGCGCTCGTCGTGGTGGAGGCCGTCGCGCGGCTGCTGCCCGGCGTCGTGGGCAACCCGGAGTCGCTGGTCGAGGAGTCGCACGGTGCGGCCGGCCTGCTCGAGTACCCCGTCTACACGAAGCCGCCGGAGTGGGCCGGGCTCGAGGTGCCGGACGTCCTGCTCTCGGGCCACCACGCGCGCGTCGCGCGGTGGCGGCGCGACGAGGCGCTCGCGCGGACGTCGCAGCGGCGACCCGACCTGGTCGCGGCCCTCGACGTCGCCGAGCTCGACAAGCACGACCTCGCGACGCTCGACGGGCTCGGCTGGGTCGTCGTCGACGGGCGGCTCGCCAGGCGCTGAGTGGGACCACCTGCGGGCGGCCGAGGACGCCCGATTACCGGCGCGCAGACGCCCTGTGGCAGACTTGTGCGCTGGTGCGCGCCGGTCGCGTCTCTGCCACAGGGGAGACGAACCACGACCACCGGAGCCCCGACGGTTCACGCCGACCAGGCCCGACGCACCGCGAACAGACCACCGGGACACCGCCACACGTGCGCGTGCCCTCGACGACGTCGCTGACCTGTGGCAGGGCGAGGAAGCGAACCATCATGCACACGCTCGACCAGATCGACGCGCAGTCGCTGCGCAGCGACGTCCCCGAGTTCCGCGCCGGCGACACCGTCAAGGTCAACGTCAAGGTCGTCGAGGGCAACCGCTCCCGCATCCAGGCGTTCCAGGGCGTCGTCATCGCGCGCCAGGGCGCCGGCGTCCGCGAGACGTTCACGGTCCGCAAGATCAGCTTCCAGGTCGGTGTCGAGCGCACGTTCCCCGTGCACTCGCCGTCGCTCGAGTCGATCGAGGTCATCACCCGTGGTGACGTCCGTCGCGCGAAGCTGTACTACCTGCGTGGCCTGCGCGGCAAGGCCGCCAAGATCAAGGAGAAGCGCGACACCCCGGCCGCCAAGGCCTGAGCTCGCTGCTCCAGCCCGACGGGCGGTCACCGGAACTCGGTGGCCGCCCGTCGGCGTCCCCGGGGGCGTGTGGACGCCCTCGCCCGGGCGATCTGTGAATGCACGATCCGTCCCGGTCTCGGGGCGTGGTCGGGCGCACGCAACCCGGTCGAGCATGCGACAGTTGGCCAGTGATGGACCGCTCTCCTGAAGGGCTCGACGACGAGCCGCTCGTCGTCCCGCCCGCCGCCGCGCACGGTGCGCGCAGCACCTCGGACGCCCACGCCACGCGCCGCGAGGCCCGTCACGGCGACGGCGCCCGGCACCCGGGGGGCACGGAGGACGGCGACCTCGTCGAGGCGAGCGCCGACCGCCGCCACGCGGCGCCGCGCACGCGCAGCTCGGGTCCGATGGCGTTCCTCCGCGAGACGGCGATCATCCTGATCTGCGCGCTCGCGCTGTCGTGGGTCGTCAAGACGTTCTTCGTGCAGGCGTTCTTCATCCCGAGCCCCTCGATGCACGACACGCTCATCGAGCACGACCGGATCCTGGTCAACAAGCTCGCGCCCGGACCGTTCGAGCTGCATCGTGGCGACATCGTCGTGTTCAAGGACCCGGGCGGCTGGCTGCAGGGCGAGACCGAGCAGACGCCGAGCCGCAGCCGCTCGATCGTCAACGACGTGCTGACGTTCGTCGGCCTGTACCCGCAGGACGCGGGCCAGCACCTGGTCAAGCGCGTCATCGGCACGGCCGGCGACCACGTCGCGTGCGCCGGCCCGGGCAAGCCGGTGACCGTCAACGGCGTCGCGCTCGACGAGCCGTACCTCGCGCCGGGCTCCGAGCCGAGCGAGCAGAAGTTCGACATCACCGTCCCGGCGAACTCGATCTGGGTGATGGGGGACAACCGCCAGCACTCGTGGGACTCGCGGTTCCACCAGGGCAACCCGGGCGGCGGGTCGGTGCCGATCAGCAACGTCGTGGGCGTCGCGTTCGTGACCGTGTGGCCCATCGAGCGCGCCGGTCTGCTGCACAACCCCGCCAAGACGTTCGAGGACGTGCCGGCGCCGACCGCCACGAACTGAGCCGCGCATGACCGACCTGCTCGAACCCGGAGCCCTCGTCCCGACGGACGACGACGCGACCGCGCCCGCACCGGCCCGTGGCCGGTCGGCCGTTCCGCCGGCGCGCGGCATCCGCACTGCGCCGCACCTGCGGCACGAGCGGGTGCTGCTGCGCGAGGGCGCGCGGCTCGTCGCCGGCATGGACGAGGTGGGCCGAGGCTCGCTCGCCGGACCGGTGAGCGTCGGCGTGGTCGTGATCGACGCGTCGACGCGGTCGGCGCCGCAGGGAGTCGCGGACTCGAAGCTCCTGACGGCCGCCGCACGCCAGGCCCTCGTTCCGCGCCTGCGCCGCTGGGGGCTCGCGCGGGCCGTCGGGCACGCGAGCGCCGCCGAGATCGACGAGATCGGCATCATCGCCGCGCTGCGTCTCGCGGGGACGCGCGCGTTGTCGGTCGTGGCCGCGAGCGTCGGACCGGTGGACGTCGTGCTGCTGGACGGCTCGCACGACTGGCTCACGGCGCCCGCGCAGGGGGACCTGTTCGCACCCGAGCCGGACGTCGGGCTCGACGGCGTCGCCAGCGGCCCGCGCGTCGTGACGCGCGTCAAGGCGGACCGGACCTGCGCGACCGTCGCCGCCGCCAGCGTGCTCGCCAAGTGCGAGCGCGACGGCCTCATGGCGGAGCTCGCGGGGACGCACCCGCACTACGGCTGGGACGAGAACAAGGGCTACGCGTCGCCCGGCCACGTCGCAGCGCTCCACGACCACGGGCCGTGCGAGCTCCACCGACGGTCGTGGCGGCTGCCCGGCATCGGCGGGTGGCCGGGCGGCGACGAGCTCGCCGCGGCGCTGGCGGCAGGTGACGACGCGGCGCTGCTGCTCGCGGCCGAAGGGGCGGAGCTCGCGGCCGACGACGAGTTCGACGCACTCGAGGGCGGCTCGCTCGGCGAGGCGCGGTGACCCGTCGCGCGGGCGATGGGGGATGATGGGTCCGTGAGTGCGGAGGACCTCGAGAACTACGAGACCGACATGGAGCTCGCGCTCTACCGCGAGTACCGCGACGTCGTCGGGCTGTTCTCCTACGTCGTCGAGACCGAGCGCCGGTTCTACCTGGCGAACCAGGTGGACCTGCAGGTCCGTTCCGCGGCGGGCGAGGTGTACTTCGAGCTCACCCTCTCCGACGCGTGGGTCTGGGACGTGTACCGCTCGGCGCGGTTCGTGAAGTCGGTGCGCGTGGTGACGTTCAAGGACGTGAACGTCGAGGAGCTCGCGAAGGCCGAGCTCGACCTGGGCGGCGGCGCGGGGTTCGCGCGCTAGCTGACGCCGGTCGTGCACGCGTCGGCCGGCGCGGTGCGCTGACGCCCCCCGAGCACGCGTCGGTCCGCTCGGTGCGCTGACGCGTCCCCAGCGACGAGCCGCGTGCCCGCCGTGTCGCGCGCCCGCCGTCGAGCCGTCCACAGCCCCGGCCGTGAGCCCCTCGTCCACGGATCCGCCGGGCGGCCAGGGGCGTTCGCGCCGCGGCGGCACGCTCGTCGCCGGAGGTGGTGCAGGTGCGGGCGAAGGACGCGCTGGGGCGGTACGGCGAGGAGGTGGCGGCCGCTCACGTCGTCAGGCGTGGATGGCAGGTGCTCGACCGGAACTGGCGGGCGCCTCACGGCGAGCTCGACCTCGTGGCCCTCGACGGCGACGAGCTCGTGGTCGTCGAGGTGAAGACCCGGCGCTCCGTCGTCTTCGGGCACCCGGCCGAGGCGGTGACGCCCGTCAAGCTCGCGCGCGTGCGTCGGCTCGCGGCGGCCTGGCTCGCCGAGCACCAGGTGCGGCCCGCATCGGTGCGGGTCGACGTCGTGGCGGTGCTCGTCACGCCCGGATCGCCGGTGCGCGTGCAGCACCTCGAGGGGGTGGTGTGAATGGCGCTGGGTCGCACGCTCGGGGTCGCGCTCGTCGGCCTGACCGGCCACGTCGTCGAGGTGGAGGCCCACCTCGCGCCCTCGCTGCCGGCGTTCTCGCTGGTCGGCCTGCCGGACGCGTCGCTCGCCGAGGCCCGCGACCGGGTGCGCGCGGCGGTGACCTCGTCGGGCATCGCCTGGCCGAACCGCCGCATCACGGTGAACCTGTCGCCCGCGTCGCTGCCGAAGTCCGGCTCGGGCTTCGACCTGGCGGTGGCGGTCGCGACGCTCGCGGGCGCGGGGGTGGTCGACCCGGCGCGGGTCCGGGACGTCGTCCACGTCGGCGAGCTCGGACTCGACGGCCGCGTCCGGCCGGTGCGCGGGGTGCTGCCGGCGGTGGCGGCGGCAGTCGCGGCGGGGCGCACGCAGGTCGTGGTCGCCGAGGCCAACGCCGCCGAGGCGGCGCTCGTGCCGGGCGCCGACGTGGTCGCCGTGCGCAGCCTCGCCCAGGTCGCGGTCCGCCACGGCGCCGACGTGGAGGTGCCGGACGTGCCGCCGGTCCACGCGGAACGGACCATGGCCGGCCCGTCGCCCGCGACGTCCGACCTGCGCGAGGTGGTCGGCCAGGACGAGGCCCGGTCGTGCCTCGAGGTCGCGGCGGCCGGTGGGCACCACCTGCTGATGGTCGGGCCACCGGGAACGGGCAAGACCATGCTCGCGGCGCGCCTGCCCGGTCTGCTGCCGGATCTCGGGGAGGCCGATGCCGTCGAGGTCACGGCCGTCCACTCGCTCGCGGGGACGTTCGACCCGGCGGGCGGGCTGCTGCGCCGGCCGCCCTTCGAGGACCCCCACCACACGGCGACGTCGGCGAGCGTCGTCGGTGGCGGCTCGGGGATCGCTCGCCCGGGCGCCGCGTCGCGCGCGCACCGCGGCGTGCTGTTCCTCGACGAGGCACCCGAGTTCGCGACGGCCGTGCTCCAGACGCTCCGGCAGCCGCTGGAGCACGGCGAGCTGGTGCTGCACCGCGCCGGCGGTGCCGCCCGGTACCCGGCGAGGTTCCAGCTCGTGCTGGCCGCGAACCCGTGCCCCTGCGGCCGCGCGGTCGGCAAGGGCCTCGACTGCTCGTGCCGCCCGGAGCAGCGGCGGCGGTACTTCGGCAAGCTCTCGGGGCCGCTGCTCGACCGGATCGACCTGCAGGTCGAGCTCCAGCCGGCGCGCGCGGGCGATCCCGACGGCGAGTCGACGGCGGCGGTGGCGCGGCGGGTCGCGACCGCGCGTGCAGCGCAGGCCGAGCGGCTCGCCGCGACGCCGTGGCGCACGAACGCCGAGGTGCCGGGCGCGTGGCTCAGGGCGCGGCTCGGCCCCGACCGCGGCCTCGTCGCCGACCTCGACCGCGCCGTCGACCGCGGCACCCTCAGCCTGCGCGGCGTCGACCGCGTCTTGCGCGTCGCGTGGACGATCGCGGACCTGGCGGGACGGCCGTCGCCCACGGCGGCCGACGTGGGCCGCGCGCTGCTGATGCGGACGCGGGGGCACGGGGCGTGAGCGACGTGCACGATCGCGAGCGCCTCGCCCGCGTGGCGTGGAGCGGGATCGCGGAGCCCGGTGACGCGGTCGCGGGTGCGCTCGTCGGGGCGCTCGGCGCGGCCGACGCGCTCGACTGGCTGCGCGACGCGACGGCCCGCCTGGACGGCGGCGGTGCTGTCGAGCAGGGCCGCCTGGACCGCGGCGGTGCCGCCGACCGCGACGGCTCCGCCGCGCCGGGACGCGACGGCGAGCCGGGCCGGCGCCACCCGCTCGACGACCCGCGACTCGGCCGGGCGGTCAGGCGCTGGGCGCCGCGGCTCGCGCGGAGCGAGCCGGCGGCCGCGCTGGCCGCGGTCGAGCGGCTCGGGGGAGGCGTGCTCGTTCCGGGCGACCGGGCCTGGCCCGCGGGGATCGACGACCTCGGCCCGGAGGCACCCGCCTGCCTGTGGGTCCGCGGTCGCCTCGACCTCGGCGCTGTGCCGCACGGCGCCGCCGCCGTCGTCGGAGCGCGCGCCGCGACGACCTACGGCGAGCGCGTCGCGTTCGACCTGGCGGCGGGCCTCGCGACGCGGGGCGTCGCGGTGGTCTCCGGCGGGGCGTACGGCATCGACGCGGCGGCGCACCGCGGCACGCTCACCATGGCGGGCCACGCGGTCGTGGTCCTTGCCGGTGGAGTCGACCGGGCGTACCCGACGGCGCACGCGCGGCTGTTCGAGGCCGTGCTCGACGGCGGTGGCGCGGTGGTGTCCGAGCTCCCGCCGGGCGGCCTGCCGACGCGCAGCCGGTTCCTGCAGCGCAACCGCCTGATCGCGGCGATGGCGGGCGCGACGGTCGTCGTGGAGGCGGCGTGGCGGTCGGGCGCGCTGAGCACGGCGCACCACGCGGCGCGCCTGCTCCGGCCGGTCGGAGCGGTGCCGGGTCCGGTCACGTCGATGGCGTCGGCGGGGTGCCACCGCCTGCTCCGCGACGGCGTCGCGGTGTGCGTCACCGATGCGGGAGAGGTGCTGGAGCTGGTCCGCCCGGCGGGCGGGGCGCCGGAGCCGGAGCGCCCCCAGGACGTGCGGCTGCACGACGGGCTCGACCATGTGGCCCGCGCCGTCCACGAGGCGTTGCCGCGACGCACCGGCCACGACGTCACCCGAATAGCCGTGACCGCAGGGGTGACGGCCGACGAGGCACTCGGCGCCCTCGGTCTCCTCGAGCTGCGCGGCCTGGCGGCACGGACGGGTGACGGATGGCGCGTACGGCCGGGGAGCGTTGTCTAGCGCTAGTACGCGCGTTCGTGGGGAGGCGCGCCGAAAGTCCTAGGGCGCAGAGGCGCTTGATCGTTCGACCGGGTGAAAAAACAACGGGCGACCGCGATTTCCGGTCGGCGAATCGGACATTGCCGTCGCATTCGCCCGGCATTAGCCCGGCCAGGTGAAAGACGTGCTTGTTCTGGCTGTGTGTTTCCCGTCACCGTAGGCACATGGCAGTGGTCGAGATCACCCGAGAGGCGCAGAGTCGTGCGCGCCTTGTGGCTGACTTCTCGGCACATCTCGAGGCTCAGCGCGGCATGTCGCAGCACACGGTCCGCGCCTATGTGGGCGACATCGACCAGATGCTCGCGTACGCCGCGCGGCACGGACGGACCACGCTCGCCGACGTCGACCTCGCTGCCCTCCGCGGCTGGCTCGCGTCGATGGCTGCGCAGCACCGCGCCCGCACCACGCTCGCGCGGCGGAGCGCCGCGGTCCGCACGTTCTTCGCCTGGGCCACCCGCAACGGCGCCGTGCCTGCCGACCCGTCGCTCCGGCTCGCGAGCCCGAAGACCGCCGCGTCGCTGCCGGGTGTGCTCCGCCAGGAGCCGGCCCGCGACCTGCTCGACGGCGCGCGCGACGCCGCCGCCGAGGGCGAGCCCGGCGCGCTGCGCGACTGGGTGCTCGTCGAGCTCCTGTATGCGACGGGCGTGCGGGTCGGCGAGCTCTGCGGCGCCGACGTGAGCGACGTGGACCTGGGCGGTCGCACGCTGCGCGTGCTCGGCAAGGGCGGCAAGGAGCGGGTCGTCCCGTTCGGCAAGCCTGCCGCGACCGCGCTCGAGGCGTGGCTGGGCCGCGGGCGTCCCGCGCTCGCGCAGCCGACGACGGGCGACGCGCTCCTGCTCGGCGTGCGGGGTGGGCGGCTCGACCAGCGCCAGGCGCGCGAGATCGTGCACCGGCTGGCTGCGGCCGCTGGTGTCGACGACATCGCCCCCCACGGGCTGCGCCACTCGGCGGCGACCCACCTGCTCGAGGGTGGCTCCGACCTGCGCAGCGTCCAGGAGCTGCTCGGCCACGCGAGCCTCGCGACCACCCAGCGCTACACCCACATCTCCGCCGACCGTCTGCGCAGCGCGTACGCGCTGGCGCACCCGCGAGCCTGAAGAACCGAACGGAGCCGACGATGACGACGACCCCGACCGACACGGCCGTGCGTGAGCGCGACGCCGTGCTGTCCGACGGCTCGCTCCCGATCGCGCGGGCGATCGCCGCAGCGGAGGCGGTCGCGGGACCGCTCCTGACCGAGGTCCCCACCCAGCGTGGCGCCGCGGTCGAGGAGCTCGACCCCGCGGTGGCTCTCTGGGGCGAGTTCAGCGCCACGCGCAGCCGGGCCGCGCGCGAGGGCCTGATCCTCCACTACGCGTCGCTGGTGTCGGCGGTCGCGAGCCGCGTGGGCATGCGGCTGCCGAGCACCGTCGAGCAGGCCGACCTCGTCTCGTACGGCATGTTCGGCCTGATCGACGCGATCGAGAAGTACCAGACCGACCGCTCGGTGAAGTTCGAGTCCTACGCGTCGTCGCGCATCCGTGGCGCGATCATCGACGAGCTCCGCGCCATGGACTGGGTGCCGCGTTCGGTGCGCACCAAGGCGCGCTCCGTCGACCGTGCGTACGCCGAGCTCGAGGGGCGCCTGCACCGCGCGCCGACCGAGGGCGAGCTCGCCGCGCACCTCGGAGTCTCCGTCGACGACCTCCGCGCCGTGTACTCGCAGCTGTCCACCGTCAACATCGCGGCTCTCGACGAGCTGCTCGGGGGGGCCGACGACCGGGCCACCGGCGTGAGCCTGGTCGACACGCTCGGCGACGAGCGCTCGCAGGACCCGGCCGGGTCGATGGAGGCGGCGGAGACGAAGTTCCTGCTCAGCCGCGCGATCGAGCAGCTGTCCGAGCGGGAGCGCATCGTCGTCGTCCTCTACTACTACGAGGGCATGACGCTCGCGGAGATCGGCCGCGTGCTCGGCGTCACCGAGTCACGCATCTCCCAGATGCACACCGCGGCGATGGTCCGGCTCCGCACGCGGCTCCTGGACGCCGAGCGCGTCTGAGGGTCCTTCGCGCCGGCTCACGGGTCTGCGGCGTCGGGCACGGCGTCGCCCTCCAGCGGCAGGAGCACGATCGGGCCCGAGCTCGGCACCAGGCGCAGCGGGTCCAGGTAGACGGCGCCCCTCCGCACGCCCCAGTGCAGGCACGTCACCGGCGCGCAGTGCGCGCTCACACCGTCGAGCACCCCGACGCGCTCGCCGGCCTCGAGGCGGGTCCCGACGGGCACCGTCGCGCGGACGGGCTCGAGGCTCGTGCGCAGCCCGTCGGGGTGCGCCACGGCAACGACGCCACGCCCCGCGACCCGGCCCGCGAACACCACGACGCCGTCGCCGGGTGCGAGCACGTCGGCGCGAGCCGGCGCCGCCAGGTCGACGCCCCGGTGCCCGGCGGCCCACGGCTGCGGCGGCGGGTCGAACGGGTGCACGACGCGCGCGAGGCCGGCGACGGGCAGGCGGTAGGCGACCGCGGCGTCGGGCGCTGGGGGAGGGGACGCACCCGACGCCGCGGTGACGACGAGCAACGCGCCCAGCACGACGGTGGCTCCCGCGGCGACCGCGGTCCGGAACAGGTGGCTCGTCATGGGCACCACTCCATCCGGCGTGGCGATCCGCCCGGCCGGTCGAGGCCCGAACGGTGGATGGCGCAGCACCGCGCTGGGCTGTGGGCGGCTCGGCGCACCGCAGGGACACCCCGCCGGGCCGCCCGGCGCACGGGGTCGCACGTCCGTGCGCAGGGGCGCGCCTCGGGGCGGCCGGTCGCACGCGGTCGGACCTCGTCACGGTCCTCGTACCGGGCGGTCCGCGCCGCCGCCCGCGTCGGCTAGACTTCTCGCGCGACCGGTACCACGCCGGTCGACATCGCGCGCCATCTCCCCGCCACCAGGCAGGGGTCGTCCACGCACCGGTCCGGGACCACGTCCCGGCGCGGGGTCGGCATGGCGCCAGGGGCACCGGCACCCGCCGGGGCCGACAACCGCACCGCGGGTCCGCAGGGCCCGCCTTTCACGCGCGTGCACCCGGGTCGCCCAGGGCCGCGCCAGGAGGAACCGCCATGGCCGTCGTGACCATGCGCCAGCTGCTCGAGAGCGGTGTCCACTTCGGGCACCAGACCCGCCGCTGGAACCCCAAGATGAAGCGCTTCATCTTCACCGAGCGCAACGGCATCTACATCGTCGACCTGCAGCAGTCGCTGTCGTACATCGACCGCGCCTACGACTTCGTCAGCCAGACCGTCGCGCACGGTGGCTCGATCCTGTTCGTCGGCACCAAGAAGCAGGCGCAGGAGCCCGTCGCCGAGCAGGCCGCCCGCGTCGGCATGCCGTACGTCAACCAGCGCTGGCTGGGTGGCATGCTCACCAACTTCTCGACCGTCCACAAGCGCCTGCAGCGCCTCAAGGAGCTCGAGCAGATCGACTTCGACGACGTCGCGGCCTCGGGCCTGACGAAGAAGGAGCTCCTCGTCCTGCGTCGCGAGAAGGACAAGCTCGCGAAGACGCTCGGCGGCATCCGCGACATGGCCAAGGTCCCCTCGGCCGTGTGGATCGTCGACACGAACAAGGAGCACCTCGCCGTCGACGAGGCGCGCAAGCTGGGCATCCCGGTCGTCGCGATCCTCGACACGAACTGCGACCCCGACGTGGTCGACTACCCGATCCCGGGCAACGACGACGCGATCCGCGCCGTCCAGCTGCTCACCCGCGTGATCGCCGACGCGGCCGCCGACGGCCTGCTCAAGCGCCACTCGGGCCGCACGGCCACGGAGCAGGGTGCCGACGCCGACGCCGAGCCGCTCGCCGAGTGGGAGCGCGAGCTCCTCGCCGGTGCCGAGGCGGGCCTCCAGGAGGGTGAGTCGGCCGCCGCGCCGGCCGCCGTCCAGGCCGAGCAGGAGTCGCCGGCCGAGGTCGTCGCCGCCGACGCGGACGCGCAGGAGGCCGCCGAGGCCGCCGACGCGACCGAGGTCGCCCCCGCCGCCGAGGCAGCGGTGGAGCCGGAGGCCGACGCGGCCGCCGGCGCCGCGACCGCCGAGTGACCTCGTACCCGATCGAAGAGAACGGACACCACTGATGGCGAACTACTCGCTCCAGGACATCAAGGACCTGCGCGAGAAGACCGGCGCCGGCATGCTCGACGTCAAGAAGGCGCTCGAGGAGGCCGAGGGCGACTCGGAGAAGGCTCTCGAGATCATCCGCGTCAAGGGCCTCAAGGGCGTCGGCAAGCGCGAGGGCCGCGCGGCCAGCGACGGTCTCGTCGCCGCGCACGTGGCGCCGACGGCCGACGGCGAGGGCCAGACGGGCGTGCTCGTCGAGGTCAACTCGGAGACCGACTTCGTCGCCAAGAGCCAGTCGTTCATCTCGCTCGCCGACCGCGTGCTCGCGGCGGCGGTCGCCACGGGTGCCCGCGACGCGGACGCGCTGACGGCGGCCGAGTACGAGGGCACGACCGTGCAGAACATCGTCGACGAGACGGCCGCCACCCTGGGTGAGCGCGTCGTCGTGCGCCGCCTGGCCCACCTGGCCGGCGAGCACGTCGAGGTCTACCTGCACAAGGTCAACAAGGACCTGCCCCCGCAGGTCGGCGTCCTCGTGGCGACCGACGCGGCCGGCGCGTCCGTGGCGCGCGACGTCGCGACGCACATCGCCGCGTTCTCGCCGCAGTTCCTCACGCGTGACGAGGTGCCGGCGGACACGGTCGAGAACGAGCGTCGCATCGCCGAGGAGACGGCCCGCAACGAGGGCAAGCCCGAGGCCGCGCTCCCGAAGATCGTCGAGGGTCGCCTCAACGGGTACTTCAAGGAGAACGTGCTGGTCGACCAGGCGTTCGCCAAGGACCCGAAGAAGTCGGTCGGCCAGGTGCTGACCGAGGCCGGTGGCACGCTGACCGGCTTCGTGCGCTTCCGCGTGGGAGCCTGATCCCACCACCGCACGGTGGCCCCGTCCCGGTCTCGGGTCGGGGCCACCGTCGCACCGGGCGCCGGGCGCCCAGCACGCCCGAACCCCAGCAGACCCGAGCCGAGCGCCGGGCCGCGAACCCGAGCCGCAGGAGGCGCACGTGACCACGGACCCGACGATCCCGAGCCACCGCCGCGTGCTCCTCAAGCTCTCCGGCGAGACGTTCGGCGGCGGCGACGTGGGCCTCGCGGCCGACGTGGTCCAGCGCATCGCCGGCGAGATCGCGGTAGCCGTCCGGGCCGGGGTGCAGGTCGCCGTCGTCTGCGGCGGTGGCAACTTCTTCCGCGGCGCCGAGCTGAGCCAGCGCGGCCTGGACCGCGCGCGCGCCGACTACATGGGCATGCTCGGCACCGTCATGAACTGCCTCGCGCTGCAGGACTTCCTCGAGCAGGCGGGCGTGAGCACGCGCGTGCAGACCGCCATCGCCATGGGCCAGGTCGCCGAGCCGTACATCCCGCTGCGGGCGATCCGTCACCTGGAGAAGGGCCGGGTCGTCATCTTCGGCGCGGGCGCCGGCATGCCGTACTTCTCGACCGACACCGTCTGCGTGCAGCGCGCCCTGGAGACGCACTGCCAGGAGGTGCTGATGGGCAAGAACGGCGTCGACGCGGTGTACACGGCGGACCCGCGCAAGGACCCGAAGGCCGAGCGCCTCGAGCACCTCACGTACACCGAGGCGATCGTCGGCGACCTCGGCGTCATGGACCAGACCGCGCTCTCGATGGCGCGCGACAACGACATCGCGATGCGCGTGTTCGGGCTCGAGGAGACGGGCAACGTCACGCGCGCGCTCGAGGGTGAGAAGATCGGCACGCTGGTCACCGCGGGCTGACCTCGCCGTTCGACCGTTCGACCCCCGTCACCACGAACCAAGGAGTACCGGTGATCGACGAGACCCTCCTCGAGGCCGAGGAGAAGATGGACAAGGCGATCGAGGTCGCCAAGGACGACTTCGCGACGATCCGCACGGGCCGCGCGAACGCAGCGATGTTCGCGAAGGTCTTCGTCGACTACTACGGCACGCCGACGCCGCTGCAGCAGCTCGCGTCCTTCAACGTGACCGAGGCGCGGACCATCCTCGTCTCCCCGTTCGACAAGAGCTCGACGCCCGCCGTCGAGAAGGCGCTGCGCGACTCCGACCTGGGCGTCAACCCCACGAACGACGGCAACGTCATCCGGATCGTGCTGCCCGCCCTCACCGAGGAGCGCCGCCGCGACTACGTCAAGCTCGCCAAGACGAAGGCGGAGGACGCGCGGGTCTCGGTCCGCAACATCCGCCGGCGCGCCAAGGAGGAGCTCGACCGCATCGTCAAGGACGGCGAGGCGGGCGAGGATGAGGTGGTCCGCGCCGAGAAGGAGCTCGAGGCGCTGACGAAGAAGCACGTCGAGCTCATCGACCACCTGCTCGCCTCCAAGGAGAGCGAGCTGCTCGAGGTCTGATGTCCCAGGACAACGCCGTCGCCGCGCGCACCCCGCGCGCGGGCCGTGACCTGCCGGTCGCGTCGACCGTCGGGGTCGGCCTGCTGCTCCTCATCGTCGCGGCGCTGTTCATCCGCAAGGAGGTCTTCGCCGTCCTCGCGGTGATCGCCGTCTGCGCGGGGCTCTGGGAGCTCGCGCAGGCGTTCACGCGGCGGTCGATCCACCTGCCGCTGCTGCCGCTCCTGGTCGGCGCCGTCGGCATCCTCGTGTCCGCGTACGTCGCGGGCTCCGAGGCGCAGTTCGTCGCCTTCCTGCTGACCGTGGGCGGGATCGTCGTGTGGCGGGTGCTCGACGGGACCGGCCAGCCCGCGATCCGCGACGTCACGGCCGGCACGTTCGCCGCGGCGTACCTGCCGTTCCTTGCGGGCTTCGTCATGCTGATGCTGGCCGCCGACGACGGGCCCGCGCGCGTGCTGGTGTTCATCCTCTGCGTCGTCGCGAACGACACCGGCGGGTACGCGGTCGGCTCGCTGCTCGGCCGGCACCCGCTCGCGCCGACCGTGAGCCCGAAGAAGTCGTGGGAGGGCCTGCTCGGCTCGCTCGTGCTCGCGTGCGTCGTCGGCGTCGTCTCGGTGCAGATCGCGTTCGGCGCGAAGCCGCTGGTCGGTGCCGTGCTCGGCCTCGCGACGGTGTTCACCGCGACGCTCGGCGACCTCGCCGAGTCCATGCTCAAGCGCGACCTCGAGCTCAAGGACATGGGGCGCCTGATCCCCGGCCACGGCGGCATCCTCGACCGCCTGGACTCCCTGCTGCTCACCGCGCCTGCCGCCTACCTGATCCTCAGCTCGTTCCTGGGCAGCTGAGCCCGGGCCTCGCTCGACCCCTCGAAGGAGGGCACCCATGACCGGAACCCCTGTGCGGCTCGACCTCTCGTCGCCTTCGCGCGGCCCGCGCGGCAAGCCGCCGAAGCACTTCGTCGACCTCACGCCCGAGCAGCGCGTCGCGGCGGTGACGGAGCTCGGCGAGCAGCCGTTCCGCGCCAAGCAGCTCGCGACGCACTACTTCACGCACCTGACGTCGGACCCGCAGGCGATGACCGACCTGCCGAAGGCGACGCGCGACAAGCTCGCGGCCGAGCTGTTCCCCCGGCTGATCACGGCGAGCCGCACGCTGACGGCGGACCGCGGCACGACCGTCAAGACGCTGTGGCACCTGTTCGACGGCGCCAAGGTCGAGTCGGTGCTCATGCGCTACCCGAACCGTTCGACGCTGTGCATCTCGAGCCAGGCCGGCTGCGGTCTCGCGTGCGCGTTCTGCGCGACGGGCCAGCTCGGCCTGACGCGCAACCTCTCGACCGCCGAGATCGTGGAGCAGGTCCGCGCGGCGGCGCGCTCGCTCGCCGACGGCGAGGTGCCCGGCGGCCCGGGCCGGCTCAACAACGTGGTCTTCATGGGCATGGGCGAGCCGCTCGCCAACTACAAGTCGGTGATGGAGACGGTGCGCCGCCTGGTCGCGCCGACGCCGGACGGCCTCGGCATGTCGGCGCGCAACGTGACGGTCTCGACCGTGGGGCTCGTCCCGGCGATGGACAAGCTCGCCAAGGAGGGCATCCCGGTGACCCTCGCACTGTCCCTGCACGCGCCCGACGACGAGCTGCGCTCCGAGCTGGTGCCGGTCAACACGCGCTGGTCGGTCGACGAGGCGCTCGACTCCGCGCGCCGGTACTTCGACGCGACGGGCCGCCGCGTGTCGATCGAGTACGCGCTGATCCGCGACGTCAACGACCACGCGTGGCGGGCGGACCTGCTCGGGGAGAAGCTCAACGCGCGCGGGCGCGGCTGGGTGCACTGCAACCCGATCCCGCTCAACCCGGTCCCCGGCTCGCGGTGGACCGCGAGCGATCCCGCGGTGGAGCGCGAGTTCGTGGCACGCTTGCGGGCGCACGGGGTCCCCACGACGGTGCGGGACACGCGCGGCAGCGAGATCGACGGTGCCTGCGGCCAGCTCGCGGCGGAGGAGGACGAGTGAGCGACGGGATGTTCCGGACCGTCTCCGGGCTCAAGACCGGCTACGACCCCGACGAGGTCGACGAGTTCTTCACGCACGCCCGGTCGGTCTACGAGCAGGGACCCGCCGGGTCGCTCGCGGCGAAGGACGTGCGCTCGGTCGCGTTCGACATGGTGCGCGGCGGCTACATGACGGGCGCCGTCGACGCGGCGCTCGACCGGCTCGAGGCCGCCTTCGTGGCCCGTGCGCGGTCGGAGTTCGTGGCCGAGAACGGCCAGCAGGCGTGGATGCAGCGGCTCGCCGACCAGGCGCGCACGCTGTACGGCCGGCTGGGTCGCCCGGACGGCGACCGGTTCGCGCCTCCCGAGGGCCGCGACCAGGGCTACGAGCCCGCGGACGTCGACGAGCTGTGCCACCGGCTGATCGGCTACTTCGACAAGGGTCAGCCGCTGGCGGCGGCCGAGGTGCGGTCGGCGACGTTCCGCATGCGCCGCGGCCACAACGCGTACGCCGAGGCGCCCGTCGACGCGTTCTTCGCGCGCGCGGTCGAGGTGCTGCTCGGCGTCGAGTGACCGCGTCGCGTCCGTGCGCCGTCCGCGCCCGTCGTGGTCGGCGATGATGGGCGCGTGACCAGGCGCAGCATCGTCATCCTCGGCTCCACGGGGTCCATCGGCACGCAGGCGATCGACGTCGTGCGGCGCAACCCCGGCAGGTTCGAGGTCGTGGGCCTGTCCGCCGGCGGCGGCGACGTCGCCCTGCTCGCGCAGCAGGCGGCCGAGCTGGGCGTCCGCACCGTCGCGGTCGCACGGCCCCAGGCGGCCGACGACGTGCGTGCGGCGCTCGAGGCCGCCGGGGCCGCTCGCGTCGAGGTGCTCGCCGGTCCGGACGCGTCCACGCGCCTCGCGGGCACCGGCGCCGACGTCGTGCTCAACGGCATCACGGGCTCGGTGGGCCTGCGGCCGACGCTCGCGGCGCTCGCTGCGGGGTCGACGCTGGCGCTCGCCAACAAGGAGTCGCTCGTGGTCGGCGGCCGGCTCGTGCAGGGCGCGCGGCAGCGGGCGGACCAGATCGTGCCCGTGGACTCGGAGCACTCGGCGATCGCCCAGGCGCTGCGCGGTGGCGCCCGCTCCGAGGTCCGCCGCCTGGTCCTCACCGCGTCGGGCGGCCCGTTCCGCGGCTGGGCGCGTGACGACGTCAAGGTCGTGACCGCGGAGCAGGCGCTCGCGCACCCGACGTGGTCCATGGGCCCCGTCGTGACGGTGAACTCCGCGACGCTCGTCAACAAGGGCCTGGAGCTCATCGAGGCGCATCTGCTGTTCGACGTGCCGCCCGACGACATCGCCGTCGTGGTGCACCCGCAGTCGGTGGTGCACTCGATGGTCGAGTTCCACGACGGCTCCACGATCGCCCAGGCCAGCCCGCCCGACATGCGGCTGCCGATCGCGCTCGGGCTGTCCTGGCCGGACCGTGTGCCGGACGTCGCGCCCGCGTGCGACTGGTCCCGCGCGACGTCGTGGACGTTCGAGCCGCTCGACGACGAGCTGTTCGGCGCGGTGCGCCTCGCCCGCGCTGCCCTCGCCGCGTCGGCCACGCACCCCGCCGTCTACAACGCCGCCAACGAGGAGTGCGTCGCCGAGTTCCTCGCGGGGCGGATCGGGTTCCTCGACATCGTGACGACCGTCGAGCGCGTGCTCGACGAGCACGCCGGCACCCCTGCCGACGCGCTCGACCTGGATGCGGTGCTCGGCGCCGAGGCGTGGGCGCGGGCGCGCGCGCACGAGCTGCTCGACCGCAGCTGAGCGCGCCCGGCGCGTCGGTCAGCGCGTCAGCCGCTCCAGCAGCGCCGACGCCCGGCTCTCGTGCCCGGTCCGCGCCTCGGCACGGTCCGCCCACGCCGCCGCGCGCCGCGCCGCGGTGATGCCCGCCCACCGGACGGGCTCCGGCTCCCACGCGGGCGAGCGGTGCCCGACCCACGGCAGCCGCGTCAGCTCCGAGTCGCTCCCGTGCACGAGGTCGGCGAGCGTGCGGCCCGCGAGGTTCGCGGCCGCGACGCCGTCGCCCACGTAGCCGCCCGCCCAGCCGAGGCCGTCGTCGCCGAGGCCGACCGACGGCATGTGGTCGCGGGGGACGGCGAGCGGACCGCCCCAGCGGTGCGTGACGACCACGCCGTCCAGCACGGGGAACAGGTCGACGAGCGCGCGCTCCAGGTGGTGGGCGACGCCCCGCGGGTCGTCGAACCCGGGACGGATCGCCGAGCCCGCGTGGTACGGCGCGCCCCGCCCGCCGAACGCGAGGCGGCCGTCGGCCGTGCGCTGCCCGTAGACGATCAGGTGGCGGCCGTCGGTGAACGTCTGGCCCCGCTCGAGCCCGATCGCGGCCCACGCCCGCGCCGGCAGGGGCTCGGTCGCGATCATGTGCGAGTACACCGGCGCCACCTCGCGCCGCGCCGAGGGCAGGTGCGCCGACCACGCCTCGGTCGCCCGCAGCACGTACCGCGCGCGGACCGTGCCGTGCGCCGTCACGACGGCCCGCGGAGCGATCCGCAGCGCGCGCGTGCCCTCCACCAGCCGCGCTCCGCGCGCGAGCACGACGTCGAGCAGCCCGCGCACGAGCGCCGCCGGCTGGACGCGCGCGCAGTCCGGCGTGAACGCGCCGCCGATCGCGCCGTCCGCCTGCACGTGCTCCTCGAGGTCGTGCGGCCCGAGCAGCTCGGCCTCGTCGCCCCACGCGGCGCCCGCCGCGACGGCCGACGCGATGCGCTCGAGCTGCGGCCGGTTGCGGGCCACGGTGACCGCGCCGCCGAACGCGAAGTCGCAGGCGATCTGCTCGGCCGCGGCGACGCCACCGACCTCGACGACGGTGTCGCGCATCGCGGCCCGCATCGCGAGCGCGGCGTCCCGGCCGTGCGCCCGGGCGATCGTCTCGGCGGAGACCGGGAACAGGGCCGAGCACCAGCCCCCGTTGCGGCCGCTCGCGCCGAAGCCCACGGTCTCGGCCTCGACCAGCAGCACGTCGAGCGACGGGTCGTGCTCGAGCAGGTAGTACGCGGTCCACAGACCCGTGAACCCGGCGCCGACGATCACGACGTCGGCCTCCGCGTCGCCGTCGAGCGGCGGCACCGCCTCGCGCGGGGGCAGGAGGTCGGCCCAGAGCGGCGTCGTCACACGTGCATCCACGCGTCGGACAGTACGCCGCGCAGGATCTGCTCCATCTCGTCGAACTCGGCCTGTCCGCACGTCAGCGGCGGTGCGAGCTGCACCACGGGGTCGCCGCGGTCGTCGGCGCGGCAGTACAGGCCGGCGTCGAAGAGGGCGTGCGAGAGGAAGCCGCGCAGCAGCCGCTCGCTCTCGTCGGCGTCGAACGTGGCACGCGTCGCCTTGTCCTTGACGAGCTCGATCCCGTAGAAGAAGCCCTCCCCGCGCACGTCGCCGACGATCGGCAGGTCGAGCAGGCGCTCGAGCGTCGCGCGGAAGGCCGGCGCGGTCTCCTTGACGTGGTCGAGCAGGCGCTCGTCCTCGAAGATGTCGAGGTTCGCCATCGCGACCGCCGCCGAGACGGGGTGGCCGCCGAACGTGTAGCCGTGCGGGAACATCGCGGTGCCGCTGCGGAACGGCTCGTACAGGCGGTCGTTCGCGATGAGGGCGCCGATCGGCGAGTAGCCGGACGTCATGCCCTTGGCGCACGTGATCATGTCGGGCTCGTACCCGAAGTCCTCGCACGCGAACATCGAGCCGATGCGGCCGAACGCGCAGATCACCTCGTCGGAGACGAGCAGCACGTCGTACCGGTCGCAGATCTCGCGCACGCGCTCGAAGTAGCCGGGCGGCGGCGGGAAGCAGCCGCCGGCATTCTGCACGGGCTCGAGGAACACCGCGGCGACGGTGTCGGGCCCCTCGAACTCGATCGCCTCGGCGATGCGGTCGGCCGCCCAGCGGCCGAAGGCCTTGGGGTCGTCGCGCAGGTGCTCGGGCGCGCGGTACTGGTTGGTGTTCGGCACCTTGTGCGCGCCTGGCACGAGCGGCTCGAACGGCTCGCGCAGCGCGGGCAGCCCGGTGATCGACAACGCCCCGTGCGGCGTTCCGTGGTACGCGACCGCGCGCGAGATCACCTTGTGCTTGCCCGGGCGCCCGACGAGCTTCCAGTACTGCTTGGCGAGCTTCCACGCGGTCTCGACCGCCTCGCCGCCGCCCGTCGTGAAGAAGACGTGGTTCAGCGTGCCGGGGGCCGCCGCGGCCAGCCGCTCCGCGAGGTCGATCGCCTGCGGGTGCGCGTACGACCAGAGCGGGAAGAACGCGAGCTGCTCGGCCTGCTCCCGCGCCCGGGCGGCGAGCTCGGCGCGTCCGTGGCCGACCTGCACCACGAACAGCCCCGACAGCCCGTCGAGGTACCGCTTGCCGTGCGCGTCCCAGATCTGGTGGCCCTCGCCGCGCACGATCGTCGGGACGCCGTGCTCCCACGCGCTCTGCCGGGTGAAGTGCCCCCAGAGGTGGGCGCGCGCCGCCTCGTCGCGGTCCGTGCCGAGCGGAGTCGTGCCGGTCATCGCGTCCCCCAGTTGTAGAGCTGCTTGCGCAGGCGCAGGTAGACGAACGTCTCGGTGCTCTGCACGCCGGGCAGCGCCCGGATCTTGCCGTTGAGGATCTCGAGCAGGTGCGCGTCGTCCTCGCACACGACCTCGGCGAGCAGGTCGAACCCGCCGGCCGTGATCACGACGTAGTCCACCTCGGGCAGCGCCGCGACGGCGTCCGCGAGCCGCTCGAGGTCGCCCGCCGCGCGGAGGCCGATCATCGCCTGCCGGGCGAACCCGACCTGGAGCGGGTCGGTCACGGCGACGATCTGCACGACGCCCGTCTCGGTGAGGCGCTGGACGCGCTGGCGCACGGCCGCCTCGGAGAGCCCGACGGCCTTGCCGATCGACGCGTACGAGCGGCGACCGTCCTCCTGGAGCTGCTCGATGATCGCCTTCGACACGTCGTCGAGCGGGGCGTGGTTCGCCGGTCGCGTCATCCCACGATCGTCTCGTGCGCGCACACGGGGTGCAAGGGATTCCGTCGTCTGCGGCGGCCCCGATGACGAATTGCGCGGAGCGGCACGTCCCTGACGAAGGAATGCGCGGTCGAGGGCTGCCGTCGTGGCCCGCTGCGGCGTAGCGTCGGCGCAACAGCGCACAGGAGGCCGCCGTGAGCCAGACCGAGCTGCACAACGTCGTCGGGGGAGAGCGCCGCGCCGCCGCGGACGGGCGCACGACCGCGGTCGTCGACCCGTCGACCGGGCAGGAGTACGCGCGCGCACCGCTCTCGGGCGCCGCAGACGTCGACGCGGCGTACGCCGCGGCCGCGGCCGCGTTCCCCGCCTGGGGGCGCGCCACGCCGGGCGAGCGCCAGCTCGCGCTGCTGCGGCTCGCGGACGCGGTCGAAGCGCGCGCGGACGAGTTCGTCGCCGTCGAGTCGCGCAACACCGGCAAGCCGCTGCACCTCGTGGCGGCCGACGAGGTGCCGCCGAGCGTCGACGAGCTGCGGTTCTTCGCAGGCGCGGCACGCGTGCTCGAGGGGCTCGCCGCGGGGGAGTACCTCGCGGGCCACACGTCGTGGGTGCGGCGCGAGCCGGTGGGGGTGATCGGCCAGGTCACGCCGTGGAACTACCCGCTCATGATGGCGATCTGGAAGATCGCACCCGCGCTCGCGGCCGGCAACACCGTGGTGCTCAAGCCGTCGGACACCACGCCGGCGTCGACCGTGCTGCTCGCCGAGGTCGCGGCCGAGATCCTGCCGCCCGGCGTGCTCAACGTCGTGTGCGGAGACCGCGACACCGGCCGTGCGCTGGTCGCGCACCCGAGGCCCGACATGGTCGCGATCACCGGCTCGGTGCGCGCCGGCTCGCAGGTCGCCGAGGCGGCCGCGGGCGGGCTCAAGCGCGTGCACCTCGAGCTCGGCGGCAAGGCGCCGGTCGTCGTGTTCGCCGATGCCGACGTGGCCGCGGCCGCCGAGGGCATCGCCGGCGCGGGGTACTACAACGCGGGCCAGGACTGCACCGCCGCGACCCGGGTGCTCGTCCACGAGAAGGTGCACGACGACTTCGTCGCCGCGCTCGCGGAGGCGGCGCGGCACCAGCGCACGGGTCCGCCCGACGACCCGGGCGTGGCGTTCGGACCGGTGAACAACCCCGCCCAGCTCGAGCGCGTGACCGGCTTCCTCGACCGGCTGCCCGACCACGCGGACGTCGTGGCCGGCGGCTCGCGGCTCGACCGGCCCGGGTACTTCGTCGAGGCGACCGTCGTCGACGGCCTGCGGCAGGACGACGAGGCGTCGCAGGACGAGATCTTCGGACCCGTCATCACCGTGCAGACGTTCACCGACGAGGCCGACGCGATCGAGCGCGCCAACGGGGTGCGGTACGGGCTGTCGAGCTCGGTCTGGACCACCGACCACGCGACCGCCCTGCGCGTCTCGCGCGCGCTCGACTTCGGCGTCGTCTGGATCAACACGCACATCCCGTTCGTCTCGGAGATGCCGCACGGCGGGTTCAAGCACTCGGGCTACGGCAAGGACCTGTCGATGTTCGGCTTCGAGGACTACACGCGCATCAAGCACGTGATGTCGGCGTTCGGGGAGTGAGCGTGCGGATCCTCGTGGTCGGCAGCGGTGGGGTGGGCGACGCGGTCGCGCGGATCGCCGCCCGGCGGGACTTCTTCGAGCGGCTGGTCGTCGCGGACGTCGACGCGGACCGCGCCGGGCGGACCGTCACCGCTGCCGCGCAGCGCGACGTCGTGGGCGGGCGGTTCGCGGCGGCGGTCGTGGACGCGTCCAGCGCGGAGGCGGTCGCGGCGCTCGCCCGGGAGCACCGCGCGACGCACGTGCTGAACGCGGTCGACCCGCGGTTCGTCATGCCGATCTTCGAGGGCGCGCTCGCGGCGGGCGCGGACTACCTGGACATGGCGATGTCCCTCTCGCGCCCGCACCCCGAGAAGCCGTACGAGCTGCCGGGCGTCAAGCTCGGCGACGAGCAGTTCGCGCGCGCGGCCGACTGGGTCGCGGCGGGTCGGCTCGCGCTCGTCGGCATGGGCGTCGAGCCCGGGCTGTCCGACGTGTTCGCGCGCTACGCGGCGGACCACCTGTTCTCGGCGATCGACGAGGTCGGCGTCCGCGACGGCGCGAACCTCGTCGTCCACGACGACGACGGCCGGCCTGTGTTCGCGCCGTCGTTCTCGATCTGGACGACGATCGAGGAGTGCCTCAACCCGCCGGTCGTCTGGGACGCCGACCGCGCCGCGGGCGACCTCGAGCGCGGCTGGTACACGACGCCGCCGTTCCACGAGCCCGAGGTGTTCGACTTCCCCGACCCGATCGGCCCGGTCGAGTGCGTGCACGTCGAGCACGAGGAGGTGCTGCTCGTGCCGCGCTGGGTCGACGCCCGGCGCGTGACGTTCAAGTACGGGCTGGGCGCGGAGTTCATCGGCGTGCTGCGGACGCTGCACCAGCTGCACCTCGACTCGACCTCGCCCGTCCACGTGCGTGGCGGCGACGTGAGCCCGCGCGACGTCGTGGCGGCCGTGCTGCCCGACCCGGCGACGCTCGGCCCGCACATGACGGGCTCGACCTGCGCGGGCGTGCTCGTCACGGGCACCGGCACCGACGGCCGGCGGCGCGAGGTCTACCTGCACCACGTCGTCGACAACGCGTGGACCATGGCGGAGTACGGCGCGCAGTGCGTCGTGTGGCAGACCGCCGTGAACCCGGTGGTCGCGCTCGAGCTGCTCGCGACGGGCAGGTGGAGCGGCACCGGGGTGCTCGGACCCGAGGCGTTCGACGCGGTGCCGTTCCTCGACCTGCTCGCCGGCCCGTACGGCTCGCCGTGGGGGCTGCAGGAGCGCGTGCCTACGACGGCACCGGCACAGGTCTGAGCGACCTCGCGGACGCCGGTCAGACCGCGAGCAGGGCGTTCTCCAGCACGCCGAGCGCGTCGTCGAGCAGCTCGTCGCCGATGACGAGCGGCGGCAGCAGCCGCACGACGTTGCCCCACGACCCGCACGTCAGCACGAGCACGCCCTGCTCGGCGCAGCGCCGCACGACCTCGCGCGCGGCCGCGGGGTCCGGGTCGAGGCTCCCGGGCCGGACCAGCTCGACCGCGAGCATCGCGCCGCGCCCGCGGACCTCGCCGACGGCGGGTGCCCCGAGTGCCTCGAGGCGTGGCCGAACGCGCGCCTCGATCGCCCGCGCCGCGCCCGCGAGGTCGTCGCGCTCGAACGCCTCGATCGCCGCGAGCGCCGCGGCGCACGCGACCGGGTTGCCGCCGAACGTGCCGCCCAGACCGCCGGCGTGCACCGCGTCCATCAGCTCGGCGCGGCCCGTCACGCCCGCGAGCGGCAGTCCGCCCGCGATGCCCTTCGCGGTCGTCACGAGGTCGGGCACGACGCCCTCGTGCTCGCACGCGAACATCGCACCCGTCCGGCAGAAGCCCGTCTGCACCTCGTCCGCGACGAGCACGATGCCGTGGGCCGCGGCCCACTCCGCGAGCCCGGGCAGGAACCCGGGCGCCGGCACGACGAAGCCGCCCTCCCCGAGCACCGGCTCGACCACGAGCGCCGCGACGCGGTCCGCCCCGACCTGCCGCTCGGCCGTCGCGATCGCGCGCGCGGCTGCCTGCTCGCCCGTCATGCCGTCGGGGTCGCGCAGCGGGTAGGACGCCGGGACGCGGTAGACCTCGCCCGCGAACGGCCCGAACCCCGTCTTGTACGGCATCGCCTTCGCCGTCATCGCGAGCGTGAGGTTGGTGCGCCCGTGGTACGCGTGGTCGAGCACCAGCACGGCGTCCCGACCCGTGGCCCGCCGCGCGACCTTGACGGCGTTCTCGACGGCCTCGGCGCCCGAGTTCACGAGCACCGACCGCTTCTCGTGGTCGCCCGGGGTGAGCCGCGCGAGGGCCTCGCAGACCGCCACGTACTCCTCGTACGGGCTGATCATGAAGCACGTGTGCGTGAAGTCCGCGGCCTGCGTGCCGACCGCGGCGACGACGCCCGGCGCGCTCGCTCCGACGCTCGTGACCGCGATGCCCGAGCCGAGGTCGACGAACCGGTTGCCGTCGACGTCCTCGACGATGCCGCCGCCCGCCCGGGCCACGTAGACGCCGAACGTGGACGAGACGCCCGTCGAGACGGCCTGCGCGCGGCGCGCCGCGAGCTCGAGGGAGCGCGGGCCCGGCACGGCGGTGAGGAGCGCGCGGCTCTGCGGCAGGGTCACGGCGTGCCCTCGTCCTCGACCTCCTCGCGGGTCGACGCGTCGACCGCCGTCGCGCCCTCCGGGAGGTTCGACAGGTCGCGCGCGATCACGATGCCGGGCAGGCCGGAGTCGGGCAGCCGGAACACGGGCTCGCTGACCGTCTCCGGCCCCGCAAGCACCAGGTCGTGCGCGCCGCGGCGCGGCAGCGTCTGGCCCTTGAAGAACGCGGGCGAACGCAGTCGCCACACCACCATGAGCACGAGCCCGAGCAGGATCGCGACGACGCCGACCACAGCCACCGCGCCGAAGCCGAAGATCGTCACGTTGTTGCCGTCGTCGTCAGTGAGCCAGTCGACCTCGGCGTAGGACTTGAGCGCGTACACGAACGCGACGAGCAGGATCAGCCCGCCGAGCGACGGCAGCACGCCCTGCATGAAGAAGTCGCGCCGCGTGTGGTGCAGCGTCCGCCGGTAGAACCACGAGCACGCGAAACCGGTGAGCCCGTAGTAGAAGGCGATCATCAGGCCGACCGACCCGACGAGCGCGGTGAGCAGGCTGGGGCTGATGACCGTGAAGATGCCGTAGAACAGCATCGACGCGAGGCCCATGGCGATCGTCGAGACCGTCGGTGTCAGGAACCGCGGGTGGATCTTCGCGAACGACGTGGGGATCGCCTTGTAGACGGCCATCGAGAGCGTCGTGCGGGCCGTCGGCAGGATCGTCGTCTGCGTCGACGCCGAGGCCGAGGTGAGGATCGACGCCGAGAGCAGCAGCAGTCCGATGTGGCCGAGCGTCGACGAGCCGAACAGGACGGGCCCGATCGAGCGGAACACGTCGTCGGCGTTGTCGGGGTTGCCGAGGCCGATGCCGGTGGTCCCGACGCCGGCGAACGCGACGGCGGCGATCGACACGAGCGCGTAGGTCACGAGCAGCAGGAGCGTCGACAGGATCGCGGCGCGGCCCGGGGTCCGCGCCGGGTCGTCCGACTCCTCGTTCACCGAGACCGCGGTGTCCCAGCCCCAGTAGATGAAGACCGCCGTGAGCAGAGCGGGCGCGATGACGTCGGCGACGCTGAGGCCGCCGGGCCACAGCCAGGACCACGCCGGGTGCAGCGACCCGTCGACGCCGTTGCCGCTGTACACCCGGCCGAGCGCGACCGCCGAGAAGATGATCAGCACGAGGATCTCGACCGAGAGCAGCACGTACTGGATGCGCGCCGAGACCTCGATGCCGCGGTAGCAGATCCACGTCATGACGGCGATCCAGACGAGACCCGCGACGGTCGTCCAGGTGGTGCTCGAGTCGAGGTTGCCGGCGGCGTCCCACCCGAGGTCGCCCAGGAACGTGAACGAGTACGAGCCCGCGATCTGCGCCAGGTTCGCCATGACGATGACGTCGGCCGCCACGATGCCCCAGCCGCCGAGCCACCCGGTGACGGGCCCGAACGCGCGGGTCGCCCACGTGAAGGTCGTGCCGCAGTCGGGCTCCGCCTTGTTGAGCTCCTGGTACGCGAGCGCGATCAGGTACATCGGCACGAACGCGAGCAGGATGATCGCCGGCGCCTTGACGCCCGCGAGGATCGCGCCGCCCCCCGCGACGACGAAGCCCAGGCTGGCGGCCAGGCTGTACGCGGGTGCGGTCGAGGCGGTGCCGACGACGACCGAGGACAGCAGCCCGAGGGCGCCGCCCTTCAGGCCCTTGCTCGCGGTCTCGGGGTAGCCGAGCGGTGCCGCGTCGGTCTCGGTGGCGGACATGGGGACCTCGCAGGCTGCCGGCGGGTCCGGCGACGACGGTGCCGCCGGAAGGACTTGTCGAGTGAATCCGTCGTCGACTCCGTCGAAGTGCACCGAATCGTGTGGTTCGGAGCAGGTCGACGATGGAAAACGTAGCCTTTCGCCTTCGGCGTGGGAAGGGTCGCCACGCTCGGGTGGCCTTCAGCCGACTGTCAGCGTCGTCGGTGACAATGGCCCGCATGGCTTACCTGGTCGGCGTCGTCGTCGTGGTGCTCGTCGTGCTCGCGTCGATCGCGCTGCACGAGATCGGGCACATGGTCCCCGCCAAGCGGTTCGGGGTCCGCGTCAGCCAGTACATGGTCGGCTTCGGGCCCACGCTGTGGTCGCGCACCCGCGGCGAGACGGAGTACGGCCTCAAGGCCATCCCGCTCGGCGGCTACGTCCGGCTGATCGGCATGTACCCGCCCGGCGAGGCCGTCGGCAACCCGCCGGCCCGGGGCTGGCTCGGCCGCGTCGCGCGCGACGCGCGTGCGGCGAGCGCCGAGGAGATCCGCCCGGGCGAGGACCACCGCGCCTTCTACCGGCTGTCGACGCCGAAGAAGCTCGTCGTCATGCTCGGCGGCCCGGTCATGAACCTCGTCATCGCGTTCGTCCTCATGGCGATCGTGACGGTGCTCATCGGCTCGCAGGTGCCGGGCACCACGGTCTCGGCCGTGTCGGAGTGCGTGCTGCCGGCGACGTCCACCGCGACGACCTGCGCGTCGAGCGACCCGAAGGCGCCCGGCGCCGTGGCCGGGCTGCGCGCGGGCGACCGGATCGTCGCCTGGGGCGGCACCGCCATCACGTCGTGGGACCAGCTGACCGAGCTCATCCGCGGCGACGGCGGACGGACGGTGCGCGTGGTCGTCGAGCGCGACGGGCAGCAGGTCGACCTGACCGCCACCCCGGTCGTCACGCAGCGTCCCGTGCTGGACTCGAACGGCATCGCCGAGACGGACGGGTCCGGCAAGGTCAAGACGGTCGACGCCGGGTTCCTCGGGGTGTCGCCGACGTACGTGGTCCAGCGCGGCTCGATCGCGTCGGTGCCGGGCGAGGTGTGGTCGATCACGAGCCAGACGGTCTCCGTCGTCGCGACGCTGCCGACGCGCGTGCTCAGCGTCGCGGACTCGACGGTGCACGGCACCCCGCGCGACGGGAACAGCGTGATGGGCATCGTCGGCGTCGGACGCGTCGCGGGCGAGATCGGCGCGGCGCACGTCGGCTGGCAGCTCAAGCTCGGCGGCTGGCTCTCGGTGCTCGCCGGCCTGAACATCGCGCTGTTCGTCTTCAACCTCATCCCGCTGCCGCCGCTCGACGGCGGCCACGTCGCGGCGGCGCTCTGGGAGGGCGCGCGCCGCCAGGTCGCCCGGCTGCGCGGCCGCGTGCGCCCGGGGCCGTCCGACTCGGCCCGGCTCGTGCCGCTCGCCTACGGGGTCTTCGTGCTCCTCGGCGCGGTCGGGCTGCTGCTCATCTGGGCCGACATCGTCAACCCCGTCCAGGTCTGACGCGCGGGCCGTCCGCGTCGCGCGGTCAGCGCAGCGGCTGCCGTTTCGTCCGCGACAGCGGCCGGACCTGGCCGGCGACCGCGAGGCTCAGCACCATCGCGGCGCAGATCACGAGCAGCGCGTGCCGCTCGCCCCACCCGTCGGCGAGCAGGCCCAGCACGGGCGGCGCGCTCAGCTGCGCGACCGAGCTGAACGACGTCACGACCGAGACGCGCCCGGGCGCCCGGAGCGGGTCGTCCGACGCCGCGGCGATCGCGATCGGGTTGGCGAGCGCGGCGCCGCAGCCCCACGCGACGATGCCGAGCCACGACAGGCCGAGCGAGGGCGCGAGCCCGAACAGCGCGAGCCCGAGGATCGACGCGACTCCCGACGCGCGGAGCACGGCGACGCGGCCGTACCGGTCGATCAGGCGCGTCCCGGACAGCCGGAACACCGTCATCGCGATCACGAACGTGCCGTAGGCGAGGTCGCCGACCGCCTCGGCGCTGTCGAATCCGTGCACCACGGCGAGCGCGAGCCAGTTGCTCGCCGAGCCCTCCGAGAGCGACGCTGCGAGCAGCACGCACCCGATGAGCAGCGTGCGCGGCTCGGCCCATGCGGCCAGCGCGGCGCGCGTGCTCGAGCCGCGCGGGGCGGCGGCCACGACCGCCGTCGCGTCCTCGTCGACACTCGCGACCACGGACGGCGCGGCCCGGCCGGGCCGGGGTACGAGCGCGGTCGCCGGCCGCACGAGCGCGAACCGCGTGCCCGCGACGACCACGGCGACCACCAGCAGGTGCGCGGTCACGGAGACGTGCGCAGCCGAGAAGGCCGCGCCCACGAGCGCACCCGCGGCGGCGCCGATCGAGAACGCCGCGTGGAAGTGGGGGAGGATCGCGCGCCCGACGCGCTGCTCGACGAGCGCCGCCCCGAGGTTGATCGGCACGTTGATGAACGCCCCGCACGCCCCGTTGACGAGCACGCCCGCGGCGAACAGCGGCACGTCGGCGGCCGCGACACCTGCCGCGACGAGCGCGAAGCCCACGAGGTTGCCGGTGGTCGCGCACAGGATCGCGGCGCGCGCGCCGAACCGCGTCACGAAGACGCCGGTGGTGCCGACGGCCACGAGCGACCCGCACGCGCCGACCAGCAGGAGCGCGCCGAGCTGCCCGGACGTCAGCCCGAGGTCGGCGCGGATGGACGGCAGCCGCGACAGCCAGCTCGGGTTCACGAGCCCGAAGACGAGGAACAGGCCGAGCAGCGACCAGCGCGCGCGCCGGACGACGGGGTCGACGGCTGTGGTCCCGGCCGAGGGCCGGCCGCCGCCGAGGGTCGTCGTCACCGAGGCATCGTAACGATTCGATCGACCGTGCTCGACCAGGCGGGCGAGGGGTCGTCCGACGGCGTGCGCCGTGAACGCGGCCCGCACGTCGCCGTCGGGACTCGTGGACGTCGGGTGGTGGGGCCGACGTCACGCCCGGTCCGGCCCGGCGCGGTGCGATGATGACGAGGTGAGCGTCCCGATCTCCCTCGGCATGCCGGAAGCGCCGGCCCCCGTCCTCGCCCCTCGTCGCAAGACCCGCAAGATCCGCGTCGGCAAGGTCGAGGTCGGCGGCGACGCGCCGATCAGCGTCCAGTCGATGACGACCACGCTGACCGCCGACGTCAACTCGACGCTGCAGCAGATCGCCGAGCTGACCGCCTCCGGCTGCGACATCGTCCGAGTCGCGGTGCCGAGCCAGGACGACGCCGACGCGCTCCCCGCGATCGCGCGCAAGTCGCAGATCCCGGTGATCGCCGACATCCACTTCCAGCCCAAGTACGTCTTCGCCGCGATCGACGCCGGCTGCGCCGCGGTCCGCGTCAACCCGGGCAACATCCGCAAGTTCGACGACCAGGTGAAGGAGATCGCGGCGGCGGCCAAGGACGCCGGCGTCTCGCTGCGCATCGGCGTCAACGCCGGGTCGCTCGATCCTCGCCTGCTCGCCAAGTACGGCAAGGCGACGCCCGAGGCGCTCGTCGAGTCCGCGGTCTGGGAGGCGTCGCTGTTCGAGGAGCACGACTTCCACGACTTCAAGATCTCGGTCAAGCACAACGACCCGGTCGTCATGGTGCGTGCCTACGAGCTGCTCTCCGAGCGCGGCGACTGGCCGCTCCACCTCGGCGTCACCGAGGCAGGCCCGGCCTTCCAGGGCACGATCAAGTCGGCGACCGCGTTCGGCGCGCTGCTCAGCAAGGGCATCGGCGACACGATCCGCGTCTCGCTCTCCGCGCCTCCCGTCGAGGAGGTCAAGGTCGGCATCCAGATCCTGCAGTCGCTCAACCTGCGGCCGCGCAAGCTCGAGATCGTCTCGTGCCCCTCGTGCGGCCGCGCGCAGGTCGACGTGTACACGCTCGCCGAGCGCGTCACGGCGGGTCTCGAGGGCCTCGAGGTGCCGCTGCGCGTCGCCGTCATGGGCTGCGTCGTCAACGGCCCCGGCGAGGCGCGCGAGGCCGACCTCGGCGTCGCGTCCGGCAACGGCAAGGGCCAGATCTTCGTCAAGGGCGAGGTCGTCAAGACGGTTCCCGAGGCGCTGATCGTCGAGACGCTCATCGAGGAGGCCATGCGCATCGCGGAGACGATGGAGGCCGAGCCGGGCCAGAGCACGTCCCCTGTGGTGACCGTCGGCTGAACCGCAGGTGAGGCCGACCGTGGTTTCCTCGGCCGAACCGGCCGATCGTCATGCCCGTGCGTCGGGTCACTGACGGCTCGGTAAGGCACAATCCGAGGCATGGTCCTGCGTCGGGCTTCACTGGTCGACGGGCGTGCCGCCGCCCGGGTGCTCGACGACGCCGACGTCCGTGCCGCGCTGGCGGTCTGCGCGCTCGACCCGGTCGGGTCCGTGCTGGCCGCGGCGCGGATCGAGCAGGCGCAGACCACGGGCATCCGCGGCGCCGGCGGCGCGCTGTGGGGGTTCGAGGTCGACGGCTCGCTTCGGGCCGTCTGCTGGGCGGGCGCCAACATGGTTCCCGTCGTCCCGGTGGACGACGGGAATCTCGCCTCCCGGGCGCTCGACGCGTTCGCCGAACGCGCGAAGGACCACGGGCGGCGCTGCTCGTCGATCGTCGGGCCGGCTCCGGCGGTGCTCGCGCTGTGGGAGCGGCTGCGCCCGACGTGGCCGGGCGCGCGCGAGGTCCGCGACGACCAGCCCTCGATGGTGATCGACACCCGACCGCGGATCACGTCCGACCCCGACGTGCGACGCTCGCGGCCCGACGAGTTCGAGTCCGTGCTGCCGGCGTGCATCCGGATGTTCACCGAGGAGGTCGGCTACTCGCCGGCGAGCGGCCCGGGTGGCCCCTACGAGGCGCGTGTGCGCGGGCTGATCGCGGAGGGCCGGTCGTTCGTGCGGACGGACCGCGACGGCCGGGTCCAGTTCAAGGCCGAGCTCGGCGCCGTGGCCGGCGGAGTCGCGCAGATCCAGGGCGTGTGGGTCGCACCCGAGCTCCGCGGCCGGCGGCTGTCCGAGAAGGGCATGGCGGCGGTCGTCGAGCACACCCGTCGCGACGTCGCGCCGGTCGTGTCGCTGTACGTCAACGACTACAACGCCCGCGCGCTCGCGGCGTACCGCGCGGTCGGCTTCCGCCAGGTGGGGACGTACGCGACGGTCCTGTTCTGATCCCGCCGTCCCGGCTCAGCGCAGCAGCCGTGACATCCGCCGGTCGGCGAGCGGCTTGCCGCCCGTCTGGCACGTCGGGCAGTACTGCAACGACGAGTCGGCGAACGACACCTCGTGCACGGTGTCGCCGCACGGCACGCCGTTCCACCCCGGGCAGGGCTCGCCCGTGCGGCCGTGGACGCGCATGCCGCGGCGCTTGGCGTCCTTCAGCTCGGCCGCGGGCCGGCCGGACGCGGCCGCGACGGCCTCGGTGAGCACCTCGCGCGTCGCGTCGTAGAGCGCCGCGGTCCGCGCGTCGTCGAACGACCGCGTCATGGCGAACGGGGACATCCGCGCGGCGTGCAGGATCTCGTCCGAGTACGCGTTGCCGATGCCCGCGATCGTGCCCTGGTCGCGCAGCAGGCCCTTGACCTGCTGGTTCCTCGCGTGGAGGAGCTCGCCGAGGCGCTGCGGCGTGAACTCGTCGGAGAGCGGCTCGACGCCGAGCGTCGCGATCTGCGGCACGTCCTGCGGGTCCTCGACCACGTGCACCGCGAGCCGCTTGCGCGTGCCGGCCTCCGTGAGGTCGTAGCCCGAGCCGTCGTCGAGCCGGACCCGCAACGCGAGCGGCGACTTGCCGGGTCGCACGGGCGTCGCGGGGAGCTGCTCGTACCAGCGCAGCCACCCCGCCCGGGCGAGGTGCCACACCAGGTGCAACGGCTCGCCGGTGGGCGTCGCGACGAGCAGGTCGAGCCACTTGCCGTGCCGCGACACGTCGACGACCGCGCCGCCGACGAGCGCGTCGGGCGCGGGCCGGAACGTCTTGAGCGCGCTGATCGCGCCCACGTCGACCTTGGTCACGACGCGACCGGCCGTCCGCTCGCGGAGGAACTGCGCGAGCGCCTCGACCTCGGGGAGCTCCGGCACGCGGCCCATCGTGGCGCACGCCGCCGACACGCGCACCGGGCGCGCCCGACCGGTTCCTCCGCGCGCCGGGCGGCCCGTGACGAGCCCCTAGGCTTGGCGCATGCCTCTGCGCCTCTCCACGCTGTTCGTCCGCACGCTGCGTGAGGACCCCGCCGACGCCGAGGTCGCGAGCCACAAGCTCCTCGTGCGCGCGGGCTACATCCGCCGCGCCGCTCCCGGCATCTACACGTGGCTCCCGCTCGGCCTGCGCGTGCTCGCCAAGGTCGAGGCCGTCGTCCGGGAGGAGATGGCGGCGGCGGGCGCCCAGGAGGTGCACTTCCCGGCGCTCCTGCCCCGCGAGCCGTACGAGGCGACGAACCGGTGGACCGAGTACGGGCCGAACCTCTTCCGGCTCCGGGACCGCAAGGGCGTCGACTACCTGCTCGCGCCGACGCACGAGGAGATGTTCACGCTCCTGGTCAAGGACCTGTACTCGTCGTACAAGGACCTGCCGCTCACGCTGTTCCAGATCCAGACGAAGTACCGCGACGAGGCGCGCCCGCGTGCCGGGCTCATTCGCGGCCGCGAGTTCGTCATGAAGGACGCCTACTCGTTCGACGTCGACGACGCCGGCCTGGACGCGTCCTACCAGGCGCAGCGCGACGCGTACCGGCGCATCTTCGACCGGCTCGGCCTCGAGTACGTGATCGTCGCGGCGACGTCGGGCGCGATGGGCGGGTCGCGCTCGGAGGAGTTCCTCACGCCCACGCCGATCGGCGAGGACACGTTCGTGCGGTCGCCCGGCGGCTACGCGGCGAACGTCGAGGCCGTGACGACGGTCGTGCCCGACGCGGTCCCGTTCGACGACGCCCCGGCCGCGCACGTCGAGGACACGCCCGACACGCCGACGATCGAGTCGCTCGTCGGGCTCGCGAACGCGCGGTACGCGCGCCCCGACCGTGCATGGACCGCGGCGGACACGCTCAAGAACGTCGTCGTCGCCCTGGTGCGCCCGACCGGCGAGCGCGAGCTGCTCGTCGTCGGCCTGCCGGGCGACCGCGAGGTCGACCTGAAGCGGCTCGAGGCGTCGGTGAGCCCCGCCGAGGTCGAGCCGGCCGGCGACGCCGACTTCGCGGCGCACCCGGAGCTCGTCCGCGGCTACATCGGCCCCGCGGTGCTCGGCCCGAACGCGGACGGTCGCGCGGTGGACGACGAGGAGCGGACGTCCGTCCGCTACCTGCTCGACCCGCGCGTCGTCGCGGGCACGCGCTGGATCACGGGCGCGAACGAGAGCGGCAAGCACGTGTTCGACCTCGTCGCGGGCCGCGACTTCACGGCCGACGGCACCGTCGAGGCCGCCGAGGTCCGCGCCGGTGACGAGGCGCCCGACGGGTCCGGCCCGCTCGAGCTCGCGCGCGGCATCGAGATCGGCCACATCTTCCAGCTCGGCCGCAAGTACGCCCGCGCGCTCGGCCTGACGGTGCTCGACCAGAACGGCAAGGCCGTCGTCGTGACGATGGGTTCGTACGGCATCGGCGTGACGCGCGTGCTCGCCGCGCTCGCCGAGGCGAACAACGACGACAAGGGCCTCGCGTGGCCCGCGCACGTCGCGCCGGCGCACGTGCACGTCGTCGCTACCGGCAAGGACGCCACGGTGTTCGACGCCGCCGAGGAGCTCGTGCGCGACCTCGAGCGGCGCGGGGTCGAGGTGCTCTACGACGACCGGCCGAAGGTGTCGCCGGGCGTCAAGTTCGCGGACGCGGAGCTCCTCGGCGTGCCGCTCGTGGTCGTCGTCGGGCGCGGGCTCGCGGACGGCGTGGTCGAGGTGCGGTCGCGCGCCGGCGGTGACGCCGAGCAGGTCCCCCTCGCCGAGGCCGCCGAGCGCGTCGCCCGGCAGGTGGCCGCACTGCTCTAGGCGGTCGCCCGGTCGGGCCGGCGACGGCGCGGGCGTCAGCCCGTGTGGTCCTGAGCGAGCTCGGGCATCCCCGGGAACGCGACGGCCGCGGCGCCCCACGTGCGTGCGTCCGCCGTCGCCGCGCGCAGGCCCGCGACGGCGTCCGCGCGCTGCCCCGCGCTGGTGTGCGCGACCGCCGTCGCGTACGCGTCGGCGAGCGACGTCTCGAGCGAGCGCGCGAGCGTCCGGACGACCTTCGGGTCCGACAGACCCGCGGGCAGCGTGTACGCCGCGCGACGGGGGTCGTCCGGCGTGCCCGCGATCCCGGCGTCGGCCGCGAGCTCGGCGGCGGTGAGCCGGTGCCGCGCCGCGGCGGCCACCGCGCGCGTGCGCTCGGCGCCGGAGAGCTGGGCGGCGACGACCTCGAAGCCGTAGCCCGCCTGGTCCTGCGCGCGCACGAGCGCCTGCGCATCGGCGTCGGTGAACGGCGTGCCGGCGGTGGGCGTCGGTCCTGGTGCGGGCGTCGACGCTGCGGGCTTCGCGGCGGCGCTCGAGGCGGGCACCTTGGTCCGCAGTGCGACCGCGAGCCGCGTCGCGAGCTCGGCGCGCGACGTGCCGACCGACGCCAGCAGCCGCGCGAGGCCGCCGTCGCCGACGCCGTCCGCATCGCCGAGCGCCGCGTCGCGCGCGCCCACGAGGGCCGCGAGCACCTGCGCGGGTGTCGCGGGCGTGGCGGCCGTCGTCGTGGGGAGCGGCGACGCGGAGTCGTCCGGCAGGCCCGAGCGATACGTGCCGCCGAGCTCGGTCGCGTGCCGCGCCGAGAACGCCGCGACGTCGGTGAGCACGGCGGCGACGACCTTGGCGCTGCCCGCGGGCGTCGTCAGCGCGGCCTGCGCCGCCTGCTCGAGCCCGACGGAGCGTGCGACCTGACCGCCGCGCACCCGCTCGACGGCGTCCGGGCTCGGCGCGACCGGCGGCGCGGACTCGGTGCGCAGGTCGCAGCCGGCCAGCGGAGCGGCGAGCCCGACGGCGACGAGCCCCGCGGCCAGCGCCCGGACGGCGCGGCGACGGGACGGGCGGGGCCGACCGGTGCGCATCGCCGGCGATCCTGCCATGCGCACCCGCCCGTCCCGGTGAGCCCGCAGGTGGGGGTTCGTTAGGCTGACGCAGAACACCGACACCGGTGCGTGCGTCTCGTGCGCGTGCACCGGCACAACATCATGGGTCGACGCACTCCGCCGGCCCCGGGCCCGACAGGAGGCGGACATGGCCGCGCCAGCACCCGCGCAGCGCGTCCGCGAGGTCGTCGAACCCGCGACCGCGTCCGTCGGGCTCCTGCTCGAGGACGTCGAGGTGGTGCGCGCCGGAGCGCGGTCCGTGGTGCGGGTCGTCGTCGACCTGCCGGAGGACGCGGACGGCGAGCTCGATCTCGACCGGGTCGCCGACGCGACGCGTGCCGTCTCCGACGCGCTCGACGCGAACGACGTGGTCCCGGGTCACTACACCCTCGAGGTGTCGAGCCCCGGGGTGTCGCGCGCGCTGACGCAGCGCCGGCACTTCGTGCGGGCGGTCGGGCGTTCCGTGACCTTGCGGCTCGCGGACGGCGGCACGCTCGCCGGCCGGCTGACCGACGTGGAGCGCGACGGCGACGCCGGCGCGGTGCTCGTGGTCGTGCCCGTGACGCCCGGCCTCAAGGGCCGCCCGCCGAAGGTGGGTGAGCCCGTACGCCTGGCGCTCGACGCCGTGCGCGACGGGCACGTCGAGGTGGACCTGAGCGGGCTGGGCACCGCCGATGACGACGACGACGCCGGCGCGGACGCCGGGCGAGAGGGCTGACGATGGACATCGACATGCAGGCGCTGCGGCTGCTCGAGCGCGAACGGGACATCAGCCTCGACGTGCTCGTCTCCGCGATCGAGCAGGCGCTGCTCTCCGCCTACCACCGCACGCCGGGCGCCTACCAGCGCGCGCGCGTCGAGGTCGACCGCCGCACCGGCCACGTCGCGGTGTGGGCCCGCGAGCCCGCGCCCGTCGACGAGGACGGCCAGCCGACGGGGGAGGAGAGCCCGGAGTTCGACGACACGCCCGACGGCTTCGGCCGGATCGCGACCGCGACGGCGCGCCAGGTGATCGTCCAGCGGCTCCGCGACGCGGAGGACGACCAGGTCCTCGGCACGTTCCGTGGCAAGGAGGGCGAGGTCCTCGGCGGCGTCATCCAGCAGGGCCGCGACCCCCGCACGGTGCTCGTCGACGTCGGCGGCACCGAGGCGGTGCTCCCCGCGCACGAGCAGGTGCCGGGCGAGGAGTACACGCACGGCGACCGCATCCGCGGGTACGTCCTCGAGGTCACGCGCGGCCCGCGCGGCCCCCAGGTGACGCTCTCGCGCACGCACCCGAACCTCGTGCGCAAGCTGTTCGCGCTCGAGGTCCCCGAGGTCGCGGACGGCACGGTGGAGATCACCGCGATCGCGCGCGAGGCAGGTCACCGCACCAAGATGGCGGTCCGCGCCACCGTCCCGGGCGTCAACGCCAAGGGCGCGTGCATCGGCCCGATGGGCGCACGCGTGCGGGCCGTCATGGCCGAGCTGCGCGGCGAGAAGATCGACATCGTCGACCACGCCGACGACCCGGCGGAGATGATCGCCCACGCGCTCTCGCCTGCTCGTGTGGAGTCCGTCACGATCGTCGACGCCGTGGCGCGCGCCGCGCGCGTCGTCGTGCCCGACTACCAGCTGTCGCTCGCGATCGGCAAGGAGGGCCAGAACGCCCGCCTGGCGGCCAAGCTCACCGGCTGGCGCATCGACATCCGGTCCGACGCCGAGACCGGCGCCGGGAGCGGCTCCGACGCGCCGGGCGAGCCCGCGCGCGACGCCTCCGGTCACGGTCGGTGACGCCGCGCGGTAGACTCGGCGAGGCTGGGCCGGAGGCCCGACGCCTCTCGTCATCCGATCCGTCACCCGTCGTTCCCCCCGTGGGACCGGTGCGGACGTGCGTGGGGTGCCGGAAGACCGGCCCGAGGTCCGCCCTGCTGAGGGTGGTGGCCGACGCGGCGGGCGTGCTCGTCGTCGACGAGCGCCGCCGGATGCCGGGCAGGGGGGCGTGGCTGCACCCCGATCCTGGATGCCTCGACCTCGCCGAGCGCCGACGTGCGTTCGTCCGGGCCCTGCGACTCGCAGGTCCGGCCGACGTGGCAGCGGTCCGGCGGCACGTGGAGCAGCAGGAGGCCGCCACCGGGCCGATCCCGGGGGCGGAGCAGACCGTCGATGAGGAAAGCGGGTTGGAAGCCGATGGCTACCCGATGAGCACGAACCGATGAGTACCCAGCGATGAGTACCCAGCACTAACGACGGTCCACCCTGTCCTGGGCGGGCCGAGACAGGGAGAGATGTGGCCAAGGCCCGCGTCTACGAGCTCGCCAAGGAGCTCGGAGTCGATAGCAAGACCCTCATGAACAAGCTCACCGAGATGGGCGAGTTCGTCCGTTCGGCGTCGTCCACCATCGAGCCGCCGGTCGTCCGCAAGCTGCGCGACGTGTACCCGGCCGGTGGTGGTTCCTCGGCGCCCGCACCCGCGGCGCCGGCCCCGAAGGCCCCCGCCCGTCCCGCCGCCGCGGCCCCCGCCGCCCCGGCTCCCGCGGCTGCTGCGCCCCCGGCGCCCGCCGCTCTCGCGCCCGCCGCACCGGCTGCACCTGCCGCCGCTGCCCCGGCCGCGTCCGCCGCGCCTGCGGCGGCCCCCGCAGCGCGTCCGGCCGCTCCGGCCCCCGCCGGTCGTCCGGCGCCCGCGCCGGGCCGTCCGTCCGCGCCGCGCCCCGCCACGCGTCCGGGCAACAACCCGTTCGCTCCCTCGCAGGGCATGCCCCGCCAGGGCGGCGACCGTCCCGGCGGCCCGCGTCCCTCGGGTCCGCGCCCGGGCAACAACCCGTTCGCGGCGTCGCAGGGCATGCCGCGTCCCGGCGAGCGCCGCGCGCCCGCCGAGGGTGCGCCTGCGGCCGGTGCCGGCGCAGGTGCGGGCGACCGTCCGGGCGGTCCGCGCCCCGGTGGCCCTCGTCCCGGTGGTCCGCGTCCCAACCCGGGCATGATGCCCGGCCGTACCTCGAGCGGCGTCGGCCGTCCCGGTGAGCGTCCCGCGGGTGCGGGTCGCGGTGGTCCCGGTGGCGGTGGCGGCGGTCGCGGCGGGTTCGGCGGCCGTCCCGGTGGCGCCGGCGGCGCTCCCGGCGGTGGCGGCGGCTTCGCCGGTCGTCCCGGTGGCGGCGGCGGTCGTCCCGGCGGTGCCGGTCGCGGCAGCACGCAGGGCGCGTTCGGCCGCGCAGGCGGTCGTCCGGTCCGCGGGCGCAAGAGCAAGCGCGCGAAGCGGCAGGAGTTCGAGCAGATGCAGGCGCCGTCGCTCGGCGGCGTCAGCGTCCCCCGCGGCGACGGCTCGACCGTCATCCGCCTGCGGCACGGCTCGTCCCTGAACGACTTCGCCGACAAGATCGACGCGAACCCCGCGTCGCTCGTCACGGTGCTGTTCCACCTCGGTGAGATGGCCACGGCGACGCAGTCGCTCGACGAGGACACGTTCGGCACGCTCGCGGCCGAGCTGGGCTACGTCGTCGAGATGGTCTCGGCCGAGGAGGAGGACAAGGAGCTGCTCGGCTCCTTCGACATCGACCTCGACGCCGAGCTCGAGGGCGAGTCCGACGAGGACCTCGCCGCGCGGCCGCCGGTCGTCACCGTCATGGGTCACGTCGACCACGGCAAGACCAAGCTCCTCGACGCCATCCGCCAGACGGACGTCGTCGCGGGCGAGGCCGGTGGCATCACGCAGCACATCGGTGCCTACCAGGTGCGCACGACGCACGAGGGCAACGACCGCGCCATCACGTTCATCGACACCCCGGGTCACGAGGCGTTCACCGCCATGCGTGCCCGTGGTGCTCAGGTCACCGACATCGCGATCCTCGTGGTCGCGGCCGACGACGGCGTGATGCCGCAGACCATCGAGGCGCTCAACCACGCCCAGGCGGCGAACGTGCCGATCGTGGTCGCGGTGAACAAGGTGGACAAGGAGGGGGCCAACCCCGCCAAGATCCGCCAGCAGCTCACCGAGTACAACCTCGTGGCCGAGGAGTACGGCGGCGACACGATGTTCGTCGACGTCTCCGCCAAGCAGAACCTCGGCATCGACAGCCTGCTCGAGGCCGTCCTCCTGACCGCCGACGCGGCGCTCGACCTGCGGGCCAACCCCGACAAGGACGCGCGCGGCGTGGCGATCGAGGCGAACCTCGACAAGGGCCGCGGTGCGGTCGCGACGGTGCTGGTCCAGTCCGGCACGCTGCAGGTCGGTGACGCGGTGGTCGCGGGCACGGCCTACGGCCGCGTGCGCGCCATGTTCGACGAGCACGGCGAGAACGTCACCGAGGCCGGGCCGTCGCGTCCGGTGCAGGTGCTCGGTCTCACCTCGGTGCCGAGCGCCGGCGACACGTTCATCGTGGCGCCCGACGACCGCACGGCCCGCCAGATCGCCGAGAAGCGTGAGGCCGCCGAGCGCGCCGCCCTCCTGGCCAAGCGCCGCAAGCGCATCAGCCTCGAGGACTTCACGCAGGCGCTCGCGCTGGGCAAGGTCGAGACGCTCAACCTCGTCATCAAGGGCGACGTCTCGGGTGCCGTCGAGGCACTCGAGGACGCGCTGCTCAAGATCGACGTGGGCGAGGAGGTCGACCTGCGCGTCATCCACCGCGGGGTGGGTGCCATCACGCAGAACGACGTCAACCTGGCGACCGTCGACAACGCGATCATCATCGGCTTCAACGTGAAGTTCGCGGAGCGCGTCGAGGAGCTGGCCGACCGCGAGGGCGTCGACGTGCGCTTCTACTCGGTCATCTACCAGGCGATCGACGACGTCGAGGCGGCCCTCAAGGGCATGCTCAAGCCGGAGTACGAGGAGGTGCAGCTCGGCACCGCGGAGGTGCGCGAGGTGTTCCGCTCCTCGAAGTTCGGCAACATCGCCGGTTCGATCGTCCGCTCGGGCGAGATCCGCCGGAACACCAAGGCCCGCGTGCTGCGCGGCGGCAAGGTCATCGGGGACAACCTCACGATCGAGTCGCTCAAGCGGTTCAAGGACGACGCGACCGAGGTCCGCGAGGGTTACGAGTGCGGTATCGGCCTCGGGTCGTACAACGACCTCCAGGTCGAGGACGTCATCGAGACCTGGGAGCTGCGCGAGAAGCCTCGCTCCTGAGCTGAGTCTGGCTGGGCGGCTTCGGCGCCCGTCCGCGACCTACCGGCCGGGTCGCCCCTCGCGGGGCGACCCGGCTGCCAGCCCCACCACGGTCGCGGACGGGCGCCGAACCCGCCGTGGCGTACGGCCCCCGCGAGGCTTCTCGCCGGTGGGCTGAGAAAGGAAGCACGACATGGCCGACCACCCCCGTGCCCGCAAGCTCGGCGAGCGCATCCAGCAGGTCGTCGCGCAGCTGCTCGACACCCGCATCAAGGACCCGCGCCTCGGGTTCGTCACGATCACGGACGTGCGCGTGACGGGCGACCTGCAGCACGCGGACGTCTTCTACACGGTCTACGGCGACGACGAGTCCCGCGCAGGCTCGGCCGCGGCGCTCGAGAGCGCCAAGGGCCTCATCCGCTCCGAGGTCGGCAAGGCCACGGGTGTGCGCCTGACGCCGACCATCGCGTTCCACCTGGACGCGCTGCCGGAGACCTCGGCGCACCTCGAGGCGGCGCTCGACGCGGCCGCGCAGCGCGACGCCGCGGTCGCGGCGCTCGCCGCGGGCGCCACCTACGCCGGCGACGCGGACCCGTACCGCCACGCGGAGGACGACGAGCAGGTCGACTGAGCCCGTCGGTACCGGCCCGGCTCGTCGCCGGTGGCAGCCCGGCTCGCCGCACGGCGAGCCGGGCAGCGGCGTCTAGGCCCCGAACCACTCCACGACGCGCTCGGCGATCGCCTTCTCGAACAGGTCGTCGTCGTGCCGTGCACGCAGCCAGCCCTGGAAGTCGCCGCCCACGCAGGCGTCGAGCTCGGCACGGCACCTCGCGGGGTCGGTGACCGCGCGCAGCAGCAGCGCCTCGGCCTGCGCCGCGTCCGTGTAGAGGTAGGGGTACCGCGCGGGCAGGATCGCGCGCGCCCAGGGGCGGTCGGGGAACACGCCGACCGCCCCGGCCACGAGCGCCTCGACGTACTCCAGCCCGTAGGACTCCTCGGTCGCGGTGGCGAGGAACGCCGTGGTCCGCGACAGGGCCTCCCAGTAGGACTCGCGGCTCGCGGTGAGCGGGCCCACCCAGGCCCAGTCGTTCTGGGACAGCCGCATCGCAGGCTCCGACACGAGGTGCGACTCGTGCAGGCGCATCTCCACGCGGATCGGCGTACGGGCGTGGACCCGCTCGACGACGTCCATGAAGAGGCGCGGCTGCTTGCGCTCGGACAGGTAGATGGCGGGGTAGAGCACGACGGGCACGTCGACGCGCCGGCGGGGCTGGACGTGCTCGAGCCGGATCCCGAGGTTGACCCAGGCGAGGACGGCCCGCTCGGCGAGCGGCGCGACCGTGAGCTGCCGCATGACCTCGCGGGCCTCGAAGGCGGTGCGCTCGGAGTTGGCGAACGTCGGGAACAGTGCGCACGACAGCGCCAGCGCGCTGCGTTCGACGGGGTGCCTCCAGTGCGTGACCGCCTGCCAGAGGAAGTTCATGACGTGGGGCTCCGGCGTCTGGCGGGCCAGCGTGCGCCAGAGCTCCGTGCTGTCGACGACGCCCATGTTGATCACGACCGTCCGCTCGGGGTCGATGCCGGTGAGCGGCACGACCTCGAAGCCCTCGCAGTCCTGCGCGCGCGGCCCGATGAGCCGGGCCCCCGGGAAGACGCGCAGCAGACGCCGGACGAGCGTGGCACCGGCGTCGTTCCCGGCCACGTGCCCGTCGGCGTCGACGAGCGGGCCGCCCGTGGGGTTGGTGTAGGCGATCGCGATGCGCATCGTCGCGCTCCTCGTCGTGGCGCGCTCAGCGCGCGGGGATCGTGGTCAGGGGGGTGTCGTCCGTCGCGGCCGGCTGGCTGTGCGGCTCCGGGACGTCCGTCGCGACGGCTGTGCAGCCTGCGGGGTGTCCTGTCGGCTCGGCCCTGGTGGCGGCCGGGCGGGCGTCATGCGCGTCGCTCGGCCCGGGCGCCCCGGGCTCGTCGGGCAGTGCCTCGCGGTCGTCCTCGAGCGACCGGGAGATGCGCATCGCGTAGAACGACCGGTGGACGAAGTACGCGCCCGCGAGCCCGAGCACCACGGCGAGGCACGTGACGAGGGTGCCGCGCCCCTCGTCCCGCAAGGAGGTCGCGAGCTCGACGGCGAGCAGGCCGAAGAGCGTCGTGAACTTGATGACGGGGTTGAGCGCGACCGACGACGTGTCCTTGTACGGGTCGCCGACCGTGTCGCCGACGATCGTCGCGTCGTGCAGCGCGGTGCCCTTGGCGTGCAGGTCGACCTCGACGATCTTCTTCGCGTTGTCCCATGCCCCGCCCGCGTTGGCCATGAAGATCGCCTGGTAGAGGCCGAACACGGCGATCGACACGAGGTAGCCCACGAAGAAGAACGGCTCGACGAACGCGAAGGCCAGCGTCGTGAAGAACACGGCGAGGAACATCGTGAGCATGCCGCGCTGGGCGTACTGCGTGCAGATCTCGACGACCTGCCGCGACTGACGCTCGTCGGCCTTGGTGGTGCCGTCGAGCCGGATCGTCTGCTTGATGTACTCCACCGCGCGGTAGGAGCCCGCCGTGACGGCCTGGATGGACGCGCCGGTGAACCAGAAGACGACCGCACCGCCCGTCACCAGGCCGAGCAGGAACGGGGCGTGCATGAGCGAGAGGCCGTCGAGCGACGTCGTCAGGCCGTCGGTCAGCGCCATGATGATCGAGAAGATCATCGTCGTCGCGCCGACGACGGCGGTCCCGATCAGGACCGGCTTGGCGGTGGCCTTGAACGTGTTGCCCGCGCCGTCGTTCTCCTCGAGCATCCGCTTGGCGACGGACCAGCGCGGCTGCGTGCCGAGGTCCGCCGCGAGCTCGTCGTCGACCCCCAGCTCCTCGATCGTCGAGAGCTCGTAGACGCTCTGCGCGTTGTCGGTCACCGGCCCGTAGGAGTCGACGGCGATCGTGACCGGTCCCATGCCGAGGAAGCCGAACGCGACCAGCCCGAACGCGAACACCGCGGGTGCGGCCATCAGCGCGTCGAGGCCGAGCTCGCTGACGCCGTACGCGGCCGCCATCAGCGCGACGATCGCGAGGCCGATCCAGTAGGCCGAGAAGTTGCCCGCGACCAAGCCGGACAGGATGTTGAGCGACGGTCCACCCTCGCGGGACGACTTGACGACCTCGCGCACGTGCCGGGAGCGCGTCGAGGTGAACACCTTGACGAGCTCCGGGATGAGCGCGCCGGCGAGCGTGCCGCAGGACACGATCGCCGCGAGCTTCCACCACAGGCCGTCGACCCCGCCGACCACGGAGAGCACGAGCCAGGACGTGGCGAAGGTCAACGCCGTCGACGTGGCGGACGTCAGCCAGACGAGCGTCGTCAGCGGCCGTTCGAAGTCCATCCGGTCCGCCTCCGCGTACCGGCGCCGCGCCCACCAGTCGTTCACCTGGTACGACGCGGCCGACGCCACGAGCATCACGGCGCGAAGCACGAACAGCCAGACGAGCAGGGCGGCCTGCGTGGCCGGCTCGTGCACGCCGAGGAGCACGAACGTGACGAGCGCGACGCCCGTCACGCCGTACGTCTCGAAGCCGTCCGCGCTGGGGCCGACCGAGTCCCCGGCGTTGTCGCCGGTGCAGTCGGCGATGACGCCCGGGTTCCGCGCGTCGTCCTCCTTGATGTGGAACGCGATCTTCATCAGGTCGGAGCCGATGTCGGCGATCTTCGTGAAGATGCCGCCGGCGATGCGCAGCGCGGCGGCGCCGAGGGACTCGCCGACCGCGAACCCGATGAAGCACGCGCCCGCGAGCGACGGCGGCAGCAGCAGGAGGATGACGAGCATCATGGCGAGCTCGAGGCTGATGAGGACCATGCCGATCGCCATGCCCGACTGCAGCGGGATCCGGTGCAGGGGGAGGGGCCGCCCCCGCAGCGACGCGTAGGCGGTGCGCGAGTTCGCGAACGTGTTGACGCGGATCCCGAACCAGGCGACCGCGAACGAGCCCGCCATCCCGACGAGCGAGAACGCGATCACCACGACGACCCGGCCCCAGCCGAAGCCGACGAGCGCCTTGTAGTACACGACGATAACCGTGGCGATGAACGCCCACAGCACGAGCAGGAAGCGGCCCTGCTTCGCGAGGTACGCCTTGCACGTGGCGTAGATCAGCTCGGAGACGTCGCGCATCGAGACGTGCACGGGCAGGCGGCGGAGCCGGGCGAAGGTCACGGCGCCGAAGGTCAGCCCGAGGGCGCAGATCACGAGGCCGAGCCAGAGCAGCGCTCGTCCCTCGAGGCCACCCGCGGTCGTCACGACCGAGAGGTCGGGCAGCACGAGCGTGCCCTCGCCGCCGTGCGGTGCATCGGTGGCGGGGAGGGCCGCGCGTGGGAGCAGGGCCACGCCTGCACTGGCGATGAGCATGCTGGTCACCTCGGAGGTCGGTCGTCCTCCTACTGACGCTAGAAGCGCGTTCGCGGCACGGGTGTGACCTTGGTCTCAGGCCGCCGGTGCGCCGGGGCGAGAGGCTCGACGACCGCGCCGGCACCTGGCGCGACGAAGGCCCGGTGGGCGGTCCACCGGGCCTTCGTGCGCCGCGAGCACCGTGCGCTCAGGCGAGCGGCGTCAGAGCGCCGGCTCGAGCGCGGTCTCGGCGGCGAGCTCCTCGGCGGTCTCCGGCACGTGCACCTCGGACCCGGCCCGGCCGGTGGCGCGCGGCATGAGGAGCGCGACCAGCGCGCCGACCCCGACGATCGCCGCGGCGGCGAGGACGGCGGGCCGCAGCCCGGTCGCGTAGGCGGCCGGCGTCAGCTGGCCGTTCGCTGCCTGGAACACGGCCACGAGCACCGCGATGCCGAGCGCGCCGCCGATCTCCCGCACGGTCGCGTTCACGGACGACGCCGTGCCGTGGTCGTGCGGACCCATGTCCGCGAGGACCGCCGTCGACGACGGCGCGAACGTCAGGCCCATGCCGACGCCGCAGAGCACCAGGCCCGGCACGAGGTCGGCGTAGACGAGGCCCGAGCTCGACACGAGGAGGCCCTGCCACGCGAGCCCGAGGGCCTGCAGCCCGAGGCCGGCGACGAGCAGCGGGCGGACGCCGACGCGCGGCGCGATCATGCCGGCCAGCGGCGCGACGATCATCGGCGCGGCGGTCCACGGAAGGGTCCGGATGCCGGCCTGCAGCGGCGAGAAGCCCATCGCGACCTGGAAGAACTGCGCGAGCAGGAACACGATGCCGAACACGCCGACCGAGAACAGGAACGCGCTGCCGGTGGCGACCGAGAACGAGCGGACGCGGAACATGCGCAGCGGCACGAGCGGGTGGTCGGTGTGCGCCTCGCGCCACAGGAAGCCGCCGAGCAGCGCGACACCTCCGACCAGCCCCGCCACGACCTCGACCGAGCCCCAGCCCGCGTCGTTGCCGCGGACGATGGCCCACACGAGCGCCAGCACGCCGGTCGCGGCGAGCGCGAGCCCGGGCACGTCGAGGCGCTGCGCGCGGCCGCGCGACTCGGGCAGGACGGCGCGGATCAGCGGCACGGCGACGATGCCGACCGGGACGTTGATCCAGAAGATGGCCTGCCACGAGATGCCGTCGACGATCGCGCCACCGATCACGGGCCCGAGCGCGACGCCGAGCCCGGAGACGCCGCCCCAGACCCCGATGGCGAGCGCCCGCTTGGCCGCCGGCACCGCGCCGGCGAGCAGCGTCAGCGAGAGCGGCATGATCGCGGCCGCGCCCGCGCCCTGGACGGCCCGCGTGGCGATGAGCATCGGAGCGGTGGTGGCGAGCGCCGAGGCCGCCGACGCGAGCGTGAACACCACGATGCCGGCCACGAACATGCGCCGCCGGCCGATCCGGTCACCGAGCGTCGAGGCCGCGATCATCAGCGACGCGAACGCGAGCGTGTAGGCGTTGACCATCCACTGCAGCTGCTCGAGCGAGGCGTCGAGCGAGGTGTGGATGACGGGCAACGCGGTCGTCATGACGAGGTTGTCGAGCGTCGCCATGAACATCGGCAGGGACGCGGCCACGAGGGCGATCGCGGTGCCTCCGAGCACCCGGCGGCGCACGGGGGACGGGGGCGCGCCGTGGGTCGCGTCAGGCGCGGTGAGTGCTTCGGACACGGTCGGCTCCTGGCTGTTGGCATTGAGTGATTACTAACAAGGACGAAGGTAGGCATCGACTGATAACATGTCAACAGCGAACTCGCCGGTGGTTCCGGCGGGGCGCGGCAAGGAGGGCGAGAGATGATGACGACCGTGACGTCGACGGCGACAGAGCAGACCACCCGCATGACGAGCGCGCAGCGCCGGGAGCAGATCCTGGCCGCCGCGCGGCGCGTGTTCGCGGAGAGCGGCTACGCCGCGACCACCGACGAGGTCGCGCGCGCCGCGGGGGTGTCGCAGCCGTACGTGGTGCGGCTGTTCGGCTCGAAGCGCGAGCTCTTCCTCGCCACGTACCAGCAGGCCGCCGAGGAGGTGAACACCGCGCTCGCGTCGCCGCCCGAGGGCCTGAGCCCGGAGGAGGCCGAGGACGCGATGGGCGCGGCGTACCTCGAGCTCATCGAGGACCGCGACCTGCTGCGGCTGATGATGCACGGCTTCATCGCGGGCGCCGACGAGGAGGTCGGCCGGATCGCCCGGCACTGCCTCGGCGAGGCGTACCGGCTGTACCTCGCCCGCACGGGCGGCACGGAGGACGACGCGCGCCGCTTCGTGGCGTTCGGCATGCTGCTCAACGTTCTCGTCGCGCTCGACGCGACCGGGCACAAGGGCGAGGACGTCGGCATGGACGGCCTCATCGAGTGCGTGTTCCTCGCGGCGAACGAGCGGCGCACCGCGTGAGCGACCGCCCGCCGCGCCGCCCCACGGCGCCTGACGGGTTCGTCGTCGTCGACAAGCCGCAGGGCTGGACCAGCCACGACGTCGTCGCGCGCATGCGTCGCCTCGCCGGCACGCGCAAGGTCGGGCACGCCGGCACGCTCGACCCGATGGCCACGGGCGTGCTCGTCGTCGGCGTCGGCCGCGCGACGCGGCTGCTCACCTACGTGACGGGCGCCGACAAGGACTACGAGGCGACGATCCGGCTCGGCCGCACCACGACGACCGAGGACGCCGAGGGCGAGCCGCTCGAGGCCCGCGACGCGTCGGGCGTCACGCGGGAGGCGCTCGACGCGGCGGTCGCCGGGCTGACGGGCGACCTGCTGCAGGTGCCGAGCGCCGTGTCGGCGATCAAGGTCGACGGGCAGCGGGCGTACGCGCGCGTGCGGGCCGGAGAGGCGGTGGAGCTCGCCGCGCGGCCCGTCACGGTGTCGCGCTTCGAGGTCGACGCGCCTCGGGCTGCCGACGTCGACGGACCGCCGGTGCTCGACGTCGACGCGCGGGTGACCGTGTCCTCCGGCACCTACGTGCGCGCGCTGGCGCGCGACCTCGGCGACGCGCTCGGCGTCGGGGGCCACCTCACGGCGCTCCGGCGCACGCGCGTCGGCGGGTACGGGCTCGAGCTCGCCCGGACTCTCGACGAGCTCGCGGACACGCCCGACGACGTGCCCCTGACCGTCCTGGGCCTCGCCGACGCGGCACGTGCCACCTTCCCCGTCCGCGAGCTCACGGACGACGAGGCGCGTGCGCTCGCGTACGGTCAGCGGCTGACCGCGGCGGGCGACGAGCCCGAGGCCCCGACGGCCGCGCTCGCTCCGGACGGCCGGCTCGTCGGGCTCGTCGAGCGGCGCGGCAGGTGGGTCGTCCCCACGCTCGTCCTCGCACCCGCCTGAGCGGCGCGGAGCCGTCGGGCTCAGCGCCCGGTGCGGGTTCGACCCGGTGTCAGTCCTCGTCGTCCTCGAGAGCCGCGAGCGGCCAGCCCACCGCGGCGAGCACCGCGCTGACGCGGGACACGTCGGCGGCGACCGGGGGCTGCTCGACGAGCTCCTCGATGGTGCGGTGCACGTCGGCGCGCGTCGCGTCACCCGCGGGGTACTCGACCGTGACGCGGTCGACGACCTCGGCGATCTCGTCGTCCGTCAGGCGCCGCCGCAGCAGCGCGAGCAGCGCGACGTAGTCCTGCTGCGGGACCCCGGAAGGGTACCCGGCACGCAGCCACTCCGTCACGCGGCGGACCGCGCCCGGCCGCGACATCAGTGACCGCCCGTCGCGACGATCCGGTACACGCCGTAGAGGACGGTCGCGGCGCAGATCGCGAAGCACAGCGTCGCGGCCGCGACACGCAGACCCGACCGGCTGGTGCGGCCCTCGACGGGGGCCAGCGCGCGCACGCCGACCGCGAACAGAGCCGGCAGCCCGGCGCCGACCAGCAGGCTCACGGCGATGACGCGCGCGAGAGCCGGGACGTCGATGTAGGTGCTCACGGATCTCCTCAGACCATCGCGGGCGCGGCGGGCTCGGAGGCGGGCTCGCGCCACTCGTCGTTGACGTTGTGCCGGTCGACCGGCGCCCGCCGCGACCGCAGGTAGATCGCGGCCGAGGCGGTGATGAGCAGGCCCAGCACGATCACGTTGCCGGCCGCACCGAGCGCCCGCGAGATCGTCTCGGCGGTCGCGCCGACCGCGGCCGCCGCGGGCAGGGTCACGAGCCAGGCGACGACCATGCGGCGCGCGGTGCCCCAGCGCACGGGCGTGCGCCGCCCGACACCCGAGCCCATGATCGAGCCGCTCGCCACCTGGGTGGTCGAGAGCGGGTAGCCGAAGTGGCTCGACACGAGGATCACCGCGGCGGAGGTGGTCTCCGCGGCCATGCCCTGGGGCGACTCGATGTCCACGAGACCCTTGCCGAGCGTGCGGATGACGCGCCACCCGCCGAGGTAGGTGCCGAGGCCCATCGCGGCCGCGCAGGCGAACACGACCCAGTCGGGCACCCCGGCGTCCTGGGGCAGCTGGCCACCCGCGATGAGGGCCAGGAGGATGATGCCCATCGTCTTCTGCGCGTCGTTGGTGCCGTGCGCGAGCGAGACGAGGGACGCCGAGCCGATCTGACCGAAGCGGAACTCGCGGCCACGCTCGGCACCCGCGACGCGGCGCGTGATCCGGTACACGAGCCACGTCCCGGACAGGGCGACGAGCCCGGCGGCGACGGGCGCGATGACGGCCGGGATGATCACCTTCGAGACGAGCCCGGACCACTCGACGCCCGACGTGCCGGCCGCGACGAGGACCGCGCCGACGAGGCCGCCGATGAGCGCGTGCGACGAGCTCGACGGCAGGCCGAAGTACCAGGTGACGAGGTTCCAGATGATGCCGCCGACGAGGCCGCCGAACACGACGGACAGCGTCACGGCGTCCTGGTCCACGATGCCCTTGGCGATCGTCGCGGCGACCGTGAGCGAGAGGAAGGCGCCGACGACGTTGAGCACGGCCGAGAGCGCGACGGCGACGCGGGGGCGCAGCGCACCCGTGGCGATCGACGTCGCCATGGCGTTGGCGGTGTCGTGGAAACCGTTGGTGAAGTCGAACGCGAGCGCCGTGACGACCACGACGACGAGCAGGGGGAGTCCGTCCACACGATGACGGTGAGGGGTCGGGGGCACCCGATCAAACCGCTCACCTGGGCGTTCATCCAATGTTCATGTTGCCGTGGCCAAGAATTGGCCCCCGCGCGGCCGTGGCGGCCGTCCGCCCGCCACGCATGTGACCGGGGTCACTTCTCATAACGTTTCGATCTCGATGACGAGATCGCTCCCGCACGGGAACCGTGGCCGCTACGTTCCGACTCGACCCTTCGTCCCCGCGGGCGCCGGCAGGCACCGTGGGAGCGATCCCACAGTGAAGGAGACAGCGTGGTTTCCTCGCAGCACCCCTCCCGCCTGCGCGCGGGCGTCGCGACGGCCGCCTCGGCGGCGGTCGTGGCGATGGCGGTCGTGGCGGCACCGGCCGCCCAGGCCGCAGCTCCCGTCTCGTACGTCTCGGACGACTTCTCGACCGGCACCCAGGGCTGGTACACGTGGGGCATCCCCGGCGCCGCGGACGCGTCGACCGGCGAGCTGTGCGCCGCGGTGCCGGCCGACGCCGGCGGCAACCCCTGGGACGGCGCGCTCCAGGTGGACGGCGTCGCGTTCAAGGACGGCGCGCCGACGACGATCTCGTTCACCGCGCACGCCACGGCGTCGGCCGACCTGACGCTCCAGACAGGCGGCTCGTACCCCGACGTCGTGCAGAAGTCGGTGCACGTCGGACCGGACGCGCAGTCGTTCGAGCTCGACGTGACGCCCGCCGGCTGGTCGACGGACACCGGGAGCATCAGCCTGCAGGTCGGCGCCAACGCGCAGCCGTTCACGCTGTGCATCGACGACGTGGTCCTCGCGACCGACACCGAGGTCCTGCCCAGCACGACGTTCGACGGCACGCTGCCCGACGGCTGGAGCCTCTCGGACGGCTACACCGTCACCTCCGCCGCCGGCGACGGCGACCTCTGCTTCGCGGTCCCCGCCGGCACGGGCCAGTACACGGGCCTCGTCGACAACGGGGTCCCGCTGCAGCAGGGCTCCCGCTACCGCCTCACGTACACGGCGACGGCGACCCCCGCGTCCCAGGTCCGCTCGCTCGTCGGCGAGGGCAACGAGCCCTGGGCGACGTTCAAGGACTCGGTGGACGTGCTGAACGACACGCCGAAGACGGTGTCGTTCGAGTTCGACGCGCCAGAGACGCTCCCGACCGACGGCGACGCCCAGGTGGGCCAGGTCGCGTTGCAGACCGGCGCGGGCGCCGCGGACCACGGCTACACCCTGTGCCTGACCAGCATCTCGCTGCTCAAGCTCGCGGCCGGCCCGAAGCCCTACGAGCCCGACACGGGCTCGGCGGTGCGCGTCAACCAGGTCGGCTACCTGCCCGACGGCCCGAAGAACGCGACGCTCGTCAGCGACGCCTCCGCGGGCCAGCAGTGGCAGCTCCTCGACGGCTCCGACGCGGTCGTCGCGACCGGGACGGCGACGCCCGCGGGCGTCGACCCGACGGCCGGCGTGGCGGTCCAGACGATCGACTTCAGCGACTGGTCGACGCCGGGCGAGGGCTACCGCCTCAAGGTCGGCGACGACGCGAGCGACCCGTTCACGATCGGCGCGGACATCTACCAGTCGCTGCGCACCGACGCGCTCGACTACTTCTACAAGGTCCGCAGCGGCATCGACATCGAGGCGTCGATCGCCGGCGCGGGGAATGCGCGGTCCGCGGGGCACGTCGCCAGCGCCGACCCGTCGAAGAACCCCGTCGGCACGAAGAACAAGGGCGACCTCGACGTGCCGTGCCTCACGTCGGCGCAGGACGGCGCGAGCTGGTCGTACGGCACGTGGACGTGCCCCGACGGCTACACGCGCGACGTCGTGGGCGGCTGGTACGACGCGGGCGACCACGGCAAGTACGTGGTCAACGGCGGCATCGCCGTCGCGCAGCTCCTCAGCGAGTACGAGCGCTCGCAGCAGGCGCCGACGTCGGACCACGCGCTCGGCGACGGGACGCTCGCGGTGCCCGAGACCGGCAACGCGGTGCCCGACATCCTCGACGAGGCCAAGTGGGAGCTCGACTTCCTGCTCTCGATGCAGGTGCCCGTCGGCACCGGCATGACGTACGAGGGCCAGGACCTCGACGGCATGGTCCACCACAAGATCCACGACGTCGGGTGGACGGGCCTCCCGCTCGACCCTGCCGCGGACCCGCAGGCGCGCGCCCTCGCGCGTCCGTCGACGGCCGCCACGCTGAACCTCGCGGCCGTGGCAGCCCAGGGTGCTCGCGTGTTCGCGCAGTACGAGGACGCCTTCCCGGGCTACTCCGAGAAGCTCCTCGCGGCGAGCGAGCTCGCATACGCCTCCGCCGTGCGGGTGCCCGACCTGTACGCGCCCGCCTCGGCCGGCAACAACGGTGGCGGCGCGTACGACGACACCAAGGTCGGCGACGAGTTCTACTGGGCGGCCGCCGAGCTCTACCTCTCGACGCACCAGCAGCAGTACGCCGACGCCGTCGAGGCGAGCCCGTTCCAGACCGACCAGTCGATCTGGTCGCAGAGCGGCTTCAGCTGGGGCTCGACGGCGGCGCTCGGCCGCCTCGACCTCGCGACCGTGCCGAACCCGCTGCCCGACCGGGCCGCGACGCAGGCGTCGGTCGTCGCGGGGGCCGACGCGTACCTCGCGTGGCAGCACGCCTCGCCGTTCGGCACGTCGTACCCCGGCGACCCGGACGGCAGCTACGCGTGGGGCTCGACGTCGGCGCTCGACAACAACGACGTCGTGCTCGCGACCGCGTTCGACCTCACGGGTGCGACGAAGTACCGCGACGCGGTGCTCGAGTCGATGGACTACCTGCTGGGCCGCAACGCGCTCAACCACTCGTACGTGACGGGCTACGGCGCGCGGTACACGGTCCACCAGCACAGCCGGTGGCTCGAGTCGTCACTCACCGGGGAGACGCCCGCGGGGTCGCTCTCGGGCGGGCCGAACTCGCAGAGCGCGACGTGGGACCCGACGATCGCGGCCCTGTACGACCCGACGTCGCACCCGTGCGCGCCGCAGGCCTGCTACGTCGACGACCGCGCGGCGTGGTCCGTCAACGAGGTCGCGATCAACTGGGCCTCGTCGCTGTCGTGGGTCGCGGCGTTCGTCGCGGACCAGGACGGTGGCGCGAAGGCGCCGGTCGCCGGCGTGCCGAGCATCGTGACCCAGCCCCTGAACCAGCAGGTCCAGGTCGGCCGGTCCGCGACGCTCACGGTGGCCGTCGCGGGCTCGCCGACGCCGGCGGTCCGGTGGCAGAGCAAGGGCCGCACCGCGTCGACGTGGGCGGACCTCGCCGGGAAGACCGGCACGTCGCTCACGGTCACGGGCACCGTCGCGCTCGACGGCGCGCAGTACCGCGCCGTCGCGTCCAACGCGTACGGGTCCGCGACCTCGGACGCGGCCACGCTGCGCGTCCAGGCGGCGCCCGTCACGACGGTCGCGCCGACGATCACGGCGCAGCCGCGGTCGGTCACGAAGCGCGTGGGCGCGACGGCGACGTTCACGGTCAAGGCGACGGGGACCCCGGCGCCGACCATCCAGTGGCAGTCGCGCGCCAAGGGCTCGACCGCGTGGAAGAACGTCAAGGGCGCCACCGGGACGACGCTCCGGGTGACGGTCAAGGCGTCGCTCAGCGGCACGCACTACCGCGCCGTCGCCACGAACGTGGCGGGCCGCGCCGTCTCGGCGTCGGCGGCGCTCGTCGTCGCGAAGGCGAAGCCGCACATCACGGCGGACCCCGCATCCGCGAAGGCCAAGGTCGGCGCGCGGGTGACCTTCACGGTCGGCGTGGTCGCGTACCCGAGCGCCCACGTGCAGTGGTACGTCCAGCGGCCGCACGGCCGGTGGGTCCGGATCACCGGCGCCACGCACCGGTCGCTCGTCGTCACGGCGGCGACGTTCCGCTCGGGCTCGCACTACCGAGCGGTCGTGACGAACTCGTACGGCACGGCCACGTCGGCGGCGGCGACGCTCACCGTCCGGCGCTGACGCACCCTGCGACGTACCGCACCCCCGGGATCCCGCGCGGCCCCGGGGGTGCGGTGCGTCGGGGGCCGCGCAGGTGGCACGCTTGACCCCCGGACGCCCGCGTCAGGACCGGGCGACGAGTGGGGAGCGTGCGTGCAGCTCTGGCGTGACCTGGCCGACGTCCCGGCGGGCTTCGGCCCGTCGGTCGTCACGATCGGCAACTTCGACGGCGTCCACCGTGGCCACGCCACCGTGCTGACGCGGCTGTGCGCGGACGCGCGGGCGGCGGGCGCGCGCTCGGTCGCCGTGACGTTCAGCCCGCACCCCCTCCAGGTGCACCGCCCGGACGACGCGCCCGAGCTGCTGACGGGTGACGAGGACCGACTCGAGCTCCTGGCCGCCACAGGGCTCGACGCCGTGCTGCTGCTGCCGTACACGCTCGAGTTCGCGCGGCAGACGCCCGAGGAGTTCGTGCGGCGCTACCTCGTCGACGGCCTGCACGCCCGCACCGTGGTCGTCGGCCGCGACGTGCGGTTCGGCTGGAACAACACGGGCGACCTGTCGACGATGGTCGCGCTCGGGCAGACGTACGGGTTCGCGGTCGAGGTGATCGCCGACGTGACCCCGCAGCCGCACGCCGACGACCCGGCGCACCGGCGCTGGTCGTCGACCTGGGTGCGCGAGCTGCTCGACGAGGGCGACGTCGCGGGCGCGGCGCACGTGCTCGGACGGGCGCACCGCCTGCGCGGCACGGTCGTGCACGGCGACGCGCGCGGCCGCGAGCTCGGCTTCCCGACCGCCAACCTCGGCACCGACACGGCCGGCATGGTCCCCGCGGACGGCGTCTACGCGGGTCGGCTGCGGCGCACCCGCCACGAGGACGGGACGCCGGTCGCGCCCGACGAGGCCGACGTGGTGCTGCCGGCCGCGATCTCGATCGGCACGAACCCCACGTTCGACGGCGTCGAGCGGCGCGTCGAGGCGTACGTGCTCGACCGCGACGACCTCGACCTCTACGGCCAGCAGGTGGTGCTCGAGCTCGTCGAGCGGCTGCGCCCGACGCTGCGGTTCGACGGGCCCGACGCGATCGAGCGCCTCGTCGCGACGATGCACGACGACGTGGCGCGCGCCCGCGACGTGCTCGATGTCGAGGCACCCGCGGCCCAGGACCGCGATGCGGGGAGCGCCCACGCCGCCTGGTAGTCTTGCGGTGCCGTTCGAACGGCCGCGGATCGAGAGAGCCCGGGTGGACATGCCCCGGCGCACCGCGCAACGAGACAACCTGGAGAACCGTGTCCCTGGACAGCGCCACCAAGCAGGCCATCATGACCGAGTACGCGACGCACGAGGGCGACACGGGTTCGCCGGAGGTGCAGATCGCGGTCCTGACCAAGCGGATCAAGGACCTGACGGAGCACCTCAAGGAGCACAAGCACGACCACCACAGCCGTCGCGGCCTGCTGCTGCTCGTCGGTCGTCGTCGCCGCCTGCTCGGCTACCTGCAGAAGGTCGACATCAACCGCTACCGCAGCATCGTGGAGCGCCTCGGCCTGCGCCGTTGATCACTCGAACCAGCCCGGACCCGCAGTAGGGTCCGGGCTGGTTCGGTGTTTCGCCCGGGAGCTCGCGACGAGCTCCTCCTGAACGCACACGTACCACGCACCACCCACCGCGCCGCACCGCTCGTCCGGTCCTCGGTAGTGGTCCCCGGAGCTCGATGCTCCGAGGACCACGGTCGAAGACCGCCGCGGACGGCCGGCGCCTTCGAGAACAAGGAGGGCACCCGTGGAGGGTCCCGAGATCCAGTTCGCCGAGGCCGTCATCGACAACGGCACGTTCGGCACGCGCACCGTCCGCTTCGAGACTGGCCGCCTGGCCAAGCAGGCCGCCGGCGCCGTCGCCGCCTACCTGGACGGCGACACGATGCTGCTGTCGGCCACGACGGCCGGCAAGTACCCCAAGGACCAGTTCGACTTCTTCCCGCTGACGATCGACGTCGAGGAGCGGCAGTACGCCGCCGGCAAGATCCCGGGCTCGTTCTTCCGCCGCGAGGGCCGTCCCTCGACCGAGGCGATCCTCGCGTGCCGGCTCGTCGACCGCCCGCTGCGCCCCCTGTTCGTCAAGGGTCTGCGCAACGAGGTCCAGGTCGTCATCACGGTCCTGGCGATCCACCCGGACGACGCGTACGACGTCCTCGCGATCAACGCCGCGTCGATCTCGACGCAGATCTCCGGCCTGCCGTTCTCCGGCCCGGTCGGCGGCGTGCGCATCGCGCTCATCGACGGCCAGTGGGTCGCGTTCCCGCGCTACTCCGAGCGCGAGCGTGCGACGTTCGACATGGTCGTCGCCGGCCGCGTCGTGGGTGACGACGTGGCGATCGCCATGATCGAGGCCGAGGCTCCCGAGAAGTCGTGGAACCTCATCAAGAACGAGGGCGCGCAGGCGCCGACCGAGGAGATCGTCGCGGCGGGCCTCGAGGCCGCCAAGCCGTTCATCCGCGTGCTGTGCGAGGCGCAGTCGGAGCTGGCGAGCAAGTCCGCCAAGGAGACCCAGGTCTTCCCGACGTTCCCGGACTACCAGGACGACGCCTACGCCGCGGTGGACGCCGCCGCGTCGGCCCGCCTGGGCGAGGCGCTGAGCATCGCCGACAAGCAGACCCGCGAGAACCGCCTCGACGAGATCAAGGCGGAGATCCAGGGCGAGCTCGCCGGGCAGTTCGAGGGGCGCGAGAAGGAGATCTCCGCGGCGTACCGCTCGGTGCAGAAGAAGCTCATCCGCCAGCGCATCCTCACCGACGGCTTCCGCATCGACGGCCGCGGCCTGCGGGACATCCGCACGCTCTCGGCCGAGGTCGAGGTCCTGCCCCGCGTGCACGGCTCGGCGCTGTTCGAGCGCGGCGAGACGCAGATCCTCGGCGTCACGACGCTGAACATGCTCCGCATGGAGCAGCAGCTCGACACGCTGTCGCCCGAGACGCGCAAGCGCTACATGCACAACTACAACTTCCCGCCGTACTCGACCGGTGAGACGGGCCGCGTGGGCTCGCCGAAGCGCCGCGAGATCGGCCACGGCGCGCTCGCCGAGCGCGCGCTCATGCCGGTCCTGCCGTCGCGCGAGGAGTTCCCCTACGCGATCCGCCAGGTCTCGGAGGCGCTCGGCTCGAACGGGTCGACGTCGATGGGCTCGGTCTGCGCGTCCACGCTCTCGCTGCTCAACGCGGGTGTGCCGCTGCGCGCGCCCGTCGCGGGCATCGCGATGGGCCTCGTGTCCGACACGGTGGACGGTGAGACCCGCTACGCGGCGCTCACCGACATCCTCGGCGCCGAGGACGCGTTCGGTGACATGGACTTCAAGGTCGCCGGCACGCGCGAGTTCGTCACCGCGATCCAGCTCGACACCAAGCTCGACGGCATCCCGGCGTCGGTCCTGGCCGGTGCGCTGACGCAGGCGAAGGAGGCTCGCCTCGCGATCCTCGACGTCATCGCCGAGGCGATCGACACGCCGGACGAGATGAGCCCGAACGCGCCCCGCGTCATCACGGTGAAGGTGCCGGTCGACAAGATCGGCGAGGTCATCGGCCCCAAGGGCAAGATGATCAACCAGATCCAGGAGGAGACGGGCGCCGACATCTCGATCGAGGACGACGGCACGGTCTACATCGGCGCGACCGACGGGCCCTCGGCCGAGGCGGCGCGGGCCGCGATCAACGCGATCGCCAACCCGCACATGCCGGAGGTCGGCGAGCGCTTCGTCGGCACGGTCGTCAAGACCACGACGTTCGGTGCGTTCGTGTCGCTCTCCCCGGGCAAGGACGGTCTGCTGCACATCTCTCAGATCCGCAAGCTCGTGGGCGGCAAGCGCGTCGAGAACGTCGAGGACGTCCTGTCCATCGGGCAGAAGGTCCAGGTCGAGATCGGCGAGATCGACCCGCGCGGCAAGCTCTCGCTGCACGCCGTGGTCGACGAGGAGCAGGCAACGGACGAGGCGCCCGCCTCGGACGAGCAGCCGGCCCCGGCCGACGCCTGACGTGACGCTGGACCTCCCGCTCGTCAGCCCCGGTCTGCCCGGGGCCGAGCAGGCCGCCGGGCAGGACGGCGACGCCCTCGTGCGTCGTTCCGTCCTGCCCGGCGGTGTCCGCGTGCTCACCGAGCACATGCCGGGGATCCGCTCGGCGAGCGTCGGCGCGTGGGTCGGCGTCGGCTCGCGTGACGAGACCGACGGGCACTTCGGCTCGACGCACTTCCTCGAGCACCTGCTGTTCAAGGGCACGCCGACCCGCTCCGCGATGGACATCGCGGAGGCGTTCGACGCCGTCGGTGGCGAGGCCAACGCCGCCACCGGCAAGGAGCACACGTGCTACTACGCACGCGTGCTCGACTCCGACCTGCCCATGGCGGTCGACGTGATCGCCGACATGGTGACGTCCTCGCGCCTCGACGCGGGCGAGCTCGAGACCGAGCGCGGCGTCATCCTCGAAGAGCTCGCCATGAACGACGACGACCCGAGCGACGTGGTGCACGAGCAGTTCGCCACCGCGGTGCTCGGGGCGCACCCGCTGGGCCGCCCGATCGGCGGCACGCCCGAGACGATCCGCGCGGTGCCGCGCGACGCCGTCTGGGAGCACTACCGCCAGCACTACCTGCCGTCGACGCTCGTCGTCACGGCTGCAGGCGGCGTCGACCACGACCAGCTGTGCGCCCAGGTCGAGCGCGCGCTCGCCGACGGCGGCTGGGCGCTCGACCCGGATGCCGCGCCCACCGGGCGTCGCGTCCCCACGGACGGCGCACTGCGCGCGGGCGAGGCCGGCATCCCGGCCGCCGGGACCGAGCTGACCATCCGCCGGCACACCGAGCAGGCGAACGTCATCGTCGGCGGCACGGCCCTCACCGCGACCGACGACCGGCGGTTCACGCTCTCGGTGCTGAGCGCGGTGCTGGGCGGCGGCATGTCGTCGCGGCTGTTCCAGGAGATCCGCGAGAAGCGCGGGCTCGCGTACTCGACCTACTCGTTCGCGTCGGGCCACGCCGAGACCGGCATCTTCGGCCTGTACGCGGGCTGCACGCCCGGCCGGGTCGACGAGGTCGTCGAGCTCATGGTGCGCGAGTGGGAGCGGTTGGCCGACTCGCCGATCGCCGCCGCCGAGCTCGAGCGGTCGATCGGCCAGCTCTCGGGCGGCCTGGTGCTCGGCATGGAGGACACCGGCTCACGGATGAGCCGGCTCGGCAAGGCCGAGCTCGTGCACGGCGAGCTGCTCAGCGTCGACGAGTCGCTCGAGCGGATCCGGGCCGTCACGGTCACGGCGGTGCAGGAGCTGGCCGCCGAGCTGGCGTCGCAGCCGCGCTCCGTGGTGCGCGTCGGGCCCTTCGGGGACTGAGCGCCGCCGCGGGACGCGCGCACCGGACGCGGCGTCGCGGATGTCACCCCTGACGCCGCGCGGCGCGTCATGATGAGGCCATGGCCGACCCGTCGGTGCGCTACACGCGCTTCGCACCGCCCCCCGTGGCGCGTGACCTCGTCGAGCACCTCTGGGTCGCGCGGCACCACGCCGGCGCGTCGACCCGCGAGGTCCTGCTGCCCGACGGGCACGGGCTCGTCGTGGTCGCGAGCGGGGAGCCGGGCCTCCGCATCGACCCCTTGACCGGCCTGAGCACGCCGGACGGCTCGGGCGTGAGCGGCCTCGCGACGCGCGCCGTCGTGCGCGAGCAGACGGGTCCGGCCGTGCGCCTCGGTGCGCAGCTCGACCCGCTCGCGCTCGCCCGGCTGTCGCCCGGGTCGCTCGCCGTGGACCGGCGCGAGCCCCTGGGCCTGCTGCTGCCGGACGTCGTGGAGGCGACCGTGCGCGCCGCGCTCGACGCCGGGCGCGACGCGGACGCCGCCCGGCTGCTCGGCGAGGCGCTCGGCGCGGCGCGCCGGCCCGCCACCGAGGACCCGACGATCGCGCTGCTCGCGCCGGCGCTCCGGGTCGCGGTCGAGGAGCGGGGGATCATCACCACGGCCGACCTCGCTCGCCGCGCGGACCTCGCGCTGGGTCGGCTCGACCGGTGGTTCGTCGTGCACACGGGCGTCCAGCCGACCGTCTACCTCGCGGCCGTGCGGTTCAGCGCGTTCGTGCGGGACGCGATCGGGCGCGGCCCCGCGCAGTCGCAGGACGTGCTCCACACGATCCGGTGGTACTCGCAGGCGAACTACCCACCCCGCGAGGTCGAGCGCTTCACGGGGCTCGCACCGAACGAGCTGCGTCGCCTCGAGCGCGGGATCGCCGACGTGCTGGGTGCTCCGGCGTGACGTCCGGGAGGTGGTGAGCGATGGAGCGGATCACCGTGCGCCGGCGGGTCCTGCGGATCACCGCGGACGACGGGCCACGTCGTGCCGAGGACCTGCTCGCCGCGGAGGAGCCGCTCGAGCTCCGGATCGGGTCCCGGCCGCTCACGGTGACGATGCGGACGCCGGGCCACGACGTCGAGCTCGCCGCGGGCTTCCTCGTCTCGGAGGGCGTCGTCACCGAGGCCGGGCACCTCGCGGGGGCGCGGTACTGCGCCGGGCCGCCGGCAGACGGGCCGAACACGTACAACGTCCTGAGCGTGGCGCTCGGCCCCGGCGTCCCGCCTCCGGCGCCCGGACTCGAGCGCGCGTTCGCCACCACCTCGGCGTGCGGGGTCTGCGGCAAGTCGAGCATCGACGACGTGCGCACCCGGTCGCGGTGGCGGGTCGCCGACGACGAGGTCGCGGTGCCCGCGACGCTGCTCTCGACGCTGCCCGACCGGCTCCGCGCGGGTCAGAAGGTGTTCGACTCGACCGGGGGACTGCACGCGGCCGGGCTGTTCGACGCCGCCACCGGCGAGCTCCTGGTGCTCCGGGAGGACGTCGGACGCCACAACGCGGTCGACAAGGTGGTCGGCTGGGCCCTGCTGTCCGGGCGCCTCCCGCTGCGCGGGACGGTGCTCGTGGTCTCCGGCCGCTCGTCGTTCGAGCTGACGCAGAAGGCGCTGATGGCGGGGATCCCGGTGCTGGCGTCGGTGTCGGCGCCCTCGTCGCTCGCGGTGGACCTGGCGCAGGAGTCGGGGCTGACGCTCGTCGGCTTCCTGCGCGGGCCGTCCATGGTCGTGTACTCGCGGCCCGAGCGCGTGCAGGTCGAGGTGCCGGTGCCGTGACGCGCAAGCCGCTGTCGCACGAGCCGGACCGTGACGTGGTCGTCGGCGCTCTGCCCAGCGCGGTGGCGGGCGTGCCGGGCGCCGCGAACGCGCTGCAGTACGCGCTGCGCGAGCTCGGGCCCGCGCGCGCCCTGACGCTGCTCAGCCGGATCAACCAGAAGGACGGCTTCGACTGCATGAGCTGCGCGTGGCCGGACCCCGGCCACCGCTCGCGCATCGAGTTCTGCGAGAACGGCGCCCGCGCGACGGCGTGGGAGGCCGACCCGCTGACCGTCCCGACGACGTTCTGGGCCGAGCACCCGGTCTCGGAGCTGGCCGAGCGCTCGGAGTACTGGCTCGGATCGCAGGGCCGGCTCGTCGAGCCGGTGCACAAGCCGGCGGGGAGCGACCACTACGTGCCGATCGGCTGGGACGACGCGTTCGCGCTGGTCGCCGACCGGCTCCGCGGCCTCGGTTCGCCGAACGAGGCCGCGTTCTACACGAGCGGGCGCACCTCGAACGAGGCCGCGTTCGTCTACCAGCTGTTCGTGCGGGCGTTCGGCACGAACAACCTGCCGGACTGCTCCAACATGTGCCACGAGTCGACGGGCGCCGCCCTCGGTCAGACGATCGGCATCGGCAAGTCGACCGTCTCGTACGACGACTTCGAGCGGGCCGAGCTCATCGTCGTGATGGGGCAGAACCCCGGCACGAACCACCCGCGCATGCTGACGGCGCTCGAGAACGCCAAGCGGGCGGGCGCCACGATCGTCGCCGTGAACCCGCTGCCCGAGGTCGGCCTCAAGCGGTACAAGAACCCCCAGCGGGTGCGCGGCATCGCCGGACGCGGCACCGAGCTCGCCGACCAGTTCCTGCAGATCCGCAGCGGCGGCGACATGGCGATGCTCCAGTGGATCTCCAAGCGGGTGCTCGAGGCGGAGGACCGCGCGCCCGGCACGGTGCTCGACCACGCGTTCCTGGCGGAGCACACGCTCGGCCTGGCGGCGTTCCGTGCGCACCTGCAGCACCTCGACGAGCAGGAGGTCGCGACCGCCACCGGGCTGCCGATCGCGGACATCGACCGGCTCGCCGAGCGCTACGTCGCGGCGGACCGCGTGATCGTCACGTGGGCGATGGGTCTGACCCAGCACCGCAAGGGCGTCGACACGATCAAGGAGATCGTCAACCTGCTGCTGCTCCGCGGGAACATCGGCAAGCCGGGCGCCGGCGCGTCGCCGATCCGGGGGCACAGCAACGTGCAGGGCGACCGGACGATGGGCATCTGGGAACGGATGCCCGACGCCTTCCTCGACGCGCTCGGGGCGGAGTTCTCGTTCCGCCCACCCCGCGAGCACGGCCTCGACTCCGTCCGCTGCATCGAGGCGATGCGACGCGGCGAGGTCAAGGTGTGGTTCGCGCTGGGCGGGAACCTGGTCGCCGCGATCTCCGACACCGGTGCGGCCGAGGCCGCGATGCGCGGCACACAGCTGACGGTGCAGGTCTCGACGAAGCTCAACCGCTCGCACGTCGTGACGGGTGCCGAGGCGCTGATCCTTCCGACGCTCGGCCGTACCGACGTGGACCTGCAGGCGACGGGCGCGCAGTTCGTCACGGTCGAGGACAGCGTCTGCGCCGTGCACGCGACGCACGGCGCGGTGCCGCCCGTCGCGCCGGGTCTCCTGTCGGAGGTCTCGATCGTCACGCGCCTGGCCCGCGCGGTGCTCGGCGAGGACGGACCGATCGACTGGGCCGGCTTCGAGCGTGACTACGACACGATCCGCGCCTCGATCGAGCGCGTCGTCCCCGGGTTCCAGGACTTCAACGTCCGGGCACGGCGCGCGGGCGGGTTCGTGCTCCCGAACGGTCCGCGCGACTCCCGGACGTTCCCGACGCCGACCGGCAAGGCGATGATCACGGTGAACGAGCTGCTCCCGGTCGAGCGGCCGCCGGGCCGCCTGATCCTGCAGACGGTGCGGTCCCACGACCAGTTCAACACCACGATGTACGGCCTCAACGACCGGTACCGGGGCATCCACGGCGGCCGCGACGTCGTGTTCGTGAACCCGGGGGACCTCGCCGAGCTCGGGCTGGACGACGGCGAGCGCGTCGACGTCGTCAGCGAGTGGCCGGGCGAGCCGGACCGTGTCTTGCGGGACTACCGCGTGGTCGCGTTCCCGACCGCGCGCGGCTGCGCCGCGACCTACTTCCCCGAGGCGAACGTCCTCGTCCCGCTCGCGAGCACGGCGATCGGCAGCAACACGCCCGTGTCCAAGGCCATCGTGGTGCGGCTCGAGCGGGCGCGGTCGACGACCGGGAGCGACCCCGGCGCCAGCTAGGGTTGCGGACCGTGAGCGAGCGCATTCGCGTCGCCGTGCTCGGCGCGGCCGGACGCATGGGGTCCACGGTGGTGCAGGCGGTCGAGGCCGCGGACGACCTCGAGCTGGTCGCGTCGCTCGACGCGAGCGACGACCTCGGGGCGGTGACCGCTGCGGGGGCGCAGGTGGCCGTGGACTTCACCGTCCCGTCGGTCACCGAGGCGAACGTGCACGCGCTCGTCGACGCCGGCGTCCACGTGGTGGTCGGCACCACCGGGTGGGACGACGCGGCGCTCGGCCGCGTGCGCGACCACCTGGCGGACCGGCCCGGCGTCGGCGTGCTCGTGGCCCCGAACTTCGCGCTCGGCGCGGTGCTCGCCTTGGCGTTCGCGCGGCAGGCGGCACGGTGGTTCGAGTCCGCCGAGGTCGTCGAGCTGCACCACCCGAACAAGGTCGACGCGCCGTCCGGCACGGCGCAGCACACGGCGCGCGCGATCGGAGCCGCGCGCGCGGCCGCCGGGCTGGGTGCGTCGCCCGACGCGACGAGCACCGGCCTGGACGGTGCGCGCGGCTCGGTGGTCGACGGCGTGCACGTCCACGCCGTGCGGCTGCGCGGCCTCGTGGCGCACGAGGAGATCCTGTTCGGCAACGCGGGCGAGCAGCTGACCATCCGGCACGACTCGTTCGACCGCGTCAGCTTCATGCCGGGCGTGCTGCTCGGCGTGCGCCGCGTCGGAGCACTGCCCGGCCTGACCGTGGGCCTCGAGCACGTGCTCGACCTGGGCTGATGGCGGCGCGCAGCACCCGGGCGCGGTGGACCGGGCCCGCCGTCGCGGCGGCCGTGACCGCGCTGCTCGCGATCTACCTGTGGGTCGTCGCGGCGCGGGCGACCGCGCTCGTGCGGTCGGGCGAGCCCGTCGGGGTCGTGCTCGGCGTCGCGTTCTGGGTGCTGCCGCTCGTCGTCGTCTGGCTCGTGGTCCGGGAATGGCGGCTCGCGATCGACGTGCAGCGCATGGCCGACGAGCTCGCGGCCGCCGACGAGCTGCCGGTCGACGACCTGCCGCGCTCGCCGGGCGGCCGGATCGACCGTTCCGCCGCGCGCGAGGCGTTCGGCGCCGCGCGGGAGCGCGCGGAGGCGACGCCGGACGACTGGCGGTCCTGGTACCACCTCGCGTTCGCGTACGACGCGGCAGGAGACCGGCGCCGCGCCCGCGAGGCGCTGCGCGCGGCGAGCCGCCTGCACCGGGGGCGCGCGACGACGGGACCGGACGCGATCTGACGCGCTGCCCGGCGCCCTCCGGGCTCGGCCCTGGCGGGTCTCAGATGCCCGCGGACCAGCGGTGCTCGTTGACCGTGCGGTGCGTCCCGTCGGGCAGCGTGCCCGCGACCACCTCGCGCGCGACGTCGTCCGGGCCGAGGCCGGACTCGCGCAGGAAGCGGGCGCGCGCGTCGTCGCCGTCGAGCACCCACGTGTGCAGCTGGTCGGCGCCGTCCTCGCGCAGCAGGTCGACGACCGCCGCGAGCAGCCGCGAGCCGTGCCCGCCGCGCTGCGCCGTCGGCGTCACCTCGAGCGCCACGAGCACGCCGCCGCGTGCCTCGCCCTCGGGCGCCGCGACCGGCGCGACGGCGGCGAAGCCGACCACCTGCGGTCCGGCCAGCGCGACGAGCACGCGGTAGCCCGGGCCCGGCGGCGCGGTGATCGACTCGTGCCAGCCCGCCGAGATCGCCTCGGCGTCGAGATCGTCGAGCGCCGTGCCGAAGACGTCGGCGTGCGTGTCGCGCCAGGCCGCGAGCTGCACCTGCGCGATCGCGAGCTCGTCGCCGGGGACGGCGGGGCGCACCGACACGTCGGAGGTCTCGGAGAACAGCGGCACCGGGTGAGGCTACCCCGCGCGGGTCGGGCGGCGGTCAGGGCATGCCGAGCGCGCGCAGCACCGCGGCGGTCACCGCCGCGAGCACGACCACCACGATGAACGGCGCGCGCAGCGCGAGCGCGACGGCGGCGACGACGAGCGCCGGCAGGCGCGCGTCCGCGACCAGCGACCGCCCGGTGGTGGCGGCCTGCACCGCGACCAGCGCCGAGAGCAGCGCGACCGTCACGAGCGCCGCGGTGCGGGCGACCCGCGGCTGCGCCAGCCAGTGCTCGGGCAGCAGGTGGCCGACGAGCTTGAGCGCGAACACGACCGCACTCGCGGCGACGATCGCCACCCACGTGAGCCCCACGCTCATGGCGCCTCCTCGGCCGGTCCGTCAGGCGTGAGCAGGTGGTCAGGCGCGAGCAGCGGTGGTGGCGGCTCGGTGGGGGGCGGGTTCGTCACGAGCCCCGCGACGACGGCGACGAGCGCCGCGAGCAGCACGGGCACGCCGGCGGGCACGAACGGCGTCGACGCGAGCGCGACGACGACCGCGCCCAGCGCCACCAGCTGGGCGAGCCGTGCGCCCGGCCCGGTGACGCGCGGCCACACGAGAGCCAGGAACGCGGCGGCGGCCGCGGCGTCGAGCCCGTACCGGCGCGGGTCGCCGAGCGCGTTGCCGAGCAGCGCCCCCGCGAGCGAGAACGCGTTCCACAGCAGGTAGACGCCGACGCCGGTCCACCAGAACCCGACGCGGCCGGCGGCGCGGTCACGCTGCGCGGTCCCGACGGCGGTCGACTCGTCGATCGTCAGCTGCGCCGCGACGGGCCGCAGACGGCGGCTCACGCGCAGGATCGGTGTCACGAGCGGGCCGTACAGCGCGTTGCGGACGCCCAGGAGCCCCGCGGTCGCGATCGCCGCACCGGCCGCGCCGCCGCCCGCGACGACGCCGACGAACGCGAACTGCGACCCGCCCGAGAACATCAGCAGGCTGAGCGCCATGGTCTGCGGGATCGTCAGCCCGGCGGCAACGGCCAGCGCGCCGAACGAGATGCCGTACAGCCCCGTGGCGACCGAGACGGAGACCGCCTGGCGGACCGCAGCCCGCCGAGCGTCGTCCGTCGTCACGCCCGCTACTGTCGCACGGCCCTCGGACGGCCGCGTTCAGAGCGCGACGTACACCGGCTCGAGGTACTCCTCGAGGCCCGCCTCGCCGCCCTCGCGCCCGAGTCCCGAGTGCTTGACGCCGCCGAAGGGCGCGCTCGCGTCCGAGACCATGCCACGGTTGACGCCGAGCATCCCGGCCTCGACCCGGTCCGCGAGCCGCATCACGCGACCGATGTCGCGCGTGTACGCGTACGCGACGAGCCCGAACGGGGTCCGGTTCGCGAGCTCGATCGCCTCCTCCTCGTCGCCGAACGTGACGACCGGCGCGACGGGCCCGAAGATCTCCTCGGTGACGATCCGGTGCTCGGGGTCCACGCGGTCGAGCACCGTGGGCGCGTAGAAGTACCCGGTGCGGCGCGGGCGCTCACCCCCGACGTGCACGCGCGCGCCGGCGTCCACGGCCTGCGCCACCACCTCCTCGACGCGGTCGACGGCCGCCTGTTCGATCAGCGGCCCGACCGTCGTGCCGGGCTCGGCGCCGTGCCCCACGACGAGCCCGCGGAACGCCTCGGCGAGTCCCTCGGTGAACTCCTGCGCGACCGAGCGGTGGACCAGGAACCGGTTGGCCGCGACGCACGTCTGGCCCGAGTTCCGCATCTTCGCGGCGAGCGCCCCCTGGACGGCCGCGGGGATGTCGGCGTCCTCGAAGACGAGGAACGGCGCGTTGCCGCCCAGCTCCATCGACGTCCGCAGGATGTTCGGCGCGGCCGCCGCCAGCAGCTGCGCCCCGACCTCGGTCGACCCCGTGAACGAGAGCTTGCGCAACCGGCGGTCGGCGAGCAGCGGGGTCGAGATCGAGCTCGCGGACGACGACGGGACGACGTTGACCACACCGGTGGGCAGCCCGCGCTCGGCGAGCTCAGCGCGGATGATCTCCGCCACGAACGCGGTCGTCAGCGGCGTCAGGCGAGCAGGCTTGACCACCACCGTGCATCCCGCGGCCAGCGCGGGCGCGACCTTGCGGGCGATCATCGCGATCGGGAAGTTCCAGGGCGTGACGAGCAGCGCCGGACCCACCGCCCGCCGCAGGACGAGCTGGTGGTTGGACCCGGCGGGCGCCCGCCGAGCCAGGCCGGGGAACCGCACGGCTTCCTCGGCGTACCAGCGCACGTAGTCCGCGCCGTACGCGACCTCGGCGCGCGACTCGGCCAGCGGCTTGCCGCCCTCCGCCGTGATGAGGGCCGCGACGTCCTCGGTGCGCGCGGTCAGCGTCTCGAACACGGCGCGCAGCAGCTCGGAGCGCTCGCGGGGCGGCGTGGCGCGCCAGACGGGGAACGCCGCGTTCGCGGCGGTCAGCGCGTCGAGCGCGTCCCGCTCCCCGCCGTCGGCGACGTCGAACAGCGTGTCGGTGGTCGCCGGGTCCGCGACCTCGAACGTGCGGCCGCTCGAGGCGGGGCGCCAGTCGCCGTCCACGAGGATCCCGGTCGGGACGTGGGAGGCGACGGTCGGCGGCAGGGCGATGGTCATGCGGCCCAGTCTGAACCGGCCGCGCTCGCCGCGCAGGCGGTTGCGCGTCGGGCCGCGGCGACGGGCTCGGCGCGACCTACGATGACGGCCATGGCCGCGCCGATCGAGACCCCGTACGAGGACCTGCTCCGCCTGGTCCTGGAGACCGGGACGCCGAAGGCGGACCGCACCGGCACGGGCACGCGCTCGGTGTTCGGGCACCAGATGCGCTTCGACCTGCAGTCGGGCTTCCCGCTCGTCACGACTAAGCGCGTGCACCTGCGCTCGATCGTGGGTGAGCTGCTGTGGTTCCTGCGCGGCGACTCGAACGTGCGCTGGCTGCGGGAGAACGGCGTGACGATCTGGGACGAGTGGGCCGACGCGGACGGCGAGCTCGGGCCGGTGTACGGCGTCCAGTGGCGCTCGTGGCCGACGCCCGACGGTCGGCACGTCGACCAGGTCACCGAGCTGCTCGCGAACCTGCGGCGCGACCCGGACAGCCGGCGGCACATCGTCTCGGCGTGGAACGTCGCCGACATCCCGTCGATGGCGCTCGCGCCCTGCCACGCGTTCTTCCAGTTCTACGTCGCGGACGGCCGGCTCAGCTGCCAGCTCTACCAGCGCAGCGCGGACCTGTTCCTCGGCGTCCCGTTCAACATCGCGTCCTACGCGCTGCTGACGCACATGGTCGCGCAGCAGGTCGACCTCGAGGTCGGCGACTTCGTGTGGACGGGCGGCGACTGCCACATCTACGACAACCACGTCGAGCAGGTGCGCGAGCAGCTCTCGCGCGAGCCGTTCGCGCCGCCGACGCTGCAGCTCCGCCGGGCGCCGTCGCTGTTCGACTACACCTTCGAGGACGTCGAGGTCGTCGGCTACCAGCACCACCCGGCGATCAAGGCGCCGGTGGCGGTGTGACGCTGGGGCTCGTCTGGGCCCAGTCGCCCGCGGGGGTGATCGGCACGGACGGCACGCTCCCGTGGCACGTCCCCGAGGACCTCGCGCACTTCCGGTCGCTGACGCGCGGCTGCCCCGTCGTCATGGGGCGCGCGACGTGGGAGTCCCTGCCCGAGCGGTTCCGACCGCTGCCGGGCCGGCAGAACGTGGTGCTGTCGCGTGCGCCCGGCTACGACGCGCCGGGCGCCGTGGTCGTCGGGTCCCTGGACGCCGCGCTCGAGCTCGTCGGGGATCGGGACGCGTGGGTGATCGGCGGGGGAGCGGTCTACGCGGGCGCGGTCGCGCTCGCCGACGTCGCGGTCGTCACGGTCGTCGACCTCGACGTCGCGGGGGACACCCACGCCCCGGCGCTCGACGCGCGCGAGTGGGAGGTCGTGGACGACGGGCCGTGGCTGACGTCGTCGGCGGGCCCGCGCTACCGCTTCGTCACGAGCCGGCGCCGCACGCCGTCTGGCCGGCCTGCCCCTGGAGCAGCTTGGCCGGTGTGAACGCCGCAGGCAGCGCCTCGTCCCGGACGGTGCCCAGCACCCCGATGGTCCGCACGGTGGCGCTGTCGCCGCACGCGTCGGCCCACCGGATGACGAGCCACGTCCGCTCGTCGCGGTGCAGGGCGGCCGGCAGCGTCCGGACGGGCGTCGCCGGGTCGGTGCCGAGCGGGTCGTTCGCGGTGAGCCAGGCCGCGGCGACGCCGGGACCGGTGACGGACTCGACCCGCTGCCACGCGGCCGCACCCTCGAGCTCGACCGTCGTGATCGGGCCGCCGGGTGCCGCCCCCTGCGCGCCACCGGCGGTCGATCCCGGGAGGACGCCCGGCCGGAACGCCGACGCGCCCGCCACGGCTGCGGCCATCAGCGCGACTCCGGCGGCGATGCCCACCGCGACGCGCCAGCGGGGTGTCACCGGCACGACGGCGTCGAGCGCGGCGTCGGCGACGGTTGTGCGGCTCATTGGCACAACGTACTATGCCAATGAGCCAATCCACCAGGGGGTCCCGTGTCCGCCGTACCCGTCGTGCTCGTCACCGTGCTCGCGCTCGTCGCGGGCCTCGTCGCGGCGGCGGTGCTCGCCCGCCCGGTGCGCGCGGTCGACGTGGCGTGGCTGGCGGGCGACGCCTACCCGTCCGCGGACGAGGCGGCCGTCTACGAGCGGTACCTGCGGCGGCACCGGCGGCACCGGGCCGTCGGCGGCCTGTTCGGCGCCGCGTTCGCGGTGGTCACCGGGGTGGCCTGGTACGGCTCGGTGCACGCCGGGATCGGCACGGGGAGCCCGTTCGCCGACGTGCTGTGGTGCGCGCTCGCGGGGATCGTCTGCGGTGCGCTCTCGGCAGAGACCTTCCGCTTCGACCGACCACGCCGGCCGTCCGCGCGGACCGCCGCGTCGCTCGAGCCGCACGCGCCGGCGGCCCGCGCCGACCTCGCGCGCGTCGCCCGCGTGCTGGTGGTGTGCTCGCTCATGGTCGCGGGGGTCGTCGTCGCGGTGCGCGGGCTCGGCTCGCTCGGGGTCCTCACGACGGCCGTCGCAGGTGCCGCGATGGTGGGCGTCGCCGAGGTCACGCGCGCCTCGATCGCCGGTCGCCGCCGGCCCGTCATGACGGACGCCGCGGCGCGCGTCGACGCGCGCATCCGGGCGTTCGCCGGCGTGGCGGTCGCGCGTCTGGAGCTCGCCGCCGCGGTGCTGACCGCCGGTTGGGTCGTCTCCGGGCTGCCCGACCAGGGCGGTGGCGGTGACGACGCCGTGCGCGTCGTGCTCGTGCTCGCGGCGCTCGTGGCGACGCTCGTGCTGCTGCACCGTGCCGCGCCCCGCGCACCGCGCGGCTGGCTGCCGCCGGGGGCGCTCGCGTGATCGTCCACGTCGACGCGGACGCGCCGACGCCCGTCTTCGAGCAGCTGCGCTCGCAGATCGAGCGCCTGATCGTCTCGGGCCAGCTCGCGTCCGGCGCCCGGCTGCCTACCGTCCGGCAGCTCGCCACGGACCTCGGGCTGGCGCGCGGCACGGTCAACAAGGTGTACGAGCAGCTCGCACGTGACGGGCTCGTCGCGACGGCGGGCCGCCACGGCACGACGGTCCTGCCGGTGGCGCGTCGCCGGGCCCCCGCGTCCGCCGACGTCGACGCGGCGGCCGACACCCTCGCCCTCGTCGCGCGGCAGCTCGGGCTCTCCGACGCAGCCACGCACGCGGCGCTCGAGCGGGCGCTCGGCCGCTGGTGACGGGGCGCGGCCGCCCGGCTCGCAGGGCGATATCGCGCGACGGCGCGTCCCACCCGGGCGGTACCGTTGCGGCATGCCGCTGGTGACGTCGTCCGTCCGCCCGTTCGGGGCCGTGCTGTCCGCGATGGTCACGCCGATGACGGAGGACGGGGCGGTCGACCTGACCGCCGCCGTCGCCCTCGCGAAGCACCTCGTCGACGAGGCGGGGCACGACGGACTCGTCCTCAACGGCACCACCGGCGAGGCGCCCACCACTCACGCGCCAGAGAAGGCCGAGCTCGTGGCCGCCGTCGTGGAGGCGGTGGGTGACCGCGCCTACGTCGTCGCGGGCGCGGGCTCGAACGACACGGCGCACGCGGTCCGCATGGCCGAGCAGGCAGCCGAGGCGGGCGCGCACGGCCTGCTCGTCGTCAGCCCGTACTACTCGCGACCGTCGCAGCCGGGGCTCGTCGCGCACATCACGACCGTGGCCGGCTCCACCGAGCTGCCGGTCATGGTCTACGACGTTCCCGGCCGGGCGGGCGTGCGCATGGCGCCCGCCACGATCGACGCGCTCGCGTCGCACCAGCGGATCGTGGCGATGAAGGACGCGACCGGCGACGTCGCCGCCGCCGCGGACGCCATCGCGCGGACGGGGCTCGCCTGGTACTCGGGCGACGACGCGGTGACGCTGCCGTTCTTCGCCCACGGGGCGTGCGGCGTCGTCGGCGTCGCGACCCAGGTGGTCGGCCGTCAGTTCGCCGCCATGGTCGCGGCCTGGGACGCCGGCGACCACGCCGAGGCGCTGCGCCTCTTCCGCACCACGGTCCCCGCCGTCCAGGCGATCAACGGCTCCGGGTTCCAGGCGGTGTTCGCGAAGGCGGCGCTCCAGGTGCTCGGCCTGCTCGACTCGCGCGCCGTGCGGCTCCCGTACGTGCCCGCGTCCGACGACGACCTCGAGGGCATCCGTGCCGGCCTGCGCGCGGCCGGGCTGCTCGACTCCGCGCTGGCCTGAGCGCCGGCCCCACGCCACCTCACCAGGAGACACATGAGCCACCCGCACCCCGAGCTGACGCTGCCGCCGGCGCTACCCGAGGGGGCCCTGCGGGTCGTCGCCCTCGGTGGCCTCGGCGAGGTCGGCCGCAACATGGCCGTCCTCGAGTACGCAGGCCGGCTGCTCGTCATCGACTGCGGCGTGCTGTTCCCAGAGGACCACCAGCCGGGCGTCGACCTGATCCTCCCGGACTTCGACTACATCCGGGACCGGCTCGACGACATCGAGGCGATCGTCCTCACGCACGGGCACGAGGACCACATCGGCGCCGTGCCCTACCTGCTGCGGCTGCGGCGCGACATCCCGCTCGTCGGCTCGCAGCTGACGCTCGCGTTCGTCGAGGCGAAGCTCAAGGAGCACCGGATCGCGCCGCTGACGCTCGCGGTGCGCGAGGGCCAGGTCGAGCAGCTCGGCGTGTTCGAGTGCGAGTTCGTCGCGGTGAACCACTCGATCCCGGACGCGCTCGCCGTCGCCGTGACCACCGGCGCGGGCACCGTGCTGCACACGGGCGACTTCAAGATGGACCAGCTCCCGCTCGACGGGCGCATCACCGACCTGCGTGCTTTCGCGCGCCTCGGCGAGCGCGGCGTCGACCTGTTCATGGTCGACTCGACCAACGCCGAGGTGCCGGGCTTCGTGGCGCAGGAGCGGGGCATCGGACCCGTGCTCGACTCGGTGTTCGCGGAGTCGACCAAGCGGATCGTCGTCGCCTCGTTCTCGTCCCACGTGCACCGCGTGCAGCAGGTGCTCGACGCGGCCGCCGCGCACGGGCGGCACGTCGCCCTCGTGGGCCGCTCGATGGTGCGCAACATGGCGATCGCGTCGGAGCTCGGGTACCTCAAGGTGCCGGAGAACGTGCTGATCGACTCCAAGCGCGTCGACGAGCTGCCGGACGACGAGATCGTGCTGATGTGCACCGGCTCGCAGGGCGAGCCGATGGCGGCGCTCTCGCGCATCGCGAACAACGACCACAAGATCACGGTCGGCCCGGGCGACACCGTGATCCTCGCGTCCTCGCTGATCCCCGGGAACGAGAACGCCGTGTTCCGCGTCATCAACGGGCTCACGCGGCTCGGCGCGCGCGTCGTCCACTCGGGCAACGCGAAGGTGCACGTCTCGGGCCACGCCAGCGCCGGCGAGCTCCTGTACTGCTACAACATCCTGCGGCCACGCAACGTCATGCCCGTGCACGGCGAGGTGCGGCACCTCGTGGCGAATGCCGCGCTCGCGGTCCAGACCGGGGTGCCGGCCGACCGCGTCGTGCTCGCCGAGGACGGTGTCGTGGTCGACCTCGTCGACGGCAAGGCGTCGGTGGTCGGTGCGGTGCCCTGTGGCTACGTGTACGTCGACGGGTCGTCCGTCGGGGGCGTGACCGAGGCCGAGCTCAAGGACCGCCGGATCCTCGGGGTCGAGGGGTTCGTGTCGATCTTCGCGGTCGTCTCGTCCGCCGACGGGAAGGTGCTGGCCGGGCCGCAGATCCACGCCCGCGGGTTCGCGGAGCAGGACGACGTGTTCGAGGACATCCTTCCCGAGCTGACCGCCGCCCTCGAGGACGCGGCCCGCGGGGGAGCGGTCGACACGCACCAGCTGCAGCAGGTCATGCGCCGCGTGGTGGGTCGCTGGGTGTCCAACCGTCTGCGCCGCCGTCCGATGATCATCCCCGTGGTGGTCGAGGCCTGACCCGGAGCGGAGGCCCGGTGAGGGCCGTGCGCAGCGCGGCACTCGCCGGGCAGGAGCGCAGGGTCGGGCCGACCAGGCGCACGGAGGCCTGACCCGGAGCGGAGGCCCGGTGAGGGCCGTGCGCAGCGCGGCACTCGCCGGGCAGGAGCGCAGGGTCGGGCCGACCACGCCCACGGAGGCCTGACCCGGAGCGGAGGCCCGGTGAGGGCCGCGCGCAGCGGTACTGAGGCCTAGGCCGAGGGCTCCCGCACGGCCGGCTCGTCGCAGGCGACGGCCGCCTCTGCGACGTCCGGCACCGGCGTCTCCACCGGACGCGCGCGCCGCGACGCCGCCGCCGAGCCCGCGAGGATCAGCGCCATCCCGGCGAGCACGCCCCAGGTGATGGGCTCGTCGAGCACGACTGCCCCGAGCGCGACCGCGACGACCGGGTTGAGGTACGCGACGAGCGTTGCGCGCGCACCGCCGACCTCGGCGATCAGGCCGAAGAACAGCACGAACGCGAGCGCGGTGCAGACGACGCCGAGCCCGAGCAGCGACAGCAGCGCGTCCCGGCCGGGCATCGGGTGGGGACCGGTCGCGAGCACGACGGGCAGGTAGACCAGCGCGGACAGGCCGAGGCACGCCGCGGTGAGCGGGATCGACGGCACGCCGTGCAGCCGCCTCTCGGCGATCAGTGGCGCGACCGCGTACCCGACCGCCGCGAGGAGCACCTGGACGACGGCCCACGGGTCGTCGGCCGCGGCGCCGGGCCCGAGCAGCAGCGCGACACCGCCGAGGCCGACGACCAGGCCCGCCCACCGCACGGCCGCGACGTGCTTGCGGTCGACCAGCCGGCCGACGACGACCGCGATGATCGGGACCGTCGCGACGAGCAGGCCGGTGGTCGAGCTCGTCAGCGTGCGCTCGGCGTTCGAGAGCAGGAACCACGGCCCGACGATCTCGAGCGCGGCGAACGCGACGACGGCGGGCCAGTGCCCGCGCAGGACGCGGAGGCCGCCTGCGCGCCACGCGAACGGGACGAGCAGCAGCGCGCCGACCGCGGTGCGCGCGAGCACGACGGTCGCCGGCGTCACCTCGCCCACCGCCACCTTGATCAGCAGGTACGGCACGCCCCAGATGACGCCCATCGCGCCGAGCAGGATCCAGCCGCGCCGGCTCATGCCCGACCTCGTGCCACGTGGCGCGCCTCTGCCGGCGCACAGACCAAGACTCGTCCGGTGCTCACCGACAGAACCTATGCCGGACCACCGACATCCACCGCCGCGCCCGCCGCGGGCTCGGCGCGGAAGGCCTGACGGTGCCGCCGCGGGCTCGTCGCGAGGTGTGTCGCGAAGTGCTGGCGCAGGGTGACGGCGGTGCCGAACCCCGAGCGACGGGCGACCTCCTCGACTCCGAGGTCGGTCGTCTCGAGCAGCACTCGTGCTCGTGCGAGGCGCTGCGTCAGCAGCCACCGCCCGGGGCTGGTGCCGGTCCGCTCGCGGAACTGCCGCGTGAACGTCCGCCGCGCGAGGTGGGCCGCCCCGGCCCACGCGTCGAGGTCGACGGGCTCGTCGAGGTGCTGCTCGGCCCAGGCGAGCGCGCGGTCGAGCGCGTCGTCTCCCGCGTGCTCCGCCACGGGTGCGGGGATGAACTGGCCCTGGTTCCCGTCGCGGTGCGGCGCGAGCACGAGCGACCGTGCGACGCGCGCCGCGAGGTCGGCACCCAGGTCCCGGCGGACGAGGTGGAGGCAGCAGTCGAGCGCGGACGCGACGCCCGCGGACGTCACGACGTCGCCGTCGTCGCACCACAGGACGTCGTCGCGCACGGCGACAGCGGGATATCGACGACGGAGCCGGTCCGCTGCGTGCCAGTGCGTCGCGACCTCGCGCCCGTCGGCGACGCCGCTCGCAGCCACGACGAAGGCGCCCAGGCACAGGCCGACGACGCGCGCACCACGCGCGTGGGCCGTGCGGACCGCGTCGAGCAGGACGTCCGACGGCTCGACCGCCGTGTCCCAGCTCGGCACGACGACCGTGTCGGCCGCCGCGAACGCCTCGAGCCCGTGCTCCACCACGACCGCGTACCCGCCGGCGGTCGGCACGGCGCCGGGCCGCTCCGCGCAGACGGTGACCTCGTAGCCCGTGACCGGCGCCGATCCGCCGCCCGACGCGAACACGGCCGACGGCACGGCCAGGTGGAACGGGCTGATGCCGTCGAACGCGAGGACTGCCACGCGGTGCCTCGGCTGCATGGCCCGATCCTAGCGATGTGCGACCTCCAGGCCACTCGCCGCCTCGCGCCGACGGGAGCACGCTGGCTGCATGACGACCACCACGCTCACCTGGGTCGGCGGACCGACGTTGCTGCTCGAGCTCGCGGGCCAGACGTTCCTCACCGACCCGACGTTCGACGCGGCACCGGCGGAGTACCCCGGCGGCGCCACGCTCCGCAAGCTCGTCGGCCCCGCCGTGCCCGCCGCCGACGTCCGCCCGGACGTGGTGCTGCTCTCGCACGACCAGCACGCCGACAACCTCGACCACGCGGGTCGCGACCTGCTCTCGCGCGTCCCGACCGTGCTGTCGACGCCGACCGCGGCGGGACGGGTCCCGGGCATCCGGGGGCTCGAGCCGTGGGAGGTCACGGACGTCGGCGACGTCCGCGTGACGGCCGTGCCCGCGCAGCACGGGCCGCAGGGCGCCGAGGCGCAGAGCGGCCCGGTCACGGGGTTCGTGCTCGAGGCCGCGGGCGTGCCGACCGTCTACGTCTCGGGTGACAACGCGTCCGTCGACGTCGTCGACCAGGTCGCACGCCGGTTCCCGGACATCGGGCTCGCGGTGCTCTTCGTCGGCGGCGCGAACGTCGGGCGTTTCGGCGCCGAGCCGATGACGCTCGACGCGCGGCGCGCGAGCGCGGCTGCCGACCTGCTGGACCGCGCCAAGGTCGTGCCGGTGCACCACACCGACTGGGCGCACTTCGTCGACCCGCTGTCCGCGGTGCAGGAGCGGTTCGCCCGAGGGGGACGGGCCGAGCGGCTCGTCGTGCTCGACCGAGGGGTTCCGACCGCGGTCTGAGCCCGGCCGCGGGGCTCTCGAGAGGCGTCGGGGGAGACCTCGCGCGCGACACGCGCCCGTGCGGCGCGGCGTCGTCGGACCCCGCCGCTAGGTTGAGGAGCATGGCCAGCGGTCCGTCCACCACCCGCACGCGCTCCGGGACCCCCCGGCCCGCGCAGGCGCGCGCAGGCTCGTCGCGCCCCGGTGGCAGCCGCACGCCGCCGCCCAAGCGGCCCGCGCTCCCGGTGCGGATCGTCAAGGGCGTCTGGATGGGCTGTGCCCACCTCGTCGGCGGCACGGCGCGGCACATCGGCCGCGGCGCGCGCGACCTCGACCCCGCGCACCGGCGGGACGGCATCGCGTTCACCCTGCTCGCGCTCGCGGTGGTCGTCGCGGCGCGCGAGTGGTGGAACCTGTCGGGCACGGCAGGCGACGCGGTGCACTCGGTCGTCGCCGGGACGTTCGGGCGGGTCGGCGTGGTCGTGCCGGTCGTGCTCGTCTACGTCGCGGTGCGGCTGATGCGGCACCCGGACCGCGTGCAGGCCAACTCGCGCATCGGCATCGGTCTGACCGCGATCGCGCTGGCCGTGTGCGGCATCCTGCAGATCGGCGCCGGGCTGCCGAGCACGGACGACTTCGCCGCGCTGCGCAAGGCGGGCGGCGTGGTCGGGTACGCCGTCGGCACGCCGCTCGCGAGCCTGCTCACCCAGCCGATCGCGGTCGTGCTGCTCCTGCTGCTCGCGTTCTTCGGCGTGCTGGTCGTCACGGCCACGCCCGTCAACCAGATCGTCCCGAGGCTGCGCGGCGCGTACCACCGCCTGACGGGCCGGCACGACGAGGTCGACGACGAGGACGCGCCGCTCGTCATCAACGCGGGGCACACCGCGCTGCCGGAGACCGAGGTGCTGCCGAAGAAGCGTCGCCTCGGCCGCCGCCGCGCCGAACGCGCCGAGCACGCCGACGAGGCGGACGAGTCGCGGCTCGACGCGTACGAAGGCGACGAGGCCTACCTCAGCGCCGCGACGATCGAGGCCGCGCGGGGCGGAGCCGAGCCGGCGGCAGACACCGAGCCGACGGCGGTCGTCGCGCCCGCCGCGCGCCGGATCGAGGCGCCGCCCACGACGTCGGGCGTCCCGCGGGGCGAGCAGCCGATGCTCGAGGGCGACGTCCTGTACACGCTGCCGTCGGAGGACGCGCTCGCGAAGGGCGCGCCGCACAAGGTCCGCTCGGCGGCGAACGACCGCGTCGTCGAGGCGCTCACCAACGTGCTCGACCAGTTCGAGATCGACGCGCAGGTCACGGGCTTCACGCGCGGACCGACCGTCACGCGCTACGAGGTCGAGCTCGGCCTCGGCGTCAAGGTCGAGCGCGTCACGGCGCTGTCCAAGAACATCGCGTACGCCGTCGCGAGCGCCGACGTGCGCATCCTGTCGCCGATCCCCGGCAAGTCCGCGATCGGCATCGAGATCCCGAACACCGACCGAGAGACGGTCGCGCTGGGCGACGTGCTGCGGTCCAGCGCGGCCAAGCGCACCGAGCACCCGATGGTCATCGGCGTCGGCAAGGACGTCGAGGGCGGCTACGTCGTCGCGAACCTCGCGAAGATGCCGCACCTGCTCGTCGCGGGCGCCACCGGCGCGGGCAAGTCGTCGTTCGTCAACTCGATGATCGTCTCGATCCTCATGCGCTCGACGCCCGACGAGGTCCGCATGGTGCTCGTCGACCCCAAGCGCGTCGAGCTGACGATCTACGAGGGCATCCCGCACCTCATCACGCCGATCATCACCAACCCGAAGAAGGCCGCCGAGGCGCTCGAGTGGGTGGTGCGCGAGATGGAGGCGCGCTACGACGACCTCGCCATGTTCGGCTTCAAGCACGTCGACGACTTCAACGTCGCCGTGCGCGCCGGCAAGGTCAAGCCGCTGCCGGGCTCCGAGCGCAAGATCGCGCCGTACCCGTACCTGCTCGTGATCGTCGACGAGCTCGCCGACCTGATGATGGTGGCGCCTCGCGACGTCGAGGCGTCGATCCAGCGCATCACGCAGCTCGCGCGCGCCGCAGGCATCCACCTGGTGCTCGCGACGCAGCGGCCCTCGGTCGACGTCGTCACCGGCCTGATCAAGGCGAACGTGCCGTCGCGGCTCGCGTTCGCCACGTCGTCGCTCACGGACTCGCGCGTCGTGCTCGACCAGCCGGGCGCCGAGAAGCTCATCGGCCAGGGCGACGCGCTGTTCCTGCCGATGGGTGCGGCCAAGCCGATGCGCACGCAGGGCGCCTGGGTCTCGGAGTCGGAGATCCACGCGGTCGTCGAGCACGTCAAGAAGCAACTCAAGCCCGTGTACCGCCAGGACGTGGCCGTCGCCGCCGCGAAGAAGCAGGTGGACGAGGACATCGGCGACGACCTCGACCTGCTGCTGCAGGCTGCCGAGCTCGTCATCACGTCGCAGTTCGGTTCGACGTCGATGCTTCAGCGCAAGCTGCGCGTCGGCTTCGCGAAGGCCGGCCGCCTGATGGACCTGCTCGAGTCGCGCGAGATCGTCGGCCCGTCCGAGGGCTCCAAGGCGCGCGAGGTCCTCGTCCAGCCCGACGACCTGCCGGGGACGCTCGCGATGCTGCGCGGCGACAGCGTGGACGACGGTCTGCCGGGCGACCCACCCGTCGCGGTCGACTACTTCGACGACGCGGAGGACGACCGGGCCGGTCGCTGGTGAGCGACCTGTCGCCGGGCGAGCTCGTCGGTGGCCTGATCGCCGTCGTCGCGGTGCTCGCCCTCGTCGCGGTGCTCGTGCTGCTCGCGCGGCAGCGCGCGCACCTGCACCGGCAGGACGAGCTGCTGGCCCTCAGCCGCGAGCTGCGCCACCGCTACGACGCGCTCCAGGCGGTGACGAAGGAGGGCGTGCTCGTCTCGTCGCTGCAGGGCCGCGTGCTCGACCTGTCCGAGCGGGCCGCCGCGATCCTCGGCGTCGACGCCGCGGCGTCGGTCGGCAAGCCGCTCACCGACCTGCCCATCGTCCTGGTCAACGAGCAGGGGCTCGCCATGAACCCCGCGGCCGTGCTCGGCCACCGCACCGCCCGCGCGGGGTTCACGGTCGACTCCGAGCTCGTCGGCGTGGCCGCCCCGGGGTCCGCGGGTGGCCAGGTGCGCATGGTCCAGGTCGCGAGCCAGCTGGTGCCCGCAGGCGACGGCGAGCAGGCAGCGGTGCTGACGACGCTCGTCGACGTCACCGGGCGACGCGAGGTCGAGGCCGCGCTGAGCCGCAGCGAGACCCAGTTCCGCGTCGCGATGGAGAACGCCCCGATCGGCATGGCGCTCGTCGACCTCGACTGGCGGGTCGTCGAGGCCAACGCGGCGTTCGCCGAGCTGCTCGGCACGAGCGTCAACGCGCTGCGCGGCTACTCGATGGAGGACCTGTCGACGCCGGACACGCGCGCGGCCGAGCGGCTCGAGGTCGACCGCCTGCTCGGTGGTGGCCAGCACCGGTTCTCGCTCGAGAAGCGCTACCAGCGCGCCGACGGCCACCTCGTCTGGGTCGTGCTCGACACCGCACTCGTGCGGTCGCCCACGGGCGAGCCCGACCACTTCGTCGTCCAGGTGCGCGACTCGACGGAGTCCCGCCTGCAGGCGGAGATGCTGACGCACCGCGCGATGCACGACCCGCTGACGGGGCTCGCGAACCGGACGCTCCTGCAGGAGGTCCTGCAGTCCGTGCTCGAGCAGCCTGCGGCCGTCGACCGCGTCGCGGTGCTCGCGTGCGACCTCGACGCGTTCAAGGAGATCAACGACCGGTACGGGCACGCCGCGGGTGACGAGCTGCTCGTCCACGTGGCCGGCGTGCTGCGCGCGGCGACCGCGCGACGGGGGACCGTGGCGAGGCTCGGCGGCGACGAGTTCGTGGTCGTCGTCCAGGACCAGGACGGGCCCAAGGCGGTGTTCGAGGTCGCCGCGGCGATCCACGCGGGCCTCGCGGAACCGGTGCGGGTCGGCAGGCGGCGCCTCGGGGTGGCCGCGAGCGTCGGCATCGCGCTCGCCGACTCCGAGACGATCGCGGGTGGCGCGCCGACGCTCCTCGCCGCCGCCGACGCGGCGCTCTACAAGGCGAAGGGGGCAGGTCGCGGCCGCACGGAGATCTACGAGTCGTCGATGGGCATCGTCTCCAGCGCGGACGTGCACCGCGAGCTCTCGCAGGCGCTCGCCGCCGGCGAGCTCGTGGTCCACTACCAGCCGATCGTCGACCTGGCCGACTCGCGCCTGGTCGGGTACGAGGCGCTGATCCGCTGGGAGCACCCGTACCGCGGCCTGCTGCTCCCCGCGGCGTTCCTGCCGCTCGTGCAGGAGGCCGGGCTCGCCGTGCAGCTCGGACAGTTCGTCGCGACGTCCGTCGTCGCGTTCGTCGCCTCGGCGCCGGACTCCAAGCTCTGGGTCTCGGTGAACGTCTCCGCCGACCAGCTCGGGGACGGCGAGTTCGCGACGACGTTGCTCGCGGAGATCTCGCGGCACCGCGTCATGGCCGGACGCGTCGTGGTCGAGCTGACGGAGTCGTCGCTCGTGGCGTCGGGCACCCGGATCCGGCACGAGCTCACGCAGCTCTCGGCCGCCGGCGTCCCGATCCTGCTCGACGACTTCGGCACCGGCGTGTCGCCGCTGTCGTACCTGCGCGACCTGCCGGTGGCGGGCGTCAAGCTCGACATGTCGTTCACGTCCGGCATCCCGGACGACCCGACCGCGGGCAAGGTCGCGCGCGCCCTCGGTGCACTGGCACGTGAGCTCGCGATGGTGACGATCGCCGAGGGGATCGAGCACGAGGAGCAGGCCGACTACCTGCACCGCAACGGCTGGCGGTACGGGCAGGGCTGGCTGTACGGCGGCGCGCAGCCCGCGCCGCACGCCTGATCCGCACGCCCGATCCGCATCAGCCAGCGCGCGCTGGACCGCCGGTGCGCGTCAGCGTGCGCGCTGGCCACCGGTCCGCGTCAGCCGGCGCGCTGGACCACCACGGGCGGCGGCCCGGTCGGGGTCTCGGGCTCGGTGCGCATCGGCGCGGCGTCGCCCGCCGCGTGCTCGACCCGGGCGAGCCGCTGCGACACCTGCGTCGCCGTCAGGTGCGTCGAGCCCTCCGGGATGTCGGTCAGTGCGTGCACCTGGTGGCCGCCGAGCCGGTCGACCGTGATCGGCGTGTACTCCACCCCGGTCACGCGCGCCGGGCCGGCCGGTCTGCCGGTCGCGGGGTCCGCGGCGGGGCTCGTCACGTGCGCGGTCAGCAGGATCCCCGAGTCGGTGCTCGCGACGCAGCAGTCGCCGTCCTGGTTGGAGACGTAGTTGCCGAGGCCGTACGCGACCCACATGCCGGCACCGCCGGGGCCGCCCGCCAGCTTGACGACGGGCTGGGGCACGTGGGCGTGGTGGCCGATGACGAGGTCGAACTCGCCCGAGTCGGCGAGCTGCTGGTCGATGAGCTGCTGCTGCGACGTGGGCGACGTCTGGTACTCGACGCAGCAGTGCACGCTCGCGACGACGATGTCCGCGCCCGCGGCCCGCGCCGCCTTGGCCTGCGCGACCATCGCCGGCACGTCGATCATGTTCAGCGACCACGGCTTGTCCGCGTCGACCGGCATGCCGTTCGTGCCGTAGGTCGCGGAGACGTGCGCGACCGTGATCGTCTGGCCCGCGCGCTCCAGCTGGTAGAGCTGCGGCTGCGCCTGCTCGGCGGCGGTCCGCGCGGTGCCGTCGTGGCCGAGGCCGACGGCGTCGAAGGCGTCCAGCGTCGCCTTGACCCCGGCGAAGCCGCGGTCGACCGAGTGGTTCGACGCCGTGGAGCACCCGTCCCAGCCCTGCGCCTTCAGCGCCGCGGCGAGCTGCTTCGGACCGCCGAAGATCGGGTACCCGGTCGGCTTGCCGTTCGGCGCGATCGGCGTCTCCATGTGGCAGATCGCCAGGTCGGCGCCCTGGATCCACGGGTCCATCGGAGCGAGCAGCTTCGAGAAGTCGTACCCGCCGCCCTTCGTCCGGGCGTCGGCGACGACGCCGCCGTGCGGGAGGACATCACCGGCGGCGACGATGCTGAACTGCGCGTCGGGCAGGCGAGTGGGGGTCGGTGACGGCGTGGGCGTCGCGCCCGCGCCGGGGTGGCTGGCCGTCGCGCCGGCGGTCGGCGGCACCGCGGCCAGAGCCTCGTCGGCCCCGGAGGGTCGGAGCGCCGCAGCGGTCGCTCCGGCGCACGTCAGCAGAAGGGCGAGCACCGCCATCAGGACGATCTGGGGCGACCGCCGTGCCGAGCGGGCGTGGCGAGTCACAGGCGGACTGTAGTCGTTCGACTCAGGAATCCCGGGTGACGAGCGTCCCGGTTCACCCGTTCGTCAGGACGCGGCCTGGGTGGCAGCGCCTGGCGAGGTCGGCGTGGCGGCCCCCGTAGGCTGTCCGCGTGTCCGACGCCGTCCCCCTTGCCGCGCCGCGGTGGACCGTGGCGAACACCCTCACGGTCCTGCGCATCGCGGTCGTCCCGTTCTTCGTCTGGGCGCTCGTCGCGGCCGGGGACGACGGGGTGGGCCTCCGGCTGGTCGCGACGGCACTGTTCGTCGCGGCGGCGCTGACCGATCGCCTCGACGGCTGGCTGGCCCGCCGGAACGGGCAGGTCACGGACCTGGGCAAGCTGCTCGACCCGATCGCGGACAAGCTGCTGATGGGCGCTGCGCTCGTGACGCTGTCCGCGCTGGGCGACCTCCAGTGGTGGATCACCGTGGTGATCCTCGTGCGGGAGATCGGCATCACCGTGATGCGACTGTTCATGCTCCGCTACCTGGTGCTCCCCGCGTCGCGGGGCGGCAAGGCGAAGACGGTGCTGCAGTCCGTCGCGATCGGGCTCTACCTGCTGCCGCTCGGGCACCTGCCCGGCTGGTTGTCGGTCGTCGCAGCCGTGCTCATGGGCGCGGCGGTGGTCGTGACGGTCGTCACGGGCGTCGACTACCTGCGCGCCGCGGCGCGCATCCGGCGCGCGGCGCGCCGCGTGGGCCCGGCGTGACGAGCCCGCACCCCCGGGGCCCGACGACCGGCACGGTCGATCGCGGCGAGGCGTCCGCGACTCGGCGCGCGGACCAGGCGTGACTAGCCTCCCGCGCGACGTGCTCGCCGCCCTCGGTGACCGCGGCTGGACGCTCGCCGTGGCCGAGTCGCTCACGGGCGGGCTCGTGTGCGCGACGCTCGTCACGGTGCCCGGCGCGTCGACCGTGCTGCGCGGCGGCGTCGTGGCGTACGCGACCGACCTGAAGGCGGCGCTGCTCGCGGTCGACGAGGCGCTGCTCGCCGAGCGGGGCGCGGTCGACGCGGACGTCGCGGTCGCGATGGCGGCCGGCGTCCGCGACCGGCTGACGGCCGACGTGGGCATCGCGACGACGGGTGTGGCCGGGCCCGACCCGCAGGACGGCAAGGCGCCCGGCACGGTGCACGTGGCGGTCGTGACGCCGGGCGGCGTGCACCAGCGCGAGCTGCAACTCGGCGGCGACCGGGCCGCTGTGCGCGCTGCGACGGTCGACGCCGCGCTCCGGCTCGCGCTCGAGTCGCTCCGCGCCTGACGGGACGCCGCCCCCCGTCCTGCACCGCGCGTGCGTTCCCGGGTGAAGTTGCGGGCGGCCGCCAGGACGCGCGGCGCTGTGCCCGCTGGCGCGGGAACACGCGGGGGAGTCGGCACGTTGCAACGACCGTGATGAACTCCAGGCCGCCCGCCCGGCGGTACACCGCGCGCGTCAGTGGCGCACGGTACGGTGGAAGCCTCCCGGTGAAGGGACAACCGGGGATGGTCGCGGTGGCTCAAGGTCCCGGCAAGGTGCACGACACGAAGGGGGGAGCCCGCATGGTCGTTCTTCGTCGCGAGATCGGCGACGTGCTGCGTGACGCGCGTCAGCGCCAGGGCCGCACCCTGCGTGAGGTGTCGTCGGCAGCGCGTGTGTCCCTCGGCTACCTCTCCGAGGTGGAGCGTGGGCAGAAGGAAGCGTCGTCAGAGCTGCTGAGCAGCATCTGCGAGGCGCTGGACGTCCCGATGTCGCTCGTGCTTCGCGAGGTCAGCGACCGGGTCGCGGTGGCCGAGGGTCTGCTGATCCCGGACACCATCCCGGCAGAGCTGGCCGCGTCGATCGGCGGCTCGTCGGACGGCGGGTGGGCGCGGTCGCGCTCCGAGCTCGCACCGATCGGCTAGTCGCCGATCGCCTGACGTCACGGCCCGCGGACCTGGTGGTCCGCGGGCCGTCGTCGTTCCTCGAGGCGCGGCCCGTCCCGCGGCCACGGCTCGGGGCGCGCTCCGGGCTCCACCCGAAGCACGGGCTCGGCTCAGCGCGCACCGCGGGCGGTGGGCTTCGGCTGGCACGTCGGGCAGGAGAAGATCGGCCTCTGCATCGGCGGCTGACGCGCCTGCCCGACGGCGATGGGCGTTCCGCAGCGGGGGCACGGCATCCGCAGCCGGCCGTGCACGTGCCCGGGCGCAGCGCCGGCGGCCACGGCGCGCTGCATCAGGTGCCGCGCGCGCAGCACGAGGCGACGCGGGTCGGGCACCTCGTCCGCGGCGAGCCACGGCCACAGGCGCTCCGCGAACAGGGACTCCGCGGTGTAGATCGTGCCGAGCCCGGCGAGCACCGTCTGGTCGAGGAGCACCTCGGCGACGGGCGTGGCGCCGCGTGCGGCGAACCGCCGAAGGATCTCGTCGAGGTCGAGCTCGTCCGCGAGCACGTCCGGGCCGAGGTGGCCGAGCAGCGAGCCCTCGTCGCGCGTGGGCACGACGTCCAGCATCCCGAGGTCGTGCCCCAGCGCGGTCCAGTCGGCTGCACCGAGCAGCGCGCGCGTGCGGGGCGAGCGGCCGGCCGCGGCGGACGAGCCGGTGCGGGCGATCTCCCAGCGGCCGTCCATGCGCAGGTGCGTGTGCAGCGTCCTGCCGTCGTCGAACCGCGTCAGCAGGTGCTTGCCGTACGGCACGTTGGCGAGCACGGTCCGCCCGACCAGGTTCGTTCCGGCGGCGCTCGGCCAGCGCAGCTCGGCGCGCACCAGGGTCCGGCCGGCGAGCGCCTGGTCGAGGCGCGCGGACACCCGCCGCAGGACGTCTCCCTCGGGCATCGCGTCCTCAGGCCCGGCCGGTCAGCCGCAGGCCGCGCGGCGTCGGGGTGAAGCCGGCGTCGACCAGGGCACGGCCGAGCGGACCGCGCAGGGCGCCGTCGGCGAGCACCTCCTCGCCGTCGATGCGCGTCACGGTCAGCCGGCCGAGCGCGCGGCCACGGACCGTCGCGGCGAGCGCGCGTGCCGCGAGGTCGAGCTCGGCCTGGTCGGCGGTGAATGTCAGGGCCGTCCGGCCGCCGCGCTCGAGGTAGAGGGCGAGGCCGCCGTCGACGATCACGACGAGCGCGCCCGCCTTGCGCCCCGGCCGGTGGCCCGTCGCCTGCCCGGTGGCGTCGGCCGCGGGCCACGGCAGCGCCGCGCCGTACGGGTTGGCGGGGTCGGTCGCGGCCAGCACGACGGCGAGCGGCCCGGCAGCCGCCGCCCCGGCGGAGTCGCGGTCCAGCGTCTGAGCGTCCGCGCGGAGCCGGTCGACGGCGCCGGTCTGCGCGAACTGCGAGCCACCGAGGCCCTCGACGAAGTACCCGCGACGGACCTGACCCGACTGCTCGAGCGCCGCGAGCACGCGGTACACGTCCGCGAACCGCGCGCCGACGCCCTCGGCGGGGGCGACGGCCCGCGTGAGCACGCCGTGCCGGTCGAGGAGCTGCGCCGCGAGGGCGTGCGCGCGCAGCGTCGGGTCCTTCTCGCGCTCCGTGAGCAGCGACCACCGGCCGCCCGACTCGGGCGGCAGGGAGGCGGCCCGACTCGCGGCACCCGCGGCCCGCATCGCCGCGCGGACGCCCAGCCGCGGAGGCAGCGCTCTGCCGCGCGGCGTCGGTGACCGGGTGGGGTGCGCGGTGCTGCCGCTGCCGAGCCAGGCGCGCAGCGGCGCCAGCCCGTCGTTCGTCACGCGGCCCGCCCACACGAGGTCCCACACGGCGCGCGTCACGTCGGCGGTGGTCGCCTGCTCGGCCACGTCGTCAGGGGCGGCGGCGGAGAGGTGCGCGCGCACGCGGTCCGTCAGCGGCCCGACGAACCACGCGCCGCCACCGTCGAGCGCGCCGAGCACCGCGCGGTGCAGCGGCGTGCCGACGCGCTCGTCGTCAGGGTCGACGGCGGCGAGCGTGAGGTCGGCGACCGACGTCGGGTGCAGCGACACGAGCCCGTCGTGCCCCGGCAGCGAGCCGTGGCCCGCCCACGTCACCTCGCCCGCGGCCGTCAGCTCGTCGAGCATCGCAGGCGTGTAGTCGACGACGCGTGCCGGCAGGACGTGCGACTCGAGCGCGGAGGCCGGCACGACCGCACCCGCGAGCTGCTCGATGGCCCGCGCGAGCCCGTCGACCCCGCGCAGTGCGCCGACGCCCTGCCAACGCGGCAGGAAGACCCCCAGCGCCCGGGGCGGGACCGGCTCCACCTCGGCCCGCAGAGCCGCGAGGGAGCGCCGGCGCAGCGTGCGCAGCACCTCCGCGTCGCAGAACTCGTCGCCGGTGCCGCCGAGCACGTCGGGCCGCAGCCGACCCTGGACCACGACGCCCGCGGACTCGAGCCGCCTCAGCGCGTCGGCCGCGATCGCCACGCCCCACCCGAAGCGTGCCGCGACCTCGGCCGCGGTGAACGGCCCGCGCGTGCGCGCGTGCCGACGGACGAGGTCGGCGACCGGGTCGGGCAGCACCTCCGTGAACACCTCGGGCACACCCACGGGGAGCGCCACGCCGAGCGCGTCCCGCAGGCGCCCGGCGTCCTCGATCGCGGCCCACTGCTCCGCGCGGTCCGCCGGGACGCCGCCGACACGCACGCCGATCACCCGGCGGGCGGCCGCGAGCTCCGCGAGCCAGGCGGCGGTCTCTCCCCGCACCTCCGGCCGCACCCGCGCCTCGAGGTCGGCGAGCGGCAGCGGACCGTGGCGGCGAACGGCGTCCGCGAGCTGCTCGAGCGTCCCCGCCTGGCGGTCCGGCGCCGTGCCGGCCAGCTCGGCCTCGGTGCGGAGCACGGCCTGGGGGTCGAGGAGATCCGCGAGCTGCGACTCGCCGCCCTGGCCGAGCAGCTCCGCGAGCAGCGTCGGGTCGAGCGTCAGCGCGGCGGCTCGGCGCTCGGCCAGCGGCGCGTCGCCCTCGTAGAGGAACTGCGCGGTGTAGCCGAAGAGCAGGGCCTGCGCGAACGGCGACGGCTGCGGCGTCGTGACCTCGACGACGCGCACGCGGCCCGTGCGCACGTCGCGCATGAGCTCCGCGAGCGCGTCGGTGTCGAAGTCGTCCTGCACGCACTCGCGGACGGCCTCGAGCAGGATCGGGAAGTCGGGGTACTGCGCGGCGACGGTGAGGAGCTGAGCCGAGCGCTGCCGCTGCTGCCACAGCGGCTGCCGCCGGTCGGGACGCCGTCGGGGGAGCAGCAGCGCGCGACTCGCCGCCTCCCGGAAGCGCGCGCCGAACAGTGCCGACGACCCGAGCTCCGCGCGCACCGCGTCCAGCACGTCCTCGGGATCGATCAGGAGGTCGTCCACCCCGACGACGGGACCGCCCGCGCCGAGGAACGGGTCGTCGGGGCCGTCGGGCAGCAGGCCGGCGTCGAGCACGTCGGGCAGGCGCAGCACGATGCCGTCGTCCGAGTGCATCGCGGACGCGTCGACGCCGTAGCGCTCGCGCAGGCGCGCGCCGAGCACGACGGCCCACGGGGCGTGCACGCGCGCGCCGTACGGCGAGTGCACCACCACGCGCCAGTCGCCGAGCTCGTCGCGGAACCGCTCGACGACGATCGCGTCGTCCGACGGCACGGTGCCGGTCGCGTCACGCTGGGCGCCCACGTACGCGAGCAGGTTGTCGGTGGCCCACTCGTCGAGCCCCGACGCGGCGACGCGTGCGCGCGCGGCGTCGGGGGCGAGCGTCGCGACCTCGCGGACCCAGGCGCCCATCGCGCGCCCGAGCTCCGCCGGCCGGCCGGGCGCGTCGCCCTTCCAGAAGGGGAGCCGGCCCGGGACGCCGGGCGCGGGCGTCACGAGCACCCGGTCCGGCGTGATGTCGTCGATCCGCCACGTGCTCGAGCCGAGCGTGAACGTGTCGCCGACGCGCGACTCGTAGACCATCTCCTCGTCGAGCTCACCGACGCGCTTGCCGCCGCGGACCCGGCCACCCGTCGTCTCGGCATCGACCGGCACCTCGCTCGTGGCGCTCCCGGAGGCGAGGAACACACCGAACAGGCCGCGGTCCGGGATCGTGCCGCCGCTCGTCACGGCCAGCCGCAGCGCGCCCGGCCGGGCGGTGAGCACGTCGCGCGCGCGGTCCCAGACGATGCGCGGCCGCAGCTCGGCGAACTCCTCGCTCGGGTACCGCCCCGCCAGCATGTCGAGCACCGCGTGCAGCGTCGCGTCGCCGAGCGTCGCGAAGGGCGCCGAACGCCGGACGACCGCGGCGAGGTCGTCGACGTGCCAGTCCTCGACCGCGACCATCGCGACCACCTGCTGCGCGAGCACGTCGAGCGGGTTGCGCGGCACGGCCAGAGCCTCGAGCGCGCCGGAACGCATGCGCTCCGCCGTCACCGCGGCGGCCACGAGCTCGCCGCGGAACGTCGGGAAGACGACACCGCGCGACACCGCGCCGACCTGGTGCCCCGCGCGGCCGATCCGCTGCAGGCCGCTCGCGACCGAGGGCGGCGCCCCCACCTGGACGACGAGGTCGACCGCGCCCATGTCGATGCCGAGCTCGAGGGAGCTGGTCGCCACGACGGCCGGCAGGCGGCCCGCCTTGAGCTCGGACTCGGTCCGGGTGCGCTCCGCGCGGCTCATCGACCCGTGGTGGGCGCGCGCGAGGATCGTCGCCGCGTCGCGCACGTCGACCCCGACCGCCGTGCCCGACTGCCCGGGCGCGGCCGCGGGCCGCAGGTCGCCCGGCTGGGGGACGTCCTCGCCCTGCCGCTCGGCCCACACCTCGTTCATGCGCGCCGTGAGTCGCTCCGCGCCGCGCCGCGAGTTCGTGAACACGAGCGTCGAGCGGTGCTCCGCGACGAGGTCGACGACGCGCTCCTCGACGTGGGGCCAGACCGACGGCGACCGCGGCGTCGAGTACGCGTCCCCGGTGAGGTCCGGCTCCGCGGGCGCGCCGCCGGGCGTGGGCGCCGACCGCAGGTCGCTGAGGTCGGGCACGGGCACCACGACGTCGACCTCGATGCGCTTGGTCGACGGCGGCTGCACCACGACGATCTCTCGGCCGCCGTCGGCTGCGGCGCGCGCGCCGCCGAGGAAGTGCGCCACCGCGTCGACAGGCCGCACGGTGGCAGACAGCCCGACGCGCTGCGCCGGTCCCGGCCCGTCGGGGCGGTCGAGCAGCGCGTCGAGGCGCTCGAGCGACAGCGCGAGGTGCGCACCTCGCTTGGTGCCCGCCACCGCGTGGATCTCGTCGACGATCACCGTGTGCACGCCCGCGAGGCCCGCGCGGGCACCCGACGTGAGCACGAGGTACAGCGACTCGGGCGTCGTGATGAGGATGTCCGGCGGGTGCGTCGCGAACGCGCGCCGCTCGGCGGGCGGCGTGTCGCCGGTGCGGATGCCGACCTGCACGTCGCGCAGCCCGACGCCGAGCCGCTGCGCGGCCTGCCGGATGCCGACCAGCGGCGAGCGCAGGTTGCGCTCGACGTCGGTGGCGAGCGCCTTGAGCGGCGACACGTACACGACGCGGCAGCGCTGCGCGGGGTCGTCGGGCGCGGGCTGCGTCACGAGCCCGTCGAGCGCCCACAGGAAGGCCGCGAGCGTCTTGCCGGACCCCGTCGGTGCCACGACGAGCGCGTGCTGCCCGCCCGCGACGGCCGACCACGCGCCGAGCTGCGCGGCGGTGGGCGCGTCGAACGCGCCTTCGAACCACGCGCGCGTCGCGTCGGAGAACCGGTCGAGGACCACGCCGCCATTCTGGCGGCGCCCACCGACACCCACCCGTCAGGGGTGACGACCCGCCGACCACTGCCCGGCCGATGGCAGGCTGAGCCCGTGAGGTACCGAGAGTTCTGGCAGCTGGTCGACGAGGTGCTCGGCGAGGCGCAGGGGCGCGAGATCGTCCGCACGTTCGTCGTCGGCGCGCTCGGCCACCGCACCGCGCAGGCCGCGCTCGACGACGGCGAGGAGCCGCGCACCGTCTGGCACGCGCTGTGCGACGAGCTCGCGATCCCCGAGTCCCGCCGCTGGGGCCTGGACCCGCACCGGCAGGCGCCGCCGCGCCGCTGACACCCGACCGCCGCGCCGGGCGTCCGGCGCCCGCCGACGAGGAGCACGATGGCCGCACGTGACTGGCGCCCGACGGTCGCCGACCTGATCGACGCCGCGGTGGGTCTCGCGACGACGGCCCTCGGGCTCGGGGTCGCGGTCGCGCTCGTCGACGGCGTCTCGGCGTCCAGCTGGCTGCCCGTGATCGGTGCGGCGCTCCTCGTGGGCGTCGGCGACTGGCTGCTGCGCGCCCCGCTGCGGCTGCTCGCGGGCTGGGCGGGCGCGATGGGCGCGTTCGTGGCGGGCCTCGCGGCGCAGGTCGCGATCGTGTGGCTCGCGCTCGTCGTCATGCCGGGCATCGGCGTCCGGTCGGGGTGGTCGGTGCTGGCCGTCCTCGTCATCGCGGCGATCGTGATGGCCGCCGCCCGCTGGGTGTGGGGCTCGAACGACAGCGAGTACGTCGTGGCCGACGTGCTGCGGCGCGCCCGCCGGCGGGCCCGGCGCGCCGGCGTCGACCCGCGGCCGGCGCACCGCGAGCCCGGGATGCTCGTCGTCCAGCTCGACGGCGTCGCCCACCCGGTGCTCGAGCAGGCCATCGAGGCCGGGCTCGCGCCGACCGTGCAGCGGTGGCTCGAGAGCGGCACGCACAGCCTCGAGCGCTGGTGGGCGCGCATCCCGTCGACGACGCCCGCGAGCATGGCGGGCCTGCTGCACGGCGACAGCACGCAGATCCCGGCGTTCCGGTGGTGGGACCGCGACCTGGCGCGGCTCGTCGTCACGAACCACCCGGCGGACGCCGCGCTCGTGGAGCGGCGGCTCACGACGGGCAAGGGGCTGCTCGCGGGCGGGGGCACGGCGGTGTCGACGATGTTCTCGGGCGACGCGGCGCAGACGTACCTCGTCATGAGCCGGACGCGCGCGAAGGGTCCGGACGGCGAGCCGTCGGGTCTGGGGCCGGGGCCGTCGTTCCTGCGGTTCTTCGCGAGCCCGTTCGTGCTCGCGCGCGCGGTGAGCCTGACGCTCGGCGAGATGGCGAAGGAGCTGTTCCAGGCGCGGGCGCAGCGCGTGCGTGGCGTCGAGCCGCGGATCGGCCGCGGTGGCTGGTACGTCGTGCTGCGCGGCGTGACGAACGTGCTGATGCGCGACCTGTCGACGTCGCTCGTCGCCGAGGCGCTGATGCGCGGCGACCCGACGGTCTACGTCGACCTCGTGGACTACGACGAGATCGCGCACCACGCGGGCCCGACGCGGCCCGAGTCGCTGCGCGCGCTCGAGGGGCTGGACCGCGTGCTCGGGATCTTCGAGCGCGTCGCCGCCGCCGCGCCGCGCGACTACGCGATCGTCGTCGTCTCCGACCACGGCCAGGCACTCGGCGCGCCGTTCGAGCAGCTCGGGGGAGCGTCGCTCCTCGACGTCGTGCGCGACCTCATGGCGGCGCCCGCGGCCTCCGGCGTGCACGCGGGTGACGGCGAGGACTGGGGCCCGCTGAACGCGCTGCTGACGAGCACGCTGCCGTCGGCGGGCGTCGGACCCGACCGTGACCGCGCCGACCCGGGCGCGCCCGGCGTGCCCGACGTGGTCACGGTGGCATCCGGCAACCTCGGCCTCGTGTGGTTCCCGCACGAGCCGCGCCGGCTGTCGTTCGAGGACCTGCAGGTGCGGTGGCCCGGGCTCGTGGCAGGGCTCGCGGCACGGCAGGGCGTCGGCGTCGTGGTCGTGGACAGCGCGCGCGGTCTCGTCGCGGTCGGCCGGTCGGGGCTCGTCCTGCTCGAGCACGACGACGCCGAGCCCGAGGGCGACGACCCGCTCGCCGGGTACGCGCCCCGGGCGCGCGCCGACCTGGCCCGGGCGGCGCGGCTCGAGCACAGCGGCGACCTGCTGGTGGTCTCCGCCGTGTCGCCGCGCGGCCACGTCCACGCGTTCGAGGAGCAGGTCGGCTCGCACGGCGGGATCGGCGGCGACCAGAACTCGGCGCTCCTCCTGCACCCGGTCGCGTGGGAGGTGGCGGACGAGCTGCGCACGCCGGTCGGGGACGGGGCGCTGCTCGTGGGCGCCGAGTCGGTGCACGCGCAGCTGGTCCGCTGGCTGGTCGACGCGGGCCTCCGCGCATGACGAGCGGGGACGCCGAGGCACCCGGGCCGACGGCCGCGGAGCCCGGACGGGCGGCGCCGTCGTCGGTTCCCCGCGCCGACGCCGCCGGCCCCGCCCTCGTCGTCCGGTGGCTCGGCCACGCGACGGCCGTGCTCGACGTGGCGGGCGCGCGCCTCGTGACGGACCCGCTGCTGCGCCGGCACGCGGGGCTGCTGCGCCGGCGCGGGACGCAGCCGGACGCGCGAGGCTGGGCGGACCCGCACGCGGTGCTCCTGTCGCACCTGCACCACGACCATGCCGAGCTCGGCTCGCTCGGCCTCGTGCACGACGCGCCCGTGCTCAGCGGCGCGGCGAACGCGCGGTGGCTGCGTGCGCACGGTGTCGAGGGGGTCGCCGTCGGCGAGCGGTCCTGGTGGCGCGTGCCTGGGACGGCGGTGGAGGTGCGCCTGCTGCCGGCGGTGCACGCCCACCGGCCCATGCCGCACCGGCCCAACGCCGCGCACGGGTTCCTGGTGCGCGGCGGCGGGCGCGTCGTCTGGTTCCCCGGCGACACCGCGCGGTACCCGGCGATGGCGGACCTCCCGGCGCTCGCGGGCGGGGCGATCGACCTCGCGCTCGTCCCGGTTGGCGGGTGGGGGCCGCGGCTGTCCGGCGGCCACATGGACCCGGTCGAGGCGGCGCGTGCGTGCGCCGCGGTCGGTGCGCGCACGGCGGTGCCGGTGCACTGGGGCACGCTGCACGCGCCGGTCTCGGGGCAGCTGCCGCCGGGCTGGATGGACGAGGCGGGCCCGGCGTTCGCGGTCGCGGTCCGCCGGCTGGCGCCGCGCTGCCGGCCCGTCGTGCTGCGCCCGGGCGAGGCGTACGCGGTGCCGTGAGGCGGCTCGCCGATCGAGGGCGGACGCCTCCTGCGACACGACGGCGTGTCGCAGACATCGAACACACGTTCGTCTAGGGTGGTGCCCACGGGTGAGACGGCTGAGCCGCCCACAGCCCCGGCCGGACAGGTACCGGCCACAGGGGAGAGGCGGCCCGGACGGCATGTCGGTGGTCGGGCATAGCGTCACCCGCGACATCAAGGACCAGCCCCCGCAGGCGCAGCGACGCACGCTGCACGAGACGACGAGGTGGGAAACATGCCCGCACCCCAGGACCGCGAGAAGGCCCTCGAGGCCGCCCTCAGCCAGATCGACCGCCAGTTCGGCAAGGGCTCGATCATGCGCCTCGGCGACGAGGGGCGCGCCCCCGTCGAGGTCATCCCCACCGGCTCGATCGCGCTCGACGTCGCGCTCGGCATCGGCGGGCTCCCGCGTGGCCGCATCATCGAGGTCTACGGCCCCGAGTCCTCCGGCAAGACGACGGTCGCGCTCCACGCGGTCGCGAACGCGCAGCGCGCGGGCGGCATCGCGGCGTTCATCGACGCGGAGCACGCGCTCGACCCCGAGTACGCCAAGAAGCTGGGCGTCGACACGGACGCGCTCCTGGTCTCGCAGCCGGACACGGGTGAGCAGGCGCTCGAGATCATGGACATGCTGATTCGCTCCGGCGCGATCGACATCATCGTCATCGACTCGGTCGCGGCGCTCGTGCCGAAGGCGGAGATCGAGGGGGAGATGGGCGACAGCCACGTCGGCCTCCAGGCGCGGCTGATGTCGCAGGCGCTCCGCAAGATCACGGGTGCGCTGAACCAGTCGGGCACCACCGCGATCTTCATCAACCAGCTGCGCGAGAAGATCGGCGTGTTCTTTGGCTCGCCCGAGACGACGACCGGTGGCAAGGCGCTCAAGTTCTACGCGTCGGTCCGCATGGACATCCGACGCATCGAGACCCTCAAGGAGGGTACGGACGCGGTCGGCAACCGCACGCGCGTCAAGGTCGTCAAGAACAAGCTCGCGCCGCCGTTCAAGCAGGCCGAGTTCGACATCCTGTACGGCGTCGGCATCTCCCGCGAGGGCAGCCTGATCGACCTCGGCGTCGAGCACGGGTTCATCCGCAAGTCGGGTGCGTGGTTCACGTACGAGGGCGACCAGCTCGGCCAGGGCAAGGAGAACGCGCGCAAGTTCCTGCGCGACAACCCCGACCTCGCCGAAGAGATCGACAAGAAGATCAAGGAGAAGCTCGGCATCGGTGCGCGCCTCGACGCGCCGGCCGACGTTCCCCCGCCGGTCGACTTCTGACGATGGCGATGACGCACCGTCGGAGGCGGCCGGCTGACGAGCCGCCTCCGACGGGAGCGGCTGCGCTTGATGCGGAGCCCGACCAGGAGCAGGTCGCACGAGCGATCGCGCTACGCCTGCTGACGGGCGCACCGCGCAGCCGAGCCCAGCTCGAGGAGGCGATGGCGCGGCGCGACGTCCCTGAGGGGGTCGCATCGGCGGTGCTCGACCGGTTCACCGAGGTGGGCCTCGTCGACGACGCGGAGTACGCCCGGATGCTGGTCCGGACGCGGCACGCGGAGCGCGGGCTGTCCCGGCGCGCGCTTGCCGTCGAGCTGCGGCGCAAGGGGATCGGCGACGACCTTGCGGCTGAGGCGCTCGACGAGGTCGACGAGGACGACGAGGAGGCGACCGCGCGCCGCCTCGTGCGCCGGAAGCTCATGGCGACGGCCGGGCTCGACGCCCAGGTGCAGGCGCGCCGCACCTACGCGGCGCTCGGCCGCAAGGGCTACCCACCGGGACTCGTCGCCCGGCTGATCCGCGAGGAGCTCGCCACCGCCGGTTTCGCGGCGACGGGCTGGGACGCAGGCGAGGACGAGGTCAGCGGGGGACGCTGACCCGGCTCGCAGCGCCCCGTTCGAGACGGATGTCCGGAACCCCCGCGCGCTCGTTCGTGGCGGGCTCGGCGATGCGCGCAACGGTCCCGGTGGCGTGAGCGACAATGTGCGGGCACGGCGCCTCGACGGGCGCCTGCACGGCGCCCGGGGAGGTGCGATGGACGAGGGCGTGATCGGCACGGTCATCGGCCTTCTGGGCGCATGCCTCGTCGCGCTGATCCTGGTGCTCGTGGCGCGCCGCGAGGCCAACGCTCAGCGAGCGAAGGCGGAGCGCGACGTCGCGGCGATCAAGGACGAGGCGCGCGCCCTCCTGGTCGACGTCCAGCGCCGCGAGACCCGCCTCGCCGAGCGGGAGAACGTGGTCGCGACCGACCAGGCGCAGGTCGCCGAGCTCGAGCGCTCGGCGCGCGCACGCGTCGCCGACGTGGCCCGCGCCGAGGAGGACGTGGCGAAGCGCCTCGCGGAGGCGGATCGCCAGGCGGTCGCCGAGCTCGAGGCCGTGACGGGGCTGACGGCCGCCGAGGCGCGCGAGGAGCTCACCCGCCGCATCGTGGACCAGGCGCAGAACGACGCGTCTGCGCGCGTCCGCCGTGCCGAGGCGCAGGCGCGCCGGACGGCCGAGAACCGCGCGAGGCGCATCGTGGCCACGGCGGTGCAGCGCACCGCGGTCGCGACGAGCACGCAGTCCGCACTCACCGTGCTGCCACTGCCGTCGGACGAGATGAAGGGCCGCATCATCGGCAAGGAGGGGCGCAACATCCGCGCCTTCGAGGCGCTCACCGGCGTCAACGTGCTGATCGACGAGCAGCCCGAGTCCGTCGTCCTGTCGTGCTTCGACGCCGAGCGCCGCGAGGTCGCCCAGGTCGCGCTCGAGGCGCTCATGGCGGACGGCCGGATCCACCCCCAGCGGATCGAGGCCGCGTACGCGGAGGCGCTCGCGGGCGCCGACGAGCGGACGGACGCCGCCGGCCACGAGGCCGCCGAGCGCGCGGGCGTCACCGGGCTGCACCCGTCCCTCGTCCGGACGCTCGGCCGGCTGCGTCTGCGCACGTCGTACGGCCAGAACGTGCTCGAGCACCTCGTCGAGTCCGCGCTGCTGGCCGCGGCCGTCGCGGCGGAGCTGGGAGTGGACGTCGAGGTCGCGCGCCGCGCTGCGTTCCTGCACGACATCGGCAAGGCGCTCACCAACGAGGTCCCGGGGACGCACGCCGCCGTCGGGGCCGACCTCGCACGTCGCCACGGCGAGGACGAGGCCGTGGTCAACGGCATCGCGGCGCACCACGACGAGGTCGCGCCCGAGACCGTCGAGGCGGTGGTCGTGCAGATCGTCGACGCCATCTCGGCGTCGCGACCCGGTGCGCGCCGCGAGGAGCTCGACCAGTACGTCGAGCGCATGGACAAGCTCGAGCGGCTCGTCACCGAGCACCCTGGCGTGCGTCGCGCGCTGGCGATGTCGGCCGGCCGCGAGGTGCGCGTGGTCGTCGAGCCGTCCGAGGTGGGGGACCGCGAGCTCCCGCAGCTCGCCGTCGCGATCGCCCGGCACATCGAGGCCGACCTCACGTACCCGGGCGAGATCACCGTCACGGTGGTCCGCGAGATCCGGGCCAGCGCCACGGCCGGCTGAGGCGCCGCGCGCCAGTTGCCGACTGCCCACGCCCACCGGCTCACGTCGCGCGGCCGACCCGGGCCGGGCGCTCGTTCGAGAGTCCCGCCACGGCGCACGTACCCTTGACGGTGATGTCCACGACCCTGTCCGCGCCTGCCCTGCCGACGACGACGCCGGCGGTCGACGCCCCGCTGCCCGAGCGTCCGCGCACGTACCTCGTCAAGACGCTCGGCTGCCAGATGAACGTGCACGACTCCGAGCACATGGCCGGGCTCCTCGAGCACGCCGGCTACGTCGCCGCGACGCCGGGCGACGCGGCCGCGGAGGACGCCGACGTCATCGTCATCAACACGTGCGCGGTGCGCGAGAACGCGGCCGACAAGCTCTACGGCAACCTCGGCCGGCTCGCCGGCATGAAGCGCGCGCGTCCGGGCATGCAGATCGCCGTCGGCGGCTGCCTCGCCCAGAAGGACCGCGCGGGCATCGTCGAGCGTGCGCCGTGGGTCGACGTGGTCTTCGGCACGCACAACCTCGACGTCCTGCCGGTGCTCCTCGAACGCGCGCGCCACAACGCCCGCGCCGAGGTGGAGATCGCCGAGTCGCTCCAGGTCTTCCCGTCGACGCTCCCGACCCGGCGCGAGTCCGTCTATGCGGGCTGGGTGTCGATCAGCGTCGGGTGCAACAACACCTGCACGTTCTGCATCGTCCCGCACCTGCGTGGCAAGGAGCGCGACCGCCGGCCCGGCGAGATCCTCGCCGAGGTCGACGCGCTCGTGCAGCAGGGCGCCATCGAGGTGACGCTGCTCGGTCAGAACGTCAACAGCTACGGCGTCGAGTTCGGCGACCGGCAGGCGTTCGCCAAGCTGCTGCGCGCGGCCGGCGCGGTCCAGGGCCTGGAGCGGCTGCGCTTCACGTCGCCGCACCCCGCGTCCTTCACGGACGACGTCATCGACGCGATGGCGCAGACGCCGACCGTCATGCCGCAGCTGCACATGCCGCTGCAGTCGGGTTCCGACCGGGTCCTGCGAGCGATGCGGCGGTCCTACCGGTCCGAGCGGTTCCTCGGGATCCTCGACCGCGTCCGCGCCGCGATGCCGGACGCTGCCATCACGACCGACATCATCGTCGGCTTCCCGGGCGAGACCGAGGAGGACTTCGCCGAGACGCTGCGGGTGGTCGAGGAGTCGCGGTTCGCGTCGGCGTTCACGTTCCAGTACTCACCGCGCCCGGGCACCCCCGCGGCCGACCTGCCGGACCAGCTGCCCAAGGCGGTCGTGCAGGAGCGGTACGAGCGACTCGTCGCCCTCCAGGAGCGCATCTCGACCGAGGAGAACGTCGCGCAGGTCGGCCGGACGATCGAGGTGCTCGTCGCCGAGGGCGAGGGCCGCAAGGACGGCGCGACGCACCGCATCTCGGGACGTGCCGCGGACAACCGGCTCGTGCATCTCGCGCTCCCGCAGGGGCGTCACCCCGACGACGCGCCGCGCCCGGGCGACCTCGTCACCGTGGCCGTCACGCACGGCGCGCCGCACCACCTGGTTGCCGACTCGGCGCTCACCGGCGGACCGTTCGCGGTGCGCCGGACGCGCGCGGGCGACGCATGGGAGCGCCGGCAGTCGGGCGAGGACGAGCACAGCCACGGCACGGGCGACGCGTGCGGCACCGGTGCCGGGCCGGCGGGACCCGTGGTCCTCGGGCTGCCGACGATCGGCGTGCCCGCCCGCTGACGCGACCGGCGTCAGTTGTCCGGCACGTCCGGGTCGCCGGCGTCGTCCTGCGGCAGCACGGAGTCGAGCGCGCTGAACATCTGCACGCCGGTCCCGAGCCCGCACGCGATGAGCTGCGCGAGCTGCTGGTCCGTCGCGCCGACCTCGAGGTCGCTCGACACCTCGGAGTACAGCGCGAGCTGGCCCTCCTCCTCGCGGACGTACGCCTTCGGCCAGATCCGGTCGCGGTTCCAGTCGTTGAGCGCGAGGGTGACGGCGCGGCGTTGCTCGAGCGGCATCGTGCGGTGCCACCGGCCGCGGACCTGCACGATCTCCTGGTGCTCGCCGAGGAGCAGGAACCAGAACCTCGAGCCGTCCCACGTGCCGGTCAGGTCCCCGTCGTCGTCGATGACGAACCGGTAGCCGCGCCCGAGCAGGTAGTCCGCGACCCGGTCCCGCGTCACGATGCGAGGCGGCTCGTCGTCGGCCCGCTTCGTGGGCTTGGGCATGCCGCCGAGCATGCGCAGGAGCCAGAGCCCGGACCGGTTGCTCATGGCGCGCTCCCGGCGGGGTCGGGGTACCGCTCGTCGAGCGAGTCGAAGAACATGCTGCCGGTCGACAACCCGCAGAACAGCGTCTGGCTCAGCTGCTCGTCCGTGGCGCCGTGCTCGAGGTCGGTCGCGACCTCGGCGACGACGTGCACGCGGCCGTTGTCGCGGACCCGCAGGTAGGCCTTGGGCCAGATGCGCTCGGCGTTCCACTCGTTGCAGATGTCGAGCACCTCCTCGAGCCGGTCGATGGAGACCTCGCGGTGCCACTGGCCGCGGACCTGGAGGATCTCCGACTTCTCGCCGAACAGGAAGAAGTAGAACAGGCGCCCCCGCCACAGGCCGCCGAGGTCGCCGTCGTTGTCGACGAAGTAGCTGAACTCGTTCGCCGTCATCCACGCCGCGATCCGCGCGGGCGTCACCGGCGTCGGGTTCTCCTGCGCCGGCTCTGCGACGCCGAGCTCGCGCGCCAGGAGGGCCGCGACCTCGTCGTGCAGCTCGGCGTCGCTGACGGGTTCGGTGCGTGCCGGCCCGCGGCCGGACGGTGCACCGCGTCGAACCGCGCCACCGCGCCCGGCAGCCCCTGGCCGCCGGCGGCGGAAGCGGTCGACGAACGACGACATGCGCCGACCCTACCCGGCGCATCCGACACGAGGGGGAGCCGCGTCGGACGTCCGGCCGACGACCGCCGCCCCGTGCCGGGTAGGGTCCTCGGATCACTTCGTCCGGTCGCCGTGCCCCTCGGCGACCACGACCAGAACGGCGCCGCATGGGACTCTTCAGCCGCTCCGAGCCCGATCCGCAGCCCGCGTCGGCGTCAGCGACACCGACGTCGGGGTCGCTCGCCCCGCTGACGCGCGACCGGATCGCGCGGGCGCTCGAGGCGCGCGGGTACACGTACGGCATCGATGCCGACGGCGACATCGGCGGGCGCTGGGACGACCACGTCTTCTACTTCCTGCGCATCGGGCCGCAGCGGGAGGTGCTGCAGGTGCGCGGCCGGTGGAACCGGTCGGTCCCCGCCACCGAGCTCGCGGCCGTGCTGGAGCTCGCCAACGCGTGGAACACCGACACGATCTTCCCCAAGGTCTACGTGCGCGTGGAGGCCGGCGAGCTGGGCGTGTACGGCGAGCTCGCCGTCGACTACGAGCACGGCGTGAGCGACGAGCAGATCGACCTGCACCTCGGCTGCGGGGTCTCGCTGACGCTGTCGTTCTTCGAGCGGCTCGACGAGCGCTACCCGGACGCCGTCGAGGCGGCGCGGGTCCGGTCCGCCGAGCAGGGCTGACCGGGCGGCCCCGCGCCTGACGCGACCGGACCGACGAGCGGCGCCGGGTACGGTTCGGCCCATGCTCGTCGCCGCGGCACTCGTGCCCGACACCGCCCTGCTCGTGCCCGGTGTCGCCGGTGCCGCCGACCCGGCTCGCACGCTCGCGGTGGCCGCCGCGCGGGCCGTCGAGGCCGCGACGCGGGAGGCCGACGTCGTGGTCGTGGTCGCGCCGGGGCCGACCGACCGGGAGCTCGTCGGCGACGTTCCCGGCACGTTCGCGCCGGTCGGAGTGCCCGATCGCGCGCTGCGCGCCCCGCTCCCCGTGCTGATCGCGGGCGCTGACGCGCCCGACGGCGGGCCACCGACGTCGACCGGCGTCCCCGCGCCCGCGACGGCGGTGGCGATCCACCTGCTCGCGGGTGCGGGCTGCACGCGGGCGCGCCTCGTCGAGGTCGCCCGCGGCTCCGCGGACGGTCGGGCGGACCGCCTCCACGCGCTGGGTCGCGAGCTCGCCGGCTCAGGCACGCGCCGGACCGCGCTCGTCGTGGTGGGTTCCGCGAGCGGCCGCCACGGTCCCGACGCGCCCCTCGCGGACGACCCACGCGCCCCGGGCTACGACGCCGAGCTGCTGGCCGGTCTCGCGCAGGGCGGCGAGGAGGCGCGCGCGCGGCTCGCCACCCTCGACGCCGCGCTCGCCGTGGAGCTCGCGGTGACCGGATGGGCACCCTGGCAGGTGCTCGTCGGCGCAGCCGCGGCCACCGCGGTCGCCGCGGAGCTCGTCCACGCCGAGGTCCTCGCGGGCGCCCAGCACGCGGTGCTGCTCTGGCGGTGCGCATGACGCCGCTCGTCGTCGCCGTCGTCGGGCCGACCGCGACCGGCAAGTCGGACCTCGCGCTCGCGCTCGCCGAGCACCTGGGCGGCGAGGTGGTGAACGCCGACGCGCTGCAGCTCTACCGCGGCATGGACGTCGGCACGGCCAAGCTGACGCTCGCGGAGCGGCGCGGCATCCCGCACCACCTGCTCGACGTGCTCGACCCGCACGAGGAGGCGTCGGTCGCGGAGTACCAGGCACAGGCGCGTGCCGCCCTCACAGACATCGCGGACCTCGGTCACCGGGCGGTGGCGGTCGGAGGCTCCGGCCTGTACGTGCGGGCCCTGCTGGACCACCTCGAGTTCCCCGGCACGGACGCGACGGTCCGGGCCGAGCTCGAGGCGCGCGTCGAGGCCGAGGGTGCCCGCGCGCTGCACGCCGAGCTCGAGCGGCTCGACCCGACCGCGGCCGCGAACATCGGCCCTCGCAACGCGCGGCGGACCGTGCGCGCGCTCGAGGTGATCCGGCTGACGGGCCGCCCGTACTCGGCGAGCCTCCCGCAGCACGTGTACGAGGTGCCCGCGATCCAGCTCGGTCTCGACTGCGACCGCGCGGTGCTCGACGCCCGGATCGAGTCGCGCGTCGCCCGGATGTGGGACCGCGGCCTGGTCGAGGAGGTGCGGACGCTGCTCGACGCCGGGCTCGGCCGCACCGCGTCGCGCGCCGTCGGCTACGCCGAGGTGGTGGCGATGCTGCGCGGGGAGCTCGACGAGGCGGGGGCGCGGGCCGCGATCGCGGCGGGCACCCGCCGCCTGGCGCGCAAGCAGATGGGCTGGTTCGGCCGCGACCCGCGCGTGCACTGGCTGGACGCGCAGGACCCGGACCTGGTGGAACGTGCGCTCGCGCTCGTCGCGGCGGCCGACTCGGGCACGCTCGGCACGGCCACGGACGACCCTGCGCCGCGCCGTAGTCTGGGTTCATGACGACGACCGCGCCCGCCGCAGCCCCTGGCCGTACGGCGACGCTCCGCGTCACGAAGGGCCACGGCACGCAGAACGACTTCGTCCTGCTCGACGACCGCGACGCCGCGCTCGACCTGACGCCCGAGCTCGTCCGCGCGCTCGCGGACCGTCGGGCGGGCGTCGGCGGCGACGGCGTCATCCGCGTCGTCCCGTCGACGGCGCTCCCCGAGGGCGCCGACGTGCTCGCCGTCGAGCCGGCCGCCGCGTGGTTCATGGACTACCGCAACGCCGACGGGTCCGTCGCCGAGATGTGCGGCAACGGCGTGCGCGTCTTCGCGCGGTTCCTTGAGCAGCTCGGGCTCTGGGACGGCGCCGGCGAGCTCCCGGTCGGCACGCGCGCAGGCGTGGTGCGGCTCCGCCGCGTCCCCGCGCCGGACGGCACGCGCTGGTACGCGGCCGACATGGGCAGGTGGCACCTGCCGGGCGGTCAGCGCGCGGCGGACGACGGGTTCGACTCCGAGGTCGAGGTCGCGGGCCTCGACGTCGCGCGTCCTGCGCTGAGCGTCGATCTCGGCAACCCGCACACGGTGATCGCGCTGCGCGACGAGGACGAGCTCCGCGCCGTCGACCTCACGCGCGCCCCGCAGGTCAGCCCCCTCCCGCCGCACGGCACCAACGTCGAGCTCGTCGTCCCGCTCGGTGAGTCCACCGACGCCGACGGCCGCACGGTCGGCCGCGTGCGCATGCGCGTGCACGAGCGCGGTGTCGGCGAGACGCGGTCGTGCGGCACGGGTGCGTGCGCGGCGGCGCTCGCGGTCCGCACCTGGGCGGGTGCCGGCGCTCCGGACGTCTGGTTCGTCGAGGTTCCGGGCGGCACGGTGCGCGTCACGTCGCTGCCCGACGGCCATGTCGAGCTCGCCGGACCGGCCGTGCTCGTGGCCGACGGCTCGGTCGACCTCGCGGCGATCGGCGCCTGATGGCAGGGCCCGACGCCGATCCTGCCGCCCAGCCGGTCCTCGGACCCGACGACCTGGGCATCCCGCTGGCCGAGGTCGCGACGCTCGTCCAGTTCTCGTCGACGTTCTGCGCGCCGTGCCGCAGCACGCGCCACGTGCTCGAGCGGGTGGCGGCGACCGCGCCGGGCGTCACGCACGTCGACCTCGACGTCGCCGATCACCTCGCGCTCGGCGAGCGGCTCGCGATCGACGTCACCCCGACAGTGCTCGTGCTCGACGCCGCGGGTCGCGTCGTGCGTCGCGCGACCGGTGTGCCGACGCTTGCGCACGTGCGTGCGGCGATCGACCAGGCCTCGGGGCGGCGCGCCGGCTGACGGGCCGCCCTCAGGACCGGCTGCGAGCCGCGCGGGCCTCGAGCAGGCGGAAGCCCCTCGCCGACGCGACGCGGTCGACCTCGAGCCCGAGCTCGCTCGCGATCCAGCGCTGCAGCGAGTCGGCGCCGAGGTTGCGCCCGACGACGAGATGAGCGAGGCCGCCGTCGTCGAGCCGCGGCAGCCACCGCGCGAGCAGCCCGTGCAGCGCCTCCTTGCCGACACGGATCGGCGGGTTCGACCAGAGCGCCGCGAAGCGGACGTCGTCCGGGACGTCGTCGGGCAGGGCCGCCACCACCGTGGTGAGCCCGAGCCGCTCCGCATTGCGGCGTACCAGGTCGAGCGCGCGCTCGTTGACGTCGACCGCCCAGACCCGCGCCTGCGGCGCCTCGAGGGCCATCGTCAGCGCCAGCGGCCCCCACCCGCAGCCGAGGTCGAGCAGGTCGCCGTGCTGCGGCGGCGCCGGCACCTCGTCGAGCAGGACCCGCGTGCCGCCGTCCACGTGGTCGGGGGAGAAGACGCCACCCGCCGTCTCGACGTCGACGTCGCGGCCGGCCAGCCGCACCCGGATCGTGCGGCGCTCGTCCGCCGAGGCCGGTCGCGCGGTGAAGTAGTGGTCCTGACCGGTCATGACGGCCGAGGCTACCGCTCGGCCCGCAGCGAAACCCGTCGCTCGGGCCGCACAGGCGTGCGACCCTGGTGGGGTACCCGACAGCGAAGGACCCGTGTGAACGACCCGCAGCCCACCACCCGCGAGACGCAGGCGTTGCCCGCGCGCACTCCGCAGGAGGTGGCCGACGACGTGGTCGCCCGGGTCCTGGCCCGGGCCGGCACCGCGCTCCAGGCGGGCGGCACGGTCCACTCCACGTACGACGGCGACCAGCTCGACCTCGAGGAGCGCAGCTCGCTGCGTCGCATCGCCGGCCTGTCGACCGAGCTCGAGGACGTCACCGAGGTCGAGTACCGCCAGCTGCGCCTCGAGCGCGTCGTGCTCGTCGGCCTCTGGAGCGGCGGCTCGATCGAGGAGGCCGAGATCTCGTTGCGCGAGCTCGCGGCGCTCGCCGAGACCGCCGGCTCGCAGGTGCTCGACGGTCTGCTCCAGCGCCGCCGCACGCCGGACCCCGGCACCTACCTCGGCTCGGGCAAGGCGGCCGAGCTCGCGGGCGTGGTCACGGCGGTCGGCGCCGACACCGTGGTCGTCGACGGCGAGCTCGCGCCCTCGCAGCGCCGCGCGCTGGAGGACATCGTGCGCGTCAAGGTGGTCGACCGGACCGCGCTCATCCTCGACATCTTCGCCCAGCACGCCAAGTCGCGAGAGGGCAAGGCGCAGGTCGAGCTCGCGCAGCTCGAGTACCTGCTGCCGCGCCTGCGCGGCTGGGGCGAGTCGATGTCCCGGCAGGCCGGTGGCCAGGTCGGCGGCGCGGGCGCCGGCATGGGCTCGCGTGGTCCGGGCGAGACGAAGATCGAGCTCGACCGCCGTCGCATCCGCAACCGCATGGCCAAGCTGCGGCGCGAGATCGCGGCGATGGAGCCCGCCCGGCTGACGAAGCGCGCGTCCCGCAAGAAGCACGCGATCCCGTCGGTCGCGATCGCCGGGTACACGAACGCGGGGAAGTCGTCGCTGCTCAACCGGCTGACGAACGCGGGCGTGCTCGTCGAGAACGCGCTGTTCGCGACCCTCGACCCGACCGTGCGCCGCGCCGAGACGCACGACGGCCGCGTGTACACGCTCGCCGACACGGTCGGCTTCGTCCGTGCGCTGCCGCACCAGCTCGTCGAGGCCTTCCGGTCGACGCTCGAGGAGGTCGCGGACGCCGACCTCATCCTGCACGTCGTCGACGTCTCGCACCCCGACCCCGAGGGGCAGCTCGCGGCCGTGCGCCACGTGTTCGCCGACATCCCCGGCGCGATGGACGTGCCCGAGATCGTCGTGCTGAACAAGGCGGATCTCGCGTCGCCCGAGGCGATCGCCCGGCTGCGCTCGCGCGAGGCCGGCTCTGTCGTCGTGTCGACGCACACGGGCGAGGGCATCGATCACCTCAAGGCCGTCATCGCCGACCAGCTGCCGCGGCCCGGGGTCATCGTCGACGTCGTGGTCCCGTACCACCGCGGCGACCTGGTCAGCCGCGTGCACGAGCACGGCGACATCGACCACCAGGAGCACACGCCCGACGGCACGGCCCTGCGTGCGCGCGTCGACGAGGCGCTCGCGGCCGAGCTCGAGGCCGCCGCCGTCCGCCCCGCCTGACGCGTCCCGCTCCGTCGCCCGGACGGGCGGCCGGGGCGTCGGTCGGCGCCGTTAGGCTGTCGCGGTGCCAGCCGAGGACGACCCTGACGACTCCGTCGACAACCTGCTCGACGTCGCGGTCGCGGCCCTCGGCGGGGCTCGGCGCGACGGTCAGCACGCGATGGCGGTCGCCGTCGCGGAGACGCTCGACGCGGGCACGCACCTGCTCGTCCAGGCCGGCACGGGCACCGGCAAGTCGCTCGGCTACCTCGTCCCCGCAGCGCGCCACGCGGTGCTCGCCGACGAGCGCGTGGTCGTGTCCACGGCGACGCTCGCGCTGCAGCGCCAGGTCGTGACGCGCGACCTGCCGCTCGTCGCCGACGCGCTCGCCCCGCACCTGCCGCGGCGGCCGGAGATCGCGCTGCTCAAGGGCTGGCACAACTACCTGTGCCTGCACAAGGTCGAGGGCGGGTACCCCGACGACGAGCCCGGGACGCTGTTCGACCTGGGGGAGCGTGACGCGGGCGACCATCCGCGCCCCGATGCCGGTCCGCGTGACGGCGGCGAGAGCCTCGGCGCGCAGGTCGTGCGCCTGCGCGAGTGGGCCGACGAGACCGCCACGGGCGACCGCGACGACCTCGTGCCGGGGGTGAGCGACCGCGCCTGGCGCCAGGTCTCGGTGACGGCGCTCGAGTGCCTGGGCCAGCGCTGCCCGAAGCTCGACGAGTGCTTCCCCGACCGAGCCCGTGGGCGGGCGCGCGAGGCGGACGTGGTCGTGACGAACCACGCGATGCTCGGCATCGCGGCCTCCGGGTCGCCCAACGTGCTGCCCGAGCACCAGGTGCTCGTCGTCGACGAGGCGCACGAGCTCACCGACCGCGTCACCGCGCAGGCGACCTCCGAGCTCTCGCTCGCGACGATCGAGCACGCCGCGCGCCTCGCGCGGCGCCACGGCGGCGTCCCGACCACCGACCTCGACGCGGCGGGGCAGGCGCTCGCGGCGGTCCTGGTCGAGCTGCCCGAGGGTCGCTTCCCCGCGGGGCTTCCCGAGCCGGCGAGGCTCGCGGTGGCGGCGGTGCGCGACGCGACGCGCACCCTGATGAGCGTCGTCAAGCCCGAGCCCGGCGCGAAGGCCGACGCCGGCATGGCGGGCACCAAGATGGCGCAGGCGACGCTGCTCGCGCTGTTCGAGGTCGCCGAGCGGATGGCCGCCGACCCGGAGGACAACCGGTACACGGTGCTCTGGTGCGCGCGTGGAGAGGACCGCCGCGGTGGTTCGCTGACACGCCTGCACGCGGCGCCGCTGGCGGTCGGTGGCCTGATCCGGGGCCAGCTGCTCGCGGGGCGCTCGACCGTGCTCACGTCCGCGACGCTCGAGCTGGGCGGTTCGTTCGACCCGCTCGCGCGGGCCGTGGGGCTCGAGGCGCGAGCCGACGCCGAGCCTGTGGGTCCCGAGCGCCTCGTCGGTGGGGAGGCGGCCGCCGCGGAGCGCGAGGCCGGCTCACCCGGCAGTGCCGGCGCGACCGCCCGCCAGGAGCCGTCCGCCCGTGAGCCGGACGGGTCCGCGCTCGCATCGGGGCGTCTGCCGTGGCGGGGCCTCGACGTGGGCAGCCCGTTCGACTACGGGAAGCAGGGCATCCTCTACCTCGCGCGACGGCTGCCGCCGCCCGGTCGAGAGCCCGCGACCGACGCGCAGCTCGACGAGATCGCCGCGCTCGTCGAGGCGGCGGGCGGCCGGACCCTCGGCCTGTTCTCGTCACGACGCGCGGCGATCACCGCGGCCGCCGCGATGCGCGAGCGACTCGACGTCCCCGTGCTCCTGCAGGGCGACGACCAGCTGCCGACCCTCGTGCAGCAGTTCGCCGCCGACGAGCGGACGTGCCTGTTCGGCACGCTCTCGCTCTGGCAGGGCGTCGACGTGCCGGGCCCCGCGTGCCGGCTCGTCGTCATCGACCGCATCCCGTTCCCGCGGCCGGACGACCCGGTTCGGTCCGCGCGCTCCGACGCGGTCGCGCGCGCGGGGGGCAACGGGTTCATGGCGGTGTCCGCGACGCACGCCGCGCTGCTGCTCGCGCAGGGCGCCGGACGGCTCATCCGTAGCGGCACTGACCGCGGCGTCGTCGCCGTGCTGGACCCGCGGCTCGCGACCGCGCGGTACGGCGAGTTCCTGGTCCGATCGCTGCCACCCTTCTGGCAGACGACCGACCGCGGCGTCGCCGAGCAGGCGCTGCGGCGGCTCGCCGCGGACGGATAGCCTGCAAGGACGTTCGCCCGACCTGGGAGCACCGATGACCGAGAACCTCGACACCGACGACGACCTCGACCTCGCACCGGCCACGCCGACCCGCCGGACCTCGAAGCTCGCGATCGTCGGCGCGGGGGCCGTGGGCTCGACGATGGCGTACGCGGCCCTCATGCGCGGGGCAGCGCGATCCGTCGCGCTGTTCGACATCAACACCGCCAAGGTCGAGGCCGAGGTGCTCGACCTCGGGCACGGGATCCAGTTCATGCCGATGGCGGAGATCGTCGGCTCCGACGACATCTCCGTGTGCGCGGACGCCGACGTCGTGGTCTTCACCGCGGGCGCCAAGCAGAAGCCCGGGCAGACTCGCCTCGACCTCGCGGGGGCGACGATCTCGCTCGTCTCGAAGGTGCTGCCGTCCGTCGTCCAGGTCGCGCCGAACGCGACGTACGTCATGGTGACGAACCCCGTCGACGTCGTGACGTACGCGGCGCTGAAGATCTCGGGCCTCCCGTCGAACCAGCTGTTCGGCTCCGGCACGGTGCTCGACTCCTCGCGGCTGCGCTACCTGATCGCGCAGCGCACCGGGGTCGCCGTGCAGAACGTGCACGCGTACGTCGCGGGCGAGCACGGCGACAGCGAGCTCCCGCTGTGGAGCTCGGCGTCGATCGGCGGCGTGCCGCTCCTCGAGTGGGGTGGCATCGGCGTCCGAGGGCCGCTGACGTCGGAGGTGCGCGACGAGATCGCGCACGAGGTCGTCGAGTCGGCGTACCGGATCATCGCCGGCAAGGGCGCGACGAACTACGCGATCGCGCTGGCCGGCTCGCGCATCATCGAGGCGATCCTCAAGGACGAGGACCGGGTGCTGCCGGTGTCGTCGCTGCTCAACGACTACCACGGCATCAGCGACGTCTGCCTGTCGGTGCCGACGTTGGTCGGCCGGCGGGGCGTCACCGACCAGCTCGAGGTGCCGATGTCGGTTGACGAGCTCGCCGGCATGCGGAAATCGGCCGACGCCGTCCGCGCGGTCGCGCGTCAGTTCGGCTACTGACGCTCGACGTCCGCGTGCTCGCGCAGCCGCCGGCGCTCGCGCCAGGGCGCGGCCCGACCCCCGGCGGAGGAGGGCTCAGAGGCTGCGGAGGACGCTCACCACGCGGCCCAGGACGACCGCGTCGTCACCGGGGATCGGCGGGTACGCCGCGTTGTGCGGCAGCAGCCACACGTGGCCGTCGGCGCGCTTGAGCGTCTTGACCGTGGCCTCGCCGTCGATCATCGCCGCGACGATCTCGCCGTTCTCGGCGACCGGCTGTCGCCGGACGACCACCCAGTCGCCGTCGCAGATGGCCGCGTCGATCATCGAGTCGCCCTGGACCTTGAGCAGGAAGAGCTCGCCGTCGCCGACCAGCTGGCGCGGCAGCGGGAAGACGTCCTCGACGACCTGCTCGGCGAGGATCGGACCGCCCGCGGCGATCCGTCCGACCACGGGCACGTACGAGGGCGCCGGCAGCTGCTCGTCGTCGCCGACGGGCGCCACGGTCGCGGCCGACGGCGCGAGCGGACGCGCCGTCCGGGAGTCGTCGGGGTGCACGACCTCGATCGCGCGGGGGCGGTTGGGGTCGCGGCGGAGGTAGCCCTTGCGCTCGAGCGCCACGAGCTGGTGCTTGACGCTCGACGGGCTCGTCAGGCCGACCGCCTCGCCGATCTCGCGCATGCTCGGCGGGTAGCCCCGGCTCTCGACGGACTCCCGGATCGTGTCGAGCACGCGGCGCTGGCGAACCGTCAGACCGCGCTCCGGGCGCGCGCCCGGGAGCGTGTGGACCGTCGCCATGCCCTCGTCAGCCGTCGTGTCGCGTGCGTCGCCCACTGCGTGCTCCTCGTGTCGTCCGTCTCGTTCGGTGCCCGTCGCGCTGCGTGCCGTCCGGTGGCCGCAGTGCTGGTCGGACGCCGATGTCAGTGCCTCGTGGTGCGCTTCGTCCTGCAACCGACAGCGTAGGGGCGCAGCGGGGACAGATCAAACATCTGTTCGACGTTTCTCTGGACGCGTGTCGGAGCCCGGTGCTAGAACTAGCACAGGCGTACGACGAACAGGCGTTCGAACCGGCGGCCCCGATGGGCGGCGGCAGGACGCCGAGACGAGAGGACGAGTGACATGAGCGCGATGGTCCTGAGCCCCGCACCGCGGACGACGGCCCTCACCCCGGCGCGGACGCAGCGGCGTGCGGCGGCGGATGCGCGAGTCGTCCCGACGGCGGGTGGCCGCGAGCCGCGCCCGGCGGCGCTGCGCCTCACGCTCCGCGGTCGTCTCGTCCTTCTCCTGCTGGCTCTCGCCCTCGGGGTCGGCGCCGTCCTGTTCGCGTCCCAGGCGAGTGCCGATGGCACGGTCTCGGCTCAGGAGGTGCAGCGCCACGTCGTCGCGCCGGGCGAGACCCTGTGGCGGATCGCCGCGGGCATCACCCCGCCGGGGCACGACGTCCGCGACACCGTCGACCGCCTCGTGCGGCTCAACCACCTTCCGAGCGCAGGTCTGATGGCCGGCCAGATCATCGTGGTGCCCGTCGGCTGACGGCGCGCGGGGCGTCGGGGGCGATCGTCCTTGCACGTGGTCGGACGGTGGCCTAGCGTCGGTTGGTCGTCCAGCGGTGCATGGTGCGCCGCCCGCCACGTTCGAAGGAGCGCGCGGTGCACTGTCCGTTCTGCCGTCACCCGGACTCCCGAGTCGTCGACTCGCGCACGTCCGACGACGGATCGTCCATCCGCCGCAGGCGCCAGTGCCCGAACTGCAACCGGCGCTTCACCACCGTCGAGACCGCCAGCCTCTCGGTGGTCAAGCGTTCGGGCGCGACCGAGCCGTTCAGCCGCGAGAAGATCGTCAACGGCGTGCGCAAGGCGTGTCAGGGGCGGCCGGTCAGCGAGGACGACCTGGCGATCCTCGCTCAGCGCGTCGAGGAGACGCTGAGATCGTCCGGTTCGGCGGAGATCGACGCCTATGAGATCGGGCTGGCGATCCTCGGTCCGCTGCGCGATCTTGACGAGGTCGCCTACCTGCGCTTCGCGAGCGTCTACCAAGCCTTCGAGTCGCTCGAGGACTTCGAGGCCGCGATCACCGTGCTCCGCGCCGAGCGCGGCCAGGAGGACGAGGACGGCGACGCCGGGGAGGGTGCGCCCGGCGCCGGTGACGGCGTCCCCCGCGACGACGACGCGTCCGGGGGGAGTGACAGCTCGAGGCTGGCAGCTGGCACGGGTGATGCGGCAGACGGCGGCGCGCAGGCGCCGCCCGGTGCCGGTGCGGGGCCGGGCGCGACGCGATCGTCAGAACCGAGCGAGGAGCGCACGACGGTCGGTTGAGCCGTCCGAGGGGCCGCGACCGTCGCCGGTGGCGGGCGCTGCGATCGAGTGAGTAGCAGGCCCGGCGGCGGCGTCGGGAAGGGTGCCGTGTGGCACGCAGCAGGCGGGTCCGCCAGTCTGGCGGGACGACCCGGTGACGACGACAGGAGGACCCATGGCCGAGCAGCAGGATGCTGCGGCGTCGACCGCCCCGAGCGAGGACGCCAAGGCGAAGTTCCGCGAGGCGCTCGAGCGCAAGAAGGGCGCGAGCCACCGCTCGGCGGACGGCTCGACGAACACCGGCCACGTGCACGGGTCGGAGACGACGGGACCCGCCCAGCGGCGCTTCCAGCGGAAGTCGGGCTCGTCCTGACACCGCACGGGCGGTGAAGTGCGCCGACCGCGACGGCCGGGCATCCCGACCCCGCGGGGGAGTGAGCGCCGACCCGACGAGTGGGCGATCGCGCACCACTCGATGACGCACGAAGGCGGCCCCGCAACGAGCGGGGCCGCCTTCGTCGTACGACAGGTGGAGCGGCGCCTAGGAGAGCAGGCGCAGACGGACCGACTCGGGCCGCGACCGGAGCGCCGCGATCGCCGCCTCGTCGACCGGCGACCCGGCGTCGGTGACGACGTACCCGATCTCGCCGCGCGTCGCGAGCAGCTGGCCCTCGATGTTCACGCCGTGCTCGGCGAGCGTCGCGTTGACCGCGGCCAGCACCCCCGGCACGTTGCGGTGCAGGTAGGCGACGCGGTGCACGCCAGGCGTCGTGTCGAGCGCGAGGTTCGGCAGGTTCACGCTGAGCGTGGTCGAGCCGGTGGCGAAGTAGTCGCGCACCTTGTTCGACACGAAGATGCCGATCGCCTCCTGCGCCTCCTCGGTCGAGCCGCCGGTGTGCGGCGTGAGGATGACGTTCGGCAGGCCGCGCAGCTCCGACTCGAACGGGTCGCCCTTGCGCTTCGGCTCGACCGGGAAGACGTCGATCGCGGCACCGGACAGGTGGCCGGACACGATCGCGTCACGCACCGAGGCGGGGTCGACCACGAACCCGCGCGAGAGGTTCAGCAGGATCGCGCCCGGCTTCATGCGCGCGATCTGCTTGGCGCCGAACAGTCCGGCGTTGCCCGCGCGGCCGTCCACGTGCAGCGTGACGACGTCCGCCGTCTCGAGCAGCTCGTCGAGCGTGTCCATGCGGCGCGCGTTGCCGAGCGCGAGCTTCTCGGCGGTGTCGTAGAACACGACGCGCATGCCGAGGTTCTCGGCGAGCACCGAGAGCTGGGTGCCGATGTTGCCGTAGCCGATGATGCCCAGCGTCCGGCCGCGCACCTCGTGCGCACCCGTCGCCGACTTGTTCCAGATGCCGTCGTGCATCTCGGCGTTGAACACGGTCAGGCGTCGCGTCAGCGAGATGATGTCGGCGATCGCGACCTCGACGACGGACCGCGTGTTCGAGAACGGCGCGTTGAACGTCGCGATGCCGCGGTGCGCGGCGCCGGCGAGGTCGATCTGGTTGGTCCCGATGCAGTACGCGCCGACAGAGACGAGGTCGGGCGCGTTCTCGAGCACCGTCTGCGTCACCTGGGTCTTGGACCGGATGCCGAGCAGGTGCACGCCCTCGAGCGCCTCGATCAGCTCGGACTCGTCGAGCGCCCCGGTGCGGGTCGTCACGTCGAACCCGGCCGCCTCGAGGATCGAGCGGGCCTGGGGATGGAGGTTCTCGAGCAGAAGGGCCTTGGGCACGTCCCTATGGTGCGCCCCACGGCAAGCGACTTGTCGGGAGGTCCGTCCTACGGACAGCCGTCTCGGTGTGCGAGGGCCGCGGATCGCGCGGGATCACGCCGAAGCCGAGCGCCGGGACCGCCATCAGGCGGCCCACCCGTCCGGCAGCGGCGCGGCGTGCAGCACGTGCAGCGCGTGCGTCGGACGCGTCATCGCGACGTAGAGGTCGCCCGCTCCGCCGGCCAGCACGTCGGCCGGCTCGAGCAGGACGACGGCGTCGAACTCGAGGCCCTTCGCCTCGTCGGGCGCGAGGAGCACCAGGGACGCGTCGAGGTCGACGACCCCGGTACCGGCGCGCGCGGCGACGAGCCCGTCCTCGCGCAGCGCGGCGTCGATCGCGTCGAGCGACGCCCGCACCGCGATCACCGCGACGCGCCCCGCACCGGACTCGTCGCGGACCTCGTCCACGGCCTTCGAGGCGCGCCGCACGGCCGCGGCGACCACCGCGTCCGCGGGGACACGCTCGGTGACGAGCGCGTCCGGCACGTCGCGCGCGGACGTCAGCGGGCTGACGGGCAGCCCTGCCGCGACCGCGACACGGCGCGCGGTCTCGGCCACCGTCGCGGGCGTCCGGTAGTTGACGGTCAGCTCCGCGAGGCGCCATGACGAGCGGAGCAGCGGGTCGAGCTGCGCGCGCCAGCTGCGCGCACCGGCGGACGCCGTCGTCTGCGCGACGTCGCCGACGATCGTGAGCGACCGCGTCGGGACGCGCCGGAGCAGTGCGCGCCACGCCATGGGGGAGAGCTCCTGGGCCTCGTCGACCACCACGTGCCCGTAGGTCCACGTGCGGTCCGACGCGGCGCGCTCGGCGGTCGTCAGGGTGGGGCCGGTGCCCGCGAAGCGGTCGGCGAGCATCTCGGCCGAGACGTACGGCGCGCTGCCCGTCTGCTGGAGCACCTGCCGCGCGTACTCGAGCTCGCTCGCGCGGCGGTCGGCGTCGGCCTTGGCCTGGGCACGCTGGGCCTGGTCGTCCTCGCCGAGCAGCTCGGCCGCCTCGTCGAGCAGCGGGACGTCGGCGGGGGTGAACGGCGCGTCGGGGTCACGCCGGAGCAGCTCGCGCTCGCGCGGCGTCAGGTCGGGCGCCGCCGCCTCGAGGCGCCACGGCTTCGCGTAGAGGTCGGCGAGCAGCTTCTGCGGCGTCAGCGGCATCCACGCGAGGTTCAGCGCGACGCGGATGTCGCGGTGCGAGCGCAGGTCCTCGACGATCTCGCCGCGCTCGTCGGGCGGCACGTCGAACGCGAGCTGGCGCACGTACTGCTCCGCGAGCCGGCCGAGCATGTCGCGCACGAACGCGACGCGCGCCAGGTTGTGCGGCCGGTGGTTGCGGCGCGCGCGGGCGATCGCGGACGCGACGTCGCCGGGGCGGACCACGACCGTGCGACCGTCGACACGCACCCGGACCGGCTCGGCCGGCACGCGCTCGCGCTGGCGCACCGCGCGGGCGATCAGGTCGGCCCAGAGCGCGCGGCCCTTGATCTCGGCGACCTCGTCCGGCTCGCTCCCGATCGCCTCGACGCCGGGCACGAGCTCCGCGACGGTCGAGGTCACGACCCCGGTCTCGCCGAGGGAGGGCAGCACCTGGTCGATGTACCGCAGGAAGGTGCGTGACGGGCCGACGAGCAGCACGCCCGAGCGCTCGAGCGTGCGGCGGTGCGCGTACAGCAGGTAGGCGGCGCGGTGCAGCGCCACGGCGGTCTTCCCGGTGCCGGGACCGCCCTGGACGACGAGGGCCCCGCCGAGCTCGGACCGGATGATCGCGTCCTGCTCCGCCTGGATGGTCGCGACGATGTCGCCCATGCGACCCGTGCGGCCCTCGGCGAGCGTGGCGAGCAGAGCGCCCTCGCCGGTCAGCATGCCGACGTCGGTCGCCGAGTCCAGGTCCAGGAGCTCGTCCTCGACGCCGGTCACGGTGCGGCCGCGCGTCACGACGTGGCGGCGACGCACGACGTCGTCGGGGTGGGCCGCGGTCGCCCGGTAGAACGCCTGCGCGGCCGGCGCGCGCCAGTCGGTGAGCAGCGACGTGCGCTCCTCGTCCGTCAGCCCGAGCCGGCCGATGTACCGCCGCGAGCCGTCGGTCAGGTCGAGCCGCCCGAACACGAGCCGCTCCTCCACCGCCTCGAGCTGCGCGACGCGGTTCTCGTACAACGTGGCGAACGCGTCGCGCTCGCTGCGGTTCTGGGGCGACCCGCTGGGGCCCTGACGCCGGACGTCCGCCAGCCGCGACCGGGTCTCCGCCCGCAGGTCGTCGAGCCGGCCGTAGAGCCGGTCCACGACGTGCTGCTCGTCGGCCAGCTCCGCGTCGATGCCTGTCACCTGCGCGTTCTCCCGTCCGACGACGTCTGGTGCCGAGCGCTCGGGCCCTCCGTGGCGGGCGCCTGCGCAGTGCACGGCACCCGCCCGGCGTGCCGAGCGGCCGTCCATTATCCGCCTCCGGCGGGGCGCCGGCACACGTCCGTCCGAGTGGCTGACAGCCGCCGGGCGGCCGTGAGCGCCTGTCGCACCTACGCTTCGGTAGCGCGCGTCCCCCCTCCGCCGCGCAGGACGAAGGAGCTCGTGACTCACGCCACCGCCCCAGGGCACGCCTCGGCGCCCGGTCGACGGGACCCCCTGCGTGACGACGCCATCCGGCTGCTGCTCGTCGAGGACGACGACGGTGACGCGCTGCTCGTGCGCGAGCACCTCGAGGACGCCGGGCTGACGGTGGACCTCGACTGGGTGCGCACGCTCGACGAGGCGGTCGCGCGGCTCGACGTCGACTGCGTCCTGCTCGACCTCGGCCTGCCGGACGCGGTCGGCCTGCCGGCGCTCGAGCGGCTCCTCGCCGCCGGCGCACCCGCCGTCGTCGTCCTCACGGGGCTCGCCGGCACGGAGGTGGGCCTACGCGCTCTCGCCGCCGGCGCGCAGGACTACCTGGTCAAGGGCGAGGTCGACGGGGAGACGCTCGGCCGCTCGGTCCGCTACGCGATCCAGCGCCGCCGCCTGGACCTCACGGACCGTGAGCTGTACCGCAGCCTCGTGCGCGCGGAGGAGACGAACCGCCTCGAGCGTGCCCTGCTGCCGAAGCCGATGGTCTCCGACGCGGGCCTGGACGTGCGCGTCGGCTACCGCGCCGGGCGCGACGGCCTGCTGGGCGGCGACTTCTACGACGTGGTCGAACGGCCCGACGGCACCGTCCTCGCGCTCGTCGGGGACGTCTGCGGCCACGGGCCGGACGAGGCGGCGCTCGGTGCGACGCTGCGCACCGCGTGGCGCACGCTCGTGATCGCGGGGACGCCCGCGGGCGAGATCTTCGGGCTGCTCGAGCGGGTCCTCGCGTCCGAGCGGCACCGCCCGGAGGTGTTCACGACGGCGGCGATGCTCGCCGTGGCGCCCGACCGCGAGTCCGCCGACCTCTACCTCGCGGGTCACCCCGTGCCGTTCCTGCTCGACCCGAGCGCCGAGCTGCTGCCGACCGGCCACCGCGGCCGCGCACTCGGGATCCCGGTCACGGGCGGGTGGGAGCCGGCGAGGCTGCACCTCGGGCCGCGCTGGCGCGTCCTGCTCTACACGGACGGCCTGCTCGAGGCGACGATCGGCGACGGACGGGAGCGGCTCGGCAAGGCCGGCCTGTGCGCGGTGGTCGACGAGGTGCAGCGAGCCACGGAGCCGGCCGTGACGACGTCGTCCGACGACCAGGCGGCCGCCCAGGACGGGACGGACCTCGTGCACCGCGTGCTGGCGCGCGTACGCGAGATCCACGGCGGCGATCTCGTCGACGACGCGGCCGTCGTGCTCGTGGGGTGGGGCGGATGAGCCTCGCGCCGACCTCGACGCGCGGCGCCGCCACCCTGCGGCGTCGCCTGCGCTCGCTCCTCGTGGCGTGTGCCGTGGTGCTGGGCCTGATCCTGGTGCTCACCGCGGCCGTGTTCGCGCGGCTCGTCGACCGGCAGACGGCCGTGACCGACACGTACTTCGGCGCGATCACGACGGCGAACGACGTCTACCTCCAGCTCGTCGACGCGGAGACCGGCGTGCGTGGCTACGCGCTCACGGGCGACGACGTCACGCTCGAGCCGTGGAACCGCTCGGTCGCGTCCAGGACGTCGTTCGCCTCGGTCGCGGACGAGCTCGCCAAGGTCAGCGGTGACGCGAGCCTCGGCCAGGTCGCACGCGCGGCCGACACCGCGGCGCAACGGTGGCAGGACGAGTTCGCGCGCCCTCTCATCGCGCAGGTGGCCTCCCAGGGCCGTCAGTCGGTGACGACCGACCAGGTCGAGGGCGGCAAGAAGCTGTTCGACGACGCGCGCGCGGCGGCGAACGCGTACCTCGCCCAGCTCGACGACGCGCGGGACGCGGCGAAGTCGGAGCTCCACCTGTGGACGCGCGTGGCCTCGGCGATCGTCGCGGTCCTCGTGCTGGCGGCCCTCGCGGTGGGCGTGGTCCTGTGGGTCGCGCTGAAGCGGTGGGTCCTCGAGCCGCTCGACCGACTCGCCCTCGACGCGCAGCAGGTCGCGGACGGCGACCTCGCGCACCCCGTGGTGCCGACCGGGCCCGGCGAGATCCGCGCGCTCGGCACGGACGTGGAGCGCATGCGCGGCACGCTGCACGCGCAGGTCCGGCTCGTCGAGGCGTCGCGGGCCGAGATCGAGGCCGCGCACGACCGCCTCGCGGACCAGGCGGAGGAGCTGCGTCGGTCGAACCGCGACCTCGAGCAGTTCGCGTACGTCGCGTCGCACGACCTCCAGGAGCCGCTGCGGAAGGTCGCGAGCTTCACGCAGCTCCTCGCCAAGCGGTACGGCGACGAGCTCGACGAGCGCGGTCAGCAGTACGTCGCGTTCGCGGTCGACGGCGCGAAGCGCATGCAGCGCCTGATCCAGGACCTGCTCGGCTTCTCCCGCGTGGGCCGGGTGGGCGGCGAGGTCACGGACGTCGACCTCGAGCAGTCGCTCGCGCACGCGCTCGACAACCTCGAGGAGTCGATCACCGAGGCGGGTGCCGTCGTCACCCACGACCCGCTGCCCACGGTGCGCGGCGAGGCGGCGCTGCTCGACCAGCTGTTCCAGAACCTCGTCGGCAACGCCGTGAAGTTCCGGGACCCGACGCGTGCCCCTCGCGTCCATCTGAGCGCGCGGCGGGTGGCAGACTCCTGGGAGCTCGAGTGTCGGGACAACGGCATCGGTATCGACCCGCAGTACGCGGAACGCGTCTTCGTGATCTTCCAGCGGCTGCACCCCAAGGACGTGTACGACGGCACCGGCATCGGACTGGCGCTCTGCAAGAAGATCATCGAGTTCCACGGCGGCCGGATCTGGATCGCCGACGACACCGTCGAGGGCACCAGCATCCGCTGGACCCTGCCCGCCGAGGACGACTGACGCCGCCCGCAAGGGCCCGGACACGGAGGCCACCAGTGCCGAACGACCGCAAGATCATCGACGTGCTGCTCGTCGAGGACGACCCGGGCGACGTGCTCATGACGCGCGAGGCGTTCGAGGACAACAAGCTGAACAACCGGCTCGCGGTCGTGCCCGACGGCGTCACCGCGATGGAGTTCCTCCGCAAGGAGGGCGAGTTCGTCGACGCACCGACCCCGGACCTCATCCTGCTCGACCTCAACCTGCCGCGCATGGACGGCCGCGAGGTGCTCGCCGCTCTCAAGGCCGACGCCGACCTGCGCTCGATCCCGGTGGTCGTGCTCACGACCTCGGAGGCCGAGGAGGACGTGGTGCGCAGCTACGCGCTGCACGCCAACGCCTACGTGACGAAGCCCGTCGACTTCGACGCGTTCATCAACGTGGTGCGGCAGATCGACGACTTCTTCGTCGAGGTCGTCCGGCTGCCCGCGCGCTGAGGCCGGGAAGAGCGGGCGCTGCCGCCGCGTTGCAGGACGCAGAGGGGCCCGTGCGGGCCGAGGCGACGACGAGGGGTCGGACGATCGATGCTCAACCCGAGCGACATCTACGAGGTCGACGAGCAGACCGCTGCGCAGCTCGCCGAGCGGACGGCTGAGGGCCGCGGCCCGGTGCTCGTCCACGCGGTGCGCGGCTTCGTCGACGCGGGCAACGCGGGCCAGCTCGCCGCGGGCCACCTGCTCGAGGAGCTCCCCGCGGCGCGGCTCGCGACGTTCGACGCCGACCAGCTGCTCGACTACCGCTCGCGTCGGCCCACGATGACGTTCGACCGCACCGGCTGGACCGAGTACGGCGACCCCGAGCTCGCGGTGGACCTCGTCGAGGACGCCACGGGGCTGCCGTTCCTGCTGCTGCACGGCGTCGAGCCGGACGTGCAGTGGGAGCGGTACGTCGCCGCGGTGCGCCAGATCGTCGAGCGGTTCGACGTGCCGCTGACGGTCGGGCTGCACGGCATCCCGATGGGCGTGCCGCACACGCGGCCGATCTCGGTGACGGCCTCCGCGACGCGGCCCGAGCTGGTGGCGGACCACCCGTCATGGTTCGGCACGGTCCAGGTCCCGGCGAGCGCGAGCGCGCTCCTCGAGCTGCGGCTGGGGCAGTCCGGCCACGACGCGGCGTCGTTCGCGGTGCACGTGCCGCACTACCTGGCGCAGTCGGCGTTCCCGCAGGCGGCGGTCGCGGGGCTCGCCAACGTCGAGCGGCTGACGGGCCTCGACCTGCGGGTCGCGGCGCTCGGCTCCGCCGCGGACGACGCGCTCGAGGAGATCGAGCGCCAGGTCGCGGGCTCGACCGAGGTCGCCGCCGTGGTGCACGCGCTCGAGGAGCAGTACGACGCGTTCTCGCGGAACATCGGGCGCACCAGCCTGCTCGCGAGCGCGACGGAGCTGCCGACCGCGGACGAGCTGGGCGCGGAGTTCGAGCGGTTCCTGGCCGAGCAGACGGACGACGGCGACTCCTGACCGCGACCGTCGCGTGACGTGACCTTTACCGGATCGTTGTCCGGACACGGCCTCCGCCGTGCGCGAAAGCGTGGCGCGCCCCACAGCCACGTGCGAGGATGCCGTCGTTGCAGTGACGTACTCGCTTGACCGGGGCCGCTTCCGCGGTACCCGCCAGCCGTCCCGGCTGGGCCGCCCGGTGCAGGACGTGAGGCATTGCGGCACGGTGCGAGCACAGTGCTCGACGCCGTCACCGGATGGAACAGAAGGAAACAGGGACATGGCACAGGGTGCTGTCAAGTGGTTCAACGCCGAGAAGGGCTATGGCTTCATCGCCCAGGACGGCGGCGGCGCGGACGTCTTCGTGCACTACTCCGCGATCGACTCGCAGGGCTACCGGAGCCTCGAGGAGGGCCAGCGCGTCGAGTTCGAGATCACGCAGGGCCAGAAGGGCCCGCAGGCGGAGCACGTCCGCCCGCTCTGATCGTCTGACGATCTGCCCGCAGGGCCGCACCCCGACCAGGGGTGCGGCCCTGCTGCTTCGTGGCCGCGCCCCGAGCAGGGGTGCGGCCTCACCGCTTCGGGCGTGCGGCTCCGCTACGCGCGCGGCTCTGCTGGACGCCCGGCCCTCGCGGCGGTCGCGTCAGGCCGCGGCGTCGGGCGGGGGGGCCGGGTCGCGCAGCACGGTGCCGCCGGCGCGGAATGCTCGCGCCTCGTCCCCGTGCAGGAGCCGCGCGGGCGCCGGCAGGTTCCGGATGGTGCGCTCGAGCCCCGCATCGTCGAGCAGGTCCGTCCGGTCGGTCGCCGCGAGCACCACGTTGCCGTAACCGCGTCCCCGCAGCAGCGCCGGCTCGGCGACGACCGCCACGTCGGAGAACACGTCGGCGAGCGTGGCGGCCTCGGCGCGCGCGAGCGTGAGCGGGGGCCGGTCGGCGCAGTTGACGAGGTAGAGGCCGTCCGGACGCAGCACGCGCGCCACCTGCTCGACCATCTCGCGCGTGCAGACGTGACCGGGCGTCCGGTCGCCGGCGAACACGTCGCGGACGACGACGTCCGCCGACGCGCTCGCCAGCCTGGTCAGCTCCGCACGCGCGTCGCCCGCCCGGATGCGCAGGGCGGGGGAGCGCGGCAGGTCGAACCAGCGACGCACGAGCTCGGCGAGCGCGGTGTCGAGCTCGACGGCGAGCTGGTGCGAACCGGGCCGGGAGGCGTCGAACGCGCGCGCGAGCGCGCACCCCGCGGCACCGAGGTGCACGACGTCGACGGGCTCGCCCCGCGGTGCGACGCGGTCGACGAACGCGGCCATCTGCTGCATGTACTCGAAGTCGAGACGCGCCGGGTCGGACAGGTCGAGGAACGAGCTCGGCACGCCGTTGACCACGACGGTCACGCCGTCAGGGTCGTCGGGGTCACGCACGAGCTCGACCGTGCCTGTCGGGATCGCGACGGGTCCGGTGGGCCACGGTCCCGCGGCCGGCCGGCGTGTCGGTGCGCGGTGGGAGGCTGAGCCCTGCCGGGCTGGTCGGCTGCGTCCTGGCACGCGCCCCACCGTACGGCGGGCCGAGAGCACTTGACGCGGATCGAACAGACGTTCGATACTGGTCGGACACGAAGGAGGCAGTCATGACGCAGCACGCGACGCACGCCGCCGCCGACGCGCCGACGCGTCGGTCGACCGACCTCCTCGTGCGGGCGGACTCCGAGCTCCTGGCCGCGCAGTACTCGTCCGAGCCGTGGGAGCAGTTCTCGCACGCCCACCTCGCCGCGCTGCGCGCGGGTGCCGCGCTCGTCGCCTCGCGTGGGCGGCCATCCGGTCGCCGGACGCCGCGGTCGGTCTGGGGGATGGTCGAGGCGGTCGCACCGGAGCTGTCACGCTGGGCCCAGCACTTCGCCGACGCGGCGCGTCTGCGCTCGGCCGTCGAGGCCGGCCGCTTCGACGCCGTGACGGCCGAGCGCGCCGAGCAGGCGCTGTGTGACGCCGAGGACTTCGTCGACGCCGTGCGCGACGCGGTCGAGGCGCCCCACGAGCACGCCGCGCGCACGCCGCGCATGCTCGCCGTCCGCGCGTCATGAGCCGCGGGCCACGCTCGGAGCTCGCTCGTCGGAGCTGGGGCACCGAGGAGGACGGCTGCTCGATCCTCCATGTCGACATGGACGCGTTCTTCGCGTCCGTCGAGCTCGCCCGGCGCCCTCAGCTGCGCGGCCTGCCGGTGATCGTGGGCGGTGCCCAGCGCGGCGTCGTGCTCGCGGCGACCTACGAGGCGCGCGCGTTCGGCGTGCACTCGGCCATGCCGATGGCCGCGGCGCTCCGGCTGTGTCCGCAGGCGGTCGTCGTGCCGCCGGACCACGCGACGTACCGCGAGGTGTCGAAGGGCGTGATGGCCGTTCTCGGCGACGTCACCGCTCTCGTCGAGCAGGTGAGCGTCGACGAGGCGTTCCTCGACGTCGCGGGCGCGCGCCGGCGGCTCGGCCCACCCACGGTCATCGGCGAGGCCATCCGGCGCCAGGTGCGCGAGCGGTTCGGCATCACGTGCTCGGTCGGGATCGCGGCGAACAAGTTCGTGGCCAAGCTGGCGTCCGGCCACGCGAAGCCCGACGGACTGCTGCTCGTCCCGCGTGCCGCGACGATCGACTTCCTCCGCGTCCTGCCCGTCGGTGCGTTGTGGGGGGTCGGAGAGCGCACGGAGGCATCGCTGGCGCGCTGGGGCATCCGCACCGTCGCGGAGCTGGCGGACAGCGACGTCGCCACGGTGCAGCGGGCGGTCGGCAAGGTGGCCGGCAAGCACCTGTTCGATCTCGCGTGGGGCCGTGACCCACGGCCCGTCGAGCCGCGGCGCGACGAGAAGTCGATCGGCGCGGAGGAGACGTTCGTCGTCGACGTCGCGGACCCCGCCGTCGTCGAGGCCAAGGCGCTCGAGCTCGCGGACCGGTGTGCCGCGCGGCTCCGCGAGCGTCGGCTCGTCGCGCGCACCGTGAGCATCAAGGTTCGCACCGCCGACTTCCGAACGCTCAGCCGCTCGCGCACGCTCACCACGCCGACCGATGTCGCGCGGGAGATCTACCTGGCCGCGCGCGACCTGCTCGCCGGCGTGGACCTGCGCGGGCTGCCGGTCCGGCTGATCGGCGTGCGCGCCGAGGGGCTCGACGACGCGTCCGCGGCAGTGCACCAGCCGACGCTCGACGAGGCCGTCGACGCACCGGTGGCCACTCGTCGCGAGGCCGAGAAGGCGATGGACGAGGTGCGCGCGAAGTTCGGCCGGGCCGCGATCCGGCCCGGCTCGACGGAACCGACCGCGGCCGCCACGCGCTCGACTACCACCTTCGTTCCAGCCGATCTATCCTGAACCCGACGATGGTTCCACAAGGTAGTGACGGGGGTCGTGATGCCTCTCTCGGAGTACGAGCAGCGCGTCCTCGAGCAGATGGAACGTCAGCTGACGTCTGACGACCCCCGGCTCGCGAACACGCTCACCCAGCGCGGACGGCGGCCCTTCGGCCGCTACGTGATCGCCGGTGTCGGCGCCGCGCTCGGACTGCTCCTGCTGGTGCTCGGCGCTGCGGGCGGCCGCGCCTGGCTCGGCGTCGTCGGCTTCGTCGTCATGTTCGCCGCGGTGGCGTTCGCGTTCGCCGACCCGCACCGCGGCCGCCGCTCGGGGCCGCAGGGCGTCGTCCAGGAGGACGGCGCGGTGCGTCAGCCCCGTCCGGCGCGGCCCGCGAAGCCCGCGAAGCACGGCTTCATGAGCCGGCTCGAGGACCGCTGGGAACGGCGGCGCGGCGAGTCCGGTCGCTGAGCGCCTCGCGCGCCCCGCTCTCGAGCTCCCCGACCCACCGGTCGAGCGTCGCCGCGTCGACCTCCGGCCGCTGCGGCGCGTACCGCTCGCGTTCGACCGTCCGCGCCAGCGAGGCGAGGGCGGCGTCCGCGGTGTCGCCGAGCGGCTGCCCCGACAGCTCCTCGACCTGACGCCGCACGCCCGCCGCAGCCACGCGCGGCGTGTCCGAGTCGGCCCACACCACGTCGAGCGCGGCGAGGCGTCGCCGGGCGCGCGCCCACGCGAGCTCCGGGGTCAGCACGGGTCCGCGACGCACCTGCCGGCGCACCACCAGCACCGCCACGAGGATCGCGATCAGCAGCACGCCCACGGTCGTGACGACGACCGCGAGCCACGGCGACTTCTCGGCCTGCACCGTGGGCGTCGTCGTCGTCTCGTTCGACGTCGCCTCGGGTCCGCCGCTCGCCTGGCCGCCGTGGGGGACCTGGTTGTCGGGACGGCTCGTGCCGCCCTGGCCACCGGCGAGCGGGTCGCTCCACACCGGCGGTGAACCGGTCTGGACCGCGGGCGTCGGCTCGAACCGCACCCAGCCGTGACCCGCGAAGTAGAGCTCGGGCCACGCGTGCGAGTCGTGCCCCGTCACGGCGTACGTCTTGCCGTCCCCGGTGGACTGGCCGGGCAGGAAGCCGACCGCGAGCCGGGCGGGGATGCCGAGGTCGCGAGCCATGATGACCATCGAGGTCGCGAACTGGACGCAGTAGCCCTTGCGGCTCTGCAGGAAGTCCCACACGGCGTCGTCCGTGCGGGCGGGCGCGACCTTCGTGTCGTACGTGAAGTTCTGCGTCGACCGGAAGTACGTCTGGAGCTCGAGCGCCTGCTCGTACGGCGTCGTCGCGGTCGAGGTGACCTCGTGCGCCTTCGCCGCGATGTCGTCGGCGTGCGAGCTCGGCGGCACGGCCAGGCTCGCGCCGTCGTCCCCGGGGTCGCCGATCGACGCGCTCTTCAGCTCGGCCGCCGTGAGGCTCGGGATCTCGACGACCATGCCGTACTTCATCCCGTCGGACGTCGCGCGCGCACCGGTGACGGTGTCGGTCGAGGCCGCGTAGCGCCATGGACCGTCGGCGTCGAGCGCGCGCGGGAACGTCGAGATCGGCAGGTGCCGGTCGCGCAGCGCGTTGACGGTCAGCGAGACGTCGGCGATCGTGCCGCGCGTCGCGTCGGGCGCCGTGCCGGCGATGTGGGCGTCGGGGGAGAGGATCGCGCCCGGCGCCGTCCGGGTCGAGGGCGCGGTGTTGTCCGGCGGCGACCACTGCCGGCCGTCGAACGTCGTCAGGGTGAACGCCCGGAGGGGCCCGACGGCCTGTGCGGAGACGGACGGACCGACGGCGGCGGTGCTCGTGGGCGTCGACGTCGGGGAGGCGGTGGCTCCGCGCGGGATCGGGGTTCCCGCGGGGCTCGCGTCGTCCTTCTTCGCGGCCTTCGGGTCGGTCACGGTGTACGTGAGCACGCGCTGCTGCGAGCGCTGTCCGAGGCTCTCGCGGAGGTCGAGGTCGTCCGAGAGGCGCATCGGGCCGACGGGTCCGGAGCCGAGGTCCGGCAGCGCGACCGACGCCCACCCGGGGAACGCCGCGACGGCCGGACCGACGACGAGCGTCACGACGACCACGCCGACGGCGGCGCTCGCGGCGACCGACACGCGCCGGGTCCGGTCGGACGCGAGCGCGGCCGACGTGGGCGAGACGCTGAGGGCGAGCAGCAGCAGGTAGGCGAGCGCGGTCAGAGCGAGCGGCCATCCGCTCGCCGGGAAGCCCAGCACGATGGCCGGGACCCAGAGCGTGGCGTACGCGAGGCCGGCCAGCGCGGGGACGCCGAGCGCGACGGCCAGCGCGTCCGCGAGCAGGAAGACCGCGACCGCGCCGATGACCACGAGCAGCTCTGCCGGCCGGACGGACGGCATCGGCACGAGCGAGGCGTTGATGACGACGGTGCCCTCGTGCGCCGCCGCGACGGTCCGCCGCAGCGAGCCCAGGTCGGGCAGCACCTGGATGCGTCCCGGCGGCGCGCCGTACCGGATCAGGAGCCCGCACACGGCCACGACGACCCCGACGAGGCTCGGCATCCACGAGGTGCGGGCGACGGAGCGGACGCCCGCGACCACGGCGGCGACGAGGATGACGGACAACCAGCTCGCGGCGAGCCACGGCCCGGGCTGGATCAGGCCCTTCAGCGCGAGGACGCTGGTGCACGTGCCGACCGCCACGAGGGCGGTCGCCAGCAGGGCGCGCGGCCCGCGCGGGATGTGCACGGCGACGGCGTTCATCGCGCGCTCCCCAGCAGTCGCAGCCAGCAGTCCACGATCGGCTCCCCGGGCGTCACGCCGCAGGCCCGCCAGCCGGCGCGGCGCAGCGCGTTGATGGTGTGCTCGGCCTCGCGCTCGTGCGCGGGTGAGGGTCCGTCGGCGCGGACGACCGCCCACGCCTGGGCGTCGTCGGCGATGTGGGCCAGCGACGCGCGTGCCTGCGCGCCGAGCGGCCCGACCACCGCGAGGACGATCTCGCCGCCCGCCTGCGTCGTCTCGAGCAGGTGCGCGCCGGCGACGAGCTCCGCCTCGCCCTCCGCTCCGCTGCGCGGACCCTCGAGGTCGATGGTGCGGTCGAGGATGGCGGCACGCGCCGTGGGGCCGAGCCGGTTGTGCACGAACGCGAGCGGGTACGGCCCGGCGTCGGGGCTGTCCGGCACGTCGTGCGCGGGCGCGCCGCCGACGAGCCGCACCGGGTGGCCGCCGTCGAGCATCGCGAGCGCCATCGAGGCCGCGAGCGAGATCGTCCACTCGAGGCTCGACGCGCGCACGGGAAGGTCGAGCAGCACGGAGACGGGTCGCATGCCGGCGCGCTCGTCGGAGCGGACCATGAGGGTGCCGCGGCGCGCGCTGCTGGTCCAGTGCACGCGGCGCAGGTCGTCGCCCTCGCGGTAGTCGCGCAGCTGGGAGTCGTCGGTGGACGGCGTCCGGGCGCCGAGCGCGACCCGGTCGGGCTCGCCGACGAGCACGTCGCTCGGCGTCGGCAGCGGCACGACGGCCGGCCAGACGGCGACCTCCGCGCTCGTGCCGAGCGTCGCGGTGGTCCGCGCGACGCCGAACGGGTCGGAGCGCGTCACGACCAGCGGGCCGAGCGGCCACCGGCCGCGGCGCCCGGGCTGGACCTGGTACGCGACGGTGACGGCGCGCTGGCCGCGCGTGACGCGCGCGCGCAGCGGCCGGCCGCCCGACAGCTCGGTCGCGGCCTGCTCCGCGAACTTGAGCCCCGCGAGCTGCAGGCGGCCGCTCATGCTCAGCGCGGAGATGGTGACCTCGACGTTGGCCTGCTCGCCCGCGTGGACCGGGTTCGGCGCCGACGAGCGCACGACCTCGAGCTGGTCGCGCCGCCGGCTCGTGAGCGCGAGCACGACGCCCGCGCCGACCACGAGCACGAGCAGCAGCGTCGCGAACCGCACGAGGTCCACCGCGCCGAGCCCGATGCCGACCTGGAGCAGCACGACGCCCGCGACGAGCAGACCCCAGCCGCGCCTGGTCGGACGCAGCCGCATCAGCCGATCGCCCGCCGACCGCGCGCTGCGGCGGAGGCGGGCAGCGGGATCCGGTCGACGATGTCCGCGACGATCGCGTCGGTCGTGCGCCCCGAGAGGCGCGACTCCGTGCTCGGCAGCAGGCGGTGTGCGAGCACGGGCACGGCGAGGAGCTGCACGTCGTCGGGCAGCACGTGGTCGCGGCCGTCCATCGCGGCGAGGGACTTCGCGGCGCGCAGCAGCTGGATGGCGGCGCGCGGCGACGCCCCGAGGCGCAGGCCGTGGTCCGCGCGGCTCGCGCCGACGAGGTCCACGACGTACTGCTTGACGGCGGGCGCGGCGTACAGCCGGCGCGTGGTGTCGATCAGGTGCGCGACGTGCGCGGCGTCGGTCACGGGGGAGAGCCGGTCGAGCGGGTCGGCGGACTCCTGGATCTCGAGCATCTCGAGCTCCGCCTCGACGCTCGGGTAGCCGACGGTCAGGCGCGCCATGAACCGGTCGCGCTGCGCCTCGGGCAGCGGGTACGTGCCCTCCATCTCCACCGGGTTCTGCGTCGCGACGACGAGGAAGGGCCGCGGCAGCGGGTAGCTGTGGCCGTCGACCGTCGCCTGCGCCTCCTGCATGCACTCGAGCAGCGCCGACTGCGTCTTCGGCGAGGCGCGGTTGATCTCGTCGCCGATCACGACGTGCGCGAACACCGGGCCCGGCCGGAACTCGAACTCGTGCGTCTGGCTGCGGAAGATGTTGACCCCGGTGAGGTCGCTGGGCAGCAGGTCCGGCGTGAACTGGATGCGGCCGACCGTGCAGTCGATCGACCTGGCGAGCGCCTTGGCGAGGGTGGTCTTGCCGACGCCCGGCACGTCCTCGAGCAGCAGGTGCCCCTCGGCGAGCAGGACGGCGAGCGTCACGCGCACCAGCTCGGGCCTGCCCGTGACGACGCTCTCGATGCCGGCCCGCATCCGGCCCGCGGTCTGGACGACGTCGTCGAGCTCGTTCGACGACGGTACTGCCTGCAGCATGACGCCTCCTTTGGCGATCTGGTCCGAGCCTACGGGGCGCCCGGGGGTGCCACATGGATACCGGCTCTCCACTTCGCTCCACCGGATCAACGCGCCGGGCCTCCCGCGCACTCCACGAGGCGGACACGTGTCCGGTTCGAACCGTACCGAGGTCACGACACGCGGTGACAGCCCCGGGTCTCGCACGGCTCCCTCCACTCCGCTCCACCGGTGCTGACGTGCATCGACGCTCGCTCAGACGGGTGAAAGACGGCTCTTGACCGGTGCTGGTGGAGGGAAGTGGAGTACCGTGGAGGCACGTGGTGAGGCGGGGAGGCCGAGCCCGGGTGAAGAGCGGGGAGGCGGGCATGGCACTCGAGCCGTCCTCGGGCCTGCTCGGTTCGCTCGCGCCGTTCCTGGGCACCTACACGCCGCGTCTCGACGAGAAGGGCCGGCTGATCCTCCCCGCGAAGTTCCGTGCGCAGCTCGCGCCCGGCCTCGTCATGACGCGCGGCCAGGAGCGCTGCCTCTTCCTGCTGCCGTTGGACGAGTTCCGCGTCATGCACGACCAGCTCCGTCAGGCGCCCGTCACGAGCAAGCAGGCGCGCGACTACCTGCGCGTCTTCCTGTCGGGGGCGAGCGACGAGCTGCCGGACAAGCAGGGCCGCGTCTCGATCCCGCCGATGCTGCGCAAGTACGCCGGCCTCGACCGCGACGTCGCCGTGATCGGCGCCGGCACGCGCGTCGAGATCTGGGACCTCGCGGCCTGGGAGACCTACCTCGCCGAGCAGGAGGCGGGCTACGCCGACACCGCGGAGGAGGTCTTCCCGAACGGACCGTTCTGACGCACGACACGCACCACGCACGACATGCACCACGCACCACGCACCACAGGCCCGCAAGGCCGTACGGCGAGACCTCCTCCCGTCGCTGCGACGCACTTCCCCGGCGTCGCAGGGTCGGTGGGGGATCTGGTCGGACGGCGGAGGGGCCGCCCGACCACCAACCACGCACCACACGACGCCCGCGGACCACGCGGGCGCGGCACGGCAGAGGAAGGAGCCGGAGTGGACAAGATCGACGCCGCCGCGCGGCACACCCCCGTGCTCCTGCAGCGGTGCCTCGACCTGCTCGCGCCGGCGTTCGAGGTCGACGCGCCCGTGATGGTGGACTCGACGCTCGGCATGGGCGGCCACACGGAGGGCGTCCTGCGGGCGTTCCCCCACGTGCGCGTCGTCGGTCTGGACCGCGACCCGCAGGCGCTCGAGCTGGCGGGGCGCCGGCTGGCGCCGTTCGGCGACCGGTTCACGGGCGTGCACGCGGTGTACGACGAGATCCGCGACGTGCTGGCGCGGCTCGGCCTCCCGGCCGCGCACGGCGTGCTCATGGACCTCGGCGTCTCGTCGCTGCAGCTCGATGAGGCCGAGCGCGGGTTCGCCTACGCGCAGGACGCGCCGCTCGACATGCGCATGGACCCCACGACGGGTCGCACCGCCGCCGACGTGCTCAACACGTACGACGAGCGCGACCTCGTGCGGATCCTGCGGGCCTACGGCGAGGAGCGGTTCGCCCCGCGCATCGCCCGGTCGATCGTCGCGGCGCGAGCCAAGGCCCCGCTCGCCCGCACCGGCGAGCTCGTCGACCTCGTGCGCGCCTCGATCCCGGCGGCCGCGCGCAAGACGGGCGGTCACCCGGCCAAGCGCACGTTCCAGGCGCTCCGGATCGAGGTCAACGCCGAGCTCGAGGTGCTCGAGCGCGCGCTGCCCGAGTCGATCGAGGCGCTCGCGGTCGGCGGCCGGATCGTCGTCGAGGCCTACCAGTCTCTCGAGGACCGCCTGGTCAAGCGCGCGCTCGCGGCGGGCGCCACGTCGAGCGCGCCCCCCGGGCTGCCGGTCGAGCCGGAGACCCACGCGCCGTACCTGCGGCTCGTCACGCGCGGCGCGGAGGAGGCCGACGAGGCCGAGCTCGCCCGCAACCCGCGGTCCGCGTCGGTGCGCCTGCGCGCCGCCGAGCGGGTCCGCCCCACGCCCGACCACCTGTTGCCCCGCACTCCCGGAAGGAGGGCCGCATGAGCGCCCAGCAGGCCGCGCGCGTCGCGACCCCCGCCCGTCGGCCCACCCCCGCCGCCACGCCGGCGCCCGCGGCCGCACCTCGGCTCCGCCTGGTGCGGGCGCCGCAGCAGGCGCGCACGCGCGTCCCGTTCGTGCTCGCGTGCATGGCCGTGCTCGCGGGCGCGCTGCTCGCCGCGCTGCTGCTCAACACGCAGATGGCGCAGTCCGCCTACGTGAAGTACGACCTGTCGAACCAGCTCGGGCGGCTGCAGCAGGACCAGAAGGAGCTGACCGCGCAGCTCGACGCGAAGTCGTCGCCGAGCCAGATCGCCAAGGCCGCGCGCGCGATCGGCATGGTCCCGGCGCCCGGCACGGGCTGGATCACGCTGAAGGACGGCACGGTCCGCGCGGCGCCGAGCGCCGCCAAGGCCGGATGACGACACGCGGCGGAGGGTCGACCGGGATCCGGACCGCCCCACCGCACACTGGGCGCATGCCGAGCGACGCGCGGACCGCCCGACCGTCGCCCGGGGTCCGTGCGCCGCAGGCGCGGGCGCCCCAGGGCCGCGCCGCGGCACCCGCCACCACCCGGCCGTCGGGTCGCCCCGCGCCGCGCACGCTCGAGGTGCCGCCGCCGCGGCGCACGCGCGGCGGCGGCACGGGGCGCCGCTCGGGCGGTCGCGGCCGGATCGGGTTCCTCGCGGTCGTGATCGGGCTCGTGCTGGCGGTGTTCGCGGTCAAGCTCGTGTGGGTCCAGGGCTTCTCGGGCGCGTCGACCGCCGCGAAGGCCCGCGACGCGCGGCTGACGTCCGTGGCGACGCTCGGCCTGCGCGGCGAGATCACCGACGCGAGCGGCGTCACGCTCGCGGCGTCGGTGATCCGGTACGACGTCGCGGTCGACCAGACGCTGATGGCCGACTTCCACTCGTCGACGACGGACGTGCCGGACGGCGCGGCGGGCGTCGCCGCGCTGCTCGCGCCGCTGCTGGGCGAGGACCCGGCGGAGCTCGGCGGCGAGCTGGTCGGAGACCGACACTTCAAGTACCTGAAGAAGGACGTCCTCCCCGACGTCGCGCGGCAGATCCGGAAGCTCGGCCTGCCGGGCATCACCGTCGACCAGGTCGCCGACCGGGTGTACCCGAACGGAACGCTCGCCGGGAACGTCATCGGGTTCGTCAACTCGAGCGGCACCGGGCTCGCCGGACTCGAGAAGGAGTTCGACCCGCAGCTCGAGGGCACGCCGGGCGTCGACGTGTACGAGCGCGGGCTGCACGGCCAGCAGATCCCGGGCGGGTACGAGAAGGACACCCCGGCGAAGCCCGGTGAGTCGCTGCAGCTCACGCTCGACGCCGACATCCAGTACGCGGCCGAGTCGGCGCTCGCCGACCAGATCCGGGCCACGGGCGCGTCGTCGGGCACGGTGATCGCGGTCGACGTGCGGACCGGCGAGGTCCTGGCGATGGCGGACTCCAAGCGGGTCGACCCGAACAAGCCGGGCAACCAGGTCGGGTCGCTGACGCCGGCGATCTCCGACGTCTTCGAGCCGGGCTCGACGGGCAAGGTCGTCACCATGGCGAACGCCCTCGAGCACGACATCGTGACGCCGACGTCGCACTTCAAGGTGCCGTACTCGTACACGACCGCCAACGGGCAGTCGTTCCACGACGCCGAGCAGCACGGCCTCGAGAAGCTGACGACGACGGGCGTCCTGGCGGAGTCGTCCAACGCGGGCACCGTCATGATCGGCCAGCAGCTCAGCAAGCAGCAGCGCTACGACTACCTCGCGAAGTTCGGGTTCGGCACGCGCACCGGGATCGAGATGCCGGGCGAGTCGCCGGGCATCCTGCACCCGGTGGACCAGTGGGACGGTCGCTCGGAGTACGCAGCGCTGTTCGGCCAGTCGCTCTCCGTCACGGCGCTCCAGGCGGTGTCCGTGTTCGCGACGGTCGCCAACGGCGGGGTGCGCGTCCAGCCGCACATCGTCAAGGGCTGGACCGCGGCCGACGGCACGTTCACGGCGGCCCCCGCGGCTGCCAAGACGCGCGTCATCCAGCCGGGCACGGCCAAGACGCTGCTGACGATGATGCAGAGCGTCGTCAACGAGGGCGGCACCGGCACGAACGCCGCGATCCCCGGCTACCTGGTCGCCGGCAAGACGGGTACCGCGCAGGCGTGGGAGGCCGGCGGCAAGCAGGGCATCACGTCGTCGTTCATCGGCGTCGCGCCCGCGGACTCGCCGCGCATCGCCGTCGCCGTGATCCTGCACAACCCCCGGTCGTCGGTGTTCGGCGGCGTCGTGGCGGCGCCCGTGTTCAAGGACGTCGCCGGGTACGCGCTCCAGCGGCTCGGCGTCGCACCGTCGGGCGCCAAGGCGAAGCTGTTCCCGACGACGTGGTGAGCGGGACCGGCGCGGCCGCCGCGGCCTCTCGACGGGCGGTCGAGGGAGGGGCCCGGGGTAGATTCCTCCCTATGACGTCACCGGTCCGGATGCGCCCGCAGGTCCCCGCGGCACACCGGCTGGCCGATCTCGCCGACGCGTTCTCGCTGGTGGTGGACCCGTCGCAGGGCGATCGGACGGTCACCGGCATCACCGTCTCGAGCACCGACGTGGAACCGGGCGACGTGTTCGTCGCGATCCCGGGGCTGCGCGCGCACGGTGCGCGGTTCGCCGACCAGGCGGTCGAGGCCGGCGCGGTCGCCGTCGTCACGGACGCCGCGGGAGCCGAGCTCGTGACGGCCGACGTCCCCGTGCTCCTCGCGGACGAGCCCCGGGACCTCGCCGGTCCGCTGGCCGCCTGGGTGTACGACTACCCGGCCGAGCGGCTCGTCTCGGTCGGCGTGACCGGCACGAACGGCAAGACGACGACCACGTACTTCGTCGAGGCGGCGCTGCGCGCGGTGCACCCTCTGACGGTCCTGCTCGGGACTGTCGAGCTCCGCATCGGCGACGTCGCGGTCGAGAGCCCGCGCACGACGGTCGAGGCCCCGGCGCTCGAGGCGATCCTCGCGGCGGGTCTCGAGCGGGGAGCCACCGCGGCCGCGATGGAGGTCTCGTCGCACGCGCTCGCGCTGGGCCGCGTCCGGGGCCTCGAGCTCGACGTCGCCGGGTTCAGCAACCTGCAGCGCGACCACCTCGACTTCCACGGCGACATGGAGGGCTACTTCCGGGACAAGTCGCGGCTGTTCGCCCCGGGCCAGGCCCGGCGTGGCGTGGTCGTCGTCGACGACGAGTGGGGCCGCCGCCTCGCGGTGGAGTCGCCGATCCCGGTCGAGACGCTCGCGACGCACGTCGGCGCGCCGGAGGCCCACACGGCTGACTGGGCCGTGACGTGGGCCGACATCGGCCTCGACGGCGTCGGCTCGTCGTTCGTGCTGCGCGCCCCGGACGGCGCCGAGCACCGCGCCGCGAGCCCGCTGCCGGGCCTCGTCAACGTCTCCAACGCGGCGCTCGCGATCGTGCTCGCGCACGCGGCGGGCGTCGACCTCGCCGTCGCGATCGACGCCGTCGCGCACGCGCACGAGATCCCGGGCCGCATGGAGCGCGTCGTCGAGCGCGGCGACGGCCTGCCGCTCTCCCTCGTCGACTACGCGCACACGCCCGACGCGCTTGTGCTCGCGCTCGAGGCCGTGCGCCCCATCACGCCGGGCCGGCTGGTCATCGTGTTCGGCTCGGACGGCGACCGGGACCGCGGCAAGCGCCCGATCATGGGCGAGATCGCGGCCCGGCTCGCGGACGTGCTGGTCGTGACCGACGAGAACCCGCGCTCCGAGGACCCCGCCTCGATCCGCGCCGCGATCCTCGGCGGGGTGCGTTCCGTGCGCCCCGACCTCGCCGACGTGCACGAGGCCACCAGCCGCGCGCAGGCCATCCACGACGCCCTGGCTCTCGCGACCGAGCGGGACACCGTGATCGTCACGGGCAAGGGCCACGAGCCGACCCAGGAGATCGCCGGCGTGTTCCACCGGTACAACGACCGTGACGTGATCCGCGAGGCCGTCGCCCTCGCCCGCGCGCGTGCGGAGCAGCACGCGTGATCGCCCTGACTGCGGCCGAGATCGCGGCCGCCACCGGGGGAGTGCTGCGCGGGCTCGAACCTGTGAGCCTCGTGAGCGGCGCGGTGGTCACCGACTCGCGCGACGTCGAGCCGGGCGGCCTGTTCGTCGCCCTGCCGGGCGAGCACGTCGACGGCCACGACTTCGCGGCCGCGGCCGTGGAACGCGGCGCTGCCGCGGTGCTCGCGTCGCGCGAGGTCGCGGCGGCCGACGGCACGCCGCTGCCGACGGTGCTCGTGGCCGACGTCGAGCGCGCGCTCGGCGACCTGGCCCGCGAGGTGCTCGTCCGGCTGCGCGTGGCGGCCACCGAGCCGGGCGGGTCGGACCTGCGCGTCGTCGGCATCACGGGCTCGGTCGGCAAGACGACGACGAAGGACCTGCTTGCGCAGCTGTGCGGCTCGGTCGGCCCGACGATCGCGCCCGTGCGGTCGTTCAACAACGAGATCGGCCTGCCGCTCACGGTGCTGCGCGCCGACGAGACGACGCGCTTCCTCGTGCTCGAGATGGGCGCGAGCGGCATCGGCCACCTGACGTACCTGACGGACATCGCGCCGCCGGACGTGTCGGTCGTGCTCGTCGTCGGTCAGGCGCACCTCGGCGGCTTCGGCGGCATCGAGGCGGTCGCGAAGGCGAAGGCCGAGATCGTCGAGGGCCTGCTGCCCGACGGCGTCGCGGTGCTGAACGCCGACGACCCCCGCGTGTCCGCGATGGCGGTGCTCGCGCCGGGCGACGTCGTGACGTTCGGCAACGCGTCGGGCGCCGCGGTCCGCGCGCGCGACGTACGGCTCGACGCCACGGGTCGCGCGTCGTTCGTCGTCGAGGCGGGTGGCCGGAGCGCCGACGTGCACCTGCGACTCGTCGGCGAGCACCACGTGCACAACGCGCTCGCCGCGGCGGCCGCGGCCCTCGCCATCGGCCTCGACCTCGACCAGGTGGCCGACGGCCTGAGCGCCGCCGACGCGCTGAGCCCGCACCGCATGCACGTCGTCGACCGGCCGGACGGCATCACCGTCGTGGACGACTCGTACAACGCGAACCCCGACTCGATGCGCGCGGCGCTCAAGGCGCTCGCTGTGCTCGCGGGGCGGGAGCGCCGGTCCGTCGCGGTGCTGGGCGAGATGCTCGAGCTCGGCGACCAGACGCGTGAGGCGCACGACGCGATCGGCCGCCTCGTGGTGCGCCTCAACATCGGGCTCACGGTCGTCGTGGGCGACGGTGCGCGCGCGATCCGCGACGGGGCGAACCACGAGGGCTCGTGGGGCGACGAGGTCGTGCTGGCCGACGACCTCGACACCGCGGAGAAGTACCTCGCCGACGAGCTGCGGCCCGGTGACGTGGTCCTGGTCAAGTCGTCCTACGGCGCCGGGCTCTGGCGCCTGGGTGACCGTCTCGTCGAAGGGGTCGCCTCGTGAGAGCGCTGTTGATCTCGGGCGGGCTCGCGATGGTCGTCGCGCTGTTCGGCACGCCGTTGTTCATCCGGTTCCTCGTCGCCCGCGAGTACGGGCAGTTCATCCGCCAGGACGGTCCGACCGCGCACCTGACCAAGCGCGGGACGCCGACCATGGGCGGAGTCGTCATCATCCTCGCGACGCTCATCGGCTGGGGCGGCGGCATCGTCTTCACGGGGCACCCGCCGACCGCGTCGGCGCTGCTCGTGCTGTTCCTGATGACCGGCCTCGGCGTCGTCGGGTTCCTCGACGACTTCATCAAGATCTCCCGGCAGCGCAGCCTCGGGCTCAAGGCGCGGTGGAAGATCGTCGGGCAGGGCGTCGTCGGCGTCGCGTTCTCGCTGGCGGCGCTCGGGTTCCCGAACCCGTTGGGGTACAAGCCGGCGTCGACGCACATCTCGTTCATCCGGGACACGAAGCTCGACCTCGCGTTCTGGGGCACGACCGTCGGCGTGATCCTCTTCATCGTCTGGGCGAACTTCCTCATCACCGCGTGGTCGAACGCGGTGAACCTCACGGACGGGCTCGACGGGCTCGCGACCGGTGCGTCGCTCATCGTGTTCGGCGCCTACGTCGTGGTCGGGGTGTGGCAGTTCAACCAGAGCTGCCAGCGGTTCACGACCGCCGGCGCGCACTGCTACGAGACGCGCGACCCGCTGTCGCTCGCGATCGTGGCGGCCGCGATCACGGGCGCGTGCTTCGGGTTCCTGTGGTGGAACGCGAGCCCCGCGAAGATCTTCATGGGCGACACCGGCTCGCTCGCGCTCGGCGGCGCGCTCGCCGGCCTGTCGATCCTGACGCGGACCGAGATCCTCGCGGTCATCATCGGCGGGCTGTTCGTCATCGAGGTGCTCTCGGACGTCATCCAGATCACCTCCTTCAAGCTGACCCGCCGGCGCGTGTTCAAGATGGCCCCGCTGCACCACCACTTCGAGCTCCAGGGCTGGGGCGAGGTGACGATCGTGATCCGGTTCTGGATCATCGCGGGACTGTGCGTCGCGCTCGGCGTCGGCACGTTCTACGCGGAGTGGGTGAGCGGGTGACGGACCCTCGCGGCAGCGCGCTCGACCTCGACGGTGCGCGCGTCGTCGTCGCGGGGCTCGGCGTCAGCGGCCGTGCGGCCGCCGAGGTCCTGGCGTCGCGCGGAGCGCGGGTCGTGCCGGTGGACGACGGCGCGGGCGACGTCGTGACGAGCGACGAGTACCTCGCGGGTGGCGGCCTGGCGCGCGCCGACCTCGTGGTCGCGTCACCCGGCCTGCCGCCGCACCACCCGCTGGTCGCCGCCGCCCTCGCCGCCGGGCTGCCCGTGTGGAGCGAGGTCGAGCTCGCGTGGCGGCTGCGCGCCGAGCGCTCCGACGGGCCGGCGCCGTGGCTCGCGGTGACGGGGACGAACGGCAAGACGACGACGGTCGGCATGCTCGAGTCGATCCTGCGCGCCGCGGGGCGGGACGCGGTCGCGGTCGGGAACGTCGGCACGCCCGTGGTGCTCGCGGCGACCGACCCGTCGCACGACGTGCTGGCGGTGGAGCTGTCGAGCTTCCAGCTGCACTTCACGCACTCGATGTCCGCACAGGCCGCCGCGGTGCTCAACGTCGCTGCCGACCACCTCGACTGGCACGGCTCGCTCGACGCGTACGCCGCGGACAAGGGCAGGGTCTTCGAGCGCGCGCAGGCCGCGTGCGTCTACAACGTGGCTGACCCGCGCACCCGGGCGCTCGTCGAGGAGGCCGACGTCGTCGACGGGTGCGTCGCGGTGGGCTTCACGCTCGGCACGCCGTCCGTCGGCCAGATCGGCCTCGTCGAGGACGTGCTCGTCGACCGCGGCTTCGCGCGCCTGCGGCACACGCACGCCGCCGAGCTCGGCACGCTCGACGACCTCGCCGCGCACGCCGGACCCGACGGCACGGTGCCGCCGCACGTCGTCGCCAACGCGCTCGCGGCGGCGGCGCTCGCGCTCGCGCACGGTGTCGACCCGGTCGCCGTCCGCGACGGCCTCCGTGCGTTCCCGGCGGGCGAGCACCGCATCGCGACGGTCGGCACGGTCGACGGCGTCGCGTTCGTCGACGACTCGAAGGCCACGAACGCGCACGCCGCGGCGGCGTCGCTCGCGGCCTTCCCGCCCCGCTCGGTCGTCTGGGTCGCCGGCGGCCTGGCGAAGGGCGCCACGTTCGACGAGCTCGTGGCGTCGCGGGCCGACCGGCTGGCGGGCGTCGTGCTGATCGGCGTCGACCGGGCGCCGCTGCGCGACGCGCTCGCCCGACACGCGCCGGATGTCCCGGTGATCGAGGTGGACGCCGGTGAGGATGGCCCGGTGATGGCGCGCGCCGTGCACGAGGCCCACGCCCTCGCACGCGCTGCGCGCGGCGAGGCGACGCCCACCGTGCTGCTCGCTCCGGCGAGCGCGTCGATGGACCAGTTCACGTCCTACGCCGCACGTGGCGACGCCTTCGCAGAGGCGGTGCGGGCGCTCGGCACGGGCGCGTGAGGCAGGCGGCGCACGCAGTGACGGACGAGGGGAGGACCAGGGCATGACGGCCACGCAGGCGACGCCCGAGGGGTCCCGACTCGGTCAGTGGAACAGCGCCGTGACGAGCTACTACGTGCTGGTCGGCGCCACCGCACTGCTGCTCGTGCTCGGGCTCGTCATGGTGCTCTCCAGCTCGAGCGTCGACTCGCTCGACGCGGGGAACTCGCCGTACGCGGTGTTCCTCAACCAGTCGAAGTTCGCGGTCGCCGGGCTCGTCGTGCTCCTGGTGATCGCCCGCACGCCGGTGCGCGTGCTGCGCGGCGCCGCCTGGCCGGCCCTCGCGGCCGCCGTCGTCTTCCAGCTCTGCGTCTTCGTCCCGGGGCTCGGCGTGTCCGTCAACGGCAACCAGAACTGGGTGCGGCTGCCCGGCTTCACCGCGCAGCCGTCGGAGGCCATCAAGCTCGCGCTCGCGCTGTGGCTCGGCGCCGTGCTCGCGCGCAAGCTGCCGCTGCTCGACTCGTGGAAGCACGCGCTGATCCCGGTCGTGCCGGTCGCCGGCATCGCGATCCTCGTGGTGCTCGCGGGCCACGACCTCGGCACCGCGCTCGTGCTCCTGCTGCTCGTGAGCGGCGCCATGTTCGTCGCCGGCGTCCCGCTGCGGATGTTCGCGGTCGCCGCGCCGGTCGCTGCGGCCGCCGTCGCGGTCCTCACGCTCGGGCACTCGAGCCGGATGGGGCGCATCACCGCGTTCTTCAACAGCGCCGAGTGCGCGAAGGAGTCGGCCTGCTACCAGACCATGCACGGCACCTGGGGGCTCGCGTCGGGCGGGTGGGGCGGCCTCGGGCTGGGTCAGAGCCGCGAGAAGTGGGCCTACCTCCCCGAGGCGCACAACGACTTCATCTTCTCGATCATCGGTGAGGAGCTCGGCCTCGTGGGCACGGTGCTCGTCCTGGCGCTGTTCGGCCTGCTGGCGTTCGCGATGATCCGCGTCATCCGCCGCCACCCCGACCCGTTCGTGCAGATCACGACGGGTGCGATCCTGCTGTGGATCATCGGCCAGGCGCTCGTCAACATCGCGGTCGTCATCGGTCTCGCACCCGTCATCGGCTTGCCGCTGCCGCTCGTGTCCGCCGGCGGGTCCGCGCTGATCATGACGATGGCGGCGCTCGGCGTCGTGATCGCGTTCGCGCGCTCGGAGCCGGGCGCCGCGGAGGCGCTGTCGGCCCGCGCCGGCGTCGTGCGGCGGTCGCTCGCGGTGATCGGGCGTGCCCGTGGGTGAGCGTCCTGGCTCCGTGCTCCTCGCGGGCGGTGGCACGGCGGGGCACGTCAACCCGCTCCTGGCCGTGGCCGACGAGCTCGCGCGGCGGCACCCCGACGCCCGCCTCGCCGTGCTCGGCACCGCGGAGGGCCTCGAGTCCCGCCTCGTCCCGGAGCACGGCCTGACGCTGCATGTCGTCCCGCGCGTGCCGCTGCCGCGCCGGCCCACGCTCGACTGGTTCCGGCTGCCCGCGCGCCTGCGCGACGCGGTGCGCGCCGCCGGGGCGGCGATCGACGCGATCGACGCGCAGGTGGTCGTCGGGTTCGGTGGGTACGTCGCCACGCCCGCGTACCTCGCGGCGCGCCGGCGCGGGATCCCCGTCGTGGTCCACGAGCAGAACGCGCGTCCCGGGCTGGCGAACCGGCTGGGCGCTCGCCGGGCCGCCGCCGTCGCCGTGACGTTCCGGGGCACCCGGCTGCCGGGCGCGGAGGTGACGGGCCTGCCGCTGCGCGCGCCGATCGCGGCCCTCGTGGCGCGGCGAGCGTCGGACGCCGCGGCCGCCCGCCGCGACGCCGCCGCGGCCCTCGGGCTCGACGCCGACCGGCCGACACTGCTCGTGACGGGCGGGTCGCTCGGCGCGGTCAGCGTCAACCGCGCGGTCGCGGGCGCGGCGACCGAGCTGCTCGCGACGGGCGCGCAGGTGCTGCACAGCACCGGCGCGGGCAAGGCCGACGCGGTCGAGGCAGCGCTCGCGGGCGTGCCGGGAGCGGAGCGGTACCACGTCCGCGAGTACCTGGACGACATGGAGAACGCGCTCGCGGTGGCCGACCTGCTCGTCGGCCGGTCCGGCGCGGGGACCGTCTGCGAGGTCGCGGCGCTCGGCATCCCGGCCGTCTACGTCCCGCTGCCCATCGGCAACGGGGAGCAGCGGCTCAACGCGGCCGACGTGGTCGCGGCGGGCGGCGGGCTGCTCGTCGAGGACCGTGCGCTCGACGCGGCCTGGGTGAGCGCGCACGTCGCGCCCCTGCTCGAGCCGGGCGCGGCCGACGTGCGCGCGCGCATGGCGACCGCCGCGGCGTCCGTCGGTGTCACTGACGCTGCCGCACGCGTCGCCGACCTGGTCGAGCGCGCGCTGGACGGCGGGGGCGCGCATGGCTGACGACGCGCTGGCCGCTCTCGGGCGCGTGCACCTCGTGGGGGTCGGCGGCGCCGGCATGTCCGCGATCGCGGCACTGCTGGCCGCGCGCGGGCTCACGGTCTCGGGGTCGGACGCCGCCGACGGACCGGCGCTGCCCGCCGTGCGCGCGGCGGGCGTCCGGGTCTTCGTCGGGCACGACGCGGACCAGGTCGCGGGTGCGGACACCGTCGTGATCTCGTCGGCCGTCCGCGAGACGAACCCCGAGCTGGCCCGGGCACGCGAGCTCGGCCTCACCGTGCTGCACCGGTCGGAGGCGCTCGCGGCGCTGATGGTCGACCGCGACGCGGTGGCCGTGGCGGGCGCGCACGGCAAGACCACGACGTCCGCGATGGTCGCAACGGCCCTGCTCGCCGCAGGCGCCGACCCGTCGTTCGCGATCGGCGGCACGGTGCTCGGGCCCGACGGCCCGGTCGGCGGCGCGCGCGACGGCCGCGGTCCGGCGTTCGTCGCCGAGGCCGACGAGTCCGACGGGTCGTTCCTCGCCTACGAGCCGCTGATCGCGGTCGTCACGAACGTCGAGCCGGACCACCTCGACCACTACGGCACGCGCGAGGCGTTCGAGGACGCGTTCGTCGCGTTCGCCGACCGCGTGCGCGACGGCGGGGCGCTCGTCGCGTGCCTCGACGACGCGGGCGCCGCGCACCTCGTCGCACGCGTCCGCATGCAGCTCGACGCGCGCTCGGTCGGCGTGCTCACGTACGGCCGCGAGCAGGGTGCGGACGTCCGGGTCGGCGAGCTCCGGCCTGCGGAGGGCGGCTGGGTCGTGACGCTGACTGCGCCGTGGGGCAGCGCCGACGTCCGGCTCGCGGTGCCGGGCGACCACAACGCGCTGAACGCCGCGGCCGCGTGGACGGTCGCGTGCCGGCTCGGGCTCGACCCGGCGAGCGCGGCGGAGGGGCTTGCCGCGTTCCGGGGCACGGGACGGCGGTTCGAGGACCGCGGCACCGCGGCCGGCGTGCGCGTGGTCGACGACTACGCGCACCACCCGACCGAGGTCGCGGCGCTGCTGCGGGCCGCGCGCACGGTGTCGGGCGACGGACGCGTGCTCGTCCTGTTCCAGCCGCACCTGTACTCGCGCACCCGGACGTTCGCCGCCGAGTTCGGCGCGGCGCTCGACCTGGCCGACGTGGTCGTCGTGACGGACGTGTACGCCGCGCGCGAGGACCCGGACCCGACGGTGACTGGACGGATGCTCGTCGACCGCGTCCCGACGGCCGGCAAGGCGGCGTTCGTCGCCGACCGCCTCGACGCCGCTGCGGCGATCGCGGACGCGGCGCGGCCGGGCGACCTCCTGCTGACCGTCGGCGCGGGAGACGTGACGGCGCTGGGGCCGGTGGTCCTCGCACGCCTCGCCGAGCGGGCCGCGCCGTGAGCCCCGCCCGGCCGCCGGCACCCGTCCCGGGCCGCCCGCCGGCGCCGCGACCGTCGCCCGCACGCGCGGCGCGCGCCGCCACGGGTGCGACCGGGCGGGCCGACGCGACGACGCAGGACGCCGGGACGCGCCGTGACGACAAGCCTTCCGCCGGCGCGGGCACGCCCGGCTCCGACCCGCGCCCGGGGACCGCGCCCGTCCCGACCGCTCCCGCTCGCCCCGCCGCGGGACGCACGGCGACGTCCGTCCGTCCGGACGCGCGGCGCCCGGCCGGCGACCCCCGCGCGGTCGCGGGCCGCACCGAGCCCCCGGCGTCGAGCGGCGCGGTCGTCTCGACCCGCTCGATCGCCCGGTTCGCCGAGCGCGCCCGGGCGCGCCGCAACCTGGCCCGCCGGCAGATCGGCTACGTCGTCGGGGGAGCCGTGGCCGTCGCCGGGCTCGCGTACCTCGTGTTCTTCTCGCCGGTGCTCGCGCTCGACCCGGCCCGCGTCCACGTGGCGGGGGCCGGGACGGTCGTCGCCGTCGACCAGGTGGAGCGCGTCGTCGATGCGCACGCGGGGACGCCGCTGCCACGGCTCGACACGGTCGGCCTGCGCGACGCGATCCTCGACGTCCCGGGCGTGCGCGGTGCGCGCGTCATGCGCGACTGGCCCCGGGGCATCGAGGTCACGATCGTCGCGCGCGAGCCCGTGGCGGCCGTCCCGGAGACGGGCGGCGACCACGGCTACGCGCTCCTCGACGAGGACGGGGTCCAGGTCGGCCGGGTCGACAAGGCACCGTCCGGCCTGCCGGTCGTCGACGTGCCGAAGGACGACCGCCGCACGCTCGACGCGGTGCTCACCGTGCTGCACGGCCTGCCGCCGGCGCTGCTGGCGGAGGTGGCCGACGTCTCGGCGCACACGCAGGACACCGTGACGATGCGCCTGCGCGACGGCTTGCAGATCGACTGGGGCAGCTCGAAGGACACGCCGCTCAAGGTCGCCGTGCTCACGACGCTGCGCGGGTCGAAGGCCGCGAAGGACGCCCACGTGATCGACGTGTCGGCGCCGACGCTGCCGATCACGCGCTAGCCGTGGGCCGTCCTGGGACGAGCCCGCGCGGAGCGCACGACGAAATCACCACGCGATGCAAGACACGCGCGGCGCGGTCGTTGATCGACCCGGCGGCGACACCTAGCGTCACGCACTGACGGTCGAACAGACGACACCAGCAAGAACTGTAACTCTCAACCTGAACCTGAAGGTTGAACCGCCCGCGGCGTGTCGCGGGCTCGCGGCACGACTTGCGGCACGAACGAGAGGCACCCACCGTGGCAGCTCCGCAGAACTACCTGGCGGTCATCAAGGTCGTCGGCATCGGCGGCGGCGGCGTCAACGCCGTGAACCGCATGATCGAGGTCGGCCTCAAGGGTGTCGAGTTCATCGCCGTCAACACCGACGCCCAGGCGCTGCTGATGTCGGACGCCGACGTGAAGCTCGACGTCGGCCGCGAGCTCACGCGCGGTCTCGGCGCCGGCGCCGACCCCGAGGTCGGCAAGAAGGCCGCTGAGGACCACAAGGAGGAGATCGAGGACGTCCTGCGGGGCGCCGACATGGTCTTCGTCACCGCGGGCGAGGGCGGCGGCACCGGCACGGGCGGCGCGCCCGTCGTCGCGCGGATCGCGCGCTCGCTCGGCGCCCTGACCATCGGCGTCGTCACGCGGCCGTTCACGTTCGAGGGCCGGCGCCGCTCGGTCCAGGCGGACTCGGGCATCGAGGGGCTGCGCGCCGAGGTCGACACGCTCATCGTCATCCCCAACGACCGGCTGCTGCAGATCAGCGACCGCTCGGTGTCGGTGCTCGACGCGTTCCACTCCGCCGACCAGGTGCTGCTCTCCGGCGTCCAGGGCATCACGGACCTCATCACCACGCCGGGCCTCATCAACCTCGACTTCGCCGACGTGAAGTCCGTCATGCAGGGCGCGGGCTCGGCGCTCATGGGCATCGGCTACGCGCGCGGCGACGACCGCGCGGTGCAGGCCGCCGAGATGGCGATCAGCTCGCCGCTCCTCGAGGCCAGCATCGACGGCGCGCACGGCGTGCTGCTCTCGATCCAGGGCGGCAGCGACCTCGGCCTCTTCGAGATCAACGAGGCCGCGCGCCTGGTCCAGGAGGCCGCGCACGCCGAGGCGAACATCATCTTCGGCGCCGTGATCGACGACGCCCTCGGCGACGAGGTGCGCGTCACGGTGATCGCCGCGGGCTTCGACGGCGGTAGCCCGGTCGTGCGGCGCGACTCGCGCGCGCTCGGTCAGGTCAGCGGCGCGACGACGCGGCCGGCCCCGGCCGCCCAGGTGCCGACGCCGCGTCCCGTGGTCGACCCCGAGGACGAGCTCGTGCCGGCGGGCGTCCGCACCGCTCCCGCGGCGCCCGCCGCGCAGCCCGACGTCCCGGCGTTCCTCTCGACCGAGGCCGAGCCGAAGCCGCTCACGGGTGCGCTCGAGGTGCCGCGCGTGTTCGCCGAGGACGCGCCGCGCCGCGACGAGCTCGACGTCCCGGACTTCCTGAAGTAGTGCCGGACAGCACCGCCCGGGCCGACGACCTGCCGGTCGCCGGGGTCGACCTCGGCCCGGGGGTGCGGGCGGCGTTCACGTCGCGCGCGGGCGGCGTCAGCCGCCCGCCCTACGACGCGCTCAACCTCGGCTCGGCGGTCGGCGACGAACCGGCCGCCGTCGCCGAGAACCGGCGCCGCGTCGAGCGCTGGGCCGGCGCCCCGCTCGTCGTGGCGACCCAGGTCCACGGTGCTCGCGTCGTGCGGGTCGACGGGGAGCACCGTGAACCGGGCGAGGCCGACGCCCTCGTCGCCACCACGCCCGACGTCGCCGTCGCGGTCTACGTCGCGGACTGCGTCCCCGTCCTGCTCGCCGACGCCGAGGCGCGCGTCGTCGCCGCGGTGCACGTCGGCCGCGCGGGGTTGGTCGCCGGAGTGCTCCAGGCCGCCGTCGACGCGATGGCCGACGCCGGCGCCGACCCGGGTCGCACGAGGGCCGCAGCCGGACCGTCGATCGCGGGCGTCTCCTACGAGGTGCCCGCCGCGATGCGCGACGAGGTCGCCGCGGTCGTGCCCGCCACCGCGGCGACGACGTCGTGGGGCACACCTGCGCTGGACCTCGCCGCCGGGGTCGCCGCGGTGCTGCGCGACCTGGGCGTCCCCGAGGTCCACCTCGACGGCCGCGACACGTTCCGCGAGCCGGCGCTGTTCTCGCACCGGCGGTCCGCCGGCACCGGGCGGTTCGCGGGTGTCGTCCGGCTCGTCTGACCTGGGTGGGCGTGTCGCGCGAGGGAGGCGCGCGGCCCGTTGCTAGCGTGACGCGAAGACGGACCCGAGGGGGCCCTGCGGAGTCGGCGACCGGCCGGCACGGGGACCGGGTCCCGGGGAGGGAGCGATCGCGATGGCCGGAGCGCTGCGCAAGACGATGCTGTACCTCGGCCTGGCCGACGACCGGTCCGAGCACGAGGAGTACCTCGAGGAGTACGAGGAGGAGGTCGCGGTGCCCCAGGAGTACGAGGCCCAGGTCACGCCGCTGCACCGCCCGACCCGTGCGTCGGTCCCGACGCAGGCGCCGGCCGCGCAGGCGCACGAGCTGCGCCGCATCACGACGATCCACCCGCGGTCGTACAACGACGCCCGCAAGATCGGCGAGGCGTTCCGCCAGGGCACGCCGGTCATCATGAACCTCACGGACATGGACGACGCCGACGCCAAGCGTCTCGTCGACTTCTCGGCCGGCCTGATCTTCGGCCTGCACGGGGCGATCGAGCGCGTGACGAGCAAGGTGTTCCTGCTGTCGCCGGCGCACGTCGAGGTGGCGGGGGACGCGGGGCCTGCGGAGCAGAGCCGCGCGGGCTTCTACAACCAGAGCTGACGTGAGCGTCGTCGCGTCCGTCCTGTTCCTGGTCGTCCTCGTCTTCTTCCTGCTGCTCCTGGTCCGGCTCGTGCTGGACTGGGTGCAGTTCTTCGCTCGCGACTGGCGGCCCCACGGCTTCGCCCTCGTGATCGCCGAGACGGTGTACACCGTGACGGATCCGCCGCTGCGCCTCCTTCGGCGTGTGCTGCCTCCCGTGGCCATCGGGGCGGTCCGTCTCGACCTGGCCTTCTTCGTCCTCTTCCTGCTCTGCACGGTGCTCCTCTCGGTGCTCAACGCGCTGTCCGCCAGCTGAGCGAGGGGTGCCGTGACCCGTGCGTGTGGCCGCCGTGTCGGGGAAGGTGCAGGCGAGGCAATGTCCGCTACGGTGGCCCGAGGCGGTCGGTGGACTGCCGCCGGCCTGACCACCAAGCTCGACCAATTGAGGTGACGACGATGGCGCTGCTGACCGCAGACGAGGTCCTCAACAAGAAGTTCCAGGCGACCAAGTTCCGCGAGGGCTACGACCAGGACGAGGTCGACGACTTCCTCGACGAGGTCGTCAACACGCTGCGTGAGCTGCAGAACGAGAACGAGGACCTCAAGACCAAGCTCGCCGCCGCCGAGCGCCGCATCGCCGAGCTGAGCCGCGCCGGCGCGCAGCAGCAGGCGCCCGCGCCCAAGCCGGAGCCCACCCCGGCACCCGAGCCCGTCCCGGCGCCGGTCGCCCAGCCGGCTCCGGTCGCCGCGCCCGTCGCCCCGGTCGCCGCACCGGTGCGTGCCAGCGAGCCCGAGTCGGCGACCGGCATGCTCGCCCTCGCCCAGAAGCTGCACGACGACTACGTCCGCAGCGGCCAGGAGGAGTCGGACCGACTCATCGGCGACGCCAAGACGCAGGCCGCGCGCATCGTCCGCGAGGCCGAGGAGACGTCGCAGCGCACGCTCGGCCAGCTCGAGCAGGAGCGCTCGCTCCTCGAGCGCAAGATCGACGAGCTGCGCAGCTTCGAGCGCGACTACCGCACGCGCCTGCACAGCTACCTCGAGAACCTGCTCGGCGACCTCGACAACCGCGGCAACGCGCTCCCGCCGCGCTCCGGACAGGCGCAGCCTGTCGGCGAGTCGCAGGGCATCTAGCACCACCGGTCGCGCCGCGTCCCTCGGCCCCGGTCAGGCCGCACCGCTCTGCCCAGCACGCCACGTCGGGATTGTGTGCCCGGCGTGGCGTGTTGTGTCCGAATCCGCCGCACATTAAAGTCGCCTGACTTTCGAGAACGGGGGGCCCTCGTGGCCATGAACGACTCGCTGACCACCGTCGCCCTGACGGGGGACGCGAAGGAGCTCGCGAAGCTCGTCCGCCAGTTCGCGGTGCGCGACGGCGAGAAGCCGTGGACCGTGCGCGAGGTCAAGGACGTCGCCGACGAGCTCACGGCCGACGTCGACCGGCTCACGGGTGAGCTCGCGTCCGCCGACGCCGAGCTCTCGGACCTGCTGCGCAACTCCGGCGACGGCGCGGGCGACGACCAGGCGGACTCCGGCTCGTCGGCGCTCGAGCGCGAGCAGGAGCTCACGCTCGTGAACAACACCCGCGACCTGCTCGCCCAGACGCAGCACTCGCTCGCCCGCATCGGCAACGGCACGTTCGGCACGTGCGAGTCGTGCGGCAAGGCGATCGGCAAGGCGCGCCTGCAGGCGTTCCCGCGCGCGACGCTCTGCGTCGAGTGCAAGCAGCGGGAGGAGCGGCGCTGAGCCGCCCGTAGACTCCTGCGGTGCCCTCCACGACCCCTGACGAGTCGCCCGCGTCGCCGCGCCGCCGACGTCTGCTCGCGACGCTGATCTCCCTGACGGTCGGCGTGCTCGTCGTCGACCAGCTCACGAAGGCGTGGGCGCTGGACGCGCTCGACGACGGGGTTCGACGGGCGCTCGTCGGCGACCTGCTCGGCCTCCAGCTCGTCTTCAACCCGGGCGCGGCGCTGTCGGTCGCGACGGGCATGACCTGGGTCCTGACGCTCATCGCGGCCGGTGTGGTCGTGGTCGTCGTGCGTGCGTCGCGCCGGCTCGGCTCGGCGGCCTGGGCCGTCGCGCTGGGCCTGCTGCTGGGCGGCGCGCTGGGCAACCTCGTGGACCGGCTCGTCCGTGAGCCCGGTGTGGCCCGCGGGCGCGTCGTCGACTTCATCGCGTACGGCGACTGGTTCGTCGGGAACGTCGCGGACATCGCGATCGTCGTCGCGGCCGTCATGATCGTGGTGCTGGCCGCCGCGGGGATCCGCCTGGACGGCACGCGCGACCACCACCACGAGGACGACGCCGCGCCGGCCTCCGGCCCCGGTTCGGACGCGTCCGACGACGTGGCGGCGGACCCGGCGAGCGCGTCCGACGCGGTGGGCGACCCGGCCGCCACCCCCGCACCGCGCGCCGATGCCTGACCTGCGCTCGCTGCCCGTGCCCGACGGGCTGGCGGGGGAGCGCGTCGACGCCGCGCTGTCCCGGCTGCTCGGGCTGTCCCGCACGCGCGCCGCGGAGATCGCGGCCGCCGGCGGCGTCCGGCTCGACGGGCGGGAGCTCGGCAAGTCGGACCGCCTCGTCGCGGGCGGCTGGCTCGAGGTCGAGATCCCCGACCCGCGCGCGGCCGTCGTCGAGGTCGTGCCCGAGCCGGTCCCGGGCATGCGCATCGTGTACGACGACGCGGACGTCGTGGTCGTCGACAAGCCGGTCGGCGTCGCGGCCCATCCGTCGCCCGGCTGGACGGGACCGACCGTGGTCGGTGCGCTCGCCGCCGCGGGCTACCGCATCGCGACGTCGGGCGCCGCGGAGCGGCAGGGGGTCGTGCACCGCCTCGACGTCGGCACGAGCGGGCTGATGGTCGTCGCGAAGAGCGAGCACGCGTACACCGTGCTCAAGCGCGCGTTCAAGGAGCGCACGGTCGACAAGGTCTACCACGCGCTCGTGCAGGGCCACCCGGAGCCGACGACGGGCACGATCGACGCGCCGATCGGGCGGCACCCCAGCGCCGACTGGAAGTTCGCGGTGGTCGCCGACGGGAAGCCGTCCGTCACGCACTACGAGGTGCTCGAGATGCTGCCCGCCGCGTCGCTCGTCGAGGTGCACCTCGAGACGGGCCGCACGCACCAGATCCGCGTGCACTTCGCGGCGCTGCGCCACCCCTGCGTGGGCGACCTGACCTACGGCGCGGACCCGGCGCTGGCCGAGCGCGTCGGCCTGACGCGGCAGTGGCTGCACGCCGTGCGGCTCGGCTTCGAGCACCCCGCGACGGGCGAGTGGCTCGAGGTGACGAGCGAGTACCCGGAGGACCTCGCGCACGCGCTCGAGGTGGTGTCCGCGGGCTACCGCTGACCGACACGCCGGGGCGATCTGCGACGCGCCGGAGGCCCGGCGTCGGTGTCGGTGGCGCGACCTAGACTCGGCCCGTGGCATCCCCGGCAGGCACCTCCACCAGCGGCTCGACGGCAGTGGCGGACGCGTCGTTCGTGCACCTCCACGTGCACACCGAGTACTCGATGCTCGACGGTGCCGCGCGGCTGCCGGAGCTGTTCTCCGAGGTCGGCCGGCTGGGCCAGACGGCGATCGCGACGACCGATCACGGCTACCTCTTCGGTGCGTTCGACTTCTGGTCGAAGGCCACCGCCGCGGGCATCAAGCCGATCATCGGTGTCGAGGCCTACGTCACGCCCGGTACCAGCCGGTTCGACCAGACGCGCGTCCGGTTCGGCCAGCAGGGCCAGGAGGCGGACGACGTCTCCGCACGTGGCGCGTACACGCACATGACGCTGCTGGCGCGCGACAACGAGGGCTTGCACAACCTGTTCCGCGCGAGCTCCCTGGCATCGCTCGAGGGCCAGATGGGCAAGTGGCCGCGCATGGACCGCGACCTGCTCCAGCGCTACGGCAAGGGGCTCGTCGCGACGACCGGCTGCCCGTCCGGCGAGGTGCAGACGAGGCTGCGGCTCGGCCAGTGGGACGAGGCGGTCCGCGCGGCCGGCGAGCTGCAGGACATCTTCGGCAAGGACTACTTCTTCGTCGAGCTCATGGATCACGGCCTCGACATCGAGACGCGCGTGTTCAAGGACCTGCTGCGGCTCGCGGAGGCGATCGGCGCGCCTGTCGTCGCGACGAACGACCTGCACTACACGACCGAGGACGACGCGTCGTCGCAGGAGGCGCTCCTCGCGATCAACTCGGGCTCGACGCTCGCCGACCCGGACCGGTTCAAGTTCGACGGCACCGGCTACTACGTCAAGTCGGCGCAGGAGATGCGCCGCATCTGGGCCGAGCTGCCGGAGGCGTGCGACAACACGCTGCGCATCGCCGAGATGTGCGAGGTGTCGTTCAACACGCGCGCCAACTACATGCCGAACTACCCGTGCCCGCCCGGCGAGGACGAGACGAGCTGGTTCGTCAAGGAGGTCGAGAAGGGCCTCCACCTGCGCTACCCGGGCGGGATCCCGGACGACGTCCGCAAGCAGGCGGAGTACGAGACCGGCGTCATCACCCAGATGGGCTTCCCGGGGTACTTCCTCGTGGTCGCCGACTTCATCAACTGGGCCAAGGACCACGGGATCCGTGTCGGTCCCGGTCGCGGCTCGGGTGCGGGCTCGATGGCCGCCTACGCGATGAAGATCACCGACCTCGACCCGCTGCAGCACGGCCTGATCTTCGAGCGGTTCCTCAACCCCGACCGCGTCTCGATGCCCGACTTCGACGTCGACTTCGACGAGCGTCGGCGCGGTGAGGTCATCAGGTACGTCACCGAGAAGTACGGCGAGGACCGCGTCGCCCAGATCGTCACGTACGGCACGATCAAGGCCAAGCAGGCCCTCAAGGACTCCGCCCGGCTGCTGGGCTTCCCGTTCGCGATGGGGGAGAAGCTCACCAAGGCGATGCCGCCCGCGATCATGGGCAAGGACATCAGCCTCACGGGGATCTTCAACCCGCAGGACCCGCGGTACCCCGAGGCCGAGGAGTTCCGCCAGGTCCACGCGGCGGACCCGGACGCCCAGCGCGTCGTCGAGCTGGCCAAGGGCATCGAGGGCCTGAAGCGCCAGTGGGGCGTGCACGCGGCGGGCGTCATCATGTCGAGCGACCCGCTGATCGACATCATCCCGATCATGCGGCGCCCGCAGGACGGCGCGGTCATCACGCAGTTCGACTACCCGACGTCCGAGGGCCTCGGCCTGATCAAGATGGACTTCCTCGGGCTGCGGAACCTGACGATCCTCGACGACGCGCTGCACAACATCGTCGCGAACGGCAAGGACCCGCTCGTCCTGGAGGACCTCGAGCTCACCGACGCGAAGGCGTACGAGCTGCTGGCGCGCGGCGACACGCTCGGCGTGTTCCAGCTCGACGGCGGCCCGATGCGGTCGCTGCTCCGGCTGATGAAGCCCGACAACTTCGAGGACATCTCCGCCGTCCTCGCGCTGTACCGCCCGGGCCCGATGGGCGTGAACTCGCACACGAACTACGCCCTGCGCAAGAACAGGCTGCAGGAGATCACCCCGATCCACCCCGAGCTGGCGGAGCCGCTGCGGGAGATCCTGGACACGACCTACGGCCTGATCGTGTACCAGGAGCAGGTCATGGCCACGGCGCAGAAGGTCGCGGGCTTCACGCTCGGCCAGGCCGACGTGCTGCGCCGCGCGATGGGCAAGAAGAAGAAGTCCGAGCTCGACAAGCAGCAGGCCGACTTCTTCGCGGGCATGACGGAGCGCGGCTACGGCCACGCGGCGCAGCAGGCTCTGTGGAACGTGCTCGAGTCGTTCGCGGACTACGCGTTCAACAAGGCGCACACGGCTGCCTACGGCCTGGTGTCGTACTGGACCGCGTACCTCAAGGCGCACTACCCGGCCGAGTACATGGCGGCGCTGCTCACGTCGGTGCGCGACGACAAGGACAAGTCCGCGCTGTACCTCGGCGAGTGCCGGCGCATGGGCATCACGGTCCTGCCGCCCGACGTGAACTCGTCGGAGGCCAACTTCACGGCCGTCGGCGTCGACATCCGCTTCGGTCTGACCGCGGTGCGCAACGTGGGCGCCAACGTCGTCGACGCGATCGTCGCGGCCCGCGAGGACAAGGGCGCGTTCACCTCGTTCACCGACTTCCTGGACAAGGTCCCGGCGGTGGTCTGCAACAAGCGGACGATCGAGTCGCTGATCAAGGCGGGCGCCTTCGACTCGCTCCAGCACGCGCGACGCGCGCTGCTGCTCGTGCACGAGCAGGCGGTCGACGCGGTGATTGGCGTCAAGCGCAAGGAGGCCGAGGGCCAGTTCGACCTGTTCGCCGACGTGCTGGGCGACGACGACGGGCCCGGGTTCTCCGTCGCCGTGCCCGACCTGCCGGACTGGGACAAGAAGCAGCGCCTCGCGTTCGAGCGCGAGATGCTCGGCCTGTACGTGTCCGACCACCCGCTGGCCGGCATCGAGCACGTGCTCGCGGCGGCGTCCGACGTCTCGATCGCGACGCTGCTCGCCGACGAGCAGCGGCCCGACGGGTCGACGGTGACGGTCGCGGGCCTGGTCACGTCGCTGCAGCGCAAGATGTCCAAGCAGGGCAACCCGTGGGCCGCCGTGACGCTCGAGGACATGGAGGGCTCCGTCGAGGTCATGTTCTTCGGCGAGACCTATGTCGCGTACTCGACGGCGCTCGCGGAGGACGCCGTCGTGGTGATCCGTGGCCGGGTGCGGCGGCGTGACGAGACGATGCAGCTGCAGGCCATGGAGGTGTCGCTGCCCGACGTGTCGCAGGCGGCCGACGCGCCCGTCATGGTGTCGCTCGCGGTGTCGCGGTGCACGCCACCTGTCGTGGAACGACTGCGCGAGGTCCTGTCCACGCACCCGGGCGTGACGGAGGTCCACCTGCGGCTGACGCAGCCGGGGCGCGCCACGGTCATGCGGCTCGGCGACGGGCTGCGCGTCGAGCGATCACCTTCGCTGTTCGGCGACCTGAAGGCCCTGCTCGGCCCGGGCTGCCTCGCGTGACGCGCGACGACCGGCTGCGCGCCCGGCTGCGTGCCCTTCCGTCCTTCGCCGGGTCGGCCGAGCCGTTCGACCCCGCGACGGCGCCCCCGACGCCTGGCGGGTTGTTCGTCGACTGGCTGCTCGAGGCCGTCGACTCCGGCGCGCCCTCGCCGCAGGGCGCCGTGCTCTCGACCGTCGGGTCCGACGGAGTCGTCTCGGCGCGGACGCTGATCGTGAAAGACGTGGTCGACGACGCGTGGTTGTTCGCCACCGAGTCGACGAGCCCCAAGGCGCGCGAGCTGTCCGCGAACCCCTCAGCCGCGCTGACGTTCTTCTGGCCGACCCGCGGACGCCAGGTCAAGGTCGCCGGATCCGTCCGGAGGCTGCCTGACGCGGAGGGCGCCGCCGACTTCCGGGCCCGACCGCCGCAGTCGCGCGCGACGTCGCTCGTCGGACACCAGAGCGAGCCGCTCGGCTCGATCGAGGAGCTCCAGGCTGCGTACGACGCCGCGCTGGCCCGCGCGGAGTCCGACCCCGGGCTCGTCGAACCCGCGTGGTCGGTCTACGCGCTCGACGCGCGGAGCGTGGAGTTCTGGCAGACGGCGCCCGGGCGGAGCGCGACGCGTCTGGTGTACCGGCGCGACGGCGACGGTTGGTCGTCCGGGCTGCTCTGGCCCTGAGCGGGCCCGCGGGCGCCGGGGCTCACCGGTCTCGTGGCGGCGTCAGCCGACCTCGGCCCGGCGCACGCCCGTCGGCAGGTCGACCTCGACCGCGTCCCCGCGCACGAGCTGCCGCCCTCGCCTGGACTCGGGCTCGCCGTTGACCGTGACCGCCCCGTCCTCGAGCAGCGCACGCGCGTCGGAGCCCGAGTCCGCGAGGTCCGCGAGCTTGAGGAACTGCCCCAACCGGATGGAGTCGTCGCTGATCGGCACGGTGGTCATGCGTGCCAGTGTGCCTTCTCACGTCGTCCGGTGACCGATCCGCCCAGGTCAGGCGCGCGAGGCGCGGCCTAGACTCGGCACGTGATCACCCGCATCGACCTGCGTGGCCGGACGCTGTCCCGGCGCGAGCTGCTCGACACCCTGCCCCGGGCGGAGGTCGACGTCGAGCACGCCGCGGAGGTCGTGGCGCCGATCGTCGCCGACGTGCGCAAGCGCGGTGCGGCCGCGCTCCGGGAGCTCGCGGAGCGGTTCGACGGCGTGCGGCCGGAGCACCTGCGCGTCCCGACCGACGCGATCACCGCCGCGCTCGAGGTCCTCGACCCGCAGGTCCGTGCGGCGCTCGAGGAGACGATCCAGCGCGTCCGCCTGGTGCACGCGGCGCAGCGGCCCGCGGACTTCACGGTCCAGGTCGCGCCGGGCGCCCAGGTGCGGCAGCGGTGGATCCCGGTGCGCCGCGTCGGCCTGTACGTCCCCGGCGGGCTCGCGGTGTACCCGTCGTCGGTCGTCATGAACGTCGTGGCCGCGCAGGCCGCGGGCGTCGAGTCGCTCGCTGTCGCGTCGCCGCCGCAGAAGGACCGTGGCGGGCTGCCCGACCCGGTGGTGCTCGCCACCGCAGCCCTGCTCGGCGTCGACGAGGTGTACGCGGTCGGCGGTGCGCAGGCGGTCGCGATGTTCGCGTACGGCGCGGCCGGCTCGCAGGACGTCGACGGCGAGACGCTGTGCGAGCCGGTCGACGTCGTCACCGGCCCGGGCAACGTCTACGTGGCCGCCGCGAAGCGTCTCGTGCGGGGCGTCGTCGGCATCGACGCCGAGGCCGGCCCCACCGAGATCGCGGTGCTGGCAGACATCACGGCGGACGCGAACCACGTCGCCGCCGACCTGATCTCGCAGGCGGAGCACGACCCGCTGGCCGCGTCCGTGCTGGTCACGTCGTCGGTCGAGCTCGCCGGCGCGGTCGAGGCGAAGCTCGTCGACCGCGTCGACGCGACGTTCCACCGCGCGCGCGTCCAGACCGCGCTGAGCGGCACGCAGTCGGCCATCGTGCTCGTCGACGACGTCGAGGCTGGCCTCGAGGTCGTGAACGCCTACGGCGCCGAGCACCTCGAGATCCAGACGCGCGACGCCGCGGCCGTCGCGGAGCGCGTGACGAGCGCCGGCGCGATCTTCGTCGGCCCCTACTCACCGGTCTCGCTCGGTGACTACATGGCGGGCTCCAACCACGTCCTGCCGACCGGCGGCTGTGCGCACTACGCGAGCGGCCTCGGCGTGCACTCCTACCTGCGCGCGGTCCAGGTCGTCGAGTACGACGCCGACGCGCTCTCCGAGGTGGCGGACCGGATCGTCGCCTTCGCCGATGCCGAGGGGCTCCCGGCGCACGGAGAAGCAGTGAGGGCCCGGTTCTGACGGGCGGGCGCACGCTCGACCAGCCGGATCGGAGCTCTCGTGCTGACATTGACCCACGGGCGGATGCCCGGTCCGGTCGACCGGAAGGGGCACCTGCAACGTGATCGGTAACGCCACGTTCCACCACCACGACGTCGCGCTCCTCGCGGTGACGGCGATCGAGGCGCCCGTCGTGGTGCCGTCGAGCGCCTTCGACGACCGCCTGGCCGCGACCCTGCGCCGGCTGCGCCTCCCGAAGGGTCTGCTGCGCCGCGTCGCGGGCGTGCACGAACGCCGGTGGTGGGACGCCGGCCAGACGTTCGACGACGCGGCGATCGCAGCGGCCGCGAAGGCGCTGGCCGAGGCGGGTGTCGACCCCGACGCCGTCGGCCTGCTGATCAACACGTCCGTGAGCCGCGCGCACCTCGAGCCGTCGGTCGCCTCGCGCATCCACGACGGCCTCGGACTGCCGTCGCGCGCGCTGAACTTCGACATCACGAACGCGTGCCTCGGTTTCGTCAACGGCATCACGCTCGCTGCGCAGCTGATCGACGCGGGTCAGATCCGGTACGCGGTCGTCGTCGACGGGGAGGACCCGCAGGCGACGCAGGAGGCGACGCTCGCGCGGCTGGACGACCCGTCGAGCACGCGCGAGGACTTCCTGCGCGAGTTCGCGACCCTGACGCTGGGCGCGGGGGCCGCGGCGGCGGTGCTGGGTCCCGCGTCGCTGCACCCTGGTGCGCACCGCCTGGTGGGCGGCGTCTCGCGCGCGGCGACGCAGCACCACGACCTGTGCGTCGGCAGCCTCGACGGCATGCACACCGACCCGCAGGGGCTGCTCGACGGCGGCCTCGAGCTCGTGGTCGACGCGTGGCGCGAGGCCGACCCCATCCTCGACTGGTCGTCCGCCGACCGCTTCGTCACGCACCAGGTGTCGAAGATCCACACGAGCTCGATCATCGACGCGATCGGACTCGACCCGGCCAAGGTGCCGACCACGTTCCCGCGCTGGGGCAACGTCGGTCCGGCCTCCCTGCCGATGACGCTGGTCGCGGAGGCCGACTCGCTCTCGACCGGCGACCGCGTGGTGTGCATGGGCGTGGGCTCCGGGCTGAACACGGCGATGACGGAGATCGTCTGGTGACGTCCGACCCTGCGCGGCGCTCCGCTCCGGCGACGCCGCCCCCTGCCGGCCTGCCCGGGCTCGACCCGCGATGGTCGCGCGTCGTCGACGCGGCGGGCTCGTCGTGGCACGTGCTCGACAACGGCCCGACGCTCGCGGCCGAGCCCGTCGGGACGCTGCTGGCCGTGCACGGCAACCCGACGTGGTCCTACCTCTGGCGCACCCTCGTCGCGGCGGGCGCGCGGGCGGAGCGGCCGTGGCGCGTCGTGGCCGTCGACCAGCTCGGCATGGGGTTCTCGGCGCGCGACGAGCGCGTGCGCGCGCTGGCCGAGCGGGTCGCGGAGCTCGGCGCGCTGACCGAGGCGCTCCAGCTCACCGGGCCGGTCGTCACCGCAGGTCACGACTGGGGCGGGGTCGTCAGCCTCGGGTGGGCGGTGGCGCACCGCGACGCGCTCGCGGGCGTGGTGCTGCTCAACACGGCGGTCCACCAGCCGCTGCACGAGCACCCGCCCATCGCGCTGCGGCCCGCGATGGTGCCGGCGCTGCGGCGGCTGGTCACCGTGACGACCCCGAAGTTCCTCGACACGACGCTCGCGCTCGCGCACCCGCGGCTCGACCGCGAGCGGCGCGCCGCCTTCCGTGCGCCGTACCTCGAGGCAGCGCGCCGGGAGGCGATCGGCGACTTCGTCGCCGACATCCCGGCGGTCGCGGGTCACGTGAGCCGGCCCGCGCTCGACGTGGTCGCGGACGGCGTGCGCGGCCTCGACGTCCCGGCGCTCCTGCTGTGGGGCGCGCGCGACCCCGTCTTCTCCGACCGGTTCCTCGACGACCTGCTCGACCGCCTGCCGCACGCCGACCTGCACCGGTTCCCGCGCGCCGGGCACCTCGTCGCGGAGGACGTCGACATGGCGGGTGCGGTGATGCACTGGCTCGACGTGCGCGGCCTCGGGCTCGACGCATCCGCCGAGCCGGCGGCCATGGGCGGCCGGCACCGCGCGCCGGACGTCGCCGAGCCGGCGGCGCTCGCCGGGGGCCACGCGGGCGTCGCCCCGGCGACGCCCGACCCTGTCGTCCCCGCGCCAGACGCCATCGAGCCCGCGGCCGCGACGCCCGCCCCTCCCGGCCCGTGGCGCCCGATGACGGCGGTGCTCGACGAGCGCGCCGGCGACCCGGGCCTCGCCCTCGTCGAGCTCCGCGGCGGGACCAGCCGCCACGTGTCCTGGCGGTTGCTCGCCCGGCGCGTCGACGAGCTCGCGCGCGGCCTCGCGACGCTCGGGATCCGCCCGGGCGACCGTGTCGCGGTGCTCGTGCCGCCGGGTGCCGACCTGACGGGCGTGCTGTACGCGTGCCTGCGGCTCGGCGCGGTCGTCGTGGTCGCGGACGCCGGGCTCGGCGTGCAGGGCCTGTCGCGCGCGGTGCGGTCCGCACGCCCGAAGGCCGTCGTCGGCATCGAGCGTGCGCTGCTCGCCGCGCGGACGCTGCGGTGGGCGCCGCTCCTGGTGGCCTCCGGCCCCGTGCACCGGGGCGTGCGCGAGGCGCTGGGCGTCGACGCGACGCTGGCCGAGGTCGCGGACCTCGGGAGGGCCGGCGACGGCGAGCTGCCGACCCCCGCGCCGGACGACGAGGCGGCCGTCCTGTTCACGTCCGGCTCGACCGGCCCGGCGAAGGGTGTCGTGTACACGCACCGCGGCCTCGCGGCGATGCGCGACGCCGTCGCCGCGACGTACAGCATCGGGCCGGGGTCGCCGTTCGTCGCCGCCTTCGCGCCGTTCGCGCTGCTCGGCCCGTCTCTGGGCGCGACGAGCGTGAGCCCCGACATGGACGTGACCGCACCGCGGACGCTGACGGCCGCGGCGCTCGCGGAGGCGGTGCGGGCGGTCGACGGAGCAGTCGTCTTCGCGTCACCCGCCGCGATCGCGGGCGTTCTCGCCACGGCGGACGCGCTCGGCGCGGACGAGCGCTCGGCGCTCGGCGCGGTGCGGACGTTCCTGTCGGCGGGCGCACCCGTGCCGCGCGCGCTGCTCGAGCGGCTGGCGACGCTGCTGCCGGCCGCACGGCTGCACACGCCGTACGGCATGACCGAGATGCTGCCGGTCACGGACGTGTCGCTCGACGAGCTCGTCGACGCGGGCGACGGCGACGGCGTGTGCGTCGGTCGTCCGGTCGCGGGTGCGCGGGTCGAGATCAGCGCTCTCGACGCCGAGGGCGCGGCAACGGGCACACCGTCGACCGAACCTGGGCTGACGGGCGAGATCCTCGTGACGGGGCCGCACCGCAAGGCGCGGTACGACCGGCTCTGGCTCACCGAGCAGGCGTCCTCGCGCGATGCCGGCCGGCACCGCACGGGCGACGTCGGCCACCTGGACGCGACCGGCCGCCTGTGGGTCGAGGGAAGGCTCGACCACGTGGTCGTCACCGCCCAGGGTGTGCTGACGCCGGTCGGGATCGAGCAGCGCGTCGACGCGCTGGGCGGGGTCGCGCGCTCCGCCGCGGTCGGCGTGGGACCGCGCGGCACACAGCAGCTCGTGGTCGTCGTCGAACCCGACGAGAGCGTCCACGTCGCGGGTGTCCTCGCGGACGAGGGCACCGCGGCGGCCGTGCGCGCCGTCACGCCGCACCCCGTCGCGGCCGTGCTCGCGCGGCGCCGGCTGCCCACCGACGTGCGGCACGACTCGAAGATCGACCGGGCGGCGCTCGCGCACTGGGCCGAAGGCGTCCTGTCGGGGCGGCGGGCGTGACGCGCGTCCTCGTCACCGGCGCGAGCGGCATGCTCGGCGGCGCGACGGCTCGGGCGCTGCTGGCCGCGGGCCACGACGTCCGCACCTTCCAGCGGCGGCCGTCGGGCGTCGCCGGGGTCGACGACGTCCGCGGCGACCTCACCGACCCCGCGGCGGTCGGCGCCGCGGTGGACGGCTGCGACGCCGTGGTCCACCTGGCCGCGAAGGTCACGATCACGGGCCCGGAGGCGGAGTTCCACCGCGTCAACGTCGGCGGGACGAGGCTCCTGCTCGACGCGGCACGCGCCGCGGGCGTGGGGCGGTTCGTCCAGGTCAGCTCGCCCTCGGTCGCCCACGTCGGGCGGTCTCTCGTCGGCGCGCCCGCCGGGCCGGCCGAGCCCGAGCGCGCGCGTGACCCGTACGCCCGCACCAAGGCCGAGGCCGAGCTGCTCGCGCTCGCGGCCGACGCGCCGGGCTTCCGGGTGATCGCGGTGCGCCCGCACGTGGTGTGGGGGCCGGGCGACACGCAGCTCGTCGGGCGCATCGTCGACCGGGCCCGCGCCGGCCGGCTGCCCGTGCTCGGAACAGGCGCGCCGCTCATCGACACGACGTACGTCGACAATGCGGCGGACGCGCTCGCCGCCGCGGTCGCGGCCCCCGAGGGCTCCTTCGGCGCGGCCTACGTCGTCAGCAACGGCGAGCCGCGGCCCGTGCTCGAGCTGGTCCGGGACATCTGCCGTGCGTGCGGCGCGCCGGAGCCGTGGCGGCGCGTCCCCGCGCCGCTGGTGCGCGCCGCGGGCGCCCTGCTCGACACCGCGTGGGCGCACCTCCCGCTGCCGGGGGAGCCGCCGATCACGCGGTTCGTCGCCGAGCAGCTCTCGACCGCGCACTGGTTCGACCAGCGGACGACGCGCGAGGCGCTCGGCTGGGCCCCGCGCGTCTCGCTCGACGAGGGGATCGCGCGGCTCGCGGCGGCGTCGCGCCGCTGACCGTCAGGCCGCCGTCAGGCCGTCGTCAGGCCATGTCCATGACGACGCGGCCGTCGATGTGGCCCTCCTCCATCTCGTGGAAGATGTCGTTGATGTCGGCCATCGGCCGCACCGTGAACGTCGGGTCGACCTTGCCGCGCGCGAAGAAGTCGAGCGCCTCCGCCATGTCCTTGCGCGTGCCGACGATCGACCCCCGGATCGTGAGGCCGAACAGCACGGTCGTGAAGATGTCGAGCGGGAACGACTCGGGCGGCAGGCCGACGAGCGATACCGTCCCTCCGCGGCGCAGGGCCCCGACGGCCTGCGGGAAGGCGTGCGCGTTGACCGCCGTCACGATCGCACCGTGCACCCCTCCACCGGTCGCCGCCTGGAGCTCGCCGGCCGGGTCGTCCGACGTGGTCGCGTTCACCACGACCTCGGCGCCGTGCTTGCGCGCGAGCGCGAGCTTGGCGTCGTCGACGTCGATCGCCGCGACCCGGCGGCCCATCGCGACCGCGTACTGGACGGCGATGTGCCCGAGACCTCCGATGCCGGAGACCAGCACCCACTCGCCGGGCTTCGTGTCCGTGACCTTGAGGCCCTTGTAGACCGTCACGCCGGCGCACAGGATCGGCGCCGCCGCCGCCAGGTCGACGCCGTCCGGGATCCGCGGGCAGTACCGCGCGTCCACGAGCATGAACTGGCCGAACGACCCGTCGACCGCGTAGCCGCCGTTCCGCTGGTTCGGGCAGAGCGTCTCCCACCCGGTCTGGCAGTACTCGCACTCGCCGCACGCCGACCAGAGCCAGGCGTTGCCGACCCGGTCGCCGACGTGGACTCGCGTGACGCGGTCTCCGACTGCGACGACGGTTCCCGCGCCCTCGTGGCCCGGGACGAAGGGCGGCACGGGCTTGACGGGCCAGTCGCCCCGTGCGGCGTGCAGGTCGGTGTGGCACACGCCCGAGTACTCCACCCTGACCAGGGCCTCGTGCGGCCCGGGCTCAGGTACGGGCAGGTCGGCGATCTCGAGCTCGTCGGTGAACGAGCGGACGACTGCGGCCTTCATGGTTGACATCGCGTCCTCCTCTGTCGCTCAGGGGCGCGCCGTCGCGTCCCTCTCTTCGACGCTAGGAACCGGGCTCGGCGGCGGACAGGGCCGATGGTCCCCGCGCGAGCGCGACGCTGGACGCGCCGGAAACCGCTGCCGCGGGCTTCGTAGAATCGCCACGTGACCGCCGACCTCGCCCGTCCCGCCCTGCCGCTGCGCCCCGAGCTGGCCGGGCTCGAGCCGTACGGCGCTCCGCAGCTGGACGTGCCGCACCGGCTCAACGTCAACGAGAACCCGTACGCGCCCTCGGAGCAGGTCGTCGCCGACATCGCGGCAGCCGTGGCCCGCGCGTCGACGGACCTCAACCGGTACCCCGACCGCGACTTCGGCGACCTCCGCGCGGACCTCGCGGCGTACCTGCGGGCCGAGTCGGGCGTCGCGCTCGACCCCGCGCAGCTGTGGGCCGCCAACGGCTCGAACGAGATCATGCTCCACGTGCTGCAGGCGTTCGGCGGACCGGGCCGCACCGCGATCTCGTTCGCGCCGACGTACTCGATGTACCCCGAGTACGCGCGCGACACGAACACCGGATGGGTGGTGGGCCGCCGCGACGAGGACTTCAGCCTCGACCCCGCCGTCGCACGCGACGCGATCGCGGAGCACACGCCGTCCGTCGTCCTGCTCGCGAGCCCCAACAACCCGACGGGCACGGCCCTCCCGTTCGCGACCGTCGAGGCGGTGCTCGACGCCGCGGCGCGCGTGCCGGGCGGGTGCGTCGTGGTGGTCGACGAGGCGTACGGCGAGTTCCGCCGCCGGGGCACGCCGTCCTCGCTCGAGCTCCTCGCCGACCACCCGCACCTCGCGGTGAGCCGCACCATGTCGAAGGCGTTCGGCCTCGCGGGTGCGCGGGTCGGCTACCTCGCGGCCGCGACGCCGTTCGTCGACGCGCTGCGCGTCGTCCGGCTGCCGTACCACCTGTCGGCCGTGACGCAGGCCGTCGCGCGTGCCGCGCTGGCGCACTCCGCCGAGCTGATGGCGCAGGTCGGCTCACTGCGCGACGAGCGCGACGCGCTGGTCGGCTGGCTGCGCGAGCGCGGGCTGCGGGTCGCGGACTCCGACGCGAACTTCGTGCTGTTCGGGGTGTTCGACGACCGGCGCGCGATCTGGCAGGGTCTGCTCGACCGCGGCGTCCTGATCCGCGAGGTCGGCCCGGCCGGGTGGCTGCGCGTCTCGGTCGGCACCCCGGCAGAGACGCAGGCGTTCAAGGACGCGCTGGTCGAGGTGGCAGCACTGTGAGCGCGACGGCCGAGGGCCGGCGGACCGGTGGAACTGGAGACGGAGGAACCGTGAGCCCGACGAACCGGCGCACCGCGCGGATCGAGCGCACGACGAGCGAGAGCAGCGTCGTGGTCGAGCTCGACCTCGACGGCACCGGCCGCACCGACATCTCGACGACGGTGCCGTTCTACGACCACATGCTCACCGCGCTGGGCAAGCACTCGCTCATCGACCTCACGGTCAAGGCGACCGGCGACACCCAGATCGACGCGCACCACACGGTCGAGGACGTCGCGATCTGCCTCGGCGAGGCGCTGCGCGAGGCGCTCGGCGACAAGCGCGGCATCTCGCGGTTCGGCGACGCGACCGTGCCGCTCGACGAGGCGCTGGCGCAGGCCGTGGTCGACGTCTCCGGGCGCCCGTACCTCGTGCACACCGGTGAGCCGGCCGGGCAGGAGTACCACCTGATCGGCGGGCACTTCACGGGCTCGCTGACGCGGCACGTGCTCGAGTCGATCGCGCACCACGCGGCCTTCTCGATCCACGTCCGCGTGCTCGCGGGCCGCGACCCGCACCACATCGTCGAGGCGCAGTTCAAGGCGCTGGCTCGTGCTCTGCGCTCGGCGGTCGAGCTGGACCCGCGCGTGGAGGGGATCCCCTCGACCAAGGGGGCACTGTGAGCGCGCCGGAGGCCGCGGCGCGGCCGCAGGTTCGCGAACCGGGGTCACTGTGAGCGCGCCGGAAGACGACGACGGCGTCGTCGTCCCCGACGACCTGTCGTCGCTCACGGGCGAGGTTCCGGACGACCTGTCCGCACTGACGGGCGACGAGGCTCCGAGCGTCGCGCTCGTCGTCACGCAGGTCGCGCTGCCCGAGCCGCTCGCCGCTGCGTGCGCACTCGCCAAGGTCGACGTCGACGTCGTGCCGTCGCCGGTCGGTGCGATCGCGGTGCTGCGCGAGCCGGCGCAGGCCGCGGACGGCGCGCAGGCGGTGTCGCGCCTGCTGCGTCAGTCGCCGGTGGTGCTGCTCGAGCGCCGCAGCGAGGCGATCGCCGCCTCGCAGTGGGCGAACGGCGAGCGCGGTGCCGACCTGCCTCCGGGGCTCGTGCTGTCGGACGCGCCTTCCGTGCTCGAGGACCTGCTGCTCGGCTCGGTCGCTCCGGCGGAGCTCGACGGCGTCGTGACGAGCGTCGGGCTGTCGCGGTGGCGCGCGACGCGCATCCTCGCGGCGGGCGTCCGCCGCGGTCGTTCCTGAGGCAGCCGCGACCGGCCTGTCGAGCCGCCGTGCGGCCGACGGGGACCGCGCGCGCCCGCGCGACATCGAAACGTTCTCAGCGACCGCCGACGAGTTCCGCAACTGGATCGTTTAGGCCGTGTCCGGGCGTCGTGCGCCGGTGCTTGCATGGCCGGGCTTCTCCCAGCCCTGCCGCGCTCCCGGGGACCGCCCACCGCTCGACGTCGAGCGGGGCCACGCCTGTCGCGCGGTGAGGCGCCACCTCATCGACAGGAGCGTCCATGACAAGCAAGAGACGCGGCGTCGTCGCGCGGCTGGTCGGGGCGGCGGTCGTGCTCGCCCTCGCCGGCAGCGCCGTCGTCGCACTGACCGAGACGAGCGCGACCGCCGCCCAGGCGACCGGAACCGGAACGGGCTACCTGCGCACGTCGGGCAGCAAGATCGTCGACTCGACCGGTGCGACCGTCCGCCTGACGGGCCTCAACTGGTTCGGCATGGAGACGGACAACCACACCTTCCACGGCTTGTGGGCGTCGGTCACGTGGAAGTCGCAGATGGATCACATGGCGGCGCTCGGCTACAACACGATCCGCGTGCCGTTCACGGGCGACTCCCTGCGCGACGGTGCGGCCGCGACCAGCGTCAACAGCAACACGAACCCCGACCTCGTCGGCCTCTCGCCCCTGCAGATCCTCGACAAGGTCGTCGACTACGCGGGCCAGCTCGGCATGCGCATCCTGCTCGACCGGCACCGCCCGAGCGCGGCCGGCCAGACGGCGCTCTGGTACACCTCGTCGGTCTCCGAGGCGAGCGAGATCGCCGACTGGCAGATGCTCGCCAAGCGGTACGCCAACAACCCGACCGTGATCGGCGCGGACCTGTTCAACGAGCCGCACGCCGACGGCACGGCCCCGAACGGCACGGGCTCGTGCTGGGGCTGCGGCGACACGGCGCGCGACTGGCAGCTCGCCGCTCAGCGCATCGGCAACGCGGTGCTCCAGGCCAACTCGAACTGGCTGATCGTCGTCGAGGGCGTCAGCTGCCCGTCCGGCGCGACCCCGAACGCGTGGGACAACGTGGCCGACGACCCGCTCGAGTGCGGCTGGTGGGGCGGCAACCTCACCGGCGTGGCGGCCCACCCCGTGGTGCTCAACACGGCGAACCGGCTCGTCTACTCGGACCACGACTACGGGATCTCGGTGTACGACCACCAGGACTGGTTCGACACCACGAAGCACCCGGACTTCCCGGCGAACCTGCCCGCGGTGTGGGACCACTTCTTCGGCTACATCGTCAAGCAGAACATCGCGCCCGTGCTGATCGGTGAGTTCGGCAGCACGCTGGCCGACTCGCGCGACGTGCAGTGGATGAAGTCGCTCGTGTCGTACATGCAGTCCAACGGCATGTCGTTCACGTACTGGTCGTGGAACCCGGACTCGGGTGACACCGGCGGCATCGTCCAGGACGACTGGTCGACGGTGAACCAGAACAAGCAGTCGATCCTGCAACCGGCCCTCGTCCCGCCGGTGAAGCCGGGCACCACGCCGAGCTCGTCGCCGACGCAGAGCCCGACGACGTCGACCACGCCGACGACGACCCCGACACCCACGACGACGCCCACCACGCCGCCGTCGGGCAAGTGCACCGCGACGGTCAAGGTCACCAACTCGTGGCCCGGCGGCTTCCAGGCCGAGATCGCCGTGAAGAACACGAGCTCGGCCGCGGTCAACCCGTGGTCGGCGACGTTCCAGCTGCCGTCGGGCGACACCGTCCAGAGCGGGTGGAACGCGACCTACACGCAGAGCGGCACGACCGTGACGGCCAAGGCGCCCGACTGGTCCACGTCGCTCGCGGCCGGCGCCACGGTGACCCTCGGGTTCGTCGGGAACGGCCCCAGCTCCACCCTGCCCACCACCGGCGTGACGCTCGCCGGCGCCGCGTGCTCGTGACAGACGGAAGGCGACCCTCCATGAACAGGTTCCTCAAGGCGATCGGCATCGCCACGCTCCTCGGAGTGCTCACCGCGATGGGCGCGGTGTTCTTCGCGGGACAGGCGAGCGCGGCCGGTCAGATCTGCGAGCAGTACGGCAGCACCTCGATCCAGAGCGGCCGCTACATCGTGCAGAACAACCGTTGGGGCACGTCCTCGACGCAGTGCATCACGCCCACGACCTCGGGCTTCACGGTCGACCAGGCCGACGGCTCGGTCGCCACGAACGGCGCGCCCAAGTCGTACCCGTCGGTCTACTACGGGTGCCACTACGGCAACTGCTCGACCAACGGCGACATCCTGTCGCCGAACGGCCTGCAGGCGTCCAGCTCGGCGTTCTCGCGGATCTCGACGAGCGTGTCGATGACGTACCCGAGCTCCGGCACGTACGACGCGTCGTACGACATCTGGTTCAACAAGTCGCAGCCGACGGCCACGACGGGCCAGAACGACGGCGCGGAGCTGATGGTGTGGCTCAACCACACGGGCTCCATCCAGCCGATCGGCTCGAAGGTCGGCACCGCGAGCATCGCGGGCGCGACGTGGGACGTCTGGTACGGCAGCTCGGGCTGGAACGTCATCTCGTACGTTCGCCAGCAGCCGACGTCGTCGGCCAGCTTCTCGGTCGCGAGCTTCTGGAGCGACGTCGTGTCGCGTGGCTACGGCTCGACGAGCTGGTACCTGACGAGCATCCAGGCCGGCTTCGAGCCCTGGGTCGGGGGCGCGGGCCTCGCGGTGACGAACTTCTCGGTGACGACGGACGGCGCCACGCCGCCGCCCACCTCGAACCCGCCGACCTCGAACCCGCCCACCTCGAACCCGCCGACGTCGAACCCGCCGTCGGGCAGCGGCTGCTCGGCGAGCCTCCGCGTCGACAGCACGTGGCAGGGCGGCTTCCAGGCGACGGTCACGGTGACGAACAACGGCTCGTCGGCGATCTCGGGCTGGCGCACGGCGTTCTCGCTGCCGAGCGGGGCGTCGATCTCCAACCTCTGGAACGGCACCGCGACCACGAGCGGCTCGTCCGTCACGGTGACGAACGCGTCGTACAACGGCAACGTGGCGGCCAAGGGCTCGACGACGTACGGCTTCACGGGCAACGGCACGGCGCCCAGCGGCGCCACGCCCACCTGCTCCCCGTCGTGACGATGTCCTGACGGCGCGAGCCCGGCCGGTGCGGAGCCGGGCGAGCGCGACGACCGGGCCCCGGTGCCACCCTCGGGTGGTGCCGGGGCCCGGCTCGCGTCCGGGGGACACCGGCGTGCGGCGTCCGAGCGGTGCCCTGAGCCACCCGGCCGAGGCCGTCTCGCGGTGCGGCGCCCCGTCCGGCCCGCGAGACCACGCCGGTAACCTGGACGCATGCCCTCCGCCCCCCACGTCGTCGTGCTCGACTACGGGTTCGGCAACGTCCGGTCCGCGGTCCGCGCGCTCGAGCGCGTGGGTGCGCAGGTCGAGCTGACGGCGGACAAGGGCGCGGCGCTCGCGGCCGACGGTCTCGTGGTGCCGGGCGTCGGCGCGTTCGCGGCGTGCATGGCGGGGCTGCGCGAGGTCGGTGGCGACCAGGTCGTCGACCGGCGGCTCGCGGGCGGCCGGCCCGTGCTCGGCATCTGCGTCGGCATGCAGGTGATGTTCGCCGAGGGAGTCGAGCACGGCGTGCGCGCCGACGGCCTGGGGGAGTGGCCCGGCGTCGTCGACCGCCTCGAGGCCGAGATCGTGCCGCACATGGGCTGGGCCACCGTCGAGCCGCCCGAGGACTCCGTCCTGTTCGCCGGCCTCGCCGGCGAACGCTTCTACTTCGTCCACTCGTACGCCGCCCGCGAGTTCCCGCTGCTCGACGAGGCGGTGGGCTCGCCGCTCGAGCCGCCGCGCGTCACGTGGGCCGACCACGGCGGCCGCTTCGTCGCTGCCGTCGAGAACGGCCCGCTCGCTGCGACCCAGTTCCACCCCGAGAAGTCCGGCGACGCCGGCGCGCAGCTGCTGAGCAACTGGCTCGGCACGCTGCGCTGACGCCTACACCACCCCCGGGAGACCGCGCATGTCCGACCGCCTCGAGCTGCTGCCCGCCGTCGACGTCGCCGACGGCCAGGCCGTCCGCCTGGTGCAGGGCGAGGCCGGCTCGGAGACGAGCTACGGCGACCCGCTGACGGCCGCGCTGGACTGGTACGAGGGCGGCGCCGAGTGGATCCACCTCGTCGACCTCGACGCGGCGTTCGGGCGCGGCTCGAACGCGCCGCTCCTCGCCGAGGTCGCGGCCGAGCTCGCCGGCAAGGGGGTCAAGGTCGAGGTGTCGGGCGGCATCCGCGACGACGCCTCGCTCGAACGCGCGCTGTCGACCGGCGCGACGCGCGTCAACCTGGGCACGGCGGCGCTCGAGGACCCGGAGTGGACGGCGCGCGTCATCGCCAGCCACGGCGCCCAGGTCGCGGTCGGGCTCGACGTGCGCGGCACGACGCTCGCGGCACGCGGCTGGACCCAGGAGGGCGGCGACCTCTGGGAGGTGCTCGCGCGCCTCGACGACGCCGGCTGCGCGCGCTACGTCGTCACGGACGTGACGAAGGACGGCACGCTGCGCGGCCCGAACGTCGAGCTGCTCCGCGAGGTGTGCGCGCGGACGTCCGCGCCGGTCGTCGCGTCGGGCGGCGTGTCGAGCCTCGAGGACCTGCGCGCGCTGCGCGAGCTCGTCCCGTCGGGCGTCGAGGGCGCCATCGTCGGCAAGGCGCTCTACGCGGGCGCGTTCACGCTCCCGCAGGCGCTGGACGTCGCCGGGCGGCCGTGACCGTGGCGGGTCGCGAGCTGCCGCCCACGTCACGCTTCGCGGGCGACGACGGCACGGCCGACCCGCGCGTCGCCGCGGTCCTGGCGGACCACGCCGCGGGCCGGGCGGACGTCGCCGACGTGGTGGCCGCGCTGGTCGGCGTGCGCGTGCTCGCACCGGTGCTCGCCGAGCTCGAGGCGACGGAGACGGTCGTCCACGACGGGCGCGAGCACACCGTCGACAAGGAGGCGTCGGCCGGCATCGTCGCGCTCCAGGCACCCGACGGCCGCACCGCGCTGCCGGTGTTCACGTCGGTCGACGCGATGCGTGCGTGGCGGCCCGACGCACGGCCGGTTCCGACGGACGTGCCGCGCGCCGCGCTCTCGGCCGTCAGCGAGGGCTGGGAGCTCGTCGTCGTCGACCCGGGCGGTCCCGTGACGGTGCTCGTGCCACGGCCCGCGGTCTGGGCGCTCGCGCAGGGCGCCGCGTGGGAGCCCGCAGTGCGCGGGGGAGCCGTCGCCGCCGACGTCCGCGACGCGGTCGCGGGTGCCGGTCGCGGCATCGCTGCGGTCGTGTCGGCGGACGCCGTCCCGGGCACGCGCGCCGAGGTCGCGGTGGTGTTGACACTCGTACCGGGGCTGGACCGTGCCGGGCTCGACGGCGTGCTCGCACGCGTGAACGCGGCGCTCGCGTCGGACGAGACGATCGCGCGCCGCGTCGACTCGCTGGAGCTACGGCTGCGCACCGCGGGGTGACCGCGGCTCGCGCCGGAAGGGGATGCGGGTGCGCCGCGGCTGACCTGCGCGCTCCAGCGCCGGGCGTGCCCCTCGGCCGACCGGCGCGTCCGGGTCAGCGCAGGGCGATCGCGTTCGCGATGCTCGCGATGCTCTTCGACACCGCGGACGACGCGGCCTTGACGGCGACCGCGAACCCGAGCGCCGCGACAGCGGTCGCCGCGACGGCCTGGCCGCCGAGGATCACGCGGTTGACGTCCACCGCGGGTCGCCAGTGGACGCCGCGGTCGTCGATCACGTAGACGCCGACGGCGCGCACGTGCACCGCGAAGCCTCCGCCGCCGCCGTGCCCGCTGCCGCTGCCGTGCCCGTGGCCGTGCCCGTGCGTGTGGTCGCCGTGCTGGTCGTCCGACGCGAGGTCCGCAGAGCCCTCGTCGGTAGCGAGCTCGGTCGCGTCGTCGTCCGCCGACGCCGTGACCCGGGCTGCTGCGCCGGGGCGGAAGCGACCGAGACCGCTCCGCTGGGCCCACAGCCCGATCGGCAGGCCGCCGTCGCCCTCACCCTCGCCCTCACCGCCGCCGGCACCCGTGCCGGTGGCGCCCCACACACGGGCGACGGGGATCACCGTGGCCCCGCCCCTCTCGTACGCCTCGCCGTACACGCGGCGCACGGTGAGCGCGTCCGCGGCGGTGGTCGTCAGCGATGTCGGGTCGAACTTGGGCGCGTCGGCCATGGCGGTCTCCAGGAGCGATGGTGGGTGACGGGCTCCGCCCAGCATGGCCCGCGCGACGCCCGAAGGCACCACGAAACGGGCGCCAGTTTCATCGGGGACCTCCACACGAGCGCCATCCGCGTCCCGGGATGTCGGCGAGGTCACCCGCCGGGGACCCGTCGCGCGGCCGCATCGCTCGCGCGCGGTTGCGACAATCGACGGATGTCCACCCCCTACTCGGCCGTGCTTCGCCTGCCCGGTGTCGCCCGGCTGTACGGCGTGGGCTTCGTCGCGCGCATCCCCGCGGCCATGGTGGGTGTCGTCCTGACGCTGCACGTCGTCTCCACGCTCGGTCACGGCTACGGGCAGGCAGGCGTCGTGAGCGGCGCCCTCACCGTGGGCATGGCGATCGGCTCGCCCTGGCGCGGGCGCCTCGTCGACCGTTTCGGGCTGCGCCGGGCGATCGCGCCGTCGGTGCTCGTCGAGTCCGCCGTCTGGCTCGCGGCGCCGCACCTCGCGTACTGGCCGCTCGTCGGTGCGGCGTTCGTCGCGGGGCTCTTCCTCGTGCCGGTGTTCTCGGTGACGCGGCAGTCGCTCTCGGTGCTCGTCCCGCTCGCGCGCCAGCGCGAGGCGTTCGCGCTGGACTCCGTCTTCGTCGAGCTGACGTTCATGCTGTCGCCGGTCGTCGGCGTGCTGCTCGCGACGCAGGTGTCGACGACCGTGGCGCTCACGGTGGTCGGCTCGCTGACCGTCGCCGCCGGCGCGCTCCTGATGTGGGCGAACCCGCCGACCCGGTCCGCGACCGCCGAGGGCGACGCTCCGGTCGTGCCCGCCGACGGCGCTCGCGAGCGGCTGCTCGGGCCCGCGCTCGTCGTGGTGCTGCTCGCGGCCGTCGCGGCGTCCTTCGTGCTGATCGGCACGGACGTGTCGCTGGTGGCCGCGCTGAACGGCCACGGGCGGGCGGCCGACGTCGGCTGGATGGTCGCGATCTGGGCCGGCGGCTCGGTGGTCGGCGGGCTGATCCACGGGGCGAGCCGACGGACGCCGTCGCCGCTGCTGCTCGTCGCGCTGCTCGGGCTCGCGACGGCGCCCGCCGCACTCGTCTCAGGCCCGGTGGGCCTCGCGATCGCCGTGTTCGTCGCCGGGCTGCCGTGCGCGCCCGCGCTCGCGTCGATCAACGCGGCGCTCGTCCGGATCGTGCCCGAGCACCGGCGCGGCGAGGTGATGGGGTGGAGCGGCACGATGTCGACCGTCGGCAACGCGCTCGGTGCCCCGATCTGCGGCATCGCGATCGACCGCGTCTCGCCCGGCGCCGGGTTCCTGACCGCGGCGGCGGTGGGCGGCGGCATCGCGGCCGCGGGGCTCCTTGCGCTGCGGTTCGTCGGCGGTGCGCCGGCGGGCGACGCGCAGGTCGAGGAGCGCGCCGTCGAGGCAGTGGCGACGGGGGACGGACCGGTGTCGCAGGCCGCTCCTGCGGGCGCGCCCGAGGGCGGCGCGCTCTCGCCCGAGGTCCCGGCGCCGCGACCGTACCCGGCCCTGGAGCTGGACGCGAGACCGCGCGACGCGGACGTGGCCGAGCCGGCCGCCGCGTCGCACGCGGTGGGCCGGGCCGGCCGCGCGACGCGCGTCCGCCGTGCGGCGGTGCGGACCCGGGCGCGCGCGGCGGTCAGACGACCGAGCCGGTGAACTTCTCGCCGGGGCCCTCGCCGGGCGCGTCGGGGTAGGCCGAGGCCTCGCGGAAGGCGAGCTGCAGCGAGCGCAGGCCGTCACGCAGCGACCGGGCGTGCTGGTTGCCGAGGTCGGGCGCCGACGCGGTGACGAGGGCGGCGAGCGCCGTGATGAGCTTGCGCGCCTCGTCGAGGTCCATGAGCTCGGAACCGGCCCCGTCCGGCCCGTCCTCCGCCAGGCCGCACTTCACGGCGGCTGCGCTCATGAGGTGGACGGCGGCGGTCGTGATGATCTCGACGGCGGCGACGTCGGCGATGTCGCGCACCGCCTGCGCCTCGGCGGTGGTGCTGCTGCTCTCGGGCTCGCTCGGGGACATGGTGCGATTCTCCCATCGCGCGGACGGCCGCCCCGACCGCCCCCGGGTCGGGCCTCGACCGGTTGGGCGGCGGGGCGGTCCGCCGGGAGGGCCAGCGGGAGGGGCAGCAGGGAGGGCCAGCAGGGAGGGCCGCCAGCGGGGACGGCGGCTTTCGTCTGGTAGCCTTGTTCGCTGACTGACCCGGGCCTCGTGCCCGGGCGCACAAGTGGAGACCTCTCCCACCTGGGTCCCGACCGCACGGCTCATGCACCACGAGTCGTCGACAGGGACCGGGTCCCAGCCCGTGGCCGGGCCGGCGCAGCCGGAACGGCACCGTCGGCGTGCTGCGTCACGCCGCGTGCGGGCTCGCCGAGGCCTCCTCCTGTGACCAGGACGGGGGCCTTCCTCGTTCCTGGCGGTCGATCACGACTCACCCGAGGAGCACCACATCAGCGAGCCCCGCATCAACGATCGGATCCGCGTCGCCGAGGTCCGCCTGGTCGGCCCGAACGGCGAGCAGGTCGGCATCGTCCGCGTGGAGGACGCCCTGCGCCTTGCCCAGGACGCCGACCTCGACCTGGTCGAGGTCGCACCCGACGCCCGTCCGCCCGTGGTCAAGATCATGGACTTCGGCAAGTTCAAGTACGAGGCGGACATGAAGGCGCGCGAGGCGCGTCGCAACCAGACCAACACGGTCCTCAAGGAGATCCGCTTCCGGCTCAAGATCGACCCGCACGACTACGGGACGAAGAAGGGCCACGTCGAGCGCTTCCTCAAGGCCGGCGACAAGGTCAAGGTCATGATCATGTTCCGTGGCCGCGAGCAGTCGCGCCCGGAGATGGGTATCCGCCTGCTGCAGCGTCTTGCCGACGACGTCGCGGAGCTCGGCTTCGTCGAGAGCTCGCCGAAGCAGGACGGCCGCAACATGATCATGGTGCTCGGCCCGGTCAAGAAGAAGGCGGAGCAGCGCAGCGAGCAGCGCCGCGCGGCGGCCGCTCAGGCGCCGCAGGCCGCCGAGGCTCCGGCCGCCGCTGCGCCGGCCCGCGCTGCTGCGGCTCCGGCCGCTGCTGCCCCGGCCGCCGCTGCCCAGGCCCCGGCCGCTGCCGCGCCGGCCCCCGTCGCTGCTGCCCCGGCCGCAGCTGCTCCGGCCCCGGCCGTCGCTGAGGAGGCTCCCGCCGCCGCTCCGGCGCCGGCCGCCGCTCCGGTCGAGGCCGCACCCGCCGCCGCGGCGCCGGCACCCACCGAGGCGCCCGCCACGCCGCGTCCGGCGGCTCGCGCCGCGGCCCCGCGTCCGTCCGCCCCGCGCCCCGCGGCGCCGCGTGCGGCCGCGTCGGGCACCGCGGCGACCCCCAAGCCGGTCCCGGGTGGCGCGCCGAAGCCGACGCCCCGCCCGACGCCTGCCCGACGGACGGCGCCCCCCGCGTCGAGCTGACCCAGAACCACGGACGCCGGCCCGCCCGACGTCCGCGAGAAACGAGCCGCACGGACCCGTGCGGCGAGAACGAAGGAGACACGGCAGCCATGCCGAAGAACAAGACGCACTCCGGTGCCAAGAAGCGCTTCCGGGTGACCGGGACCGGCAAGGTCATGCGCGAGCAGGCGAACGGCCGCCACCTGCTGGAGCACAAGTCGAGCCGCCGCACGCGCCGCATCGCCGGCGACGTGGTGGTCTCCGCCGCCGACACCCCCAAGATCAAGAAGCTGCTCGGCAAGTGATCCCGGCGGGCGCGCCCACCGCGCCCCCGGCTCACCTCGAGCCCTAGACGCAAGGAGCATCACGTGGCACGCGTGAAGCGGGCGGTCAACGCCCAGAAGAAGCGCCGTTCGACCCTGGAGCGCGCCAGCGGCTACCGCGGCCAGCGCTCGCGCCTGTACCGCAAGGCGAAGGAGCAGGTCACCCACTCCCTCGTGTACGCCTACCGCGACCGCAAGGTGCGCAAGGGCGACTTCCGCAAGCTGTGGATCCAGCGGATCAACGCTGCGGCGCGCGAGCAGGGCCTGACCTACAACCGCCTGATCCAGGGCCTCAAGCTCGCGGGTGTCGAGGTCGACCGCCGTCTGCTCGCCGAGCTGGCCGTGAACGACGCGCCGGCGTTCGCCGCGCTCGTCCAGGTCGCGAAGGACGCGCTGCCTGCGGACGTCAACGCTCCGAAGGCCGCTGCCTGAGCGGCAGCCCCGCCTGACCGTCGACGCCCCCGTCACCCTCGTGGTGGCGGGGGCGTCGTCGTGCCGGGACGAAGGTCCGGGCCGCCGGAGCGGCACCGCCGTGATGCTCGGCGCATGGTCGGCGTGACGGCGGCTCCGGAGCCAGGGACGAAGAGTGCGCCGCGGCGACGGCGCGGTCCCGGGTGGGTGCCGCGCGAGCACGGGGCGTGGGCGATGCTCGTGGTACCCGTCGTGGTCGGCGCCGTCGTGGGTGGCCCCGCCTGGCGGCACGTGCTGCTGCTCGCGGCGTGGCTCGCCGCGTACCTGGCGTTCCACGCCACGGCGCTGTGGCTGCGTGCGTCGCGCCGGCCCCGGTACCTGGCGCCGGTGCGGGCGTACGCCGCGGCGACCGCCGTGCTCGGCGTCGCGCTCGTGGCGAGCGCGCCGAGCCTGCTGGGGTGGGCGCCGGTGTACGCGGTGCTGCTCGCCGTGAGCCTGCGGTGCTCGGCGCGACGCGCGGACCGGTCCTGGCTGAACGACGGCGTCACCGTGCTGGCCGCGGCGCTCATGGCGGTCGTCGCCGCGGGGCTCGGGACCCACGGGTCGACGCGCGGGTCGTGGCTGGTGCCCCCGGGGGGCGCGGATGCGGGCGCATGGGCGGTCGCGGGCGTGGTGGGCGCCTACTTCCTCGGGACGGTGCCCTACGTGAAGACCCTGCTGCGGGCACGGGGCAGCGTCGCGGTGCTCGCCGTCTCGCGGGCGTACCACGCGCTCCTGCTCGTCGTCGCGGCGGTACTGGCGGCGACGGGTGTCCTGCCGCCCGTGGTCGGGTGTGTGCTCGTCGCGGTGGCGCTCGGGCTGCTGGTGCGCGCGGTCGTGGTGCCGCGTCGCCGTCCGTGGCCCTCCGCGCGGGCGATCGGCCTCGGGGAGGTCGCGGCCACCGTGGTGGTCACCGCCGCCGCGCTCGCGGTCGCGCTCGCCTGAGGGTCGCCGAGGGCGGCGCCTCACATCGAGGCGACGAACGGCCCCAGCGTGTCGAGCGTCGCCGCGAGCAGTGACTCGCGGACCGCGTGCACGTCCCGGCGGTAGGCGTCCGGCCGGTCGAGCACGTCCGTCGTCAGCTCGGTGAGGCGACGGCCGAGGTCGCGGTCGTCGACGCGGACGCCCCACTCGGGGTGCCGGACGTCGTCGAGGAAGTACTGCAGCTTCGGGTGCGAGACGAGGCTCACGATCGGCGTGCCGAGCCCGATCGGGATCATGCCCGCGTGGCCCCGCATGCCGATGACGAGCGCGGCGGCGCGGAGCAGCGCGGTCGTCGTCTCGATGCCGAGCCGGAAGAAGCTGTCGACCGGGACGCGCGTGCCGTGCTCGCGGTACAGGTCGATCGCGATGCGCTCGTCCGGGATGGTGTGCGCGGCGACGCGCACGTGCGCGCGGCCCTCGACGGCTCGCACGAACCGGTCGATCTCCCGCAGGAAGCGCGGGTAGTCGTCCTTGAACCGCAGAGCCGAGCGGTCGTACGCGACGTTGAGGTACACCACCGGGGCATCCGCCCGCGGCGCGGGCTCGGGCGTCATCGGGTCGGCGAACCTCGGGTCGCCCAGCAGGCCGAGGACCGTCGTCGGGCACGGGAGGTAGGTGACGCGGTCGGCGAGCGACGGCGGCAGCAGGTCGCGGACGCGCTCGATCGAGCCGTGGTTGCGCAGGCCCACGAATGCCGCCCGCTCGACGACCCCCACGAGCGACTCACGGAACCGGCTCCCGACGAAGCGCTGTCCCTCGAACACGTTGTAGCCGACCGCCACGAGCCCGAGCGGCACGTCGAGCCGGTCCAGGCTCGCGTCCGGCACGTTCCACTGCCAGCCGGAGTTCCCGTTGGGCGCGGTGTCCGGCAGGAACAGGCCGCCGCCGCCGACGAGCAGGCCGCGCGTCTGGTTGACCCGCTCGACGGCGTCGTCGTCGAGCACCTGGTGCACGTGCAGGCCCTCCCACGACGAGACGGCGCGCACGTGCGAGACGGCCGCGCGCACCGCGACGGGCAGCAGCAGGTCGCCGTAGTTGCCGAGGTCGTCGACGTAGAACGCGGCGTGCGCGAGCGGGACGCCGCCCGGGTCGGTGGGGGAGTCGACGCCCGCGTCGGCCCGGGGGCGCCCCGCGCGGGCGTGCACGAGGCGAGCCTTGTGCCGCAGCGGGTCGAGCGCGAGCGTCTCGCGCGCCTGCGCGCGGGCGGTCTCGAGGTCGTTGACGGTCCACGCGATCTCGGCGAGCAGCAGGTGCGCGTCGGCTGCCCGCGGCCCGGTGACGGCCGTCGTGGCGAGCACGCGCGCGTCGTCGTAGCGGGAGACCGCGACGTACGCCTGCGCGAGTGCGAGCGCGTAGTCGGCGTCGAGCCGGCCGTGCTCGAGGGCGCGGCGCTCGAGGAGCTGCGCGGCGCCGGCGAAGTCGCCCGCCTCGCGCAGGCGCTGCGCGGCGGGCAGCACGTCCTCGCCCCGCGCGGCGAGCTCGGGTGAGGGCGCGCCGGCGTGGCCCGCGCCGTCGCGGAGCTGCCGGGCGCGCTCCTTGTAGTACGTCGCACGCGCGGTCGACGCGAGGTGGCCCTGCTCCGCGAGGTCGCCGACGGCGGCGAGGAAGTCGGCGTCGGGCAGGTCGTACGCGTCCCAGCGGTCCTCGAGCAGCCGGTAGCCGTGCTCGCCGCCGTCCCAGGGCTTGAACTTGCCGGTGAAGTGCAGGATCGCCACGTCCGCCGGCGCCGCGTCGCCGCGCTTGGTCGCGCGCTTGACCCAGTTGAACCGGCGGGGCAGGCGCACGTAGTCGCCGTCGAGCGCCGCGGTGAGCACGCCCTGGTCGTGGCGGTCCAGCTCGTAGGCGCCGCTCTCGCCGATCGCGTCGAGCCCGTCGGCGAAGGTGCCGTCCGTGAGCGAACCGTCGATCACGAGCAGGCCGCTGTTGAGCTTGCGGCCGCCGTCCGCGTCGAACAGCTGGGGCACCGCGGCGAGCGGTGCGTCGAGCTCGAACAGCTCGTCGAGCCGGTCGAGCACGACCATGTCGGTGTCGAGCGTGACGAGCGTGCGGTATCCGGTCAGGCGGAACGCGTCGAGGATGAAGTACGCCTTCGTGTACAGGTAGTTCGACGCGTCGCCCTTGACGTAACGCTCGTAGCGCGCGGCGTCGACGCGCACGAACCGGAGGTCGGGACGCAGTGCGAGCGCGCGCGACACGTGCGCGGGGTCGAGGCCGTCGTGGAGCACCACGAAGTCCGCGTCGAGGTCGGGGTTCGTCAGCGTCAGGCTCTTGAGCAGCACGACGAAGCCGGGGAAGTAGGCGTCGTCGACGAACGACACGAAGGCGCGCGGGCCGCGGGCCGCGTCGGAGGTCGGCTGGGTCATCGTCGTCACCTCAGGCTGATCGTGATGTCGGTGGCGGAGACGGCGCGATCCATCACCCACGCGCGTTCCGCGTCATACGAGTGGGCGGCGGCGACCGGCAGGTGCATCGCCTGGTCGAGGCGGTACGCGCCGCCGGCGTAGAAGTCGAAGCCGACCAGGTCGATCGCGGTGCTGACGTCGAGGAAGTCGATCAGCCGCAGCACGTTGAAGCCCGTGGTCGGCACCTTGAAGCGGAGGCGGTCCTCCTCGGAGAACAGCGTCCGGGCCGGCCAGCGCAGCGACTCGTCGCCGAGGAACCGTTGGGCGTGCGGGTCGACGTGCGCGACGACGGACGTCCGCCAGAGGTCGCGCTTGCCGCTGAACACGAGCCGGACGTCGACCGGGTGCGACCAGTTGAAGTCGTGCAGGTGGATCGTCGCGTGGAGGTTCGTGCGGGTGCCGGTGTGCGGTGCGTCGAGCCGGAACGAGTTGAACCGGACCACGACGTCGTGCTCGTCGACGAAGCCGCCCACGCGGTGCTCGAGCAGCCGGGCGGAGTTCGCGACGAGGCAGACCGACCGGCCGGCGAGGTACTCGCGCAGGCCCGAGAGGTCGAGGGTCCGCAGCAGCACCGCGTCGTCCGCGGAGAGGCGGCCGGCGTCGGGCGCACGGCGGGCGCGCACCACGGCGTCGACGAGCGGCTCGACGGCGTGCAGGGGCTCGCCTGCGGTGACCGTCCGCGCGAGCACCGCGTCGAACGTCGCGCCGAACCCCGGCGAGGGTCGCTCGTGCGCGGTCGCGCGGCGCACGCTCGCGAGCGCCGCGGCGAACACCGGCACCACGGACCCGGTCGAGGCGCCCGCTGCGAGCGCCGCCTCCGCCCGCGCCCAGCCGTCGACGAGGTCGTCGACGGTCACGCCGGCCGCGAGCTCCGCGAGCTCGGCGTCGAGGGTGGCCGCACGCTCCGGGTTGTCCCATGCGCCGACGTCGGCGTGGCCCAGCGTGATCCGTTCGCCCGTCAGCTGGGCGTACCGCGTCGCCGCGTCCTGGGCGCCGGCGAAGTCGCCCGTGGCGTCGAGCGCGTGCGCGAGGCCGCGCCAGCTCGCCTGCGACGCGGGCCGCGAGGCCGCCAGCAAGCGGAAGACGTCGGCCGCGAGGGTCGTCTCGCCGGCGGCGCGGGCCGCCTCGCCGACGTCGAGCAGCGCGGAGAACGCGCCGGGCAGCGCGTGCCACGGCAGCACGCCGACGGTGACGCCCGCCGACCGCAGGGCGCTGCGCCGGGACTCGCCGAGCGTCTGCGCGTGGGCGAGCGCCGCCTGGGTGAGCTGCACACGCTCGAGCCGCGAGCTCGCCGAGACCGCGGTCGCCGTCGCGGTGACGCTCGACGTCACGTCCGCGTGCCGGAGGTTGAGCCGCAGGTGCGGCGTCAGGCGCCCGCGCCGCGCGACGCGGCGGAGCGTGCCACGCACCGCTCGCACGAGCGATGCCCGCACGCGCCTCAGCGCTGCGCGCCCCCTGCGGCGTACCTGGTTCACGGGCGCCCTCCCGACGTCGCGGTCCGGCCGGCGATCGGCTCGGACGCGCCGGATGCTAGGCGGCGCAGGTGGACGGCGGCCGACCTCCAGGCGACGTGTGTGGCCGGCACCCGAATGCGGCGTGAACAGTTCCGGCCCCACCCTGCAGCGGTGCTCGCGACGGCGCGCGGCGTGGGCATGCTGACCCGACGGCACGCACCGGTGGGGAGAGATGAACGGCTCGACGACGGCGGCGGAGAACCCCGCGGGCTACGACGTCGCGTACCTGACGATGTACGTCGGCCGGCGCGACAGCGGCATCGGTTTCACCGACCGGTTCTACCTCGACGCGCTCTCGCGGTCGGCGCTCAGCACCCTCGTCGTCGGCAACGCGCTGCCGCCCGAGTACCCGGGCGACGGGCTCGCGTACACGAGCTCTGCCGCGCAGCACCGGACGAGCGGCGTGCGCCTGCATCTCGTCAACGGCTTCGGCTCGTACGTGACTCACCAGCGGACGGGGTGGTTCCCGGAGCACTCCGGGTCGCACAAGGTCGCGATCCTCCACGAGGAGCCCGAGGCGTTCGACTTCTACGCGACGGACGTCTGGAACCGCGCGCACGTGCGCGACGTGCTGATGCCGGCGCAGGACGACTTCGTGTTCGTGTCGCGGCGGGCGCGCGACCGGTGGTCGGACGAGGCCGGGCTCGCGCCCGAACGGACGTTCGTGCTGCCGAACACCTGCGCCGAGGAGGGGCGGATCGCGGCCGAGCTCTCGGGTCGCGAGCGTCGCTCGCTGCGCGCCGAGCTGGGGATGCCCGCCGACCGGTTCGAGCTCGCTGTGGTCGGGACCGTGCAGCCGCTCAAGGCGCAGCTCGACGTCCTCGCGGCTGTCCGGCAGCTGCGCGCACGGCGGCCGGACCTGCCCGTGCACGTGAGCGTCGTGGGCCGCGTGCGGGACGCGCCGTACGGCGCCGAGCTCGAGCGGGCCGTCGCCGCGGGGCTCGTCGACGCGGTGACCCTCGTCGGCGAGGTGCCGAAGGCGACCGCGCTGCGCCACATCGCGGCCGCCGACTGCCTCGTCCTCGCGTCGCGCTCCGAGTCGATGCCGCTCGTGCTCCTCGAGGCGATGCTGCTCGGCACGCCTGTGGTGGCGACGCGCGTCGGCGGCGTCCCCGAGGTCCTCGACGACGCACAGGCGTGCCTCGTGGAGCCAGCCGACGTCGAGGCGCTCGCGGCGGGCATCGAGCGCGCGGCGGACGACTCGGCGTGGGCGACGGGACTCGCCGACGCGGCGCGGGCTCGCTACTGGGCGGAGTTCTCGAACCACCGGTTCCGCGGGCGGTTCGACGCGCTGCTGCACGAGCTGGCGGCCCGCGCCGGCATCTCGGCGGCGCCGGCGCCCGTCGCGGAGCTCGACGGTGTCCGGCTGAACGTCTCGGAGCAGTCGGGCCGTCGCGTGCTCGACGTGGCCGGGGAGCCGCGGGGCGACGCCGTCGCCGTGCGGGCGACGCTCGCGGCGTGGCACGCGGAGCGCCCGCTCGACGAGGTCCGGTGGCGTACGGCAGGTGTCGGGCTCGCGACGCAGCTGGCGCTCGCGGCGCCCGTCGCGCGGCTGGGCCTCGAGGTGACCGGCGCGACCCCCGAGTCGCTCGTGCTCGAGCGTGCGGCCGCGACGCCGTGGGTGACGCGGGCCGAGCACCTCGCGTACGTCGGTGCCGCGGCGCACGAGGCGGAGTACGGCCGGCACGTGCGGATGTCGCGTCGGCGCGACCGGGCGCGGGCCGACGCGGAGCTCGCGGCGGCGCGGCGCGCGGCGGAGGCCACGCCGCGTCGCGGACGGGTCTCCCTCGCGCGGCTCGTGCGTCGGCGACTCGCACGCGCGGTCCGACGCGTGCGAGCGCTGCGTCCGTCGCCCGTGCCGCGCGCGGCCCCCGCTGTCGCGACGCCGGCGTCGACGCACCCGGGCGGCGAGCCCGCGTCCGAGGCGGCGGCGGGTCGCTGATCCGGAGGCAGCGGCACGGGCCGGCCACCCGCGCGGCGCTAGCCTCGGGGCGTGGCTGACGGACCCGGTGCGCTCGCGGACCTCCTCACGAACCCGCGCGCCGACCGGGTCAAGGCCGTGCGGGCGCTCGCGCAGCGCTCGGTGCGCGACCGCGCCGGCCGGTTCCTCGTCGAGGGTCCGCAGGCGGTGCGCGAGGCCGTCACGGGTGCCGCGCCGGTCCACGACGTCTATCTGACGCCCGCCGCGGCGGACCGCTACCCCGAGATCGCGCAGGGCGCCGGCACCCGGCTGCGGCTGGCCTCGCCCGAGGTGGTCGACGCGATGAGCGCCGACGCGCAGGGCGTCGTGGCGGTGGTCGACCAGCTCGCGGCGTCGCTCGGTGCCGTCCTCGACGGTGCGCCTCGGCTCGTCGCGCTGCTGGCCCACGTGCGCGACCCGGGCAACGCCGGCACCGTGATCCGGGCGGCGGACGCGGCGGGCGCGGACGCGGTGCTCCTGTCCGCCGCGAGCGTCGACGTGCACAACCCGAAGCTCGTCCGCTCCACCGCGGGCTCGCTGTTCCACGTGCCGGTCGTCGAGGGTCTCGACCTGGCCGCCGCGGTCGACGCGCTGCGCACCGCGGGCCTGGCGGTGCTCGCCGCGGACGGCACCGGCGAGCACGACCTCGACGACCTCCTCGACGTGGCGGGCGCGGCACCTGATGGCCTGCCGGACCTCGCGCGGCCCACGGCGTGGCTGTTCGGCAACGAGGCGTGGGGTCTGCGGGACGAGGACCGCGCGCTCGCGGACGCCGCCGTGCGCGTGCCGATCCGGGGCCGCGCCGAGTCGCTCAACCTCGCGACCGCCGCAACGGTGTGCCTGTACGCGAGCGGCCGCGCCCACCGCGCGCCCCGCGGATGAGGCTCTTCGCGGCCGTATGGCCGCCCGACGACGTTCTCGACCACCTCGACCTCGCGCTCGCCACGGTGCGCGGCGGCCCCGCGGCGCTCTCGTCCTCCATCCGGTGGAGCGCGCGCGACGCGTGGCACGTCACCGCGGCCTTCTACGGCGAGCTGCCCGACGGCGCGCTGCCAGGTCTGGCGGCGGGTCTGCGGTCCGCACTGGCCGGTGTCGCGCCGTACGAGCTCGCGCTGCGTGGGGCCGGGGTGTTCTCGCACCGGACGCTGTGGGTCGGCGTCGGGGGAGCGGTCGACGCCCAACGGGCGGTCTCGGGGGCGTGCGTCCAGTCCGGCGTCGAGGCAGGCGCCGCACCGGACTCACGGCCCCGCGAGCGCCCGCACCTGACGATCGGGCGCGTCCGGCCCGGAGCGCGGCCACCCCGGCGGCGGACGTCGCGGCCCGGCGGCTCGTCGGCGCCCGACGCCCGCGCGGGGCGTCCCGTCGCGGCGTCCGAGCCTGGCCAGGACGCCGAGGCGGTGGCCCGCGCGCTCGCCGTGTACTCCGGACCGGCGTGGACGGTCGACGAGGTGCTGCTGGTCGAGTCCCGCCCCGGGGCGGGGCGCGGCGGCGGTCCGCTCTACGCACCCGTCGACGTCATCGCGTTGGAAGCGCCGCGGTGACGCGTGGCACCATGAACGCATGACGCCGCGCAGTGGTCGCCGATTTCCCGGGCCCGTTCCCGGGCCGCGCCGCTGACGCGCACGTGAGCACGTCCCCCGACCGCGTCGTCGGCGGACGCCCCACGCAGCCCCGGGACGGGCGCCACTAGACTTCCCAGCCGGTCGCGGCGCCGTTCGAGCGCGCGGCCACGGCCCCTGCCCGAGCGGCGGCGGGCCGCCCCCGAACCCTGGAAGGCCCGGATGTCCCACGACAGCCCGTCCCCGCTCGAGACGCTCTCCCCGCTCGACGACGCAGGCGTCGAGCACGCCGTCGAGGCCGCCATCGCCGCGTTCGGCGCGGCCGGCAGCCTCGACGCGCTCAAGGCGGCGCGCACCGAGCACCTCGGCGAGCACAGCCCGCTCGCGCTCGCGAACCGCGGCATCGGCGCCCTCGCCCCGGCAGACAAGGGCACCGCCGGGCGGCTGCTCGGTGCCGCGCGCGGCAGCGTCAACGCGGCGCTCGCGGACCGGCAGGCCGCGCTCGAGGCCGAGCGCGACGCGCGCGTGCTGGTCGAGGAGCGCGTCGACGTGTCGCTGCCCGTCGACCGGCGCCCCCGCGGCGCGCGCCACCCTCTCGAGACGCTGCAGGAGCGCGTCGCCGACATCTTCACGTCGATGGGTTGGGAGATCGCCGAGGGGCCCGAGGTCGAGGCCGAGTGGTTCAACTTCGACGCGCTCAACTTCGGCGTCGACCACCCGGCGCGCCAGATGCAGGACACGTTCTACGTGGAGGGCGACGCCGGCCTCGTGCTGCGCACGCACACCAGCCCCGTCCAGGCGCGCACGCTGCTCGAGCGCGACCTCCCGGTCTACATCGCGTGCCCCGGCAAAGTGTTCCGGACCGACGCGCTCGACGCGACCCACACGCCGGTGTTCCACCAGGTCGAGGGCCTCGCGGTCGACAAGGGCCTCACGATGGCGCACCTCAAGGGGACGCTCGACCACTTCGCGCAGGCGATCTTCGGTCCCGAGGCGCGGACGCGCCTGCGGCCGTCGTTCTTCCCGTTCACCGAGCCGTCCGCCGAGATGGACCTGTGGTTCCCGCAGAAGAAGGGCGGCCCCGGCTGGATCGAGTGGGGCGGCTGCGGCATGGTCAACCCGAACGTGCTGCGCGCGTGCGGGGTGGACCCCGAGGTCTACTCCGGGTTCGCGTTCGGCATGGGCATCGAGCGCACGCTCATGCTGCGCCACGCGATCGCGGACATGCACGACATGGTCGAGGGCGACGTGCGGTTCTCCCTCCAGTTCGGGACGGAGATCTGATGCCCCGCGTACCGCTGCCGTGGCTGGCCGAGCACGTCGAGCTGCCTGCGGGCCTCACGGCCGAGAAGCTCGCCGCCGACCTCGTGCGGGTGGGCCTCGAGGAGGAGGCGATCCACCCCGCCGCCGTGACGGGCCCGCTCGTCGTCGGCGAGGTGGTCGAGCGCACGCCCGAGCCGCAGAAGAACGGCAAGACGATCAACTGGTGCCGCGTCGACGTCGGCCCGGAGCACAACGAGCCCGGCGGAGCCCCTCGGGGCATCGTCTGCGGCGCGCACAACTTCGACGTCGGCGACCGCGTGGTCGTCGCGCTGCCCGGCGCCGTGCTGCCCGGGCCGTTCGCCATCGCGTCGCGCAAGACGTACGGGCACGTGTCCGACGGCATGATCTGCTCGGCGCGCGAGCTCGGCCTCGGCGAGGACCACGACGGGATCATCGTGCTGTCGACGCTCGGCATCGACGCGCCGATCGGCACGGACGCGCGCGAGCTGCTCGGCCTCGGCGACGAGGTGCTCGAGATCAACGTGACGCCCGACCGCGGGTACTGCTTCTCGATGCGCGGCGTGGCCCGCGAGTACTCGCACTCGACGGGCGCACGGTTCACCGACCCCGCCCTGCCGGTGCCGACCGAGCCCGCGCCCGGCGGTGGCTTCCGCGTCGAGCTCGACGACACCGCGCCCATCCACGGGACGCCGGGCTGCGACCGGTTCGTCGCGCAGGTGATCCGGGGCGTCCGCGCCGACGACCCGTCTCCCGCGTGGATGCAGCGCCGGCTCCAGCAGGCGGGCATGCGGCCCATCAGCCTCGCGGTCGACGTGACGAACTACGTGATGCTCGACCTCGGGCAGCCGCTCCACGCGTACGACCTGACGGCGCTCGCCGAGCCGATCGTGGTGCGCCGCGCCGCGCCGGGCGAGCGCATCACGACGCTCGACGACGTGGACCGCGCACTCGACCCCGAGGACCTGCTGATCACCGACTCGCCGGACGGCGCGCGCGGCAGCCGACCGATCGGCATCGCGGGCGTCATGGGTGGCGCGTCGACCGAGGTCGGCCCCGCCACGACGGACCTGCTCGTGGAGGCCGCGCACTTCGACCCGGTGACGATCGCGCGCGCCGCGCGCCGCCACCGGTTGCCGAGCGAGGCGTCCAAGCGGTTCGAGCGCGGCGTCGACCCCCAGCTGCCGCGCGTCGCGGTCGCGCGCGTCGTCGCCCTGCTCGCGGAGCACGGCGGTGGCGTGGCCGAGCCGGCGATCACGGACGTCGACCTGACCGGGCCGGCGCCGGCCTTCGAGCTCGACCTCGACCTGCCGGGCCGACTCGTCGGCGTGCCGTACACGCACGACGAGGTCCGCGACACGCTCACCACGATCGGCTGCGAGCTCTCCGACGCCGGGCCCGGCCGGGTGCTCGTCCGGCCGCCGTCGTGGCGTCCCGACCTCACGGTCGGCGTCGACCTGGTCGAGGAGGTCGCGCGGCTGCGCGGCTACGACGCCATCCCGTCGGTCCTCCCCGCCGCACCCGCGGGACGCGGCCTGACCGAGGACCAGCGCACCCGTCGCTCGGTCGCGCGCGCTCTCGCCGACGCGGGCCTCGTCGAGGTGCTGACGTACCCGTTCGTCGGCGTCGACCAGCTCGACGCGCTCGGCGTGCCCGACGACGACCCGCGGCGTCGCGCCGTGCGGCTCGCCAACCCGCTCGCCGAGCAGCAGCCGTACCTGCGGACGAACCTGCTCGTCACGCTCATCGACGCCGCGCGCCGCAACGTCGCGCGAGGGAACGCGGACCTGGCGGTGTTCGAGGTCGGGCTCGTCGCCCGTCCCGCGGCCGACGCCCCGGCCGCGCCGCGCCTGCCCGGCGGGGTGCGCCCGTCCGACGCCGACCTCGAGGCGCTCGACGCCGCGGTGCCGGCGCAGCCGCGCCGTGTCGCCGGCGTGCTGGCCGGCCTGCGCGAGCCCGCCGGCTGGTGGGGACCGGGCCGCCGGGTCGACCACACCGACGCCATCGAGGCCGCGCTGCTGGTGGCGCGCACGGTCGGTGTCGACCTCGTGGTGACGAACGACGACCACGCGCCGTGGCACCCGGGACGCTGCGCGCGGCTCGCCACGGCGGACGGCACGCTCGTCGGCCATGCCGGGGAGCTGCACCCGAACGTCGTCGCGGCCCACGACCTCCCGCCGCGCACGGCGGCGTTCGAGCTCGACCTCGACGAGCTGCTCGCGGCCGCCCCGGAGGGCCCCGTCGAGGCGACGCCCGTCTCGTCGTTCCCGGTCGCGAAGGAGGACGTCGCTCTCGTCGTCCCCGCCGACGTGCCCGCGGCCGAGGTGCTCGCCGCGGTGCGTGCGGGCGCCGCGGCCAGCGAGGCCGGCGACGTGGTCGAGGACGTGCGGCTGTTCGACGTGTACACGGGTGACCAGGTCGGTGCGGGCAACCGGTCGCTCGCGTTCTCGCTGCGGCTGCGCGCGGCCGACCGCACGCTCACCGCGGCGGAGACCGCGGCGGTGCGTGCCGCCGTCGTCGCGGAGGCAGGACGTCGGTTCGGCGCGACGCTGCGCGCGTGACGGACGCGGCGGTAAGGGCTCTGCGGTGACAGGCGCGGCGTGCGCGCCGGTCACCGTGGAAGGCCTCCGCGGGCCGAAATCCCACTCCGTGGGACAAGTTCATCCAGGTGTTACCACCTAGTACTTGCGACATTTCGGATTCCCCCGACAGGGTGATCACGCAGCCGGCCTGAGTGCCGGCTGTGACGTGTTCCCCGACGAAGGTGAGCTCGACGTGCACGCAGTGGTGAGGTCGGCGACCGGGGGCCTCGCGGCCCTCGGCGTCCTGGTGGCAGGAGCGGTCGCGACGGGGGGTGCCGCGCACGCCGCGGTCTCACCGGCTGCCGCCGTCGTGGTCAACGAGGTGTACGGCGGGGGAGGGAACTCGGGCGCGCCGCTGAACCGCGACTTCGTCGAGCTCTACAACCCGGGGTCGTCCGCGGTGTCGCTCGCGGGCTGGTCCGTGCAGTACGCCTCGGCGGCCGGCTCGTCGTGGGCGAACAAGACGGATCTCTCCGGGTCGATCGCCGCGGGCGGCTACCTGCTGGTCGGCGGCGCGTCCGGTGCCAACGGGTCCGCGCTCACGGTCGACGTCGACGGCACCATCAACCTCAGCGGCAGCGCGGGCAAGGTCGCGCTCGTCAGCTCGGGCACGCCGCTGACGTGCAGCACGGGCTGCGCGTCGCAGGCGTCGGTGGTCGACCTCGTCGGCTACGGCTCCACCGCCTCGAGCTACGCCGGGACGGCGCCGGCACCCGGCGCGTCGAACACCACGTCGGTGTCGCGCAGCGCGTCCCACACCAACACCGCGGACAACGCGGCCGACTTCACCGCCGGTGCGCCGACCCCGCAGGCCGCCGGCTCCACGCCGCCGTCGGGCCCGACCGAGCACACGATCGCGGAGATCCAGGGCACCGGCGCAGCGTCGCCGCTGGTCGGCCAGTCGGTGACGACGACGGGCGTCGTCACGGCGGCGTACCCGACGGGCGGCCTCAACGGCTATGTGATCCAGACCGCCGGCACCGGCGGCCCGCTCGACGCCGGCCGCACCGCGTCCGACGCCGTGTTCGTCTTCTCGCCTGCGACCGTCGCCGGAGTCGCCGTCGGCGAGAACGTGCAGGTCACCGGAACGGTCAGCGAGTACAACGGCCTCACCGAGCTGACGGTCCCGGCGGGCGGCGTCACCGACACGGGCGGCCATGCCGCCGTGACACCGACGACCGGCGCGTGGCCGACCACCGAGGCGGCCCGCGAGGCGATCGAGTCGATGCTTCTCGCGCCGACGGACACGTTCACCGTCACGGACACGTACGCGACGAACCAGTACGGCGAGGTCGGGCTGGCGACCGGCAGGAAGCCGCTGCTCCAGCCGACGGACGTCGCGCGCCCGGGCACGCCCGAGGCCGCCGCCGTGGCCGCGGACAACGCCGCCCGCGGCGTGGTGCTCGACGACGGTGCGACGACGAACTTCCTGCTCGCGGCGAACCAGAGCCAGACGCCGCCGTACATCTCGCTGTCCGACCCGCTGCGGGTCGGCGAGCGCGCGACGCTCAGCGCGCCGATGATCGTCGACTACCGCAACTCGGCGTGGAAGCTCGACCCGACGGCGCAGGTCGTCGCCGGCGGCGCGTCGCCCGTGAGCTTCACGAACAACCGCACCGCGCACCCCGCCGACGTGGGCGGCGACCTGCGGATCTCGTCGTTCAACGTGCTCAACTACTTCACGACGCTCGGCGTCGACACCGCGGGCTGCACCGCGTACACCGACCGCGACGGCCACGGCATCACGGTCAAGGACGGCTGCGACCCGCGCGGCGCGTGGGACTCGGCGAGCCTCGCGCGCCAGCAGGCCAAGATCGTGAAGGCGATCAACGCGCTCGACGCCGACGTGGTCGGTCTGATGGAGATCGAGAACTCCGCGGTCGTCGACGGGCACCCCGACGAGGCGCTCGCGACGCTGGTCGACGCGCTCAATGCGGCTGCGGGCGACGACGTCTGGGCCTACGTCCCGTCGTCGGCGGAGCTGCCGCCGGCGGCGCAGATGGACGTCATCACCAACGCGATCATCTACCGCAAGGCAGCCGTCGAGCGGGTCGGTGCGTCGCACGCGCTCGGCACGCTGAGCGAGGGAGACGAGGCGTTCGCCAACGCTCGCGAGCCGATCGCGCAGACGTTCCGGCCGGTCGGCGGCGGCGAGCCGATCCTCGTCGTGGTCAACCACCTCAAGTCCAAGGGGTCGGCAGGGCCACTGCCGGGCGACGCCGACTCGGGTGACGGGCAGGGCTCGTCCAACGCGAGCCGCGTCGCGCAGGCAACCGCGCTGCGCGACTGGGTGCCGACGATCCAGGGCGACGTGAGGTCCGTCGCGCTCGTCGGCGACTTCAACTCGTACACGCGCGAGGACCCGCTGCAGGTGCTCTACGACGCGGGCTACTCGGACGCGGCGCCGACGCTGTCGCACGACCAGTGGTCGTACTCGTTCGGCAGCCTCTCGGGCTCGCTCGACCACGTGCTCCTCAACGCGGCGGCACTGAAGCGCGCGACGGGCGAGGACACCTGGGAGATCAACGCGGAGGAGTCGGTCGCGCTCGAGTACAGCCGGTACAACTACCACGGCACGCTCTTCTACGCGCCGGACCCGTACCGCTCGTCCGACCACGACCCGGTGGTCGTCGGGCTGTCCGACGGACCCGACGCCGGAACGATCCCGCTGACGTTCCTCGACTTCAACGACTTCCACGGACGCATCGACGCCAACACCGTGAAGTTCGCGGGCACGATCGAGCAGCAGCGTGCCGCGGCGAGCGGGCCGGTGGCGCTGCTCGCGGCGGGCGACAACATCGGCGCGTCGCTCTTCGCGTCGGCCGTCGCGCAGGACCAGCCGACGATCGACGTGCTCGACGCGCTCGGCCTGCAGGCCTCGGCGGTCGGCAACCACGAGTTCGACCGCGGCTTCGACGACCTGAAGAACCGCGTGATCGACGGCGGCCAGAACGCCACGTGGGACTACCTCGGCGCGAACGTCTACGCCAAGGGCACGACCGACCCGGTCCTCCCGGAGTACGCGATCCTCACGATGGGCGGCCTCAAGGTCGGCGTGATCGGGGCGGTCACCAAGGAGACGACGTCGCTCGTCAGCCCGGCCGGCATCGCATCGCTCGACTTCGGCGACCCGGTCGCGGCGGTCAACCGCGTCGCGGGCGAGCTCACGGACGGCGACCCGTCGAACGGCGAGGCCGACGTGCTGGTCGCCGAGTACCACGAGGGTGCGAGCGCCGGGACGCCGGACGGCGCGACGCTCGACGAGGAGGTCGCGGCCGGCGGCGCGTTCACCGACATCGTGACCAAGACGTCGCCCAAGGTCGCGGCGATCTTCACCGGCCACACCCACAAGGCGTACGCGTGGGAGGCGCCGGTGCCGGGATCGGCCACCGCGACGCGGCCGGTCGTCCAGGCCGAGGACTACGGCGACTTCGTCGGCAAGGTCGTCCTGGACGTCGACGCGACGACGCACGAGGTCACGGCGCACACGCAAGAGCTGGTCGCCCGGACCACGACGCCGGACGCGGACCTCGTGGCCGCCTACCCGCGCGCCGCGAAGGTCCAGGACATCGTGACGAAGGCGCTCGCGGCGGCCGACGAGGTCGGCAAGCAGCAGGTCGGCTCGGTCAGCGCCGACATCACGACCGCGTTCTCGGGCGGCTCGTACGTCGGCGGGACGTACGCCGGCGGGACCCGGGACGACCGCGCGAGCGAGTCGACGCTGGGCGACGTCGTGGCGAACGCGCTGCGCGACACCCTCGCGTCGCCCGACCGCGGCGGCGCGCAGATCGGCGTCGTCAACCCCGGCGGCCTGCGGGCCGAGCTGATGTACGCGAGGTCGGGCGCGGAGGCGGCGGACGGGATCGTCACGTACGCCGAGGCGAACTCGGTGCTGCCGTTCGTCAACAACCTCTGGACCACGACGCTGACGGGCGCGCAGGTCAAGACGATGCTCGAGCAGCAGTGGCAGACGAACGCGGACGGCACGATCCCGACGCGGCCGTACCTGCAGCTCGGGCTGTCGGACAACGTGTCCTACACCTTCGACCCGGCGGCGCCGCGTGGATCGCACATCACGTCGGTCACGGTCGACGGCAAGGCGCTCGACCCGGCCGCGACCTACCGGATCGGCACGTTCTCCTTCCTGACCAGCGGCGGGGACAACTTCCGCGTGCTGGCGCAGGGGGCTGACGCGCGCGACTCCGGACTGGTCGACCGCGAGGCCTGGATCGCGTACCTGGGCGACCATCCGGGCCTGACGCCGAGCTTCGCTCGCCGTGCGGTCCAGGTGCCGACGGTGCCGACGACCATCGAGGCCGGAGCCGCGCTCGACCTCGCAGTCGGTGGGCTGGACCTCACGAGCCTCGGCTCGCCGCAGAACACCGCGCTCTCGGTGCGGCTCGACGGCGACGAGATCGGCGCGGCGCCGGTCACGAACGGCGCCGCGCAGGTGACGTCGACGATCCCCGCGGGGACGGCGGCCGGCGCTCACGTGCTGACGCTCGTGGGCGCTCCGTCGGGCACCACCGTGACGCTGCCTCTCACGGTGACGGCGGCGCCCGTGGTGGGCTCGCCGACGAGCACCGAGCTGAAGGTGACCGGCGGCACGAAGGTCGGCCAGCAGCTGAACCTCAAGGCGACGGTCTCCCCGAAGAAGGGGCCGCAGGGGACGGTGGAGTTCCGTGACGGCGACACCGTGGTCGCCACCGCGACGGTCGGCGGGGGCGGTCACGCGTCGGCCAAGGTCTCGCTCGCCGCGGGCGAGCACTCGATCACGGCCACGTTCGTGCCGAGCACGGACCAGTGGGCGGGCTCGACGTCCGACGCCGAGGTGGTGACCGTCCGGGCGCGCTGACCCGGCGGCCGGCGGCACGGCGGAGCGCCGGTCCCCCACCGGGGGCCGGCGCTCCGCCGCGTCCACGGGCTGGTCGCCCGCGCGACGCGGGCGCACCGGACCGCCTAGCCTGGCCGGACTGACACGGGGTGCCCCGCCTTGCGCGGGGCTGAGATCACACCCGTCGAACCTGATCTAGTTCGTACTAGCGAAGGGATGTCACCCGATGACGTCTGCCCGTGTTCCCGCCTGCCCGGACGGGGTCGCACCCCGCACCGCGAAGGGCCTCGCCACGCTGGCGGCCGAGGCGCTCGCCCGGCTCCGCGCCACGACGCCGCTCGTCCAGTGCGTCACGAACGTCGTGACGACGAACCTCGTCGCGAACGCGCTGCTCGCCGTCGGCGCGTCGCCCGCCATGGCGGACGTGCCAGGGGAGTCGGAGGAGCTCGCGGGGGTCGCCGGCGCGCTGCTCGTCAACCTCGGGACACCCGCGCCCGACCAGCGCGCGAGCATCGGTGGCACGGTCGCGGCGGCGCGCGGTGCCGGGACGCCGTGGGTGCTGGACCCGGTCGCGGTGGGGGTGCTGTCGTGGCGCACGCGGACCGCGCTGGGGCTGCTGGCGGAGGCGCCGGCGATCGTGCGTGGCAACGCGAGCGAGGTCCGGGCCCTCGCGGGGGTCGCTGGCGGGGGCCGCGGCGTCGACGCCCGGCACGGCGTGGACGACGCGCGCGACGCGGCGGCTGCGGTGGCGTCCACCACGGGCGGCGTCGTCGCCGTCTCGGGCCTGGTCGACCTGGTCACTGACGCGCGCTCGCAGGTGCGGCTCGCCGTGGGGCACGCGTGGCTCGCGCGCGTGACCGGCGCAGGGTGCGCGCTCGGCGGGCTGTGCGCGGCGTTCGCCGCGGTCGCCGAGCCGCTCGACGCGGCTGTCGCCGCGACCGGGTTGTTCGGGCTCGCGGCCGAGGACGCGGCGCGCGGTGCGGCCGGCCCGGCGTCGTTCCAGGTGGCGCTGCTCGACCGGCTCGCGTCGTTCGAACCCGACGAGCTCGGGGCACGCCTCGCGACGTCGGCCCTCGTCGACGACGTCGCGGCGGTGCGGGCATGAGCCGCGCGCTCGCGCCGGGCGCCTACCTCGTGCTGGACCTCGCGGTCACGGAGGCGGCCGGTCACCGGCCCGGTGACGTCGCGCGGGCCGCCGCGCTGCACGGCGTCGGAACCGTCCAGGTCCGCGCGAAGCTCGCGGCGCCGGGGGCGTTCGTCGAGGCCGTCGTCGAGGTCGCACGCGGCCTGACAGGCACCGGCGCCGCGCTCGTGGTCGACGACCGGGTGGACGTCGCGCTCGCCGCGCGCAGCCGGGGGGCGCGCGTCGACGGCGTCCACCTGGGGCAGCACGACCTGCCCGCCGCCGACGCCCGCGCGCTGCTCGGCTCCGACGCCCTGATCGGCCTGTCGGCCGCACGCCCCGACGACGTGCGTCGGGCGCTCACCGACCCCGCGGTCGACTACCTCGGCGTGGGCCCGGTGCGCCTGACGTCCACCAAGCCGGACGCGACGGTCGCGGTGGGGTTCGACCGCGTCCGTGACGTGTCTGCCGATGCCCGCGCCGCCGGACGACCGGTCGTCGCGATCGGCGGCCTGGGCGCGGAGGACGCCGGGGTGGTCCGGGCCGCGGGTGCGCACGCGCTCGCGGTCGTCTCGGCGGTGTGCGCGCATCCTGACCCGGGCGCGGCCGCCGCGGCGCTCGTCACGGCCTGGTGGCAGCCGGCGACGCACCTCGTGGCGGTGGCGCGGTGAGCGCGCCGACCGGCCGTTCCGATGCTCGGCACGGGCGCCCCGACGCCCGGCCCGCGCGGCCGCGCGTCCTGACGATCGCCGGCACGGACCCCACCGGCGGCGCGGGCGTCGCGGCCGACCTCAAGACGTTCACCGCCCTGGGTGCCTACGGCATGGCGGTCGTCACGGCGGTCGTCGCGCAGAACACCCACGGCGTGCGATCGAGCCACGTGCCGCCGCTCAGCGTGCTGCGCGACCAGCTCGCGGCGGTGGCCGACGACGTGACGATCGACGCGGTCAAGATCGGCATGGTCGGCACGCGCGAGGTCGCCGACGAGGTCGCGGCGTGGCTGGACGCCGAGCGCCCGCCGCTCGTGGTGGTCGACCCCGTCATGGTCGCGACGAGCGGCCACCGGCTGCTCGCGCCCGACGCGGAGGACGCGGTGCGGCGGCTCGTCACGCACGCCGACGTCGTCACGCCCAACCTGCCGGAGCTCGCCGTGCTCGTGGGCGAGCCCGAGGCGGCGACGTGGCCGGAGGCGCTCGCCCAGGCGACGAGCCTCGCCGAGCACGCGCGCGTCGCCGTGCTGGTCAAGGGCGGACACCTCGCCGGCGGACGCTCCCCGGACGCGCTCGTGGTCGCCGGCCCGGAGGGACGGGTCGACGTCACGGAGCTCGACGCGCCGCGGATCGCGACGACCGCGACCCACGGCACCGGGTGCACGCTCTCCGCGGCGGTCGCGGCCCTCGCCCCGCGCCGTCCGGACCTCGTCGAGGCGGCGCGTGACGCGAAGGAGTGGCTGCACGGCGCGATCGCCGCGGGGGAGGCGCTGCGGGTGGGTTCGGGTCGGGGGCCGGTCGACCACCTGCACGCCGCGCCGGGGCTGGGCGAGCGGCGGTTCACGGCGGAGGCGTGGGACGCGATCGCGGACGTGCGGGCCGCGTGCGACGACCTGCCGTTCGTGCGCGCGCTCGGCGACGGCTCGCTCGACGCTGACGAGTTCGCGGCGTACGTGCGTCAGGACGCGCTCTACCTGGCCCAGTACTCGACGGTGCTCGCGCGCGCGGCGCAGCTGGCGCCGACGCTCGAGGAGCGCGCGTTCTTCGCGCGCGGCGCGTCGTCGTGCCTGACGATCGAGGCCGCGCTCCACGAGGACTGGCTCGCGGCGCACGGCCCGCGGCTCGACGTGCCGCCCTCGCCGGAGACGCTCGCCTACACCGACGCGCTGCACCGCGCGGCCGCGACGGGTGACTACGCGGTGGTCGTCGCCGCGGTGCTGCCCTGCTACTCGGTGTACGCCGACGTCGGCGCGCGGATCGCGCGGCGGCTCGGCGAGTGCGGCACGCCGGAGGACGCCCATCCGTACGGCGCATGGATCGCGACCTACTCGGACCCGGTGTTCCTGGCGGCGAGCGACCAGGCCCGTGCCTACGCGGACCGCGCGGCCGCCTACGTGTCACGGGCGACGCGGGCCAGGATGCTCGCGGCGTTCGTCGAGGCCGCGCGGCACGAGCTGGCCTTCTTCGACCAGACGTCGCGCCGGGACCTGTCGGCGGCGACCCGCGAGCGGGTGGGCTCAGCGAGCGGGCAGCGCTAGCCCGGTGCGCCCGCCGGCCGGTCGACCAGGCGCGACATGACGATCGCGGTCCGCGTCTTGTCCACGTTGGCGGTCGTCCGGATGCGCTCGACGGTGCGTTCGACCTCCGCCATGCTCGCGGCCATCACGTGCACGATCGCGTCGGCGTCGCCCGTGACGGTCGCCACGCCGACCACCTCCGGCAGCGGCGCGAGATCGCGCTGCAGCTGCGACGGGGACACGTTCCCGCGGTAGAAGAGCTCGACGTAGGCCTCGACGCCGCGGCCGAGCGCGGCGGGATCGACCACCACCGTGAACCCGGCGATCTCGCCGCGCGCCCGCATGGCGTCGACGCGGCGCTTGACGGCCGGCGCGGACAGCCCGACCGCGGCGCCGACGGTCTGGAACGTCGCCCGGCCGTCGACGAGCAGCCGGGCGACGATCTGGCGGTCCAGGGCGTCCACGAGACCTCCCGCAACGGATCGTGCGTCAAGGGTGCGACGACGAAGGGTTCCACCGTCGCAGACGCAACGGATCGCGATCCGTTGCACCGGAGGCCCAACCTACGCTCGAAGCAGGCCGTCGGGAGGAGTGCGGGATGGGTGCGGTGCCGTTCCTGGGCGTGGCGGACGCGGCGCGGTGGATCGCGCGGCGCGGCCCCGCCCCGCTGCTCGCCGCGCTGGGCGACAGGCTCGAGCGCGACCTCGCCCGCTGGCCGTCGTTCGAGCTCCGCCCGCGCCTCGCGTCGCACACGAAGGAAGGCGTCGTCGAGCTGATGCCGACGCGCGACGCCGACCGGTTCGCGTTCAAGTACGTGAACGGCCACCCGGGCAACCCCGCGCTGGGGCTCCAGACGGTCGCGGCGTTCGGCGTCCTCGCCGACGTGCGGACCGGCTACCCGCTGCTCGTCGCGGAGATGACGCTGCTGACCGCGCTGCGCACGGCGGCGACCTCGGCGTTGGCGGCGCGGCTCCTCGCACGGGCGGACGCGTCGTCGATGGCGCTGGTCGGCACCGGCGCGCAGGCCGAGTTCCAGGCGCTCGCGCTGCGCGACGCGCTCGGCGTCGAGCGCGTGCGGGCCTGGGACGTCGACCCGGCGGCGCTCGCGAAGTTCGGCGCGCACGCCCGGGCGCTCGGGCTCGACGTCGTGCTCGCCTCGGACGTCGAGGACGCGGTGCGCAGCGCCGACGTCGTCACCACGTGCACCGCGGACAAGCGGCGTGCGGTCGTGCTCCCGGACGAGCTGGTCGTCGCGGGCGTGCACCTGAACGCGATCGGTGGCGACTGCCCCGGCAAGACCGAGCTCGACGCGCGCACCGTCGCGCGGGCCCGCGTGTTCGTCGAGCACGAGCCGCAGACGCGCGTCGAGGGCGAGATCCAGCAGCTCGAGCCCGACTTCCCCGTGACCGAGCTGTGGCAGGTCGTGACCGGCCGCGCGCCCGCCCGGACGTCGGACGCCGACGTGACGCTGTGGGACTCGGTCGGCTTCGCGGTCGAGGACCTCACCGTGCTCCGGCTCGCGTACGACGAGGTGGTCGGCACCGACCTCGTGGTGCCGCTCGACCTCGTCGCCGAGCCGGGCGACCCGAAGGACCTGTTCGGCCTGGTGGCGGGCGCCGCCGGCGTCAGGCCGTCGCGACCGGTCGCCGCGGCGGCCGGGCGGTGAGCGCGCCGCCCTTCGTCACGAGCTCGCCGAGCGCCTCAAAACCGGGCTGGTCGGTTTTCCGCCCCGCGCGAGCGCGAGCAGGAGGCCGCCCCGGTTCTCACCTTGTCGCCGCGACGAGCGCGAGGTCGCACGCGGGCGCGTGCGACCTCGGCCGCCCGCCATCCGACAGCACCTGAAGACTGCCGCTCGAGTCCAGACGATGAGCGGGACCGTCCTCAGGTGCGCCTAGTAGCTGAAATCCATCGTGGTCGTGTCAGAGCAGATATCGGGCCGCAATGAGATGTCCTCACACACCTGGATGACGCCCCGTGCTCGATTGGCCGTGGACGGGAGCGCGTCGTGCACGTACGCGCCGCCCCAGGAGTTGGAACTCCAACGTGCTGTCTGGATGTGCTTGTCGTCGCCCCAGCACGGAGCGTCCAAACCGAGGTGGCACGCGGAGTCCACTACCTCGTAGAACTTGAATTCTGTGTCCACGAAGACCGAGTGCCCGTTGGCGTCCGGGTCAAGGCGCCAAGTCTGGTCGTTCGCGTACTTGTTGGAGTCATTGGTGAAATAGCCGTACGCTTCGGCGTGTACCGTTCCGGATTCGGTGGCTTTAAGCGGTTGGGACTTGCTGTACCAGTCTCCAGCAGCTCCGAAGGCTGGGCTCGCAAGTAATGCGATAGCGGCTGTCGCGGTCACGATCGTCACAGCACGGCGCATCAATACCTCCTCGAATCGGTGGTGGCACCTGCAGCCTGGCACAGTGCAGCCCGGTCGGGCCGCGGTTTGGTGACTAAATATGCCCTCGTTTGTTTCCGCGAGTGCGCCCGGCACCGTCCTCGCGTTGTCGCGTGCTAGTCAGGTCGGCTCCGCGCCAGGCCGCGAGCATTGAAACGGCGGACGCCGCGCCGACCGCCGCGAGACTGCAACCCGCACCAATCAGGCGCTGGAGGCTGCTGTCGGGGAGCACATAGAACGCCATGCTGAGGATCAGGACGGGCGCCCAGAACAGCCGGTTGAAGAGCCACAGGCCCACCAGGCCCGCGGGTACGAGGGCACTCAGTTGCCAGAGCCCGCCGACCGAGGAGATTCGCTCGGCCGAAGCGGTGACGAGCACGGTTAACGCGACGCCGACGGCGATCCTGATGAGTTGGGGCTCCCGCGCCTCACGCACGAGGCTCGCCGCGAGTGAGCGGAACCGCCTGACAAGGGGATAGAGGCCGCCGAGCGTCGCGAGGCATGGGCACCCCAGGGCCGCCGGTACGGGTCGATGCGCCAGGAGTGGGACGAACGTGGCGCCGCGTACCAGTAGCGCGATCGCGATGCTCGCCGCGCACAGGCACAGCGCCGTGGACCAGTGGCGGGCGACAAGCTCAGCGCGAAGCCAGCGGGTCACAACGACGGCTTGGCGATGTCGTCGAACTCGCACTTCGACAACTGGTCGAACGTCCTGCGTACCCACCCGTCCAGCTTCCCGCTGATGACGGCGTCGTCGGCGCGAGCCCCCACCCATCCGCGCGCGTTGCCCGTGCCAGACTTGCGAAGCGCCCAGTCGGCGATCAGCGCTTGTGCGTTGAGCGCGTCGTCCGGCGGGACCGGGCCGTAGTACGCCGCACAGTCAGCGGGCCGCGCGATGGACAGGGCCACGTCATCTTTCGACACCTTCCCGGCTGTGAGCTCGTCATCGGAGAGCTCGATCGAGCCGACGGTCGGGTCAGGGGCGGCGAACCGCTGCTCGTAGCGGCTCGGGAGCGAGGCGCCGAGCGCGGCCAGCGCGCTGATCAGTGGGCGCGCCTCTGCGTCGACCTCCGCGAGGTGTGCTGAGGTCGCGCGCGCCATGCAGATCTGCGGCGCCTGGCCCGTGCAGTCGTACGCGACGTGCACGTCCGGGACGAACGCATTCCCCGTCGACGGGCCCAGAAGCACCGCGACGACGAAAACGGCGACCGGCGCGGCGAGCAGGGCCCAGGTGCACCGGCCAGCAGCGTTCCGGCGCAACGCCCACGAGGCGATGGCGATCGCCAGTACTGCGACGCACAAGTTGAGCAGCAGGAGCATCGCCACGACACCGACGCTGTAGCGCAAGCCCACGAGGGTTCCCGTCGCCCCGCCGAAGACGAAGATGTGCGGCAGGTCGAGCCACGCGCAGGCGATCGGGATGCAGAACACCACGATGACCGCAAGCGGTCCGGCCACGAGATGAGGTATGAGCAAGCCGATCGCCGTCCCGACAGCGCTCGCTGCGAGCAGGATGCCGACGACCGCGACGAGGGCCCAATACTGCACCGCGGGCGGCCCCGAGGCGGAAGATACCGTCGCCGTCATGGCGACGATCGCGACGCAGAGCCACGCCACGCACGACCAGAGCCAAACTGCGCAGGCCGAGAGAGCGGCTTCCGCCCCGGCCCGGGGCATTGTGGCCGAGATCTGGCGCCACGCCCGACCGAGCGTCGTGTACGCGTCGTACGCCGCGATCCCCGCAGCGACCGGCCCGACGAGGATGACCGCCCCCATCGCCCAGTCGAAGGTGCGGGCCCACTCGCCCCGCCAGGTCTCACGCGAGAACACCGCGAACAGGCCGGCGGCCACAAGCAAGACGAACGCCCGACGGGCGGTCGACCGTCGCAGGAAGATCATGAACGGCGTCATCTGCATCACGCCTTGCGGTGGCTCGTCACGACGGAAAGGAACGCCGCCTGCAACGGTCGCGCGGTTCCGGGAGGCGCCAACTGACGCAATGCGACCTTAGAGTCGTGAAAGGCAATCTCGCCGTCGTCCAGAATCACAAGCTCGTCAACCGCGTCCTCGAGGTCCTCCATGACGTGACTACTCATGACGACCTGGACGTCGGCCGGCAGTGCGCGCAGGAGCTCGACCATCACCTCGCGCTGCTCCGGGTCGAGGCCTGTCGTCGGTTCATCCAGCAGGAGGAGCCGCGGACGTGCGACGAGAGCCTGGGCGAGGGCGACTCGGCGCGTCATGCCTCCGGACAGGCTCCCCATCGTGGAGGTCGAGCGATCGATGAGGTTGACGGCGCGGATTGCATCCGTGGCCGCGTCTCGGGCGGTGCTCCACGACAGGCCGCGGAGCCAGCCGACGTACGACACGAACTCGTGCACTCGCATCCGGCGCGCCACGTCGAGGGACTGGGGCATGAACGCCGTCTGCAGGAGCGCGCGCCGGCGATCGTTGGAGTCATACGGGTCGAGGCCATTGAGCCGCACGCTGCCAGCCGTTGGCCGCAGCGAACCCGCGAGCACGCTGAGAAGTGTCGACTTCCCAGCGCCGTTCACCCCGACCAGACCTACGCGCCGCGCTCGAGTCGTCAGCGTGACTTCGTGCAACGCCCTCGCGTCGCTGTATGTGTGTTGCACGGCGACGAGCTCAATCACGGAACAAGCCAGCCATCAGTACGTGAAATTCCGCTTGACATCGGAGGTGCAAATGTCGGGGTGGAACGAGATGTCTTCGCAGAAATGAAAGGCGCCGTAGGCCGCGATGCCATCAACGTCGAGTGGATAGTGAACGTAGGCGCCCCCCCACGAGGACGAGCTCCATCGTGCCGTCTGTTCCCACGCTTGCTCGTTCCAGCACGGCAAAGCGGCGGGGCAGCTCAAAGTGTCGTTGAACTCGAACGAGAACCCTGTGTTGACGAACACGCCGTTGCCGTTGGCTAGGGGGTCGCGCCGCCACGTTTGATTCTTCGCGTAAGAATGATCCTGGTTGGTGAACGAGCCATACGCTTCGCCGTGCAGCGTCGAGCCCGACATGAGCTTGAGCGGTGCGGACGCGCTGTACCAGTCGCCGCTTGCGCCGAGAGCGGGCGTTGCGAGTAGCCCGATGGCCGTCGCTGCGACGACGACGAATGCTGCGCGGCGCATGAACGCTCCCTCTTTCGGCTGACCTCGCCTGGCGTCGAGATCATGGCAGATGAGCCCGCCGCGCGAGGGCGATTCCGAGTTCGGGTATGGAAGGCGGCGCACGGCCGGATTCGTGTGAGGCCGGCGTCTCGGAAGGCGAGGTGCCTCGACTGCCCGGGCGCCGGTCGCCTTCGGCGTACGGTCGCGCTCCGCCCCGGCCTTCCGGTCAGGACGGTGGCCGGTGCCGCGGTGAAGGTTCGGACAGCCGGGTGCGTCGAAACAGACGCGCACAGGCGGCACCTTCCGGCATGCACACGCACCCCGACTTCCCCGTGACCGAGCTGTGGCAGGTCGTGACGGGCCGCGCGCCCGCCCGGACGTCGGACGCCGACGTGACGCTGTGGGACTCGGTCGGCTTCGCGGTCGAGGACCTCACGGTGCTCCGGCTGGCGTACGACGAGGTGGTCGGCACCGACCTCGTGGTGCCGCTCGACCTCGTCGCCGAGCCGGGCGACCCGAAGGACCTGTTCGGCCTGGCGGCGGGCGCCGCCGGCGTCAGGCCGTCGCGACCGGTCGCCGCGGCGGCCGGGCGGTGAGCGCGCGCGTCAGATCGCGCACGCGTCGTCCGCGCACGCCTCGGCGTCGGTGGCGCCCGGAAGCGTCACGATCGGGTTGGCCTCGCGCCACGCCACCTCGAGCAGCTGCGCGAACACCTCGGTCGGCTGCGCCCCCGCGACCGCGACGCGCCGCCCGGCGACGAAGAACGGCACGCCGGTGACGCCGATCGCGGCGGCCTCGGCCTCGTCGGCGCGCACCGCGTCGGCGAACGCGTCGCCGGCGAGCAGCTCGCGCACCGCGTCGTCGTCGAGCCCGGCCGCGCCGAACCCGGCGTCGCGCGCGACGGCGACGACGGCCTCGGGGTCGCCCAGGTCGAGGCCGCGCTCGAAGTGTGCCGAGAACAGCGACTCGAGCGTCCGGTCGGCGAGGTCGCGACCGCCCGCGTCCGCGGCGAGGTGGACGAGCCGGTGCAGGTCGAACGAGTTCACGGACAGCACGCGGTCGAAGTCGTACGTCAGGCCGGCGGTCGCGGCCTGCGCGGTGACGTGCGCGAACATCCGCTGCACCGCATCGAGCGGGATGCCCTTGTGCTCGGCGAGCGCCTCCGCCTCGGGCCGGCCGGGTCCGCGCGGCGTGTCGGGCGAGAGCTCGTACGAGCGCCACACGACCTCGACGTGGTCGCGGTGCTCGAACGCCTCGAGCGCCGCGGAGAAGCGGCGTTTGCCGATGTAGCACCACGGGCAGGCGATGTCGGACCAGACCTCGACGACCAGCGTCTGGGCGGGGGCGAGGGTGTGCAGGGGGAGGGTCACGGGAGGAGCAGGACCTTTCCGGTCGTGGCGCGCGACTCGAGCGCGCGGTGGGCGTCGGCCGCGTCGGCCAACGGGAACGTGGCGCCGACGCGCACGTCGAGCGTGCCGTCGCTGACGGCGCCGAACAGCTCGTCGGCCCGCCACGCGAGCTCGTCGCGCGTCCGGACGTAGTGGCCCAGCGTGGGCCGGGTGACGAAGAGCGAGCCGCCCGAGTTGAGCCGCTGCGGGTCGAACGGCGGCACGGGACCGGACGACGCGCCGAACAGCACGAGCGTGCCCCGCACGGCGAGCGACGCGAGCGACGCGTCGAACGTGTCGTGGCCGACCCCGTCGTAGACGACGTCGACTCCGCGGCCGCCCGTGAGAGCGCGCACCGCGGCGGGCAGGTCGTGCGGCAGGTCGTCGAGCTCGCGGTAGCGGATCACGTCGGCGGCGCCCGCCTCGCGCGCGAGCACCTCCTTCTCCGGCGAGCCCACCGTGGCGATCACGCGCCCGCCGCGCGCGGTCGCGAGCTGCGTGAGGAGCAGCCCGACGCCGCCCGCCGCCGCGTGCAGCAGCACGTCGTGACCGGGCCGGACCTCGAACGTCGACGCGACGAGGTAGTGCGCGGTCAGGCCCTGGAGCGCGAGGGCCGCGGCGGTCCGCTCGGACACTCCGGCGGGCACGACGAGCGCGTCCTTCTCGCGCACCGGGACGAGCTCGGCGTACGACGGGCCGCCCTCCGCCCAGGCCACGCGGTCGCCGACGGCGAGCGTCGTGACCTCGGCGCCCACCGCGACGACCTCGCCGGCGCCCTCCGAGCCGAGGATGCCCGGGTACGTCATGCGGTACCGGCCGGCGCGGCGGTAGGTGTCGAAGAAGTTGACGCCCACCGCCGCCGTCCGCACGACGACCTGGTCGGCCGCGGGCTCGGGGTCGGGGACGTCGACCAGGGTCAGGACCTCAGGGCCGCCCGCGGCGGTCGCGACGATGGCTCGCACGTGCACCGCAACGCGCGACCCGCGTGTCGGCATTCCGAGAAACGTGCGTGCATGGCTGTGCGGAACTCCGTATAGTCATGCACATGACGTTCTCGGTCGCGGTCGCCGGAGCCAGCGGCTACGCGGGCGGCGAGATGCTGCGCCTGCTGCTGGCCCATCCCGAGGCGCGCATCGGCGCCCTGACGGCCCACTCGAGCGCGGGCTCGCGCCTCGGCGAGCACCAGCCGCACCTGCGCGCGCTCGCGGAGCGCGTCATCGAACCGACGGGCGTCGAGACGCTGGCCGGGCACGACGTCGTCGTGCTCGCGCTGCCGCACGGCGCGTCGGGCGCGATCGCGGCGGAGCTCGAGGCGCGCGGTGACGGCGCGATCGTCGTCGACCTCGGCGCCGACCACCGGCTCGTGGACGCCGACGCGTGGACCGCCTTCTATGGCAGCCCCCACGCCGGCACCTGGCCGTACGGCATGCCCGAGCTGCTGACCCCGGGGGAGCGCACCGCGGCCGCGCAGCGAGCCGCCCTCGCCGCGACCCGACGGATCGCCGTGCCGGGCTGCAACGTCACCGCGGTGACACTCGGCCTCCAGCCGGGCGTCGCGGCCGGCCTCGTCGAGCCCACCGACCTCGTGGCTGTGCTCGCCAACGGCTACTCGGGTGCCGGCAAGAGCCTGAAGCCGCACCTGCTCGCGTCCGAGGGCCTCGGCTCCGCACAGCCCTATGCGGTGGGCGGCACGCACCGGCACATCCCCGAGATCGCGCAGAACCTCCGGTCGGCGGGCGCGGCGGACGTCACGATCTCCTTCACGCCCACCTTGGTGCCGATGGCCCGCGGCATCCTCGCCACCGCGACCGCCCGCCTGGCGGCGGGGGCGGACCCGGCCGCGGTCCGCGCCGCGTGGGAGCACACCTACGCCGACGAGCCGTTCGTCCACCTGCTGCCCGAGGGGCAGTGGCCCACGACGGCGTCGACGCTCGGCGCGAACACCGCGCTCGTCCAGGTCGCCGTCGACGCGGCGGCGGGTCGCGTCGTCACGGTGACCGCGATAGACAACCTGGTCAAGGGCACCGCCGGCGGCGCCCTGCAGTCCCTCAACCTTGCGCTCGGCCTGCCCGAGACGCTCGGCCTCCCCGTGGACGGAGTCGCACCGTGAGCGTGAGCACCCAGGACCGTTCCCCCGGCGTCACCGCGGCCGCGGGCTTCCGTGCGGCGGGCGTCACCGCCGGCCTCAAGCCGTCGGGCCGCCCCGACCTCGCGCTCGTCGTCAACGACGGGCCCGCGCAGGTGGGCGCCGCGGTCTTCACCACCAACCGCGTCCAGGGCGCGCCGGTCAAGTGGTCGCGCCAGGCCGTGGCCGACGGCGTCGTGAGCGCGGTCGTCATGAACTCGGGCGGCGCCAACGTCTCGACGGGCGCGGCGGGCTTCCAGGACGCGCACAGCACGGCGGAGCGCGTCGCCGCGGCGCTCGGCCTCTCAGCCGGCGACGTCGTCGTCGGCTCGACGGGCCTGATCGGCGAGCGCCTGCCGCGCGAGATCCTGCTGGGCGGCGTGGACCAGGCGGCCGCGGCGCTCAGCACCACCGGCGGCCTCGACGCGGCGGTCGCGATCATGACGACCGACACGGTCCCGAAGACCGCTCACCTGACGATCCCCGGCGACTTCGGCACCTGGACCGTCGGCGGCATGGCGAAGGGGGCAGGCATGCTCGCGCCCGCCCTGGCGACGATGCTGTGCGTCATCACGACGGACGCCGTCGTCGACGCCGCGACGGCCGACCGGGCGCTGCGCACCGCGACGAGCCGCACGTTCGACCGCATCGACTCGGACGGCTGCATGTCGACGTCCGACACCGTGGTCCTGCTCGCCTCGGGTGCGAGCGGCGCCGCGCCGGACCCCGAGGGCTTCCTCGCCGGCGTCGAGGCGGTGTGCGCGCAGCTCGCGCAGCAGCTCGTCGCGGACGCCGAGGGCGCGACGCACGACATCAGCATCACGGTGATGGGCGCGACGACCGAGGAGGCGGCGGTCGCCGTCGGCCGGGCGGTCGCGCGGTCCAACCTGTTCAAGGCCGCGATCTACGGCAACGACCCGAACTGGGGCCGCGTCCTGGCGCAGGTCGGGACGGTGCCCGAGGACGTCGCGCCGTACGACCCCGACGAGCTCGACGTCACGATCAACGGCGTCCAGGTCTGCAAGGCCGGTGCCGCGCACGAGTCCCGGTCGAAGGTCGACCTGCGCGCGGGCCGGCTCGTCACGGTGCTCGTCGACCTGCACGCGGGCAGCGAGGTCGCGACGGTGTGGACCAACGACCTCACGCACGACTACGTCACCGAGAACAGCGAGTACTCCACGTGAGCAACGCAAGCACAGAGGACTTCGTCTTTAGCACTCTCACCGACCTGCGGCCCGACCAGAAGGCCGAGGTGCTGATCGAGGCGCTGCCGTGGCTGCAGAAGTTCGCGGGTGCGTTGGTCGTGGTCAAGTACGGCGGCAACGCGATGATCGACGAGACGCTCAAGCGTGCGTTCGCCGAGGACATGGTGTTCCTCCGCCAGGTCGGCCTCCGCCCGGTCGTCGTGCACGGTGGCGGCCCGCAGATCAACGCGATGCTCGACCGCCTGGGCATCTCCTCGGAGTTCCGCGGCGGCCTGCGCGTCACGACGCCCGAGGCGATGGACGTCGTCCGCATGGTGCTCACGGGCCAGGTGTCGCGCGAGCTCGTGGGCCTGCTGAACGCGCACGGCCCGTACGCCGTGGGGCTCTCGGGCGAGGACGGCGCGCTGTTCCAGGCCCGCCGCCGCACGGCCGTGGTCGACGGCGTGGAGGTCGACGTCGGCCAGGTCGGCGACGTGGTGGAGGTCAACCCGGGTGCCGTGCTCGACCTGCTCGACGCGGGTCGCATCCCCGTCGTCTCCACGGTCGCGCCCGACATCGACGACCCGACGCAGGTGCTCAACGTCAACGCCGACACCGCGGCCGCGGCGCTCGCGGTGGCACTCGAAGCGCGCAAGCTGATCGTCCTCACCGACGTCGAGGGCCTGTACACCAGCTGGCCCGACAAGTCGTCGCTCGTGCGCCGGCTGCGCGCCTCGGCGCTCGCCGAGCTTCTCCCGAGCCTCGACTCCGGCATGCGCCCCAAGATGGAGGCCTGCTGGCGCGCCGTCACGGGCGGGGTCGGCCGCGCGCACGTCATCGACGGTCGCGCCCCCCACTCGATCCTCGTCGAGGTCTTCACCACCGACGGCATCGGCACCATGGTCTTCCCCGACGAGGAGCCCGCCGCCGCCCCGTTCACGCGGCCCGTCCCGCTCGTCCACCCGGAGGTCTCGGCATGACGACGCAGCCGACCGCACGCCACCGCGCCGACGTGGCGCCCGACGCACTGCCCGTGCCCGCCACCGACGGCTCGGTCGCGCAGTGGACCGACCGGTACTCCCACGCGGTCATGGACACGTTCGGTCCGCCGCAGCGCGTGCTCGTGCGCGGCGAGGGCCCCTACGTGTGGGACGCCGACGGGAGGCGCTACCTCGACCTGCTCGGCGGCATCGCGGTCAACTCGCTCGGCCACGCGCACCCGACGCTCACCGCGGCGATCAGCGCGCAGCTCGGCACCCTCGGGCACGTCTCGAACTTCTTCGGCAGCCCGACGCAGATCGCGTTCGCGGAGACGCTGCTCGCGCTCGCGGGTGCGCCCGAGGGCTCGCGCGTCTTCCTGACGAACAGCGGCACCGAGGCCAACGAGGCGGCGTTCAAGCTGGCCCGCCGCACGGGCCGGCCGCGCATCCTCGCGCTCGAGAACGCGTTCCACGGCCGCTCGATGGGTGCGCTCGCGCTCACCTGGAAGCCCGCGTACCGGGAGCCCTTCGAGCCGTTGCCGGGCGGCGTCGAGTTCGTGCCGTTCGGCGACGCCGGCGCGCTCGCGGACGCGATGGGCGACGACGTCGCCGCGCTGTTCGTGGAGCCGATCCAGGGGGAGGCGGGCGTCCGCCCGCTCCCGCCGGGCTACCTCGCGGAGGCCCGCCGGCTGACGCGCGAGCACGGCGCGCTGCTGATCCTCGACGAGGTGCAGACCGGCATGGGCCGCACGGGCCGCTGGTTCGCCCACCAGCACGACCACCTCGGCGGTGGGGTCGTGCCCGACGCCGTGACCGTGGCCAAGGGCCTCGGTGGGGGGTTCCCGGTCGGCGCGCTCATCGCGTACGGCCCCCAGGTCGCGGCGCTGCTCGGCCGCGGGCAGCACGGCACCACGTTCGGCGGCAACCCTGTCGCGTCGGCGGCCGCGCTCGCGACGATCGGCGTCATCGAGCGCGACGACCTGCTCGCGCACGTGTCCGAGCTCGGCGCGTGGATCCGCGAGGCGGTCGCGGCGCTGCAGCACCTGCTCGTCACCGACGTGCGCGGCGACGGCCTGCTCGTCGCGATCGAGCTCGCCGGCCCCGTCTCGGCAGCCGTCGCGGCGCGCGCGCTCGACGCGGGCTTCATCGTGAACCCGTGCACGCCGACGACGCTGCGGCTCGCCCCGCCGTTCGTCCTCACCCAGGACCAGGCGCAGACGTTCGTCGACTTCCTGGCCGCGCTGCCGGCCGACCCCACGGAGCTGACGGCATGACGCGCCACTTCCTCGCCGACGACGACCTGACGCCCGCGGAGCAGCGCGCCGTCCTCGAGCTCGCGCTCGCGTTCCGCGCCGACCGGCAGGTCCGCACGCCGCTCGCGGGGCCGCGCGCGGTGGCCGTCATCTTCGACAAGCCGACGCTCCGCACGCAGGTCTCGTTCACCACGGGCATCGCCGAGCTCGGCGGCTACCCGCTGCTCGTCGACGGCAAGCTCGCGCAGATCGGCGTTCGGGAGTCGGTCGCCGACACGGCGCGGGTCCTCGGCCGGCAGGTGTCGGCGATCGTCTGGCGCACGTTCGCGCAGGGGCGGCTCGAGGAGATGGCGGCGACGGCGGGCGTCCCGGTCGTCAACGCGCTCACCGACGACTACCACCCGTGCCAGATCCTCGCCGACCTCGCGACGGTCGCGCTGCACCGCGGCGGCGTCGACGCCCTGGCGGGCCAGACGCTCGCCTTCGTCGGCGACGGCGCCAACAACATGGCGCACTCGTACCTGCTCGGTGGCGCGACGGCAGGGCTGCACGTACGGATCGGCTGCCCGGCCGGGTACGCCCCGCGGGCAGACATCGTCGAGCGCGCGGTGGCGGTCGCGGCAGGCACGGGCGGCTCCGTCGCGGTCGTCGACTCGTTGGCCGAGGCCGTCGCGGGCGCGGACGTCGTCGCGACCGACACGTGGGTGTCGATGGGGCGCGAGGACGAGGCCGAGGCGCGCGAGACGCCGTTCGTCCCGTTCCGCGTCGACGCCGCCGCGATGGCGCTCGCCAAGGACGACGCGATCCTCCTGCACTGCCTGCCGGCGTACCGCGGCAAGGAGGTCACCGCGGACGTGCTCGACGGACCGCAGTCGGTGGTCTGGGACGAGGCCGAGTTCCGCCTGCACGCGCAGAAGGCGCTCCTGACGTTCCTGCTGGAGCAGGGATGAGCGTCACGACCCCGCCGACGAAGGCGGCCCGGCACGCGCAGATCCGCGCGCTCCTGGTCCGCGCGTCGGTGCACAGCCAGCAGCAGCTCGCCGAGCTGCTCGCCGGCGAGGGCGTGCACGTCACGCAGGCCACCCTGTCGCGCGACCTGGTCGAGCTCCGCGCGGTCAAGGTCCGCGCGTCGGGCGGCGGGCTCGTCTACGCGGTGCCGGCGGAGAACGCCGCACGCCCCGAGATGGACCTGTCGTGGGCCCCCGCCGACGAGGAGGTGCTCGCGACCCGCCTGGCGCGCCTGTGCGGCGAGCTCCTGCTGACCGCCGAGTCGTCGGGGAACCTGGTCGTGCTCCGCACACCGCCGGGCGCGGCGCAGTTCCTGGCCTCGGCCATCGACCACTCGGTCCTCCCGGCCGTGCTCGGCACGATCGCGGGCGACGACACGGTGCTCGTCATCGCCCGTGACGAGCCGCCCGTCCCGGCCGGCCGCCCCGGCGAGGTGCTCGCCGGGCGCTTCCTGTCGCTCGCGGCCGGCGCCCGCTCGGAGGCGGCGCGATGACGGGCCGCCCCGGACCGACGGCCCGGCAGCGCGCGCGCACGGCTGCGCCACACTGAGAACGGCCCCCAGACCCTCTTCAGCTCGACCCACCACCACGAACGAAGGAAGAACCATGACCGAGCGCGTCGTCCTCGCCTACTCCGGGGGTCTCGACACCTCCGTCGGCATCGGCTGGATCGCCGAGGCCACCGGCGCCGAGGTGATCGCGGTCGCGGTCGACGTCGGCCAGGGCGGCGAGGACCTCGAGGTCATCCGCCGTCGCGCGCTCGACTGCGGTGCGGTCGAGGCGTACGTCGCCGACGCGCGCGACGAGTTCGCCGCCGAGTACTGCATGCCGGCGCTCAAGGCCAACGGCATGTACCTCGACCGGTACCCGCTCGTGTCGGCGCTGTCCCGCCCCGTCATCGTCAAGCACCTCGTCCGCGCGGCCCGCCAGTTCGGTGCGACCACCGTCGCGCACGGCTGCACCGGCAAGGGCAACGACCAGGTCCGCTTCGAGGTCGGCATCACGTCGCTCGCGCCCGACCTGACGTGCCTCGCGCCGGTCCGCGACCTCGCGCTCACGCGCGACAAGGCCATCGAGTTCGCCGAGAAGCACCAGCTCCCGATCGCGACGACCAAGCACAACCCGTTCTCGATCGACCAGAACGTCTGGGGCCGCGCCGTCGAGACGGGCTTCCTCGAGGACATCTGGAACGGCCCGACCAAGGACGTCTACACGTACACCGACGACCCGACGTTCCCGCCGGTCGCCGACGAGGTCGTGATCACGTTCGAGCAGGGCGTCCCGGTCGCGCTCGACGGCGTGCCCGTCACGCCGCTGCAGGCGATCCAGGAGATGAACCGCCGCGCGGGCGCCCAGGGCGTCGGCCGGATCGACATCGTCGAGGACCGCCTGGTCGGCATCAAGAGCCGCGAGGTCTACGAGGCCCCGGGCGCGATCGCCCTGATCGCCGCGCACCAGGAGCTCGAGAACGTCACGGTCGAGCGTGAGCAGGCGCGGTTCAAGCGGCAGGTCGAGCAGCGCTGGAGCGAGCTCGTCTACGACGGCCAGTGGTTCAGCCCGCTCAAGCGGTCGCTCGACACGTTCGTCGACGACACCCAGCGCTACGTCTCGGGCGAGATCCGGCTCGTGCTGCACGGCGGACGCGCGACCGTCACGGGCCGCCGCTCGGACGCGAGCCTCTACGACTTCAACCTCGCGACCTACGACACGGGCGACTCGTTCGACCAGTCCGCGGCGCGCGGCTTCATCGAGATCTACGGCCTGTCGAGCAAGCTGGCCGCCGCGCGCGACGTGCGGTTCGGCAACGGCGTGGACCTCGGCAACCAGGGCGGCATCAGTGCCTGACGAGCAGGCGGCGTCCGCGCCCCTCGCGCTGTGGGGCGGCCGGTTCGGCAGCGGACCGGCCGCCGCACTCGTCGACCTGTCGCGCTCGACGCAGTTCGACTGGCGGCTCGCCCCGCAGGACATCACGGGCTCGATCGCGCACGCGCACGTGCTGCACGCGGCCGGCCTGCTGACGGACGACGAGGTCGGCCGCATGGTCGCCGCGCTCGAGCAGCTGCGCGCCGACGTCGACGCCGGGGCGTTCGGGCCGAGCCCCGACGACGAGGACGTGCACACGGCGCTCGAGCGCGGCCTCATCGAGCGCGCAGGCACCGAGCTGGGCGGCAAGCTGCGTGCGGGCCGGTCGCGGAACGACCAGATCGCGACGCTCGTGCGCATGTACCTGCGGGACCAGTCGCGCGTGCTCGCAGGTCTCGTGCTCGACGTCGTCGACGCGCTGGTCGGCCAGGCCGCCGCCGCGGGCGACGCGCCGATCCCGGGCCGCACGCACCTTCAGCACGCGCAGCCGGTCCTGCTCGCGCACCACCTGCTGGCGCACGCGTGGCCGCTGATGCGCGACGTCGAGCGCTGGGTCGACTGGGACCGCCGCGCGGCGGTGTCGCCGTACGGCTCGGGCGCGCTCGCCGGCTCGTCGCTCGGGCTCGACCCGGCCAAGGTCGCGGCCGAGCTGGGCTTCGACGCGCCGGTCGAGAACTCGATCGACGGCACGGCGTCGCGCGACGTCGTCGCCGAGTTCGCGTTCGTCGCGGCGATGACGGCGGTCGACGTCTCGCGGATCGCCGAGGAGGTCGTGCTCTGGTCGACCAAGGAGTTCGGCTTCGTGCGTCTGCACGACGCGTACTCGACGGGGTCGAGCATCATGCCCCAGAAGAAGAACCCGGACGTCGCCGAGCTCGCGCGCGGCAAGGCCGGGCGTCTCGTCGGTGACCTCACGGGGCTGCTGACCACGCTGAAGGGCCTCCCGCTCGCCTACAACCGCGACCTCCAGGAGGACAAGGAGCCGGTCTTCGACCAGGTCGACCAGCTCACCGTCCTGCTCCCGGCGTTCGCCGGCATGGTCGCGACGCTCACGTTCGACACCGAGCGGATGGCGTCGCTGGCGCCGCAGGGGTTCTCGCTCGCAACCGACATCGCCGAGTGGCTCGTCCGGGAGGGCGTCCCGTTCCGCGTCGCGCACGAGGTCGCGGGCGCGTGCGTCCGCGCCTGCGAGGAGCACGAGCCGCCGATCGAGCTCTGGGACCTGACCGACGACGAGCTCGCCGCGATCAGCCCGCACCTGACGCCCGCCGTCCGTTCGGTGCTGTCCGTCGAGGGCTCGCTCGCCTCGCGCTCGGCCCACGGTGGCACCGCCCCGGTGCGTGTCGCCGAGCAGCTCGACCGCGCCCGCTCGCGGGCCGCCGACCTGCGCGGCTGGGCGTCCTGACCGCCGACCCGCGCTCGACGGCGGGGCCGGAGAGCCACGCCGTCGAGCGCATCCTGCGCGTCGCGCTGGCGAGCGACCCCCGGCTCGGACCCGTGCGCCTCGTGTGCGTCGACGGCCCTGCGGGCTCCGGGAAGACGACGACGGCCGAGGCGGTGCGCGCGGCGTCCGTCTCCGCGGGCGTCCGCGCCACGGTCCTCCACCTCGACGACCTCTACGAGGGCTGGTCCGGCCTCGAGGGCTCTCTCTGGCCGCGGCTGCGGGCGCAGGTGCTCGAACCGCTGCGCCGCGGCCGCACCGCGCGCTACCAGCGCTACGACTGGCCGTCCGAGCGGTTCGACGACTGGGTCGACGTCCCCGTCCCCGAGCTCCTGGTGCTGGAGGGCTGCGGCAGCGCGCGCCGCGCCGCCGGCGGTCTCGCCTCGGCGCTCGTCTGGGTCGAGGCGCCGCCCGACCTGCGGCTGACCCGCGGCCTCGAGCGCGACGGCACCGCGGCGCGCGACCACTGGCTCCGCTGGATGCACGACGAGGCCGAGCACTTCACGCGCGAGCGCACGCGCGAACGGGCCGACATCCGGCTGGACGCGTTCGGCCGCCTCACGCCCTGACGACCCGACGCACCCGCTCGGCCCGTCCGCGGCCCACCCCGACAGCCCGACGGAACCGCCCGCACGCGGCGCGCGCCGCCGGCCCGACCGAAGCGGCGGACCCGCCGGTGTCGGGCCCGCGCCTCGACCGCGGCGCGCCCGCCGGCCCCGACGGAAGCACCTGACCCGCCAGGCCTGCGTCGCGCCCGCCCGCCTCGACCGAACCGGCCGCCTCGTCCGAACCGCCCGCCTCGACCGAACCGGCCGGCCGCGCCCGCCGACCAGCCGCCGACCCGCAGACGCCCGCCCGCCGACCGGCGCAGGTTTGGCAGGATGTCCGCGTGACCAACCCCGTCGAGGCACCGACCGACGCCGCGGACCCGCGGTCCGTCGTCACCGTGCCCGCGCGGGTCTGGTACGCCCGCGAGGTCCACGCGGTGGCCCGCGACCTGCTCGGCACCTACCTGACGGCGCGCTCGCCCGACGGCGACGTGACCGTCCGCCTCACCGAGGTCGAGGCCTATGCCGGCGCGGACGACCCCGGGTCGCACGCGTTCCGCGGCCGCACGCAGCGCAACGCCGTGATGTTCGCCGAGCCCGGCCGCCTGTACGTCTACCGCCACCTCGGCCTGCACCACTGCCTCAACGTCGTGACGGAACCCGCCGGGCATCCGTCCGCGGTCCTCCTGCGCGCGGGCGAGGTCGTCGACGGCGCCGAGCTGGCGCGCGCCCGGCGCGAGGCGGTCGGCGTCGTCGACTCCGAGCGCCAGCTCGCCCGCGGCCCCGCGCGACTCGCGGTGTGCCTCGGGCTCGACCTGCAGGCCAACGGCGCCGACCTCACCGAGCCGGGTGGCGCCGTGGTCCTGCACCGCCACACGACAGCCGGCCTCCCGGCGCTCGCGACCGGCCCGCGGGTCGGCGTGTCCGGGGCGGGCGGTGACGCGGGGCACTTCCCGTGGCGCTACTGGCTGACGGGCGACCGCACCGTGTCCGCCTACCGGCCCGCGTATCGCTCGCCGGCGCCGGCAGACGCCCCGTGACGGGGCGACGGCGTCGGCCCGAGCCGCGACCTGCTCGCGCGCACACCGCAGACCCTGACGCGCGGACCACCGCGCCCGCACCGACTCCCGGAGAACCGACGTGACGCACATCCTCGACGAGCTCGCCTGGCGCGGGCTCGTCGCCCAGACCACCGACCCCGACGCGCTCCGCGACGCGCTCTCCGGCCGGGTCTCGCTCTACTGCGGCTTCGATCCGACGGCGCCGAGCCTCCACATCGGCAACCTCGTCCAGATCCTCACCGTCAAGCGGCTGCAGGACGCCGGGCACCAGCCGTTCGCTCTCGTGGGCGGCGCCACCGGTCTCATCGGCGACCCGAAGATGACGGGGGAGCGCACCCTCAACCCGCGCGACGTCGTCGCGTCGTGGGTCGACCGCATCCGCGGCCAGATCGAGCCGTTCCTGGCGTTCGACGGCCCGAACGCCGCGACCATGGTCAACAACCTCGACTGGACCGCCGACCTCACCGCCATCGACTTCCTGCGCGACGTCGGCAAGCACTACCGGCTCGGCACGATGCTCGCCAAGGACACGGTCGCGCGCCGCCTCAACTCGGAGCAGGGCATCAGCTTCACCGAGTTCAGCTACCAGATCCTGCAGGGCATGGACTTCCTCGAGCTGTACCGCCGGCACGGCGTGACGCTCCAGACCGGCGGCAACGACCAGTGGGGCAACCTGCTGTCCGGCGTCGAGCTCATCCGCCGCGCCGAGGGCGCGCCGGCGCACGCGTTGACGACGCCGCTCATCACCAAGGCCGACGGCACCAAGTTCGGCAAGACGGAGTCCGGCACCGTCTGGCTCGACCCCGAGCTCACGACGCCGTACGCGTTCTACCAGTTCTGGCTCAACGCGGACGACGCCGACGTCGTCGGCTACCTCAAGGTGTTCACGTTCCGTACCCAGGACGAGATCGCCGAGCTCGACGAGGCCACGACGTCCCGGCCGGCGGCCCGTGAGGCGCAGCGCGCGCTCGCGCACGACGTCACGTCGCTCGTCCACGGCCGCGACGCGGCCGACAAGGTCGTGGCGGCGTCGCAGGCTCTGTTCGGCCGGGGCTCGCTGGCGGACCTCGACCCTGCGACGCTCGCGGCGGCCGTGGCCGAGCTCCCGTCGGCGGCGGGCCGCGCGGGCGACCCGATCGTCGACCTCCTCGCGGCCACGGGCGTGGTCAAGAGCAAGGGGGAGGCGCGCCGCGCGATCGGGGAGGGCGGCGCGTCCGTCAACAACGTCCGCGTCGCCGACGAGAACGCCGTCCTGGCGCCCGACGACCTGCTCCACGGCCGCTGGGCGGTCCTGCGCCGCGGCAAGCGCACCCTCGCCGTGGTCGACGCGACGCGCTGACCAGCACCGACGCGCGCGCGGGGCGTGGTGACCGCCGTCACCACGGCCGGGATTTGCCTCGCCCCCCGCGCGCCGCGTAATGTCTTCCAGGTCGCCCGGCAGGGAGGAACGGACACCGAGACTGAACTCGGTGGCTGGTCCCGAGGGTGGCCACCCAACACGAACCGAACGCCTCTGGGCGTCTCTCCGTCGTGTCGGGGCTGGACGGTCGGCGCCGGCCGAGGACGAAGGTCCTCGCAGCGTCGCCACGAACGTCCGGTAAGATCTTCGAGCCGAACTTCGGACCCGCGCCTCACGGCCAAGGGTAAGGAATTCGACGAAGAGCGATTCCGAGAACGCCGAGAGGCCGATTCGGAAAAGCGAAAGAGATCCGCTAGGATCGAGAACGACAAAGCCTCTTGCGAAGGTCGGAAGACCGGAGAAGATGCGCGTCTGTTCCTTGAGAACTCAACAGTGTGCCAAGTAGTCGATGCCAATATGGCTCGCCTGGGTGTTTGCCTGGGTGGGTGTTGGCGTTGATTGACCGGGCTTGTTCGACCCCCGTCG
>NZ_JAUCGQ010000003.1 GCF_030362835.1 Cellulomonas alba
ACGACGCAGATCGACCGCCATCCGGATCGCGCGCTCCCGAAGCTCGTCCGGGTACTTCCTCGGTGCAGCCATGACTCTCATCCTCCGGGGATTGAGAGCCTCCACGGAACCCGGGGCGGTTCAGTCAGCGGTCACCGAACCGGGGCTACGTGTCCGCTTCCCGCTGTACCAGTTTCCGTGCGATGTGCAACAACCGCGCCCGGCGAGTCATGGAACTTGTCCAGCGCACGGCGTGGCGGCCCACGTCACTGTCGTGGGCGGCGCTTAGGCTCACAAGTAGCCGGGAACGAACAAGCCCCCGTCCCGGTGGACATGCCAACCGAGCGGGGGCCTGTGGATCACACAACTTGGCCGCTGCGTGTATGTACAGGCTACACAGCGCCGCGGGGCGCTACTCGAACGGGACCGTGTGTCGGGCACTCCAACAGAAGGGATGTCCGCATGGATCGATACCACGGAGACGAAGTGACCCATCGCCTCGTGAAGACTCCGAGGGGACCCAGGGTGCTGCTCGTCGTCAAGCGCTTCCAGAGGCACCAGGACGAGTAAGTCCACGACGACCTCAACTACGACCTGATCCCCCGGCTTGCACATCCTCGCCGGGGGATCGGCATGTGCGGATCATCCACAAGGTGGCCGTCCGCGCCCTGCACGCATGGCGGCGGGCCCGCCTCAGGACACGCCCGCGGACGGATCCGGGGAGTTACGCGGGGAGTCACGGACCGAGTGTTCGCGCGATATCGCGTCATCCCGCGCCACCCCGCGCGGTGGCTATATCTGCTGGTCAGAGCGCACTCCTGGGTCCGGCCGGCACTCCCCTGTTTCGCTGCCGACCCATCTGGGGGTCAAGGGGTCGCAGGTTCAAATCCTGTCAGCCCGACAGGTGTTGGTGCAGGTAGAGGGCGGTTCCGGGGCTCCCGGGGCCGCCCTCGTGCCGTCCCGGGCGCGAGGACTCAGTGCTGGATTCCCGCCTCGATCTCGCCGTACCCGCGTTCCACCGCGAGCCGGAGCGCGTCCGTGGGCTGGGGCCACTCGTCAGGGGACGCAAGAGCCCGGGCGATGTCGTGACCGGCGGCGTGGTGACGACGGATCAGTGCGGCGGTCGACTCGAGCAGTCCGAGCTGGGCGACCCCGAAGGCTCGCCCGACGGGTCGGCCGTGCCCGGGCACGATGACGTCCCGCTCGCCGATCTCGTCAAGGAGCGACGCGAGAGTCTGCGGCCAGCGCATCGGGAAGCATCCCGAGCCGTACATCGGCGGCCCGGGCTCCTCCATCACGTCCCCGACGATCCACGCGTCTCCCGAGCTCCCGGCACCGGCCGGCACCCGGATGACGAGGTCGCCGTCGGTGTGACCGGGCTCGAGCGGGATGAGCTCGACCGCGCGGTCGCCGAGGTCGACCCAGGATCGTCGGGCGATGGGATCGTCGGGTGCCGTGATCACCACGTCGGCCCAGTCTCGTGCCGGTTCGGAGCCCGTGCCCTCTCGCCATGCGGCCAACCGCGGACGTTCGTAGGCGTCGAGGTGAGCGGACAGTCGGTGATGTCCCGCGATCCGCACTCCGCGCTGCGAGCCGGAGGCGAAGTACTGGTTCCCGAACGTGTGGTCGTGGTGCGCATGCGTGTTGATCAGCCACCGGACCTCGCCGAGCGGCTGGAGGTCGGCCGCGATGCGGGCCGCCATGGCGGGCGAGCTCCCGCTGTCGACGAGCAGCAACCCGCGCTCGCCGCGGACGACGGTCATCGTGAGGTCGTCGCGTTCGTACCGTCGGGAGTACACGCCGGGCACGATCTCGTTCCAGCTCATCGGGCCGATCGTCTCATCGCCGCCGGTGCGAGGACGGCCGTCACGAGCCGCGCGTCCGGACTTCCGGCCGCCGACCCGCGGCGATGAGCACCGCGCCCACGACGAGTGCCGCGCTCGACGCCGTGACTGCCCACGCCTGACCGCCGTGGACCGGCCACCACCGGTCCTCCGCGACGGCGAACAGGACCTGACCGCACAGCACCACCAGGCCCATGAGGAACACACCCGTGACACGCACGATCACCGCCTGCGCGGCGACGACCGCCACGCCGATCAGGCCGCCGAGATAGAGCCACGGGGCGGTCGGCCACTGCGCCGGCGGACCACCCGACCAGAGCCGGACGGCGGTCGCGATCGTGAGCGCGAGCGTCCCCACCGCGAAGTTGACCCATGTCGCGGACGCGGCCGAGGCCGTGACGATGCGCACCTGGCCCGTGACTGCCGCCTGCCAGCCCAGCGCGGCGCCCGCGACGCACGGAACGAGCAGGAGCCAGGGCGACCCCGTGCCCGCCGCGTCCCCCAGGGCAGCGAGCAGCACGGCGCCGATCGCCACGGCGGCGGCCACGGCGCGCCGCGGCGTGACCGGTCGGCCGGGAAGGTTGCCCAGCCCGTGGCGGTCGACGAGGAGCGACGTGACCGTCTGCCCGCAGACGACGCCGACGGTGAACAGGGCGACTCCGATGAGTGCGACGACGAGCGCCTGCGAGACGACGTTGACCGCGCCGGCCGCGCCACCCAGCAAGAGCCACCACGGCGCCGCGCCGTCCCGCAGCGCCCTGACGCCCGCACGGAGGCCTGCGGGGGCGCGTCGCGACGCAGCCAGGGCGCCGGTCGCGACGAGGAGGCCCGAGGCGAACGACACGAGCGCCGCCAGCACGCCGTCGTCCAGTCGCGCACCGAGGGCGCCGTTCACGCGAGACTGCGTCGCGAGCAGGCCGCCCGTCACGAACGCTGCGGCCAGCGCCGCCACCTCCGCGCGCGCGGTCGTCGCCACGGCTGCAGGAGCCTCGGCCACCCGATCCATGACGCGACCGTAGGTGGGCGTCGCCGCGCACGGCATCGGTCATGCGACTGCCGTCGCGCCCGTCGCGCTCGGGAGACGACGACGGGGCGCTCGGCCGGCCCCCGCGCACCCCGCGCGTGGTGCAGCGCACCGCAAAGCCCCGCACAGTCCACACATCTCGACGGCCGCGGCAGCACCCCGGAGCCGGCCGCGCCGCGTAGGGTCGCCACTATCTGCACGGCGGAGCGTCTGCTCACCACCCCGGCTGGGAAGTCGATCCCGACCCGGAGGCGTGCGATGAGTGCTCCCTCGACTGCCCTACTGCCCGCGCAGCGTCGGGAACGGCCCGCCCAGGCGGCCGCGACCGGCAGCTTCACCGAGCTGGCCGCGCGCGTCCGCGAGGCCGGCCTGCTGCGCCGGCGCCCCGGCTTCTACACCGCGCTGCTGATCGGCCTCGGGCTCGCCTTCGCCGGCGTCGTGACCGGCTTCGTCCTGCTCGGCGACTCGTGGTTCCAGCTGCTGATGGCTGGGGCGCTCGGGATCATCCTCACGCAGGTCGCGTTCGTGTCCCACGAGGCGTCGCACCGTCAGGTGCTGCGCGACGGCCCGGCGAACCTGCGGCTCGGCCGGATCCTGGCGAACGGCGTCGTCGGCATCAGCCACTCGTGGTGGGTGACGAAGCACAACCGGCACCACGCGAACCCGAACCACATCGGCAAGGACCCCGACATCGAGCAGGACACCGTCTCCTTCCTCGAGGAGGACGCGGCCCAGCGGCGCGGGTTCCTGCGCGCCCTGACGCGCCGACAGGGGTACCTGTTCTTCCCGCTGCTGCTGCTCGAGGGGCTCAACCTCCACGTGACGTCGCTGCGCTCGCTCCTCGACCGGAGGCCAGACCGCGAGCGCGTGCTCGAGCTGTCGATCATCGGCGTCCGTCTGACTGCCTACGTCGCGCTGCTCATGACGTTCCTGCCCGTCGGCCTGGCGGCCGCGTTCCTCGGCGTGCAGCTCGCGGTGTTCGGCCTCTACATGGGCGCGTCGTTCGCGCCCAACCACAAGGGCATGGCCGTGATCCCCGAGGGGTCGCGACTGGACTTCCTGTCCAAGCAGGTGCTGACGTCGCGCAACGTCACCGGGGGCGGCTGGGCGACCGTCCTCATGGGCGGCCTGAACTACCAGGTCGAGCACCACCTGTTCCCGAGCATGCCGCGGCCCCACCTCGCCCGTGCGCGGACGCTCGTGCGGGAGCACTGCGCCGCACACGGCGTGCCCTACACCGAGGCATCGCTGCTCGGGTCGTACCGGATCGTGGTCCGCTACCTGAACCGTGTGGGCCTCGCCGCGCGCGACCCCTTCGACTGCCCCGTCGTCCGGACCTACCGGCCGGCGTAGACCCGCGCGCCGCGGTGCCAGTGACCACGACGGCAGCGAGCGCCCGACTACCCCGACTGCGCGGGACCCGCCCCATCGAGGCGGCCGAACGCCGGCGCTACCCCGTCGGCGCCCCGCGCTGCCCGAACGCGGTCAGGAACCGGTCGCGGAACGCGTCCATCCGCCAGACCGGCGCGGCAGCCGTCGGACGCAGCCCAGGAACCCAGCCCCAGCCGGCGATGCGGTCCATCACCGCCGGGTCGTGCGCGATCACGCTGATGGGCACGTCGTGGTTCGGGCCGACCGACACCGGGTGGTGCGGCTGGTGGTCGCCGAGGACGACGAGCACGAGGTCCGGGTCGGGGTACGTCTCGACGAACGAGGTCAGGGCCGTCAGGGAGTACTCGATCGACCGGCCGTAGAGGTCGCGCCGCTCGTCGTCGCTCGTCACGAGGGACGGGCTGACGCCGGCCGCCGGCATGGCGTCGAACACCGAGCCGTCGCCGAGCTGGTCCCACGGCACCATCCGTGGCAGGGGCGTCCACGGCGTGTGGCTCGACACGAGGTCGATCTCCGCCATCACCGGCGTGCGGTCGGTGCGCGCGAGCTCGAGCCGGCGGAAGGCGTCGAGCACGTACTGGTCGGGCATCGTCGCGTAGCTGAACCGCGGGCCCTGGTAACCGACGTCGCGCGAGTCGTAGAGCTGGTCGAAGCCGTAGAGCCGCCGCCCCTGCGGCCAGTCGCGGTTGTCCGACGGGATGTCCGTGACCGTCCGCCAGCCCGCCTCGCCGAACGCGCGGGTCAGCGTGAGGCGGTCGCTGGCCAGGAGCTGCTGGTACCGGCGGGCGCTGTCGACCCACACGCCGGACTGGAGCGTCGAGTGGGCCAGCCAGCTCACCCCGCCGAACGTCGACGACGTCAGCCAGGCGCTCTCGGACGCGAAGCCGGCGGCGTCGAGACGCTGCGTGCCGGACGCGAGCACGGCGTCGACGCCGGGTGAGATCGACGAGCCTTCCACCGCCGTGCGTCCGTAGCTCTCGACGAACACCACGAGGACGTCCTTGCCGCGCAGTCCCGTGAGCAGCTGGTCGCCCGGCACGTCGGCGAAGCGGTCGGTGCGGATCTGGTGCGCGAACCGTCGGGTGTCGGCGACATCCGCGCTGACGCGGCTGACCTCGTCGTACGCCGTCGTCGACGCGCTGACGGACGCGGCCGGTGCGGCAGGTGCGAGCCGCGCCCCGGTGACGGCCAGCAACGCCCACACGGCCGCCGCCACTCCCACGGCTCGGAGCGTCGCCGTGCGGTGCCGTGACGCGACGCCCGTCAGGCGGACGGCGGCCAGCGGGAGCAGGACGAGCGCGGCGACGACGGCGACGCACGCCCCGACCGCGACCGCGACGGCGGCCGCCTGCCCCGTGGAGTCGCCGAGGACGCCCACCGCCGGGACGAGGTACTGCCAGTCGCCCACGGGGTCGAACGGCCGGTTGAGGAACGTCTCGAAGCCGAGGTCCAGCGCGGCCGCGACGAGCAGCAGCGCGAGCACCAGGCCGAACGCGACCGCGACCCACCGCCGCCACCGCGGCGGCAGCGCCACGACGAGCGCGGCGAACACGACGGCCTCGACGGGGAGCCGGACGAAGTCGGCCCCCGAGACGTGCCGGCCGACGCCGGGCGCGACGAGCGCGGCCCACACCGCGAGGGCGGCGACGACCGTGAGGAGGACGGACAGCACGGCCCGGCGCCGCGTGCTCGGCGGCGCGGCGAGGTCGTCCGCGCGCCCTGGTGCATCCGGCGCCGGCGCCGGAGGTCCCCCGTCGTCGGTCCGGGCGGGGTGAACGTCTCCCACCGTGCCTCCGTCTTCGCAGAGTACGAGCGTCATACGGCCCAGCGGTCGGTGCGGTTCAGCCGGACGGCCACGCGTCGGCGCGGCCGGACGTCTGGAGCGCGGGCTGGAGTGGTGCCCGTCAGCCGGAGTGGCAGGGTGAGGCCCGTGGCGGACGACGCGCTGGCGTTCTGGCTGAGCAGCCCCGGTCACGGCGAGGTCCGGCCGACGTCGCTCCCGCCGCGAGGCCCCGACGACGTCCTGGTGCGCGCGCTCCGCTCCGGCGTGAGCCGGGGTACCGAGTCCCTCGTCTTCCGCGGCGGCGTCCCACCGGACCAGTACACCGCCATGCGAGCCCCGTTTCAGGAGGGCGACTTCCCCGGACCGGTCAAGTACGGATACCTGAACGTCGGCGTGGTCGAGGACGGCCCGGCGAGCCTGCGCGGGCGCACGGTGTTCTGCCTGTTCCCGCACCAGACGCGGTACGTCGTGCCGGCCTCCGCCGTCGTGCTCGTGCCCGACGGCGTACCCGCGTTTCGCGCGGTCCTCGCCGGGACGGTCGAGACGGCCGTCAACGCGCTCTGGGACGCCGCTCCCCTGGTGGGTGACCGGGTGACGGTGGTCGGCGCCGGGATGGTCGGGTGCTGCGTCGCGCGGCTGCTCACCGGGATCCCGGGCGCGGACGTCGAGCTCGTGGACGTCGACGCGCGCAGGGCGGAGGTCGCGGGCGCGCTCGGCGTGCGGTTCGCGACGCCCGAGGACGCGCGTACCGAGCGCGACCTCGTGCTGCACACGAGCGCGACGGCGGCCGGGCTGCGACGCTCGCTCGAGCTGCTCCGGCCCGACGGCACGGTGGTCGACCTCAGCTGGTACGGCGACGCGGACGTCACGCTCCCGCTCGGGGGCGCGTTCCACTCGCGGCGGCTCACCATCCGCGCGAGCCAGGTCGGGGCCGTCGCGCAGCCGCGACGCGACACGCGCTCGACGACGGACCGGCTGACCCTCGCCCTCGAGCTGCTGCGCGACCCGGCGTTCGACGCGCTCCTCACGGCCGAGTCGGCGTTCGCCGACCTTCCCGACGTCCTGGCCGGGATCGCCGCGGGACGCCTGCCCGGGCTCTGCCACACGATCGTCTACGAGGGGTGAGGCATGTTCAGCGTCACGGTTCGCGACCACATGATGATCGCGCACACGCTGCGCGGCGAGGTCTTCGGGCCCGCGCAGGGGCTGCACGGCGCGACCTACGTCGTCGACGCGACGTTCGTCCGCCCGGCGCTCGACGAGGACGACCTCGTGGTCGACATCGGCCTCGCCGGTGCGGCGCTGCGCGCCGTGCTGCAGGAGCTCAGCTACCGCAACCTCGACGACGATCCCTCGCTCGCGGGTACGAACACGACGACGGAGCGGATGGCGCAGGTCGTCGCCGACCGCCTGACGGCGCGGATCCACGACGGCGACCTCGGCGAGGGCGCGCGCGGCCTGACGCGGCTCGTCGCGACGCTGCACGAGTCGCACATCGCGTGGGCGAGCTACGAGCGCGACCTGTGACGGTCCACGTCATCGTGCCGGACGCGTACGACGACCCGCTGCGACCCAGCGGCGGCAACGTGTACGACCGGCGGCTCGCTGAGGCGCTCACGGACCTCGGCTGGACCGTGCGCGTGCACCCCGTGACCGGGCCGTGGCCCGACGCGGGACCGCGGGGCCGACGCGCGCTCGCGGCCGTGCTGGGCGCGGTGCCGGCGGGCGACGCCGCGATCGTCGACGGGCTCGTGGGGTCGGCCGTGCCTGACGCCGTGCTGCCGCACACCGGCCGAGCGCGGCTCGTGCTGCTCGTGCACCTGCCGCTGGGCGTCGCCGACGCCCGTCCGGACACCCGCGCGCGCGAGCGCGCCGCGCTGAGCGGGTGCGCCGTCGTCGTCACGAGCCGGTGGGCCGCGCGGTGGCTGGACGCGCACTACGCGCTGCCGCCCGGCGCGGTCACCGTGGCCGAACCGGGTGTCGACGCCGCCGAGCCCGCCGCCGGCACCGCGTCCGGCAGGCGACTGCTGTGCGTCGGTGCCGTGACGCCGGTGAAGGGGCACGACGTGCTCGGCGAGGCGTTGGCGGCCGTCCGCGACCTCGACTGGGACTGCACCTGGGCCGGCTCGACCGCGATCGACCCCGACTTCGCGGCCGACGTGCTCGCGGCCGCCAGGCGGCGCGGCATCGGGGACCGCCTCCGCGCCGTCGGGCCGCTGTCCGGCGCACGGCTCGACGCGGCGTACGCCCGTGCCGACCTGCTCGTCCTGCCGTCGCGGGCCGAGACCTACGGCATGGTCGTCACGGAGGCGCTCGCGCGCGGGGTGCCCGTGGTCGCGAGCGACGTCGGCGGGGTACGCGAGTCGCTCGGGTCGACCGACGCCGGGGTGCCTGGCGTGCTCGTCACGCGCGCGGATCCGGTGGCTCTCGCCGGTGCGCTCCGCGAGTGGCTCTCCGACGGCGGGTGGCGCCGCGAGCTCCGCCGTCGTGCCGCGACGCGTCGCACCGCGCTGGCGCCCTGGTCAGCCACCGCCGAGCGTGTCGCCGCAGCGCTCGCTGCGACGGGCGCCGAGCCATGACCGGGTGAACCGAGCGCGACGTCGCACCGTGTCCCGACCGGGCGGGCGGGCATCGACGCCGAGCCACACCGCCCTCGCGACGCGCGTCGCCCGCGCCCATACTGGTCGGACGCCGATCGCCTCGGTTCCCGCAGCACCCGGAGGCCGGCCATGACCATCAGGACCGAGAGTCGCACCACCATCGCCGGCAGCGTCGACGACGTGTGGGCCTACCTGTGCGACGTCGGGCGCTGGCCCGAGTGGGCGCCCACGGTGCGCGAGTGCTGGGTCCGCGACGGCGGGCCGCTCGAGCCCGGCGCGCACGTCGAGCAGCGCGCGAAGGACCTCGGGCGCACGCACCGGCGCAGCGAGCGCGTGACCGCCGTCGAGCCGCCGCGGCACCTCGAGCTCGCCGGCCCGATGGGGTCGTCCAGCGCGCGGTGGGCGATGGAGCTCGCGCCGCTCGGTGACGCGCTGACCGACGCGACGATGTGGATCGAGGTCGACCTCGCGGGCGTCATGCGGGTCGTGCCGGGCCCGCTCCGCAGCAGCCTCCAGCGCGTGAGCAACCGGGAGATGGCGGCGATCAAGGCCGCCGTCGAGTCCGCCGCGCGGGAGGGGGCGGGGTCCTAGGTGGCCGCCGCACCGCGGTCGGGACGCCACCGCGATCGAGGAGCGCCGGCGCGCGAGGCCGACCCGGGGCACGAGCGGCTGGTCGAGCTCTATCGCAGGCGGGCGAGGCACTACGACCTCACGTCACGCCTGTACCCCGCTCCCCTGTACCCGCAGGCCGCCCAGCGCCTGCGCGCGGTCCGGGCGCTCGGGCTGCACGCCGGCGACACGGTGGTCGACGTCGCGTGCGGCACCGGGCTGAACTTCGCGCTGCTCGAGGACGCCGTCGGGCCCGGCGGCCGGGTGGTCGGCGTCGACCTGACCGACGCGATGCTCACCCGCGCGCGGCAGCGGGTCGCGGAGCACGGCTGGACCAACGTCGGGCTCGTCGAGGCCGACGCCGCGGCCTTCGAGTTCCCGCCGGGCGTCGCCGCGATCCTCTCGACGTACGCCCTGTCGCAGGTCCGGGAGTGCGCGCAGGTCGTGGCGCACGGTGCGGCGGCGCTGGCGGACGGCGGCCGGTGGGTGGTGCTCGACCTCAAGGTTCCCGACGCCGCGCCGCGGTGGCTCACCCATCTCGGGACCGCGACCGTGCGGCCGTTCGCCGCGATCGACGACTGGGTCGGGCACCGGCCGTGGGAGACGATCCGCGCCGCGATGCGGGCCGACCTCGTGGACCTCTCCTGGACCGAGCTGGCCCACGGGACGGCCTTCCTCGCCGCCGGCTCGCGCCCGGGCCGACGCCCGGGCGAGGCTGGACCAGCGCCCGGGTGACGCCCGGTCGACGGTCGTTGAACCGAGGCGGCGACGCATCCGTCTACGTAGCGAGGAGGCCACATGCCTGGGCGCCCGTACACCGTGCTGAGCTGTGCCACGTCGATGGACGGCTACCTCGACGACGCGTCCGAGGAGCGGCTCGTGCTCTCGAACGACGCCGACCTGGACCGCGTGGACGCGCTGCGCGCGAGCTGCGACGCGATCCTCGTCGGGTCGGGGACGGTCCGGCGCGACAACCCCCGGCTCCTGGTCCGCGACCCCGCCCGCGTCGCGCTCCGCACCGGCTCCGGCCAGTCGCCGACGCCGCTCAAGGTGACCGTGACGGCGTGCGGCGACCTCGACCCGGAGGCGCGGTTCTTCGCCACGGGCGACTGCGACAAGCTCGTGTACTGCGCGAGCGCGGCGTTCGTCGCGACCCGGCGGCGCCTCGGCTCCGCCGCGACGGTCGTCGACGCGGGCACCGAGGTCGACATGGGCCGGGTCGGCCAGGACCTCGACGACCGCGGGGTCGCGCGGCTGCTCGTCGAGGGGGGCGGGACCGTGCTGACGCAGTTCCTCGTCGACGACCTCGCCGACGAGCTCCAGCTCGTCGTCGCGCCGATCTTCGTGGGTGACTCGCGCGCGCGGCGGTTCGTCGGCGACGGGACGTTCCCGTGGCACCCGCGGCGGCGGGCGAAGCTCGCGGAGGTGCGCACCGTCGGGGACGTCGCGCTGCTGCGCTACGCGCTCTCCGCGCGGTTCGCCGGTGCCGAGCTGGTGGCGTCGTGAGTCCCCACCCGCCCACCGCGACCATCCGCACCCAGGTGGTCGTCCCGCTGCGGCTCGCCGACGGGTCCGTCGCCACCGCACGCGTCGTCACGTTCGACGGGCTGGTCGACGGGCGCGAGCACCTGGCCCTGGGGCTCGGTGACCGCGCGCTCGACGCGCCGCCCGTGCCCGACGCGCCGACGCTCGTGCGGCTGCACAGCGAGTGCCTGACCGGGGACGTGCTCGGCAGCCTGCGCTGCGACTGCGGGCCGCAGCTCCGCGAGGGCGTCGAGCGCCTCGCGGCCGCGGGCGGGTACCTGCTCTACCTGCGCCAGGAGGGCCGCGGGATCGGGCTCTACGCGAAGCTCGACGCCTACGCGCTGCAGGACGCCGGGCTCGACACGTACGACGCCAACCTCTCGCTCGGGTTCGGCCACGACGAACGCGACTACACCGCGGCCGCGCAGATGCTGCACGCCCTCGGCGTGACCCGCGTCGCGCTGCTCAGCAACAACCCCGACAAGGCGAACCAGCTGCGCCGGCACGGCTTCACGGTCGCGCAGCAGGTGCCGACGGGGGTCTACCTCTCGAGCGCGAACGCGCGCTACCTCCGAGCGAAGGCCGCGCGCGGGGGCCACACGTTCGACCTGCCGGCGCACCTGCTCCCGCCTGCGGTCGGGCTCGACGAGGCCGGCGCCGGAGCCGAGGCGCCCGCGGCGCTCGACACCCGACGAGCAGTCACCGGGGCAGCGCCAGCAGGTCAAGGTGGTGCACGGTGACCGCGAGCCGGCCCGCAGCGACGTCGGCCTGCCGCCGCGCCGCGTACGCCTCGGCGGCCGCGGCGAGGTCCGGCCGCTGCTCCACGGCGGCGCCCACCCAGCCGCCGAACCACGCCGTCACGAGCGCGGCGTCTGCGGCTCCGAGCTGCCACGCGCTCGGCCGGGTCGTCACCGCTGCGCCCGCCGCCGCGAAGGCCGCCACGGCGGCGTCGACCGCGGCCGGCCCGAGCAGCGCGCCCGCGGGGGTCGTGCGACGTTGGTGCGCGTTGAACGCGTCGGCGACGCGCGTGTCGAACGGGTCGCTCGGCGTCAGCTCGACCCGGCCCGTGACGCTCAGCGCGACGAGCACGGGACAACCGGCGGCCGCGCACGTCGCGACGAAGCGCGCGACCTCGTCGGCCGTGAACGTGTCGAGGAGGGCGGACGCGGTGACGAGGTTCGCGTCGGCGAGCACGTCGGGCTCCAGCCGGGTGATGTCGCCACGGCGGGTCTCGATCGCGACCCGCGCCTCTCGGCCGTCGACCACGCGGCTCGCGGCCGCCAGCCGGAGCAGCGCGCCGTCCCGGTCGTGCAGCACCCATCGCTGCGGTCCGGGCAGCCGCGGCGCGAGCCACCGGGCCATCGAGCCGGTGCCGCAGCCGAGGTCGTGGACGACGAGGCGACCCCCAGGCAGCGTGGCGACGAGCTCCGCGACGAGCTCCTCCGAGCGGGCCGCGGCGTCGGCGGGCTCGCGCAGGGCCAGCCAGTCGGCGAACGCCGGCGCCGTCTCGCCCATGCGGGCCTCACCTCACCTTCGACGCACCGGACGCTAGCAACGCGGCCGGTGCGGGGCACCGCAGAGGAGCAACGGCTGCACGGGAGACGAGACGGACGCGGGAGGCGCGGTGCGCACAGGTCGCGGCGGGCCGGCGGTCGCCCCGGTGGCCGTCGCCGTCGTGCTCGCGTCGCTCGCCCTCACGGCAGGTCTGAGCCTGCTCGGCTGGGTCGTCGGCCTCGCGTGCGCCGCAGCCGTGGCCGTCGTCGAGGCGCGCGGTCTCGCCCGGTACGCCCGTGCGCGCGGGCCCGCGGACCTCGTCACCCTGCTGCGGGCCGTGCTCACCTGCGGTGTCGCCGCGCTCGCCGCCGACGCGTTCGTCGCCGCGCCCGCCGTCGGGGCGCTCGTCGGGCTGACCGTCCCCGCGCTCGCGCTCGACGCCGTGGACGGGTGGGTCGCGCGTCGCACGCGCACCGCGTCACGGTTCGGCGCGTGGTTCGACGGCGAGGTCGACGCGTTCCTCATCCTCGTGCTCAGCGTCGACGTCGCCCGGACCGCCCGCCCCTGGGTGCTCGCGATGGGCGCCGCCCGCTACGCGTTCCTCCTCGCCGGCCGGGTGTTCCCCTGGTTGCGCGCGCCGCTCCCGCCGCGCTACTGGCGCAAGGTCGTCACGGCGGCCGTCGGCATCGCGCTCGCGACGGCGGCCGTCGGGGTCCTCCCGGGTGCGGTCACCACGTTCGCCCTGGTCCTCGCGCTCGCGCTCCTCGCCGAGTCCTTCGGGCGCGACGCGCTGTGGCTCTGGCGGCGTCGCGGCGTCGTCGCGGGCACACCCTCGGTCGCCCTTGCTCGGACGGAGCCCGGTCGTGCAGCTCGATGACCGTGCGCTCGTCGAGCGGACCCTGCGCCGGGCGCGGCCGATCGGCTACCCGCCGGGCGAGTTCGTCGGCCAGGAGAGCTTCATGCGCGCCGACGAGATCCTCGCGCTCGCCGTCCGCGCCGGCATCGGCCGTGGCACCGCGGTGCTCGACCTGTGCTGCGGCGTCGCGGGGCCGGGCCGCCTGATCACCCGCGCGCTCGGGTGCACGTACCTCGGCGTCGACGCGAGCCCCGCGGCGGTGACGATCGCGCGCGAGCGCGCGCGGGGTGACGTCCGGTGCCGGTTCGAGGTCGCCACCGTGCCACCGCTGCCGGACGGCTGGTTCGACGTCGTGCTGCTGCTGGAGACGATGCTCGCGTTCCCCGACAAGGGCGCGTTGCTCGACGCCGTGGCCGACGCGCTGCCGCCGGGCGGCCGCTTCGCGTTCACCGTCGAGGAGGGCGCGCCGCTGACCGACACGGAACGGGACCGCATGCCCCGCGCGGACACCGTCTGGCCCGTCCCGCTGGACGAGCTGGTCGCAGGGCTCGACCGGGTGGGTCTGCGCGTCCGCTGGCAGGAGGACCACAGCGCGGCGCACCGGGCGTCGGCCGGAGCGCTCGCCCAGGCGTTCGTCGCGGACGCGCGCCACATCGCGACGCGCCTCGGCCGGGCGGCGCTGGACGACCTGGTGGCCTCGCACCGGCTCTGGGCCGAGTGGCTCGGGACCGGCCGCGTCCGCAAGCTCGCGGTGGTCGCGGAGAAGACGTAGCCCAGTCCCCTGCCCCCGCGCCGCGAGGGGAGACGCCATGAGCGGGCCGGGGCGTCGCGCCACCGCGCGCTGCCGCCGGCGTCGTCCTGACGGCGAGCACGGTGACGCTAGCGTCCGTGCGTGAGCAACGACTCGACCACCGGCGACGCGACGCCGCGGCCCGGCTGGCGCGGACGCACCGCGTTCGCGCTGCTGCGCGCCAGCCTCCTCGTCAGCCCGCGTCCCGCGGCCCTCGCCATCCGGACCGTGTTCGCGCGCACCGGCGCGCAGACCGCCCGCGTGCTCGACCGGCACGCCCCGTCGGGCACGCGGACCGAGCGCGACCGGCGCTACGGCGAGGGCCCCGACGCACTGCTGGACGTGCACCGGCCCGCGGACGCGGAGGGACCGCTCCCCCTGCTCGTCTGGGTGCACGGCGGGGCGTTCGTCGGCGGGACGAAGGACGAGCTCGCCGGCTGGTTCCGCCTCCTCGCGTCGCACGGGTACGTCGTCGCGGCGCCGCGGTACTCGCTCGCGCCCGGGCACCGGTACCCGACGCCCGTGCGGCAGGTCGCTGCCGCGGTGCGGCACCTGTGCGCGCACGCGGACGAGCTCGGCATCGACCCGGCGCGCGTCGTGCTCGCTGGCGACTCGGCGGGCGCCCACATCGCGGCCCAGCTCGCCGCCGTCGTGACGACGCCGGGCTACGGCGACCAGCTGGCGGTCGCCGCTCCCCTGACGGCGGACGCGCTCCGCGGCGTCGTGCTCGCCTGCGGGCCGTACGACGCGCGGCTTGCCGGCACGGCGAGCAGCCCGGCGGGTGCGCTGCTCATCAAGGCGACGCTGTGGGCGTACACGGGCCGGCGCGACTTCCTCGAGCACCCGGCCGCGCGGACGTTCTCCGTGCCCGATCACGTCACCCCGCGGTTCCCCGCGACCCTGCTGACCGTCGGCAACGCCGACCCGCTGGCGGCGCACACGACCGCCCTGCTCGCGGCGCTCGACCGGGAGGGCGTGGACGTCCGCACGCTGCTCTGGCCGCCGGACCACCGGCCGGCGCTCGGCCACGAGTACCAGTTCGCGCTCGACACCGACGAGGCGCAGGCGTTCCTCGCGCGGTTGCTCGAGTTCCTCGGCGACGGTCTCGGTGACCTACGCGCCCGGCCCTGACCGACGGGCTCAGGCGCGTGCCCCCAGGCGCTCCGCCCGGCGGACGAGCTCCGCGGCGTGCCGGAGCACCGGCTCGTCGACCATCCGCCCGTCCCAGCGGAACACCCCGCGCTCGTGCCTCGCGGCCTCGATGACACCGCGCGCCCAGGCCACCTCGTCGGCGGACGGCCGGTACGCCTCGCGGACCACCGGCACCTGCGCCGGGTGCAGGCACGCGGTGGCGGTGAACCCGCTCGCGGCCGCGTCCGCCGCCTCGGCCGCGAGGCCGTCCAGGTCGTCGAGGTCGAGGTGCACCGCGTCGATCGCCGCCTTCCCGTGCGCGCGAGCCGCGAGCAGGACCGCGGACCGCGCGTGCACCGCGACGTCGCGGTAGCCGCCGCCGGGCGACCGGCTGGACGTGCCGCCCAGCGCCGCGAGGAGGTCCTCGGCACCCCACATCAGGCCCACGACGTTCGGCGCGGCGGCGATCTCGGCGACGCGCAGCACGCCGACGGGCGTCTCGACCAGGGCCACGACGTCGTGGCCCTGGAGTGCGGCGACGTCGGAGGCGGACGACGCCTTGGCGAGCATCACCACGCGATAGGGGGTCGACGCGAGCGCCTCCAGGTCGGCCGCGAGGTCGGCCGTACCGACGGCGTTGACGCGCACGATCGTGCGCGCCGGGTCGAGCGCCGGACCGGTGACGAGCGCTCGCCGGGCCGCGTCCTTCGCGTCCGGAGCCACCGCGTCCTCGAGGTCGAGGATCACGGCGTCGGCCCGCTGCGCCGCCTTCGCGTACCGGTCCGTCCGGTCGGCAGGGCAGAACAGGAGCGCGGGTCCCGTCGGGAGCGACGTCACGGGGCGGCGTCCCGGCACCAGACGAGGACCGACCGGGTCGCCGTCGCGACCACGACGCCGTCCTGGTTGCGCCCCGTGTGCGCGAACGTCGCGATGCCCTGCCCCGGGCGCGAGCCCGACAGGCGCTTCGCGGCGACGACCGTCTCCGCGTAGAGCGTGTCGCCGTGGAACAGCGGGTGCGGGAACCGCACCTCCGTGAACCCGAGGTTGGCGACGATCGTTCCCTGCGTCAGCTGCGCGACCGACGCGCCCACCAGCACCGCCAGCGTCATCATCGAGTTCACGAGCCGCTCGCCGAACGGCTGGCCCGCCGCCCAGGCGGCGTCGAGGTGGAGCGCCTGCTGGTTCATGGTCAACGTGCTGAACAGCACGTTGTCCGCCTCGGTCAGGGTGCGTCCGGGCCGGTGCAGGTACCGCGCGTCGAGGTCGAGCTCCTCGTAGTAGAGCCCGCGCTGGACGACGTCGTGCGTCGGCCCGTCCGGCGCGCTCATCCGACCGCCCCGGCGAAGCCGAGCTCGCGTGCGATCACCATGAGCTGCACCTCCGTCGTGCCCTCGCCGATCTCCAGCACCTTCGAGTCGCGGTAGTGCCGTGCGACCGGGTTCTCGTTGAGCACGCCGTAGCCGCCGAAGATCTGCGTCGCGTCGCGCGCGTTGTCCATCGCCGCCTCGCTGCCGATGAGCTTGGCGAGGCTCGCCTCGAGCTTGAACGGCTCGCCCGCCATCAGCCGGCGCGCGGCGTCGTACCAGGCGAGCCGCGCGGCGTGCACGCGGGCCTCCATGCGCGAGATCTTGAACGCGATGTGCTGGTTCTCGCCGATGGGGTGGCCGAACACGTTCCGGCTCTTCGCGTACCGCATGGCCTCCTCGAGGCAGCCCTGCGCCGCGCCCGTGCAGAGCGCCGCGATCGCGACCCGCCCCTCGTCGAGCACCGTGATGAACTGCGCGAAGCCGCGGCCGCGCTGCCCGAGCAGGTTCGCCTCCGGCACGCGCAGGTCGTCGAAGCGCAGCGGGTGCGTGTCGGAGGTGTGCCAGCCGACCTTGTCGTACGCCGCCAGGACGGTCAGGCCGGGCGTCCCGCTGGGCACGAGGATCGCGCTGAGCTCCTTGCGGACCGAGCCGTCGGGCCGCACCGCCTCCCCCGTGACCGCCGTGATCGTCAGGAGCCGCGTGATCGCGGTGCCGGAGTTGGTGATGAACTGCTTGCTGCCGTCGATCACCCACTCGCCGTCCTCGAGCCGCGCCGTGGTGCTCGTGCCGGCGGCGTCCGAGCCCGCACCCGCCTCGGTCAACCCGAACGCCGCGAGCCCGCGGCCGGACGCGAGCGTGGGCAGCCACTCCTCTTTCTGGGCCGGCGTGCCGAAGCGGTAGATCGGCATCGCCCCGAGACCGACGCCCGCCTCGAGCGTGACGCCGATCGACTGGTCGACGCGGCCCAGCTCCTCGACGGCGAGGCAGAGGTCGAAGTAGGTCCGCCCCTGGCCGCCGAGCTCGACGGGGAACGGCAGGCCGAACAGACCCATCTCGCCCATCTGGGCGAGGATCTCGTACGGCAGCTCGCGACGGGTGTCGTACTCGTACGCCGCGGGTGCGACCACGGTGTCGGCGAAGTCGCGCACCTGCGCGCGCAGCTTCTCCTGCTCGGGGGTGAGGTCGTAGCTCATTGCTGGTTCCCTTCGTGGGGGTCGCGCTCCTGCCCCTCGTGAGGGCTCGGAGCGATGACGGCGACGACCTGGTCGAGCGTCACCCGGTCGGTCGGACGGACGCGGAGCGTGACGACGCCGTCCTGCGGGGCCACGAGGCGGTGCTCCATCTTCATCGCCTCGATCGTGACCAGCGGCTGGCCGGCGGCGACGAGGTCACCCGTGGCGACGTCGACGGTGACCACGACGCCGGGCATCGGCGACCGGACCGTCGGGTCCGCCGCGCGCGGGCCGCCCGTCCGGTCCGCGAGGTCCGCGGCGGCGCGCTCGAGCCGGCCCCGCGCGCGCACGTCGTCGGCCGCTCCCCCCGCGCCCACCCACGTCACCGGGCCGTCCGTCGCGAGCCGGAGGTGGTGGACGACGCCGTCGAGCTCGAGGTCCGCGGCATCGGTCGCCGTGCGCGTCAGCCGCGCACGCACGGGCTCCTCGCCGACGATCGTGACCGTCGCGTCGCCGGCGCGCCCGAGCACCTCGACCTCGACGGCGTCGTCGCCCGTCCCGAGCGCGTAGCCGACCGCCCGGGTGTCGCCGAGCCGCCAGCCGTCGAGCCGCCAGGGACCGGCGGCGGCCGGACCGTCCTCGAGGGCGAGCTGCCGCCACAGCGCCGCCGCGATCCACGGCACCCGGTCGGGCTCGCGCGCCGTCAGCTCGGGCAGCGACCGCTCGATCAGCCCGGTGTCGAGCCGGCCGGCCCGCACGTCCACGTCCGCGAGCAGCCGGCGCAGGAAGGCGACGTTGGTGCGGACGCCCAGCACGGTCGTCTGCGACAGCGCGGCGTCGAGCCGCGCGAGGGCGGTGGCGCGGTCGGCACCCGACGCGACGACCTTCGCGAGCATCGGGTCGTACGTCGACCCGACCTCGAGGCCGGCCCGCAGCGCGCTGTCGACGCGGACGCCGTCGCCCGTCGGCTCGTCGAGCACGAGCACCCGGCCCGCGGTCGGCAGGAACCCTCGCTCCGGGTCCTCGGCGTACACGCGCGCCTCGACGGCGTGCCCGACCAGCCGCACGTCCTGCTGCGTGAAGCCGAGCGGCCGGCCGGCCGCGACGCGCAGCTGGCACTCGACCAGGTCGACGCCCGTCACGAGCTCGGTCACGGGGTGCTCGACCTGCAGCCGCGTGTTCATCTCCATGAAGAAGAACGTGCCCGGCTCCTCGTCGGACACGATGAACTCGACCGTGCCCGCGCCGAGGTAGCCGACGCTGCGCGCGACGTCGCACGCCGCCGCACCGATGCGGTCACGCGTCGCGTCGTCGAGCAGCGGCGACGGAGCCTCCTCGACGACCTTCTGGTGCCGCCGCTGCAGCGAGCACTCGCGCTCGCCGAGGTGCGCCACGCCCCCGTGGGCGTCGGCGAGCACCTGCACCTCGATGTGCCGGGGGCCGGTGACGAACCGCTCGAGCAGGAGCGTGCCGTCCCCGAACGCCGCCGCCGCGACCCGCCGGGACGTCTCGAGCGCGTCGAGCAGGTCGTCGGGGCGGTCGACGCGCGTCATGCCCTTGCCGCCGCCGCCGGCGGAGGGCTTCACCATCAGCGGGTAGCCGACGCGCGCCGCAGCCGCCTCGACGTCGTCGCCGGCGTCGTCGAGCGCGACGCCGGGCGTCACCGGCACGCCCGCGGCCGCGACGTGCGCCTTCGCGCGGATCTTGTCCCCCATCACCTCGAGCGCCCGCACGCCCGGCCCGACGAGCACGATGCCGGCGGCCTCGCACGCGCGCGCCAGGTCGGCGTTCTCGGAGAGGAACCCGTACCCCGGGTGGATCGCGTCGGCACCCGTCGCCTGCGCGGCGCGGACGACGGCCGCCACGTCGAGGTAGCTGGCGCGGGGTTCCGCGGGTCCGAGCCGCACGGCGGCGTCCGCGAGCGCGACGTGCAGCGCGTCGCGGTCCGCGTCGCTGTAGACCGCGACCGAGCGGATGCCGAGCCGCCGCAGCGTCCGGATCACGCGCACCGCGATCTCGCCCCGGTTCGCGACGAGCACCGTGCCGAACAACGGGCCGCCCGACGGCCCGGGCGAGGCCGCGAGGGCGGTCGTCGCGACGAGGGACGCGTGCGGGCCGATCATCGCCGTCACATCCGGAACAGGCCGAAGCCGGGCTCGGGCAGCGGCACGCGTGCGCACACGTCGAGCGCCATGCCGAGCACGCGTCGCGTGTCGGCGGGGTCGATGACGCCGTCGTCCCACAGCCGGGCGGTCGACCAGTACGGGCTGCCCTGCGTCTCGTACTGCTCGCGCAGCCCCGCGCGGAACGACTCCTCCTCGGCCGCGGACCACGAGTCGCCGCGGGCCTCGACCTGGTCGCGCCGGATCGTCGCGAGCACCGACGACGCCTGCGCGCCGCCCATCACCGAGATCCGCGCGCCGGGCCACATCCAGAGGAACCGCGGCGAGTACGCGCGGCCGCACATGGCGTAGTTCCCGGCGCCGAACGAGCCGCCGACCACGACCGTCAGCTTCGGCACCCGGGTCGTCGCGACGGCGGTGACCATCTTGGCGCCGTGCTTCGCGATGCCGCCGGCCTCGTAGTCCCGCCCGACCATGAAGCCGGAGACGTTCTGCAGGAACACGAGCGGCACCCCGCGCTGGTCGCACAGCTCGACGAAGTGGGCACCCTTGAGCGCCGACTCGGCGAACAGCACGCCGTTGTTCGCGACGATCCCGACCGGGTGCCCGTGCAGCCGCGCGAAGCCGGTGACGAGCGTCGGTCCGTACTCGCGCTTGAACTCGTGCAGCGCGCTGTCGTCGACGAGCCGCGCGATCACCTCGCGCACGTCGTACGGCGTCTGCAGGTCGGGTGGGAGGACGCCGTAGAGCGAGCCCTCGTCGACGGCCGGCGGCCGTGCCTCGACGACCTGCCACGCGGGCGGCGCCGGCGGCGCCAGGGTCGCGACGATGTCGCGCACGATCCGCAGCGCGTCGGCGTCGCTCTCGGCGAGGTGGTCGGCCACGCCCGACGTACGCGCGTGCAGCTCGCCGCCGCCGAGCTCCTCGGCGGTGACCACCTCGCCCGTCGCGGCCTTCACCAGCGGCGGGCCGCCGAGGAAGATCGTGCCCTGGCCGCGCACGATCACCGTCTCGTCGCTCATCGCGGGCACGTACGCCCCCCCGGCGGTGCACGAGCCCATGACGCACGCGACCTGCGGGATGCCCCGGGCCGACATGCGCGCCTGCAGGTAGAAGATGCGGCCGAAGTCGTCCCGGTCGGGGAACACCTCGTCCTGCATCGGCAGGAACGCGCCGCCCGAGTCGACGAGGTAGACGCACGGCAGCCGGTTCTCGAGCGCGATCTCCTGCGCGCGCAGGTGCTTCTTCACGGTGAGCGGGTAGTAGGTGCCGCCCTTCACGGTGGGGTCGTTGGCCACCACCATGACGTGCCGACCCCCGACGAGCCCGATGCCCGCCACGACGCCCGCAGCCGGGGTCCGGTCCGCGTAGACGTCCACGCCCGCGAGCGGCGCGACCTCGAGGAAGGGGCTGCCGTCGTCGAGCAGCGTGTCGATGCGCTCGCGCGGCAGGAGCTTGCCGCGCGCGACGTGCCGCTGGCGCGCGCTGTCCGGGCCGCCCCGGGCCACGGCACGGAGCCGGTCGCGCAGGTCGTCGACGAGGGCGCGCTGCGCGGCGTCGTTCGCCGTGAACGCCGGCGCCGTCGGGTCGGCGGCGGAGACGAGGGTCGTCATCGACACCTCTCGAGGGGCAACTGAGCTGGGGCAACTGAGTTAACGTCCGCTAACTCAAATCACGCTACTGTTCGAACACCTCGTTGTCCACGACAGACGCCCCGGGGAGGTCGGATGCCAGAGCGCAGTGCGGCCGTCGGCACCCGCGCGCCGGGCCCGAGCGGCCCGCCGACGGACGCCCCCGCCGATCCCGCGCCGACCACTGCCCGCGGCCGCGCGAAGGCCGAGCGTCGGACCGCGCTGCTCACGGCCGCGGCGCGCCTGTTCGCGCAGCGCGGCTACGAGGGAGTCTCGCTCGAGGACCTCGGTTCGGCGGTCGGCGTCAGCGGGCCCGCCGTCTACCGGCACTTCCCGAGCAAGCAGGCGGTGCTCGCGGCGCTCCTGGTCGAGACGAGCGAGCGGCTGCTCGCCGGCGGCCGCGCGGTGGTCGAGGCGTCCGCCGGCGACGGCGCGGCCCTGCGCGGGCTCGTCGCGTTCCACGCCGAGTTCGCGATCACCGACCCCGACGTCATCCGTGTGCAGGACCGCGACCTCGACGCCCTCTCCGTGGCGGACCGTGCCACCGTGCGCGAGCTGCAGCGCACCTACGTCGACGCGTGGGTCGGCGTCCTGGCACGACTAGGGCCCGCGGTCGACGTGGCCGAGCTGCGGGTGCGCGCGCAGGCGACGTTCGGCCTGCTCAACTCGACGCCGTTCAGCGCGCGCGGGCTCAGCGCGGCCCGCACGCGCGCCGTCCTCGAGCAGATGGCGCTCGCCGCGCTCGACCCCGGCCGCGGCTGAAACCTCCCGGCGACACGCGCTCCGTCTGGGCACAAGGTCCCTCGCGGACATAGCCTGGACGTGCATCAGGCAACGGAGCCACTGCTTCACAAGAGCGCCGGCTCCGCCAACGACGGAGCGAAACATGTTGCGTTCAGATGTGTCATCCGACCGTGCCCTGGCACGTCCCGAGGGACGCGAAGGGCGTGCTGCGTCGCCGCCCGCTCGGGCCGCGACGAGCCCCCGTGGTACGAGCCCCCACGGTGCCGCCCCGCCGCCCGCGCCCACGACGGACGAGCTCCTCCAGCTGCTGACGCCCGACGGCGTCCGGCGCGCCGAGCCCACGCTGGACCCGTGGGTCGCCGACGTCGACGACGAGCGACTGCTGGACCTCTACGAGGACATGGTCGTCGCACGCCGGTTCGACATCGAGGCCGTCGCGCTCCAGCGCCAGGGCGAGCTCGGTCTCTGGCCGCCGCTCCTCGGCCAGGAGGCCGCGCAGATCGGGTCCGCCCGCGCCCTGCGGCCCGACGACTTCGCGTTCACGAGCTACCGCGAGAACGGCGTCGCGTACTGCCGGGGCGCGTCGCCCACCGACCTCGTGCGCGTGTGGCGCGGCACGGCGCTGTCCGGCTGGGACCCGCGGTCGATCGGCATGGCGACGCCGCAGGTGATGATCGGCGCGCAGACGCTGCACGCCACCGGCTACGCGCTCGGCTGCCGCATCGACGGCGTCGACTCCGCGGCGGTCGCGTACTTCGGCGACGGCGCCACCAGCAAGGGCGACGTGCACGAGGCGATGGTGTTCGCCGCGAGCTTCCGCGCACCCGTCGTGTTCTTCTGCCAGAACAACCAGTGGGCGATCTCCGAGCCGGTCGGTCTGCAGACCCGACGACCGATCGCCGACCGGGCGTTCGGCTACGGGATCCCGAGCCTGCGCGTCGACGGCAACGACGTGCTCGCGGTGACGGCCGCGACGCGGATCGCGCTCGACCGGGCGCGTCGCGGCGACGGACCGACGTTCGTCGAGGCCGTCACCTACCGGCGCGGGCCGCACACGACGTCCGACGACCCGACGCGGTACGTCGACCCCGAGGTGCAGGCGTCCTGGGAGCAGCGCGACCCCCTCACGCGTGTCGAACGGCTGCTCGGCGCGAGTGGAGCGCTCACCGAGGACCGCGCGGGCGCGATCAAGGCGAACGCCGAGCGCTTCGCCCACGAGATGCGCGAGGGCTGCCTCGCGCTGCCGGTGCCCGCGCCGACCAGCGTGTTCGACCACGTGCTCGTCGAGCCGTCGGCGGCGCTCGCGCGCCAGCGCAGCGAGTACGCGGCGTACCTCGCGATGTTCGACGACGGAGAGCCCCGATGACCGCGACGACGATGGCCGCGGCCCTGGGCTCGGGCCTGCGCCGCGCGCTCGAGGACGACCCGCGCGTGGTGCTGCTCGGCGAGGACATCGGCCGCCTCGGCGGCGTGTTCCGGGTGACCGACGGGCTGCAGCGCGACTTCGGCGCGGACCGCGTCATGGACACGCCGCTCGCCGAGAGCGGCATCCTCGGCGTCGCCGTCGGCCTCGCCTACCGCGGGTTCCGGCCCGTCTGCGAGATCCAGTTCGACGGGTTCTCGTACCCCGCCGTCGACGAGCTCGTCACCCAGGTGTCGCGCCTGCACTACCGGACGGGCGGGGCGATCCGCATGCCGATCACGGTGCGCATCCCGTACGGCGGCGGCATCGGCGCGGTCGAGCACCACTCCGAGTCCCCCGAGGCGTACTTCGCGCACACGCCGGGGCTGCGGGTCGTCACGTGCGGCGGGCCCCAGGACGCGCACACGATGCTGCGGCAGGCGATCGCGTGCGACGACCCGGTCGTGTTCCTCGAGCCCAAGCGTCGGTACTGGCTCAAGGACGAGGTCGACGAGGAGCTCGACGGCGCGCTGCCGCTGGACCGCGCGCGCGTCGTGGTCGAGGGCTCGGACGTGACGCTCGCCGCGTACGGGCCGCTCGTCGTGACGGCCCGGGACGCCGCGATCGCGGCGCGCGACGAGGGCGTCTCGATCGAGGTCGTGGACCTGCGCTCGCTCGCCCCGCTCGACCTCGACACGCTCGAGCGGTCGGTGCGCCGCACGCACCGGCTCGTCGTCGCCCACGAGGCGCAGCGCTCCGGCGGCCTCGGCGCCGAGATCGCCGCCGGCGTCACCGAACGCTGCTTCGACGTCCTGCAGGCGCCGGTCGCGCGCGTCACCGGCTTCGACGCGCCCTACCCGCCCGCCAAGGTCGAGGAGCACTTCCTTCCGGACCTCGACCGTGTGCTCGACGCCGTCGACCGCGTGGTGGGCCGGCCGCACGCGCTGGCCGGATGGAGCGCAGCGTCATGACCGAGCGGACCGTCACGCTGCCCGACCTCGGCGAGGGCCTCACCGAGTCCGACCTCGTCGAGTGGCTCGTCGCGCCCGGGGACCGCGTCGAGCTCAACCAGGTGGTCGCCGAGGTCGAGACCGCGAAGGCGCTCGTCCAGCTTCCGTCGCCGTGCGCCGGGGTCGTCGCCGCGCTGCTCGCGGAGCCCGGGACCACCGTGCCGGTCGGGGGCCCGCTCCTGACGATCACGGCCGACGAGCCGAGCCCGGCGGCGGCTCCCCCGGCGGCCTCGCCGGCGCGGACGGCCGTCCTCGTCGGCTACGGCCCACCGGTCGAGGGAGCGCGCCGGCCGCGCCGGCGCGAGAGGTCCAGCGCGTGGCTCGCGACGCACGTCGTCGCCGACGCGCCACCCACGCCCCACGACTCTCCGTCGACGACCCGGCCCGTGATCAACCCGCTCGTCCGCAAGCTCGCGCACGACCTGGGCGTGCATCTCGAACGGGTCGCGGCGTCGGGCACCGACGGCACGATCACGCGCGACGACGTGCTGCGCGCGGTCTCGCCCGGTCGGGCCGGGCTGGTCGCCGTCGCGGACCGGACCACGACCGTCGGGTCCGCGACGGCGTCGCCCCCCGAGTCGGTCCCGGTCCACGGATCCGGGCCCGCGGGCCCGCCGCCGCCGCAGCCCGTCCCCACGGCGCCGAAGGCCGCCGACGACCCGCGCGCGTCGCAGCCCGACGCCGCGGCCGACGTCCGCGTCGCCGTCACCGGCGTCCGCAAGCAGACGGCCGCCGCGATGGTGGCCAGCGCCTTCACCGCACCCCATGCGTCCGTCCACCTCACGGTCGACGTGACGCCCACCCTGGGCCTGCTCGCCGAGCTGCGCGCCGACCCGGCGTACGCCGAGAGCCACGTGACGCTCCTCGCGCTCGTCGCGAAGGCGCTGACGGTCGCCGTGGGCCGCAGCCCGGAGCTCAACGCGCACTGGGACGAGGCGAGCGGCGAGATCCTGCGCTACGGCCACGTCGGGCTCGGCATCGCCGTCGACTCGCCGCGCGGGCTCGTCGTCCCGGTCGTCCACGACGCCGAGCGCCTGCGCCTGCCCGACCTGGCGCGCGCGCTGCGCGACCTCACCGAGACCGCGCGGGCCGGCGCCACGGCTCCGGCCGACCTGGCCGGTGGCACGATCACGATCACCAACGTCGGCGTGCTCGGGGTCGACGGCGGCACGCCGATCCTCGTGCCGGGCCAGGCCGCGATCCTCGCGACGGGTGCCGTCCGGCGGCGGCCCTGGGAGCACGAGGACCAGGTGGCGCTGCGCAGCGTCATGACGACGACCCTGTCGTTCGACCACCGCGTCGTCGACGGCGCGGAGGCCGCCCGGTTCCTCGCCGACGTCGGCGCGGTGCTGGCCCGGCCGGGCGCCGTCCTGGCCATGGTGTGACGTCCGAGGAGGAGACGCATGGACAAGGTCGTCCGCTCGGCGACCGACGCGGTCGCCGACATCCCCGACGGCGCGACGATCGCGGTCGGCGGCTTCGGGCTCTGCGGCATCCCGAGCGTGCTGATCCGAGCCCTGCTCGACGTCGGCACGCACGAGCTCGAGGTCGTCAGCAACAACTGCGGCGTCGACGACTGGGGGCTCGGCCTGCTCCTCCAGGAGCACCGAGTCCGGCGCGTCGTCGCGTCGTACGTCGGCGAGAACAAGGAGTTCGCGCGCCAGTACCTCGCGGGCGAGCTCGAGGTGGAGCTGACGCCGCAGGGCACGCTCGCCGAGCGGCTGCGCGCGGGCGGCAGCGGGATCGCCGCCTTCTACACGCGCACGGGCGTCGGCACGCTCGTCGCGGAGGGCGGCCTGCCGTGGCGGTACGACGCGGAGGGCAACGTCGCCGTCGCCTCGCCACCGAAGCCGGTCGAGCGGTTCACGGTGCGCGGCGTCGAGCACGAGTACGTGCGCGAACAGGCGATCGCCGCCGACTTCGCGCTCGTCCGCGCCGCCGTCGGTGACCGTGCGGGCAACCTCGTGTTCCACTCCGCCGCGCGCAACTTCAACCCGCTGTGCGCGACCGCCGGGCGCGTCACGGTCGCCGAGGTCGAGCGGCTGGTGCCGGTGGGCGAGCTCGACCCCGACGCCGTGCACCTGCCCGGGATCTTCGTCGACCGCGTCGTCGAGCTGACGCCCGAGCAGACCGCCGACAAGCGCATCGAGCGCCGCACCCTGCGGGAGGTCGCACCGTGAGCCTGACGCGCCAGCAGATGGCGGCCCGCGCCGCACGCGAGCTGCCCGACGGCAGCTACGTCAACCTCGGCATCGGACTGCCCACCCTCGTGCCGAACTACGTCCCGCCGGGCGTCGAGCTCGTGCTCCAGTCCGAGAACGGCATCCTCGGCGTCGGGCCCTACCCCAGCGAGGACGAGGTCGACCCCGACCTCATCAACGCGGGGAAGGAGACGATCACGCTCAACCCCGGTGCGACGTTCTTCGACTCGGCGACGAGCTTCGGCATGATCCGGGGCGGCAAGGTCGACGTCGCGGTGCTCGGCGCCATGCAGGTGTCGGTCGCGGGCGACATCGCGAACTGGATGATCCCCGGGAAGATGGTCAAGGGCATGGGCGGTGCGATGGACCTGGTCCACGGTGCGCGCCGGATCGTCGTCCTCATGGAGCACGTGGCGCGGGACGGCTCCGCCAAGATCCTGCCGGCGTGCACGCTGCCGCTCACCGGGGCCGGCGTGGTCGACCGCATCATCACCGACCTCGCGGTGATCGACGTGACCCCCGACGGGCTGGTGCTCCGCGAGTGCGCGCCGGGCGTCTCGGTCGCCGACGTGCTCGCCGCGACGAGCGAGGTGCCGCTGCGCGTGCCGGACGAGGTCAGCCAGATGGTGCCGTCATGACGAACCGCGAGGTCGTGCTGCTCTCGTTCGCCCGCACACCCATGGCCCGGCTCAACGCCGGACTCTCGACGCTCACGGCCGCCCAGCTCGGTGCCGCGGCGATCCGCGGCGCGCTCGACCGCGCGGGTGTGCCCGACGGCGCCGTCGACGGCGTGATCATGGGCCAGGTCGTGATGGCGGGCGCCGGCCAGAACCCCGCGCGCCAGGCCGCGCACCTCGCCGGCCTGCCGTGGACGGTGCCGGCGACGATGGTCAACAAGGTCTGCCTCAGCGGCCTGGTCGCGATCGTCGACGCCGCGCGGATGATCCGGCTCGCGGAGGCGGACGTCGTCGTCGCGGGTGGCCAGGAGTCGATGAGCCAGGCGCCGCACCTGCTCCCCGGTTCGCGCCGCGGCTGGGCGTACGGCGACCTGCGCGCGGTCGACTCGCTCGCCTGGGACGGCCTCACCGACGCGTTCGAGCACGAGTCGATGGGCGCCGCGACCGAGCGCGGCAACGCGGCGCGCGGGATCAGCCGGACCGCGCAGGACGAGGTCGCGGCGGCGAGCCACCGGCGCGCGGCCGCCGCCGCCGCATCGGGCGTCTTCGCCGACGAGATCGTGCCGGTCGACGTGCCCCAGCGCCGCGGGGACCCGGTCCGCGTCACGGTCGACGAGGGCATCCGACCCGACGCGTCGGCCGAGTCGCTCGCCGCCCTGCGCCCGGCGTTCGCCGCCGACGGCACGATCACGGCCGGCAACGCCTCGCCCCTCACGGACGGCGCGGCGGCGGTCGTCGTCGCGTCCCGCGAGGTCGCGGAGGCGCGCGGCTGGTCGTGGCTGTGCTCGGTCGGCGCCTCGGGACAGGTCGCCGGCCCCGACACGTCGCTGCACTCGCAGCCGGCGGCGGCGCTCACGGTCGCGCTCAAGCGCGCCGGCTGGGACCTGACGAGCCTCGACCTCGTCGAGATCAACGAGGCGTTCGGCTCGGTGGTCGTCCAGTCGCTCGCCGACCTGGGCTACCCGCTCGACCGGACGAACGTCCACGGCGGCGCGATCGCCCTGGGCCATCCCATCGGCGCGTCGGGCGCCCGGCTCGCGGGTCACGCGGCGACCGAGCTCGCACGCCGCGGCTCGGGCCGGGCCGGTGTCGCGCTCTGCGGCGGCGGCGGGCAGGGCGAGGCCCTGCTGCTGTGGCGCGACGCCTCCTGACGCGACGGCGCGCGGCATGACGGCCGGGTGCGCGTCTCGACCACCCGACCTACCGTGAACGAGCACGCACGAACGAGCACCCTGCCGTGCGGCGCGTGCCGACCGGGACGCACACGGCCACCGGACCGCGGGAACGGAGGACCACCATGGCGCGCACCTACACCGTCGGCTACTTCGTCGGCAGCCTGTCGTCGACGTCGATCAACCGCGTGCTGTCGAGGGCGTTGATCAAGCTCGCGCCGAACGACCTCGACTTCGTCGAGATCCCGATCGGGAACCTGCCGCTGTACAGCCCCGACTACGACGTGGACTACCCGCCCGAGGCGCGCGCGCTCAAGGAGGCGATCGCCGGCGTCGACGCGGTGCTCTTCGTCAGCCCGGAGTACAACCGCTCGATCCCGGGTGCCCTCAAGAACGCGATCGACTGGGCCTCGCGCCCGTGGGGCCAGAACTCGTTCGACCACGTGCCCGCCGCGGTGATCGGCGCGTCGATCGGCGCGATCGGGACGGCGGTCGGGCAGCAGAGCCTGCGCGCGGTGCTCAGCTTCTGCAACGCGCGCCAGATGACGTCCCCCGAGGCGTACATCCACTACTCCCCCGAGGTGTTCACGAGCGACGGCGAGGTCACGGACGACTCGACCGCCGCCTTCCTACGCGCCTACATGACCGAGTTCCACGACCACCTGGTGCGGGTGCTCACGGTCCTGCCACGGGGCTAGCGACGTGCGCCGACGCCGCGCGCTCCGCGCCGGTCCTGTCCTCACGGGCGCGTTCGCCGCCGCGCTCGTCCTCGGCGCGTGCACGTCGTCGCCGGGGTCGACGCCGACCGGCACGAGCTCGCCCATGGCGAACCTGCCCACGACGAGCCCCGCCGCCGCGCTCGGTTCGACCCCGCCGTCGACCCCCGCCGCGGGCGCGTCCCCGACCAGCGTCCCGACCCGGCCGGTGCTCCCGACGCAGCCGCCGCCCGCGAGCCCCGCCGTGACGGCGCGCAGGACCGTCGACAAGGTGCTCGTGGTCGTCGTCGAGAACCACTCGCTGAGCCAGATGCGCGCCCAGATGCCGTACACGTACGGCCTCGCCACGCGGTACGGCTACGCCGCCGACTACCGCGCCGTCACGCACCCGTCGCTGCCCAACTACCTCGCGATCGCGGGCGGCAGCACCTTCGGCGTGCACGACGACCGGCCGCCCTCGGCGCACCCGCTGCAGGGACCCAGCGTGCTCGGTGCCGCCGTCCGCGCCGGCAGCACCGCCAAGGTGTACGCCGAGAGCATGACGGTGCCCTGCCAGCGCACGCCCCAGGGCCCTTACGCGGTGAAGCACAACCCGTGGGCGTACTACGTCCAGGAGACGGCGCCGTGCCGGCGGTACGACGTCCCGCTGACGGCGCTGCGGGCCGACGTCGCCGCCGGTCGGCTGCCCGCCGTCGGGATGGTGGTGCCGAACCTGTGCGACGACGCGCACGACTGCTCGCTCGCGCGTGCGGACGCGTTCATGCGCCGCTACGTCGGCGCCGTCCTCGCGGGCCCCGACTGGCACTCGGGCCGCCTCGCGGTCGTGATCACGGCCGACGAGGACGACCGCCACCACGGCAACCGGGTCCTCACCGTGGTCGCACAGCCGAGCCTCCACGGCGTCGTGGTGCGGACGAGGCTGAACCACTACGCGCTGAGCCGCTCCCTGGCGGAGGTGGCGGGCGTCCCGCCGCTGCGGCACGCCGCCACCGCGAGGTCGCTGCTCCGCGCCTTCGGCCTCACGCCGGCGTAGCACCAGCGACGCTCTGGCTGCGCCGAAGATCGGCCGCGGCATTGCCGCCCGACCTAGGGCGCCTCGTAGAAGTTCCGCTCCCAGCGGTGCCGCGTCACGGCCTCGTGCTGCGCGGCCGGCAGGCGGCCCCGGTCGCTCGTCGCGGCGTTCCGCTCGACGTTCCGTACGGTCCGCATGCCGGCGATCACCGTCGAGACGGCCGGGTCGTCGAGCACGTACCGCAGCGCGACGTCGGCGAGCTCGTCGTTGCTGATGCCTAGGTCGTTCACCAGCGCGGCCACGTGCTGCTCCACCTGCGCCTTGCGGTCGCCGCCGAAGAAGGTGTTGCGGAAGTCGCCGTCCGGGAACCTCGTGCTCGAGGTGATCCGTCCGGTGAGGCCGCCCTCGTCGAGCGCGACCCGCACGATGACGCCGACCCCGTGCTCGGCGCACGCGGGCAGGAGCTTCTCCTCGGGCTGCTGGTGCCACGCGTTGTAGATGACCTGCACGGTGTCGACCGCGCCGCTCCGCACGAGCGCCAGGGCGTTCTCCGGCTGGTAGTCGTTGATCGAGACGCCGAAGAACCGGATCTTGCCCTCGTCCTTCAGGGCCGCGATCGTCTCGAGCCAGTCACCGTGGCCGACCCACTCGTCGCTCCACACGTGGAACTGCAGCACGTCGAACGCCTCGAGCCCCGACGCGGCGAGGCTCGTCTCGAGGCTCGCGCGGATGTGGTCGCCCGGGAACGTCTCCGACACGTCGACGCCGCTCTGCGCGGGCCAGACGCCGTTGCGGGGCGGCACCTTCGTCGCGACCAGCACGTCGGGGTGCTCACGCAGCACGCTGCCCACGATGCGCTCGCTCTCGCCGTAGCCGCGCGCGGTGTCGACGAAGTTGACGCCCAGCTCGATCGCGCGCCGCAGCGCGGTCACCGACTCGTCCTCGTCGGCCCCGATCCACATCGATCCGCCGATGCCCCAGGCCCCGTACCCGATCTCCGAGACGGACAGACCGGTGCGGCCCAGCTGGCGATACTCCATCACGCACTCCTCGTTCAGGCCTTGCGCCGCGCACGCGCGCGACCGGTGCCGTCCGTCGACGGCCCGGTCCAGCCTCCCCCGAGCCGGTGCCCTGCGCGACCTACGACGCGACGCCCGCGACGGCGCTGCGCACCAGGGCCGCCACGTCGTCCGGGCGGCTGATCATCGCGACGTGCGAGCTGTCGACCTCGACCGTCGTCGCACCCGCACGCTTCGCCATCGCGCGCTCGGCGTCCGGCGGGATCACCCGGTCCTGCTGGCCGACCATGTACCAGCTCGGTGTCGTCCGCCACGCCGGCGTTCCCGACGGCTCGGCGAGGCTCACCAGCGACCCCGGGCGCTGCGCCGCGGCCATGATCGCGGCGAGCTCGGCCGGGACGTCCTGGCAGAACGCGTCGTGGAAGACGGCCGGGTTGATGTACGCGTCTCCGGTGCCCTCGGGCGCGCCCGGGTACGGCCGGACGACGAGCACGGGCGAGAGGTCGACCGGCTCGCCGCCGAGCGCGAGCGCCTGCCCGACGGCCTCGCCCTCGTCGAGCGCGAACGCACAGATGTAGACGAGCGCCACCACGTTCTCGGCGTGCACGTTCGTGATCACGGCGCCGCCGTACGAGTGCCCGACGAGCACGACGGGTCCGTCGATCGTCGCGACGAAGTCCTGGATGTACCCCGCGTCGTGCGCGACACCGCGCAGGTGGTTCGCGGGCGCGTAGGTCGTGTAGCCGTCGGCCTGGAGGCGGGTGATGACGCCTCCCCAGCCGGACGCGTCGGCGAACGCGCCGTGGACGAGGACGATCGTGGGCTTGTCGCTCATGGTGGGTCCTTCGGGGTCGCGGGACGTCGGGGTGTGCCAGGCATATCGGACATTCCCGCCGCCCGCCAGCCAACATCCGGTGAACGAGCCCGTGCCGCGTCCCTACGCGCCGGCCGCCCGCTCCACCGCGGCGACCGCGCTGACCTCGATCAGCGCACCCGGCACGCCCAGCCCCGCCACGCGCGCGGCCGTCACGAGCGGCGGGGCGCCGGCCCGCGCCAGCCGCGGTGCGATGGCGCCGTAGGCGGCCTGGAGGTCGGCTCCCTCGGCGAGCAGCACGGACCACTGGACCACGTCGGCGAGCGTCGCCCCGGCGGCGCCGAGCGCCACGCTCGCGTTGTCGAGCGCCCGCGCGGCCTGCGCCGCCACGTCCTCGGACACGAGCCGGCCCGTCTCGTCGACGCCGTTCTGACCGCCCACGTAGATGGTCGTGGCGCCTGGCGGCACGACGGCGACGTGGCTGAAGGCCGGGCTGACGACGAGGCCGCTGGGCTGGAGCAAGGAGATCGTCATGCGCCCGATCGTCTCAGCGACCCCTGACACCCGCCCCCGGCGGGCTGCGGCGGGGCTCACCCTCCGACAGGTGCCCACCTCGGCGCCGTGTCAGCCGGGACCGGGACCCTTCTTGTGGCCTTGGCCCGGGCCGCCCTTCGGCTTGGTCTTCCCTGAGCCCGGGCCGTGGTCGGCCTTCCCGCCGGGCGCGGGCGTTGCCGCGTGCGGGGGCGCCGACGCGCGTGGCGCCGTGCGTGCGACGGTACGCGTCGAGCTCGTCGTGGTCGGCGCCGGTGCGGCCGAGGTGCTCGCCGCCAGCCGCGCCTGGGCCTGGGCGGCGGCCGCCGCGGCGACGGCGACGGCGCCCGTCAGCTGCTGACCGATGCCGTCGAGCGTGCGCGCGAACGCCACGAGCTGCGCCTCCGGCAGGGCGCCGGACCTGCGAGCCGCGGCCAGCTCCTCGCGTGCGTGGTCGAGCAGCGCCTGCGCCCCCTCGAGGCGACCGGCGGCCAGCGCCGCCTTCAGTGCGGCGACGTCCCCCTCGAGCCCGTCCGTCCAGGCGTCCGCGGTGGCCGTCGCCCCCGCCTCGTGCGAGCTCGAGCGCAGCGCCGTCGCGGTCGCCGCGGTGGCACCGCCGAGCACGAGCGCGCCGACGAGCGCGACGGTCGTGGCGCGCCGACGAGGTGCGTGGCGCCTCGGCGGGGTCACGTGCGCGACCGCCGGCTGGAGCACCGTCGGCTCGTCGTCCGTGAACGGCCACGGCGGCGCGGCCGCACCGGCAGCCGCACCGGCAGCCGCACGGGCCGCTGCGATGTCTGCGGGGATCGGTTCGGCGCCCGCGACGCCCCCCGGCTCCGCCGCCACCCACGCGGCCGCGTCGCGCTCGAGCAGCTCCGCGAGCTCGTCGCGCACCTCGCCGGCGGTGGGGCGGGCCGCGGGGTCGCGCGCCGTCATGCGCCGCAGGAGGGCCGCGAGCGCCGGGTCGGCCGACGCGGGGACCTCGGGGTCGCGTGACAGCCGGGCCGCGGCCACCTCCGCGACGGTCCCGGTGAACGCGGCCACGCCCGTCAGGCACTCGAGCAGCACCAGCCCGAGCGCGTACACGTCGGTGGCCGGGCCGATCGCGCCGCCCATGGCCTGCTCCGGGCTGAGGTACGTCGCGGTGCCGACGATCGCGCCGGTCATCGTGAGCCGCGTCGCCGCCGCGATGCGCGCGATGCCGAAGTCCGCGAGCTTGACGGGCGAGCGCTCCGCGACCCGGCCCGCGTCGCCGTCGAACGCGTCGTCCGAGGTGAGCAGCACGTTCCCGGGCTTGACGTCGCGATGCACCACGTCGCGTGCGTGCACGACGGCGAGCGCACCCGCGAGCGCCCAGCCGACCCGCGCTGCCCATGGCGCACTGAGCGCACCGCCGTCGAGCCGCCGCGCGAGCGTCTCCCCCGCGACGAGCTCCATCACGAGGTAGGCCCGGACGTGCGCGCCGCCGTCGACCGGGTCCGTGCCGGCGTCGAAGAGCGTCACGAGCCCTGGGTCCCGCAGCGACGAGAGCACGCGCATCTCGGCCTCGTGGCGGCGGAGCTCGTCCGTCTCGGGCGGGACGGGCGCGAGCACCTTGACGGCCACGTCTCGGCCGAGCATCAGGTCGTGCGCGCGGTACACGGTGGAGGCGCCGCCGCGGCCCAGCATCTCGAGCACGCGGTAGCGGCCGCCGAGGAAGAGCGGGACGTCCCCCGTGGCGCGCTCGGGCGGCGTCATGAGCGACGCCACGTCGCGCGTCGGAGGGTGGTCTGCCATGTCTGTCGACGCTAGGGCCCGGTTCGAACCCCCGCACGTCGGGCAGTGCCGTTCACCCGGGCGGACGACGTGCCGTCCGTCACGGCCCGAGGCCGCGCCGCGACCCGGCGGAGCGGGCACCGGCCCCGGGCACGGCTCGGCCGGTCGGCCCCACCCCCTCCGGAGGGACCGACCGGCCGTCGCGCGCCGTATCGACCGCTAGCCGGCCAGCGCGCGAGCCTTGAGCGTCTCGAACTCGGCCGCGGTGATGGCGCCCGAGTCGAGCAGGGCCTTCGCGTCGGCGATCTCGCCCGCTGCCGAGCGGCCGCCGCCCGCGGTCTGGCGGATGTACTCGTCGGCGGCTGCCTTGTTGTCCGCCATCTCCCTCATCTCCCGGCGGGCCATCCCGTCGCCCCGGGCGATGATGTAGATCAGCGCGACGAGGAACGGCAGCACGATCAGGCCGATCACCCAGACGGCCTTCGCGAATCCGCCGACGCTGCGGTCGCGGAAGAGGTCACGAAGGATCTGGAACAGCACGATCAGGTAGGCGAAGAAGCAGAACCACCACACCAGCAGCCAGAACCAGTCCCAGAAGCTGTTCATCGTTGCGTCTCCTCGAGGTCGATCAGTCGGTCGGCTCGCCCCCACCGTCGTCGGGCGCTCCCACCTGCGTCGTCACCCGCCACGGGTAGTCGTGGGACCCCTCGCCCCGGACCCCGCGATGCCACACTGGCGGCGTGACCTCGAAGGACGACGGCACCCCGACCGCGGCCGACGACGCACCGGCCGAGCCCGAGCTCGACGGCGGCCGGCTGCACCGCCGCCGCGCGTCCCACCTGTACGGGCTCATCATCAGCGGCTCGGTGCTCGCGTCCGCGCCCACCGACCTCGGGCTGGCGCACATCGCCCTGGCCGTGCTCGCGACGCTCGTCGTCTACTGGAGCGCCGAGACGTACGCGCACTGGATCGCGGCGCGCACGGTGCACGGCCGGCCGCTGACGCGTCACGAGGAGCGTGTCGTGGTCGCGGACGGCTGGCCGCTCGTCGCGGCGTCCGGCGCGCCGGTCGGGGTCCTGCTCGTCGAGCAGCTGCTGGGCGTCGAGGTCTCGCGCGGCGTGACGGTCGCACTGACCGTCAACCTCGCGCTCCTGCTGATCGTCGGCTGGCGGATGAGCCGTGCGGGCGGCCTGCACGGCTGGCGGCACGTGGGCGCGACCCTGATCACCGGGCTGCTGGGCGTCGCGATGATCGGGCTCAAGCTCGCGCTGCACTGACGGTCTACCCCCGGCGGGTGACGTCGGGGCCTCCGCTTGGTGTGAGCGTGGTCGCGTCCCCGCCGGCGGAAGGAACCGTCATGACGACGACGCAGCTCTCTCCGACCGACTCCCCGTGGCACGCCGCCGCGGTCGAGTCCGTGCGTTCGAGGCTGGAGGTGGACCCGGCCGTCGGGCTGTCCGCCGCGCAGGTGGCCGAGCGGCGCGCGCGGTACGGGCCGAACGCACTCGCGGCGGAGAAGAAGGTGCCGGTCTGGCTGGCCTTCCTGCGCCAGTACCGCGACCTGATGCAGCTGGTCCTGCTCGGCGCGGCGCTCGTGAGCATCATCGCTCTGGGCGACGTGACGACGGGCGTGATCGTCATCCTCCTGACCGTGTTCAACGCGCTCATGGGCCTGCACCAGGAGGGCAAGGCGGCCGAGAGCGTCGCGGCGCTGCGGCAGATGCTCGTGCTCCGGGCCCGGGTCCGGCGCGACGGCCGGCAGCAGGAGATCGACGCCGAGGAGCTCGTGCCCGGCGACGTCGTCACCTTCGAGGCGGGCGACAAGGTGCCGGCCGACGGCAGGATCGTGCTCGCCGCGTCGCTCGAGATCGAGGAGTCCGGGCTCACCGGCGAGAGCGCACCGGTGCCGAAGGCGACCGACCCGGTGGCGGGCGACGACGTGCCCCTCGGCGACCGCATCGACATGGCGTACATGAACTCGCAGGTCACGCGCGGGCGCGGCGAGATGATCGTCACCGACACGGGCATGACCACCGAGGTCGGCCGGATCTCGGGGATGCTCTCGGGGGTCGAGCAGGACAAGACGCCGCTCGCCCGCCAGCTCGACCGGATCACGGTGATCATCACGGTGATGGCCGCGTTCGCGCTCGTGCTCATCGTGGTGCTGGGACTGGCGCGCGGTCAGGACTTCGACAGCCTCTTCGTGGTCGGCATCAGCCTCGCGATCGCGGCGATCCCGACCGGCCTGCCCGCGGTCGTCACGATGCTGCTCTCGATGGGCACGCGTGACCTCGCGGCGAAGGGCGCGATCGTCAAGCGGCTGAAGTCGGTCGAGACGCTGGGCTCGACGTCGGCGATCTGCTCGGACAAGACCGGCACGCTGACGCTCAACCAGATGACCGCGCGCCACCTCGCGCTCGCCGGCCACCGGTTCTCCGTCGACGGTCAGGGGTACTCGACCCAGGGCCGTGTCCTCGCCGTCGGCGGCACTCAGGAGGTGCGGCTCGAGCCGTTCGTGCTGCCCATGGCCCTCGCGAGCGACGCGGTGATCGAGGACGGTGCGTGCATCGGCGACCCGACCGAGGGCGCGCTCGTCGTGCTGGCCGAGAAGGCGGGCATCGACGTGCTCGAGACCCGGCGGACCTACCCGCGCGTGGCCGAGGTGCCGTTCGACGCGGCCTACAAGTTCATGGCGACCTTCCACGAGATGGACGGCGTCATCCGCTGCTACGTCAAGGGCGCGCCCGACGTGCTGCTCGCGCGCTCCACGACCGTGCTCGGGGCGGACGGCACCGGCCAGCCGATCGACGCCGGCCGCGAGCTCGTCGAGGCGGAGAACGACCGGCTCGCCGCCGAGGGCATGCGCGTCCTCGCGGTCGCCCGGCGCGACGTGCCACGCGAGGCGCTCGGCAGCGGCGACCTGCTCGAGCTGATCGCGGACCTCGAGCTGCTCGCGCTCGTCGGCATCGTCGACCCGCCGCGCCAGGAGGCCAAGGCGGCGATCGCGGAGTGCCGCGACGCCGGCATCCGCGTCCGCATGATCACGGGCGACCACGCCACGACCGCGGCGGCCATCGCGAAGCAGCTCGGCATCGAGGGCCGCGCGATCACCGGCGCCGAGTTCGCCGCGATGCCCGACGACGTGCTCGAGCGCGAGGTCGCCGGCATCGGCGTCGTGGCCCGCGTCGCGCCCGAGGACAAGGTGCGGCTCGTCGACGTGCTCAAGCGCCAGGGCAACGTCGTCGCGATGACGGGCGACGGCGTGAACGACGCGCCCGCGCTGACCCGCGCCGACATCGGCGTCGCCATGGGCATCACCGGCACCGAGGTCACCAAGGACGCCGCCGAGATGATCCTCACCGACGACAACTTCGCGACGATCGTCGCCGCCGTCGAGGGCGGCCGCGGGCTCTACGACAACCTGATGAAGTACGTGCGCTTCCAGATGGTCGTGCTCACCGGGTTCATCCTCACGTTCGTCGGCGCCGGCATCTTCACGATCGCGAACGGCACTCCCCTGTCGCCGCTGCAGATCCTCTGGATCAACTTCGCGATCGACGTCATGCTCGCGGTCGGCCTCGGGTTCGACGCGGCGACGCCCGGACTCATGCGCCGCAAGCCGCGGCCGCCGGACCAGCCCGTCATCGGGCGGACGCTCGGCGTACGACTCGAGCTCGAGGGCCTCCTGATCGCCGTCGCCTCGCTGCTGGTCGTCTGGTACGGGGAGCAGAACTACGACCTCGCGACCGCGACCACCATGGGGCTCACCGCGATGTCCCTCATGCACGTGGTCGCGGCGATGGAGTGGCGCGACGACCGGGCGACGATCTTCCAGCACTCGACGCTCGCCAACGGGCGGTTCATCGCGCTGATGATCGCCGTGATCGGTCTGACGTTCCTCGTGACGACGCTCGGCGGCCTGCAGCGGATCTTCGGCACCGTCGAGCTCGACGGCTCGCAGTGGCGGCTCTGCCTGCTGGTGACCGTGGGATACCTGGTGCTGGTCGAGCTCGTGAAGCTCGTGCTGCGCCGCCTCACGCCGGAGGCCGCGGCAGCCTGACCCGAGCCGCGGTCACGCTGCCCGGGCGGTGGGACGCCCTCCGCCGCCCGGGCAGCGTTCTGCTGTCCCGGTCCCGTACCCGCCCCGGGTGAGGTCGGTCCGCGGGCTGCATGCCACGGTGACGGGATGTCGACGCCGAACGGACCAACGGGCTGGCAAGGCGACCGCCGGCTCGCGCTGCTGCTCGCCATGGCGATGTTCGTGCTGGTGGTGGACACGTCCCTGATGAACGTGTCGATCTCGGCGGTCGTGCGCGACCTCGGCACCACGGTGTCGGGCGTGCAGTCCGCCATCGCGCTCGAGGCGCTCGTATCGGCCGCGTTCATCCTGATCGGCAGCAAGATCGGCGACCTCTTCGGCCGCAAGCGCGCCTACCTGCTGGGCCTCTCCGCGTACGGGGTGGGCGCCGTGTCGATGACCCTCGCGCAGAGCCTCACGCCGATCATCGTGTTCTGGGCCGTGATCGGCGGGCTCGGCGCGTCGCTGCTGCTCCCCGCGATGCAGTCGCTGATCCACGGCAACTTCTCGGGCCCCGCGCAGCGCAAGGTGTACGCGCTCGTCGGCGCAGCGGCGTCGGTCGCCGCCGCCGTCGGCCCGCTGCTCGGCGGGTTCATCACCACCTACCTGTCGTGGCGTGTCGCGTTCGGCCTCGAGGCCGTCGTGATCGCGGTCGTCGTCTCGGGCGCGCGGCTCGTGCGCGACGTGCCCTACCAGGGCGACCGTTCCGTGGACCCGGTGGGTGCCGTGCTGTCGGTGCTCGGCATGGGCGGCATCGTGCTGGGCGTGCTCGCGTGGCAGGAGGGCGCCGAGTCCGTCGGGCTGCTCGTCCTCGTCGGCGCCGCGGCGCTCCTCGGGCTCGCGTGGTGGCTCGTCCGGCGGCAGCGTCGGGGCGCCGCGACCCTGCTCGACCCCGACCTGTTCCGGTCGCCGATGTTCCGCATCGGCGTCTCGCAGCAGCTCATGCAGCAGATCGCGCTCGGCGGCGCGATGATCGCGCTGCCGATCTTCCTGCAGATGGCGCTCGGCTACGACGCGATGCTCGCGGGCCTCTCGCTCGCGCCGCTCTCGCTCAGCATGTTCGGCGCGGCACTGCTGGCCGGACGTCGAGCCGGCCGCCGCCGCCCGGCCGTGCTCGTGACCGCCGGGTTCGCGCTGCTCGTCGTCGGGGTCGCCGCGCTGCTGCCGATCGTGCCGCGCGCCGGGTCCGGGTGGGCACTCGCGGTGCCGCTCGTCGTCGCCGGCTGCGGGCTCGGCATCCTCGTCTCGCAGCTGAACAACTACACGCTCTCGCCGGTCTCGGAGGACCGCGTCAGCGAGGCAGCGGGAGTCAACTCCGCCGCGGGCTCGTTCGGCCTCTCGTTCGGCCTCGCGTTCGCGGGTGCCGTGATGCTCGCGAGCCTCTCCGTCGGGTTCGGCAACCAGGTCGACGACAGCACCGTGCTCGACACCGGGCAGAAGCAGCACGTCACCGAGGTCCTCCGCACCGATGCCGAGGTGATGAGCGACGCGCAGCTCCAGACGATGCTCGCCGACGAGCCCGAGCCGGTGCAGGCCGAGCTGCTGCGCATCAACGACGACGTCCGCGCCCGCGCGCTCCAGATCGCGCTGCTCGTGCCGCTGCTCGCGGGGGCCGCGGGGCTGGTCAACGGCTTCCGGATGCGGCGCCTGCCCGACCCGGACCCGGACTCGGCCAAGGAAGGGCTCGCGCTCGGCTGACGCGCCCGGACGCGCGCGTGCGGGCCAGCAGTCGATCCGCTGGCCCGCGCGCGGTCAGTCCAGCAGCCCCAGCTCGCGGCCGCGCCGCACTGCCTCGCGCCGGCTCGCGACGCCCAGCTTGCGGTACAGCGCCTTCAGGTGGGCCTTGACGGTGTTGACGGAGACGTAGAAGTCGGCCGCGATCTCGGCGTTGCTCTCCATGGTGGGCAGCGCGCTCAGCATCGCGAGCTCGCGCTCGGTGAGCGGCTCGACCAGCGGGTCGGGCTCGGGTCCGGTGGGTCCCGACTGCAGCCGGGCCCGCACGGCCCGCGCCACCGGGTCGTGACGTGTCCCGACCAGGCGGGTGAGCCGCGCGTCGAGCGCCTCGTCGCGCGCCGCCACGAACGGACGGACCAGCCGGTCCGGCCCGGCGACGTCCAGCGCCTGCGACAGCGTGTCGTCGACGCCGGGGCGCGAGAGGCGCGCGAGGGCGGACGCGTGGGCGAGGAGCGCCTCGACCCGGACGAGATCGGCGTGCCCGGCGCCGTGCCGCAGCACGTCTCGCGTGATCGGCAGCGCCGCCTCCGCGCGCCCCGCCGCGACGAGCAGCCGGGCGCGTGCGACCTGCGCGACGGCCAGGTCGTCCGACGCCGGCCGGCCGCCGTGCCACGTGCGCGCCGTGCGGGTCAGCAGCTGCACCTCGGCGAGGGCCCGCACCACGAGGTCCCGCAGCAGCATCGGGGTGCCCCCGAGCGCGGTGGCGACCTCCTCGGCCGCGGTGAGCGCGAGCTCGGCGGCGTGCGCCCGCCCCCGGGAGACCGCGACGAACGTCTGCAGCAACCGCAGGGCGAGCACGGAGGACGGCTCCGCGCCACCGGCGTCGGCGGCCAGCCCCTGTGCCACCAGGCGGTCCGCCTCGTCGTCCTCGCCGCGGAGCAGCCCCGCCATGCCTGCCGCGGCGTACGCCATCCGCACCTGGAGCGACGCGGACCAGCCCCAGCGCTCGGCGTCCGCCAGGGTGTCGCGCGCGCTCGCGTCCGCGACGTCGATGTCGCCGGCCACGAGGTCGCCGAACGCGAGGTACGCGCGTGCGTTGAACAGTGCGAGCGACGGAGGCCCGTCGCACGAGGCGCGCACGAGGTCGCGCAGTGCCTCGCGCGCGACCGCGACGTCACCGACGAGCAGTCGCCCGACGTCCCGGTTGTTCAGCGCGATCACGAGGTAGGACTCGAAGGCGGGGAACCGCCAGGGCGCCCGCTCGAGCGCGTCGACGGCCTCCCGACCAGCCGCCTCGACGGCACCCACGTCCCCCGTGCCACGGGCGGCCATCGCGACCAGCACGGCGAGCAGCGCCGACGCGGACGCACGCGGCGTCGTGCCCAGCAGCCGGCGCGCCGCGGCCAGGTGGACACGCGCCGCCTCGAAGCGGCCCGAGACGACGGCGTCCGCCGCCGCGCACAGCTCGAGCGTCCCGGTATGGGGCAGGTCCGCGTAGGGGATCGCACGGAGCGCCTCCGCGAGGCTCTCGCGGTCCGGCCCCAGCAGCCCACCGGCGGCGGAGTCGACGAACACCTCGCCGAACAGGTCCCAGTCGCCCGCGGTCGCCGCGTGCTCGAGCGCCTGCCGCGGCTCGCCGTTGTGCACCATCCAGCGCGCCGCGCTCCGGTGCGCCTCGCGGAACGCCTCGGGATCCTCGAGGCGCAGCTGCGCGCGCAGCATGTCACGGAGCAGCGGGTGGTAGCGGAACCAGCCGGCGCCGCCGGTCGCCGTCACGAAGTCGTTGGACACGAGCCCGGCGAACGCCGCCACCGAGACACCGCCCGGCACCAGCGCGTCGGCGAGGTCGGCGCAGACCGCACTCGTGACGCTCGTACGCAGCAGCAGCTCGCGCCGCTCGTGCTCCTGCCGCTCGAGCACCTCGGCGAGCAGGTACTCCGACGCCGATGCCTGGGGGTCGACCGCGGGCTCGTGCGCCGCGGTGAGGCGCAACCGGACGCCCACCGGCCAGCCGCCGGTCTCCTCGACGAGCGCCCCGGCGTCTGCGGTGGTCATCGTCTGTCCCTCGGCGGCCGCGACCGCCATCACGTCGACGGGACGGAACGCGAGGTCCTCGGCAACGATCTCGGCGAGCTCGCCCTCGGCGCGCAGCCGGTGCAGCGGCAGGACCGGGTCGGCCCGTGTCGCGAGCACGAGGCGCAGCGGCCCGGGGAACCGGAGCAGGTCCGCGAGGCCGCTCAGCACGTCGTCGTCCGTCAGCAGGTGCGCGTCGTCGAGCACGAGCACGGTCGGGTCGGGGAGCGCCTCGATCGCGCTGTACAGCCGCCGCAGGAAGGCCGGGGTGACGCGCGTGGGCACCCGGAGGTCGCCGAGCGGGTGAGCCGCCGGCACCGCGCCGGACACCCGCATCGCGGTCAGCACGTGCTGCCAGAAGGCGCTCGCCCCGTCGTCCCGCGCCTCGAGCGTGAGCCAGGCGACGTCCTTGCGCCGTTGTGCCCACCGGGCGGCGGCCGTCGTCTTGCCCCAGCCGGGCCCCGCGGACACGAGCGTGAGGCGGTGCGCGACCGCCTCCTCGAACCTCGCGGTGAGCTCGCTGCGCAGGATGGTCCGGGGCACTCGAGGGATGCTCGCCCGCGCGCGCAGCATCCCTCGGCCGGCGGCTCGATCGGCCGTCGCGCGGACGTTCTCGGCGTCCATCTCCACCGACATGGCTCGCACGCTAGCCCATCCTTTACCCCGGAGGGGTGATGAGGAACCAACCCATACCGGGCGAAAGTCGATGACGACCGCGGGACGAGGGGAGCACGCCGATGAGTTCGCTCAGGCTCGAGCTGACGGTCGTCGGCAAGCCCCGTCCGGCCGCGATGCGCGAGCTGTCCGAGGTGGGGCTGCGGTCGAACGCGACGGTTCTCGAGGCGCACGTCCGCGACTCGGCCGCCCTCTACGGTGTGCTGCAGCGGCTCGCGTCGCTCGGCATCGAGCTCCTCGCGCTCCGCGTCTCCCCCGAGGACCGCGCGGACGTCGAGATCGTGGTGCGTGGTCCTGTCGGCCCGTTGCTGGAGCGCATGCTCGCGGACGTGGCGCACACCCACCCCGTCGCTTCGGCCGGCTTCGAGGTCGAGCAGCTCGAGCTCGCCGACGTGCTGAGCCGGCTCGAACGGCTGGCCGAACTACCCGAGCCGGGTGACGCCGCCGGCGTGGTCCCGGATGAGGCTGACGAACGAGCGACGGCCCACCTCGGGCCGCCGCGTGACGCGCACGATGGGGAGGCCCAGATGGCACCGCAGCTCGAGGAGATGGGACCGATCGACTACCTCGTGGTCGAGTTCCCCGAGAACCGGCTCAACGGCACGGCGTTCCCGCTGCTCGTCGACCTCGTCGAACGCGGGATCATCCGCGTGCTTGACCTGCGCTTCATCACCAAGGACAGCGACGACCGCGTGCAGGGCGTCTCGATCCAGGATCTCGACGTCGACGGCGACTTCGACCTGACGATCTTCGAGGGCGCGTCGTCCGACCTGCTGGGCGACGACGACCTTGCCGAGGCCGGGAACGCGCTGACGCCGGGCAGCGCGGCCGGGATCCTCGTGTACGAGAACGCGTGGGCCGCACCGTTCGCGACCGCGCTCCGCGAGGGCGGGGGTCAGCTCGTCGCGAGCGGGCGCATCCCCGTCCAGGCGATCCTCGCCGCACTCGACGCCACCGACGCAGCCTGAGGAGGTCATCATGCCGGGACTCATCCGCGGGGTCGCCCGCACCGCCGTGATCGCGGGGACCGCGTCCGCCGTGTCCGGTCGCGTCCAGCGCCGCCAGCAGGGCCGCTGGGCCGAGCAGGACGCGCAGGCCGCGGCGCAGCAGAGCTACGCGCAGCCGCAGTACGCGCAGCCGCAGGCGCAGGCCTACGCCCAGCCGGTCTACGTGACTCCCGTCGCCGCCCCCGAGCCGGAACCGCTCGACATGGACACGAAGATCGCGCACCTCAAGCAGCTGGCCGAGCTGCGCGACGCGGGCGTCCTGTCGCCCGCCGAGTTCGAGGCGCAGAAGGCAGTGCTGCTCGGCTGACGCGCGTCGGCCGCGGCTCGCAGCGCCGCACACGCCCTCGGAGAGACGAACGGCCCGTCCGCCGCCGCGCGGACGGGCCGTTCGCATGCCCGCTCGTGGAGCGGCGCTGGGCGGTTCGTGAACATCCTGCGTGGTCCCCGTAGCCGTGATGGACATCTGTCCAGATTTGCCGGGTTGCACCCATCTCCCTCGCCTACGGTGCTTCGGACGGGCTGGCGCGGACCTTCCGCGGGGGCTGCGGTGCCGAGGCGCACGCAACGAGACCCTCCCGTCCCCGTACGGCCGACAAGGTTCGACCGACGACCGCGACGCGCGGGCCAACAGCACACGAACGACCTCGACGAGGCCGTGCTGTGCCGTACGCGTCGCCCGGAGGACACGACCATGAACGAACGACACCACCGCGGGGTACGCCGCACGCTCGGCGTGCTCGTCACGGCGGTTGTCGCGACGGCGGGGCTGAGCGCACCGGCGTTCGCCACCGACCCGGCCGCCGGCACCACCGGCGGGACGACCCAGAGCACCACCACACCGACCGTGGCGTCGCACACGACGATCGCCGTGGACCGCTCCTTCCAGCGCAGCGCGCCGCCGGTCGCCACCGTCCGCACCACCGCGGACGGCAAGGCGACGCCGAGCACCACGACGCTCTACGTGTCCGGCAAGCGCGTCGCCACGGTGAAGACGACCGGCACCACGAAGGTCCGCCTGCCTCGCCAGCTCGGCGTCGGGCGCCACTCGGTGGTCGCGGTCTCCACGCCGGCGACGACCTCCGTGAAGAAGAGCGAGGCGCGCACCACCGTCACCGCGCACAAGTACGGCTCGCGCATCGTCGAGGACGCCGTCACGTACTCGGGCGTCCGTTACAAGCACGGCGGCACGTCGCGGCACGGCATGGACTGCTCCGGCTTCACGCAGCGCGTCTTCCGCGACACGCACGTCAAGAAGCTGCCGCGCACGGCCTCGGCGCAGGCACACGTCGGCAAGCGCGTGTCGCGCGCGCACGCGCGTCCGGGCGACCTCGTGCACACCACGGGTCACGTGGGCATCTACGTCGGCGACGGCAAGATGATCGACGCGCCGCGCCCCGGCAAGAAGATCCACGTGCGGACGATGTACGCCGCGCACTGGACCTTCATCCGCGTCTCGAACGCCGCCATCACCATCTGAGGTCCCCGGGACCTCACGCAAGAGGCCGCCCCACCGCGCTCGTCGCGGCCGGGGCGGCCTCGTCGTCGTCCGTGCGGTCGGCGTCGCCGCGCCTCGTCGCCCGTCAGCGGCGGCGCTTCTCCCGCACGCGGACGCCGATCGAGATGGGCGTGCCCTCGAAGCCGAACGTCTCGCGCAGGCGGCGCTCGATGAACCGGCGGTAGCCCGGGTCGAGGAACCCGGTCGTGAAGATGACGAACCGCGGCGGGCGCGTCGATGCCTGCGTCGCGAAGAGGATGCGCGGCTGCTTGCCGCCACGCAGCGGGTGCGGGTGCGCCGCGACGAGCTCGCCGAGGAACGCGTTCAGGCGGCCGGTCGAGATGCGGGTGTCCCACGACTCGAGCGACCGCTCGAGCGCCGGCACCAACCGGTCCGCGTGCCACCCCGTGCGTGCCGAGACGTTGACGCGCGGCGCCCACTGCACCTGCACGAGCTCCTGCTCGATCTCGCGCTCGAGGTACGGCCGGCGGTCCTCGTCCATGAGGTCCCACTTGTTGTACGCCACGACGAGGGCGCGCCCGGCGTCGATGACCTCCTGCACGACGCGCACGTCCTGCTCCGTCATCGGGGACGACGCGTCGACGAGGACGATCGCCACCTCCGCCTTCTCGATGGCCGCCTGCGTGCGCAGGCTCGCGTAGAAGTCGGCACCCGACGTCTGGTGGACCCGGCGCCGGATGCCCGCGGTGTCGACGAAGACCCACGGCTTGCCACCCAGCGCGACGAGCTCGTCCACCGGGTCGCGCGTCGTGCCCGCGGTGTCGTCGACGACCACCCGCTCGGCGCCCACGAGCTTGTTCAGCATCGAGGACTTGCCGACGTTCGGTCGGCCGACGAGCGCCACGCGGCGCGGCCCGTCGGGCAGCGCGACCCCGTGCGCCGACTTCTCGGGCAGCACGTCGAGGATCGCGTCGAGCAGGTCGCCCGTGCCGCGGCCGTGCAGGGCCGAGACGGGGAACGGCTCGCCGAGCCCGAGCGACCACAGCACGGCGGCGTCGGCCTCGCCGGCCGGGCCGTCGACCTTGTTGGCGCACAGCACGACGGGCTTGCCCGAACGGCGCAGCAGGCGCACGACCTGCTCGTCGGTGTCGGTGGTGCCCACCGTCGCGTCGACGACGAACACGACGGCGTCGGCGAGCGCGACCGCGACCTCGGCCTGCTCGGCGACCCGGGCGTCGATGCCCGCGACGTCGACCTCCCAGCCGCCCGTGTCGACCAGGGTGAACCGGCGGCCCGACCACTCGGCCGGGTAGCTCACCCGGTCGCGCGTGACGCCCGGCTTGTCCTCGACCACGGCCTCGCGGCGGCCCAGGATGCGGTTCACCAGGGTCGACTTGCCGACGTTCGGTCGACCGACCACTGCGAGCACCGGCAGCGCCTCCGCACCGCCGCCCTCCTCGAGGCCCAGGTCGACGCCGTGCAGCAGCGCGAGGTCGTCGTCCTCGAGCTCGTACTCGTCGAGGCCCGCGCGCAGCGCGCGCTCGCGGTCGGCGTCACCGGCCTCGTCGGGCATCGCGACCGCCTCGTCGAGGGCGGCGTCGAGCTCGGGCTGCGCGGGGTCGAGGTCGCTCATGGCGACCATTCTCCCCTGCCGACGGGCCCGCACCGCGCGGGGTCGGTATCGGCGGTCGCGGCGACGCCGAGCGCGGGTGCGCTCAGGGGGGCGCGGATCGCCTCAGACGCCGGCGCGGTTCGGGTCGTCGGTCGGCAGGGCCAGCCCGGTGCGCGCTGCGGCACGTCCGACGAGCACGGCGAGCGCCTCGCGGATCGCCTCTCCCGCCGCCGCGACGCCCGCGCGGCCGGTCAGGTGGTCCCACGTGACCGGCACCGGCTGACCGAACTCGACCCGGAGCGGCCGTCGCGGCGCGGGCACGTGGCCGACCGCCTCACCGGTGCGGCGCGTGCCGAGGATCGCCACGGGCACCACCGGTGCGTGCCCGTGCACGGCGAGCCACGCGACGCCCGCACGCGCACTCGTCGCGTCGCCGCGGCCGCGGTTGCCCTCCGGGAAGACGCCCACCGCTCCCCCGCGTCGCAGCACGCCGAGCGCGGCCGCGAGAGCAGCCCGGCCGCCGGCGCGGTCGACGGGGATCTGCCCGGCGCCCCGCAGCACGGCGCCGACGGGGCCGTGGAACATCTCGTCCTTGACGAGGATGTGCGCGGGTCGCGGCGCGGTGCCGATCAGCAGCGGCCCGTCGATGACGCCCGTGTGGTTGGCGGCGAACAGCACGGGACCGTCCACCGGCACGTGCTCCGCGCCCTCGACGCGCGTCGCCCACCAGACGCGGGCCAGGAACCGACCGACCTGGCGCGCCCAGACGGGTCCCCGGGGCGACGGCGACGCGGGCTCGGTCACGCGCGGGCCGCCACCACGTCGAGCACCGCCCGGACGGTCTGCTCGAAGTCGAGGTGCGACGAGTCGACCGTCACGACGCCGTCGGCCGCGACGTGGAACTGCACGACGGTCGAGTCGTCGGCGTCGCGCCGCAGCACCTGGTCGCGCGTCGCCTCGACCGCGGTCGCGTCGGCCGTCCCGTGCACGTCGAGCGCGCGGCGCGCGAGGCGCGCCTCCTCGCTCGCGGTGAGGAGCACGCGCACGTCGGCGTCGGGGGCGACGACCGTCGTGATGTCGCGGCCCTCGGCGACCACGCCCCGACCCCCGGCGAAGCCGTCGGCGCCGCGCTCGGCGTCGATGGCGGCGCGCTGGCGGAGGCGCAGCTCCTCGCGCACGTCGAGGTTGGTGGCGACCTTGCTGACCGCCTCCGAGATGCGTGTCTCGCGGATCTCCGCGCTCACGTCGGTGCCCCCGACGGTCACGGCCGGTGCCGACGGGTCGACACCCATGGCGAGCGGCAGGCGGCGCACCTCGGCGGCCACCGCGACCGCGTCGTCGAGCGCGACGCCGGTGTGCAGGCACCACCAGGTCGCGGCGCGGTACATCGCACCCGTGTCCAGGTACGCCAGGCCGAGCTCGCGCGCCACGGCACGCGACACGCTGGACTTGCCCGAGCCCGAAGGCCCGTCGATCGCGACGACGAGCGTCACCGCACCAACCTCCACCCGCGCTCCGTGAGCGCCGTCTCGAGACGTTCGACGGCGCCCGGGAGCACCGAGATCGCCGCCATGCCGACCGGTCGACGCGCGGCGTGCTCGAGCTGCAGGTCCTCGAGGTTCACGCCCGCGTGGCCGACGTCCGTGAGCAGCCGGGCGAGCTCGCCCGGCTCGTCGGGCACCAGCACGGTGACGACGCCGTAGTCGCGCCGCACGCCGCCGTGCTTGCCCGGGATGCGCGCGACGCCGGTGTTCCCGTCGTCGATGGCGCGCGCGATCGACGCGAGCGCACCGGGCCGCACGGCGGCACCGCCGCTCGCGTCGTGCGCCGCGCCGAGCGCGGCGATCACCTGGTCGAGGTCCGCGCGCACCGCCTCGAGAACCCGGCGCACCTCGCCCGCGTTGGCCGCGAGGATCGACGTCCACAACGCAGGGCTCGACGCCGCGAGGCGGGTCACGTCCCGCAGGCCCTGGCCCGCGAGGCCGAGCGCGGCGTCGTCGACGTCGACGAGCCGAGCCGCCACCAGGCTCGCCGCGAGCTGCGGCACGTGGGACACCACCGCGACCGCGGCGTCGTGCGCCGCCGCGTCCATCGTGACGGGCAGGCCGCCCAGGTCCACCACCAGCGCGCGCACTGCGAGCACGGCGTCCGCCGACGACGTGCCCGAGTCCGCGATGACCCACGGCCGGCCGAGGAACAGGTCCGGGAGCGCAGCCGACGGGCCCGACCGCTCGCGCCCCGCCATCGGGTGCGAGCCGACGTACCGCGTGAGGTCCGCGCCCGACGCGCGCAGCTCCGCGAGGACCGACGCCTTGATGCTTGCGACGTCCGTGACGACTGCCTCGGGCCACGCGCCGAGCTCCTGCGCGACCACGCGGGCCGTCACGTCCGGCGGCGCGGCGACGACGACGAGTGCAGGCGGCGCGTCGCCCTCGGCGGCGAGCCGGCCCGCGCCGACGTCGCGCGCGAGCGCGAGCGCGGTCGGGGACGGGTCGTCGAGGACGACGTCGACCCCGCGCGTGGACAGCCCCAGGCCGACCGACGCGCCCAGCAGGCCTGTGCCGACGACCCGCACCGGTCCGCGCGTCGCGAGCTGGTCGGTGTCGCCGGGACGAGCGCCCTCCGGACCACCCACGTCAGAGCCCGACCGACGTCATCAGCGAGCCCACCTCGGTCTTGCCCAGCACGCGGGTGCGGCCCGGCTTGAGGTCGCCGAGGCGGATCGGGCCGATGCGGGTGCGCACCAGGCGCGTCACCGGGTACCCGGCCTCCTCGAAGATGCGGCGGACGATGCGGTTGCGGCCCTCGTGCAGCACCACCTCGACGAGGCTCGCGTGCGGCAGCGCCTGCACGATGCGCAGCTCGTCGACCGCCGCGGGGCCGTCCTCGAGCTCGATGCCCTTCTTCAGCCGCGCGCCGAGCGACGGCGGCACGCGCCCCTCGACGTCGACGAGGTACGTCTTGGCGACGCCGTGCGCCGGGTGCGACAGGCGGTTCGCGAGCTCGCCGTCGTTGGTCAGCAGGATCAGGCCCTCGGAGTCCGCGTCGAGCCGGCCGACGTGGAACAGGCGCTCCTCGCGGTTCGCGACGAGCTCGCCGATCGAGGGGCGGCCCTCCGGGTCGTGCATCGTCGAGACGACGCCCTTCGGCTTGTTCAGCGCGATCGTGACGACCGACGCGTCGAGCTGGATGCGCAGCCCGTCGACGTGGATCGCGGCCCGCTTCGGGTCGACGCGCACGCCGAGCTCGGTGACGACCTGGCCGTCGACCTCGACCCGGCCGGACGCGATCAGCTCCTCGCACGCGCGGCGCGAGCCGAGGCCCGCGTTGGCGAGCACCTTCTGCAGACGCACGCCCTCGGGGTCGTGCACGTCGAGGTCGGGCGTCGGCTGGGCGGGCGGACGGCGGCGAGCGCCGCGCACCGGCTGCTTCGGCCAGGGCGCACCCGGGCGGCTCGGGCGGACGGCCGGTCCGCGCGACGTCGACGCGTTGCGGGGCGAGCCCGTGCCGCGGGTCGTCGCGGAACCGCCGCGGGGTGCACCGGCCGAGGTCGAGCCACCGCGGGCCGACCCGCCACCACGCGCACCACCCGTGGACGACGTCCCCCGGGCCGGACCGCCCGTCGAGGACGAGCCACGCGACGCACCACCGATCGACGGCGACGTCCCACGGCCCGCGTCACGACCCGTGGACGAGCCCCGGCCCGTGGCAGACCCCCGGCCCGCGGCCGCACCGCCCCGCGCCTGACCCGCGCCCGCTCCTCCGCGTCCGGGCGCGCCACCGCGCGCCGAGCCCGCTCCACCGGTCGCGCCGCGCGCTCCGGGACGCCCGGTGCCGCCCGTGCCGCCGCCGCTGCCCGCCGGCTTGCCGCCACGTGCGTCGCCTCGCCCGGTGCCGCCACCGCGGCCCGCGCCGCCGGACGGTCGGCCGGCGCCGCCTCCGCGTGCACCGTCTCGGCCGGTGCCGCCACCGCGTCGCTCCTGCGGGCTCATCTCGTCTCCTCCGTCGCCGCGTCGACACCCTCGAGCGCGTCGATGTCCGGCAGGTAGGGCGCCAGCGGGGGCAGCTCGTCGAGGCTCGACAGGCCCATCCGCTCCAAGAAGTATCCCGTGGTCGCGTACAGGACCGCGCCACTGCTCGGTTCGGTGCCCACCTCACCGACCAGGCCGCGCGCGGTCAGGGTGCGCATCACGCCGTCGACGTTGACGCCGCGGACCGCCGACACCTGGCCGCGCGTCACGGGCTGTCGGTACGCGACGACGGCCAACGTCTCGAGGGCCGCCTGCGTGAGCCGCGCGGTCTGCCCCTCGAGCACGAACCGGCCGACCACGTCGGCGTAGGCGGCGCTCGAGTAGATGCGCCAGCCCTCGCCGGCGCGCCGGAGCTCGAAGCCGCGCGGACGGCCGCCGAACGCACCGCGGTACTCCGCCGCCAGCTCGTCGAGCAGCGCCTCGACGCGCGCGGTGGGCAGCGCGAGGACGGCCGCGAGCCGGACCGCGGGGATCGGCTCGTCCGCGACCATCAGCACGGCCTCGAGCGCCGCGAGCGCACCGCCGGGCAGGTCGTCCACGTCGAACGCGAGCTCGTCGGCCTGCGCGACCTCGGGCTCGCCCGCGGCGCCGCTCGCCTCGTCGGTGGCGTCGATGACGTCGGTGACGTCGTCGCGTCCACCGGCCGCGCGCGCGGGGTCGTCCGCGGCGATCGCCGCGTCCGGCTCGTCGTCGAGCGCCCCGTCGCCGGGTGCCGTGAAGTCGGCGTCGGTCACCGGTCCGTCCCTTCCTCGTCCTGCACCTGCTGCGGGTCGCCCGCTGCGAGCGGCTCCTCCGCGTCGGCCGCGGGGTCGGGCTCGTCCCCCGGCCCGGCCGTGACGTCGAGCTCGTCGAAGTCGCCGGACACCGTCACGTCGCCCTCGGCCGCGCCCGTCCAGCGCACGGTCAGCTCGCCGAGCGGCGTCACCTGGTCGAACGCCACGGCACCCTCGCGGAACAGCTCGAGCAGCGCCAGGAACCGGGCGACGACGACGATCGTCGCGCCCGCGTCGGCGACGAGCGTGCGGAACGACGACGCGCCGCCGTGCCGCAGCCGGTCGACGAGCACGGCCGCCTGCTCGCGCACCGACACCGGCGGGGCGTGCAGGTGGCTGATGTCCACGCCGGGTGGCGGCGGCTTCGGCGCGAGCGTGCGCGCGGCCAGGGCGGCGAGCTGGTCCGGACCGACCTGCCAGACGAGCTCCGGCAGCAGCGCGGCGTACTGCGGCTCGAGCGTCACGAGGCGCGGGAACCGCCGCCCCTCGGTGGCGAGCCGCTCGCCGAAGTCGCCGGCCACGACCTTGTACGCGCGGTACTGCAGCAGGCGGGCGAACAGCAGGTCGCGGGCCTCGAGGAGCTCGAGGTCCTCGTCGTCCTCGACCTCTGCGGACGGCAGGAGCCGCGCGGCCTTGAGGTCGAGCAGGGTCGCGGCGACCACCAGGAACTCGCTCGCCTGCGAGAGGTCCCACTGCTGCTCCGCGGCGCGGATGTGCGCGATGAACTCGTCGGTCACCTTCGCGAGCGCGACCTCGGTGATGTCGAGCTTGTGCTTGGCGATCAGGCCGAGCAGCAGGTCGAACGGGCCCTCGAAGTTCTCGAGGTGCACCTCGAAGCCCGCGGTCCCCGCGGGCGCAGCACCGGGAAGGGGGACCGCCGGCGCGTCAGGCGGCGTCGCCACGGGCGACGAGCTCGCGCGCGAGCTGCCGGTAGGCGTGCGCCCCGGCGTGCGTCGGCGCGTACGTGGTGATCGGCTCGGCCGCGACGGTGGCGTCGGGGAACTTCACGGTCCGGCCGATCACCGTCTGCAGCAGCGTGTCGCCGAACGCCTCGTGGACGCGGGCCACGACCTCGCGCGCGTGCAGCGTGCGGGGGTCGTACATCGTCGCGAGGATGCCGTCGACCTGCAGGCGCGGGTTCAGCCGGTCGCGCACCTTCTCGATCGTCTCGATGAGCAGCGCGACACCGCGCAGCGCGAAGAACTCGCACTCGAGGGGGATCAGCACGCCGTGCGCCGCCGTGAGCGCGTTCACCGTGAGCAGGCCGAGCGATGGCTGGCAGTCGACGAGGACGACGTCGTACTCGTCGAGCAGCGGCCGGAGCGCGCGCGACAGCACGGACTCGCGCGCGACCTCGCCCACGAGCTGCACCTCGGCCGCCGACAGGTCGATGTTCGCCGGCAGGAGGTCGAGGCCCTCGGTCGCGGTGGTCCGCACCACCTCGCGGACGTCGGCGTCCCGCTCCATGAGCAGGTTGTAGATCGTGCGGTCGAGCTCGTGCGGGCTGACCCCGAGGCCGACCGACGCCGCACCCTGGGGGTCGAAGTCCACGACGAGCACGCGGCGGCCCAGCTCGGCGAGCGCGGCCGCGAGGTTGATCGTGGTGGTCGTCTTGCCGACGCCGCCCTTCTGGTTGCACATCGCGATGACGCGGGCGGGCCCGTGCGACGCCAGGGGCGCGGGCACCGGGAAGTCGGGAAGCGGACGCCCGACGGCGTCGAGGGGGGTGTCGGTCGTCGAGGTGCTCACCACGGCGCACAACCTACCGGAGCGCACCCCTTCGGGACCCGCGACGAGCCGCGCGCGGCGTCACTTCGCGCGCGGGTGGGAGGTGAGGTACACCTCGCGCAGCGAGTCGGCCGTGACCGCGGTGTAGATCTGCGTCGTCGTGACGCTCGCATGGCCGAGCAGCTCCTGCACGACGCGGATGTCCGCACCGCCGGCCAGCAGGTGCGTCGCGAACGAGTGGCGCAGCGTGTGGGGCGAGACGTGGTCCGCCGTCGCGATGCCGGAGCGCTCGGCCGCGGTGCGCAGCACCGCCCACGCCGACTGCCGCGACAGCCGCGCCCCGCGGGTGTTGAGGAACACCGCCGGCGTGCCGCGGCCCGCGCCGGCCAGCGCCGGACGACCGCGCACGAGGTACGCGTCGAGCGCGTCGAGCGCGTACGAGCCGACCGGGACGACGCGCTCCTTCGACCCCTTGCCGAACAGGCGCACCGCGCCCTGGCCGGGCGTGCGGTCGAGGTCGTCGACGTCGAGCCCCACGGCCTCCGAGATGCGCGCGCCCGTCGAGTACAGCAGCTCGAGCAGCGCGCGGTCGCGCAGCGGGACGGGTCCGTCGCCGAGGCCCGCGGCCTCGAGGAGCCGCGTCACGTCGTCGACCGAGATCGCCTTGGGCAACCGCTTCGGCTGGGCGGGCGGGCGGACGTCCTGCGCCGCGTCGCGCTCCGTGACGCCCTCGAGCACCAGGAACCGGTGCCAGCCACGGATCGCGACGACCGCTCGCGCCGACGACGAGGCCACGAGGCGCGCCCGGTCGTCGGCACCCGTGCGGACCGCGAGCACGAAGTCCTCGACGTCGCGCTCGGTCACGTCCTCCGGGCGGGTGCGCCCCTGAGCGACCAGGAAGTCGACGTAGCGCGTGAGGTCGCGCCGGTACGCCCCGAGCGTGTTGGCCGCGAGGCCGCGCTCGACGGTCAGGTGCGCGAGGTACCCGTCGAGCGCGTCGTGCAGAGCAGTGCGCTCGTCGTCGCCCGCGGCGCCGGCCACCCGCGGCTCAGAAGGGCAGGAAGACGTCCACCGCGATCGCGACGGACAGCAGCGTCAGGTACGTGATCGACCCGTGGAACACGGTCATCGCGCGCAGCTTGCCGCGCGTCGGGTCCTCGGCGCGGCGCAGCAGCGTCAGGCACTGCGCGAGGAACCACGCGCCGAGCGCGGTGGCGACGACCGCGTACACCCAGGTCATGTGCGCGACCGGGATCAGCAGCAGCGAGCACGCGATCATCGCGAGCGTGTAGCCGATCATCTCGCGGGCGACCTTGGCGTCCTTGGCGACGACCGGGAGCATCGGGACGCCGGCGCGCGCGTAGTCGCCCTTGAACTTCATCGACAGCGGCCAGTAGTGCGGCGGCGTCCAGAAGAAGATGACGCCGAACAGCAGGACCGCGGCCCACGAGACGCCACCCGTGACGGCGGACCAGCCGATCAGCACCGGCATGCACCCGGCCGCGCCGCCCCACACGATGTTCTGCGGCGTGCGCCGCTTGAGGATCATCGTGTAGCCGACGACGTAGATGAGGATCGCCGCGGCCGTCAGCATCGACGACGCCGGGTTGACCACGAGCCACAGCCACGCGAGCGCGAGCACGCCCAGCACGAGCCCGAACACGAGCGCCGCGCGCGGCGTGACCTCGCCCGTGACGATGGGGCGCCGCTTCGTGCGGTTCATCACCTGGTCGATGTCGCGGTCGAGGTAGCAGTTGAGGACGTTCGCCGAGCCTGCGGCGGCCGCGCCACCGACGAGCGTCGCGACGACGAGCCCGAAGCTCGGCCACCCGCCCTGCGCCAGGATCATCGTCGGCAGCGTCGTGACGAGCAGGAGCTCGATGATGCGCGGCTTGGTCAGCGCGACGTACGGGCCGACGACCCGCCGGCCGGCCCGCCACGCGGAGCCGAGCGGGCCCGAGCGCGCCGACCCCGCGGACGGCCCGGCAGGGGCCGCGGGCACGGGCGCCGCCGCCGTCCGGCGCACGTCCGGGGTCGGCGGCGCCGACGCTCCGGGGGCGTCCAGGGACAGCGGGTTCGAGAGGCGCACGCGCAACGGGTCCGTTCGTGGTCCGGCGGGAGGAATTGTCGCGCCGCCATGCTACGGCCTGCCGATGTGGCCGGTCAGGCCACGCGCGGGGCGGCGACGTGTGAGATGCGTCCCGCCTCCGTCCGTGGTCACGCCCGGCACCGGAGCAGGGGTGCGATATACGCTCGACAGGCACGGCCGACGACCCGCGGGCACCGCGTGGCCGGCCGCCGCCGGACCCCGAGAAGAACGGTGTCCGACCACGTCCGACAGACGCCCGCGTCACGTGCGGGTGGGAATGAGGTTCGGTGAACGCGAAGGCTCCCCTGGCCCAGACGGTCGGCTGGTCCGACCTGGACGTGCGGGCGGTGGACACGGTGCGCGTACTGGCGGCTGACTCCGTCGAGAAGGTCGGCAACGGCCACCCCGGGACCGCCATCAGCCTCGCGCCCGCGGCGTACCTGCTCTACCAGAACGTCATGCGGCACGACCCGACGGACCCGCACTGGCTGGGCCGCGACCGGTTCATCCTGTCGGCCGGGCACTCGTGCCTCACTCAGTACATCCAGCTGTACCTCGGCGGCTTCGGCCTCGAGCTCGAGGACCTGCAGGCTCTGCGCACCTGGGGCTCCAAGACGCCCGGCCACCCCGAGTACAAGCACACGAAGGGCGTCGAGACCACGACCGGGCCGCTCGGTCAGGGCCTCTCGTCGGCGGTCGGCTTCGCGATGGCGCAGCGGCGCGAGCGCAACCTGCTCGACCCCGAGGCCGCGCCGGGCACGAGCCCGTTCGACCACTACACGTACGTCATCTGCTCGGACGGCGACCTCCAGGAGGGCGTCACGAGCGAGGCGTCGTCCATCGCCGGCACGCAGGAGCTCGGCAACCTCATCGTCCTCTGGGACGACAACCACATCTCGATCGAGGGCGACACCGAGATCGCGTTCACCGAGGACGTGCTCGCGCGCTACGAGGCGTACGGCTGGCACGTGCAGTACGTCGACTGGACGCACGGCGGCTCGTCGGAGGACGACTACCGCGAGGACGTCGACGCGCTCGCCGCCGCGATCGAGGCGGCCAAGGCCGTCACCGACAAGCCGTCGTTCATCGGGCTGCGGACGCTCATCGCGTGGCCGACGCCCAAGAAGACGAACGACCACAGCTCGCACGGCAGCAAGCTCGGCGCCGAGGCCGTCGCGGGTCTCAAGGAGGCCGTGGGCTTCGACCCCGAGCGCACGTTCCAGGTCGACGACGACGTCCTCGCCCACACGCGGTCGCTCGCCGAGCGCGCCGCGAAGGCCCGCACCGAGTGGACCGAGGGCTACGAGGCCTGGCGCGCCGCCAACCCGGCGAACGCCGCCCTGCTCGACCGGCTCGCCGTGCGCGGGCTGCCCGAGGGCTGGGAGTCGGCGCTGCCCGTCTTCCCCGCCGGCAAGGCCGTCGCGACGCGCGCCGCGTCAGGCGACGTGCTCTCGGCGATCGGGCCGGAGCTCCCCGAGCTGTGGGGCGGCTCGGCCGACCTCGCCGGCTCGAACAACACGACCATGAAGGGCGCGACGTCGTTCATCCCGGCGAAGCGCTCGACGCACGAGTTCGCGGGCGACGAGTTCGGGCGCACGCTGCACTTCGGCATCCGCGAGCACGCCATGGGCGCGATCCTCTCGGGCATCACGCTGCACGGCCTGACCCGCCCCTACGGCGGCACGTTCCTGCAGTTCTCCGACTACATGCGCGGCGCGGTCCGCCTCGCGTCGCTGATGGGCGCGCCCGCGACCTACGTGTGGACGCACGACTCGATCGGCCTCGGCGAGGACGGCCCGACGCACCAGCCCGTCGAGCACCTGACCGCGCTGCGCGCGATCCCGGGCCTGACGATCGTGCGCCCGGCGGACGCCAACGAGACCGCGCAGGCGTGGAAGGCGATCCTCGAGCACACGAGCGGCCCCGTCGGCCTGATCCTCACGCGCCAGAACGTGGCCACGTTCCCGCGCGGCGAGGACGGCTTCGCGGGCGCCGAGGGTGTCGCCAAGGGCGCGTACGTGCTGCTCGAGGCGAGCTCCGGCACGCCGGACGTGATCCTCGTCGGCACGGGCTCCGAGGTGCAGCTCGCCGTCGAGGCGCGCGAGACGCTCGAGGCAGCGGGCGTCGCGACGCGCGTCGTGTCGATGCCGTCGTTCGAGTGGTTCGCGCAGCAGAGCGACGAGTACCGCGAGTCGGTCTTCCCGTCGTCGGTGCGGGCCCGCGTCTCGGTCGAGGCCGGCATCGCGCTCTCGTGGCACAAGGTCGTCGGCGACGCCGGCCGGTCCGTGTCGCTCGAGCACTTCGGTGCCTCGGCGGACTACGAGACGCTCTACCGCGAGTTCGGCATCACGGCCGAGGCCGTCGTCGCCGCCGCGCACGACTCGATCGCCGCGGCCGCCGCGAACGCCGGCCCGTCGACCGCGTCCGCCGCTCCCACGAGCACCGGGACGGGCGACCAGCAGCACTGAGACGACCGGGTGGGGCCCCGCACTCCAGGCGGGGCCCCACCCGGCCAGGCACGCGCGAAGAAGGGGATCCACCATGGCACCGAGCACCACCCCGATCGAGCGACTGGCAGCGGCGGGCGTCGCCGTCTGGCTCGACGACCTGTCGCGCGAGCGGCTGCGCACCGGCAACCTGGCCGACCTGGTCGAGCAGGGCGTCGTCGGCGTGACGACGAACCCGACGATCTTCGAGAAGGCGCTGTCCGAGGGCGACGCCTACGACGAGCAGCTCCAAGAGCTCGCGAGCGCCGGCGCCGACGTCGACGACGCGGTCTTCCGCATCACGACCGACGACGTACGGACCGCCGCGGACGTGCTGCGCCCTGTCTACGACCGCACCGACGGCCAGGACGGCCGCGTGTCGATCGAGGTCGACCCCCGCCTGGCGCGCGACACCGAGCGCACGATCGCGGCCGCGAAGTCCCTGTGGTCGACCGTCGACCGCCCCAACGTCTTCGTGAAGATCCCGGCGACGGTCGAGGGCCTGCCCGCGATCACCGCCGCGCTCGCCGAGGGCATCAGCGTCAACGTCACGCTGATCTTCTCGCTCGACCGGTACCGCGCCGTGCTCGACGCGTTCCTGTCCGGCCTCGAGCAGGCCAAGGCGAACGGCCACGACCTCGCGCCGATCGCGTCGGTCGCCTCGTTCTTCGTCAGCCGGGTGGACACGGCGGTCGACGCCCGACTCGACGCGATCGGCACGCCCGAGGCGGACGCGTTGCGCGGCACGGCCGCGATCGCGAACGCGCGCCTCGCGTACGGCCTGTTCCAGGAGGTCGTGGCGAGCGACCGCTGGGCGGCGCTGGCCGAGGCCGGCGCGCACGTCCAGCGGCCGCTGTGGGCCTCCACGGGCGTCAAGGACAAGCGCTACCCCGACACGCTCTACGTCGACGAGCTGGTCGTCGCGGGCACGGTCAACACCATGCCCGAGGCGACGTTCCGCGCGGTGCAGGACCACGGCGGCGACGCCGCCGACACCGTGACGGGCACGCAGGACGCGGCCCGGCGCGTCATCGAGCGCCTCGCCGAGCTCGGCATCGACATCGACGAGGTCACCGAGCAGCTCGAGACCGAGGGCATCGACAAGTTCGACGCCAGCTGGTCGCAGCTGATCGGCACCGTCACGGACGGGCTCAAGGCGGCCGGCGCGCAGGCGGAGGGCGAGTGAGCCCGGTGAAGGTGGCTGCGGGCCACAACCCGCTGCGCGACGCTCGCGACCGTCGCCTGCCCAGGATCGCGGGGCCGTGCGGCCTCGTCATCTTCGGGGTCACGGGCGACCTCGCACGCAAGAAGCTGATGCCCGCGGTCTACGACCTGACGAACCGCGGGCTGCTGCCGCCCGGCTTCGCGCTGACCGGCTTCGCGCGGCGCGACTGGGCGACCCAGGACTTCGCGCAGATCGTGCACGACTCGGTCAAGGAGAACGCCCGGACGCCGTTCCGTGAGGCCACCTGGCGTCAGCTCTCCGAGGGCATCCGCTTCGTGCAGGGCACGTTCGACGACGACGACGCGTTCGACCGGCTGCGCGACACGGTCGAGGACCTCGACGTGCACCGCGGCACGGGCGGCAACCACGCGTTCTACCTCTCGGTGCCGCCGAGCGCGTTCCCGGTCGTCTGCAAGCAGCTGGCCCGCTCGGGCCTCTCGCAGCCCCACGACGGCAAGTGGCGGCGCGTCGTGATCGAGAAGCCGTTCGGCCACGACCTGGCGAGCGCGCGCGAGCTGCAGGACATCGTCTCGAGCGTGTTCCGGCCCGACGACATCTTCCGGATCGACCACTACCTCGGCAAGGAGACGGTCCAGAACCTGCTCGCGCTGCGGTTCGCGAACCAGCTGTTCGAGCCGATCTGGAACGCCAACTACGTCGACCACGTGCAGATCACGATGGCCGAGGACATCGGCATCGGCGGCCGTGCCGGGTACTACGACGGGATCGGCGCGGCGCGCGACGTCATCCAGAACCACCTGCTGCAGCTCCTCGCGCTGACCGCGATGGAGGAGCCCGTGTCGTTCTCGGCGCACGACCTGCGCGCCGAGAAGGTCAAGGTGCTCTCGGCCGTGCGGCTCCCCCGCGACCTCGGCCGGCACACGGCGCACGCGCAGTACGCCGAGGGCTGGCAGGGGGGCGAGAAGGTCATCGGCTACTCGCAGGAGGAGGGGTTCAACCCCCACTCGACGACCGAGACGTTCGCCGCGGTCCGGGTGGACATCGACACGCGCCGCTGGGCCGGGGTGCCGTTCTACCTGCGCACCGGCAAGCGCCTCGCCAAGCGCGTCACCGAGATCGCCATCGTGTTCAAGAAGGCGCCGCACCTGCCCTTCGAGTCGACCGCGACCGCCGAGCTCGGCAAGAACGCGCTCGTCATCCGGGTCCAGCCCGACGAGGGCGTGACGCTCCGGTTCGGCGCGAAGGTGCCGGGCACCGCGATGGAGGTCCGCGACGTCACGATGGACTTCGGCTACGGCCACGCGTTCACGGAGGCGTCGCCGGAGGCGTACGAGCGGCTGATCCTCGACGTGCTGCTCGGCGACCCGCCGCTGTTCCCGCAGAACGAGGAGGTCGAGCTCTCGTGGAAGATCCTCGACCCGATCATCGACTACTGGGCGACGCACGGTAAGCCGGACGAGTACCGGGCCGGGACATGGGGCCCGCAGTCGGCCGACGACATGATGGCGCGCGACGGGCGAACCTGGAGGCTGCCGTGATCATCGACATGCCCGACACGACGGCGCGCGAGATCTCGAAGCGCCTGCTGCGCGAGCGTGACGAGGGCGGCGCGATCGCCCTCGGTCGCGTGCTGACGCTCATCGTCGACACCGGCGACCACGACCCGGAGCACGCGATCGAGGCCGCGAACGACGCGAGCCGCGAGCACCCGTGCCGCGTGATCGTGATCGCCAAGGACACCGCGGCCAAGGCCGACACGATGGACGCGCAGATCCGTCTCGGGGGCGACGCGGGCGCGAGCGAGGTGATCATCCTGCGGCCCGGCCGCACGGTCGACCAGCACCTCGACACGCTCGTGATGCCGCTGCTGCTCCCCGACGCGCCGATCGTCGCGTGGTGGCCGTACGAGCCGCCGGACGTGCCGTCGAAGGACCCGATCGGCCGCATGGCGCAGCGCCGGATCACCGACACGTCGCGCGCCGAGACGCCCGGGAAGGCGCTGCGGCGCCTCGCGGAGGTCTACGCCGAGGGCGACACCGACCTGTCGTGGACGCGCGCGACGCTGTGGCGGGGCCTGATCGCGTCGACCCTCGACCAGCCGCCGTTCGAGCCGGTCAAGAAGGCGTACATCGCGGGCGAGAGCACGCACACGTCGGTCGACATGATGGCCGCCTGGCTCAGCCACGCGCTCAGGGTGCAGGTCGAGGTGGAGCGCATCCCCGACGCGCCCGCCATCGTGCAGGTCCGGCTCGAGCGGTCGGGCGGCGACATCGTGCTCGACCGCCCGGACGGCAAGACGGCCGCGCTGCGCCAGCCCGACCAGCCGGAGCACCGCATCGCGCTGCCGATCCGGCACCTGCGCGAGTGCCTCGCGGAGGAGCTGCGCCGGCTCGACCCGGACGAGGTCTACGGCGAGGTCCTCACGAAGGGCCTGGCGAAGGTGACCGCATGACGCGCGACGTCGTGGTCCACCCCGATCCGGCAGTCCTCGCCGAGGCGACCGCCGCTCGGCTGCTCACGGCGCTGCTCGACGTGCAGTCGCACCGCTCCCCCGTGCACGTCGTGCTGACGGGCGGCACCGTCGGCATCAAGGTGCTCGCGGCCGTCGCGGCGTCGCCGGTGCGCGACGCGGTCGACTGGTCGGGCGTGCACCTGTGGTGGGGCGACGAGCGGTTCCTGCCCGACGGCGACGGCGACCGCAACGAGACGCAGGCGCGCGACGCCTTGATCTCGGCGCTCGGCGACGCGCTGCCCGCGCAGAACGTGCACCCGATGGCCGCGCAGTCGGACGAGGTCCCGACACCCGAGGCCTCCGCCTCCGCGTACGCCCGCACGCTCGCGGAGCACGCCGCACCCGGCACGCAGGTGCCGGCGTTCGACGTGCTGCTGCTCGGCATGGGCCCCGACGGGCACATCGCGTCGCTGTTCCCCGACCACGAGGCGCTCCACGTCACGGGTGTCGCGACCGTGGCGGTGCACGGCTCGCCGAAGCCGCCGCCGCTGCGCGTCTCGCTCACGTACGAGGCGATCCACGCGGCACGCGAGGTGTGGGTCGTCGCGGCGGGTGCCGAGAAGGCCGATGCCGTGGCGTCCGCGCTGCGCGGTGCGACCGTCGCGCAGACGCCGGCCGCCGGGGCCACCGGACGGGACCGGACGAGGTGGCTGCTCGACGCCGCCGCGGCGGCGCACGTCTGACGGCGCACGGCTGATGGCGCACGGCTGATGGCGCACGGCTGATGGCGCACGGGCGATGACCGAGGACGAGCCGCCCGTCGGCGAGCACGCGTCGGCGCGCGACAGCGCGCTGCAGGGCCGGTTCGAGGCGGTCGACGCCTACTTCGCGCAGCTCGTCCCTGAGAACCCGGCGTTGGTCGCGACCCGCGAGGCGGCGGCCGCGGCCGGTCTGCCCGACATCGCGGTGGCGCCGAACCAGGGCAAGCTCCTCGAGCTGCTCGCGGTCGCCACGTCGGCGCGGCGCGTGCTCGAGATCGGCACGCTCGGCGGCTACAGCACGCTCTGGCTCGCGCGCGCGGTCGGCCCGGAGGGGCGCGTCACGACGCTCGAGCTCGAGCCGCACCACGCGTCGGTCGCGCAGGAGTCGCTGCGCCGCGCGGGGCTCGGCGACCGGGTCGACGTGCTCGTCGGCCCGGCGACCGAGACGCTCGACCGCCTCGCGGCCGAGGGCGCGGAGCCGTTCGACCTCGTGTTCGTCGACGCGGACAAGCAGCAGCTCGCGCGGTACGTCGAGCAGGCGCTCGCGCTCTCCCGGCCGGGCACCCTCATGGTCGTCGACAACGTGGTGCGCGACGGCCAGGTGATCGACCCGGACCACCCCGACGACCGCGTGCAGGGCGTCCGACGCATGGTCGACGCGCTCGTGCTGCACCCGCGGCTCGACGCGACCGTGGTCCAGACGGTCGGCGTCAAGGGCCACGACGGGTTCGCGCTGGTCCTCGTGCGCTAATAGACAGTCTGAACTGTACAGATCAGCCTGATGGATCTACGGTGGAATCATGTCCACCACCGACCTCGCGAGCGTCGAACGCACGGCCGACCAGCTGAGGGTCGTCGTCGGCCGGCTGCGCCGCCGGCTGCGCGAGGAGATCGACACGCACGAGCTCACGCCGTCGCAGACGTCGATCCTGCACCGGATCGACCGCGACGGACCGGCCACGGCGAGCGACCTCGCGGCGGCCGAGCGCGTGCGACCACAGTCCGCCGCGGCGACCATCGCCGTCATCGAGGAGCGCGGCTTCGTGGTGCGGCACCAGGACCCGCGCGACGGCCGTCGCCAGCTCGTCACGCTGACCGACGCCGGCCGCGCGTTCCTCGACGACAAGCAGCGCGCCGGCCAGGAGTGGCTCACGCGCGCGCTGTCCGAGCACCTCACCGACGCCGAGCGCGCGACCGTCGCCGACGCGCTGACCATCCTGGGACGGCTGGTCGACCGGTGACGTCGCTGCTCCACCGCACTCCCCCGCCGGGCGCGGCGGCCGCCGGGTTCGACCGGCGCCTCGTGCTGCCGCTGATGCTCGGGTCGATCCTCAACCCGATCAACTCGTCGATGATCGCCGTGACGCTCGTGCCCATCGGCATCGCGTTCGGCGCACCGCCCGCGCAGACCGTCTGGCTCGTCTCGGCGCTGTACCTCGCGACCGCGGTGGGCCAGCCCGTCGTCGGGCGGCTGGTCGACCTCTACGGCCCGCGTCGCCTGTACCTGGCGGGCACGGCCCTCGTCGGCCTCGCGGGCGTCCTGGGAGCGCTCGCGCCGTCGCTGGCGGTGCTCGTCGCGTCGCGCGTGCTGCTCGGCCTCGGCACCTGCGCGGCGTTCCCCGCGGCGATGTACCTGATCCGCAGCGAGGCGCGCCGCACGGGCAAGGACTCGCCCGCGGGCGTCCTGACGGCGCTGTCCGTGACGAACCAGACCATCGCGATCGTCGGGCCGACGCTCGGCGGGCTCCTGGTCGGCCTCGGCGGGTGGCGGACGATCTTCACGGTCAACATCCCGCTCTCGATCGCGTGCCTCGTGCTCGGCTCGCTCCGCCTGCCCCGGTCGACGCCGCTCGAGGCTCCCGGGCGCAGCGCGCGCGGAGTCCTGAGCGACATCGACGCGGTGGGCATGGTGCTGTTCGCCGCCACGCTCGGCGCGTTCATGACCACGCTCATGACGCCGCGCTGGTGGTGGCTCGCCATCGTCACCGTGCTCGTCGGCGCCGCCTTCGCCCGCCACGAGCTGCGCGCCACGACGCCCTTCCTCGACCTGCGCGTGCTCGCCACGAGCCGCCCTCTGCTCGCGACGTACGCGCGCCAGTGGCTCGGGTCGATCGTCGCGTACGCGTTCCTGTACGGGTACACGCAGTGGCTCGAGGGCACGCGCGGCTTCGCGGCGTCCGGTGCCGGGCTGCTGCTCCTGCCGATGTCCGTGACGTCGGTGGTCGTCGCGACGGTGTCCGGGCGTCGGCCGCAGATCCGGCGCAAGCTCGTCGTCGGCGCGGTCGGCCTCGTCGCGGCGTGCACCCTCGTGCTCACGCTCGGCGACAGCTCCGCCGTGTGGCTTCTGGTCGGTGTCGCCGTGCTGGCCGGCGTCCCGCAGGGCCTGCTGAGCCTCGCGAACCAGAACGCCACGTACCACCAGGCCGACCCGGGTCGGATGGGCTCGGCCGCGGGCCTGCTGCGCACGTTCCTCTACCTCGGCGCGATCGTCGCCTCGGCCGCCGTCGCGGCGGCGTTCCCCCGCGGCACGACCTCCGCCGGCCTGCACGGCCTCGCCTGGTTCCTCGTCGCCTGCGCGGTCGGCCTGCTCGTCCTCGTCCTCGCCGACCGGTCGCTGAGCCGGGTCGGCGCCCGGTCCGCCGCGCCCTGACGCGCGGACGCAGCCCCATCCCCTGACCCGGCCGCACGCCGGACCATCCACCCGAAGGGAACACCGTGGCTCTCACCACGCTCGACGACCGCACCGCGCTCGTCGTCATCGACCTGCAGAACGGCATCGCCGGCCGCCCGACGCAGCCGCACGCCGCGCAGGACGTCGTCGCCCGCACCGCCCGGCTCGCGGCCGCCTTCCGCGCCCACGGGCTGCCCGTCGTGCTCGTCCGCGTCGCGACGGCGCCCGACGGCGCGGACGCCGCGCACGGCCGGACCGAGGTCCGACGCCCGCCGCAGGGCGCCCTGCCGGAGGGCTACTCCGACATCGTGCCGGAGCTCGCGGGCCACGCGGGCGACCTCGTGGTGACGAAGCGGAGCTGGGGAGCGTTCTTCGGCACCGAGCTCGACGTGATCCTGCGCCGGCGCGGCGTCACGCAGGTCGTCCTGACCGGGATCGCCACGAGCATCGGCGTCGAGTCCACCGCTCGGCAGGCCCACGAGCTCAACTACAACGTCACGCTCGCGACCGACGCGATGTCCGACCTCACGCCGGATGGGCACGCGAGCTCGGTCGCGCGGATCTTCCCGCGCCTCGGCGAGACGGGCACGACCGACGAGGTCCTGGCGCTGCTGGCCGCGACGCGCGGCTGACGGGCGCGGGCCGCAGCGCGGACACGCCACGTGCGCGCCGCGGCCCCTTCGCAGCACGCCGGCGCGTCACGCCCGCGGGTCCTCGAGCAGTGCGAGCTCCTCATGCACGTACTCGTCGGAGAGCCCGGCGGCGACGAGGTCCGCACGCAGGGCGCGCTGCACCTCGAGCGCGTCGTCGCGCCGACCGACGTGCCGCAACGCCCAGCCGACGGCCCACCGTGCGGCGTTCGTCGCCTGCTCGTCGGACGCCGCCCTCCGTTCGGTCAGCGCCTCGTCGAACGCGTCGAGCGCCCGCTGCCACTCGCCCAGGTCGGCGTGCGCCATGCCGAGGTTGTTGAGCAGCGAGGCGGTCCACGCCCGCGCCGCCGGCTCGTGCGAGCCACGAGCGCGGGCCAGCGCCTCGCGCGTGCACACCACCTGGTCGGCCCCGCGCAGCGTCAGCGCCACCATGTGCATCGCGTCGACCGCCAGCGCGTCGAGCCCGGCCGCGTCCGCGGCCTCCGCCGCCGCGCGGAACACCGGGCGCGCGGCGTCCTCGTCGCCGCTCGAGCGCAGCACGCGCCCGCGTTCGAGCAGCACGCGCACGCGTACCTCCGGCTCGTCGGCCGCGACGGCGTCGAGCTCGGCCAGCGCCTCGTCGTATCGCGACTGCAGCCCGAGCGCCCGCGCGACCTGGGTGCGCAGCACCGCCGCGTCCCCGGCGGAGGTCGCGGCGTCGACCGCCGCCCTGAACCGCGCCTCGGAGGCGACGGGATCGGAGAAGTCCCACAACGGCCGCGGGTCGATCACGCTCGGATGCTACCGACCAGGGCCCGCCGCGGCGCCGCCGGCGGGAACACGAAGGCCCCGGAACTCGTCCCGGGGCCTTCGTCGTTCAGTCCGTGCGGTTCAGCCGCCGCGCCGAGCGCGCAGGGCGGCGAGCGCCTCGTCGAGGATGGCTGCGCCGTCCTCGTCGGAGCGGCGCTCCTTCACGTACGCCAGGTGCGTCTTGTAGGGCTCGTTGCGCACCGGCGCCGGCGGGTTCTCCTGGTCCTGGCCGGCGGGGAAGCCGCACCGCGGGCAGTCCCACGTGGTGGGCGCCTCCTCGGCGGCCTCCTCCGCGAAGCTCGGGCGCGTCTCGTGCCCGTTCGCGCACCAGTAGGAGATCCAGATGCGGGGCGCGCTCTCGCCGCGCTCCGCCTCGCCCATCGGGCCCGCGCCGACGCGGGACCCGCGAATCGCGCTACCGCTCGCCATCGCCGGTCAGCTCGTCTTCTCGACGAGGCCGAGGAGCACGATCACCGCGGTCCAGACGAGCGCGACGCCCACCGTGATCCGGTTGAGGTTCCGCTCCGCGACGCCCGACGACCCCGCGCTGCTCGAGATGCCGCCGCCGAACATGTCCGACAGGCCGCCGCCCTTGCCCTTGTGCAGGAGGACGAGCGGGATGAGCAGGAGGCTGAGCAGCACCAGCAGCACCTGCAGGACGATCTTGACGACGTTCACTGGCGTGTCGTTCCTCACTGGACGGACGGCCGTCGGGCGCCCGGGAGGGGCTGCGACGGTGCGGTTGACCGCGTACAGGGTAGGTGACGTTTGGCCAGATGGGCCACCATCACCCGGCGCGTGCGGCCGCCGATCTGAGATCAGCGTCCGCTTGTCGCCGCGGGCTGACGCGGGAGGGTCGGCGCGGCACCCCGCACCGACCCTCCGCCGCGGTCAGATGTGCGACTTGTACCGCGCGATCGCCGCGAACTCCTCGGGGTCGAGGCTCGCACCGCCGACCAGCGCGCCGTCGACGTCAGGCTTGGCCATGATCGACGCGACGTTGGACGACTTCACCGAGCCGCCGTACAGCACGCGGACCGCCTGCGCCGTCTCCTCGTCGTACAGCTCGACGAGACGCGCGCGGATGGCCTCGGCCATCTCCTGCGCGTCCTCGGGCGTCGCCGTCTCGCCCGTGCCGATCGCCCAGACGGGCTCGTACGCGACGACGACCTTGCGGACCTGCTCGGCCGAGACGTCGAGCAGGCCGCCCTCGAGCTGCAGCAGCGTGTGCTGCACGTGCGCGGCCGCGCGGCGCGTCTCGAGGTCCTCGCCGATGCAGAGGATCGGCGCGAGCCCGGCGCCCAGCGCCGCCTTGACCTTCGCGTTGACGAGGTCGTCGGACTCCGCGTGGTACTGCCGGCGCTCCGAGTGGCCCACGGCGACGTACGTCGCGCCGAGCTTGGCGAGGAACACCGGCGAGGTCTCGCCCGTGTACGCGCCCGAGACGTGCGCGGAGCAGTCCTGGCCGCCGTACTTGAGCTCGAGCTTGTCGGCGTCCACCAGCGTCTGCACGCTGCGGATGTCGGTGAACGGCGGCAGCACCGCGACCTCGACCGCGCCGAAGTCGTGCTTGCCGTCACGCAGCGCCCACGCGAGCTTCTGCACGGTCTGGATCGCCTGCTGGTGGTCCAGGTTCATCTTCCAGTTGCCCGCCATGAGCGGGGTGCGGTTCGCCATGTCTCAGTCCTCCAGGACAGCGATGCCGGGGAGCGTCTTGCCCTCGAGGAACTCGAGGCTCGCGCCACCGCCGGTCGAGATGTGACCGAAGCCGGCCTCGTCGAACCCGAGGATGCGCACCGCAGCCGCGGAGTCACCACCGCCGACGATCGTGAACCCGCCGTTCGTGCCCGCGTCGACGAGCGCCTGCGCGACGGCACGCGTGCCGCCCGCGTACGCCTCGAACTCGAACACGCCCGCGGGGCCGTTCCAGACGATGGTCTTGGCGTCGACGATCTTCGACGCGAAGAGCTGCTCCGACTCGGGGCCGATGTCGAGGCCGATCTTGCCGTCCGGGATCGCGTCGGCCGGCACGACGGTCGCCGGTGCGTCCGCCTTGAACTCGTCCGCGACGCGGATGTCGACCGGCAGGACGATCTCGACACCGTCCCGCTCGGCCTGCGCGAGGTAGCCCTTGACCGTGTCGATCTGGTCGGCCTCGAGGAGCGAGTTGCCGACCGAGTGGCCCTGCGCCGCGAGGAACGTGAACAGCATGCCGCCGCCGATGACGAGGCGGTCGGCCTTGGTCAGCAGGTTGGAGATGACGCCCAGCTTGTCCGAGACCTTCGAGCCGCCGAGCACCACGACGTACGGACGCTCGGGGTTCTCGGTGGCCTTGCGGAGCGACTCGACCTCCTTGAGGACGAGCTTGCCGACCGCGTGGGGCAGCTTCAGTGCGACGTCGTACACCGACGCCTGCTTGCGGTGCACGACGCCGAAGCCGTCGGACACGTACGCGTCGGCGAGCGCCGCGAGCTCGTCGGCCAGCGCGCCGCGCTGCGCCTCGTCCTTGCTCGTCTCCCGCGCGTCGAAGCGCACGTTCTCGAGCAGCGCGATCTCGCCGTCGCCGAGCGCGGCCACCGTCTCCTGCGCCGACTCGCCGACCAGGTCCTTCGCGAGGGCGACGGGCTTGCCGAGCAGCTCCGAGAGGCGCGCGGCGACCGGCGCGAGCGAGTACTTCTCCTCGAAGCCCTCGCCCTTCGGGCGGCCGAGGTGGGCGGTCACGACGACGCGCGCGCCGGCGTCCAGCAGCGCCGTCAGCGTCGGCAGCGCGGCGCGGATGCGGCCGTCGTCGGTGATGGTCGTGCCGTCGAGCGGCACGTTGAAGTCGGAGCGGACGAGCACGCGCTTGCCGCGCAGGTCGCCCAGGTCCTCGATGGTCTTCATGACGTCCTCAGATCGGTTCTCGTGACAGCGGGGATGGGGCCGACAGGCCCGGACACGACTGCGTCCGCGTACGCCGGGGCCGGTGGCCGGGGCGCACGCGGACGCATCGTGTGCTGGTGCTAGCGGGTCGTCAGAGACGGTCGCCCACGTACGACGTCAGCGCGACGAGGCTGTTCGAGTAGCCCCACTCGTTGTCGTACCAGGCGATGATCTTGACCTGGTCGCCGATGACCTTCGTCAGCTTGCTGTCGAAGATGCTCTGGTGCGGGTTCGTCACGATGTCGCTCGAGACGATCTCGTCCTCGACGTACTCCAGGACGCCCTTGAGCGGGCCCTCGGCGGCGGCCTTGACCGCGGCGTTGACCTCGTCGACCGTGACCTCGCGCGAGGCGGTGAAGGTCAGGTCCGTGGCCGAGCCGGTGATCGTCGGGACGCGGAGCGCGAAGCCGTCGAGCTTGCCCTTGAGCTCGGGCAGGACGAGGGCGACGGCCTTGGCGGCGCCGGTCGACGTCGGGACGATGTTCTGCGCGGCGGCGCGGGCGCGACGCAGGTCGCGGTGCGGGCCGTCCTGCAGGTTCTGGTCGCCCGTGTAGGCGTGGATCGTCGTCATGAGGCCGCGCTCGATGCCGATGGCGTCGTTGAGGGCCTTGGCGACGGGCGCGAGGCAGTTCGTCGTGCAGGACGCGTTCGAGATGATGTGCTGCGTCGCCGCGTCGTAGTCGGTGTGGTTCACGCCGACGACGAACGTGCCGTCCTCGTTCTTGGCGGGCGCCGAGATGATGACCTTCTTGGCACCGGCGTCGATGTGCGCCTTCGCCTTGAGCGCGTCGGTGAAGAAGCCCGTCGACTCGATGACGATGTCCGCGCCGAGCTCGGCCCACGGGAGGTTCGCCGGGTCGCGCTCCTCGAGCGCACGGATCTTCTTGCCGTCGACGATGATGTTCTCGTCGTCGAAGTCCACGCTCAGCGGGAACCGACCGAGCACCGTGTCGTACTTCAGCAGGTGCGCCAGGGTCTTGTTGTCCGTCAGGTCGTTGACGCCGACGATCTCGATGTCGGCGCCCGACGCCACGATGGCGCGGTAGAAGTTACGACCGATGCGGCCGAAGCCGTTGATGCCGACCTTGATGGTCACTTGCCCTCCTCGGCAGCGCCGACGGGGTCGGCGCACACAATTGGTGTTGGGACTCGCACGCCGCTGTGCGTCCGACCTGCCACACACCCGTTCGTGTCCAGCACGTGACGATCGTGTGACGGTCGGTTGGGACGAGCCTATACCAGTGACCGCTGTCACCCGGTCCCGAAGGTCCCGGTACGGACAGCGGGCACCCCGGTAGGTCGAAGGCCCAGGTCAGCGGCCCACGACGGGCTCAGAGGTCGAGCAGATCCGGGCTCAGGCCGGCCTCGGTGTCCGGGATGCCGAGCTCCGAGGCGCGCTTGTCAGCGGTCGCCAGGAGGCGCCGGATGCGGCCCGCGACCGCGTCCTTCGTCAGCGGGGGCGTGGCGAGCTTGCCGAGCTCCTCGAGCGACGCCTCCTTGTGCGACAGGCGCAGCTCCCCCGCCTCGCGCAGGTGCTCGGGCAGCTCCTCGCCCAGGATCTCGAAGGCGCGCTCCACGCGGGCGCCCGCGGCCACCGCGGCGCGCGCCGACCGGCGCAGGTTCGCGTCGTCGAAGTTGGCCAGGCGGTTCGCCGTGCCGCGCACCTCGCGCCGCACGCGGCGCTCCTCCCACACGAGCATCGCCTCGTGCGCGCCGAGCCGCGCGAGCATCGCCGCGATCGCGTCGCCGTCGCGGATCACCACGCGGTCGACGCCGCGCACCTCCCGCGCCTTGGCGCTGATGCCGAGCCGCCGTGCCGCACCCACCAGGGCGAGCGCCGCCTCCGGACCGGGGCACGTGACCTCGAGCGCCGACGAACGACCCGGCTCGGTGAGCGAGCCGTGCGCCAGGAACGCGCCCCGCCACGCCGCCTCGGCCTCGCCGACGCCCGCCGAGACGACCTGCGGCGGCAGGCCGCGCACCGGCCGGCCGCGGTTGTCGAGCAGACCCGTCTGGCGCGCGAGCGACTCGCCGTCCTTGACGACGCGCACCACGTAGCGGCTCCCGCGCCGCAGGCCACCCGCGGAGACGACGATGAAGTCGCTCTCGTGGCCGTACACGTCCTTGATCGCCTCGCGCAGCCGGCGTGCCGCGATGCCCGAGTCGAGCTCGGCCTCGATGACGATCCGGCCCGAGATGATGTGCAGCCCGCCGGCGAACCGGAGGGTGGCCGCGACCTCGGCCTTCCGCAAGGACGTCTTGTCCACCTTGAGCCGGGCGAGCTCGTCCTTGACCTGTGCCGTCAGCGCCATGGCGTCATCCTGCCATCGCCGCCCGGCCTTCGGGCCCGCTCTCCGATCTCACCCGACGTCGCCCAGGACGCGGTCCATCGCGTCCCGGTAGGCCGCCGCGAGCCGCAGCGGGTCGTGCCGCGCGGTGCCGTCGCCGCGGCTGACCTGGCGCAGGATCAGGTGGGCGCCGGTCAGCTCGCAGTGGTCCGCGAGCAGGACCGGGTCCTCCACGGCAGCCGGGTCCGCGACGACGGCGGCGAAGCGCAGCTCGGGCGCGTACTCGTGGATGACGTCGAGGTAGTGCTCGGCTCGCATCCCGGCGGTCTCCCCCGTGCCCGCCGCGAGGTTGAGCGTGAGCACGATCGGCGCGGACGTCTCGCGCAGCGCGTCGCGCAGCTCGGGGACGAGCAGGTGCGGCAGCACGGACGTGTACCAGGAGCCGGGGCCCAGCACGATCCAGTCCGCCGACCGCACGGCCTCGACCGCCTCGGCGCACGCCGGCGGGTCCGCGGGCACGAGCCGGACGGCCTCGATCGGCTCGACCGTGACGGCGATGCGGCTCTGGCCGACCACCACGCGCGGTCCCGTCTCGCCGCGGACGTCCGCCTCGATCCGGAGCGGCACGGCCGCCATGGGAAGCACCCGGCCGCGCGCGCCCAGCAGGCGGCCCACCCAGTCGAGCCCCTCGACCGTGTCCCCCAGCAGCTCCCACAGCGCGACGATCAGCAGGTTCCCGACCGCGTGCTGGTCGAGCCCGCCGTCCGACGCGAACCGGTGCTGCAGCACGTCACGCCACGTGCGACCCCACTCCGAGTCGTCGCACAGCGCCGCGAGGGCCATGCGCAGGTCGCCGGGCGGCAGGACGCCGAGCTCGTCGCGCAGTCGCCCCGAGGACCCGCCGTCGTCCGCGACCGTGACGACCGCCGTGATCCGGTCGGTCACGAGCCGCAGGGCGGACAGCGACGCGGACAGTCCGTGCCCACCGCCGAACGCGACCACGGCGGGGCCGTGCGTCGAGCGGGGGGCGGGAGCCGCCCTCATTCCTTCCCGAGGTCGCGCGCCGCGACCGTCACGTGGTGCCCGCGCTCGCGCAGCTTGGCGGCGATCGCCTCGCTGATCGCCACCGAGCGGTGCTTGCCACCGGTACAGCCGACGGCGATCGTCACGTACCGCTTCTCCTCGTTGAGGTAGCCCGCGAGCACGGGCTCGAGCGCGTCGACGTAGCGGTCGACGAACTGGCTCGCGCCGGGCAGCCCGAGCACGTAGTCGCGGACGGGGGCGTCGCGGCCCGTCAGGTGCCGCAGCTCGGTGACCCAGTACGGGTTCGACAGGAACCGCACGTCGACGACGTGGTCGGCGTCGAGCGGCAGGCCGTACTTGAAGCCGAACGAGACGACCGAGACGCGGAGCACGTCCTCGGTGTCGCCGGCGACGACCGCACGGACCTGGCGCGCGAGGTCGTGCACGTTGAGGTTCGAGGTGTCGATGACGGTGTCGGCCCGCTCGCGCAGGTCGGAGAGCAGCGCGCGCTCGGCCGCGATGCCGTCGAGCACGCGACCCTCGCCCTGGAGCGGGTGCGGACGGCGCACCTGCTCGTACCGCCGCACGAGCTCCTCGTCGGACGCCTCGAGGAACAGGATCCGGTGGTCGACGCCGACGTCCGAGAGCGAGTCGAGCACCCGCGTCAGGTCGTTGAAGAACTCGCGCCCGCGCACGTCGATCACCGCGGCCAGGCGCTGCGCACCCGCTCCCGCCTGGCCGCTCGTCAGCATGCCGACGAGGTGGGTGAGCATCTGCGCCGGCAGGTTGTCGACCACGTACCAGTCGAGGTCCTCCAGCACCGCGGCGGCGCGCGTGCGACCCGCACCCGACATGCCGGTGATGATCAGGACCTGCGGCTGCAGCAGGCGCGGCGACTCGGCGGCCGCGTCGATCGCGGGGATGCCTGACGGGACCGTCATGGGCGAGGGCTCGTCGCTCATGGGGCCAGCATGCCAGCCGGGTCGTCGGCCGTCGGGACGGCGCCACCGGTGGTGCCGCCCGAGTCGCTCGCGTCGGCGGACGCTCCGTCCCCCGCCGAGCCCGCCAGGGCCGCGACGACCGCCGCGGCCGTGCGCGCACCCATGCCGGGGACCGCCGCGACCTCCTCGACGCTCGCCGCCCGCAGCCGCTTCACCGACCCGAACCGCTTGAGGAGCGCTGCCTGCCGCGCGGGGCCGAGCCCGGGTACCGCGTCGAGCGCCGAGGTCGTCATGCCCTTGCTCCGCCGCTTGCGGTGCGCGGTGATCGCGAACCGGTGCGCCTCGTCCCGCAACCGCTGCAGCAGGTACAGGCCCTCGGAGCTGCGCTCGAGGATCACCGGGTAGTCGTCGCCCGGCAGCCACACCTCCTCGAGCCGTTTGGCGAGGCCGCACAGCGCGACGTCGTCGATGCCGAGCTCCGCCATCGCCGCCGCCGCGGCCGCCACCTGCGGCGGGCCGCCGTCGACCACCACGAGGTTCGGCGGGTACGCGAAGCGGGCGGGGCGGCCGGTCGCCTCGTCGACCGGGCCGGAGCGGTGGGCGGGCTCGTCGGCCGCCCAGTCCTCGTCCTCGCCCAGACCGAGCTCGACGTCGTGCGCGTCGACCCGCTCGGCGAGGTAGCGCCGGAACCGCCTGCTGATCACCTCGTGCATCGCCGCGGTGTCGTCACGCGCGCCCTGGCCCTCCGGGCCGCGGACGCTGAACAGCCGGTACTCCGACTTGCGGGGCATCCCGTCCTCGAACACGACCATGGACGCGGACTGGTACGTGCCCTGGTTGTGCGAGACGTCGTAGCACTCGATGCGCAGCGGCGCGCTCTCGAGGCCGAGCGCCTCCTGGATCTCGCGGAGCGCCTGGCTCCGCGTCGTGAGGTCGCCGGCGCGGCGGGTGCGGTGCAGCACCAGCGCGTGCTCCGCGTTGCGGCGCACCGTCTCCGCGAGCTCGCGCTTGTCGCCGCGCTGCGGCACCCGGACCTGGACCCGGCTGCCACGCAGGCCCGTCAGCCACGCCTGGACCTGGTCGACGTCGGGCGGCAGCACCGGCACGAGGACCTCACGCGGCACCGCCGCGTCCGGCGTCCCGTAGACCTGCTGGAGCAGGTGCTCGACGAGGTCGGCGTCGTCGACGTCCTCGACCTTCTCGACCACCCAGCCGCGCTGGCCCCGGATGCGCCCGTCGCGCACATGGAACACCTGGACGGCGGCCTCGAGCTCGTCGCCGACGAGCGCGAACAGGTCGGCGTCGGTGCCGTCGGCCAGCACCACAGCGTTCCGCTCCGTGGCGCGCTGGAGCGTCGCGATGTCGTCGCGGAGGCGCGCCGCGCGCTCGTAGTCGAGCTCGGCCGCCGCCTCCTTCATGCGCGCCGTGAGCCGGCGCTCGAACTTGGCGGTGTCGCCCGCCATGAAGTCGCAGAAGTCCTGCGCGAGCCGGTGGTGGTCGTCGGGCGAGATGCGGCCCACGCACGGCGCGGAGCACTTGTCGATGTAGCCGAGCAGGCACGGCCGGCCCTGCTGGTGGGCCCGCTTGAAGACGCCCGCCGAGCAGGTGCGCACCGGGAACACGCGCAGCAGCAGGTCGACCGTCTCGCGGATCGCCCACGCGTGCGCGTACGGGCCGAAGTACCGCGTGCCCTTGCGCTTCGCGCCGCGCATGACCTGCACCCGCGGGAACTCGTCCGCCATCGTCACCGCGAGGTAGGGGTACGACTTGTCGTCGCGGTACTTGATGTTGAACCGCGGGTCGAACTCCTTGATCCACGAGTACTCGAGCGCGAGCGCCTCGACCTCGGTGCCCACCACGGTCCACTGCACGGACGACGCCGTCGTGACCATCTGCTGCGTGCGCGGGTGCAGGCCCGCGAGGTCCTGGAAGTAGCTCGACAGACGCGAGCGCAACGACTTCGCCTTGCCGACGTAGATGACCCGGCCGTGCTCGTCGCGGAACCGGTAGACGCCGGGCGCGTCCGGGATCTCTCCGGGCGCGGGTCGGTAGGTGGCGGGGTCGGCCATGTGTTCGAGCCTAGTTCGGCGCACCGACAAGTCCGGTCGCAGCACCCAGCGCCGCGCCCCGTCCGGGTCCGACACGCGGGTCCGACGCGCCGGACTGCGCGCGGGCGTGCGGCCGGTGCGGCGACGTCGGGCGCCGGCGCTCGGTACCGTGCCGTCATGGGCCCGCTGCACACGTACTCGACCGACCTCACCTGGACCGGCGCAGGCGCCACGGGCACGACCAGCTACACGGCGTACAGCCGCGACCACGAGGTGCGGATCGGCACCAAGCCTCCGCTCCTCGGCTCGTCGGACCCCGCGTTCCGCGGCGACCGCGACCGGTTCAGCCCCGAGGAGCTGCTGGTCGCGTCGCTCTCGCAGTGCCACCTGCTCTGGTTCCTCCACCTCGCGGCCGCTGCCGGCATCGTCGTCGTGGGGTACGAGGACCGGGCGACCGGGACCATGCGCGTCGAGGCCGCGGGGCACGGCCAGTTCACCGAGGTCGTGCTGCACCCGCGCGTGACGATCAGCGGGTCCGCGCACCTGGCCGACGGCTCGGCGGTCACGGACGGCGCCCTCGCGGACGTGCACCACAAGGCGCACGAGCACTGCTTCATCTCGCGGTCGGTGAACTTCCCGGTACGGATCGAGCCGGTGCCCGTGCGCGTCGCGCAGCCCGGCGCCGCATGACGCGCACCGCGCGGACCCTGACCCAGCAGGCGGTCGTGGGCCACGGCCGCGACGCGTTCCGTTCGGCCGTCGACGGCCTCATGACGTGGCAGATGCACCGTCGGGCAGGCGTGCGCACCGAGCCCGCGGGCAGGACCGGCGCGATCGGCCGTGCGGAGCCCGGCCTCAGGGTGGCCGTCGGCATCGGGCCGCGTCGGCTGGCGCTCGGTGGCGTGTGCGTCGTCGAGCGCGTGGACAGCGACGGTGAGCGCGTGTCGCTGACCTATCGGACCGAGGCAGGGCACGTCGAGGACGGGGTCCAGACGTTCGACGTCGTGCTCATGCCGGACGGCGAGGTGCGCGGACGCATCACGTCGACCTCGACGCCCGCCCACCGTCTGCTGCGTGCACTGCCGGGCCTCGGCGCCGCGGGCCAGCGCGTCGTCGCCCGCCGGTACCTGCGGGCCCTGCGCCGGCTCGCGGCGTCCTGAACCGCGCCGCGCTCATGCCGAGACGTGCTCAGGCCGAGACGCGCTCCGCGACCGGCTCGAGCACCTCGGCAAGGAACCGCCCGGTGTGGCTCTCCGGGACCCGTGCGACCTGCTCGGGCGTGCCCTCGGCGATCACGAGCCCACCGCCGCTGCCGCCCTCCGGGCCCATGTCGACGACCCAGTCGGCGTTCTTGATCACGTCGAGGTTGTGCTCGATGACGATCACGGTGTTGCCCTTGTCGACCAGCGACTGGAGCACGCCCAGAAGCTTGCGGATGTCCTCGAAGTGCAGACCCGTGGTCGGCTCGTCGAGCACGTAGATCGTCCGGCCGGTCGACCGCCGCTGGAGCTCGGCCGCGAGCTTCACTCGCTGCGCCTCGCCGCCCGACAGCGTCGGCGCCGGCTGCCCGAGCCGGACGTAGCCGAGCCCGACGTCGACGAGCGTCCGCAGGTGGCGGCTGATGGCGGGGACCGCGGCGAAGAACTCGGCGGCCTCCTCGATCGGCATCGCGAGCACGTCGGCGACCGTCTTGCCCTTGAAGTGCACCTCGAGCGTCTCGCGGTTGTAGCGCGCGCCGTGGCAGACCTCGCACGGGACGTAGACGTCCGGCAGGAAGTTCATCTCGATCTTGAGCGTGCCGTCGCCCGAGCACGCCTCGCAGCGGCCGCCCTTGACGTTGAACGAGAACCGGCCCGGCGTGTAGCCGCGCACCTTCGCCTCGGTCGTCTCGGCGAACAGCCGGCGGACGTGGTCCCACACGCCGGTGTACGTGGCGGGGTTCGAGCGCGGCGTGCGGCCGATGGGCCCCTGGTCGACGTGCACGACCTTGTCGAGGTGCTCGAGCCCCGTCACGCGCTTGTGCCGGCCCGCGACCTGGCGGGCGCCGTTGAGCTCGTTGGCGAGCACCGTGTAGAGGATCGAGTTCACGAGCGTCGACTTGCCGGAGCCGGAGACGCCCGTGACCGCGGTGAACGTGCCGAGCGGGAACTTCACGTCGATGCCGCGCAGGTTGTGCTCGCGCGCGTTCTCCACGGTCACCACCCGGCTCCGGTCCACCGGCCGGCGCTCGGACGGCATCGGGATCGACCGCCGGCCCGAGAGGTACGCGCCCGTCACGGACTCCTTCGACGACAGCAGCCCGTCCAGGTCGCCCGAGTGCACGACGCGGCCGCCGTGCTCCCCCGCGCCGGGGCCGATATCGACGATCCAGTCCGCCGTCCGGATCGTGTCCTCGTCGTGCTCGACGACGATCAGCGTGTTCCCGAGGTCGCGCAGGCGCGTGAGCGTGTCGATGAGGCGGCGGTTGTCGCGCTGGTGCAGGCCGATCGACGGCTCGTCCAGCACGTAGAGGACGCCGACCAGCCCGGAGCCGATCTGCGTCGCGAGCCGGATGCGCTGCGCCTCGCCGCCCGAGAGCGTCGCGGCCGGCCGCGTGAGCGACAGGTAGTCGAGCCCGACGTCGAGCAGGAAGCCGAGCCGGGCCTGGATCTCCTTGAGCACCTGCGTGGCGATCGCGCGCTCGCGCTCGCCGAGCTCGAGCGTGTCGAGGAACGCCTGGCACTCGCGGATCGGCAGGGCGCACACCTCGGCGATCGAGCGGCCGCCGACCTTGACCGCGAGCACCTCGGGCTTGAGCCGCGCACCTTGGCACACCGGGCACGGGACCTCGCGCATGAAGGCCTCGTACTTCTCCTTGCTCCAGTCCGACTCGGTCTCCGTGTGGCGACGCTCGAGGAACGTCACCACTCCTTCGAAGCCCGTCGAGTACTGCCGCTCACGGCCCCACCGGTTCTTGTACCGGACGTGCACCTCGTGGTTGCGGCCGTACAGCACCGCGTCGCGTGCCCGCTCCGGGAGCGCACGCCACGGGGCGCTCGTCGAGAACCCCATCTCCTCCGCGAGGGCAGAGAGCACGCGCCCGAAGTACTCGCTCGAGATCTGCGACCAGGGCGCGATCGCGCCGTCGTCGAGCGAGAGGTCCTCGTTCGGCACGACGAGCTCGGGGTCGACCTCGAGCCGCGAGCCGATGCCCGTGCACTCGGGGCAGGCGCCGTACGGCGCGTTGAACGAGAACGTGCGGGGCTCGATCTCGTCGAGCGTGAGCACGTGGTCGTTGGGGCACGCGCGGTTCTCCGAGAACCGGCGCTCGCGCTCCGGGTCGTCCGGGTCCGCGTCGACCAGCTCGACGACCACGAGGCCGCCGGCCAGGTTCAGCGCGGTCTCGACCGAGTCCGTCAGCCGCCGCTGCACGCCCTCGCGCGAGACGAGCCGGTCGACGACGACCTCGATGTCGTGCTTGAGCTTCTTCTCGAGCGTCGGCGGGTCCGTGAGCTGCACGACCTCGCCGTCGACGCGCGCCCGCGCGAAGCCCTTGCCCTGCAGCTCCTTGAACAGGTCGGCGTACTCGCCCTTGCGGCCGCGCACGACCGGCGCCAGCACCTGGTAACGCGTGCCCTCGGGCAGCTCGAGCAGCCGGTCGACGATCTGCTGCGGCGTCTGCGCCGTGACGCGCTCGCCGCAGACCGGGCAGAACTGCGTGCCGGCGCGCGCGAACAGCAGACGCAGGTAGTCGTACACCTCGGTGATCGTCCCGACCGTCGAGCGCGGGTTCCGGTTGGTCGACTTCTGGTCGATCGACACCGCGGGCGACAGGCCCTCGATGAAGTCGACGTCGGGCTTGTCCATCTGGCCGAGGAACTGCCGGGCGTACGCGGACAGGCTCTCGACGTAGCGCCGCTGCCCCTCCGCGAAGATGGTGTCGAACGCGAGGGACGACTTGCCCGAGCCCGAGAGCCCCGTGAATACGATCAGCTGATCGCGCGGGAGGTCGAGGTCGACGTTGCGGAGATTGTGCTCGCGGGCGCCCTGCACCACCAGACGGTCGTTCACGGCGGGCAGTCTACGTTCCGGAACTGACATTCGCACGCATGTTCGACCTGGGCGAACAGGCCGGACCCGCGCACCGTGCCGGCACGCCTCGCCGTGCCGCGCCCGCGCCGCAGGGTCATGCTGAGACGCCATGAGCGACAACGACCCCGACCTCGTCCCGATCTCCGAGTACGCGGTGCTCGGGGACGGCAGCACCGCGGCGCTGGTCTCCCGCCGGGGGTCGATCGACTGGCTCTGCCTGCCCGGCTTCGACTCGGCGGCGTGCTTCGCGCGCCTGCTCGGCACGCGGGAGAACGGCCACTGGCTGCTCACCGTGCCGACCGCGACCCGCGTCACACGGCGCTACGTCGCCGAGTCGTTCGTGCTCGAGACGACCTACGAGGCGCCCACCGGCACCGCGGTCGTGCTCGAGGCGATGCCGCTCGGCGACGGCCGCTCGGACGTGGTGCGGCGCATCGAGTGCACGTCGGGCCACGTCGAGGTCGAGCACCGGTGGGTCGTGCGGTTCGGGTACGGCGGCATCGAGCCGTGGGTCAGCCGCCTCACCGACGAGCGGGGCGAGGACGCGATCCGCGCGATCGCCGGCCCCGACTCGCTCATCCTGCGCGGCGACCGCCTGCCGATCGCCGCTGACCGCCACCACGAGGACCACTTCACGCTCGCGCGGGGCGAGGTCGTCGAGCTCGCGCTCACCTGGGTGCCGTCGTGGCAGCCCGTGCCCGAGCGGCTGACGATCGACGACCGCCTCGACCACACGCGTGTCCAGTGGGGACTGTGGGCGCGGTCGTGCGCGTACGAGGGCTCCTACCGCGAGGCGGTCATCCGCTCGCTGCTCGTGCTCCGGCTGCTCACCGACGCGGAGACGGGCGGCATCGTCGCGGCGGCCACCACGTCGCTCCCCGAGGACTTCGGCGGCGAGCGGAACTGGGACTACCGCTACTGCTGGCTGCGCGACGCGGCACTGACGATCGAGGCGCTCGTCGAGCACGGCTACCGCGACGAGGCGACCCAGTGGCGCGGCTGGCTGCTCCGCGCCGTGGCGGGCGACCCCGCCGACCTCCAGATCATGTACCGCGTCGACGGCGGCCGGGACATCCCCGAGCGCGAGCTGAGCCACCTCGCCGGCTACGCCGGCTCGACGCCCGTCCGCGTCGGGAACCTCGCGGTCGGCCAGGTGCAGAACGACGTGCTCGGCGAGGTCATGTGCGCGCTCGAGACCGCCCGCGAGGACGGCATCGACGAGACGACCGACTCGTGGTCGCTCCAGCGGCACCTGGTCGACGAGCTCCTGCAGCACTGGCGCGACCCGGACCGGGGCATCTGGGAGGTGCGCGGCGACCCGCGCCACTTCACGCACTCGAAGGTCATGGCGTGGGCGGCCGTGGACCGCGCCGTCCGCGCCGCCGAGAAGCACGACCTCGACGCGCCGCTCGAGCGGTGGCGACGCGAGCGCGACGCGATCCACGCCGACGTGCTCGAGCACGGCTGGTCGGACGAGCGGGGCACGTTCGTGCAGTCGTACGGCGCGGAGCACGTCGACGCGGCGCTGCTCCAGCTCGTCATCGTCGGGTTCCTGCCGCCCGATGACGAGCGGCTCCGGTCGACCGTCGCCGCGATCCGCCGGGACCTCGAGGTCGCCCCCGGGCTGCTGCGCCGGTACGAGACCGAGAAGTCCGACGACGGCGTGGCCGGTGACGAGCACCCGTTCCTCGCGTGCTCGTTCTGGCTCGCGGACGCGCTCGCGCGGCTCGACGACATCGACGCGGCAACGGACGTGCTCGACACCGTGATCGGGCTCGCGAACGACGTCGGGCTCCTCGCGGAGCAGTTCGACCCCCGCGGGCGGCGCATGGCGGGCAACGTGCCGCAGGCGCTCTCCCACCTGGCGCTGGTCCGCGCCGTGCACAGCCACGACCTGGCGCTCGAGCGCGCCGGCCGACGGGACTGACGAGACGGCTGCGGAGTCAGGCACCTGGCCCGGGAGGTGTCGCGGGAGGCGCCGGAGCGCCGTGACCGGCTACTCGAGCGGCCCCAGCACCGACTGCGCGACGGTCGAGTGCGCCGACTCGTCGTCCGACGGGTGGAATATGCCCGCGAGCACGTCGCGGTAGAGCCGGCCGAGCTCGCCGCCTGTGTAGTAGGACGCGCCGCCCGACACCTGCAGCGCGAGGTCGACCACGCGGCGCGCCGACTCGACTGCCCGGACCTTGAGGCCCACGACCTGCGCGAACCACCGTGCGCCGTGGTCCGCCTGCTCGTCGACGTCCCGCGCGAGCGCGAACACCTGGAGCTCGGCGCCGTCCTGCGCGAGCGCCGCGTCGGCGACCTTCCAGCGGATGTCGGGATCCTGCGAGTACGCGCGGCCGTCGTACTTCATCGACCGGCGGCGCCGCGTGGCCTCGACGCCCAGCTCGATCGCGCGTCGGCCGATCCCGGTGTAGACGGCCGCGAGCAGGACCTCGAAGACCGCGAACAGCGCGAACACGAACGAGTCGGCGCTCGGCCCCGGTGGGAGAGCGCGGTAGACGTGCGCGGGTGCGGCGTAGGCGCCGTCGAGCACCGTGGTCTCGGACTGCGTCGCGCGCATGCCGAGCGTGTCCCAGTCGCCCTTCGTCGTGACGCCGTCGCGCCCGACGACGCCGTGCACGAGCCGCGGGCCGTCCGGGTGGTGCTCGTCGAGCCCGAACGTCGCGAGCCGCGTCCAGACCGGCGAGAGCGACGTGAAGATCTTCGTGCCGAAGAACCTGTAGCCGCCGTCGGCCTGCCGCTCGGCGCGGGTGCGGGAGCCGAACATGACGAGGTCGTTGCCGGCCTCCGAGTTGCCGAACGCGAACACCTCCCCGGCCGCCGCCTCCCGGAGCACGAACTCGACGGAGTCGTCGCCGCGCGCGACCAGCAGAGCCGCGAGGCCCGTCACGACGAGGTGCATGTTGACGGCCAGCGCGGTCGCGGGCGCCGCGGCGGCGAGCCGCACCTGCTCGCGCGACACCTCCTCCAGCGTCAGGCCGGCGCCGCCGAGCCGCTCGGGCACGAACGCGCGCAGGTACCCGGCGTCGACGAGCTCGGCGAGGTCCTCGTGCGGGAACGTGTTCTCGCGGTCGTGGCCGGGCGCGCGCTCGTGCACGCGCGCCAGCAGGTCGTCGGTGAGCAGCGTGCGCAGCTCGCGCGGCATGGCGGTCCTCCGGTTCAGCTGACGCGGTCGGGGTGGGATCCGGTGCGCTCGTCCCGGTCGAGCGCGGCGATCCGCGCGTGGTCCTCGTCCGTCAGCGCGAAGCCGAACACGTCGAGGTTCGCGCGGATCCGCTCGGGCGTCACCGACTTCGGCACCGCCGCGACATCGAGGTCCAGGTGCCAGCGCAGCACGACCTGCGCCGGGCTGACGCCGTGCTCCGCAGCGATCTCGCCGAGGACGGGGTCGCGCAGCACCGCGCCGCGGCCGAGCGGCGACCACGCCTGCGTGACGATCCCGTGCTCGGCGTGGAACGCGCGCAGCTCGCGCTGCTGCAGGTACGGGTGCAGCTCGACCTGGTTGACGACCGGGGCCTCGCCCGAGTCGTCGATGATCCGCCCCAGGTGGTCCGGCTGGAAGTTCGAGACGCCGACCGACCGGACCCGGCCCTCGTCGCGGAGCTCGCGCAGCGCGCGCCAGGTCTCGACGTAGAGCGCGCGAGCGGGCGACGGCCAGTGGATCAGGTAGAGGTCCGGCGCGCCGAGGCCCAGCCGGTCGACCGAGGCGTCGAACGCCGCGCGAGCCGCCGCGCGCCCGTGCGCGTCGTTCCACAGCTTGGTCGTCACGAACACCGCGTCGCGCGGCAGCCCACTGGCGCGGACCGCCACGCCCACCGCGCGCTCGTTCCGGTACAGCGTCGCCGTGTCGACCAGCCGGTACCCGGCCTCCAGAGCGGTCGTCACCGCCGGGACCGCCGCGGCCTCGTCCACCTTGTAGACGCCGAAGCCCAGCATCGGCATCCGTGAACCGTCGGAGAGCAGCACGTCCGGGATGTCGACCACCCCGCCACTGTGCCACCCGCGTGGGGCAGGATGCGCGCATGACGACGTATGCCGTGCGCTACACCTACGACGCGCGTTCCGACGTCCGGGACGCCGTGCGTCCCGAGCACCGCGCCTACCTCGGCGGCCTGCTCGAGCGCGGCGCGCTCCACATGAGCGGACCGTTCTCCGACGAGGGCGAGCCCGGCGCGCTGCTGATCTTCGAGGCGGCGGGCGCCGAGGAGCTCGCCGAGCTGCTCGCCGCCGACCCGTTCGCCCGCGAGGGCCTGGTCGCGCGGATCGACGTCCGCGCGTGGACGGTCGCGATCGGCTCGCTCGGCTGAGCGCGTCGACGCACTGACCGCGCCCGCGCGGCGCGGTCCGCCGCCGTCCGCGTCGTGGCGCGCGGCGGGCGGCCCGCGTCAGGCGTCCGCGTCGTCGCCCGCGGCGACCACGCGCGGGTCCTGCGCCGGCACGCCGGCCCGCGCGTCGCGCCGCACCTTGAGCGCACTCGCCACGGCGGTGACGCCGAGGATCGCGACGATCGCGAGCAGCGAGACCCACACGGGCACGTCGGGCGCCCACGCGATCGGCTCGCCGCCGTTGATGAAGGGCACCTCGTTCTCGCGCAGCGCCTCGAGCACGAGCTTGACGCCGATGAAGCCGAGCAGCACCGCCAGCCCGATGTTCAGGTACACCATGCGGCGCAGCAGGTCGCCGAGCAGGAAGTACAGCTGGCGCAGCCCCATCAGGGCGAACACGTTCGCCATCAGCACGAGGTACGGCTCGGTCGTGAGGCCGAAGATCGCGGGGATCGAGTCGAACGCGAACAGCAGGTCGGTCACGCCGAGCGCGACGAGCACGATGAGCATCGGCGTCACGAGCCGTCGGCCGTTCTCGCGGATCGTGAGCCGCACGCCGTGGTACTCGGGCGTCGACGGCACCACGCGCTGCACCCAGCTGACGACGCGCGGGGGCGTGTACTCGTCGTCGCCCGTGTCGCCCTCGGAGCCGACCTTCCACGCGGTCCAGATCAGGAACGCGCCGAACACGTAGAACATCCAGCTGAACGCGTTGATGACGGCCGTGCCGGCGAGGATGAAGACGCCGCGCAGCACGAGCGCCAGCACGATCCCCACGAGCAGCGCGGTCTGCTGGTAGATCCGTGGGACCGCGAACCGGCTCATGATCAGCAGGAAGACGAAGAGGTTGTCGACCGAGAGCGAGTACTCGGTGAGCCAGCCCGCGTAGAACTGGCCCGCGTACTCGCCGCCGGCCCAGACCCAGACGCCGAGCCCGAACAGGATCGCGAGCCCCACGTACAGCGCGAGGTAGCGCACGCACTCCGCCACCGTGGGGACGTGCGGGCGGCGGCCGACGACGGCGACGTCGACGACGAGCACGGCCGCCGCCACGGAGAGCGTGACGGCCCAGGTCAGGGGTGCGACGTGCATGGTCCTCAGTTCTCGTCGATGCGCCGCGTGGTCGCGGTGGCGTTGTCGGGCGACGCGGCCGAGCCGTCCGTCACCTCGCGTCCTCGGCGCGTGGCGACGAGGGACGCGACGGTCGCGACCGCGAGGGTCGCGAGGATGAACGCGAGCGACGCCCACGTCGGGATCTCGGGCGCCCACTCGACGGGCTCACCGCCGTTGATGAACGGCAGCTCGTTGGTGTGCAGCGCGTGGAGCACGAGCTTGACGCCGATGAAGCCGAGGATCACGGCCAAGCCCTGCGCCAGGTACACGAGCCGTTCGAGCAGGCCGCCGATCAGGAAGTACAGCTGGCGCAGGCCGAGGAGTGCGAACGCGTTCGCGGTGAACACGATGTACGGCTCCTCCGTGAGCCCATAGATCGCGGGGATCGAGTCGAGGGCGAACAGGACGTCGGTCGTGCCGATCGCGACCATGACCACGAGCATCGGCGTGAACACGCGCCGGCCGTCGACCCGGACCGTCAGCCGGTCGTCGTGGTACGTGTCCGTCGTCGGGACGACGCGCTTCAGCCAGCGGACCATGAGCCCGTCGCCCCGGTGCGCCGCCTGCTCCTCGAGCGGCTCGTCGTCGTGCTCCCGCACGAGCTTGACGGCCGTGTAGAGCAGGAACGCGCCGAAGACGTAGAAGACCCACGAGAACTGCTCGATCGCGGCGGCACCGAGCAGGATGAAAGCCGTCCGCAGCACGAGCGCGATGACGACGCCCACCAGCAGCACCTTCTGCTGATACATCCGCGGGACCGCGAACCTCGTCATGATGATGAGGAAGACGAACAGGTTGTCGACCGAGAGGCTCTTCTCGGTGACGTACCCCGCGAAGTACTCCCCCGCGTGACCCCAGTCCCAGACGAGGCCGAGCGCCACGCCGAACGCGAGTGCGAACGCGATGTAGGCGCCGGACCACCACGCGGACTCGCGGAAGGTCGGCTCGTGCGGCGTGCGCACGTGGGCGAAGAAGTCGAAGACGATGAGGCCGGCGACGACCACCGCCGTCAGCAGCCAGACCCAGAGCGGGACGTTCATCGAGTACCCCCGGTACGTGCGTGTGTACCGAAGGTCTCCCCCACCCGGGCTCTCGTCGAGCCGGGCCGAACGCGCCGGGGCGAGCTGCCCGTGATGACGACGCGATCGCTTGCGGGGTACTCCCCTTCACCGAAGGAGCCAGCATAGGCGACCGCCGGGCCGCGAGGCGTCAGGCGGTCGCCCACGGACGTCTCGCCGGGGGTCAGGCGGTCGCCGCCTGCATCTGCCGGAGCTCCTTCTTGAGGCCGGAGATCTCGTCGCGCAGCCGTGCGGCCAGCTCGAACTGCAGCTCGGCGGCCGCGGCGTGCATCTGGTCGGTCAGCTCCTGGATGAGCCCCGCCAGGTCGCTCGCCGCCGCGCCGACGAGCCGCGTGCGCTCGTCGCGCGGGCCGCTCCTGGAGCCGAAGCCCGGGACCGGCGCCTTGCCGCGGCTCGACTGCCGGCCCGCGCCACCGAGCAGCGCGTCGGTGTCGGCGTCCTCGCGCGCGAGCAGGTCGGTGACGTCCGCGATCTTCTTGCGCAGCGGCGTCGGGTCGATGCCGTGCTCGAGGTTGTAGGCGACCTGCTTCTCGCGGCGCCGGTTGGTCTCGTCGATCGCGAGCTGCATCGCGGCCGTGACCGTGTCGGCGTACATGTGCACCTGGCCGGACACGTTGCGCGCGGCGCGGCCGATGGTCTGGATCAGCGACTTGCCCGAGCGGAGGAAGCCCTCCTTGTCGGCGTCGAGGATCGACACGAGCGACACCTCGGGCAGGTCAAGGCCCTCGCGCAGCAGGTTGATGCCGACGAGTACGTCGTACTCACCGAGCCGGAGCTCGCGCAGCAGCTCGACGCGGCGCAGCGTGTCGACCTCCGAGTGCAGGTACCGGACCCGGACGCCCTTCTCGAGCAGGTAGTCGGTGAGGTCCTCGGCCATCTTCTTGGTCAGCGTCGTCACGAGCACGCGCTCGTCGCGCTCGACGCGGTCGTGGATCTCCCCGAGCAGGTCGTCGATCTGGCCCTGCGTCGGCTTGACCACGATCTCGGGGTCGACCAGGCCGGTCGGCCGGATGATCTGCTCGACCACCCCGTCCGCCATCGACAGCTCGTAGTCGCCCGGCGTGGCCGAGAGGTAGACCGTCTGGCCGATGCGCTCGACGAACTCCTCCCAGCGCAGCGGCCGGTTGTCCACCGCGCTCGGCAGCCGGAAGCCGTGGTCGACGAGCGCGCGCTTGCGGGACATGTCGCCCTCGTACATCGCGCCGATCTGCGGCACCGTCACGTGTGACTCGTCGATGACGAGCAGGAAGTCCTCGGGGAAGAAGTCGAGCAGCGTGTTCGGCGCGGAGCCGGCCACGCGGCCGTCGATGTGCCGCGAGTAGTTCTCGATCCCGGAGCAGGAGCCGATCTGGCGCATCATCTCGATGTCGTACGTGGTGCGCATGCGCAGGCGCTGGGCCTCGAGGAGCTTGTTCTGGCGCTCGAGCTCGGCGAGCCGCTCCTCGAGCTCGGCCTCGATGCCGCCGATCGCGCGCTCCATCCGCTCCGGCCCGGCCACGTAGTGCGTCGCAGGGAAGATGTGCATCTGCTGCTCGGACCGCACGACGTCACCCGTGAGGGGATGGAGCGTGGCGATCGCCTCGATCTCGTCACCAAACATCTCGATGCGGATCGCGAGCTCCTCGTAGACCGGGATGATCTCGATCGTGTCGCCGCGCACCCGGAAGGTGCCGCGCGTGAACGCGAGGTCGTTGCGGGCGTACTGCATCTGCACGAACCGGCGCAGCAGCTGGTCGCGGTCCACGTGGTCGCCGACCGACAGCGTCACCATCCGGTCGACGTACTCCTGGGGCGTCCCCAGGCCGTAGATGCACGACACCGACGCGACCACGACGACGTCCCGCCGGGTCAGCAGCGAGCTCGTGGCCGAGTGCCGCAGCCGCTCGACCTCGTCGTTGATCGACGAGTCCTTCTCGATGTAGGTGTCCGTCTGCGCGATGTACGCCTCGGGCTGGTAGTAGTCGTAGTACGAGACGAAGTACTCGACCGCGTTGTTCGGCAGGAGCTCACGGAACTCGGTCGCGAGCTGCGCGGCAAGCGTCTTGTTCGGCGCCATGACGAGCGTCGGGCGCTGCACCTGCTCGATGAGCCACGCCGTCGTGGCCGACTTGCCGGTGCCGGTCGCGCCGAGCAGCACGACGTCCTTCTCGCCTGCGTTCACGCGCGCCGCCAGCTCGGCGATCGCCTGCGGCTGGTCCCCCGACGGCGTGTACTCGGAGATGACCTCGAACGGCGCGACGGTCCGCTGGAGCTCGGTGACAGGGCGCATGCCACCACCGTACGTGGCACCACTGACACGCGGACCCGGGGCGGTCGCCCCGGGGGGACGTCACTTGCCGGAGTTGTGCGACACCCAGGCGCCGCGGTCCTCCGCCTCGGCCAGCTGGCCGTACACCTTCATGAAGTTCTCGTAGGCCGAGAACCCCGCGAGCTTGCGGTGCACCACCGGCACGAGGCCGCCGATGCCGCCGTCCTTCACCGTGTAGGTGAGGATCGTGCTGCGCGCCGTGGTCCGGCCCGCGGCACGCTCGACCGCCACCTCGAACCGCATCAGCTCCTCGTCCTCGCCCTTCACGAGGTCGCGCACGAGGAGCTCCATGCGCACCGCACCCCGCTCACCGACCTGGATGCGCGCCTTCGTGTCGTCGACGCGACGCGCCGCCAGCTGAGCGATCTCGAGCATGCGAGTCAACGGCAGCTCCGTCGCGATCGACACGGACGCCTTCGACTGCGACGGACGCACCGCCCAGCCTGAACCCACCGCGGGCGCAAGGCCCGTCTGCCCACCGCGCGTCATGCTCCAGCTCCTTCGCCGGTCGTACCCCGAACGCGTATCCGCCCTCGGGGCACTGGATCGGCAAGGAACCACCGACAGTTTCGTGAGCGGTCGAACTTTCACCCGAGGGGAGCAGCCCGACCACCCTCGCGTCAAGGGGCTTCGGCCTCGATCTCGTCGGCCCGTTCGACCGCGAGCCGGTCCCAGAGCGCGTCGACCTGCTCGCGGAGCTCGGCCTCGCTGCCCGTCCCGTCCAGCACCACGTCCGCCGCGGCGAGCCGCGTCTCGTCGTCCGCCTGCGCCGCGACGCGCGCCTCGGCGTCGTGGCGCGTGAGCCCGCGCAGCCGCACGAGGCGCTCGACGCGCAGCACCGCCGGCGCATGCACCACGACGAGCACGTGGAAGTCGTCGTGCTGCCCCGTCTCGACGAGCAGCGGGATGTCGTGCACCACGACGGCACCCGGGTCGGACGCCCCGGCCTTCGCCTCGCGCTCGGCGGCGAGCCGCCGCACCACCGGGTGCACGATCGCGTCCAGCCGTGCGCGGCGCGCGTCGTCGTGGAACACCAGCGACGCGAGGTGCGCGCGATCGAGCTCGCCGTCGGCCGTCAGCACGTCCTCGCCGAACTCCTCGACGACCGCGTCGAGCCCGACCGAGCCCGGCTGGACCGCCTCGCGCGCGAGCTGGTCCGCGTCGATCACGACCGCGCCGAGCTCCGCGAGCCGGCGCGCGGCGACCGACTTGCCGCTCGCGATGCCACCTGTCAGTCCGATGCGTTGCACCCGACCATCCTGCCGGAGGGCCGCCGCCCCGGCGCGACGTCGTGCGTTCCCGCGTCGCTCCGCGCCCCGGAGGCCGGGTACGGGCGCGCGTCCGACGTCACGGGCGGCGGACGCGTCGGACGCCAGGGCCTCGCGTGCGTGGGGCCCGCGGGGACGCCGACGGGCCGGTCACCCGAAGGTGACCGGCCCGTCGTGGACCAGCGGTGAGCCGAGGCTCAGTTGCCGGTGAGCTTCTCGCGGAGCGCCGCGAGCGCCTCGTCCGACGCGAGGGTGCCGGTGGCCTCCTCGGTCGACGACGAGTAGGTCGACGGCACGGCGCCGCCGCCCACGCCACTGCTCTCGCCGCTCGTGGCCGCCTCGGCGTCCGCCTTCGCGGCCTCCGAGACCTGCTTGCGGTGCGCCTCCCAGCGCTCGTGCGCGGCCGCGTACTGGGCCTCCCACGTCTCGCGCTGCGACTCGTAGCCCTCGAGCCACTCGTTCGTCGTCGGGTCGAAGCCCTCGGGGTACTTGTAGTTGCCCTGGTCGTCGTACTCGGCCGCCATGCCGTACAGCGCGGGGTCGAAGTCCTCCGAGGCCGGGTCGAAGCCCTCGTTGGCCTGCTTGAGCGACAGCGAGATGCGGCGACGCTCGAGGTCGATGTCGATGACCTTGACGAACACGTCGTCGCCGACCTGCACGACCTGCTCCGGGATCTCGACGTGGCGCACGGCCAGCTCCGAGATGTGGACCAGGCCCTCGATGCCGTCCTCGACGCGCACGAACGCACCGAACGGGACGAGCTTGGTGACCTTGCCGGGGACGACCTGGCCGATGGCGTGCGTCCGGGCGAACGCCTGCCACGGGTCCTCCTGCGTCGCCTTCAGCGACAGCGAGACCCGCTCGCGGTCGAAGTCGACGTCGAGGACCTCGACCGTGACCTCCTGGCCGACCTCGACGACCTCGGACGGGTGGTCGATGTGCTTCCAGGACAGCTCGGAGACGTGCACGAGGCCGTCCACGCCGCCCAGGTCGACGAACGCACCGAAGTTGACGATCGACGACACGACACCGGGCCGGACCTGGCCCTTCTGGAGCGTCTGCAGGAAGGTCGAGCGGACCTCCGACTGCGTCTGCTCGAGCCACGCACGACGCGACAGCACGACGTTGTTGCGGTTCTTGTCGAGCTCGATGATCTTGGCCTCGATCTCCTTGCCGACGTACGGCTGGAGGTCGCGCACACGACGCATCTCGACGAGCGAGGCGGGCAGGAAGCCGCGCAGACCGATGTCGAGGATGAGGCCGCCCTTGACGACCTCGATGACGGTGCCGGTGACGACGCCGTCCTCCTCCTTGATCTTCTCGATCGTGCCCCACGCGCGCTCGTACTGCGCACGCTTCTTCGACAGGATCAGCCGACCCTCCTTGTCCTCCTTCTGGAGGACAAGGGCCTCGACCGCGTCGCCGACCTTGACGACCTCACCGGGGTCCACGTCGTGCTTGATGGACAGCTCGCGGGAGGGGATGACGCCCTCGGTCTTGTAGCCGATGTCGAGCAGGACCTCGTCGCGGTCGACCTTGACGATGGTGCCCTCGACGATGTCGCCATCGTTGAAGTACTTGATGGTGGCGTCGATCGCGGCGAGGAAGTCCTCGGCCGAACCGATGTCGTTGACCGCGACCTGCGGGGTGGCGGGCTTCGCGGGGGTGGAGATGCTCATGTAGGGATGGGCTCCGTTGCGGACAGGAAGTAGGACGGACAAGTGACGTGCCGGACGGCAGGTGCCGACGCTGCACGGGGTGGTGTGCGATTCTCGGTGCCGGCCCCGAGGCCCCGTGAGAGCGGCCGCCGGCGGGAACTCCACCGGCGGACGACCACCTCGGGATCACTCCCGGGATGACCACGGGCACGGCCGAAGGCACGCGACACCGTCGGCCAGCCTAACGGTCGGGCAGCGGGAGGGTCAAAGCGCGCCCCGGGGTGACGGGCACCCGCCGCGAGCCGCGCGCCGGCCCGTCAGGCGAGGGCGCGCGCGACGGCGAGCAGGTCGTCCGGCACGCGCTTGACCTTGCCGGCGACCTCCTCGAGCGGCACCAGCTCGACGCGCTCGCCCCGCAGGGCCGTCATGACGTTCGACTGACCGGACGTGATCGCGTCGATCGCCGCGACGCCGAACCGCGAGCCGAGGATGCGGTCCTGCGCCGTGGGCGTGCCGCCGCGCTGCACGTGACCGAGCACCGTGACGCGCGTGTCGAAGCCCGTGCGCGACTCGATCTCGGCCTTGAGGCGCTCGCCGATCGCGCCCGCGACGACCTCGCCGAACTGACCGCGCTGCGTCTCGTAGTGCATCGCGGTGCCCGGCGCCGGCACGGCACCCTCCGCGACGACCACGATCGAGAAGCTCGCGTGCGCACGGTGGCGGTGCTTGAGGAACTTGACGATCCGGTCGATGTCGAAGGGCGCCTCGGGCGCCAGCACGATCTCCGCGCCGCCCGCGATGCCGGAGGTCGTCGCGATCCAGCCCGCGTCGCGGCCCATGACCTCGACGATCATCACGCGGTCATGGCTCTCGGCCGTCGTGTGGATGCGGTCGATGGCCTCCGTCGCTATCGTCACCGCGGTGTCGAAGCCGATCGACGCGTCGGTGCCCCACACGTCGTTGTCGATGGTCTTGGGGATCGCGACGATGCGGACGCCCGCCTCGGCGACCTTCTGGGCCGCGTGCAGCGTGCCGTCGCCGCCGATGCAGATCAGGGCCTCGATCCGCTCGGCCTCGAGCGTCGACAGCACCGCGTCCAGGCCGCCGTCCTTGGAGTGCGGGTGGAATCGCGCGGTGCCCAGGAGCGTGCCGCCCAGCGGCAGGACGTTGCGGATGTGCTGCCGGCTGAGCGGCACCGACAGCCCGTCGACGACGCCGCGCCAGCCGTTGCGGAACCCGACGATCGAGTGCCCGAACTCGCCCTCGCCGCGCTTGACGACGGCACGGATCGCGGCATTCAGGCCGGGGACGTCTCCCCCGCCGGTGAGCAGACCGACTCGCACGGGATGGCTCCTTCAACGATGGGCGCGGCACGGGCTCGGCGCGCACCTTCGGGCAGCCGTACGTCCACCCTAGCGACGCGAGCGGCTCGCGCTGAGCCTTCCGTCCCAGGTCACCGACGACAATGCGGGTATGACGAACCCCACCGACGAGCCGCTCGCCGAGGCCGGCTATCGCGACGTGCCGCACGCCGCGGGTGGCGCCGCGGGCCGGCGCTGGTGGGACGCCAACGCCGAGGAGTACCTCGCTGAGCACGGCGAGTTCCTCGGCCCGGCCGACTTCTGCTGGTGCCCCGAGGGGCTGCGTGAGCAGGACGCGCGCCTGCTGGGCGACGTCTCCGGCGCGCGCGTGCTCGAGATCGGCGCAGGCGCGGCGCAGTGCTCGCGGTGGCTCGTCGGCGAGGGCGTCGCGGCGGTGGCGACCGACGTGTCGGCCGGCATGCTGCGGGCCGCGCGCCGCTACGACGCCGCGACGGGGCTGCGGACGCCCGCGGTGCAGGCGGACGCGCGGGCCCTCCCGTTCGCGTCCGGCTCGTTCGACGTGGCATTCACCGCGTACGGCGCGCTGCCGTTCGTGCCGGACACCGCGCGTGTCCACCGGGAGGTCGCGCGCGTGCTGCGGCCCGGCGGCCGATGGGTGTTCGCGGTGACGCACCCCGTGCGATGGGCCTTCCCGGACGACCCGGGCGAGGGCGGCCTCGTCGTGACGCGGTCGTACTTCGACCGTCGGCCGTACGTCGAGCTGGCGGCGTCCGGCGCGGTGCTCTACGCCGAGTACCACCGGACGCTGGGCGACGTCGTCGGCGAGCTCGCCTCCGCCGGGTTCGTGCTCGACCGGCTCGTCGAGCCCGAGTGGCCCGCGGGGCACGACCGCATCTGGGGCGGCTGGGGACCGGTGCGCGGGGCGCGCCTGCCGGGGACGGCGATCTTCGTCAGCCACCTCCCGGGCTGAGTCATCCCGGTCAGTGCCCCGCGTCGTGCCAGCTGCCCCCGACGCCCACCGACACGTCGAGCGGGACCGACAGCGGGCCGTCCGGCAGGCCGTCGCCCGCGTGGCCCATCTGCTCGCGCACGAGCTCCTCGACCTCGGTGCGCTCCCCCGCGGCGACCTCGAGCACGAGCTCGTCGTGCACCTGGAGCAGCATCCGTGACGCGAGCCCTCGGCGGCGCAGCTCACGGTCGACGCCGAGCATCGCGAGCTTGATGAGGTCGGCCGCGCTGCCCTGGATCGGGGCGTTGAGCGCCATGCGCTCGGCCGCCTCGCGACGGATCCGGTTGTCGCTGACCAGGTCCGGCAGGTAGCGGCGCCGGCCCAGGATCGTCGCGGTGTAGCCCGTGGCGCGGGCCTGGTCGACGACGCCCGTCAGGTACTCGCGCACGCCGCCGAACCGCGAGAAGTAGTCCTGCATCAGTGCCGACGCCTCGCCGACCTCGATCGAGAGCTGCTGGGACAGGCCGTAGGCCGAGAGCCCGTAGGCGAGGCCGTAGCTCATCGCCTTGATCTTCGACCGCTGCGCGGCCGTGACCTCGTCTGTCGGGACGCCGAACACGCGCGAGCCCACGTAGCTGTGCAGGTCCTCGCCGGACCGGAACGCCTCGATGAGCCCCTCGTCACCCGACAGGTGCGCCATGATCCGCATCTCGATCTGCGAGTAGTCCGCCGTCAGCAGCGTCTCGTAGTCGGCGCCGACCACGAACGCGCGTCGGATCTGCCGGCCTGCGTCGGTGCGCATCGGGATGTTCTGCAGGTTGGGGTCGGCGGACGACAGCCGGCCGGTCGCGGCGATGGTCTGCTGGAACGTGGTGTGGATGCGGCCGTCGGCGCCCACCGACCGGAGGAGTCCCTCGACGGTCTGGCGCAGCCGGATGGCGTCGCGGTGCGCGAGCAGGTGCTCGAGGAACGGGTGCTGCGTGCGCGCGAAGAGGTCGGTGAGCGCCGCCGCGTCCGTCGTGTAGCCCGTCTTGATGCGCTTGGTCTTCGGCATGCCGAGCTGGTCGAACAGCACCTCCTGGAGCTGCTTGGGCGAGCCGAGGTTCACCTCGCGGCCGATGACCGCGTAGGCCTCGGCCGCCGCGTCCTGCACCTGTGCGTCGAACGACTTCTCGAGGCCCGTGAGGTAGTCGACGTCGATCGCGATGCCGGCCTGCTCGAGCCGCGCCAGCACGTCGACGAGCGGCAGCTCGAGGTCGGACAGCAGCGCGGTCGCGCCGCGGTCGCCGAGCTCAGCCGTGAGAACGTCCGCCAGGTCCCGGACGGCCGAGGCACGCACCGCAGCCCGGCGGCCCTCGTCCGTCCTGTCGAGCTCGAGGTCGAAGGCGCCCTGCCCCTCGCCCTGCGCATCGCCCGCGCCGAGCTCGCGACGGAGGTAGCCGATCGCCAGGTCGCTCAGGTCGTACGCGCGCCGGTCGGGCTGGCACAGGTACGCGGCGAGCTCGGTGTCGAACGTGACGCCGTCGAGCGGCAGACCGCGGCCGTGCAGCGCGTGCCAGGCCTCCTTCGACGCGTGCACCACCTTCGGCGCCGCGGCGTCCGCGAGCCAGTCGGCCAGCGCCCGCTCGTCGGCCGGCGCGATCTCGGCGAGGTCGAACACGGCGGCCTGACCCGCGGCGTCGGCGATCGCGACACCCCACGCGTCGCCGGCGGCCGGTCGGCCCGCGCCACGCACGTCGAGCCCGAGCAGGCCGGTGGACCGCCCGGCCAGCCACGCGCCCAGCTCGCCCTCCGCGAGCACCGCGAGCTCGAGCGCCGAGGCGGCGACCGCGGCGGACGACTCCTCGCCCTCGTCGGGCAGCATCGCGAACAGACGGTCGCGCAGCGTCCGGAACTCGAGCTCGTCGAGCAGCGTGTGCAGCTCCTGCCGGTCCCACGGCCGCGCCGCCAGGTCCTCGGGGCCCAGGGGGAGGTCCAGATCGGCGACGAGCGCGTTCAGCCGGCGGTTGAGCTGGACCTGCTCGAGGTTCTCGCGCAGCGCCTCCCCCGCCTTGCCGGGAACGTCGCCGGCGTGCGCGACGACGCCGTCGAGCCCGTCGTACTGACCGATCCACTTCGCCGCCGTCTTCGGGCCGACGCCCGGGATGCCCGGGAGGTTGTCGCTCGTCTCGCCGACGAGCGCCGCCAGGTCGGGGTAGCGCTCGGGCCGCACGCCGTACTTCGCCTCGACGGCGTCCGGCGTCATGCGTGCGAGCTCCGAGACGCCCTTGACCGGGTAGAGCACCGTGACGTCGTCGTTGACGAGCTGGAACGCGTCGCGGTCGCCGGTGCAGATCAGCACCTGCATGCCCTGCGCGCGCGCCTGCGCGGCGAGCGTGGCGAGGATGTCGTCCGCCTCGAAGTGCGGCTTCTCGATCGCCGGGATGTGGAGCGTCTCGAGCAGCTGCTTGATGATCGGGACCTGGCCGCGGAAAGGCTCGGGCGTCACGTCGCGCGTGCCCTTGTACGCCTCGTACTGCTCGGTGCGGAACGTCGTGCGACCGACGTCGAACGCGACCGCGACGTGCGTCGGCGCCTCGTCGCGCAGCAGGTTGGCGAGCATCGACGTGAAGCCGAAGACCGCGTTGGTGGGCTGGCCCGTGGACGTCGCGAACTTGTCGACCGGGAGCGCGAAGAACGCGCGGTACGCCATCGAGTGGCCGTCGATCAGGAGGAGTCGGGGCGTGTCGGACGGCAAGTCTGTGGGGGCTGCGACGCTCACGGTGACAACCTAGCTGCCATGTCCGACACGACCCCCGCCGCGTCCGCGCCCTCGATCGAGGGCACCCTGCTCGAGCGCATGGGCATCGAGCTCGTCGAGGTGTCCGCGCGGCGCGCGGTCGCCACCATGCCCGTCGAGGGCAACACGCAGCCGTACGGGCTCCTGCACGGCGGCGCGTCCGCGGTGCTGGCCGAGACGCTCGGCTCGTACGCCGCGACCGTGCACGCCGGACCGGGGCGCGCGGCTGTCGGCATCGAGCTCAACGCGACCCACCACCGGTCGACGCGCTCGGGCGTGGTGACGGGCACCGCCGAGGCGGTGCACCTCGGCTCGAGCCTCGCGAGCTACCAGGTGGTCGTCGAGGACGCCGACGGCCGCCGGCTCTGCACCGCGCGGTTGACCTGCATGCTGATCGACGCGCGCTGATCGGCACCCGCCGGCACCTCGTCGTGCCGGACGCGGCCCTCGCGAGCCTGCCGGCGGCGCGCGATGAGGTCCTCGAGGCCGCGGGGCGCGCTGCGCCGTCCCTGGGCCGCCGCCGCCGCGTGCTCGTGCGCGAGCCGGCGCTGGAGCGCCGCGGTCGTCACGACGCGGTGCGACGCCGCGGGTGCGAAGCCGAGCCGGGCGAGGAACCGGTGCATGCCGCGTGCGCCGGGGATCGGCGCCGCGTACAGCTCGGTGGCGCCGGCCTCCTCGGCCGCCGCGACCGCGCCGCCGAGCAGCGCGTGGCCGAGGCCCCGGCGTCGCGCGCCGGCCCGCACGTAGACGGCCTCGATGCCGAGGCTGGTCACGTCGAGGAACAGCCCCGGCTCGACCACGCGGGCGAGCAGGAAGCCCGCCGGCTCGTCGTCCAGCTGGCCGATCAGGACGCGGCCCGTCGGAAGGCCGACCAGGACGCCGATCTGGTCGCGCAGGCGGTCCGTCGCGTCCGTGCAGAGCTGGGAGCCGACCGCGGCCTCGCCGCGCGCCTCCAGGCACAGGTCGACGAGGTCGTCGAGATCATCGGGTCGGGCAGGACGAACGAGCACACCAGGGCGCACGGCGAGAACCTCCGGACGGGACGAGGGGATCCGGTCGGGGTGACGCCGATCGCTGCCCACGACGACGCCGACCCCGATCATGGCCCAGCCGCTGGGAGTCAACACACCCCCTGTCTGGTGTCACGGCCCCTCGCGCTGAGGGACGGTGCGCGACCGCCTCAGGCCTGGGCGCCGACGTCCCCGCCGGCCGCGACCCGTTCGCCCGAACCGTCCCGGTCCGCGATGCCGAGCTCGTCGGCCAGGTAGAGGAACGCCCTCGCGTACGGGTTCGCGCCGACCTCGTCGCGCACGCGCGGCCAGTCCAGCTGCTCGCGGACGGCCCGGACGATGCCGAGCAGCCGGCTGAAGTCGCACGCGTGCTCGCCCAGCACGCGCAGCTTGGCCGAGACGATCGCCGTCGCGTCGAGCACCGGCATCCGGACGGCGAGCACCTCGATCTCGTCGGTCGACGCGAGCAGCTCACGCGTCACGGGCTCGCCGACCATGCGGAACAGGACGTCGACGAGCGCGCCCTGGTGGTACGCCTTGAAGAGCCAGTTCTCGGGCGGGTCGTGCAGCTCGAGGCCGGCCGCGGTGATCGCCTCCTGCGCACGCGCCACGTCCTCCTCGAGGATCGCGAAGTCGACGTCGTGGCTCGGCTCCGAGGCGCCGCGCGCCCATGCCGCGTAGCCGCCCACCAGCGCGAACGGGAGCCCGGCGTCGGTGAGCGCGACGGCGACCAGGCGCAGCGCGTCGTGCAGCGCCGCCCGCTCGTCGTGACGCGCCGACCGCTCGGCAGCCCCACGGGGCGCGGCGCCCAGCGAGGACGCCACAGGCTCCGGGTCGGCGGCCGCGGGCGTCGACGGTGCTGCGTCGCTGGTCATGCCGACGATCGTGCACCCCGGCGCGCGGACCCGCAGGGCGGACGGCAGGATCGCAAGGGTGCGGATCGCGACGTTCAACATCCTCCACGGCCGCTCGCTGCGAGACGGCCGGGTCGACCTCGACCGGTACGCCGAGGCCGTCCGCGGGCTCGACGCCGACGTGCTCGCGCTCCAGGAGGTCGACCGCGACCAGCAACGGTCGCACGGCGCCGACCTGACCGAGATCGCCGCCGAGGCGATGGGCGCCACCGACCACCGGTTCGCCGCGACGCTCCGCGGGCACCCCGGCCTGTGGACCGCGGTGAGCGACCACTCGCAGCCCGCGTCGGCCACCTACGGCATCGCTCTGCTGTCGCGCTACCCCGTGCGCGAATGGAGCGTCCTGACGCTCTCGATGCGCAACCGGCTGACGCCCGTGCGCTGGACCGGCAAGCGCTGGTGGTCGCTCGCCCGCGACGAGCCGCGCGCGGCGCTGGTCGCCGAGATCGACGCGCCGGGCGGTCCGACGACCGTCGTCGGCACGCACCTCACGGTGATCCCCGGCTGGGTCCAGCGGCAGCTCGTCGACCTGCACGGACGGGTGTCGTCGCGCCCGCGACCGCTCGTGCTGATGGGCGACCTGAACCTGGTCGGCGCCGAGCCGGCGCGGTTGACGGGCATGCGGCCGCTCGTCACGACCCCGACGTTTCCCGTCGAGCACCCGCGGCGCCAGATCGACCACGTGCTGGTCGAGGGGAACCTGCATGCGATCGGGCCCGGCCGCGCGGTCGACACGGGGATCTCGGACCACCGCGCGCTCGTCGTCGACGTCGAGCACACGTGACGGCGGCTGCGCGGCCGTCAGGCGGGGCGGTGCGTCAGGAGCCGCCGCCGACCTGCTCGATGACCGCGTCGGCGACCTCACGCATCGTGAGGCGACGGTCCATCGACGTCTTCTGGATCCACCGGAACGACTCGGGCTCGGTCAGACCCATCTTCGTCATGAGCAGGCCCTTGGCGCGGTCCACGCGCTTGCGCGTCTCGAACCGCTCGGCGAGGTCCGCGACCTCGGACTCGAGCGCCGAGATCTGCGCGTACCGCGAGATCGCGATCTCGACGGCAGGAAGCAGGTCGGCGGGGCTGAACGGCTTGACCACGTAGGCCATCGCGCCCGCGTCGCGCGCGCGCTCGACGAGCTCCGTCTGGCTGAACGCCGTGAGGAGGACGACCGGCGCGAGGTGCGCCTTGCCGATCCGCTCCGCCGCCGAGATGCCGTCGAGCACCGGCATCTTGACGTCCATCACGACGACGTCGGGCTTGAGCTCGGTGGCGAGCGCGACCGCCTGCTCGCCGTCGGCGGCCTCGCCGACGACGTCGAACCCGGCGTCCCGCAGCGTCTCGACGACGTCCATGCGGATGAGGGCCTCGTCCTCGACGACGACCGCACGACGAGCGGGCCGCGCGGGCCTCGGCTCCTCGGCCGCGGGCGCCTCGGTGGGCAGCTCGAGCGGGGTCGACTCGTCGGGGGCGCTTGCGTCGTCCGTCGTCACGCTGCACAGCGTAACGGCCCCGGAGCCCCTGCTGACGGCCTGGAACGCAGGTCGGGCGCAGCACGTCAGACGCGGACGACGACCTTGCCCCGCGGATGGCCCGTCTCGCTCAGCCGGTGCGCCTCACGGGCGTCGGCGAGGTCGAGCACGGCGGCGACGTCGACCGCCACCTGGCCGGCGTCGATCATGCGCGCGAGCTCGGTCAGGTCGTCCGAGTCGGGCCGCACCCACACGTACTGGCCGCCCAGCTCGTCACGCGCCTTCGCGTCCAGGATCGACGCGATCGTGCCGCCGGGCGCGAGCAGCCGGGGCGCGTCCGCGACGGCGTTCGCGCCGCCGTAGTGGAGGATCACGTCGACGCCGTCGGGCGCGAGCGCGCGCACCCGCTCGACCTCGCCCTCGCCGTACTCGACGGGCTCCACGCCGCGACTCCGCAAGTACTCGTGGTTCGTGGCCGACGCCGTGCCGATGACGCGCGCGCCAGCCGCCCGCGCGATCTGCACGGCGAACCCGCCGACACCGCCGGACGCGGCGTGCACCAGCACCGTCTGGCCCTCGCGCACCGCCGCGCGGCGCACCGTCTGGAGCGCGGTCAGCCCGGCGAGCGGCACGGCCGCGGCCTCCTCGAACGAGAGCGACGCGGGCTTGCGAGCCAGCGTGCGCACCGGCGCGGCCACGAGCTCGGCGAACGTCCCGCCGTGCAGCCAGTCCTTGCGGACGTAACCGAACACCTCGTCGCCGGGTGCGAGCTCGGGGGTGTCGAGGCCGGGCCGCTCGACGACGCCCGCCACGTCCCAGCCCGGGACGACCGGGAACTCGACGTCCATGATCCGGTCGAGATGGCCCTGCCGGGCCTTCCAGTCGACCGGGTTGACGGAGGCGGCCCGCACCCGCACGAGCACCGTGTCGGGTCCGACCTTGGGGTCGGGCTGCTCGGTCAGCTCGAGGACGTCGACGTCGCCGTAGCGGGAGTACGTGATGGCTCGCATGGCCAGCAGGTTCGCACCGCTGGCGGCGTCGCGCGCGGCGGCGAGACGTCAGCAGCCCCGTCGGGAGCGCCCACTATCCTGGGGCCCTGGCCCCGATAGCCCAACCGGCAGAGGCGTTCGGCTCAAACCCGATCCAGTGTGGGTTCGAATCCCACTCGGGGCACCCCTCCGGACCGCTCCAGCCACGGGCGGCTCCCGGGCAGACGCGCGGGACGCACGAGTGCGTGCGTACCGTGGGACCTGCGCCACCGAGGGGAAGCTCGACATGCGTCTCGCTCACGTCCTGGTGGCCGGTGCCGCGGCGCTGACGCTGACCGTCACCGGCTGCGCCCTGTCGCCGTCGAAGCCCGGCGCTCCGTCGCGAGCGGCGGTCACCCCCGTGGCGGTCGCCACGACCGCCTCCCCGACGACGACGGCCGCGACCGCCACCGCGCCCTCCGTGACACGAGCTCAGTGCCTCGGTGCCGGCTCGATGGTCCGCGCGCGCCAGGCTACGTGCGCGAGGCTGATCCGCACCCTCGTGCTCAGCCCCGCGGCGGCAGCCCGCGACTGGACGACGGCGCCGTGCTTCCTCAAGCGCGGTGACAGCCGGCTGGTGGCCTGCCGCTCGGTGCAGGAGCCGCGCGCGGGCGTCCCGCGCGTGCTGCTCCTCGGCGACAGCCACGCGCGCATGTACCTGCGCGCGTTCGACCGCCTCGCCGCCGAGGGCAAGCTGACGTACGACGCCTACCTCAAGGGCGGGTGCCAGTGGTCCTACGCGCTGCCGAAGGAGCACACCCGGGCGGCAGAGGCGTCCTGCGCGACGTGGGCCCACCGCGTGACGGCGTACGTGAGGAAGCACGCCGGCAGGTACGACGCCGTGGTCACCTCGGCGTTCGCCGCCGAGGTGATGAAGACCCCACGCGGCGAGTCCCGACTGACGTACATGACGAACGGGCTCGTCTCCGCCTGGAAGCCGGTCCTGCGCACGGGGATCCCGGTGATCGTCATCCGCGACGCGCCGCACCCGGTCACCGAGCGGAACACCTGCCTGGCCCGCCACCACGGGAGCACCGCGTCGTGGACCTCGTGCGGCACGCCGCGCGCGAAGGCGTTCCGGTACACCGACCCCCAGATCGCGGCGGTGAAGCACTCGCAGGGCCACATCCGGCTCCTCAGCTTCACGCGGTACGTGTGCACCACGACGTGGTGCCCGGCGGCCATCGGCGGCATCCCGGTCTCGCGCGACAACCACCACCTGACCGCGACGTACGCGCAGACGCTCGCGCCCCAGCTCTGGGCGGGCCTCGCCCCGGCTCTCGGCCGCTGACCGCCGGAGGGTGCTCGGCCGGAGGGTGCTCGGCCGGCGGGTGCTCGGCCGGAGGGTGCTCGGCCGGCGGGTGCTCGGCCGGCGCGCACGCCGCGGGACGTTCGCCCCACGACCGAGCGCCGCGAAGGCGTCACGCTGGAGATCGCCCGGACGTCGGCAAGGTCACAGCGCCCGCCGGTCAGGTGCGCACGCCCGCATGCCGTTCAATGGATACGCGTGTCGCAGCTCCCGAGCGACCTCACCGCTCGTAGGAGTCAGTCATGCTCGCCGAACGCCGCTGGGCGCGTTCCCTCCGTCGCGCCTCGGCCGTCGCCGTCGCCGCCGGTCTCTGCGCCACCCTCGCGCTCGCGCAGCCGAGCGGCGCCTCCGCCGCGGTGGCCAAGCCGAAGCACCCGGCCGCCGCGTCCACGGCGGCGAAGAAGAAGACCGCGCGGCGGGCCGTCCCGGCCAAGCGGGCACCCCAGCCCGACCCGTGCCCTGCCGGACGGCCACCGGTGGACGGCGTCGAGCTCGTCGTCACGACGTCGTACGGCCCCGGAACCGAGCTGTCGAACCGGCTCGTCAACGCGTTCTGCGCCGCGGCACCGCGATCCACCATCACGATCGAGCTCTACCTGGTGACGCCCGGCGACCCGCAGGTCAAGCGGATCCTGCGTGCGCTCGACTACGTGCACCGGACCCGCAAGGTGAGCGTGTCGTTCCTCGTCGACGGCAATCGCAACGGCGCGGCGCGGATCGCGGCGCTCCGACGACACGGTTTCACGGTGACTGGATGCGCCGGCGGCTGCCAGGACCGCGCGGGCGTGATGCACGAGAAGGCGGTCGTCGTCTCCGACACCCTGTGGGCGAAGGGGAAGGACCCTGTCGTCGTGCTCGGCTCCGCGAACTGGTCGACCGGGCAGCTCCAGTGGGACTGGCAGGCCAACCGCATCCACCACCGCGACCAGCGGCTCGCGGCGGCGTACACCAGCCGGTTCGCCTACCTGCGGGGCTGCGCGGCGACGAAGACCTGCGGTCCCAAGCCCGACCTCACCACCGTCTCGACCGACTCGGGGCGCGGGCTGACGGTCGAGTTCCTCCAGCGGCCCGACGGCCCCGACCCCGTGGCCGCGCGGCTCGCCCAGCTGCGCGGCGCGCCCGGGTGCCGCATCGAGGTCGCGCAGTTCGCGATCACGCCCTCCCGGGCACGTGCGCTCGCACCGCAGCTCGGCCGGCTGCGTGCTGAGGGCTGCTCGGTGCGGGTGGTCGTCGGGCGCAACCTCTCCTACGAGAGCCCGCGCAGCGCGGTGAGGGCCATGACGGCCGCCGGCGTCCCGCTCCGGTACGTCTCGATGCTGCACACGAAGTTCACCGTCGCGCGGGGCGTCACGTATCTCGGCAAGCGGGGGCAGACCGTCGTGCTGGACGGCTCGCACAACTGGACCTTCGGCGGCCTGAACCAGAACGACGACTCGTTCTCGGTGCTGACGACCGCGACCGCGAGTGCCGCCCACGCGCCGCGGATCGCGCGCATCGCGTCGGAGTACGAGGCCGCGTGGAACCGGATCAGCGCGCGCTCGTCGGCCACGCCCTGACGCGGCGGCCCCTCGTCAGCGGGTCCGGCCGCCGGAGTTCACCCGCACCACGTCGCGCGAACGGGCGACGACGCACGGGCCGATCACCTGTTCGGTCCGCGCGGCCCGCTGCGCATCGCTCGTAGCGTCTGCAGCGAGGCATGCGTCCGGCAGAGGGGGTGGCCGTGAGCGCGGTGGGCAAGGACCCGCAGTGGCGCGTCGCGGAGCGGCTCGCCGAGCGTCACGCGCGTGCCGTCCTGAACCGCACCGACGTCCGCGCGTCCGACCCGGACGCGCCGTCGGGCGTCGACGTCGAGGGGTCGAGCTTCGTCGGCTCGGTCGAGCGCCGCCGCGGGCCCGTGGACCGCCCGACCGTCGAGCGCCTGCACGCCGCGGCGGCGGGCCGCACGGCGGCGGTCTACTCGCGCTCGGGCTACACCAAGACGGCCGTGCTCTGGGCCGACGAGCACCACGTCGCGCTGTTCGGCTACACCGACTCCGGCTACGTCGCGCCCCTCAACCGGGCCGCCCGGGACGTCGTGCAGCGCGCCGAGCTGGACGCCGAGCAGCGGGTCCGGACGGCCACCGAGCTCATCTCGCGCAGCGCGACCCAGGCGCGACTGGACGCCGAGCGTGCCGACCGGGAACGCCACGCCGCCGCGCTCCGCGCGGAGGAGGAGGTGCAGCGCGCCAGCACGCGCCGCCAGATCGAGCGCGACCGGCGCGAAACCGTGCTCGGCCGCACCGTGGTGCTGCTGCTCGCGATGCGGCTCGACGTCGAGGCACTCCCGAGCACGGTGCGTCGGCTGACCGAGACGACGGTCGTCACCGCGGTCGCGGACGAGGCGCGGCGGCTCTCCCCCACCGAGGTCGCGCCCGCCGTCGCGCTCGTGCGCGCGCTGTTCCACGACGCCGCCGCGACGCTCGAGGTGCTGACTCCCGACCACCGCCGCGACTCCGCGAACTACCGCGTCGGCGTCCGCCTGCTCGGTCGGGGGCTCGACGCGCTGGACGCCGCCGGCGGGGTCGGCGGGACCGGGCACGTGACGCCGGACGACGTCGAGCGGCACCTGCGCGACGCCGACCGGTGCTGGCGCGCGCTCGTCGGCGAGCTCGTGAAGGCGGTGCCCACGCCGAGCCCCGTGCTGCCGGCGCCGCACCGGCCGATCCTCACCACCCGCTGAGCGGACCGTCAGCCGCTGACCGGACCGTCAGCCGCCGATGGCTCGCGCCGCCGCCTCGTGGCGCGCGTCGCGCAGGCGGTCCGCGAGCTCGGCAGCGGTCGAGCGGACCCGTGCCGCGCGGTCGTCGCCGGCGCGCTCGAGCGCCTCGACGCAGGCCGCCGCGACTGCTTCGGGACGGGTCGCCGCGAGGAAGGCGCGCGCGTCCAGCGCGTCCACCACCGCCGCGACGGCGCTCGCCGCGGCGTCCACGTCCCCGCGGTCGAGCGCGCAGCGCGCGCCCAGGGCGGCGGCGTCGACCGCGAGTCCGACGTGGCCCGCGGCGGCCGCCACGAGCGGCGCGACCTCGATCAGCACGTCCGCGACACCGTCGAGCTCGCCCACTCCCGCGAACGCCCAGCCGCACTGCAGCAGGCTCTCCGCACGGTCGCGCGGGCCGGCAGGGTCGCCGGTCACTGCGACACCGGCGAAGGCGTGGCGCCGCGCGGCATCGGTGTCGCCGGCATCGAGGGCAGCGAGGGCGAGCAGGCCGTGCGCCGCGACCACGAGGTCCCGGCGGTCGAGCCGGGCGCCGGCCTCGAGCGCGAGCGCCGCGTCGGAGCGGGCCTCGTCCGGCTCACCGACGCGCAGCGCGACCGCCGCGAGGCCGAACCGGGCGACGGCCTGCGTGTCCTCGTCGTGCAGCCGCGTCGCGAGGTCGAGCGCCTCGGCGGCCCAGGCGCGTGCCTCGGCGTAGCGGCCCGTGGGGAGCGCGAACGCCGCCGCGTTGCCGAGCGCGACGGCGAGCGCGTACCGGTAGCCGGACGCGCGGACGCGCGGCAGCGCGCGCACCGACGCGTCCACGGCCTCCGCGTACCGGCCGAGGTAGTACGTCAGCTGCGCGGTCTGCAGCGCGGCCCGTGTCTGCTGGTCGACGTCTCCGGCGCGGCGGGCGACGTCGTGCGCGTCGCGAAGCAGCTCGAGCGCCCGCGGGTAGTCGCCGCCGTTCATCGCGACCATCGACAGGTAGCGCAGCGTCTCGGCCTCGGCGTGGGGCAGGCTCGCCGCCCGGGCGACCTCGAGCGCCGTCGTGAGGCGGTCCGTCGCGCGCTGCCGGTCGTTGGCCCAGGTGAGCGCAGCGCCCTCGGCGAGCAGCGCGTCGGCGAGCAGCGTGGGGTCGGCCAGGCCCGTCGCACCGGCGACGGCGGACGCCGCCTGCCGGGCCGACTCGGCGTACTCGCTGGTCTCGAAGCGGCGACGCGCGCGAGCGAGGTCGAGGCGCACGAGCCGTTCGGGGTCCGCGCCCAGCGCGTCCGCGAGCGCGTCGAGCTCCTCCTGGTCGGCGACCTGGGCGTCCCGCTCCCCGCTGCGGTCGTGGACCGCCCAGCGCTCGAGCGTGACGTCGAACCGGAAGGCGGCGTCGTCCCCGGGCGCGTGCTCGAGGGCCGCGGCCAGCAGCCGCGTCGCCTCGTCCGTGGCGTGCACTGCGGCGGCGAGCCGGCCGGCCCGCAGGTACCAGTGCGCGGCGGCGGGGTCGCCCGCGAGCTCCAGGTGCTCCGCGACGACGCCCGCGAGCTCGTCCGCGCGCGCGCTGCGCTCACCGGTCGCAACGAGCCAGGCCGCGGCACGCGCGTGCGCCGGCGCGCGCTGCGTGCGCAGCAGCCCGTCGTACGCCACGTCGCGGAGCAGCGCGTGCGCGAACAGGTACTCCCCCGTCCCCTCGAACGTCGACCGCGCGCGCCGCCGCACGAGCTCGCGGTCGCGCAGCGCGTCGAGCACCGGCTGCACCTCGTCCACGTCGCCGCCGCCGAGCGCCGCGACGGCCTCGTCCCAGAACACGCGGCCCACGACTGCGGCGTGCTCGAGCACCCGCCGCGCGGCCGGGTCGAGCGCGTCGAGGCGCGCCTGCAGCACCCCGCGCAGGGTCGACGGCACCGCGACGTGCGCCGCCTGGTGCGCGTCGAGAAGGTAGCGGCCGTCCACGTCGCGCACGAGCGCACCCGACTCGCGCAGCCACGCGACGAGCTCGCCGAGGAAGAACGGGTTCCCCTCCGCGGGGTCGATCACCAGGGCGTCCAGGCCTGCGGGCGGCTCCGCGACGCCGAGCACGCGCGCGACGAGCTCGCGGGACCGTCGCCGCGACAGCGGCTCGAGCGCGAGCCGCTCGTGGTGCGCGAGGCCCTCGCCCCACAGCGGCCGCCGCTCGAGCAGGCTCGGACGGGCGGTCGCGACCACGAGGACCGGCCGGTCGTGGAGCGCCTCGTCCGCGGCGTCGAGCCAGTGCAGGGACGCGTCGTCAGCCCAGTGCAGGTCCTCGAGCAGAGCGACGACCGGCGCCTCCCGCGCCAGGCGCAGCAGGAAGCGCCCGAGGGCCACGCTCGCCTCCGTGCGGAGCGCCTCGGGTTCGCGGTCGGTGCCGGCGCCGACGGCACCGGCGAAGCCGAGCCACGCGCCGACGACGTCGGCCTCGCGGACCCGCGGCTCGTCGAGGTCGACGACGGCGTCGTCGAACGCCAGCAGGTCCTCGGGCGCCAGGGAGTCCGGCGGGCGGTGCGGTGCCGCGAAGCCCGCGCGGAGCTTGCGGCGCACCACGGCAGGGGCGTCGGACGCGGCGATGCCGCACCGTCCCGCGAGCACGTCCCTCAGCAGGGCGAGGGGCCGGTCGACGTCGCCGGGCGAGGCGCGGCCGCGCAGCCACCACGTGTTCTCGGGCCGCTCGGTGAGCCAGCGATCGAGCTCGAAGACGAGCCGCGACTTTCCGACGCCCGCGTCACCCACGACCGTGACGAACCGCATCCGCTCCTCGGCCGTGACGTCGTCGAGCGTCTCGCGCAGCCGCGCGAGCTCCCGCTCGCGGCCGATCGTCGGCACGGCCGCTCCGCCGAGAGTCCCGTCGGCGTCCAGGTGGAAGGCCCGGGGACGCTCGCCCACCACGCGCCACGCGTCGACCGGCTCGGCGAACCCCTTGAGCAGCAGCCCCGGGACGGCCTCGAACGAGAACAGCCCGCGCACGAGCCGGTGGGTGTGCGCCGAGATCAGCACCGCGTCGGCCGGCGCGGCGGCCTGGAGGCGGCTCGCACGGTTGACCGTCGGGCCCACCGCGACCCAGTCCTGGCCCGGGCGCGCACCGAGGCCCCCCACGACGACCTCGCCCGAGTCGATGCCGACACGCATGTGCAGCACCCGGCCGTCCACCGCCACGAACCCGCCCGGGTTCGCCATGTCGACCGCGGCCCGCACCGCGCGCACCGCGTCGTCCTCGTGCGACACGTGGAGCCCGAACACGGCCATGACCGCGTCGCCGATGAACTTCTCGACCACGCCGCCGTGCCGCTCGATCGCGCCGCGCCACCGCGCGAAGTAGTCGTCCATCACGGCGCGCACGTCTTCCGGGTCGAGACCGTCGGACAGCGCGGTGAAGTCGACGAGGTCGGCGAACACGACCGTGACGAGCCGCCGGGCGCCACCACCTGCGGCCTGCAGCGCGGCACGCCGCTCGAGCAGCGGGCCGAGCGCGGTCGCGACCACGTCGTCGCCCAGCACGGCGCGCTGCGCCTCGAGCGCGCCGATCGCCGCGTCGAGCGCCGCCGCGTCGTCCGTCGTGGCCGCGGGCTCGGACATGCGGCACACGGTAGGCGCACGCCGCCGGAGGCGCCCCCACCCGGGTGGGTGATATGCCGGGATCCGGGTATCGGGCGCCGCGCTCGATCCCCTTTCCTGGTGGCAGGGGGCCGCGCGTCGCCCCGGCGCGCGTCCGGTCGACGTGCACGGAGGAACGATGCGCATCGAGGCGACGGCCGTCACGATCTCCTGGATCCCGTCCGAGTCCGTCGGCGGTCCGCTCAAGGCGGGCTTCGACCTGCGCCTGTCGCACTACGACTCGCCACCGCCGGACCACCTCGACGGGGTCGGCCAGGTCCGCGAGCTGCGCGACGCCGACGCGTTCCGCTTCGCGAACGTCCTCGCCGTCTGGGCGGACGTCGAGGACGGCCAGGTCCGCGCGCACGGCGTGACGCCCGACACCGGGCTCGCGATGGGCGCGACGACCGTCCGGGTCGCGGGGGTCGGTGCCACGTTCCAGGCCGCCTCGCTGCCCGTGCTGCGGCGCGAGCCCGAGGCCCTGGCCGACGGCGGAGTCCGGTACGTGCAGACGGTGGGCGGTCGCACGGGCGTGCCGCTCCCCCGGCCGGTGCCGCACGCGCCGTTCGTGCGGTGGCAGGCGCCGACCGTGTGGACCACCGTGGCGGTCGACGTCCACCCCGACGGGTCGACGGGCGTCGAGCTGCTCGGTGCGAGCCCGTTCCCGCGCCACTGGCTCTACGCGCCGTCCGGCGACCTCGTCGCGAAGAGCGTCGTCACCGACCAGGCGACGTGGATGAACCATGCGTTCGGCCCGCGCACGCCGTGGCACGACGAGGACCGCGCGGCCCACGTCCACCCGGTCGAGAGCGCCCTCGAGCACGAGCTGTCGGTGACGATCATGCGCGGCGGCACGGCGCCGACCGTGCGGCGCCTGGCCGAGGGCGACACGCTCACCCGGCAGGGCGAGCCCGGCGACGCGCTGTTCCTGGTGCTCGACGGCGTGCTGCGCGTCGACGTCGACGGGCGCGCCGTCGCCGAGGTCGGGCCGGGCGCGGTGCTCGGCGAGCGCGCGCTGCTCGAGGGAGGCACCCGGTCGTCGACGCTCGTCGCGACCACGCCGGTACGGGTCGCCGAGGCGGCTGCGGACGCGATCGACCTCGACCGGCTCCGCGAGCTGGCCGAGGGCCACCACCGCGAGGAGATCGCCTGAGGACGTTCGTCCCTGGGACGGGCGGGCGCGCCGCGGTTGGCTGGGCGCATGCCCACCACCGCACCGGCGCGGACGACGCTGCGCAGCGACGCGAGCGCCGTCGAGCTCGACCTCGCGGACCTCGACCACGTGCACATGCACGTGCGCACGGCGCCCACCGGCCAGGGCGCGTACGACGGCGCGGCGCTCGTGTGCGAGGCCATCACGCACGCGCGCGAGCAGCAGGCGCGACACCTCGACGCCACGCTCGACGGCACGGCACCCGCGTGCGGCATCGTGCTCGACGCGCTGCATGCCCGGATCGGGACGGAGGTCCGCGCGCTGGCGATGCACCGCGCGGGCGCGAGCGTGCTGGTGGACGTCGACCTGCTGCCCTGACGCCGGGTGCGGCCGTCTCCCGTGCCCGACAGACGTCCGTCCGCGCTCACCGGCCACGTCGATTGCCGCGGCGCCCGCCGCAACGGTTGACTTCCTGCGTGACCCCGTCGCGGGCGCTCGTGCCCGTCTCCCTGCGCGGGTACCACCGCGCCTGGCTGGGCCGCGACGTCATCGCCGGCCCGACCCTCGCGGCCGTCGCGATCCCGGAGTCGATGGGCTACGCGTCGATCGCGCGCACGCCCGTGCAGAACGGCCTGTACACGCTCCTGCTGCCCACGCTCGCGTTCGTCCTGCTGGGCGCCTCGTCGCTGATGGTGGTCGGCGCCGACTCGGCGACCGCATCCATCCTCGCGGCCGGGCTGCTCGGGCTCGGGCTGGACGGCCTCGTGCCGGGCTCGCCGCACTGGGTCGCGCTGTGCGGGCTCGTCGCGCTCGTGACGGGCGTGCTGCTGGCGATCGCGCGCGCCGCCCGGCTGGGCTTCCTCGGTGACTTCCTGTCGAGCGCGGCCCTGATCGGCTTCCTCGCGGGCGTCGGCGTCCAGGTGGCCACCGGGCAGATCCCCGCCATCCTCGGCGTACCCGCCGGGCACGGCAGCTGGTTCCAGCAGCAGTGGGCGTGGCTGAGCCACCTCGGCGACGTGTCGCTGCCCGCGCTCGCATACGGGCTCGCGACCGTCGCGATCATCCTCGCGACACGGCGGTGGGCGCCCGCCGTGCCGGGAGCGGTGGTCGCCGTCGTGCTGCTGATCGTCGTCTCCGCCGCGACCCACGCGGAGGAGCACGGCGTGGCCGTCATCGGCGACGTCCCGGCGGGGCTCCCGACGCTCGGGCTCCCGGCCGGTCTCGAGTGGTCCGACATCCCGAAGGTCTTCGCGATCGCGTTCGCGTGCTTCGTCATGGTCGTCGCCCAGAGCTCCGCGACGGCGCGCTCGTTCGCCCTGCGGCGCGGGCAGCGCGCCGACGTCGACCGCGACCTCGTCGGGCTCTCGGCGGCGAACGTCGCCGCGGGGTTGTCCGGCGCGTTCGTCGTCAACGGCTCGCCCACCAAGACCCAGGTCCTCGAAGGGCAGCGCGCCCGCTCCCAGCTCGCGAACCTCACGATGGTCGTCGCGGTGCTCGTCGTGCTCGTGTTCCTGACGGGCCTGCTGCACGACATGCCGCACGCCGTGCTCGGCGCGATCGTGCTCGTCATCGGGCTCGAGCTCGTCGACGTGCACGGCCTGCGGGACCTGGCGGCGAGGCGGCGCAGCGAGCTCGTGATCGCCGTCGTCACCGCCGCGGTCGTGGTCGTCGTCGGCGTGCTGCAGGGCATCATCGTCGCGGTCTTCGTGTCGCTGATCGAGGTCGTGCGGCGGCTGTACCGGCCGCGCGGGTTCGTGGTGGTCGAGCCGCCCGACGGCGACCCGACGTACCACGTGGCGACGCCCGGCATCGAGAGCGAGCCCGGGCTCCTCGTCTTCCGCTACGACGCCGAGCTGTTCTACGCGAACGCGCACCACTTCGTGGATCTCGTCGAGCAGCTCGTCGCGGCCGCGCCGCACCCGGTCCGGTGGTTCGTGCTCGACGCGAGCACGCTCGACGACGTCGACTACACCGCGAGCGGCGCCCTGACCGGCCTGCTCGACGCGTTCGACGTGCACGGCATCACGTTCGTCCTGGCTCGCAGCGACCCCGCGCTGGTCGCGACGCTCGAGCGCTACGGCGTGGCGACGCGCGTGGCCCACTCGTTCGCCAACCTCAGCGACGCGATCGACGCCTTCCGCGCCACCCGCGCGGACGAGCCTCAGACGCCGCGAGGGGCTCCCGGCGGTACCGGGAGCCCCTCGTCGCCGATGTGAGCGATCAGGCGATGCGCGGGTGCTTCGCGTCCTCGTCGCCGACCTTGTGCACGACGACCGAGTTCGTCGAGCCGACCACGCCGACCGGCGTGCCCGCGACGACCACGATGTAGTCGCCGACCTCGGCGAGCCCGTTGGCCTGCAGCGTCGCGTCCACCTGGGACACCATCTGGTCCGTGTTGTCGACCTTCGGCACCTGGTAGGTGTTGACGCCCCAGCTGAGCGACAGCACGTTGCGCACCGACTCGACCGGCGTGAACGCGAGCAGCGGGATCGACGAGCGCAGGCGGCTCATGCGGCGGGCCGAGTCACCGGACTGCGTGAACGTGACGAGGTACTTCACGTCGAGCGCCTCGCCGATCTCGGCGGCGGCGCGGGTGATCGCGCCACCGCGCGTGTGCGGCGTCGAGCCGAGCGGAGCGATGCGCTCGCGGCCCAGCTCCTCGGTCGCCTCGATGATGCGCGCCATGGTGCGCACCGTCTCGATCGGGTACACGCCGACGCTCGTCTCGCCCGAGAGCATGACGGCGTCCGCGCCGTCGAGCACCGCGTTGGCGCAGTCCGACGTCTCGGCGCGCGTGGGGCGCGGGTTCGTCGTCATCGACTCGAGCACCTGCGTCGCGACGATGACCGGCTTCGCGTTCCGGCGGGCCAGCTCGACCGCGCGCTTCTGGACGAGCGGCACCTGCTCGAGCGGCAGCTCGACGCCCAGGTCGCCGCGGGCGACCATGATGCCGTCGAACGTCTGCACGATCTCCGCGAGGTTGTCGACCGCCTGCGGCTTCTCGATCTTGGCGATGACCGGGACGACCCGGTTCTCCTCCTCCATGATCCGGCGCACGTCGTCGTAGTCCGCGGCGTTGCGCACGAACGAGAGGGCGATGATGTCCGCGCCGATCTGCAGGGCCCAGCGCAGGTCGTCCTGGTCCTTCTCGGACAGGGCCGGGATCGACACCGCGACGCCCGGCAGGTTCAGGCCCTTGTTGTTCGAGACCGGGCCCGGCACCTCGACGCGCGTGACGACGTCGTTGCCCTCGACGGCCGTGACGCGAACGAGCACCTTGCCGTCGTCGATGAGGATCGGGTCGCCCGGCGACACGTCGCCCGGCAGGCCCTTGAACGTCGTCGAGACGCGCTCCTTGGTGCCCTCGACGTCGTCCGTCGTGATGGTGAAGACGTCGCCGACCGCGAGGTCGTGCTTGCCCTCGACGAACCGGCCGAGCCGGATCTTGGGGCCCTGGAGGTCGACGAGGACCGCGACCGACCGGCCTGAGGCCTTCGATGCCGCTCGCACGTTGTCGTAGACGCGCTTGTGCGCCTCCGTGTCACCGTGGCTGCGGTTGATCCGCGCGACGTCCATGCCGGCGTCGACGAGGGCCTGGATCTGTTCGGCCGACTCCGTCGCCGGGCCAAGGGTGCACACGATCTTCGCTCTACGCATGGGTCGAGCCTAAGCCTTCCTGATGGGCGTGTTCGGACCAACGTCCTTCCCCGCCCGGAGCCCGGGCGGGTATCGACGCAGGTCGCGATGGGGGGAGATTCAGGGCCGCAGCGCCACGGTGCTCGCGGCCACGGGAGCGGGCAGCTCGGTGTCGCCCGCGAGGAACCGGTCGACCGCCGCCGCGGCCGCACGGCCCTCGGCGATCGCCCAGACGACGAGCGACTGGCCGCGGCCCGCGTCACCGGCGACGAACACGCCCGGGACGGTCGTCGCGAAGTCGTCCGTGCGCTGCACGAGCCCCCGCGACGTGAGCTCGATGCCGAGCTGCTCGGTGAGCTCGGGCGTCTCCGGACCGGTGAAGCCCATGGCGATCAGCACGAGGTCCGCGGGGATCTCGTGCTCGGTCCCGGCCTTCGGCACGCGCCGGCCGTCCGAGAGGTACTCGGTCTCGGCGACGCGCAGCCGCTCGACCCGGTCGTCGCCGACGAACTCGACGGTCGACGCGAGGTACGTGCGCTCGCCGCCCTCCTCGTGCGAGGACGAGACCTCGAACAGGATCGGGTCGGTGGGCCAGGGCTGGTGCGCCGGGCGCTCCTGCGGCGGCCGCTTGCCGATCGCGAGCGTCGTCACCGACGCGGCGCCCTGGCGCAGCGCGGTGCCGAGGCAGTCCGAGCCGGTGTCGCCGCCGCCGATGATCACGACGTGCTTGCCCTCGGCGGTGATCTGGTCCTCGACGGGCTTGCCCGCGGCGACCGCGTTCGCCTGGTGCAGGAACTCCATCGCGACGTGCACGCCGGCGAGGGCCTTGCCCGGCACCTGGAGCTCACGCGGCACGGTCGCGCCGGTGGCGATGACGACCGCGTCGTACCGCGCCTCGAGCTGCGCCCACGTGATGTCGCGGCCGACCTCGACGCCCGGCCGGAACCGGGTCCCCTCGGCCTCCATCTGCGCCAGGCGGCGGTCGATGTGCACCTTCTCGAGCTTGAAGTCGGGCACGCCGTACCTGAGCAGGCCGCCGATCGCGTCGTCCCGCTCGTAGACCGCGACGGTGTGACCCGCGCGCGTCAGCTGCTGAGCCGCCGCGAGGCCCGCCGGACCCGAGCCGACCACCGCGACCGTGTGGCCCGTGAGGCGCTGCGGCACCTGCGGCGTGACGAGGCCGCGCGCGAACGCCTCGTCGATGATCGAGACCTCGATGTTCTTGATCGTCACCGCGGGCTGGTTGATGCCCAGCACGCACGACGACTCGCACGGCGCGGGGCAGATCCGCCCCGTGAACTCCGGGAAGTTGTTCGTCGCGTGCAGGCGGTCGATCGCGTCGGACCACTGCCCGCGCCACACGAGGTCGTTCCACTCCGGGATGAGGTTCCCGAGGGGGCAGCCGTTGTGGCAGAACGGGATGCCGCAGTCCATGCAGCGGCCCGCCTGCTCCTTGAGGAACGGCTGGCCCTCCTCGAGGTGCGCGTGCACGTCCTGCCAGTCGCGCAGGCGAACCTCGACGGGGCGGTTGGGCGGGAGCTCACGGTCCCGCACCTTCAGGAAGCCGCGGGGGTCAGCCACGTGCCACCTCCAGGATCTTGTCCCACACGCCGGGCGCTGCCGGGTCGAGGCCGTCGGCCTCGGCCTGGGCGAGCGCGCGCCGGACGCGGGCGTACTCGGTCGGAAGCAGGCGCGTGAACCGCGCCCGGGTCGCGTCGGCGTCCTCGAGCAGCTGCGCGGCGACGGGCGAGCCCGTCTCCTCGAGGTGCGCGCGCAGGAGGAGCGTGACGAGCGCGAAGTCCTCGTCGTCGAGCGGCTCGAGCGCGAGCTCGCCCCCCGCGACGGACTCCTTGTTGACGAGCGCGGGATCGAGGTCGAGCACGTAGGCCGTGCCGCCCGACATGCCGGCGCCGAAGTTGCGGCCGGTGCGGCCGAGCACGAGCACGGTGCCGCCCGTCATGTACTCGCAGCCGTGGTCGCCCACGCCCTCGACGACCAGCGTCGCGCCCGAGTTGCGGACCGCGAACCGCTCGCCGACCAGGCCGCGCAGGAACGCCTGGCCACTCGTCGCGCCGTAGCCGATCACGTTGCCGGCGACGACGTTGACCTCGCTCTGCAGGACCGCGGCACGGTCCGGCCGGAGCACCAGACGGCCGCCCGACAGGCCCTTGCCGACGTAGTCGTTGGCGTCGCCGAACAGGCGCAGCGTGATGCCGCGGGGCAGGAACGCCCCGAACGACTGCCCGGCCGAGCCCGTGAGCGCCACGTCGATCGTGCCGTCCGGCAGGCCTTCGCCGCCGAAGCGCTTGGTCACCTCGTGGCCGAGCATCGTGCCGACCGTCCGGTTGACGTTGCGGATCGGGAGCGCGATGCGCACCGGCTCGCGCCGCTCGAGCGCGTCGGCCGCCAGCGCGATGAGCCGGTTGTCGAGCGCGCGCCCGAGGCCGTGGTCCTGGTCCTTCGTGTGGTGCAGCGCGCTGCCCGGCGCAGGCTCCGGTACGGCGAGCACCGGCCCGAGGTCGAGGCCCTCGGCCTTCCAGTGGTCGATCGCCGCGCGCGTGTCGAGCAGCTCGACGTGGCCGACGGCCTCCTCGATCGAGCGGAAGCCGAGCTCCGCGAGCAGCTCGCGGACCTCCTGGGCGATGAACTCGAAGAACGTCACGACGAACTCCGGCTTGCCGGTGAACCGGGCGCGCAGCTCGGGGTTCTGCGTCGCGACGCCCACCGGGCAGGTGTCGAGGTGGCAGACGCGCATCATGATGCAGCCCGACACGACGAGCGGCGCCGTCGCGAACCCGAACTCCTCGGCGCCCAGCAGCGCGCCGACGATCACGTCGCGGCCGGTCTTGAGCTGGCCGTCGACCTGGACGACGACGCGGTCGCGCAGGTCGTTGAGGACCAGCGTCTGCTGCGTCTCCGCGAGGCCGATCTCCCACGGCGTGCCCGCGTGCTTGAGGCTCGTCAGCGGGCTCGCGCCCGTGCCGCCGTCGTGGCCCGAGATGAGCACGACGTCCGAGTGCGCCTTCGCGACGCCCGCCGCGATGGTGCCGACACCGAACTCGGAGACGAGCTTGGTGTGGATCCGCGCGCGCGGGTTCGCGTTCTTCGCGTCGTGGATGAGCTGCTTGAGGTCCTCGATCGAGTAGATGTCGTGGTGCGGCGGCGGCGAGATGAGGCCCACGCCGGGCGTCGAGTGCCGCGTCTTCGCCACCCACGGGTAGACCTTGTGGCCCGGCAGCTGACCGCCCTCGCCGGGCTTCGCACCCTGGGCGAGCTTGATCTGGATGTCGTCCGCGTTGGTCAGGTACTCGCTCGTGACGCCGAACCGGCCGGACGCGATCTGCTTGATCGCGCTGCGCCGCCGCGGGTCGTGCAGGCGCTCGGGGTCCTCGCCGCCCTCGCCCGTGTTCGACTTCGCGCCGAGCTCGTTCATGGCGATCGCGAGCGTCTCGTGCGCCTCGGCCGAGATCGAGCCGTAGGACATCGCACCGGTGTTGAACCGCTTGACGATCTCGCTGACGGGCTCGACCTCGTCGATCGGCACGGGCGGGCGCACGCCGTCCTTGAACGTGAGCAGGCCGCGCAGCGTCATGAGGCGCGACGACTGGTCGTTCACGCGATTCGTGTACTCGCGGAAGACGTCCATCTGCCGCGAGCGCGTCGAGTGCTGCAGGCGGAACACCGTCTCGGGGTCGAACAGGTGGTCCTCGCCGTCGCGGCGCCACTGGTACTCGCCGCCGACCGCGAGGCGGCTGTGCGGCTTGCGGTTGCCGCTCGCCGGGTACGCGTCGGCGTGGCGCGCCGCGACCTCGGCCGCGAGCACGTCGAGGCCGATGCCGCCCAGCCGGCTCGTGGTGCCCGTGAAGTACCGGTCGACCAGGGGCTGCGACAGGCCGATGGCCTCGAACACCTGCGCGCCGCGGTACGACGCGATCGTCGAGATGCCCATCTTCGACATGACCTTGAGGACGCCCTTGCCGAGCGCCTTGATCAGGTTCTTGACGGCCTTCTCGGCCGTGACGCCCGCCGGCAGGTACCCGTCGTTCGCGAGCTCCTCGACGGTCTCCATCGCGAGGTACGGGTTGACCGCGGCTGCGCCGTAGCCGATGAGCAGCGCGACGTGGTGGACCTCGCGCACGTCGCCCGCCTCGACGACGAGCGAGATCCGCGTGCGGTTGTGCCGGCGCAGCGTGTGGTGGTGCACGGCCGAGAGCAGCAGCAGCGACGGGATCGGCGCGAGGTCGGCGTCGGAGTTGCGGTCCGACAGCACGAGGAAGCTCACGCCCTCGGCGATCGCGCGGTCGACCTCGGCGAAGATCTCCTCGAGGCGCGCCTCGAGCGCCGCTCCCCCGCCGTCGACCTTGTACAGGCCGCGGATCGTGGTCGCGCGGAAGCCGAGCGACGGCTCCTTGGCGACGTGCACGATCTTGGCGAGCTCGTCGTTGTCGATCACCGGGAACGGCAGGATCAGCTTGCGCGCGTGCTCCGGACCGTCCTCGAGCAGGTTCGGCTCGGGGCCGATCGCGCCGCCGATGGAGGTGACGAGCTCCTCGCGGATCGCGTCCAGCGGCGGGTTCGTCACCTGCGCGAACATCTGCGTGAAGTAGTCGAAGAGCATCCGCGGACGGCTCGACAGCACCGCGACCGGCGTGTCCGAGCCCATCGCGCCGAGCGGCTCGGCGCCCGTCGCCGACATCGGCGTCAGGAGGATCTTGAGCTCCTCCTCGGTGTACCCGAACGTGCGCTGCCGTCGGCGGACCGAGGCCGACGAGTGCGCGATGTGCTCGCGCTCGGGCAGCTGGGCGAGGAACGTCGAGTTCTCGCGCACCCACTGCGCGTACGGCCGCTGCGCGGCGAGCTGAGCCTTGATCTCGCTGTCCTCGATGACGCGGCCCTGGCCGACGTCGACGAGGAACATCTTGCCGGGCTCGAGCCGGCCCTTGGCGACGACCGTCGCGGGGTCGATGTCGAGCACGCCGGCCTCGGACGCGCACACGACGAGCCCGTCCTCCGTGACCCAGTACCGACCGGGGCGCAGGCCGTTGCGGTCCTGCACCGAGCCGATGAGCGTGCCGTCGGTGAACGTGATCGCCGCCGGGCCGTCCCACGGCTCCATGAGCGTCGAGTGGTACTCGTAGAACGCGCGGCGGGCCGGGTCCATCTGGGCGTGGTTCTCCCACGCCTCCGGGATCATCATCATCACCGCGTGCGGCAGCGAGCGACCCGCGAGGTGGAGCACCTCGAGCACCTCGTCGAAGCTGCCCGAGTCCGACCCGCCGGGGGTGCAGACGGGCAGCAGCGGCGACAGGTCGCCGAGGACCTCGCTCGACAGCGCGCCCTCGCGCGCGGCGACCCAGTTGCGGTTGCCCCGGACCGTGTTGATCTCGCCGTTGTGCGCGATCAGGCGGAACGGCTGCGCCAGCGGCCAGCTCGGGAACGTGTTCGTCGAGAACCGCGAGTGGACCAGCGCGATCTCGGTCGCGTAGCGCGGGTCGGACAGGTCGGCGAAGAACGGCTCGAGCTGCCCGGTGGTGAGCATCCCCTTGTACGCGAGCGTGCGCGCCGACAGCGACGCGAAGTACAGCCCGAGCTCGCGCTCGGCACGCTTGCGGAGCCGGAACGCGCGCCGATCGAGGTCCGTGCCCGAGAGCTCGCGCGACGGGTCGGCCACGACGAGCTGGCGGAACACCGGCATCGACGCGCGCGCCGTCGGGCCGACGAGGTCGGCGGTGACGACGACCTCGCGCCACGCGAGCACGTCCAGCTTCTCCTCGGCGGCGATCGCCTCGACGCCCGCGACGGCCGCGCGCTGCTCGTCGGCGTCGGTCGGCAGGAAGGCCATGCCGATCGCGTAGAAACCCGCCGGGGGCAGGTCGGCGTCGACGACGTCGCGCAGGAAGGCGTCGGGGATCTGCGTCAGGATGCCGGCGCCGTCACCGGAGTCCGCCTCGGCTCCCACCGCACCGCGGTGGTCGAGGTTGAGCAGCGCGGTCAGGCCGGCGTCGACGATGTCGCGCCCCGGCGTGCCGCGCAACGTCGCTACGAACGCGAAACCGCACGCGTCGTGCTCGGCGGCAGGGTCGTAGAGACCCTGGCGTCCGGGCACCTGGGCGCTCACGGGCGACGTCGACATCAGCACCGTCCTCACGGTCCCCCGAGGTTCGGGGGATGTAGCACTTACATGGGGAACGCGCGGGACGTCGTTGGCCCTGACGTGTGGCGAACGATACAGCGCGGCCCGAGGGCCGTTCGCATCGCGGGAAGGAAGCGTGCCGGCCGCCGGTTCAGCGGGCGGGATCGACTGCGCTCTCCTCGTCGTCCTGCAGGGCGGGGGGTTCCCGCAGGAGGGTCGTGTCACGTCCAGGGTGCCGGCGTCCGACCATGACGAAGGCTACCAGCGCGCCGACGAAGACCACGATCGCCGTCCAGTCGTTCAGGCGCATGCCGAGCACGTGGTGCGCCTCGTCGATGCGCAGGTGCTCGATCCAGAACCGGCCGGCCGTGTAGATCATCACGTAGGCCCAGAACACGCGGCCGTACCCGAGCCGGAACCGGCGGTCGAGCCAGATCAGCAGCGCGGCCCCCGCGAGGTTCCAGACGATCTCGTAGAGGAACGTCGGGTGGAACAGCGTGCCGGGCGCGTACCCGGCCGGCAGGTGCGCGTCGTCGATGCGCAGGCCCCACGGGAGCGTGGTCGGTCCGCCGAACAGCTCCTGGTTGAACCAGTTGCCGAGCCGGCCGAGCGCCTGCGCGACGAACAACCCGGGCGCGACTGAGTCCGCGAACGGCGCGAGCCGCACGCCGGCGCGGCGGCAGCCGATCCACGCGCCCAGGCCACCGAGCGCGATCGCGCCCCAGATGCCGAGACCGCCCTCCCAGATGGCGAACGCACGCCACGGGTGGCCGCCCTTGCCGAAGTACGCGTCCGGCGACGTGATCAGGTGGTACAGCCGGCCGCCGACGATCCCGAACGGCACGGCCCAGAACGAGATCTCGAGCACCGTGTCGGGGTTGCCCCCGCGGTCCTTCCAGCGGTGCTGGGCGATGAGCACGGCCGCGACGATGCCCGCGAGGATCGCGAGCGCGTACGCGCGCAGCGGGAACGGCCCGAGGTGCCAGACGTTCTGCGAGGGGCTCGGGATCGAGGCGAGGACGACGCCGGCGCGCGTCACCGGGCCGCTCCGCGCACGCCGTCGGCCAGGCCGGCAGTCACGGCGGCCAGCGCGTCGAGACCCGCGGCGGGCGTCTCGGCGTCGACGAGCGCGCGGACGAAGGCGGACCCGACGATCACGCCGTCGGCGTAGCCGGCGACCTGGCGTGCCTGCTCGGGGCGCGAGACGCCGAGGCCGACGCAGACGTGCGGCGCGCCCGCGGCGCGCGTGTCGGCGACGAGCTGCTCGGCGCGCGAGCCCACCGTGGCGCGCTCCCCCGTGACGCCCATCGTCGACGCGGCGTACACGAACCCGCGCGACGCGGCGACGGTGGTCGCGAGCCGCTCGGGCGTCGAGCTGGGGGCCACGAGGAACACGCGGTCGAGCCCGTGCGCGTCCGACGCCTCGAGCCAGTCGCCCGCCTCGTCGGGGATGAGGTCGGGCGTGATGAGACCCGCGCCGCCCGCCGCCGCGAGGTCGCGCGCGTACGCGTCGACGCCGTACTTGAGCACGAGGTTCCAGTACGTCATGACGAGGATCGGCGCGCCGAGGCCCGACAGCTGCTCGACCGCGGTGAGCGTGTCGCGCACCCGCACCCCGCCGCGCAGTGCGTCGTCCACCGCGTGCTGGATGACCGGGCCGTCCATCACCGGGTCGGTGTACGGCATGCCGAGCTCGACGACGTCGACGCCCGCGTCGATCATGGTGCGCACCGCCTCGATCGAGCCGGGCACCGTCGGGTAGCCCACCGGCAGGTAGCCGACGAGCGCCGCGCGGCCCTCCTCGGCACGCAGCCGGTCGAGCCGAGCTCCGGTCGGCGACGCCACGTCGACGCTCGTCACTGGACCTCCACCGCCTTGTCGTCGAGCAGGCCGAACCACGTGGCCGCCGTCGCCACGTCCTTGTCGCCGCGCCCCGAGAGGTTGACGAGCAGCACGGGCTCGTCCGACCACTCCCGCGCCTCGCGTCCGAGCTGCACGGCACCGGCCAGGGCGTGCGCCGACTCGATCGCCGGGATGATGCCCTCGGTCCGGCACAGCACGCGGAAGGCGTCCATGGCCTCGTCGTCCGAGACGGGGCGGTACTCGGCCCGGCCGAGGTCGTGCAGCCACGCGTGCTCCGGCCCGACGCTCGGGTAGTCGAGGCCCGCCGAGACCGAGTGGCTCGGCACGGTCTGGCCGTCCTCGTCCTGCAGCAGGTACGAGCGCGCGCCGTGCAGCACGCCCGGGAACCCGCCGCTGAACCGGGCCGCGTGGTCGCCGTTCGAGAGCCCGCGGCCGCCCGCCTCGAAGCCGAACAGCCGCACCCCCGGGTCGTCGAGGAACGCGTTGAAGATGCCCATCGCGTTCGACCCGCCGCCGACGCACGCCGCCACCGCGTCGGGCAGGCGGCCGATCTCCTCGAGGAGCTGAGCGCGCGCCTCCTCGCCGATGACCTTGTGGAAGTCGCGCACCATCTCGGGGAACGGGTGCGGTCCCGTCACCGTGCCGAGCAGGTAGTGCGTCGTCTCGACGTTCGCGACCCAGTCGCGCAGCGCCTCGTTGATCGCGTCCTTGAGCGTCCGGGTGCCGATGTTGACGGGGACCACCTCGGCCCCGAGCAGGCGCATGCGGGCGACGTTGAGAGCCTGGCGGCGCGTGTCCTCCTCGCCCATGTAGACCGTGCACTCGAGGTCCATGAGCGCGGCGGCCGTGGCCGTCGCGACGCCGTGCTGGCCCGCACCGGTCTCGGCGATGACGCGCTTCTTGCCCATGCGCTTCACGAGCAGCGCCTGGCCGAGCACGTTGTTGATCTTGTGCGAGCCCGTGTGGTTGAGGTCCTCGCGCTTGAGGAAGACGCGGACGCCCTCGCCGACGTGAGCGGCGAACCGCGGCACCTCCGTGAGCGGGCTCGGGCGTCCCGTGTACGTGCGGTGCAGCCGCGCCAGCTCGCGGCCGAACGCGGGGTCCGTGAGCGCCTTGTGGTACTCGGTGTCGAGCTCGTCGAGCGCCGCGATCAGCGCCTCGGGCACGAACCGGCCGCCGAACTCGCCGAAGTACGGACCCTGGTGCGTCGCGAGCGGACCCGCGTCCAGGGCCGCGCGCAGCGCCGACGACACCTCCGGACGACCCGTCACTGGCGCACCGCCCGCAGAGACGGGTGGGCGCCCGCGGCGACGAGGTCCGCGACCGACTCGCGCGGGGCGTCGTCGGTGACGAGCGCCTCGCCGACCAGCACCGCGTCGGCACCGGCACGCGCGTAGTCGACGACGTCGTGCGGGCCGCGCACGCCCGACTCGGCGATCTTCACCACGTCGGACGGGATGGCCGGCGCGACGCGCGCGAAGGTGCCGCGGTCGACGTCGAGGGTCTTGAGGTTGCGGGCGTTGACGCCGATCACGCGTGCGCCGGCGTCGACCGCGCGCACGGCCTCCTCGGCGTCGTGCACCTCGACCAGGGCCGTCATGCCGAGCGAGTGCACGCGCTCGACGAGGGACTCCAGCACGGTCTGCTCGAGCGCGGCGACGATCAGCAGCACGACGTCGGCGCCGTGCGCGCGCGCCTCCCACACCTGGTAGGGCGTGACCACGAAGTCCTTGCGGAGCACGGGAATGTCGACCTTCGCGCGCACCGCGTCGAGGTCGGCGAGCGAGCCGTTGAACCGCCGCTGCTCGGTGAGCACCGAGATGACGGACGCGCCGCCCTTCTCGTACTCCACCGCGAGCGCGGCGGGGTCGGTGATCGCGGCCAGCGCGCCCTTGCTCGGGCTCGAGCGCTTGACCTCGGCGATCACGGTGACGGCGTCCTCGACCTTGAGCCGGCCCACCGCGTCGATCGCCGACGGCCGCCTGGCCGCGAGCTCCTTGACGGCGTCCAGCGGCGTCGCTGCCTCACGCTCGGCGAGGTCTTGCCTGACGCCTGCGACGATCTCGTCCAGCACGGTCATCGAAGCCATCCTTCCCCTGCTTGCGTCGGCCGACGTCCCGCCGACCGACCCGGCCATCGTAGAGGGGCTTGCGGGTGACCCCGACCACACTCCGCTGGGTGGGACGGGCCCGGTCAGGGCGCGAGCCAGGGGGCCAGCGCGGGCACGTTGCGCAGCACGCCGAACGCGACGACGAGCGCCGCGAGAGCCCACCGCGCCGCGCGAGGGAACGTCGGCGCGGGCCGTCCCTGGGCCCTACGCACCACCCAGAGCGCCCAACCGACGACGACGAGCGGCGCGAGCACCACCCACAGCGGGTTCATACCCCACGCCGACGCGACGTCGCCGCGAGCGAGGTCGTGCGTCGCCCGCATGCCGCCGCACAACGGGCACCAGAGCCCGGTCAGCTCATGGAAGAAGCAGAACCCGTAGCTGCCCGGCGCGTACGGCGAGCGCAGCGCGACGAGCAACGTGCCGGCCGCAGTGACCGCTCCCGCGGCGAGCGGCGAGCGGAGCCGCTCGCCGGCCGATCCGCCCGGGCGCGGCACCGCCGGCGCGGAGCCCGGGCCGTCCAGCGTCACCACGACGGGCCCGTCAGGAGCTGGAGCCCGCCCGCGCCGCGACGAGCACGGCGACCAGGATCACCCAGATCACCAGACCGACGATGCCGAGGATGACGCCCGCCCGGCCCGCCGAGGCATTCGAGGCCTCGCCCCGTGCGACCGCCTGCTTGGACTTGTTGCCCAGCACGATCGCGACGATCCCGGTGACGAGCGAGCAGACCTGGATCACCGCGAGGATCCCGAGCACGAGCGACCAGGTGCCGAGCGAGTTCTTCGCGGTCGGCGACGCGCCGTAGCCGGGCCCGTACGGCTGCGGGTAGTCCGGCCCTGCCGGGTACTGCGGCGCGGCGGGGTACGGCGACGCGCCGTAGGCGGGCGCCTGGGGCGCGCCGTACTGGGGTGCCTGGGGCGCGCCGTACTGGGGTGCCTCCGGAGCGCCGTAGGGCGTCTGAGGCTGCTGCGGCGTGCCCTCCGGCTGCTGCGGCTCGTTGTTGCCGTAGGGGTTCTGCGGCTCGTCGGGGGTCGTCATCGGTCCTCCTGGAACGCCTGGGCCCCTGGTCGAGGGCCTGATCGGGACTGCGTCGTCCTTTGCGGTCCTGCTACGTGCTGACCACCTGCCGGCCGGGGCCGACCGGTCAGTGGCCCCCGGTGCGCGCCTGGCGCTCGAGCGTCTTGGCGCCGCCCTGGCCGTGGCCCGCGCCGCGGAGCACGAGACCCAGCACGATGCCGAGCAGGCAGATGCCGAGCCCCACCCAGAACAGCCACACGACGGCGAAGACCACCGCGAGCGCCGCCACGAGGCCGCCGGCGACGACGACCCAGGTGGTCGTCCAGGCCGCGAGCGTGCGCCCGTGGTTGGTCGGAGCTGCGCTCGGCGGCAGGTGGACCGACTCGGTGCGGGTCGGGTTCTGCGCGCGGTGCGCGAGCGAGTGATCAGCCATGACGTGGTGCTGCCCTTCGTGCTCGGTTCGTGCGCAACCCTATCCGACCAGCGGTGCGATCCCGCGCCGAGCGCGGCCGGGGCGCGGCCCTCAGGTCGGGTCCTCTCCCCTGCTCAGCGCGTCCCACGCGCTGCGCTCGTCAGGGCGCTCGGCGCCGCGCGCCGGAGCGGCCGCCTGCTCGTGACGACGCGAGGGCCGGGCCCACGCGCGCGCCGCCCGCGGCAGCCACGCGCCGACGACGACCGCGACCGCGCCGAGCGTGACGGCGACCCACGGCCACGCGGTCGTCGTGACGCCGCCGACTACCTGCCCCACTCCCGTGGCGCCGGCGACGGCCTCGTGCACCGACGCGACGGGGTCGCGCACCACACCGATCGTCGCGGCGACCACGAGCACGCCCGCGACGGCCACGACGAGAGCGACCACCCACCGGCCGGCGCGGCCGACGAGCGCAGCGGCCAGCGCGGACGCGGCGAGCACGAGCGCCGCGGCGAGCACCGCCGGCGCCGCGTCCGTGCCGCTGACGCGCACGTCCACGGTGCCGTGCAGCGCCTCGGTCCCGTGCGCGACGAACCACGTGGGCAGCGCGCTCACGGCCGTCGCACCGGCGAGGAGCAGGAGCAGCAGGACGGCGCGGCCGCGGCGCCCGCCGGCGCGGCGCGTCGGCCCGGGCACGGCCGGGGAGCTGCCCCCCGCACCGGGTGCCTCGGCGTCCACCGGCGTCGCGCGCGCGCCCTCCGGCGGCTGCGGCGTCACGCGCGCACCCTCCGGCGGCTGCGGGCGGGCGTCGTCGGGCTGGACCGGCTCGCCCGTCACGAACCCGCCCGGCGCAGGCGCGCCGCGAGCTGGACAGCGCGCACCGCCGCCGCGGCCTTGTTGCGCGACTCGGCGTACTCGAGCGCCGGCACCGAGTCGGCGACGATGCCGCCGCCCGCCTGCACGCTCGCCCGGCCGTCGCGGATCAGGGCCGTGCGGATCGCGATCGCCATGTCCATGTCGCCCGCGAAGTCGAAGTACCCGACGGTGCCGCCGTAGATGCCGCGACGCGCGGGCTCGACCTCGTCGATCAGCGCCATCGCCCGCGGCTTCGGGGCTCCCGAGAGCGTGCCCGCGGGGAACGTCGACGTCAGCACGTCGAGCGCGGTGCGGCCGTCACGCAGGCGCCCGACCACGGTCGACGTGATGTGCATGATGTGCGAGTACTTCTTGACCTCCATGAAGTCGACGACGTCGACCGTCGTCGGGTCGCAGACCTTGGCGAGGTCGTTGCGCGAGAGGTCGACGAGCATGATGTGCTCGGCGCGCTCCTTGGGGTCGGCGAGCACCTCGTCGGCGAGCGCGCGGTCCTCCTCGGGCGTCGCTCCACGCGGGCGCGAGCCGGCGATCGGGAACGTCGTCACGTGCCGGCCGCTCACCTTGACGAGCGTCTCGGGGCTCGAGCCGACGACCGCGAAGTCGTGGCCGTCCGCGTCGCGCAGCTGCACGTAGTACATGTACGAGCTCGGGTTGATCGTGCGCAGCACCCGGTACACGTCGAGCGGCTCCGCGGGGCAGTCGATGTCGAGCCGCTGGCTCAGCACGACCTGGAACACCTCGCCGTCGCGGATCGCGTCCTTGCCGAACCGGACCTGCTGCTCGAACTCGTCGCGCGTGGTCCGGAACTCGATCTCGGGCTCGGGCTCGTCGGAGAGCACCGCGGCGCCCGCCTCGGCGGGGACCAGCAGCGCGGCCTGCATCGCGTCGAGCCGCGCGACCGCGTCCGCGTGCGCGTCGTCCACCCGCTCGTCGGTCGCGTCGAAGTTGATCGCGTTGGCCACCAGCCACACGGAGCCGTCGCGGTGGTCGACGACCGCGAGGTCGGTCGCGAGGAGGAGCGTCAGCTCGGGGACGTCGAGCTCCTCGGGCGCCTTGTGCGGCAGCGTCGGCTCCCAGTGCCGCACGATGTCCCAGCCGAGCGCACCGACCAGGCCGCCGGTCAGGGGCGGGAGCCCGGGGATCGCCGGGGTGCGCAGCACGTCGAGCGTGCCGTCGAGCACGTCGAGCACGTCGCCCTCGGTGGGCACGCCGACCGGGACGTCGCCGGTCCACACGGCCTGGCCGTCGCGGACCGTGAGCGTCGCCCGCGAGCCCACCCCGACGAACGACCACCGGGCCCAGGTGCCGTCGGCCTCCGCCGACTCGAGGATGAAGGTGCCGGGACGGCCCGCAGCGAGCGTCCGGTACAGGCCGACCGGCGTGACGTCGTCGGCCAGCAGGCGCCGCACCACCGGGACGACGCGGCGATCGCGGGCGAGGTCGCGGAAGCCGTCGAGCGACGGCCACGTGCCGCCCCAGGGGATCGTCGGCGCGTCGGCGCTCATCGGACGGACTCCGGCGCCGTGGGGCGCTCGCCCGCGACGGCCGGCAGCGCGCCGCCGGCCTCGAAGCACGTGCGCGCGCCGGTGTGGCACGCCGCGCCGACCTGGTCGACCTCGACGAGCAGCGCGTCGCCGTCGCAGTCGATGCTCACGCCCTTGACGTACTGGCCGTGGCCCGACGTGTCCCCCTTGCGCCAGTAGCTCTGCCGGGACCGGCTCCAGAACGTGACGCGGCCCGTCGTCAGCGTGCGGTGCAGCGCCTCGTCGTCCATCCAGCCGAGCATCAGCACCTCGCGCGTGTCGTGCTGCTGCACGATCGCCGCCACGAGGCCGTGCTCGTCGCGCTTGAGGCGCGCGGCGACGGAGGGATCGAGCGAGGGCTGGGTCTCGGGCACCCGCCGATCCTCCCATGTCGGGCCGCGCGGATTTCGTGCCGCCCATTTCTGCGGCCCGGCTCCGGGCCTGCGACGATGCTGGCGTGACGTGGCACGAGAAGGAGCGCGCGGCGCTCGTGGACGCCCTGCGTGCGGTCCCCTCCGACGCGCCGACGCTGTGCGAGGGCTGGCAGGCGCGGCACCTCGCCGCGCACGTGGTGCTGCGCGAGCACTCGCCGCGCGTCGGCCTGGAGCTCGCGGTGCGCCCGCTGAACGCGTGGTCGGACGCGGCCGTCGAGCGCCGGGCCGCGCTCGTCACGGACGACGCGGCGTACGCCGAGCTCGTCGACGAGATCGCGCAGGGCGCCCCCGCGTGGCACCCGGGTCGGTGGGCCGGCGAGCTCACCAACCTCACGGAGTTCTACGTGCACGCCGAGGACGTCCGCCGCGGCGCGGGCCCGGTGCCGCCCCGCGACCTCGAGCCGGGGCTGGTGGAGGCGCTCTGGGGTCAGGTGCAGACCGCCGCGCGGCTGCGGCTGCGGCGCGTGCCGGTGGGCGTCGTCCTCGTCCGGCCCGACGGCGTGCGGCGCCGGGTGCACGCGCCCCGGGGCACGCGCCGCGCGGTCGTGGTGCGCGGCGACGTCGGCGAGCTGCTGCTGTGGCTCACCGGACGGACCGGCGCGGCCGACGTGCAGTTCGAGGGCGCGCCCGAGGACGTCGCCGAGCTGGGCTAGCCGCGGCCGGGGCGGGTCAGCGGACCGTGACGCCCTCCGCGGCCAGCGCGTCCTTGACCTGCCGGACCGTCAGCTGGCCGAAGTGGAAGACGCTCGCGGCCAGCACGGCGTCGGCACCCGCGCGCGCGGCCTCGACGAAGTGCTGGACCGTCCCGGCGCCGCCGCTCGCGATGAGCGGCACCGACGCGACCGCCCTCACGTCGCGGATCATCTCGAGGTCGAACCCGCCCTCGGTGCCGTCGGCGTCCATCGAGTTCAGCAGGATCTCCCCGGCCCCGAGCTCGGCGGCACGTTCGACCCAGGCCACCGCGTCGATCCCGGTGCCGCGCTTCCCGCCGTGCGTGGTCACCTCGTAGCCGGAGTCGGTCCGCACGTCGCCCGTGGTCCGGCGCGCGTCGACCGACAGCACGAGCACCTGGCGGCCGAACCGGTCGGCGATCTCCGCGATGAGCTCGGGTCGCGCGATCGCGGCGGTGTTCACGCCCACCTTGTCGGCGCCCGCGCGCAGCAGCCGGTCGACGTCCTCGACGCTGCGCACACCGCCCCCGACGGTCAGCGGCACGAAGACCTCGCCCGCGGTGCGGCGCACGACGTCGTACGTCGTCTCGCGGCCGCCGCTCGACGCCGAGACGTCGAGGAACGTGATCTCGTCGGCGCCCTGCTCGTCGTACCGGCGCGCGAGCTCGACAGGGTCGCCGGCGTCTCGCAGGTTCTCGAAGTTCACGCCCTTGACGACCCGCCCCGCGTCCACGTCGAGGCACGGGATCACCCGCAGCGCGAGGCTCACGACCCGCTCCCCGAGCTCGGGCTGCCGGTCGCGAGGATGTCCACCACGAACACGACGGTCTCCCCCTTCAGCTCCTTGGTGGCCGTCGCGCCCAGCGCGTACGTCGGCGGCACCACGATCAGCACCTGGCTGCCGACCGGCTGGTCGACGAGCGCGTCGTTCCACGCCGGCACGTCCTGCAGCGCGAACGACACCGGCAACGCGTCCCACGACGAGTCGAACTTCGTGCCGTTCTTCCAGTCGAACCCCGTGTACTGGACGGTGATGACGTCACCTTCCGCGACCTGCGGACCAGTGCCGTGGATGAGCGGGTGCGCCTCGAGGTCCGTCGGTGCCGGCTTGCCGGTCGGCGTGATCGACGGCGAGCCGTCGTCGTCGAGCGTCACCTTCGGCATCCCCGCCGCGTGCGGGACGGCCTCGCCGGACGCGCGCGTGGGCAGCACGTCGAGCACCGTCACCGTCGGATAGCCGTTCGCTCCCGAGGTCCCGGCGGGGCTGACCTGCAGCATGCGCGCGCCGACCCGCTGCCCGTGCAGCGTGCCGTACAGGTCCTTCCCCAGGTCCTCCTGGGTCAGGTAGTGCGGCGTCGGTGTCGAGGAGTAGCTCTCCTTGACGAGGGACGCGTCCGTGCCGTTCTCGAGCCAGAAGTCGATCAGCACGGGCTTGCCCTCGGCGAGCTCGGGACCGGTCCCCGCCCAGATCTGCTGGCGGTACGTCTTGTCGACCTGCAACGGCGGGACGTACGTGATCGTGGGAGCCGCGCCCGCCGGTCCCGACACGGTGACCGCCGGCGGTGCGTCCGTGTCGTCGGGCGAGCACGCCGCCAGACCGACGGTCGCCGCCAGCAGGATCATCGCCGCGGCCGTCGCCCGCAGTCGTCGCACGTCCGTCCCTCCGTCGACCCGCCCTGGTCCGGGCACCGCCTTACTGTAGGGCGCCCGGCGGAGAGGTCCGGACGCTCACATGGACTCGATCAGGCGATCCACGCGGTCGTCGACGCTGCGGAACGGGTCCTTGCACAGCACGGTGCGCTGCGCCTGGTCGTTGAGCTTGAGGTGCACCCAGTCGACCGTGTAGTCGCGACGCGCCTCCTGCGCGGCGCGCACGAAGTCCCCGCGGAGCTTGGCGCGCGTCGTCTGCGGCGGCACGGCGGTGGCCTCGAAGATCTCGAGGTCCGTCGTGACCCGCTCGACCAGGCCCCGGGCCGCGAGGAGGTTGTAGAGGCCGTCCTTGCGCGAGATGTCGTGGTACGCGAGGTCGAGGCGCTGGACCCGGACGTCCGAGAGCGGCAGGTCGTGCTTGGCGCGGTAGCGCTCGATCAGGCGGTACTTGATGACCCAGTCGAGCTCGCGGTCGACGAGCGACAGGTCGCCCGTGCGGAGCGCACGCAGCCCGCGCTCCCACAGGTCGAGCACCTGCTTGGTCTCTGGCGTCGGGCCGCCCTCGCTCGCGACGAAGTCGGTGACGCGCGCGAGGTACTCCTCCTGCAGGTCGACCGCCGTCGTCGTGCGCCCGTTCGAGAGCGTCACCGGGTGCATGCCCGTCAGGTCGTGGCTGATCTCGCGGATCGCACGGATCGGGTTCTCGAGCGACAGCTCCCGCATCGGGATGCCCGCCTCGATCATGCGGAGCACCAGGTCGGTCGTGCCGACCTTGAGCATCGTCGTGGTCTCGGACATCGACGAGTCGCCGACGATCACGTGCAGCCGGCGGTAGTGCTCGGCGTCCGCGTGCGGCTCGTCGCGCGTGTTGATGATCGGACGGGAGCGCGTCGTCGCGCTCGAGACGGCCTCCCAGATGTGGTCGGCGCGCTGCGAGAGGCAGTAGATCGCGCCGCGCGGCGTCGTCAGCACCTTGCCGGCACCGGTCAGCACCTGGCGCGTGATGAGGAACGGCACGAGCACGTCGGACAGCCGGCTGAAGTCGCCCTGCCGCCGCACGAGGTAGTTCTCGTGGCAGCCGTACGAGTTGCCCGCCGAGTCGGTGTTGTTCTTGAACAGGTGGATCTCGCCCGGCAGCCCCTCGTGCTCGAGGCGCTGCTGCGCGTCCGCGACGAGTCCCTCGAGGATGCGCTCGCCGGCCCGGTCGTGCGTGACGAGCTGGCGCACGTCGTCGCACTCGGCCGTCGCGTACTCCGGGTGGGAGCCGACGTCGAGGTACAGGCGCGACCCGTTGCGGAGGAAGACGTTCGACGACCGGCCCCAGGCCACGACCTTGCGGAACAGGTAGCGGGCGACCTCGTCCGCCGACAGGCCGCGCCCGTCCACCGCGGCGCACGTGACGCCGTACTCGGTCTCGAGCCCGAAGATCCGCCGGTCCATGCCCGTCCCCCTCGTGTCAGGTCGTCCGGTCCGTCGCGCCGCTCGGGCCGCCCTTCGGCGCACCACCGGGCGCGCCGCCGAGCAGGTCCGCGAGCAGCGCACCCGTCAGCCGCCGGAAGGCCCGCCGCGGGCGGGTCCGGTCGAGTACCGCGACCTCGAGCTGCGCCGCGTCGATCCGGCGCTGCTCGCCGCCCTCGTCGGTCGGCGCACCCAGCACGTCGACCGCGACGTCGAGCGCCTCGGTGAGCGTCATCCCGGGACGCCACCGCTCGCCGAGCAGACCGCCCAGACGCTCGGCCTGGCCGCCCATCACGACATAGCCGTGCTCGTCCGCCACGGAGCCGTCGTACTGCAGGCGGTAGATCTGGTCGCCCGCAGGCTCCCGGCCCACCTCGGCGACCACCAGCTCGACCTCGAGCGGCTTCGACTCGGTGGTGAAGACCGTGCCGAGCGTCTGCGCGTACGCGTTGGCGAGCGCCCGCGCCGCCACGTCCTCGCGGTCGTAGGAGTAGCCGCGCAGGTCGGCGTAGCGCACGCCCGCGACCCGCAGGTTCTCGAACTCGTTGTACTTGCCGACCGCGGCGAACGCGATCCGGTCGTAGATCTCCGAGATCTTGTGCAGCGCCCGCGACGGGTTCTCCGTCGCGAACGCGATCCCGTCGTCGTACTGCACCACCACGACCGAGCGGCCGCGCGCGATGCCCTTGCGGGCGTAGTCCGCGCGGTCCTTCATCAGCTGCTCGGGAGAGACGTAGAACGGCATGCTCATCGCGCGTCACCTCCCGTGGGGCGCTGCGCGCGGTGGGCGGCGCGGCGCTCGTCCTCGACCGCCGCCACGGACCCGGCGAGCTGGTCGTCGGCGACCCGGAGGTAGCCCGACTCGGTCACGGTCGCGACCACCGGCCAGATGCCGCGGATCGAGTCCGGCCCACCGGTCGCCGAGTCGTCGTCCGCCGCGTCGATGAGCGCCTCGACCGCGACGTGCACCGCGGCGTCGGCGTCCAGCCCGGGACGCCACCTCTTCTTGAGCGACCCGCGCGCGAACACCGAGCCCGAGCCGACCGCGTGGTGGTCGTGCTCCTCGTAGCGGCCGCCGGTCACGTCGTAGGAGAAGATCCGCCCCGTGCGACGGTCGAGGTCGAAGCCGCCGAACAGCGGGACGACCGCGAGGCCCTGCAGGGCGAGGCCGAGGTTGCCGCGGATCATCGTCGCGAGCCGGTTGGCCTTGCCGTCGAGCGACAGCAGCGAGCCCTCGATCTTCTCGTAGTGCTCGAGCTCGAGCTGGAAGAGCCGGACGAGCTCGACAGCGAGCCCGGCGCTCCCGGCGATCCCCACCGCCGAGTACTCGTCGGCCGGGAAGACCTTCTCGATGTCGCGGCTCGCGATCATCGACCCCATCGTGGCGCGGCGGTCGCCGGCCATGACGATGCCGCCGTCGAACGCGAGCGCGACGATCGTCGTGCCGTGCGGCGCCTGGACCTCGGCCACGACCGACGGCCGGTTACCGGGCAGGAGGTGGGGTGCGTAGCCCGCGAGGAACTCGACGAACGACGAGGAACCCGGAGTGGTGAACGCGTGCGGCAGCCGCCCGGAGGCGAACGTGTCGGCCATGGACGCTCACTGACCGCCCTTCTGGACGAACCCTCGGACGAACTGCTCGGCGTTGGACTCCAGCACGTCGTCGATCTCGTCGAGGAGCGCGTCCACCTCGGCGTCACGGGCCTGCGTCGACGGGGCGGCGGGCGCGTCCGGCGCGTCGTCCGGCTCCGCGTCGTCGCGGTGCGGCCTGATCTGGTCCTGACCAGCCATCGTGACCTCCCGGTGTGCTGCTCCGTGGTGGATCCCGGCCGGCTCCCGGCCTCTGTCACCCACCCTAGGCCCATCCTGCGACACGACCGGGCCCGACGCCCGGGTGGTGGACGCGGGTGACGCCCGGTGCGCCGGTCGGGGGAACCTGAGGGCGGAACGGGGTCCTCGCGGAACCGACGGCGCCCGGCGGGGCTCCCCGGCCTGCGACGATGCGCGCCATGCCGCTTCCGCCGCCTCCGGCCCTCGCCGCCGCGCGCCGTGTCGTCCTCGACACGGCTGCGTGCCCGGCGTGCCTGTGGCCGCTGCTCGGCACGCGGTGCGACGCGTGCGGGCTCGACCTGACCGGCGGAGCCGGTGCCGCCGTGTGGGCGGCGTCCGTCGCGGTGGCCGAGGCGCTCGACCAGCGCGCGGAGCTCGTCGCCCGGCTCTCCCCCGAGGCCGTGTCGGCGCCGGCCGCCCTCGTCGGCACGCTCTCGACGCAGGCCGCCCCACTCTCCGCCGCTCCGCCCCGCTCGCCCGTCCCCGGGCGCGCGCCGGCGTGGGAGGCGTCGACGGTCCTGCAGGTGCTCGGCGTCGCGCTGCTCGCCGTGGCCTGCCTCGTGCTGGTCGCCTACCGCTGGCACCACCTGGACGCCGCGGCCCGCGCGGCGGCCGTCGCGGTGGCGACGCTCGCGGCGCTGCTCGGCGCGCCCGCGCTGCGCCGGCGGCGGGTCCCGCGCGGCGCCGAGGCCGTCGCTGCCCTCGGCGTGACGCTCGTGGTGCTCGACCTGTGGGCCTGGCGCGTCGCGGGTGCGATCCCCGCGCTCGACGGCGCGCGGTACGCCGCGGCGGCCGGCGCCGTCGCCGCCGCGGTGCTCGGCGGGTGGGCCGCGGTCACGGGCCTGCGCGCACCGGCCGTGGCCGCGCCTCTGCTGGCCGTCGGAGCCGGTGCCGTCGCCACCGGTCCGTCCCCGACGTGGGCGGTCGTCGCCGCGTGCGCGGTCGCCGCCTCCGCCGTCCTCGCCGGGCGGACCGGCCGACCGCGCCTCGCGACGCTCGCGCCGCCCGCGCTCGCCGCCGCGGCCGTGGTGGGCGTCCCCACGGCGGTCTGGCTCGCCGGCGCGGCGGCTCGCGCCGTCGAGGACCCCGGCGCCACGCACTTCGGCGCCGAGGTCGACGGCCTCACGACCGCGCGTCCCGAGGGGCTGCTGCTCGGTGCTGCCGCGCTGGTCGGCCTCGGGCTCCTGGCGCGCGTCCACGGCACTCCCGCGGTCAGCCTGGTGGCGCGCCGCGCCTCGCGGGCCGTCGAGCTGGTCGCGCTGCTCGTCGTGGTCCCGGCGCTCGGCGACGCGACGGGTGCCGACCAGCCGACCGCGACCGTCCTGCCGCTCGTGCTGGTGGCCGCGGCCGCGGTCGTGCTCGACCCGATGCTGCCGCGCGGGTTGCACCCGGTGGCCCGCACCGGCGCGTTCGCCGCGCTGCTCGCGGCCCTCGTCGCCGCGCGCGGGTCGGCTGCCTGGACCGCGTGCGCGCTCGCGGCGCTCGCCTCGCTCGCGTTCACGGCGGCCGGCTGGTTCGCGCCCCCGCTGCGCCCGGTCACCCGCGTCGTGGGGTCGTTGCTCGGCTGGGGAGCCCTGGTCGCGCTGTGCGGCGCCGCGGGTGGCAGCGACTGGCTCGTGGCCGCGCGCATCGGCGTCGTCGCCTCGGCCGGTGCCGCGCTCGCGCTCCTCGGTGCCGCGGCGACACGCGCGCACGGGCACCAGGACGAGGCCGACGAGCTCCTCGACGACCCGCACGCCGGGCACGAACGGCTCGCGCACGGCGTCGCGCTCGTGTCGGCCGCGACCGTCGACCTGCTTGCGCAGCCGTGGGACGTACCCGCGGACGCCGTCCTCGCGGGTCTCGGCGCCGTGCTGACCGCGGCCGGCGCCGTCCGGCTGCGCGCCCACCCGGGTGCGGCGAGCTGGACCGCGCTGGGGCCGGGCACCGCGCTCGTGCTCGGACCGGTCGTGCTCGCGGGCTTCGTCGAGCCCGGTGCGTGGCGCCTGCTGCTGGCGCTCGCGGTCGGTGCGGTCGCCGTCCTCGTCGGCGCGCGGCTGCGGCTGCAGGCGCCGTTCGTGCTCGGCTCGACGGCCCTGGGGCTGGTCGCGGTGCGCCAGCTCGCGCCGTTCGCCGTCGCGGTCGGCTGGTGGCCCGTCGTCGCGCTCGGCGGTGCCGTGCTCCTCACGGCCGGCGTCACGTACGAGCGCCGGCTGCGCGACGCACGCGCGGCCGCGAGCTTCCTCGCCGCGATGCGCTGAGCGCTCAGCCCGCGCCGAGGTGCGCGAGCAGCGAGCTCGCGTCGGGGCTGCGGTCGAGCAGCGCCTCGACGTGCGCCGCCGTCCCGCGCAGCGGGTCGCGCATCGGCACGCGCTGCAGCGTCGGGCTGCCCACGACGTCGAACACGACCGAGTCCCAGCTCGCCGCCGAGATCTCGGGCCCGTACCGCGCGACCGCCTCGCCCCGGAAGTAGGCGCGCGTGTCCCGCGGCGGGTGCAGCTCGGCGCGCGCGACGTCCTCCTCGGCGACGAGCCGCTCGACCGCCCCTGCAGCCGCGAGCCGGTGGTAGAGGCCCCGCTCGGGGCGCAGGTCCGACCACTGCAGGTCGACGGCCGCGAGCCGGGGGTGGTCCCACGGCAGCCGGTCCCGGCGGCGCATGCCCTCGAGCAGCCGCAGCTTGGCGAGCCACTCGACCTCGCGCGCACAGCTCGCGGGGTCGTTGGCGAGGCGCGTCAGCACCGAGTCCCACCGGTCGAGCACGTCGCGCGTCTGGTCGTCGAGCTCGGCGCCCGCGTGCTCGAGCGCGACCCGCACCGCGTCGAGGTAGGCGCGCTGGACCTCGAGCGCGGTGAGCTGCCGCCCGTCGACGAGCTCGACCCGCGTGGTCAGCGTGACGTCGTGGCTGATCAGGTGCACCGCCTGCACCGGGTCTCGCAGCGCGAGGCGGTCCACCGCCGCGAGCGCGCCGCCCGCGCCCCCGGCGCCGCCCTCGGCGACCGCGCGCTCGATGAGCCAGAGCACGAGCGACGTCGTGCCGAGCCGCAGGTACGTCGCGACCTCGAGCATCGTCGCGTCGCCGATGATGACGTGCAGCCGCCGCCACCGCTCGGGGTCGGCGTGCGGCTCGTCGCGCGTGTTGACGATGGGCCGGCGCAGCGTGGTCTCGAGGCCGATCTCGGCCTCCATGTAGTCCGCCCGCTGCGAGAGCTGGAAGCCGGCCTGCTCGCCGCGCTGCCCGAGTCCGACGCGACCCGCGCCGGTGTAGACCTGCCGCGTCACGAGGAACGGGATCAGGCGCGCGGCGAGGTCGGCCCACGGCACGGCGCGCTCGACGAGGTAGTTCTCGTGCATGCCGTACGTCGCACCCTTGCCGTCGACGTTGTTCTTGTAGAGCGCGACGTCCGGCAGGGCGCTCGTCGACGCCAGCGCACGGACCGACGCGAGCATGACGCGCTCCCCCGCGCGATCCCACAGGACGGCGTCGCGCGGGTTCGTCACCTCGGGCGACGAGTACTCGGGGTGCGCGTGGTCGACGTAGAGCCGCGCGCCGTTCGTCAGGATGACGTTCGCCGCGCCGGGGTCCTCGTACTCCTCGACGCTCGCGCGCGCCAGCTCCTGCGGGCCGTCCCCGCTCGGGGCGGGCTTGGCCGGGTCGTCGGTCAGCAGCGACGGGTGCGCCGACGCGCGCTGCAGGTGGAACCCGCGGGCATCGTGCAGCGGGTCCTCGTCGTCGTAGTCCCAGCGCGCCTTGGCCCGGCCGCTCTCGCGCGTCGCGGCGTGCACCGCCACGACGTGGCTCGACAGCAGCATCGGGTTGGCGAGGGGCCGCCCGGGCTGGAGGATCCCGTACTCGGTCTCGATCCCCATCACGCGGCGCACGGTCACGCGTTCCACCCTACTGACGGCCGCGCGCCTGCCCCCGGTCGTCCACGGGCGGGCGCGCGGGCCGGTCGTCAGAGGTACTGGCCGGTGCTGGTCACGTTCTCGATGGTCCGCGAGCCGTCCGTGCCCTTCTTGCCCTGCACGATCGTGCGGATGAAGACGATGCGCTCGCCCTTCTTGCCGGAGATGCGCGCCCAGTCGTCGGGGTTCGTCGTGTTCGGCAGGTCCTCGTTCTCGCGGAACTCGTCGACGCACGCGGACAGCAGGTGGTCGACGCGGATGCCGCGCTGGCCGACCGCCAGGAAGTCCTTGATCGCCGTCTTCTTCGCGCGGTCGACGACGTTCTGGATCATCGCGCCCGAGTTGAAGTCCTTGAAGTACAGGACCTCCTTGTCGCCGCTCGCGTAGGTGACCTCGAGGAACCGGTTCTCGTCGCTCTCGGTGTACATGCGCTCGACGACGCGCGTGATCATCGCCTCGACCGCCTCGGCCGCCGAGCCGCCGTGCTCGCGCAGGTCGTCCTCGTGGATCGGGAGGTCGGCCGTCAGGTACTTGCCGAAGATCTCGCGCGCACCCTCGGCGTCGGGCCGCTCGATCTTGATCTTCACGTCGAGGCGACCGGGCCGGAGGATCGCCGGGTCGATCATGTCCTCGCGGTTCGAGGCACCGATGACGATCACGTTCTCGAGCCGCTCGACGCCGTCGATCTCGCTCAGCAGCTGCGGCACGATCGTCGTCTCGACGTCCGACGAGACACCGGTGCCGCGCGTGCGGAACAGCGACTCCATCTCGTCGAAGAACACGACGACCGGGTGGCCCTGCGACGCCTTCTCGCGCGCGCGGGCGAAGATCAGGCGGATGTGCCGCTCCGTCTCGCCGACGTACTTGTTGAGCAGCTCGGGACCCTTGACGTTGAGGAAGTAGCTCTTCGCCTCGGCGAGGTCGTCGCCGCGCGCGGCCGCGGCGGTGGCGGCGAGCGAGTTCGCGACCGCCTTCGCGATCAGCGTCTTGCCGCACCCGGGCGGCCCGTAGAGCAGCACGCCCTTCGGCGGCTTGAGGCCGTGCTCGCGGAACAGCTCGGGGTGCAGGAACGGCAGCTCGACCGCGTCGCGGATCGCCTCGATCTGGGGACCCAGGCCGCCGATGTCGGTGTAGTCGATGTCGGGCACCTCCTCGAGCACGAGGTCCTCGACCTCGGCCCGCGGCACGACCTCGAACACGAACCCGCTGCGCGAGTCGATCGTCAGCGCGTCCCCGATGCGCACGCCCGCGTCGAGCACCTGGCCCGCGAACCGGACCACGCGCTCCTCGTCACCACGGCCCACGACCAGCGCGCGCCCGTCGCCCAGCAGCTCCTTGACCGTGACGATCTCGCCGACGCGCTCGTACCCGCCGGCCTCGACGACCGTGAGGGCCTCGTTGAGCATGACCTCCTGGCCCGGGCGCAGGCGGTGCACGTCGAGCGCGGGGCTCGCGCCCACGTGCATCTTGCGGCCGGACGACACCACGTCGACCGTGCCGTCCTCGCGCGCTCCGAGGAACGTCGCGTACGTGCCGGGCGGCTTGGCGAGCTCGTCCACCTGGCGCTTGAGCTCGACGATCTGCTCGCGCGCCGCGACGAGCGCGTCCGAGAGCCGCTCGTTCTTGGCCGCCAGCACCGCGAGCTCGCGCTGCAGGTCGCGGCTCGGGTTTCCAGGGCTCACCGGGTCGGTCATGTGTCGGCCTCCGTTCCCGCGGGTCGCCAGGCTGGTCGCGCTGGTCCGACGACACTAACCATCGCTGTCAACATCGAACGTCCGACGCGGCGGAGATGCGCGCGGTGTCCCGCGGATCGGACATCCGAGCGCGAGCGACGCCTCCGGGAGCGAGTCCGAGCCGGTGGTCGCGTCAGGCGTCGGGCTCGGCGCGGCCCACGTCGCGGCGCACGCGGCGGATCTTCTTCTCCGAGATCGCCTGCTCGCCGAGCGCCTCGGGCGACCAGAGCCCGGCGTCCTCGGCGGGCGCGCCGGTCTCGTCGACCGGGTACGCGCCCTTGGCCGGGCGACGCTTGCGCTGCGGGGCCACGACGCCGTCCGCGAGGCGGCGCGTCGTGACGAGGAAGCCGGTGTGGCCGATCATCCGGTGCTGCGGCCGGACGGCCAGGCCCTCGAGGTGCCAGCCGCGCACCATCGACTCCCACGCCTCGGGCTCGGTGTAGCGGCCGTCGGTGCGCAGGTCCTCGACGAGCCGCGACATCTGCGTGGTCGTCGCGACGTAGCACGTGAGCACGCCGCCGGGCGCGAGCGCGTCGGCCACCACGGCGAGGTTCTCCCAGGGCGCGAGCATGTCGAGCACCACACGGTCGACGGTGCCCCTCTCGTGCGCGACAGGCAGCACGTCGGCGAGGTCGCCGACCGACAGCCGCCACGCCGGGTGGGGGCCGCCGAAGAAGTTCTCGACGTTGCCGCGTGCGATGTCGGCGAAGTCCTCGCGCCGCTCGATCGAGTGCAGCGAGCCGCGGTCGCCCACCGCGCGCAGCAGCGACATCGTCAGCGCGCCCGACCCGACGCCCGCCTCGACCACGCGTGCGCCGGGGTAGACGTCGCCCATCGTGACGATCTGACCGGCGTCCTTCGGGTACACCACCGCGGCGCCCCGCGGCATCGACAGCACGGTGTCGGCGAGCAACGGGCGCAGCGCCAGGTACTCGATGCCCGACGTGTTGCGGACCACCGAGCCCTCGGGCATGCCGATGAGCTCCTCGTGGCGCAGGTAGCCGCGGTGCGTGTGGAAGGCCGCGCCGGCAGCGAGCGTGATGGTGTTGAGCCGGCCGCGCGGGTCGGTCAGCTGGACGCGCTCCCCGGCACGGAACGGGCCTCGGCGCTGGGCGGCACCGGCGGGTGCGTCGTCGTTCGTCACGGGCGAGCAGTCTAGGCGGCGGGCCGTCAGCCCCGGATCGCGGCGACGACGTCGGCGGCACGGACGAGCCCGACGACCCGGCCGCCCACCATCGCGACGACGACCGGCGTGTGCTGCGTCGCCTGGCTCACGGCCCGCACCAGCTCGGCCCCCGCGAGCGAGCCGTCGACGACCGCGCCACCCGGGAGCGGCACCGAGACCGCGGTGAGCGGGGTCGTGCCCGCCACGTCGGCCGGGACGGCGGCTGCCGCGTGGCGGTCGACGTACGCCGCGGGCCGGCCGTCCGGCGAGAGCAGCACGACCTCCTGGGCGCCGACCGACGCGGCGTAGGCGCCCGCCTGCGCGACCGAGGTGTCGTGCGCGACGCCGACCGCGGGGCGCCCCATCGAGGCGAGCGTCACCTGGTCGAGGGCGCGCCGCAGCCGCGACCCCTGCACCGCCGCGCCTGCACCGCTCCACAGAAACGCGGCGATCATGGCGGCCCAGAGCAGCGAGACGAGGTCGATGCGTCCGCCCAGGGCCATCGGGTAGCCGACCGCGACGACGAACACGCCGACCGCGACGACGCGCCCGACCCAGCCGGCCACGAGCGTCCCCTTCACCTGGTCCTTGGTGACGCCCCACACGAGTGCCGCGAGCACACGACCACCGTCGAGCGGCAGCCCGGGGATCAGGTTGAAGACGCCGACGAACCCGTTGGTCACCGCGCCGGACCACATCAGCGCGAACAGCACGGTCCCGCGGTCGACCGCGCCGCTGCGCAGCACGGCCCAGAAGACGCCCGCGAGCACGAGGTTGACGATCGGTCCGACGACCGCGACGAGCGCGGTGGTGGCCGCCGTGGGCGCCTCGCCGCCGAACGCGGTGTGACCGCCCCAGAGCGTGAGGACGAACTCCTGCGGCTGCTGCCCGCGCGCCTTCGCGACCAGCCCGTGCGCGAGCTCGTGCAGGAACACCGACACGAACAGCAGCACGACGAACGCGAGCGACACGACGTAGACCGCGCTGCCCTCGAGACCCGTGAGGATCCGCACGGTCCCGGCCGAGAGGAACGTCAGCACCGCGACGGCCACGAGCCAGCTCGGCGCGACGACGACGGGCGCACCCGCGACGCGGCCGATCACCCAGCCGGGCGACCGAGGGGCGGGCGGGCGCGGCGTGCTCATGCGACCAGCGTAGGTGGCGCGACCCGCGCGACCGGACGGATCGGTCGGGCGGGGAGCCCGGGCGGCGTGCGCGTCGGCGCGGGGGCACGGGCATGTCGGTGGCCGCGCCTACGCTGCAGACGTGACCGATCTGGACGAGGCGCGCGAGTCGACTGTCGAGGAGACTGTCGAGCCGACGATCGACGCGAGCGTCGAGGAGAGCGTCGACGCCGCCGTCGAGGCGGCTGCCGTCGCCGACGCGCCGGCTCGCGAGCCAGCCAAGCCTGGCCTGTCCCCGTCGCGCGCGAACGACTTCCTCCAGTGCCCGCTCATGTTCCGGTTCCGGGTGGTCGACCGGCTGCCCGAGCCGCCGAGCACGGCGGCGGCGCGCGGCACGCTCGTGCACGCGGTGCTCGAGCACCTCTTCGAGCTGCCCGCGGTCGAGCGGACTCTCGCCGCAGCGCACGGCCTGGTGCCCGAGCAGTGGGAGCGGCTCCTCGAGCGCGACCCCGGCGTCGGTGAGCTGTTCGACGGGCCGGCGGCGCTGACCGAGTGGCTGGCCAGCGCCGAGGCGCTGCTCGAGACGTACTTCTCGCTCGAGGACCCCACCCGGCTCGAACCGCGCGAGCGCGAGCTCGTCGTCCGCACCGAGCTGGACGACGGGCCGCAGCTGCGCGGCATCGTCGACCGCGTGGACGTCGCACCCAACGGGTGGGTGCGCGTCGTCGACTACAAGACGGGCCGCTCGCCGCGCCCCGGCTTCGAGAGCTCCGCGCTCTTCCAGATGCGGTTCTACGCGTTCGTCATCTGGCGCACGCGCGGCGTGCTGCCCAAGCGCCTGCAGCTCGAGTACCTCGGCGACGGCGTCGTCGTGCAGCACGAGCCGAGCGAGCCCGAGATGGCGACGTTCGAGGCGCGGATCCGCTCGATCTGGGCCGGCATCCAGGAGGCGGCCCGCGCCGGTGACTGGCGCCCCCGGACGTCGAAGCTCTGCGACTGGTGCTCGTTCCGCGAGCTCTGCCCCGCGTTCGGCGGCACGCCGCCCCTGGCCTCGCCGGACGACGTCGAGCGAGCGACGGGGGTGCGGCCAGCAGCGTGAGGCCGCGGCGCAGCGGCGCACCGGCTCCCGTGCCCCGGCCGCCGGGGCGCGGCCGGCTCGGGTCAGGCGGCGGGCAGCAGGTCCACGACCTCGCCGGCGGCGACGCGCGCGATCGTCTCGAGCGTCACGTCCTCGAGCGTCTCGACCCGGCTCAGGCCCGGCCGCGGCGCCAGCGACTGCACGACCTCGACCCCGATCGTGCGGGCCCCCGACGCGTACGCCGACGCGACACCCGAGCGCGAGTCCTCGAACGCGACGCACGCCGCGACGTCGACGCCGAGCAGGCCGGCCGCCCGCTGGTACGGCTCCGGGTCCGGCTTGGTGTTCGTCACGTCGTCGCCGCACACCACGGCGTCGAACAGCCCGACGCGCCGCGCGAACGGCTCTCCCAGCACGCGGTACGACGACGTCACGAGCGCCTGCGGGACGCCCGCCTCGTGCAGCACCTCGAGCAGCGCGGCCGCGCCCGGCTGCCACGGCACGCGCTCCTGGACCCCCGCGGCGACGCGCGCGTTGAGGAAGTCGCGGATCTCCTCGTCCGGGAGGCGAACGCCGCGGGCCTGGAGCGCCGCGGCGCACACGTCCATCGAGCTGCCGATCATGGCGGCCGCGTCCTCGTGCGTCCACGGCGCGTCCCAGGCGCGCGCGAGCTCGATCTCGGCCGACATCCAGAACGGCTCGGTGTCGATGAGCGTGCCGTCCATGTCCCACAGCACGGCGGCGGGCAGCGCGGAGCGAGGCGTCGTCGTGGGCATGCCTCCATCGTACGGGCGGCCCCGCGGCAGCCCCCGGGACCCCGGGCCGCGCGGTCCTCGTCCCGCGTGCGCGGCGGCGCCCGATCTAGTCTGAGCAGATGAGCGAGCTCCCCCCGAGCGACCTGCCCGTCGACGGCACCGTGCTCCTCGCGGCGTTCGAAGGGTGGAACGACGCGGGCTCCGCGGCGACGCAGGCGCTCGAGCACCTCCACGAGGTCTGGAACGCGGAGCAGGTCGACGAGCTCGACCCCGAGGAGTACCACGACTTCCAGGTGAACCGTCCGATGGTCGGCTTCGGCCCGGACGGCCGGCGCGAGATCACGTGGCCGACCACGGCCGTCGCCGTCGCCACCGCACCGGGGAGCGGACGGCGGGTGGTCATCGTGCACGGCATCGAGCCGTCGATGCGCTGGCGGCGCTACTGCGCCGAGCTGCTCGACATCGCCGCGAGCCTCGGCGTCCGCACGGTCGTGACGATCGGCGCACTGCTCGCCGACGTGCCGCACACGCGACCGATCCCGGTCAACGCGACGACCGACGACCCGGCGCTGCGCGACGCGGTCGGGCTCGAGCCGAACACCTACGAGGGCCCGACCGGCATCGTGGGCGTGCTCCAGCACGAGGCGTCCGCACGCGGGCTCGGCGCGCTGTCGCTGTGGGCAGCCGTGCCGCACTACGTCGCGCACCCGCCCTCGCCGAAGGCGACGCTCGCGATCCTGCACCGCATCGAGCAGCTGCTCGGCGAGCCGGTGCCGCTCGGCGAGCTGCCCGAGGACGCGATCGCGTGGCAGCACGGCGTCGACGAGCTGGCGGGCGAGGACAGCGAGATCGGCGAGTACGTGCGCCAGCTCGAGGAGGCCAAGGACACGGCTGACCTGCCCGAGGCGACGGGCGAGGCGATCGCGCGCGAGTTCGAGCGCTACCTGCGCAGGCGGGACAAGGGCCCGGGTTCCTGACGATCGGCCGGCCGGTGGTCGCCCGCTCGGCTCAGAGCCGGACGCGAGCGCCGGGGCTCAGACCCTGACCCCGAGCAGCGCGTCCACCGTCCGCGCCACGACTCCCGGCGCGCCCTCGACGACGTCGCCCTCCCCCGCGAGCGACCGGCGAGCCCACTCGTCGACCATGCCGAGCGCCCGCGGGGTGTCCAGGTCGTCGGCCACGGCGGCTCGCACGCCCGCGAGCAGCTCGTCGGCCGCCGGGCCGCCGTTCCCGGAGATCGCGCGCCGCCACAGGTCGAGTCGCGCCTGCGCCTCGTGGAGACCCTCGTCGGTCCAGTCCCAGTCGTCGCGGTAGCGGTGCGCGAGGATCGCGAGCCGGACGGCCATCGCGTCGACGCCCTGCTCGCGCAGGCGCGAGACCAGCACGAGGTTGCCGCGCGACTTGCTCATCTTCTCGCCGTGGAGCCCGACCATGCCGGTGTGGACGTGCACGCGCGCCGCGGCGCCCGCGTCGAGCAGCCGGGCGTGCGACGAGCTCATCTCGTGGTGCGGGAACTGCAGGTCCGAGCCGCCGCCCTCGACGTCGAACGGCAGGCCGAGGCCGTCGCGCGCGATGACCGCGCACTCGATGTGCCACCCGGGGCGGCCACGGCCGAGGGAGCCGCCGTCCCACGCGGGCTCACCGGGCCGCTCGCGGCGCCACAGCAGCGGGTCGAGCGGCGAGCGCTTGCCGGGCCGGTCGGGGTCGCCGCCGCGCTCGCGCGCCAGCTCGACCATCCGCGCCTCGTCGAGGCGCGCCACGACACCGAGGTCCGGGTCGGCAGCCAGGTCCGCGTACACGTCGCCCGGCCCGTCGACGCCCGGCGTCTCGATCACGTACGCGGCCCCCGCGGCGAGCAGCTTCTCGACCGCCTCGATGACGGCGGGGATCTCCTCGACGACGCCGCGGTACACGTCGGGCGGGATGACGCCGAGCGCCGTCATGTCCTCCGCGTAGAGCGCGATCTGCTCGTCGGCGAGCTCGCGCCAGTCGACACCCGTCGCCGCCGCGCGCTCGAGCAGCGGGTCGTCGACGTCCGTGACGTTCGACGCGTAGCGCACGCTCTTGCCGGCGTCGCGCCACGCCCGACCGAGCAGGTCGAAGGCGACGTAGGTCGCAGCATGGCCCAGGTGCGTGGCGTCGTACGGCGTGATGCCGCAGACGTAGAGCGTCGCGGACTCCCCCGCCGCCGCCTCGACCAGCTCGCCCGACGACGAGTCGCGCACCAGGACCTGCCCTCCTCGTCCGGGCAGCGCAGGGACGTGGGGCGTGGGCCAGGTGAGCACGGCCGTCAGCCTAATCGGGGCGGCGCACGGGCCGGACGCCGTCGCGGGGCGACAATGCGCACGTGGAGCTCGACATCAGCGCGGACCTCGACGCCGCGGCAGGGAACGACCGCATCTTCGTTCCCGACGGCGACGGCTGGCGGGAGCTCGGCGCGGGCGACGACGTCCCGCGGTCGGGTCCACGCTGGGTGGTCGTCGCCGACGCGCGGCGCCTCACCGACGTGGCCCGCGCGCACGGCGTCGGTGAGCCGGCCCTGTCGGTGCTCAACCACCGTGGCCTCGGCGAGCACGCCGTGCGCACCCACCGCCTGCGCGCCCATGTCGAGCGCGTGCAGGACGACGAGATCGTGCTGACGACGCCGACGCTCTCCTACGTCGAGGAGACGCGCGACGTGCACACCGGCGCCGTGAGCGGCGTGCTGTGCCGTGAGGTCGTCGTGACGACCGAGGTGGGCGACGCCGGCGTGCTCGACGAGGCGGCGGAGAAGCTCACCAGCAACGTGCCCGTGCCGGACTCAGGCACGCACCAGGTGCTCGCGGCGATCCTGCTGACGTTCCTGTCGACGGCGTCCGACGTCGAGGTGTCGCTCGGCGACGCCGTCGCCAAGACCGAGCGGATGGTGTTCTCGTCGGCCGCGGGCCAGGACCCGATCGAGCGCATCTACGACCTCAAGCGCGAGATCGCGGAGGCGCGACGTGCGCTCCAGCCCGTCACGTCGGTGCTGCCGGAGCTGCTGGCCAACGTGCAGGCGTCGGGTGAGGACGCAGTCGCCGAGCAGTGGCTGCGCCGCGCGGAGAACTGGGTCGACCGCCTCGACTCGCACCTCGACTCGCACGACGCGCTGCTCGACGCGATGATCTCGGTCCACCTGTCGCAGGTGTCGGTGCGGCAGAACGAGGACATGCGCAAGATCTCCGCGTGGGCCGCGATGGGGCTCGCGCCGACGCTGATCGCGGGGATCTACGGCATGAACTTCCGCAACATGCCCGAGCTCGACTGGCACTTCGGGTACCCGTTCGCACTCGGCCTGATGGTCGCGGTGTGCGGCGCCCTCTACGCACTGTTCCGGCGGTCCGGCTGGCTGTAGCGGGCAACCTGCCACCGCCCCGGCGGCGGTCAGCCCGCCGGCAGCGGCGCGTTCGGCTCGAGCGCGCCCGTGAGCAGCAGCAGCACCACGAGCGCTGCTAGCCCGAGCCGGTACCAGACGAACGGCTTGTAGCTGAAGGTCGAGACGATCTTCAGGAACACGATGATCACGAGGTAGCCGACGACGAACGCGACGATCGTCGCGAGCAGCGTGACGCCGAAGCTCGGGACGCCCGGCGTCCCGAACGCGTCGCGCTCCTTGAACAGCTCGAACAGGCCCGAGCCGAACACCGCCGGGATCGCGAGCAGGAAGGAGTACCGCGCGGCCGCCTCGCGGGTGTAGCCCATCAGCAGACCGCCCGTGATCGTGCCGCCGGAGCGCGAGACGCCCGGGATGAGCGCGAGCGCCTGCCAGAGGCCGAACTGCGTCGCGTGCCGCGGGTTGAGCTCCTCGAGCGTGCGCCTCTTCAACCCCACCTTGTCGGCCCAGCCCAGGAAGAGGCCGAACGCGGCGAGCACGAACGCCGTGAGCCATAGGTTGCGGAACGCGCTCTCGATCGCGTCCTGGAACAGCAGGCCGAGCACGACGATCGGGATCGTGCCGATCACGATGAACCACGCCATCAGCGCGTCGTGGTCCTTCGGGCCGTTCGCCGGCATGCCCGCGCGCGACCGCCAGTCGGTGCCGTACGCGCCTCGCAGGGCGTGCCACCAGGCGAGGATGATCCGCCGCAGGTCGCGCCGGAAGTAGAGCAGCACCGCGGACTCGGTCCCGAGCTGGATGACGGCGGTGAACGCGGCGCCCGCGTCCTGACCGTTCACCAGCTCCGAGATGATCCGGATGTGCGCGCTCGAGGAGACCGGGAGGAACTCCGTCAGACCCTGGACGAGCCCGAGAAGGATCGCCTCACCACCACCCATGCCTGCAGCCACGAGCCGCAACGATAGCCGGAGCGCCGTCGCCGACCGCCCTGGCCACGCGGTTAGGGTTGCGCGCCATGGACCTCCGTCCGCTCGGCCGCACGGGCCTGCGCGTCTCCGCCCTCGGCCTCGGCACCATGACCTGGAGCCGCGACACCGACGAGCACGACGCGCGCGAGCAGCTGCGTGACTTCGCCGACGCCGGCGGCACGGTGATCGACACGTCGGCGTCGTACGCCGACGGCGGCGCGGAGGAGCTCCTCGGCGAGCTGCTCGGCGACGTGGTGCCGCGCGACGAGGTCGTGCTCGTGACGAAGGCCGGCGCGGCCCGTGGTGTCGTCGACGCGTCCCGCGGTGCCCTGCTCGGCACGCTCGACGCCTCGCTGCGGCGGCTGCGCACGGACCACGTCGACGTCTGGCTCGTGCAGACCCCCGACCCGCGCACGCCGCTCGACGAGACCGTGTCAGCGCTGCGGCTTGCCGTGACGAGCGGCCGGGCGCGGTACGTCGGGCTGTCGAACCACGCGGGCTGGCAGGTCGCGCGTGCCGCGACGCTTCTCGAGGGCGAGGTCGGACTCGCGGCCGTCGAGGCCGAGTACTCGCTGCTCCAGCGCGGCGTCGAGCGCGAGGTGCTCCCCGCGGCAGGCGCGCTCGGCGCCGGGCTGCTCGCGTGGTCGCCGCTCGGGCGAGGCGTGCTGACGGGCAAGTACCGGCGCACGGTCCCGGCCGACTCGCGCGCGGCGTCGGCGCACCTCGCGGGGTTCGTCCAGCCCTACCTCGACGCGTCGTCGGCCGCCGTGGTCGACGCCGTCGCAACCGCGGCGAAGGGCCTCGACCGCACGCCGCTCGAGGTCGCGCTGGCCTGGGTGCGCGACGCGCCCGGCGTCGCCTCCGCGCTCGTGGGAGCCCGGACCGCCGGACAGCTGCGCGCGTCGCTCACGGCGGAGGACCTGACGCTGCCCGACGCGCTGCGCGCCGCGCTCGACGAGGTGAGCGCCCCGCCGGTCGGGTACCCGGAGCGGTTCTGACCGGCTGCGGCGCCGCCCGGGCCTGATGCGCGGCCGACGCTTCCGTCAGCGGCTCGGCGAGCCCGTCGTCTCGTCCGCGAGCTCCTCCACGTCGTCCACGTCGTCGTCGTACTCGGCGTCACCGGACCAGTCGGACTCCTCGTCGTCCTCGTCCTCGTCGTCCTCCTCCTCGGCGAGGTAGAACGGCGTGGCCTCGCCGTGGACGGTGCCGAGAGCGTCGTCGTAGACCTCGAAGGCGTCCGCCAGCACGTCGTACGCGTCGTCGACCGCCGGGTCGTCCTCACCACGGCGCGAGACGATCGCGTTGTAGTGCGCCTCGAGGGCTGCGATCAGGCGGTCCAGGGCGGCACGCGGGTCGACGGTCATGCCACGACCGTAGCGCCGCCCGAGGCACAATGGCAGCGCAGAAGGTCCGGTGGCACGGCGCACCCGACGCGCCGGGACGGGGTTGGCGGATGGCAATCGGTCAGAGCGGGACGAAGCGGAGCGACTGGGTGTCGCAGGGCGGGCAGTACGAGTACCGCGTTCTCACCCTCCCGCGCACGACGAGTCGCAACGACGCACGTCAGATGCTGACCGAGCAGGCCGAGTACGGACGCTGGGAGCTCGCCCGGTCGGTGGTCTACGTCGGTGGCGAGCGCAGGGTCTGGCTGCGTCGGAAGATCATCCGGGTGCGCTCGACGCTCGCCGAGACGCTCGACTGAGCGGCCGAGTCGGCGCCCCGGCTCAGCAGGTCGCGAGCAGGCGGTCGAGCACGCGGCAGCCGAAGCGCAGCGCGTCGACCGGAACGCGCTCGTCGACGCCGTGGAACATGCCCGTGAAGTCGAGGTCCGCCGGCAGGCGCAGCGGCGCGAAGCCGTAGCCCGCGATGCCGAGGCGCGCGAGCGACTTGTTGTCGGTGCCCGCCGAGAGCGTGTACGGCAGGACCGTCGCGCCGGGGTCCTCGGCGTGCAGCGCGTCGACCATCGCGTCGACGAGCCCACCCGAGAACGGCGCCTCGAGGCCGATGTCGTGGTGGATCCGCTCGATCCGCACGTGCTCGCCGGCGAGCTCCGCCACCTTCGCGTCGAACTCCACCTCGCGGCCCGGAAGGAACCGGCCGTCGACCGTGCCCTGCGCGGTCGAGGGGATGACGTTCGCCTTGTAGCCCGCGGCGAGCTGGCTCGGGTTGGTGGTGTGCTGCAGCGTCGCGCCGACGAACCGCTTGGCCGGGCCGAGCGCGTCCACCAGCCGGTGGATCGTGTCCGGGTCCTCCTCGTCGAGCGGGAGGCCCGTGAGGTCCGCCACGCCGCGGAGCAGCTCGCGGACCGTGGGCGTCAGCTCGAGCGGCCACGCGTACCGGCCGATCCGCGCCACCGCCTCGGCCAGGTGCGTCACCGCGTTGTCCGGGCTGACGCCGCTGCCGTGACCGGCCCGCCCGTCGGCGACGAGCCGCATCCACGACAGGCCCTTCTCGGCGGTCTGCAGCAGGTAGGCGCGCCGTCCACCGACGTCGACCGAGAACCCGCCGACCTCGCTGATCGCCTCGGTCGCGCCCTCGAACAGCTCCGGCCGGTGGTCGACCGCCCACCGGGCGCCCGCGCCTCCGCCGGCCTCTTCGTCGGCGAACATCGCGACGACCACGTCACGCGCAGGCTGGCGGCCCTCGCGGACCAGCTGCCGCACGACGGACAGGATCATCGCGTCCATGTCCTTCATGTCGACGGCGCCGCGGCCCCAGAGCAGGCCGTCGCGCTCCTCGCCGGCGAACGGGTCGACCGACCAGTCCGCGGCCTGCGCCGGGACGACGTCGAGGTGACCGTGCAGCACGAGCGCGGGTCGCGATCGGTCGGCACCCTCGAGTCGCGTGACCAGGCTCGTGCGGCCCGGACGGCTCTCGAACACCTCGACCTCGAGCCCGACCTCGTCGAGCAGCCCGGCGACGTGCTCGGCCGCCGCGCGCTCCCCCGGACCGGAGTCGTCGCCGAAGTTGGACGTGTCGATGCGGATCAGGTCGCGGCAGATGCCGACGACCTCGTCCTCGGCCGTGGGCGGGGCGGTCGTCGGCATGCGGCCAACCTACCGGGACGCCACCGGGCGCCGGGCCGCCGCCGGGGTCGACCTGCACCCCCGGGAGCGGCCCGGCCGGTCAGGCCGTCAGCCCGCGGCGCACCAGGAGCGGGTCGATCTGCGGGTCACGGCCGCGCAGCTCGCGGAACGCGTCCATCGGGTCGAGCGAGCCGCCGCGCGAGAGCAGCGCGCCGCGGAACCGGTCGCCGTTCTCCCGCCGCAGTCCGCCGTTCTCGCGGAACCACTCGACCGTGTCGGCGTCGAGCACCTCCGACCAGATGTAGGAGTAGTACCCCGCCGCGTAGCCGCCGCCGAAGATGTGGTTGAAGTACGACGTGCGGTAGCGCGGCAGCACCTTGGCGTACGAGATGCCGGCGGCGTCGAGCGCCGCGGCCTCGAAGGCCTCGACCTGCTCCGGGTCGGTCGGCGCCTCCTCGGGCGTCAGCCGGTGCCACGCCTGGTCGAGCAGCGCCGCGCCCAGGTACTCCGTCGTGCCGAAGCCCTGGCCGTCCCGGCGGCTGTCGAGCAGCGTCTCGACCCACTCCGACGGCATCGGCTCGCCCGTCACGTGGTGCCGCGCGAACGAGCGGACGACCGTCTCGTCCCACGCCCACATCTCGTTCACCTGCGACGGGTACTCGACGAAGTCACGCGGGACCGACGTGCCCGACTGCGACGGCCAGCGCACCGCGCTGAACAGACCGTGCAGCGCGTGGCCGAACTCGTGGAACGCGGTGCTGACCTCGTCCCACGTGAGCAGGGTCGGCTCGCCGTCGGGCGGGCGCGGGATGTTGAGGTTGTTGACGACGACGGGCGGCTCGTCGAGCAGCCACGACTGGTCGACGAGGTTGTTCATCCACGCCCCGCCGCGCTTGCTGTCGCGCGTCCAGCCGTCGAACACGAAGAGGCCGAGGCCGCTGCCGTCCGCGTCGAACACCTCGAAGACGCGCGCGTCGGGGTGGTAGGCGACGAGGTCATGGCGCTCGGCGAACGTGAGGCCGTACAGGTCGGTCGCGGCGCGGAAGACGCCCTCGGTGAGCACGCGGTCGAGCTCGAGGTACGGCCGCAGCGCCGCGTCGTCGATCGACCGGCGCGCGTGGCGGACGCGCTCGGCGTAGAACGCCCAGTCCCACGGCTCGAGCGTGGCGGCCGGCTCGTCCTCCCGCAGGACCGCCTCGAGCTCGGCGGCCTCGGCGCGGGCGTTGGCGACGGCGGCCGGGACCAGGCGAGTCAGCATCGCGTCGACCGCGTCGGCCGACTTCGCCGTGGCGTCCTCGGCGACATAGGCCGCGTGGTGCGGGTAGCCGAGCAGCCGGGCCCGCTCCGCGCGCAGGCGCGCGAGCTCGACGAGGGTCGGCCGCGTGTCGTGGGCGCCGCCGAGCCCGCGCGAGATCGACGCGCGGTAGAGCCGCTCGCGCACCGAGCGGTTCGTCAGCGACGCGAGCGCGGGCTGGTCCGTCGGCAGGATCAGGTCGATGAGCCACGCGTCCTCGTGCCCGCGCTCGGCAGCGGCGCGGGCGGCGGCACGGCGTGCGTCGTCGGGCAGGCCGTCGAGCTCGTCCTCGTCGGTGAGCAGCAGCGCGCCGTCGTTGCCCGCGGCGAGCAGCTCGCGCCCGAACACCGTCGACAGCCGCGTGATCTCGGCGTTCAACCACCGCAGGCGCTCCTGCGCGGTCTCGTCGAGGCGCACGCCGGCGCGCAGGAACGCCGTCGTCGTGCGCTCCAGCAGCCACGCCGTGTCGGGCTCGAGCTCGACACGGCCGGCCGTCGCGTCGGCGGCGATCGCCTCGAGCCGCGCGAAGATGCGGCCGTCGAGGTGCAGTGCGTCCTCGTGCGCCGCGAGCAGCGGTGCGACCTCCTCCTCGATCGCGTCGAGCGCCGGGCTCGAGTCCGAGCTCGAGACGTTGAAGAAGACGGTCGCGGACCGGGTCAGGAGCCGTCCCGACCGCTCGAGCGCCTCGAGCGTGTTCTCGACCGTCGGGGGCTCGGGATCCGTCGCGATCGCCTCCCACTCGGCGCGCTGCTCGGCCATCCCGGCGAGCATCGCGGGCAGGTAGTGCTCGGTACGGATGCGCGTGAAGTCCGGCAGGCGGTACGGGAGGGTCGATTCGGTCGCGAACGGGTTGCTGAGGTCGAGCGCCATGCGTTCATCCAACCTCATGGCCGAGGGTGCGGCCGGGCGACCACGTCGACGCGCGTCCGTCCGCACCCGCGGCCCCTGTGCAAGGCGAGCAGGCGCCGCAGGTCAGGCGAACGCGGCTGCCGGCGGCGCCGACTCGTAGCCGTGCGCCCGCGCGACGGGCTCGCTGAACAGCCGACCCCCGCGCGTCGTCAGCCCCGCCGCGAGCGTCGCGTCGGCCTCGAGAGCCCCGCGGACCCCGCGCTCCGCGAGGGCCGACAGGTACGGCAGCGTCACGTTCGTCAGCGCGCGCGTCGACGTCACGGGCACCGCGCCCGGCATGTTCGCGACGCAGTAGAAGACGGAGCCGTGCACGCGGTAGGTCGGGTCGTCGTGCGTGGTCGGGTGGGTGTCCTCGAAGCAGCCGCCCTGGTCGACGGCGACGTCGACGAGCACCGAGCCGGGCTTCATCCGCTTGACGAGCGTGTTCGGCACCAGGTGGGGCGCGCGCGCCCCGGGCACGAGCACGGCGCCGATGACGAGGTCCGCGTCGAGCAGCTCGCGCTCGATGGCGTACGCGCTCGACGCGAGCGTGCGGATGCGCCCCGTGAACGCGGCGTCGATCTCGCGCAGCCGTGGCATCGACAGGTCGAGCACCGCCACGTCGGCGCGCATGCCCACCGCGATCTCCGCCGCGTGCCGCCCGACGACTCCCCCGCCCAGCACGACGACCTTGGCGGCGTCGACGCCCGGCACGCCCCCGAGCAGCACGCCCGCGCCGCCCTCGTTGCGCATCAGGTGGTAGGCGCCGACCTGCGACGCGAGTCTCCCCGCGACCTCGCTCATGGGCGCGAGCAGCGGGAGCGACCCGTCGGGCAGCTGCACCGTCTCGTACGCGACCGACGTGGTGCCGCCCGCGAGCAGCGCGTCGGTGCACGCGCGGTCGGCGGCCAGGTGCAGGTAGGTGAACAGCGTGAGGTCGGCGCGCAGGAAGCCGTACTCCTGCTCCACCGGCTCCTTCACCTTGCACACGAGCTCGGCGGACCACGCCTCCTCGGCCGTGCCGACGATGCGCGCGCCCGCCTCCCGGTAGTGCGCGTCGTCGATCGCCGAGCCCTCGCCCGCGCCGGACTCGACGAGCACCTCGTGCCCGGCGCCGACGAGCTGGTGCGCCCCGGCCGGTGTGAGGGCCACGCGGTACTCGCGGTTCTTGACCTCCCGCGGGATCCCGACCTGCATCGTGTGCTCCGTCCGTCGTGGGGTCTGCCACTCGCGACCAGTGTCGTCTCGCGCGGCCCGCGCGGCGCGGGCGGCGGGGTGGTTTCGCCCTCGCGGGGCATGCCCGCGCTCCTCCGGGCACCATCGACCCGTGACGACGCCGACGTTCCGCAAGTCCCGGCACGACGCGCCGGCGGGCTTCTTCGCGTGCGAGGCCGCGGGCCTGCGCTGGCTCGGGGAGGCTGCCGACGGCGCGCCCGTCGTGGCGGTGCTCGACGTGGCCGACGACCACCTGGACCTGGCCCGGCTGACGAGCGTGCGGCCGACGCGCGACGCCGCGGTCGCGTTCGGACGCGCACTCGCCGGCACGCACGACGCCGGCGCGCCAGCCTTCGGGAGCCCGCCGCCGGCCTGGGGTCGCGACGGCTTCTTCGGGCCGCTGGACGCGCCGCTCGTCATGCCGGCCGGCGAGCACGAGCGGTGGGGCGACTTCCTCGCGCGGCGCCGCCTCCAGCCGCTCGCAGCGGCGCTCGACCGTGCGGGGGTCGTACCGGCCAGGGCGTTCGACGCCCTCGTGACGCGCCTGCTCGGGGGCGACCTCGACGACGACGACCGCCCGGCCCGGCTGCACGGCGACCTCTGGTCGGGCAACGTGATGTGGACCGCGCAGGGCGCGACTCTCGTCGACCCCGCCGCGCACGGCGGCCATCGCGAGACGGACCTCGCGATGCTGCACCTGTTCGGGCTGCCGTTCCTCGACGACGTCGTCGCGGGCTACGGCGAGGTGCACGCCCTGCGACCGGGGTGGCGCGAGCGCCTCGGGTTGCACCAGGTGTACCCCGTCGGCGTGCACGCGCTGCTGTTCGGCGGCGGTTACGTCGCGCAGCTGCGACGCCTGCTGGAGCGCTGGGGCCGCTGAACCGCGTCCGGCGTGCGCCCGGGGTGGGCGTTCGGGTGGTCCGCTGCCGTCGCCGCGCGCGGGGATCGGGGCGCGTGCCATCCTCGTCGGACGACGAAGGGGCGCCGCCCCGTGGACGGACCGGGAGGGCAGCGTGGACGCTCGCGGTCCGTCGCCGTGGCCGCCGACCGCCGGTGCGGCGCCTGAGCTGCCGCAGCCGCGCCGCCCCGTCGAGCCGCCGCTCGTGCGGTTCGTGACGCCGCCCCGCACGGTCCGGCGCGTGCCGCGAGCGCTGGTGATGGCGCTCGTCGTGCTGCTGCTCGGTGGCGCGTTCGCGCTCGGGGCGCGGTGGTACGCCGCCGCGAACGCCTTCGGTCCCGCGGCCGGGCACGAGGAGGCCCGGGTCCCGCTCGGCGCCCCGCCCGTCGAGTCGTCCCTCGACCACGGGCCCCACGCGTTCACTGCGCTCCAGGCGGACGGGACGACGCCCGTCGCGTACGACCCGTGCCGGCCCATCCACTACGTCGTCCGGACCGCGGGCGCGCCCGACGGCGCCGACCAGCTGCTCACGACCGCCATCGACCGCGTCTCGGCGGCGACCGGTCTGCAGTTCGTCGACGACGGCACCACGACCGAGGCGCCGTCACCGAAGCGCCACGCGTACCAGCCCGACCGGTACGGCAAGCGCTGGGCGCCGGTGCTCGTGGCCTGGTCCGACGCGCTGGAGACGCCCGCGCTCGAGGGCGACGTCGCGGGCCTGGGCGGCTCGGCGTCGGTGCACCGCGACGGCGTCGACGTGTACGTGACCGGCTCGGTCACGCTCGACACCGACGAAGTTGCGCGGCTGCTCGCGACGCCCAACGGGCAGGCGATCGCCCTCGGGGTCGTGTCGCACGAGCTCGGGCACCTCGTCGGTCTCGACCACGTCGACGACCCCGCGGAGCTCATGTACCCCTCGACGAACCTCTCGGTGACGAGCTTCGCGGCGGGCGATCGTGAAGGTCTTGCGGTGCTCGGTGAGGGACGTTGCACACCCCACCTGTGAGGCGCGCCGGCCGGTCCGCGCGGGCGTAGCCTGTCGGGGCCGCGGAGCCGCGGCGCGCACCAAGGAGCCCCTCATCTCGCACCGTCCGATCGTCCTCGTGCACGGCACCCGCTCGTCCTCCGCCATCTGGGCGGCGCAGGTCGGTGCGCTGCGGCAGCACGGCCACCCGACCCTCGCGCTCGACCTGCCCGGCCACGGCACGCGATCGGGCGAGCGGTTCACCCTCGAGGGCGCGGTGGCCGCGATCGACGACGCCGTGCGCTCGTTCACCGTCGCGCCGCTGCTGGTCGGGCTCTCGCTCGGCGGGTACGCGAGCCTCGCGTACGCCGGCCGGAACGCCGACCGCATCGCGGGCATCGTGCTGGCCGGATGCTCGACCGAGACGCGCGGCAAGCCGCTGCGGCTCTACGGGCGCCTCTCGGCAGCTCTCGACGGCGCGCTCGAGTTCGGCGGCGGCACGTGGGACGTCGTGACCGACATGCTCTCCTCGCTCGCGGGGTACTCGTCGATCGAGGACCTGCGCCGGCTGCGGCTGCCGCTCTGGCTGGTCAACGGCGCACGCGACCCGCTGCGGCTCGACGAGCGGCGCTACCTGCGGGCGGCGCCCGCCGCCCGGCTGACGGTCGTGCCGCGCGCGGGCCACGACGTCAACCTGCACGCCCCGGTCGCGTTCAACCGGGTGCTGCTCGACGCGCTGCACGAGCTGCCCGCGCCGGTGCTCACCGCTCGCTGACGGCCTCGTCGACAGGCTCGACGTCCTCCTCGACCTCGTCCTCTTCTTCCTCGTCCATGGGCGGGTCGAGCGTGCGCAGCCGCGAGAAGATCGACCAGCAGACGGAGATCAGCGGCACCGCGATCACCGCTCCGAGCAGGCCGCCGAGCAGCGTGCCGCCCGTGACCGCCAAGGCGATCACCACCGGGTGGATCTTCACCTGCCGGCCCATGATCAGCGGCTGGAGGAAGTGCCCCTCGAACTGGCCGATCAGCGCGATGCCGACGCCCACGAAGATCGCCGACCAGACGCCGTTGGCCGCCAGCGCCACCAGCATCGCGACGACCATGGCGGCCGGTCCGCCGATGAGCGGGATGAACGCGCCGATGAAGACGAGCACCGACAACGGTGCCGACAGCGGCACCCGCAGGATCGTCAGGATGATGAACGCGAGGCCGCCCTCGGTGACGGCGATGATCACCGTGCCGCGCGCGTAGCCCGAGAACGTGTACCAGCCGGCGCCACCGGCGGTCTTCCACGTCTCCCGGTGCCTCGCGGGCAGCTGGTTGAGGAACCACGTCCACATGTCGGTGCCCCGCGCGAGGAAGAACACGGCGCAGAACAGCGCGAGCGCGAGGGTCGTGAACACCTCGACGACGCTGCCGGTCCGCGACGCCGCGGCGCTGGCGATCTCGCCCGAGTGCGTCTGCACCCAGTCGCGCCCCGTGTCGATCCACTGCGCGACCTGGTCGCTCGTCACCTTGAACGGCAGGTTCCCGCTCTCGAGGAAGTCGGTGATCTGCCCGATGCCGTCGCTGAACTGCGCGCTCAGCTTGTCCCACTGGCTGGCCACCGAGTAGCCCACCCAGGTCAGGAGGCCCAGGAAGAAGAGGATGCCGCCGATGAGCGCGACGGCCGTGGCCGCGAACCGCGGCATCCCCTTGGCCAGCCAGTCGACCGCCGGGCGCAGCACGGCGCTGACGACGAGCGCGATGAACACCGCGATGAGCAGGAGCTGGACGTGCCACACCGCCGTGAAGATGACGACGACGGCGAGCGCCACGACGAGCAGCCGCCACGAGACGCCCGCCGTCGCACGGAGCCAGCGCGGGGCGTCGTAGTCGTTGCCGTAGACGTTCGGGTTGCGGCGCGCGCCGGCCACGGTCCGCACCGACGGAGCGGTCGTCGTGTGCCTCGTCGGTCCGCCCGGAACCTCGCTCATCGTTCTCCCTGGTCACCCCGCTGCGTCCTGGCCGGCGCACCGTTGCGGGCCAGTCTGCACCGTGGGGGCGATGCGGGCTCGACGGGCGCACCGTGCTATCTTTTCCGTCGCACCTGAGGGGCCCACGGGTCTCCGAGGGTTCACCCTGTCCGGGTGGCGGAATGGCAGACGCGCTAGCTTGAGGTGCTAGTGCCCGAAAGGGCGTGGGGGTTCAAGTCCCCCTCCGGACACTCGTTGAGACAGCGACGACGAAGGCCCTGACCAGCAGAGATGCGGGTCGGGGCCTTTCTCGTGCCCACGCACGAGCCCAGCGTCTCTGCGGAGATCCCGACGTGGCGAGCGACCGAGCGGCCGTCGGCCCGTCAGCCGCGCCCCTCGGCGTCAGCGCGGATCGACCGCGTCCAGCTGCAGGATGAGTGCCTGGACGGGCTGGAGCGTGGGCAGCTGGAGGCCGACCTCGGCAAGGACCCGTCCGCCCACCTCGAACGGCTCCTTGCTCATCCACGCAGGCGTGCACCAGCTCCCCATCCGCGCCCCTCCGATCTCGTCACGGACCCGGACGGTGTAGGTCCGGTCGGGGTCGAGCCCGGTGAGGCGCAGGCGCGGCGCGAGCGCCTCGTCCGCTCCGCGCACGCTGGTCACCGTCAAGAGCGCCCGGGACCCGTCGGGAGCGACGACGCCGCGGACGCGAAGGGCCGGGTCGACGTGGTCGGGGTGGATCACGGTGCCCGTGTGCAGCAAGGGGCGCAGCTCCTTGTACAGCGCCGCGTAGGCGGTCACCCGCTCGAGCTCGTCCTCCGTGCAGCCCATGAGGTCCCACTCCAGGCCGGCGTGCCCCTGGAGGGCGACCGCGGCACGGTACGACAGCTCGGTGGTGCGGCCCGAGACGTGCGCGGGAGACGGCCCGACGTGCGAGCCGATCAGCTCGGGAGGTAGGACGAGCTCGGTCCAGCGGTGCGACTCCTGCCGCTCCACCGGGTCGTTGTTGTCGCTGCCCCACACCCGGTCGGCGTGCGCGAGGATCCCCAGGTCGGTGCGTGCACCACCCGAGGAGCACGACTCGATCTCCAGGCCCGGATGTGCGGCCTTGAGGACGTCCATGAGCCGGTAGGCGGCGATCGTCTGCTGGTGGGTACCCGGACGGCCGTCGTGCACCGGCTCGAGCAGGTCTCGGTTGTGGTCCCACTTGACGTAGTCGACCCCGAGGCGGCCGATGACCTCCGACATCTGCGAGCGCACGTGCTCGAACGCATCGGGGTTCGCCAGGTCCAGCACGTACTCGTGACGATGCGACAGCCCCTCCGGGTCCGGCACCGACGCAGGGTTGTGCAGCAACCAGTCGGGATGGGCTTCGGCCACCTCCGAGCCGAGGCACACCATCTCGGGCTCGAACCACAGCCCGAGCTGCATGCCCAGGCCGTGGACGAGGTCGGCGAGCGGCTCCATCCCGTCGGGGTACTGCACCGGGTCGACGACCCAGTCCCCCAGCGAGGACGTGTCGTCGCGGCGGCCGAGGAACCAGCCGTCGTCGACGACGAACCGCTCCACGCCCACCTGCGCCGCTCGACGTGCCAGCGCCTCGAGCCGCGTCGGGTCGTGGTCGAAATACACCGCCTCCCACACGTTGAGCACGAGCGGCCGCGTCGAGCGCGGGTGCTGCTCACGCGCGCGGACCCAGGCGTGGAAGCGCGCGGAGACACCGTCGAGGCCGGCGTCCGACCACGCGAAGTACGCGGTGGGCGTCCGGTACGTCTCGCCGGCGGCGAGGTGGAGCTCGTGCGGGCGCAGCAGCTCACCGGCGCCGAGGAGCGTCACGTGCTCGGAGACCCGGTCGCACCGGTGGCGCATGTCGGCGCTCCAGCCCAGGTGGACCGCCCACACCTGGCCCGTCGTGCTGAGCGGCTCGCCCTCGGTCGCGAACGTGACCCACGGCTGGTCGTGCCCGGCCCGGCCCCGGCGCGTCTCGCGCGACCATGCTCCCGAGGGCATCGCCATGGTCGTGGGCGCCTTCTCCTGGCTCCATCGTCCGCCGAAGGACGTCAGGCGGTCGGCGGTCTTCGGCACCGGGAGCGTCGCCTCGACGTGCACGACCTCGACCAGCCCGCCGCCGGTGTTCGTCACCTCGTGAGCCACCTCGACGAGACCGCCCGCTCCCACGGCGAGCCGCGACCGCAGCACGAGTCCGTCCGACGTCGCGGTGATCCGGACGCAGGCATCGTCCTGTGAGTGGTCGACGTCGGACACCCGCCATCGCGGGAACACCGGACGACCGTCGCGGGCGAGCAGGAGGCCAGGTCGCCCGGACCACCCGTCACCCTCCTGCGGCAGCAGCGACAACCGCCACGCGGTGTCGAGGGTGCCCGGCGCGGTCTGCCGGGACGTGGCGCACTCCAGCGCGTCGAGCGCCTCGGCCCCGAGCGCACCCAGGTCGGCACCCCAGTGCAGCACCGCGGGCAGTCCCGTGACGGGAACCGAGAGGACGACGGAGCAGCCGTCCCGGGACAGGACGAGGTGCCGAACGCCGGGCGGCGTCACGCGTGCACCGTCACCGCGTCGGCACCGCGACCGCCGTCGGGGCGACCGGGGAGACGGAGGCGACGGCCCAGGCCGGCAGGTCGATGTCGATCTCGAGGACGCCCGACTCCGGGACCGTGACCGTCCACCGGCGCAGGTCGTCCGCGACGGCCCTGAGCTCGGCGGTCTGGGTGCGAGTGAGGTTGAGCGGCTCCCCCATCTGGTGCCACGCCTCCGCGGCGTTGCCGTGCTCCCAGTCGAGCAGCTCCACGCCGAAGACGGTCCCCGGCTCGATGCCCGCGACGGTGTGGCGTACCCGTCGGGCCGTCCCGACCTCCTGGTACGCGCGCGCTGCGGCGTAGGAGTCGTGCTGCTCGACGCCGCGGGTGCCCATCTCGGCGGGGTAGTTGAGGAAGAGCGCGGACACGCGGCCGTCGTCGGACGAGCGGGTGATGATGCCCTGCGCGTCCTGGTGCACGACGCGGTCGCCCAGGCGGTTCAGCATCGCGACGGCGTGGAACGTGGGCTTGTGGATGCCCTGCTCGTTGACGAACCCGAAGCCGCCGTGGAACGGGCCGAGCCCGGCGCCGCCCTCCTCGAAGATGTCCGTGAACGTCCAGTAGGAGATCGAGTCCGCCAGCGCGGCGCCCTTCAGGAACGCGCGCGTGATGTACGTGGCGGCGAAGAGGGTGTCGTGCGTGCGGTCCCGGCTCGACGGCGAGCTCGACCACTCGGTGATGTGCAGCTCGGCATCGGGGTACGGGCTCGCCGCGATGAGCTCCTGCATGAGGCGCAGGTCCTGCTCGGTGGCGTCCACGTGGCGGTGGATGGCCGTGAACCCGTTGCCGGTGCCATCGGCCGCGTAGTCCGTGGGGTAGAGGTGGGTCGAGAGGAAGTCGACCGGGAGGTTCCGCTCGGCGCAGTAGGCGATGAGCTCGCGGACCCAGACCGGCTGCCAGTCGAGCGCGTCAGGGTCGGGTGCCTGGCCGGTGGCGAACTCGGCCGCGCGGTCGTAGTCCTCGCCGGCGTAGCGGGCGTCGGGCACGAACACGGAGGTCGACGGGCCGCCCACCTTCAGCTGCGGGTCGATCGCCTTCAGCGCCCGCGCGGTGGCCTCGTACAGCTCGAAGTACTCGGTGCGCGTGCCGGTCCAGAAGTGCGGCACCAGGTTCGGCTCGTTCCACACCTCGAACGGCCACTGCCGCACCTCCTCGAGCCCGTAGCGCTCGATCCAGTGCTCGACGGTGGCCGTCACGAGGCGGACCCACTCCCCCATGTCCGAGGGCGGGCTGCAGTGCGCCTTCCACCAGAACAGGGTCTCGGTCTGCGTGGCCAGCTCGCGGGGCATGAACCCCAGCTCGACGAACGGGCGCGCGCCGGCGTCGAGGATCATGTCGAACACCATGTCCACGTAGCTGAAGGTGATCAGCGGCTCGGGCAGCTCTCCCGGCGGCGCGAACCCCCCGCCGTAGGTGGCGCGGTACACGAACATGTCGTCGTGGAACAGGCCGTGGAACCGCACGTAGCGGACGCCCAGCACGTCCACCGCCTCGCGGAAGTGCGCCTGCCAGTCGGCGCGCAGCGCCTCGTTGGCCCGGCCGGCACCGACGCACTGGTTCCACACGTGGTTCAGCGGCGCGTCCGACGGCGGCGCGCCGTCCACGCGAAGCTCGTCGAGCGCGTGCGCTTCCTGCGGCATGGAGATCTCCTTCGGTCCACGCGGTGCCGCCTCCGGTCCGTCCCGGCCGGGCACCTCAGGTTGTCCGTGTGTCGTCGGTCGGGGAGGTTCAGGGGTTCGACGGCGGCCGATCCGCAGGGGCGGGTGCGCCCAGCCGCCGGGCGAGATCGTCCAGGGTGTCCCGCGCGGGTCCGAACCCCACCGAGTCGAGGTGCCCGTGCGGCACACCCGCCCGCGTCACCTCGACGACGTCGACGCGTGCCGCGCGGAGCCGCGTGCTGAAGAGCTCGCCGCTCGCCCGGAACGCGTCGAACTCACCGTTCTCGACGTAGGTCGGGGGGAAGCCCTCGAGACGGGCCGCGAGGCCGGGGAACGCCTGGTCGTCGGACTGCTCCGGCTCGCGGCCGAGCACGGTGCGGTTCGTGGCCTCGATCATCCACGCCGGGAACTGGAGCGCGCGCGGAGCGGCCTCCACCGCCTCGGCGAGCTCGGGCCCGAGCGCCGGCACCCAGGGGTGCAGCATCGGGTACACCAGCAAGGTCTGCCAGGGCGCCCGGCCGTCCTCGACGGCTCGCAGGGTCACGGCCGCCGCGAGGAAGGCGCCCGCGCTCGCGCCACCGATCGCGACCCGAGCCGCGTCGACCCCGAAGCGTGCCGGGTCCGCGCGCACGGCGTCGAGCACGGCGGTGCAGTCGTCCTGCGGGACGGGGAACCGGACCGGCTCGCCGCGCTCGTCGACGCGGTCGCCGACGGTGCCGCCGAGCTCGGGCATCACCGGGCACAGGCGGTAGTCGACCGACACGACGACGGCGTCCGCGCGGCCGGCGATGCCGCGGGCGGCCTCGTGCGCCTCCGCCATGTCGAGATCGCCCCACGAGAACGCTCCGCCGTGCATCCAGACCAGGCACGGTCGGCCGCCGTCGGGCGGCGCGCCCACCGGCGTGTAGACGCGCACGGGCACCGGGCCGTGCGGGCCGGGGACCGTCTGGTCGACCACGTTCAGGTCCCAGTCCTCGGGCGGCCCGAACGGTGCCTTCCACTGCGCGACGGCCGCCTCGGGGATCTGCCCGAACTCCGCGTAGTCCTCGACGAGGTGCCGGCGCGCCTCGAGCTCCGGCGCCAGTCGTCTCATCTCCTCGTCCTTTCGATGTCGCCGCCACGGAACCGGTCGGCGGGTGAGGCCTGGTCGCCGCGTCCCATCAACGCAGGTCGAGACCGACGGTCACGTAGGAGTGGGCGGGGAGGTCGACCTCGAGGCCGCGCGAGTGGGGCCGCATGCCGTCGTGCGCCCTCGGCGCGACGGCGTCGCGCCGCTCCGGGGTGTTGTGCGCGTCGAGGGCCGGCGCGGTCAGCACCCGCGCCTCGTGCCCGACGACGTCGCGGCCGCGCAGGTCGAGCACGACCGTGCGGTCGGTGTCGGTGTCGAGGTTCGACAACGAGACCAGCGCGGCGTCGCCCTTGACCGACGCGGACGCCGAGACGAGCGGCAGCTCGGACCCGTCAACGGTCCGGGTGTCCACGCCACGCAGGTGCACGTCGAGCGCGGCGGCGTCGTGGTGCCCGGCGTTCATCGCGAACACGTGGTACGTCGGGGTGAGCACCAGCGCGCCCGTGTCGGGGTCCGTCAGGATCATCGCCTGCAGCACGTTGACCGTCTGCGCGATGTTCGCCATCACGACCCGCTCGGCATGCCGGTGGAACGCATCGAAGTGCACGGACGCGACCAGCGCGTCGCGCAGCGTGTTCTGCTGGTACAGGAACCCCGGGTTCGTGCCCTTCTCCACGTTCCACCAGGTGCCCCACTCGTCCACGACGAGGCCGACCTTGCGGTGCGGGTCGTACCTGTCCATCACCGTCGAGTGGCGGGTGAGCAGCTCCTCCATGCGGTGAGCCCTGGCCATCGTCGTGTACCACTCGTCCGTGCCGAAGCCGGTGGCATCGCCCTTGTCGCCCCACGAGCCCGACATCGTGTAGTAGTGCAGCGACACGGCTTGGAACGGCCGGGCCGGCTCGGCCGGGTCGGCGGCCAGGTCGTCGAACGAACGCATCAGCGTCTCGGTCCAGTGCAGGTCCGCCTCGTTCGCGCCGGCCGCGATCCGGTAGAGAGCGTTGCCGCCGTGCTCGCGCGAGTACGTGGCGTACTGCCGGGCCAACGACGCGAACTGCTCCGCGCGCAGGTTCCCGCCGCACCCCCACGCCTCGTTCCCCAACCCCCAGAACGGCACCCGCCACGGCTCGTCGCGCCCGTTCGCCCGGCGCAGCGCCGCCATCGGCGAGTCGTCCGCCCGGGTCAGGTACTCGACCCAGTCCGACATCTCCGCCACGCTGCCTGACCCGACATTGCCCGACACGTACGGGTCGGCGCCGAGCAGGTCGCACAGGTCCATGAACTCGTGGGTGCCGAACGCGTTGTCCTCGACCACGTCGCCCCAGTGCGAGTTGACCATCCGGGGCCGCTGGTGGCGCGGGCCGATCCCGTCACGCCAGTGGTAGTCGTCGGCGAAGCAGCCGCCCGGCCAGCGCAGGTTCGGGATCGCGATCGCCCGCAGCGCGTCGACCACGTCGGAGCGGATGCCGCGCACGTTCGGGACCGGCGAGTCCTCCCCCACCCAGAACCCGCCGTAGATGCATCGACCCAGGTGCTCGGCGAAGTGCCCGTACACGTGCCGGCTGATCGTGGCGCCGGGCAGGTCGAGGTCGATGATCGCCGTCGTGTTCGTCGTCACTGCTTTCCCATCGGTGTCGTGTTCCGTCGTTGCAGGGCTTCAGCGAGGAGCTCGACGAAGGAGTGCGGGGACGGCGCGGCTGCGCCGCCTGCGCGCAGGCGGGCTCACAGCGGGTCTCCTTCGACCGGACTGCTCGAGGGGCGCGCGGCCGTCCGCGCAGCGGTGCAGCGCCTACGCACCGCCGCGGGTGGAGCCACGCACCACGAGCCGGACCGGTGCGACGACGTGCTCGGCCGGGGCCGGCCGGCCCTCCATCTGCCGCTGAAGGAGGCCCACCGCGGTCTCGGCGACGCCCTGGTGGTTCGCGTCCACGGAGGTGAGGCCCGGCGGGACGAATCGCGCGACATCGAGGTTGTCGAACCCGGCGAGCTGGACGTCGACCGGCACGCGCAGCCCGCGCTCCGCCAGGGCTGCGACGGCGCCGAGCGCGACGATGTCGGTGGCGGCGAAGACGCCGTCGAACGGCAGACCGGACGCGATGACGTCGAGCATGGCATCGCGTCCGTCCGCCGAGGTGAAGTTGGCGACGGGCACCACGTAGCGCGGGTCGACGTCGATGCCGGCGTCACGAAGCGCGCGCTCCCACCCGATGCGGCGGTCCGACGGCATCATGTGTGTCGTGTCCAACGTGCAGCCCAGCGCGAGGATGCGCCGCGAGCCGTGCTCGATCATGTGCGCCGTGGCGAGGCGGGCGCCCTCCTCGTTCGCCAGGCGCACGTGGTTGAAGCGGTCGGGCACGTCACGCTCGCCGAGCAGCACGATCGGCTTGGAGCTGCTGACCCGTTCGAGGTCGTCGCTGTCGAGGCCGGCCACGGACAGCAGGACGCCGTCGTAGAACTGGAGACGTGCGACGCTCAGCGCCGCCATCTCGTGCTCCGGGCTCGCGCTCGTCCGCTCGAGGACGAGATGGCGGCCCCCGGCCTCGATCAGCGGGGCGATCTTGTCGGCCAGCTCGCCGAAGTAGTCGTGGAAGCTGGGCACGACGAAGGCGACGGTGTCGGTCCGCCCCGCACGCAGGTGGCGAGCGGTCAGGTTCACCTCGTACCCGAGAGCCTCGACAGCGGCCATGACGCGAGCACGCGTCTGGTCAGCGACCGGAAGGCGCTCGCTGAGGACGTTCGACACGGTCATCACCGAGACGCCCGCCTCACGCGCGACGTCCGCCATCCGAACCATGCGCATCCTCCTCCCCACCGCATCGTGCCAGCCCAGCGATCTGGAACGAGGCCCCGCGCCGCCCGGCAACGCCGCCGGGTGGCGTCACATTATCGATAAAATGCTCGTTGGCAAACAGGCTCGAGCGAGCCGTGCCGGGCATGCCCCGGGCTGTCCGCCGCGTGGGTCGCCTGACCGTCGAGGCTACGGCGCCACCACGACGGCAGTCTCGCCGGCCCGCAGGGACACGGTTCGCCTGGCCCGCCCCTGGCCGTCGCCAGGCAGCTCGACGACCACGTCGCGCGTGGCCACGGCGTGGATCACCGCGCTTGCCAGAGCTCCGTCCTCCCACTCGAGGTCGACCACGTCGCCACCCCGGACGCGCAGCCCGCGCGCGCGTCCCGACGGCCAGCCGGCGGGCAACGCCGGCAGGAGCGCGACGACCCCGTCGTGGGACTGCACCACGAGCTCGGCGATCCCCGCGACGGCACCGAGGTTCCCGTCGATCTGGAAGACCGCTCCGCCGGGCCATCCGTCGAGGGGATGCAGGTCGAGCAGCGAGCGCGACGACAGCGGGCCGAGGAGCGTCTCGATCGCGCGCTCGGCGAGCGCGCCGTCACGCAGGCGCGCGGCGAGGCAGAGCACCCACGCCTGGCTCCATCCGGTGTACCCGGAGCCCTCGGCAAGACGGAGCGCGAGCGCCGCCCGCGACGCCTGGAGCTCCTCCTGCGGCTCGACCGCGCCCGATCGGTGGCCGGGGAAGACGCCGTAGAGGTGGGACAGGTGGCGGTGCCCGACCTCCTCCGGCTCGAGGTCGTCCGCCCACTCCGCACGGATGCCGTCGAACGCCACGGGCAGCCGCAGCCTCGCGAGCGCGGCGGACGCCTCGCGGACCAGCTCGGCGTCGTCGGCATCCCGGCCGCGGCTGCCGACGAGCTCGACGGTGGAGGTCAGGATGTCGTGGACGAGCTCCTGGTCCATCGCGCTGCCCCAGGTGACGGCGTAGGGCCGGCCGTCGGCGAGGAACGCGTGCTCCGGGGAGCTCGACGGGCTGACGACGAGGGCACCGTCGGAGTGCGGCACGAGCATGTCGAGCGCGAACGCGGCGGACGCGCGCAGCGCGGGGAGGACGCGGTTCGCCAGGAACGCGTCAGCCTCCGGTCCGGGCCCGAGGTAGGCATGGTGCTGCACGGCGTGGTCCGTCAGCCACCACAGCGCGGACGCCCAGTTCACCCACTGCGGCAACCCCGGCACGGGATCGGTGAACCGCCAGAGGTCGGTGTTGTGATGCACGCACGCGCCGCGGGCGCCGTACGTCTCGCGTGCCGTCCGCCGTCCGGCTTCCAGCAGGTCCTCGACGAGATCGAGCAGCGGCTCGTGCAGGGTGCCGAGCCCGCTCACCTCCGCGCCCCAGTAGCTCATCGGGGTGTTGATGTTCGTGGTGAGGTTGCTGCTCCAGGCCGGGCGGACGTCGTCGTTCCAGATGCCTTGGAGGGTGAGGGGCTGAGTCCCAGGGCGAGAGCCAGCCGCCAGGAGGTGGCGCCCGAGGTCGAAGTAGAGCTCGGCCCGCGCCGCCTCCGGGTTGCTCGCCGCCGACGGCGACAGGTCGAGCTCGCACCCTCCCAGCACCTCCTGCTGGTCGAGCACGTGCCGTCGGCGGAGCTCGCCGACGTCGACCGCCAGCGCCGCCTCGACGCGGGCACGCGCGACCGCGGCAAGCGCCTCGACGTCGGCGCTCGGCCTGCTCTGCCACCCCCGGAAGCCGCTCTCGGCGGCGGCGACGAGGGACCCGCCCGACTCGTCGGGAACCCAGGCGACGACGAGGGCGAACCCCATGCCCGCGTCGACGAGTCCGTCGGCGTCGGGGTCGTCGGCCGCGTAGGTGACGGGGGGCTCGCCGTCCACGTAGTGCGGCAGGACGTCGGCCGGCGCGCGGCCGGACATCGTCATCCAGGTGACACCCGCCCCCGACGACGACGACGTCACCACGGGGTGGGGGCTGCCCACGCGCGGTACGGCCGTCGTCGACGGTCCGGTGGCGCGGCAGACGAGCACACGATCGGGGCTGGACACGAAAGTTTCGAGCAGAACGCCTGTCGCGTCGGCGGTCGAGGCGATGCCGGAGAGCAGATGGAGGTTCCGGCGGTACCCCGTCGGGACGTCCGAGCGACCAGGGTCGTACTGCCAGTCGATCCAACCGAGGGGCTGGAACGACTGCACCCAGGCGCTCGCCTGCAGCGCCCGGGCGAGCCTGTCCGCTCGGGCGTGGTCGCCGGCGGCCACGGCGGCGCGCAGCTGCTGCACGTCCCCGGGCGGTCGAGCGTCTCCCCTGGTCACAGGCCCGCCGGACCACAAGGTGTCGAGGTTCAGGCTCAGGCGCTCGGCGCCCACGCCGCCACGGACGGCGACCCCCAGACTGCCGTTCCCGAGCAGGTAGCAGTCGGCGAACCGGGCGGCGGGAGCGTCGTTCTCCAGGACGTGGCGCATGCGGCCTCTCACGTTGCGCGATGTGGCCGTGATCATTTCGAGACGTGCGATGCCTTGACGGCTCGCAAGGGCCTCTCTACTTTAACGCTAAAATCCCGCTCGGGATGAGGACGCAAGGGACGCAAGTCCCGGCTCGCGTCCGATGTGCACGTTCCGGTCAAGGACGACCGGAACTGTCCTCAAGGGAGAGAGACCTCGGTGCGTACCGCGAGAACGAAGTTGTCAACTGTTGTCCTGGCTGCAGCCGTGTCAGTGGGACTTGTCGGATGTACCGGTCACGCCGCCACCGACGCGAGCCCCTCGAAGCCTGCCGTCATCCCCGCGGGCGATCTCGCGGACAAGTCGGGGACGCTGACCCCCAGCAACCCCACCACGCTCTCGGTGTACATCGAGTCGACGCACCAGATCCCGGCTGCCGACAACAAGCTGACGAAGCTGCTGCAGGACAAGCTCGGCGTCACCCTGAAGTACGAGCTCGTCACCCCGGAGAACTCCGACCAGAAGATCGGCGTCATGCTCGCCGGCGGCGACTACCCCGACCTCATCGGCACCGGTGACCTCAAGCTGCGGTTCATCGAGGGCGGCGCGCTCACGCCTCTCGACGACATGCTCAAGACGGGCAAGTACCCGAACGTCGAGGACTACGCCAAGCCGTACATCAAGCAGATGAGCTACTCGGGCGCCGCGACGGACAAGGGCCTGTACATCCTGCCGAACTACAACCGCTTCTTCGGTGACGTCACCGGCGGTACGTACTACGGCCCCGCGTTCTGGATCCAGAAGCGCGTGCTCGAGGACGCCGGCTACCCGGACCTCAGCAACATGACGGTCGACAAGTACTTCCAGCTCATCTCCGACTACAAGGCGAAGAACCCGACGACCGACGGCGCCCCGACGGTCGGCTTCGAGGCACCCGCGCCGACCGGGTCGGAGTGGATCCTGACCAACCCGCCGGCGATGCTGGCCGGCTCGCCGAACAACGGTGGCGTCATCGTCGACAAGGACAACCACGCGTCGATCTACGCCGACAAGGACACCGCGAAGAACTGGTACCAGAGCCTCAACAGCCAGTACAACCAGGGCCTCGTCGACCCCGAGACCTTCACCCTGACGAACGACCAGTTCCAGGCGAAGCTGGCGAGCGGCGCCGTCCTCGGCATGCAGGACCAGGGTTGGCAGTTCGGTAACGCGACCGACTCGCTGCGGAGCGCCCACAAGGACCAGTACACCTACGTGCCGCTCATGCCCGTCAACGACGGTGCCACGCCGTACTACGCCGACCGTGCCGTGATGAACATCAACCAGGGCTTCGGCGTCTCCTCCACCAGCAAGCAGAAGGAGAAGGCGCTCAAGTTCCTCGACATGATGCTCTCCGAGCCGTGGCAGAAGGTGCTCTCCTGGGGCGTCGAGGGCGAGGACTACCAGGTCGGCGCCGACGGCAAGTTCACCCGCACGGACGAGCAGCGCGCCCAGTCCAAGGACCTCACCTGGATGGCCTCGAACAAGCTCATGGCGCTCCTGGACATGATCCCCAAGCACAACGGCACGTTCTCCGACGGCAACGCCTTCAGCCCCGACGACCAGCCGACCGAGTTCTACGCGACGCTGTCCGCGTACGACAAGAGCTTCATGGAGAAGTACAACAAGAAGACCTGGATGGAGTTCGTCAACAAGGCTCCGGAGAACCCGAAGTACTACCCGGCGTGGAACATCAAGCTCGATGACGCGGCCACCCAGGCCAACCAGCAGCTGACCGACGCCGCCGTGCAGAACCTGCCGAAGATCATCGCCGGCAAGACGTCCGACTTCGACAAGAACTGGAAGGCCTACACCGACACCATCGGCCAGATCGACGTCAAGAGCTACGAGGACGCCATCAACCAGGGCATCCAGGACCGCCTGAAGAACTGGTAACGGTTCGTCGCGAGCACTCGTGGTGGGGGGCGCGAGCCCCCCACCACGACACGTTCGTGATCACCACCCGCAGCTCCCGACGACGAGGTTGGACAGATGACTGACGCCACGGTCAGCACGTATGCGAACGCTGGTGGGCCGGAGACGGCCCTTCCGCTCGCGACCAGTTCGCGTGCATCGAAGCGCAAGGCCCGGAAGATCGCCGCGAAGGGCCCCAAGCGCAAGATCACCTGGGACCGGGTCTGGGCGCAGCGAGCCTTGCTCGTGATGGCGGTCCCGCTGCTCCTCTACCAAATCCTGTTCAAGTACGTCCCGGCCTACGGGTGGGTGATCGCCTTCCAGCACTACCGGCCGGGACGCGGCAACGTCTGGAACCAGCAGTGGGTCGGCCTCGAGAACTTCCGCAACCTGTTCACCGGCGTCAATGGCAAGCAGTTCCGCAATGTCGTCCTCAACACGCTCGGGCAGTCCCTGCTCTCCCTGATCGTCGGCACCATCGGGGCCATCGTCCTGGCGCTGCTGCTCAACGAGGTCAAGAACTTTCCGTTCAAGCGCGTCCTGCAGAACATCACCTACATGCCGCACTTCCTCAGCTGGGTGATCGTCGCGAGCCTGGCCGCGGTGGCCCTGTCGCTTCCGACCTCCGGCGGGTTCATCAACCAGGGGCTCATGAACCTGCACCTCATCGACCACCCGATCCTGTTCCTGACCCAGCCGCACTACTTCTGGGGAATCGTCGCCGGGACGAACCTGTGGAAGGAGCTGGGCTGGAACACGATCCTGTACCTCGCCGCGATCACCGCCATCGACCCGACTCTGTACGAGGCCGCCGAGGTCGACGGCGCGGGCCGCTACCGCAAGATGTTCAACATCACGCTCCCGGGCATCCGCCCCACGATCGTCGTGCTGCTCATCATCAACAGCGGCTGGATCCTGTCCACGAACTTCGAGCTGCCGTACTTCCTCGGCAACGGGCTCGTGGCCCAGCGGGCCCAGACCATCGACGTCTTCGTGCTGCATTACGGCTACCAGCTGGGCAACTACAGCCTCGCCGTCGTCGCGGGCATCTTCAAGACCATCGTCGCCATCATCCTGGTGGGCTCGGCGAACCTAGCGGCCAAGCGCCTCAACCAAGAGACGCTGGTCTAGGAGGACCTCATGGCAACCATCGCCTCGGAGCCGGCGACCATCGCCTCGGAGCCTCTGTCGCACGACCCCTCACACGCCCGGTCGCCCCGGAAGAAGTGGACGACCGAACGGATCGTCTTCACGACGCTCAACACGACCTTCCTGGTCCTCCTCGCGGCGCTCATGATCTACCCGCTGCTCAACACCCTCGCCATCTCGTTCAACAACGGACAAGACGCCATCCGCGGGGGGATCGGCATCTGGCCCCGAGTGTTCTCGCTGCAGAACTACGGTGTCGTCTTCCACATGAGCACGCTCTACCAGGCGTTCTTCATGAGCGTGCTGAAGACGGTCGTGGTGGTGGCGACCAACCTGTTCTTCACCTCGATGCTCGCCTACGCGCTCAGCCGCAACGAGTTCATCTTCCGCCGCTCCATCACCCTGATCTTCGTGGCGACGATGTACTTCGACGCCGGGCTGATCCCCAACTACCTGCTCATCAAGGACCTGGGAATGCTCAACAGCTTCCAGGCCTACTGGGTGCCGACGATCATCAGCGCGTTCAACCTCATCCTCCTGCGCACCTACATGAAGTCGATTCCCGAGGAGGTCATCGAGTCGGCGCGGCTCGACGGCGCGGGCGAGTTCCGCACGTGGTGGCAGATCATCATGCCGCTGTGCAAGCCCACGCTGGCCGTGATCGGTCTGTTCGTGGCCGTGGGCAGCTGGAACTCCTGGCTGGACACGCTGCTGTACAACTCGAACGAGCAGTGGTTGTCCACCCTGCAGTACGAGCTGCAGAAGCTGCTGTCGAGCTCGATGGCCTCCGGTATGAACGGCGCCGGCCAGGCGGGCGGCGCGGCTGCCGCAGCGGCCGGCGGGCAGGTCACGTCGCCGATCGCGCTGCGGTCGGCGATCACCATGGTGGCGGCCGTCCCCATCCTGTTCGTCTACCCGTTCCTGCAGAAGCACTTCGTGTCCGGTCTCATGATCGGCTCCGTGAAGGGCTGATGGCGTCGGCCTCCCGCCCGCCGCGGGAGGCCGGCCCCGACCGCACGACCCGCACGTCCGCACACTGAGAGGCCCGACCATCTTCCGTTTCAACCCCGCGTCGCGACTGTGGCGCGTCCTGGACTCGCTCGGCTCCGTCATCGTGATCAGCCTGTTCTGGCTCCTGAGCCTCGGTCTCGTCGTGACGGCAGGAGCAGGAACGGTGGTCGCCTACGAGGTGTGCCGCCGTTACGTCCTGGGCAAGGACGCGGGCCTCTGGGCAATCGCCACGAAGGCCTGGCGGCAGAGCTGGAGGCAGGCGACCGTCATCGGCCTGCTGGCCGTCCCGGTCGCGGCCGCCGGCATCCTCACGCTCTCCTCCCTGCCCACCCTCGGTCTGGCCCAGGTCCTGGTGCCGCTCCTCGTCGTCGGGCTCTTCCTCCTGCTCCTGCTCTTCTGGTGCCTCCCCCTCGAAGCCCGCTTCACCAATCCCACCTGGCGCCAGGTGCGCAACGGGCTGACCTTGGGGCTGACGACGCCCAGCCTGACGTTCCTGCTCGCGATCGCCGTGGTCCTCGCGGGCGTCGCCATCTGGAACTTCATGCCCGCGGCATTCGTCGCACCCGGCCTGATCCTCGTGTGGTGGTGCTACCTGCTGGAGCGGTTCTTCGTCGCTCGGGGGTACGTGCAACCCGAGCCGGAGGAGGCGGAGGTCTGACGCGAGGCGACGCGAGCCGGTGTCCGGTACCGGCCCTCGCCTCGTCGGATACCGTCCTGCCGCCGAGACGCGCGACGCTCTGGCGGGCGCCTACGAGAGGCGCGCGCACCACCACACGACTCCGGTGATCTACGAAAGGCGCTGTCGTGACCGTCCTGCATGTCACCACCACCGGCTCCGACCGTGCTGACGGGTCGGCCGACGCCCCGTTCCGCACCATCAACCGGGCCGCTCAGGCTGCCCTGCCGGGCGACACCGTCGCCGTGCACGAAGGCGTGTACCGCGAGTGGGTGAACCCACCGCGCGGCGGCACGGTCGACGCTCCGATCACCTACCAGGCCGCGGTGGGCCCGGACGGCCGCTTCGAGCCCGTCACGATCTCCGGTGCCGAGGTGGTCACCGACTGGCGCCCCCAACCCGGCGCCGAGGGCCGCGTGTGGATCACGGAGGTCCCGAACGCCGTGTTCGGGGCGCGCAACCCGTACGCGGAGCGCATCGGCGGGGACTGGTTCTTCGACCAGGTCAACACCTGGCACACCGGCGAGGTGTATCTCGACGGCAAGTCGATGTACGAGTCGCTGACTCTCGGCGGCGTCGAGCACCCGGAGGTCACCCCGGGCTCGTTCGACCCGGAGGGCTCGCTGCTGACCTGGTACTGCGAGGTGGGCGACGACGTCACGACGATCTGGGCGAACTTCGGGGGTGCAGACCCGGCCGCGCACGAGGTCGAGATCAATGCGCGCACCTTCGTCTTCTGGCCCGAGGCGACGGGAATCGACTTCGTCACGGTGCGCGGGTTCACCCTGACGAAGGCCGCCACGCAGTGGGCCCCGCCCACCGCGCTGCAGGAGGGCCTGATCGGCCCGCACTGGTCGAAGGGCTGGGTGATCGAGGACAACACGATCACCGACTCGAAGAACGTCGGCGTCTCGCTCGGCAAGGAGGCCAGCACCGGTCAGAACGAGGCGGCCGCGGGGCCGCACGGCGCCAAGGGCGGCACGCAGCGCGAGCGCGAGGTGATCCAGCGGGCGCTCGTGCTGGGCGGGCCTGGCGCGGGCGAGCCGCACCCCTGGCACCGGGACCACGTCGGCTCCCACACCGTGCGTCGCAACACGATCCGGGACTGCGAGCAGGCCGGCGTCGTCGGGCATCTGGGGGCGGCGTTCTCGACCATCGCCGACAACCACATCTCGCGCATCCACGTGAAGCGGCAGTGGCACGGTGCCGAGGTGGCCGGAATCAAGCTGCACGCCGCCATCGACACCGTGATCAGCGGAAACACCATCCACCACACACACCGAGCCCTGTGGCTGGACTGGCAGGCGCAGGGCACCCTGGTGCGGCGCAACGTCTTCTACGCCTCGACCGCCGAGGACTTCATGGTCGAGGTCTGCCACGGTCCGTACCTCGTGGACTCGAACCTCTTCCTGTCCCCGTGGTCGGTCAAGGACATGTCGACCGGCGGCGCGTACGTGCACAACTACTTCGCCGGGCGCATCGCGAACTGCACGGAGCACCAGCGGTACACGCCGTACCACATGCCGCACTCGACGGCGGTCTACGGCGTCTCGAACATCCTCGGCGGCGACAACCGGTTCTACAACAACGTCTTCGTCGGTGACGGCGCCGCCGGCGAGCGCACCGAGCCCGGCGCCCAGGCCGAACCGGCGCTCGCCAGCTTCTGGTCCGGCGCGGTCGACATGGACGGCGTGCCCGGCCAGGCGACCTTCGTGCCGACCCCCGTGGGAACCTCGCAGTACGACGCCTACCCGACATCGCAGGAGTACCCGAACGAGCACGGCAGCGCCTTGGCCGGGCCACGCCTCCCGGTCTGGATCGAGGGCAACCTCTACGCGGACGGCGCCGAGCCGTTCCGCGAGGAACCGACGGCCCTCGTGATCGGTACGTCACCGGTGCGCGTCGACGTGGTCGACGCCGAGGCCGGGACCGTCCGGGTCGCCGTGGACCACGCGGGCGACCTCGACGTCGTCGCCCCGGTGACGACCGCGCGCCTCGGGACGAGCTACCAGGCCGAGATGCCGTACACCCATCCCGACGGGTCCGATCTGGACCTGAGCGCCGATGTCTTCGGGATCCCACGGGACCAGGTCGTGCCCGGGCCGTTCGCCGCATCGGCACCCATGACCCGGATTCTCGCCGCACCGGGCCCGGCTCGTCCGCGGTAGACCGGGTGGCGTGACCGCCCGTCGTCGAGTGGGACGGGCCGGCGCCTCGCTCACGCTCGGGGCCCCTGACCTGCGGCGACGTGGGACGGGGGCTCACCCGCCGGCTGCGTCGAGCCCCAGGACGAGGTGCAGCTGGCCTCGCGAGGCGATGCCGAGCTTGGGGTACAGCCGGTAGAGGTGCGAGGACACGGTGCGGTGCGACAGGAACAGCCGGGCCGCGATCTCGCGGTTCGTCAGCCCCTGGGCCGCGAGCCGGGCGACCTGCAGCTCCTGAGCACTCAGGAGGGACCACGCGTCGGGCTTCTTCTCCGCGATCTGCCGGGCGCCGGCCGCGGTCAGCTCGCGGTGGGCTCGCTCGACCCAGGCCCGGGCGCCGAGAGCCTCGAACGTGGACGCCGCCGACCGCAGCAGCTGCCGAGCTCGCACGCTCTGACGGTGCCGGCGCAGCCACGCGCCGTAGAAGAGGTCGCGGCGCGCCTGGTGCCACGGCGTCGACGGCACCGCGCAGCACTCGGCGTAGCGCGCGTCGACGTCGTCGTCGGCCGCGAAGAGCCGCGCGAGGGAGACCGCGCGGAGCACCCCGGGCGCCGGGGTCGGCCGCACGAGCTCCTCGACCTCCCGCAGCGCCGGGAGGGCCTCGTCGAGCCGGCCTGACATCGCCGCCGCCTCGAGGTAGTAGTCGACGGCCCAGACCGACTGCGGCATCTGGAAGGCGCTGTCCTGCCGGTCGAACATGCGGGCGAGCTCGGTGCAGGCGCGCGACGGGTCGTCGGCCCCGAGGGCGGCCAGCCCGCGACTCAGCTGCACGCCGTTCATCAGCGAGGCGTTGCTCGTCGCCACAGCCACCGCCTCGACCTCCGCCGCGATCGCCTCGGGTTCGGTCGGCGTGCCGCGCAGGCCGCCGAGGTTCGCTCGCGCCAGGCGCGCGCAGGCGAGCCAGACCGGCTGGTGCGTCTCCGCCGAGAGCCTCGCCGCCTCCTCGGACGCCGTGAGCATCACGTCCCACCGCCCCATGTAGAGCGCCGAGAAGGCCTGCAGGACGAGCGCGGCCGCGAGGAACCCCAGGCGACCGTCCCGTCGCAGGCCGGTCGAGGCCGCGCCGGCGAGCTCGAGGGACCGCGTGAAGTCCCCGATGACGAAGCCGGCCTGGCTGAGCAGCGCGACGACCTCGTCGTCGAGTGCGGTCTCGTCGACCGCGCGGATGGTCGACATGACGGCGTGCCCGGACGCGAACGGGGTGAGGAACGAGCTGACGACCAGTTGCAGGAGCTGCTCCTGCGGGTCGTCCCCGAGGCGGGCGGCCGCCGCGCTGATCGCCGGCCCCAGCAGGTCGGCCGTGGCGCCCCAGTAGGTGTTCCGCCCCGCGACGACGAGCAGACCGGCGGCGAGGGCGCCCTGACCGACCGCGATCGCCGCCTCGGCGGACGCGACGAACCGGTGCACGGCGTCCGCCCCCTCGGGGACCCCGTCGTCGAACGCCATCTCCAGCAGGACCAGGCGGGCGCGGTCCGCAGGGTGCAGGTCGCCGGTGCGCAGCTGCTCCACGCGCTCGCGCACCTCGACGTACCGGCCCATCTCGAACGCGACCTCAGCGACGCGCAGCAGGCGGTGGTGCCGGATCTGCGCCTCCTCGGACAGCCGCGCAGCGTGCTCGAAGAGGGTGTGCGCGAGCACGACCGAGCCCTCGGCGGAGCAGAGCTCGGCGACGGCGTCGCAGTGGGACGCGATGGCCTCGTCGGGCTGGACGACGGCCGCCGCGCGGTGGCACGCCTGTCGGGCCGGCTCGTCGGGCATCACCGCGGCCAGGGCCTCGTGGGCGCGGCGACGCTCGGTCATGGTCGCCTGCGCGATGACGGCAGCCCGCACGAGGGGGTGGCGGAACCGCACGCTCGCGTCGTCGACCGCGAGCACTCCCGCCGCCTGGGCGAGGTCGAGGTGCGCCGACACCTCCTCGGTCCGAACGGCTCCCGCCGCGGCGGACGCAGCGACCGTCACCGCCACGTGCTCGCCGTCCTGCAGCGCCGCGACCAGGCACGCCAACCGGGCGGCGTCCGGGAGGCCGCGCGCGCGTTCGCCGAACGCGTCCTGGAGCCGTCGCGTCAGCTTCGGGGTCGACCCCAGCTGGCTCTGCGCGAGCGTGTATGCCTCCACGTCCGCGGGGGTCAGCTCCTGGAGGGCGAGCGGGTTGCCCTCGGAGAGCCGGACCAGGCTGCTCACCTTGCTGTCCTCGAGCTCCGGGAAGCGCCGGCGGACGATGCCGGCAGCGCTCGCGTCGTCCAGACCTTCGACGTGCAGCCGCGTCGAGTCGTCGCGGAGCAGGTCGTCCGCCTCCCGTTGCGCGAACACGACGCCCACCGCCAGGTCGTCCAACCGGTGGCCCACGAACTCGATGATGTCCAGGCTGCTCGGGTCGAGCCACTGCCGGTCGTCCACGATCAGCAGGAGCGGCGAGCGCCACGCGGCGTCGGCCATCAGCTCGAGCACCGCCAGTCCGACGACGAACCGGTCCGGGATCCGCGCGCCGTCCACGATCCCGAACACGCCGCGCAGGGCGGCACGCTGACCCGCGGGCAGCTCGTCGATCCGCGGGAGCAGCGGGCGCAGCAGCCGGTGCAGAGCGGCGAACGAGAGGTGCTGCTCCGACTCGGTGCCGCGCGTGCGGAGCACCGTCACGTCCTTCGCCCGCGCGCGGGCGGCCATCGTGTCCAGCAGGACGGTCTTGCCGACCCCGGGGTCGCCGTCGATCCTCACCAACGGCCCGTGCCCCGCCAGCAGCTGCTCGATCGCCGCGTCGAGCACCGCTGTCTCGTGCACGCGGTCGACGAGCGCCGCGCGCGTCTGCAACGACGTCACGGCGCCAGGCCATCCTCGCCGGCGGGCACCGGTGACGTCGTCCGGCTGCACTGACTGTGGCGCATGTGAACCACCTCGGGAGAGCCGGAGCCCTGCTGACGCCTGGATCCTAGCCGCCCTGGCCTGGTGTTTTGCAGGTTCTGACCGGATTTGTCCGTGCAGTCAGATGACGGACGCAGGGACGCGTGCGCCGGGTCTCGCGCGGGTGCGCCGCGGCCGTGGGGCGCCGCGCGGTGCAGTCACGTGACCGAGGCGTCCGGGAGCAGTGCGGCGGGACGGTGACCGAGCACCCCATGCCACCCAGGAGGTCCCGATGTCGCACCACCTCGACTCACCGTTGTCGCGCAAGGACTCCCGCCTGAACGTCACGGACACGTTCGTGTTCGACGGCACGGAGGGAACGGCGTTCGTCATGGTCACCAACTCCTCGCTCGCCGGCGACGCCCGGACCCCGGGCTTCCACCCGGAGGCGCGCTACGAGTTCCGCGTGCACCTCGACGACTCGCCGACCGAGTCCATCACCTACACGTTCACGTTCGGCGAGGAGTCCGCGGGCACCCAGCAGCTCATCGTGAACCGGGTCGCCGACGGCTCCGACGTCGTCATCGCCGAGGGTCGCACCGGCCAGCTCATCGAGGGCGACGGCGCGCGCGTCTGGGCCGGCGAGGCCGCCGACCCGTTCTACCTCGACCTCGGGCACCTCGACCACGTCCTGGCGGGGTTCCAGCACGAGCAGCCCATCGACAACGGCGACTGGACGCCCGCGGCTGCGGCTTCGAGCTTCACCGGGAGCCGGGTCGACGTCATCGTCCTCGAGATCGGTGCCGGCGACGCAGAGCTGCGGCCAGACCGCCGGATCGGCGTGTGGTCGACGACGCACCTGGCCACCGACGCGGGCGGCTGGCGCCAGATCAACCGCAACGGGATCCCGATGATCTGGCCGCTGTTCCTGGCCCTCGGCGGTGACGACGACAGCCAGGAGTACCACCGCGACACCGAGGCTCACCCGTCGCAGGACCTCGACAACGCCGGCGAGCGCGTCTCCCGGATGGTCGCCGCGGCGGTCCGCCGGACCGGTGTCGGCGACCCGGAGGCGTACGCGCGGCGCGTGGCGCGGCGGCTGCTCCCCAACGTCCTGCCGTACACGGTCGGCACGCCGGCGGCCTTCGGGTTCGCCGGGTTCAACGGCCGCGCCTTGGCCGACAACGCCCCCGAGGTCATCTACGGCCTGGTGACCAACTCGGCCGTCCCGACGGGTCTCACGGCGGACGACGCCGCGGAGACGCGCCAGGACACCTTCCCCTACGTCGTGCCGTCCGCCTGAGAGGACCTGCCATGGACGAGTTCGGATCCACCCGCACCGGCGAGACCGCGCCGGTCCCCGACCAGCTGCGCACCCTGTTCAACCGCCCGGACGACGTCCGGGTCCAGGTCCTGCCCTGCCAGCTCCCGGGGTTGCGGTCGATGGCCGTCCACTTCGGCGCCGGCGCCCGCACCGTGCCGCACGTCCACCACGGCGGCCAGCACCTGGTCTACGTCGACGGCGTGGGAGTCGTCGGCGATGACGCCGGCGTCCACGTCGTCCGACCCGGTGACGTCGTGAGCAGCCCGCCCGGCGCATGGCACTGGCACGGCGCCGTCCCGGGCGAGGGCGCCACCCACGTCACCTTCGAGCAGCCCGGCGACTTCGACCGCGAGGTCGAGCGCCGCGACTGGGAGTCCAGCTACCCCGACGACCTGGGAGCGTGACGTCGTGACGGGAGCCGCCGAGGTGCCGCCGTGCTGACCTCGGCGGCTCTCGTCGCCGTCGTCGCGTTCGTCTCGCCGCTCGCCGTCAGGATGCTGCGGCTGCCCGTGCCCGACGTCGTGCTGCAGATCCTGCTCGGGGTGCTCATCGGGCCGCAGGTGCTCGGCTGGGCCTCCGTCGACGGGCCCGTGCGGGTCCTGTCGCTCGTCGGCCTGTCGTTCCTGCTCTTCCTGGCCGGCCTCGAGCTCGAGCCGAAGACGCTGCGCGGTCGACCGGTTCGCCTCGCGGCGGTCGGGTTCGTCCTCTCGTTCGGGCTCGCGCTCGCGCTCGGGCAGGTGCTGGGCGTCGTGGGCCTGGTGCGCTCGCCCGTCCTGGTGGCGGTGATCGTGTCCGCGACCGCCCTGGGCATCGTCCTGCCGATCCTCAAGGACGCCGGACGCCTCGAGGCCCCGCTCGGTCAGATCGTCGTGGCCGGAGCCTCGATCGCCGAGGTCGTGCCGGTGGTCCTGCTCTCGCTCCTCTTCTCCGAGCACGCCGGCGGCATCGTCTCCCAGCTGACGCTCTTCGGCGCGTTCGTCGCCCTCGTGGGGGTCGCCGCGATCGTGTTCGTCGGCCTCGACCGGTGGACGTGGGTGCGGCGGACGCTCGTCGCACTGCAGGGCACGACCGCGGAGATCCGGGTGCGTGCGGCCGTCGCGCTGCTCATGACGTTCGCGGCGGTAGCCGCCGCCTTCGGGCTGGAGGCGATCCTCGGCGCCTTCCTGGCCGGTGCCACGGTCGCGTTCCTCGACCACGACGACCATGCCGACCACGAGCAGTTCCGGCCCAAGCTCCAAGCCGTCGGCTTCGGCGCCCTCATCCCGTACTTCTTCGTCGCCACCGGCATGAGCCTCGACGTCCAGAGCCTGGTCGACAACCCGTCGACCCTCGCCCGGGTGCCCGTCTTCCTCGCGGCGATCCTGGTCGCACGCGCGGTCCCGGCGCTCGTGTACCGGCGGCAGCTGGGATCGACCCGTGACTCCGTCGCCGCCGGCCTGTTCCAGGCCACCACCCTGAGCATCCCTGTCGTCGGCGGGCTGATCGGCATGAGGCTCGGTCTGATCCGGCCGGAGAACTACGTCGCACTGGTGACGGCGGGCCTCGTCTCGGTCGTCGTGTTCCCCCCGCTCGGCCTGCTGCTCGCACGCCCTCGCCCGCATGACCGCCACGCTCCCGAGCGCCCCGGCGCCGTCGCCCTCCAGGAGGAGACACCGTGACCACGACCGCCGCGCGACCGGGCACCACCGTCCTGTCGCCCGCCGACACGCGATCCCTGTGGTGGATGGGCGGCACCGTCGTCCTGCTGCACCTGGTCGGCTTCGGCCTGCTCCTCGGTGTGGTCGCGCCGCAGCACCTGCGACTCGGCGGAGACCATGCCGCGCTGACCGTGGGCGTCGGCCTTCTCGCGTACACGTTCGGGCTGCGCCACGCCTTCGACGCCGATCACATCGCTGCGGTCGACAACACGACGCGCAAGCTGCTCGCCGAGCACCGCGCCGGTGGCAACCCAGGCCGAGCGCCACGCCGGCCGCTGTCGGTCGGCTTCTGGTTCTCGCTCGGGCACTCGACCATCGTCTTCGCCCTGACGTTCCTCCTGATGCTCGGTGTGAAGACCGTCGCCCGGTCCGTCGCAGACGGCGGCTCGACGCTGCACACGGTCACCGGACTCCTGGGGCCGTCGATCTCCGGCCTCTTCCTGTCGCTGCTGGGCCTCGTGAACCTCGTCGGCCTCGTCGGGCTGCTCCGCGTGCGCCGGCACCTGCGCGACGGCGGCCGCAGCGAGGAGGAGCTCGAACGCTGGCTCGGCTCGCGCGGCCTGCTCAACCGGGTCCTGGGGCGCGCCCTGCGGATCGTGCGCGAGCCGTGGCACATCTACCCGGTGGGCGTGCTGTTCGGGCTCGGCTTCGACACCGCGTCCGAGGTCGCTCTCCTCGTGCTCGCCGGCGGCGCGGCCGTGGTGAGCCTGCCGTTCTACGCGGTCCTCGTGCTGCCGGTCCTGTTCGCCGCCGGGATGTGCCTCATGGACACGCTCGACGGCGTCTTCATGAACGTGGCCTACGGCTGGGCCTTCGACCGGCCGGTCCGCAAGGTCTTCTACAACCTGGTCGTGACGTCGATCTCGGTCGCCGTCGCGCTGGTGATCGGCGGGATCGAGCTCGTCGGGGTGTTCGCGGACCGGCTCGACATCACCACGGGCCCTCTGGCGGCAGTCGCCGGGATCCCGATGGACCTCGTGGGCTACGGGACCGTGCTGCTGTTCGCGGTCGCCTGGGTGCTCGCCCTCGCCATCTGGAAGGCCTTCCGCATCGAGGAGCGCTGGACGGCCGACCTGCTCGCGGACACCTCCACCTGATCTGCCGTGAGTAGCGCGCTGACGAAGCCCCGGTGCGGACCGCCACCGGTATGACGCACGTCACGTCACGAACGAATACGCTGCGCGGTCGACCCACCCGGACTGATCGGAGTGTGCTGTGCGACGGATTCTCATCGTCGGTGGCGGTTACGCCGGCTTCTACACGGCGTGGCGCCTGGAGAAGAAGCTGCGCCGGGGCGAGGCGGAGGTCACGCTCGTCGACCCGCGCGGCTACATGACCTACCAGCCGTTCCTGCCGGAGGTCGCGGCCGGGTCGGTCGAGGCCCGCCACGTGGCGGTCTCGCTGCGTGCTCACCTCCGCAGGACGCACGTCGTCACGGGGCACCTGACGGCGCTCGACCACGCCCACCGGACGGCCGCCGTCCGGACGACCGACGGCGACGCCATCGACATCGCCTACGACGTCGTCGTCGTCACCGCCGGCGCCGTGACGCGCACGTTTCCCGTCCCGGGCCTGCGCGACGAGGGCATCGGCCTCAAGCACGTCGAGGAGGCCGTGGCCGTGCGCGACCGTCTGCTCACGTCGATCGACGCGGCGGCCAACGAGCCGCCGGGGCCCGAGCGTGACAAGCACCTCACCGTGACGGTCGCCGGTGGCGGGTTCACGGGGGTCGAGACGTTCGGCGAGCTGTTGGCGCTCGCGACCGACCTGCTCGACCCGTACCCCGAGCTCAGCGCCCAGGACCTGCGGTTCCACCTCGTCGAGGCGCGCGACCGGATCCTGCCCGAGGTCACGGACCGACCGGGGAGATGGGTCGTCCGGCACCTCGAGGCCCGCGGCGGGCACGTCCATCTCGGCGCGCAGATCGTCTCGGCCACCGGCGGTCACATCGTGCTGTCGACGGGCGAGGAGTGGGACACCGGCCTGCTGATCTGGACCGCCGGCAACGGCGCGCACCCGGTCGTGGCGAAGCACACCGACCTGCCGGTCGACGAGCGCGGTCTCGTGGTCGTCCGCAGCGACCTGCGCGTGGGCACCGAGGACGCACCGGTGCCCGACGCCTGGGCCGCAGGGGACAACGCCGCGGTGCCGGACCTCGCCTCGCACACTCCCGGCGCCCACGTCGTGCCGAACGCGCAGAACGCGGTCCGCGAGGGGAAGCTCCTCGCCGACAACCTCGTCGCCGATCTCCGCGGACGGCGCGTCCGGCCGTACGTGCACCACAGCCTCGGCACGGTCGCGACGCTCGGGCGCCACCACGGCGTGTTCCAGTACCACCGGCTCGTGATCACCGGCTGGCCCGCCTGGGTCATGCATCGCGGCTACCACGTGCTCGCGGTCCCGACGTGGGAACGCAAGGTGCGCGTCGCGCTCGTGTGGGCGTCGACCGGGCTGTTCGGACGCGACATCGTGTCGCTCACTGGCGTCGAGCACCCGCGCGAGGCGTTCCTCGCCGGCGGCGACCCCGACGTGCTCGTCCCTCGGCGCACGGCGCGGAGGCGCCCCGCCCTCCGCGGGTTGTCGGGCGGACGGCAGGAGCAGGTCAGCCCCGCACCCACCAGGCGCAAGAGGTCAGCGTGACGGTCGTCGTCCTCGGCGGAACGGGCCGCATCGGGTCGCACGTCGCCTGACGCGGGCTCGGCCTTGACGACCGACGCGGGGCACGCGCACCGGGCCGTCGCCCGGGGTGCACGTTCCCCGCGTCGCGTCGCGTCAGTGGACCAGCCTCGCCCACGTCCCGGCGTGGACCACGCCGTTCGCCGTGAGGTGGTGCTTCTTCTGGAACGCCTTGACGGCCTTGACCGTCCTCGCGTCGAACGTGCCGGTCTCCGAGATCTTGAGCAGCCGCTGGATGTCGACGACCGCCTGCCCCTTGGCGCCGGCCCGGACGCCCACCTGGAGCGTGTGCGGCGAGATCGACGACCTCGTGATCACGCGGTTGCCGCTGCCGTCCGCGACGTGGTCCACCAGTGACTTCCACGTCAGCGCGTTGACGACGCCCGTGACGTAGAGGTGGTGCGCCTTCTGCCACTTCCTCACGTGTGCGGCCGTCTTGGCGTCGTAGACGCCGTACCGCACGTCGTCCGGCAGGCCGAGCGCGAGCTGGACCTTCTGGATGTCCGCCTTCGACGAGCCCGCCCTGACGCCCTTGGCCAGGTGCGTCGACGGGATGGAGCCCGCCGTCACGACCTTGGTGATCGTGAAGGAGTACGTCAGGGGCGTCGAGACGTTCCCCGCCGCGTCCTTGGCGGTCAGCGTGAACGTGTGCCGACCGAGCTTGAGGCCGTCCACCCCGATGACGGTCACGGTCGAGCTGACGACCTTCGTCCGGCCGTCGAACGTCACGGTGACGGTCGACTTCTCGCTCACCGAGTACGCGACGTACGCCGCGCGGTCGAGCGAGCTGTAGTCCGCGGCCACGCGCTTCAGCACCGGCGCCGTCTTGTCGGAGGCGGTCCAGCGGAACGTCTGCACCGGGGTGCTGTTCCCGTGCGTGTCGGTCGCCAGGATCGTGAACGCGTGCGCGCCGTAGGCGACCTTCGCGGTGTAGGTGGTGCCGGAGACCGCGACGGCCTTGCCGTCGAGCGTCGCCGTGAGGCTCGAGCCCGTGGTCGTCCACGAGAACCGGACCTGGGTGGAGTCGGCGTTCAGCGCGGTCTTCGTCACGCTGAGCGTCGGAGCGGCGACCACGGTCCAGGTGTAGGTCAGCGGCTCGCCCGTCAGGCCGCCGTCCGTCGCGTGCACGCTCACGGTGTGCGCGCCGAGGCCGAGGCCCGCGAAGGTCGCGCTCGTGCCGGTCGCGGCGGTCGGCAGACCGCCGTCCAGGCTGACGTACGACGTCGCGGCCGCGTCGTCCACCGTCCACGCGAACGTCGCCGAGGTCGCGACGGTCGTCGGCGCGGGCGTCTCGGACCACCCGGTGACGACCGGGGCGGTGAGGACGACCGGCAGCGTGCCGGCCCACAGCGAGTGGCCGAAGCGGTTGCCGTCGTCGGTCCACAGCACCTGGCGCTGCCCGTCGACGGCGGTCGACCGCGGCGCGACCGCGAAGCCCTCGAGGTTGTAGTTCGGCAGGTTCGCCGGGCGCAGGTAGGTGGCGTCGACCGCGAAGTGACCGTCGGCGCCGACTCCCAGCAGCGTCGTCGCGTTGCCGCACGTGTTGTCGCAGTGCGCCCAGATGCGCCCGAGGTCGGCGTCGAACGAGGCGTCCATGACGCCGACCAGGCCGGTCGCGACGTCCGCGACGCGCACGAAGGAGTGGTCCGCGTCGAGCGCATAGGCGAGCAGGTGGCCCGTCTTCTCGACCGCGGCGAAGAACAGCCCGTCCGCCGTCTTGCCCGGGTAGTCGGCCGGGTCGTAGAGCGCGCCGTCGTCGGTGCGGAAGCCGTGGCCGACGAGGAAGCTGTCGGGCACGTAGGCGACGCCCTCGAAGCCGAGGTTGGCGTCGGCGGAGTCGCTGGGCGCGTAGCCGACGTCGGCCGTCAGGACCCACTGGTCGGCCGCGGTGAGCGTGGTGCCCGGTGCGGCCGGGTCGAAGCGCAGGATCGAGTCGAGCGGCACGCTCGAGGCGGCGTTGTCACGCTCGGTCGTGATGTACAGCGAGCCGTCCGGGCCCACCGTGACGCCCTCGGAGTCCGGCAGGCCGGTCCCACCCGGGAAGCGGATGTCCTTGCCGGCGGCCCAGTCGTTCGCCGTGTCCTTGACCCAGGCGTCGCCGCCCGACCGGACGAGACGGTAGACGTGGCTCTTGTTCTTCACGGCGTAGAGGACGTTCGCGTCGTTCGGGTCGAACGCGAGGCCGCTGAGGTCCTGGCCCGACTCGGTGGTCACCCACGCGCACGCGTCGTCGATCGTCGCGGGGGTGGCGCTGCCCGGCCATGCGAGCGCGCCCGCCGGCACGGTCCCCGGTGCGGTGCCGGAGTCCTCGGTCTGGCACGCGGCCTCGGGGGGCGTCGAGCCGCCGCCGCCCGGGATCGTCGTGCGCACCGAGCCCGCGGCGCGGATGCCGTACGACGAGGTCCCGGGCGAGCCGACGGCTCCGGTGGCGCTCGTCCAGCTCGCCTCCTCGTCGCCCGCCGTGGACACGGTCCAGCCCGTGGTGCCGCCCTGCGCGCCGAGGTGCGCGGCGTCGACCCACGCCGACAGGCCCTTGGCGGACAGGAAGCCCGACGCATACGACACCGAGTCGGCCGTCGCGCCGCTCGCGTCGAACACGCTGACCGTCTTCGGGCCCTTGTTGATCGTCGTCGTGCCGTCGTTGACCACCGGCACCGCGTCCGTCAGACCCCACTCCGCCCGGAACTCGGCCGGCGTCACGTCCGTGACGATCCCCGACTCCCCCGGCGCGAGTGTCCCGAAACCCGACAGCGACACGGTGCCGGGCGCCGCGGCCGTCCCGTACGACCAGCCCGTCAGGTCGACCGGCGTGCGGCCGACGTTCGTCACCTCGACGTACTCGCCGTCACCGCCGACGCTCGACCCGGCGACGAGCCCGCCGTACGCGAACTCCGTGACGGCCACGCGCGGCGCCGCCGTCGACAGGCTCGCCAGCGACGAGACACCGGGCGAGCCGACGGCTCCGGTGGCGCTCGTCCAGCTCGCCTCCTGGTCGCCCGCCGTGGACACGGTCCAGCCCGTGGTGCCGGCCTGCGCGCCGAGGTGCGCCGCGTCGACCCAGGCCGACAGACCCTTGGCGGACAGGAAGCCGGACGCGTACGAGACCGAGTCGGCCGTCGCGCCGCTCGCGTCGAACACGCTGATCGTCTTCGGGCCCTTGTTGATCGTCGTCGTGCCGTCGTTGACGACCGGCACCGCATCCGTCAGCCCCCACTCCGCCCGGAACTCGGCCGGCGTCACGTCCGTGACGATCCCCGACTCCCCCGGTGCCAGCGTGCCGAAGCCCGACAGCGACACCGTGCCCGGCGCCGCGGCCGTGCCGTACGACCAGCCGGTCAGGTCCACAGGCGTGCGGCCGACGTTCGTGACCTCGACGTACTCGCCGTCACCGCCGGCGCTCGCCCCGGTGATCAGGCCGCCGTAGGCGAACTCGGTGATCCGGACAGCGTCGGCCGGGCCGTCCGACGCGACGGCCGGGAGGGCGACGAGCCCCCCGGCCGCGAGGGCCCCGAGAGACGTGGCGACGACAAGGCGGCGAAGCGCAGCGGTAGGCACGGCGGCACGATGCTGAACTCGCCCGAACCGCAGGTGAACCGCCATCGGCGGGACGGCGAACAACCACCGTCGGCCGTGCGGGGACGCGTCAATTCGGACGGAGGCGCCCCCGTGCCCTACTCGCCGGCGGGCGCGTCGTCCTCGAACCCGACGAGCCAGTGCACGCCGAACCGGTCGACGACCTGCCCGTCCGACGCGCCCCACGGCCGGCGCTGCAGGTCGTCGACGACGCGTCCGCCGTCGGCGAGCCCGTCGAACCAGCCGCGCAGCGTGGCCGGGTCGCTGGTGCCCAGCAGCGCGAACATCAGACCCTCGCTGCGGAACGGCGGCTCCCCCACGGCGTCCGCCGCGAACAGCTCGACCGGGCTCTCGACGAGGTAGCCGTGCGCGACCGCGTCGGCCGGGCCGTCGGTGCGCCCGAGCTCGGCGAGCGTGTGCACCTGGGCACGGCCGCCGAACACGCGCGCGTAGAACGCGAGCGCCTCGCGCGCCGTGCCGGGCAGGTGGAGGTACGGGCTGGGAGGCGTCATGTCCCGGAGGGTAGCGAGGATGGTGGTCGTGCACGCGGTGCGCGGGTGCTCGCAGCAGACGCGTCGTGCCACGCGCGCCCCGGGGCGCGGACTCTCCCGGGTCGCGCGCGTCGGCGGAAGGCCGCAGGCTGGCCCCCAGCACGGTGCGCCGCCGCCCGTGCCGAGGAGAGCCGATGGCGGAGACCGCCGACGAGAGCCCGGTCGACGTCCGCGCAGCGACGGACGACGACGACCTCGCGCTGCGGTTCCGGGTCGGCGACGAGGACGCGCTCGCCGAGGTGTACCGGCGGTGGTCCCCGCTCGTGCACACGGTCGCGCGGCAGTCGCTCGGCTCCGAGGCGGACGCCGACGACGTCACGCAGCAGGTGTTCGTCGCCGCGTGGCGCGGCCGCGAGCGGTTCGACCCGGGCCGCGCCCGGCTGTCGTCGTGGCTGCTCGGGATCACGCGGCACGCGGTGGTCGACGCGCACAGGTCGCGGTCAGGGCGGCGTCGGCTCGAGGACGCGTCGGCGCAGCTGCTCACCGTCACGGCCGACGAGGGCGTCGCCGACCGCGTCGTCGACCGGGTGCTGGTGGCCGACGAGCTCTCCCGGCTGGACGAGCCGGCACGCACGATCCTGCGGCTCGCGTTCGATCGCGACCTGACGCACACCCAGATCGCCACCGAGCTCGCGATGCCGCTCGGTACCGTCAAGAGCCACGTCCGACGAGGGCTGGCCCGGCTGCGAGCGCGACTGGAGGTGGACGGTGTCGCATCCTGACCCCGCCGAGCTCGTGGCGCTCTCGCTCGGCGAGACCGAGCCGACCCCCGAGCAGCGGGCCCACCTCGCGACCTGCGACGCGTGCGCCACGGAGCTCGACGCCCTCCGGCGCGTGGTCACGGCCGGGCGCTCGCGTGTGCCCGGTGATGAGCCGCGCGCGCCGGGCCCGAACGTCTGGGCCGCGATCCGGGACGAGCTCGGCATCGGCGACGTCGCGGCGGAGCCGGGCCCGCCGGCCGAGCCGGTCGGCACGCCGGGGGTCGAGGCGCCGGGGGTCGAGGCGCCGCCCGCCGCGCCGGCGACGGTCACCCAGCTTCGTCCGGCGCGCCGCCGGGGACTGGCCTGGGCGGCGGTTGCCGCGGCCGCGGCGCTGGTCGTGGGTGTCGTCGCCGGCGTCGCGTGGGCGGACCGCGGGCGGGCATCGACCCAAGCCCGGGCGACGCTCGTCGCGCTGCCCGGGTGGTCGGGCGCGTCGGGCACGGCGGAGCTGCAGCGCACCCGGGACGGCAGCCTGCAGCTGTCCGTCCAGGTCGACGCGCGCGCATCGGTCGGCGGCTTCCGCGAGGTCTGGCTCGCGACGCCGGACCTGCGCGGCATGGTGAGCCTCGGCGTCCTCGACGGCGGCTCGACGACGCTGCCGGTCCCCGCGGGGCTCGACGTGGCGGGGTACCCCGTGGTCGACGTCTCGGAGGAGCCGTTCGACGGCGACCCGGCCCACTCGGCGGACTCCATCGTCCGGGGCAAGCTCGCGCGCTGAGCAACTGCGTCGCGGGTGCATCCGAATGCGCCTCCTCGACCGAACTCCTGGTACACGCGCCGACCGGCGCGGCACCAGTGCAGCAGTCCGAACAATCGAGGAGCTCGACGATGAAGCTACGTCGCACCATCGCAGTCGCGTCCGCGGCCGTCGCCCTGACGGTCGGACTCGGTCTGGGCCTCGCTCCCGCCGCGCAGGCCGCGGCCCCGACGGGGACGCGGAGCCTGGCGACCGTGCTCGCGAAGGACACGTCGGGGTTCGACCACCGGTCCGGGGACTTCGACATCCTGACCGCGGCCGTCACCGCCGTCCTCCAGGCGAAGCCGTCCAGCCCGGTCGCCGTGCTCGCGGACGGGAAGGTGCCGCTCACGGCCTTCCTGCCCACTGACAACGCGTTCCGCAAGCTCGCGTTCGACCTCACCCACCACTGGTACTGGTCGGAGCAGAAGGTGTTCACCACGCTGGCCACGACGGTCGGCATCGACGGCATCGAGCAGGTGCTGCTGTACCACGTGGTCCCGGGTGTGACGATCGACTCGCGCACCGCGCTCCGGTCCGACGGCGCCGTGCTGACGACCGCCCAGGGCGGCACGTTCCGCGTCGACGTCGTCTGCCGCTGGGCGCACGTGGTCCGGCTCGTCGACAACGCGCCGCACGTGCGGGACCCGTACCTCGTCCGCGGCAAGCTGGACATCAACAAGGGGAACGTCCAGATCGCGCACGCCATCACGCGCGTGCTGCTGCCGAGCGACGTCTGACCTCCCGCAGGCCGCGAACGGCTCCGAGTGCCGCCTCGGAGCCGTTCGCGTGGGTGGATCGCGACTGGGTAGGCGCGGTCAGGACACCGCGGCGCGCACGCGGTCGATCATGTCCGTCTCGCGCTGGCTGACGAGCTCGGCGTGGAAGCCCATGAAGCCGCCCTCCTTGGCGGCGTTCGCGGCGTCCTGCGCGGTGGCGACCAGCCACTCGCCGAAGGCCGCCGCCTCCTCCGGCGTCGCGCGGGACGCCACCAGGGCGTGGACCTCGCGGAGCTCGTCGAGCAGCTGCTCCCCCGCCGGCGCGGTCCCCGTGGGCCGGTACCCCTTGGCAGGGTTGTGGTGCTGCTGCACCTGCGACTGGATGTCGAGCGCGACCTCGGTCAGGAGCTGCTCGCGCGTCGGCGGGTTCGTCGCCGACCGGATGGAGGCCATCGACTCCTTCGCGGCCTCGATGGGGCCGCCCGGGTCGGCGAGCGTGATCGCCATGCCCGCGATGAACGGGGCGCGCGTGATCCGCACCCACTCCTCGTCGGTGAACTCGGACTTCGTGGTCATCGCAGCCCCTCCCGGTCGTCGGCGGGGCCCACGATGCCACCGGCGGCGGGACGTGTCCTGGCGTCGGGGGCCGCACGCGGGCGCTCGCCCTCGGCGAACGCGGGCATCGGACGGGGCGGCCCGCGCGCTGCATCCCTACATGGACGACGAGGACGCCCTGGACGCCTACTCGCGCACCGTCGCGGGCGTCGCCGAGCGCGTGCTGCCCAGCGTCGCGAGCCTGACGGTGGCGACCGACCGCGGGCGCGGCGCCGGGTCGGCGAGCGTCATCACGGCGGACCGGCACCTGCTGACGAGCGCGCACGTCGTCGCGGGAGCACGCCACGTCGAGGCCGCGTTCCTCGACGGCACGACCGTCGACGCCGTGGTGGTCGGCGCCGACCCGCTCTCCGACCTGGCCGTGCTGCGGGCGAGCGACGACGTGCCGCAGCCCGTCGAGCTCGGAGACGCCGCGGGTCTGCGCGTCGGCCAGCTCGTGATCGCGCTCGGCAACCCGCTCGGGCTCGCGGGCAGCGTGACGGCCGGCATCGTGTCGGCGCTCGGCCGGTCGCTGCCGACCGCGTCGGGACGCGTGGTGGACGAGGTCGTGCAGACCGACGCCGCGCTCAACCCGGGGAACAGCGGCGGGGTGCTCGCCGACGGCCGCGGGCGGATGGTCGGCGTGAACACGGCGCTCGCCGGCATCGGCGTCGGGCTCGCGGTGCCGGTCAACGCGACGACCCGCGGCATCGTCGACGCCCTGATGACGCGCGGTCGGGTGCGGCGCGCGTGGCTCGGCATCGCCGGCACGCAGGTCGCACTGATCCCCGAGCTCGCCGCCCGGCTGCAGTCGCGGACCGGCCTGCAGGTCGCCGAGGTCTCGCCCGGGAGCCCGGCCGCCGAGGCGGGCCTGCGGCGCGGCGACGTCGTCGTCTCGCTCGACGGCAACCGCGTCGTCACCGCGACGACCGTGCAGCGGCTCATGGTCGAGGGCGCGATCGACCGGCGCATCGAGATCACCGTGTGGCGCAACGGCGCGCTCGTCGACGTGCTGGCCTACCCCCGCGAGCTCGTCACGCCCTGACCGTCGGGCCGATCGCCGTCGAGCCAGGCGCGCACGGCCTGAGCCACGCGCGCCTCGTCCCGCGGCGAGTGGTCGCCCGGCAGGACCACGAGGCTCACGGGCGCGGGCACGACGCCGAAGCGCTCGGCGAGCTCCTCCGGCGTGCCGAACGGGTCCCGCTCCCCCGACACGAGCAGCACCGGGACGTCGAGGAGCGGCAGGTGCTCGATGCGCAGGCGATCAGGCCTGCCGGGCGGGTGCAGCGGGTACGAGAGCAGCACGAGGCCGGCCGCCGGCAGACCCTGGGCGACGGCCATCGAGCACATCCGGCCGCCGAACGACCGGCCGCCGAGCACGATCGCCTCGGGCCGCGCGCCGAGCTCGTGGGCGAACGCGGCCGACTCGGCCGCCACGTGCGCGATTGCGGCCGCGGGGCGGTCGGGCGCGCGGCTGCCGCGGGTGCGGTTCGGGAACTCCACGCGGCGGACCGGCAGCGGCGCCAGAGCCGCCTCGACGGCGACGAGCGTGCGGTCGTCGCGCCCCGCGCTCGCACCCGGGGTCAGCAGGACGCCGGCCGGCCGGGACGAGGACGTGCCCGTGCTCGGTGCGGCGGACGTCACCACCGGCTCGTCACGCGAGGTGCTCCGGCCCGAGCTCGTCGACGGACCGCACGCCGCACAACGCCATCGTCAGGTCGAGCTCCGCCCAGACGTGCTCCATCACCGCGCGCACGCCGTCGTCGCTCGCGAGCGCCAGGCCGTAGACCCAGGGCCGCCCCACGAGCACCGCGTCGGCGCCGAGCGCCAGCGCGATCGCGACGTCGGCGCCGCTGCGCACCCCGCTGTCGAACAGCACCGGTACGCGCTCGCGGACCTCCTCGACGACGCCCGGCAGCGCGTCGAGCGAGGCGATGGCGCCGTCGACCTGGCGACCGCCGTGGTTGGACACGACGAGCCCGTCGGCACCGTGGTCGAGCGCGAGCGCGGCGTCGCGCCGGTGCTGCACGCCCTTGAGCAGGATCGGCAGCGTGGTGCGCGCGCGGAGCCGGGCCAGGTCGGACCACGTCAGGGTCGAGCGTGAGAACACGTCGAGGAACGTCTCGACCGCCGCTCGCGGCAGCGGCGAGCGCAGGTTGTCGCGCGTCCGGCCCGGGTAGCGGCGGGACATCGCGAGCAGCGCCGAGGCGGCCGCGGGCGTGGGACGCGGCGTCGGCTCGGAGGGCCGGTAAGCGGCTGCCACCCGCGCCTCGACGAGCCGGCGGAACGCCGGGTCGCTCGTGTACTGCGCGATGCCCTCGCCGCGCGCGAAAGGCAGGTAACCGAGATCCAGGTCGCGCGTGCGCCAGCCGAGCACGTGCGTGTCGAGCGTGACGACGATCGCCTCGCAGCCGGCACGCTCGGCCCGCTCGACGAACGAGTCGACGACGTCGTCGTCCTTGCTCCAGTAGAGCTGGAACCACCGCGGCGAGTCGCCGAGCGCGCGCGCGACCTGCTCCATCGGCACGGACGCCTGCGACGACAGCACCATCGGCAGCCCGAGGCGTCGAGCGGCGCGCGCGACGGCGACGTCCGCGTCGCGGTGCACGGTCTCGAGCACGCCGATCGGCGCCAGCACGAGCGGAGCGGGCAGGCGCCGCCCGAACATCTCCACCGACAGGTCGCGGTCCTCGACGTCGACGAGCACGCGCGGCACGAGCCGCCGTCGCGCGAACGCCTCGGCGTTGGCGTGCGCGGTGCGCTGCTGGCCGGCGCCGCCCGCGACGTACGACCACGCCCGTGCGCTCATGCGGCGACGGGCGGCCGCCTCGAGCGCCGCCGGCTCGACCGGCACGCGCGGCCGGTGGCCGAAGACGCCCGCACGATAGATCGCCGCCTGGACCGCCCGGCCGGTGACCGCCGCCGCCCGAGCGGGTGCCCGCGTCGGGGCGTCCGCGTCGTCGCTCACCCGCGCAGTCTCGCAGGGCGGGTGGGCCTCGCGTCAGGCGGCACGGGCGTACGTGAGGTGCGTGGCCCGCGGCGACGGGACCGTGTCGACGAGCCGGAGGCCCGCCACGCGGTCCCCGATGCCGTCGAGCAGCCGCACCCCGGCGCCGAGCACGACGGGGCTCACCGACAGGACCACCTCGTCGACGAGGCCCGCGTCGAGGAACTGACGCACCAGGTCGCCGCCGCCGCCGATGCGCACGTCCCGGTCGCCGGCGACCTCCCGCGCCTGCGCGAGCGCGCTCTCGATGCCGTCGTCGACGAAGTGGAACGTCGTCCCGCCCGGGCGCACCCACGGCACGCGCGGCCGGTGCGTCACGACGAACACCGGCGTGTGGAACGGCGCCTCCTCCGGCCAGGCCGCCTCGCCGCCGTCGAACATCCGGCGGCCCAGGATCGTCGTGCCCGTGCGCTCGAAGGTGCGGCGCGCCAGGTCGTCGTCCGGCCCGGTCTCGCCGCCCTCGCCGAGCTTGAGGTTCTCGCGGAAGAAGCGCAGCGGGAACACCCAGGCCTGCAGCTCCAGCCACCTGCGGGCCCAGTCGCGGTAGCCCGGGTCGCTCGCGTGCTCGAGCTCCATGCCGTCGGGCGCCACGAAGCCGTCGAGCGAGATGGTCATGGCGACGAAGACCTTGCCGGTGCGGGCGGGTGTCGGGGTCGGGACGGTCATGGCAGCCTCCGGGACTCATAGTGAAGCGATCGCTTCAGTGTTGAGCCTCGACACAGGACTGTCAAGCGCCTGCTTCAGTGTCGCGGCGGTGCGGCAGCGGCATCAGGCCGGCGCGACCGGCGCGAACGGCACGATCTCCTGCACGCCCCCGCCGATCACCAGGCAGGAGCTCTCCGGCACCTCGAGCCACGCGCCCTTGAGGTCGCCGAGCGGCTCCGAGACCACGACCCGCGTGTCGTCCGTGAGGCCGTGCAGCACCGGGTTGTCCGGGTACTGCTCGCGCAGCACCGCCACGTCCTGGTTGTGGAACAGCGAACGCGAGCGCCCCTCCGACGAGTACCGGATGGCCCACACCCGGTCGCCGTCGGTCACCGCGACCGTGCCCTGCATCGGGAACGGCACTCCACGGCGCCGCGCCACGTCCTCGACCACGCCGATGGCCTCGGCCACCGCGCGCGGCGGGTCGTCGGTCAGCCCGAACGTGAGGGCGAGGTGGAAGAGCGTCTCGGAGTCGGTGCTGCCCTCGATGGTCGGGAAGAGCTCGGGCGCGACGGCGACCTGCAGGTCCCGCTTCAGTGCGGCGAAGCCTCCGATGCCCCCGTTGTGCATGAACAGCCACCGGTCGTGGCGGAACGGGTGGCAGTTGGTCTGCTGGACGGCGGTGCCGCTCGTGGCCCGGACGTGCGCGAAGACGGTGCCCGACCTGACGTGCTGCGCGATCTCGCGCAGGTTGGCGTCGCTCCACGCCGGCTCGATGCTGCGGAACAGGCCCGGCGTCGGCGAGTGCTCGTCGTACCAGCCGACGCCGAAGCCGTCGCCGTTGGTGGGCTCGGCGCCGAGCCGGCTGTGCCGGCTCTGCATCACGAGCGAGTTCGCGGGCTTGTAGAGGAGCTCGTCGAGCGTCACCGGCGACCCGGTGTAGGCGATCCAGCGGCACATGTCCCGGCCTCCGCGCCGTGGCCCGCCGTCGACGGGCCGTCGGGCCCTACCTTGCTCGCCGTGGACGCGCCGGGCCACCCGAGCCGCGCGCCGTGCTGCGACCCGCCGGCGGGGACGACTTCGCGGTCGTGCTCGTCACCGACGGTCTGCTCGAGCGGCGCTGCTCCAGCAGTTCGACTCGCCCGAACGTGGGGACGACGTCGCTCTGCTGGCGATCCGGCGCACCGATCCCGGGGTCGCGGCGGGCTGAGGCGCGTCTCGTGCTCCGGCCGTCGAGCCGCGCGAGGCCGGGGTCGTCATCCCTGGCGCTGACCCGCGCCGCCGGAGATCCGACCGTCGGCGGACCCGGGAGCGACCCGGGCCCGATGCGCGAGTCGCTCCACGCCGCCGAGCATGACGAACGTGGAGACCACTGCCGCCCCGACCCCCCGCCCGAAGCGAGCGCGCGCACCGCGACCGCTGCACCTCCGCCCCCGCCCGCGACGCCGCCCGCACGCCCGCGGGACCCGCACCGCGACCGCCCTCGTCGCGCTCGCCGTCACCGGCGCGCTCCTCGCGGGGTGCACGGCCGACGTGGCGCCCGACGCGCTCGGTCCGTCGCCCGCAGCGCTCCCCGTCCACGCGAGCGGCTCGGCGAAGGCGCCCCGGACGACGCCGCACTCACCGCCGACCTCGCCCACGACGACGCACACGACGCCGCACGACGCATCGCGCACGAAGGGTCTCGACCCGGAGCTGCGACGCCGGTTCGACGTCGCGCGCTCCGCGGCCGCGAAGCACGGCCTGAGCCTCACGATCACGTCGGGCCGCCGCACGGTCGCGCAGCAGGAGGCGCTCATCAAGGACGCCGTCGAGCAGCACGGCAGCGTCACCGAGGCACACAAGTACGTGCTCCCACCCGAGCGCTCGGCGCACGTCGCCGGCACGGCGATCGACGTCGGCGGCCAGAAGGCCGCGGCGTGGCTGGCCGACCACGAGACGGCGTTCGGACTATGCCGCACGTACGCGAACGAGTGGTGGCACTTCGAGCTCGTCGGTGCCGTCGGAGAGACGTGCCCGGCCATGCACCCGGACTCGTCGGGCGGGTGGGACGGAGTCGACGCGGGCTGACCGCCCTCGACGGACGTCGACGGGTCGTCCTCGCTCAGGTGCCCGTGCGCCCGCGGCGCGGCGCCACGCCGGTCGGAGCCACCCGCGCGCTCCTCGTCAGTCGGTGTCGCGACGCGTCCGCCGCACGCGCGCTGCCCAGGCCACCGCGGCCACGCCCAGAGCCAGCGCCAGCGCGGCGACCCCCACCGCGGAGGCCGCGTCCGTCCCGGTGGCGCCGAGCACACCGTCCTGCGGTGGCGGCGCGCCGCCACCGGTGTCGGTGGGCGTCGGCGTCGGCGGCGTCGTCGGGGTGGGCGTGGGCGGTGGAACCGGGTCGGCGCGGTTCGTCACGGTGCACGCGACGTCGGCGTTCTCACCGATCGTCACGACGTCGCCGCTCACCGTCGCGCCGGTGCAGGTCCACCCCAGGGACGAGTACCCGGCGGGGCCCGTCTCGGCCAACGTGTAGTCGCCCGGGACGACGACGGCGTCGGTGACCGCTGGCGCGCCCGTCGCGCCCGACAGGCGCTGCGGGCCGTCCGCAGTGAGCGTCCAGTCCGTGGCCGCCGCGGTGCCGCCCTCGACCTCCTTGGTCAGCGTGAGGCTCGAGCCGATCCACCGGTTGGTCGCGGTGCACGTCACTTCGTCGCCGGCGGCGAGCACGACACTGGCTCCCGTCACGGCGTGGGAGCCGCAGTCCCACCCGACGAGCTCGTAGCCGAGCCGCGCGACGTCGTTGCCGGGCACCTCGGAGAGCGCGAACGTCGCCGGCGTCACCACGCGCGTCGCCTGCGCGGAGCCGCTGACGCCGCCGAAGCTCTCGGCGCCCGAGCTCGCGACGAGAGTCCAGTCACCGGCCGAGGCAGGGCCACCGTCGACGGTCTTGACGAGCGTCAGCTGTGCGTCGGCGAACCGGTTGAGCACGGTGCACGTCACGTCTTCACCGAGCTCGAGGTCGACCGTGTCGGCGGCCAGCGGAAGCGTCGCGCCGAGCCCGTCGACGCACGTCCAGCCCACGCGCGTGTAGTGCGGCAGGCCGATCTCCAGCAGGTCGTACTCGCCGGCGCGCAGCGGCACGTCCGTGACCTGCGGGGTGCCGGTGGTGCCGGCGGCCAGGTCGGTGTCGCCGATCGCCAGCAGGGTGAACGCCGTGGGCTGCGCGACGCCGCCGCCGTGGTTGTCGACCTCCTTCACGAGCGTGAGGCGCGGGGCGACCGCGGTGTTCGTGATCGTGCACACGACGTCGGCGGTGAAGTCCGTGCCGTCCGGCGCCGTCGCCGGGATCGTCAGGTCGCCGGTGCCCGAGACGGGGAGCTCGGCGCCGCCGGACAGGCACACCCACGGGCCCGCGGAGTACCCGGCGGTCGTGCCCGGTGTCTCGCTCAGCGCGTACGAGCCCGGGTCGACGGGAGCCAGCGTCACGGCGGCGCTCCCGGACGCGCCCTCGACGTCGACGGGACCGTCGGCGGCGAGCGTCCACGCGGAGACCGGCAGCGTCCCGCCACCCGAGTTGTCGACGACCTTCAGCAGCGACAGGTGCGGCTGGGTCGCGGTGTTGACGACGGTGCACACCACGTCGGCGCCGTCTCCGACCGTCACCGTCGCGCCGGTGAGCGGCGCTCCCCCGCAGTCGAACGCGCTCGGCGCGTAGCCGGCCACCGTCGACTCGGAGAGGACGTAGTCGCCGACCGGCACGGGCACGCGCGTGACGTCGGCCGTCCCGGACCGACCCGTCACGGTCACGTCACCCGTTGCGGTGAGCGTCCAGCTCTGCGGTGGCGTCGCCGAGCCCGCGACCCGCTTGGTCAGCGTGAGGAAGCCGCCGTGCCACGTGTTCGTCACGGTGCAGACGACGTCGGTGGTCGGCGGGATCGTCACCTGGTCGTTCGTCGCCGTCGCGCCGGTGCACGTCCAGTCCCCGGCGGTGTAGCCCGGCACCGGGACCTCCCCCAGCGCCCACGTGGTGCCGGCGTCGACCGCCTGCGCCGTCACGGCGTCCGACCCGGCCGTCCCCGCGATGATGATCCCGTTGACTGCATCGACCGCGCGCAGCGAGAAGTCCGTCGGCAGGGCCGTGCCACCGCCGGCGTTGTCGACGACCTTGAGCAGCGTCAGGCTGCCGCCCTGGATCGTGTTGGTGATCGTGCACGTGATGTCGGCGCCCGCGGTCACCTGCACCGTGCTCGGACCGGTCGCCCCCGACGTGCAGCTCCACGGCGACGCGGTGTAGTTCTGCGGGCCCTGCTCGCTGAGCGTGTACGAGCCCACGGGCACCGGGACGCCCGTCACGGCCGGTTGACCGGTCCGTCCGGAGAACGTGGCCGGGCCCGAGGCCGTGAGCGTCCACGCGATCGGCAGCAGCGAGCCGCCGGCGACCTCCTTGACCAGCGTCAGGGTGCCGCCCACGAACGTGTTCGTGATCGTGCACGTCGGGTCGCCGTCCGCGTCGGACAGCGTGAGCGTGCTGCCGCTGACCGTGCCGGCGCTGCAGGTCCACGCGCTCGCCGTGTACCCGACGACGCCCGGGCCCGGGGTCTCGGCGAGGGTGTAGGTGCCCGACGGCACGGGGACCCCCGTGACGGCGTCGCTGCCCGAGACGCCCGACACGCTCGAGCCGCCGCCGCTCGCGGACAGCGTGAAGTCGGCGGTCGTCGCAGGGCCGCCGTCGACCACCTTGCGCAGGGTCAGCAGGTGCGGCGACGCGACCGCACGGGTGTTCGTGATGGTGCACGTGACGTCCTGGCCCAGCGTCAGGGCGACCGTCGTGCTCGACGTCTGCGTGCCGCCCACGCAGACCCACGGCCCGGCGTCGTAGCCCGACGGCCCGTTCGCCTCCGACAGCGTGTACTGGCCGATCGGCACCGTGCCGGAGACGCCGGTCGGGCCGTGCAGCGTCGTCGGCCCCTGTGCCTGCAGGTTCCACGACGACGGGTTCGCCGGGCCGCCCTCGACGACCTTGCGGAGCGTGAGCCGGGGCTTGACCGCGTCGTTCCGCACGGTGCACGTGAGCTGGCCGTTCGCGGGCACCGTGATGGTGGGCGTCGGCGAGGTGAACGTCCCGGCCGCCCCGCAGTCCCAGCTCACGAACTGGTAGCCGGCGACGCCGCCGGACTCGCTGATCGTGTACGAGCCCGCCGGGATCGTGCGCGTCTGGAAGCCGTTCAGCCCGTCGCCCGAGAACGTGTACGTCGCGTCCTCCGTGTTGACGGCGTGCATCTGCCACAGCTCACGACGGCCCTCGCTCGAGCCGGTGTCGAGGTTCTCGATCCGCTTGAACAGCGACAGCTGGCCGGTGACGTTCGGGTCGACCTGCGCCGCGGCGGGCGCCGCCTCGACACCGGAGAGCACCGCGACCAGCACTCCCACCACCAGGGTGGCCACCGCACCGCGGCGTCGAGACCCCATTCCCACCCCCGGCCGTACCCGGGCCCGCGACGCGACGCCGGATCCCGACATTCCAGACGGATCGGTTCGCCTGCGCAACCGCCCGCGCCGAGATGCGTCCCCGACGCGGCCTGCTCACGATGGAGGGACGGCCCCGACGGCCGCGTCCCCTACCCCTCCAGGAGGACCCCATGCCCGGACGTTCACCCGGACCCAGCGTCAAGGACAAGAAGCTCTACGAGGAGCTCCGCGACGAGGGCAACAGCAAGGAGAAGTCGGCGCGCATCGCCAACGCCGCCGCTCAGCGCGGCCGGAGCGCCGTCGGCGCCAAGGGCGGCAAGTCGGGGTCGTACAGCGACTGGAAGGTCACCGACCTGCGGCGCCGCGCGGCGGAGCTCGGGATCAGCGGGCGGTCGTCGATGTCGAAGGCCCAGCTGGTCGACGCACTGCGGAACCACTGACGCGACGCGCCGGGGCACGCGGCGGGTCAGCGGGGAGCGGCTCCACGACCGCTGCACGCGAGGATCGAGGCCTACGAGCGTTCGGTCCGCGCGCGCCACGCGACCAGCGCCTCCGCGAGGGCCGAGTCGGCGCCGAGGTCCGCAGGGAGCCCGAAGTGGTCGCCGCGCTCTCTCGCGATCCAGTCCCGCAAGAACGCGCTGTCGGCGCCAGCCCGAAGATGGGCCGTCAGAGGGCCGATCATGCAGTCGTACTCGTCCGCCGCGTTCGGCTCGTCCGAGACACCGATGGCATCCCACTCCATCAGCAGGTCCCGGATCTGCGCGGCAGCGTGCTTCGGTTCCCGTCGCCCCACGGGCACATCGTCTCGCGACCGCCGTGCGAGTGGACCAACTAGGCCGGCGAAGCCAGTGCGCGGACCGTGTCGATCGTGTCGGCCTCGCCCGCGGTCTTGTCGTCGCGGTAGCGCAGTACGCGCGCGAACCGCAGCGCGACCCCACCGGGGTACGTGCGGGACCGCTGCACGCCGTCGAACGCGATCTCCACCACCTGCTCGGGCCGGACCGTGACGACCCAGCCGTCGTCGCCCGTGCTCAGCTCGGTGAACCGCTCGGTCTGCCACGCGAGCATCGCGTCCGTCATGCCCTTGAACGTCTTGCCCAGCATGACGAACGCGCCCGCGGGGTCGCGGGCGCCCAGGTGGATGTTCGACAGCAGCCCGCGGCGGCGGCCCGAGCCCCACTCGACCGCGAGCACCACGAGGTCGAGCGTGTGCCGTGGTTTGACCTTGATCCAGCCCGCGCCACGACGACCCGCCTCGTACGGAGCGCGCGCCGCCTTGATGACGACGCCCTCCTGCCCCGCGGCGACGGCGGACGCGAAGTAGGTGCGCGCCTCGGCGGTGTGCGCGGTCGAGACCCGGTCGACCACCGAGCCCGCCGCGACGGCGTCGAGCGCGGCCAGGCGCGTGGTGAGCGGCTCGTCGAGCAGGTCGACGCCGTCGGAGTGCAGGCAGTCGAAGAAGAACGGCGTCAGCGTCGCGGCGGCCGCGACGTCGGCGTCGTGCGACGCGGTGCGCGAGGCCGTGTCCTGAAACGGCACAGGGCGCCCGTCGGCGCCGACGACCAGCGCCTCGCCGTCGAGCACGAGGTCTCCGCCGGGCATCGCGCGCACGTGCTCGACGATCTCGGGCACACGCGGCGTGATGTCGTCGAGACTGCGGGTGTAGACGCTGATCGCGTCGCCGCGTCGGTGCACCTGGATGCGGATGCCGTCGAGCTTCGCGTCGACCACCACGGGGCCTTCGCCGAGCGTCGCCATCGCGGCGTCGACGTCGGGCGCGGACTGCGCGAGCATCGGCCGGACGGGTCGGCCGACCGTGAGCCGGAACTCCGCGAGCGCCGCCGCCGGGTCGTCGGCCGTCAACGCCGCGACCGCCACGGCCTCGGTCTCCCCCGCGAGCATCGCCGCGCGGCGCACGGCGTCGGCCGGCACCCCGACCGCCTCGGCCACGGCCTCGAGCAGCAGCGCGTCGAGCGCACCCTGGCGGAGCTCGCCCGTGACGAGTCCGCGCAGCAACCGCTGCTCGTCGGGCGTCGCCGCCGCGAACAGCGCAGACGCCGCTGCGGCGCGGGCCGTCGCCGAACCCGGTCCGGACAGCGCCGCGATCCGCTCGAACTCGGCGTCGACGCCGAGCACGGTCAGCGTCGGCTCGTCGGCGGGGTCGGGCAGCGCCGACACGGACCGCCAGCCCAGCCCGGTGCGGCGCTGCCGCAGCTCTCCGCCGAGGTAGCGCGCGACGACCGGGACGTCGGCGGGCTCCGCCGCGCGCAGGACCTCGACGAGCAGCGCGCGCTTGGCCAGGCGCGAGCGCGTCGCTGCGACGGCGCGGGACGCGGCGGCGACGTCAGCCAGGAGCATGACCGGCATCCTCCCCTGCGCCACTGACACGCGCCCGGCGGTCCGGGTCCTCCTCGGGTGTCGCGCCGGGGCGCGGAACGTCACACTGCGACCATGGCCACCGAGCCCGCACCCGAGGCCGCCGTCGAGCCCGCCGAGCCCGCCGACGCTTCCGCGCCCGGCACGTCTGCCGCCGAGCGCCCCACGGCCGGGCCCGCCGACGACGCCCGCTACGACTACGACCTCGTCGTCATCGGCTCCGGCCCGGGCGGGCAGAAGGCGGCGATCGGTGCCGCGAAGCTCGGCCACCGCGTCGCGGTCGTCGAGCGCCGCCACATGATGGGCGGCGTCTCGGTGAACACGGGCACCATCCCGTCGAAGACGCTGCGCGAGGCCGTGCTGTACCTCACCGGGATGGCGCAGCGCGACATGTACGGCGCGAGCTACCGCGTGAAGAGCGACATCACGATCGAGGACCTGTTCGCGCGCACGCAGCACGTCATCGGCCGCGAGATCGAGGTGGTCCGTGCGCAGCTGCTCCGCAACCACGTCGACATCCTCCCCGGCACGGGCGCGTTCGTGGACCCGCACACGGTGGCCGTCGTGGACGAGGACGGCGTCCACCGCAGCCAGGTGAGCGCGCGGTTCGTGGTGATCGCCACCGGCAGCCGCCCGCACCGGCCCGACACCGTGCAGTTCGACGACCGCTCGATCGTCGACTCGGACGGCGTGCTCGCGCTCGAGCGGATCCCGACCACGATGGTGGTCGTCGGCGCCGGGATCATCGGCATCGAGTACGCGTCGATGTTCGCAGCCCTCGGCACGCGCGTGACGATCATCGACAAGCGGCCGAACATCCTCGAGATGTGCGACCCCGAGGTGGTCGAGTCCCTCAAGTTCCACCTGCGCGACCTGTCGGTGTCGTTCCGGCTCGGCGAGGAGGTCGCGGGCGTGGACACGAACGGCCGCGGCACGGTGACGCGCCTGGTCTCCGGGAAGCGGATCGCCGCCGACACCGTCATGTACTCCGCGGGCCGGCAGGGCAACACGGAGACGCTCGGGCTCGAGAACGCCGGGCTCGAGGCCGACCGGCGCGGGCGCATCGTCGTCGACGCCGAGTACCGCACGTCCCAGCCGCACGTCTTCGCGGTCGGCGACGTGATCGGCTTCCCCGCGCTCGCCGCAACGAGCATGGACCAGGGCCGGCTCGCTGCGCTGCACGCGTTCGGGGAGCCCGCGCGCGAGCTCTCCGCCGTGCAGCCGATCGGCATCTACACCATTCCCGAGATCAGCTACTGCGGCCGCACCGAGGAGGAGCTGACCGCCGACGCCGTGCCGTACGAGGTGGGGATCTCGCGGTACCGCGAGCTCGCACGCGGGCAGATCGTCGGCGACTCCTACGGGATGCTCAAGCTGCTCGTGCACACCGAGACGTTCGAGCTCCTGGGCGTGCACATCTTCGGGACCGGCGCGACGGACCTGGTGCACATCGGGCAGGCGATCATGGCGTGCGGCGGGACGGTCGAGTACCTGGTCGACACCGTGCTGAACTACCCGACGCTGTCCGAGGCGTACAAGGTGGCGGCGCTCGACGCGACGAACAAGATCCGCCAGGTGGCGCGCTTCGTGGGTTGAGGCGGCCGCGGGCGGTCAGGCGCGCTCGGCGATGAAGCGCGCGTCCCCCTTTGGCCTACTGGAAGTCGCGTGACGTCGACCGGACGCGCAGCGACATCGGCGCCAGGTGCTCGGCGATGAGATTCGTCGCGCCGTCGGCGCGCTCGAGACGCCCGCGGACCACGAGCGCGCGCGACGTGCGGGCCGTCTTCCGGAACCGCTGCCAGAGCCCGGCGGAGCACACGACGTTGAGCAGACCGGTCTCGTCCTCGAGCGAGAGGAACGTGACCCCACCGGCGGTGCCGGGTCGCTGGCGGTGCGTGATGACGCCTGCGACCGCGACGCGCCGGCCCTCCTCGTGGCGGTACGCGTGCTCGACGCAGATCACGCCGGCTGCCTCGAGCCCGGGGCGGACGAACTGCGTCGGGTAGGAGTCGACCGAGACGCCCGTCGCCCACACGTCGGCGGTGGCGACCTCGACGTCCGACAGGCCGGGCAGCGTGGGGGCCGCGACGCCGACGCTGACGCCCGGGAGCGTGTCCGGTCCCTCCTGCGCGAGCGCACCGGCGGCCCAGAGCGCCTCACGGCGGGTGGCGCCCAGCGACTCGAGCGCACCGGCGGTCGCGAGGGCTTCGAGCTGGGTGGTCGTCAGCGGGACGCGGCGCACGAGGTCGCGCAGGTCGACGAACGGGCCGCGCGCCTTCCGCTCGTCGACCAGGCGCTGGGCGAGGTCCTCGCCCACCGAGCGGACCGCGACGAGGCCGAGCCGCACCGCGAGCGACCGGGCCGCCTGCGTGTCCGCGTTCCGCTCACGCCGCTCGACGGGCCCGTTCGCGGCGACGCGGTCGGTCGGTCCGCCCTCGCGGCCGCCCCCGCGGGCGCCGGTCCGCACCCCCACCGGCACCGCCGGCCCTGTCCCGCTCGGGCTCGGCGTCAGCAGCGGCTCGCCGACGGGCGGGGTCGGGCCGAGCCGTTCGACGCGCGCCTGCACGTCGGAGGCGTTGATGTCCGGGCGCAGCAGCTCGAGGCCGTGGCGACGCGCGTCGGCGGCGAGGCTCTGCGGCGAGTAGAAGCCCATCGGCTGCGCCGCGAGCAGGCCGGCGTAGAACGCGGCCGGGTGGTACACCTTCAGCCACGCGCTCGCGTAGACCAGGTAGGCGAACGAGTACGCGTGCGACTCGGGGAAGCCGAAGTCGGCGAACGCCTTGAGCTTGTCGTACACCTGCTCGCCGACCTCGGCGCTGATGCCGTTGCGCGCCATCCCGTCCATGAGCCGGCCCTTGAGCGCCTCCATCCGCTCGAGCGAGCGCTTCGAGCCCATCGCGCGGCGCAGCTGGTCCGCCTCGGCGGGCGTGAAGTCGGCGACGTCGATCGCCATCTGCATGAGCTGCTCCTGGAACAGCGGCACGCCGAGGGTGCGGCCCAAGGACTTCTCGAGCTTGGGGTGCAGGAACGTGACGGGCTGCCGGCCGTGCGCCCGCTCGATGTAGGGGTGCACCGAGCCGCCCTGGATCGGCCCGGGCCGGATCAGCGCGACCTCGATGACGATGTCGTAGAACCGGCGCGGCTGCAGGCGGGGCAGCGTGCCCATCTGCGCGCGGGACTCGACCTGGAACACCCCGACGGTGTCGGCGGCCGAGAGCAGGTCGTACACGCGCGGGTCCTCGTCGGGCAGCGCGTGCAGGTCGAGGTCGACGCCCTCGTGGATCCGGACCTCGTCGAACGCGAGGCGCAGCGCGGTGAGCATGCCGAGCCCGAGCAGGTCGAACTTCACGAGCCCCGCGTCCGCGCAGTCCTCCTTGTCCCACTGCAGCACCGTGCGGCCGGGCATCCGGGCCCACTCCACGGGGCACACCTCGATGACGGGCCGGTCGCACATCACCATGCCGCCCGAGTGGATGCCGAGGTGGCGCGGCAGCCGCAGGAACCGGTCGGCGAGGTCGACCACCTGGTCGGGGATCTCGTCGAGCTCGCTCGCGGCGGGCGGCACGTGCGCCGGCACCACGTCGTGGCCGTCGCTCGTCGCGAGGCCCGGGACCTCGGTGCCGCGCGGCGAGCGGACCGGATCGGCGGTCGGCTCCCACGTCGTGCCCCACATCGCGTCGCGCGCGGTGCGCCGGTCGTGCCGTGCGGTGGCTACCGCTGGCGGGTGCGTCTCGACCGGCGGCCAGGTGCCGACGTGCCCCACGTGCGGGCGGTCCGCGCGACGGGTCGACGACGGCTTCTCGGGCGCCGGCGGCTCGACCGCCGGTCGCAGGCTCCCCCACCGCTCGATCGACTTCGCCCAGGCGTCCTGCTGCCCGGCGTCGTACCCGAGCGCCCTGGCCGCGTCACGGACCGCCGACCGCGGCCGGTAGGAGATGACGTTCGCGACCTGCGCCGCGTGCGAGCGCCCGTGCTTGGCGTAGACGTACTGGATGACCTCCTCGCGGCGCGCAGACTCGATGTCGACGTCGATGTCGGGCGGGCCGTCGCGCTCGGGGGCGAGGAACCGCTCGAACAGGAGCCCCTGCTTGACCGGGTCCACGGCGGTGACGCGGAGCGCGTAGCAGACCGCCGAGTTGGCGGCCGAGCCGCGGCCCTGCGCGAGGATGCCGTGGTCGCGGCAGAACTTCACGAGGTCGTAGACCACGAGGAAGTACCCCGGGAAGTGCAGGTCCTCGATGATGCGCAGCTCGTGCTCGAGCTGCGCGTACGCCCCGGGGACGCGCTCCGCCTCCCGCGGCCCGTACAGCCCGGCGGCACCGTCCATGACGAGCGCGCGCAGCCACGTCGCCTCGGTGTGTCCGGGAGGCACCGGGTACGGCGGCAGGTCGGGTGCGACGAGCCGCAGGTCGAACGCGCACTCCGCGGCCAGTGCGGCGGCGGCGTCCACCGCGCCGGGGTGCCGGCGGTGCAGCGCGCGCATCTCGGCCGCGCCCCGCAGGTGGGCGGTCGGCCCCGCGGGCAGCCAGCCGTCGAGGTCGTCGAGGGACGACCGGGCACGCACGGCCGCGAGCGCGGCGGCGAGGTCGGCGTCGCGCGGCGTCGCGTAGTGGACGTTCCCCGTGGCGACGAGCGGCAGGCGGGCGTCGGCGGCGAGGCGCGCGAGCGCGTCGGACCGCTCGCCGTCACGCGGGTCGTTCGCCGCGGTGAGCTCGACGGCGACGTTGTCCCGCCCGAACAGCGCGACCAGCCGGTCGAGCTCCGCCGCGGCGGCCGCGAACCCCGCGGACGTGACGCCGCCGGACGGGGAACCGCCCGCGAGCGCGCGCCGGACCGTGCCCTTGCGGCACCCGGTGAGCACGAGCCAGCGGTCGCGGCCGACCTCCGCAAGCTCCTCGAGCCGGTAGTCGGCGGCGCCCTTCTCGCCGGTGCGCAGGTGCGCCTCGGCGATCGAGCGCGACAGCGCGCGGTACCCGTCCGGCCCACGCGCGAGGACGAGCAGGTGCGACGCGCGCGGGTCCGGCACGCCGGTGGGCAGGTCGAGCACCGGGCGACCCGGCACGGTGCGGTCGTCGTCGAACCGGCGCCCGTCGGGGGCCGGCAGGTGCAGCTCGGAGCCGAACACGGTGGCGAGCCCGACGGCCTTCGCCGCCTGGCTGAACCGCACCACGCCGTACAACCCGTCGTGGTCGGTCAGCGCGAGCGCGCTCAGGCCGAGCCGCGCCGCCTCGGCCGCGAGCTCCTCGGGCTGGCTCGCGCCGTCGAGGAAGCTGAACGCCGAGTGGGCGTGCAGCTCGGCGTAGCGCGCCTCAGTCATAGGTCGCCTCGCAGGTCCAGCCGGCCGCACCGAGCGCGAGCAGCGCGGCGACCCCGTCGTCGAACGCGACCTGCACGTAGGCGCGCAGCGTCGCGCGCGGCCCCTCGGGCTCCGCCCACCACCGCCCGCCCATCGGCCACGGCCCCGCCCAGGCGCGCACGCGCCGCGTGACGACCGCCCGGCGGACGCCATCCGCACCGCGCGGGCCGCCAGGAACGCCCGGCCCGGTGCCGCGCCGCCCGGCGTCGCCGCGCGCGCCGGCCCCGTCCCCGGACCAGCCCCGCCGGCCGCCGCGGGGACCGACCCCGTCGCCCTCCTCGTCCTCGGGCTCCACCCAGCGCACCCACGCCGGTGGGGCGCTGAGCGCGAGCCGGGGACCGAGCAGCACGGGCGCGCCGGCGGCGTCACGCACCTCGACCGCCACGGCCTCGACAGGCACGGTCGCGGGCGCGGGCTCGGGCAGCCGACCCGGCCACGGCCGGTCGACGGGGTGCGGCGCCTCGCTCTGGTCGCCCCACGGGCGCACGTGCACCTGGTCGCGTGGGCCGCGGCCGCCCTGGATGGTCGCGACGAGCACGCCGGACCCGCCCACCACGGCCTGGACGCGGTCGAGCGCACGGTGCGCACGCAGGTCGCCGCCCGACGGGCCGCCCCACAGCCGGCCCTGCTCGGCACCCGCGGGCGCGACGTCGAGCGCCGTGACCGACAGGCGCACGAGCGTGGTGGGGTGCGCGTCGTCGTCGGGGAACTCGGGCGCGTCCGGGTGCAGCCACGCGTCGTCGCCCCCGGACCCGCCCGCCCCGTGACGCCGCGCGACGCTGCGCGCTCCCCCGGCGGCGCGCACGTCGCGCGCGCGGTCCCGTGCGGCCTCGACCGCCGACGCGGACAGCCACGACTCGAGCTGCCACCGGATGCGGTCCGTGATCCGTGCGGGCGACAGACCGCCCCAGCCCCCGAGGTCCGTGCGCCACGTGCGCGCGAGCTCGTCGCCGTCGTCGGTGCGTGCCGCGATCCGCAGCCGCCCGCACGTCCAGCCGCCCTCGACGAGCTGCGCGTGCAGCTGCTCCGCGAGCCGGCGCCCGGCGAACGTCGCGGTGTCGACGCGGTCCGCCGGCGGGTCGAGCTCGGCGGCGGCCTCGAGGTCCTGCTCGGGCCGACGACGAGCAGGCGGCCGCTCGTCCTGACCGCGCGCGAGCGTCGACGCCCAGGCGCCGAGCCGGCCGAACCGCGCGAACACGTCGGCGGGCGGCAGCGCGGCGAGCTGCCCGAGCGTGCGCAGGCCGAGGCGGTGGAGCAGGTCGACGAGCTCGCCGACCGCGAGCGCCGCCTCGTCCGTGACGGCCGCGTGCACGAGGTCGGCGACGCCGCGCGCCGCGAGGAACTCCGGGGAGGTGCCCGCAGGCACGTCGACGCCGGCCCGGGCCGCGAGCACCGCCGCGAGGAGGCCGTCGGCCGTCCCGACGCCGCACTCGTACCCCGTGGCCAGCGCGACCGCGTCGACCAGACGCTCCGCGAGCGCGCGCTCCGAGCCGTGGTACCGGCTCGCCCCGTCGGCGGGCAGCAGCAGCAGCCCGGCGCGCACCACCTCGATGCCCGCCACCACCGTCTCGGCCGCCGCCGCGACCGGCTCGAACAGCCGCACGTCGCGCGCGTCGTCGGCAGGCAGCAGCTCGAGCTCGGGGCAGACGCCCTGCGCCTCGCGGCGCCGCATGCCGCGCCGCACCCCCTCGTCGCGTGCGAGCGCGGAGACCGCGGTGACGCGCCGGCCGTCGTGGACGGCCACGGGCAGGTGCGGCGCCACCTCGGCCGACGCGGCGGCGGCGACCACGGGCCAGTCGGGCACCCAGAGCACGGTGGTGCGCATGCTCATCCGACCAGCCTCAGGTCCGGCGCCGGGCCACCGGCGGCCGCGGGCTCCGCGGTCGTCGGCGCAAGGTCCTCCTCGGGCGCGAGGAGCGTGCGCGCCTCGTCGGCGTCCACGGCGGCGGACGCCGCAGGTCCCTCGACCGTGGGCGCCGCGACCCCGGCGTCCTCGTCGCGCACGACCTGCGGCACCACGGCCCCGAGCGGCAGTACGAGGTCGACGGCGTCGACCTGCCCGGCGCTCCCCCGGCCCGAGCGGACCACCCGCACCTCGTGCGCGCGCAGCCACCCGTCCCCCTCGTCGAGGCCCGTCCACCTGCCACCCTCGACGTCGAGCACCACGCTCGCGCCGGGCCACGGCGTCGTGGCGACCAGCACCGCCCCGCGGTCCCTGGCCCGGGCGGACAGCCGGCGCCGGTCCGCGTCGACGAGCGCCGCGTCCGGGCCGACGACCACGACGTCGATCCCGTCCACCAGCGCCGCGACCACGGTCGCGGCCTCGAGCCCGGGCCGCGGCACGAGCGCGAGCCGGTCGAGCGCGAGCCCCGCCTGCGCGGCGGCCAGCAGGCCGAGCGCGGGCATCCCGACGGCCGCCGCCCACGCCCCACCGGCGCACGCCTGCGCGAGCAGCTCGAGCAGCAGCGAGGTCGAGCCCGCCACGACCGTGGTGGCGCCGCGGCGCAGCCCGTCGGGCAGGAGCCCCGCGAGCGGCGGCGGAACCGGCAGCGGCGGCCGCTCGCTCGTCAGCAGCGACGTGCGCGGCACCGCGGTGGTGCGCTCCTCGTCGACCGCGGGCACGAGCGCGAGCGCGGCGTGCGGCGGTGGCATCGTGGCGGGAGCTGGCCCCGGCACGGCAGCCGGCACCGGCTTCGCAGTCGGCTCCGGCACGGCAACCCGCACCGGCGCGGCTGCGCGCGACGGCTCGCCCGCCGGCCGTTCGGCGGTGAGCACGCTGCGTGCCCCCGTACGGTGCTCCGCGCGCGCGAGCACCGCCCGCGCCAGGGCCGCGCGCTCGTCCGGCGACATCGCCGCCGGAGCGCCGGGTAGCGTCGCGCTCGTCATCCCGCCCTCCCGGCTGCTCTCGTCATGTGACCTGCGTGTCCTCCGCCGACCGCCACGAGCGGCTGGCACCGCCGACGGCGATGTCGAACACGCGTTCGATTATGCCAGTACACGCTGACATCCCCCCCGCCGTCAATCGGGCTCCCCCGCCCGCCTCCACCACCCGACGGACCGGGCGGTACGCCCCCGCCGGACGCGCCACGACCCCCGACCGGCGAGCACCGACCCACACGCCCCGCCACACCCCGAACCGCCCCCGCACCGCGCCCGAACCGCCCCCGCACCGCGCACCCGGCGTGCCGCAGGCGCACCCCACCCGCGTCGGCTAGCGTCACCGGCGCACCCGCGCACCGACGCCGGGCGCCCCGGGCCGCTCGTCAAGGAGGACGCATGGCCGTCGTCGTCGGCCTCTACCGGCTCGCCCTCGCGGCGATCACCCTCGTCGCGCTCTTCTGGGCGCCGAGCAGCGGGCCGTACTTCCACCTCACGGACTTCGTCTACTTCACCGACCAGTCGAACCTGCTGATGGCGGTCGTCATGGTGTGGGGCGCCGTCGCCGTGCTCGGTCGCAGGCGCGGACCGCAGCCGTGGCTGTGGGGCGCCGTCACGCTGTACCTGCTCATCACGGCGCTCGTCGCGCAGTTCGTCCTCGACCCGCCGGCGCCGGGCGCCGAGATCATCGAGCTCGGCCTGACGAAGGTCGGGGTGGTGCACCAGCTCGCGCCGATCGCGACGTTCGTGCACTTCCTGCTGATGGTGCCGCACCGCCGGCTGCGCATCCGGGTCGCGCTCTCCTGGCTCGCCTACCCCGTCGCGTACATCGCCTTCATCGTGGTCCGCGGCGTCGTGAGCCCCGACAGCGCGTACCCGTACGGCTTCATCGACGTCGACGACATCGGCTACGGCGGCCTGCTGCTCAACATCCTGATCTACGGCGTCGGGTTCTGGGTGCTCGGCCTCGTGCTCGTCGGCATCGACCGCCTGCTGCCCGCCCGCACGCTGATCGGACCGCGCGACGAGCCTGCGCCACCTCCGACCTCGGAGCCGCCGGCCGGAGCAGCGGACCCGTCCCCGCGCGCGTCCGTCGACCCGGCGTGAGGATGACGCCATGAGCGCCCTCGACCGTCCACCCGCCCCCGACCCGTACTCGCTGCTCCCGGCCACCGGCTCGTTCGACCTGCGCAGCGACGACCTCACGCCCGGCGCGCGCATCCCCGACGTGCACACCAACACCGAGGTCGGCCAGAACGTCTCGCCGCACCTCGCGTGGTCCGGCTTCCCGGACGCCACGAGGTCGTTCCTCGTCACGTGCTTCGACCCCGACGCGCCTGGCCCCGCCGGCTGGTGGCACTGGACGGTGGTGGACCTGCCCGCGAGCGTCACCGAGCTGCCGCGCGGCGCCGGCACGCCCGAGGCGACCGACCTGCCGTCGGGCGCTTTCCAGCTGCGCGGCGACGACGGCATCGAGGCGTTCCGCGGCTCCGCGCCGCCCCCCGGCGACCAGGTGCACCACTACTACTTCGCGGTGCACGCGCTCGACGTGCCGTCGCTCGGCGTCGGCCCCGACGCGATGCCCGGTGCGGTGAGCACCATGGCCGTGTTCCACACGCTCGCGCGGGCGGTGCTCGTCGCGACGTACCAGCGCTGACCCCTCGCCCGCCCTGGGCGGCGCACGGCCGCCGAACGGAGACGTCATGACGACGCACGTCGCACCCGCGCCCTTCACCGCCGACGACTACCGCGCCCGGGCGACCCGCGTCCTCGCGGACGCCGCCGAGCAGGGCCTCGACGGCGTGCTCGTCACACCCGGGCCGGACCTCGTGTGGCTCACCGGCTACCGGCCGACCGCGATCACCGAGCGGCTCACCGTGCTCGTGCTCGCGCGCGACCACGAGCCGACGCTGCTCGTCCCGGCCCTCGAGCGGCCGGACGCCGAGGCCGCCGAGGGTGTGCGCGGGCTGGCCCTGCAGGCGTGGGCCGACGCGACGGACCCGTATGCCGCGGCCGCTGCCCTGCTCCGCGCGGACGGCACCTACGGCGTCTCGGACTCCGCGTGGGCGCTCCACCTGCTCGGCCTCCAGGAGCGGCTGCCCCGCTCCCGCTACCGCGCGCTCACCGACTGCTTGCCGATGATGCGCGCCGTCAAAGGCCCCGACGAGCTCGCACGCATCGCGGCGGCCGGCGCGGCGGCCGACGCGACCTACGACCAGATCGTCGGCCACCGGTTCGCCGGTCGGCGCGAGACCGAGGTCGCCGCGGACCTCGCCGCACTGCTGAGGGAGGCGGGCCACGAGCAGGTCGACTTCACCGTCGTCGGCTCGGGGCCCAACGGGGCGAACCCGCACCACGAGGCGGGCGACCGCGTGATCGCGCGCGGCGACGCCGTCGTGCTCGACTTCGGCGGTCTCATGCACGGGTACGGGTCCGACACCACGCGCACCGTCTGCGTCGGCGAGCCGAGCGACGAGCTCCGGCGCGTGCACGAGGTGGTCCGCCTCGCCCAGCAGGCGGGCGTCGACGCCGCCCGACCGGGCGCCGCGTGCCAGGACGTCGACCGCGCCGCGCGCGCGGTGATCACCGACGCGGGTTACGGCGAGGCGTTCATCCACCGGACCGGCCACGGCATCGGCGTGACGACGCACGAGCCGCCGTACATGGTGGAGGGCGAGGAGCAACCGCTCGTGCCCGGCATGTGCTTCTCGGTCGAGCCCGGGGTCTACCTCGCGGGCCGGTTCGGCGTGCGGATCGAGGACATCGTCACCGTGACGGCCGACGGCGTCGAACGCCTCAACCGGACGAGCCGCGAGCTGCGCGTCGTCGAGTAGGAGTCACCCGCCGCAGGTGATGCCCCGCCCCGCGCCGGCGGCCGACGATCGACGCGTCGGAGGTCCCGGGACGTGACGAGGGGGCGGCCAGATGCGGCCACGCACTGACTTCGCAGCGATGACAGGTCGGCGGCACGCATGAGCGCCGCCGACGCGACTGCCGGCGAGCCGCTGCCGGCCGCGGCGACGACCACCGCCCGGGCCAAGGTGCCCGCACGGGCGTACATCTCGTGGGTCGCGCTGGCCCTGATGACGACGAGCTCGGTGGCGAGCCTCCGGGCCGCGCCCACCATGGCGGTCTACGGCCTCGCGTGCGTCTTCCTGTACCTCGTGCCCGCGATCGTGTTCCTGCTGCCGACGTCCCTCGTCTCGGCCGAGCTCGCGTCCGGGTGGCAGGGCGGCGTCTACAAGTGGGTGTCGGAGGGCGTGTCGAAGCCGATGGGCTTCCTGGCCGTCTGGTGCCAGTTCGCGATGACGATCTTCTACTACCCGAGCCTGCTCGGGTTCGTGGCGAGCACGCTCGCGTACGTCATCAACCCCGCCCTCGCGACGAGCGGCGTGTGGACCGCGCTCGTCATCGTCGTCGTGTACTGGTCCGGCGTGTGGGTGTCGTCCCGCGGGACGAAGGGCGTCGCCGGCCTCGCGAGCGGCGGCCTCATCATCGGCACGCTCATCCCGGGCGTGCTGCTGGTGACGCTCGGCATCGTGTTCCTCGGCCAGGGGAACCCGTCGGCCGCGCCGATGACGGCCGAGCACCTGCTGCCGGCGTGGGCCGGTCTGTCGAGCCTGGTGCTGATCGTCAACAACTTCCTGTCGTACTCCGGCATGGAGATGAACGCGGTGCACGTCGGCTCGCTGCGCAGCCCGGCGCGCGAGTTCCCGAGGTCGATGTTCCTCGCGATGGGGCTCGTCCTGCTGATCTTCATCCTCCCGGCGCTCGCCATCAGCTGGATCGTCCCGGCCGACCAGCTCTCGCTCACCGCGGGGATCATGCAGGCGTTCGACGCGGTGTTCGCGTACTTCGGGTCGCAGTGGCTGACGCCGATCATCGGCGTCATGCTCGTCACGGCCTCGGTCGGCGGCATGCTCACCTGGCTCGCCGGCCCGTCGAAGGGCCTGCTGCTGATCTCGCGCCAGGAGGGCTACCTGCCGCCGTACCTGCAGCGGCTCAACAAGAACGGCGTGCAGCAGAACATCCTCGTGACGCAGGGCGTCGTCACCACGGTGATCGCCCTCGGCTACGCGCTGATCCCCAACGTGTCGAGCGCGTACTGGATCTTCTCGGTGATCACCACGCAGGTGTACCTGATCATGTACCTGCTGATGTTCGTCGCCGCGGTGCGGCTGCGCCGGCGCCACCCCGACCACCCGCGCGGGTTCAAGGCGCCGCTGCTCGGCACGCTGTGCGGCGTCGGATTCGTCGCCTCGCTCGCCGCCATCGTCGTCGGGTTCATCCCGCCGTCGCAGTTCGCGTCGGGCAACGCCGGGGTCTACCTGCTGATCGTCGCGGGTGGCGCGCTCGGGCTCGGCCTGCTCGTCCCGTGGCTGTTCTACCGGTCGCGCAAGCCGTCGTGGAAGCTCCCCGACGCCGAGCTGTCGGCCGACGACGCGGCGGTGAGCGCGGCATGAGCACCGTGAACGAGCAGCAGCCGGTCCGGAGCCGGACCTGGATCTACGTCACCGCGATCGTCGTCCTCGTGGGCCTCGTGGTCGTCGGGCTCGCGACGTTCAGCGCGGCGAAGGAGTCGCAGGCGGCGAGCGACAAGGCCGACCAGCTCATCGCCGCGCTGGCCGCCACCGGCGCCAGGACCCCGCAGAAGGACCAGGTCGTGCGGGTCCTCGGCGACGACGGCGGGGCGACCTGCCAGGACCCGACGAGCGCGCTCGCGAAGGGCACGCTGTTCAGCCAGATGATGAACGGCGCCGCCGGCCCCGGCATGCGCCCGCTCATCGCCGACAACCGCGTGGTCCGTGGGCAGCTGCTGATCATCACGATCTACTGCCCGGACGAGCTCGCCCGGTTCCAGGACTTCGTCGACGGCCTCAAGCTCGCCGACACCGTGCGGAGCTGACCGGTGGGGCTGCGCGAGCGCGTCGACGGGCTCATGGGGCAGGCGCGCACCGACCTCGCCGAGCTCGTCGCGATCCCGTCGGTCGCCGACGCACGGCAGTACCCGCCGGAAGAGTGTGCCCGCGCGGCGCAGTGGGTGCTGGACGCGTTCGCGGCCGTGGGGTTCAGGGACGCGCATCTCGCCGAGACGGCCGACGGGAGCCAGGCGGTCGTCGGGTCGCGCCCCTGCGGCGACCCCGACGCGCCGACAGTCCTGCTGTACGCGCACTACGACGTGCAGCCGCCGCTGAACGACGACGCGTGGCGGACGCCGCCCTTCGCGCTGACCGAGTCGGACGGCCGCTGGTACGGCCGCGGCGCGGCCGACTGCAAGGGCAACATCGTCATGCACCTGACCGCGCTGCGGGCGCTCGGCCACGACGTCCCGGTCAACCTGAAGCTCGTCGTCGAGGGCTCGGAGGAGCAGGGCACGGGCGGCCTCGAGGCCTTCGTCCCGCCGAACGCCGACCTGCTGCGCGCCGACGCGATCCTCGTGGCCGACACCGGCAACGCCGCGGTCGGGGTGCCGGCCGCGACCGTGAGCCTGCGCGGGATGGTCAACGTGGTCGTCGGGGTCGAGGCGCTGGCCTCCGAGATCCACTCCGGCATGTTCGGCGGCCCGGCTCCGGACGCGCTCGCGGCCCTGGTCGCCATCCTGGCGTCCCTGCGCGACGAGGCCGGCGACACGACCGTCGCCGGTCTCGACCACGGCGCGACGTGGACCGGCGAGCCGTACCCGACCGACCAGTTCCGCGCGGACGCGGGCCTCCTCGACGGCATCGAGCTGCTCGGCAGCGGGACCGTCTCCGACATGCTCTGGGCGCGGCCCGCGCTGACGATCCTCGGCATCGACGCGCCGCCGGTGCTGGGCTCCGCGGCGGCGATCTCCCCCACCGCCCGCGCGCGGCTCAACCTGCGCATCCCACCCGGCACCGACCCCCGGGCCGCCGAGCGTGCGCTGCGCGCGCACCTGGCCGCCGCGGCGCCGTGGGGGGTCCGCGTCACCGTCGAGACCGAGGCGGTGGGCTCGCCGTTCCGGGCGCGCACGGACGGACCGGCGTACGCCGCGATGTCGGCCGCGATGCAGGAGGCGTACGGCCGGCCGATGGCGACGCTCGGCCAGGGCGGGTCGATCCCGCTGTGCACCGTGCTCGCCGAGACCTACCCGGACGCCGAGCTGTTCCTGATGGGCGTCGAGGAGCCGCAGGCGCTGATCCACGCGCCGAACGAGAGCGTCGACCCGTCGGAGATCGCGCACATGGCGCTCGTCGAGGCGCTGTTCCTGCAGCGGTACGCCGGGGCGCACGGCTGACGCACCGGCCGACGCGCCCACGGTGCGGCAGCCGCGGAGGTCGACGCGTCCGGTCGGGCTGCTCCGCCGTCAGCCCGCGGGCTGCGGCTCGCGTGCCGCCGGGGCTGCGGGCGCCGGCGCGGGTGGGATCGTGTGCGTCGACGACGCGGCGGCGGCCGCCGCCTCGTAGGCCGTGCCCTCGCGCTTGCTGCGGAACCGGCCCATGAGCACCGCCATCGCGAGCCCGACGACGCTGAACGCCGCCATGACCCACGACGCCGCCCCGAGGCCCGAGGCGAGCGCGTCCGCGGTCGTGGCGCCCTTCGCCGTCCGGTTCGCGATCACCGAGCCGTAGATCGACGCCGCGAGCGCCGTGGCGACGGCCGCGCCGACGTACCGCGCCATGTTCGAGACGCCCGACGCCGCGCCCACCTGGTTCGGCGACACGCAGGCCGTCGACGCGGACGACGCCGGCCCGTTCGTCAGCCCCATGCCGACCGCGATCGCGACGAGCGGCAGGACGAAGGCGCTGTACTTCCAGTCCGCCTGCACGACGCCGACGACCGCGAAGCCGATCGCCGTCAGCAGGAAGCCCAGCGCGACGACCTGCCGGGGCCCGAACCGCGCCGCGAGCCGCGGCACGAGCGGCGCGACGGCCACGAGACCCACGGTCGCGGGCAGCGTCGCGACGCCGGCCTCGAGCGGGCTGAAGCCGAGGATGGCGGGGTCCTGGAAGTAGAGGCTGAGCAGGTACATGAGGCCGTTGATGGTGCCGGCGCCGATGAGGATCGCGATCGTCGAGCCGACGAGCACGCGGTTGCGCAGCAGCGCGAGGTCCAGCAGCGGCACGTCGACGCGCCGCTCGACGACCACGAAGAGCCAGCCCGCCACGACCGCGAGCACGAAGCACCCGATCGTCGCGAGGGAACCCCAGCCCCACGCGCTGCCCTTGCTGAGCGCGAGGATGAACGGCGCGAGCGTGAGCGCGACGAGCAGCGAGCCCGCGTAGTCGATGGACCGCGACCGGTTCGGGTCACGCGACTCCGCGACCCGGAAGAACGTCAGGACCACGCACAGCGCGCCGACGACGGCGTCGACCCAGAACAGCCCCTGCCAGCCGGTGACGCCGACGAGGAACCCGCCCAGCAGCGGTCCCGCCGCTGCGCCGACCGCCGCGGCCGCACCCCACAGCGACACCGCCCGCAGCTGCGCCTCGCCGCTGTTGGCGACGGACAGCAGGCTCAGCCCGCACGCGAGGATCGTCGCGCCCGCCGCGCCCTGGATGAAGCGGCCGGCGATGACCATCCCGCCGGACGACGACAGCGCGATGAGCACGCACGACGCGACGAACAGCAGCAGGCCCAGCTGGAACACGCGCTTGCGGCCGAACACGTCCCCCAGCGCGCCCGACGTGATGATCACCGCGGCGCCCACGAGCGAGTACCCGGTGACGGCCCACTGCAGGGTCGTGACGCTCGTGCCCGTGTCCTCGCTGATCGCCGGGAGCAGGATGCTCACGGCGGACGTGTTCGCGTTGACCACCAGGGTCGACAGGCACGTCGCCGCGAGCACACCCCCTGCCGTCGCCTTGACCGTGGCGTCGCTCATGTGAGCGAGGCTAGGGACGTGCCTGCGGCGCGCGCCTCACCCGGTGCGGGCGAGGTGCCGCCGGCGGCCCACGCCGCAGCGCGCGGGCCGCCGGGCAGACGAGGAGTCCGCGCGCGTTAGCCTGCCCGCGTGACGATCCTGACGCTCGGTTCGCTGACCTGGTCGCGCGCGCTCGACCACCCCGACCTGCTCGCCCCCTCGACGGCCGCCGCGATCGCCGCGTGGGCCGTCGACGAGCCCGCGGTCGCCGACGCCGTGCTCGTCGCGCCGATCGACCCCGCGATGTCGGACACGGCCGCACTTACCGAGGCCTACGCGCTGCCGCCGGCCGCGTCCGCGAACTGCGTGCTCGTCGCCGGCAAGCGGGAGGGCGACGAGCGGATCGCCGCCGCCGTGGTCCGTGCCACGACGCGGGCCGACGTCAACAACGCCGTCAAGCGCCTGCTCGACGTGCGCAAGGCGTCGTTCCTGCCGATGGACCGCGCGGTCGAGGAGTCCGGCATGGAGTACGGCGGCATCACGCCGGTCGGCCTGCCGGACGGCTACCGCGTGCTGGTCGACGCGCGGGTGGTCGCGCCCGACGACGAGGCGGGCGACGTCGTCGTGCTCGGCAGCGGCATCCGCGGGTCGAAGCTCGCGCTGCCCGGGGCGCTGCTGGCGCGGGCGCCGTGGGTCGAGGTCGTCGAGGGGCTCGCGATCGGCTGACCGCGACGCACGAGGTTCCGGCGGCCGCCCGTCAGCCCCGGGGCCGCGTCGCCCAGAACGCGACCGCGCCGGCCGCCGCGACGTTGAGGGAGTCGACACCCCCGGCCATCGGGATCCGCACCACGAGGTCGGTCGCCGCGACCGTCTCTGCCTTGAGCCCGTGGCCCTCGGCACCGAGCACGAGCGCGAGCCGGTCGGGCAGGTCGGCGACGAGGTCGTCGAGCGTGATCGCGTCGTCGGAGAGCGCGAGCGACGCCGTCACGAACCCCAGCGACCGCAGCTCCTCGATCCCGCCCGGCCACGGGTCGACCCGCGTCCACGGCACCTGGAACACGGTGCCCATCGACACGCGCACCGACCGGCGGTAGAGCGGGTCGGCGCAGCGGGGTGTCACGAGCACGGCGTCGACGCCGAGCGCCGCGGCAGAGCGGAAGGCGGCGCCGACGTTGGTGTGGTCCACGACGTCCTCGAGCACCGCGACGCGGCGCGCACCCGCCAGCACCTCGGCCACGGGTCGCAGCGGCGGGCGGTGCATCGCCGCGAGCGCGCCGCGGTGCACGTGGAAGCCGGTGATCGCCTCGAGCACGGGCTCCTCGGCGACGTAGACCGGCACGGTCGAGCCGTCGTCGGACGGGAGCGCGGCGAGCATCCGCTCGAGGTCCGGCACCCACCGCGGCGCGAGCAGCACCGACCGCGGCCGGTGCCCGGCGGCCAGCGCGCGGCTCAGCACCGTCGAGCTCTCCGCGATGTAGAGGCCCTTGGCGGGCTCGTGGCGCGAGCGCAGCGCGACGTCGGTCAGCGAGACGTAGTCGGCGAGCCGCTCGTCGGCGGGGTCGGTGACGGGCTGCAGGTCGGGACGCGGCACGGCGTCATCCTCGCAGCCTTGCGGCGTGCGACCGGTGCACGAGCACGCCGCCGAACGCGGTCGCGAGGCCGCCGAGCACGGCGAAGCAGGGCACGACCACGAACGCGGTGTGCGTGCCGACGGCATCGGCGAGCGCGCCGAGCAGGAACGGCGCGACGCCGATCGCGAGGCCGCCCGCGAGCGTGGCGCGCGCCTGCGCGGCGTCGCTCGCCCCGGGCGCCGTCTCGAGCAGCAGCGCGATCGACAGCGGGTACTGCGCGCCGTACCCGAGCCCCGCGACGAACAGCCCGGCGATCGCGACCCACGTCTCGTGCGCCGTCCACACGATGGCCCAGCCGACGATCGCGACACCGAACGCGCCGGACAGCAGCGCGGCAGGAGGCACGCGCAGCGACAGGGGCCCGACGACGAACCGGATCAGCGACATGCCGGCGACGAGCCCCGCGGTCGTGGCGGTCGCGATCCCCGCGCCGGCGCCGGTCTGCTCGCGCACCAGGTTGGTCGACCAGTAGGTCGTCGCGTTCTCGATCGCGATCGCGGCGACCACGCCGCCGAGGAAGCACCAGGACGGCAGCCCGAACCGGTGGCGGCCCGGCGTGTCCTCGTGCGGCGCCACGATGGCGTCGGCGTCCATCGGCACCGGGACGACGGGCGGCACGGCGACCAGGTGCTCCGGGCGGCGCGGCGCGCGCGGCGTCATCGGGCCGCCGACGGGCACGAGCCGGTTCAGCACCGCCGCGGTGACGGCGAGCGCGGCGGTGACGAGCACGGCCGGACGCCACCCCCAACCGATCGCGACGCACGCGCCGACGGCGATCGGCCCGACCAGGCCGAGCGACGAGCCGACGCCGTTCGCCTCGGTGATCGCCGCGCTCGCGGTGCGACCGTGGCGCAGCGCGAGCCCGACCTGGGCGCAGCTGATCATCGCGTTGCCGCCGAGCGCGAGCGCGAGCATCGCGGTCAGGCTCCAGGCGAGCGTCGGCGCCGAGACGAGCGCGACGATCCCCACTGCCACGAGCCCGCACGCGAGGAGCAGGGTCGCGCGCCGACCACGTCGCACGACGAGCCGCGGCGTCACGAACGCCGCGACGATGCCGCCGACCGCCATCGCGGTGCCGTGCAGGCCCGCCTGCGCGTCCGAGATGCCCAGGTCCTCCGCGAGCAGCGGCACGCTGGGGTTGAAGCTGTAGAGCAGCCAGCCCCAGACGACGAAGCACGAGTAGAACGCGATCGTCATGCGGTCGCGCTCGAACCCGGTGCGGCCGTCGCCCTCGGAGGGGTGCGGGCTGGGGTCGCGGCGGGCCGCGGGGGTCGTCACACGACGAGCCTACGGGCCCGGGATGGATCGATTCGACCGCCGTCCTAGGAGCCTCAGCTCGTCGATCATCACGCCCAGCTGCACCGCGTACTGCGCGGTCTCGGGGTACCCGCTGTGTGCGGCCACGGCGAGCATGTACGTGTCCGGCGCGATCTCCGACGCGAGGTGGTCGATCCGCCGCGGCGTCGGCACGTAGTCGTCGACCGGGAAGCCGATGAAGTCCGTGCGCCGCCACAGGCTCCGCCACCGCGTGGTGCGCCCGCGGCCCGTCAGCGAGTCGACGAGCGTGTACCCCGGCGGGTTCGCCGTGGCCGGCGCGCGCGTCCATGGGTCGAGCCGCCACACGTGCGGCGCGGGCGCCGACCGGGTGCCGAGCACCGCGGGGCCGAACAGCTCGGGGAAGAACCGCCCGAAATACGCGCGCAGCTGCGTGCCGTACGTCAGCAGGGCGACGCGCGGGTCGGCGTCGCCCCGTGGGCCATCCCAGCGGGCGAGGAGCGCCGCCACCGCGATCACGCCGCCCAGGCTGTGCGCCGACAGCACCACGGTGCGCCCGGGCCGCGACGGCGTGCCGTCGTCGCCGAGCCACCGGTCGATCCGCGAGCGCAACTCGGGCACCACGCGCTCGGTGTAGCAGGGCGGCGCGAACGGGTGCGCCGCCCGCGGCAGGAAGCACATCAGGTCCCAAAGCAGGCCCCACGGCCGGGCCAGCGACTTCTTCGACCCGGCGAGCACCACGCTCGTGATCAGTAGGCCCACGCTCGCGGTCACCGCCGCGGTCGACCACTGGACGCCGAACGCCCATGCGTGGCCGGCGAAACCGCCGTACGTCGCGGTCGGGTCCGGCAGCACGATCGCGAGCACGAGCGCCGCGAGCAGGATCCACGAGAGCACGCCCACGATCCCCTCGGCGCGCTGCGCGAACGCCGCCCGGTGCCGCCCGCGCTGCACCGCGCGCGTCTCGTCCGGGCCGAGCTCCGCCACCAGCCCCGCCACGAGACCCGGCAGCAGGGCCCCCGCACCGGCGACGTCGTGGCGCGGTGCGGGCGGGACGACGGGGATCGGCGTGCGCGACCCGGCGAGCATCCGCGCGCCCAGCGTCAGCACCACGAGCACGAACACCGCGAGCCCTGCGACGCTCGCGACGGCGAACTGCGAGTAGCCGTGCGGCGTCACGAGCACGGCCGCGTGCGGGACCTCGACCGTCACGGGCGTGCGCAGCCGGTCGTTCGCGTCGACCGTGGCCAGCGCGCTCGCGACGCCCGGCGGCACCGCGGCGTTCTCCGGCGCGCCCGGTCCCTGCAGCCACGCGACGACGCCGACCACCGTCGCGGCCGAGAGCAGCATCGCGAAGCCCGCGGCGATCGCGAGGAACACGAAGGGCCCGCGCCCGGCCCAGCCCTCGCGGTGCGCGACGCCCCTGCGTCGCACGGACGCGACGAGCACCACGACGACGAGGACCGCCGCGAGCGCCGCCGCGGCCCACCGCAGCCACCGCGCCGCGCCGGCGTCCGGCCACAGCACCGCGACCCCGACGGCGACCGGCGCGAGCACGACGATCGGCGCCCACAACCAGGCGCGCACCCGCGCGCGAGCCCCGGCGCCGACGACGCACAGCAGCAGGAGCAGCGTGACGATGGCGCGGGGCACCGGGTCGAGCCCGACGAACGGCACGTCGGCGCGCCCGGCCGATCCCTCCAGCGCCCCGTCGGGCGTGTTCGCGACGGCGATGTCGCATGCGACGAAGAGCGCGAGCGCGAGGGCGGACAGCAGCACGGCGAGCAGCCGCCAGCGTGCGGACCTCCGCTCGCTGGACCGCGCCTCCGCGACGCGCGCGCGCCGCTCCGCCTCGTCACGCTCGGGCGGCGGGGGACGCATCGGGTCGAGGCGCAACGCCGTCACCCGCACCGCCACCGCGACGACGACCGCGACGCCGCCGATCACGAGCAGCGACCAGCCGCGACCCGCCGCGTCGAACGTGCCGCCGAAGCAGCCCTTCGCCCCGAAGCCGGTGGCGACCTGGCAGCCGTCGCGGTCGCGGTACAGGAAGTGCCACGCGAGCATCGCGGTCAGCGCGCCCAGCGACGCGGCGAGGTGCAGGAGCCACAGCTCGCCGGACCGCATCGCGCGGTTCCAGAACTGCGGGCGGGCCAGGACCGGCCACCGCTGCTGACGCGCGCTGCCGCGTGCGCCCAGGCCGCGCGCCTTGGTCGTCGACTCGCGCGGCTCGTACCGCACGAGCCCGGTCGAGCCGATCACGCCGAGCACGATCAGCGCGCCCGCCGCCACGGCCGCGTACGCCGCGGTGCGCACGCCGGTCGCCCACCGCGCCCACGAGTCGAGCGCTGACGGCAGTGCCGTGCACCGCATCACGTACTCGACGGAGGTGCCGGGCAGCGTCGCGCGCGGCGTGTAGCACTGCGCCGCCACCACCCCGAGCGTCACGGTCGCGGTCGTCGTCACGACCAGCAGCGTCAGGAGCAGCCCGAACAGCCGCACCACGCCCCCGCTGGCGGACGACCGGCGGCCGGTAGGTTCCTCGAGGTCGCGCGACCAGTACGCCACGTTCGCGAACCCGAACGGGATGATCAGCACCCACAGCGCGCGGATCACGCCGGCGATCGTCCCGGAGACCTTGCCGAGGCCTGGCACGGTCGACAGTCGCGCCATCGCGCCCCACGAGTACGCCTCGCGACGCACGCCGTGCGGTGGCCCGTGCGGGTCGTCGACGCCGGGGCGCGCGACCCAGAAGCTGCCGAGGTCGTCGCCGTCGACCTGCACGACCTGCTCGGCGCGCAGGCCGAGCATCGCGGCGGGAGGGGTGTTGGACACGCCGTGGATGCGCAGCTCCAGCACGTCGGGCTCGCGGGTCGCATCCCGCTCGGGCATCGTGGCGCCCCCTTCGCCGGGCGGCGCCGGGCACACGCGGGCCGCACGTCCGGACGCTACCGCCCGGCCGCGCGGCCCGCTATCTCCCGGTTCGCCCCGGTTTCCGTGCTCGTCCGTCTCGGAACCGGTCTAGCCCCGCCGTCCGATCACGACGCGGTGCACGTGCCCGTCAGCGTGCCGGGCGACCCCGTGCCGAGGAAACCGGCCGAGGTCGACGCCCCGGCGGCGACCGAGCCGTTCCACGCGGCGTTCGTGATCGTGCTGCCCGAGAGCGTGCCGTTCCACGCCTGCGAGATCGTCGCGCCGCCGACCTGGACCTTCCAGCCCTTGATCGCCGCGGAGCCCGCGGTCACCTTGACGTCGGCCTGGTAGCCGCCGGGCCAGGTCGACGCGAGCGTCACGGTCGCCTTGCAGCCGGTGCCCGCTGGGGGCGGCGTGGTCACGGGCGGCGTCGTGACCGGAGGCGTCGTCACGGGCGGCGTCGTCACCGGGGGCGTCGTGACGGGCGGAGTCGTCACCGGGGGCGTCGTCACAGGCGGCGTCGTCACCGGCGGCGTGCCCGTCCCGCTCCCCGTGAAGTTCACGTCGCTGCACAGGAAGTAGGACTGGTCCATGTGGCTGGCCTGCCAGATCGTGTAGACGATCGCGCGCCCGGTGCGGCCCGCCTCGGGCACCGTCACGTCCGTCTCGTAGTCGCCGGTCGTCGGGTACGAGCCCGTCTTCTTGACCAGCTCGAGGTCGGACCACGCGAGCGCCTTCGTCGTCGGGTCGTAGCCCGGCTTGGTGACGTAGATCAGCAGGTAGTCCGCGCCGTGCTTCGCGGAGTCGGTGAGGGTCAGGTGGAACGTCGTCGACTCGTCCTTCGCGACCCACGGGCCGGGCGTGTCGAGGTACTTGTAGCGCGGGTCGGCCATCGGGCCGCCCGAGCAGAGCTGGCCGTCGGGGATGTTCGCCTGGAACTGGCCCGCCATGCCGTTGACGTACAGGCCGTTCCAGTTCCAGATGTCGTCGGGGTTCGCGCGGAAGGCGCCGTAGCACATGGGGTCCTTGCCCTGGAGGGCCGGGTCCTCCCAGTTGTCACCGCTGCCCCACCGCTGCCAGCAGCCGTAGTTGCGCGTCGGCGGGTCGGTGACCGAGCCGTGGGCGCTTGCGGCGGGCGCGGTCAGGGCCGCGACGCCGAGGCTCGCGGCCAGCGCGACGGGCAGCGTGAGCGCGAGCCGTCGCAGGCGTGAAGATCGTCGCATCGTTCCTCCTGGAGGGTCGGTGCGCCGTACCGGGGCGGGCCCGCGCGCGGGGCCACGCACGTCGGCGGGCGCGGTCCGACCACGGTCGTCGGGGCCGCCCTGCCGGGGTACCCGGATAACCGTTTCGCTCCACGACCCGAAACCGAGCGGCGGACGCCCCGACCTGTCGGGACGCCCGCCGCTCGGTTCTCAGACCTCCTCGGTGGCGGCGGCCGCGAACTGGCTGCGGTAGAGCCGCGCGTACGCCCCGTCGGCCGCGAGCAGTCCCTCGTGCGAGCCCTGCTCGACGATCGCGCCGTGCTCCATCACCAGGATCGTGTCGGCGTCCCGGATGGTCGAGAGCCGGTGCGCGATGACGAACGACGTCCGGCCCGCGCGCAGCGCGTTCATCGCCTGCTGCACGAGCACCTCGGTGCGCGTGTCGACCGACGACGTGGCCTCGTCGAGGATGAGGATCGCCGGGTCGGCGAGGAACGCGCGCGCGATCGTCAGGAGCTGCTTCTCCCCCGCCGAGATGTTCGCGCCCTCGTCGTCGACGACCGTGTCGTAGCCGTCGGGCAGCGTGCGCACGAACCGGTCGACGTGGGTCGCCTCCGCCGCCGCGACGATCTGGTCGTGCGTCGCACCGTCCACGCCGTACGCGACGTTCTCGCCGATCGTCCCGCCGAACAGCCAGGTGTCCTGCAGGACCATGCCGATCTCGTCCCGCAGGTCGTGGCGCGTCAGCTCGCGCGTGTCGACGCCGTCGAGCAGGATCCGGCCGCGGTCAACCTCGTAGAACCGCATGATCAGGTTGACGAGCGTCGTCTTGCCCGCGCCCGTCGGCCCGACGATCGCGATCGTCTGCCCGGGCTCCGCGACGAGGGAAAGGTCCTCGATCAGCGGGGTGTCGGGCGAGTAGCTGAACGCGACGTGCTCGAACTCGACCCGCCCGCGCACGGGCTGCGCGAGCCGCGCCGGCGGCTCGGGGTCCCTCTCTTGCTCAGGCGCGTCGAGAAGCTCGAAGACGCGCTCGACCGACGCGACGCCCGACTGCAGCAGGTTCGCCATCGAGGCGAGCATCGAGATCGGCTGGCTGAACTGGCGCGAGTACTGGATGAACGCCTGCACGTCGCCGATCGTCATCGTCCCCGACGCGACCCACAGGCCGCCGACCACGGCGACGATCAGGTAGTTCACGTTCGCCACGAAGCCGAGCACCGGCTGGATCGTGCCCGAGATGAACTGCGCCTTGAAGCTCGCGTCGTAGAGCGCCGCGTTCCGCTCGTCGAACGTCCGCGCGGCCTCCCGCTGGTGGCCGAACACCGTGACGAGCGAGTGGCCCGTGTACATCTCCTCGATGTGGGCGTTCAGCGTGCCGGTGTGCGCCCACTGCTGCATGAACTGCGGCCGGGACCGCTTCGCGATCACGGCGGCGATCCAGATCGACAGCGGCACGGTGACGAGCGCGATCAGCGCGAGCCACGGCGAGATCCAGAACATCACGCCGAGCACGCCGACCACGGTCAGCACCGACGTGACGATCTGCGACAGCGTCTGCTGGAGCGTCTGCGCCACGTTGTCGATGTCGTTCGTGACACGCGAGAGCAGCTCGCCGCGCTGCTGGCCGTCGACGTAGCTGAGCGGCAGCCGGGACAGCTTGTCCTCGACCTGCTCGCGCAGGCGGAAGACCGTGCGCTGCACGATGCCGGCGTTGATGCGCCCCTGCAGCCAGCCGAACAGGAACGAGCCGACGTACACGGCCAGGACGACCATGAGCAGCGAGGCGAGCGCGTGGAAGTCGATGCCCTGGCCGGGCACGACGTTCATCGCGGAGAGCATGTCGGCCTGCGTGCCCTGGCCGTGGACGCGCAGGTACTCGATCGCCTGCTCCTGCGTCGTGCCGGGCGGTACGACCTGACCGAGCTGGCGCCCGACCACGCCGTCGAAGATGAGGTTCGTCGCGTTGCCGAGCAGCTTGGGCCCGATCACGGCGAGCGTGACCGACGCGACGGCGAACACCATGACGAGCGCGACCGGCACCCGCTCGGGGCGGAGCATGCGCAGGAACCGCGCGCCCGACTGCGTGAAGTTCATCGACTTCTCGCCCGGCATGCCCGCGGCGCCCATCCACGCGCCCGGCCCGCGGCCGCGCGCCCCCTGCGGCAGCCGCGCCCCGGCCGCCGGCGCCTGCGGCGCCTTCTGCTGCGCGCTCACGCCGCCTCCTCCGCACTGAGCTGCGAGAACACGATCTCGCGGTACGTCTCGGAGCTCGCCAGGAGCTCCTCGTGGGTGCCGACGCCGACCACGGCGCCGTCCTCGAGCACGACGATGCGGTCGGCGTGCCGGATGGTCGCGACGCGCTGCGCGACGACCAGCACGGTCGAGTCCCTCGTCTCCGGGACGAGCGCCGCACGCAGGGCCGCGTCGGTGGCGTAGTCGAGCGCCGAGAACGAGTCGTCGAACAGGTAGACCGCCGGACGCCTGACGAGCGCACGGGCGATCGCGAGCCGTTGTCGCTGGCCGCCCGAGACGTTCGTGCCGCCCTGCGAGATCGGCGCGTCGAGCCCGTCGGGCAGCGCCTCGACGAAGTCCCGCGCCTGCGCCACCTCCAGCGCGTGCCACAGCTCCTCGTCGGTGGCCCCCTCGCGCCCGTACTCGAGGTTGGTCCGGACCGTGCCTGCGAACAGGTACGGCTTCTGCGGCACGAGCCCGATCTCGTTCCAGAGCACGTCCGGGTCGAGGTCGCGCACGTCGACACCGCCGATGAGCACCGCGCCGCCCGTCACGTCGAACAGCCGCGGCACCAGGTTGACGAGCGTCGTCTTGCCCGAGCCGGTCGAGCCGATGATCGCGGTGGTCCGGCCGGGCTCGGCCACGAGGTCGACGCCGTGCAGCACCGCGCTCTCGGCCCCGGGGTACCGGAACTCGACGTCGCGCAGCTCGACGAGCCCGCGCGGGACCCCGCCCGCGAAGCCCGCGGCCTCGATCGGCGGCAGCACGCTCGTGCCCGTGCCGAGCACCTCGCCGATCCGATCCCCGGACACCACCGCCCGCGGGAACATCACGAACATCATCGTCGACATCATCACGGCCATGAGGATGTAGGCGATGTAGGTGATGAACGCCGTGAGCTGCCCGATCTGCATGTCGCCCGCATCGATCCGGTGGCCGCCGAACCACAGCACCGACACGGTCGTGGCGTTGAGCACGAACATGACGAGCGGGAACATCAGCGCCATCAGCCGGCCGGTAGCGAGCGACGCGTCGAACAGGTCGCGGTTGGCGGTCTCGAACCGTGCGCGCTCCCGGTCCTCGCGCACGAACGCACGCACCACCCGGATGCCGGTGATCTGCTCGCGCATGACGCGGTTGATCGCGTCGATCCGCTTCTGCATCGACCGGAAGAACGGGATCATCCGGCTGATGATCAGCCCGACGACGATGCCCAGGACGGGCACCGACACGAGCAGCACGCTCGACAGCGCGACGTCCTCGCGCAGGGCCATCACGACGCCGCCGACCAGCAGCAGCGGCGCCATGATCATCATGGTGAACGTCATCAGCGTGACCATCTGGACCTGCTGCACGTCGTTCGTGGTCCGCGTGATGAGCGTCGGCGCACCGAACCGGCCGACCTCCTGCTGGGAGAACGTCTGCACGTGGCCGAACAGCCGCCCGCGCACGTCGCGACCGAGCTGCATCGCGGTGCGCGCGCCGAAGTAGACCGCCGCGACGGCGCACACCACCTGCACGAGGCTGACGGCGAGCATCAGGGCTCCGGTGCGCAGGATGTAGTCGGTGTCGCCCTTGATGACGCCGTTGTCGATGATCTTCGCGTTGAGGCTCGGCAGGTACAGCGTCATGAGGACCTGGGCCATCTGGAGCACCACGACGGCGACGACCCCCGTCCGGTACGGGCTCAGGTGCTCGCGGAGCAGGCGGAGCAGCGTCATGTCAGGCCACCCTCTCGGGTTCGGGGGACGTCGGGGCGGGAGCGGTCGCGACGGGCGGCGGCGCTCCGGACGGGGACGCCTCGCCGCGGTCGGCGAGCACGCCGTGCAGGAACAGGTCGACGAGGGTGCCGGTCTCGATCGGGACGGGCTCGACGCCCCGGCGGCGGGCGTCGACGAGGCGCACGGACGCACCGACCAGGACGACGTTGAGCAGCTCGGCCGCCTGCGCGGCGGGCACCGTCAGCGCCTCGTCGTCGCCCTCGAACACGCGCGCGGCGGCCGCACGGACCGCGCCCTCGCTCTCGGTCTGGCGACGCGTCCAGCGCGCCCAGCCCTCCTTGGCCGCCGTGTCGCGCTCGGCGGCCGGGCGCGGGTCGACCTTGCCGAGCTCGTGCAGGACCGCCATCCACCGCATCGTGTCGCCGACGCGCGTGAAGCCGATCTCGAGCAGCGCGACGAGGCGCTCGCGCAGCGGCAGCCGGCGGTCGATCGCGTCGATGAGCGGGATCGCGCCGGCGGGGTCCACCGCCGCGAATGCGGCCTCGCCGATGAGCGTCAGCTTGTCCGCGAAGACGCGGAACAGCGTGCCCTCGGCGACGCCCGCGGCCTCCGCCAGCTCGCGCGTCGTGACGCTGACGCCGCGCTCGAGGAGCAGCGGTCGGACGTGGCGCAGGATCGCGGCGCGACGCTCGTCAGGCGGCAGCGGCGCCGCGCGCCCGGACCGGCCCGCGCCGGGCCGCTCGTCGCCGGTGGTCTCGCTCATGGGCCCGACGCTAACTGAGTGAGCACTCACTCCGCGAGGTCATTGTGTTCGCTCAGAGCGAACACCCCCTCCCGTACGCCACGACCGGGCGGGATCACGCACGACGACCGAGACCACGCACCGCGACCGACGCCGCGCACCGCGGGCGAGATCGCGGACCGCGGGCGACCGGTCCGTCGCTCGGGGTGCGCGATCTCGCCCGTCCGGGCGTCAGGACTGCTGCGGCTGGCCCGGCGCGTCGTCGCGGGGCGTCCGCGGCCACACCGCGGGCGAGATCGCGCACCGCGGGCGACGCGGCGCACCGCGGGCGAGATCGCGCACCGTGGGCGACGCGGCGCAGCGCGGGCGAGATCGCGCACCGCGGGCGATCGGTCCGTCGCTCGGGGTGCGCGATCTCGCCCGTCCGGGCGTCAGTACTGCTGCGGCTGACCCGGCTCGTCGTCGCGGGGCTCGGCCAGCGTCTCCTCCGGCACGTCCGGGATCGGCGGCACCGGCGGGATGTCCGGGTCGGGCGGGATCAGCGGGGCCGGCGGCACGAGGCCCGCGGCGGGCCCACGGCCCGGACGCTGGCCGATCTCCGCGGCGGGGTCGAACGGCAGGCCGGTGCGGGTGCCCGACGCGGTCGCGTCGGCGGTCGCGGCGGCGGACTCGCGACGCGCCTCGGCGAGCGCCTCGGCCGGGTCGGTGAGGGCCGTCGGCGGCAGGTCCGTGATCGGCGAGGTCCCGGCCGGCCGCTCCTCGCCGCCTTCGGGCCCCGGGCCTCCGCCGCCGCCGAGGAAGCCGCGCGCGAACTGGTTGAGCGCGCCCGTGAGCTCGGACGGCAGGAACCACATCGTGTTCGACGGGCTCGACGCGATCTTCGGCAGCGCCTGCAGGTACTGGTACGCCAGGAGCTTCGGGTCGGCGTCGCCGCGGTGCACCGCGTCGAAGACCTGCAGGATCGCGCGGGCCTCACCCTCGGCGGTGAGGATCGCCGCCTGCGCGCCACCCTCGGCGCGCAGGATCGCCGACTGCTTCTCGCCCTCGGCGGTGAGGATCTGCGACTGCTTCACGCCCTCGGCCGTGAGGATCGCGGCGCGGCGGTCGCGTTCGGCGCGCATCTGCTGCTCCATCGAGCCCTTGATGCTCTCGGGCGGGTCGATCGACTTGAGCTCGACGCGGCTGACGCGGATTCCCCACTTGCCCGTCGCCTCGTCGAGCACGCCGCGCAGCTGGCCGTTGATCTGGTCGCGGCTCGTCAGCGTCTGCTCGAGGTCCATCGAGCCGATGACGTTACGCAGCGTCGTGACGGTGAGCTGCTCGATGCCGGTGATGTAGTTCGCGATCTCGTAGACCGCGGCCCTCGGCTCGGTGACCTGGAAGTAGATCACCGTGTCGATGCTCACGACCAGGTTGTCCGAGGTGATCACGGGCTGCGGCGGGAACGACACGACCTGCTCGCGGAGGTCGACGCCCGCGCGCACCTTGTCGACGAACGGGATCAGCAGGTGCAGGCCCGCGTCGAGCGTGCGCGAGTACCGGCCGAGCCGCTCGACCACCATCGCCACCGCCTGCGGCACGATCCGGATGGCCCGGAAGATCGCGATGATGACGAACAGCAGGACGAGCGCGGCGAGGACGATCAGGGCGATCTGCCCCCCGCCGATCGACGACGAATCCATCAGACCTCCAGGCTGGGCGCGACGACTGCCGTCGCGCCGTCGATCCGGGCGACGCGCACCGGCGCGCCCGGTGGGATGGGAGCGGCGCCCTCGTCGGCGACGCGGGCGCTCCAGACCTCTCCACCGATCTTCACGCGGCCACCTTCGGGCGTGACGGTCGACAACGCGACGGCCTCACGGCCGACCAGCGCCGCGGCGTTCGTCTCGACGAGGTCGACGCGCTCACGGAGCCGGTGCAGGAGCCAGGGCCGCAGCACGAACAGCATGAGCAGCGCGCACACGGCGGCGACGACGCACTGGAGCCAGACGGGCGCCCCGAGCGCGTAGGCGACCGCGCCGGCGACGGCACCACCCGCCAGCATCGCGAAGACGAGATCGAGCGACGCCATCTCCAGGATGCCGAACAGCAGCGCCGCTCCGACCCACCACAGCCACCCCATCGCAGGCGACCCCCTCGGTTCGACGCGCCGCAGTCGGTGCGGCGCCCTCGTACCGATCCTAGGCCTGTCCTTTGCCTTTTCGTGGGCGTACGGCCGGGTGGCTTCGCGCGGGGACCATCCGCACGGAGCGGATCAGCGCGCGCCGGCCCGGGCCGTCCAGCGGTCGCCCACGCGGTCGATGACGAGGGGCAGCCCGAACGCGCCCGAGAGGTTCTCGTCGGTCAGCGTCTCGGCGATCGAGCCGGCCGCGAACGCCGTGCCGTCGCGCAGCAGCAGCAGGTGCGTGAAGCCGGGCGGGATCTCCTCGACGTGGTGCGTCACGAGCACGAGCACGGGCGAGCGGCGGTCGTTCGCGAGCTCTGCGAGCGCCGCGACGAGCTCCTCGCGCCCGCCGAGGTCGAGGCCCGCGGCCGGCTCGTCGAGCAGCAGTAGCTCGGGGTCGCTCATCAGGGCGCGCGCGATCTGCACGCGCTTGCGCTCGCCCTCGCTCAGCGTGCCGAAGTAGCGGTCGGCGAACCCGTCCATGCCGAACGCGCGCAGCAGGTCCGCGGCACGCGACTCGTCGAGCTGCTCGTACGCCTCGCGCCACCGGCCGGTGACGCCGTACGCCGCGGTGAGCACGACGTCGCGCACCGTCTCGCCCGGCGGGATGCGGTCCGCGAGCGCGGCGCTCGACAGCCCGATGCGGGGCCGCAGCTCGAACACGTCGACCTTGCCGAGCTGCGCGCCGAGCAGCCGCGCGACGCCCGCGGTCGGGTGCATCCGACCCGACGCGACCTGCAGCATCGTCGTCTTGCCCGCGCCGTTGCGACCCAGCACGACCCAGCGCTCGCCCTCCTGCACGGTCCACGTCAGCCCGTCGAGGATGGTCGTCGTCCCCCGGCGGATCGTCACGCCCTGCAGGTCGAGCACGTCGGTCATGGGCACGACCCTAACGGCCGTCGCGCGCCGGTCCGCCGACCGTCCCGGGGCGCGGCGCGTGGGGTCGCTCACGCGGGCGACGGCCCTACCGTGGTCGCGTGCACGAAGCGCTCGACCTGCCCCGTTCCGTCCTGCTCGCGCTCTGGCTCGCCGCGCCCGAGCCGGAACGCGCGACCCTGGTCGACGCCGTCCAGGCGGACGACGAACCGCACCGCGTGCGGGCCGTGGGGCCGTCGTCCGCGCCGCTCGACGCCGCCGACGGCACGGCCGCCCCCCGGGCGTCGCTGCAGGCGCTCGTCGACGCGCTCGACGGGCTCCCCCGCGAGGTCGCCGTCACGGTGCCCGCACCGGGCGACCTCGGCGCGACCCCGGCCGTCGTCGCGCAGGACGCGACCGACGCCGGCGAGTGCGTGCTCGTGCACACGCCCGGTGCGTGCGTCGCGGCGGTGCCGGTGGTCGAACGGTTCGGCTCCCACCTCGAGCCGGGGCACCTGGTGACGTGGCACGTCGCCGAGGTGCCCGACTGGCGGCTCGCGGCCCACGGCTCGACCGGCTCGCTCGCCGACGCGGAGCGCGAGCTGCGCCAGGGGCTCGTCGAGGCCACCGAGGCGCTGATGCGGCTCGACGTCGCGCGGTGGCGGCCCGAGGCCGCGGACACGCTCGCGTCGATCCGCGACCTCGAGCTGCCGGCCTGGCGGCTGCCGCGGGGGCTCGAGGGCCGCCGCGTGCGCGTGCTCGCGTCCGCGGTGCGGCTGCGCGCGATCGTGGCGCTCGCCGCGCAGGACGACGGCGGCGCGGTCAACCTGTGGCAGGCCGACCAGCGCTCGACCGCGCTGCGCGAGATCGACCGGATGGCCCGCCGCGCGATGGCCGCCGCGGCGACCAGCCTGGCCGGCTGAGCGCCCCGGTTGAGCGCTCCGGCCGGCGGCGACCAGCCGAGCGCACGCCCTGCTCAGGCCTGGCCGAGCACCGAGCGGTACACCGCGAGCGTCCGCTCGCCGATGGCGTCCCACGAGAAGTGGTCCTCGACCCGGCGCCGCGACGCGACGCCCCACTCGCCGGCACGGCCCGGGTCACCCACCACGTCCGCGAGGGCAGCCGCGAGGTCGGCGACGAACCGGTCGGGGTCGACGGGCGTGCCGGTGCCGTCCTGGACCTGGTCGATCGGCACGAGCACGCCCGTCACGCCGTCGTCCACGACCTCGGGGATGCCGCCCGTCGCGGTCCCCACGACAGGCAGTCCCACGGCCATCGCCTCGAGGTTCACGATGCCCAGCGGCTCGTACACGGACGGGCACGCGAAGACGGTCCCGGCCGCGAGCACGGCGACGAGCTCGTCGCGCGGCAGCATCTGCTCGATCCACACCACGCCCGACCGCCGCGCGCGCAGCTGCTCGACGAGGCCGGTCACCTCGGCCGCGATCTGCGGCGTGTCGGGCGCGCCGGCGCACAGCACGAGCTGCACGTCGTCCGGCAGCCGCTCGGCCGCGCGCAGCAGGTACGGCAGCCCTTTCTGGCGCGTGATCCGGCCGACGAACACGACCGACGGCCGCGACGGGTCGATGCCGAGCCTGCGGACCGTGGCGTCGGCGGCCTCGAGCGCGTCGGGCGACGTCGGCCGCCGCCAGCCGTCCAGGTCGATGCCGTTGTGCACCACGTGCACCCGGTCGGGGTCGAGCTTCGGGTAGACCCGCAGGATGTCGGCGCGCATGCCGCCGCTCACCGCGATGACACCCGCGGCGGCCTCGTACGCGGTGCGCTCGGCCCAGCTCGAGACGGCGTACCCGCCGCCGAGCTGCTCGGCCTTCCACGGCCGCAGGGGCTCGAGGCTGTGCGCCGTCACGACGTGCGGCACCTGGTGCAGCAGCGACGCCACGTGGCCGCCGAGGTTCGCGTACCAGGTGTGCGAGTGCACGAGGTCCGCGTCGACGTCCGCCGCCATCTCGAGGTCGACGCCGAGGGTGCCCAGCGCGGCGTTCGCCGACGCGAGCCCGCCCGGCACCGAGTACCCCTGCACGCCGGGCTCGTCGCGCGGACCCTCGAAGCAGAGCACGCGCACGTCGATGCGCTCGCGCAGCACCCTCGTCAGGCCGGCGACGTGGACCCCGGCACCGCCGTAGACGTGGGGCGGGTACTCACGGGTCAGCAGGTCGACGCGCACGCAGGTCCTCCGCAGCTCGAGGAGCGCCCCGGACGGCGTCCCACCTGCGCGACACGCTAGCGCGCCGGGCCACCTCCGCCTCGCCGTGAGGCCGGGCAGCGCCTAGGGTCAGGAGCATGGCGACGCCGCGTGTCCTGGCTATCGTCCTCGCAGGTGGTGAGGGCAAACGACTCATGCCGCTGACGGCTCACCGGGCCAAGCCGGCGGTCCCGTTCGGGGGCATCTACCGGCTGATCGACTTCGCGCTGTCGAACGTCATCAACTCCCACTACCTGCACGTCATCGTGCTGACGCAGTACAAGTCGCACAGCCTCGACCGGCACGTCTCGAAGACGTGGCGGATGTCGGCGCTGCTGGGCAACTACGTCGCCGCGGTCCCGGCGCAGCAGCGCGTCGGCAAGCACTGGTACCTCGGCAGCGCCGACGCGATCTACCAGTGCCTCAACATCATCGAGGACGAGCGGCCGGACATCGTCGTCGTGGTCGGAGCGGACCACGTGTACCGCATGGACTTCTCGCAGATGGTCGACGCGCACATCGAGTCGGGCGCGGAGCTGACCGTCGCGGGCATCCGGCAGCCGATCTCGGAGGCCGACCAGTTCGGCGTCATCGAGACCGACCCGTCCGACCCCACGCGCATCGCGGCGTTCCGCGAGAAGCCGTCGGACCCCGTGGGCCTGGCGGACTCGCCGAACGAGATCCTCGCGTCGATGGGCAACTACGTGATGGACGCGGCCGCCCTGGTGCGGGCCGTGACCGAGGACGCCGAGAACCCGACGTCGCGGCACGACATGGGCGGCGACATCGTCCCCGCGTTCGTCGCCAAGGGGACCGCCGGCGTCTACGACTTCATCCGCAACGACGTCCCCGGGTCCAAGCCGCGGGACCGCGACTACTGGCGCGACGTGGGGACGATCGACGCCTTCTACGACGCGAACTCCGACCTCATCGCGATCGAGCCGGTCTTCAACCTCTACAACGACGAGTGGCCGCTCCACACGGGGTACACCGGCCTGCCTCCCGCCAAGTTCGTGCACGCGGGCGCCGGGCGGCTGGGGCACGCGGCGGACTCCATCGTGTCGCCCGGTGTCGTGATCTCGGGCGCCACGATCTCCGGCTCGGTGCTGTCACCGGGGGTCCGCGCGCACTCGTGGGCGCAGGTCACCGACTCGGTGCTCATGGACGGGTGCATCGTCAACCGGTACGCCCAGATCCACCGCGCGATCCTCGACAAGAACGTGATCGTCCCCGAGCGGGCGCGGATCGGGCTCGACCGCGAGCACGACCTGGCGCGCGGCTTCACGGTGACGCCGTCCGGGATCACGGTCGTCCCGAAGGGCGCGACCGTCACGGACTGACCGGCACACGGCACCTCGACGGAGCGGGGCGGCGGCCGGCCCGCGTGGACCGCCCGGTCGGTGCGCCGTCGGCGCGGCTACCCTGCGACGCGTGACGACCCCCGCCGCGCCTCCGCACCTGCTGGTCATGGACGTGGACTCGACGTTCATCACGAGCGAGGTCATCGAGCTGCTCGCCGACCGCGCCGGCTCGGGGGCGCTCGTCGCGCAGGTGACGGAGCGTGCGATGCGCGGCGAGCTCGACTTCGCGCAGTCCCTGCACGAGCGCGTCGCGACGCTCGAGGGGCTCCCGGTGTCGGTCCTCGACGACGTGCTCGCGCAGGTCGAGCTCTCACCCGGCGCCGCGGAGCTCGTGACGACCGTGCAGGCGCGCGGCTGGCACGTCGGGCTCGTCTCGGGCGGGTTCATCGAGATCGTCGCGCCGCTCGCGGCGCGCCTCGGCATCACGCTCGTCCGCGCGAACCGCCTGGGCGTCGCGGACGGACGGCTGACAGGCCGCGTGGTCGGCGACGTCGTGGACCGCGCCGCGAAGGCGGCGACGCTGCGCGCGTACGCCAGCGCGACCGGCACCGCGCTCGAGCACACGGTCGCGATCGGCGACGGCGCGAACGACCTCGACATGATGGCCGTCGCCGGCTACTCGGTCGCGTACCGCGCCAAGCCGCTCGTGCGCGCGGCGGCCGACGCCGCGATCGAGCAGCGGCTCGACGAGGCGCTCGTGCTGCCGCCGTTCGCGATCTGACGCGCCCTGACGCGCGCTGCCGCACCCTGACGCGCGAGCGTCAGTCGGGCACGCCGAGCCGCACGAGCGTCGCCGTCCCCCGGTCGAGCTCCGACCACTCGCCGTCCCACTCGAGCAGCGACCAGCTGCCGGTGGGCACGCCGACGCGCACGCGCGCGAGCGCGGTCACGTCGGAGTCGGGTCCGGCGAGCAGCTCCGCGACGTGCGACATGGTCGGCTCGTGCCCCACGACGAGGAGCGTCTCGACGTCCGGGTCGACGCCGCGCACAAGCTCCACGAGGGGGCGCGTGGCGGCGTCGTAGACCTCCTCGGAGACCTGCACCTCGGGGTCGGCGCCGAGCGACTGGCGCGCGAGGTCCCACGTCTGCCGGGTGCGCAGCGACGACGAGCACAGCACGAGGTCGGGCACGAGCCCCGCCGCCGCGAGGGCGGCACCGACGCCCGCCGACTGCCGTCGACCGACGAGCGAGAGCGGCCGCTCGTGGTCGACGACGTTGTCGGGGTGCTCCGCCTTGGCGTGGCGCAGCAGCAGGAGCCGACGGTTCGTCACCGGCTCAGTGTGCCGTCACAGGCCCATGGCGTGCACGCCGCCGTCGACGTGCACGATCTCGCCGGTCGTGGCGGGGAACCAGTCGGAGAGCAGCGCGGCGACGGCGCGCGCGGCCGGCTCCGGGTTCGACACGTCCCAGCCGAGCGGTGCGCGCTCCGGCCAGCCACCCTCCATCGCCTCGAAGCCGGGGATCGACTTCGCGGCCGTGGTGCGGATCGGGCCCGCCGAGACGAGGTTGACGCGGACGCCGGACGGGCCGAGGTCGCGCGCGAGGTACCGCGCGGTCGACTCGAAGGCGGCCTTCGCGACGCCCATCCAGTCGTAGACCGGCCACGCGTAGCGCGCGTCGAACGTCAGGCCGACGACCGCCGCGCCGGGCGCGAGCAGCGGCTGCGCGGCGACCGACAGCGACTTGAGCGAGTACGCCGACACGTGCAGCGCGGTGGCGACGTCGTCCCACTCGCCCGCGAGGAAGTTGCCGCCCATGACGGACTGCGGGGCGAATCCGATCGAGTGCACGACGCCGTCGAGGTGGTCGAACCCGGCCTCGCGCACGCGGTCCGCGAGCGCCTCGAGGTCCTCGGTGCTCGTCGCGTCGAGCTGCAGCACCTTCGCCGGCTGGGGCAGGCGGCGCGCGATGACCTCGGTGAGGCGGAACTGGCGCCCGAACGAGGTGAGCAGGATCTCGGCGCCCTCCTCCTGGGCGAGGCGCGCGACGTGGAACGCGATCGAGCCGTCCGTCAGGACGCCGGTGATGAGGAGCTTCTTGCCTTCGAGCAGGCCCATGGCTGTGTGTCCGTTTCTTTCGGGTGCGGGAAGGTCGGGTGCGGGAAGGTCGGGCTCAGTGGCCCATGCCGAGGCCGCCGTCGACCGGGATCACGGCGCCGGAGATGTAGGCGGCCGCCGGCGAGGCGACGAACTCGACGACGCCCGCGACCTCGTCCGGGGTGGCGAAGCGGCCCAGCGGGATCGAGTCGACGTACTGCTTCTGAGTCGCCTCGGGCAGCGCGCGCGTCATGTCGGTGTCGATGAACCCCGGCGCGACGACGTTGGCGGTGATGCTGCGCGAGCCGAGCTCGCGCGTGATCGACCGGGCCATGCCGACGAGGCCGGCCTTCGACGCGGCGTAGTTGACCTGGCCCGGCGAGCCGTAGAGCCCGACGACGGACGAGATCAGCACGATGCGGCCGCGGCGCAGCCGGATCATGGGCTTGCTCGCGCGGCGGACGCAGCGGAACGCGCCGGCGAGGTTGACGTCGATGACGTCCGAGAACTCCTCGTCCGTCATCCGGAGCAGGAGCTGGTCGCGCGTGATGCCGGCGTTGGCGACGAGCACCTCGACGGGGCCCTGCTCGGCCTCGATCGCGGCGAAGGCCGCGTCGACGCTCGCGGTGTCGCGGACGTCGCCCACGGCGCCGAACACGCCCTCGGGCAGATCGCCCGAGCGGTAGATGGTGGCGACCCGGTCGCCGGCGGCCACGAAGCGCTCGGCGATCGCTCGGCCGATGCCGCGGTTGGCGCCCGTGACGAGCACGCTGCGGGGGGTCGGGTTGTCGGGAGTCTCAGGCACGGTGACGACGCTAGCCGACGTCCGCCGCAGGTCGCGGCACCGGCCCGGACACGAACCGTGGGAGCCGTTTGTGGAGGCCGCACAACACCGGCCCCTGCCCGGGACGCGGCCTAGACTCAGGTGGTGAGCACCCGCAAGCAGCGCGCCGCCAGGGCGCCGGCGGTGCCGTCCATCACCAACGCGCCCGAGCCGCTGGCCGACGACATCAGCCGCCGCCAGGTCCGCTACCTCGTCCAGATGGGCATCCGGCTCGTCTGCTTCATCGGCGCGATCCTCACGTGGGGCCACGTGCCGCTGTGGCTCTCGCTCGTGTTCATCGCGGCCGCCGTCGTGCTCCCCTACACCGCCGTGATCGGCGCGAACGCCGGCCGCGAGCGCCAGGACGACTCCGCGAGCTACCTCGAACCGCGCGAGATCGAGCGCGGTCCGGGGTCGGGCGGCCAGCTGGGCGGTGGGCAGCAGTGAGCACACCCGAGTCCGCCGACGCGTCGCGCCCCGACCCCGTCGACGAGCTGGTGTGCAGCGCGCGCGGCTGCCGCGAGACCGCGGCGTGGGGCCTGCTCTGGAACAACCCGCGCCTGCACACGACCGAGCGCCGCAAGGTGTGGCTCGCGTGCGACGAGCACCGCGAGCACCTGAGCCAGTACCTCGACGTGCGCGGCTTCCTGCGCGACGTCGTGCCCGCGGGCGACCTCGAGGGAGCCGCTCGGTGAGCCCAGCGGTGCGCCGCGCCGTCGGGCTGGTGCTCGTCGGCGTGCTGGTCGCGGTGGTGTGCACGTTCCTCGGCCGCTGGCAGTGGAACCGCCACGTGTGGCGCGACGGCCAGATCGCGATCGTCGACCACAACTACTCGGCGGCCCCGGTGCCGATCCGCGACCTGCTGCCCACGACGTCGACGCCCGTGCCGGCAGAGAAGGTGTGGCACCCCGTCTCCGTGGTCGGCCACTACCTGCCCGACGCGACGGTGCTGCTGCGCAACCGCCCGTCCGACGACGGGCCGGTCTACCACGTGCTGGTGCCGTTCGTCGTCGAGGACTCGTCGGCCGGGACCGCGGGCGCCCCGACGGACGCCGGTGCCGTGCTGCTCGTCGACCGCGGGTGGGTGCAGACCGGGGCCAACGGCTCGGTCGGCGTGACCCCGCCCGCGCCCCCGTCCGGCACGGTCGACGTGACGGTGCGGCTGCGGCAGGACGAGCCTGCGTCGCGGCGCGGCGCTCCCGCGGGCCAGGTGCAGGCGATCAACGTCGAGCAGGCGCTCGCCGCGGGCGGCTCGGCCGTCCCGGTCGGTGCGCCCGCGTACGCCGCCTATGGCGGGCTCGTCGCCGAGAGCCCCGCGGCGGCGTCGCTGCCGGGCGCGCTCGACGCGCCGGACACCGACCCCGGGCCGCACCTGTCGTACGCGTTCCAGTGGTGGGTGTTCGCGCTCGGCGGGCTGATCGGGTTCTCGATGCTCGCGCGGCGTGACCTGCTCGAGGAGCGCGCGGTCGACGCCGAGGGCGAGCCCGACCCGGCGGACGCCGACGACCCGCTCGCGGTGCCGGAGGGCGTCGACGGCCTGTGGCCGACCCGCGGCGCGCGCCGGCCTGCCCCGCAGCGCCGACCGGCGGGCGGCTCGCGGGGCGACGCGCCGTACCGCCGCGGCGGGCGCGACGAGGACTACGAGGACGCCGTCGTCGACGCGCAGCTCGGCTCCCCGGACGACGTCGTGCGGCCGACGGGCACCCCGCAGCGCTGACCGGGGCGCGCAAGCGCACGCAAGTCACGCCGGCTTTGACCGCGTTCGGGCCTGGTGAGCGCGCTCCCAGGTGGGTGTCGCGTCGTTGCTTGCGATCGCGTCGCTGCACCTCAGTGACCCGACAACGGTGTCGGGTGGCGTGGTGTCACTGTTTTGCATGCAATTCCTTGCAACTTGCGTTGCGCAATGTCGGTCTTGCGGGCAGTTGTCCGGGCCAATACGGTCTGCGTCGATCGGTCAGCGCTGTCCGGTCACGAGTCAGACCCCGGTCCACTCCGCGCCACCGCGCGGAGCCCGAGGAGGCAGCGACGCCTCCGACCCGATCCGTGCACGCCCGCGTCCCGACCCACCCCTCCCGGTCGACGCGCCGAGCCGACGGCCGGTCCGCGCGCTGCGGTCACGCACGTCCGTCCCGCACCGAGAGTGAGCCCCCGATGTCCCTCGCTCGTCATGCTCGCGTCGCCCTGGGCGCGTTGAGTGCCGTCGCCCTCGCCGCCGCGGTGGGGGTCGTCGCCTCCACGCCTGCGGCCGCCGCCGCCGCCACCGGTGGGCGCGGCGCCACCCTCCCCTACGTCGAGCTCCAGGCCGAGAACGCGTCGACCAACGGCACGGTCGTCGGCCCGACGTCGACCGGCGTCACCTACGGCACGCTCGCCGCCGAGGCGTCGTACCGCAAGGCGGTCACGCTCAGCGGCCAGGGCAAGTACGTGCAGTTCACGACCACTGCGCCGACCAACTCGATCGTGCTGCGGTACTCGATCCCCGACTCGTCGAACGGCGCGGTGTACACCGCGCCGCTGTCGCTCTACGTCAACGGCACCAAGCAGCCGAACCTCACGACCACGAACGCGTACAGCTGGTACTACGGCAGCTACCCGTTCACCAACACGCCCGGCAGCAACCCGCACCACTTCTACGACGAGGTGCACCGGCTGTTCTCCACCACCTACCCGGCGGGCACGACGTTCAAGGTCCAGGTCGACGCCGAGGACACCGCGAGCAGCTACACGATCGACCTCGCGGACTTCGAGCAGGTCGGTGACCAGCTCACGCCGCCCGCGGGCGCCGTGTCGGTGACGAGCAAGGGCGCCGACGCGACGGGCGCGAGCGACTCGACCGCCGCGTTCAACGCCGCGATCAGCGCCGCCGGCGCGGGTGGGACCGTCTGGATCCCGGCGGGCACGTTCAAGGTGCCGGGCCACATCGCGGTCGACAACGTGACCATCAAGGGCGCGGGCATGTGGTACTCGACCGTGACCGGTGCAGCCCCGGGCTTCTACGGGAGCTCGGCGCCCCACCCGAGCACCAACGTGCACCTGTCCGACTTCGCGATCTCGGGCGACGTGCAGGAGCGTGACGACAACGCGCAGGTCAACGGCGTCGGCGGCGCGATGAGCAGCTCGACCGTCTCGAACCTGTGGATCGAGCACCTGAAGGTCGGCGCGTGGATGGACGGCCCGATGGACGGCCTGACGTTCAGCGGCATGCGCATCCGCGACACGACCGCCGACGGCATCAACTTCCACGGCGGGGTCACCAACTCCACCGTCACGAACAGCGACCTGCGCAACCTCGGCGACGACGGCCTCGCCACGTGGGCCGACTCGGCGCTCGGGGCGGACGCGAACGACACGTTCAGCAACAACACGGTCCAGTACCCGATCCTCGCCAACGGCATCGCGATCTACGGCGGCCACGACAACACCGTCACGGGCAACCGCGTCGTCGACGCCGGCCTCACGCAGGGCGGCGGCATCCACGTCGGGCAGCGCTTCACGTCGACCCCCGTCGGCAAGACCACCATCAGCAACAACACGCTGATCCGCGACGGCAGCCTCGACCCGAACTGGCAGTTCGGCGTCGGCGCGCTGTGGTTCGACGGCAGCCAGGGCGCGATCACCGGCCCGATCAACGTGTCGAACGCGCTGATCCAGCAGAGCCCGTACGAGGCGATCCAGTGGGTCGAAGGCACGGTCAGCGGCGTGAACCTGTCGAACGTCACCGTGCAGGGCACGGGCACGTACGTGCTGCAGGAGCAGACGGGCGGCTCGGCGTCGATCGCGAACCTCACGGCCACGGGCGTCGGGGCGTCGAGCCCGGTCTACAGCTGCGAGGGCTCGAACTTCGCGGTCACCGACGGCGGCGGCAACTCCGGGATCTCGGGGACGCCGGCGTGCGGCGCGTTCGCCACGCCCGTCTGGCCGCCGTACGTCGCGGAGAACGACGTCACCGTGACGCCGAGCTCGCTCTCGTTCGGCTCGCAGGCCACGGGCACGACGAGCGCCGCTCGTAGCATCACGGTCGCCAACAACGGCACCGCGGCGCAGTCGGTCACGCTCGCGGTCTCCGGCCCGTTCGCGCAGACGTCGACGTGCGGCTCGTCGCTCGCCGCCGGCGCGTCGTGCTCCGTCGGCGTCACGTTCGCACCCACCGCGGCGGGCGCGGCGAGCGGGTCGCTCACCGTGACGGTCGGCGGCTCGGCCACCTCGGTCCCGCTCGCCGGCACGGGTGTCGCGCCCGGGCCGGTGCTGTCGGCCGACCCGCAGAGCCTCGCGTTCGCGTCGACCGTCGTCGGCGCGACGACCACGGCGCAGAACGTCACGATCACCAACACCGGCACGTCGACCGCCACGGTCTCCGGCGTCACGGTCTCGGGCGACTTCGCCAGGCCGGGCTCGTGCACGACGATCGCGGCGGGCTCGTCCTGCACGCTCGGCGTCACGTTCACGCCGACCGCCGCGGGGGCACGTTCGGGCACGCTGACCGTGACGAGCAGCGCGAACAACTCCCCCACGACCGTCGCGCTGTCGGGGTCGGGCGTCGGTTCGACGACCAACGTCGCGGCCGGCCGCACCGCCACGGCGAGCAGCCAGGTGAACTCCGCGCAGCCCGCAAGCGCCGTGACCGACGGCGACACGTCCACCTACTGGGAGAGCGCCAACAACGCGTTCCCGCAGTGGGTGCAGGTCGACCTCGGCCAGACGTACGCGGTCGGGAAGGCCACCGTGCACCTGCCGCCCGCCTCAGCGTGGGCGACGCGCACGCAGACGTTCTCGGTCCTGGGCAGCACGGACGGCTCGTCGTTCAGCACGCTGGTCGGCTCGGCGGCGTACACGTTCGACCCTGCGACCGGCAACGTCGTCACGATCACCGTGCCGTCCGGCTCCGCGCGGTACGTGCGGCTCAACGTCACGGCGAACTCCGGCTGGCCCGCGGGCCAGGTCTCCGAGCTCGAGGTCTACCCGGGCGTCGGCAACCCGCCGCAGACGGCGACGCTGTCGCTGTCCCCCGCGTCGCTGACGTTCCCGTCGACGGCCGTCGGCTCGCCGAGCGCGGCACAGACCGTGACGGTCAGCAACACGGGCACGGCGGCCGCGACGCTCTCGGGCATCACGGCGAGCGGCGACTTCTCGCAGACCAGCACGTGCGGCTCGTCGATCGCGGCCGGCGGCTCGTGCACCGTCGCGGTGACCTTCACGCCGACCGCGGCGGGCGCGCGCACCGGGTCGCTCGCGGTCGCGAGCAACGCGTCGAACGGCGCCGTGACGGCGTCGCTCTCGGGCACCGGCGCGGGCACGTCGACGACGAACCTCGCGCTGCACAGGACGACCTCCGAGTCGTCGCACACGCAGACGTACGCCTCGGCGAACGTCACCGACGGTGACGCCACCACCTACTGGGAGAGCAGCAACAACGCGTTCCCGCAGTGGGTCCAGGCCGACCTCGGCTCGGCGCAGAGCGTCAGCAAGGTCGTGCTCAAGCTGCCGCCCGCCACGGCGTGGGCGACGCGCACGCAGACGCTCCAGGTGCAGGGCAGCACGGACGGCTCGTCGTTCGCGACGCTCAAGGCCTCGGCGACGTACACGTTCGACCCGGCGAGCGGGAACACGGTGGCGATCGCGTTCACCGCGGCGACCGAGCGCTACGTCCGCGTCACGTTCACGGCGAACAGCGGGCAGCCCGCGGGTCAGCTCTCCGAGCTCGAGGTGTACGGGTCGGGCGGCAACCCCGGCCCGGCGACCCTCGCGGCGAGCCCCACGAGCCTGTCGTTCGGCAGCACCGGCGTCGGGTCGACGAGCGCGGCGCAGACCGTGACCGTCACCAACACGGGCGGCAGCACCGCGAACCTGTCGGGCGTCGGCGTGGCCGGCGACTTCGCCGACACCACGACGTGCGGCGCCACGCTCGCGGCCGGCGCGTCCTGCACCGCGTCCGTGACGTTCCGGCCCGCTGCGGCCGGCGCCCGGACCGGCGCGGTCACCGTCGCGAGCGACGCGAGCAACCCGTCGCTCACCGTCGCGCTGTCCGGCACGGGCACGGCGGCCACGTCGGCCACGCTCGCGGCGAACCCGACGACCGTCGCGTTCGGCACGGTCGGCACCGGCTCGTCGAGCTCGCCGCTCACCGTGACCCTCAGCAACACGGGCACGGCGTCGGCGTCGATCAGCGGCATCACGGCCAGCGGCGACTTCACGCAGACGACGACGTGCTCGTCGACGCTCGCCGCCGGCTCGTCGTGCACGGTCTCCGTCGTGTTCCGGCCGACCGCGGCCGGCTCGCGGACCGGCACGCTCACGGTCACGAGCAACGCGAGCAACCCGACGCTGGCCGTGCCGCTGACGGGCACGGGGGCGAGCACCGGCACGGCGACGCTCACCGCGAGCCCGTCGAGCCTCGCGTTCGCGAGCACGAGCGTCGGTTCGTCGGCGCCTGCGCAGAGCGTGACGATCAGCAACACGGGCACCGCCGCGGCGGCGATCTCGGGCGTCTCGGTGAGCGGCGACTACTCCGACACCACGACGTGCGGCTCCTCCCTCGCGGCGGGCGCCGCATGCACGGTCGCGGTGACGTTCGCCCCGACGGCGGCCGGCACCCGCACGGGCACGCTGACCGTGGCGAGCAACGCGACGAACCCGTCGCTCACGGTGGCCCTCTCCGGCACGGGCGCGTCGACCACGTCGACCGACCAGGCGGCGGGCAAGCCGATGACGAGCTCGTCCGACACGTTCACGTTCGTCGCCGCGAACGCGAACGACGGCAACCTCGCCACCTACTGGGAGGGCGCGGTCCCGTCGTGGCTGAACGTCGCGATGGGCACGAACGTGAACGTCACGTCCGTCGTCGTGAAGCTCAACCCCGACGCCTCGTGGGGCACCCGGACGCAGACGTTCTCGATCGAGGGCCGCGACCAGGCGGGCGGCGCGTACACGACCATCAAGGCGAGCGCGACGTACACGTTCACGCAGGGCACCAACGTCGTGACGATCCCGGTCAGCGCGACCGCCGCCGACGTGCGGCTGTCGTTCACGGCCAACTCCGGGGCGCCCGGCGGCCAGGTCGCAGAGCTGCAGGTGCTCGGCACCAAGGCGCCGAACCCCGACCTCACGGTGAGCGCGGTGACGACGTCGCCGGCGAGCCCGGTCGAGACGGACGCCGTCACCATGTCGGCCACGGTGCGCAACATCGGCACCGCGTCGTCCGCCGCCACGACGGTGAGCTTCTACCTCGGCACGACCAAGGTGGGCTCGGCGAACGTCGCGGCGATCGCGGCGGGCGGCCAGACGACGGTCTCGGCCAACGTCGGCACGCAGACGGCGGGCACCTACGCCACGTCGGCGGTCGTCGACGAGGGCAACGCGGTGGTCGAGCTCAACGAGGGCAACAACTCCGGCACGGGTGCGGCGCTCACCGTCGCCCCCGTCCAGAGCGCCGACCTCGTCGCGTCGACCACCTGGTCGCCGGGCACGCCGTCGGGCGGCCAGACCGTCACGTTCACCACGGTCGTCCGCAACCAGGGCAACCAGCCGTCGAGCTCCGGCTCGCACGCGGTGACGGTCGTGATCAAGGACCAGTCGGGTGCCACGGTCAAGACGCTCACGCCGTCCGCGCCCTCGGGCGCGATCGCGGCAGGCGCGTCCGTCACGGTCCAGGCCGGCACGTGGACCGCGGCCGACGGCAAGTACACCGTGACGACCACCGTCGCCACCGACTCCGCAGAGCTCGCCGTCAAGCAGGCGAACAACACGGCGACGGCGGCGTTCGCGGTCGGGCGCGGCGCGAGCATGCCGTACGACGTCTACGAGGCCGAGGACGGCACGGTCTCCGGCGGCACGGTCGTCGGGCCGAACCGCACGATCGGCGACCTCGCCGGCGAGGCGTCGGGCCGCAAGGCCGTCCACCTGACGTCGTCGGGGCAGTCGGTCTCGTGGACCACGCGCGCGGCGACCAACACGATCGACGTGCGGTACTCGATCCCGGACGGGACGACGACCACGCTGGGCGTGTTCAACGGCTCGACCCAGGTCGGCACGGTCACCCTCGTGTCGAAGTACGCCTGGCTCTACGGCGCGGAGACGTCGCCGCAGAACTCGGGCACCGGGCCGCGGCACATCTACGACGAGGCGGGCGCCGTGCTCACCTCCACGGTCCCGGCCGGCAGCACGCTGTCGGTGCGCGACACGACCGGCGCGGACATCGCGGTGGACTTCGTCCAGCTCGAGCTCGCCACGGCGGTCGCCAACCCGGACCCGACGCACCTCGTCACGGTCTCGGGCAGCGACCAGAACGCGATCCAGACGGCCATCAACACGGCCAACGGCAGCTCGACCTTCACCGGGGTCTACCTCCCGGCGGGCGACTACGCGGTCTCCGGCAAGTTCAACCTCGGCACCAAGGCGCTCCAGATCGTGGGCGCCGGGCCGTGGTTCACGCGGCTCGTCGCGCCGCAGAGCCAGGAGAACACCGACGTCGGGTTCACCCCGACCGGCGCCGCGGCGACCGGGTCGCAGTTCCGGAACTTCGCGATCGTCGGCAACTACACCAACCGCCAGGACGGCTCCGGCCAGGCGTTCCCGCTGACCAACGTGTCGAACATCGTGATCGACAACGTCTGGGTCAACCACATGGTCGTGATGGTCTGGGGGCAGAACGTCGACTCGTCGACCTTCTCCAACGACCGGATCGACGACACGTTCGCGGACGGCATCACGCTCGCGAACGACAGCCAGGGCAACACGATCACCAACTCGGTCGCGCGCGCCACGGGTGACGACGGCTTCGCGCTGTTCAACGCCCAGGACGTGCACGCCGGCACGGTCGCGAACAACCTCGAGCAGAACCTCACGGCGACGCTCACGTGGCGCGCGTCCGGGTTCGCCGTCTACGGCGGCTCCGGCAACACGTTCCGCAACCTGTACGCGGCCGACCAGCTGACCTACCCCGGTCTGACGGTGTCGTCGATCAACTTCGGGATCTCGTTCGTCGGGTTCTCGGGGACGACGACGATCGACAACGTCTCGATCGTCCGGTCGGGCGGTCACTTCTGGGGCCAGCAGGTGTTCCCCGGCCTCTGGCTGTACTCGGGTGACGGCGCGTTCACCGGCATCCGGATCAGCAACGTCGACATCTCCGACCCCACGTACGACGGGATCATGATGCAGACGAAGTACCTGTCGGCGTCCCAGCCGACGAACCCGATCGCCGACACGACGCTGACCAACGTCACGGTCGACAGGGCGAACGAGCCCCGCGCCGACAAGAGCAACGTCGACGCCACGGCCACGTTCAGCCTGACGGGACGCGTCGGGAACGCCGTCTGGTGCAACCCGGCGCCCGAGTCGGGCCAGGGCCCGGCGATCGGCGCGGTGACGTTCACCGGGCTGACGATGACGAACAGCTCGCACGACATCGTCAACACCTGCCCGGGGTTCACGATCACGCGGAACTGACGCGCGTGGCGTGACCGGCGGCGCGTGACGACGGTCCGGGTCGGGGCCCTCCCCCTGACCCGGGCCGTCGGCGCGCGCTCGGTTCGGAGGGACCGCTGCCGGCGACGCGAGTCTCCTGCCCCCGTTGCGGGCGGCCGCCGTCGTGCGCGGTCGCCCGGCGGCCGGCAGACCGCCCTGGGCTCAGGCGAGCGCGATCAGGTCCAGGTAGTCGGCGCCCCACAGGTCCTCGGCGCCGTCGGGCAGCAGCAGCACGCGCTCGGGGTCGAGCGCCGCGACGGCGCCCTCGTCGTGCGAGACGAGCACGACCGCGCCGGCGTAGTTGCGCAGCGCGGCGAGGATCTCCTCGCGCGACGCGGGGTCCAGGTTGTTGGTCGGCTCGTCGAGCAGCAGCACGTTGGCCGCCGAGACGACCAGGGCCGCGAGCGCGAGCCGCGTCTTCTCGCCACCCGAGAGCACGCGCGCGGGCTTGTCTGCGTCGTCGCCCGAGAACAGGAACGAGCCGAGCACCGAGCGGACCTGGGTGTCCGTGAGGTCGGGTGCGGCCGTCCGCAGGTTCTCGACGACGGTCCGCTCGAGGTCGAGCGTCTCGTGCTCCTGCGCGTAGTAGCCGAGCTTGAGGCCGTGGCCCGGCTTCACCTCGCCCGTGTCCGACTTCTCGATGCCGCCGAGGATGCGCAGCAGGGTCGTCTTGCCGGCGCCGTTGAGCCCGAGCACCACGACCTTCGAGCCGCGGTCGATGGCCAGGTCCACGTCGGTGAAGACCTCCTGCGACCCGTACGACTTCGACAGGCCCTCGGCCGTCAGCGGGGTCTTGCCGCACGGCGCCGGGTCGGGGAAGCGCAGGTGCGCGACCTTGTCGCTCATGCGCGCGGCCTCGAGGCCCGAGAGCATCTTCTCCGCACGGCGGGCCATGTTCTGGGCCGCGACCGCCTTGGTCGCCTTCGCGCGCATCTTGTCGGCCTGCGCCAGCAGGACGGCCGCCTTCTTCTCGGCGTTCGCGCGCTCGCGGCGGCGGCGCTTCTCGTCGGTCTCGCGCTGCTGCAGGTACGCGTCCCAGCCGAGGTTGTACTGGTCGAGCTGGCCGCGGTTCGCGTCCAGGTGGAACACCTTGTTGACCACCGCGCGCAGCAGGTCCGCGTCGTGCGAGATCACGATGAGCCCGCCTGAGTAGGCGCGCAGGTAGTCCCGCAGCCACGCGATCGAGTCCGCGTCCAGGTGGTTCGTCGGCTCGTCCAGCAGCAGCGTGTCGACACCCGAGAAGAGGATGCGCGCGAGCTCGACGCGGCGGCGCTGGCCGCCGGACAGCGTGCCGATCGTCTGGCCGAGCACGCGCTCGTCGAGCCCGAGGTTCGAGGCGATGCGGTGGGCCTCGCTCTCGGCGGCGTACCCGCCGGCCGCGGTGAACCGCGCCTCGAGCTTCGAGTACCGCTCCATCGCGGCGTCACGCGTGGCGTCGTCGCCGTCGGCCATCGCGACCTCGGTCGCGCGCATCTGCCGGACGATCTCGTCGAGCCCGCGGACCGAGAGCACGCGGTCCATCGCGAGCATCGTCAGGTCGCCCGTGCGCGGGTCCTGCGGCAGGTAGCCAACCTGCCCCGCCCGCGAGATGGTGCCGCCCGTGGGCTGCGTCTCCCCCGACAGGGTCTTGGTCAGCGTCGTCTTGCCCGCGCCGTTGCGGCCGACGAGCCCGATCCGGTCGCCGGCGGCGATCCGGAAGGTCGACGGCTCCAGCAGCACGCGTGCGCCGATGCGCAGCTCGACACCCGAGGCGGTGATCACGTGGGTTTTCCTCCGAGACGGCCGGCGGAGGGGGCCGCGGCACAAACGGCGTCAAGTCTACGGCCGCGGTGCCCGTCACCCCTTCGTGATTCCGCGCACGCCCGCACCGACCGGTCAGCCGACCGTCGGCCCGACCGTCAGCCGCGGGTCGCGTGGCCCTCCGCGCGCGCCCAGATGCCGAACGCGTTCGGCAGGTCCCGCACGTACGGCGCGAGGTCCGGGCAGTGCCGGGACAGGACGGCGCCCATCGACGCGGCCTTCACCCAGGCCATGCCCTCCGGCGTGTACACGTCGTCGGTGAACGACTCGGTGAAGAACCGGTCGCTGTTCAGCCGGCGAGACGCCATCAGCACGAAGATCCGGAACGCGGTGTCCGAGAAGGCGAAGCCCTCCGGCAGGTCCTCGGCCATCACGCCCGGGATGAGGTCGAGGTCCTCCAGCCGGCCCTCGTAGACCTCGTCGAGCTCGCGCGCCCACACGTCGTTGCTCGTGACGTCGGCGAACGACTCGGGAACCCTCAGGTGGAGCAGGCGGCGGAACTCGCAGTAGCGCGGGACGCCGAGCTCCCGGCAGCGCAGGACGTCGAGCGCCGCCATGTCCATGAGCTTGCCGTCGGGACGCACGTAGGTCTGCAGGCCGCGTGGGTAGTTGTGCAGCGTGACGAGGCCGGGGTTCGTGGTGCCGAACGTGTAGAGCAGGTCGGTCAGCCGCTGCCCGCGCAGGATCGGCACCGCCTGCGGACCGGTGATCTCCGAGAACTGCCGGGCGCCGAGCGTCGCGCTGTCGTCCGCCGCCGAGCGGAAGTCGAAGTCGTCCGGGATCAGCGGATGCATGCGGTAGACCGCGACGAACTCCTCGGTGAGCGCGTACGGCACCCCGAAGTCCTCGGTGCGCGTCCCCGGGATGCCGCGCAGCGCCTCGTCCTTCGAGAACGTGGCGACGAAGTCGTGCAGGTGCTCCCCCGCGAGCCCGTACCAGTTGACGTGCAGCGCCTCGGCGGCGGTCGGGTGCGCCGTCACGGCCGGCGTCCACTCGACCGTGTGGATCTTCGCGATCACGGCGCACGTCACGAGGCGCGCCTTCTGGAACAGCAGCTCGTCGTCGTAGTCGGGGTGGGCCTGCGCGAGGTGGGCGGCGACCGCGTTGTGCTCGAGCGAGAACAGCGTCTGCATCATGCCGAGCCCGAGCCAGAAGCCGGGCGTCCGCGTGGGGTCGGCGGCTGGGTCGTCGGGCACGGGAGGCATCCCGTCGACGATCCGCAGCCGCCCGCCCGCGCCCTCGCGCAGGAACCGCTGCGCGTCGAGATCGCTCCCGTAGATCGACGAGCCGTCCCACCAGTGCGTGTTGACGTTGCGGTACGTCGGCGGGTGCGGCGAGTCGGGCGGCGACGTCGGGTCGGGCGGCGTGCGCATGACGAGCACGGGCGGGTCCGGCCAGTCGTCGCCCTCGACGGTCGGGAGCACCCACGGGTCGGTCGTCGGGCTCGTCCCGTGGCGGAACCAGTCGTGGATCATGAACTGGAGCCAGGACGCGATGATGGCGTTGCCCGCCGTGGCGGCGTTGAGCCGCTCGCGCGTCATGAGCCGGCGGCTGACCACGCGGGGGTTGGGGACGAGCATCCGGTCCGTGTCGGGCCACGTGTGCTCGAGCGGCACGTTGCGTCCGAATCGCGTGCCCGCCATGCCCATCTCGGGGTGCGCGAGGTCGTTCCAGCTGCCGTCCGGGGTGCGCTCGTCGCGGAACCGCTCGTCGTACGCGGGCGGCTGGACCGCATGCACCGCCGGCAGGCGCGAGGTGTCGAACAGGTTCTCGCGGCGCAGCGTGTCCCGGATGCCGATGAGCTCCGCGAGGCCGAGCACCTTCGGCAGCTCGTACCACGGGTGCTCGCGCGAGATCTCGTCGGCGAGGTGGTCGTACCAGGAGCGCAGCGGGCCGGGCCGGTCCGGGACGTCCGACGTGCTCGTGTGCTCGGGCTTCTCCTCGACGGACATGGTGGCCCCCTCGCCGGTCTCCGTGGTGAGGCGGCCAAACTATCGCCGACGCGACATCTCGGGCAGGCCCGCCTACCACCGCGCGCTCCGTCACGGAGCGGTGCGGCCGTGGTGGATTCCTCCGACGCTGCGCCGTCCTCGTTGGCCGCGCGCACAGGACTCGGCCGTCGGGTGAACGGCTAGCGTCGAGCACACCCGCGCAGCTCCGGCGGGTGGCCCATCCGACACGAGCCCCGAGGGGGACCCATGTCCGGCACGACCACCGACCAGCACCACGACCCCGCGACCGCGCCGACGCCGCCCGCCACGGCGCCCGTCCCGGTCGTGCGCCGCCAGGCGACCACCGACGTCGCGCTGGTCGCGACGTTCGCCGCGTTCATCGCCGTCTGCAGCATCGTCCCGGGCGTCCCGGGTCCGGCCGGCGTGCCGTTCACGCTCCAGACGTTCGCCGTGGTCCTCGCCGGCCTGGTGCTCGGCGCTCGGCGCGGCCTCGCGGCCGTCGCGCTCTACCTCGTCGTCGGGCTCGCGGGCGTGCCCGTGTTCGCGGACCACAGCGCCGGCCTCGCGGTGCTCACCGGGCCGACCGGCGGGTACCTCGTCGGGTTCCTCGCCGCCGCGACCGTCGCCGGCGCGCTGGCCGGCCCCGCCCTGCACGTCGCAACCCGCACGCTCGGCGACGGGACGGGTCGTGCGGGGCGCGGTGCGCTCGCGCGACTCGCCGCCCGGCCGTGGTGGCGAGGCGGCGTGCGCTACGTCGCCCTGCTGGTGGCCGGTCTGGTCGCGAGCCCCGTGGTGCTCGACGTCTTCGGCATCGCGGGCCTCGTGTGGCGCGCCGGGCTGTCGTTCCACGCCGCCTTCGCCGCCAACCTGCCGTTCGTGCCGGGCGACGTGATCAAGACAGCCCTCGCGGCCCTCGTCGCGCTCACGGTGTTCCGCGCGTTCCCCGACCTGGCCCGCACGCGCCGCTGACGTGATCGAGCTCGACGACGTCCTCGTCACCGCCTGGTCACCCGACCCGGCGGGCGGTCCCGACCGCGTCGTGCCGCTGCTCGGGCCGGTGACGCTGCGGCTGGCCGAGCGGCGGATCGCCGTCGTCGGGGCGAACGGGTCGGGCAAGTCGACGCTCGCGCGGCTGCTCAACGGTCTGGTGCTGCCGTCGGCCGGCGCCGTCACGGTCGACGGTCTCGACACCGCGCGGGACGGCGCGGCGGTGCGGCGGCGCGTCGGGTTCGTGTTCACGGACCCTGACGCGCAGATCGTCATGCCGACGCCCGTCGAGGACGTCGCGCTCTCGCTGCGCCGCCTGCCGCTGACGAAGGCCGCGCGGCAGGCGGCCGCGATCGACGCGCTCGACCGGTTCGGGCTGGGCGACCGCGCGCACGTCCCGGTCCAGGCGCTGTCCGGCGGCCAGCGCCAGCTGCTCGCGCTCGCGTCCGTGCTGGCGACCCGGCCCGACGTGCTCGTCTGCGACGAGCCGACGACGCTGCTCGACCTGCGCTGGCGCTCGCGCGTCGACGCGCTCCTCGAGGGCCTCGAGCAGCAGGTGGTCCTCGTGACGCACGACCTCGAGGCCGCCGCGCGCGCCGACCGCGTTCTCGTCGTCGACGGCGGCCGCGTCGTCGCGGACGGCGACCCGGCGTCAGCCCTCGCCGCGTATCGCGCGCTCATGCTCGGGGTGCGTCCGTGAGCCGTTCCGGCCAGCCGCTGCGCGCGCCGTGGGCCGGCCCGCTCGGCCTCTACCACCCCGGGACGAGCGTCGTGCACCGCGCGCCGGCCGGCGCGAAGCTGCTGGCCCTCCTGGCCGCCACGACGACCGTGGTGCTCGTGCACGGGCCGGCCTCGGGAGCCGTGGCCCTCGCTCTCGCGGTCGGGCTCCAGGCGCTCGCGCGCGTGCCGCTGCACCGCACGACGCGCGGCATGGCGGGGCTGCTCGTGACGATCGCCGTCGTCGGCGCCTTCCAGTGGTGGGTCGCGGGCTGGGCCGCGGCGCTCGAGGTGTCCCTCGACTTCCTGGCCGTCGCGCTGCTGGCGACGCTGCTCACGGCGACGACGCGCGCCGACGACCTGCTCGACGCGCTGAGCCGCGCGGTCCGTCCGCTGCGCCCGCTGGGCCTGCGGCCCGAGACGTTCTCGCTCGCGGTCGGCCTGCTGCTGCGCTCGATCCCGGTGCTGATCGGCACGACGCTCGAGTCGCGCGACGCCGCCCGCGCCCGAGGGCTGGAGCGCGAGCCGCGCGCGCTGGTCGTGCCGGCCGCCGTCCGGATGATCGGCCACGCGCGCGCCACGGGCGACGCCCTCGCGGCGCGTGGCCTCGGCGACGACGCAGGGCCGACCGGCTGACGGCCGCCCGCCTCGCGTCGCGGGCCGCCCGGACCCGAATTACCGTCTCGGCATGACTTTCCAGGAGGGCGGGTCCTTCAACTCGGGACGTGTCGGGACGCGCAGCGGCGCCGGGCGCGGCCTGGCGATCGGCGGTGGCGGCATCGGCGCTGCTCTCGTCGCGCTGGTGATCGTGCTGCTGACGCACGGCCAGGCGGACCCGACCCAGCTGCTGCAGGGAGCGGGCGGCCAGGAGACCGAGGGCACGGTCGGTCAGTGCAGCGCCGAGCAGGCGAACACCGACCGGACGTGCCGGCTCTCCGCGACCATCGACTCGCTCGACACGGTCTGGGGCCCCACGATGCAGCAGGAGGGCGCCGAGGTGCCGGCGGTGTGGTCGTTCAAGGACTCGACCGACACGGGGTGCGGTCAGGCGTCGGCTGCCAGCGGGCCGTTCTACTGCCCGGACGACAAGTCGATCTATCTCGACACGAGCTTCTTCGACGACCTCACGACGCAGCTGGGCGCGGAGGGCGGTCCGCTCGCCGAGGAGTACGTGGTGGCGCACGAGTACGGCCACCACATCCAGCAGGTGACGGGCGTGATGGCACGGGCGAACCGGGGTGGGACGGGTGCGTCGTCGGACTCGGTGCGCGTCGAGCTCCAGGCCGACTGCCTCGCGGGCGTGTGGGCCGGCAAGGCGGCGAGCACCGTCGACCCGGACACCGGCGTGACCTACCTGAAGCCCATCACGCACCAGCAGCTCGAGACGGCGCTCGACGCCGCCGCCGCGGTCGGCGACGACCACATCCAGGCGCAGTCCGGCGCCGGCGTGAACCCCGACTCGTTCACGCACGGCACGAGCGCGCAGCGGCAGCGGTGGTTCACCAAGGGCTACCAGGGCAAGTCGATCGCCTCGTGCGACACCTTCTCGGCGTCGTCGCTCTGACGGAGGCCACGCCACCGGTCGTTCTCCCGACGTCCGCCGGACGTTCTCCGGCCGTTGGCGTCCGGCCGCCAGGGTGGGGCCGCGCCCGCGACGCCGGTTTCGGGCGATCCGCACCCTTCGAGGAGTACCGATGCGTGCACGACGTGCGCTCCTGTCCCTGACCCTCGCCGTGGCGGCCGTCGCCGCGACCGCGGCTCCCACCCTGGCTGCGCCGACGCCGCCCGGGCAGGACAAGCCGGGGCACTACAGCTTCGCGGTCATCGGCGACGTGCCCTACGGCGCCGCTCAGATCGCGGCGTTCCCGCAGTGGATCCAGCAGATCAACGCCGCCGACCCCGAGCTGACGTTCCACGTCGGCGACATCAAGAACGGCTCGAGCCGCTGCGACGACGCCTACTACGGGCAGATCAAGGCCGACTTCGACACGTTCGTGAACCCGTTGGTCTACGTCCCGGGCGACAACGAGTGGACCGACTGCCACCGCGCCAACAACGGCGCGTACAACCCGCTCGAGCGCCTCGCCTACGACCGCTCCGCCTTCTTCGCGAACCCCGGCTGGTCGCTCGGCCAGAACCCGATCCGCCTCGACTCGCAGGCCGCGGCCGGGTACCCGGAGAACGTCCAGCTGCGGCGCGACGGCGTGGACTTCGCGATGTACGACGTCGTGGGCAGCAACGACGGACGTCAGCCGTGGGACGGGCTCGGCTACACCCAGGCGACCCCCGAGCAGCTCGCGGCCGAGGACGCCCGCATGGCGAACGCGATCGCACTGATCCGCGACTCGTTCGCCCAGGCGCGTCAGCGCCACGACCGCGGCGTCGTCCTCCTGCAGCAGGCGGACATGTTCGACCCGACCTACACGCCGACGTGGAACGACATCTCCGCGTTCCAGCCGCTCGTGCAGGCGATCGTCGACGAGTCCCGGACCTTCCGCGGCGAGGTGTACCTCGTCAACGGCGACAGCCACGTCTACAACAGCGACCAGCCGCTCGCGACCGGCTCGCCCTGGCTCGCGACCTACCGCGTCACGGGCTCGGCGGACAACCTGCACCGGATCACCGTCGACGGCTCGAGCAACAACAAGGACTGGCTGTCGGTGACGATCAACCGGCCGGGCGCCGACCACGTGCTGAGCTGGACGCGGGTGCCCTACCTCGTGCAGCCCTGACGCGACGGGGTGGTCGCGGGCGCGAGCCTGCGACCCCTCCGCCCGTCCCGGGCTCAGGCCGCGGGCAGCGTCGTCTCGATGCCGACCTGCTGCCACGCATCCGCCACGACCCGCGCCGCGTCGTCCCCGAACGCCTTGACCGCGGCGTCGACCGTCCGCTGCGCGAAGTCGGCGAACGTGAGGCCCGTCGGCCGGTCCGCGGCGGTGAGCACCTCGTACCAGACCTGACCCGCGCGCTCCCACGAGTACCCCCCGAGGCCGACGGCCGCGAGGTAGAAGGCACGGTTCGGGATGCCCGAGTTCACGTGCGGGTCGCCGCCCTCGACGAAGCCCGTCATGTCGGCCGGCTGGGGGTCCGTGCCGAGCACCGGGTCGTCGTACGCCGTGCCGGGTGCCTTGAGCGACCGGAGCGCGACGCCGTGGACGCCCGACGCCAGCAGGCCGGCACCGATCAGCCAGTCGGCCTCGTCGGACGTCTGCTGGGGCGACGCGTGGAACTGCTTGACCATCGAGCCGAACACGTCGGAGACCGACTCGTTCAGCGCGCCCGGCTGGTCGCCGTCGTCGAGGCCGCCGCTGTACTGCGTGACGCCGTGCGTCAGCTCGTGGCCCATGACGTCGACCGCGATCGTGAACCGGTTGAACAGCGTGCCGTCACCGTCGCCGAACACCATCTGCGAGCCGTTCCAGAACGCGTTGTCGTAGTCCCGCGCGTAGTGGACGGTGCCCACGAGGTCCATGCCGCGGCCGTCGATCGAGTCGCGGTCGAACTCGCCGCCGTACAGCCGCAGCGTCGCCGTCAGGCCGTCGAACGCCTCGTCGACCGCGACGTCCGAGCCGCCCGGACCGTGCTGCGTACGGGCGACCGTGCCGGGCAGCGCGGTCCGGTTACCCGCGGTGTAGATCGTCACCGTCGCCGTCGGCGTCAGCGCCTGGGACAGCGCCTCCGGGACCACCGGCGGCGGCGTCGGCTCGGAACGTCCGCCGACGAGCGCGCCCGACAGCCGCAGCGTGTGCCGGGCGGCCTCGCGCTGCTCGGGCGAGCCGTTCTCGGCGATGGACTCGAGCATGTGCGGCGGGACGATGCACGCGAACGGGTGGCGGTCGGTCATGCGGCTCCTTCGGGGTCGTCGGGTGAGGGGGGCGTCGCGGCGAGCGACGAGATCGTGCGGACGAGCTCGGTGAGCACCGGGTCGTCGTCGAGGTCGGTGAACGTGATCGTGCGGTTGACGGTGCCCTCGCCCGTCACGGTGAGCGTGAACGTGCGGTAGTCGGCCGCCCCCGACGGCACGGGCGCCTCGGCGGGTCGGCCGGCGAGGTCCGCGTCGTCGACGAGCCCCACGAGCCGGGTGGACGCCGCCATCTGCAGCCGCTCGGTCTCGATCACCACGTGCCGCATCGCCGGGGGCACCGGAGCGAAGCCGCCGGACTGCGAGAGCTCGATCTCCATCGGCGGTCCTCCCTCGCGGCTCGGGCTGCGACCAGTCTTGTCCGCACCACCGACACCCGCGCGGTGACGACCCGGCGTCAGCCGCGCTCGGCGTCCTCGACCCTCGCGAGCCGCGGGTCGCGCAGGCCCACCGCGTCGGTCTCCCACATCGCCTGGGGGTAGACGACGCGCCCTGCCATCCAGGGCTCGAGAGCCGCGAGCGTCGCCACCTGGAACGCTGGCTCGGGGATCCGCACGGACGGCCGCTCGAACCCCCGGGCCGACGCGGGCTCGAACCCGCGCGGGCCGTAGTAGCGCCAGTCACCCTCGAGGAACACGGCGGGCGCCGCGAGAGCCTCGGCCGCCGCGAGCGCCGCCGCGACGAGCCGCGTCCCGACGCCCTCGCCCTGACGCGCCGGCGCGACCGCGAGCGGCGTGAGCATCAGGACGTCGACGAGCCGGTCGCGCGCGTCCACCCACGCGCGGCTCAGCCGCACGTACCCCACGACCCCACCGTCGTCCGCCACGAGGTCGGCGCGGCTCGCGCCCGTCGTGTCGAGCGCCCTCGTCATCGTGAGCACGTGCGCGCCGTCGGACCCGAACGCGGCGGCGACCACCTCGTCGGCGGCCCGCTGGTCCCCGGGCACGGCGGCGCGGATCTCCATCCGGCCACCGTAGGTCTGCGGCAACGCACCGACCGCACTCATTCCGGCGGCTCCGAACCCGGCGCGGTTCGATGTATACCCCCAGGGGTATACGATGGGGCCATGAGTCACGCACAGATCCCGACCCAGCCCGGGCCGCCCACGCGCATCGTCGTGGTCGGCGGCGTGGCGGCCGGCATGAGCTGCGCCGCGCGCGCACGCCGCCTCGACGAGCGCGCCGAGATCGTCGTGCTCGAGCGCGGCGAGCACGTCTCGTTCGCCGGCTGCGGCCTCCCGTACCACGTGGGCGGCGAGATCCCGTCGGCCGAGCAGCTGCTCGTGCAGACGCCGGCGTCGTTGCGCGCCGCGCTCGACCTCGACGTCCGCCCCGGGCACGACGTCGTCGGCCTCGACGCGACCGCGCGGGTCGTGCACGTCCGGACCGCCGAGGGCGGGGTGACGCTGCCCTACGACGCGCTCGTGCTCGCCCCCGGTGCCCGCGCCGTCACTCCCCCGCTGCCGGGCGTCGACTCGCCGCGGGTGCGCACGCTGCGCACCGTCGGCGACGCCCGAGCGCTGCGCGACCAGGTGACCGCGGGCGCGCCCCGTGCGGTCGTGCTCGGAGGCGGCTTCATCGGCCTCGAGGCGGCCGAGCAGCTCGCGCAGGCCGGCCTCGAGGTCGCGCTCGTCGAGCTCGCGAGCCACGTGCTCCCGCCGCTCGAGCCCGAGCTGGCCTCGCTCGTCACGGCCGAGCTCGAGCGCCTCGGCATCGCCGTCCACGACGGGGTCGGCGCGACGGAGGTCGAGCACGGGCCGCGGCACGACACGGTCGTGCTCGCCGACGGCACGCGGCTCGCCGCGGAGCTCGTCGTCCTGTCGGTCGGCGTGCGGCCCGACACCGCGGTGTTCGAGGCGGCGGGCGTGGCGTGCGAGCGCGGCGCGATCGTCGTCGACCAGCACGGGCGCACCAACCTCCCCGGCGTCTGGGCGGCGGGCGACGCGGTCGTCGCGACGGACACGGTCACGGGTGTCAGGCGGCCCGTCCCGCTCGCGGGGCCGGCCAACCGCGCGGGTCGACAGGTCGCCGACGCGATCCTGCGCCCCGAGACGGCACGCCCGATCCCGACCGCACTCGGCACCGCTATCGTGCGCGTGGGCGAGCTGGCCGCGGCCCTGACGGGCGCGAACCGCGCCGCGCTCGCCGAGGCCGGCGTCGCGCACCACACCGTGCACCTGCACCCGAGCCAGCACGCCGGCTGGTTCCCGGGCGCGAGCCCGGTGCACCTGGTCGTGCACTTCGCGGACGACGGACGGCTGCTCGGCGCGCAGGCCGTGGGCGCCGACGGCGTCGACAAGCGGATCGACGTGCTGGCCACGGCGATCCGCGCGGGCCTGACGGTCGGCGACCTCATCGATCTCGACCTCGCGTACGCGCCGCCGTTCGGGTCGGCGAAGGACGCGGTCAACCTCGCCGGCATGGCGGCCTCGAACGTCCTCGACGGCAGGCTGCGCCTCTGGCACGCCGCCGACCTCGACGACGCGCTCGGCACCGCGCTGGTGCTCGACGTGCGCAGCCGCGCCGAGTTCGATGCCGGGCACGTGGCCGGCGCGCTGAACGTGCCCCACACCGAGCTGCGTGACCGCCTCGACGAGGTGCGCGCCGCCGCCGCCGGCCGACCGGTGCGTGCGCTGTGCGGCTCCGGGCTCCGCTCGCACATCGCGCACCGCGTGCTCAGCCAGGCCGGGTTCGACTCGGCCTCGCTCTCGGGCGGCATGCTCACGCTGCGCGCCGCGCTCGGCCGCCAGGCCACCACCCGTCTCGTCACCGAGGAGGCACTCGTCGCATGACCCCCGACGCCGAAGCCCAGCGCAGCATCCTCAACCGCCTCCGCCGCGCGCGCGGCCAGCTCGACGCCGTCATCACGGCCGTGGAGACAGGCGGCTCGTGCCGCGACGTCGTCACGCAGCTCGCCGCCGTCACGAGCGCGCTCGACAAGGCGGGCTACGCGATCGTCGCGACCGCGATGCGCGACTGCGTCGTCGACCCCGGCGGCACGGCCGCCGCGGAGGACGGACTGACCACCGACGAGCTCCGCAAGCTCTTCCTCATGCTCGCCTGACGCGAGCCCGCACCGCCGAACACCCCAGCAAGGAGAAGAACCACCGTGTGCTACCCCACCACCTGTTCCACCTGCGGCAAGACCACCTGGGCGGGCTGCGGCCAGCACGTCGCCGACGTCCAGCGCTCCGTCCCGGCCGCGCAGTGGTGCGCCGGCCACCCGGACCAGGCGCGCAAGGACGGCGGCTTCCTCAGCAGGCTCTTCGGTCGCTGAGCGAGGTCGCGCCGCGACGACGAGAGGCCCGGGCCCGGCTCCGTGCCGGGTCCCGGGCCTCGTGGCGTCCGGGCGAGGCTCAGCCGACGAGCTGCGCCAGGTCGACGAGCCGGTTCGAGAAGCCCCACTCGTTGTCGTACCAGGCGAGGATCTTCACCTGGCTCCCGACGACCTGGGTGAGGGGTGCGTCGAAGATCGCCGAGTGCGGGTTGCCCACGATGTCCGCCGACACGAGCGGAGCCTCGCTGTACTGCAGGTAGGGCGCGAGCGGGCCGGACGACGCCGCCTCGCGGAACGCGGCGTTGACGTCGGCCGCCGAGGCGGGCCGCGTCAGCTGCGCCGTCAGGTCGGTGATCGAGCCGACCGGCACGGGCACGCGCAGCGCGAAGCCCGTCAGCTTCCCGTCGAGCTCCGGGATGATCTTGCCGATCGTCTTCGCGGCACCGGACGACGTCGGGATCGTCGACATCGCGGCGGCGCGCGCCCGGCGGAGGTCGCTGTGCGGCGCGTCGTGCAGGCGCTGGTCGCTCGTGTAGGCGTGCACCGTCGTCATGAGGCCCGACTCGATGCCGAACGCGTCGTGCAGCACCTTGGCCATGGGCGCGAGGCAGTTGGTGGTGCACGAGCCGTTCGAGAACACGTCGGAGCTCGCCGGGTCGACGCTGTTGACGCCGAGCACGACGGCCGGGACGTCGCCCTTGGCCGGCGCCGAGATGATGACCTTCCGCGCGCCGCCCTCGAGGTGCTTGCGCGCGCCGGCGGCGTCGGTGAACCGCCCGGTCGACTCGATGACGACGTCTGCCCCGACCTCGCCCCACGGGATCTGCGCCGGGTCCGGCTGGGCGAACACGCGCAGCTTGGCGTCACCGACCACGATCGTGTCGCCGTCGGCGTGCACGCCGTCCAGGTGCCCCGAGATCGAGTCCCACTCGAGCAGCGTCGCGAGGGTGTCGACGCCCGTGATGTCGTTGACGGCGACGACCTCCACGTCGGCCTCGGTCGCGAGCGCCGCGCGCAGGAAGGACCGGCCGATCCGGCCGAAGCCGTTGATGCCGACTCGCACAGTCATAGGTGTCTCCTCATTCGTTGGATGACGGACCGGGTGACGTCGCCGGGCCTCGCGCCGCATGGAGCAGCGCGACGGCCCCACGGATCGCCGCGTCCATGGGCTCCTGCGAGCCGCGGGCGCGGGCGAGCACGTAGCCGCCCTGGATGACGGCCTGGAGCGTGAGGGCCAGCTCGGCCGGCACGACGCTCGGCGGCAGCTCGCCGGCCTCGACCGCCTCAGCGATCGCGCGCTCCCAGCGGCGTCCGGCGACCTCGAAGGCGTCGGCGACGAGACCCAGCAGCTCGGGGTCGGACACCACCTGCGGGTCCTGCGTCATGCGCCCGACGCGGCAGCCCTGCGTGCCCGGGCGCGGCTCGGCCAGGTAGCGCTCGATCCGCTCGATCGGGTCGCCCTCGCCCTCGAGGACGCTCGTCGCCGCCAGGACGACGTCGATCGAGCGGCGGAACGCCGCGACCGCAAGCTCGTGCTTGCCCGCGAAGTGGTGGTACATGCTGCCCTGCCCCACCCCGGCGCGCTCCATCACGTCCTTCGGGCTGGTGGCCGCGTAGCCCCGCTCCCACAACAGGTCGGCCATCGCGGTGGTGAGGTCCTCCCGTGCGGTCATGCCGCCACTGTACATACTAGTAGTTACAGTCGCTAGCCGACCAGCTCCTCCGCGCTGGTTGCCGCCGCCCGCGCCCCCTGACACAGTCGACCGGTGCTGACTCCGGTGGCCGACGGCGTGTGGGTGCGACAGAGCGAGTGGGTGGCGAGCAACGCCACCGTGGTCCGAGCCGGCGACGGTCTCGTGCTCGTCGACCCCGGCATCGGCGGCGCCGACCTGACCGAGCTAGCCGACGACGTGGACGCGCTCGGGCTTCCGGTGGTCGCCGGCCTGTGCACGCACCCCCACTGGGACCACCTGCTGTGGCACCCGCGGTTCGGGGACGTGCCGCGCTACGCCACGGCCGCCGCCGCCGCGGTCGCGACCACGGCGCAGGAACGGGCTCGTGACATGGCGGCGCAGAGTGCCGAGGGCGTCCCGCTCGACCTGGTCGCGCTCGTCACGCCGCTCCCTGCGGACGGCGGGCCGATCCCGGGCGAGCTGCTCGAGCACGATGCGCACGCCGCCGGCCACGTCGCCCTCCTGCTGGCCGACCGCCGCGCGCTCGTCGCCGGCGACATGCTCTCCGACCTGCTGATCCCGATCCTGGACCGGAACCGGCCAGGCCAGGTCGACGCCTACGCGGACGCGCTCGACCGGCTCGGCGAGGCCGCGCGGCACGTCGACGTCGTGGTGCCCGGCCACGGCAGCGTCGCGCGGGGTGCCGAGGTCGCTGAGCGCGTGGCCGCCGACCGCGCGTACATCGAGGCGCTACGCCGCGGCGAGGACCCCGTCGACGCACGCCTCGACCAGGACTGGGTCGCCGCGATCCACCGCGCGAACGTCGAGCTCGCGGCGCGCCCGGGCTGACGGCTCAGGGCACAGCGAGCTCGAACCCGCGGACCACGACCTCGCCACCCCCTGCGATGCGCGCGTGGTGGAAGACGGCGAACCGGTAGCCCATGAAGAACTGCCACGCGCTGTCGAGGGCGAACTCCGGTCCGAGCGGCACGAACGTCGCGCCGTCCGTGCTGTACGCGAACGTCGCGACGCCGTGGTCCGGGCGGATGTCGGCGTGGGCGCGCAGCCAGACGCGCGGCCCGGTCAGGTCCACGGCAGCGCGCTCGGTGCCCGTGCTCGTCGTCTCCCAGGTGCCGGCGTCCATCGTCAGGCCGTCCCTCATCACGACCCTCAGGCCGTCACGCGCGCGCTCCACGCCGATCCACGCCGACGTCTGCCGCAGCATCGCGAGCCCCGCCACGTCCCCGTCCGTCATGCCGGCGACGTCGAGCTCGACGGTCGCCGTGGACGTCGGCCCCTGGATGCGGCGGGTCAGCGTGTTGCGCGCGGCGTAGAGGTCGTCCGTCACCGTGGCGGTCCGCAGGTGGAGGCCGTCGCCGACGCGGAAGCGTTCCGGGTCGGGGTTGTGGTTCCACTCCCACTGCGGCCCGAGCGAGTCGCCCTCGAACACGTCGAGGCCGGTCATCGGCGCGACCGCACGGTCGGTCGCGATCGGGGGCGCGGGGTACGTGGCGCCCCACCGTCCGTCGACCGTCACGAGCTCGGGCCACCCGTCGTCGGTCCACCGGACCGGCGCGAGCGTCGGCATCCGGCCGCCGGGGTAGGCGTCGGTGAACGCGACGTACCACCAGTCGCCCTCGACGGTCTCGACGAGGCCGCCCTGGTGCGGCACGCCGCCGCCTGGCACGGGACCGGGCAGGTCGAGCAGCACCTCGCGCAGCTCGTACGGGCCGAACGGCGACGCGGCGCGCGCGACGAACTGGCCGTTGGCGGGGCGCGTCAGCCAGAGGTAGTACCAGTCGCCGCGGCGGTAGAGACGCGCGCCCTCGAGCACGCCGATGCTCGCGGGCGTCTCGAGCACGACCTGGGCGCGCACCTGGCCGGTCAGGTCCGGCGTGAGCTCGGCGACGCTGATCGTCGTGTTGCCGTACGCGACGTAGACCGCGCCGTCGTCGTCGAAGAGCAGGCCCGCGTCGTAGTAGACGTGCTCGAGCCGCGCGTGGCGCGTCCACGGCCCGTCGACCGCCGGCGCGCGGTACACGTACGTGCGGTCGAACTCGACCTGGCCGAGCCACCAGAACGTGCCGTCGGACGCACGGTGCGCGAACGCGGACGCCCAGATGCCGCGCACGTACGCCTGGCCGCCCACCAGGTCGTACGCGTCCGAGTCGAAGTCGAGCCGCGGCACGCTGTGCCCCGCGTGCTCCCAGTGCACCAGGTCGTACGAGCGCAGGATCGGCGCGCCCGGCGAGTAGTGCATCGTCGACGCCGAGTAGTAGTACGCGTCGCCGACCCGGATCACGTCACCGTCGGCGAAGTCCTGCCAGACGACGGGGTTGCTGAACGTCGCCCGGTCGCCGTCGACCGGGCTGCTCGCGTCGGCCATCTAGATGTTGAACCCCAGCGCGCGCATCTGCTCGCGTCCGTCGGACGTGATGCGCTCCGGACCCCACGGCGGCATCCACACCCAGTTGATGCGGAACCCGTCGACGAGCCCCTCGAGGGCCTGCGCGGACTGGTCCTCGATGACGTCGGTCAGCGGGCAGGCCGCCGAGGTGAGCGTCATGTCGATGACGGCGGTGTTCGTCTGGTCGATCACGACGCCGTAGACGAGGCCGAGGTCGACGACGTTGATGCCGAGCTCGGGGTCGATGACGTCCTTGAGGGCCTCCTCGACGTCGGCGACGTTCGCGGCGGATTCGATGCTCATGCGTCCTCCCGGGCGCCGGACTTGATGAGTGCGTCGTTGAGCGCGGTCCAGCCGAGGAGCGCGCACTTCACGCGGGCGGAGAACTTGCCGACGCCCGTGAAGGCGTTGGCGTCGCCGAGCTCGTCCTCGGCTGCCTCGTCGTCGAGCCCCGCGCCCCTGGACTGCATGAGCGCGCGGAACGTCTCCGCGAGGTGGTCGACGTGCGCGAGGTCCTGGCCGACCACGAGGTCGTGCAGCACGGAGATCGAGGCCTGAGAGATCGAGCAGCCCTGACCCTCCCACCGGACGTCGTCCACGACGCCGGACGCGACGTCCACCTGCAGCGTCACCTCGTCGCCGCACGTCGGGTTGACCTGGTGCGACTGGCCGTCCGCCCTCGCCCCGAGGCCCCGCCCGTGCGGGAACTTCGCGTGGTCGAGGATCACCTGCTGGTACAGCTGCTCCATCGAGCTCGTCATGCGCCACCTCCCAGACCGAAGAACGGCCGGACCCCCGCCAGTGCTTCCCGGAAGACGGCGATCTCCTCGTCCGTCGTGTAGACGGCGGCGGTGGCGCGGGCCGTCGCGGCGACGCCGAACCGGCGGTGCAGCGGCTGCGCGCAGTGGTGGCCGACGCGGACGGCGACGCCCGCGTCGTCGAGCACCTGTCCCACGTCGTGCGCGTGCACGCCGTCGACCACGAACGAGACGGCGGCGAGCCGGTCCCGGGTGTCCGTCGGACCGATCACACGCACGCCCGGCACGGACGCGACGGCGTCGAGCAGCAGGCCCGCGAGGTGGTGCTCGTGCGCGGCGACGGCGTCCATGCCCAGCTCGGCCAGGTACGTCGCGGCGGCACCCATGCCGACGGCCTGCGAGACCATCTGCGTGCCCGCCTCGAACCGCTGCGGCGGCGGCGCGTAGGTCGTCTCCGTCATCGTGACGACCTCGACCATCGAGCCGCCGGTCGTCACGGGCGGCATCGCCTCGAGCAGCTCGCGCCGGCCGTACAGCGCGCCGACGCCGGTGGGGCCGAGCATCTTGTGGCCCGAGAACGCGGCGAAGTCGACGCCGAGCGCGTGCAGGTCCACGGGCAGGTGCGGCACCGACTGGCACGCGTCGAGCACGGTGAGCGCGCCCACGCGCCGCGCCGCGGCGACGAACGGCGTGACGTCGGTGATCGCACCGGTCACGTTCGACGCGTGCGTGAACGCCACGACCCGCGTGCGGTCCGTGACCGCCCCGTCGAGCTCGTCGAGCCGGAGGCGGCCGTCGTCGTCGACCCCGATCCACCGGAGCGTCGCGCCCGTGCGGAACGCGAGCTCCTGCCACGGCACGAGGTTCGCGTGGTGCTCCGACTCGGTCACGAGGAGCTCGTCGCCGGGCGCGAGCGCGAACCGGCGGGCGGCCTCTCCCCCGCGGCCCAGCGTCGCGTTCGACAGCGCGTAGGCGACGAGGTTGATGCCGGCGGTCGCGTTCGACGTCCAGACGAGCTCGCCCGGCGAGACGCCGACGAACGACGCGACGCGCGCCCGCGCGTCCTCGAACGCCTCCGTGGCCTCCTCGGCGAGCTGGTGCGCGCCGCGGTGCACGGCCGCGTTGCGCTGCACGTAGAAGTCCTGCTCGGCGTCCAGCACGACCTCGGGCTTCTGCGACGTCGCGCCGGAGTCGAGGTACACGAGCGGCCGCCCGTCGCGCAGCGTGCGCTCGAGCAGCGGGAAGTCGGCGCGGACCGCGGCGAGCTCGGCGGCGCCGAGCGTGCGCGGCGTTCCGAGGTCGCTCGGTGCGTCGATGGTGCTCGTCATGCTCCCTCTCCCTCCGGCGGCGCTGCGGCCGTCGAACGACCCGACGACGTGCGGCCCGGGCGGCGGACGTCCCCGCCCGAGCCGGTCGTGTCAGGCGACCGAGCTCGTCAGGAACCGGTCGTAGCCCTCGTTCTCGAGGCGGTCGGCGAGCTCCGGCCCGCCCTCCTCGGCGACCTTGCCGTCGACGAAGACGTGCACGAAGTCGGGCTTGATGTAGCGCAGGATGCGCGTGTAGTGCGTGATGAGCAGCACGCCGACGTCCGAGTTCTCGCGGACGCGGTTCACGCCCTCCGACACGATGCGCAGCGCGTCGACGTCGAGGCCCGAGTCGGTCTCGTCGAGGATCGCGAAGCGCGGCTTGAGGAGCTCCATCTGGAGGATCTCGTGGCGCTTCTTCTCGCCGCCCGAGAAGCCCTCGTTGACCGAGCGCTCCGAGAACGCCGCGTCCATCCGCAGGTTCTCCATGGCCGTCTTGACGTCCTTGACCCACGTGCGCAGCGCGGGCGCCTCGCCGTCGATGGCCGTCTTGGCGGTGCGCAGGAAGTTCGACACCGACACGCCCGGCACCTCGACCGGGTACTGCATGGCGAGGAACAGGCCGGCGCGGGCCCGCTCGTCGACGGTGAGCGCGAGGACGTCCTGGCCGTCGAGCGTCACGGTGCCGGACGTGATCTGGTACTTCGGGTGGCCGGCGAGCGAGTACGCGAGCGTCGACTTGCCGGAGCCGTTCGGGCCCATGATCGCGTGGGTCTCGCCGCTGCCGATCGTCAGGTCGACGCCGCGCAGGATGGGCTTGGCGCCCTCCTTGGTCTCGACGCTGACGTGCAGGTCGCGGATCTCCAGGGTGGCCATGTGGGGTTCCTTCCGGGGGAAAGCTTGAGTCAGAGGGGCGTGTCGACGTCGACGAGGACGCGCTCGCCGTCGATCGTCACGGGATAGACAGGGACCGGCTTGATGGCCGGCGGGGACAGCGGCTTGCCGGTGCGCAGGTCGAAGCGCGAGCCGTGGAGCCAGCACTCGACCGTGCAGCCCTCGACCTCGCCGTCGGACAGCGAGACCTGGCCGTGCGAGCAGATGTCGCTGATCGCGTGCAGCTCGCCGTCCTCGTCGCGGACCATCGCGACCTCGACGACGCCGCCGTCGACGCCGTCGAGCTCGACGCGGAGCGTGCCCCCGACGGGGACGTCCGAGTCGAAGCAGGCCAGCTGTGCGGTCATGCGTGCTCCGTCGTGACACCGACCTCGGAGCCCTCGACGGCGACCGGGGTCGAAGCGGTCAGCTCCGACATCGAGGCCTCGAGCTCCTTCTCGATCGACGCGATGAGCCGCTCCTCGACGCTCGGCACGCCGATCTCGTGGATCAGCTCGGCGAAGAAGCCGCGCACCACCAGGCGGCGGGCGTCCGTCTCCGGGATGCCGCGCGCCTGCAGGTAGAACAGCTGCTCGTCGTCGAACCGGCCGGTCGCCGACGCGTGGCCCGCGCCCTCGATGACGCCCGTCTCGATCTCGAGGTTCGGCACCGAGTCGGCCCGCGCGCCGTCCGTGAGGACGAGGTTGCGGTTGAGCTCGTACGTGTCGGTGCCCTCGGCGGCCGCGCGGATCAGCACGTCGCCGACCCACACCGTGTGCGCGCCCTCGCCCTGCAGCGCGCCCTTGTAGGTGACGCGGCTGACGCAGTTCGGCACCGCGTGGTCGACGAAGAGACGCTGCTCCTGGTGCTGGCCGGAGTCGGCGAAGTACAGACCGAGCAGCTGCACGCTCGCGCCCTCGCCGACGAACTCGACGTCCGGCGTCACGCGCACGACGTCGCCGCCGAGCGTCACGACGATGTGCTTGACCGTCGCGTCGCGGTCGACCCGCACGCGGTGCGACGCGGCGTGCACGGCGCCGTCGCTCCAGTCCTGCACCGACACGACCGTCAGGTGCGCGCCGGCGTCGGCGACCACCTCGACCGTCTCGGCGAACGTCGCCGAGCCGACGTGGTCGATCACGACGACGCCCTGCGAGTGCTGCTCGGCATGCACCAGCACGTGGCCGGCCGTCGCCTCGGGCAGCGTGCCCTCGACACGCACGACCGTGACGTCGGACGCCACGACCTCGCGCGGGATCGTCACGACGGTCGCGCGGTGGTACGACGCCCACGCGGTGGCGGCGGTGCGGTCGCCCGGGCGGCCGGCGCGGCCGAGCCGCTCGTCGCCGCGGTCGACCAGCTCGACGCGGACCTCGGGCGCGTCGACGACGGCCGTCAGCACGCCGTGGCCCGAGAGCACGCCGTCGGTGTCGGCGGCGAACAGCGGCGCGAGGCGGTCGACCGGCGAGAAGCGCCACTCCTCCTCGCGGCCCGTCGGCACCGGGAAGTCGGCGACGTCGAAGCTCGTCCGGCGCGCGGCGCGCGACGACTGCGGCACCCCGCCGACGCCGTGGGTGTGCGCCCCGTCGGCGACGGCCCGCGAGTGGTCCGTCGACAGCCCGGTCTCGTTCGTGGTGGTCGTCATCAGCCGACGGCCCCTTCCATCTGCAGCTCGATGAGGCGGTTCAGCTCGAGGGCGTACTCCATGGGCAGCTCGCGCGCGATGGGCTCCACGAACCCGCGCACGATCATCGCCATGGCCTCCGTCTCCGGCATGCCTCGGGACATCAGGTAGAACAGCTGGTCCTCGCTGACGCGCGACACCGTGGCCTCGTGGCCCATCGACACGTCGTCCTCGCGGACGTCGACGTACGGGTAGGTGTCCGAGCGCGAGATCTGGTCGACGAGCAGTGCGTCGCAGAGCACGTTGGACGCCGAGTGCGAGGCGCCCTCGAGGATCTGCACCAGCCCGCGGTACGACGTGCGGCCACCGCCGCGCGCCACCGACTTCGACACGATCGACGACGACGTGTGCGGCGCCGCGTGCACCATCTTCGAGCCCGCGTCCTGGTGCTGGCCCTCGCCCGCGAACGCGATCGACAGCGTCTCGCCGCGCGCGTGCTCGCCGAGCAGGTAGATCGCCGGGTACTTCATGGTGACCTTCGAGCCGATGTTGCCGTCGACCCACTCCATCGTCGCGCCCTCGGCGGCGGTCGCCCGCTTCGTCACGAGGTTGTAGACGTTGTTCGACCAGTTCTGGATGGTCGTGTACCGGACGCGCGCGTTCTTCTTGACGATGATCTCGACGACGGCGCTGTGCAGGGAGTCGGACGAGTACACCGGCGCGGTGCAGCCCTCGACGTAGTGCACGTACGAACCCTCGTCCGCGATGATCAGCGTCCGCTCGAACTGGCCCATGTTCTCCGTGTTGATGCGGAAGTAGGCCTGCAGCGGGATCTCGACGTGGACGCCCGGCGGCACGTAGACGAACGAGCCGCCCGACCACACCGCGCTGTTGAGCGACGCGAACTTGTTGTCGCCGACGGGGATCACCGAGCCGAAGTACTGCTCGAAGATCTCCGGGTGCTCGCGCAGGCCCGTGTCGGTGTCGAGGAAGATGACGCCCTGCTCCTCGAGCGACTCCTGGATCTGGTGGTAGACGACCTCGGACTCGTACTGGGCCGCGACGCCCGCGACGAGGCGCTGCTTCTCCGCCTCGGGGATGCCGAGCCGGTCGTACGTGTTCTTGATGTCCTCGGGCAGGTCGTCCCAGCTCGCCGCCTGCTTCTCGGTCGAGCGGACGAAGTACTTGATGTTGTCGAAGTCGATGCCCGACAGGTCCGCGCCCCACCACGGCATGGGCTTCTTCTCGAACAGCCGCAGCGCCTTGAGGCGGGTCTTCAGCATCCACTCGGGCTCACCCTTGAGGGCCGAGATCTCGCGGACGACGTCCTCGTTCAGGCCGCGCTTGGCGGTCGCGCCGGCGGTGTCCTTGTCGTGCCAGCCGTAGGTGTAGTTGCCGATGGACGCGATCGTCTCGTCCTGCGTCAGCGGGCTCAGCGGTTCGGTGGGTGCACTCATCGTGTCGGTCCTTCCGGGGACGACGTGGGGGCGGTGGAGCGAGTGATCGTGGGGATGCTGGTGGTGCAGACGTGACCGCCCGAGGCCAGCGTGGACAGCCGCTGCACATGGACGCCGAGGAGGCGTCCGAACGCCCGGGTCTCGGCCTCGCACAGCTGGGGGAACTGGTGGGCGACCTCCTGCACCGGGCAGTGGCCCTGGCAGAGCTGGATCGCGTAGTTGCCGGGCACGGGTCGCGCGGTCGCGGCGTACCCCTCGGCGGTGAGGCCGTCGGCCATCGCCTGCGCGCGCTGCGCGACGTCGGCGCCGTCGAGCTGGCGCAGGACGTCGGCGAGGTGCGCCTCGAGCGCGTGGACCCGCTCCTCCGCGAAGCCGGCGACGGCCTCCTCGCCGATCGTGGCGGCCAGGTAGCGCAGCGCCTCGGTCGCGAGCTCGGAGTAGCGCTGCGAGAGCGCCGCCTGACCGCGGCTCGTGACCACGTAGTGCCGGGCCGGACGACCCCGCCGTGCCGGGCCACCGGCCGGCCCGTCGTGCAGGGCGATCTGCTCGGTGGAGAGCAGCACACCGAGGTGCCGGCGGACCCCGGCCGGGGTCAGGTCCAGGCGCTCCGCGAGGTCCGGGGCGGCGATCGGCCCGTCCGTCGCGACGAGGCGCAGCAGGCGCTGGCGCGTGCTGGCGTCGGAGGCCGCGTCGGGCACGTCGGTCACGGCACGCTCGGCGACGGGCAGCGTCGCGCTCATGCACACCTCCGCGGGACCTCGGTGAGAGCTGACCGGTACCGGGCGACTGACCGCACCATCGGCACCGACATTTGGCAACATCGTCGTTGCCGAAATCCATCCACGCAAGCAAGGCGACCCTTGCCCGGGCCGTTTGCCCGGGTCTCGCCGCACGCTCGTGACGAACGGCACACGGGCGCCGACGCGCTACCGTGACCCCGCTCGTCCGCGAACGTTCTCCACCCGCCCCACCTGCCCCGACGAGGAGGCCGCGCATGCCCGCACGCCGCGCGCACGCCCTCGCCGGTGCGGCCGCTGCGATCGCGCTCGCGCTCGGCGGGTGCTCGCTGCTCGGCTCGTCGGCCGAGGACTCCGGCGGGTCGTCGACGCCGGGTGCGCTGGCGGCCGCCGCGGGCGCCGCCGGTGACGCGGCGGAGGCACAGACGACCGGCTCGCCCACCGCGAGCCCGGCCGACCCGCCGGCGGGCGCGGCGGCGCCGACGGGTGCGACCCCCGCGGAGCTCGCGCAGATCGACGACCCCGACGCGCTGCTGGTCGTCGTCAACAAGCGTCGTCCGCTGAAGCCGCGCAGCTACAGGCCGGACGTCGTGTCCGTCGGCTACGGCCGCACGCTGCGCCCCGACGCCGCGGACGCGCTCGTGGCGCTCATGCACGCGGCCGGCAAGGACGGCGTGCCCATGTACCCGAGCAGCGGGTACCGCTCGTACGCCGAGCAGGTCACGACGTATGCCGGCTGGGCCGCGAAGATGGGCCGCGCCAAGGCCGACGTGCTCTCGGCGCGCGCCGGCTACTCGGAGCACCAGACCGGCCTCGCGGCCGACATGCGCCCCTCGACCGGCACCTGCCGCGCGTACTCGACCTGCTTCGGCGACACCCCGCAGGCGGCGTGGCTCAAGAAGCACGCCGTCGAGTTCGGCTTCGTCATCCGGTACGAAGCCGGCCAGACAGCCGTCACCGGGTACGACCCCGAGCCGTGGCACCTGCGGTACGTCGGGAAGACGTTCGCCGCGAGGTACGCGGCGTCGGGCGCCCACAGCCTGGAGGAGTACTTCGGCCTGCCGGCCGCGCCCACCTACTGAGGCGGCGCGAGCCCACGCTCGAGCGTGACGAGCGTCGAGCCTGCGGCCTCCTCGGCGCGACGACCCTCGTCGGCCCTCGCCGCTAGGGTCGCCGCATGATCCGGACGCTGGCCGTCGAGGGGTACCGCAGCCTGCGCTCCCTGACGCTGAGCCTCGACCGGCTCACGGTCGTGACCGGCGCCAACGGCTCCGGCAAGACGAGCCTCTACCGCGCGCTCCGCCTGCTCGCCGACGTGGCGCGGGACGGCGCGGTCTCGTCGTTGGCGCGGGAGGGCGGCATGCGCTCCGCGGTCCACGCCGGCGAGCGCGGGCCCGGTCCGGTCGCGATCCGGCTCGGGTTCGCGACCGAGGACCTCTCGTACGCGGTCGACCTCGGGCTGCCGCAGCTGGGCCCCTTCACGCTCGACCCGGAGATCAAGTCGGAGGTCGTCTGGGCCGGCGAGGTGCTCCGACCGTCGACGATCCTGACGGAGCGCACGGGGTCGCGGGTCCGCACGCGGCGCGACGACGGTGCGTGGGCGACGATCCCGCTGACGCTCGACGACCACGAGTCGGTCATGGCGCACCTGGCCGACCCGGGCGCGACGCCGGACCTGTTCGCGCTGCGCGAGCAGGCGCGGCGCTGGCGGTTCTACGACCACCTGCGCACCGACGCCGACGCTCCCGCCCGCCGGCCAGGCGTGCCCACGTTCACGCCCGCGCTGGCACCCGACGGCGACGACCTCGCCGCGGCGCTGCTCACGATCGACCGCACCGGTGACGCGGCCGGCCTGGCGGCGTCGGTCGACGTGGCCTTCGCGGGCTCGCGGATCCGCGTGACGGAGACCGAGGAGGGCGCGTGCCTGCTCGCCATGACGCAGCCCGGCCTGCGACGGTCGCTGTCCGCCGCGGAGCTCTCCGACGGCACGCTGACGTTCCTGCTCCTCGCCGCGGCGGCATTCGCGACGCGGCCGCCCGACCTCCTGGTCCTCAACGAGCCCGAGTCGAGCCTGCACCCCAGCCTGATGCCGGCGGTCGCCGCGCTCGTGGCGAGGGCCGCCGAGCGCTCGCAGGTCCTCGTCGTCACGCACGCCGACGAGCTGGGGCGCGCGCTCCGCCAGGCCGACGCCACGGCGATCGAGCTGGCGAAGGCCGGCGCCGTCACGTCCGTCGCCGGCGCGGGGCTGCTCGACGGCCCGGCCTGGAGCTGGCCGAAGCGCTGACGCCACCGGCGAGCGGCCGCACGTGGCGTCGCTCACGTCCGCCCCTCACGGGCGGGCCGCCTTCCCCCGCCGTCCTAGACTCCCGAACCGTGCCAGCCACGTCCGCCGTCGAGATCAGCGGTCTCGTCAAGAGGTACGACGGGCGACCGGTCGTGGACGGCCTGGACCTCGTCGCGGCGCGCGGCCAGGTGACCGCGGTCCTCGGCCCGAACGGCGCCGGCAAGACGACGACCGTCGAGTGCTGCGAGGGCCTGCGGACCGCCGACGACGGCCAGGTGCGCGTGCTCGGGCTGGACCCCGTGGGCGACGCCCGCGCGCTGCGGCCGCGCGTCGGCGTGATGCTGCAGGACGGCGGGCTGCCGACCGCGGTGCGCGCCCGCGACGTGCTCGCGCACGTGGCGCGCATGTACGCGGCGCCTCGGCCGGTCGCCGAGCTGACCGAGCGCCTCGGCATCGACGCGTTCGCGGGCACGACCGTCCGGCGCCTGTCGGGCGGCCAGCGTCAGCGGCTCGCGCTCGCCGCCGCGATCGTCGGCCGGCCCGAGGTCGTCTTCCTCGACGAGCCGAGCGCGGGCATGGACCCGCAGTCGCGGCGCGTCGTGTGGGACCTCGTCGCCGAGCTGCGGGACGAGGGCGTCGCGGTGCTGCTGACCACGCACCTCATGGACGAGGCCGAGCGGCTCGCGGACCGTGTCGTCGTGGTGGACCACGGCCGCGTCATCGCGCAGGGCACGGTGCCCGAGCTCGTCGCCTCCGCCGACGACCGGACGCTGCACCTCGTCACGACGCCCGACCTGCCGGTCGCCGAGCTCACGGCAGCTCTGGGCGGCCCGTTCGCCGTCGAGGAGCGCGCGGCAGGGTCGTACACGGTCGCGGGGCCCGTCGAGGCCGCCACGGTCGCCGCGCTCACCGCGTGGCTGGCGGACCGGGGCGCCCTCGCCACCCGCCTCACCGTCGGCCGCCGCACGCTCGAGGACGTGTTCCTCGACCTGACCGGCAGGGAGCTGCGATGACGACCACGAACCCCGCGCCGTCCACGGCCGCCCCCGCCTGGCGGCGCATCGCGGCGCAGACGGGCTTCGAGACCCGCGCGATCCTGCGCAACGGCGAGCAGCTGCTCGTCACGATCGTGATCCCCGTCCTCGTGCTCGTCGGCCTGACGAAGGCCACCTCGGTCGAGCTCGACACCGGCGGCCACACCCGCGTCGACTTCCTGACGCCCGGCGTGCTCGCGCTCGCCGTGATGACGTCGTCGTTCACGTCCCAGGCGATCGCGACCGCCTTCGACCGCCGCAACGGCGTCCTGCGCCTGCTGTCGACCACTCCCCTCGGCCGCGGCGGGCTGCTCGCGGGGAAGGTCGTCGGCGTGCTCGCCGTCGCGGTGCTGCAGGTGGTCGTCGTCGGGGCCACGGCGTTCGCGCTCGGCTGGCACCCGCACGCCGCCGGGTTCGGCCCGGCCGTCCTGGCGCTCGTGCTGGGCGCTGCGGCGTTCACGTCGCTCGCGCTCGTCGTCGCGGGGACGCTGCGCGCCGAGGCCGTGCTCGCGCTGGCGAACCTGCTGCTCCTCGCGCTCGCACTGGCCGGCGGCATCGTCGTGCCGGCCGACCGGCTCCCGCCCGGGCTCGCGCACGTCGCGTCGCTCCTGCCGTCCGGCGCCCTCGGCGACGCGGTCCGCGGTGCGCTGCTGGACGGGTCGCTCCCGCTGGGACCGGTGCTCGTGCTGGTGCTCTGGACGGCGGTGCTCGGCGGTCTGGCCGCCCGCCTGTTCCGCTGGCACTGACCCCTCCCGGCCGGCCCGTCCGGCGGTGTGACGAGCCTCGCCGTCCGGTGGTCCGGTCGGCCCGCAGGGCGCTCGTAGGCTGGTCACCGTGAGCTCCGCACCCGTGACCGCCGCGCGCCCGACGAAGCCCGCGCCGTGGCGCGTCCGGTTGCACGACGCGGTCGCCCGGTGGCGCGAGCGGTGGACCCTCGCGGCGGTGACCGCGAACCTGCTCGGCCAGATCGTCATCGTCGGCACCGGCGGCGCGGTCCGCCTCACGGCGTCCGGCCTCGGGTGCTCGACGTGGCCGCAGTGCACGCCCGGTCAGTTCACGCCCGAGGTGCACGACGCGACCTCGTTCCACCCGTTCGTGGAGTTCGGCAACCGCACCGTCTCTGTCCTGCTGATGGTCGTCGCGGTCGCCGTCGCCGTGCTCGTGACGGGCGACCGCCGCCGGCCGAGGTCGTACCGCTGGCTCGGCCTCGTCCCGGTGATCGGCGTCTTCGTGCAGGCCGTCGTCGGCGGCCTCACCGTGCTGTTCGACCTCAACCCGGTGCTCGTGTCGAGCCACATGCTCATCTCGATGGGGCTCGTGGCGCTGTCCATGTGGCTGCTCGTGCGGGCACGGGAGGGGGACGAGCCGCCCGTCGCGCTCGTCGACCGCTCGGTGCGCACGCTCGAGCACGCGCTGTGGGCTCTGGCCGTCGTCGTCCTCGTGCTCGGGGTCGTGACGACCGGCGCGGGCCCGCACTCGGGCGACGAGCAGGTCGGCTACCGCTACGCCGTCGACCCGTACACGGTCGCGAAGGTCCATGCGGCGTCGGTGTGGCTGTTCGTCATCGTGCTGGCGGCGATGCTGTGGCGGATGTGGCGCACCGGCGTGCGCGACCGCCCGTGGACCGTCGCGCTCGTGCTCGCCGGGCTGACGCTCGGCCAGGGAACGATCGGGTACGTGCAGCTCTACACCGGCCTGCCGATCGCGCTCGTCAACCTGCACCTCGTGGGCGCGGCGTGCCTGACCGCGGGCGTCGTGTCGGTGACCGGCGCGCTCCGCACGCGCGGGCCCCGGATCACCCGCGCCGACGCGGTCGTCGCCCCCTGACGTCGGACCGGGACGCCGGCGCCCCGGTCCGGGTCGGACCCCCGAGCGAGGAGGACGTGCGCGTGCAGCAGACCGCCGTCGAGCAGCGGCACCTCGACGCGATGTACGCGCGCCTCGACGCGGAGCAGGCGCGCCTCGCCGCCGAGGTGGGCGAGGTCCAGCGGGACGCCTCGGACGACCTGCGCGAGGTCCGGCTCGCCCTGCTGAACCGGCGGTCGGCCACGCTGCGTGCGGCGGACCACCACGTCTGCTTCGGCCGGATCGACCGCACCGACGGTACGGCCCTGCACCTCGGGCGCGTGGGTCTCACCGGCGCCGACGGCGAGGCGCTCCTCGTCGACTGGCGCGCCGACGCCGCCCGTCCGTTCTACGCGGCGACGCCGGCGAGCCCCGAGGGCCTGCGCCGCCGACGCCACCTGACGTCGAGCGGCCGCACGGTCACCGGAGTGAGCGACGAGCTGCGCGACGGCAGCGCGCCCGGGCCGGACGACGTCGTCGGCGACGGCCCGCTGCTCGACGCGCTCACGGCACGCCGCACCGGCCGCATGGCCGAGGTCGTCGCGACGCTGCAGGCCGAGCAGGACGCGGTGGTCCGCTCACCCCACCGCGGCGTGACGGTCGTCGAGGGCGGGCCCGGCACCGGCAAGACGGTCGTCGCGCTGCACCGCGCGGCGTACGTGCTCGCGATGTTCGACGAGGCGCGCGCCGACGGGGTCCTCGTGCTCGGCCCCAACCCGCGGTTCCTCGACCACATCTCCGAGGTGCTGCCCTCGCTCGGCGAGAACGACGTGGTGCTCAGCACCCCGACGGCCCTCCTGTCCGACGATCTCGCCGCGAGCATCGGTCGCGCGGTGCCGAGCGCCACCGCGCGCGCTCACCGGCGGCTCGGCTCGGCCCGCCAGGCGACCCTCGTCGCGGACGCCCTCCGGGCCCGGCAGGCGCCGGTCGGCACGCTCACGGTGCTCATCGACGGCGACCGCATCACGCTCGACGCCGCCACGCTCGCCGAGATCCGTGCGACGGCGCAGGCCTCCGAGCTGCCGCACAACCAGGCACGCGACCTGTTCCGGGAGCTCGTCGCCGACGCGCTGGCGGACGAGGTCCAGCTCCGTGCCCGCGTGTTCCTGGCGCGCATGGACGAGGACATGGAGGTCCTGACGGGCGGCCTCGACGTCGAGCGGGCGGTCGCGTCCGACCTCGCACGGCTCGGCTACGCGGCCGACGAGGGCGGCGCGTACGGCCACCGAGCCGCGGTCGCCGAGCTGGACCCGCAGGCGCTCCGCGAGGCGCTCGTCGACGACCCCGCGGTCGACGCCGCGGTCGAGCGAGCATGGCCGCGGCTGACCCCCGCCGACGTGGTTGCCGACGTCGTCCCCGGCGTGCGCCGCTGGACGGATGCGCACCTGCCGCTGCTGGACGAGGCTGCGCACCTGCTCGACGGCCCGCCGGAGCGGACGTTCGGGCACGTCGTGGTCGACGAGGCGCAGGAGCTGACGCCGATGCAGTGGCGCGCGGTGCTCCGGCGCTGCCCCGCGCGGAGCATGACGATCGTCGGCGACCTCGCGCAGGCGGGCCCCGCGACCGCCGCGACGACGTGGCGCCAGGCGCTGGGCGACGTCGCGCGTCACGCCGAGGTCCGCACGCTCACCGTCTGCTACCGCACCACGGCCGAGGTGCTCGCCGAGGCCGAGCCCCTCCTCGCGTCCATCGCGCCGGACCAGCCCCGCTCGCGCGCGCTCCGTACGGGCCCCCCGCCGCGGCACAGCCACGCCGCGGGCGCCCTCACGGACGCCGTGCTCGCGGAGGCCGGTCGTGAGGCGACGGCGGGCGGCCTGGTCGGGGTCGTCGCTCCCGACGACGTCGCCGACGCGCTGGCCTCAGCCCTCGCCGGGGTCGACGGTGTGCGCGTCGTGCCGGTCTCCCAGGTGCGGGGCCTCGAGTTCGACGCCGCGATCGTCGTCGACCCCGTCGGCATCCGCGCGGCTCGCGAGAGCGGCGACCGCGATCTGTACGTCGCCCTGACGCGACCGACGTCGCGGCTCGTCATCGTCGAGCCGCAGCCGCCCGCCTCGCCGGCGTGACGTCCCGCGCGGGACGGCGCGCCCGCGTCTAGCGTGGGCTCGCGCGACCTCCCCGGGGTCGCGCACCCGCACGGCCGCGGCCCGCCGCGACCGCACCCGCATGGCCGCGGCCCGCCGCGACCCCGCATCCGTCACCGGCGATGGAGGCACGATGACCGAGATCCACAAGGGCCTCGCAGGCGTGGTCGTCGACACGACCGCGATCTCGTCGGTCGACCCCGAGACGAGCACGCTGCTGTACCGCGGATACCCCGCCGACCAGCTCGCCGAGCACTGCTCGTTCGAGGAGGTCGCGCACCTGCTCTGGCTCGGCGAGCTCCCGACGCCCGACGAGCTCGCGGACCTCCAGACCCGTGGCCGCTCGTACCGCGCGCTGCCGGCGGAGGTCGTCGAGGCCGTGCTCGCGCTGCCGACGACCTGCCACCCGATGGACGTCGTGCGCACCGCCGTGAGCGTGATCGGCGCGCACGACCCGACCGCCGAGGACCCCTCGCGCGAGGCGAACCTCGCCAAGTCGCTGCGCCTGCTCGCGCAGCTGCCCGGCGTCGTGGCGCTCGACCAGCGGCGGCGTCGCGGCGAGGAGCCGGTGCCCGCGCGGGACGACCTCGGCTACGCGGAGAACGCGCTGTGGATGACCTTCGGCGAGGTGCCCGACCCGGTCGTCGTCCGGGCGTTCGAGGTGTCGATGATCCTGTACGCCGAGCACTCGTTCAACGCGTCGACGTTCACCGCTCGCGTCATCGCATCGACGCTCGCCGACCTGCACTCGGCCGTCACGGGCGCGGTCGGCGCGCTCAAGGGTGCGCTGCACGGGGGCGCGAACGAGGCCGTCATGGCGACGTTCGCGCAGATCGGCTCCGCCGACCGAGCCGCGGAGTGGCTCGACGGCGAGCTCGCCGCCAAGCGCAAGGTCATGGGGTTCGGGCACCGCGTCTACAAGAACGGCGACTCCCGCGTGCCGACCATGCGGCGCGCGCTCGACCGGCTCGTCGACCACTACGACCGACCCGACCTGCTCGAGCTGTACGTCGCGCTCGAGCAGGCGATGGCCGACCGCACCGGGATCCTGCCCAACCTCGACTACCCGACCGGACCGGCGTACAACCTGATCGGCTTCGACACCCCCACGTTCACGCCGCTGTTCGCCGCGAGCCGCGTGGTCGGGTGGACGGCGCACGTCATGGAGCAGCTCGGGTCGAACGCGCTGATCCGGCCGCTCAGCCAGTACGACGGCCCGCCGCGCCGCGAGCTCCCCGCCGCGCGCGCCGACTAGCCTCGGCTCGGCGCCGACGTCCCTGCACGCCGGCGCGAGCCCGCCGCACCGACGCTGCGGCCCGACCCGGACGGAGGCGCATGCCCCGCACCCACCACCTGCGCGTCCACCCGAGCGCCGACCGGCTCCCCCGCGCCGACCAGCTCGCGTGGGCGATCGCCGAGCTCGCAGCCGACCCGGTGCCCGTGCCGGACGACGTCACCGCGATGATCGTCAACCGCGTCATCGACAACGCGGCCGTCACGGCGGCGTCGCTGACCCGTGCCCCCGCGGCGGCAGCGCGCGCCCAGGCGCTCGCCCACCCGCACCCGGGCGGCAGCCGGCACGGCGCGACGGTCTCCGGTGTCGAGCCCGGCGTGCGGGTCGCACCCGAGTGGGCCGCGTGGGCCAACGGCGTCGCCGTCCGCGAGCTCGACTTCCACGACACGTTCCTCGCGGCGGACTACTCGCACCCGGCCGACAACATCCCGCCACTGGTCGCGGTCGCGCAGCACACAGGCCGGACGGGTGCCGACCTGGTGCGGGCGATCGCGACGGCGTACGAGGTCCAGGTCGACCTCGTCCGGGCGATCAGCCTGCACAAGCACCGCATCGACCACGTCGCGCACCTCGGCCCGTCGGTCGCCGCGGGCCTCGGCACGCTCCTCGGGCTGCCGCCCGAGGTGACGTTCCACGCGGTGGGCCAGGCGCTGCACACCACGACGGCGACGCGGCAGTCCCGCAAGGGCGAGATCTCGAGCTGGAAGGCGTACGCGCCGGCGTTCGCGGGCAAGGTCGCGATCGAGGCCGTCGACCGCGCCATGCGGGGCGAGACGTCGCCGAACCCGATCTGGGAGGGCGAGGACGGCGTGGTCGCGTGGCTGCTCGACGGGCCGGACGCGTCGTACGACGTCCCGCTGCCGGGCGCGGGCGAGCCGAGGACGGCGATCCTCGACACCTACACCAAGCAGCACTCCGCCGAGTACCAGGCGCAGGCGCTCATCGACCTCGCCCGCCGGCTGCACCGCGAGCGCCCCGACCTCGCGGACCCGGCGAACGTCGCGTCGATCCTCATCCGTACGTCGCACCACACGCACCACGTGATCGGCTCGGGCGCGAACGACCCGCAGAAGTACGACCCGACGGCGTCGCGCGAGACGCTCGACCACTCGATCCCGTACATCTTCACGGTCGCGCTGCAGGACGGGACGTGGCACCACGTCGACTCGTACGCGCCCGAGCGTGCCGGCCGCCCGGACACGGTCGCGCTGTGGCACAAGGTCACGACGACCGAGGACCCCGCGTGGACCGCCCGCTACCACGCGGCCGACCCGGCCGAGCGCGGCTACGGCGGCCGCGTCGAGGTCACGACGACGAGCGGCGAGGTCGTGGCCGCCGAGCTCGCGGTCGCCGACGCGCACCCGCTCGGCGCGCACCCGTTCGCACGCGACGACTACGTCGGCAAGCTCCGGACGCTCGCCGTCGGCGCTCTCGACGACGCCGAGGTCGACCGCTTCCTCGACGTCGCGCAGCGGCTGCCGGACCTGCGGCCCGACGAGCTCGGGGGCCTCACGGTCGTCGCGCGCCCCGGCCTTCTCGACGCGAGCTCCACGCCTGAAGGGCTGTTCTGATGCTGTACGCGACCACGCCGGCGGCCGACAAGCGCCGCATCTTCCGCGACGCGCTCGCGTCCGGCCGCCTGCTCCGCCTGCCGGGGGCGTTCAACCCGCTGTCGGCGCGCCTGATCGAGAGCAAGGGGTTCGACGGCGTCTACGTCTCGGGCGCGGTCCTGTCCGCCGACCTCGGGCTGCCCGACATCGGCCTGACGACCGCGACCGAGGTCACCGCGCGCGCCGGGCAGATCGCGCGCATGACGAACCTGCCCGCGCTCGTCGACGCGGACACCGGCTTCGGCGAGCCGATGAACGTCGCGCGCACGGTCCAGGGGCTCGAGGACGCGGGCCTCGCGGGGTGCCACATCGAGGACCAGGTGAACCCGAAGCGCTGCGGGCACCTCGACGGGAAGGACGTCGTCGACGACGAGACCGCGCTGCGCCGCATCCGTGCCGCGGTCGACGGGCGGCGCGACCCCGACTTCCTCGTGGTCGCCCGCACCGACGCGCGCGCGGTGATGGGGCTCGACGCGGCGATCGACCGTGCGCGTGCCCTGGTGGACGCGGGTGCCGACGCGGTGTTCCCCGAGGCCCTCGCCGGTCCCGAGGAGTTCGCGGCGTTCCGCGCCGCGCTCGACGTGCCGCTCCTGGCGAACATGACGGAGTTCGGCAAGGGCCGGCTCCTCACCGCGCAGCAGCTGACCGACCTCGGCATGAACATCGTGATCTACCCGGTCACGCTGCTGCGACTCGCCATGGGGGCCGCGTCCGCGGGCCTCGACGAGATCCTCGAGTCGGGCACGCAGGAGGGGCTGCTCGACCGGATGCAGACCCGGGCGCAGCTCTACGACCTGCTCGACTACGCGGCCTACGGCCACTTCGACGAGGGCGTCTTCAACTTCCGCCTGTAGCGAAGCCGCGGCGATCCGGCCGGAAACCGTCTTGGGGTGTGTCAGAGGTCACATCTAGCCTCGCAACCATGACCGACGCGATCGTGGCCAGAGGACTGGTCAAGAAGTACAAGGACGTGACGGCGCTCGACGGCGTGGACCTCGTCGTGCCCACGGGCTCCGTGCTCGGGCTGCTCGGCCCGAACGGGGCGGGCAAGACGACGACCGTGCGCATCCTCACGACGCTCCTGCGGCCGGACGCGGGCAGCGCCGAGGTCGCGGGGGTCGACGTGCTGGCGCGGCCGTCCGCCGTGCGCCGCAAGATCGGCCTCTCGGGCCAGTACGCGGCCGTGGACGAGTACCTCACGGGGTACGAGAACCTCGAGATGGTCGGGCGGCTCTACCACCTCGGCCGCAAACGAGCGCAGGCGCGGGCGCGCGAGCTGCTCGCGTCCTTCCGGCTCGAGGACGCCGCGGACCGGCCCGCCCGCACCTACTCGGGCGGCATGCGTCGCCGCCTCGACCTGGCCGGTGCGCTCGTCGCCGACCCACCGGTGCTCTTCCTCGACGAGCCGACCACCGGGCTCGACCCGCGCGGCCGCACGGACATGTGGGACGTGATCCAGACGCTCGCGAAGGGCGGCACCACCGTCATGCTCACCACGCAGTACCTCGAGGAGGCCGACCTGCTCGCGGACGAGATCGTCGTCATCGACCACGGTCGCGTCATCGCGCAGGGCACGTCGGACGAGCTCAAGCGCCAGGTCGGCGGCGAGCGCCTCGAGCTGGTCGTGCAGGACGCGACGCGGCTGGCGCGGGCGCGCGAGGTGCTCGAGCCGCTGGGCGTCGGGACGCCGACGGTCGACGAAGGACGCCGCGCGTTCGTCATGCCCGTCTCGGGCGGACCCGAGGTGCTGTCGGAGGCGCTGCGCCGGCTCGAGGCCGAGCAGATCGGGCTCGACGACGTGGGGTTGCGGCGGCCGACGCTCGACGACGTGTTCCTGGCGCTGACGGGACGCGCGACGCAGGAGGACGAGAACGATCAGCTGGAGACGAGCGGAGCCCGCCGATGAGCGCCCTGACGGTCCTGAGCGACGCCAACGTCGTCGCGAAGCGGAACATCATCAAGATCAAGCGCGTGCCGGACCTGCTGGTCTTCACGACGCTCTCGCCGATCATGTTCGTGCTGCTGTTCGCGTACGTGTTCGGGGGCGCGATCTCCGTGCCGGGCGGCGACGCCGATCCCGAGCTCTACCGCGAGTACCTCATGGCGGGCATCTTCGCCCAGACCGTCATCTTCGGCGCGACGATCACGGGCGCCGGCCTGGCGGAGGACGTCAAGAAGGGGATCATCGACCGGTTCCGGTCGCTGCCCATGGCACCGTCCGCCGTCCTCACGGGCCGCACGCTGTCCGACGTCGTGAACAACGTCCTGGTGCTGATCGTCATGTCGCTGACCGGCCTGCTGGTCGGCTGGCGGATCCACACGTCGTTCTGGGAGGCCGCCGGCGGCTACCTGCTGCTCATCCTGTTCGCGTACTCCATCTCGTGGGTGTTCGCGTGGATCGGCATGCTCGTGCCGAGCCCCGAGGTCGTGAACAACGCGAGCTTCATCGTGATCTTCCCGCTCACGTTCATCGCGAACACGTTCGTGCCGCTCGAGAGCCTGCCCGGCCCGCTGCGGACGATCGCGGAGTGGAACCCGGTCTCGACGGTGACGCAGGCGGCGCGCGAGCTGTTCGGGAACATCCCGCCCGGCACGCCGAAGCCGACGGGCTGGCCGCTGCAGCACCCCGAGCTCTACACGAGCATCTGGGTCCTGGTGTTCCTGGTGGTCTTCGTGCCGGTGGCGAACGCGCAGTACCGCCACTCGACGAGCCGGTGAGCCCAGCGACGCGCCCCGACGACGTGCCGGGCCGGGTGGGCCGGCTCGGCCCGTCCGCCCGGCCCGGCGCCGGCGAACGGCACCACCCGGCGTCAGGCGTGCCCGTCCTGCGCAGCTGGCGCGGCTGGATCCGCACCGAGGACCGCGACTCCTACCGCGCCTACCTCGAGCGCACCGGCCTGCGCGAGTACCGCGAGACGCCCGGGAACCTCGCGGCGGCGCTGCTCTATCGCGACCTCGACGGCGGCCGCACGGAGGTCCGCACGATCTCCCTGTGGAGCTCGCGGGCGGACATCACGGCGTTCGCGGGCGAGGACATCGGCGCCGCGGTGTTCTACCCGGAGGACGACCGGTACCTCGTCCAGCGCGAGACCAGGGTCGCGCACCTCGACGTGGCATGGGCCGAGCCGGCGGCCGGGCCCGAGGCGTCGTCAGGGCTCGCTCGGCCCACCGACGGCCGCCCCGACGCCTGACGCGTCAGCCCTCGACGGGCGCGAGGGTTCCCCACCCGCGGGCGCGCGCCGCCGCTGCGGCGAGGATGCCCGTCACCGCGGTCGGGCTCTGCAGCCGTCCGGTGAGCGCGGCCTCGACCGCGTCGTCGAGCGGCACCCAGACCGGCACCATCCCGGCCTCCTCGTCCACCCGCTCGTACCGCTCGCCGTCGGGCACCGGTGTGAGGCCGCGTGCCAGGAAGACGACGATCCGCTCGTCCGAGCCGCCCGGCGTCGTGAAGAACTCCACCAGGCGCCACCACGAGGCCGCGCGCAGGTCGGCCTCCTCGGCGAGCTCTCGCACGGCGGCCGCGACCGGCGGCTCGCCGTCGACGTCGAGCAGCCCCGCGGGCGGCTCCCACAGCTCGGCGCGCGCCGGGTGCCGGTACTGCGAGAGCAGCAGCACCCGGTCGTCGTCGTCCAGCGCGACGACCGCGACCGCACCCGGGTGGTCGACGTACTCGCGGACCACCTGGCTCGCGCCGAGGTCGACGGTGTCGCTGACCAGGTCCCACACCCGCCCCCGGTGGAGCAGCGTGTGCTCCACCACCGGGTGCTCGGTGGGGCGGTCCGCGACCGTCACGAGGCCCGCTGCTGCTCGAGCGCCGCGCCCACCAGGCCCGCGAACAGCGGGTGCGCGCGGTTCGGGCGCGACTTGAACTCGGGGTGCGCCTGCGTCGACACGTAGTACGGGTGCACGTCGCGCGGCAGCTCGACGAACTCGACGAGCGACCGGTCCGGCGACACCCCCGAGACGACCAGGCCGGCCTCCTCGAGCTTGTCGCGGTACGCGTTGTTCACCTCGTACCGGTGGCGGTGCCGCTCGGAGACCTTCGTCGACCCGTAGACCTCGGCCACGATCGAGCCGTCCGCGAGCACCGCGTCGTACGCACCGAGCCGCATCGTGCCGCCCAGGTCGCCGGCGCCGCCGACGATCGCGAGCTGCTCCTCCATCGTGGCGATCACGGGGTAGGCGGTGTCCTCGTCGAACTCGGACGACGACGCGCCCTCGAAGCCGAGCACCGTGCGCGAGTACTCGATGACCATGCACTGCAGGCCGAGGCAGATGCCGAGGGTCGGCACGAGGTTCTCTCGCGACCAGCGCAGCGCCCCGAGCTTGCCCTCGATGCCGCGCACGCCGAAGCCGCCGGGGATCAGCACCGCGTCGACGCCCTCGAGCGCGAGCCGCGCGCCCTCGGGCGTCGCGCAGTCGTCCGAGCGCACCCAGCGGATCGTGACCTTGGCGTCGTGGTGGAACCCGCCCGCGCGCAGCGCCTCGGTCACCGAGAGGTACGCGTCCGGCAGGTCGATGTACTTGCCGACGAGCGCGACCTCGACCTGGCTCGACGGCTCGTGGACGCGGTGCAGCAGCGCGTCCCAGCCGCTCCAGTCGACGTCGCGGAACGGCAGGCCCAGTCGCTGCACCGCGTAGGCGTCGAGGCCCTCGGCATGCAGCACACGCGGGATGTCGTAGATCGACGGCGCGTCCTTGGCGGTGACGACGCCCTCGACGTCGACGTCGCAGAACAGCGCGATCTTGCGCTTGGTGCCCTCCGGGACGTCCCGGTCGCAGCGCAGGACGATCGCGTCGGGCTGGATGCCGATCGAGCGCAGCGCGGCGACCGAGTGCTGCGTCGGCTTCGTCTTGAGCTCGCCCGACGGGCCGATGTACGGCACGAGCGAGACGTGCAGGAAGAAGACGTTGTCGCGGCCGAGGTCGTGGCGGACCTGGCGGGCGGCCTCGAGGAAGGGCTGCGACTCGATGTCGCCGACCGTGCCGCCGATCTCCGTGATGATCACGTCGACCTCGTCGGACGCCTGCGCGCGCATGCGCTCCTTGATCGCGTCCGTGATGTGCGGGATGACCTGCACGGTGTCGCCGAGGTACTCGCCGCGACGCTCCTTGGCGATCACGTGCGAGTAGACCTGGCCGGTCGTCACGTTCGCCGAGCCCACGAGGTTCACGTCGAGGAACCGCTCGTAGTGGCCGACGTCGAGGTCCGTCTCGGCGCCGTCCTCGGTGACGAAGACCTCGCCGTGCTGGAACGGGTTCATCGTGCCCGGGTCGACGTTGAGGTACGGGTCGAGCTTCTGCATCGTGACCCGAAGGCCGCGGGAGCGGAGGAGCCGGCCGAGGCTGCTCGCCGTCAGGCCCTTGCCCAGAGAGGAGGCGACGCCCCCCGTGACGAAGATGTGCCGGGTCGTGGAGTCCGACCGCCCGGAGAGTCGATGCGCGCGCTCTGTCACGGGGTTCCACCCTATCCGACGATCCGGAACTACTGCCGGGACCTTGGGGTGAGTCGGGCCACCCGCGCGCCCACCGCCGGTGGCTCTCGCGTCGAACGCGCGACGCACCGGCCCCGTCAGGCGCAAGGGCAGGATCAGGACTGCGAGACCGACTCGTCGGGCGTCGAGGCGGCGAAGCCGGCGGGCGCGGGCTGCGACTCGACCGCGCGCAGGTCCCGCACCGTGCCGCGGTCGCCGACCGCGATGGCGACGGCGACCACGAGCGCCGCGACCACGCCGCCACCCGCAGCCGCGCCGATCGCCGACACGACGTCGTGACCGACGAGCGCGGCGACCTCGTCGCACACCCACCGACCGGCGACGGCTCCGACGGCGCCCCCGACGAGGAGCACGGGCAGCGTCCGCGTGAACCCGCTCGTCACGCCCGCGCCGCCGGCCCGGCGCAGCGCGACGACGACGACGACACCACCGACCAGCATGCCGATCGAGCTCGCCACGCCGAGCGCGGTGAGCGTCGCGGCACCGTCGTGCCCGTCCGGCGTCGCGACGACCGCCGCGACGACGGTCGCGACGGCGGCGGTCCCCCACCCTGCGACGTTCGCCGCCACCGCGGCACGCCCCCGCTCGAGCGCGTACAGCGAGCGCGAGGCGTGGAACATCACCGCGAAGCCGAGGAGACCGGGGATCATCGCCGTGAGCGCCGGCGCCATCCCCGCGACACCCGAGGGGTCCCTGGCGACGGAGCCGAAGACGTCCGCCACCGCCGGAGCGGCCGCGGCGACCGCCGCACCGCCGAGCGTCGCCGCCGCGAGCACGGCCCGCGTCGTGCCCGACGCCATGCGGGCGAACTCGGCGTGACGTCCCTGCGCGGCACGCGCGGCCATCCGCGGGAACGTCGACGTCGCGAGCGGCACCACGAGGACGGCGTAGGGCAGCAGGTACACCTGCTGCGTCCACAGGAACACCGAGAACGTGCCCTTCGAACCGCGCGCGAACGACGTCAGCAGCACGACGAGGAGAGCGAGCTGCTGCGCCACGAGCGAGCCGACTCCGGCGAACGCGAGCGACGCGAGCCGCCGCCCGACGCCGGGCGGGAAGCGCAGCGTCGGTCGCAGCCGGACACCGAGGCGGTGCACCGGCACGAACATCGGCAGGCACATGGCCGCGACCCCGAGAGTCGTCCCCCACGCGAGCACGTTCAGCGCGGCGTCACCGGCGGCCGCGGGGTCGTTTCGCTCGCCTCCGGACGCCGCGGCGTACACGACGTACGTCGCGATCACCACGACCGACGACATGACGGGCGCGAACGCCGGCCAGAAGAACCGCTTGTGCGCCTGGAGCACCGCGTAGAGCAGCACCGCGACGCCGTACATCGGCACCTGGATCGAGAAGACGAGCACGAACATCTGGAGCAGGTCACGCTGCGCGCCCGTCAGGTCGTCCCCGGGCCAGACCGCGGCGATCCGTCCCGACAGCGCGGCGAGCAGCCCGCCCACCGGCACGAGCACCAGCAGCGTCCACCCGAGAGCGCCGGAGGCGATGGCGTCGACGTCGCGCTTCGCGTGCCGCGCGATCGGCAGCGCGAGCAGGGGGACGACGGCACCTGCGAGCGCACCGCCGGCGGCGACCTCGAAGAGGACGTTGGGCAGCGTGTTCGCGGCGTTGTACGCGCCGCCGATCCCGCCCGTGCCGAACGCGTGCGCCTGCACCAGCCACCGCGCGAACCCGAGCAGCCGGCTCACCACCGTGATGGCGGCGATCATGGCGGCGGCCCCGGCGAGGCCGCCGAGCGCGCGCCTCACGGCGGGGCTCATGTGACGGCGGGTCGACGACCCCAGCCGTCGATGTCCCGCAGCACGGGCGTGCGCTCGATGACCTGCGTGAACGAGACGCGCTCGCTCGCGACGGTGAGTGCCACGGCCCCCGCCAGCGCCGCGATCCGCACGGGACGCGGGGCACCGATGACGAGCGCGGTGCCGAGCGCCGCGCCAAGCGCGTTCGCGCCACCGTCGCCGAGCATGTCGCTCTCCGCGAGGTCGGCGGGCGCCGCGGCGGCCACAGCGCCGAGCATCGCGGCGGCGGGCGCCGCGGCCGGACCGCCGAGCGCGAGCGGCCCCGCGGCGATCCCGACCGCCTTCAGTGCGCGACCGGGGCGCAGGTCGAGCAGGTTGACCAGGTTGGCGGACGCCGCCACGAGCGCGCCCGAGACCGCGACGTCCGCGGCCCAGCCGACGGCGGACCGGGACGCGCCGCCCGGGCGGTGACGCGGCGTCGCGACGGCCGCGGCCAGCAGCGCGCCCGCACCGATGCCGAGCACCTTGAGCCCACCCGTCGTCACCTCGCCGCGGGCGAGCGCGCCGAGATGGCCGCGCAGTCCCTTCCGGGTCGCGGTGCGGTCCTCGGCCAGGTCGTCGACGACGCCGAAGGCGGCACCCGCGCCCGTCGCGAGCGCGAGCGCCGCCGCCGCACGCGCCGACGGAGCGCCGACCACGGCGCCGGCCACGAGACCGGCCGCGACGGCCGGCCCCTCGAGCATGCTGACGGGCTCGCCGCGGTGGTTGGTGCGCGTCCAGCGCTCCGCGCCACCCGGCGTGGTGTCAGCCAGGCGACGCCGGACCGCCGACGTGACGGCCGCTGCCGTCGCCGCGGCCAGCAGGCGACGCGTCATCCCTTGCTGCCGTGGGTCGGGGTCGGCTTCGACGTCGGCGGCACCGTGACGCCCTGGTCCGACGAGGGAACCCGGTTGATCGGCTGGAGCTCGGCCGGGGGCGGCAGCGGCGTCTCGTCGGAGCCGAAGCCGTAGTGCCCGTTGACGGCGGCGATACGGGCCGCGAGCGCGAGCGGCACGGAGACCTGGCCCGGCACCTCGTCGGTGCTCGACACCGTGGTCACGGTGTCGGAGAGGGTGTCGTCGGACAGGACGGCGTCCGTCAGGCTGTCCGAGCCGCGCGGTCCGTCCGCGAGCACCGCGCCGGTCGAGTACCGCTGCGCCGCCACGACGACCGCGAGCTGAGCGGCGACGGTCTCGGTGGACGGCGCGGGGCTCGCCTGGGTCTGGCCTGTGCTCGCCTCCGTCGGCACGGCGATCACCACGACGGCGTCCGCGGGTGCCGCGACCTCCTTCTTCACCGCGATCAGCGGTGTGCCGGCGCTCTTCGACGACAGGATGTCCAGCACGTCGTGCGCGTCGTCGCTCAGCTTGTCCGGGTCCGCCGGGTCGCTCTGCACGAGCCCCTCGACGAGCGCCGTGGCGAGCTGCTCCTCGGCGCTCGCCGCCGCGTCCGGCGCGATCTGCAGGTGCGGGAGCATCTGGCTGACCAGCGCCTGGCGGTACGACCGCTGGCCCGGGTCGGTCCAGGACGCGCCGAGCGTCACCTCGGCAGAGACCGTCGCGCCCGCCTGCCCCAGCCGGTCGTCGATCGCGCCGTGCTGCTTCGCCGGCACGTCGCCGAGGAGCACCACGGCGACCCGGCGGCCGGGCAGCGAGCCCGGCAGCATCCGGCCCGCGGTCGCGTCGATGTACGTGGTCGCGTCGGCGAGGTCGCCGTTCGCGCCGTCGAGCTGCGTGCGCAGGTCGTCCTTCTCGCTGCGGAGCTGCTGCACCTGGCCGGTCAGGGTGTCGCCGATCGTCTCCTTGAGCGGTCCGGCGCCGAGCGCGATGCCCACGGCGAGCGCCAGGAACACCGAGATGAGCGAGACGACGTGGTAGCGGAAGTCGATCACAGGTTCTCCGAGGTCGGCTGGGGTGCGGTCGGGGGGCGGCGCTCAGCCGCCGAACAGCTTCCCGACCCAGGACGTGAAGTCGTCGAAGCGCGCGCCGATCAGCTCGATCAGCGTCTGGCCCGCTGCGGTCGACGCGAGCGCGACGCCGAGCGCGAGCAGGCCCGCGAGGACGAGCAGCGTGAGCTGCACGTTCGAGATGCGCTGGCGGTAGAGCCGCGAGACGCCCTTGGCGTCCACGAGCTTGCCGCCCACGCGCAGCCGCGTCAGGAAGGTGCTCGCCATGCCGGAGCGGCCCTTGTCGAGGAACTCGACGAGCGTGGCGTGCGTGCCGACGGCGACGATCAGCTCGGCGCCCTTGTCGTCGGCCAGGAGCATGGCGACGTCCTCGCTCGTGCCGGTGGCGGGGAACACGACGTGCGGCACGTCGAGCTGCTCGACGCGGGCGAGGCCGGGGGCCCGTCCGTCGCGGTACGCGTGCACCACGATCTCGGCGCCGCAGGTCAGGGCCCGGTCGGACACCGAGTCCATGTCGCCGACGATCATGTCGGGCTTCCAGCCCGCCTCGAGGATCGCGTCCGCGCCGCCGTCGACCCCGATGAGCACCGGCCGGTACTCGCGGATGTACGGCCGCAGCGTGACCAGGTCCTCCTTGTAGTGGTACCCGCGCACCACGATCAGCACCTGGCGGCCATCGATCTGCGTCGACACGTCGGGCACGCCGACGCCGTCGAGCAGCAGGTCGCGCTCGCGCCGCAGGTAGTCCATGGTGTTCGCCGCGAACGACTCGAGCTGGACGGACAGGCCCGCCCGCGCCTCCTCCATCGTGGCGGCGACGGACTCGGGGGTCTGTGCGACGCCCTCCGCGACGAGGGTCTCGCCCACGTACACGCACGCGCCGTCGACGCGAACCTCGTGGCCCTCGCCGATCGTCATCACGTCGGGCCCGAGGTCGTCGATCAGGGGGACCCCGGCCGACACGAGGATGTCGGGCCCGAGGTTCGGGTAGCGGCCCGACGTGGAGCGCGCCGCGTTGAGGACGGCGACGGGCTGGCACGCCACCAGCGCCTCGGCCGACACGCGGTCGAGGTCGAGGTGGTCGATGACCGCGACGTCACCAGGGCGCAGACGCTTCGTCAGCGACTTGGTCCGTCGGTCGACGCGTCCCGGACCGGACACGACTCCGGGGGCAGGGCTGGACGTGCGGCGACGCAGGGAGGCTCTCATCGGGGGTCATCGTCCCACGGACGAGGCCTCCAGCAGTTCCGCGGCGTGCGTGCGCGCCGCCTCCGAGTCCTCGCTGCCCGAGAGCATGCGGGCCAGCTCGCGCACACGCTCGTCCGCCGTGACGAGACGCACATCCGACTCGGTGACGACGTCGACGCCGTCGGCCGTCGACTTGGTCACGACGAGGTGCCGATCCGCGAACGCCGCGACCTGCGCGAGGTGCGTGACGACGAGCACCTGCGAGCCACGCGCCAGCTCCGCGAGCCTGCGCCCGACCTCCACCGCCGCTCGTCCGCCCACGCCCGCGTCGACCTCGTCGAACACGAACGTGCCGGGCGCCCCCGACCCCTCCGCCGTCGCGAGCGCGACCTCGATGGCGAGCATGACGCGCGAGAGCTCGCCGCCCGACGCGCCGCGGCCGAGCGGACGGGCCGGCGCACCGGCGTGCGGCTCGAGCAGCATCTCCACCCGGTCGGCACCGTGCGGTCCGGCTTCCTCGGCAGGCTCGACGACCGCTGTCAGGCGCGCACCCGTCATGGCGAGCCCCGCGAGCTCCTCGGTCACGACCTTCGCGAGCCGCTCGGCGGCCTCGGTCCGTGCGGCGGTGATGCCGTCGGCGAGCACGGCCAGCTCGGTGTCGAGCTCCGAGCGCCGCTCCCGCAGCGCCTCGATCCGCGCGTCGCCCCCCTCGAGTGCGAGCAGCCGACGGCCGGCGTCGTCCGCCCACGCGAGGACCTCGGCGACGTCGCTCCCGTAGCTGCGGGTCAGCGTCGTGAGCTCGGCACGGCGCCGCTGCGCCACGTCGAGCCGCGCCGGATCGGCCTGCAGGTCGTCGACGTACGCCGACAGCTCGGCCGCGGCATCCGCGAGCAGGTAGCCGGCCTCGGCCACGCGCGTCGCGAGCGCGCCGAGCACCGGGTCATGGCTCGCGGCCTGCTCGAGGGAGCGCCGCGCGTGCTCGATCGCGTCCACCGCGGCGACGGACTCGCCCGCGCCGTCGTCCTCACCCACGAGCGCCGCGTGCGCACCTGCCGCCGCCGCGCGGAGGTCCTCGGCGTGCGCGAGCCGCTCGATCTCGTCCCCGAGCGCGACGTCCTCCCCCGGCTGCGGGTCGACCCGCTCGACCTCGGCCAGACCGAGCCGCAGCAGCTCCGCCTCGCGCGAGCGGTCGAGCGCGCGGTCCACGAGCTCGGCCAGCTCGGCATCCACCCGCCCGCGCTCGGCCCACGCCGCGCGGTACTGCTCGAGCGTGGCGCCGTGCTGGCCGCCGACGAACGCGTCGAGCGCCTCCCGCTGGTGCGCGGGTGAACGCAGCCGAGCCTGGTCGGACTGGCCGTGCACGGTGACGAGCGCGTCGGCGAGCTCGCCGAGCACCGCCTGCGGCACCGACCGACCGCCCACGTACGCGCGCGAGCGCCCGGCGGCCTCGCCGCTCGGCGCGGTGACCGTGCGGACCACGAGCAGGCTGCCGTCCTCGTCGACCTCGGCGCCGGCGTCGACCGCGCGCGCGAGCGCGTCGTCGGCCGCGTCCAGGCGGACCCGGCCCTCCACCGCCGCCGACGTCGCGCCCGTGCGGACCGTGCCGGGGTCCGCCTTGCCGCCGAGCAGCAGGCCGAGCGCCGTCAGCACCATCGTCTTGCCGGCGCCCGTCTCGCCCGTGAGCACGGTGAGGCCCGGCCCGAGCTCGACCTGGGCGCGACCGATCACGCCGAGGTTCTCGATGCGGATCTCCTCGATCACCGGTCGGCCTCCGTCGAACCCGCGCCACCCCGCCAGCCGCGCACCGGCAGCGCGAACTTGTTGACGAGCCGCGTGGTGAACGGTGCCGGGGAGAGCCGCGCGAGTCGCACCGGGAGGTGGCTGCGCCGCACCTCGATGCGCGCGCCGCGCGGCACCTCGAGCCGCCGACGGCCGTCGCACGTCACGGTCCCGGGCGCCGGCGACCGCTCCAGCACCTCGACCGCGAGCACGCTGCGCGGTCCCACGACGAGCGGCCGCGCGAACAGCGAGTGCGCGGCGATCGGCACGAGGATCATCCCGTCGACGTCCGGCCACACGACCGGGCCGCCGGCCGAGAACGCGTGCGCGGTCGAGCCGGTCGACGTCGCCGCGACCAGGGCGTCGCAGCCGAAGGACGACAGCGGGTGACCGTCGACCTCGGTGACGACCTCGAGCATGCGCGACCGGTCGACCTTCTCGAGCGCGGCCTCGTTCAACGCCCAGTCGCGCTGCTCCGAGCCGTCCGGGTGCAGCACGCGGACCTCGATCGTCGTGCGCTCCTCGACCTCGAAGTCGCCCGCCGTCAGCCGCCGGACGGCCACGCCGACGTCGTCGCGCTCGGCCTCCGCCAGGAAGCCGATGTGGCCGAGGTTGATCCCCAGCAACGGCACATCGGTGCCGCGGGTCAGCTCGGCCGCACGCAGGATCGTGCCGTCGCCGCCGAGCACGATCGCGAGGTCGAACGGCTCGAGCTCGGTCGCGAGCCCGTCGTCCGGCGCGATCTGCGCCTCGACGCCCGCCTGCTCGAGCTCGCGGAGCACCTCGTCCGTCGCGGTGACGGCCTCGGGCCGCCCGTGGTGCACGACCACGAGCGCGCGCCGGCTCACGACGCACCTCTCACGACGGCGTCGATCTGGGCCGCCGACACGGTGCCCTGCGTTCCGCGGCGCAGCCACAGGAAGAACTCGACGTTGCCGCTTGGACCGGGCAACACGCTCGGCTCGACGCCGTGGACGCCGAGACCCAGCTCCCCCGCGGCACGCGCGACGCCCTGCACGACCTGCGACTGGAGCCCCGCGTCGCGCACGACGCCGCCGGACCCGAGCCGCTCCCGGCCCACCTCGAACTGCGGCTTGACCATGACGAGCAGGTCCGCGTCGTCGGTCGCCACCTCGGCGAGCGGGCGCAGCACGAGCGTGAGCGAGATGAACGACAGGTCGGCGACGACGAGCTCGGGCACCGGCTGGATCTCGTCCGGCTGCAGGTCTCGGACGTTGACGCCCTCCCGCGAGTCGACGCGCGCGTCGTCGCGCAGCTCCGGCAGGAGCTGCCCGTGCCCCACGTCGACCGCGACCACGTGGCGGGCCCCGCGCCGCAGCAGCACGTCGGTGAACCCGCCCGTGCTGGCGCCGGCGTCGAGGCAGTCGCGCCCCGCGACGACCAGCCCGTGCGGCTCGAACGCGTCGAGCGCGCCGGCCAGCTTGTGGCCCGCGCGCGACGCGTAGCCCGGGTCGGCCGCGTCGGTCCTGACGCGCAGGTCGCCCGCATCCGTCACCTGCGCGGCGTTCCGCACGGCGAGCGCACCGTCGACAGTCACGCGGCCGGCCGCGATGAGCTCGCCGGCGTGGCCGCGCGAGCGGGCCAGCCCGCGGCGCACGAGCTCGGTGTCGAGGCGGGTGGTCACGCTGGTCAGCCCTCGGCGTCCGCGAGCCGGTCCTGGAGCGCCCCGTGCACCGCGTCGAACGCGGCGACGTGGGCCCGGAGCGGCTGCTCGTCGAGCCCGGAGAGCAGGGTGAGCGCCTCGTCGACCGCAGCGTCGCCCGTCGACGTGGCCGCCTCGGCCGCCGGCTCGTGCGCGCGCGCGACCTCCTGGTCCCGGCCCGCGTCCGGCCCGTTCGCCGGACCGTCCGCGAGCGTCATCCGCTCGTCCACCTGTCTCTCCTCGTCCTGCCAGTCCTGGCTGCCACCCGGCGCCACTCCCACCGCCGCGCCAGCCGCCTGGCCGCCGACCGCCGCCGTCCGATCGTCGCCGGCCACCCGTGCACCGCTCGCCGAGCCCGACCGCAGGTCGGAGCCGGCCACGGACTCGCGTGGAACGACGCACCGGCGCCTTGCGACGGAACGGCCGCCCGCCCGTCGACGCCGACGCTGCCGGCGCTCGTCACGGGCCACCGACCCCTCCGACACCGCCAGGCCGGGCCGCTGCCACGTCCGACCGCCGCCCGTCCCCGGACGCCGCGCCCACGGTACCTGCCGCCGCCCACACCGGCCCGGCACCTCCACAGGCGCCGCGCCGGTGCACGCGCGATGTCAGTCGCCGCGCACCGTGAGGTCGGGCACCGCGGACGCGTCGAGCTCACCGCCGTCGTCGACGTACGCCCACGCCGCCGCGCACGCGGCGCGCACCCGGTCGAGGCGCGCCTCGACGTCGTCGCCACCGCCGCGGCCCAGCTCGAGCCGCCCGTCGCTGACACGTGCCGACGCGTCGCGACACGACCACCAGCCGTCGGCGCCCGCCGTCGGCTCGGGGTGCGGCACGAGCAGACCGCGCAGATCGGCGGCGATCAGGTGCGGTCGCTCGTCGGGCCGGGCGAGCACGTCGTCACGCTCGGTGCTGACGCCCGTCAGCACGTGCAGCCCGACGAAGCCGCCGACCCGCGCCCCAGCGAGGTCCGTGTCGAGCCGATCGCCGATGACGAGCGTCTCGCGCGCCCCGGCCCGCTCGACGGCCATCCGGTACATGGTCGGCGACGGCTTTCCCGCGCTGTCCGGCGTCACGCCGGTCGCGTTGCGCACCGCACCGACGAGCGACCCGTTGCCGGGCGCGATGCCGCGAGCGGTCGGGATGCTGAGGTCGAGGTTCGACGCGACGTACCAGGCGCCGCGCTCGACCGCGTACGCGGCCTCGGACAGCTGCATCCAGCCGACGTCCGGCGCGAATCCCTGCGCCACGGCGTCGGGCTCGTCGTCCGCCGAGTCGACGACCACGTACCCCGCCTGTCGCACCGCCGTCACCAAACCTGCGCCGCCGACGACCAGCACCTTGGCGCCGTGCGGGAGCCGCGTGCGCAGCAGCTGGGCCGCCGCCTGCGCGGCGGTCATCACCTCACCGGCCTGCGCCGGGATGCCGAGGTCGCTGAGCTGGTCAGCGACCGACTCGGGTTCGCGCGACGCGTTGTTCGTGACGAACACGAGCCGCATCCCGCGCGTCCGCGCGCTCGTCAGCCCCTCGGCCGCACCGTCGATGGGCTCGTGGCCGCGGTACGCGACGCCGTCGAGATCCACGAGCGCCAGGTCGAACCGGTCCGCCGGCGCGACGTCGCACCCGACGAGCCCCGCCCCCGCCGTCACGCCCCGGTCCCGTCGCGTGCCTCGTCCCCGACCTCACCCGCGGCCGTCCCCGAGCCGTCTCCGGCCTCGGTCGAGTCGTCGCCGTGCGGCGCGGCGTCGTCGACATCGGTCGAGTCGTCGCCGTGCGGCGCGGCGTCGTCGACATCGGACGCGACGTCGACATCAGACGCGTCGTCGGCGTCGCGCGAGGCGTCGACCACCTCGGCCGCGGCGGCGCCTTCACGAGCGTCAGCGTCGTCGGCCTCCCCGCTCTCGTCGTCGCCCTCATCGAGATCGAAGACGACGATCTCCTCGTCGAGCTCGATCTCCCCGGACGACTCGGCGAGCTGCTCAGGCGTGTAGCGGCTCAGCTCGGCGCGGGCCTCGTCGACCCGTCCGGCCGCCTCGAGCGCCGTCGCGCGTGCCTGCGCCACCCGCACCTCCGCCGCGCCCTTCGCCGAGCGCGCGAGCGCCGTGTCGAGCACCGCGACCGCCGCCTCGGGCTGCCCCAGGTCCAGCCGGGCGCCGCTGACGACGATCGCCAGCTCGATCCGCGACTCGCCGGGGAGCGTCTCCGCCTCAGGCTCCGCGGCGAGCGCGATGGCACGCTCCGGCCGGCCGAGCCCTCGCTCGCAGTCGGCCATCACCGGCAGGTGCTCCGACGAGCCGTTGAGCCGCCGCACGGTGCGCAGCTCGCGCAGCGCCTCGGCGTAGCGCTCCGTCCGGTATGCCGCGAGTCCCGCAGCCTCGCGGACGACGTCGACTCGACCGCCGCGGCGCACCGCCGCCTGAGCGTGCTCGTACGCCAGCTCCGGATCGACGTCGAGGAGCTGCCCGACCATCAACAGGTGGCGGCCGACGGCCTCGGCGTTCTCCTTCGTCAGCCCGCGCAGCCGCGCGCGCACCGTGCGGTCGAGCTGACCGATGACGACGTCGTCGGGCACCTCCGGTGCCGGCACGCGCTCGACCCGGGGTGCGCGGTCAGAGCTGCGCTCCGTTCGCTCGCCGTAGGGCCGCTGCTCGGTCCGTCCGTGCGCGCCACCCGCCCGGCGCTCGCCGCTCGCGCCGCGGGGCCTGTCGTACCCCGTTCCGCGGGACGCGCCGGCCGGTCGACCGGAGCGGTCGCCCGCGCCGGGCCGCCCACCGGCAGGCCGACCGCCGCCCGACGCGCCTCGCTCGTCGCGGTCACCGGTCCGAGGCGCCCCCGATCGGCGGTCGCCGTAGTCGGATGTCGGGCGGCCCGCACCCGCGCGGCCGCCGTACCCGCGCCCCTCGTCACGCGCGCCGTCACCCGGTCGGCCGCCGTACCCGCGCGGCTGGTCACGCGCGCCGTCGCCAGGACGGCCGCCATACCCGCGCCCCTCGTCACGCTGGCCGCCGCCGCGGTACTCGCGACGCTCGCCGCCGGAGCCCTGCTCCCGTCGCTCGCCGCCCCGGTACTCACGCCGTCCGCCACCTGCGTCGTCCCCGCGACGATCACCACCGCCGCCATGGCCGCCGCGGTACTCCCGCTGCTGCGGACCGTCACCAGGGCCACGCCGATCGCCGCCGCGGTCGTACTCGCGACCGCCCGCGCCACCGCGATACGCACCCCGCTCGCCGCCGTACTCGCGACGCTCGCCGCCCGGTGCGCGGCCCTCGGCCCGGCCGGACGCAGCGCCGCCGTCGGGCCGGCCCGCTCGATCAGAGCGCTCGCCCTGCGTGCGCCGGTCGCCTCCTGACGGGCCGCGCCCACTCACGCCGCGGCCAGCCGACGAGTCGGAGCGGCGCGGCGACGACGAACCACCGGAGCGCGGCCCCTGACCGTAGCCCCCGCGCGAGGCAGCCCCGGAACGACCGTCGCCAGTGGCTCGACTGCCGCCGGCCCGAGACGACGGCCCTCGCGAGCGCCCGCCGGTCCCGCCAGACGAGCCCTCCCACGAACGCGAGGATCCCTGCCCGCGCGAGGAACCTCCGCGGCCAGACGATCCCTGCGACCGGCCACCCCGATCGTCCGACCACGAGACGCCGCTCTCGCGCGACTCGTAGCCGCGCGAGCCTGAGCTGCCGCGAGGGCTCGACCCACCTGTCCCGCGAGAAGAAGAACGACCGCCCTGGCCCGCCCCCTGGTGCGGCGAGGAACGACGAGCGCCGCCCTCGGCGCTGCGTGGCCCTCGGTCGCTCGAGCCGTCGCCTCGATCAGGGCTCGAGGCCCCGGTCGCGCGGTCGTCGCTGTTCATCTGTCTTCTCCTCGCGTCGATTTTCGACGGTTCATGGTCTCATCCCCGGCCGCAGTCACCCCAATCGACTGCACGCGAGCATTCACGCCGCCAGCGTTCAGACCGGATGCCCGTGCCCGACAACGCCGCGGCGACCCGCGACGCCACGACACGCAGCCACCAGTCGTGTCCCCCCGCCGGGCAGCCGCCGTTTCAAGCCTCTGTCCAGCGCCCAGACATGTCAGTCATTGGCCGTCGGCTCCACGTTCGCTCGTCCGCCGATCCGTCAGGAGCCGGAGCCCCGCCGTATCCGCCACATCACGAGCCACGGAACCGTAGACAACGCGATCCGACACTGAAAAAACGGAGGGAGACGCACGCGAACTATGCCGGGGAAACAGAAAGAGCCACCCCGGTGTGGGGTGGCTCTTTCTGAAGGGTGTTCGGCGGCGTCCTACTCTCCCACACCCTGGCGGGTGCAGTACCATCGGCGCTGAAGGGCTTAGCTTCCG
>NZ_JAUCGQ010000004.1 GCF_030362835.1 Cellulomonas alba
CGGAAGCTAAGCCCTTCAGCGCCGATGGTACTGCACCCGCCAGGGTGTGGGAGAGTAGGACGCCGCCGAACACCCTTCAGAAAGAGCCACCCCACACCGGGGTGGCTCTTTCTGTTTCCCCGGGATTGTTGCCGGCGCTCGATCGGCGCGTCATTCGCCGGGCATGAAGTTGCGGCGAATGCCGCCGCGGCGTTCGATGCCACCTGATGCCGTGGCGCGTCGCCGGCACCGACGTACGCGAGTGCCTCGGCCGCGTTCCAGCGACTTCGTCGAGCGCGTTTCAGGTGGGTCAAGCCCCGGCGGTCCGATGATTTCCTGGGCGCGACATCGGCGCTGAGTCGGGGCGTTCTGGCGGGCGTTCAGTCGGCCAGGAAGATGACCGCACCGAGAGGCGGGATGCGGACGGACGCCGAGTACGGGCGGCCGTAGTGGGGCACGTCCTCGGCGTCGATGGCGCCGAGGTTGCCGACACCCGAGCCGCCGAACTCGACCGAGTCGGAGTTGTAGATCTCGCGCCATCGGCCGCCGCGCGGGAGGGCGAGGCGATAGCCCTCGTGCGGGACGCCGGCGAAGTTGACCACCACCGCCACGGGGGGGACGTGCTCGCCCTTCCGGATGTACGCGAGGGTGTTGCGGAACGCGTCGTCGGAGTCGATCCACTCGAAGCCGTCGGGGGTGTTGTCGAGCTGCCAGAGAGCGGGGTTGGCCCGGTAGACGCGGTTGAGCTCGCGCATCGCGTTCTGGACGCCGCGGTGGCCGTCGTCCTCGAGGTTCCACCAGTCGATGGAACGCGACTCCGCCCACTCGTCGCGCTGGGCGAACTCCGAGCCCATGAAGAGGAGCTGCTTGCCGGGGTGCGTCCACATGTAGGCCAGCAGCGCGCGCACGCCGGCGAGCTTCTGCCAGTGGTCGCCCGGCATGCGCCCGTAGACGGAGCCCTTGCCGTGGACGACCTCGTCGTGGCTGATCGGCAGGACGTAGTGCTCCGAGTACGCGTAGACCATCGAGAAGGTGATCTCGCCGTGGTGGTACCGGCGGTGGATCGGCTGCTCCTGCAGGTAGCGGAGCGTGTCGTTCATCCAGCCCATGTTCCACTTGAGCCCGAACCCGAGCCCGCCACCGTCGGTGGGCGCGGTGACGCCGGGCCACGCTGTGGACTCCTCGGCGATCATCATGATGCCGGGGGTGCGCTTGTAGGCGGTGGCGTTGGCCTCCTGGAGGAATGCGATCGCATCGAGGTTCTCGCGGCCGCCGTACTTGTTGGGGCGCCATTGGCCGGCCTGCCGCGAGTAGTCGAGGTAGAGCATCGAGGCGACGGCGTCGACGCGCAGGCCGTCGACATGGAAGTCCTCGAGCCAGTACGTCGCGTTCGCGACGAGGAAGTTCCGCACCTCGGCGCGGCCGAAGTTGAAGATGTAGGTGCCCCAGTCGGGCTGCTCGCCGAGCAGGGGGTCGGGGTGCTCGTAGAGCGGCGTGCCGTCGAACCGCGCGAGCGCCCAGTCGTCCTTGGGGAAGTGGCCCGGCACCCAGTCGACGATGACGCCGACGCCGGCGCGGTGGAGCGTGTCGACCAGGTAGCGGAAGTCGTCCGGGTGGCCGAACCGGCTCGTCGGGGCGAAGTAGGACGTGACCTGGTAGCCCCACGAGCCGCCGAACGGATGCTCCGCGACGGGCAGGAACTCGACGTGGGTGAAGCCGAGGTCGACCACGTACTCGGTCAGCTGCTCCGCGAGCTCGCGGTAGGACAGGCCCTGGCGCCACGAGCCGAGGTGGACCTCGTAGACGGACACCGGGCCGGTGTGCGGGTCGCGGCCGCGGCGTTGCGTCATCCAGTCGTCGTCGCTCCACGTGAACGACGACTCGACGACGACGGACGCGGTCGCGGGCGGGATCTCGGTCGCGCGGGCCATGGGGTCCGCCTTCTGGCGCCAGCCGCCGTCCTGGCCGAGCAGCTCGAACTTGTAGCGGGCGCCCGCGTCGACACCGGGGACGAACAGCTCCCAGACGCCGCTGTCGCCGAGCGAGCGCATCGCGTGCGTGGCGCCCTGCCAGTAGTTGAAGTCGCCGACGACGCGGACGGCGCGCGCGTTGGGCGCCCAGACGGCGAACGCCGTGCCGCGCGCGTCGCCGAAGACGCTCGGGTAGGTGTGGAGGTTGGCGCCGAGCACGGTCCAGAGCTGCTCGTGCCGCCCTTCGCGGATGAGGTGGCGGTCGAGCTCCTGGACGGTCGGGAGGTAGCGGTACGGGTCGTCGACGACCGCAGGCGTGCCGCCGTACGTGACCTCGATGCGGTAGTCCGGAACGGTGTCCGTGTCGAGCAGCGCGACCCAGATGCCGTCCTGCTCGTGCGTCGCCTCGATGCGGCCGTCCGACGTCACGACGACGACCTTCTCGGCCAGCGGCTTCAGCGTGCGGACCGTCAGGCCGCCGTCGGCGAGGTGGGGGCCCAGGATCCCGTGCGGGTCGTACCACGCACCGTGAGCGACGGCGGCGAGCACCGAGCTGTCGACGGGGACCGGGGAGAGGGCGGCGTCGGTCATGGTCCTACCCAACCACCGTCGGTGCGTTGCCGCAGATGGTGGCGCCGGGAGGGTTCGACGAAGTGCCGGCCGACCCGCGTCGGGATCAGGACCGGGCGGCGAGGAGGCGGTCGAGGCCGGCGAGAGGGATCGGGAGCCAGTCGGGGCGGTTGCGCGCCTCGTAGACGGACTCGTACAGCGCCTTGTCGAGCTCGAGCGCGGTGAGGAGCAGGCTCGTCGCGTCGGGGCTCAGGTCGTCGGTGGCGGACTGCGCGTAGCCGGCGCGGAGGGCGGCACGGGCCGGTGCGGTCCAGGCGTCGGCGTCGGCGTCTCGCAGACCCCCCACCGCGGCTGCGTAGTCGATCGAGCGGAGGATGCCGGCGACGTCGCGGAGCGCGAGGTCCGGTCGCGTGCGGAGCTCGAGCGGGGCGGCGGGCTCGCCCTCGAAGTCGAGGACGTACCAGCGGTCCGGCGAGCGGAGGACCTGGCCCAGGTGCAGGTCGCCGTGGACGCGCTGCCGCGGCGGTACCCCGGGCAGCGCGCGCACGGCTCCGAGGACGGCTGCCACGCCGTCCGCGTACCCCGCGAGGCGCGGGAGTGCCGCCGTGGCCCAGGCGAAGCGGTCGGCGATCGACGCGGCGACGTCGGCGGGGCTCGCCGGCGTGACGGGGTACGCCTCGCGCAGGGCGGCGTGCAGCCCCGCGACCGTCGCGCCGAGCTCGAACGTCAGGTCGGCGAACGGCCGACCCGTCCGGGCCAGGTCGCAGGCGAGCTCGAAGCCGTCGGCGGCGCCGGGGACGAACTCGGCGAGCACGCCGAGATGGCCGTGCCGGTCGGTCGCGCGCGACACGGCGGCGTCGGCGGACGCGCGCGGCACGGTGTGGGCTGGGGAGGTGGCAGGCGTGGCCGCGTCGACCGAGGCGGCGGGGATGCCTTCCGGGAAGGTGGCCGGTGCCGAGGTGTCGGGGGAGGGGGCGCGGGGCGAGGCGGGGGAGGACCAGTCGCCCTCGAGCCAGGCGATCGGCGCGGGGACGTTCGGCCAGCCGAGCGCGGCGAGCCGGCGGGGGACGTCGATGTCGGGGTTGTCACCCGGGGCGAGCGTGCGGAGCACCTTGAGCATCGCGGTCGGCGCAGCGCCGGGGGCGGCCGCGAGCAGCACCGAGGTGTTCGACTGCTCACCCGTGATCGCGCGGGCGGTCGCCGGGTCGACGTCGAGCGACACCCCGGGGGTGCGTTCGGCGGTGTCGAGCCACGCCGCCACGAACCGGGGATGGGCCGCGCCGTCGACGACCGCACGCCCGCCGTCGCGGGCGAGGACCGCGATCGTGCCGGGGGCGTCGATCCCGGCTCCACGCGGTGCGACCACGACCGGCACCTGCAGGAGGTGCTCGGCGAGGTCGCGTCGGGCGCGGACGAGCAGCACGCGGACGGCGCCCTCGGCGGGCGGCGTGCCGGCGACCTCGCGCGCATCGGCCTCGGGCTCGTCGTCGAGGTGCAGTGCCTCGGTGACCGTCAGCTCGACCCCCGTCGCGCCCTTGAGCGGGAACCAGCGCCGCACGGCGAGCCACTCCGTCAGGGACCGCAGCAGGAGGACGTCGAGCTCGTCGGCGGGCCGTCGCACGAGCCGGCTCATACCACCGCACCCGTGTCCGGCTCGAGCGGCCCGACCTCGATCCAGTAGAAGTCGCGCGAGCCGAGCGTGAACCGGGCGATGCCGTCGGCGCCCACCTCGCCGAGCGGTGCGCCGCCGAACACGTCACGCAGCGGGCGGCCCGCCAGGTCGGGGACCGTGACGGCGCCCGCACGCGCGGTCGACGCGAGGTTGGCGACGACGAGCAGCGTCTCGTCACCTGCCGTCCGCGTGAAGGCGAGGACCGCCTCGTTGTCGCACGGGACGATCGTGAGGTCGCCGAGGCCGAGCGCCGGGTGGGCGCGACGGACCGCGAGCATGCCGTGGACCCAGTGCAGGAGCGACGTGGGCTGCGCGAGCTGCGCCTCGACGTTCGTGTGGCCGTAGTGGTGCACGAGCGACTGCACGAGGGGCAGGTAGAGCTTGCCGGGGTCGGCCGTCGAGAAGCCCGCGTTGCGGTCGGGCGTCCACTGCATCGGCGTGCGCACCGCGTCGCGGTCGGGCAGCCAGATGTTGTCGCCCATGCCGATCTCGTCGCCGTAGTACAGGCACGGGCTGCCGGGCAGGGACAGCAGCAACGCGTGCGCGAGCTCGATCTCCTTGCGGCTGTTGTCGAGCAGCGGTGCGAGGCGTCGGCGGATGCCGACGTTGGCACGCATGCGGGAGTCCGGCGCGTACCACCCGTACATCGACGCGCGCTCCTCGGTGGAGACCATCTCGAGCGTCAGCTCGTCGTGGTTGCGCAGGAACGTCGACCACTGGGCGCCGCGGGGGATCGCCGGGGTGTCGGCCATGATGTCGACGATCTGCGTGGCGCGCTGGTCGCGGATCGCGAAGAAGATGCGCGGCATCACGGGGAAGTGGAAGCACATGTGGCACTCGGGCTCGTCCTCGGTGCCGAAGTAGGCGACGACGTCCTCGGGCCACTGGTTGGCCTCGGCGAGCATGATGCGACCCGGGAACTCCTCGTCGATCATGCGCCGCACCGTGCGCAGGAACGCGTGGGTCTCGGGCAGGTTCTCGCAGTTGGTGCCCTCGGCCTCGAACAGGTACGGCACCGCGTCGAGGCGGAACCCGTCGACGCCCGCGCGCAGCCAGAACCGGGCCACGTCGAGCATCGCCTCGACGACGCGCGGGTTCTCGAAGTTGAGGTCCGGCTGGTGGCTGAAGAAGCGGTGCCAGAAGTACTGGCGGCGCACGGGGTCGAACGTCCAGTTGGACGTCTCGGTGTCGACGAAGATGATGCGCGCGTCGGGGTAGCGCGTGTTGTCGTCCGACCACACGTAGAAGTCGCCGTACGGGCCCTCGGGGTCGGAGCGCGACGCCTGGAACCACGGGTGCTGGTCGCTCGAGTGGTTCATGACGAGGTCGACGATGATGCGCATGCCGCGCGCGTGCGCCGCGGTGACGAGCTCGGTGAAGTCCGCCATCGTGCCGTACTGCGCCGCGATCGCCGTGTAGTCGGCGACGTCGTAGCCGCCGTCACGCATCGGGCTCGGGTAGAACGGCGGCAGCCAGATGCAGTCGACGCCGAGCCACTGCAGGTAGTCGAGCCGGTCCACGAGGCCCCGGAGGTCGCCGGTCCCCGCGCCCGACGAGTCGGAGAACGAGCGGAGCATGACCTCGTAGAACACCGCGGTGCGGTACCAGTCGGGGTCGTCCGACAGGCCCGAGCCCTCGACGCCCGGCACGTGCGGCTGCCGGCCGACGGGCAGGCCGGTGAGCGCGAGCTGCGCCGTGCTCGGCGGGGGCTCGCGACGGACGGACGGGATCGCGGTCGTCACGCACCTCCGACGTGGACGACGTGCGCGACCCGGTACCACGGGTCGAGCCGCACGTAGGCCTGCTGACCCCACGCGTACGTCTCGTCCGACAGGACGTCGCGCACGAGGGTGGTGCGGGACGGGTCGAGGCCGAGGCTCGAGAGGTCGACGACGCCCTCGCGGGCGTTCTCGGTGTCGAGGTTCACGACGACCGCCACCGTGTCGGCGACGCCCGTCGGGGAGTGCTCGGCGTCGAGGTGCTTGGCGAACGCCACCAGCGAGTCGTCGGTGGTCGGCAGCACGTGCAGGTTGCGCAACTGGCGCAGCGCGGGATGCGCCGCGCGGATCTCGTTGAGCCGGCGCAGCAGCGTCGCGATGCCGAGCGGCTCGGCGTCGACCCAGTCGCGCGGCTTGAACTCGTACTTCTCGTTGTCGATCTGCTCCTCGACACCCGGCCGCGGCACGTTCTCGACGAGCTCGTAGCCCGAGTAGATGCCCCATGTCGGCGAGCCGAGCGCGGCGAGCACCGCGCGCACCGCGAACCCGCGCACGCCCGTGGCCTGCAGGTACGGCGGCAGGATGTCGTGCGTCGTCGGCCAGAAGCTCGGCCGCATCCAGGAACCCTGCTCGCCCGAGACCTCCTGGAGGTACTCCTCGAGCTCGTCCTTGGTGTTGCGCCACGTGAAGTACGTGTACGACTGGTGGAAGCCCACCTTGGCGAGCGTCTGCATCATTGCCGGCCGCGTGAACGCCTCCGACAGGAACACGACGTCCGGGTGGGACGCGCGGACGTCGGCGAGCAGGCGCGCCCAGAAGTCGAGCGGCTTGGTGTGCGGGTTGTCGACGCGGAACGCCGTGACGCCGTGGTCGATCCACACCTGCAGCACGCGGCGGATCTCGTGCTCGATGCCGACCGGGTCGTTGTCGAAGTTCAGCGGGTAGATGTCCTGGTACTTCTTCGGCGGGTTCTCGGCGTAGGCGATCGAGCCGTCGGCGCGCGTGGTGAACCACTCCGGGTGCTCGCGCACCCAGGGGTGGTCGGGGCTGCACTGGAGCGCGACGTCGAGCGCGACCTCGAGCCCGAGCTCGCGCGCGCGGGCGACGAAGTAGTCGAAGTCGTCGAACGTGCCGAGGCTCGGCTCGATCGCGTCGTGGCCGCCCGCCTCCGAGCCGATGGCGTACGGCGAGCCCGGGTCGTCGGGATGCGCGTCGAGCGAGTTGTTGCGGCCCTTCTTGAAGGTGCTGCCGATGGGGTGGATCGGCGTCAGGTACACCACGTCGAAGCCGAGGCCCGCGATGCGGGGCAGCGCCTCGGCGGCGGTGCGCAGCGTGCCGGACACCCAGGTGCCCGTCTCGGGGTCGAGGTGCGCGCCGTGGCTGCGCGGGAAGATCTCGTACCACGCGCCGGCCAGCGCGAGCGGGCGGTCGACGACGAGCGGGTAGGTGGGGCTGCTCGTGACGAGGTCACGCAGCGGGTGCCGGGTGAGCGCGTCCCGCACCTGCGGCGACAGCCCGGTCGCCAGCCGCGTCTGCGGGTCCGGGTCGGGGTCGCGGAGCGCGTGGGCCGCGTCGGCGAGCGTCTGCGCGTCCTGCGCCGAGAGGTCCGGCTGCCGCGCGGCGCGGTCGAGCACGAGCGCGCCCTCGGTGAGCATCAGCTCGACGTCGACACCCGCCGCGACCTTGATCGCAGCGTCGTGCGACCACGTCCCGTACGGGTCGGACCAGCCCTCGACGCGGAAGCCCCAGCGCCCCTCGCGGTCCGGGACGAGGCGCGCCTCCAGGCGGTCCAGCCCGGGAGCGATGTCGACCATCCGGGCCCACGCGTGGTCGCGGCCGTCGGGGTCCACGAGGACCGCGGTCGCGGCGACGGCGTCGTGACCCTCGCGGAACACCGTGGCGCGGACCGGGACGGCCTCGCCGACGACCGCCTTGGCCGGGAAGCGGCCCTCCTCGGCGACGGGGGACACGTCGACGACGGGGATGCGGCCGATCGCCACCGGGACCGCGTGGGGGGCGGGGGCCGGTGCGGCCTCGGCGGGCTTCGCGGCTGCGGGCGTCGCGGCGGGCGCCGGTTCCGCGGCTGCTGACGGCCCCTGCGGCGTCGCCGCGGCCGGCGTCGCGGGGCTCGGGACGGGGGCGGTGGTCCGGGCGTCCGGGGAGCCGGACCCGGCGGCAGGCACGGTGCGGGGGCGCCGGCCGCCGCCACGTCGTGCCGGGGGAGTCGTCACGTCCCCGAACCTAGCCGCAGGTCCGGGCACCGGGCATCTGCAGCGACCCCGCGTCGGCCGTCCCGCGCGGGCGCAGGCGGTGCCCGGGGCGTCTCGCGGGGGAGGGCGCCGGGTGGACCGGCGTCAGTCGAGCGTCTCGACGAGCGCGCGCCCGGCGGTGCGGCCGCTGAACAGGCAGCCGCCGAGGAACGTGCCCTCGAGCGCGCGGTGGCCGTGCACGCCGCCGCCGCCGAACCCTGCGGCCTCGCCGACCGCCCACAGGCCGGGCAACACCTCGCCGTCGGGTCGCAGGGCGCGGCCCTCGAGATCGGTGTGCAGGCCGCCGAGCGTCTTGCGCGTCAGCACCGAGAGGCGCACCGCGAGCAGCGGCCCGTGCTCCGGGTCGAGCAGGCGGTGGGGCTTGGCGACGCGGATCGCCTTGTCGACGACGTACCGACGGGCCATCGCCGTCGCGGTGACCTGGAGGTCCTTGCCGAGCCCCGTCGCGACCTGCGCGTCGCGCTCGCGGATCGTGTGCTCGAGCGCACCGGCGTCGATGCGACCCTCGCCCGTCAGCGCGTTCATCCCCGCCGCCAGCTCGGCAGGCGTGTCGGCCCAGACGAACTCGGGCGAGCGCTTCGCGAACGTCTCGACCGGCCCGACGGCGCCGGGGAGCACGCGCTGCAGCAGCAGCGGGACGTCGCGGCCCGTCAGGTCGGGGTTCTGCTCCGAGCCCGAGAGGGCGAACTCGGCGCCCATGATCGTCTTGTCGAGCACGAACCAGGAGTGGTCGTCGCCGCGGCGCGTGATGTGCTGCAGCGCGCCGTGGCAGTCGAAGCCGGGGAACAGCGGCACGGGCAGGCGGTGGCCGTCGGCGTCGAGCCACAGCGAGCTCGGCCCGGGCAGGATGCGGATGCCGTGGTTCGGCCACACCGGCGAGTGGTCGGCGACGCCTTCGGGGTAGTGCCACATGCGGTCCTCGTGCACGACGGCCGCGCCCGCGGTCCGGGCCGCCTCGATGCCCGAGCCGTCGACGTGTGCCGGCACGCCCGAGAGCATGCGGTCGGGCAGGCGGCCCGCCGACGCCGGCCAGAGCTCGCGGACCAGCTCGTGGTTGCCGCCGATGCCGCCGGTCGCCACGACGACCGCGTCGGCGCGCTCCTCGAAGGAGCCGGCGACCTCACGCGAGGTGGCCTCGGCGCGCGGCGCGTCGTCGGGGGCCAGGACGTCGCCGCGCACTCCCGTGACGCGCCCGTCCGTCGTCACGAGCGACGTGACGCGGTGCCGGAACCGGACCTCGACGAGCCCAGCGGCCCGGGCGTCGAGCAGCGCGCGCACGAACGGCTCGAGCACGCCCGGGCCCGTGCCCCACGTGATGTGGAAGCGCGGGACCGAGTTGCCGTGGCCGTCGGCGAGGTAGCCGCCGCGCTCGGTCCACTGGACGAGGGGGAACCACCGGACGCCGAGTCCGTGCAGCCACGGCCGCAGCTCGCCCGCGGCGAAGTCGACGAAGCCCTCGGCCCACGCGCGGCCCCAGCGGTCGGAGCCGTCGTCGGAGAACTGCGCCGAGCCGAGCCAGTCGGCGAGCGCGAGCTCGGCGCTGTCGCGCACACCGAGGCGGCGCTGCTCGGGGGTGTCGACGAGGAACAGGCCGCCGAACGACCAGTAGGCCTGGCCGCCCAGCGAGCGGCGGTTCTCGGCGTCCAGCAGCAGGACCCGGCGGCCGGCGGCGGTGAGCTCGGCGGTCGCGACGAGGCCCGCGAGCCCCGCACCGACCACCACGACGTCGTGGCGGTTCGTCATGCGCGGCACCCTACCGCTGCTGGACGCGCGTCCAGGTGGCGACGGGCGTCGCGGCGCGTCACGGCTGGACGTAGATCCGCATGCTCAGCGGCTCGACGACGGTCGTGGTCCCGGGCGCGGCGTGCAGGGTCCCCGCGATCGCGGCGGCGCGCTCCTCGCGCGGGTGCTCCCAGACCGAGTCCCACGCGAGCCGCCAGGCGCCGCCCTCGTCGGGCGCGAGGGTCACGTCGACCTCCGACAGGGCGCCGTTGACGACGAGCAGCACGGCGTCGACGTCAGGGGGCGGGGCCGTGCGCACCATCTGGAACGTCCGCACCGACGCGTCGTGCCAGCGTGCGTGGTCGAACGGCGCGCCGGCGGCGTCGTACCACGCGAGGTCGGCACGCAGGCCCGCGCGCGGCGGTCGGCCGGTGTAGAACCGCGTGCTCCGCAGCGCCGGACGCTCGCGCCGCAGGGTCAGCAGCCACCGAGCCGTCGAGAGCAGGTCGTGCCGCCAGCCGGTCGTGTCCCAGCTGAGCCACGACAGCTCGGTGTCCTGGCAGTACGCGTTGTTGTTGCCGCGCTGCGTGCGGCCGAGCTCGTCGCCGGCCGTGATCATCGGCGTGCCCGCTGCCAGCACCAGGCTGGCGAACAGGTTGCGGATCGAGCGCCGCCGCAGCGGCGCGATGTCGGCCGCCGGGGAGTCCGGCTCGACCGGGCCCTCGACGCCGTGGTTCCACGAGCGGTTGTCGTCGCTGCCGTCGCGGTTGTGCTCGCCGTTGGCGAGGTTGTGCTTGTGGTCGTACGCGACCAGGTCCGCGAGCGTGAAGCCGTCGTGCGCCGTCACGAAGTTGATCGACGCCACGGTGCCGCGGGCGAGCGGCGGGTCGCCGTGGCCGAAGAGGTCGACGCTGCCCGACAGGCGGGTCGCGAGGTCGCGCACGCGATGGCCGGGCAGGCCCTGCGCGGCGCGTGCGGGGTCGGCGAGCCAGAACGAGCGGACCGCATTCCGAAACCGGTCGTTCCACTCCGCGAACGGCGGCGGGAACTGGCCGGTGCGCCACCCGCCGGGCCCGACGTCCCACGGCTCGGCCACCAGCTTGAGCCCGTGCAGGGCCGGGTCCGTCGTCATGGCGACGAGCACCGGGTGGTCGGACGTGAACCCGACCGCGTCCCGGCCGAGCGTGACGGCCAGGTCGAAGCGGTAGCCGTCGACGCCGACCACCTCGGCCCAGTGGCGCAGCGAGTCGAGCGTCATCCGCACGACCTCGGCACGGCGGAAGTCCAGCGTGTTGCCGGTTCCCGTCACGTCCGCGAGGCGCGCCGGGACGCCGCCGTCGTGCGCGTAGTAGTGCGTGCTGTCGAGGCCGCGCCACGACAGGTGCTGGCCCGGCAGGCCGCCCTCCGCGGTGTGGTTGTAGACGACGTCGAGCAGCACCTCGATGCCCGCCTCGTGCAGCGCGTGCACGGCCGTGCGCAGCTCGGTGAGCACCGCGGCCGGCCCGGCAGCCTGTGCGGCCTTCGTGGCGTACGCCGCGTGCGGCGCGAAGAAGCCCAACGTCGAGTAGCCCCAGTAGTTCGTCAGGCCCTTGGCGACGAGGTGCGGCTCGGTCGTCGACGCGTGGATCGGCAGGAGCTCGAGGGCCGTGACGCCGAGCCCTAGCAGGTGGTCGACGACCGACGGGTGCGCGAGGCCCGCGTAGGTGCCGCGCAGCTCGTCGGGCACGTCCGGGTGCAGCATCGTCAGACCGCGCACGTGCGCCTCGTACACGACCGTGCGGGACCACGGCACCCACGGCCGGTTCGCCGCCGGGTCGGGGCCGGGCAGGTCACGCAGGTCGACGACCACGGAGTGCGGCACGTGGGCCGCGGAGTCGCGGCGGTCCGCCGCGCCGTACGGGTCGCCCACGAGCTTCTCGTCGACGACGTGGCCGTACGTCTCGGGCCCGTAGCCGAGCTCGCCCAGCAGGCCGAGCGCGTAGGGGTCCACGAGGAGCTTGGCGGGGTTGTAGCGCAGGCCGTTCGTCGGGTCCCACGCGCCGTGCGCGCGGAAGCCGTACCGCTGGCCGGCCCGGACGCCGGGGACCGACGCGAACCACACGCCGTGCACGGGCCCCTGCATCATGACGCGGCGCTCGGTGCGGTAGCCGTCGGGGCCGTCGAGCAGGCACAGCTCGACCGCGGCCGCGTGCGGCGCGAGGACCGCCGCCTCGATGCCCTCGTCCGTGACGTGGACGCCGAGCCGCGGCGGGCGGCGGCGGGCGGCGGTCGGGGTCACGGGCCTCATTGTGCGCGATCGGGCTCCGCCGTCGGAGGGCGGTCCCGTCAGGCGAACCGTTCGGCGGGCGGCCCGCCGGCAGCCGGTAACGTTCCGCGGGTGAGGATCGTGGTGTGCGTGAAGCACGTGCCGGACATCCAGTCGGAGCGGGCCCTCGGGCCGGACCACCGCGTCGTGCGCGACGGCGGGGACGGCACGCTCAACGAGCTCGACGAGAACGCGCTCGAGGCGGCGCTGACGCTCGTCGAGGCCGCGGGCGAGGGCTCGGTGACGGCCCTGACGGTGGGCCCCGACGACGCGGTCGACGCGGTCCGCAAGGGCCTGCAGATGGGCGCGGACGAGGCGGTCCACGTGGTCGACGACGCGATCGCCGGGTCGGACGCGATCGGCACCGCGCGTGTGCTCGCGGCCGCGATCCGCCACCTCGGCGGCGCCGACCTGGTCGTGACGGGCATGGCGGGTCTCGACGGGCTGACCTCGCTGCTGCCGACCGCGCTCGCCGAGCTGCTCGACGCCGCCGCGCTGCCGCTGGCCGCGGAGGTGACCGTCGACGGCGCGACCGTGCGCGTGCGTCGCAACCTCGACCACGCGACCGAGGTGCTCGAGGCCGAGCTGCCTGCGGTCGTGTCGGTGACGGACCAGGCCAACGAGCCGCGTTACCCCAACTTCAAGGGGATCATGGCGGCCAAGAAGAAGCCGGTGACCACCCTGACGCTCGCGGACCTGGGCCTCGACGCGGCCGAGGTCGGCGCCGCGGGTTCCCGGACCGAGGTGCTCGACGCCGCCGCCCGGCCCGCCCGCGACGACCGCGTGCTCATCAACGACACGGGTGACGCGGGCGTGCGGCTCGCGGCGTTCCTTCTCGACAACCAGCTCGTCTGATCCCGGAAGGCCGACCCGTGAGCGTCCTCGTCCTGCTCGACCACACGCCCGACGGCGCGCTGCGCGCCCCGGTCCGGGAGCTCCTCACGCTCGCGCGCGACATCGCGGGCGCCGACGTCCACGCCGCGTGGCCCGCGAGCGGCGCCGAGCCGACGGAGGAGACCGTCGCCGAGCTCGGCGCGATGGGCGTCGGGCACGTGCACCGGCTCGTCGCCGACGCCGACCTGCGCCTCTCGGCCGTCGTCGCGACGGGGCTGGCGTCGCTCGTCGGCGCGATCGGCGCCGACCTGGTGCTGGCGCTGTCGACGTTCGAGAACAAGGAGGTCGCCGCGCGGCTCGCGGTGGCGACCGGCGCGGGCGTCGTCACGGACGCCGACGCCCTGACCGTCGAGGACGGCCGCTACGTCGCGGGCAAGACGGTGTTCGCCGGGACCTGGACGACGCGCTGCGCCGTCACGACGCCGCTCGCGATCGTGCTGGTCAAGGCGAACTCGGTGGTCGCGTACCCGGCCGAGGACGCGGTACCCGTCGCGATCGACGACCACGCGTTCCAGGCCGACGACGCCGCGCGCCGCGTGCGGCTCGTCGAGCGCACCGAGCGCCCTGCGAGCGGGCGGCCCGACCTCGCGAGCGCGCACGTCGTCGTCGCCGGCGGCCGCGGCACCGAGGGCGACTTCTCGGCGGTCGAGGAGCTGGCCGACGTGCTGGGAGCCGCCGTGGGCGCGACCCGCGTCGCCACCGACGAGGGCTGGATCGGCCACGACGCGCAGATCGGCCAGACGGGCGTCACGATCTCGCCGCGCCTGTACATCGGTGCCGGCATCTCCGGTGCGGTCCACCACCGCGGCGGCATGCAGGCGTCCGGCACGATCGTGGCGATCAACTCGGACCCCGACGCGCCGATCTTCGAGATCGCCGACTTCGGCGTGGTGGGCGACCTGTTCCAGGTGCTGCCGCAGGCCGCCGCGGAGCTGCGGGCGCGCAAGGGCTGAGCACCCGGGCGTCCGCGGTCAGCGGGGGTCAGCGGGGCTGTGTCACGGCCGCGGCGTGGCGGCGTCGTCCGCGTCGCGGTCGCCGTCCGACGCGCGCACCGCGGCCGAGGTCGGAGCGCTCGGGTCGACGAAGACCTCGACGCCGCGCGTGTCGACCGCCAGCCGGCGGCCCTCCATGATCGCCGTGATCGTCGAGCCGGAGAACCCGTCGCCCGGGCCCCCGCGCGCGATGATCGTCGCGACGCCCGCCGCGAAGTAGCTCGTCGCCTTCTTCTGGAACGCGACGTTCTCCCACCGCTCGACGGGCGCGCCGCCCGCCGTCCGGTCGCCCTCGTCGAAGGACTGGCCCGACAGGTCGACGGGGAGCTCGCAGCCCTCGTCGAGGTCGCGCGACAGGACGCCCGCGAGCGCGAGCGCACCGGGCGAGTCGGCCTGGACGCACCCCTCCGCGGGCAGCGCGGCACTCACCTGGGCGAGCGGGAACGGACGGGTCGGTGGCTGGCTCGCGACAGCTCCGGCGGCCACGACGAGCACCGCGCACGTCGCGACCGCCACGGGCGCCCGGACCTCCGCGCGGACCGTCGACACCCCGGCCGCGACGACGAGCACGACGGCCGCCGTCGCGAACGCCGCGTAGTGCTGCAGGAACGAGGGCGACGCGAGCAGCACCGCGACCTGCACGCCCAGCAGCACGACCCAGAACCGGCCGCGACGCCGGCGCCAGGCCGCGACCGCCGCCGCGACGACGGCCGCGAGCACGAGGGCCAGCACCGGGCCGCGCGGCCCCGGCAGGGGCGAGGTGTCGAGACCGAGCACGTGGACCATGCGCCAGCCGAGGCCCTCGACGTACCGCGGCCGCGAGAGCTGGTCGCGCAGCACGAGGCGGAACATGCGGTCGGGTGCGGCCAGGGCGAACGGCCCGGCCACGAGGAGGGCGGCGCCGGCCGCACCGCCGGACACGCGCGCGGCGACCCGCGGTCCGCGCGACCACGCCTGCCACGCGACCACCACCACGAGCGGCACGACGCCCCAGATCTTGACGAGGCTGCCCAGCCCGAGCACCGCTCCGCCGAGCCACAGCAGCGACGCACGGTCCTGCTCGCGCGCCTTGACGAGCAGCAGCACGCCGCCGAGCAGCGTCAGCGTGCCCCACGGCTCGAGGAGCGTGGTGCGCTCGGCGTACGCGGCGCTCGACGCGAGGGCGTACAGCACGCCGCCGACGACCGACGCCGCGACGCCCCACCGGCGCGCGAGCCGCATGACGAGGAGCGCGTTGACCGCGCCGACCAGGATGACGCCGATCCGCGCGGCGACGAACCCGTCGGCGTCACCGAAGAGCCGTCCGACCACAGCGAACGGCGAGAGCGCGAGCACGACGCCCGGCGGGTGCACCAGCGTGAAGTCGCGGTAGGGCATCCGGCCGTGCACGAACGCCGCGGCGGCGGAGTAGTACACGCCGTCGTCGTACCCGTGCAGCGCGCGCACGCCGACCCAGCCGCCCACCAGCCGCCACCTGACGGCGACGGCGAGCAGCGCGACGAGCACGGGCGCGCCACGCCCACGGATGAATGCCCCCACGGGACAAGCGTAACCAGCGCGCGCGCAGGTCAGGCGAGGTCGCGGAGCCACCTCAGGGTCGCCACGGCCTGGGCGGCCTGGAAGCTGCGCAGGTTCGGGATGCCGCGCGGGGCCGGCTGCTGCGAGCTCCACGCGAAGTAGCCCGCGAGGCCGGCGAGCCCGGCCAGCAGGTCGGCCTCCGGCACGTCGCGCGAGATGCTCTGCGCGGCGAACAGCGTGGCCGGGTCGCCGCCGCCCTGGAGCGCGACGCTCGGCAGCATGAACGCGAGGTCGAGCCAGGGCGCGCCGACGCCGGCGTGCGGCCAGTCGATGAGCCACACGCGACGCTCGTCGGGGTCGACCAGCACGTTGTCGGCGCGCAGGTCGCCGTGCACGAGCACGTCACCGTCCAGGACGCGCGGCGCGTCGGACTCCCAGGCGAGCAGGTCGTCGAGCCGGTCGTCGGCCCACGCGCCGAGGCTGCCGCCCAGGCTCGCGAGCCGGTGCCGATCGGCGACCTCGAGCGCCGCGAGCCGGGCCCAGCCGGTGAACTCGTCGGCGAGGAGGTCCGCGGTCCGCGGAAGGGCGTGGCCGTCCGCCAGGGGCGCGGTCGCCACGGTGGCCACCGCGTCGAGCACGGCCTCGAGCACCTGGGGGCGCCACGGCAGCTCGGGGGAGCGGCCGTGCGCGACCTCGAAGCCGAGCAGCACCCAGTCGCCGTCGTCGGACCACCAGAGCAGGCGCGGCGCGCTGACCTGGGGCGGGAGCGCCGCCGCCACGCGGATCTCGGCGCGCGCGAGCTCGGGCGACACGGAATTCTGCTCGGCGGAGACGGCCTTGACGAAGACCCCGCGCCCGTCGGCGAGCTCGAGGACCGCCGCGAAGCCGGGGCTGAACCCGCTCGTGGCGCTGATCTCGGCCGTGACCTGGGCGCCCGCGAGCTCGGTGATGCGGGTGCGGACGTGCCGGGGGAGGTCGCGCCAGTCGAGCCGCTGGCCGCTGAAGGCAAGCGGAAGCGCGATGACCTCGTCGGCACTCACGCGCACATCCTGCCAGCCGGGGGCGCCCGCGCGGAGCGCGTATCGGGGACGATCCGGGCTGATCCGGGCTGATCCGGGCGACATGAGGCGGAGGTCACGTGCGTGATCGGCGCCCGACGCCGGGCCGGGACAGGGCGACGACGTTCGTAGACTGCTGCGGTGACCGCGTACCTCGACCATGCGGCGACCACGCCCATGCTCCCCGGTGCGGTGCGCGTGCTCACCGAGCAGCTCAGCCGCACCGGCAACCCGTCGTCGCTGCACGCCGCGGGGCGGGCCGCGCGACGCGTGGTCGAGGAGTCCCGTGAGCGGCTCGCCGCGTCGCTCGGCGCCCGGCCGAGCGAGGTCGTCTGGACCGCCGGGGGCACCGAGGCCGACAACCTCGCGCTCAAGGGCCTGTTCTGGGCGCGCCGCACGCAGGACCCGGGCCGCCTGCGGGTCGTCGTCTCCGCCGTCGAGCACCATGCCGTGCTCGACCCGGCGTTCTGGCTCGCGGAGCACGCGGGCGCGGAGCTCGTGCTGCTGCCGGTCGACGGCTCCGGCGTGGTCGACGTGGACGCGCTCCGCGACGAGCTCGCGACGAACGGCGACCGCGTGGCGCTGGTGTCGGTGATGTGGGCGAACAACGAGGTCGGCACGCTCCAGCCGCTCGACGACGTCGTCGGCCTCGCGCGCCGGTACGGCGTGCCCGTGCACGCGGACGCGGTGCAGGCCGTCGGCCAGGTGCCTGTCGACTTCGCACGGTCCGGCCTGGACGCGCTGACGGTCTCCGGGCACAAGCTCGGCGGCCCCGGCAACGTCGGCGCGCTGCTCGCGCGGCGCGGCCTCGAGCTCACGCCCGTGCTGCACGGCGGCGGCCAGGAGCGCGGCGTCCGGTCGGGCACGCTCGACGCGCCCGTGCTCGCGTCGGTCGCGGAGGCGGTCGTCGAGGCGACGGGCGCCCGTGACCGGACAGCCGCGCGGGTCGCCGCGCTGCGCGACGACCTCGTCACGCGCGTGCGCGCCGCCGTGCCCGACGCGGTGCTGCGCGGGCCGGCCGACGCCTCGACCGGGGGTGCGGCCGACGCGGCGCACCGCCTGCCGAACAACGCGCACTTCACGTTCCCCGGCTGCGAGGGCGACTCGCTGCTCTACCTGCTCGACTCCGCGGGCGTCGAGGCGTCCACCGGGTCGGCCTGCCAGGCGGGCGTGCCGCGGCCGAGCCACGTGCTGCTCGCGATGGGCGTCGACGAGGTCGACGCGCGCGGTGCGCTCCGCTTCTCGCTCGGTCACACGTCGAGCGCCGCCGACGTGGACGCGCTCGTCGAGGCGCTGCCGGGCGTCGTCGAGCGCGCGCGGGCCGCCGGCCTGGCGGTGGTGCGCTGATGCGCGTGCTCGCGGCGCTGTCCGGCGGGGTCGACTCGGCCGTCGCGGCCGCGCGCGCGGTCGACGCGGGCCACGACGTGGTCGGCGTCCACATGGCGCTGTCCCGCACGCGCGACCAGTTCCGGACCGGCTCGCGCGGGTGCTGCTCGATCGAGGACGCGGGGGACGCGCGCCGTGCCGCCGACGTGCTCGGCATCCCGTACTACGTGTGGGACCTGTCGGAGCGGTTCGAGGAGACGGTGGTCGCCGACTTCCTCGCGGAGTACGAGGCGGGCCGGACGCCGAACCCGTGCGTCCGCTGCAACGAGCACATCAAGTTCGCGGCGCTGCTCGACAAGGCGGTGGCGCTCGGCTTCGACGCGGTCTGCACCGGTCACTACGCGCGGATCGAGACGGCCGCCGACGGGTCGCGCGAGCTGCACCGCGCGCGGGACGCCGCCAAGGACCAGTCGTACGTGCTCGCCGTGATGGGGCCCGAGCGGCTCGCGCGGTCGATGTTCCCGCTCGGCGACGTCGCGTCGAAGTCGCAGACGCGAGCCGAGGCAGCGGCGCGCGGCCTGTCGATCTCGGCCAAGCCGGACTCGTACGACATCTGCTTCGTCGCCGACGGCGACACGCCGGGCTTCCTGCGCGACCGGCTCGGCTCCCGGCCGGGCGACGTCGTGGACACCGACGGCACGGTGGTCGGCACGCACGACGGCGCGTACGCGTACACGGTGGGGCAGCGGCGCGGGCTCGCGCTCGGACGGCCCGCCGCCGACGGGAAGCCCCGGTACGTGCTGGCGATCGAGCCGGTGAGCAACCGTGTGGTCGTCGGCCCGGCGGACGAGCTCGCGGTCGACGAGCTGCTCGGCGGCGACGTCGTCTGGTTCGGCGCGCCGCCCGCGGGCGAGGTGGCGTGCGAGGTGCAGGTCCGCGCCCACGGCGCGCCGGCCGCGGCCCGCGCCCGCGTCGAGGACGGCGCCGTCGTGGCCCGGGTCGACGGCGGGTTGCGGGGCGTCGCGGCGGGCCAGTCGCTCGTCCTGTACGCCGGCACTCGCGTGCTCGGGCAGGCGACGGTGACGGGCACGCGCCGGCTCTCGGGCGTCGCGTCGTGACGGACGCTGCGGACGACCGGCGGTCGCGCGTGCCCGCGGTCACCGGCGCCGGTGGGTGGCCCGGGCTCGACGCGCTCGAGGCAGCGAGCGTCGTCGTGGGCGACCTCACGAGCATGCCGTCCGAGGTCGACGGGCTGCCGTTCGCGCCGCTCCTGCCGGCGCGCGGGCCGTGGGGCGACCGGCTGGGCCGGACCGTCGCGCGGCTCGAGGAGCTGCCCGCCGAGCTGGGCCCGCACGGCTGGAGGCTCGCGGACCGGCCCGGCGGCGACCTGGCGCGCGCCCGCGCGTACGGCCGCGAGGACCTGGACGCGCTCGCGGTCGCGGCCCACGGGTACGACGGACCGCTCGTGCTCAGCGCGCTCGGGCCGGTGAGCCTGGCAGCGTCGGTGTACCTCGCGCGGGGTGACCGCGCGCTCGGCGACGCGGGTGCGGTCCGCGAGCTGGCGGCGTCGCTCGCCGCCGGGCTCGTCGAGGAGCTGGCTGCGGTACGCCGGGCCGTGCCCGGCGCCCGGCCGACGGTGCTGCTGCACGAGCCGCTGCTCGCACCCGCGGTGGCCGGCATGCTGCCGTCGTTCTCCGGGTACGCGCGGCTTCGTTCGGTGCCCGCGCCGGTCGCGGCGGAGCGGATCTCGGCCGTGGCCACCGCGGTGCGCGGCGCGGGTGCGCGGGTCGTCGCGCACGGCGGGGCGTCGTGGGCGTCGCTCGCGGCGCTGCGCGACGCGCACCTGGACGGCGTCGCGCTCGAGACCGCCGGGCTGGGCGAGCAGGGTTGGGAACGCGTGGCCGAGGCGGTCGAGGGCGGGCACGCGTTCTGGGCGCAGCTGCCGCCGCAGGCGTCGTCGCAGTGCGCGGGACCCGACGTCGTCGGCCAGGCGGACGCGCTGACGCGACCCTGGCGCTCGGTCGGGCTACCCGTGGCAGGGCTGAACGACGTCGTGCTCGTCGCGGGCGACCCGCCGGCGGGCTCCGGGCCGGACGGCGCCCGGGCCGCGCTCGCGGGGCTCGTGCGGGCCGCGCAGGTCGTGGCCGAGCGGGCGGCGCAGTGAACGAGGGGCAGGGCGTGGACGAGGGGCAGGGCGTGGACGAGGGGCAGGGCGTGGACGAGCGGAGGCACGTGGACGAGGTGAGCGGGGCGTCGGAGCCGGTCGGCAGCCTCGGTGCGTCGGGGGCCGGTGCGCCGAACGTGCGACGCGCGCTCGCGCTGCTGGTGTCGTCGTTCCTGGCGCTCGTCGGGATCGTGATGGTCGCCGGGGTGTACGTCGGGCTCGTCGCGTCGACGTCGCGCGCGACGGCGGACGCCGACGTGCCGTGCCTCGCCGCGTTCTCCGCCGGTACCGACGGCGCGCACGTGGGGTACGAGCTCGCGCCGCCGCGCGCGGTGTGCACGTGGTCGCCGTCGGGCGGGTCGCAGGAGCGGGTCGACGTGGCGCAGGGCTCCGGCGCGCTGCTCGGGGTCGGGCTCGGTCTCGCGGGCGTGGGTGTCGCGGGGGTCGTGGTCGTGCTGGTCGCCGGGCGCAGGGGCGCCGCGACGGGTTCCTCCACGTCGGCGGACTGACGCGCGCGCTCGCGGCGGTCGGTGACCGTTCGGGCGGCGCTGCGGACGCGGCGGGTCGATGTCGGTGGTCGTTGCCATGATGGGCGGGTGACCGACGCCGCCGCCGACGCCCACGAGATCCCCGCCGAGGCTCGCCACCGGTGGGAGGAGCTGGCCGAGAGCATCCGCGCCGACCAGTTCGCCTACTACGTGCGGGACGCGCCGTCGTCGTCCGACGCGGAGTACGACGCGCGCATGCGCGAGCTGCAGGCGCTCGAGCAGGAGCACCCGGGCCTGCGGACGCCCGACTCGCCGACCCAGGTGGTGGGCGGCACGTTCTCGACCGAGTTCACCTCGGTCGCGCACGTCGAGCGGATGCTCTCGCTCGACAACGCGTTCTCCGACGAGGACGTGGCGGCGTGGGCGGACCGGGTGCGGCGCGACCTCGACCAGCCCGACGCGTCGGTGCACTACCTGTGCGAGCTCAAGATCGACGGTCTCGCGATCGCGCTCCTGTACGAGCGGGGCCGGCTCGTGCGCGCCGCGACGCGCGGCGACGGCCGCACGGGAGAGGACGTCACGCTGAACGTCCGGACCATCAGCACGATCCCGCAGCGGCTCGGCGGCGACCCCGCGACGCACCCGGAGCTCATCGAGATCCGCGGCGAGGTGTTCCTGCCCGTCGAGGCGTTCCGCGAGCTCAACGAGGGCCAGGTCGCCGCGGGCAAGGCGCCGTTCGCCAACCCCCGCAACGCGGCGGCGGGCTCGCTGCGGCAGAAGGACCCGCGCGTCACGGCGAGCCGCCCGCTGCGCATGTACGCGCACGGCATCGGCGCGCTGCGCTGGGGCGACGCCGACGGCACCGGCATCGAGCGTCAGTCGCAGGTGTACGACCTGCTGGCCGGCTGGGGCGTGCCGGTCTCGAGCCACACGCGGGTGGTCGCGGGCCTCGACGGGGTGCGCGAGATGATCGCGTACTACGGCGAGCACCGGCACGACGTCGAGCACGAGATCGACGGCATCGTCGTCAAGGTCGACGAGATCGCGCTGCAGCGCCGGCTCGGTGCGACGAGCCGTGCCCCGCGCTGGGCGATCGCGTACAAGTACCCGCCGGAGGAGGTGAACACCCGCCTCCTCGCCATCGAGGTCGGCATCGGGCGGACCGGCCGGGCGACGCCGTTCGCGGTCATGGAGCCCGTGTTCGTCTCCGGCAGCACGGTGCGCCAGGCGACGCTGCACAACCAGGAGGTCGTCAAGGCGAAGGGCGTCCGCATCGGCGACATGGTGGTGCTGCGCAAGGCCGGCGACGTGATCCCTGAGATCGTGGGGCCCGCCCCGGCGGCGCCCGACGACGACGTGCCGCGCGTGACGTGGCACATGCCGAAGGACTGCCCGGAGTGCGGGACCCCGCTGCGACCGATGCGCGAGGGCGACATCGACCTGCGTTGCCCCAACGCCCGCTCCTGTCCCGCCCAGGTGCGCGGCCGGCTCGAGCACATCGGGTCGCGCGGCGGCCTCGACGTCGAGGCGCTCGGCGAGGTCACGGCCGCGGCGCTGACGCAGCCCGAGGTGCCCGCGGACCCGCCCGTGCCCACCGAGGCGTTCCTGTTCGACCTCGTCGGATACCCGCCTGAGGCGAGCGCCGACGAGCGCGAGCGCGTGCGTGCGCGCAGCCTCGAGCTGCTCGCGCAGGTCGAGGTCGTGGTCCGCGACCCCGAGACCGGCCTCCCGCGCGAGGACGACGACGGCGTCGTGCGCACGCGCACGCCGTTCCGGCGGCAGCTCAAGCACACCCGCGCGGCGCTCAAGGCCGCTGCCGACGCCGGGACGGCGCTGCCCGACTGGCAGGCGTCGGAGGCGGCGCGGACGCTGCTCGACGAGCTCGACGCCGCCAAGACGAAGGACCTCTGGCGCGTGCTGGTGTCGCTCAGCATCCGCAACGTCGGCCCGACCGCCGCCCGCGCGCTGGCCACCGAGTTCGGCTCGATGGCCGACCTGCGCGCGCTGCTCGACGACCGTGACGCCGCGCTCGCGCGGCTGTCCCAGGTCGACGGGATCGGGCCGGTGATCGCGGAGTCGATCGTGGACTGGTTCACCGGGCCCGAGTCCGACTGGCACCGCGAGATCGTGGACCGGTGGGCGGCCGCGGGCGTCGCGATGCGCGACGAGCGCGACGAGTCCGCGCCACGCACGCTCGAGGGGCTCACGGTCGTGGTGACGGGCAGCCTCGAGCGGTTCAGCCGTGACGAGGCGAAGGAGGCGATCCTGAGCCGCGGTGGCAAGGCGGCGGGGAGCGTCTCGAAGAACACCGACTTCGTGGTGGTGGGCGAGAACGCGGGGTCGAAGGAGACGAAGGCGCACGAGCTCGGCCTGCGGATCCTCGACGAGGCGGGGTTCGTCGCGCTGCTCGGCGGCGGTGCGGCCGCGGTGGGCGACGCGGGTGCTGCGGGCGAGCCGGCGGCGGACGAGCCGGGCGACCCCGCGTGAGCCGCGCCCCGCACACCGGGGTGGTGGTCCGCGTCGCGACGGGGGACGAGATCGCCGACGCGGGCGCCGTCACGGCGGCGGCGTATGCGGCCGACCGCCTGCTCGCACCCGACGACGACTATGCCGACGAGCTGCGCGACGCCGCGGCCAGGGCACGCGACGCGACGCTGCTCGTGGCCGTGCTGCCAGGCGACGAGCGCGACGGCGAGGTCGTCGTCGGCACGATCACGGTGGCCGCGTACGGCTCGCCGTACGCCGAGGTCGCGCTGCCCGGTGAGCACGAGGTCCGGATGCTCGCCGTCGCGCCCGAGGCACGGCGGCACGGCGTCGCCGACGCGCTGATGTTCGCCGCGCTCCGCGAGGCCGTCGCTGCCGGTGCGGAGCGCGTGGTGCTCTCGACGCTCGACGCCATGCACGCGGCGCACCAGCTCTACGGACGGCTCGGGTTCGTCGCCGAGCCCGAGCGGGACTGGACGCCGGGCCGGGACAAGCGCCTGCGCGTGCAGGCGTGGACGCGGCCCGACGCGCCGGGCGCGGCGGTCGAGGTGGCGACGTGGCCGCCGGCGAGCGAGCTCGACGTCGACGGGTGGCGGGTCGGGCTGTCGGGCGGCGTCACGCGGCGCGCCAACTCCGTGGTCCCGCTCCGCGCGCCCGCCGACGCCGAGGACGCGATCGAGCGGGTCGAGGCCGCCTATGCGTCCCACGGGCAGCCGTCGGTGTTCCGCGTCGACGGCGGCGCCCAGCCAGCGGGGCTCGACGCGCTGCTCGAGGAGCGCGGGTACCGGGTCGCCGCCGACACCGACGTGCTCGTCCGCGGCCTCGCGGGCGCGGCGGCGGCTGCGGGGCGGGACGGCGTGGCGATCGACGTCGCGGACGCGCCGGACGACGAGTGGCTCGCGCTCTGGTCGGGGAGCAAGGCCCCGCTGGCGGCGGGCGTCGGCGGCGTCGACGAGCAGTTCGTGGCGACCGTGCTGCAGGGCGCGCGGGCGCTGTACCTCACGGCGCGCGACGACGACGGGGCCGTGGGGGTCATCCGCGCGGCGCTCGAGGCCGACTGGGTCGGGCTGTCGTGCCTCGTCGTCGACCCGCGCGGCCGGCGGCGCGGCCTCGGTCGTGCGCTCACGCTGGCGGCCATGCGCGCGGCGGCCGGACGAGGCGCGACGCGGGCGTTCCTGCAGGTCGAGGTCGAGAACACGGCCGCGGCGACGCTGTACGCGCGGCTCGGCTTCCTGCCGGCCGCGCGGTACCACTACCGGCAGCGGCCCTGACGGCGGCCGCCCGGGCCGACATCACGCGCGCGTCGAGGCGCGTCAGGCGATGAGCGAGTCGATCGCAGCCGCCGACAGCACGTGGTCGGCCGCCATGGCCGAGGCGCCGAGCACGCCGGCCCGGCCCATCGTCCGCGACGCCACGATCCTCAGGTGCTGCGTGGCCAGCGGCAGCGACCGCCGGTAGACGACCTCCCGGATGCCTGCGATGAGGTGCTCGCCCGCCTCGGCGACCTGGCCGCCGATGACGATGACCGACGGGTTGAGCATGCTCACGCACGCGGCAAGGACGCCGCCGATCCGTCGTCCGGCCTCGCGGACGGCGCGGCTCGCCTCGAGGTCGCCCGACCGCACCAGGGCGACGACGTCGGCGCCGTCGGCCGCGTCGAGCCCGAGCGCGGCGAGGTCGGTCGCGATCGCGGGGCCGCTCGCGACGGCCTCGAGGCAGCCGGTGTTGCCGCAGCGGCAGGGCCGGTCGGAGCCGCCGGGCACCGCGATGTGGCCGACGTCGCCCGCGGAGCCCTGCGCGCCGCGCCGCAGCGAGCCGTCGGCGATGATGCCGGCGCCGATGCCGGTCGCGACCTTGACGAAGAGCAGGTGGTCGACGCTCGGCCACTGCGTGCGGTGCTCGCCGAGCGCCATGATGTTGACGTCGTTGTCGACCAGCACGGGCACGTCGAGCGCCCGCCCGAGGATGCCCGGGACGTCGGCGTCGTCCCACCCGGGCATGATCGGCGGGTTGATCGGCCGGCCGGAGGAGTGCTCGACCGGCCCGGGGAGCCCGACGCCGACGCTGGCCAGGTCGCCGACCGAGCGGCCCGCCTCGCCGATGAGACGCCGGCCCAGCTCGACGACGCGCGCCAGGACCGCCTGCGGCCCGTCGGCGATCGCGATGCCCTCGGCGTGCTCGGCCAGCACCTCGCCGGCGAGGTCGGTCACCGCGAGCCGGGCGTGCGTCGCGCCGAGGTCCACCGCGAGCACGACGCGGGCCGCCGGGTTGAACCGGAACGTCGACGGCGGCCGTCCGCCGGTCGACGAGGCCTCGCCCGACGGGCTGACCAGGCCGGACGCGAGCAGTGCGTCGATCCGGGCGGCGATGGTCGAGCGGGACTGGCCGGTGACGACGGCGAGGTCGGCGCGCGTACGGGGGCGACCGTCGCGGAGCAGCTGGAACATCTCGCCCGCCCCGGTCGGCCTCGGGGCGACCTTCAGCAGCTCGTCCATGCGCACAGTGAACCACCCCCGTGACCCGTCTTCTGACGTCACCGTGACCGCGTTTCGCATGTCACGTTCCCGTAACCCTGTCAGAAGTATCGTCACTTTTGCTTGACGAGTGACAGAAGTCCCTTCTAGGTTCGCGCCATGGTCAACGAGGACCGCACCGGGGACGGCCACGTGCCTCCCGACGCGAGGCACCGGCCCGAGGCCGCCGACGAGCAGCCCGACACCGGCGCGCTGCTGCTCGCCATGCGCGGCATCCAGAAGTGGTTCCCCGGCGCCCGCGCGCTCGACGGAGTCGACCTCGAGATCCGGGCCGGCGAGGTGCACTGCCTGCTCGGCCAGAACGGCGCCGGCAAGTCGACGCTCATCAAGGTGCTCGCCGGTGCGCACCAGCCGGACGCCGGCGAGATCCTGCTCGACGGCCGGCCCGTCACGATCCCCGACCCGGTGGCGGGGCTGCGGCTCGGCATCGCGACGATCTACCAGGAGCTCGACGTCGTCGACGGCCTGACCGTCGCCGAGAACGTCTTCCTCGGGCACGAGCCGGCGCGCGGCGGCTTCTCGCAGCGCCGCGCCACGACGGCCCGGACCCGCGAGCTGCTGCGGCGGCTCGGCCACGGCGACCTCTCGCCGCACCGCGAGGTCGGGCGCCTGTCCGCCGCCGGCAAGCAGATCGTCAGCCTGGCCCGGGCGCTGTCGCACGACGCGCGCGTGATCGTCATGGACGAGCCCTCGGCCGTGCTCGACTCGGAAGAGGTCGTCAACCTCTTCCGCGTGGTGCGTGAGCTCACGGCGCAGGGCGTCGCGGTCGTCTACATCTCGCACCGGCTCGAGGAGATCCGTCAGATCGGCGACCGGATCACGGTCGTCAAGGACGGCCGGACCGTGGCGTCCGGCCTCGCCGCCTCGACGCCGACGGACGAGCTGATCCGCCTGATGACCGGACGGTCGGTCGAGTACGCCATCCCGCGCCGACCGGCCGTGCGCGACGACGCACCGGTGCTGCTCGACGTGCGCGGGCTGACCCTGCGCGGCGCCTTCCGCGACGTCTCCTTCCGGGTCCGCGGCGGCGAGGTCCTCGGCCTCGCCGGACTCGTCGGGTCCGGCCGGTCGGAGGTGCTCGAGACGGTCTTCGGCGCGCGGCGTGCGACCGCCGGCTCGGTCGAGGTCGCCGGCGAGCTCGTTCGGCCCGGGTCGGTGCCGCACGCGGTGGCCGCGGGGATCGGGCTGTGCCCGGAGGAGCGCAAGAGCCAGGGCCTGCTGCTCGACGAGCCGCTGTTCCGCAACGTCACGCTCTCGACGTTCACGCGCGCCGCGCGAGCCGGGTTCCTCGACGAGGGGGCCGAACGACGCGAGGCCGACGCGCAGGTGCGGGCCCTCGACGTGCGCCCCGCCGACGTGGAACGGCCGGCACGTGCCCTGTCGGGCGGGAACCAGCAGAAGGTGCTCCTCGCGCGCTGGCTCGCGCGCGGCTGCCGCGTGCTGCTGCTCGACGAGCCGACCCGCGGCGTCGACGTGGGCGCGCGCGCCGAGATCTACGCGCTGATCGCGCGGCTCGCCGCGGAGGGCGCGGCGGTGGTCGTCGTGTCGAGCGAGATCGGGGAGGTGCTCGGCCTGTCCGACCGCGTCCTCGTGCTGTCCGAGGGACGCGCGGTCCACGAGGGGCCCGCGACCGGGATCGACGAGCACCGCGTGCTCGACCTCGTCATGGAAGGGAGTGCCGCGTGAGCGAGCAGCACGTCACGAGCGAGCAGCACCTCGCACCCGAGGTGCCGAAGGCCGACGAGACGGCGCGCGTCGAGGCCGAGGCGGGCGAGACGCGTCGGAGCCGGCGTCCGAGCATCCTGCGCGGCGCCGCCGGGCGGAACCTCGGCCTCGTCGTCGCCCTCGTCGCGATCTGCGCGGTCGGCGTCATCACCGCCGGCGACCGGTTCGCCAGCGTCGACAACCTGCTGACGATCCTGCGCCTCGCGTCGATCATCGGCGTGCTGAGCATCGGCATGACGTTCGTGATCATCGGCGGCGGCATCGACCTGTCGGTCGGGTCGGTGCTCGGGCTGTCGTCGGTGTGGGCGAGCACGCTCGCCACTCAGACGCTCGCGGCGAACACGCACTGGATCGTCATGGTGCTCTGCGCGCTGGCGGTCGGCCTGGGGGCCGGGCTCATCAACGGCCTCCTGGTCGCGTACGGCAAGGTCGTCGCGTTCATCGCGACGCTCGCGATGATGGTCGCCGCGCGCGGCCTCGCCGAGATGATCTCGAACCGCCGCACGCAGATCGTCACGGTCCGCGGCTTCCTCGACTTCTTCCGCGGTGACTTCCTCGGAGTGCCGACGCTCGTCTGGATCTTCGCGGTCGTCGCGGTCGCCGGGTGGGTGCTGCTCAACCGGACGACCTTCGGCCGTCGCACGATCGCGGTCGGCGGCAACCCCGAGGCCGCCCGGCTCGCCGGCATCAAGGTCAGGCGCCACACGATGTACCTCTACGCGCTCGCGGGCCTCGCGGCGGGCATCGGCGGCGCCATGATGCTCGGCCGCACCACGGCGGGCAGCTCGACGAACGGCCAGCTCTACGAGCTCGACGCGATCGCCGCCGTGGTCGTCGGCGGCACGCTCCTGGCCGGCGGCCGGGGCACGATCGTCGGCACGGTCTTCGGCGTCCTCATCTTCACGACGCTCAGCAACGTGTTCACGCAGAACAACCTGTCGATCTCGGCCCAGGCCGTCGCCAAGGGCGTGATCATCGTCGTCGCCGTGCTGCTTCAGCAGCGCTTCGCCGAGCGCTCCCGAGCCGGGACCTGACCCGCGCCCCGACCAACCCTCACCCGCGGCGCCCCGCCGCACCCTCGCTCGACCCGACCAGCGCGCCACCCGATCAAGGAGGATCGTCATGTCCGCTCCACTGCGTCGTCGTCACCTGGTGCTCGCCGGTGCCGCCGCATCGCTCGCCCTGCTCGTCGCGGGGTGCACGTCGAACCAACCGAAGGACACCGCGACGCAGGCCGCCCAGACCCAGGCGGTCAGCGACAACGACGCCCCGGGCAAGCAGGTGACGATCGGCTTCTCGGCCCCCGCGGCCGACCACGGCTGGATGTCGTCGATCACCAAGTCGGCCGTCGCCGAGGCCGGCAAGTACCCCGACGTCAAGCTCGTCCAGGCCGAGGCCACGAACGACGTGAACCTGCAGATCTCGCAGATCGAGAGCTTCATCAACGACAAGGTCGACGCGATCGTCCTGCTGCCGTTCGACGGGGCAGCGCTCACCGAGGTCGCGACCAAGGCGATGCGCGCCGGCATCCCGGTGATCAACGTCGACCGCGAGTTCTCCGACCCGAACGCCGCGCGCGTCACGGTCCTCGGCGACAACTACGGCATGGGCGTCAGCGCCGGCAAGTACATCTGCGACCAGCTCGGCGGCAAGACCGACGCGAAGGTCGCCGAGATCGCCGGCATCGACTCGCTGCCGCTGACGCAGGACCGCAGCAAGGGATTCAAGGACGCGCTCGCCACGTGCGGCCTCAGCGTCAGCAACCGCGTCGCGGCGGACTTCACCGTCCAGGGCGGCGAGGAGGCGGCCGCGAACCTGCTCCAGGCCGCGCCGAAGCTCGACGCGATCTGGAACCACGACGACGACCAGGGCGTCGGCGTGATGGCGGCGATCGAGAACGCCGGCCGGCACGAGTTCTTCATGGTCGGCGGCGCGGGCTCCAAGCAGGTCATGAACCAGATCAAGGCCGACAACACCGTCATCAAGGCCACGGTCATCTACCCGTCGACGCAGGCAGCCGACGCGGTGCGGCTCGCGCGCCTGCTGGTCCAGGGCAAGGCGATGAGCGACCTCGTCGAGGTCGAGGTGCCCCGCAAGGTGCAGCTGTACGCGCCGGTCGTGACCAAGGCGAACGTCGACAAGTACCTCCCGACGGCCTTCGAGTCCTGAGACCCACCGCGCGGGCGGGCCACCCACACCCGCCCGCGCGGTGGCGACGCCGTCACCAGCAAGAAGGGTTCCGTCATGACAGATCCGCACGTCCCCGCACCCCGGCTCGGCGTCGGCATGGTCGGCTACGCCTTCATGGGGGCAGCCCACTCCCAGGCGTGGCGCAACGCGCCCCGGTTCTTCGACCTCCCGATGGCCGTCGACATGGCCGTCGTGGGCGGGCGGGACCGCGACCGGGTGGCCGCCGCGGCCCGGCGCCTGGGCTGGCGCGACACGGAGACCGACTGGCGCGCGCTCGTCACCCGGGACGACGTCGACCTCGTCGACGTCTGCACGCCCGGCGACACGCACGCCGAGATCGCCGTCGCGGCCCTCGCGGCCGGCAAGCACGTGCTGTGCGAGAAGCCGCTCGCGAACACGGTGGCCGAGGCGCGGACGATGGTGGAGGCGGCGCAGGCCGTGCCCGACCGCGTCGCGATGGTCGGGTTCACGTACCGCCGCGTGCCGGCGATCCAGCTGGCCCGGACGCTCGTCGCCGACGGCCGGATCGGCACGGTCCGGCACGTCCGGGCGCAGTACCTGCAGGACTGGATCGCGGACCCGCAGGTGCCGCTGTCGTGGCGCCTCGACCGGCAGCGCGCCGGGTCGGGTGCGCTCGGCGACATCGGGGCCCACGTCGTCGACCTCGCGCAGTTCATCACGGGCGAGCGGCTCACGGGTGTCGCCGCGATGCTCGAGACGTTCGTGCACGAGCGGCCCGTCGCCGACCGGTTCGAGGGCCTCGCCGGGTCCGGCTCGACGGACGGCGCGACCGGACCGGTCACCGTCGATGACGCCGCGGTCTTCCTCGCGCGGCTCTCGGGCGGCGGCCTCGCGACGTTCGAGGCGACGCGGTTCGCGTACGGCCGCAAGAACGCGATCAGGCTCGAGGTCAACGGCTCGCGCGGCTCGCTCGCGTTCGACTTCGAGGACATGAACGTTCTGCACTACTTCGACGCGAGCGACCCTGCGGCCACGGCCGGGTTCCGGCGGATCGTCGTCACCGAGCCCGAGCACGCGTACGTCGCCGCATGGTGGCCCGCGGGCCACGGGCTCGGCTACGAGCACGCGTTCACGCACCAGGTCGTCGACCTCGTGCGCGGCGTCGCGGCGGGGGAGCACCCCGCGCCGACGTTCGCCGACGGGCTGCAGGTGCAGCTCGTGCTCGACGCCGTCCAGCGGTCCGCCGCCGACGACGCGCGGTGGACGCCCATCGCCGACGAGGGCGCGCGGAACGACGGCCTGCCCGTCACCGTCCCGGCCGGCGCGTCCGGCTCGACCCCCGACCGTCAGGAGGCCTGACATGACACGTCCGATCACGCTGTTCACCGGCCAGTGGGCCGACCTGCCGCTCGAGGAGGTCGCGCGCCTCGCCGCGACGTGGGGCTACGACGGGCTCGAGCTCGCCTGCTGGGGCGACCACCTCGACCCGTGGCGCTGGGACGACGACGAGTACGTCGCGGGCCGGCTCGAGCTGCTCGAGCGGCACGGGCTCAAGGTGTGGGCGATCTCCAACCACCTCAAGGGCCAGGCCGTGTGCGACGACCCGATCGACCAGCGCCACCGCGACATCCTCCCGGACGTCGTGTGGGGCGACGGCGACCCCGAGGGCGTGCGGCAGCGCGCGGCCGAGGAGATGAAGCACACCGCCCGCCTCGCCGCGAAGCTCGGGGTGAAGACCGTCGTCGGGTTCACGGGCTCGTCGATCTGGAAGTACGTGGCGATGTTCCCGCCGGTGTCGGCCGCGGCGGTCGACGCGGGCTACCAGGACTTCGCGGAGCGGTGGAACCCGATCCTCGACGTCTTCGACGAGGTGGGCGTGCGGTTCGCGCACGAGGTGCACCCGTCGGAGATCGCGTACGACTACTGGACGACGCAGCGCACGCTCGAGGCGATCGGCCACCGCGAGGCGTTCGGGCTCAACTGGGACCCGAGCCACTTCGTCTGGCAGGACCTCGACCCCGTCGACTTCATCGTCGAGCACGCCGACCGGATCTACCACGTGGACTGCAAGGACGCGAAGCGCCGCCTCGGCAACGGCCGCAACGGCCGCCTCGCGTCGCACCTGCCGTGGGGCGACCCGCGCCGCGGGTGGGACTTCGTCTCGACCGGGCGCGGGGACGTGCCGTGGGAGGCGTCGTTCCGGGCGCTCAACGCGATCGGGTACGACGGGCCGATCTCGGTCGAGTGGGAGGACGCCGGCATGGACCGGCTCGTGGGCGCGCCCGAGGCGCTCGAGTTCGTGCGGCGGAACGCGTTCGACGCCCCGGAGGCGGCGTTCGACGCGGCGTTCAGCTCGCGCTGAGGAGGCGCCCGCGTCGTCTCGCTGGGACGCGGCGCGGCGCGGCGGCGGGGTCGTCGTCGGTCGGAGGGGGCCGGCGGCGACCTCGACGCGTGCCACCTGCGCGCTCCGGCTCGCGGCCGGACGTGGCCCGCGCGGCGCGACGCTGTGCGGACCGGCGGCGGCGGCCGATACTGGGGCATGATCTCGACGGATCTCGCGCTCCTGCTGCGCAGCGCCGGCCTGCGCTGGCACCCCGCGTCGGGCGACCGGTTCGCCGTCCTGCAGGCGGCGCTCGCGGGCGAGGTGTTCACCATCAGCGAGATGACGATCGAGGCGCGCGACTACCCGACGGGCACGATCCTCGGCTTCAACGGCACGACCGAGTGGGCGCTCGACTCGGTGGCGCAGGAGGACGCGCTCTGGCTGCCGCGCGAGGACCAGCTGCGCGAGCTGCTGGGGCGCGCGTTCCGCAGCCTGGCCCGCTCGACCGACGGCACCAGCTACCAGGTGCTCGCGGAGCTCCCCGGACGGCCGGAGCAGGTCTTCACCGCCGAGACCGCCGACGACGCCTACGCGCACGCGCTGCTCGCGCTCGTCACCGCGGCCGTCGACCCGGTGCGCTGACTCCGGCGCGCCGACCGGGCCCCTGACCCGGTCGACCCACCCCTGCGTCGAGCCCCGGCCCGGCGGACCGTCACCCGCGGCCCCCTAGACTCGGGGCCATGTCCTCCCTCTCCCGCGACGAGGTCGCGCGCGTGGCGGGCCTGGCCCGGATCGACCTGACGCCCGCCGAGATCGACCGCCTGGCGGGCGAGCTCGACGTCATCGTCGAGGCGGTCGCGAGCGTCAGCGAGATCGCGACGCCCGACGTGCCGGCCACGAGCCACCCGCTGCCCATGACGAACGTGTTCCGCACCGACGAGCCGGTCGCCCCGCTCGACCGCGACGCGGTGCTGGCAGCAGCGCCGGCCGCGCAGGACGGCAAGTTCCTCGTGCCGCAGATCCTCGGGGAGGACGCGTGAGCACCCCCGACCTGACCCGCCTCTCCGCGGCAGCACTCGCCGACCGCCTGGCCGCCGGCGACGTATCGAGCGTCGACGCGACGCAGGCGCACCTCGACCGCATCGCCGCCGTCGACGGCGCGGTGCACGCGTTCCTGCACGTCAGCGCCGAGCAGGCGCTCGACACGGCGCGCGACGTCGACGGCCGCCGGGCGCGTGGCGAGGAGCTGCACGCGCTCGCGGGCGTCCCGATCGCCGTCAAGGACGTCGTCGTGACGGAGGGTCTGCCGACCACGGCGGGCTCGCGGATCCTCGAGGGCTGGGTGCCGCCGTACGACGCGACGCTCGTCAGCCGCATCAAGGCCGCGGGCCTGCCGATCCTCGGCAAGACGAACATGGACGAGTTCGCGATGGGCAGCTCGACCGAGCACTCGGCGTACGGCGACACGCACAACCCGTGGGACCTCGACCGGATCCCCGGCGGCAGCGGCGGCGGCAGTGCCGCGGCGGTCGCGGCGTACGAGGCCCCGCTCGCGATCGGGACCGACACGGGCGGCTCGATCCGCCAGCCCGCCGCCGTCACCGGCACGGTCGGCGTGAAGCCGACGTACGGGAGCGTCTCGCGCTACGGCCTCATCGCGATGGCGTCGTCGCTCGACCAGGCCGGCCCGGTGACGCGCACGGTCCTCGACGCGGCGCTGCTGCACGAGCTCATCGGCGGCCACGACCCGCTCGACTCGACGTCCATCCCCGAGCCGTTGCCGAGCCTCGTCGAGGCCGCGCGTGCCGGTGCGTCGGGCGACCTGACGGGCGTCCGCGTCGGCGTCATCACCGAGCTCCAGGGCGAGGGCTACCAGGCCGGCGTGCTCGCACGTTTCCACGAGTCGCTCGAGCTGCTGCAGCGGGCCGGCGCGACGCTCGTCGAGGTGTCCTGCCCGCACTTCCGGTACGCGCTCGGCGCCTACTACCTGATCATGCCGAGCGAGGCGTCGAGCAACCTCGCCAAGTTCGACGGCATGCGCTTCGGCCTGCGGGTCGAGCCCACCGACGGCCCCGCGACCGCGGAGCGCGTCATGGCCGCGACGCGCGGCGCGGGCTTCGGCGACGAGGTCAAGCGGCGCGTCATCCTGGGCACCTACGCCCTGTCCGCCGGGTACTACGACGCGTACTACGGCAGCGCGCAGAAGGTCCGCACGCTCATCCAGCGCGACTTCGCCGCCGCGTTCGCGCAGGCCGACGTGCTCGTCTCGCCCACTGCCCCGACCACGGCGTTCAAGCTCGGCGAGAAGCTCGACGACCCGCTCGCGATGTACCTGAACGACGTCGCGACGATCCCGGCGAACCTCGCGGGCGTGCCCGGCCTCTCGCTGCCGAGCGGCCTGTCCGACGACGGCCTGCCGGCCGGGTTCCAGATCCTGGCGCCCGCCAAGGCCGACGACCGGCTGTACCGCGTGGGCGCGGCGCTCGAGGCGCTGCTCGAGCAGTCGTGGGAGGGCCCGCTGCTCGCGAAGGCCCCGGAGCTGGAGGTGGCCCGATGACGAGCACGACCACGGAGCTCGTGGACTACGACGACGCGATCGCGCGGTTCGACCCGGTGCTCGGCATCGAGGTGCACGTCGAGCTCGGCACGCGCACCAAGATGTTCGACGGCGCACCGGCCGGCTTCGGCGAGGAGCCGAACACCTCGGTGACGCCCGTGTCCCTGGGGCTGCCCGGCAGCCTGCCGGTGGTGAACGGCACGGCCGTCGAGTACGCGATCCGCATCGGCCTCGCGCTCAACTGCCAGATCGCCGAGAGCTGCCGGTTCGCGCGGAAGAACTACTTCTACCCGGACGTCCCGAAGAACTTCCAGACGAGCCAGTACGACGAGCCGATCGCGTTCGAGGGCCACGTCGACGTCGAGCTCGAGGACGGCACGACGTTCCGCGTCGAGATCGAGCGCGCGCACATGGAGGAGGACGCGGGCAAGAACACCCACGTCGGCGGCGCCACGGGCCGCATCCACGGCGCCGAATACTCGCTCGTCGACTACAACCGCGCCGGCATCCCGCTCGTGGAGATCGTGACGAAGCCGATCACGGGTGCGGGGGAGCGTGCGCCCGAGGTGGCGCGGGCCTACGTCCAGACGCTGCGCGACCTGTTCCGCGCCCTCGAGGTCTCCGAGGCGCGCATGGAGCGCGGCAACGTGCGGGCGGACGTCAACGTCTCGCTCCGTCCGACGCCGGACAGCCCGCTCGGCACGCGCACCGAGACGAAGAACGTGAACTCGTTCCGCTCGGTCGAGCGCGCGGTCCGCTACGAGATCAGCCGCCAGGCCGGCGTGCTCGACGCGGGCGGCACGATCGTCCAGGAGACCCGCCACTGGCACGAGGACACGGGCATCACGACGTCCGGGCGCATCAAGTCCGACGCCGAGGACTACCGGTACTTCCCCGAGCCGGACCTCGTGCCCATCGCGCCCGACCGTGCGTGGGTCGAGGAGATCCGGGCCTCGCTGCCCGAGCTGCCGGCCGCGCGGCGCCGCCGCCTCCAGGGCGAGTGGGGCTACGCCGACGCGGAGATGCGCGACGTCGTCAACGCGGGTGCGGTCGAGCTGATCGAGGCGACCACGGCCGCGGGCGCGTCCCCGGCGGCGGCGCGCAAGTGGTGGATGGGTGAGCTGGCGCGCACCGCCAAGCAGCAGGAGGTCGAGCTCGCGGAGCTGCCGATCACGCCCGCGCAGATCGGGCAGCTGCAGCGCCTGGTCGACGAGGGGCGCATCAACGACAAGCTGGCGCGCCAGGTGCTCGAGGGCGTGCTCGCGGGCGAGGGCGACCCCGAGGCGGTCGTGCAGGCGCGCGGCCTCGAGGTCGTCTCCGACGACGGCCCGCTGCTCGCGGCGATCGACGACGCGCTCGCGGCGCAGCCGGACATCGCCGACAAGATCCGGAGCGGCAACCTCGGCCCGGTCGGCGCGATCATCGGCGCCGTGATGAAGGCGACGCGTGGTCAGGCGGACGCGGGCCGCGTGCGCGAGCTCGTGCTCGAGCGGGTCCAGGCCGGCTGACCGTCACGCACGGGTCGGCCCTCGCGGCGCGGCGGCCGACCCGTGCGCAGCCCGGTCGTTAACGTCGTCGGAACGCGGCCGCCGTAGCATCCCGACGGCCCTGCGGGGCGAGGAGGTCACCGTGGACAAGCCGACGTTGCAGGGCGAGATGCTCGTGCTGCGGCCGGTCCGTGCCGAGGACGCCGACGCGATGTGGGACATGGTCAGCGACGCCGAGGCGATGCGGCTGATGGGCGAGACGCACGTCTACACGCGCGACGAGGTCGAGGGCTGGTGCGCCTCGGCGGCGGCCCTGCCGGACCGCATCGACCTCGCCGTGACGATCGGCGACGCCGACGAGTACCTCGGCGAGATCGTCCTCAGCGCGATCGACCAGGTGGCCGGGACGGCGCGCCTGCGGCTGGCGATGCGCCCCAAGTACCGCGGGCGCGGCTACGGCACCGAGGCGATCTCGCTCGTGCTCGGGCTCGCGTTCGACGGGCTCGGGCTGCACCGCGTCGAGATCGACGTGCTGAGCATCAACACCCGCGCGCGGTCGATCTACGAGAACCTCGGCTTCCAGGTCGAGGGCCGCCGCCGGGACGCCTACCGCGACGGCGACCGGTGGTGCGACGGCATCGTCATGAGCGTGCTCGAGGACGACTACCACGCGAGCTGACGACTCGGGGGCGGCACGCCAGGCAGGCGCCTGACGCCTGACGTCGCGAGGCGCCGCAACCCGGAGCGGGCGCGGCGCCTCGTGCGCACGTCGACGGTCAGCGCAGCCAGCCGTGAGCCTTCACGACCGGCAGGTTCGCCCACCACTTGCCGAGCCCCCATGTGTCGCCGGCGAGCGTCAGAGCCGTCACGACGGCGACCAGCGCGTAGACCACGTGGTAGTCGACGACCGGGTTGTTCGACTCGGCCCCTGCGACCCACGGCGCCTCGGCGATCCACATGAACGCCATGAGCAGGGCGCCGGTGACGCCGGCGATCCGGACCCCCATGCCGAGGATGAGCGCGAGGCCGATGCCCGCGAGGCCGAGCATGAACAGGGCGTCGCTGACGGGGCTCGCGATCGCGCGGTAGAAGCCGCCCAGGAAGTACCCGGTGCCCTCGGGGGCGTGCGAGAGGAAGCCCTGGCTCGGCTGGCCTCCGTTGATCCACGCCTTGGCGGGCAGCGTCGCGTAGTGCAGCCCGAACAGCTTGTCGACGAAGGCCCAGAAGAAGACGAAGCCGACCGCGAGCCGGCTGAGGGCGAGCGCGCGGCGGGCGCCCACTGACGTGACGATCGAGTCCTGGAGCACGGCGTCGCCGGTTGCCGCGGCGACCTGAGGGGTGCTCACCACTGCTGCGCTCATGGCTGACCTCTTTCGAGTCGGGGCGTCTTCGTCGACGCCTGAGTCCAGCGAACTGCGGCGGCACGCCGGCCTCGCGGGACATAGGTCCCCGCGATCCGCGCCGCGGGCCCGGGCGTGGCGCCCCCTAGCCGTGGACCAGGACTTTCGTCACGATGAGGGACATGGCGGACGTGGTCGAAGGTCCCCGGCAGGAGGCGCAGGAGCCGTTCATGCCGCGCGACCGCGCGTTCTTCGGCCATCCGCTCGGGCTCTTCACGCTGTTCGGCACCGAGCTGTGGGAGCGGTTCAGCTACTACGGCATGCGCGCGATCCTGCTGTACTACCTGACCGACACGGTCGCGAACCACGGCCTGGGGATCGACAAGACGTCGGGCACCGCGCTCGTCGCGGCGTACGGCGCGTCGGTCTACCTCGTGTCGGTGCTCGGCGGGTGGATGGCCGACCGCGTGGTCGGCGCGCGGCGCTCGGTGCTCTACGGCGGGATCGTCATCGCGGCCGGCCACGTCGCGCTCGCGGTGCCGACGGCCGGGTTCTCGTACCTCGGCATCGTGCTCGTCGCGCTCGGCACCGGTCTGCTCAAGCCCAACGTGTCGTCGATGGTCGGCGAGCTGTACCGCCGCGACGACCCGCGGCGCGACTCGGGCTTCTCGATCTTCTACATGGGCATCAACATCGGCTCGCTGAGCGCGCCGTTCGTGGTCGGCGCGGTCCAGGAGGCGTGGGGGTACCACGCGGGCTTCCTCGTCGCGGCGATCGGCATGGGCGCGGCGCTCGTGGTCTACGTGGCGGGCCGGCGCTACCTGGGTGGCGCGGGCGACGTGCCGCCGAACCCGCTGACGGCGGCCGATCGTGTGCCGGTCGTGCGGCTGTTCCTGTCGGTGATCGTGGGGATCCTCCTCGCGCTGCTCGTCGCGTGGCTCGTCCGCGGCGACTTCACGCTCGACACGTTCGTCGACGCGCTGTCGTACATCGCGCTCGCGGCGCCCGTCGCGACGTTCTGGGTGATGTTCCGCTCGCCGAAGGTGACGGCCCACGAGCGCCGACGGCTGACCGCGTACGTGCCGCTGTTCGTCGCGGCGATGCTGTTCTGGATGATCTTCGAGCAGGCGGCGAGCACGCTCGCGGAGTATGCGAAGGACGACACGGACCGCGTGATCGGCGGCCTGCACGTGTCGCCGGTGTTCTACCAGTCGCTCAACCCGGCGTTCATCATCGTGCTCGCGCCCGTGTTCGCGTGGATCTGGATGAAGCTCGACGACCGGCCGCCGACCGCCTACAAGTTCGCGCTCGGTCTGACGTTCGCCGCGCTGAGCTTCGTTTTCCTCGCGGCGATGTCCGCGGCGGCGGGCGACGGGAAGTCGCCGTGGTGGGTTCTCGTCGTCGTGTACTTCGTCCAGACGCTCGGCGAGCTGTGCCTGTCTCCCGTCGGGCTCGCGGCCACGACGCTGCTCGCGCCACGCGCGTTCCGCGGTCAGGCGATGGCGCTCTGGTTCCTCGCGACGTCGGCCGGGAACGCGATCACCGCGCAGCTCGTGCAGGCCACTGAGGGTGCGTCGAACGCGCAGTACTTCGGGTGGATCGGCGCGGTCGCGCTCGTGTTCGCGGGCGGCATGTTCGCGATCGCGCCGTGGGTGACGAGGCACATCCGCAGCGGAGCCGAGTCGGAGCGCGAGGCGGCGCTGGAAGGGTGACCGCGGGTGGGTCCACCCCCGGTACGGTGCGGGACGTGAACGCTCACACCGTCGTGAACCCGATCCTGCCCGGCTGCCACCCGGACCCGAGCATCTGCCGGGTCGGTGACGACTACTACCTCGTCACGTCCACCTTCGAGTACCTGCCCGGCCTGCCGGTGCACCACTCGCGCGACCTCAGGAGCTGGCGCGTCGTCGGCCACGCGACGCCGAGCGTCGACCTGAGCGAGGTCCGCTCGTCGGGCGGCCTGTACGCGCCGACGATCCGCTTCCACGACGGCCGGTTCTACGTCGTCTGCACGGTCGTCCAGGAGCCCGGCGCGACGGGACGATCGGGCAACTACGTCGTCACCGCGACCGACCCCGCCGGGCCGTGGTCCGAGCCGGTGTGGCTGACCGGCGCCGAGGGCGGGTTCGACCCGTCGCTGCTGTTCGACGACGACGGCCGCGCCTGGTACTGCGGCACCCGCCCGGCGCCGGCACCGCAGTTCGAGGGCCACACCGAGGTGTGGTTGCGCGAGCTCGACCTCGACGCCCTCGCGCTGGTCGGGCCGGAGCACGTGCTCTGGGAGGGCGCGGTCCGCGGCGCGGTGTGGGCCGAAGGCCCGCACGTGTACCGGATCGGCGACTGGTACTACCTCCTGTCGGCGGAGGGGGGCACGGCCGAGCACCACGCGATCGTGGTCGCGCGCTCGGACTCGGTCACCGGTCCGTACGTCGGCGACCGCGCGAACCCCGTGCTGACGCACCGCCACCTCGGGCGCGCGTACCCGCTGTACGCCGTGGGTCATGCGGACCTCGTCGAGCTGCAGGACGGCTCGTGGTACGCGGTCCTGCTCGCGGTCCGCCACGGCGCGGCGCTCGGCCGCGAGACGCACCTCGTGCCCGTGACCTGGGAGGACGGCTGGCCCGTGTTCGCGTCGGGCGTCGGGCTCGTGACGGCCGAGGTGCCCGCGCCGGCGCTCCCCGAGCACCCGTGGGACGACCCGCGGGCCCTCGTCGACACGTTCGAGGCGCCCGAGGTCGACCCACGCTGGGACGCGGTGCGCGCGCGGCCGTCCGAGGTGTCGAGGCTCGAGCCCGGTGCGCTCGTGCTGCCGCTGCGCGCCGAGACCCTGCACGACCGTGCCACGCCCGCGTTCGTCGGCCGTCGCCTCGAGCACGTCGCGGCTGACGTGGACCTTGTCGTCGACGTCGTGCCGCGGCCGGGGGAGCTCGCGGGTCTCGCCCTGCGCCTGTCCGACGACGACCACCTCGCGCTCGTCGTCGCGCTCGACGACGAGGGTCGGCGCGGCGTCCGCGCGCTGCGTACGTGCCGCGGCGAGCGGTCGACGCACGGGTGGCTCGCGGTCGAGGACGGGCCTGTGCTGCTGCGCGCCGCGGTGCGCGGCCGAGCCGTCGCGTTCTCCGCCGGCGCGCCCGGCGCGGCGCCGCAGGACGTCGCCGCGTTCGACGACGACACCCTCGACCCGCTGCCGAGCGTCCACTTCACGGGCACGTGGGTCGGCGCCTACGGCACCAGCGACGGACGCCCGACGAGCACCGAGCTGCGCGTGCTGCGTTACGAGGTCCACCCCGCCTGACGGCCACCACGCGGACGGCCGACGCACCGCCACCAGCGACGACGTACCGTTGCCCGGCGCTGCGTCGGCGACCGGTCCGGTCGTCGACCGCCCGATCCGCCTGAAGGAGCTGACCCGCGATGAGCCGTCCTCTGCGCTCTCGGACCTCCACCCACGGCCGCAACATGGCCGGCGCCCGCGCGCTCTGGCGCGCGACCGGCATGGGCAGCGAGGACTTCGGCAAGCCGATCATCGCGATCGCCAACTCGTACACGCAGTTCGTCCCGGGCCACGTGCACCTCAAGGACATGGGCGACCTCGTCGCCTCGGCCATCCAGGAGGCCGGCGGCGTCGCCAAGGAGTTCAACACGATCGCGGTCGACGACGGCATCGCGATGGGCCACGGCGGCATGCTCTACTCGCTGCCGAGCCGCGACCTGATCGCCGACTCGGTCGAGTACATGGTCAACGCGCACTGCGCCGACGCGCTCGTCTGCATCTCGAACTGCGACAAGATCACGCCAGGCATGCTCAACGCGGCGCTGCGCCTGAACATCCCCGTCATCTTCGTGTCCGGCGGCCCGATGGAGGCCGGCAAGGCGGTCGTCGCCAACGGCGTCGCCTCGACGCACCTCAACCTCATCAACGCGATCAACTACTCGGCCGACGACAACGTGTCGGACGACGCGCTGGCCAAGGTCGAGGAGAACGCCTGCCCCACGTGCGGCTCGTGCTCGGGCATGTTCACGGCGAACTCGATGAACTGCCTGACGGAGGCGCTCGGCCTGTCGCTGCCGGGCAACGGCTCGACGCTCGCCACGCACACCGCGCGCCGCGAGCTGTTCCTCGAGGCGGGCCGCACCATCGTCAGCCTGGCCAAGCGGTACTACGACGACGAGGACGACTCGGCCGCCCCGCGGTCGATCGCCACCAAGGCGGCGTTCACCAACGCGATGGCGCTCGACGTCGCGATGGGCGGCTCGACCAACACCGTGCTGCACATCCTCGCCGCGGCGCAGGAGGCGGGCGTCGACTTCACGCTGCACGACATCGACGCGCTGTCCCGGCGCGTGCCGTGCCTGTCGAAGGTCGCGCCGAACCACCCGAACTTCCACATGGAGGACGTGCACCGCGCGGGCGGCATCCCCGCGCTGCTCGGCGAGCTCGACCGCGGCGGGCTGCTCGACCACGGCGTGACGTCGGTGCACACCCCGACGCTGCGCGCGTGGCTCGACGACTGGGACATCCGCGGCGGCAAGGCGACCGAGCGCGCGCTCGAGCTGTTCCACGCGGCCCCCGGCGGCGTGCGGACCACGCAGGCGTTCTCGACGAGCAACCGCTGGGACGGCCTCGACACCGACGCGGCGAACGGCTGCATCCGCGACGTCGAGCACGCCTACACGGTCGAGGGCGGCCTCGCGGTGCTGCGCGGCAACCTCTCGGAGGACGGCGCGATCATCAAGACCGCGGGCATCGACCCCGACGTCTTCCACTTCGTCGGCACCGCGATCGTCTGCGAGTCGCAGGACGAGGCCGTCGAGAAGATCCTCACCAAGCAGGTCCAGCCGGGCCACGTGGTCGTCGTGCGCTACGAGGGCCCCTCGGGCGGTCCGGGCATGCAGGAGATGCTGTACCCGACGTCGTTCATCAAGGGCCGCGGGCTCGGCAAGGTGTGCGCGCTCATCACCGACGGCCGGTTCTCCGGCGGTTCGAGCGGCATCTCGGTCGGGCACGTCTCGCCGGAGGCGGCCGCGGGCGGCACGATCGGCCTGGTCGAGGACGGCGACGAGATCGAGATCGACGTCGAGACGCGCGTGATCCGGGTCAACGTGAGCGACGAGGTGCTCGCCGAGCGCCGCGCCAAGATGGAGGCCCGCGAGAACCCGTGGCAGCCGGTGAACCGCGACCGGTACGTGTCGCCGGCCCTGCAGGCGTACGCCGCGATGGCGACCTCGGCCGACCGCGGCGCGGTGCGCGACGTGAGCCGCCTCCGCCGCGGCTGACGCGGCGCCCTCGCGGGTCCACGTCTCGCCCCGCCGCGGGGCCCGCGTCCGTCGCCTCCTGTGCTCGTGCGCGAGACCTGTGCCTCCAACCACGGGTCTCGCGCGCGAGCACAGGGCTCGCCGCGATGACGCCGGGCGCGCCGCGCCCGCGCAGGAGCCGGGCCACGCTCCTACAGTGAGCCGCATGACGAGCAGCGACGCGCGCCCGGACATCAAGCCGCGCTCCCGCCAGGTCACGGACGGCATCGAGGCGACCGCGTCGCGCGGCATGCTGCGGGCCGTCGGCCTCGGTGACGAGGACTTCGCGAAGCCGCAGATCGGCGTCGCGAGCTCGTGGAACGAGATCACGCCGTGCAACCTCTCGCTCGACCGGCTCGCGAAGGCGGCCAAGAGCGGGGTGCACGCGGCAGGCGGGTTCCCGCTCGAGTTCGGCACGATCTCGGTGTCCGACGGCATCTCGATGGGCCACGAGGGCATGCACTTCTCGCTCGTCAGCCGCGACATCATCGCGGACTCGGTCGAGACGGTGATGTCGGCCGAGCGGCTCGACGGCTCGGTGCTCCTCGCGGGCTGCGACAAGTCCCTGCCCGGCATGCTGATGGCGGCCGCGCGGCTCGACCTCGCGAGCGTGTTCCTCTACGCCGGCACGATCGCGCCGGGCTTCGCCAAGCTCGAGGACGGCACCGAGAAGCAGGTGACGCTGATCGACGCGTTCGAGGCCGTCGGCGCGTGCGCGCGCGGGCTCATGAGCGAGCACGACCGCGACGCGATCGAGCGCGCCGTCTGCCCGGGCGAGGGCGCGTGCGGCGGCATGTACACCGCGAACACGATGGCGTCGGTCGCCGAGGCGATGGGCATGTCCCTGCCGGGCTCGGCCGCGCCGCCGAGCGCCGACCGCCGCCGTGACCAGTTCGCGCTGCGCTCGGGCGAGGCGGTCGTCGAGCTGCTCCGGCAGGGCATCACGGCGCGCGACATCATGACGAAGCCCGCGTTCGAGAACGCGATCGCCGTCGTCATGGCGTTCGGCGGCTCGACCAACGCGGTGCTGCACCTGCTCGCGATCGCGCACGAGGCCGAGGTCGACCTGACGCTCGACGACTTCGACCGCATCGGCTCGCGCGTGCCGCACCTGTCCGACGTCAAGCCGTTCGGGCGGTACGTCATGAACGACGTCGACCGGATCGGTGGCGTGCCCGTCGTCATGAAGGCGCTGCTCGACGCGGGCCTGCTGGACGGCGACGCGCTGACCGTCACGGGCCGGACCGTCGCAGAGAACCTCGAGGCGCTGACGCCGCCCGACCCCGACGGCAAGGTGCTACGTGCGGTGGGTCAGCCGATCCACCCGACGGGCGGCATCACGATCCTGCACGGCTCGCTCGCGCCCGACGGCGCGGTCGTCAAGACGGCGGGGTTCGACACCGACGTGTTCGAGGGGACGGCGCGGGTCTTCGAGCGCGAGCGGGCGGCGCTCGACGCGCTCGAGGACGGCACGATCCAGTCGGGCGACGTCGTCGTCATCCGCTACGAGGGCCCCAAGGGCGGCCCGGGCATGCGGGAGATGCTCGCCATCACCGGCGCGATCAAGGGCGCGGGCCTCGGCAAGGACGTCATGCTGATCACCGACGGCCGCTTCTCGGGCGGGACGACCGGGCTCTGCATCGGGCACATCGCGCCTGAGGCGGTCGACGGCGGCCCGATCGGCCTCGTGCGCGACGGCGACCGCATCCGGCTCGACGTCGCCGCCAAGACGCTCGACGTCCTGGTCGACGCCGCCGAGCTCGAGGCGCGGCGCGCCGACTGGGCGCCCGTGGCGCACGGCTACACGCGCGGCGTGCTGGCCAAGTACACGAAGCTCGTCCAGTCGGCGTCGAAGGGCGCGATCCTCGCCTGAGCCTGAGCCTGAGCCTGAGCCTGAGCCTGAGCCTGCGTCGTGCAGGGCTCGCGGGCGAGATCGCTCACCGCGGGCGACGGAACGGCCGCTCGTTCTGCACGATCTCGCCCGGACGCCGCGATCCCGCCCGCCCGCCGCGATCCCGGACGCCGATCCCGGGCGCCGCGATCTCGCCCGCCGCGATCCCGCCCGGACCCCGCGATCTCGCCCGGCCGCCGCCACCTCACGCTCGACCGGCGGCGCGCCGCCACCACGTGCCAGGCGCGCCGGCCGCCGGGGCGCGGGCTCGCGCCGGACCAGCGAGGATCGACGCATGGCCTGGACCGTCGACGACGCACCGTGGTGGACCCGCGCGGTCGTCTACCAGATCTACCCGCGCAGCTTCTCGGACTCCGACGGCGACGGCACCGGCGACCTGCGCGGCATCCTCGACCGGGTCGACCACCTGGCGGAGCTGGGCGTCGACGTGGTGTGGCTGTCGCCGGTGTACGCGTCGCCGCAGGACGACAACGGGTACGACATCAGCGACTACCAGGACGTCGACCCGATGTTCGGCACGCTCGCGGACCTCGACGAGCTGCTCGCGGCGCTGCACGCTCGCGGGATCAAGCTCGTCATGGACCTCGTCGTGAACCACACGAGCGACGAGCACCCGTGGTTCCGCGCGTCGCGGGCGTCGCGCGACGACCCGAAGCGCGACTGGTACTGGTGGCGTCCGCCGCGGCCCGGCCTGCCGCCGGGCGGTCCGGGTGCCGAGCCGACCAACTGGGGCTCGTTCTTCTCGGGACCGGTCTGGACGTACGACGAGCCGACGGGGGAGTACTTCCTCCACCTGTTCAGCGCCAAGCAGCCGGACCTCAACTGGGAGAAACCGCAGGTCAGGGAGGCCGTCTACGCGATGATGCGATGGTGGCTCGACCGCGGGATCGACGGGTTCCGCATGGACGTCATCAACCTGATCTCGAAGGCCGTGCGACCCGACGGGACCCTGCCTGACGGGCGCGGGCAGGACGGCGTGCTCGCCGACGGCACCCCGTTCTACACGTGCGGCCCGCGCATCCACGAGTTCCTGGCGGAGATGCACCGCGAGGTCTTCGCCGGCAGGCCGGACCGGCTGCTCACCGTCGGCGAGATGCCCGGCGTCACGGTCGACGAGGCGATCCTGTTCACCGACCCGGCGCGCGCCGAGGTCGACATGGTGTTCCAGTTCGAGCACGTCGGCCTCGACCACGGCCCGGGCGGCAAGTTCGACCCGCGACCGCTGCGGCTCACCGACCTCAAGGCGACGTTCGGCCGCTGGCAGTCGGGCCTCGCGGAGACCGGCTGGAACAGCCTCTACTGGGACAACCACGACCAGCCGCGCATCGTGAGCCGGTTCGGCGACGAGTCGCCGGCCTCCGCCAAGGCGCTCGCGACGCTCCTGCACCTGCACCGCGGGACGCCGTACGTCTACCAGGGCGAGGAGCTGGGCATGACGAGTGCGCACCTCACGTCGCTCGACGAGTACCGCGACATCGAGTCGCTGCGCTGGGTCGCGCAGGAGCGCGCCGCGGGCCACACGGACGACGAACGGCTGCTCGCTGCTCTCGCCGCGATGAGCCGCGACAACGCGCGGACGCCGATGCAGTGGGACGACGGCCCGCACGCCGGCTTCACGACCGGCACGCCGTGGCTGCCGGTCAACCCGAACCACGCGACGATCAACGCGGCGGCGCAGCGCGCGGACGACGGCTCGGTGCTCCACCACTACCGGCGGCTGATCGCGCTCCGCCACGACGACCCGGTCGTCGCGCTGGGGGACTTCACCATGCTGCTGACGGACGACGAGCACGTGTACGCGTTCACGCGGCGGCTCGGCGACGACGTGCTGCTCGTGGTCGTGAACGTGACGGCCGACGCGCGGTCCGTGCCGCTCGCCGACCTGGGGGAGGCCGCCGCCCACCTGCGCGCCGACCACGCCGTGCTCACGCACCTCGGCGAGCCGGTCGTGGACGGGCAGACGCTCGGGCTGCGGCCGTGGGAGGCCGTGGTGTTCCGGCGCGGGGCGCGCGGCCCGCAGGATCACCCGAATGCCGCGCCGGAGGACGCCCCGGGGTCGCCCCGCGATCGATAGCCTCGGGCGCCACCGACGCCGAGGGGGACGACGCCATGGACGAGCTCGCGGTCGAGCTGCGCGGGCTCACCAAGAGCTATGTGCGCTTCCCGCTGACCCGCGTCCCCGTGGTCCGGGGCCTGAACCTCGACGTGCCCGCCGGCGGGGTGCACGCGCTGCTTGGCCCGAACGGCTCCGGGAAGACCACGACCCTGCGGATGCTGCTCGGGCTCGTGCGGCCGGAGTCCGGGACGGTCCGCGTGCTCGGCCACGCCGTCCCCGGCGCGCTGCCGGCGGTGGTCGGCCGCATCGGCGCCGTGGTCGAGCAGCCCCGGCTGTTCCCGGCCTTCTCCGGCCGGCGCAACCTCGAGCTCCTCGCACGCGCGGCCGACGTCCCGGCGGCGCGGGTCGACGAGGTGCTCGACGAGGTCGGGCTGCGCGACCGCGCGCGCGACCCGGTGCGGCGCTACTCGCTCGGCATGAAGCAGCGCGCGGCGATCGCGGCGACGCTCCTCAGACGGCCCGACCTGGTGGTGCTCGACGAGCCGACGAACGGCCTCGACCCGCAGGGCGTCCACGACGTGCGCGCGCTCATGCGCCGCCTCGCCGACCAGGGCCGGACCGTGCTCGTGTCGAGCCACGCGCTGGGCGACCTGGAGCAGGTCGCGGACACCGTCTCGGTGCTCGCCGCGGGCCGGCTCGTCGCCCAGGGGCGGCTCGACGACCTGCTCGCGTCCCGCGGCGCGCCGCGCCTGCGCGTCCGGGTGGCCGATCCGGAGCGCGCCGCCCTGGCGCTCGCGGGGCACGGGTGGTCGGCGCACGTCGACGGCGGCGCCGTCGTGGTCACGGACCCGCCGCCGGCCGCGGACGTGTCCCGAGTCCTCGCCGGGGTCGGGCTCTATCCCGAGGAGCTGACCGTGCTGCGACCGGACCTCGAGAGCGCGTACCTGGCGCTGACGGCGGGTTCCGGGCCGGCCGCGGTGCGCGACCCGGCGGAGGTCGGCTCGTGAGCGGCGTGCTGCGCGCCGAGCTGGTGCGTCTGCGCGTGCGACGCTTCACGTGGCTCGTCCTCGTCGTGGTGGCAGCGGTCTCGGCCAGCGTCGCGGTCTACGCCTGGCGCGAGGCCCGCACGCCGACTCCCGCCGAGGTGGCCGCCGCGCACGAGAGCTACCAGCAGGACCGGGCGGCGTGGCTCGACGGCGGTCGCGACGACTGCGAGAAGCGGAACCGCGACATGAAGGCCAAGGGCTTCGAGCCGTTCGACTGCGACCTCTTCGCGCCGGAGCTCGAGAACTACGTCCCGTACGAGCCGACGTGGGACGACGACGGGATGCCGTACCTCGGCTCTCTCGCGAGCCCCGTGGTGATCGGCGCGCTGCTGCTCGGCGCGAGCCTCGTGACCGCGGAGTTCGGCGCGGGCTCGATGGGCCTGTGGCTGACGTTCGTCGCGCCGCGTGGCCGGGCGTTCCGGGCCAAGGTCGCGGCCGCGGGGGTCGGGGGTGCGCTCGTCGGGCTGCTGGGTGCGCTGGTCGGCGCGGGCGGGACGCTGGCGGCGTTCGCGGTGCTTCACCGGCTGCACGGGAACGGCTGGGCCGCGTCCGGCGTCGCCGGCCGGCTCGCGGTGCTCGGGGCGCTCGCGGCCGTCGTCGGCGCGGGCCTCGGCTTCGCGCTGCGCCACGTCGCGGCCGTGATGGGCATCGCGCTGTGGTGGGTGCTGTCCGTGGAGGTGGTCGCCCCACTGGCCTGGGCGCGGGCGCGGCCGCTGACCCTCGGGCTCAACGTGCGCGCGTGGGTCGAGGGCAGCGCGCCGTACACGGTGCCGCAGTGGGTGGCCGACCCCCAGCTCACCGGCGGCGGCTCGGTGCAGGACGTCGAGCACGTGGTGAGGGGGCTGCAGGGCGGTCTCGTCCTCGCCGTCGTGGCGGCCGTCGTCGCGGTCGCGGGTCTCGTCGTCTTCCGCGTCCGCGACGTCTCCTGACGAGCGACGGTCGAGGCGTCGGCCTGGCGGGCGGCGCGAGCGTCACCGGACCGCCGGCCGCGCCCCGACCTCGTCTGCATCCGGATCGCGGACACGTGAACCACGATCTGAGACGGCGTGACATCCAACCTACGGTGACGTAAGGTCGACCGCGTGCAGACGATCCTCCTCGTAGTACTTCCTGAGCGCGCCGGCTGAGGCCCTCGCACAGGTCTCGTCGCGCGCGCTCACCCCTCGATAGGCCGTCTGTGGCCCGAGGGGTTTTTGTTTGTCCCGCACACCTCGCATCGACCCCAGGGAGACAACGATGGTCCAGGGCCCCCACCCGGCACCGCCGCGTACGCCCGCCCCGCCCGCGCCCGGCGCGCCGGCGGCCGGCGCGAGCACCGCAGGCGTCGGCCAGGTCGTCGCCCAGCGGGCCGCCGCGCCCGCTGCGCCGTCCGCCTCGTCCGCGCCCGCGGGCGAGGTCGTCACGGGTGCGCAGTCGATCGTGCGGTCGCTCGAGGAGGCCGGCGTCGACGTCGTGTTCGGCATCCCGGGCGGCGCGATCCTCCCCACGTACGACCCGCTGATGGACTCGAAGAAGGTCCGCCACATCCTGGTGCGCCACGAGCAGGGCGGCGGCCACGCTGCCGAGGGGTACGCGTCGGCGACCGGTCGCGTCGGCGTCTGCATGGCGACGAGCGGCCCGGGCGCGACGAACCTCGTCACCGCGATCGCGGACGCGCACATGGACTCGGTCCCGATGGTCGCGATCACGGGCCAGGTCGGTGCGTCGCTCATCGGCACGGACGCGTTCCAGGAGGCCGACATCGTCGGCATCACGCTGCCGATCACGAAGCACAACTACCTCGTCACCAACCCGGACGACATCCCGCGCACCATCGCCGAGGCGTTCCACATCGCCGGCTCGGGCCGCCCCGGCCCGGTGCTCGTCGACATCGCGAAGTCCGCGATGCAGGCGATGACGACGTTCTCGTGGCCGACCGACATCAACCTGCCGGGCTACCACCCGGTGACCAAGCCGCACGCCAAGCAGATCCGCGAGGCGGCCCGCCTGCTCGCGACGGCGCGCCGTCCCGTGCTGTACGTCGGCGGCGGCGTGATCCGGGCCCGCGCGGCCGCCGAGCTGCGCGCGCTCGTCGACGCGTCCGGTGCGCCGGTCGTGACGACGCTGATGGCGCGCGGCGCGCTGCCCGACACGCACCCGCAGCACCTCGGCATGCCGGGCATGCACGGCACGGTGGCGGCGGTCGCGGCGCTGCAGAAGGCGGACCTCGTCGTGGCCCTCGGCGCCCGCTTCGACGACCGCGTCACGGGTCAGCTCTCGAGCTTCGCTCCGGGCGCGACGATCGTGCACGCCGACATCGACCCTGCCGAGATCGGCAAGAACCGTGCGGTCGACGTGCCGATCGTCGGCGACCTCAAGGAGGTCCTCGGCGACCTGCTGCCCGAGCTCCAGCGCGAGCAGGGTCAGCACGGCCTGCCGGACCTCGAGGCCTGGTGGAAGCAGCTCGACGCGTGGCGCGAGACGTTCCCGCTCGGCTACGAGGAGCCCTCCGACGGCCACCTCGCGCCGCAGTACGTGATCCAGCGCATCGGCGAGCTGTCGGGACCCGAGGCGATCTACGTCGCCGGTGTCGGCCAGCACCAGATGTGGGCCGCGCAGTTCATCAAGTACGAGCGCCCGAACGCGTGGCTCAACTCCGGCGGCGCCGGGACCATGGGCTACTCGGTGCCCGCCGCGATGGGCGCCAAGGTCGGCCAGCCCGACCGCACGGTGTGGGCGATCGACGGCGACGGCTGCTTCCAGATGACCAACCAGGAGCTCGCCACCTGCACGATCAACGAGATCCCGATCAAGGTCGCGGTGATCAACAACAGCTCGCTGGGCATGGTCCGGCAGTGGCAGACGCTGTTCTACGAGTCGCGGTACTCGAACACCGACCTGCACACGGGCCACGGCACCGTGCACATCCCGGACTTCGTCAAGCTCGCCGACGCCTACGGCGCGGTGGGCCTGCGCTGCGAGACGAAGGCCGACGTCGACGCCACCATCAAGCGCGCGCTCGAGATCGACGACCAGCCCGTCGTCGTCGACTTCACGGTGTCCCGCGACGCGATGGTGTGGCCGATGGTCGCCGCCGGCGTGAGCAACGACGCCATCCAGTACGCCCGGGGCATCAGCCCGGCGTGGGACCGGGAGGACTGAGGCGAGATGACGCGGAACGCAGCCCCAGCTCGACCCACGGACACGGAGGACTGACCACCATGACGAGGCACACGCTGTCGGTTCTCGTGGAGAACAAGCCGGGCGTCCTGACGCGCGTCGCGGGCCTGTTCGCGCGCCGCTCGTTCAACATCCACTCGCTCGCCGTGGGCCCGACGGAGCACGACGAGATCAGCCGCATCACGGTCGTCGTCGACGTCGACCAGCTGCCGCTCGAGCAGGTGACGAAGCAGCTGAACAAGCTCATCAACGTCATCAAGATCGTCGAGCTCGAGAACGACGCGTCGGTCCAGCGCGAGCTGCTGCTCGTCAAGGTCCGCGCCGACGCGGCGTCGCGCACGTCGGTGCTCGAGGTCGTCCAGCTGTTCCGCGCGCACGTGGTCGACGTCGTGCCGGACACCGTCGTCATCGAGGCGACCGGCGGTCCGGGCAAGCTCGACGCCCTGCTCGCGGCGCTCGAGCCCTTCGGCATCCGTGAGATCGTGCAGTCCGGCACGGTCGCCATCGGCCGCGGTTCGCGCTCCATCACCGACCGTGCGCTCGAGCGCGTGTCGCGCTCCGCCTGAACTTCCGATCCCGCAGTCCAGAAGAATCAACCGAGGAGACCCATCGTGGCCGAGCTGTTCTACGACGACGACGCCGACCTGTCGATCATCCAGTCCAAGAAGGTCGCCGTCATCGGCTACGGCAGCCAGGGGCACGCGCACAGCCTCAACCTGCGCGACTCCGGCGTCGACGTGACCGTCGGCCTGCGCGAGGGCTCGGCGAGCCGCGAGAAGGCCGAGAACCAGGGCCTCAAGGTCGCCACCGTCGCCGACGCGGTCCGCGAGGCCGACGTCGTCGTGATCCTCGCGCCCGACCAGGTGCAGCGCATCGTCTACCGCGACGAGATCGAGCCCAACCTCAAGTCCGACGCCGCGCTCGTCTTCGGCCACGGCTTCAACATCCGGTTCGGCTACATCAAGCCGGCCGAGGGCCACGACGTCCTCATGGTCGCCCCCAAGGGCCCGGGTCACCTGGTGCGCCGCGAGTACGTCGACGGCCGTGGGGTGCCGGTCATCGTCGCGGTCGAGCAGGACGCGTCGGGCAACGCGTGGGACCTCGCGCTCTCGTACGCCAAGGCGATCGGCGGCCTGCGTGCCGCCGGCATCAAGACCACGTTCACCGAGGAGACCGAGACCGACCTGTTCGGCGAGCAGGCCGTCCTCTGCGGTGGCGTGTCGCAGCTGATCCAGTACGGCTTCGAGACGCTCACCGAGGCGGGCTACCAGCCCGAGGTCGCGTACTTCGAGGTGCTGCACGAGCTCAAGCTGATCGTCGACCTCATCTTCGAGGGCGGCATCACCAAGCAGCGCTGGTCGGTCTCGGACACGGCCGAGTACGGCGACTACGTCTCGGGCCCGCGCGTCATCACGCCGGACGTCAAGGCGAACATGGGCGCCGTGCTCGCGGACATCCAGTCGGGTGCCTTCGCGCAGCGGTTCATCGCGGACCAGGACGCGGGCGCCCCGGAGTTCCAGGCGCTGCGCGCGAAGGGCCAGAACCACCCGATCGAGCCGGTCGGCCGCGAGCTGCGCAAGCTGTTCGCGTGGGTGAAGCCCTCGGACAGCGACTACACGGAGGGTTCGGCGGCGCGCTGACCGGAGGTACGGGCCGCGCGCAGCGCGGCACGTGCCGGAGGTCGGCGCAGAGCCGAACCCGACCAACAAGCACGGAGGGTTCGGCGGCGCGCTGACCGGAGGTACGGGCCGCGCGCCTTCCCGACCGACAAGCACAGCGGGCTGCCCAGACGGCAGACGCCACGGCCGAGGGCCGGTCCCCACATCCCGGGGGCCGGCCCTCGGCATACCCCTAGCCTGTCGCCATGAGCCCCGCCGCCCGGCCGCACGGCCTGCGTCGGATGGTCGGCCGCGACCCGGCGGAGACCGGCCGGACGGCGACCCCGCTCGAGCTGCTGTTCGACCTGACCTTCGTGGCGGCCTTCGCCGTCACGGGCGACGAGGCGGCGCACCTCGTCGCCGAGGGGCAGGCGGGCCGGGCGGCCGTGGCGTTCCTGTTCGTCGCGTTCGCGGTGTGCTGGGCGTGGGTCAGCTTCTCGTGGTTCGCGTCGGCGTTCGACACGGACGACTGGTCGTTCCGGGTCGCGACGCTGGTCCAGATGGTCGGCGTGCTGGTCGTCGCGCTCGGCGCGCCGGCGGTCTTCGACTCGATCGGCCACGGCGAGCGGCTCGACAACGGGATCGTGGTCGCGGGCTACGTCGTCATGCGGGTCGCGATGCTGGCCCAGTGGGCGCGCGTCGCGCGGGAGGACGCGATCTGGCGCCGGACGGCGGTCACGATGGCGGCGTCGATCGGTGTCGCCCAGGTCGGCTGGGTGCTCGTCGCGGTGACGCGACCGCCGTCGGGCGTGCTGCTGCCGGCGCTCGTCGTGCTGTACGCGCTCGAGCTCGGCGGGCCGGTCGCCGCGCAGCGCGTCGGCGGGCTGCCGCCGTGGAACGCCCACCACATCGCGGAGCGCTACGGGCTGTTCGCGCTCATCACGCTCGGCGAGGTCGTGCTCGGCACGATCACCGCCGTGTCCGCCGTCGTCGGCCGGGCCGGCTGGAGCGTCGAGGCGGTGCTCGTCGTCGTGGCCGGGACGGGTCTGGCGTTCGGCATGTGGTGGAGCTTCTTCGTCGTGCCCGCAGGCGCCATCCTGCAGCGGCATCGCGGCCGGGCGTGGGCCTGGGGCTACGGCGGCATCGTCCTGTTCAGCGCCATCGCCGCGATGGGGGCGGGGCTGCACGTCGCGGCCTACGTCGTCGAGGGGGACGCCGCGATCGGCGTACCCGGCGCTGTGCTCACCGTCGCCGTCCCGGTGCTCGTCGCCACGGTCGCCTACTTCGTCCTGTACGCGGCGCTGGTCCGGTCGCTCGACCCGTTCCACCTCGTCCTGCTCGCGGGCACGACCGCGGTCCTGGCGCTGGCGCTGGGGCTCGCGTTCGCCGGCGCGAGCCTCGGGTGGTGCCTGGTCGTGACGGCGCTCGCGCCGGCCGTGGTCGTGGTCGGGTACGAGACGGTCGGCTACCGGCACATGGACGTCGCGGTCGAGGCGGCGCTGCGCTGACCCCGCGGACGAGGGCATCCCGGGCGCGACCGGCCCGGGCGGTGCGCCGCGCGCCGTGCTGCGCAAGGATGGGCCGCACCGACCAGGAAGGGCGACGATGACCGACGACGTGACCATCCCGACGGACGACGACGAGTACGCCGACGCCGGCATCCCCGCCGACGGGGACGACCGCATCTCGGCGTTCTGGCAGGCCGCGCGTGGGCACCTGGGCTTCGGCAAGCTCGAGCCGATCCTCGGCGGCGAGCCGTCGGGCGTCGTGCCGCCGCCCTCGTTCTCGTACGGCGTGGGCGCGGAGGCAGATGCGGCGGCCGCGGAGATCCTGGCGGGGGCGCGGACGTCGTCGTCGGCGCCGCGCGCCGAGTTCGGCCCGGACGACCTGCCGCAGGTGGGTGCCGTCGCGATCGTGCTCGACGCCCAGGGCGAGCCGCGCGCGTTGATCCGCACCACCGACGTCGTGGTCACGGACGAGACCGTCACCGAGACCTACGAGCTCGTGTACCCCACGGCGGGACCGACGCCCCCGGTGGACTGACCCGGCTCAGCGGTCGCGCGGGACCCAGCGCTCGCCGAGCTCGGCGCCCGTCGGCGCGCTCGCGGGCAGCGGCGCGCTGGCGGCGGCCGGGCGCACGGCGTCGAGCAGCAGCTCGGTGTAGCGCCGGCGCAGCTCGGTCGTGCGGGCGGCGTCGGCGACCCGCACCGCGGTGACCTGCTCGAAGATCATCGTGACGTCGCCGACCTCGAGGCCGTCGCGCAGCACGCCGGCCGCCACGGCCCGGTCGAAGATCTCCTCGCCGAGCGTGATCGCCTGCTGCGACAGCTCGCCGAGCGCGGGCGTCGGCGTGAACGTCCCGGCGAGGTGCACGGTCAGCGAGTGGACGTCCTCCTCGATGACGCCGCGCACCCAGGCGGCGAACGCGTCCCACGGGTCGTCGTGCTGCTGCGCGGCGCGCGCGACCGCGATGAAGCGGTCGAGGCCGTCGGCGCAGAGCGTCGCGAGCAGCTCCTCCTTGCTCGCGTAGCGCCGGTACAGCGCGCTGACGCCGACGCCCGCCTCCTGGGCGACCGCCGCGACGGGGGCGCCGGGGGAGCGCATGAACACCGCGCGTGCGGCCGCGAGGATCGTCTCGTCGTTGCGCGCGGCCTGCGCCTTGCGGCCGCTCAGCGGAGTCGTCACGAGCGTGACGATAGCACTTGAACGGAACGATCCGTTCCGCTAGTCTCAAGTCAAACGGAACAATCCATTCCGTTCCGCACACGAGGGAGACGGCGATGTCCGCGACGACCACCAGCACCGAGATCCGCCCGTTCCGCGTCGAGGTCCCGCAGGCCGACGTCGACGACGTCCTCGACCGCCTCGCGCGCACGCGGTGGTCGCCGGAGATCCCGGGCGCCGAGGAGGCGTACGGCGTGCCTGTCGGCCGCGTCTGCGCGTGGGCCGACCACTGGCGCACCGCGTTCGACTGGCGCGCCCTCGAGGCGCGGCTGAACGCGTACCCGCAGCGCGTCACCGAGATCGACGGGCAGCAGATCCACTTCCTGCACGTGCGGTCCGGACGCCCGGACGCCGTCGGCCTGGTGCTCACGCACGGCTGGCCCGGGTCCGTCGTCGAGTACCTCGACGTGATCGACCCGCTCGTCGCGGCGGGCTACGACGTGGTCGTGCCGTCGCTGCCTGGCTTCGGGTTCTCCGGCCCGACCGTCGAGCAGGGCTGGGGGGTGCAGCGCACGGCGCGCGCCTGGGTCGAGCTCATGCGTCGCCTCGGGTACGAGCGGTACGGCGCGGTCGGCAACGACGGTGGCTCGATGATCTCGCCGGAGGTCGGCCGGCTCGACCCCGAGCACGTCGTCGGCGTCCACGTCACCCAGCTCTTCTCGTTCCCGTCGGGCGACCCGGCCGAGCTCGCCGACCTGACGGAGGAGGAGCAGGCGGCGCTCGCGCAGCTGGGCTGGTTCTGGGAGAACCTCGGTGCGTTCAACGTGCTGCACTCGCAGCAGCCGGCGACCGTCGGGCACGCGATCGTCGACTCGCCCGCGGGGCTGCTGGGCTGGAACGGTCAGCTGTTCATGGACGTCGACCCCGAGTTCGTCGTCGCGAACGCGGCCCTGTACTGGTTCACCGGCACGGCGGCGTCCGCGATCCGCTTCTACAAGGACACCGCCACCCAGGGGCCGGCGCCCGAGGGGCCGACCACGGTGCCGATCGCGCTGCTCGGCTCGACGCACGACTTCTTCGGCATCCGCCGGTTCGCCGAGCGCGACCACGCGAACATCGTGCGGTGGACCGTCGCGGACACGCCGGGGCACTACGCCGCGCACCAGGCGCCCGACGTGCTCGTGGCCGACGTGGTCGCGTTCTTCGACGGCCTGCGCTGAGACGCGGAGGCGGCGGGCGCGGGAGGCCGCGTCCCGCCGCCGGCGCGTCCGTGCGCTGAGACGGCCGTTTCATGAGGTGGGACGCGGGTTAGGGTGGGCACATGTCCGCGAGCACCGCCCCCCGCACCCTCAACCTCGCCGTCGTCGCCGGTGACGGCATCGGCACCGAGGTCGTCGAGCAGGGCCTGCTGGTCCTCGACGCCGCGCTCGCGGGCACGGGCACCACGGTCAGCACGACCGACTTCGACCTGGGCGCGCGCCGCTGGCACGCGACGGGCGAGACGCTCTCGGACGCCGACCTCGACGCGATCCGCACGCACGACGCGATCCTGCTCGGCGCGATCGGCGACCCGAGCGTCCCGTCGGGCGTCCTCGAGCGCGGCCTGCTGCTGAAGCTCCGCTTCGCGCTCGACCACTACGTGAACCTGCGGCCCGGCAAGCTCTTCCCCGGGGTGACGAGCCCCCTCGCGAACCCCGGCGACGTCGACTTCGTCGTCGTGCGCGAGGGCACCGAGGGCCCGTACGTCGGCAACGGCGGCGCGATCCGCGTCGGCACGCCGCACGAGGTCGCCAACGAGGTCAGCGTCAACACCGCGTTCGGCGTCGAGCGGGTGGTGCGCGACGCGTTCGCGCGTGCCGCGGCCCGCCCGCGCAAGAAGCTGACGCTCGTGCACAAGCACAACGTCCTGGTGCACGCGGGCCACCTGTGGCGCCGCACCGTCGAGGCCGTCAACGCCGAGTTCCCGGACGTCACGGTCGACTACCTGCACGTCGACGCCGCGACGATCTTCCTCGTGACGAACCCCAGCCGGTTCGACGTCATCGTCACGGACAACCTGTTCGGCGACATCCTCACCGACCTCGCCGCGGCGATCACGGGCGGCATCGGCCTCGCGGCCAGCGCGAACATCAACCCGGACCGCACGGCCCCGAGCATGTTCGAGCCCGTGCACGGCTCGGCCCCCGACATCGCGGGCCAGGGCAAGGCCGACCCGACCGCCACCGTGCTGTCCGTCGCGCTGCTGCTCGACCACGTGGGCCTGCCCGAGCAGGCGCGTCGCGTCGAGGCCGCCGTCGCGGCCGACCTCGCCGAGCGCGACGGCCGAGTACGGTCGACGGCCGAGGTGGGCAAGGACCTCGCCGCGCGCATCGCCGGCTGATCGCCGACGGGCCCGCGCGGGCCCGACCAGCTCCACCCCGGCCGTCTCACCCGGTTCCTCGTCGACCCGTGTGAAAGGCCCGATCATGACCACCACCGCACCCGCAGCACCCGTGTTCCCGCTCCGCCGGTCCACTTCGCCCGCCTCCGACGAGGCCCGCGCGGCCGCGCTCGCCGAGCCGGGCTTCGGCCGGTACTTCACCGACCACATGGCGCGCGTCTCGTGGGACGCCGAACGCGGCTGGCACGACCACCGCGTCGAGCCGTACGGACCGCTGACGCTCGACCCCGCCACCTCGGTGCTGCACTACGGCCAGGAGGTCTTCGAGGGCCTCAAGGCGTACCGCCACGCCGACGGCTCGGTGTGGGCGTTCCGCCCGCGGGAGAACGCCCGGCGGCTGCGCGAGTCGGCCCGGCGGCTCGCGCTGCCGGAGCTGCCCGAGAGCGACTTCGTCGCGGCCGTCGAGGCGCTCGTGCGTGCGGACGCACCCTGGGTGCCCGCGGGCGACGAGGCGAGCCTGTACGTGCGGCCCTTCCTGTTCGCGTCCGAGCCGTTCGTCGGCGTGCGCGCGTCGCGGCGCGCCGAGCTCGTCGTGATCGCCTCGCCGGCCGGACCCTACTTCCCGCGCGGGCTCGCGCCGGTGTCGATCTGGGTGAGCCCCGACCAGCACCGCGCGGCACGCGGCGGCACGGGGGCCGCGAAGGGCGGCGCCAACTACGCGGCGAGCCTCGCGCCCCAGGTCGACGCGGCCGCGCGGGGGTTCGACCAGGTCTGCTACCTCGACGCCCGGACCGGGTCGCTGCTCGAGGAGATCGGCACGATGAACGTCGCCGTGGTGCGCGCCGACGGCGAGGTGGTGACTCCGCCGCTCGGCGGCACGATCCTCGCCGGCGTGACGCGCGCGTCGCTGCTGCGGCTGCTGGCCGATGCCGGACACCGTGTGTCCGAGCGGCGGCTGCCGCTCGCCGAGGTCGTCGACGGCTTGCGCTCGGGCGAGGTCGTCGAGGTGCTCGCGTGCGGCACGGCGGCGGTCGTGACGCCGGTCGGCCGGCTCGCAGGAGACGGGTTCGACCTGACGGTCGGTGACGGCTCACCGGGTCCGTTGACGGCCTGGGCGCGCGCGACGCTGACCGACCTGCAGCACGGCCGCGCGCCCGACCCGTACGGCTGGCTGCACCGCCTCGTGTGACCGCCCCGCCCGCCGTCCGGCCGCCGCCCGCGCGCCTGTCCAGGTGAGCGCCGTCCAGGTACCGTCTCCGTAGCCCCTGCTGAAAGGCCCCCGACATGAGCACCGTCGCCTCGTCAACGTCTGCCGAGCTGTTCGACGTCCGTCGCACCGACACCCCGACGCCCGCGGCCGACCGCGAGGCCGCGCTGGTCTCGCCCAAGTTCGGCACCGTGTTCACGGACCACATGGCCCGCATCTCGTACCTGCACGGCACGGGCTGGCACGACCGTCGCGTCGAGAAGTACGGCCCGCTGCTGCTCGACCCCGCGACGGCGGTGCTGCACTACGCGCAGGAGATCTTCGAGGGGCTCAAGGCGTACCGGCACGAGGACGGGTCGGTGTGGACGTTCCGGCCGGAGGCGAACGCCGCGCGGTTCGCGCGGTCGGCGCGGCGGCTCGCGCTGCCGGAGCTGTCCGAGGCCGACTTCCTCGGGGCGATCGAGGCGCTCGTCGCCGCGGACCTCGACTGGGTGCCCGCCGGGGGCGAGAAGAGCCTGTACCTGCGTCCGTTCATGTACGCGTCGGAGAGCTTCCTCGGCGTCCGTCCGTCGCTCGAGGCGGAGTTCCTCGTCATCGCCTCGCCCGTCGGCCCGTACTTCGCCGGCGGCGTGAAGCCGGTGTCGATCTGGGTCGCGGAGGACTACCACCGCGCAGGTGCAGGCGGCACCGGCGCGGCGAAGTGCGGCGGCAACTACGCCGCGAGCCTCCTGCCGCAGCAGCAGGCGTACGACAAGGGCTTCGAGCAGGTCTGCTTCCTCGACGCCTCGACGAACACGTTCGTCGAGGAGCTCGGCGGCATGAACGTGTTCACGGTCCGGGCCGACGGCTCGGTCGTGACGCCCGCGCTGTCGGGCTCGATCCTCGAGGGCGTGACGCGCTCGTCGATCCTGCGGCTGCTCGCCGACGCCGGCCACGAGGTGCGGGAGGCCGAGCTGCCGCTGGCGCAGCTGCGCGCCGACATCGCGTCCGGCGCGGTCCGCGAGGTGTTCGCGTGCGGCACTGCCGCGGTGATCACGCCGATCGGCCGCCTCGGCGGCGCGGACTTCGACCTGACGGTCGCCGACGGCGGCGCGGGCGACGTGACGTCGCGCGTGCGTGAGCAGCTCACGGACATCCAGTACGGCCGCGGCGCCGACCCCCACGGCTGGATGCACCGCCTCGCCTGACGGCCGCCTTTCCCGCGCCGAGCCGCTCAGACGGTCGTCGTCTGCAGCCGTCCGGTCCAGGCGAGCACGCCCGAGAGCAGCGACCAGATCGCGATGCCCATCACGAGATTGAGCAGGCCGGTCGCGACCGCGCGCTCGGTCGTGCTCGTCCAGGTGAACGGCAGCAGGGCTGCGACGACCGTCGCGAGCGCCATGATCCAGCCGAAGAACGCGGTGGGGCGCGGCGCGGCGATCGCGAGCAGGTACAGCAGCACGCCCGCGACCGCGCCGGCGACCGCGCCCCCGAGCGTGTACTCCGCGGTGTGCGAGTCGGAGAAGACCGACTGGGTGACGAGCTGGATGTCGATGATCTGCTCGACGACCAGCACGCCGACCGCGCCGATCAGAGCGCCGACGACGGCGGTCGCGATGACGCCGGCCCAGTACCGGCCCGCGTCGATGACGAGGCGCGACGACGCGACCGGCCGGACGACCGGGGCGGGCTCGGGGTACGCGGGGTCGCCGTAGGCGGCGGGGGCGGGCGCGGGCGCGGCGTAGCGCGGGTCGGCGTACCCGGCGGGCTCGACCGACGGCGGCGGCACGGCCGGCTGCCTGCGCGTCGGCGGCAGCGGGTCGCGAGGGTCGGGGGGGACGGACATGGCGTGCCTCCTCGTCGTTCGGCCGAGCGGCGGGAGGGCGACGCCCGGTCCGATCCACGCTAACCGGGACGGGCCGGGCGCGCCGCCCGGCGCAGCGCTCCCACCCGGACGGGCGACCTCCCGCCCGGCCGGTGGGGCCCGCCCGCGCTGCCGGGTCGCGAGGCCGGTGGTCCACCCAGCGGAACGCGTGACCGCATCGTGCGCCGTGTGCCACGATGAGCCCGTGACCGCCTTCACCTCGATTATCGAGTAGCGCGTCGGCCCACCCGCCGACGCGCTGACCTCCCGTACCCCGGGGGGTCTTTTTGTTGGTGGCGCCACCCCGGCCGCCGACGATCGAGCAGCACCGCCCCGAGCACCGCGCAGCCCCCGCACGAAGAGAGCACACCGTGAGCCTCACGAGCCCGTTCCACGTCTACGACACGACGCTGCGCGACGGCGCGCAGCAGGAGGGGATGAACCTCTCGGTCGCCGACAAGCTGGCGATCGCCCCGCTGCTGGACGAGCTCGGCGTGGGCTTCATCGAGGGCGGCTGGCCGGGCGCGGTGCCGAAGGACACCGAGTTCTTCAAGCGCGCCGCGAAGGAGCTGGACCTGCGCAACGCGGAGCTCGCGGCGTTCGGCTCGACGCGCAAGGCGGGCACCCGTGCGGCGGACGACCCGCAGGTGCGTGCGCTGGTCGACTCGGAGGCGCCGGTCGTCGCGCTCGTCGCCAAGAGCGACCTGCGGCACGCCGAGCGCGCGCTGCGCACGACGGGCGAGGAGAACCTCGCGATGTGGTCGGACACGGTGCGCTTCCTGGTGCGCGAGGGGCGCCGCGTCGTGGTCGACGCCGAGCACTTCTTCGACGGGTACCGGTTCGACCCCGCGTACAGCACGGCCGCCGTGCTCGCGGCGTTCGAGGCCGGCGCCGAGGTCGTCGCGCTCTGCGACACCAACGGCGGCATGGTCCCCGCGTGGGTCGCGGAGATCGTCACCGAGCTGCGCGACAAGGTCGGCCCCGACGCGATCCTCGGCATGCACGCGCACAACGACTCGGGCTGCGCCGTGGCGAACACCCTCGCCGCGGTCGAGGCGGGCTGCACCCACGTGCAGGGCACCGTCAACGGCTACGGCGAGCGCACGGGCAACGCCGACCTGCTGTCGATCGTCGCGAACCTCGAGCTCAAGTACGGCCTGCCGGTGCTCGCGCGCGACGACGAGCACCCCGGCGGCCTGGCGGAGCTGACGAGGATCGCGCACGCGATCGCCGAGATCACGAACATCTCGCCGTTCGCCCGGCAGCCGTACGTCGGCGCGAGCGCGTTCGCGCACAAGGCGGGCCTGCACGCGTCGGCGATCAAGGTCGACCCCGACCTCTACCAGCACATCGACCCGGCGCGCGTCGGCAACGACATGCGGATGCTCGTCTCCGACATGGCGGGGCGCGCGTCGATCGAGCTCAAGGGCCGTGAGCTCGGCTTCGACCTCTCGGGCCGCCCGGAGCTGCTCTCGCGCGTCACCGACCGCGTCAAGGCCGCCGAGGCCGAGGGGTACACCTACGAGGCCGCGGACGCGTCGTTCGAGCTGCTGCTCGTCGAGGAGATCGACGGCCGGCGCCCGCAGTACTTCAGCGTCGAGTCGTGGCGCTCGATCGTCGAGCGCGTCGGCGGCCGAGGAGCTCCCGCGACGGCCGAGGCGACGGTCAAGCTGCACGCGGGCGGTGAGCGCATCGTGACGACGGGCGAGGGCAACGGCCCGGTCAACGCGCTCGACCACGCCCTCCGCCAGGGCCTGATGCGCGTGTACCCGGAGCTCGAGCCGTTCGAGCTGATCGACTTCAAGGTGCGCATCCTCGACTCCATGCAGGGCACCGACGCCGTCACGCGCGTGCTCATCGAGATGACGGACGGCCAGACGTCGTGGAGCACGGTCGGCGTCGGTCCGAACCTCCTCGAGGCGTCGTGGGAGGCGCTCACCGACGCGACGATCTGGGGCCTGCGCAACGCCGGCGTCGGCCCGCGCTGACCCGGCGCGTCCACCCGCGCTGACGCGCGCGGGAGTCCACCCGCACGGGCGCTGGCACGGTTCGCGCCGCGCGGCCTAGCCTCGACGAGAGGCGCCCCCGCGCCGCGAGCGAGCGAGAGGAGCCCCTGTGTCGGGCACGGACCCGCGGACGCCCGACGCCCGCGGCAGGTCCCGCTGGTGGTGGGTGCTCGCCGTCGTGGCCGTCGTGGTCGGGCTCGCGCTGCTCGTCGTGCAGCCGTGGGAGGGCATCGAGACGGAGCCGCAGGTCACGGGCACGCACGCGTCCGAGACGACGACGCCGGCCACCCCGTCGCCCACGCCGACGGAGACGACCCCGGCGCCACCCCCGGGCTCCGACGCGCGGTTCGACGCGAAGACGCTCGCGACCCTCTTCGTCCCGCCTCAGCAGCTCGTCGCCGACGTGCCGGCGGCGGCGCCCGGCGTGGTTCCCGGTGTCACCGCGGGCAGCCGTCCGTGGGGCCTGCCGGCGGGGTCCACCGTCACGCCCTCGACGTGCACGACGGCGGTGACGGTCGTGGCGGCCAAGCCCGCGGCGTTCGACGCCCGCTCGTGGACCAACCCCGGCTTCGCGTTCGAGCAGAGCGTGACGCTCCTGCCGACGCCCGCGGCGGCGCAGACCGCGTTCAGCAGGCTCGTGACGACGATCGACGCGTGCCCGACGTTCACCGTGACGACCACGTCGGGCGCGACGGACCCGTGGGACGCCCAGCCCGCCATCGAGGGTCAGGGCGTGTACCCGTCGATCGTGCAGCAGGTGCTGCGCGGCACCGCCCAGACGCCCGGGTTCCACGGTCAGATGCTCGTGGGGAACGCGATCGTGACGTGGACCGCGTCGGCGCCCGGCGGCACGGACACCGACTCCGCGCTCGCGACGCTCGGCGACCCGCTGTCGCTCTCGGCGATGGTGCAGAAGCAGGCCGTCGCGGCGGTCGCGACGCTGCCCTGACGAGCCCACCTAGGGTGGAGCCGTGCACGGTGAGTACAAGGTGCCCGGTGGCAAGCTCGTGGCGGTCGACGTCGACGTGGTGGACGGGCGGCTCGCGAACGCGAGCGTGAGCGGCGACTTCTTCCTCGAGCCCGACGAGGCGCTGGGCGTGCTGTCGGGCACGCTGGACGGGCTCGCGTCCGACACGCCGACCGGCCGGCTCGCCGACGCGCTGACGGCGGCGCTCGACGGCGCGCAGGCCGACGGCGCGCTGCCCGGTCCCGTGGCGATGGTCGGCTTCGACGCGCGCGCTGTCGCCGTCGCGGTGCGCCGTGCGCTCGGCCACTCGACCACCTGGGCCGACCACACGTTCGAGCTGATCCACCCCGGGCCGCTGCCGCCTGCGCTGCACACCGCGCTCGACCAGGTGCTCACCGAGGAGCTCGCCGCCGGCCGGCGCGGCCCGACGCTGCGGTTCTGGGAGTGGGTCGAGCCGGCGGTGATCATCGGCTCGTTCCAGTCGCTGCGGAACGAGGTGGACCTCGAGGCGGCGCAGCGGTACGGCGTCACGGTCGTCCGGCGCATCTCGGGCGGCGGCGCCATGTTCATGGAGGCGGGCAACTGCATCACCTTCTCGCTGGTGGTGCCCGGGTCGCTGGTCGACGGCATGTCGTTCGAGGAGTCGTACGCGTTCCTCAACCAGTGGGTGCTCGGCGCGCTCGCGGACGTCGGCGTCGACGCGTCGCTGAGCGGACTGAACGACATCGCCTCGCCGGCGGGCAAGCTCGCGGGCTCGGCGCAGAAGCGGCTCGCCGGGGGAGCGGTGCTGCACCACGTCACGATGTCGTACGACATCGACGCCGCGAAGATGCTCGAGGTGCTCCGCATCGGCCGCGAGAAGCTGTCCGACAAGGGCACGGCGAGCGCGGCCAAGCGCGTCGACCCCGTCCGCTCGCAGACGCAGCTGCCGCGCGAGGACGTGATCGAGGCGTTCGCGAAGCACTTCCGCGGTCGGTACCCGACGATCGACGGCGAGCTCCGCGCCGACGAGCTCGCGCGCGCCGAGGACCTGCGCCGGACCAAGTTCACCGACCCCGCGTGGACCGCGCGCGTGCCCTGACGCCCGCGCCGACCCGCGTCAGAACAGCTGCCGGCCCCCGAGACCACCCGTGAGGACCACGACGAGCGCGCCGAGCCCGACGAGCACGAGCCCCGCCGCGCAGACGGTGACGAGCCGCCCGCCGGCGCGGCCCGCGTGCGAGTCCGGCGACCGCCGGTAGGCCGCCGCGACGAGCGTCGCCGACGCAGCCGACGCGACCACGGCCAGGACCCACGCCGCCGCGCCGATCACGTCCTGCAGCATCCGGCCGATCGCGACCGACCCGACCGCGAGTGCGAGCCCCGTCCGGCGCCACGCGAGGCGCGTGCGCTCCGGCGCGAGGCCGCCCGGCCGGTCCTCGTCCGCGCCGCTCATGCGGCGACGAGCCCGATCAGCACGAGCAGCCCCGCCACCAGGACGCCGACCACGAGCAGCGCGAACCCGGTCGGCGCGGGCAGCGGCCGCCCCTGGCGCATGGCGCGCTCGCCCCGGGCCCAGCCGAGCCACGCCGCGACCGGCGCCAGGACCCCGAGGCTCACGAGCACGATCGACGCAGCGAGCCGCACGTGCCGCTCGATGGGCAGGTCCAGCGCCTCGAGCGCGACGCCGGCCGCGAGCAGCGCGAGCGACGTCCGGATCCAGGCGAGGAACGTGCGCTCGTTCGCGAGCGAGAACCGCGCGTCGGGCTCCTGGCCGACGCCGAACACCCAGCGGGGGAAGCGGTGATCGTCGGCCACGAGCCCATTGTGCTGGTCCGGCGCAGGGGTCGTGGAGCGCGCCCGGCGCGACCGGCCGAGCGACCGGCGTCGACGTCGTCGTTTCACCCGGCGAGCGATGTATCAGGCCCAGCGGCGGCTGCTCCTGGTCGTGCGCAGAGGGGGGCGGGCATGGCGATCACGCAGACGACCGCGAGTGTCGGACGGGAGCAGGGGCCCGTGCCGGAGTCCGGTGTCGAGCGCGACCTGCGCCGGCTGGCGCTGCTGCAGGACCGCGAGGTCCGTGCGGCACGCCGCCGGCGCTCCGCCGCCCTTCGGACCGTGGTGCTGCGCGGCGGGACCGCCCGGGGTGCGAGCGGGCAGCCTGGGCGGACGTTCCGCTAGACCGTGGCGCGGGCGCCGAACACCGCCGTGCCGACGCGCACGATCGTCGCGCCCTCGGAGATCGCCGCCTCCAGGTCACCGCTCATGCCCATCGACAGCTCGAGCGCGTCGTCGGTGCCCGGCGCACCCGATGCGAGCACCTCGTCGCGCAGGGCCCGGAGCCGCGCATAGCCGGCGCGCACGAGCTCGTCGTCCGGCGAGCGGGCGCCGATCGTCATGAAGCCGCGCAGCCGCAACGACGGCAGCGACGCGACGCGCATGGCCAGGTCGACGGCGTCGGCCGGGTCGACGCCGTGCTTGGTCTGCTCGCCCGACACGTTGACCTGCACCAGCACGTCGAGCTCGCGGGGCGCGCGGGACGAGAGCCGCTGCGCGGGCTCGAGCGACTCGACCGTCTCGACGCACGTCGCCCAGCGCAGCGCGGCGTTCACCTTGTTCGACTGCAGCGGGCCGATCAGGTGCATCGCAGGCGCCGCCGGACCGACGTGCGGCCCCTTCTCGACGAGCTCCTGCACGCGGTTCTCGCCGACCAGCACGCGCTGCAACGCGGGTTCGGCGGCGCAGGCAGCCGCGTCGGCGGCGAGCGCCGCGAGAACCCGTTCGGCTGGCTGGGTCTTCGTCGCCAGCAGGATGCGCACGTCGGCCGGCTCGCGCCCGGCGGCGCGCGCTGCGGCCGAGACGCGCCGACGCACAGAGGCGAGGCGGTCCGCGATCGCGTCGTCGACGGTGACGGGCTCGGGCATGGTCGTCGACGCTACCCGTGCTCAGCCGCGTGCCACGTCGGCGACGGTCGCGGACGTCAGCCGCACCAGGTCGTCGGGCGCGAGCTCCACGTCCAGCCCCCGACGTCCGCCCGAGACGAGCACCGTGTCGAACAGCCAGACCGTCTCGTCGACGACCGTCGGCAGCGCGGTCCTCTGCCCCAACGGCGAGATGCCGCCCGCCACGTAGCCGGTGGCGCGCTCCGCCGCGGCCCGTTCGGCCATCGCCGCCTTCTTGCCGCCCGCGGCCGCGGCGAGCGCCTTGAGGTCGAGCGTCGTCGTCACGGGCACCACGGCGACGACGAGCTGCCCGTCGACGGTGGTCAGCAGCGTCTTGAACACGCGCTCCGGCTCGACGCCGAGCGCGTGCGCGGCCTCGAGGCCGTACCCGAGGGTGCTCGCGGGATCGTGCACGTACGCGTGGGCGGTGTGCGCGACACCGGCGGCCGTGAGCGCGACGAGCGCCGGCGTCCCGGCAGGGCTGCGTGCGTCCTTGGCCACGGCGCAACGGTAGGCGACCAGGTGCCGCCCGCGGGCCGACGGCTCAGACGACGCCGCCGAACGCGACGCCGAGACCGTAGGTGACCGCCATCGCGATCGAGCCGGCCACGACGTTGCGGAGGACCGACCGGCGGCCCGAGGCCCCCGTGAACCGCGACGAGGCCCAGCCGGTGAGCACGAGGGCGACCAGGACCGCGCCGAACGTGGCGGGGACCCGCGCCGCGATGCCCCACGGCGCGATGACGACGAGCAGCGGCACCAGGCCGCCGAGCGTGAAGGCGACGAGCGACGCGATGGCCGCGTGCCACGGGTTGGTGAAGTCGGCCTCGTCGTCGGCGCCGGCGACGGGACGGCCCGCGGCGGCCGCGACGCGCTCGGCATCACGCTGGCTGCTGACCGACGCGTACTCGCCGGCCGCCATCGACAGCGCGCCCGCGACGAGCGCCGCGCCACCGGCGAGGGCGATGGTGCTGGGTGAGGCCGCGGCGCCCGCGACCCCGACGACGGTCGCGGCGATCGACACGACGCCGTCGTTGGCGCCGAGCACGCCCGCGCGCAGCCGGTTGAGCGACGCAGACGACACCGGGCCGGCCGGGTCGGAGGGCCGCAGCAGGGCCGTCGAGAACGTCGTCATGCAGCCACGGTAGGTCGCTTCCGCGCGCTTGTCACCGCAGGAAAGGCTCCCCTGACCTGCGCAGATGCAGGTTTGCCTTACCTTGGTCGGAGCCCGTCGAGTCGCGGCTCAGAGCGGTCCGACGGCCGTGATCCGGAGCCGCACCTCGCCTGCCTCGTCGCTCTCCGCGAGGTCGACGACGGCGTCGATCCGCCAGTCGTGGTCGGCGGCGGGGTCGTCGAGGAGCTGGCGCACCTGCCACGTGGCCGGGCCGGGCGTCACGAGGAACAAGCCCGGGCCGCGGGCGGGGGCGCCGGTGAGGATCTCGTCGTGGTCGTCGTAGAACGGGTCGAGCGCGGTGGCCCAGCGGTCGGCGGTCCAGCGGTCGCCGTCGGCGTCGACGTCACCGAGGCCCTCGAGCGCGCCGTACGCCTCGCGCGCGGCGAGCTCGACCCGGCGGAACATCGCGCCCCGCACGAGCGCGCGCAGCACGCGCGGGTTCGCGGTGACGGGCTCGGGGGTGTCGTCGTCGACCGCGCCCGGCGCGTCCGCACCCGGCTCGTCGATCGGGTTGGACAGGCGCTCCCACTCGTCCAGCAGGCTCGAGTCCGTCCGCCGGACCAGGTCGCCGAGCCACTCGATCACCTCGGCCAGCTCCTCGGTGCGCGCCTCCGGCGGGACCGTCTGGCGCAGCGCGCGGAACGCGTCCGCGAGGTAGCGCAGGAGCACCCCCTCCGTGCGGTCGAGCTGGTAGAAGCTCACGTACTCGGCGAACGTCATGGCGCGCTCGTGCAAGTCGCGCACCACGGACTTGGGGGACAGCGCGAGGTCCGCGACCCACGGGTTGGCGCGGCGGTACGTCGCGAACGCCGCCTCGAGCAGCTCGGCCAGCGGCTTCGGGTAGGTGACGTCCTCGAGCAGCGCCATGCGCTCGTCGTACTCGAGACCCTCGGCCTTCATCGCCGCGACCGCCTCGCCGCGCGCGCGGTTCTCCTGCGCGGCGAGCACCTGGCGCGGGTCGTCGAGCGTCGCCTCGATGACGCTGACCACGTCGTGCGCGTACGCCGGGTCCTCGCGGTCGAGCAGGTCGAGCGCGGCGTAGGCGAACGGGGACAGCGCCTGGTTGAGCGCGAAGCTCGGCGGGAGCTCGTGCGCGAGGGACACCGCCCGGCGGCGGCCCTTCGGCGCGGCGGCGTCGTCGACCCACGGGCGCTCGACGACTCCGGCCGCGCGCAGCGAGCGGTAGACCGCGATGGCGCGGCGCACGTGCCGGCCGCGCGCGGCGTCGGGCTCGTGGTTGTCGGTGAGCAGGCGCGTCATCGCCGCGACGGGGTCGCCCGGGCGGGCCAGCACGTGGAGCACCATCGCGTGGCTGACGGCGAACTGCGAGGTCAGCGGCTCGGGTGGCGCGTCACGCAGGCGCTCGAACGTCTTGTCGGTCCAGTTCACGTGGCCGGGCGGCGCTTGCTTGCGGACGATCTTGCGCTGCTTCTTCGGGTCGTCGCCCGCCTTCTCGAGCGCCTTGCGGTTCTCGATGACGTGCTCGGGCGCGAGCACGATGACCTCGCCGACCGTGTCGAAGCCCGCACGGCCCGCACGGCCCGCGATCTGGTGGAACTCGCGCGCCGAGAGGTGCCGCATGCGCACGCCGTCGTACTTGACGAGGCTCGTGAGGACGACGGTGCGGATCGGGACGTTGATGCCGACGCCGAGGGTGTCCGTGCCGCACACGACGGGCAGGAGCCCCTTCTGCGTCAGCCGCTCCACGACCCGGCGGTACTTGGGCAGCATGCCCGCGTGGTGCACGCCGACACCGTGGCGCAGCAGGCGGGACAGCGTGCGGCCGAAGCCCGGGCCGAACCGGAACGCGCCGAGCTCGTCGGCGATGCGGTCGCGCTGCTCGCGGCTGGCCAGCGGAGTCGACAGCAGCGACTGCGCGCGCTCGACGGCCTCCTTCTGCGTGAAGTGCACGACGTAGACGGGTGCCCGGTGGGTGTGGACCAGCTCGTCGAGGAGCTCGTGCAGCGGCTCGACCGCGTAGGAGAACGTCAGCGGCACCGGGCGCTCGGCGTCGGCGATCACGGCGACCGTGCGGCCGGTGCGGCGTGTGAGGTCCTCCGCGAAGAAGCCGACGTCGCCGAGCGTCGCCGACATGAGCACGAACTGCGGGCGCGGCAGCTCGAGCAGCGGTACCTGCCACGCCCAGCCGCGCTGCGGGTCGGCGTAGAAGTGGAACTCGTCCATGACGACCTGGCCGACGTCGGCGTCCGCGCCGTCGCGGAGCGCGAGGTTGGCGAGGATCTCGGCGGTGCAGCAGATGATCGGCGCCGTCGGGTTGACCGACGAGTCGCCCGTCATCATGCCGACGTTCTGCGAGCCGAACGCGGCCGCGAGGGCGAAGAACTTCTCGCTGACGAGCGCCTTGAGCGGGGCGGTGTAGAACGTGCGCCGGCCCTGTGCCAGCGCGACGAAGTGGGCCGCCGTGGCGACGAGCGACTTCCCCGAGCCGGTCGGCGTCGAGAGGATCACGTGCGCGCCGGTGACGAGCTCGAGCAGAGCCTCGTCCTGGTGCGGGTACAGCGTGAGCCCCTGGCCGGCGGCCCACCCCGTGAACGCGTCGTACAACGCGTCGGGGTCGTACGGGTCGGCGGGGACGGCGTCGGCGAGCGTGCCAGGGGGCGTCGCGGTGCTGCTCATGGTGGGTCGATGGTCGCACGGAGCGCCTCGGCGCCCGCGCAGAGCAGGGCGAGGCCGCGCGCGAACGTCTCGTCGTCGTCCACGCCCGCGGCCTGCTCGAACGTGACGGGGAACGCCGCGCGCAGACGCGCCCACGCGTGCGGGTCGAGCTCGACGTCCGGCCCGCGCTCGGCCTGCTCCTGGAGCACGAAGCCGGTGACGTAGCCGAGCACGGTGTCCGCGACGACGCCCGCGTCGGTGCGGGTGAGGCCCGCGCCCGTGAGGGTGCTCAGGAGGCGCTCCACCAGCGTCAGCGCGCCGGTGCTCGCGAGCGACGGCGCGGCCGCGAGGAGCTCGGCGCCGCCGCTCTGGCGGCGGATCGTGGCGCGCACCGCGGTCGCCTGTGCCGTCAGGGACGCGCGCCAGTCGGCGGGGTCGGCGAGTGCCGCGAGAGCCGTCGTGCCGGCGTCATGGGCCTCGAGCGCGATGCGGTCGGCCATGAGGCGCAGGAGGGCCGCCTTGTCGGGCACGTGGTAGTAGAGGCTGCCTGCCTGGGCGTCGAGCCGGGCGGCGACCGCGCGCATGGACAGGCCCGCGGAGCCGCGCTCGGCGTACACCGCGAGCGCCGCGTCGACGATGCGCTCGGCGGTCAGCTTCACGGCGTCAGCGTAGACCGGCGTTTCGAACACTGTTTGAATTGTGTGCCGGACACGCGTAGCGTCGACCCGCCGGACGCGCGCAGGGGGCGCGACCGCACCGATCGGAGGGCGTCGATGCTCGTCGTCACGGCTGCGCTCATGGTGGTCCTGCTGCTCTGCGGGCTGCTGCTGGTCGACGGCGACACCATCCCGTCCCGGACCGTGCCGTGGCTCGCGGTGGCCCTCGGTGCGCTCGCGGTCGGCGGAGTCGTGCTGCAGCACGCGTGGCCCGGGGCGACGGCTGCGCTCGACGCCGACCCCGCGCGGAGCGGCTGGTGGCGGCACGGGACGGCCGTGCTCCTGCAGGACGCGGGGTGGCCGGGCGTGGTGTTCAACGTGCTGACGCTCGCGGCGGTCGCCGCGCTGGTGCAGTGGCACTGGGGGTGGCGGCTCGCGCTCGGGCTCGTGATCGGGGGCGCTGCGGTCCCGGTGCTCGTCGGGGCCGTCGCGGGGGCCGTGGCCGGGTCGCAGGACGCGCGCGACTGGGCCGGCAGCTCCGGGCTGACGTTCTTCCTCGCGGGGTCGCTCGCCGGCGCAGCACTCGTGGTCGGGCACGCCGGCGCGCGGGCGCTCGGGGTGCTCGCGGGCGTCGTCGGGCTCGCGGCGTGGCTCTGGCTCGCGGACGCGCACGGGCTCGTCGCGGTCGAGGGGCTCGTCGTCGGGGCAATGTGCGCCGGTGTGAGCGCGGCCGTGCGCCGCCGTCGTCGCCTGGTCGATGCTGCGACCTCCGAGCCGCGCGCCGTCGGGGAGCGGTCTGCCGCCTAGGGTGTGCGCGTGACCGACGACCTTCCCCGGGTGGAGATGTGGACCGACGGCGCCTGCAAGGGGAACCCGGGCGTCGGCGGGTGGGGCGCGTGGATGCGGTTCGGCGAGCGCGAGCGCGAGCTGTTCGGCGGCGCGCTGCTGACGACGAACAACCAGATGGAGCTGACGGCCGTCATCGAGGGCCTGCGTGCGCTGAACCGGCCGTGCGAGGTCACGCTGCACGTGGACTCGCAGTACGTGATGAACGGCGTGACGAAGTGGGTGCACGGCTGGAAGCGCAACGGCTGGCGCACCGCCGACAAGAAGCCCGTCAAGAACCAGGAGCTGTGGATGGCGCTCGACGCCGAGGTCGCGCGGCACACCGTGCACTGGGTGTGGGTCAAGGGCCACGCCGGCGACCCGGGGAACGAGCGTGCGGACGCGCTGGCGAACAAGGGCGTGGACGCGGTGCGCGCCGGGGCGCTCTGACGTTCAGGAGCCCGGCGGGCCCCAGTGCCACGTCGACAGCATCGCCTCGGCGGCCGCGACCGAGTCGGCGGCGACGGCGTCCGGGCTCAGGACGCCGGCCGTGACGATCCAGCCGTCGCGCTCGACCCACCACTGCGTCAGCGTGGTCGTGGGCGCCATCCGCTGGTCGGTCCGGGTCGCGGCCCCGAACGCGCTCACCTCGACCACCGGCTCCCGCACGAGCTGCGGCCCGGAGGTCGCGCGGCGCATCGCGTCGACGACGGCCTCGAGCCCGCCGGCGTCCGCCGACTTCACGCACGACACGTTGAAGCCGACGACCTTCGTCCCCGAGCGGCTCAGGGTGACGGACCAGCTGCGTGCGCTCGCGGTGTGGTCGCCGTCCGGGGCCAGGAACGTGAACGCCGGGCACGCGTAGCCGCGGTTCTCGATCTGCTGCGGCAGCGCGTCGTCGCCGATCGTCGTGGGGTCGAACGTCGACGTCTGCGTCACGAGCCGGGGGAGCGGGGGCTCGTCCGCGCGGGCGCCGACACCGAGCCCGGTGACGACCGCGCCCGTCACGCCGCCCACCACGAGGGAGCCGACGGCGGTCGCGACCATCGTCCGCCGGTCCGTTCGCACGGGCCCCATGATCGGGCCTGCGGGGCGTCGCCGTCACGAGGGTTCGTCCGCCTCACCCGCTCAGCGCAGCCCGCGTCGCCAGAATGGCGCGCGGCGACGCAGGATGGGGCCATGGGACTGCGGGCGCGGATCGGGGAGTCACTGTTCGCGCGCGTCTCCGGTCCGGACGGCGTCGCGAACCGCGCGCGCATCCACGGGGCGCCGGGCGAGCGGTGGTTCGCGGCCGGCTCGCCGGTGCAGCGCGTGCACGGTGACGCGTCGATGTTCGTCGGCGGCCTGCGCGCACTGCTGCTCCAGACGCTGCACCCGGCGGTCATGACGGCCGTCGCGCGCCACTCCGACTTCCGCGAGGACCCGTGGGGCCGGCTCGCCCGGACCAGCACGTTCCTCGCCGAGATGGCGTTCGCCGCGGACGGGGACGCGCAGGCCGCGGTCGACCGGGTGCGGTACGTCCACGAGCGGATCCGCGGCCGGACCGCCGGAGGACAGCCGTACCGGGCCGACGACCCGCACCTGCTGCTGTGGGTGCACGTCGCGGGCACGGACAGCTTCCTGCGCGCGCAGCAGCGGTTCGGTCAGCGCCCGCTCCACGCCGCCGGTGCCGACGAGTACGTGCGTCAGGCGGGGGTCGTGGCGCGCGCGCTCGGTGCGACCGACGTGCCGACCACGGTGGCCGAGCTCGACGCGGCGATCGAGCGGTTCCGGCCCGAGCTGGGCGCGGGGCCCGACGCCGCCGAGACCGTCGCGTTCCTGGTGCGGAACCCCGCGATGCCGTGGACGCTGCGGCCCGCCTACGCGCTGCTGCGCCGAGCGGCCGTCGCGTCGCTGCCCGACTGGGCCGTCGCCGAGCTCGGGCTGCGGGTGCCCGGCCCGGCGCGGCGGCGGATCGCGCTCGCGGGCGGCGCGTTCGTGACGCGCGTGGTGCGGTGGGTGCTCGGGCCGGACGACGCGCGCCGGGTCGCACGGCGGCCCACGGCTCCCGCGGCGCACGTCTGAGCCGCGGTCGTCACCTCCGCCGAGCGCGCGCGTGCGGCGCGCCCTAGCGTCGGCCACGTGCTCCCGTTCGTGCTGCTCGCGTCGCGCGCCGAGGACCTCGCCGCCGACGGCGAGTACGAGCAGTTCCTGAGCTGCGGTGGCCTGACGCCCGAGCAGCTCGTGCGCGTGCGACTCGAGGCCGGTCCGATGCCGCGCCTCGACCTCGACGCGATCTCGGGGGTCATCGTCGGCGGCAGCCCGTTCGACGCGGGAGCGGCTCACAAGTCGCCGCTCCAGCTGCGCGTCGAGGCCGAGATGTCGGCGCTGCTCGACGAGGCCGTCGCGCGCGACCTGCCGTTCCTCGGCGCCTGCTACGGCGTCGGGACCCTCGGCGTGCACCAGGGCGGCGTCGTCGACCGGACCTACGGCGAGCCGATCGGCGCGGTGCGCGTCAGCCTGACCGACGAGGGCCGTGCCGACCCGCTGCTCGCGGACCTGCCGGATGAGTTCGACGCGTTCGTCGGCCACAAGGAGGCCTGCAGGGTCCTGCCGCCGGACGCGGTGCTGCTCGCCAACTCTCCTGCCTGCCCGGTGCAGATGTTCCGCGTGCGGTCCAACCTCTACGCGACGCAGTTCCACCCCGAGCTCGACACCGCCGGCATCGTCACGCGCCTGACGATCTACCGGGACTACGGGTACTACGCGCCGGACGAGCTCGACGAGGTGGTGGCGCGCGTGCGGTCGGCGACGGTGACGGAGCCGCACCGGATCGTCGCGGCGTTCGTGCGGCGGTACGCGCGGGACTGACGCATGCCGGCGCCGGCGGGGTCACCCGCGCGGGTGCTGTGCGCGGGCTGTGCCGTCTGGGACGGTGTGTGCCGGTCTCGCCGGTGTGCGGCGTCCAGGGGGCGGGGTTGACGTGCGCAGGATGACGACGGCTGTCGTAGCGCTGGCGGTGCTCGGCGCGACTCTCGCGGCGACGCCCGCGGCTGCGGAGGACGCGACGCACGTCGTCGCGATCACGCTCACCACCGAGCACGGGACACCGTTGCCGAGGCAGCCGGTCGACCTGCAGGTCAAATATGGGGGCGCGACGTGGTCGGCGACGTCCGACCAGAACGGCGTCGTCAGCTTCCCGGGCCTCGCAGCCGGGGACTACCTCATGGTGCTCGCGCCGGCACCCGCTTCTGTTCCGTACATCTACCGCACCATCACCGTGGCCGACACCGACGTCAGTCTGACTGTCGCCGAACCCGGCGTCTCGCTCGTGACTGGCACCGTCGTCGACGCGGCGACTGGCAACCCGATGAGAGCCTCGGTCGACCTCTCGTCCGACGCGGGAAGCTCCGACGTCATATCCGCCGAGTCCGACGGCAACTTCGTCGCCCCGGTGGCCACCGGGTCCTACTACGTCACCTACACGGCCTACGACAACGGCTACGAGCGGGGGTACTACGACGACGTGATCTCGGGTGGTCGAGCCACGCGGCTCGATCTCACGACGCACGACTCCACGGGCCTGCAGCTCCGGATGCACCGCCCGGGCACGCTTGCCGGAAAGGTCACGCTTGCAGGGACCCCCAAGGCCTCGGCCGTCGTGGTGGTGCCCGGTGTGAACTCGGTCTTCACGAGCTCGACCGGCACCTGGTCGGTGACGAGCGCGTCGGTCGGCACCTACCGTCCGTACGTCGAAGGAGTCGACGGCGCCACCTTCACGACCTACTACGGCAACACGGTGCGGCGGCCCGATGCACGTTCCGTCACGCTCCAGCTCGACCATGCCGCGGCCGGCGTCGACATCGCGATCGTCGCGCAGGCGACGATCAAGGGCAGCGTCCTGACAGCGTCGGGCAAGCCGGCGAAGTACATCGACGTGGAGGGGTTCAACACGACCCGCGCCGGTCATGCCACGGCAAAGACGGACGGCCACGGTCGGTACGTGCTGCGCGGGCTGGCGACAGGACCAGTGGCCGTGGCCGCGTATGCCCAAGGCGCGTCGAGCCCGGTCCGCACGGTCGGCGCCGTGCAGGGCGCGACCGTCAACGCGCCGACGCTGAAGACGTCGGACGACGCCCGGCTCGCGGTGACGATCCGCACCGTGGGCTCGAGCCCCACGAAGCAGGACGTGTCGCTGTTCGACGCGCACCACGCGATCCTCGGCACTTTCCGACCCGACTCGACCGGCAAGATCTCGCTGTGGTCGCTCGCGGCCGGGACGTACTACCTGACGATCGACGGCAGCAACGTCCAGAAGAAGCTCACGCTCAAGGCGCACCAGCACCTCAACCTCGGGACGCTCACGCGCGGGCGGCTCGTCACGGTCTCCGGCACCGTGAAGACGGCCGCCGGCAAGCCCGCGGTCGGCGCCCTGGTGCTGGTGATGGACGCGCGGAAGACCGTCTACAAGAGGACGCGCACCGACGCGCACGGGCACTACTCCGTGAAGGCTGCGGTGTCGGGCAGCTACCGGGTGACCGTCGACCCCACGTCGGTGACGGTCGACGCCTACGGCACGGTCGCACTCAAGGTGACGGCCGGGCACGCGGCGAAGGCGAACGTGCGGCTGACGAGGCCGGGCACCGTGACGGGCCGCGTGCTGAACGCCCAGGGCAAGCCGGCGGTCGGCGTCCACGTCCTCACCCTCAGCGGCCGCGACGTGCGCACCAACGCGTCGGGCGTCTTCACGATCACGGGCCTGCACGCGGGCACGACGTACCTGTTCGAGACCGACCGGGACTATGTCGGCGGGTACCGGAACGCGTCCGAGGTCGTCACGGTGCACGCCGGCCGCACGACGACGGTCGCGACGATCCGGATCCCGTAGCCGCGCCGACTCAGGGCAGCGCGTCGGGGTGCTCGGTCAGCCAGGCGGCGCTGACGCGCTTCGGCGCCTGGTGCAGCCACGCCTCGACGACGACCTCGGTCAGCTCGTCGCTGCCGATCTCGGCGAGCCGCACGAGCACGGCGGGGTAGCCGTCGAAGTGCGGCGTCGTGAAGAACACCTGCGGGGACGACGCGAGCAGCGCGTCCTTGGCGTCGAGGCCGGCGGTCCGCACGCCGAGGATGTCGCCCGTGGGCGCGGCGTCGCCGAGCGCCTCGTGGTCCGCGCGCCGCAGCGGTCGCTCCCAAGCGAGCGACCTGCCGTGCACCTTCCAGGCGTGCTCGGACGGCTCGTCGGTGTCGGGCAGCGCCGCGACGACCGCTCGCACGTCGTCCCAGGTGGCCACGCGGCCACGGTAGGCGCCGGTCGCGAGCGGCGCGAGACCCGGGTGCGTCAGACCGGCGTGCCCTGCCGCGCCACGAAGTCGCTGAGCGCGTCGCGCGCTGCCGCGAGCCGGCGGACCTTGTCGTCCATGTCGTCGCGGAGCTCCGTCGCGCGCGCCATGAGGGCCGTGCAGTCGCCGACCGGCCCCGCCTCGCCCGTGCACGGCAGGATCTGGGCGATCAGCTCGGTGGGGAAGCCGAGGTCGAGCAACGAGCGGATGGTGCGGACGTCGCCGACCGTGGCCTCGTCGTAGCGGCGGTACCCGTTCGGCTCGCGCTCGGAGCGGATCAGGCCGTGCTCCTCGTAGTAGCGCAGCGCCCGTGGGCTCGAGCCCGTCGCGGCGCTGAGGTCGCCGATCCGCATCGTCGCCTCCCGGGGCTTGACCTTGACGCTGACGTCAGACTTTAGCGTCACCCCGTCCGGGTCGTCCGAGCGGTGGGAGCAGTCATGCAGGTCTTCGTCACAGGTGGCACGGGGTACGTCGGGGGAGTGCTCGTCGAGCACCTGCTCGCGGCGGGGCACGACGTGCGGGCGCTCGCGCGCTCGGAGCACGCGGCGCAGGCGCTGGCCGCGGCAGGCGCAGCGCCGGTGCGCGGTTCGCTGGCCGACCTCGACGTCCTGCGCGATGCGGCGGCGAACGCGGACGCCGTGGTGCACGCCGCGGTCGAGCAGCCGGGGGCACCGGACGCGACGGAGGCGGAGCTGCGCGCGGTCGCCGCGCTCGTCGCGGGTGCCGCCTCGTCCGGCGGCGACGCCGGCAGGACCGCGGCGCCCGTCGTCTACACCAGCACGGCCCTCGTCTACGGGTTCGACCCCGCGCAGGACACGAGCGAGGACGCGGCGCTGCCGCAGATCAGCGCGCAGCCGTTCAAGGCGGCCGCCGAGCGGCTCGTGCTCGAGTCGGCGGGTATCACGCCGATCGTGCTGCGGCCGGGACTCGTCCACGGGCGCGGCGGCTCGGGGCTCGTCAGGAGCCTCGTCGAGGGCGCGGCCGTGGCCCGGGTCGCCGCGTATGTCGACAGCGGGGAGAACGCGTGGTCGGCGGTGCACGTCGACGACCTCGCGGCGCTGTACGTCACGGCGGTGGAGCGCCCCGTCGCGGGAGTGTTCAACGTGGCCGAGGGAGCGCACTTCACGTTCCGGGAGCTCGCCGAGGCGATCGCGGACCTCACCGGGACCGTTGCGGCGTCCGTCCCGCTCGCCGTCGCGGAGCAGCGGATGGGTCCGCTGGCCCGGGTGCTCGCGACGACGAGCCGACTCTCCGCCGAGCGCGCCCGCGAGGCGTTCGGGTGGCGGCCGGCCGGGCCGATGCTGCTGGACGACGTGCGGGCCGGCAGCTATCGCGCCGCGGCGGTCACCGTGGGGTGAGCTCGGGGCCCGCGCTCCCGGATGGCTCCGCGCGCGGTGGGTCGAGCTGCGGGATCAGCCCCAGCTGGGCGGGCGCTGCGTCGGGTCCGTCGGGCCGGGCTGCGCGCTGCCCGGGTAAGGCGGCTGCTGGCCGTACTGCGGCGGCTGGCCGTACGCCGGTCCGCCGGCGGGCCACTCGGGTGCGGAGCCCTGAGCGCCGTACGGCGTCGTCGGAGCCGCTCCGTAGGGCGCCGTCGGGGTCGAGCCGTAGGCGCCCTGGCCGTACGGGTCGCCGTAGCCCGGCGCGGGCGGGCCGTAGGCGCCGGCGGTGTACGGGACGTCCCCGAACCGCGCCGGGGAGATCGACCGCCCGCCGGCGACCGCGGCCTGGAGCCGGAGCGCGCGCAGCTCGCGCTCCACCGGCCACTCCTTGGCGGCGAAGAGCACGAAGGCCACGAGGTTCGCGAGGGGCACGAACACGATCAGCACCCACCAGCGGCTGTAGCCGGCCTTGCCGACGATGCGCGCGTACAGCCAGAGGGCGAGGCCGAGGATCACCACGTAGCCGATGAGCATGCCGATGAGGTACCCCGTGCCCTCGGCGGACGTGCAGGTCCCGTACGCGCAATCCGTGGCCGCGATCATGGCCCCTCCTCCTGTTCGGCGCACCACACGGCGCACTCACCCATCGGCACCCGTGCCCGGCGACTTGACGCTCGGGCCGCTGCCGTCGCGGCGGCTGTCACAGATCGGCCGCGGGCGGTGTCTGGATGTCGTCAGCACCCCACGAGGAGGAACGATGACCACCAGCACCCGTGTCCCGCCCGCCGAGATCGACGGCCTGTACGGCGCGCTCGTCACGCGCATGAGCCGCAGGACGTTCGGCAAGGTGCCCGACGGGCTGGGCGTCCTGTGGCACCACAGGAAGGTCCTGAACTTCAGCTTCGGGCTCGGCCGGAAGGCGGCGAAGTGGCACGCGTGCGACGAGCAGCTCAAGACGTTCGCGTCGATGGCGGCCGCCGCGAGCATCGGCTGCGGGTTCTGCCTCGACCTCGGCTACTTCGCGGCGCACACCAAGGGCCTCGACCTCGACAAGGCCCGCGAGGTCCCGCGCTGGCGCGAGTCCGACGTCTTCACGCCGCTCGAGCGTGACGTGCTGGAGTACGCCGAGGCCGTGACGGCCACGCCGCCGACGGTGACCGACGAGCTCTCGGCGCGGCTGCTGGACGCGCTCGGCGCGGCCGGCCTGGTCGAGCTCACGGCGACGATCGCGCTCGAGAACCTCTACTCGCGGACGAACAACCCGCTCGGCATCACGTCGGCGGAGTTCGCGGACTCGTGCGGCCTGCCGCCCCTCGCGCAGCCGAGCCGCGTAGCGTCGCGCGCATGACCGACGACCCGTTCGTCACCCACCGGCGCCTGCTGTTCACGGTCGCCTACGAGGTCCTCGGCTCGGCCACCGACGCCGAGGACGTCGTGCAGGAGACGTGGCTCCGGTGGGCGGCGCTCGACGACGAGGCTCGCGCCGACGTGCGCGACCCGCGCGCGTACCTGGTGCGGATCGTGACGCGGCAGGCGCTGAACCGGCTGCGGACGCTCGCGCGCCGCCGCGAGGACTACGTCGGGGAGTGGCTGCCCGAGCCGCTGCTGGTCGCGGGCGACGTGGCGGACGACGTCGCGCTCGCCGAGAGCGTGTCGTTCGCGATGCTGACGGTGCTCGAGACGCTCGAGCCCGTCGAGCGCGCCGTGTTCGTGCTCCGCGAGGTGTTCGACACCCCGTACGACGAGATCGCGGCCGCCGTCGACCGCTCGCCCGCGGCCGTCCGGCAGATCGCGCACCGGGCGCGCTCGCGCGTGGCGGAGCGGCGGCCGCGTCGTTCCGTGAGCCGGGCCGAGCAGGAGGCCGTCGTCGCACGGTTCATCGCGGCCGTCGAGGGCGGCGACATCCAGGCGCTGCTCGACCTGCTCGCGCCCGACGTCGTGGTGGTGTCGGACGGTGGCGGCATCGTGTCGGCGCTCCCGAGGCCGATCCGGGGCGCGGGGCGCGTCGCGGCGTTCCTGTCGATGCTGCGCGAGTACACGGACGACTTCGTCACGGTGCCGATGCGCGTCAACGGCGGCCCGGCGGTGCGCGTCGACATGGCGGGCGAGCTCAACACCGTCATGAGCCTGGTGGTCGCGGATGGTCGCATCGGTGCCATCTACGCCGTGCGGAACCCGCACAAGCTGGCGCGCGTGGACCAGGAGACGGCGCTCAGCCGCTGACGCCGCGCGGGGGAGCGGGTCCGAGTTGCCTCGACCCCTCGGCAACACGGCTGCCGGGAGGCAGAGTGGGCGCATGACGAGCCTCACCCGCGTGTGCCGCCCGTGACCGACGCGCCATCGGGGGCCTCGGCCCCGGCGGGTTCGCGGCCCGCGATGCTGACCGTCGACGACGACCCCGCGGTGTCCCGCGCCGTGGCCCGCGACCTGCGGCGGCGGTACGGCGAGGAGTTCCGGATCGTGCGCGCCGAGTCGGGCGCCGAGGCCCTCGACGCGCTGCGCGAGCTCAAGCTGCGCGGCGACCAGGTCGCGGTGCTGCTCGCGGACCACCGGATGCCGGGCATGACGGGCATCGAGTTCCTCGAGGCCGCGATGGACGTGTTCCCAGCGGCGCGGCGCATCCTGCTCACGGCGTACGCCGACACCGACGTCGCGATCGACGCGGTGAACGTCGTCGACCTCGACCACTACCTGCTCAAGCCGTGGCAGCCGCCCGAGGAGAAGTTCTACCCGGTGGTCGACGCGCAGCTCGACGCGTGGCGCGCGGTCGCGCCGGCCGCCGTGGCGGAGGCCAAGCTGGTGGGGCACCGCTGGTCGGCGCGCTCGACGCAGGTGCGCGAGTTCCTCGCGCGCAACCAGGTGCCCTACCGCTGGTTCGCGTCCGACAGCGCGGAGGGCGAGCGGCTGCTCGAGGCGGCGGGTGTCGGCGCCGACCGGGTGCCGGTGGTCGTGACGGCGGACGGTGAGGTGCTCGTCGGACCCGGCGACGCCGAGCTCGCGCAGCGCGTCGGGCTCCAGGTCGCGCCCACCGACGACTTCTACGACCTGCTGGTCGTCGGCGGCGGTCCCGCGGGGCTCAGCGCCGCGGTCTACGGCGCGTCGGAGGGCCTGCGCACGGCGCTCGTCGAGCGCGTCGCGACGGGCGGGCAGGCGGGCCAGAGCTCGCGCATCGAGAACTACCTCGGGTTCCCCGACGGCCTCTCGGGCGCGCAGCTCACGGACCGCGCGCGCCGCCAGGCGGTGCGCTTCGGCGCCGAGATCGTGCTGGCGCAGGAGGCAGTCGAGCTCGAGGTGACGGGATCGTCGAAGACCGTGCGGTTCGCGGACGGCCGCGTGATCGGCGCGCACTGCGTGCTGCTGGCGAACGGCGTCGAGTACCGCGAGCTCGGCGCGCCGGGCTGCGCGGAGCTGACGGGTCGCGGCGTGTACTACGGCTCGGCGCTCACGCAGGCCGCGGCATGCGAGGGCCAGGACGTCGTGGTCGTCGGCGGCGCGAACTCCGCCGGCCAGGCCGCGCTCTACCTCGTCCGCGGTGCGCGGTCGGTGACGATGCTCGTGCGCGGTGACTCCCTCGCGGCCGGGATGTCGCACTACCTCGTCGAGCAGATCGAGGCGCACCCGCGGATCACGGTGCGGACCGGCTCGCAGGTGGTCGCTGCCCGCGGGGACGACCACCTCGACGCCGTCGTGGTGCGGGACGCCGCCGGCGCCGAGGAGGTGCTGCCGACGAGCTGGGTGTTCGTCTTCATCGGCGCTCGCCCGCGCACCGACTGGCTCGACGGGATCGTGGCGCGCGACGACTTCGGGTTCGTGCTGGCCGGCCACGACCTGCTGGTCGACGGGCGCGGTCCCGCGGGGTGGGCGCTCGACCGGCCGCCGTACCACCTCGAGACCAGCACGCCCGGGGTGTTCGTCGCGGGCGACGTGCGCTCGCAGTCCGCCAAGCGCGTCGCCTCCGCCGTCGGCGAGGGCGCGATGGCCGTCATGCTCGTCCACCGCTACCTGGAGCAGCTGTGAGCATCGAACCCTGCGACATCGACGAGCTCCGCACCCTCTTCCTGTTCGAGAAGCTGTCGGACCAGCAGCTCGTCTGGCTGTGCGAGCACGGGCACATCGAGTGGCGCGAGCCGGGCTGGCTGCACCGCGAGGGCGAGCCGGCGACGACGTTCTTCGTCATGCTGTCCGGCGAGGTCGCCGTGTACCGGCAGGTGGGCGGCGACGACATCGAGATCAGCCGGACGTCGCAGCGCGGGGTCTACGCGGGTGCGTGGGGCGCGTTCCTCGGCGAGCGCGGCGGCGACACCTACTACAACTCGATCCGGGTGCTCCAGGGCGGTCGGTACTACGTGCTGCCCGCCGCGGACTTCGCGTGGCTGATGCAGGAGTGGTTCCCGATGCCGGTGCACCTGCTCGAGGGGCTGTTCCTCGGGCAGCGAAACGCGCAGTCCGTGATGGGCCAGCGCGAGCGGCTCGTCGCGCTGGGCTCGCTGTCGGCGGGCCTGACGCACGAGCTGAACAACCCGGCCGCCGCGGCGCAACGGGCCACCGCGACGCTGCGCGAGCGCGTCGCGGGCATGCGGAACAAGCTCGGGCACGTCGCGTCCGGCGCGTTCGACGGCGAGACGCTCGTCGCGCTCATCGACCTGCAGGACCGCGCGGTGTCGGCGCGGCGCGAGGCGCGCGGGACGAAGCCGCTGACGGCCATCGAGGAGAGCGACGCCGAGGAGCGCCTGGTCGACTGGTTCGAGGATCACGGCGTCAAGGGCGGCTGGGACCTCGCGTCGGCGTTCGTCGGGGCGCGGCTCGACGTGCCGTGGCTCGAGAAGGTGGCCGACCACGTCGGCGAGGGCGTGCTCGACGGCGCGATCCACTGGCTCGGGTACACGCTCGAGACCGAGGCGCTGATGGACGAGGTGCAGGACGCGACGACGCGCATCTCCGACCTGGTCGGCGCGGCGAAGCAGTACACCCAGCTGGGCCGCGCGCCGGACCAGACGGTCGACGTGCACACGCTGCTGGACTCGACGCTGACCATGCTCGACGCGCGGCTCGCGGGCATCCGCGTGGTCCGCGACTACGACCGGACGCTCGAGCCTGTCCACGTCTACGGCGCCGAGCTCAACCAGGTCTGGACCAACCTGGTCGACAACGCGATCCAGGCGATGGACGGCGTGGGGACGCTCACGGTGACGACGCGGCGCGCGGGAGCGGGCATCGAGGTCGAGATCGCCGACACCGGCCCGGGCATCCCGCCCGACGTGATCGGGCGGATCTTCGAGCCGTTCTTCACCACGAAGCCCGTCGGCTCGGGCACGGGCCTCGGGCTCGACATCTCGTGGCGGATCGTCGTCGGCAAGCACCACGGCGACCTCTCCGTCAGGTCCCAGCCGGGCGACACGCGGTTCGTCGTGCGCCTGCCCTTCGACGCGCTCCAGGAGGACGCATGACGACGATCGACCCGCTCGCACCTCCGAGCGGCACGGGCTGCGCCGACTGCGACGCGACCGGTGGCTGGTGGCTGCACCTGCGTCGCTGCGCGACGTGCGGGCACGTCGGCTGCTGCGACAGCTCGCCGTCGCAGCACGCGACTGCCCACTGGCGCGAGCGCGGGCACCCGCTCGTCCGGTCCTTCGAGCCGGGTGAGGACTGGTGGTGGGACTACGACGCGGGCGAGTACGCGGAGGGGCCCGAGCTGGTGCCGCCGGCGAGCCGGCCGGTCGACCAGCCGAGCCCGGGGCCCGACGGGCGCGTGCCGGCCGACTGGCGGCGGCACCTGCACTGAGCCGGTCGCCGCCTCGGGGGACCCTGACCCGAAGATCGGGGTGTCACCCGAGGGACGGGCACCCCGCGTCGGGCTAGCGTCGGGGCTCGCCGGTCCCCACGGGCCGGCCAGGCTTCCCGACGAGGGGCCCCGCGGCCCGGTCGCGCCTCGTCGCCACCCGAACCCGAGGTGACCCGTGAGCGCCGTGCGACCCGTCCTCGACCCGACGTCCGGCCGGGCGGACGGGCGGCGCGTGACCTTCCAGCGGCTGCTGCGGTCGGAGCAGATCAAGCTCTGGAGCGTCCGTTCGACGCCGTGGGTCCTCGGCGTCACCGTGCTCACGATCGTGGGACTCACGGCGCTCTTCAGCGCGGTCGTGACCCACGATGCCGAGCGGGGACCGGATGCGCACGCCCTCGCCGTGCAGGCCTTCACGGCCGTGGCGCAGACGGCGCAGCTCGCCGTCGTCGTGATCGGCGCCCTGACGATCACCGGCGAGTACTCGACGGGCATGATCCGCACCAGCCTGACCGCGGCGCCTCGGCGGACGCCCGTGCTCTGGTCGAAGCTGCTGGTGCTGTTCGCGAACGTCCTCGTCGTGACGGCGGTCGGTGTCGCGCTCGCGCTGGGCGTCCAGGCGCTGATCGTCGACTCGCGTGGGTTCTCGGTCGACTTCTCCGACCCGGTCGTCCAGCGGATGGTCGTCGGGACGCCCCTCTACCTCGCGACCGTCGCGGCGCTCGCGTTCGCCGTCGGTGCGCTCCTGCGCAACAGCGCGGCCGCCCTCGCGACCGTCCTCGGGCTGCTGCTCGTCGTGGAGAACCTGTTCTTCATCCCGTGGAAGCCGCTGTCGTACGTGCACCCGTTCCTGCCGTCGACGGCAGGGCTGAAGCTGACGTACAACGAGGTCACCATCGCGTCGCTCAACGACCAGATGCACGGCCCGGACCTCACCGCCTGGCAGGGGTACGGCGTCCTCGTCGCCTGGGTCGCCGTGCTGCTCGGGTTCGCGCTGTGGCGGATGAAGAAGGCCGACGCCTGAGCGCGCGCGACCGAGCCCCGGGCCGTCAGCCTCCGGACGCGACTCCTGCGTCAGCAGGACCGCCGCTCGGCGCCGTCGGCCGTCACACCGCGCGGGCGCGCAGCGCGAGCGTGGGTGCGGTCACCGTCGCATCCGTGCGGGCAGTCACCACCAGGCCGCGCGTGAGGTACCCGCCGGTGTACGGGTCGGTGACGACGAGCTTGCGCTGGCCGGCCGTCAGGCCCTGCACCGTGTACCGCCCGTCCAGTCCGGCCGTGGCGGACACGGTGTGGCCGCCGGAGGTCACCGAGACGACGGCCCACGCGACCGGTCGACCGTGCGCGTCGACGACCTTGCCCGTGACCGCGGCGCCGGCGCGGAGCGTGAGCGCGGCCGTCGCCGGCGTGCCGGCGTGGACCGTGAACGCCTGGGTGGTCACGGCGTACGGGCTCTCGTCGACCGCATAGGCGACGACGGTGTAGCGGCCGGGCCGCAGCGAGAAGACGGCGCGGCCGTCCGAGCCCGTCCGGTCGGAGAACTCGGCCACGGTGCCGTACGAGTCGAGGACGTCGTACAGGACGTCGGCGTGGGCGCCGGCGGGCGTGCGCACGTCGAGCGTCGTGCTCGTCGACGGCGGGAGTCGCAGGGCACCGGCGCTCGTGGTGCGCCCCGAGCGGACGGCGACCTTCGTCGACACGTTCGTGCCGCGCGCGACCACGCGGTAGGTACCGGAGCGCAGGCCGGTGAAGGTCGCCTTGTGAGTCGAGGCGCTCGTGTACTTCTGCATCACCTGCGTGCCGTGGGAGTCGAGCACGACGACGGGTGCGCGCTGCGAGGTCGCCACGCGGATCGCGCCCGAGCCGGGCGCCCGGGGCACGAGCGTCTTGACGCCGACCGTGCTGCCTTGGCGGGCGGTGACCACCGCACCGGCGGACCGGTTCCCGGACCGGTAGACGGCGACCTTGACCTTGCCGCCCGCGAGGCCGGTCAGCGTGTAGTGGCCGCGCTTGTCGGTCGTGCCGAACGCCTCCCCGGTGCGGTCGAGGTTCGTCGCCGTCACCGTGACGCCGACGACCGGCGTGCCGTGCGTGTCCTTCACGTAGCCCGCGACGCGTGCGGCGCTGACGGCATGGATCGTCACCTGGCTCGTCTTCTCGTCGACCAGCGTCACCGTGCGGGCGTCCGGCCGGCGCACCGTGTCGCCGTACCAGGTCGCGAGGGTCGTGTCGGTCGCCTGCACGTACGGCGAGGCCGGTCCCGCGGCGACGTAGGCGAGGGTCGCGTCGCCGTGCGCGTCCGTGGTGGGCAGCTCGTCGTCCCAGCAGTCGATCGTGCCGCCCGAGACGTACGTGGGCGCCTTCGCCAGCGGCTTGCCGCCGGCCGTGGCGTGGACCACCACCCTCGCACCGGGCACGAGCGTGGCGTCGATCCCCGTCGTGTCGGCGCCCGCCTCGACGGTCACGGCGTCGGGGCCGCTGCCCGAGGTCGCGGGGTCGTCCCAGTACCGCGCGTCAAACACGACGCAGGACACGAACCGCACCCACCACCGGCCGGGCGCGACGGGCAGCGAGTACGTGCCGTCGTCGTCGACGGCGGCCTGGACGACGTGCTCGCCGCTCGTGTCGCCCTCCGGGACCGCGACGACCTCGAGCTCGTAGTCGTCGAGCCCCTCGGCGACGCCCTTCAGCGTGACCGTCCCGGTGATGTGCTGGGCGACGGGGTCGGCAGCGCCCGCGGGGCTCGCGAGCAGCGGTGCGCCGAGCAGCAGCGCTGCGGTGAGAGCGGTCAGTCTGGCGGCCGTGCGGTGCGACATGGGGGCGTCCCTTCGCGGGATTGCGGCGGGGGGGGGCGAGCGGGGCGCGCGCGGCCTCGATGCCGACGTCGTGCTCGCAGCATGCCAGGGATCGGGTGCCTGCGGCAGCGATTCGACGGCTGACGGCCGGCGTTCGTCGTGTTTCCCCGGGCCGCGACCGCCATCCGGGTGCTTGCACAGCGCTCGCTCAACCGTCGTCCAGCGGGGGCCGAGGACTTCGCCATGAGGCGGAGCCGAACGGTCGCAGCAGCGGTGGCGGGCCTGGGCGTCGCGGCGCTGCTCGCCGGGTGCGACATGGCGCCGCACGCCGACCCGGACGGCGCCGCGGCGTCGCCGCAGCACTCCGCGCCCGCGGCCGCTCCGACGCAGGACGCGGCTGTGACGCCGGTGCCGACCGCGGCACCCGTGCCGACGACGACGCCCACCACGCCCGCGCCGACGGTGACGAAGCCGCCGAAGCGGCCCGTCAAGCACTCCGCCGCGCTCGACGAGGTCGTCGCGACCACGCGCCCCAGCCTGGCGGCGCTGCTGAAGTCGTCGGGATCGACCTACGTCGACATCGACGTGGTCGCCGTCCAGCCGGCCACGCTCGAGTACCGGTTCACCTACGCGGAGACGATCGACCCGGCCGCGGTCGCGGACTACTTCGCCTCGATGGTCCCGACGCTGCAGGGCGTGGTGGACGCTGCGGTCGGCCCGGCGATGGTGTCGGCGGGCGTGAGGTCGCCGAAGGTCCGCTACACGTACCTGAACCCGGACGGGTCGACGATCTGGACGCACACGTTCACCGTCTCCTGACGTCGCGCGTCGGGCTCAGGGCCGGCTTCCGGGACGGCAGACCTCGACGAGCCGTCGTCGCAGCGCGCTCGATCGCTCGGCGAACCCGCGCTGCCGGTGCACGTACTCCGCCTTGCCGGCCGGCGTCTCGATGGCGACGGGCTCGACCCCGTACGACGACACGTCGTACGGCGACGCCTGCATGTCCGTCCGCCGGATGTCCATCGCGAGGTCGAAGCAGTCGAGCAGCAGGTCGCCCGGGACGAGGGGGCCGAGCTTGGTGGCCCACTTGTAGAGGTCCATGTTCGCGTGCAGGCACCCTGGCTGCTCGAGCGCGACCTGCGCCTCCCGCGTCGGCGTGAGCGTGTTGAGCGGCTCGGCCTCGGGCGTGAAGAAGCGGAACGCGTCGAAGTGCGTGCACCGGATGCGGTGGCCCTCCACGACGGCGTCGGTGCCCGCGGCCCCGAGCCGCAGCGGGAGCGGGTGCCGGTGCGCGTCCCCCTCGCGGTAGACCATCGCCCACTCGTGCAGGCCGAAGCAGCCGGTGGCGGCGGGGCGTGCGGCGGTGGCCGTCAGGAGGCCCACGACGAACTGCACGGTGTCGCCGCGGTCCGCCAGGAACGCGTCGAGGTCGAGCGAGACGCCGCCGTCGGCATCGGGCGCGTACCAGCGCCACCGCGCCTGCGGCGCCGGCCCGTCGGCGTCCGGCAGCAGCGTGACGCCCGCGCCCGGGTGCCAGCGACGCAGCTGCGCGGGCTTCGTGGGGTAGTACTCGAAGAGGAAGTCCTCGATCGCGTGGCGCTCGCTGCGGGACCGGCGCTCGCGGTGCCCCGCGGTGAGCGCGTCGGCGCGCGCGGCGTGCGACGACGCGAGGGCGCGCCACGTGGGGGCGGCCAGGGCGACCGTGCTGCGGTCGTGCGTCGTCGTCGGGGTCACCGTTCCAGGGTAGGTCGGGCGTGACGCGGTCCGGCGCGCCCGACAGACTGGCCGCATGCTCGTCGTCGCGCTCGTCCTGGCCGCGCTCGCGGCGCTGCTGCACGTCGTGATCTTCCTGATGGAGGCCGTGCTCTTCGCCCGGCCGGCGGTGCACGAGCGGTTCCGGACGCGGGCGGAGGACCTCGCGGCCGTGCGGCCGTGGGCGCTCAACCAGGGCTTCTACAACCTGTTCCTCGCGGTCGTGGCGGTCGTCGGCGTGGTGCTCGCGGCCGCGGGCTCGCACGAGGTGGGGCTCGCGCTGGTGCTCGCGGCGTGCGGGTCGATGGTCGCCGCGGCGCTCGTGCTCGCGGCCACCGACCGGCGCATGGTCCAGGCCGCTCTGACGCAGGGGACGGTGCCCGCGCTGGCGGTCGTCGCCGCCGTCGCGGCGCTCGCCCAGGGCTGATCCCGGGCCGACCATCTCGACATACGAGCAGGTACGTCCCGCAACATGGACGATCGAACGGTTTCGACGCCAGAATGGCGACGTGAGCACGCGCGAGGACGTCTACACCCACGGCCACCACGAGTCGGTGCTGCGCTCCCACCGGTGGCGCACCGCCGAGAACTCGGCGGCCTACCTGCTGCCCGCCCTGGTGCCCGGCACGAGCCTGCTCGACGTCGGCTGCGGCCCGGGCTCGGTGACGATCGACCTCGCCGCGCGCGTCGCACCGGGTGCCGTCGTCGGCGTCGACCAGTCCGAGGCCGTCGTGGAGATCGCACGGACCGCCGCGAGCGAGGCTGGCCGGGGCAACGTGACGTTCGAGGTCGGTGACGCGTACGAGCTGCCCTTCGAGGACGACACCTTCGACGTGGTGCACGCCCACCAGGTGCTGCAGCACCTGACCGATCCGGTCGCGGCGCTGCGCGAGATGCGCCGCGTCGCGCGGCCCGGCGGCATCGTCGCGGTGCGCGACTCCGACTACTCCGCGATGACGTGGTACCCGCCGTCGGCGGGGCTCGAGGAGTGGAACGCGCTCTACCACGAGGTCACCGAGGCCAACGGCGCGGAGGCCGACGCGGGCCGCCGCCTGCTCTCGTGGGTGCGCGAGGCGGGGTTCGACCCGTCGGGCATCGTGCCCACCGCGGGTGTGTGGTGCTACGCCACGCCGCACGACCGCGAGTGGTGGGCCGACCTGTGGGCGGAGCGCGCCGTCGCGTCGAACTTCGCGCAGCAGGCGATCCAGTACGGGCTGGCCGACGAGGTGGGCCTCGAGGAGCTCGCCGAGGCGTGGCGCGCGTGGGGTGCGCAGCCCGACGGCTGGTTCGCGGTGCTGCACGGCGAGGTGCTCGCCCGCGCCTGACGCGGAGCCCCCGCGCGGGCCGGCCCGGCGCCGCGCGGCCACGTCGTCGCCACGCGACTACCCTGGCGGCCGTGCGCATCGCCCGTTTCACCACCGGTCAGGACCCCCGCTACGCCGTCGTCGAGGGGGAGGCGGGCAGCGAGGAGCTCGTCGTCATCTCCGGCGACCCGATCTACACGCCGATCCAGCCGACGGGCGAGCGCATCCGGCTCGACTCGCCCGGCGTGCGGCTGCTCGCACCCGTGATCCCGCGTTCCAAGATCGTCGGCGTCGGGCGCAACTACGCGGACCACGCGGCCGAGATGGGCAACGAGCTGCCGCCCGCGCCGCTGCTGTTCCTCAAGCCGAACACCTCGGTGATCGGTCCGGACGACCCGATCGTGCTGCCCGACTTCTCGGACCACGTCGAGCACGAGGCCGAGCTCGCGGTCGTCATCGGCAAGGTGACGAAGGACGTGCCGCCGGACCGTGCGCTCGACCAGGTGTTCGGGTTCACCGTCGCGAACGACGTCACCGCGCGTGACGCGCAGCGCACCGACGGCCAGTGGGCCCGCGCCAAGGGCTTCGACACCGCGTGCCCGATCGGCCCGTGGATCGTGCCGGGGCTCGACGTCGACGACCTCGCGGTCCGCGCGCGCGTCAACGGCGAGACCAAGCAGGACGGCCGCACCTCGCAGCTCGTCTTCGACGTCGCGTACCTCGTCTCGTACGTCTCCGAGGTGTTCACGCTGCTGCCGGGCGACGTGATCCTCACGGGGACGCCCGCGGGGGTGTCGCCGATCGTCGACCGCGACGTGGTCGAGTGCGAGATCGAGGAGATCGGCGTGCTGCGGAACCCGGTGCTGCGCCGCTGACGGCCGCGCCGGGCCCGGCGCGAACGTCGACGGGAGTTCACCCGCGCGGCACACCGTTCACCCGGCCGCCGGTGACGTTCTCCTGACGTGTTCCTCGGCGTCGCCGACGCGTCGAACGCCGTCGTTACGTTCGCGGCGTGATCGAGCAGACGATCGAGCAGCTGACGCCGGAGGACGCGCCGCGCACCGCGGTCGTCGTCATCCCGGCGCGCGGCGGCTCCGTCGGCGTGCCGCTCAAGAACCTCGAGCCCGTCGGCGGCCGCTCGCTCGTCGCGCGGGCGGTGACCAGCGCGCTCGCCGCGCGCCGCGTCGCGATGGTCGTCGTCTCGACCGACCACGAGGGCATCGCGGAGGAGGCAGAGCGGTACGGCGCCTGCGTCGTCCAGCGGCCTGCCGACCTCGCGGGCGCCTCCGCGTCGTCCGAGTCGGCCGTGCTGCACGCGCTGGACGCGCTCGCGGACACCGAGGCGCTCGCCGCCGAGCCCGACCAGACGGTGCTCCTGCAGTGCACGTCGCCCTTCGTCGACCCGGACGACCTCGACGCCGCGATCGCGCGCGTCGCTGACGGGACGTCCGACGTCGCCGTGGCGGTCGCCCCGACGCACGACTTCCAGTGGACGCTGCGCGACGGCGCGGCGGCGCCGGTCGGGCACCCGCTGCACGAGCGCCCGCGCCGCCAGGACCGTGCGCCGCACTTCCGCGAGACGGGCGCGTTCTACGTCATGCGCACGGCGGGCCTGCGCGCCGCCGGGACGCGCTTCTTCGGCCGCATCGGCCTGCAGGTCGTCGACGCCGCGACGGCGATCGAGATCGACGAGCCCGCCGACCTCGAGCACGCCCGCCGGCTCGCCGCAGCGGGGGACCGCGAGCCGCTCGACGTCGACGCGCTCGTCACGGACTTCGACGGCGTGCACACCGACGACCGCGCGTACGTCGACGAGCAGGGCCGCGAGTCGGTCCGCGTGCACCGCGGCGACGGGCTCGGCGTGCGGCTCGTGCGCGAGGCCGACGTGCCGGTGCTGGTGCTCTCGACCGAGCGGAACCCGGTCGTGCGCGCCCGCGCGCACAAGCTCGGCGTCGACGTGCTGCACGGCGTCGACGACAAGGCGGCCGCGCTCGCGGACTGGCTCGCCGTCCGCCGCCTCGACCCGGCCCGCGTGGCCTACGTCGGCAACGACGTCAACGACCTGCCCGCCATGGCGCGCGTCGGCTGGCCCATCGCGGTCGCCGACGCCCACCCCCGCGTGCAGGCGGTCGCCCGGCTCGTGCTCGACCGCGAGGGCGGCTCGGGCGCGGTCCGCGAGGTGTGCGACCGCATCGTCGCCGGCCGGGAGCACGCGCTCGGCGGCGCACCCGTCCTCACCGAGGAGCTCGCCTCCGAGCTCGTCGCCGTACCGACCCTCCAGACCCGTCCCCCCGCCCGCTCCACGACAGGGAGAACGTCCATGACCATCACCACGAACCAGGCGACCGTCGCGATCGGCGACCAGCTCGTCGGCGAGGGCCAGCCCGTCTATGTGATCGGCGAGATCGGCATCAATCACAACGGTGACGTCGAGCTGGCTCAGCGCCTGATCGACGTGGCCGCCGAGGCCGGCGCGCAGGCCGTCAAGTTCCAGAAGCGCACGCCCGAGATCAGCACGCCACCGGACCAGCGCGACAAGCTGCGTCAGACGCCGTGGGGCGAGATGACGTACCTCGACTACAAGAAGCGCGTCGAGCTCGGCCGCGCCGAGTACGAGAAGATCGCGGAGCACGCCGCCGACCGCGGGCTGCACTGGTTCGCGTCGCCGTGGGACGTGCCGTCGGTCGCGTTCCTCGAGCAGCTCGACGTGCCCGTGCACAAGGTCGCGTCGGCGTCGGTCACCGACCTCGAGCTCCTGCGGGCCCTCGCCGAGACCGGCAAGCCCATCATCCTCTCGACCGGCATGTCGACGATCGAGCAGATCGACCGCGCGGTCGAGACGCTCGGCACGGACCGCCTGATCCTCATGCACGCGACGTCGACGTACCCGCTGCCGCCCGAGGAGGCGAACCTGCGGTCGATCCAGACGCTGCGCGAGCGCTACGGCGTGCCGGTCGGGTACTCGGGCCACGAGCGCGGCCTGCAGATCTCGCTCGCCGCGGTCGCGCTGGGGGCCGTGACCGTCGAGCGGCACATCACGCTCGACCGCACGATGTGGGGCTCCGACCACGCGTCGTCGCTCGAGCCGACCGGCCTGCAGCATCTGATCCGCGACATCCGCATCCTTCAGGACGCGATGGGCGACGGCGTCAAGCGCGTGTTCCCCGGGGAGCTCGCGCCGATGTCGCGGCTCCGTCGGGTCGAGGGCTGACGTCGTGGCCGGGGCGGTGGCGGGGTCGTCGGGCCCGGCGACGCCGCGGAGGGGCGAAGGGGTGCCGTCATGACGCTGCTCGACGCGATCGCCGCGGTGGAGTCGCCGCTGCAGCTGCTGGGTGCGCTCGAGGCCCACGCGGCCGGGCTCGGCGGCGTGACGACGACGGTCCACGTCCGCGCGGACGTGCCGGCGCTCGACGTCGCTGCGGCCGCGATGCGGGGGGTCGGGCTGCCCGGCGGGCTCGAGCTGACGAGCCTGCCCTCCCCGCGGCCCGGCTCGGCCCACTGGCTCGTGGGCGACGCGTTCTCCGGGCGGTGGCAGGCGCAGCTCGCCCGGACCGCGCCGCACGGCGACGTCGTCCTGCTCGACGACGGGCTCGCGACCGTCGCGCTCGCGCGGCTGCTCGTCGCGGGCCGACCGCTGATCCGCCCGAGCCGATCGTCCACGGGTGCGCCCGCCGCGGGTCGGCGCGCGCTCGGCGGTCTCGTCACGCACCGGCTGCGCGCCCTGGCCGGGGCGGGTCGCCTGCGGCTGTTCACCGCGATGCCGCTCGACCCGGGGCTCCTGGGCGGGCTGCGCGACCTCGGCGTCGACGTGATGACGCACCGCTTCGAGTGGCTGGCCGGCCGGCCCGTCGTGCCGGCGCCCGCCGAACGGACCGTCGTGGTCGGCTCGGCGCTCGTCGCCGACGGCTGGGTGCGACCGCAGCCGTACGTCGAGTGGGTGCGCGCGGTGGGCGCGGGCGAGCCGCTGCTGTACCTGCCGCACCGGCGCAGCGACACGCGCACGGTCGGCCGGATCGCCTCGATCGACGGCGTGCGCGTCCAGCCGCCGGGACTGCCCGTCGAGATGCTGCTCGGGGGGCTGCGGCCCCCGCAGCGCGTCGTCTGCCTGCCCTCGACGGCGTACGTGCTGCTCGGCGCGCTGCACGCGAGCACCGGCGTCCGGGTCGACGCCCAGCCCGTGCCGGACGACTGGTGGACGGGACGCGCGGCGCCGCTGGTGCGCGAGCACCTGTCGAGCGTGCTCGCGCTGCGGCCGAGCACGCACGCCGGGCCGACCGCGTCCGAGGAGAGCACGGTCGACGTCGACGGCCGCCTCGACGTCGAGGGGCTCCGCCCGTGACGGTGCACGTCCTCGCCGTCGCGGACTCCGACGCGTACCTCAAGTGGGCCGTGCACACGCTGTCCGCGCTCGGCCCGTCGCTCGGCGGTGAGCCCGTCGAGGCGCGCGCGGTCGTGCTGCGCAGCCCGGTGCTGCCGACGCCGGCGCAGGTCGCCGCCGCGACCGCGGGCTCGACCGTCGGCCGCACCGAGGTCGTGTCGGTCTGGCAGCTGCACCGGCTGCTCCGGCGCCGGCCGCCGGACGTGCTGCTCGTGGCCGCGACCGGGCCGGTCGCGCAGGTCGTCGGGCGGCTCGCGCAGCGCGCGCGGCGCCGGCCGGCGCTCGTCACCGGCCTGCCGGGCCTCGCGCTGCCGGCGACCGCGGTCGGCGTGCGCCGGCGCACGTGGTGCGACGCGTTCGTGGTGCACAGCCGGGCGGAGCGCTCCGCCTACGGGGCCGCGTTCGCGGCCGCCGGCACCGCACCGGCGGTCGTGCTCTCGCACCTGCCGTTCTTCCGCCCTGCGGGCCGGGATGCGCGCGCCGCGAGCGGCTCGTCCGCACCGGTCGTGTTCGCCGCGCAGCCGTCGGTCCCCGCGGCGCGCCACGACCGCGTGCGCCTGCTCGCGGGCCTCGCGGGCGTCGCGGCGGCCGGGCACGACGTCGTCGTCAAGCTGCGCGCCACGACGGGGGAGCGGCAGACGCACCACGAGCCGCACCCGTACGCGGACCTTTGGGAGCAGGAGCACGCGCGCCTCGGACACCCGCGCGAGCTGCTGCGGTTCGCCACGGGTGCGATGTCCGACTGGCTGCGGCCCGGCGCGACGCTCGTGACCGTGAGCTCGACGGCCGCGCTCGAGGCGATCGCCGCCGGGGTGCCGACCGCGCTCGTCGCGGACCTCGGCGTCGCCGACGCGCTGCTCAACCCGCCGTTCGCGGGTTCGGGGCTGATGACGCACCTCGCCGACCTCCCCGCGGCGCTCGAGCGCGGGCTCCCGGCGCCGGACCCGTCCTGGGCCGACGAGCACGGCTTCCACCCCGAGCCGTCCGAGCTCCCGGCGGCGCTCGCGCGGCTCGTCGCGCGCTCGCGGGCGAGCGTGCTGCCCGCCCAGCGGGTCCCGGTGCCGCGCCGGTCGGTGCTGCGCCTCGTGGTGCCGACGACCCTTGCCGCCCGCGCGCGCTGACGCGCGGACGAGCGCGCCCGTGGGGCGCCCTAGGCTTGACGCCATGACCTCCGACGTGCCCGTCCGCGTTCGTTTCTGCCCGTCGCCGACCGGGACCCCGCACGTCGGCCTCATCCGCACCGCTCTGTTCAACTGGGCGTACGCGCGCCGCACGGGCGGCACGTTCGTGTTCCGCATCGAGGACACCGACGCCGAGCGCGACTCCGAGGAGAGCTACCTCCAGCTGCTCGACGCGCTGCGCTGGCTCGGCCTGGACTGGGACGAGGGCGTCGAGGTCGGCGGCCCGCACGAGCCGTACCGCCAGTCGCAGCGCGGCGACCTGTACGCGGATGTCGTGCGCCGGCTGGTCGAGGGCGGCTACGCGTACGAGTCGTTCTCGACGCCCGAGGAGATCGAGGCCCGCCATCGCGCCGCCGGCCGCGACCCGAAGCTCGGCTACGACGGCTTCGACCGCGCCCTGTCCGACGAGCAGAAGGCGGCCTACCGCGCCGAGGGCCGCTCGCCCGTGCTGCGCCTCCGCATGCCCGACGAGGACGTCACGTTCACCGACCTGGTGCGCGGCGACGTGACCTTCAAGGCGGGCTCCGTCCCGGACTACGTCATCGTCCGCGCCAACGGCCAGCCCCTGTACACGCTGGTGAACCCGGTCGACGACGCGTTCATGGGCATCACCCACGTGCTGCGCGGCGAGGACCTGCTCTCGTCGACGCCGCGCCAGGTCGTGCTCTACCGGGCACTGCTCGAGCTCGGCGTCGCGAACGTCATGCCGCTGTTCGGCCACCTGCCCTACGTGATGGGCGAGGGCAACAAGAAGCTGTCGAAGCGCGACCCCGAGTCGAACCTGTTCCTGCACCGCGAGCGCGGCTTCACGCCCGAAGGTCTGCTCAACTACCTCGCGCTGCTCGGCTGGTCGATCGCGCCGGACCGCGACGTGTTCTCGCTCGACGAGCTCGCGCACGCGTTCGACGTCGCGGACGTCAACCCCAACCCGGCGCGGTTCGACCTCAAGAAGGCCGAGGCGATCAACGCCGCGCACGTGCGCCTGCTGGCGCCCGACGACTTCCGCGACCGCCTCGTGCCCTACCTGCACGCGGCGGGGCTGGTGCCGACCGACTCCTACGCCGACCTCGCGGCCGAGCAGCGCGCGCTGCTCGACGCGGGCGCGCCGCTCGTCCAGGAGCGCATGACGCTGCTCGGCGAGGCGGTCGGCATGCTCGGGTTCCTGTTCGTCGGGGACGACGCGGTGACGGTCGAGGACGACGCGCGCGCGGCGCTCCGGGACGACGCCGCGGCCGTGCTCGACGCCTCGACGGCCGCGCTCACGGCGCTCGAGGAGTTCACGACGGCCTCGACGCAGGACGCGCTCCAGGCCGCGCTCGTCGCCGCCCCGGAGGAGGGCGGCCTCGGCATCAAGCCGCGGTTCGCGTACACGCCGCTGCGCGTCGCGCTGACCGGCCGCCGCGTGTCGCCGCCGCTGTTCGAGTCCATGGAGATCCTCGGCAAGGACGCGACACTGGCCCGCGTCGCGCGGCTTCGGGCGAGCCTGTGACCTCGAGCCCGGCGCGGCCGGTCGACGGCGTCCTGTTCGACATCGACGACACGCTCGTCGACACCCGGGGTGCGTTCGGTCGCGCGCTGGGGGCGTCGGCGCGGCGCTGGCTCCCGCCCGTGCCGGACGCCGCCGCGGAGGCGGCCCGCGAGGCCGAGCTCGTGCGCGTGTGGCGCGCCGACGTCAACGGCCACTACGCCGCCTACACCCGCGGCGAGGTGTCGGGCCGGGCGCAGCGGATGGCGCGCGCGAACGAGCTGCACGCGCAGTTCGGCGGGCCGGCGCTCGACGACGCGGCCTACGACGAGTGGGACGCGCACTTCGACGCGCAGTTCCGCGCCGCGTGGGCCGCGCACGCCGAGGCGCTCCGCGTGGTCGACGCGCTGGTCGCGGCCGGCCTGCGCGTCGGAGCGCTCTCCAACGCGGGCACGCGGTACCAGGTCGACAAGCTGACCCGCGTCGCGCTCGTCGACCGCGTGCCGATGCTCGTCGGCGTCGACACGCTCGGCTTCGGCAAGCCCGACCCGCGCGTGTTCCTCGAGGCGTGCCGGCGGCTCGGCACGGACCCGGCGCGCACGGCCTACGTCGGCGACGAGCTCGACGTCGACGCGGTCGCCTCGCGCGACGCGGGCCTGGTGGGTGTCTGGGTCGACCGCCCCGGCGGTCGGCGGCACCCGATCAGCGACGCGCAGATCGCCGCGGCCGCCGTGGTGCGCATCGAGTCGCTCGACGAGCTGCCCGCGGTGCTCGGCGTCGTCGACCAGACCGACGCGGCGGCGCACCACCTCTAGCGTCGCGTCGCGCGCCAGCAGTGCGTGACGTAGGGGAAGTCGACGACGTCGCGACCGCGCAGGGCCGGGTGGATGGCAGCGAGCTCGTCGACCTCGTCGAGGATCGCGTCGCGCTCCGCCTCGGGGAGCGTCAGCAGGTGGCTGCGGCTCGCGGCGAGGCCGCGCAGGTCGGTGGGCCGGAACGGCTGGCTCCACCGGAACGTGGCGCCCTCGACGGGCCCGAACGCGTCGCCCACCACGGGCGCCGGTCGCGCCGGGTCGAGCGCGTCGCCGCGATGCAGCAGCACGCTGAACGCGGCCATCCAGTCGACGGCCTCGTCGCGCAGGTTCCACAGCACGGCGAGCACGCCGCCCGGGCGCAGCACCCGTGCGCACTCGGCGGCCGCGGCCGCCTCGTCGAACCAGTGCCACGCCTGGCCCACGGTCACGACGTCGACCGACGCGTCGGGCAGGCCGGTCGCCTCGGCGGTCCCGGTGCGCGCGTCGACGCCCGGCAGCACCGCGACGAGCTCGCCACGCATCGCGTCGGACGGCTCGACCGCGACGACGTCGAGCCCGCGCGCGACGAGAGACGCGGTCAGCTTGCCCGTCCCGGCCGCGAGGTCGAGCGCGTCGCGCGCTCGTGCGGGGACGCACCAGGCGACCGCGTCGTCCGGGTAGCTCGGGCGCGTCGCGGCGTACACCGCGGCACCGCGCTCGAACGACGCCGCCCGCTCCTCCCGGTGCCGGTCGGTCACGGGCGCGCGGCGTCGCCGTCGGCGACGTGCCGGGGCTCGCTGTGCGGCTCGGGCAGCGGGTCGAGGATCGCGAGCACCTGCTCGTGCAGCAGCCCGTTGGTCACGAGCGCGGAGCCGCCGAACGGCCCGGGCACACCCTTCGCCGACGTGAACGTGCCGCCGGCCTCGGTGACGATCGGGACGAGCGCCGCCATGTCGTGCAGCGCGAGCTCGGGCTCGGCCGCGACGTCGACCGCGCCCTCGGCCACGAGCACGTACGACCAGAAGTCGCCGTACGCGCGCGTCCGCCAGACGCCCCGCATCAGCTCGAGCACCTCGCCCATGCGGCCGCGCTCCTCCCAGCCCGTCAGGCTCGAGTACGAGAACGACGCGTCCGACAGCCGGTCGACGCGCGAGACGTGGATGCGGGTCGCGGACGAGAGCGAGCGGCCCGTCCAGGCGCCCGAGCCCTTCGCGGCCCACCAGCGGCGACCCAGCGCGGGCGCCGACACGAGCCCGACGACCACCTCGTCGCCGTCGAGCAGCGCGATGAGCGTGGCCCAGACCGGCACGCCGCGCACGTAGTTCTTCGTCCCGTCGATCGGGTCGACCACCCAGCGCCGCGGCCCGTGGCCGGTGTCCGCCAGCTCCTCGCCGTGCACGGCGTCGCGCGGCCGCGCACGCGAGAGCTGCGACCGGATCAGCTCCTCGGCGGTGCGGTCGGCGTCGGAGACAGGCGACAGGTCGGGCTTCGTCTCGACGCGCAGGTCGAGCGCCTTGAACCGGCTCGTCGTCAGGGCGTCGACCTGGTCGGCGATCACGTGGGCGAGGCGCAGGTCGTCGTCGTACCCGGTCCGCAGGCTCATGGCGGACACCGTATCGGCCGGGTGAGGTGCCGGGGCGGGCGGCCCACGGCGGTGCGCGCGAGCCGCGACGGCGGGCGCGCTCGCCTCAGGGCCGGGCGCCCTCGCGCGGGTCGGGCTCGGCCGTGCCCAGCCGCGAGGCCAGCAGGCGCCGGAACGAGTCGACCCGGGCCGCCCGCGCGGGCTCGTCGGGCGCCGCCGCGACCCACTCGTCGAGCGCGCAGTCGGGGGCGTCAGCGGCGTGCGTGCAGCCGCGCGGGCACTCGCGCGCCACCTCGGACAGGTCGGCGAACGCGGCGAGCAGGTGGTCGGGCTCGACGTGCGCGAGCCCGAACGACCGCACGCCCGGCGTGTCGATGACCCAGGTCGGCTCGTCGTTGCCAGGCACACGCAGCGCGATCGCGGAGGTCGACGTGTGCCGCCCGCGGCCCGTCACGTCGTTGACGGCACCCGTGGCGCGCCCGGCCGACGGGACCAGCGCGTTGACGAGCGTCGACTTCCCGACGCCCGAGTGGCCCACGAGCACCGACGTGCGCCCGGCGAGCGCGGCGCGCACCTCGTCGAGCCCGACGATCTCGTCGCCGGCACGGTGCGTGACGACGATCCGCACGCCCACCGGCTCGTAGAGCGCGACGAGCTCCGCGGGGTCCGCGAGGTCGGCCTTCGTCAGCGCGAGCAGCGCGTCCATGCCGGCGTCGTACGCCGCCGCGACGCAGCGGTCGATCATGCGCGTGCGCGGCTCGGGGTCGGCGAGCGCGGTGACGATCACGAGCTGGTCGGCGTTCGCGACGATGACGCGCTCGATCGGGTCGGTGTCGTCCGCGGTGCGGCGGAGCACGGTGCGCCGGTCGCCGATGCGGACGATGCGCGCGAGCGTCCCGTCCTCGCCGGTCGTGTCGCCCACGACGTCAACCAGGTCGCCCGGCACCACGCGGTCGCGGCCCAGCTCGCGAGCCTTCATGGCGGTGACCGCGTGCTCGCCCGGCCCGTCCGGGTCCACCAGCACCGCGTAGCGCCCACGGTCGACGCCCGTGACGAGTGCGGGCAGCGCGTCCTCGTGCGCGGGTCGCTGCTTGGTGCGCGGTCGCGTGCCGCGACCGGGACGGATCCGCACGTCCCGCTCGTCGTAGCGCCGCGTCGCCATCAGGCGGCCCCGGGGCCCGAGGTCATGCGGCGACCCGCGCGCCGAGCATGCCCGTCCACAGGCCGACGAAGTCCGGCAGCGTCTTCGCGGTGGTGGCGACGTCCTCGACGAGCACGCCGGGCACGCGCAGGCCGATCAGCGCGCCGGCCGTCGCCATCCGGTGGTCCGCGTACGAGCGCCACTCGCCACCCGTCAGCGGCGCGGGCTCGATGCGCAGGCCGTCGGCCGTCTCCGCGCAGCGACCGCCGAGCCTCGTGATCTCCGCGGTCAGCGCCGCCAGCCGGTCGGTCTCGTGCCCGCGCAGGTGCGCGATGCCGCGCAACCGGCTGGGGAAGTCGGCCAGCACGAGCAGCGCCGCGATCGTCGGTGCGATCTCGCCGGCGGCGTGCAGGTCGAGGTCCGCGCCGCGCACCGCACCGGTGCCGCTGACCGTCAGCACGTCCCCGTCGAGCCGTGCCGTGCCGCCGAGCTGCTCGAGGATCCCGGGCAGCAGCCCGCCGGGCTGCGTCGTGCTCGCGGGCCAGCCCGGCACGCGCACGGTGCCCCCGACCGCCAGCGCGGCGCACAGGAAGGGCGCGGCGTTGGACAGGTCGGGCTCGACGCGCACGTCGCGGGCCGCGACCGGTCCTGGCTCGACGCGCCACGTGCCGGGCACGGAGTCGTCGACCTCGACGCCGGCCGTCCGCAGCAGCGCGACGGTCATCTCGATGTGCGGCACCGACGGCAGCGTCGCGCCGGTGTGCCGGACGGTCAGCCCGCGCTCGAACCGCGGCGCGGCGAGCAGCAGGCCGGACACGAACTGGCTCGAGCCCGACGCGTCGACGTCGACCGCCCCGCCGCGCACGGCCCCCTCGCCGTGCACCGTGAACGGCAGCCGGCCGGGCTCGCCCTCGTCGTCGACCCGGACGCCCAGCGCGCGCAGCGCGTCGAGGATCGGCCCCATCGGCCGGGCGAGCGCCTCGACGTCGCCCTTGAAGTGCACCGGGCCGTCGGCGAGCGCCGCGACGGGCGGCAGGAACCGCATCACCGTGCCCGCGAGGCCGCAGTCGACAGTGACGTGGCCCCGGAGGGCCCCGGGCGTGACGAGCCAGTCGGTGCCCGTCTCGACGCCGACGCCGAGCGTCTCGAGCGCGGCGCCCATCAGGCGGGTGTCGCGCGACGACAGCATCGCGCGCAGGCGGCTCGGACCGTCGGCCAGCGCCGCCAGCACCAGGTACCGGTTGCTGAGCGACTTCGAGCCCGGCACCTCGACGGTCGCGTCGAGCGGACCGTCGGCGACGGGGGCGGGCCAGGCGGTGCTCGTCATGCGGCCAGGGTAGTGGCGGCGTGCGACCCGGTTCGGGGCCGTCCAGCCGCCCCCCGGGCCTGCAGCCCGCGCGTCAGTCGTCGCTCGCCTTGGCCTTGGCGTGCTCGGCCCGCGCGTGCTGCACCCGCCAGCCGATCGACGGGCGGCCCTGGCTGTCCGCGCCGGCGAGCACGGCGCCGCCGGTGAACGCGAGCGACCGGATCAGCCGCGCGCGGCGCGCCCGGCGCAGCAGCTTGTCCCCGGCGTCCGCCTGCTTGTCGGGCAGCGCGGCCACGACGAGGGGCGCGGTGAGGATCGCGAGCACGAACGAGACGGTCCTCGGCGCCCGCCCGAGCCCGAGCAGCATGCCCGCCACGGCCAGCGCGCCGCCGTGCGCGCGCACGATCGTCGTCAGCTGCGCGTCCGTCAGAGGGGTGGCGAGCGCGGACCCGACGGGTGTGCCGGCGGCCTGCGCCGGCAGCCGCCGGTTGAGCCGGTCGAGCACCGCGCGCATGTCCGCGACGTGCGGCGCCGGCGACCGGAGCACGTCGACGCCCTCGTTGACGAACCACGAGGCGAACATGGGGCGGGCGAGGCGGCGCAGCAGCACGGTGTCCTCCCGGTCGGCGGGGCTGATCCTGCCACGCTAGTGCGGGCGACGGGGGACCGCCCGGGGACGGTCACGGGCCGCCGCGGCAGCGCGAGCGGCGCGGCGGGGCGCGCGTGCGGGGAGCCGTGCCGGGACGTGTGCCGGAGGCGGGCCGGGAGGCGGGCCGGGAGGCGTGCCGGGAGGCGTGCCGGGAATGCCGTGACCCGTGCGTCGGTTGTGCGACGCATGAGTGCCGCCCTCCCGGCCCCCGACGTGCCCGGACGCATGCTGCCGCCGCGCGTCGCGCTGTGGTCGGCCGGGGTCGAGCTGTCCGGTGGCCCCCACCTGCCGGGGCTAGGCTCGGCGGCGATGAGCGAGGACACCCACCGCGCCCCCGAGTCCGAGGACGACGCGGCACGCACCGAGCGGTTCGAGGCCGAGGCCCTGGTCTACCTCGACCAGCTCTACGGTGCCGCGCTGCGCATGACGCGCAACGCCGCCGACGCCGAGGACCTCGTCCAGGAGACGTTCACCAAGGCGTTCGCGGCGTTCCACCAGTACCGGCCGGGCACCAACCTCAAGGCGTGGCTCTACCGGATCCTGACGAACACGTACATCAACTCCTACCGCAAGAAGCAGCGCGAGCCGCAGCAGTCGCGGTCGGAGGAGATCGAGGACTGGCAGCTCGCGCGTGCGGAGTCGCACACGTCGACGGGTCTGCGCTCGGCCGAGGCCGACGCGCTCGACCACCTGCCCGACTCGGACGTCAAGGACGCGCTGCAGCGCATCCCCGAGGACTTCCGCATCGCGGTGTACCTCGCCGACGTCGAGGGCTTCGCCTACAAGGAGATCGCCGAGATCATGGGCACGCCGATCGGGACCGTGATGTCCCGGCTGCACCGTGGTCGCGCCCAGCTGCGGGACCTGCTGGCCGACTACGCGCGCGAGCGTGGCCTGGTGCCGGCAGCGTCCGCTACGGAGGAGACGCGATGAACGACGAGGAGCAGCGCACGGTGGCCGCCCGGGAGTGCGACGGCGACTGCACCGACGCGCTCGACCGGCTCTGGGAGTACCTCGACTCGGAGCTGACGGACGTCGACGCCGAGACCGTCCGGCACCACCTCGCGGAGTGCCGCGGCTGCCTCGAGGAGTACGACGTCGAGATCGTGCTGAAGAAGCTCGTGAAGCGCGGCTGCCAGGAGGTCGCGCCCGACACGCTCCGGGTGCGGATCCACGAGCAGCTCGTCGTCATGCGGGCGACGGTCCGCGACTCGTGAGCGCGGGCCGCGCGAGCGGCCAGCCACGACGAGTCACCGAGAACGACGAAGGCCCCGGTCGGACGACCGGGGCCTTCGTGCTGCGTGGGGTCCCACGCCGAGCGTGCTGCTCAGGCGTTGGGGCGCTTGCCGTGGTTGGCGTTGCTCCCCGCACGCGAACGACGCTTGCGGCCGCGCTTGCTCATGGGGTTCTCCTTGCGTGTCGGTCCTCGGCCCTGCCTGTCCGGCGAGCCAGTGCCGTCGACCATGGTCCCACACGTCGGACCTGCTCAAGTCCACGGCGGCGACGTCCGATATCTGCCAGGTGAGCCAGCAGACGCAGTCCGTCATCCCGTTCCTGCACGCCCTCGCGAGCACGGGCGGCTCCGACCTGCACTGCAAGGTGGGGTCCGCGCCGCGGGTGCGCGTCGACGGCCGCCTGCGCAAGCTCCAGGTGCCGGACCTCAAGCCGGCGGACACCGAGCGCATGCTCGAGGAGGTCCTGCCGGACGACCTCGTGGAGAAGTTCCGCGAGACGCACGAGGCGGACTTCGCGTACTCGCTGTCGGGCGTCGGCCGGTTCCGCGTCAACGCGTACCAGGCGCGCGGCACGTACGGCCTCGTCTTCCGCCGCGTCGCGGTCGGCGCCTCCTCGCTCTCGGAGCTCGCGCTCCCGGAGGTCGTCGGCGAGCTCGCCCTCGAGCCCCGCGGCCTCGTGCTCGTCACGGGCCCGACGGGCTCCGGCAAGACGACGACGCTCGCCTCGATGGTCGACCTCATCAACAGCTACCGCGAGGTCAACATCGTCACGATCGAGGACCCGATCGAGATCCTGCACCAGGACAAGAAGGCGATCGTCAGCCAGCGCGAGGTCCGCCAGGACACCGCCGACTTCACGGTCGCGCTGCGTGCGGCGATGCGGCAGGACCCCGACGTGATCCTCGTCGGCGAGATGCGTGACGTCGAGACGGTCCGCGCGGCCCTCTCCGCGGCCGAGACGGGGCACCTGGTCCTCTCGACGCTGCACACCATCGACGCCGCCGAGACGATCAACCGCATCGTCGACTTCTTCCCGCCGCACGAGCAGAAGCAGGTCCGCATCGCGCTCGCGCAGGCGCTGCGCGGCATCGTGTCGCAGCGTCTGGTGCGCCGCGCCGACGGCGCCGGCCGCCGCCCCGCGATCGAGGTCATGGTCAACACCGGCCGCACGGCCGAGGCGATCATCGACCCGCTCAACGCGCCGCCCATCCTCGACCTGATCAAGGAGGGCGACTTCTACAAGATGCAGACGTTCGACCAGCACCTCTTCCAGCTCGTGCGCGACGACGTCGTCACGTACGAGGAGGCGATCGGCATCGCGTCGAACCCGCACGACCTCACCGTCGAGCTGCGGCAGGCCGGGCTCGTCGGCTGACGCCCGCGGATCACCCCCGCGACACGGCCCGCGAGGCGGCCCGAACCCCTACCGTTCGGCCATGGTCGCGCGCACCGTCATCCCGCCCGTCCGGGAGTTCACCTGGCTGATCGTCGGCGGGCTCGTCGTCGTGCTCGTCGGCGCCATCATCGTCGCGCTCTCGCTGCTGAGCGCGTCCGACAACGACACGCGGTTCGCCGCGGTGATCGGCGGCGCCGTCGCGCTCGCGGGCTTCGTCATGGTCCTGTTCGGCCTCGCGCGTCTGCTCGACGCGCTGTTCGACTTCCTCGCGGAGGCGCGTGACCGGCGCAACGCGTCCTCCTGACTTGCCTCGCGACATGACGCGATATAACGTGTCTCTCAGACACGAGATATATCGCGATTGGAGCGCGTCATGGCCACCGAGTCCTGGGTCGTCGCCGGCCCCCAGATAATCGAGATCGAGCAGCTCGCCTCGCTGCGCGTGCAGCTCGTCGGCGGGCGCGCGGACGTCGTCGTGCACGACGAGCCGGGCGCGCGCATCGAGGTGCACGACGTGCACGGCAAGCCGCTCGAGATCAGCCTCGTCGACGGCGAGCTGCGCGTCGGCTACAGCTCGACGCTCGGCAGCTGGGAGGGGTTCGTCGACCGGTTCCTGACCTTCCGCGGCCGCGACCGCGCCGACGTCCACGTCGCCGTGCCACGCCACGTCCCCGTCAAGCTCGGCACCGTCTCGGCCGAGGGGCTGCTCGCGGGCGTCCAGGAGGACGCATCGGTGTCGACCGTCTCGGGTGCCCTCGTGGTCGACGGCACGCACGGGCGGCTGAGCGCGAACACCGTGTCGGGCGAGATCGCCGTGCGCGCGCACGACGGCGACCTCCGCCTCAACACCGTCTCGGGCGAGATCGCCGCGTCGGGCGCGCTGGCCGTCGTGCAGGCCAACTCGGTCTCGGGTGCGCTCACGTTCGACGTCACCTCCGGCACGTCGTCCGTCACCGCCCAGACCGTCTCGGGCGACGTCACGGTGCGCCTGCCGCAGGGCCGCGGCGTCAACGTCAAGGCGCAGTCGCTCTCGGGGCGCATCGTCGTCGACGGCGAGGAGCACAAGGGCAGCAAGCCCGGCAAGCGGCACGTCGACCTGCGCACCGGCGACGGTGCGTGCTTCCTGTCCGCGTCGACCGTCTCCGGGCACGTCACCGTGCTGCGCGGCCAGGGATCGCGGGTCGCGTGATGATGGCGCCCGTCTTCGCGCACGGTCAGCTGCGCCTGTACCTGCTGTCGCTCCTCGAGGGCGGCCCGAAGCACGGCTACGAGCTGATGACGGCGCTCACCGACCGGTTCGGCGGCACCTACCGCCCGAGCGCCGGCACGATCTACCCGCGACTGGCCCGCCTCGAGGAGGAGGGGCTCGTCGAGCGCGTCGACACCGACCGCAAGAGCGTCTACGCGCTGACGCCCGCCGGACGGGCGGAGCTCGAGAGCCGGCGCGACGAGCTCGGCCAGCTCGAGGAGGGCATCGCCGAGACCGTCCGCGAGCGCGCGGCCCAGGTCCGGGACGACGTGCGGGGCTCGATGCGCGGCCTGCGTGCCGACCTCGCCGCGGCGGCCCAGCAGGCGCGCGCGTCCGCCGTGCCGCACGGCACGCCCGGCAGCGACGACCCGCGCCTGGCGTCGCACGTGCGGTTCATGGACGCGGAGGCGATGATCACGCGGTTCCGCGACGAGGTCCGGGCCGACCTGCGCCGGGCCGACGCGCACGCGAAGGTCGACCAGCTCACCGTCGACACGCTGCGCACCGTGCTGGACACCGCGCTCGCCGCGGTCCGGGCCACCCTCCGCTGATGCTGTTCTGGCGACCGATGCTCGGGTCAGGCGCCGTCGTCAGGCAGCCCCAGCCACGCGTGCCAGCCGGTGTGCAGCACGAGCCAGGCGATCAGCCCGTAGCCGGCCTGGCGGGGCAGCACCCCGTCGCCGGACGCGAGGTCCGACAGCCACTGGTCGTGGGTGGCGAGCGGCGCGAACGTGTCGACGTACGGCACCCGGCGACGCGTCGCGACGTCGGCGTACGCGGCTGAGAGCTCCGCGAGCTTGTCGCCGTCGGCGACCGCACCCGGGGGCGGCCCGACGACGAACGCCGGGATGCGGCGCTGCTCGGCGACGTCGAGCACGTTCGCGAGGTTGAGCCGGCTGCGCGCGAGCGAGAGTCCCGCCGCGACGTCCGCGCGTCCGAGCCCGATCACCAGCCGGTTGTCGGCCTCGGGGGACAGGCGACGGTCGACCTCCGCCTCCCAGCGTGCGCCCAGCCCGGTGCTGGTCTCGCCCGGCACCGCGAGCGTCAGCGCCGTCACGGGCTCCGCTGCCGGGGTGCGCGCCACGACGCGACCCACCCAGCCGAGCCCCTTCGGGTCGCCGACGCCGGCGACGAGCTCGTCGCCGATCACCGCGAGCCGCAGCGGCAGCTCACCCACACGCATCACCCTCCCGCATCACTGGCGTCAGTCTCGCGGCTCGCGCCGCCCGGCGCCCTCTGCCGCGCCGTCGTGGTCGAAGACGGCGGACCCGGCCGCGCGGGGGCGACCGGGTCCGCTGTGTCGTGCTCGGGGGTGGGGCGTCAGCGCGCGAACGCCTGCTCGACGAGCGCCGCCTGCTGGACCGCGTGCTTCTTCGCCGTGCCGGTCGCCGGGGACGCCGACTCGGGGCGCGACACCACGCGCAGCGTCCGGTTGATGAGCTGCGGGAGGTGGAGCGTCAGGAACGACCACGGGCCCTGGTTCTGCGGCTCGTCCTGCACCCACACGAGCTCGGCACCGTCGAACGGCGCCAGCTCGCGGCGCAGGGACTCGCCGTCGAGCGGGTACAGCTGCTCGAGCCGGACGATCGCGGTGGACTGGTCGCCCGACTTGACGCGGTGCGCCAGCAGGTCCCAGTACACCTTGCCGGAGCAGAGCAGCACGCGGTCGACCTGGCCCGCCTTGGCCGCCGCGAGGTCGTCGCCGATCACCGTGCGGAACGTGCCGGTCGTGAAGTCCTCCACCGCGGACGACGCGGCCTTGAGGCGCAGCATCGACTTGGGCGTGAAGACGACGAGCGGCTTGCGCGGGCGCTGGTACGCCTGGCGGCGCAGCAGGTGGAAGTGCGACGCCGGCGTCGACGGCTGCGCGATGTACATGTTGTCCTGCGCCGCGAGCTGGAGGAACCGCTCGATGCGTGCCGAGCTGTGGTCCGGCCCCTGGCCCTCGTAGCCGTGGGGCAGCAGCAGGACGACCGACGAGCGCTGGCCCCACTTCTGCTCCGCCGACGAGACGAACTCGTCCATGACGGTCTGCGCGCCGTTGACGAAGTCGCCGAACTGCGCCTCCCAGAGCACCAGCGCGTCGGGCCGCTCGACCGAGTAGCCGTACTCGAACCCGAGCGCGGCGTACTCCGAGAGCGACGAGTCGTAGACCCAGAACTTCGCCTGGTCGCCCGACAGGTACAGCAGGGGCGTCCACTCGGCGCCCGTCTCGCGGTCGTGCAGCACCGCGTGCCGCTGCACGAACGTGCCGCGCCGCGAGTCCTGGCCCGCGAGCCGCACGGGCGTGCCCTCGACGAGCAGCGAGCCGAACGCGAGGAGCTCGCCGTAGCCCCAGTCGATGCCGCCCTCGCGCGACATCTGCTCACGCTTCTCGAGCAGCTGCGCGAGCTTCGGGTGCACCGTGAAGCCGGCCGGCGGGCGCACGTGCGCCGCGCCGATGCGGGCCAGCACGGACGCGTCGACGGCGGTCTTCCAGCCGATGATCACGCCAGCGTCCTCGAGCTGCGACTCCGGTCGCTCGAGGCCTGCGACGGCCTCCGCCTGCGGCGGCGGCGGCGTCCAGCCGTCCTCGCGCGTCTCGCTGAACACCCGCTCGAGCTGCGCCTGGTAGTCGCGCAGCGCCTGCTCCGCGTCCTCCATCGACAGGTCGCCGCGCGCCACGAGGGTCTCGGTGTAGAGCTTGCGGACCGAGCGCTTCGCCTCGATGAGGTTGTACATGAGCGGCTGCGTCATCGACGGGTCGTCGCCCTCGTTGTGGCCGCGGCGGCGGTAGCAGAGCATGTCGATGACGACGTCGCGGTCGAACTGCTCGCGGTACTCGAACGCGAGCTCCGCGACGCGGACGACGGCCTCGGGGTCGTCGCCGTTCACGTGGAACACCGGCACCTGCAGGCCCTTGACCACGTCGGTCGCGTACTGCGACGAGCGCGACGACGACGGGCCGGTGGTGAACCCGACCTGGTTGTTGATGATCACGTGGATCGTGCCGCCGGTGCGGTACCCGCGCAGCTGCGCGAGGTTCAGCGTCTCGAACACGACGCCCTGGCCGGCGAACGCCGCGTCGCCGTGGATGAGGATCGGCAGCACCGAGAAGCCGTCGCCGCCGAGGTCGATGCGGTCCTGCTTGGCGCGCACGACGCCTTCGAGCACCGGGTCGACCGCCTCGAGGTGCGACGGGTTCGCCGCGAGGTACACCTTCGTCGTCGCGCCCGACTCGGCGGTGAAGACGCCCTCGGTGCCGAGGTGGTACTTCACGTCGCCGGAGCCCTGCACCGACTTCGGGTCCTGGTTGCCCTCGAACTCGCTGAAGACCTGCGCGTACGACTTGCCGGCGATGTTCGCGAGCACGTTGAGACGGCCGCGGTGCGCCATGCCGATGCCGACCTCGTCGAGCCCGTTCTCGGCGGCCTTCGACAGGATCGCGTCGAGCAGCGGGATGACCGACTCGCCGCCCTCGAGCGAGAAGCGCTTCTGGCCGACGTACTTCGTCTGCAGGAACGTCTCGAACGCCTCGGCGGCGTTGAGGCGGCGGAGCACGCGCAGCTGGTCCTCGCGCGGCGTGCGGGCGTAGCCGGACTCGAGGCGCTCCTGCAGCCAGCGGCGCTGCCGCGGGTCCTGCAGGTGCATGTACTCGATGCCGACCGTGCGGCAGTACGAGTCGCGCAGCAGCCCGAGCACCTCGCGCAGAGACGCGCGCGACTTGCCGGTGAACCCGCCCGAGGGGAACTTCCGGTCGAGGTCCCACAGCGTGAGGCCGTGCGTCTGGATGTCGAGGTCCGGGTGCTTGCGCTGGCGGTAGGCGAGCGGGTCGGTGTCCGCCATCAGGTGGCCGCGCGAGCGGTAGGCGTGGATGAGCTCGGCGATGAGCGCCGGCTTGAGCGCCTCGGTGTCGGGGTCGGTCGAGACGTCGCGGACCCAGCGGATCGGCTCGTACGGCACGCGCAGCGCCGAGAACACGCGGTCGTAGAAGCCGTCCTCGCCCAGCAGCTTGGTGGCGAGGATGCGCAGGAAGTCGCCCGACTGCGCGCCCTGGATGATGCGGTGGTCGTAGGTGCTCGTCAGCGTGAGCACCTTCGAGACGCCCATCCGGTTGAGCTGCTCCTCGGACGTGCCCGCGAACTCCGCCGGGTAGTCCATCGCGCCGACGCCGATGATCGTGCCCTGGCCCTGCATCAGGCGCGGCACCGAGTGGACCGTGCCGATCGTGCCGGGGTTCGTCAGCGAGATCGTCGTGCCCGCGAAGTCGTCGACGCCGAGCTTGCCGCCACGCGCCCGGCGCACGACGTCCTCGTAGGCGTTCCAGAACTGCGCGAAGTCGAGCGTCTCGGCCTTCTTGATGCTCGGCACCAGCAGCTGGCGCGTGCCGTCCGGCTTCGCGAGGTCGATCGCGATGCCGAGGCCGACGTGCGCGGGCTGCAGGACCCCGGGCTTGCCGTCGACCAGCGTGTACGACGCGTTCATCGCGGGCATGTCCGCGAGCGCCTCGACCACGGCGAAGCCGATGAGGTGCGTGAAGGACACCTTGCCGCCGCGACCGCGCGCGAGGTGGTTGTTGATGACGATGCGGTTGTCGACCATCAGCTTGGCCGGGACCGCGCGCACCGACGTCGCGGTCGGGACCTCGAGCGATGCCTCCATGTTGGTGACGACGCGCGCGGCGGGGCCGCGGAGCTTCTCGACGTTGTCCGCCGCGTCCTGCGGCTGGTCGGCGCCCGCCGCGGTGCGCTGGGCCTGCTCGGCGTAGGGCGCGGTGGCGGGCTGGGAGATCGCGATGGGCGAGGTCACGGGTGCGGGCTCCGCGGGGTGGGTGCTGGTGACGGGCTGGGTGGGGGCCGGTGGTGCCGCTGCCGCGGCCGCGGGGGCCGGCGGGGCAGCGGGGGCCGGGGCGGCCGGCGTCGGCGGAGCGCCCGGCGGCGTCGCGCCGTTCGCGTGGCCGGTGGGGGCACCGTTGCCCGGCCGGTCAGGCCTGTAGCCCTCGAAGAAGTCCCACCACGCGGGGTCGACCGCGTTCTTGTCCTTGAGGTACTGGTCGTACAGCTCGTCCACGAGCCATTCGTTCGCACCGAAATCGGCGCGCGAGTGCTCTGGCTCCGCCTTCTGGGTCACGCGAGGTTCGCCCACTTCCGCTGCGGCCGCCAGCCGCGTCGTCGCTGGATCTGTTGACACCAAGATTACGGCCCTCCAGGGGTCCGACCTGAGCCGGGACGCCCTCCCTGACCAGTGTTCGGACGGTTTTTCACGCGGTCCGCACCTTCGGGTCAACGTCGGCAAAAGTGCCTGTTGGGCGCGCGTCAAGGAGAGGTCGGCGGCACCCCTTGCGGGTCATGGAACGGAACCTGCGTGCGCGGCGGCGCACGGCCGCGCGTGACGAGGGTCACGTCGAGCGGTCCGGTCGCGGCACGGCCGCTCAGGTGATGTCGCGGCGCAGGGTCGCGAGCCGGCCGGCGATCGCGAGCACCGCGACGTAGCCGAGCAGGACGAGCAGGCCCGCCCACCAGTCGAGCACCGGCCCGGACGCGACCGCGGTGTACAGGCTGCCGCCCGTCAGCGCGTCGCTCGCGGCACCCGGCAGGTAGGCCACCAGGTGCCCGCCCCACGAGGTCGCACCGAGCGCGATGCGCGCGATCGGCTCCACGAACTGCGTCCATGCCAGTACCACGACGACGACCGCGACCTGGTTCGTCAGCACCGTCCCGACGCCCACGCCGAGCAGCGCCCACAGCGCCATCGCGACGACCGCGAGCCCGACGTAGCGCCAGGTGGCCGACTGGTCCAGGAGCGTCGGGCTCCCGGTAGCCGAGAGCACGGCGGCGCCGACCCCGGTCGCGACCGCGGTGCCGACGACGCCGAACACCAGCCCCGCCCCGAGGCCGGCCGCGAGCTTGCCGAGGAGGAACACCGTGCGGCGCGGCTCCGCGAGCAGCGTGGGCGTGACGGTGCGGTGCCGGAACTCCGACGCCACCGCGAGCGCGCCGATCACGAGCGGGAACACGTATCCGACCGAGCTGCCGACGGTGTAGACGGACCGCACGGTCTCGTCCACGGACAGGGGCGCGGAGCCCGAGCCGCCGAGTCCCTCGGGGCGCGACGCGGTCCAGGCGATGACGCCCGCGAGGAAGCCGACGTACGCCGCCATCGCCGCGAGCAGGATCCACCACAGGCGCGTCGTCACGAGCTTGCGGTACTCGGCGACGAGGGTCGCGCGCATCAGCGGGCCGCCTCGGGGCCGACCTCCGTCGGCGCGCCCCGGGGATCGCTCGCCGCGGCGGCCACCGGCCCCGCCGCGATGCCCGCCGGGCCGCCCGCCGCGTCGCCGGTGAGGCCCAGGAACACGTCCTCGAGCCCGACGTCGCGGGTCGCGAGCTGGTGCAGCTCGAGCCCGGCCGCGAACGCCGCCGCGCCGACCGCCGCGGCGGGCACGTCGACCACCTCGGCCTCGCCGCCGCGCTGCGGTCCGGCGAGCGTCCAGCCCGCCCGGGCCACGAGCGCCGCGAGCCCGGCCGCGTCGGGCGAGACCACCTGCACGCGCGGCCGCGTCAGCCCGGCCAGCTCGGCGAGCGACGACGAGTGCACGAGCCGCCCGCGCGAGATGATCACCACGTCGTCGACGGTCTGCTCGACCTCCGAGAGCACGTGGCTCGACACGAGCACGGTGCGGCCCTCGGCGGCGAGCGCCCGCAGGAAGGCGCGCAGCCAGCGGATGCCCTCCGGGTCGAGGCCGTTCGCGGGCTCGTCCAGCAGCAGCACCGGCGGGTCGCCGAGCAGCGTCGTGGCGAGCGCAAGGCGTTGGCGCATGCCGAGCGAGTACCCGCCGACGCGGCGCCCACCGACCTCGCTCAGCCCGACGAGCGCGAGCACCTCGTGCGTCCGGGAGTCGGGCACGCCGACCTGCGGCGCGTACACGCGCAGGTGGTCGAGCCCCGTGCGGCCCGGGTGGAAGCTCGCCGCCTCGAGCGCCGCGCCGACGACGCGGCCGGGCCGCGTCAGCTCGGAGTAGCGCCGGCCGCCGATCGTCGCGGTGCCGCTGGTCGGCGCCACGAGGCCGAGGAGCACGCGCAGCGTCGTCGTCTTGCCTGCGCCGTTGGGGCCGAGGAATCCCGTGACGCGCCCCGCGCGGACCGTGAAGGAGAGGTGGTCGACCGCGCGCACCGCGCCGAACGACTTCGAGAGCCGGTCGACCTCGACCTCGGTCATGCCGCGCGTGCCGGGTCGGCCGGCAGCGTGACGCGCATGGTGCAGCCCTCCTCGGAGTCGGCGACCTCGATGCGGCCGCCGTGCAGGTCGACGGCCCACCGCACGATGGCGAGCCCGAGCCCCGTGCCGCCGGTCGACCCGCCGCCCGTCAGCGCGGGGGTGTTGCCGCGCACGAAGCGCTCGAACACGTGCGCGCGCTGCTCGGGTGCGATGCCCGGGCCGTGGTCCACGACGTCGATCCGCACGTCGGGACCGACGAGGCTGGCCTCGAGGCGCACCTCGTCGTCCGAGGGGGAGTGGCGGACCGCGTTGTGCAGCAGGTTCGCGACCACCTGGTGCAGCCGCTCGGGGTCGGCCGGCACGGTCAGGTCGGGCGGCTCGACGACCACGGGGAAGCGCAGGTGCTTCTCGGCGCCCACCAGCGCGGCGCCCTCGGCGGCCTCGTGCAGGAAGTCCGCGAGCCGCACGTCGGTGATCGCGAGCGGCACGGCCCCGGCCTCGAGCCGCGACAGGTCGAGCAGGTACGTGACGAGGCGCCCGAGCCGCTCCGTCTGCGCGAGCATCGCCTTCATCGTCCCGGGATCGGGCGCGCTGACGCCGTCGACGATGTTCTCGAGCTGCGCCTGCAGCGCGGTGATCGGGGTCCGCAGCTCGTGCGAGACGTTCGCGACGAGCTCGCGCCGGAACGTGTCCGCCTGCTCGAGGTCGTCGGACATCGTGTTGAACGCGACCGCGAGCTGGCCGACCTCGTCCTTGCTGGTCGCGCGGACGCGCTGCGAGTAGTCGCCCCCCGCCATGCGCCGCGCCGCGTGCGTCATCTCGCGCAGCGGCGACGTCATGCCCCGCGCGAGCACCTGCGTGAGGACGAGCGACACCACGATCGCGAGCGGCAGCGTGCGCGTCGGGCCGAGGTGGTTGTAGAGCCCGATCCACGTGATGAACGCCGCGAGCGTCACCGTCGCCGCGACGAGGACGCCGAGCTTGACCTTGATCGAGTTCAGCCGGTCGAGCGGGCGCACGTCCGGCAGCCACGACGAGCGCCCGGCCTCGCCGCGGACGTGTCGCGGACCGCTCACGCCCCGGCGGGCCCGCCGCCCGCGGCGTCGGCGGTGTCGCCGCCACCGGCCGGCTCGAACGCGTAGCCGACGCCGTGCACCGTGCGGATCAGGTCCGGGCCGAGCTTGCGGCGCAGCGCCTTGATGTGCGAGTCCACGGTGCGCGTGCCGCTCGCGTCGACCCAGTCCCAGACCTCGGCGAGCAGCTTCTCGCGCGTCAGCACGGTCTTGGGGCTCGACGCGAGCTCGACGAGCAGGTCGAACTCGGTGGGCGTGAGGTGCACCTCGTTGCCCGCGCGAGTGACGCGGCGCTGCGCGCGGTCGATCACCACGTCGCCGAGCTCGATGGGGGGCACGGGCTGCTCGGCCGCGGCGATCTCCGCGGCGCGCGTGGCGCGCTCGGTGCGGCGCAGCAGCGCCTTCGTCCGGGCGACGAGCTCGCGCATGCTGAACGGCTTGGTCATGTAGTCGTCGGCGCCGACGCCGAGACCGATCAGCATGTCCGTCTCGTCGTCGCGCGCGGTCAGCATCAGCACGGGGACGGGGCGCTCGGCCTGGATGCGCCGGCAGACCTCGAGGCCGTCGATGCCCGGGAGCATGACGTCGAGCACCACGACGTCGGGCTGGAGGCGGGACGCGAGCGCGACGCCCGTCGGCCCGTCGTGCGCCGCCTGGACGCGCCAGCCCTCCGCGGAGAGCCGGTGGACGATGGCCTGCGCGATGGCCGGCTCGTCCTCGACCACGAGCACCGTGGTGGCCGACGGACCGCGCGGCGTGGGCGTCTGTGCCGTGTTCGCCATGACCCCAGCGTGGCACAGCGCGCGCCGGTTCGAGCGGCGACGCGGGGCGCGACCTGCGCGAAGACCCGCGTCCCGGTGGACGGCGAGCGGCAGCCGGCGCCGAGCCCCCCGTATGATGGCGCCACCATGCTGACCGAGTGGCTGCTCGTTGCGCTCGGCGTGCTGCTCACGTTCGGCACGGCGGTCTTCGTCGCGAGCGAGTTCTCCCTCGTCACGCTGGATCCCGGCGTCGTCGCCAGCCAGACCGCGCCTGACGACCGCCGCGGGCAGTCCGTCGTCGCCGCGCTGCGCCGGCTGTCCACCGAGCTCTCCGGGGCCCAGGTCGGCATCACGCTCACCACGATCCTGCTCGGCTACACGACGCAGCCCGCCGTGGCCCGCCTGATCGGCGGCATGGGCGGGGGAGGGACGACCGCCACCGTCATCGCGGCCGTCCTCGCGCTCGTGCTCGTCAACGGCTTCTCGATGGTCGTGGGCGAGCTGATCCCCAAGAACTTCGCGCTCGCCGTGCCGCTCGCGACCGCGCGGGCCGTCGCCCCCCTGCAACGCGGGTTCACCACGGCGCTGCGGCCCGTCATCGGCCTGCTCAACGGCAGCGCCAACGCGCTGCTGCGTCGCGTCGGGGTCGAGCCGCGCGAGGAGCTGTCCGGCGCGCGATCCCCGCAGGAGCTCGCCGCGCTCGTGCGTCGCTCGGCCGAGGTCGGCACGCTGGACGAGTCGACCGCGACGCTGCTCACCAACTCGATCGAGTTCAGCGAGCTCACCGCGGTCGACGTCATGACGGACCGCCAGCGCATGGTCGTGGTCCGGCGCGACGACTCGGCCGCCGACGTGGTCTCGCTCGCGCGCCGCACCGGCCACTCGCGGTTCCCGGTGATCGGCGGCTCGAGCGACGAGATCGACGGGCTCGTGCACCTGCGGCAGGCGGTCGCCGTCCCGTTCGAGCGTCGCGGCGACGTGCCCGCGGCCGCGCTCATGGTCGAGGCGCCGCGCGTCCCCGAGACCGTGCACCTGGGCCCGCTGCTCGTCGAGCTGCGGGCCCAGGGCATGCAGATGGCGGTCGTGGTCGACGAGTACGGCGGCACGTCGGGCGTCGTCACGCTCGAGGACGTGGTCGAGGAGCTCGTCGGCGAGGTCGCGGACGAGCACGACCGCCGGCGGTCGTCGGCCGCGCGCGCCGCGGACGGCTCGTGGCTGCTGCCCGGCGTGCTGCGTCCCGACGAGCTGACGGAGCTCACCGGCCTCCGCGTCCCGGACGACGGCCCGTACGAGACGCTCGGCGGCCTGCTGATGGCGCGCCTGGGTCGCATCCCCGTGCAGGGCGACGAGATCGAGGTCGAGGGCGTGCGCGTCACGGTCGACCGGATGGCGGGCCGCCGCGTCGAGCGGGTGCGCGTGCAGGAGGGCGGGGGTGCCGATGCCTAGCTGGGTCGCACTCGCGCTCGGCGTCGCTCTGCTCGCGGGCAACGCGTTCTTCGTCGCCTCCGAGTTCGCCGTGATCTCCGCGCGCCGCAGCTCGATGGAGCCGCTCGCCGCGGCCGGCAACCGCAGCGCCCGCACCGTGCTCTGGGCCATGGAGCACGTCTCGCTGATGCTCGCGTGCGCGCAGCTGGGCGTCACGATCTGCTCCACCAGCCTCGGCGTCGTCGCCGAGCCCGCGATCGCGCACCTGATCGAGGAGCCGCTCGAGGCGCTCGGCGTCGACTCGTCGTGGACGCACCCGATCGCGTTCGTCATCGCCCTCGCGCTCGTCGTGTACCTGCACGTGGTGCTCGGCGAGATGGTGCCGAAGAACCTCGCGGTGTCGGGCCCGGACCGCGCCGTGCTGGTGTTCGGGCCGCCGCTGGTCTGGCTCGCGCGCGGGCTGCGGCCCGTGATCGCCGCGCTGAACTGGCTCGCCAACCACGCGCTCCGCGTGCTCGGCGTCGAGCCCCGCGACGAGGTCGCGTCGGCGTTCACGGCCGAGGAGGTGCAGTCGATCGTCGAGCGCTCGCAGGCGGAGGGGCTGCTCGAGGACTCGCAGGGGCTGCTGACGGGTGCCATCGAGTTCTCCGACCGCACGGCCGGCGACGTGATGGTGGTGCCGGACCGGCTCGTCGCGGTGACGGCGGCGGGCACGCCGGCCGAGGTCGAGCGGCTCGTGGCGCGCACCGGCTTCAGCCGCTTCCCGGTGCTCGACGACGACGGGCGGCCGGTCGGCTACCTGCACCTCAAGGACGTGCTCTACGCCGACGAGACGAGCCGCGACCTGCCCGTCCCCACGTGGCGCGTGCGCTCGTTCGCGGTCGTCGCGCCGGAGGACGAGGTCGAGGAGGCGCTCGCCGCGATGCAGCGCTCCGGCGCGCACCTGGCCCGCGTCGAGCACGACGGCGAGACGGTCGGCATCGTGTTCCTCGAGGACATCCTCGAGGAGCTCGTGGGCGAGGTGCGCGACGCGATGCAGCGCGACCAGCAACCCTGATCGCGACGTTCACCCGGCGTTCATCGGCGTGTCGTCACGGCGTGTCGCCACGTGAGACCGATTCGTCCGACTGGACACCCGTCCAGGGGCTTGGACCGCGGTCCAACGTGCCGTTATGGTTTCGTGACCGCTGCTCCGGGCGGCCCCTCCACATCGGGGTCCTTGCCGTGCGCCGCGGGTGAACGACGACGTAGCGCAAGGAGGTGCAGTGGCGGACGAGCAGGTCCCTTCGGGCTCCTTCCCGACGCGGCGCGCCCTCCGAGAGGCGGAGCGCCGCGCCGCTGCTGCAGCGGCCGCGCAGCACGCCGAGCCGGCCGTCGTCGGTGCGACCGTCGCCGACGGGCCGCTGGGTCGCAGCGCCTCGGCCGAGGGCGGCCACGGGCACGGCGGCTCCGGGTCGTCCGTCGCGACAGCCGTCGCCGCGCCGCCCGCCACGCGCCGGGCCGCACGCACCGCCGGGCAGGCGCCCTTCGCGCCGGCTTCTGCGCCGTCGTCCTCGACGTCCGCTCCCGCGGCCGAGACCCGCCGGTCGCGCGCCGCCTCGACCCCGGCGCCCGCCGCGTGGTCCGCGGCGCAGCCCGCACCTCGCACGGTCGCGACGCCGCCGACCAGCACCGCCACGCCGGTTCGCCCGACGTGGGCGTCTGCGCCGTCCGCCGCCCCGGCCGCGTCGTCGCTGCCGGGCGCCGCCTCGGACGCACGGAGCGTCGCGGTGGCCCCGGCCCGGCCGGCGCCGAGCATGGGCGAGACGGCGTCCGGGCCCGCAGCAAGCGCTGCCGAGAAGGCGGTCCTGCTGGCGCCGAGCGCCGACGAGACGGCGATGCTCCCCGCCGTGCGCGCCGAGGCCGAGCCGGCCGACGCGCGCGTCGCGCCCGCCTTCGCCGCGACGTCCGCCAGCCCGTTCGCCGAGCTGCGCGAGGCTGCGGCAGCGGCCCGCGACGCGAAGCGTCAGCAGACCGTCGCACCCGTCGCCGCGCCGTTCGCCCCGATCCACGAGCCTGCCGCCCCGGTCCACGAGCTCACCGCTCGCGCCGCGGAGCAGACTCCCGCCGCCGCGCAGCGCCCCACCTCGCACGGTGTCGCCGCGCACCACGCCACCGCGCACGACACCGCCGCGCACGGTACGACCGCGCACGACGCCGTGCCGCACCCCACGCCGGCCGCGCAGCCCCAGCCGACCCGCGCCTCCGGCGCGTCCTCCTCGACCCGCCGCGCCGCCACCGCCCCGGCCGGGCGCACGTCGAGCGGCCACCGTCGGCCCAGCCGCGCGGTCGCACGCCTCGGCGTGCTCGGGTCGCTCGCAGCGGTGACGGTCGTCATCCCCGTCGCGCAGGGCCTCGTGCACAGCGCGGCCGCCGACGAGGGTCCGGTCACGGCGTCGAGCGACTCGCACCTGCCGAGCACGGTCATGGCGCTGACCGGCAGCGTGCTGGGAGCGGAACCACCGGCGTCGCTCATCGTCCCGGCGGGCGCCGTGGCGGTGCGCGACACCGAGGTGAGCCGCGACCTGACGCGCTCGCCGCTCGAGCACTGCTCGGGCCTGGTTCCGGACGAGAAGACGTCGACCAACGGCCACGTCCCCGCGCGCGACCTGTGCACGCTGTGGGACGGCCACACGCAGATCCGCGCGGATGCCGCGGTCGCGCTCGCCCAGCTCAACAGCGCGTACGCCGCGCGGTTCCACCGGAACCTCTGCCTGTCCTCGGGCTACCGCAGCCTCGCCATGCAGTACGTCGTCAAGGCGGAGCGCGGCGGCCTCGCCGCCACCCCGGGCACGAGCAACCACGGCTGGGGCCTCGCGATCGACCTCTGCAGCCAGGAGACCGGCGGCGAGGCCTGGACCTGGATCAACGAGAACGCTCCCGTCTACGGCTGGAAGCACCCGGCGTGGGCGCTCCCGGGCGGCGTCGGACCGCACGAGCCGTGGCACTGGGAGTTCGCGTCGGGCGTCGAGGCCGACGGCTCGTTCTCGGGCTACTGACGGCCGGACCGGCGCGTCGGCGCTCGTGACGGCACGCCGCCCTCACTGACGCCGGACGGCGGCCGCTGAGCCCGCCGGCTCACTCCAGCCGCAGGCCCCAGCGTGCCTCGTGGGTGTCGCCCGGCTCCAGGCGGATCAGGTCGGTGCCCGTGCGGAACGCGTCGGCGACGCACGTCATCGGCTCCGCGGCGACCGCGGTGCGCTTGATCGCGTCGACGTGGTCGCCCGTGCAGACCTGCCACGCGCGGAACGCGCCGTCGGCCCACATGGCCACCGTCGAGCCGTCCGGTGCGCCGAGCCGGATCCACGACAGACCCGCGTCGTCGCGCCGCAGGCCGACCCACGCGTCGTCGAGGTCGCGCCCGCGCAGCGAGGCCTGCTCGCGCAGGTCGTAGACGCCCGCGACGGGCTCGAAGCCGGTCGGCAGCAGCCGGCCGTCGACCGTGACGTGCTCGTCGGCGTCGACCCGCAGCGTGCAGTCGTCGACCGCCGCGCCGCCCGTCGAGAGCCACGGGTGGAACCCGAGCCCGTACGGGGCCGCCGACGTGCCCCGGTTCGTCGCGCGCGTCGTGACCTCGAGGCCGCCGTCCGTCAGCGCGTAGGTCACCGCGATGCGCACCGGCCAGGGGTAGCCCGTGCTGGGCACGATGGTGTGCTCGAGCGTGACGTCGTCGTCGCCCTGAGACGTCGCCTCGAACGACACGAAGGGGAGCAGACCGTGCAGCGCGGTGTGCCTGCCGTGCTCGCTGACCGGCACCTGGTAGCTCGTGCCGTCGAACGAGTACTCCCCGTCGCGCAGGCGGTTCGGCCACGGCGCGAGCAGCTTCCCGGCGAACGCGGGCGCGAGCTCGTCGGCGTCGTGGGGGAGGACGAGGTCACGGTCGCCGACCGCGTAGGTGCGCAGCCCTGCGCCGACCGACGCGATGATCGCGGTCTGGTCCCCGCGGGTCAGGACGTGCTGGGTACCGGAGACAAGGCTGGCCGTGTTCGTCACGCGCACACGGTAGTGGCCCGACGGGGCGCGAGGTGCACCAGCCGGGCCCGGCGAGGTCTGGCGCGTCGCAGACCGGCGCACGCCGTCGGGTCCTGGGCCGCCGGGCTCGCGTCCCGTCTGTGGACAGGGCGCTGCGCAGGGTCGCCCGGATCGTCTACAGTCCGCGTGCATTCGGACATGACGGACATCACGGGCGCGCTGACCAGTGCCGGGCAAGGGGGCAGGCATGGACGGCGTCGCCATCCTCGAGGGCGAGGTCCGTGAGCTGATCCGGCGCCGCGGCGTCGATCCCGTCCGCGACCGCGCCGGCGTGGCCGCACTCGTCGCCGACGCGCTCGCCGACTACGACGAGCGGTCCGTCGCGGGTGCCGTCCCGCCGCTGCCCGACCCGTCCGCCGCGCACAAGGCCGTGATCGACGCCGTGTCGGGGCTCGGCCCGTTGCAGCGCTACCTCGACGACCCGGAGGTCGAGGAGGTCTGGATCAACGAGCCGTCGCGGGTCTTCGTGTCGCGCCGGGGCGAGGCCGAGCTGACGACCACGATGCTCACGTCGGCCCAGGTGCGCGACCTCGTCGAGCAGATGCTCAAGGTGTCAGGCCGCCGGCTCGACCTGTCCAGCCCGTTCGTCGACGCGTCCCTGCCGGGCGGCGAACGGCTCCACGTCGCGATCCCCGACGTGACGCGTCGCGACTGGGCGGTCAACATCCGCAAGTACGTCGTCCGGGCGCACCACCTCGACGAGCTCGTCTCGCTCGGATCGCTGACGCCGCACGCGGCCGCGTTCCTGCAGGCGTCCGTCCGCGCGGGGCTCAACGTGCTCGTGTCCGGCGGGACGCAGGCAGGCAAGACGACGGCGCTGAACGCGCTCGCAGGCGCCATCCCGGCGCGCGAGCGCATCGTCTCGTGCGAGGAGGTCTTCGAGCTCCGCCTGGCGGCGCGGGACTGGGTCGCGCTGCAGTGCCGGCAGCCCAGCCTGGAGGGCACAGGCGAGATCTCGCTGCGGCGGCTCGTCAAGGAGGCCCTGCGGATGCGACCGGGGCGGCTGATCGTGGGGGAGGTGCGCGAGGCCGAGGCGCTGGACCTGCTGGTGGCGCTGAACTCGGGCATCCCCGCGATGGCGACGATCCACGCGAGCTCGGCGCGCGAGGCGCTCGTCAAGCTCTGCACGCTCCCGCTGCTCGCGGGGCCGAACATCTCGGACCGGTTCGTGGTCCCCACCGTCGCGTCGGCCGTCGACCTCGTCGTGCACCTCGAGCTGGACGCGACCGGCCGACGCCGCACGCGCGAGATCGTCGCCGTGCCGGGTCGCGTCGAGCGGGGTGTCGTCGAGACGACGGACGTCTTCACGACGCGCGACGGGCGGCTCGTGCGCGCTGACGGCTTCCCGCCGCATGCCGAGCGGTACGCGCGTGCGGGCACCGACGTCGTCGCGCTGCTGCGCGGGCGGGAGTGACCGTGGGCGTCGTCGTGGGTCTGCTGCTCGGGGCGGGAGTCGCCTGCCTGTGGTGGTCGTGCTGGCCGCCGCCGCCCCACGCGGCTGAGTCGCGCCGGCGTCGGGGGTCGCGCGTGGCGGACCTGCTCGTCCAGGCCGGCGTCGTGGGCGTCACGCCCGGCGCCCTCGTCGGCGCGAGCGTCGCGCTCGCGATCGCCGTGCTCGCGGTCGGCGTGGGGGTCACGCACGCGCCGGCGATCGCGCTCGCCTTCGCGCTGTTCGCCGGTGCAGCGCCCGCCGCGTACGTCCGCGGGCGTGCGCGCCGCCGGCAGGCGCGGCTGCGGAGCCTGTGGCCGGAGGTCGTCGACCACCTCGCGTCGGGCGTGCGGGCCGGGCTCGCGCTGCCCGAGGCCGTCGCGCAGCTCGGGGAACGCGGGCCGGTCGAGCTGCGACCGGCGTTCGTCACGTTCGCGCGCGACTACCGGGCAACGGGGCGGTTCGCCGACTGCTTGGACGCGCTCGCCGCGCGGCTCGCCGACCCGGTGGCGGACCGGATCGTGGAGGCGCTGCGGCTCACGCGCGACGTGGGCGGCACGGACCTCGGGCGGATGCTCCGCACCCTCTCGTCGTTCCTCCGGGACGACCTGCGCGTGCGCAGCGAGCTCGAGGCGCGGCAGAGCTGGACGGTCTACGCGGCGCGGCTGGCCGTCGCGGCGCCGTGGGTGGTGCTCGCGCTCCTCTCGACGCGGCCGCAGGCCGCCGCGGCCTACCGGACGCCGGGAGGCGTGCTCGTGCTGGCGGTCGGCGGGGTGTGCACCGTGGTCGCGTACTCGGCGATGCTGCGGATCGGACAGCTGCCCGAGGATCCGCGGGTGCTGCGGTGAGCCCCGCCGCGCAGGGAGCGCTCGTGGGCCTGCTCGGCGGCCTCGGCGCGCTGCTCGTCGTCAGCCGCCTGCGGGCACGGCGCATCCGCCTCGACGACCGGCTGGCGCCGTACCTGCGGGCGGCCCGCACCGAGTCCGCCCTCATCGCCGACGCGCCACCTGTCCGCGGCCCTCTCGCGGCGCTCGAACGCCTCGCGGCGCCGCTGCTCCTGGACGCGCAGCGGCTGGTCGCGCGGCTCGGATCGCCGGCGACGGAGCTCCGGCGGCGGCTGCAACGGGCCGGACGGACCGAGACCGTCGAGCAGTTCCGCGCCGGCCAGGTCGTCTCCGGGGCGCTCGGGCTCGCCGCGACGCTCACGGTCGCTCTCGCGCTCGCCGCGTCGCGGCCGGTGTCCGTGCTCGCTCTCGTCGTGCTCGTGGGTGTCGGCGGAGTCGCGGGCGTGCTCCTGCGCGACTGGTCGCTGACGCGCGACGTGCGGAGACGCGAGCAGCGGATCGTCGCCGAGCTGCCGACCGTCGCGGAGCTGCTCGCGCTGGCGGTGGCGGCGGGCGAGGGCCCGCTGGGAGCGCTGGAGCGCGTCGTCGCGAGCGCGCACGGTGCGCTGGCCGCCGAGCTGGGGCTGACGCTCGCCGACGTGCGGTCGGGCGTCTCGCTGGTGCCGGCGCTCGACGCGCTGGCCGCCCGGACCGGGGTCTCGTCGCTCGCCCGGTTCGCCGAGGGCATCGCGGTGGCCGTGGAACGAGGCACGCCGCTCGCGGACGTGCTGCGGGCGCAGGCCCAGGACGTGCGGGAGCACGGGCGGCGCGAGCTCATGGAGTCGGGCGGGCGCAAGGAAGTCGCGATGATGGTGCCGGTCGTGTTCTTGATCCTGCCGGTCACCGTCGTGTTCGCCGCTTTCACATTGTGGGCAGGTTAGGGGCGGCGCTACGCGCTCGATCCGCCTGATCGCGCGCGAGTCTCCGTCGGGCTAGTCCTCGTCGCCCTCGTCATCACCCGCGTCCTCGTGGAAGCGAATGCCATGCAAGCGCCACCAGAGCGTGGCCATTTCCTCGCTCATCTTCTCGCGAGGCCACTGCTCCTCTGGGACCCGGGGGATCGACCAGTGGAACCGCAGCCGCTCAGGCGGCCACGGCAGGTCGTCGTCACCGTCCACCAAAGAGGCGTTGAGGTCGTGTGGCGGTGTGACGCCCGCGTTGACAAGGCATCCGGTCAACGACTCGGTGACTTGGACCAACCAGATCCGAATGTCAGATAGTGCGACGCCGTCCGGGCCGCCGATTGCGGCGTCACGCTTATCGAAGGCAACGAGCCCGGCCTTGATGTTGGGGTGGTTCTCGGCAAGGTTCCGCGCCGACGGACCCCACTCCTCGTCATAGTGCTCGGTGATGTTGCGCAGCAGCCCAGCAACGTCCTGGTTCCCGATCTCAGCACGAACGTCGGCCGGCAGCCGGTCGACAGCGCGGCTGACGTTGTTGACCGCGACGAGCAGGAAGTGCATCTCCGCCGTCTGCTGCATCCACAGCGACGCGGTTGGGACGCGAAGCGGGCGCTCGGGATCGTGCTGCTCGTACCTGTCGAAACTCGCCCTCCACTGGCGGGTCAGGGCGGTGTCCTCCGCCAGCCTCGAACGCATCTGCGCGTCCAGGTCTGCTGACTCGATCTCGCGCAATACCTCCTGCAGGCGGTACGCCTGCATGTGGGCCGCTTCGACCCACAGGAGGCCCTGCCACCAGACGTCGGCGTCGGTCGCCCTACGTCGCTTGGGAGTCGCACTCAAGGCGTTCGCTCCATCCCGCTCTCGGACCGCGACTCATTTGTAGTCGAGGCGCTCGTCCCATGGCGTCTCGCTCAGCCGCCCCCGTTCTTCTTCGGTCGCCGCGGTGTACAACTTCACCGCCTTGAGTCATGGCCATCGCTCCCTCACGTGGCAGGGGTGACGCGGAACCGGCGGGGCAGCCGAGCCCGGCCTCGTCTCGCCGGTAGGTTCCGACCCATGTCCAGCGCCGTGCCCGACTGGCTCCAGGTGGCCCAGGCCGTCGGGGAGACAATCGCCGGGGTCGGCGCGGTCGCCGCAGTGCTCATCTCGCTGGTGGTCCTCAAGGCCGAGTCGAGGTCCCGGCGTGCAGAGATGAACGACCGCAAGGAGGCGGCCGCGCGGCTCGTCACCGTCGCACGGGACAACACAGACGCGAGCACGATGTTCGGTGGGGGCCGGGTCAAGGTCAGCCGTCCCGTGATCGTGCACAACCGAGGCGTTGAGCCGGTGCGGGAAGTCGTCCTGAGGTGCGACCTCGTAACTTCGGACGACGCGCCTGAGGCGATGAAGTTGTGGTCCGTTCGACAGTCGACGGAGTGGGACGTCATCGCCGGGGGCGACTCGGAGGTCTTCGCCCCGGCCTGGTCCTGGCCGACCGATCGGACGCAGATCGAACAGATCATCGTGCACGCGACCGTCGAGTTCACCGACGTGAGCGGCCACCGGTGGTTGAAAGCGCTCGACGGCACATTGTTCACTCTGGACGTTTCGACCGACCGCTAAGTCGCGCCGCTGCTCGGCGCGTCTCATGAGACGGCAGCCCGCCGGGGATCACCATCGGCGAGTGGCGATCTTTGAGGACGAGACCCTCCGAGCGGTCGGTGAACTCCTGGCGCTCGGCGAGCAAGAGGGGTACGGCATCACGTTCGAGCCCGACACCGAGGGCTGGAAGGTCGGATACGTGCGCGGCATGAGCGGCGGCGATCTCAGCGTCGGCTACGACCTCGGGGAGACTGCCCGCGCCGCGCTTCGACCCCTGGTCGAGTTGGCGCGACGGCATGAGCGAACGCGCGAGGGGCGCGACGGCTGAGCCCTCAAGTCCGCGCCAGGTCGTCCAGCAGTGTGGCACGGAGGGCACGCAGGCTCGACCACTCGGCGTTGGACGGCTGCGGCGACGACGGCAGAGTGAGCACGGTGCCGTCGGCGTACGTCACGGTGAAGCGCGGGTGGGTCTCATCCGGCTCGTCCTCAAACGGGTCGAACCACCCGTCGCCGACCTCGATGCCCGTGAGTAGGCGGCGAGGAAGCGCTCGCACCACGGACGATCCGTTGCCGCCCGTGTAGCCATTGCTCTCGACCTCAGCGATGACGACCAGGTCCGCCGTGTACATGACGAGGCGCACCTGCAGCGGCTGCCCGGTAGGCGTGGCGGCGACGCTGCCGGAGACGTACGCGGGCGCGTCGAGCTTCGTCAACAGCAACATCTTGCCGAGCGCGAGATGCAGCCAGCCGGGGTAGGGGTCGGGCTGCTGCTGGGGGTGTCCCGGACGAAAGACGCCCGAGTCTGCCAGCGCCTTGGCTGTCGAGCGTGCGATGTCGCGGACGGTCTGTCCCGGATCGTCGGTCATGGTCGGACCGTACTGGCCGCCTCTGACATTCGCGGGCGATTCGGGCGTCTCGCATCGCTGGACGCGGGCGCGCGCCGCGCGTACGGTCGCAGACACCGGCGACCGGTTGAAGTGAGCCTCCGGGCTCCGCCGTCGTGGCATGGCGCGCAGGGTCGCGCCGGACGTTCCTGGGTAGACAGTCGCCGTACCCCAGGGCATCTGCCTGGCGCGCCCCACCGCGAACACCGCGAGAGGCACTGCCATGCGATCACTGCCGCTGCCCGGCCACGTCCCGGGCCACATCCGCGACGCCTTCACCGAGGCGATCGAGGACGCCGACCCGGACGCGCTCTGGCGTGCAGCCGGACGGGTCTGGTCTTGCACCGACATCCTGCCGTCGTCGTGCTGCACGCTGCTAGACATCCCGCTCGGCTCGACGTACGCGCAGGCGGCCCGCCGCGTGCGCAACGACCGGTAGGCGTGCTGAACCGGGGCGGCGGCCGGCAGGAGTGAGCCGTCGCCGCCCCGGTCCCCGCGCGTCACCGGCGGGAAGCGGCACGTCGGTTCGCGCTGGGCTGACCCCGGAACAGGTCAGCCGCCGGTGCCGGTCAGGTGAGCCACAACGAACGCCGTCGGTTGCGTGATATTGAAACCGATTCTCGTTTCACTTCTGAACCGAACCGTGTTCGTCTCGAAGAGGTCCCCACCGTCCGACCAGGACACGTCCATCTGCCCGCGCTCGGCCAGCACCCCGGCACGCCAGTCCGCGAGGATCGCGGTCCCGGCGGGCACGACGTCGGCGATGACGACCGGGACGCCGAACAGCATGGGCTGCACCCCGACCGCGAACGAGGAGGCGTACAGCAGCCGCCCCTGGGTGTCGCGGAGCAGTTCGACGGCCTCCCAGTCGGTCGGGTTGACGGCGTACGCGGTCGGGGTGAAGGCGTCGTTCTGGAGCACCGTCAGCGCCTTGCGCAACGTCGTCAGGGCGTCGGTCGCATACGCGACGTCCTGGACCCCTTCGACGTTGAGCACGCCGTCGAACTGGTCGTCCGTGGTCGCCGCGTCGTCGCCGTTGATGACGGCCCAGTCGATGCGCCGGATCACCCGCCGGGCCAGTTCGCCGCCGACGTCGTCGCGGAGGTCGGGGACGTCCTGCAGGTCCTGGAGCGGGATCGGGTCCGAGAGGACGGCGACGGTGCGGACGTGGTCGACCGTCTTGGCGTACTCGAACTCGGTTGAGGCCTTGGGCTGCTTGGGCGGCACGAACTGGGCGGCCATGTCGTCGCGGCCGGTCTGCGCCCAGAACGAGTAGTCCGCGCCGGAGGTCATGTCGACCTGCGAGAGCAGTGGGACGATGCGTGCCCCGTTCTCCGGCAGGAGGAACACCGACCGGTCGTCGGTCGTGCGCAGAGTCGGGACCGAGGTGAGCCCGGCCTTGACGTTGAGCGCCGACGCCTTGGGGAGGTGGTCGTACCCGTCGGCGTCGGTGAACCGGCGGCCGGTGTGCCGCTGCGAGAGCAGCCCCGACGGGTTGTAGTCGCCCTGAGCCTTCGGCCCGAACAGCGCTCGGGCGATGTCCCGTCCGAGCGGGGTCGGGGCACGCGATGCGCGGGACGCGGCCTTGGCCGCTCCGGTGCCGGTGCGCGGGTTGGAGTCCGAGCCGGCCATGAACTTGTCGACCTCGGCCTTGGTCGCGGCCAGGGACTTGTACCGGTCGACCTCGGCACCGAGCGTCAGGTACTCGCCCTTGAGTTCGTTGACCTGGGCCAGTTCCTCGTCGGTGAAGTTCCCGTCGTTCGTGGCCTCGGCGTGGGTGGCGATGGACTTCAGTCGTCGGGCGATGTCCGCCCGGCGCTCTTCGAGCTGTTCGATGAAGGTGGGCATGGTGGCGCTCCGCCAGGGGAGCCGCCCGCACGCGGGTACGACGAACCAACCGCGGGGGCGGGGGTGGACGTGGCCGCATGAGCGCTACGCGAACGCATCGGCAGGCGTCCGGGCCTGCCGCGTCGGCGGCGCTGAACTGCGGACGTCCTCGGAGACGGTGCTCCGACCTGGCGGGCCCTCACGGGCCTTCGCGGACGACGGCGGCGGCGGAGTGGGCTGCCCGGGTTCCTGGCCGGGCGGTCGTCTCGCGACCGGCATCAGACGAGGTCGTCAGAACAAGCGTACGACTCAGGGCAGATCGTTCACCAGATGGCGCTTGGCGAAGTCGATCCACCGTTCGAGAAACCCAGCGCCAACGACGGTCGCCGTCACGGCGATCAGGTAGAGCAGCCGGTAGGCGAGGGCTGACAACTCGTCGCGGTCGAGCCGCGAGAAGACCTCCATGCCGGTGCTCGACGGGTCGTTGCTCGCCGCGTCACGGACGAGCGCGAACGCGTCGTCCCACGACAGGCTCTTCAGGAAGTCAGGCACGGCAATCTCCGATAAGGGCAGTAGGGATTCTGTGCACGCGCGCGCCGGATCGGCCGTAACGCGCTGCTGGCGGGCGTGGGCGCTGTGACGACGTGGCCCTCTACCGGGGTGCGGGGGTGGCTGGTGTTCGCCCCGTCGGTGGTGGTCGTCCCCGGTGGCGCGTCGCTGCTTCGTGACGCCCGTGACGGGCCGTCTGCGCGGTCGCGGCGACTCGTCGGGGCCGCCGGTTGGGACGGTCGCGCACGACGCGGCTGCGGGCGCTGACGGCGGCGCGAGGCGGCGGCGCGGTGACGCCGGAAGGCGCTCATGACGCCTGCTTGTGCGGTGCGCTCGCGCGCCACGCGACGCGGCCCGTTCGGTCGGTCCTGCGCGCGAGGTGCGGGCGGCAGGTCGGGCACGGCGTCGGGTGGTCGGGATCTCCGGTCCACCCGTCGTCGCACACGTGTTCCGGCGGTGGGCTGACGCGGATGCCCAGGTCGGTCGGGTCGCGCTCTTCCCACAGCCGTCCGCCCGGCTGAACGCCGCTCACCACGGATCACCCGAGACGACGAGCGTGGGTGAGCAGTCTGGGTGCGTGGTAGCCCCGTCGCCCACCGGGAGCATCGGTTGGCCGCACACCGCGCACGTGTAAGCCCCCGCCATCAAGGCCTGTCCTTGTCCTGTCCTTGTCCTAGTGGTGTCCGGCGGGACGTCCTGGGGGACAGGCGGGGGGACGTCCGGCGGGACATCCTGGGGGACGTCGGCCGTGACAGCCGGTGGGCTCGGGTTCTTCGAGCTAGTGGCGCGTCGAGCGCGCTGCTGTCGCTTGCGGTCGCGCTCGATGCGACGGGCATGTTCGGCTGCGGCCAGGACTTGGCTTGTCGATTGAGTCTCGTCGAAGCCCACGATCCGCCAGCCGCGCGGCTGGGCAGTCGGCTCCCAGACGCCGGCATCGACGAGGGCGGCCGCGTTTCGCGGGTCGACGCGGTGGAGCAGGTTGAGGTCGTCGCACTCCAGCAGGCCGTCGGTGCGGTTCGCGACGGACCACATCAGCGCGAGGGTGTACAGCCGCCAGGCCGCGTCGGAGAGCCGCATGAACCGGCGGTCGTTGAGCCACCGTTCGGGTAGGCGTGCGTCGGTCATGGCTCGCCACCGCCTCGGCTCAGCGATGGCCGGGCCTGGTCCATGTCGTCGCGGGTCATGCGGCATCGCCGCCCGGCGGAGCGTGGAGGGCGTCCCGGATGATCTGCACCTGACGCGGACTCAGCGGCGGGTAGTCGGCAACGTTGGCAGCCGCGGCTTGCTTGATGCGCTGCCATGTCTCGTCGTCGGTGTCCGGGGGGCGGTGCGGAGGCCAGTTCGGGTCCTGGCTCCCGACCGACGCGGCGGTCACGACGCGGCTCCGGTGAGCACACCCGCGATCGCGCGGCGCTGATTGATCGTGAGGCCGGGGTTGGCGTCGAGGGCATGCCGCACGTGTCGGAGTAGTACCGCGGCGGCGAGTTCCCGCCGGGCGTGCAGCAGGTCCGGGTCGTCGGGCTGGCGACGGCGTGCGAGCGACGCGACGACGTTCCGCAGATGGACGAGGTCGTCGGGCTCGGTGACGGGGGAGGTGGACATCGGCGCTCCGGGCGAGGCGGGTCATCCACCCTCATCAGGTGGCTTCCCTGCCCCGAAGAGGCGTCCTCGCTCGAGGATGCCGACCGTCTGGGAGCGCGGTCCTAGTTATCAGGCTAGTGCTGGCGGACGGCACCGTCCACGGTCGGTGGCGGGTCAGTCAAACCAGGACATGTCCAACTCAGTGAGCCCGGCGGCGACGGCCTTGCTGACCCGCTTGCGGGTGTCCTCCGGCGACCACTTCGGTAGCCGCGGGCAGTAGTGGCAGTAAGGCTCCGTTAGGTAGCCGGTCGAGTTGCCGAGCCGGTACGGGATCGGACCGGGCGGGAGCGGCGGAAGTGGGTCTGGGAGCGGCGCTTGGCCGCGGCGTCGCTTGAACGCGAACCCCTCCAGCACCTCTCCGTCGCCACGACCGATGCCCGGTGGCACCCAGTGCAGGACGGTCGCCGTGATCGCCTTCGGGTGCTGCCCGCGGTCGGTGCACACGATGACCACGGCCGGGAAGTGCGCCAGGACGACGTCCTGGCGAACGTCGCGCCACGGATCGTCGTCGTGTGCATCGGCGTTGGACGGCATGGCCCGGACGCTAAGGCCGCCACCAGGGTCGAGCAACGGGTGGCAGTGCCCCTACGGACGTCCAGCACTGCCGGACAGAGGCTAGGCCGCGACGGCGTCGTCCGTCCGCCTCGGCTTCACCTCGATCAGGCTGGGGTCGAACGGCCCCCGTGCGTTCCGCCCAGCGGGTAGCGGGTGTACGCGGATCGCGAACAGTGCCTCGATGATCGCTCGCTTGCGGCTGATCGGGAGTGCGCTGAAGCGGTCGGCCGCTCCCGGTCCAACCACGTCCTCCATGAGATCCCGGTAGCGCGTACTGGTCGCCCTTGCCGCGCGCTCAGCCTCCTCCAACTCCGCCTGTAGGTCGGGCACAATCCGCAGCCACTCCTCACGGCTCACCAGCCGGTTACGGCGGTCGGTGTTCCAGTTCGCGATCTCCGCGGCGATCTCCGTCGCCCGGCGCGTCGCGTCGGCCACCGCCGCGTCGTCACCGCAGAGCAGCCCGTTGATCTTGTCGCGGTCAACGAGGAGGTCGACCACGGTCTCTGTGACGTACCAGTCCACCTTGGAGGCGACGCGGGCGGTGTGGCCCGCCGGGCACAGGTAGCGCAGCGTCGTCTCGCCAGTGATCCGGCGGGCGCGCATGCCTCGCTCGCAGACCGCGCACTTCATGATCCCGGAGAGCAGGTGCCGGACCCGGTTGTCGGAGACGGTCCGGCGGCCCGGGTCGTTGAGCGTCGCGACGACGCGGTCCCAGTCGCCGCGCGCCAGGATCGCGGGTGCCTCTGCGTCGAACTGCGGTCGACCCTGATACACGCGGAGCCCGGCGTTCGCGGGCCGCAGCAGCAGCATCCGCAGGCTCGCCGCCTCCCACTCGTACCGCCTGCCGGCCTGGTCCATGACCTTCGGTGTCGGCACGCCACGGGCGTTCAGCTCGCGGGCGAGCGCCTTGATGGACTCCCCGGCGAGCACCCGGCGCGCGCACTCGCGGATGATCGCCGCCTGCTCGGGGTGGATCTCGTCGTGCCACTGCCCGCGGATCTGCACTCCACTGCCGTCGAACGCGTAGACGCGCCTCCAGCCGTAGAGCACCGCCCCGTGCGCGCGCCCCTGCATCGCCCGGTGCCTAGCGGCCACCTCGACGCGCTCGGCCTTGTGCTCGGACTCGTGCCGCGCCATGACGGCGTTGAACCTTGTCTGGGTCCTGCCGTTGACGGTGGTCAGGTCCATCTCGCCCGCGGTGCGGAACACGATGCGGGTGCCCGTGCTGCGGCAGGCCTTCAAGAAGCCCTCCCAGACGCCTACGTCGCGTGCGACTCGGTCCTGGTCCCAGGCGTAGACGGTCGACACGCGCCCCGCCAGGACGTCGCGCAGAAGGTCGTTGAACCCCGGCCGCTCCACGCCCTCGTCGTAGGCGGACTTGTCGTTGTCGACGTGCCACAGCGCGTCGGTCAGGACGTCACCGCGGGCAGCAGCGAACGGCTCGATCTCAGCGCGCTGCCGCTCGACCTTGACGGTGGTGCCGTCGCGGGCCTGCGAGATGCGGGCGTAGCCGCGGGGTGTGCGGGAAGCGGTCGGCGGGTGGTATGTCCGGTTCATATCTCAAACCTACCCACAACTGCGCGATGGCGTTCGCCGTCTTCCCGAGCCTGCTCGTGATGCGCATCGGTCTGTGACGACGAAGAGGGGACACGCATGACGACGAACGACCCGCACGGGAGCGACTCGGGGCGCCGTGGCGCGCCGCTGCTGAGACGCGGCCCGCTCTGGAGCGACCGAGCCGCGGCGTGGGCCGCGAGCCGGTTCGCGGCCGCCCGCGGTGACCGGGGCGACGTGCCGGGGTGGGTGCTCGTCACCTTGATGACCGCGGGGCTCGTGACCGCGCTGTGGCTCATCGCCGAGCCGGCGCTCAAGGGCGTGTTCAGCTCGGCGATCAGCGACGTCACCAAGAAGTGACCGCCGCGCGCGACCGGGGCTCCGCCGTCGTCGACTTCGTGCTCGTCGGCGGGCTGCTCGTCCTGCTCTTCGTCGCGGTCCTGCAGCTGGCGCTGGTGCTGCACGTGCGGAACGAGCTGATCGACTCGGCGGCGCAGGGCGCGCGGTACGGCGCGCTCGCGGGGCATGGCCCGCAGGACGGCGCCGCTCGGACACGGGAGCTCGTGTCGGCGGAGCTGAGCGCGCGGTACGCGGCGGACGTCAGCGCGCAGCGGCAAGACGCCGGTGGCGTGGCGCTCGTCGACGTGCAGATAGCCGCACCCCTGCCGATCGTCGGCCTGCTCGGGCCGTCCGGGCGCCTGGTGGTGCACGGTCACGCGCCGGTGGAGGGACCGTGAGCGTCGGGATGCGTCCGCGGTGGGCCCGCGCGGGCGGCGCCGGCCAACAGCCGAGCGGTGGCCGCGACGACGGCAACGCGCAGATCGAGTTCCTCGGCGTCGCGCTGCTGCTCCTCGTCCCGCTCGTCTACCTGGTGCTCGTGGTCGGGCGCGTCGAGGCGGCGTCGTTCGCTGTCGAGGGCGCGGCACGTGAGTCGGCGCGGGTCGCGGCCGCAGCGGACACACCCGAGGAGGGCGCCCAGCGGGCCGAGACGGTCACGCGATTCGCGCTGCGCGACCAGGGGTTCGACGCCGACCCGTCGAGCGCGCTGCGGCTCTCCTGCTCGTCGACGCCGTGCCTGGTGCCCGGCAGCACCGTGACGGCCCGGGTCGAGGTCGACGTCGACCTGCCGTTCGTGCCGTCGTTCGTCCGGAGCGTCGTGCCGCTGGAGATCCCGGTGACGGCGGAGCGCGTCGCCGCGGTCGACGAGTACCGGGCGGCGCACCGGTGACGCCGCCGGGCGGCGGCGCACGCGCGCACGCGGGTCTGCTCGCGCGGCGGCTGCCGCGCACCGACCGAGGTCGCGACGACGGGCAGGTCACGATCCTCGCGATCGGCTTCGCGGTGCTCGCGATCGCGCTCGTGCTCGTCGTCGCGGCAGCGGCGAAGGTCCACCTGGAACGGACCCGGCTCCTCGCGCTGACGGACCTCGTCGCGCTCGACGCGTCCGACGCGGTCGACCAGGCGGATTATTTCGCGGGCCGGGGCGGCGCCGAGGGCGTCCCGCTGACCGATGCCGACGTCCGCGCGTCGGTCGAGCGCTACCTGACGACGCACCCGGGAGCGACCCAGGGCCTCGGTCACGTCGTCGTGCTCGAGGCCGACAGCCCGGACGGCAGGTCCGCCCACGTGCGCCTCGGCGCGGTCGCGCGCCCGACGGGCGCGGGTCGTGTGCTGGCGGCGTGGCACTCCGGGGTACGGCTCGAGGCCGACGCCGTCGCGCGCGCATCATGACGCCCCGTACGGTGCCAGCGGGCCGTCGAGACCCTCGGGCCCGCGGCGCGCGCACGGGACTACAGGGTCAGCTCCCAGTTCTGCCCGACCAGGTCCACGCCGAAGCTGCGGTGCGGCGACTCGTCGACAAGCGTGAAGCCGGCGCGTTCGTAGAGGTGACGGGCCGTCTCCAGGACCGAGTTCGTCCACAGCACGACCTTCACGTAGCCCCGCTCACGCGCGAATCCCGTGACCTCCTCGACCAGCCGGCTCCCGACCCGCCGGCCGCGACCGTCGGGCGTCACGAGGAGGATGCGCAGCTGGGCCCGCTCGCCGCCGGCGTCGACGCACAGCACGCAGCCGACTCGGCGGCCGTCCAGCTCGGCGATCCACGCCCGCTCACGCTGCACGTCGTGGCGGGCCGCGAAGTCCGCGACGATCCGAGCGACGAGCGCTTCGTAGTCACCGTCCCACCCGAACTGCTCCGCGTAGGTCTCGGCGTTGGCCAGCACCATCCAGCCGAGGTCGCCGGGCCGGTCGGCCGGCCGGATCACGACGTCGTCAGTCCCGTCGTGTCGCGGCGCATCGTCCGTCATGCGAACGACCGTCGCGCGCACCCCGGCCGGCCGCAACCGGCAGAGCCGGACGCTCGTCGGGACCGCGCAACGCTCGGTCGCTTCAGGGCGAGCAGGTCACCGCGCTGGCACGAGTCCATCGCCCCCTCCCAGGCCGACCGGCCCCCAGACGGACCCGGCCGACCGGGTAACCTGGACGGTCGTGGCCACCACCGACTTCCCCGCCGAGATCCGCGACCTGCGCACGACCCTCGAGTCGATCCAGGCGGTGAGCGACCCGACCGCGCTCCAGGCGAAGATCGCCGAGCTGTCGGAGCAGGCGAGCGCCCCGGACCTGTGGGACGACCCCGAGAAGGCGCAGAAGGTCACGAGCGCGCTGTCGGCGACGCAGGCCGAGCTGGACCGCGTCCGGAAGCTCCGCGGCCGCATCGACGACCTCGAGACCCTGGTCGAGCTCGGCACCGAGATGGGTGACGAGGAGAGCCTGGTCGAGGCCGAGGGCGAGCTCACCGGCATCCGCCGCGACCTCGGCGAGCTCGAGGTCCGCACGCTCCTCAACGGCGAGTACGACCAGCGCGAGGCGGTTGTCACGATCCGCTCGGGGGCCGGTGGCGTCGACGCCGCGGACTTCGCGGAGATGCTGCTGCGCATGTACCTGCGCTGGGCCGAGCGCCACGGGTACCCGACGGCCGTGCTCGACACGAGCTACGCCGAGGAGGCGGGCCTCAAGTCCGCGACGTTCGAGGTCAAGGTGCCGTACGCGTTCGGCCACCTGTCCGTGGAGGCCGGCACGCACCGGCTCGTGCGCATCTCGCCGTTCGACAACCAGGGCCGCCGGCAGACGTCGTTCGCGGCCGTCGAGGTGATCCCGCTGATCGAGGGGACCGACTCGATCGAGATCCCCGAGTCGGAGATCAAGGTCGACGTCTTCCGCTCGTCCGGCCCCGGCGGGCAGTCCGTCAACACGACGGACTCCGCGGTGCGGATGACGCACATCCCGACCGGCATCGTCGTGTCGATGCAGAACGAGAAGTCGCAGATCCAGAACCGCGCGGCCGCGCTCCGGGTGCTCCAGTCGCGCCTGCTGCTCGTCCGCAAGGCCGAGGAGGACGCGAAGAAGAAGGCGCTCGCGGGCGACATCAAGGCCAGCTGGGGCGACCAGATGCGCTCCTACGTGCTGCAGCCGTACCAGATGGTCAAGGACCTGCGCACCGAGCACGAGGTCGGCAACCCCGCCGCGGTGTTCGACGGCGACATCGACGACTTCATCGAGGCGGGCATCCGCTGGCGCCGCGCGCAGGAGCTCGCGGCGTCCTGACGACCGCTCGGTCGCCGGCCTGACGACCCGCCCGCCGCCGACGCCCCGGCGCAGGCGGGCGGGCCGCCCGTCTCAGGCCGTCTGGCTCTCCGTCCGCTCGACCGCCGCGCGCCCGCACTCGAGCCGCGCGATCGGCACCCGGAAAGGCGAGCACGACACGTAGTCCAGCCCGACGGCGTCGAAGAAGTGGATCGAGTCGGGATCGCCGCCGTGCTCCCCGCAGACGCCGAGCTTCAGCTCGGGCTTCGCCGCGCGGCCGCCCTCGACGCCCGCCCGGACGAGCGCGCCCACGCCGTCGATGTCGAGCGTCTCGAACGGCGACACCGTCAGCACGCCGTTCTCGAGATACCGCGTGAAGAACGCCGCCTCGACGTCGTCCCGCGAGAAGCCCCACGTCGTCTGCGTCAGGTCGTTGGTGCCGAACGAGAAGAAGTCGGCCTCCTGCGCGATGCGCCGGGCGGTGAGCGCGGCGCGCGGCAGCTCGATCATGCAGCCGATCGGGATCGACAGCGTCACCCCGGCGGCGCGGGCCACCTCGGCGATCACGTGCTCCGACTCCTCGCGGACCAGCTGGAGCTCCCGCTGCGACCCGACGAGCGGCACCATGATCTCCGGCCGCGGGTCGAGCCCGTCGCGCAGCAGCGCCACCGTCGCCTCGGCGATCGCGCGCACCTGGAGCGCGAACAGGCCGGGCACCGCGAGGCCGAGCCGCACGCCGCGCAGCCCGAGCATCGGGTTCTGCTCGTGCATCCGGCGCACCGCGGTGAGCACGTCCTCGTCGTGCGGGTCGACCTGCCCCCGCTCCTGCGCGACCGCCACGCGGACCGCGAGGTCGGTGAGGTCGGGCAGGAACTCGTGCAGCGGCGGGTCGATCAGCCGGATCGTGGTCGGCAGCCCGTCCATCTCGCGCAGCAGCCCGACGAAGTCGTCGCGCTGCACGGGCAGCAGCGCGTCGAGCGCCGCCTGCCGCTCGCCGTCGGAGGTCGCGAGGATCAGCTGCTCGACGAGCTTGCGGCGCTCGCCGAGGAACTGGTGCTCGGTACGGCACAGGCCGATGCCCTGCGCGCCCCGCTGCCGCGCGCGGCGCGCGTCCTCGGCGTTGTCGGCGTTGGCGTGCACGCGCAGCCGGCGGATCGAGTCGGCGTGCCGCATCACGCGGTCGATCGCGGTGACGAGCGCGCGCGCGTCCTCGTCCCCAGCGTGGTCGAGCGCCGCGTCGTACCCGTCCGCGACGTAGACGGTGGCGGGGGAGTCGACCACGGCGACCTCGCCGAGGTAGACCTCGCCGGTCGCGCCGTCGATCGCGATGAGGTCGCCGGCGTGCAGCACCCGGCCGTCGACACGGACCTCGCCCTTGGCGACGTCGATGTCGAGCTCGTCGGCGCCGACGACCGCGCACTTGCCCATGCCGCGCGCGACGACGGCGGCGTGCGACGTCTTGCCGCCGCGAGCCGTGAGGATGCCGTCGGCCGCGATCATGCCCGCGAGGTCGTCGGGGTTGGTCTCGCGCCGGACGAGGATCACGCGCGCCCCGGTCGCCGAGCGGTCGAGCGCCTGCTCGTTGTCGAGCACGATCTCGCCGACGGCCGCGCCGGGGGAGGCGCCCATGCCGGTCGTCAGGACGGTCCGCTCCACGGTGGGGTCGAACTGCGGGAACATCAGCCGCGCCAGCTCGGCGCCGGAGCAGCGCGAGAGCGCCTCGTCCATGGTGATGAGGTCCTCGTCGACCAGCGCGGTCGCGATCCGGAACGCGGCGGCGGCCGTGCGCTTGCCGACGCGTGTCTGCAGCAGCCAGAGCTTGCCGCGCTCGATCGTGAACTCGATGTCGCAGAGGTCGCGGTAGTGCGTCTCGAGCCGCCGCATGCAGCCCATCAGCTCGGCGTACGAGGCGGGGTCGAGCGTCTCCAGCTCGGTGAGCGCCATCGTGTTGCGGATGCCGGCGACGACGTCCTCGCCCTGCGCGTTCGGCAGGTAGTCGCCGTACACACCGGTGCGCCCGGTCGAGGGGTCGCGCGTGAAGCAGACGCCCGTGCCCGAGTCGGGGCCGAGGTTGCCGAACACCATCGAGACGACGTTGACCGCGGTGCCCAGCGTGTGCGGGATGCGCTCGCGGCGCCGGTAGATCCGCGCGCGCTCGGTGTCCCACGAGCCGAAGACGGCCTCGATCGCCATGTCGAGCTGCTCGCGCGGGTGCTGCGGGAACTCGCGACCGGTCTGCGTGCGCACGATCTGCTTGAACTCGTCGACGAGCGCCTCGAGGTCGGTGGTCGTCAGCTCGACGTCGCTCGCGGCGCCGACCTCCCGCTTGCGCGCCTCGAGCGCGTCGGAGAACAGCTCGCCGTCGATGTCGAGCACCGTCTTGCCGAACATCTGGATGAGCCGCCGGTAGGAGTCCCACGCGAACCGCTCGTCGCCGCTGAGCTCGATGAGGCCGCGGACGGACGCGTCGTTGAGCCCGACGTTGAGCACCGTCTCCATCATCCCGGGCATCGAGAACTTGGCGCCCGAGCGGACGGAGACGAGCAGGGGGTCGTGGAAGTCGCCGAGCCGCCGGCCGAGCTCGTCCTCCATCTGCCGGATCGCGAGCGTGACCTCGACGCGCACCTCGGCGGGCACGACGCCGTCGCGCATGTACGCGCGGCACGCGTCGGTGGTGATCGTGAAGCCGGGCGGGACGGGGAGGCCGAGCCGGGTCATCTCGGCAAGGTTGGCGCCCTTGCCACCCAGGAGGTCCTTCTGGTCCTTGTCGCCCTCGCTGAACCGGTAGACGTACCGCACGGCCCCTCCTCGGTGTCGACGCTGACCCGTCCAGTCTTCCGCCGCCGTGCGCGGCGGGACCCGGGACGTTCGGCGCATTCGTGGGCGAGCGCGACGCCGCACGGCGCGGCCCCGGGAGCCCCGTCCAGGCTGCGGGGGTCCGTCCGGTTCGTCCACCTGCGCAGATGTGTGTCCGGGAATTGTTGTCGCCCGCAACATGAACGGCCCTCCGGGGTCATCCATCCGGGTGGTGAGAGCGCGACCACACCCGCCATGCGCCGCATTTCGGTACCCGGATGGTCACAGTTCGAGCACGGAGAACGCGTTCGTGCTTGTCACGGTGCAGGTCGGGCCATATGTTGTCGCCCGCAACATAGTCCGAGCGCCCAGCAAGCTCGGGTCCAAGACGAGCGCGATGGGGCGTCGTCACGAGAGGGAGCACGATGCGACGGAGCATGATCCTGGCGACGGCGGCCGCAGCGGCCGCCGGACTCCTCCTGGCAGGCTGTTCGAGCAACAACAACAACAACTCGGGCTCGTCGGGCACCGAGACCGGCAAGGGCGGCGGGGCGACGCCGTTCGTCGGCGTGATCCTGCCGGACACCAAGTCGTCGGCCCGTTGGGAGACGGCTGACTCCAAGTACCTCAAGGCTGCGTTCGACGCAGCCGGCGTCAAGGCGGACATCCAGAACGCCCAGGGCGACAAGACGCAGTTCCAGACGATCGCCGACCAGATGATCACCGAGGGCGTCAACGTCCTCATGATCGTCAACCTGGACTCGGGCTCCGGCTCGGCCGTCCTGCAGAAGGCCAAGGCGCAGGGCATCGGGACGATCGACTACGACCGCCTGACCCTGGGCGGCGGCGCCGACTTCTACGTCTCGTTCGACAACACCAAGGTCGGCGAGCTGCAGGGCACGGGTCTGGCCAAGTGCCTCAAGGACGACGGCAAGACCTCGGCCAACATCGTGTACCTCGACGGGTCGCCGACGGACAACAACGCGACGCTGTTCGCGGCCGGCGCGCACAAGATCCTCGACCCGATGACGCAGTACAAGAAGGTCGCCGAGCAGCCCGTGCCGGACTGGGACAACCAGCAGGCGGGCACGATCTTCGAGCAGATGTGGACGCAGCAGAACGGCAAGATCGACGGCGTCCTCGCGGCGAACGACGGTCTCGGCAACGCGGCCATCGCGATCCTCAAGAAGAACCAGGTCAACGGCAAGGTCCCGGTCACCGGCCAGGACGCGACGGACCAGGGCCTGCAGAACATCCTCGCGGGTGACCAGTGCATGACCGTCTACAAGGCCGTCAAGAAGGAGGCCGACGCGGCCTCCGCGCTCGCCATCGCCCTCGCGAAGAAGCAGGACACGGCCAGCCTCGCCACCGGTTCGGTCGAGGACTCGCAGTCCAAGCAGACGGTCAAGGCGGTCCTGCTGGACCCCGAGGCCATCTACTTCGACAACGTGAAGGACGTCATCAACGACGGCTACACCACGAAGGACAAGGTCTGCACCGCGGCGCTCGCTGCGCAGTGCACCAAGGCCGGCATCTCCTGACGCACCACACCGGGGCGGGCGTGCTCACGCGCGCCCGCCCCGGTGGCCGCGCCCGGCTGGGCCGGTCCGCAGCTGCGGCCCGGCCCGCCCGCCGTCCGACCTGACGGCACCCCGGAACGGCCCCGCGAGGCGGGGCACCCAGCACACGACGAGGTGGACGATGACAGACCCCGCGACCCACGCCCCCGACCTGGTGCCGCCGCCGACACTCGAGGTGCGTGGCGGACTCAAGAACTTCGGCGCCGTGCACGCCCTGCGCGGCGTGGACCTGGTCGCCCGCCCGGGCGAGGTGACCGCGCTCGTCGGCGACAACGGCGCCGGCAAGTCGACGCTGATCAAGTGCATCGCCGGCATCTACGCGTTCGACGCGGGCGAGGTGCTCTTCGAGGGCCAGCCGGCGCACATCGCGGACCCGAGCAAGGCCAACGAGCTCGGCATCGAGGTCGTGTACCAGGACCTCGCGCTGTGCGACAACCTCGACATCGTCCACAACATGTTCCTCGGGCGTGAGCTCAAGAAGGGCATCCGCCTCGACGAGTCGACCATGGAGCGCCAGGCCGCCGAGGTGCTCGCCTCGCTGTCGGTCCGCACGGTCCGGTCGATCCGCCAGCACGTCGCGAGCCTCTCGGGTGGCCAGCGGCAGACCGTCGCCATCGCGCGCGCGGTGCTCTGGAACTCGAAGCTCGTCATCCTCGACGAGCCGACCGCTGCCCTCGGCGTCGCGCAGACCGAGCAGGTCCTCCAGCTCGTCCGCCGCCTCGCCGACGCCGGCCTCGCGGTCGTGCTCGTCAGCCACAACATGAACGACGTGTTCGAGGTCGCGGACTCGATCTCGGTGCTGTACCTGGGCCAGACGGCCGCGCAGCTCCGGGCCGCCGACACGACGCGCGCGCAGATCATCGAGCTCATCACGAGCGGCTCGCAGGAGAGCGGCGGGCCGGTCACCGTGCCGCCCGCGCCCGGCACGGCCGCCGCCAAGCTCGACACCAAGAACGGGAGCACCCAGGCATGAGCACCTCCACCGTGTCCTCCTCGGCACCCTCGTCGCCGCTCACGGCGGCCGTCGAGCAGCCGACCTTCGGGGAGGCCGTCTCCAACTACGTCACCAAGGTGCGCGGCGGCGACATGGGCTCGCTGCCCGCGCTGCTGGCCCTGGTCGTGCTGATCTTCGCGTTCATCGCGCTGCGGCCGCAGACGTTCCCTTCGGCGCTCAACTTCGCGAACCTGTTCCAGCAGGGCGCCGTCATCTCGACGATCTCGATGGGCATCGTGTTCGTCCTGCTCATCGGCGAGATCGACCTCTCGGCGGGCTTCACGTCCGGCCTCGCCGGCTCGACGATGGCGATCCTGCTGCTCAACCACGGCTGGGCCTGGTACCTCGCGGTGCTCGCCGGTGTGGTCGCGGGCGCGATCGTCGGCCTCTGGAACGGCTTCCTGGTCGCGAAGGTCGGCATCCCGTCCTTCATCGCGACCCTCGCCGCGTTCCTGGCGCTGCAGGGCGCGGTCCTGCTGATCATCAGCAACGGCGGCAACGTCCCCGTGCACGACAAGGTGATCCTCGCGATCGAGAACAAGAACCTGCCGGTGATCTGGGGGTGGGCGCTCGGCGTCCTCGCCGTGCTCGCCTACGCGGCCGGCTCGCTCAACACGTGGGCGTCGCGCCGCCGCAACGGGCTGCTCGCCGTGCCGCTCGGCCTGGTCGTCGTGAAGATCGTGGTGCTCGCGGCCTTCGTGCTCGGCGCGGTCGCCCTGCTGAGCCAGGAGCGCAGCCGCACGACGTTCGTCTCGATCAAGGGCGTGCCGATCGTCGTCCCGATCATCGTGGTCCTCGCGCTGCTGCTCGGCTTCGTGCTGACGCGGACGGCCTTCGGCCGTCACATCTACGCGGTCGGCGGCAACGCCGAGGCCACGCGCCGGGCGGGCATCCCGGTCGCGCGGGTGCGGATCGCCTGCTTCATCATCTGCTCGACCATGGCGGCGATCGCCGGCATCTTCGCGGCGTCGCGCGCCACGTCGGTCGACCCCAACGCGGGCGGCTCGAACACGCTGCTCTACGCGGTGGGCGCGGCCGTGATCGGTGGCACGTCGCTCTTCGGTGGCAAGGGCCGCGTGATCGACGCCCTGATCGGTGGCGCGGTGATCGCCGTCATCGACAACGGCATGGGTCTGCTCGGCTACTCTGCGGGCGTCAAGTACATCGTCACCGGTGCCGTGCTGGCCGCCGCTGCCGCCGTCGACGCGCTCTCGCGTCGCCGGGCTCGGGCGACGGGACGCGTCTAGCCAGGTCACAGGCCGAAGAGGGGGCAGCGGTGCGGCTCGGCGCGGGCCCGTCGGTTCGACGGGCGGATGCGTCCGGCCCCGACGAGGTACGGCGGGCCAACCTGTCCGCCGTGCTGCGCCGGCTCCACTTCGGGGGCGCCGCGACCCGGTCGGACCTGGTCGCCGCCACCGGCTTCAACCGCTCGACCGTCGGGTCGCTCGTGTCCGACCTCGCCACCGCGGGGTTGGTACGCGAGCGACCCGGCGTCGTCCGGGGCAAGGGGCGGCCGTCGAACGTCGTCGAGCCGGTGCCGACGAGCGTCCACGTTCTCGCGTTCGACGTGACGCCGTCGAGCGTCGGCGCCGCGCGCGTCGGGTTCGGCGGCTACATGCTCCAGGTGCGGCGGCGCCTGCACACCACCACGTCGCACGACGTCGGGAACGTCGTCGAGCTGATCGCGACGCTCGCACGCGAGATGGACGCGCGGGCCGTGCCCGGGTCCGTGTGCCTCGGGCTCGTCGTGTCGGTGCCGGGCAGCGTGCACCAGCCGGACGGCGTCGTCCGCCGCTCGCCGCCGCTCGGGTGGCACGAGGTGCCGCTGGCCGACCTGCTGCGCACCGCGACGGGCGGGCGCTACCCGGTGACCGTCGGCAACGACGGCGACCTCGGCGCGGTCGCCGAGTACCTGCGCGGCGCCGCGCGCGGCGAGCCGGACCTGCTGTACGTGCGCGGCGAGGTCGGCGTCGGTGGCGGCGTCGTGGTCGACGGCGAGCTGCTCAAGGGCGCCGGCGGGTACGCGGGCGAGGTCGGGCACATCGTCGTGAAGCCCAACGGGCGCGTGTGCTCCTGCGGCGCGCGCGGGTGCTGGGAGGCCGAGATCGGCGACGCCGCGTTCATCCGCGCGGTGGGGCGCGACCCCCGCGAGTCCGAGATCGAGGACGTGGTCAGCGACGTCGCCATCGGCAACCGGCGGGCGATCGCCGGCGTGCGCAAGACGGGGGAGTGGGTCGGCATCGGCCTCGCGAGCCTCGTCAACGTGTTCAACCCGCGCGTCGTGGTGCTCGGCGGCACGCTCGGCGCGCTCTACCCGACCATGGAGCCGACGCTGCACGCGGCGTTCGCGCGCGCGCTCGGACCGATCCGCGAGCAGGCGCTGCTGCTGCGGTCCGAGCTCGCCGGGGACGCGCAGATCGTCGGTGCGGCGGAGGTCGCGTTCGCCGACGTCCTCGAGGACCCGCTGGGCACGCTCGAGACGCGGCGGGCGGAGATCGCGGACGACCCGCCGGAGCGCAAGCTCCGCCACGCCTGACATCGGCCAGCGCGTCCGGCGGACAACTCGGACGAAACGGTCGCTGACCAGCGTCTTCGCGTCAGCGCGACCGCGGCGCGACGACTCACAGGTCGGCATCGGCGTGTCACGCGCCGGTCGAGCGCGGACGTCTGCCTACTCTCGACGAGGCCGGCAGCACCACCCTGACCCGTCCCCGAACCTGGCCGCCGAGCGTCGTGATCCGATTCGAGAACGTCACCAAGGTCTACGCCCGTGGCGCCCGACCCGCGCTGGACCGCGTGACCCTGGACGTCGAGCGGGGCGAGTTCGTCTTCCTCGTGGGGGCGTCCGGGTCCGGCAAGTCCACCTTCCTGCGGCTCGTGCTGCGCGAGGAGCGCGCGTCCGCCGGGCGCGTCTTCGTCGCGGGCAAGGAGCTCGGCGGCCTGTCGAGCTGGAAGGTGCCCGCGCTGCGCCGCGGCATCGGTGCGGTGTTCCAGGACTTCCGCCTGCTGCCCAACAAGACGGTCTTCGAGAACGTCGCGTTCGCGCTCCAGGTGATCGGCAAGCCGCGTCACCACATCCTGTCGACCGTGCCCGACACGCTCGAGATGGTCGGCCTCGCGGGCAAGGAGAAGCGGCGCCCGCACGAGCTCTCCGGCGGTGAGCAGCAGCGCGTCGCGATCGCCCGCGCGTTCGTCAACCGCCCGCAGATCCTGCTCTGCGACGAGCCGACGGGAAACCTCGACCCGACCACGTCGCTCGGGATCATGCGCCTGCTGGACCGCATCAACCGCACGGGCACCACCGTCGTCATGGCGACGCACGACGACGAGATCGTCGACCAGATGCGCAAGCGCGTCGTCGAGCTGTCCACCGGCGAGCTGGTCCGCGACCAGTCGCGCGGCGTCTACGGCTCGGACCGGTGAGGGGCGCGCGATGAGACTCCAGTTCATCCTCTCCGAGATCGGCCTCGGCCTGCGGCGGAACGTCACGATGACGATCTCCGTCATCCTCGTCACCTTCGTCTCGCTCACGTTCGTCGGCTCCGCGGCGCTGCTGCAGGGCCAGATCGGCAAGATGAAGGACGAGTGGTACGGCAAGGTCGAGGTCTCGGTCTTCCTCTGCCCCAAGACGTCGTCCGCGCCGACGTGCGCGGGCGGCGCCGTGAGCGACTCGCAGAAGAGCGACATCAAGGCGGCGCTCGACTCGCCGGAGATCAAGCCGTACGTGCAGCACGTGTACTACGAGTCGCAGGAGCAGGCGTACAAGGAGTTCCAGAAGGAGTTCAAGGACCAGTTCTGGGCGTCGGCCGCGACGGTCGACGACATGAACTCCTCCTACCGCATCAAGCTCACCGACCCGAAGCAGTACGAGGTCGTCGCCGACGTGGTGTCGGGGCGCCCCGGCGTGGAGGACGTGCAGGACGAGCAGAAGCTGTTCGACAAGCTCTTCCTGGTGCTCAACCGGGCGACGCTGCTCGCCGGCGGGCTCGCGCTCGTGATGCTGCTCGCGGCGGTGCTGCTGATCACGACGACCATCCGGCTGTCCGCGCTGTCGCGGCGGCGCGAGACGGGCATCATGCGGCTCGTCGGCGCCTCGACGACGTTCATCCAGCTCCCGTTCATGCTCGAGGGCGCGATCGCGGCGACCGTCGGCGCGCTGCTGGCGGTCGGCGGCCTGTGGGTCGGCGTCCAGTACCTCGTCACCGACTGGCTCGGTCAGTCCGTGCAGTGGATCCCGTACGTGACGACGCAGGACGTGCTGACGGTGGCGCCGTTGCTGATCGGCGTCGCGATCCTGCTGGCGCTCATCTCGTCGGTCGTCACGCTGAGCCGGTACACGAAGGTCTGAGCGCGTGCCGGCCCGCCGTCGTCCGTTCCTGCCGCGCCTCGCGCGCCGGCTGGGGCTGCCCGCTGCGCTGATGTGCGTCGCGCTCGGCCTCGGGGTGGTCGCCGCGCCCGCGTCGGCCGACAGCATCGACAACCGCATCAAGCAGGCGCAGAAGGAGCAGAAGGCCAACGCGCGGAAGAAGGCGGCCGCCGACGACGCGCTGGAGGGCGTCAAGGCGAGCCTCCAGAAGCTCTCGGACCAGCTGCTCGACACGCAGGCCAAGATCCCGGCGGCGCAGCGCGCGCTCGACGCGGCGCAGGCGTCGTACGACTCGGCGCAGCGCGCGGCGGCGCTCGTCACCGCCCGGCTGCAGGACGCGCAGGACGAGAACAAGGCGCTGACGACGACCATCGCGTCGGACGGCAAGAAGGCGACCGCGATGCGCGCAGCCATCGGCGAGATGGCCCGCGAGGCCTACCGCGGCGGCCCCGAGGTCTCGACCGTCGGCGTGCTGCTGGGCGCCGACTCGACGAGCGACTTCATCGAGCGGTACGGGCTGATGACGACCGCGATGCGCACGCAGTCGCAGGTGCTCGACCAGCTCCGCGAGGCCAAGGCGACGGACCAGAACTCGCAGGTGCGGCTCGGCGCCGTGCAGGACCGGATCGGCGAGCTCAAGGTCGAGGCGGAGCAGAAGGTCAAGGTCGCCGACGCGGCGCGCGACAAGGCGCAGCAGGCGAAGGCGGCGCTCGACTCGCTGCTGGCCACGCAGAAGACGCAGCAGAACGCGCTGCAGGCGCAGAAGGCCGCGCTCAAGCAGGAGCTCGCGCAGATCGACGCCGCGGCGAAGAAGGTGTCGAACGACCTCAAGAAGGCCCTCGCCGAGCAGCGGGCGCGCGACGCGAAGAAGCACCACTCGTCGGGCCCGCCGCGGCCGATCGTCGGCGCGATGTTCGGCAACCCGACGAGCACGAACCCGATCTACGTGACGTCGCCGTACGGCTGGCGGTTCCACCCGATCCTGCACTACTACCGCCTGCACGCCGGGATCGACCTGCGCGCCCACTGCGGCACGCCCATCTACGCGGGCCGCTCGGGGACCGTGCTGTGGGCCGAGTACCGGTACGGCTTCGGCAGCCAGGTGATGGTCAACCACGGGATCGTCAACGGGAACGGCCTCGCGTCGAGCTACAACCACCTCGAGCGGATGGTCGTCCACAGCGGGCAGCACGTGTCCCAGGGGCAGCTCGTCGGGTACTCGGGCTCGGAGGGTCTCTCCACCGGGTGCCACCTGCACTTCGAGGTGTACGTCAACGGCAACACCGTGAACCCGGCGCCGCTGCTGGGCCTCTGACGACGTCGCCCACCGGGTCCCCGGTTCGCGGTTGCCCGCGCCGGTAGGCTCGACCGGTCCGGCTCGCGCCGGGCGCCATCAGCAGGGACACCGGACCGTCGGATCGTCGGTCGACGGGATCGGGAAGGGGTGCGACGTCGTGGCCAAGGAGACCGGGCGCAAGCTCGTCGCGGCCAACCGCAAGGCCCGGCACGACTACGTCATCGAGGACGTGTTCGAGGCAGGCGTCGTGCTGACGGGCACGGAGGTCAAGGCGCTGCGCGCCGGGCGCGCGTCGCTCGTCGACGGGTGGTGCGAGGTCGACGGCGACGAGGTCTGGCTGCAGGGCGTGCACATCCCCGAGTACTCGCAGGGCACGTGGACCAACCACGCGCCGCGCCGCAAGCGCAAGCTGCTGCTGCACCGCGACGAGATCGACCGGCTCGCGTCCCGCACGCGGGAGAAGGGGCAGACGATCGTGCCGCTCTCGCTCTACTTCCTCGACGGCCGCGCGAAGGTCGAGATCGCGCTCGCCCGCGGCAAGAAGGACTGGGACAAGCGCCAGGCGCTGCGCGAGCGCCAGGACAACCTGGAGGCTCAGCGCGCCATGCGCGAGAAGCGCGACCGGTGAGGCGCGCACTGCTCGCCGCGGCCGCCGCGGCCGTCGTGGCGCTCGGGACGCTCGCGCTCGCCGGGCCGGCTGCGGCCGCGCCGCCTGTCGCGGGTCGGGCGTCCGTCGTCGCCGGCCCGCAGACGTCGGGCCGCGAGATCACCCGGTACGACGCGACCGCGACGCTCGACGCCGACGGCAAGGCGCACGTCGTCATCGACTTCGACTTCGACTTCGGCGACAACCCGGGGCACGGACCGTTCCTGACCCTCGTGACGCGCCAGGGCTACGACGACCAGCACGACCGCGCGTTCCGCTACTCCGACATCACGTCGTCGAGCTCGACGGGCGCGCCCGCCAAGCTCAACCGCGAGGACACCGACAACGCGATCATCCTGCGCATCGGCGACCCCGACCGCGGCGACATCTCGGGCACGCAGACCTACCGCGTCAGCTACACGGTCGACGGCCTCGTGAACCCCGCGAACCCCGACCACTCGGGTGACGAGCTGTACTGGAACGTCATCGGCTCGGGGTGGGAGGTGCCGCTCGACGCCATCTCGGTGAAGGTGACGGGCCCCGCCGACGTCGAGGGTGCCGCGTGCTTCGCGGGGCCGTCGGGCTCGACGGACTCGTGCACGTCGGCGCAGCACAGCGGCCCGACGTCGACGTTCACGCAGGACGCGCTGGCCGTCGGCGACCAGCTCTCGACCGTCACCGGCTGGCCGGGCGGCACGTTCCCGGGCGTCGAGCCGATCATCGTCGCCAAGCCGGACCCGGCCGCCGCGTTCCGGCCGCTGACGCCGTGGGGCGCCGTGGCGCTCGCGCTGCTCGTGGCCGGCGTGGTGCTGGCCGTCCGGCGCATCCGGCGGGTCGGCCGCGACCGGGCGTACCTCGGCCTGACGCCGGGCCTGCGGCCGGGGGCCGGTCAGACGTCGGGCTCGGGCTACCGCGACAAGCGGGCGCCGATCGCGGTGCAGTTCACGCCGCCGGACGGCGTGCGGCCGGGGCAGGTCGGCACGCTCGTCGACGAGAAGGCGGACCCCGTCGACGTCACGGCGACGCTCGTCGACCTCGCGGTGCGCGGCTACCTCCGCATCGAGGCCGTGCCGCGCTCGAACCCGGAGAAGGCGCCGAAGGACTGGACCCTCGTGCAGCTCGAGCCGCCGCCCGGTGAGCTCCACCCGTACGAGGCCACGCTGCTCAACGCGCTGTTCACCGGCCGCTCGTCGGTGCGCCTCTCCGACCTGCGGACGACGTTCGCGTCGTCGATGAAGCAGGTGCAGGACGGGCTGTACGAGGACGTGACGCGGCTCGGCTGGTTCCGCTCGAACCCGTCGTCCGTGCGCGCGGGCTGGGTCGGCGGCGGCATCGCGCTGCTCGTCGCGGGCGGTCTGATCGGCTTCTTCCTGCTGGCGGCCGGGATCGACTGGCGCGGCGTCGCGCTCGTGCCGATCGCGCTGGTCGTCATTGGCATCGTGGTCGCGGCGATGGCGAAGTGGGCGCCCGCGCGCACCGAGGACGGCACGGCCGTGCTCGCGCAGACGTTGGGCTTCCGGCAGTACATCGCGACCGCCGAGGCGAACCAGATCCGGTTCGAGGAGGGGCAGGACGTCTTCAGCCGGTACCTGCCGTACGCGATCATCTTCGGTCTGACCGACCGGTGGGCCCGTGTGTTCGCGGAGCTCGCCGCGCAGGGCCGGGCGGTCGCGCAGCCCAGCTGGTACGTCGGCGGCGGGTTCTACCCCGGGCCCGGGCTGTTCTGGGCGACGGGGCTCGCGAGCTCGATGGACCGGTTCTCGTCGATCGCGACGTCGTCGCTGTCCGCGCCCACGCCCGGCTCGTCGGGCGGGTCCGGGTTCAGCGGGGGCGGGTTCTCCGGCGGCGGCGTCGGGGGAGGCGGCGGCGGGGGCTGGTGAGCCGGCTGCTCGTCGGACGTTTGAGGGCGTCGGGGCGTCGCGGCGTCAGGCCTCGGCGCGGAGGATGTCCGAGAGCTGGAAGCTGACGGGCTCCTCGAGCTGCGCGTAGGTGCACGACGCGGCGTCGCGGTCCGGCCGCCACCGGCGGAACTGCGCGGTGTGCCGGAACCGGTCGCCCTCCATGTGGTCGAACGCGACCTCGACGACGAGCTCGGGCCGCAGCGGCACGAACGACAGGTCCTTCTTGGCGTTCCAGCGGCTGACCGCCCCCGGCATCCGGCGATCGGCGTGCGCCTCCTGGTCCGCCCACGCGCCCCACGGGTGCTCGGGGAGCTCCACGTCCCGGTACGGCGCGAGCTCGTCGAGCAGCGACTTGCGCCGCGCCATCGGGAACGACGCCGAGACGCCGACGTGCTGCAGCCGTCCGTCGTCCGTCCAGAGGCCGAGCAGCAGCGAGCCGACGACGTCACCCGTCTTGTGCCAGCGGAACCCGGCGACCACGCAGTCGGCCGTGCGCTCGTGCTTGATCTTGAACATGGTGCGCTTGTCCGGCGCGTAGACGCCGTCGAGCGGCTTGGCGACCACGCCGTCGAGCCCCGCGCCCTCGAACTGGCGGAACCACTCCTGCGCCTCGGCGAGGTCGGACGTCGCGGGCGTGACGAAGATCGGGTCCTGCGCGTCGGCGAGCGCCTCGACGAGCCGCGCGCGCCGCTCGCGGAACGGCCGGGCCATCAGGTCCTCGTTGCCGAGCGCGAGCAGGTCGAACGCCACGAACGACGCGGGCGTCTGCTGTGCGAGCAGCCGGACCCGGCTGTCGGCCGGGTGGATCCGCTGCTGCAGCGCGTCGAAGTCGAGCCGGTCGCCCGCGACCACCACGATCTCGCCGTCGAGCACGCACCGCTCCGGCGTGTTCGCCTTGATCGCCTCGACGAGCTCGGGGAAGTACCGCGTCATCGGCCGCTCGTTGCGGCTGCCCAGCTCGACCTCGTCGCCGTCGCGGAACACGATGGTCCGGAAGCCATCCCACTTGGGTTCCGTGTGGCCGACGTCCGGGATCGTCGGGACCGACTTGGCCAGCATCGGCGCCACCGGGGGCATCACGGGCAGGTGCATGTGCTCATCTTGCTCGACGGCGTGCGAGCCGTCGCGGGTTCGCGCAGCCTGGACGCGGACGAGGTTTCACAGGTTGCTCTCCGGATCGGTCCAGTCCACGTTCGGGTCGGGGGAGTCTGATTCTCGTCAGACGCCGAGACCCGGCGGCGACGAGGAGGAGACGGCGATGGACGAGCAGCGCACCCCGGAGCGACCCGAGCACGAGCAGCCCACGGGCGCGCAGCAGCCGGCCGGGCAGCAGCCGACGCAGCCGCTGCCTGCTGCGCAGCCGACCCAGCCGCTGCCGGTGTCGCAGCCGACGCAGCCGCTGCCGCCGGTGCCCGGGCCGCCGCAGGCGTACCCGCGTCCGGCCTACGTGCCGCCGGCCTACGGCCAGGCGGGCGCGCACCCGTACGGAGCGCAGGGCCACGCGCCGCAGGGCCAGCCGGGGTACGGCCAGCCGACGCACCCGTCGGGCGCCCACCCGCAGGCCGGCCACCCGCAGGCCGGCCACCCGCAGGCCGGCCACCCGCAGGGCATGCCGACGCCCTGGCCGCCGGCCGCGCCCTACGGCGGGCAGCAGCAGTACGGCGCGCACCAGTACGGCCCGCACGTCGCGGGGCAGCCTGGTGCGTACCCCGGCCACCCGGGTTATGGCACGCCGGGGCAGGCGGGGCACGGCGCGCAGCAGCGTCGCGGCGTCTCGGCGGGCGTCGTCGCCGGCGTGACGGCGGGTGCGCTCGCGTTCGGCCTGATCGCGGGCGGCGGCGGCGTCGCGCTGTACGAGTACCTCGACGGCCAGTCGCAGTCCCCGCAGAGCTCCGCGCTGGACCAGGGTCAGGGCGCGCCCTCGGACGGCTCCGGCTCCGACGGTTCGGGCTCGGACGGCTCGGGCTCCGACGGCACGTCGCCGTTCTCCGGTGGCGGCTCGGGCGGCGACTCGACCAGCCCCTGGGGCCAGCAGGGACTGCCCGGTGGCGGCTCCGACCAGGGCGACCAGAACGGCACCTCGCAGGGCACCACCGAGCCGACGTCGGCGCAGACCAAGGGCGTCGTCCTCATCGACTCGGTGCTCGGATACCAGGGCGCGGAGTCGGCCGGCACGGGCATGGTCCTGACGTCCGACGGCCTGGTCCTGACGAACAACCACGTGGTGCAGGGCGCGACCTCGATCAGCGTGACGATCGGCGCCACCGGCAAGACGTACCAGGCGGAGGTCGTCGGCACCGACAAGTCGAAGGACGTCGCGCTCCTGCAGCTCAAGGACGCCTCCGGCCTCACGACGGTGAAGCTCGACGACGACCAGGGCGTCACGCGCGGTGACGACGTCACGGCGGTCGGCAACGCGCAGGGCGGCGGCTCGCTGGTCGCGGCGCCCGGCTCCGTCACGGCGACCGACCAGTCGATGACCGCGTCCACCGAGAGCTCGGACGGCAGCGAGACGCTCAACGGCCTGATCGAGTTCTCCGCGGGCGTCGTCTCGGGCGACTCGGGCGGCCCGCTGCTCGACTCGGAGGGCGAGGTCGTCGGCATGACGACGGCCGCGTCGTCGGGCGGCACGAGCACGGTCGCGTACGCGATCGACATCACCGACGCGATCGCCGTCGCGCACAAGATCGACCAGGGCCAGGCGGGCAACGGCATCGTCATCGGCACCCCGGCGTTCCTGGGCGTCGCGTTCACGGCGGGCTCGACCGGTGGCTCCGGCGGCGCGACGGTCGGCCAGGTGCTGCAGGGCACGCCGGCCGCGCGGGCCGGGATCACCGCGGGCGACGCGATCACCAAGGTCGGCTCGAAGGCGGTCTCGTCGGCCGACGCGCTCTCGAAGGCCCTCGGCAAGTACGCGCCCGGCGACAAGGTGAAGATCACCTGGGTCTCGGGCACGAGCGGCAAGACGCAGAGCGCCACCGTGACGCTCATGGCGGGGCCGGCGGCCTGATCCGCCGGCAGCGGCGCGGTCGTCCGGAGGGGGACGGCCGCGCCGCTGGTCTGCGTCGGGGGCGGGCGCTCCCACGTCGGGACCGACGGCCCACCCGCGCGAGCCGCCGCGTCGCCAGGCTGGTCGCATGGTCGAACGGCTGAGCGGCACGGACCTCGCGGAGCTCGCGCTCGACGTCGGCCCGCAACCGCGGGTCGTCGGCGCCGTGGTCGAGCTGGCGCCGCCGCGCGTGACGGCCGAGCAGGTGCGCGCCCTGCTGGCGGACCGGGTGTCGGGCTCGCGCGTCCTGGGCCGGCGGGCGGTGCGCGTACCGCGGGGCTGCGGCCGTCCGGTGTGGGCCCCCGCGGTCCCCGACCTCGACGCGCACGTCCGCGCGGCGTCCTGCGACGACGGCGATCGCGCGCTGCTCGCGCTCGCGGCGCGCGCGATGATCGCCCGCCTGCCGCGGGGACGGCCGCTGTGGCGGCTCGTCGTCGCGGACCGCCCGTCGGGCTCCACCGCGCTGATCTGGGTGAGCCACCACGCGGTCGCCGACGGCCCGACGACGCTGCACGCGGTGCTCGAGGCCCTTGGTGCCGACGAACCGGCGCCCGTGCGCGCGGCACGGTGGCCGGTGGAGCGTGGCGAGCTGGCACGTGACGCCCGCGCCTCGCGGGTTCGCGCCGTCCGCCGCTGGCGCGTCGGGCTGGGGATGCTCCGCGAGGCCGAGCGCGACCTGCGCGGCGCGAGCGGCCCGCACGCGCCGGCCACGTCGTTCAACCGCCCGTCGGGTCCCGGCATGCGGTTCGTCGTCGCCCGCGCTCCGCTGGCGGAGGTGCGCTCGGGCGCGGCGGCCTGCGGCGCGACCGTCAACGACGCAGTGCTGTGCGCCGTCGGCCGCGCTCTGGGGGAGGAGCTCGAACGACGGGACGAGCCCCGCGTCGACCTCGTCGCGACCGTCGCCGCCACCTTCCGCGCTCGCCACGGCGCGGCACGCCCGCGCAACGAGGTCGGCGGCCTGCTCGTGCCGGTCCCGACCGACGTGCGCGTGCACGCGTCGTCCCGCCTCCGGGCGATCGCGGACGAGACCCGCCGGCGCAAGGAGCTCGCGTCGCCCGCGACGCCCGTCGTCATGGCGCCGGTGCTGAGAGCGCTGGCGACCGTCGGGCTCGTGCGCCGGTTCTTCGCGCGCCAGACGATGGTGAACGTCGCGGTGACGCGGCTGCCCGGACCGGGCGCGGTGCCTCCGCTCTGCGGGCGCGAGGTGCGCGCGATCGTGCCGCTCAGCCCGATCGTCGGCAACGTGCCGGTGACGGCCGTCGCGCTGTCGACGGGCGACGACCTCGTCGTCTCGCTCTGCGTCGGCGACGTTCTGTGGCCGTCGTCGGACGCGCTCGCCGCCGCGGTGCAGGACGAGCTCGCGACGATCGGCGCGCTCGCCGGGAATCGTCGTGGCAGCACGCTCGTTGGGTAGGTAGTCTGTGCGGGCTGCGGCTGCTTCCGGGCCTCCCGGTCGCGCACAGCGGTTGATAACTCAACACGGGGGTGATCGGTTTCGACGGTGATCGTCGAGCCAGGAGAAGCGGGTCGAGGACGCACGGTTATCTCGTCAACGCTCCGTGCAAACCCATAGGTGCCAATTCCAACCGCACCGACTTCGCCCTCGCCGCCTGAGCGAGCCCCGAAGTCCGTTGGCCTGAGTACGCTCTCGACTCAGTAACCAGCGTCATCTAGAGAGCCACTGCTGAATCCCGTCGTCAGTGCGGTATTCGGGACTTTTAGCTGACTGAGCCCGTTCACGACTTGCCTGCGTGATCGTGAGGGCCGAGAAAATCGCAGCAGGCTGCACCCGGAGAATCCCTGGTTCCACGTCATCGGACGCGGGTTCGATTCCCGCCACCTCCACTGCTCTGACCTGCGGAAACGCGGGTCTTGTTGACAGGAAGGTAGCCATTCGTTGACACGGATGGCTACCTTCTTCTGTATGGCCTCGATCCGGGAGCGCCGACGCAGCGACGGGACGCGCGCCTACGCCGTCCTGTGGCGGGACCCGGACACCGGCCGGCAGACGTCGCTCACATATGACGATCGCAATGACGCGGTTGTGGCGCTGAAGCTGATCGAGGCCGCCGGAGGCCATGCTGCCGAGGCGGCCCGGATCGCGGACGCGGTACGCCAGCATGGGCCTTCTGTCGACGATGTCATCTCGGAGCACATCGACCTGCTGACGTCCGTCGGGGCTGATACTCGCGCGCACTATCGGCAGCAGCTCGCGTCGCATATCTCGCCGGAGCTCGGTGCCTATCCCGTGGCCTTCATCAGCTACCGGCATGTCTCGACGTGGGTGCGCTCGATGAGCGCGCGGGGCTACTCGCCCAAGACGATCGCGAACGTGCACGGGCTGTTCTCCGCGGCGATGTCGACCGCCGTGCGGCTCGGCTACCGACCCGACAACCCTTGTGCGCGCGTCGAGCTGCCGAAGTCTCAGGCGACGCACGACGACATGACGGTGCTGACGCGAGACGAGTTCGCGCTCCTGCTGTCGAAGATCCCCGCGCACTACCAGCCCCTGGTTCTGCTCCTCGTGGCGACCGGGCTGCGATGGGGCGAGGCGACCGCGCTCACCGTCGGCGACGTCGACCTGGTGTCGCAGCCAGCGACCGTGCGGGTGACGAAGGCCTGGAAGCGGGACGAGAACCGGGCATGGTTCGTTGGGCCGCCAAAGACGCGGCGGGCGCGGCGGACGGTGTCGCTGCCCGACGACCTCGTCGACGTGCTGTTGCCGCTGGTGGCGTCGAAGGCTCCGGACGAGCTGCTGTTCCCGAACACTGTGGGGCGCCAGCTGTCGTCGTCGCGGTTCTGGACGACGACATGGACACCTGCGCTCGAGGCGGCTATGAACCCACGCCTGCCCGACGGATCGCCGGATCCGGCCGCGCCCAGGCTGACCAAGCGGCCTCGGGTGCACGACCTGCGGCACACCCATGCGTCATGGATGATCGCCGCCGGTGTCGACCTCTTCGTGCTGCAGCGCAGACTCGGGCACGAGTCGATAACGACGACGACGGAGACTTACGCGCACCTGCTCCCGGACCAGCAGCGGGCTGCGGCCGATGCCGCGTCACGCGCTCTGCAGGGAATCTCGCTGAGGCCAAGGGACGGCGCACCAGCCGCGGCGCAATAGTGATGCGCGGGCCTGACGATCCAGGTCCGCGGACGCCTGAGTGTGGGCTGGCTAGAGCCAAGGTCCATGCTCGACGCATTCGGAGCAACGAGAATCTACGACGAGCGTGGCGACGGCGTGGTCCTACTAGAACCTCTGCGGATCGCCAGGGACGTGCGGGCGACGGCGGTGGGCTCGGATCGATCCAGTCGTTGGGCCCAGCGAGGTGAGATCTGCCGACGCACTGGCCGACGCTTCGAGGTCGACCGAGGGGCCGGCGACGGTCGCGAGTGAGACGAGTGCCTCGACGTGCTCGGGGAGGAAACGGATCTTCCCGCGACCGAAACGCAGATGCGGCACTCGGCCGCGACGGACCTGTTCACGGACCCAACCGACGGAGATCCCGAAGGAGTCGGCCACCTCCTCAGGAGTGACGGCCCATCTCCCGCCTGGTCCCAGACTTGCTGCGCTCATCTCAGGTCCCCCCGCTTGTCTTTCCGCCGCTCGTCGTACTCGTCCGGCGACGCTGCTCGGCTCGCCACCTTGCGAACTCACGAGCCCGTGAAGCTGCCGCGTCGGCGAGCACCTTGTCACCGGAGCGTGGCCAACCGGAGCCCATGTACGCCCACGCCGCTACCACGAGCGTGCTTTCCTCGTCGTCGGTCATCAACCGCGCCTCGAGCTCGCGAGGCTCGAGGGCAGAAGCGAGGCGGTGCCGCTCGATGCCCAGACGCTGGAAGCGGTAACGCGCGCGCCGGAGGGCACCGAGCGTCACGGAGTAGTGGCGGGATTTGGTCGAGAAGTGGCCGCGGAAGCCGAGCATGGCGGACCACCGGCCAAGAAGCGCGTAGGGATTCCGGGCGCAACGCCCGCACAGCCGTGGGCGTCGCTCGAACGCACGCTTGCCGCACCCGAAGGGGCAGTCCGCCAGTGCTCGCGCGGCGAGAGCGCGGCAGGAGTCGACGAGCCGCACGAGGTGCGGGACCGGGTTTCTGGGGTCGACGCCGGAGGACTTGGTCGCGTACTTGGCCAGGTAAGCCGCGACCTGCTCGGCTGTGATCTCGCAGTCGGTCCTGCCGTCCCGGACGATCCTGACGTCCGTCTGCGTTCCGAAGCGCAACGCTCGCTCGACGTCGCCGCCGTCGACAGGCGGCGCGGTCAACGCGACGGCGCTCGCCGCGGCACGCACGGCGGCTTCGAGAGTCGCTGCGCTCACGGGTGCGGGAGAGCCGGGCCCATCAGGCCCGTCGATACGCACAAGCGCGTGGAAGTGGACCAAGCCACGGGCCTGAAACTCGGCGACCTTCGCGTATTCGAGCCGGCCGTGATGCGCGAGCTCGCGGTCTTGCACCCCTATAAGGGTCGCGAGGTGGCGACGGAGCGCGATGGTGAAGCGACGCCACAGTTCGGGTGCATGCCACTGCCAGACCGTGGCCGACATCGTGTCGTAGCACTCCGGGCACAGCGGCGCGCCGATCACGGAGTCCTCGGCGGCGTGCCGTGCCCAACAGGCCGTCCGTCGACCGTGTGAGCACCTCTCGCCTCGGGCGCCGGGATGGCACCACGCCCGGCCGTCGCGGACGCCGTGGACGCGGCCGAACGAAGGCGCTGTGAGAGTCACGAACAACAACGGGTTCGAGTTCACGGCCGCTGGAACGCCCTTGCCGCCGTGCAGACCTGTAGAAATCAGCTCGAAGGTGTCACGCGCGTAGATCCGCGAGCACGCGGGGCACACCTGTTCTCGGCGGTTGCCGCACGGCTTGTACAGCAGCCCCATCGGCTGATCGACCGAGCGGAACGTCTTCAGGATCTCGCCGCTGTGCGCATCGACGGTGTCGGACCGCCCGGCGAGACGGACCGGGTGAGCGCAGTTCCCGGCCTTCGCCAGCGTCGTGGCCAGCGCGTTCATCGTGCCGTCCGCGATGCGACTCAACATCGATTCGACCTCACGCGAGCTGACGCTGAGAAGCTCCAGGGGAGCGTCGGGCCCATGCCCAGGAAAGCCGGCCCGCGAGGACGTCCGCATCACGCCGCCTCCGGATCCTCTGGGTCGCGCGGGGTGCGCGGATCCCGCCGACCAGCGGCCGGGAAGACGGTGAGCTCGGGCACCGGAAGACGCAGAAGCTCGCCGGGAGCCGCGCCGTGGTCGGCGAATCGCGCTTCGCGCGCCGCCGGGTATCGGTCGGCTACCGACCGGATGAGTTCGTCGGACCAGAAATCAGCCCGTACTCGCTCGACTACGCCGTCATTCCTGACCACGTAGCCAGCGCCGGGCATCGTCCGGTCGATTCGATGCGCAGGAGCGAGATCTCCGTAGCCGTCACCGAGCACCATCCGGGTCTCCGACGCTGACGCCACCCGCAGCGCGATCGTCTGCGTGAAGAGCTCACGCATGCCGACCGTCTCCTTCCGAGGGTCCTGCACGAACGCGACGACCATCACGCCAAGTGCTCGGCCCTGCGTCAGGATCCGCTTGAGCAACGCCGTACCTTGATTCACGACGTCGCGCGATGCGTAGCCGGTCAGCACCGCCAGCTCGTCGATCAGAAGCACATGAGCCGGGTCACCTGGGGACGGCGTGAACTCGCGAGATCGGCCGCGCATGGCTGCCTGCCGCTCGACGATGACCCGGTGCAGATCGTTCAGCAGGCCGAGTGCCGCCTGCTCGTCGATCGCCACGGATGAGAACATCGCTTCGCCCACCGACAGCTCGACGCCGCCCTTGAGGTCGATTCCCCATAGGCGCACCAGACCGGCGTTCGCGGACGGAGCGAGGTTGCCGGCGACGCCCCAGAAGACCGATCCCTTTCCTGCGCCGGACCGCCCCACGACGAGGGTGTGCCGCCCAGCAAGCTGCAAGCGCCAGGCCGACCCGTCTGCACGCCGACCGACGGTGACAGCCTCGGTCTCGAGCTCGTAGGGCATCCGTGGCGTCGTCGGCTCATGCAGCAGTTCGCACATCGTCAGATCCAGCTCGACGACGCCCGGAGCCACCCGACGGGACTCGGCGGACTCCGCCTCGAACGCTGTGGCGATCGCCTCGATGGTCCCGGTCAGGTCGTCCACGGTCTGGCCGACGGCGGCACGGACCCGGAGCGTGAGCGTGTTTCCGCTCGTGCTTACCCGCAGGAGCCGGGGGAGGGAACGACGCCGGTCGTCAGCCCACGGCCAGATGAGCCCGCACCGCCGAGCGACGTCCTTCCACTCCTTCCGCACTCTGTGCCGCCAACCCCGCCGCCGCAGAGGAGCGCCCAGCATCGCTTCGTAGGTCAGCGGACTCACGGCGTCCCAGACGGCTCGAACGACGCTGCTCGCGGGGATCACTGCGATTGCGATCACGCCGGCAGCCTCGAGATCGGCGATGAAGAGCACGTTGCCGATCACCAGGCAGACCAGTACGGCGCGCCACGCTCGCGCGGTCCAGAGGATGACGTTCCAGGACGCCACGGCAAGGCGGCGCAAGACGAGCCCGAAGAGCCGGACAGCAGACATCACGCCGCTCCCGCGACCGCCGCGGCGTCATCGGCACTCACGCGGTCACGGCGCGGGAACGCTCGCAACGGTCGCACGAGCTCGCCACCGCAGAACACCTTGAACTCGGCTTCCGGCCACGTGCCGCCGCTCCATACAGCGAAGCCCGCGCACGTCCTCGTCGCTTCGTAGTCGGCGACCTCACCGAGGGCGAGACGCCACGCCAGGTACTCGGCGTCCGTCTGCGTGTTCGCTCGCACCGACACGACGCCGTGACCGACGCCAGCCCACTCGACTTGGCCGTTCACCATTGCCACCATGTCGGCCGCCATGGTCAGTAGCTCCGAGATTGTCGGACCCACCTCGGCCACGACGGTCTTTCTGGCCTCACCCCGGGACATCACGCCGCCGCCTTTGGCTCCGAGTGGCCGACCTGCTGGCCCGGCGTGACGAAGCCCTGGGCGCGGAACGACCATGCGATCCGAGGCCGGCGGCCTGAATCATCGACGTACGGCAACGCGGTCAGCCCGACGAACTCCACCGGCGTCCACGGCAACGCCGAGGTGTTCTTCGGAGGCACAGGCTGGTGCTCGGCCGCGAACTTGACCGTCACGCCGATCTCACGGCGACCTGCCTCGTCGTCACCGTCGATGACCGTGCACTGCCAGAGCAGCCGGCCTGTCTCCTTGTCGCGCTGCTGAGGTCGCGAACCGTCGGGGCGCTGCTCGGCCTGGAAGTCGGTGACGGGCTCGACCGGCCCGCGGAGGAAGGCGCCCTTGGGGAACGCCGTCTGGTGCGTGATCTCGAAGCGCTTGGCCATGGCCATTTCGACTCCAGGTGTTCTCGTGTCCTCTCCTGACGGGCTGAACGCCCACCAACCACGACACGCCCAGAACGCAGGACGTCGTCACCACGCTGCGGGACGTCTTGGGACGTCCTAGACTGACCGAAACGTCCCAAGACGCCTCCGGAGGCGTGTGATGACGAACGAGCGACTACGCGCAGCGATTGCAGACGCAGGGCTCTCGCTTCAGGAGTTTGGCGAGAAGGTCGGAGTCGACCCCAAGACCGTCGAGCGCTGGATCAGCACCGATCGGATCCCGCACCGGACACATCGGATCAATGCAGGCAGCGTCCTCGGCAAGACTGATGTGTACCTCTGGCCGGCGACCGATTCTGACCCCCGAACGAGGTCGGCTACGCGAGCCGAGTTCATCGACCTCTACCCGAGCCGCGCATCGGTGCCCGTCTCTACCTGGGAACAGCTGATCGACAACGCTCGCGAATCGATCGACCTCCTTGCGTTCGCGGGCAGCTTCCTGCACGACAGCGTCCCGGAGTTCGCCGAGCGTCTGGCGGCGCGCGCCAAGAACGGCGTGCGGGTGCGGCTGCTCTTCGGGGATCCGGAGAGCCAGGCCGTAGCCCTGCGCGGCGAGGAAGAAGGCATCGGAGAACTCCTCGCCGCGAGGTGCAAGTTGACGTGGAACTACCTGAGCCCGCTGCTACAGGGCGTTCCCGGCATCGACGCCCGAAAGCACGGCTCGACGTTGTACGCCTCGCTCTTCCGCTTCGACGACGAGCTACTCGTAAACGCGCACGCTCTCGGGGCTCCGGCTGGACACTCGCCGCTGATGCACATCAACCGCATCCCCGGGGGCCGGCTCTTCGCGCACTACATGGACTCCTTCGAGCGCACGTGGCAGGCCGCCAAGCCAGCGTGACGGCCCGTACGCTCGGAAACATGGCGCGCATCGACTACATCGATGACCCGAACGCTCCGGAGATCAACTCCGTGGTGCCCTCGGTCGTGGCGATCGTGCAGGACGACGAGGGCCGTGTCCTCATGATCCACAAGACCGATAACGACAAGTGGGCGCTCCCCGGCGGTGGCCATGAGCCCGGCGAGAGCATCGCCGACACCGTTGTGCGGGAGGTCAAAGAAGAAACCGGCTACGACGTCGAGGTCGAGACGATCACCGGGACGTACACGAACCCCAACCACGTCATGAAGTACGACGACGGCGAGGTGCGCCAGCAGTTTTCGATCGCCTTCCGCGCCCGATTGGTCGGCGGCGAGCGACGCACGAGCTCGGAAAGTGACGAGGTCGAGTGGCTGTCCCGCGACCAGATCGACTCGCTGGACCTTCACGCATCAATGCGCCTGAGGCTCGAGCACGCCCTACGCGGCTCCGACCGGCCATTCATCGGGTAGTCCCAGCTGTTCGCGAGCGCGCGCAGCGGAGGCGAGCAGTCGTGTGCACGCGCGACTGACGGACCGGTGCACGGGACTAGAAGTTGGGTACCGGCTCAGGATCTCCGCGATCCGAGTCTCCGGGTCAGTAAGTGATCCATCGGGGGCCGTGACCAGGTCGAGCAGCGTCAAAACGTCCAACTCGGAAGGCTCCGCCGGTGGCATGTTTGCCAGCTCCCTCGTCAGGCCGCGCTCCTCAGCCTCGAAGACCGCGCCCGTGTGGTGCGCCACGAGGCCCACAACACCGGTCGGCGCACCTTCGTCCGCGAGGAAGGCTGCTCCGTCGAGTGCGTGGAGGCCAGTTGTGGACAGCTCCTCCGCATAACCAAGGTCGTGCAGCCACGCCGCAGCGGCCACGTCAGCTGAGATTGCACCGACGGCTGCCAGCTCGTCCGCGAGCCGACCCACAGTCCGAACATGCTCCCAGCGCCGGCCAAGGCCGGATAGATACTCGGACGCCACCTTGGCGGCGTGCTCGGCGCTCCACATGTCACCTCACATCTTGCCCCACCGACTTCTGCCCTCGTCCCAACTCCGAGAGCGGTCCGTGGGTGGCTTGTTCATGACAACCCGCTCAAGGGCGAGCCGCCACAGCACCGAATCGGCTGCCCTCGCCCGGCGCCCCCCTGCATCGTGATGGCTGGGCTGCCGACGGCCGAGGTGGTAGACGATCAAGTGAACCGCCCCGGGTTCAGTGGAGGCTCGGTTCTCTGGTTTCGGCCGTCGTGACGGCCGGGTTCTGACGGTAGTAGTTCGCTTCGTGCTCGGCTGGCGGGATGTCGCCGAGCTCGGTGTGCAG
>NZ_JAUCGQ010000005.1 GCF_030362835.1 Cellulomonas alba
TCCTTCAACAACGAGCGTGGCGAGGCCGTCGCGTACGACTACTTCGAGCTGCGCGTGCTCAGCCCGGAGGCCGACCTGTCGGTGCTCCGCGTCCCGGCGGACAACTCCGGGCGTCCCGCGGTGCCGCTGCCCGACCAGGGCGACGAGATCCGCGCGCGCGTCGAGTTCCGCTCGGCGGGCGGCAACGTCAAGGCCACGGCCCTCGCGATCCAGGTCGCCGCGACCGTCTGACAAAGGGCGCGGCCCGTGTCCTGGCAGGGATCACGGGCCGCTGTCCGCAACTCCGCACATCGACTGCGGGGAAGGGCTGGTGCGAAGTGTCGCAGGACACAGTGGGCGTGGAGCCCACGATTCACCCGGATGCCAAGAAGGCGCTGCTCGTGAGCTGCGATCTCGCGGCTGAGGCGCTGATGCGCTCGGGCGTCATGCAGGAGCTGCGCGAGTCGGCCGAGCGCCAGGCAGCCGCACGCCGGGTTCGCTCGGTGCTCGAGGTTGCGTCGTGATCGCCGCCGAGATCGTCCGGCCGGTGATCGCGTCGCCGGACCTGCTGCGCTACGTCGTGCAGGATCCCAACACCCGCGTCGTCGTGGCCCTGCTGGGCTGGGTCGCCGGGATGATCTGCGGCGCGTGCCTCGCGCTGGTCCTGGGCCGGTGAACGTCGTCATGGCCGGTCTGCTCGCCCTCGGCGTAGGGGGCCTCGCGGCCCTCGCAGCTGGTGCCGGGGTCACCTGGCTCGGGCACGTCATCGTCGGCCGCGGGTTCGCCCGTGAGGTCACCGCGGCCGTTGCGACGGTGGGTGACGCCCGGTGAGCGCCGGTCTGCTCGCGCCCTGGATCACGGCGCACGCCGTGTTCCTCGGGGTCCTGCTGTTCCGCTCGGTCATCTCCCGCGTCGGCGGTGTCTGACGTGTTCGCCGAGCTGCTCTCGTTCTTCGCCATGGGCTACGGCGCGGCCCTGGCCATGGTGATGACGGCCTATCTGCTCTCCCGGGGAAGGGGGTGACAAAACTCAATGACTGGTGCGATCACGATCGACTACGCGACGGCGTTCGCGAGCCTCGGCACGTCCATCAGCAACGCCCTGACCTCGGCTCTGCCCGTCGTCGTGCCGATCTTCGGTGCGCTCGTCGGCCTGTCGGTCTTCATCGGCGTGCTGCACAAGTTCGGCCTCTCGCGCTGAGCCTGTGAAGGACTCTCCGGGTGACGCGTCGCGGCCCGGAACAACGAGGGCGGTCCTCGGTCATGGAGCGACCGGGGACCGCCCTCGCGGCTCTCTCACCAGGCAACGCGGGTTGTCCGCGTGGCACAGCTCGAACCTTGGACGGTACTCGTGAAGCGCTGGAAGCGCGTGGCTCGAGGCGGCATCGCCGCCGGGCTGGTGGTCGTGTCGGGCATCGTGCTCGACCCTGCCGCCGGTCCTGCTGCTGCGCTCGCCGGACCGTTGCCGCCCCTGACCTATCCCGCTGGCGCGATCTCGTCGTCCACGGGCGTCTCGCTGACCGGAGCTGCGGCTAACACGTTCATCGCTGAGAACCCAGCTCTTGTGCCCGAACTGGCGACGGCTGGGCCCGCGGCCGAGGCGGTCGGCATGACCGCGGGCACCGTGGCCGGTACGGCGTTCGGTGGCCTGCTCATCGGCACGAGCATCGGCACCGAGACCTCGAAGGTGCTCGGGCTGCCGACGACGGGCAACTTCGTGTGCGACGTCATGGCTGCGTTCAACGGGGTCGGGTGCAGCATCGGCAAGTCGCAGACTCACGTGGCGGACTCCGAGGTCACGCCGCTGCAGCATCCGGGCTGGGACAACCCGCCGGTCTACTCCGCGACGGCGGGCACGGGCGTGAGCGGCCTCACGATCGACATTGAGGACGGCTCGATGTCGACGCCGAACTTCGGCGCGTCGGGCCTCGTCGGCTTCAAGGTCTCCTACGGGTACACCGCGAGCCGGGCCGACGTCTGCAACGGTCGGGTCGCGCCGCAGGGTGGCAGCGCGACGGTCGTCATGCCCGCCAACATGAACTCGCTCGGCCTCGGTACGGGCTTCGTCGCGCCGTCGATTCCGAACCTGGCGAACTCCACGCAGTGGTGGCCGAACTCGTGCACGGCGGGCTCTCTTCCGAAGGAGAACCCGGTTACGGTCTCGGGTGGCTCCACGTCGAAGATGCCTCGCCTGCAGCTCTTCCAGGGTCCGACGCTGATCGCGACCTACTACCCCAAGGGCGACCCGATGCGCCCGCCGGACGTCGACCCGCACCCCGCGCGGCAGTGGGTCAACACGTACTCCTGCATCGGTGGCGGCTCGGGCATGGTCACCTCCGCGACGTTCCACGAGGGCGACGCGGGTGCTTGGCCGCAGTTCCCCGCCGCTCCGTGCGCGTCCGGTCCGTCGTCGTTCCAGATCGACGAGCTGAACCTGTCGGACGGCACGACGCGCCTGGTCTACAAGTGGGTGCTCCCGACCGAGGTCGGCACGACCAAGCAGGCGTACCCCGACTGCGCCGCCGGCACGTGTGAGTTGCAGCTCGAGCGTCAGAAGGCGCCGAACGACTCGACCTACCTGTCGTGTCTGTCGGACCCGACGAAGTGCCTCGACTGGTGGAACAAGACCAACCACGGCACGAGCAACGCCCCGGCCGACACGGGCGACCGGTACCGGTGCATGTACGGCCCGCACGAGCTCGCGCTCACCGAGTGCTCGATGTACGCGCACATCGACACCAAGGTCTACAGCAACCCCAAGACCGGCGACCCGCTGACCGACGCCCCGACGGATCCCAACCCGAACCCGAACCCGGACCCGAACATCCCGCAGGACCCGGACTGTCCCCCGCCGTTCGCGTGGTCCTCGCTGGTCAACCCGTGGTGGTACTACAAGTCGATCACCTGCGGCCTCGAGCACGAGTTCGTCCCGCAGGGCGCCTTGGACACCGACAGCGTGCGCAACGCGTGGAACGCCACCAGCTTGGGCAGCATCGGCGGGTTCTTCGGCACCCTCACCCCGTCGATGTTCCTGCCGCCGAGCCAGTCGTGCGGGCCGCTCGTGGACACGTCGTTGCCCGTCAGCTACGGCGGCACCGACTACTCCCCGCAGCACTTCGTGGTGACGACCTGCGACGGCTGGTGGCAGTCCGACGGGGTGCACACCATCCGCGGCATCATCGGCGTCGCGTTCATCCTGGGCGCCGCCGTCGGCGGGGTCCGCATGGTCCTCAAGACCATTCGTGTCGAGGCAGCGGAGCCGGTCAAGTGATCACGTCAGCGATCTGCAACTGGTTCTTGCACACCCTGGCGGCGATGCTCGCCTGGATCCCGGCGCTTGACCAGTCGACGCAGAACTTCCTCAACTCGGTGCCCGGCCAGGTGACCACGGTCATGTCCCACGTCGGCTACTTCTCGCCGCTCGTGCCGTTCGACCAGCTCTCGATGGCTCTCGGCGTCATCCTCGTGTTCTGGGTCATCTCCCTCGGTGTCCAGGGCACTCGCATCGTCCTGTCGTTCATCACTGTGGGAGGTGGTGGCGTGTGAGCGCCCTGCTGGCTGTCGTCGTCGCTCTGGTTGTGTTCCTGGCGCTCCTGGTCGTCGTGGTGGTGGCGGTCGTCGTCGCGGCGCGCGTCACGTGGAATGCGGTGGGTTCCCGCCGGGGTTCCGCAGGACCCCGGCGGGGACCCGCACCCACGACCGCTCCCGATGGGACGGACCTCCCGTGATCGAGGGCTGCCCCATCGTGGGGTTCACGGGCGCGAACGGCGTCGGGAAAACCCTGGTTGCCGTCTCGTGTGCGATCCAGGACATGAAGCGCGGCCGCGAGGTCTACTCGACGGTGCCGATCAAGTCCGAGCACGGCGAGTCCAAGGAGATCCGCTCCCTTCGGCACCTGCTCGAGCTGCGCGACTGCACGGTCCTGATCGACGAGATCGCGGTCGTGTTCAGCTCGCGCGACTCGATGCTGATCCCGCGCGAGTTCGACGTGTTCCTCCAGACGCTGCGGCACTCGGGGGTCACGCTGCGCTGGACGGCTCCCGCGTTCGCTCGAGCTGACGTGCGCGTGCGTGAGGTCACTCAGGCCGTCGTCGGCGTGCACGCGCTGGGCAAGCGGAAGGTCGCCGGGGAGTTCTGGCCCCGGCCCGTCACGATCCTGTGCGGCGTCCTCGACACCACGTCTATCCCGGTCGATGGCACCCCGGAGAAGGTCCTCAAGCGGCGGGTGTTCCTGCCCACGAGGCTGTCCGGCTGGGGCGCCTACGACACGCACGCCGACACTCCGCGGATCGGGCACCCGCCGACCGGTGGTGCGTGCGTGGACTGCGGTGGCACCACTCGTCGCGAGGCGTGCACCCCGGAGCGGCACGCGGCGCTCGATCTGCCGCCGATTCCCGGCTGGCGTCCCCCGCCGCCGCGGCAGCGACTGACCGCGTAGCAGCTGCCTCCGGTCCGCGGGACCGGGCTAGAACGGCGCGCCTCCCCCCTGGTCGGGGTCACCGGCGCTAGACAGACGAACGGGCCAGGTATCTCACCACCTGGCCCGTTCCGAGAGGCTGTAGGGAGCCCCGTTGCACATCGTGACACGTCCCGCCCACACGGGCCAGGACACGCCGCGCGACCTTGACGCGTACCTCGCGTTCCGCGAGCTGGTCGAGCGAGCTGCACCCCGTAGACAACTCGGGTTGCTCGACGTCAAGCGTGCCGTGCTGGCCGTGCGTGACGGGCTGGCGCTCGAGGCTGCCGCCGACCCGTACAGCGCACAGCTGACGTTCCGGCTGGCGGTCTCCCCCGGGACGGCGCAGCTTCGAGTGGTGCAGGTCGGCCGCATGGACCAGGGCGACGGGCTCGACGCCTCCCAGCTCGTCGAGGGCTTCGCGTCCCCCGAGCTGTCCGCGCCCGTTCAGCTCGAGCTCGAGGGCGTCGCGTCGACGCGCCGCGCGGTCACGCACTGGTCGGCCAAGTCCCGTTCCCGGATGTTCCGTACCGTCCCGACGCTCGACTTCTCCGAGTGGACCGACGGGACCCTCGGCATGGTGACCCTGACGCTGCCCGGCTGGTGGGAGATCGTCACCCCGACCGGCGCGCGCCTGAAGTACCTGCTCGAGCGGCTGCGGCTGCGGTTCCGGCACGCGGGCATCGCCTGGGTGGGGCTCTGGAAGCTCGAGTTTCAGCGCCGGGGCGCCCCGCACGTGCACGCCCTGATGCGCTTCCCCGCGCTCGTCGGTGGTGTCGCGTTCGAGGACTGGCTGTCGCGTACCTGGGCTGACGTGGTGCTCGACTCGCTGAGCGAGCGCGACGCTTTCGCCTACATCGACATGGGTGAGTACGACCGGCACGTCGCTGCCGGTACCGGCATCGACTACTCCGGCACGCGGTTCTCCGACCCGCGGCGCATCGCGACTTACTTCCTCGGGCACTCTGCCAAGACGACCGACGGCAAGGAGTACCAGCACGTCGTGCCCGCGATCTGGCGGGCACAGGACGCCGGTCCGGGCCGGTTCTGGGGCTACTGGGGCCTGCGGCCGGGGGTCGTCGAGCTGGACGTGCCGAAGGAGGACTACGTGCAGCTGCGGCGCGTCCTGCGGCACGTGCACCGTGCTCGAGCTGCGCGGCACGCCGAGCAGGCCGCCCGGTACGGGCTGGCGATCCGGCGCCACCCGCTGCGTTCCCTCGGCGCCTCCGGCGGCGGGCTGTCCGGCGGCACGGTCGTCGTCAACGACGGCGTGCAGCTGGCGCGCGATCTCGCGCGGTTCCTCGAGCTGCGGCGTCCCTGGGTCATCCCGTCCGGCGTCGGGCCGGACGGGCGTCGGGTGCTCGCGCGGCTCCACTGAGTCACCGCCGGCGCTTGACTGCCGTTATCACCCTCACGACAACCGCGGTTGTCCGGTTTGGACAACCTGGGTTGTCTAGGCTAGGGCCTGCAAGGCCCGGACCACGACGAGGGAGACAACCATGCATGACCCGATGACCCACTCCGGACACTGGCTTTCGCGCGCTCGGTCGCACTCGGCGGCCGCGCTCGAGCGGTCCGACCACGGCGACCGGCGAGCGGCCCTCGAGCAGCTGCGCTACCTCGAGGAAGATCTCCGCGAGGCACGCGCCGCGCTCGTCGCGGAGCTGCGCATCACGGGCTCGAGCTGGCCTGAGCTGGGCGAGCTGCTGGGGATCTCGAAGCAGGGCGCCTCCAAGGTCTACGGCGACCGCGCGGAGCAGCTGCTGCGCGAGTCGATGAACTACGCGCGGCTGTGCCCGGCAACCGCGGTTGTCCCGGCGAAGCAGCTCGAGGACGTGCAGCCGTCGGCGCCGGTCGCGGCCCCGGCGGTGGACGTGCCGCTCGAGCTGCGGCCCGACCCGCTGAGCCTCGAGGACTCCTGGAAGCTCCCGTGCGCCCTGTGCGACGCAGCTCCGGGCGAGCTGTGCCGCAATCAGAACGGGTTCGCGCAGCCCGACTACGTGTGCCGTGAGCGCCGCGGCCAGGGCGAGATCACCCCTGCGGCTGTGTGGAGCTGGTTCGGCAAGGAGGCACCCGCGAACGCGCCGACGAGCTGGGAGGACGGCAGCACCCCGACCACGGTCAAGGCCCGCAAGCGTCGAGGCTGAGGGCAAGGCCCGTCAGGGCCGCGGCAGCGGGGGTGCAGGGGCGTCGCGCCCCTGCAGGGCGTCTTGGGCTGGTTAGGGCGACCCGCCGGGGCAGGGGGCTTGTTCTCTGTCCCATAACTCGGCGGGCTCCCCTGCGGGCCGTTTAGTTGTGCCGGTGAACTAGGCCGATCGGCTGAACCGTCGCGCCTGTGTCCGGTTCTCGTGCTGTGGTGCGCGTCACGGCTGGTAGGACTCTCCCTGCAAGGCAACGGACCGGCTGGCAGGCCGGAACATCGACTACCGGAAGCAGGTGCGGCATGGCTGCGCAGAAGATCGAGTACGGCATCGTCGAGGGCACGGCCCTCCGTGTGGACCGCAACGTCGGTTCCTTCAACAACGAGCGTGGCGAGGCCGTCGCGTACGACTACTTCGAGCTGCGCGTGCTCAGCCCGGAGGCCGACCTGTCGGTGCTCCGCGTCCCGGCGGACAACTCCGGGCGTCCCGCGGTG
>NZ_JAUCGQ010000006.1 GCF_030362835.1 Cellulomonas alba
GATGCGCGTCTGTTCCTTGAGAACTCAACAGTGTGCCAAGTAGTCGATGCCAATATGGCTCGCCTGGGTGTTTGCCTGGGTGGGTGTTGGCGTTGATTGACCGGGCTTGTTCGACCCCCGTCGGATGAGTCTGGTTTTTGATGCCGAATCTGATGGCCCTGGCTTTTGTGGTTGGGGTTTCTTTGTTGTGTCGGTTGCCTGCTGGTTTCGGTTGGTGGGTGCCAGGTAGACATTGACGGAGAGTTTGATTCTGGCTCAGGACGAACGCTGGCGGCGTGCTTAACACATGCAAGTCGAACGGTGATGGCCAGCTTGCTGGTCTGATCAGTGGCGAACGGGTGAGTAACACGTGAGCAACCTGCCCTTCACTTCGGGATAAGCCTTGGAAACGGGGTCTAATACCGGATACGACACACCTGCGCATGCGGAGTGTGTGGAAAGTTTTTCGGTGGGGGATGGGCTCGCGGCCTATCAGCTTGTTGGTGGGGTGATGGCCTACCAAGGCGACGACGGGTAGCCGGCCTGAGAGGGCGACCGGCCACACTGGGACTGAGACACGGCCCAGACTCCTACGGGAGGCAGCAGTGGGGAATATTGCACAATGGGCGAAAGCCTGATGCAGCGACGCCGCGTGAGGGATGAAGGCCTTCGGGTTGTAAACCTCTTTCGGCAGGGAAGAAGCGAAAGTGACGGTACCTGCAGAAGAAGCGCCGGCTAACTACGTGCCAGCAGCCGCGGTAATACGTAGGGCGCAAGCGTTGTCCGGAATTATTGGGCGTAAAGAGCTCGTAGGCGGTTTGTCGCGTCTGCTGTGAAATCCTCAGGCTCAACCTGGGGCTTGCAGTGGGTACGGGCAGACTAGAGTGCGGTAGGGGTGACTGGAATTCCTGGTGTAGCGGTGGAATGCGCAGATATCAGGAGGAACACCGATGGCGAAGGCAGGTCACTGGGCCGCAACTGACGCTGAGGAGCGAAAGCATGGGGAGCGAACAGGATTAGATACCCTGGTAGTCCATGCCGTAAACGTTGGGCACTAGGTGTGGGTCCCATTCCACGGGTTCCGTGCCGCAGCAAACGCATTAAGTGCCCCGCCTGGGGAGTACGGCCGCAAGGCTAAAACTCAAAGAAATTGACGGGGGCCCGCACAAGCGGCGGAGCATGCGGATTAATTCGATGCAACGCGAAGAACCTTACCAAGGCTTGACATACACCGGAAAAGTGCAGAGATGTGCTCCCCGTAAGGTCGGTGTACAGGTGGTGCATGGTTGTCGTCAGCTCGTGTCGTGAGATGTTGGGTTAAGTCCCGCAACGAGCGCAACCCTCGTCCCATGTTGCCAGCGGGTTATGCCGGGGACTCATGGGAGACTGCCGGGGTCAACTCGGAGGAAGGTGGGGATGACGTCAAATCATCATGCCCCTTATGTCTTGGGCTTCACGCATGCTACAATGGCCGGTACAAAGGGCTGCGATACCGTAAGGTGGAGCGAATCCCAAAAAGCCGGTCTCAGTTCGGATTGGGGTCTGCAACTCGACCCCATGAAGTCGGAGTCGCTAGTAATCGCAGATCAGCAACGCTGCGGTGAATACGTTCCCGGGCCTTGTACACACCGCCCGTCAAGTCACGAAAGTCGGTAACACCCGAAGCCGGTGGCCTAACCCTTGTGGGGGGAGCCGTCGAAGGTGGGACTGGCGATTGGGACTAAGTCGTAACAAGGTAGCCGTACCGGAAGGTGCGGCTGGATCACCTCCTTTCTAAGGAGCATCTGGCGCCGCAGCGCACCTGTCATGGGTGGTTGGTGGCGTCCAGGCCCACGCCCTGGCCGGATGAGCTGGGGGTGGTGCTCGAGGGTGGAACATCGACTATGGCCGGCCTGGTGGTCGGTGGGCTCTTAGTACGCCTGCAGCTTGCTGTGGGGAGGGAACGGAGGTCTGCCGGTGATCGGGTGGGCTTGGCACGCTGTTGGGTCCTGAGGGAACAGCCGGAAGGTTGTTGTGCCTCGGGGTCGCGCCTCACCGGGTTTCGCTTGCGAGCGGGCGTGGTGGTGGTGGGACTGCGGACCGCACGGGTTCGGATGAACCGCTCGCCCAGCTGCTTCCCCTGTCGGGGGTGGCGGCTGGTGGGGGTAGGCGCCGGGCTGGGTGTGGATCCCGGTCGTTGGTTGAGAACTGCACAGTGGACGCGAGCATCTTTGAAATAGTCTTTGTGGTCAAGTTTATAAGGGCACAGGGTGGATGCCTTGGCACCAGGAGCCGAAGAAGGACGTGGCAGTCTGCGAAAAGCCTCGGGGAGTTGACAAGCGAACCGTGATCCGAGGATGTCCGAATGGGGAAACCCCGTACCAGTCATGTGGTACGACCCTCACCTGAATATATAGGGTGAGTGGAGGGAACGCCGGGAAGTGAAACATCTCAGTACCGGCAGGAAGAGATATTCCGTGAGTAGTGGCGAGCGAAAGCGGATCAGGCCAAACCGTGTGCGTGTGAAAGCCGGCAGGCGTTGCGCACTCGGGGTTGTGGGACCCGCCAGCTGATACTGCCGTGTCAGCAGGGAGTCAGAAAGTCGTGTCATAGTCGAAGGGCATTGAAAGGCCCGGCACAGAGGGTGGTACCCCCGTAGACGAAATGACGCGGCCTCCCGTGCGGTGTTCCCAAGTAGCTCCGGGCCCGAGAAACCTGGAGTGAATCTGCACAGACCACTGTGTAAGCCTAAATACTACCTGGTGACCGATAGCGGACAAGTACCGTGAGGGAAAGGTGAAAAGTACCCCGGGAGGGGAGTGAAATAGTACCTGAAACCGTGTGCCTACAATCCGTCGGAGCCTCCCTAGCTGGGGTGACGGCGTGCCTTTTGAAGAATGAGCCTGCGAGTTAGTGGTACGTGGCGAGGTTAACCCGTGTGGGGGAGCCGTAGCGAAAGCGAGTCCGAATAGGGCGATTCAGTCGCGTGCTCTAGACCCGAAGCGGAGTGATCTAGCCATGGGCAGGGTGAAGCGCGGGTAAGACCGCGTGGAGGCCCGAACCCACCAGGGTTGAAAACCTGGGGGATGACCTGTGGTTAGGGGTGAAAGGCCAATCAAACTCCGTGATAGCTGGTTCTCCCCGAAATGCATTTAGGTGCAGCGTCACGTGTTTCTTGCCGGAGGTAGAGCTACTGGATAGCCGATGGGCCCCACCAGGTTACTGACGTTAGCCAAACTCCGAATGCCGGTAAGCCAGAGCGTGGCAGTGAGACTGCGGGGGATAAGCTCCGTAGTCGAGAGGGAAACAGCCCAGACCACCAGCTAAGGCCCCTAAGCGTGTGCTAAGTGGGAAAGGATGTGGAGTTGCACAGACAACCAGGAGGTTGGCTTAGAAGCAGCCACCCTTGAAAGAGTGCGTAATAGCTCACTGGTCAAGTGATTCCGCGCCGACAATGTAGCGGGGCTCAAGCACACCGCCGAAGCTGTGGCATTCACGCGACAACTAAGCCTTCGTGGTTCAGGTGCGTGGATGGGTAGGGGAGCGTCGTGTGGCGGGTGAAGTCGCGGGGTAACCCAGCGGTGGACGCCACACGAGTGAGAATGCAGGCATGAGTAGCGAATGACGGGTGAGAAACCCGTCCGCCGAATGACCAAGGGTTCCAGGGCCAGGTTAATCCGCCCTGGGTAAGTCGGGACCTAAGGCGAGGCCGACAGGCGTAGTCGATGGACAACGGGTTGATATTCCCGTACCGGCGAAGGACCGCCCATACCGAGCCCGGTGATGCTAACCGTCCGAGCCTGCCCACCGTCCCTTCGGGGACACCGGGCAGGGGAGCACGGAACCCGAACCGGTAGTAGGTAAGCGTATTAACAGGGGTGACGCAGGAAGGTAGCCAGGCGTGGCGATGGTTGTCCACGTCCAAGGTCGTAGGGCGAGCTGTAGGCAAATCCGCAGCTCACACAGCCTGAGAGCCGACGGTGACCGCGAACGCGGGAACATGGTGATCCTATGCTGCCTAGAAAAGCCTCGACGCGAGGGACTAGCCGCCCGTACCCCAAACCGACTCAGGTGGTCAGGTAGAGAATACCAAGGCGATCGAGCAAATCGTGGTTAAGGAACTCGGCAAAATGCCCCCGTAACTTCGGGAGAAGGGGGGCCTGAAGCGTGAACCGGCTTGCCCGGGGAGCGTGGAGGGCCGCAGAGACCAGGGAGAAGCGACTGTTTACTAAAAACACAGGTCCGTGCGAAGTCGCAAGACGATGTATACGGACTGACGCCTGCCCGGTGCTGGAAGGTTAAGAGGACGGGTCAGCCGCAAGGCGAAGCTCAGAATTTAAGCCCCAGTAAACGGCGGTGGTAACTATAACCATCCTAAGGTAGCGAAATTCCTTGTCGGGTAAGTTCCGACCTGCACGAATGGCGTAACGACTTCTCCGCTGTCTCAACCGCGAACTCGGCGAAATTGCACTACGAGTAAAGATGCTCGTTACGCGCAGCAGGACGGAAAGACCCCGGGACCTTTACTATAGCTTGGTATTGGTGTTCGGTGCGGCTTGTGTAGGATAGGTGGGAGACTGTGAAGCCGGCACGCCAGTGTCGGTGGAGTCAACGTTGAAATACCACTCTGGTCGCTCTGGACATCTAACCTCGGTCCGTGATCCGGACTAGGGACAGTGCCTGGTGGGTAGTTTAACTGGGGCGGTTGCCTCCCAAAATGTAACGGAGGCGCCCAAAGGTTCCCTCAGCCTGGTTGGCAATCAGGTGGCGAGTGCAAGTGCACAAGGGAGCTTGACTGTGAGACCGACAGGTCGAGCAGGGACGAAAGTCGGGACTAGTGATCCGGCGGTGGCTTGTGGAAGCGCCGTCGCTCAACGGATAAAAGGTACCCCGGGGATAACAGGCTGATCTTGCCCAAGAGTCCATATCGACGGCATGGTTTGGCACCTCGATGTCGGCTCGTCGCATCCTGGGGCTGGAGTAGGTCCCAAGGGTTGGGCTGTTCGCCCATTAAAGCGGTACGCGAGCTGGGTTTAGAACGTCGTGAGACAGTTCGGTCCCTATCCGCTGCGCGCGCAGGAAACTTGAGAAGGGCTGTCCCTAGTACGAGAGGACCGGGACGGACGAACCTCTGGTGTGCCAGTTGTTCCGCCAGGAGCACGGCTGGTTGGCTACGTTCGGAAGGGATAACCGCTGAAAGCATCTAAGCGGGAAGCCTGCTTCAAGATGAGGTTTCCACGGGGCTCGCCCCGAGAGGCTCCCAGCTAGACCACTGGGTAGATAGGCCGGACGTGGAAGACGGGACCAACGACCGTCGCAGCTGACCGGTACTAATCAGCCGACAACTTCACCACAACTATCTTGTGCTACGCGTCCACTGTGCGGTTCCCGAGCAACGAACGGGAACCCGTTTGACAACTCGACAACGTTACGGCGGTCATAGCGAAGGGGAAACGCCCGGTCCCATTCCGAACCCGGAAGCTAAGCCCTTCAGCGCCGATGGTACTGCACCCGCCAGGGTGTGGGAGAGTAGGACGCCGCCGAACACCCTTCAGAAAGAGCCACCCCACACCGGGGTGGCTCTTTCTGTTTCCCCGG
>NZ_JAUCGQ010000007.1 GCF_030362835.1 Cellulomonas alba
TGAACCGCCCCGGGTTCCGTGGAGGCTCTCAATCCCCGGAGGATGAGAGTCATGGCTGCACCGAGGAAGTACCCGGACGAGCTTCGGGAGCGCGCGATCCGGATGGCGGTCGATCTGCGTCGTGATCCGGCGACGCGGGTCGGAGCGTTGGCCCGGGTCGGTCAGCAGCTCGGGATCAATCCCGAGACGCTGCGCAACTGGGTCAACCAGGCTGAGATCGACTCGGGTCAGCGGCCCGGGACGACGACCGCGGACGCGCAGCGGATCGCCGAGCTCGAGCGAGAGGTGCGTGAGCTGCGTCGCTCGAACGCGATCCTGCGGTCGGCGTCAGCTTTCTTCGCGGCGGAGCTCGACCGCCCGTCGACCAGGTAGTGGCGTTCATCGACGCCCACCGTGCCGAGTTCGGGGTCGAGCCGATCTGCAAGGACCTGCAGGTCGCCCCGAGCACGTACTACGCCGCCAAGACACGTCCGCCTTCGGCGCGCGCGGTCGCGGACGCGGCGTTGGGCGAGGTGATCACGGTCGAGCATGCGGCGAACTACGGCGTCTACGGCGCCCGCAAGATGTGGAAGCACCTGCACCGGGTCGGGCACCCGGTCGCGCGCTGCACGGTCGAGCGTCTGATGCGCGAGCACGGGCTGCGCGGCGTGGTCCGCGGCCGGGCGAAGCGGACCACGATCCCGACCAAGGACGGGGTTCGCGCAGGCGACCTGGTCAACCGGGCGTTCACCGCGACCGCGCCGAACCAGCTGTGGGTCGCTGACTTCACCTACGTGCGCACGTGGGCCGGCTTCAGCTACGTCGCGTTCGTCATCGATGTGTTCTCGCGGATGATCGTGGGCTGGAAGGCCGACACCCGCATGCGTGCCGACCTGGTCACCGACACCCTCGAGATGGCCGTCTGGGCGCGCGGGCGGGCCGGGGTCGTCGACCTGTCCGGGCTGATCCACCACTCCGATGCGGGAGCGCAATACGTCTCCCTGGCGCTGACCGAGCGGCTCGCCGCCCTGGGCATGCGGGCCTCGATCGGGTCCGTGGCGGATGCGTATGACAACGCGATGGCCGAGTCGACGATCGGGCTGTTCAAGAACGAGCTGATCCGCCGCAAGGGCCCGTGGCGGACCCTGGACGACGTCGAGATCGCCACCCTGGAGTACGTCGACTGGTTCAACAAGCGGCGTCTGCACACCGAGCTCGGCGACATCCCGCCAGCCGAGCACGAAGCGAACTACTACCGTCAGAACCCGGCCGTCACGACGGCCGAAACCAGAGAACCGAGCCTCCACTGAACCCGGGGCGGTTCA